>NZ_QPJC01000001.1:0-218823 GCF_003337235.1 Halopolyspora algeriensis
CCCCGTCCTCCGGCCTTGACCTGGGCCTTGACCACCACAGGTCCGCCGAGTTCTTCAGCGGCTGCCTTGGCCCCGTTCGGATCAGTGGCCACGGAGCCGGGCAGCGTCGGCACTCCGTGGGCGGCGAAGAGCTCCTTCGCCTGGTACTCGTACAGATCCACTCGACTCTCCTGCGACGTCGGTGTCAGACGCGGATGACCATATCGACCTGCGATGACGCTTGGGGCGGCGCATCCCGGTGAACTCGCTCACGCCACGACGTCCCGCACCGCGCTCGAATCGATTCAGCACTCGAATCGACCGAGTTCACGTGCCACTCGTACGCCCGAGACAGCATCGGGAAGTGACGAGAAAAACAACAACACGTACCGGCGAGCGCCGCAAGACCGGGGAAGTCACCTCGCCTCGGCGGCTCCCCGGCGCGCGGCGAAAGCGGACATGATCAGCAGGATCACCAGGCAGGCCAGGCCGCACCACAACCCCGGACCCGGTCCCGAGCCCTCGGCACGCCCGGCGGTCAGCGGCAGTTCCAGCACGCGCACGAGCACGACCACCGCCGCACCGGCCGGCAGTGCCGCAGCACGAGCCGGGCGACACAGCGGCGCCAGCACCACGGCGACCAGCACCGACACCAGCGCCACCACCAGCCCCCAGGAGGTCGTGCTGAATCCGGTGAACACTCCCGGCGGCGTGTAGTCCGGCGCCGTCACCACCGGCAGGCCGAACGCGCCGAGTGCCAGCAGGGCGGCAGGCACCGACAGCCGGCCCACCGCACGATGCAGCGACAGTTCGGTCAGATCGGCCTCGTCGCGCTCGACACCTCCCGCCACCGCTGCCACGAGCGCGGCGGCCACCGCCAACAGCACGGCAAAGCCGGTCGCCCAGGCACCGATCCCCGCGTGCGCACCGGTCGCCTGTGCGGCCGTGAGCACCGTGTCCAATGTGGCCGCCCCTGCCAGTGGCAGGGCGGCGCAGGCCACGGGCAGTGCGGGCCGGACGAGCACCCCTGCACGGGGGGAAAGCATCGCGGCTCCCACGATGGCGACCGCCAACCCGGCGGGCAGCAGCATCGGCGCCGCATACGGGGTCACTTCACCGGACCCGAGCGGCATGGTCAACTGCGGCATCGCCGTAGCGGCCACCGCCGAGACACCCGCGAGCATCCCCAGCACACCGGAGACCGCGAGCAAGCGGGAAAGTCCGGGCAACCGCACATCGGCGGTCTCCTCCCCGCGGTCACCCGGGGAAGTCCGCCCGGCAGGTATCGACAGCCAGGCCAGCACCAACACACTCAGCAGCTCCAGCAGGGCACCCCAGCCGTAGTGCAGCCGCTCCAGCACCGCAGCCGCGAACAGTGGCGGCACCGCGACACCCGCCACTGCGGCGGCCAGTCCCAGCAACCCCCCACGCGCGAAGTCGGGGTCGGCCGAGCTCACGAACCAGCCACCCGCCGTCGGCACGCCGACCGCGAGCAGCAGAGCCCCCAGCAAACCCAGTGCCGGTGAATCCACTGCCGCTTTCGGCAACAGGTACGGGTCATCGGAAGCGAACTGCGCCATGAGCACCCCGGCCGACGCGGGCACCGTCGCGAACAGCACGGCGGCGAGCAAACCCTGGTTGCGAGCACCGGTGCCGGTCGAGTCGAGCCCGCCTCCCCGATCATCGAGCGCACCGGTCTCGAAGCCCGACCCCGGGATGGGGTCGGGCACACGCTCGCGGCAACGGGCCGCGACCAAGCCGGCAATGCCCGAGACGACGTGGCCGGCCAGAAGTACCCACAGGCCGATCGAGGGTGCCAAGGGTGCGAGATCGTGCGGGTGCAGCAGGGACGGACGTGCCGCCAGGCCCGCGTCGTCGAGCAGCCGGGCATCGAGAACCAGCCGTCCGGGCACCAGCAGTGCGGTTCCGATCAGGACACCCGCGGCCGAGTCGATTCGCTGCTTGCGGGCGAACGCGGTGGCCAACACCGGTGGGAACACGCCCAGAATCAGCAGCAGGGGCCATGACGCGAAGGCGGGCGGTCGCTGCGGCGTCACCAATCCGAGCAGGGGCGCGAGCGCGGTCAGGAGAGCACCCAGAACGGCGATACCGATCGCCACGATCATCCGGCTGCCCGGGTTTCCTTCACGAGCCTGCTGATCCGGCGACCGCGCAGGAGTCCCGCGTGCCTGCCTTGACGCACCCGAAGAGGCGGGAGAGTCACCGGGCGAGTTGTCGGACCGCACACTCACCGCGCCGACGCTAGCAACCACCGGATACGGATCGGGAATCCACCCGATCCCCTTCGATCGGCGCAGCGGCATCGGACGGGTCCCGCGATCGCCGGGACATGCCCGGTGTAACCACCTTCCCGCCAAATTCACTCTCGTGAGTCCGAAGCTTGCGGCCTGCCGCTCTTGACCCTTTCAGTCCCGGAGAAGTGAAGCACCGTCTCTCGGGGCTCCGGAAGGCGACCCCGCAGGGAGTGACGCCCATTCGGAGTAGTCGCACATGACAAAAAGAGGCCCTTCTTTTGTGAAATCAATCACTCAACTTGGCAGGCAAGCACACACAGTCAGTCAACACCGCCTGTTGTTGGTCCTTTGGGGGACAGTTGTGCAAGCCACAAAGACGCAGGTAGTCGCACTTCGTGCACATCATTCGGAACGTTGCGAGCACGTTGTGTACGCACGCGCGCCACCGCGCACTCACGAACGCCGAAGGGCCGCTCTTCCATGATCGGGATTTGCCCCTAGGGGATCAGCATGGTTACCGTCCCCCCGTCCGTTGTCACGGTCCGATCACGAAACAAGGCAATGGCCGGTAACCCCCGAACCGGCCCGGGTCCCCACCCGGCCAGCGTGATCGGGCTCCCCGAAGACGGAAGGGCAAGCATTGGCTCAATACCGCTCCCCCGGCGGCCAACACACTTCCCCGGATCCGGAGGACTCTCGCGACAGCGAGCCTCCCAGTAGACGGGGGAGGACCAAGGTTCCCTCTCCTTCGTCGGCAGTTCGCGGCCGCATCGTGGTCGCGGCCGTCGCCGCAGGCGCCTTCGCGGCAGCCGGCCAGGCGATGGCCGCGGAGGAGGAACAGGCCGACACCGGTCACGACGAGTACGCCCCCCTGGCGAGCGGGCAGAATGCCGCGGCTTCCTTCGGCTCCGTGGCCGACGCAAGCGATACGGCGTCGGCGGGCGACACGGCGAAAAGCGCGAATGGCGTGGGCGGAGCCGCCCCGGCCCCGCAGGTCCTGCCCGTGGCCAAGCCTTCCGAGTCCGATGCCGAGGTGCGCCAGCTCGCCAAGAGCGAGCGAATCGCCAAGGAACGTGCAGCGGCCGAGGCCGCACGGCAGGCAGCGCTCCGAGAGGCCCGGCAGCCGGACTACGTGGCTCCCGCCGAAGGCCGGTTCACCTCCGGATACGGTGGCCGCTGGGGCACCACGCACTACGGCATCGACATCGCCAACAGCACGGGCACGCCGATCAAGGCCGTGGCCGAGGGCACGGTCATCGAAGCCGGCTCCGCCAGCGGCTTCGGCCTGTGGGTCCGCATCCTGCACGACGACGGCACCGTCACCGTCTACGGGCACATCAACACGATCACCGTGAACGAGGGCGAGCGGGTCGAGGCCGGCGATCAGATCGCCACGATGGGCAACCGGGGCTTTTCCACCGGCACGCATCTGCACTTCGAGGTGTGGAACACCAGCGGCAAGAAGATCAACCCGGTTCCGTGGTTGCGGGAGCACGGCGTCGACGTCACCTGAGTGGACGGTGCACAGCGGACCTGCCTGCCCGGTACAGCGACCTCCCGCGGACTTCGCGTTCACCCCGGTCCGGGTCCGCGACCGGCGGCACGGCGCTGCCGCCACTTCTCCATCAGCACGGGCAGTTCCCGCCGCAGGAACCCGAAGAACTCGCCGGTTTCGGCGATGCGTCGACCGGCCGGACTGTCCGCCCCCAGCGCCCGGACACCGTCGTGGATGGTCCGCTCCCAGCGCCCGAGCTGCTCGTCCCGCTGCGCGAACGACTCGTACCAGGTGTCATCGTGGACCCGGTAGCGATCGCGCCGCTGTCCCGGTTCCCGTTCCCGCGTGACCAGGCCGACCTGGGTCAGATATCGCACCGCTCCGGAGATGGCGGCAGGACTGACCTGCAGTGACTCGGCGAGCTCGCCCGCAGTGCGCTTGCCGTCGTCGGAGACGAGCAAGTACGTGAACACCCGGGCGGCCATGCGCGGCACGCCGCCGTCGGCCAGTTCCAGGGCGAACCGCTCGACGAACCGTGCCACCGCGTCCTCGTCGCGACCGGAGCCACCACCATGGCCGGGCTCACCCTCGTGCTCGGTCATCGTGGCTCTCCTTCGACACACCGCTTCTTCCGGCTACCGAGTTTACCTTGTTCTCGATATTCACGAATTAATGAAGAAGGTGTAACTTGCACGGTGTGACGGGCAGACCCGCCACACCGGCTGCAGGAGAGAACATGACCACCGCGATCACGGTCTCCGGACTGGAAAAGCACTACGGGCGCACCCGTGCGCTCGACGGGCTCGATCTGAGCGTGCGCACCGGCGAGGTACACGGCTTTCTCGGTCCGAACGGCGCGGGAAAGACCACGACGATCCGCATCCTGCTCGGCCTGCTGCGCGCGGACGCGGGGACGGCACGGTTGCTCGACGGTGATCCCTGGCGGGATGCCACGAGCCTGCACCGGCGCCTGGCCTACGTTCCCGGCGACGTCACCCTGTGGCCGACCCTGTCCGGAGGAGAGGTCATCGACCTGCTCGGCAGGCTCCGCGGCGGGATCGACCCGCAACGCAGGGCAGAGCTGCTGGACCGCTTCGATCTCGACCCCCGCAAGCGGGCCCGCACCTACTCCAAGGGCAACCGCCAGAAGGTGGGGCTGGTCGCGGCACTGGCCTCCGACGTGGAGTTGCTCGTCCTCGACGAGCCGACTTCCGGTCTCGACCCGCTCATGGAGGAGACCTTCCGGGAATGCATCGGCGAGGAGCGACGCAACGGGCGCACAGTGCTGCTGTCCAGCCACATCCTCGCCGAGGTGGAGGCACTGTGCGATCGGGTGACGATCGTCCGCGACGGGCGCACGGTGGAGTCCGGAACGCTGGCCGAGCTGCGGCACCTCACCCGCACCTCGATCTCGGCCGAGCTGAGCACCGCACCGACCGGGCTGGGAGAACTTTCCGGAGTGCACGACCTGGAAACCGATGGCACCCACGTGCGCTGCGAGGTGGACACCACCGCACTGGACGGCGTGCTGCGACACCTCAGCGCGGCCGGAGTGCGCAACCTGACCAGCCAACCACCGACGCTGGAGGAGCTGTTCCTGCGGCACTACGAGCAGGACCGCTCCCCCTCGAGCGGCGTGCGAACGGGGGCATGATGACCACACTGTCGGGCACCGGATCGCTGATCCGGTTGATCCTGCGGCGGGACCGTATCCGCATCCCGGTGTGGATCCTGGCCATCGCCGCCACCGTGGTGAGCAGCGTGGCCTCCTTCCCGGGCATCTACGCCGACGCCGACGACCGGCAGGCCCGCGCCGCACTGATGAACAACCCTGCCACCGTGGCGCTCAGCGGACCCGGCCACGGACTCGACAACTACACCTTCGGAGCCATGACCGCCAACGAACTGGGCGGTTTCACGGCGGTGGCATTCGCACTGATGAGCATCCTGCTGGTCGTCCGGCACACCCGCGCCGAGGAGGAAAGCGGGCGGGCCGAGCTGATCCGCGCGGCGGTCGTCGGCCGTCACGCGGCAATGACCGCCACGCTGACCGTGGGACTCGGCACCAACCTGCTGCTCGGCGGGATCCTGGCACTGGGCCTGGTGAGCAGCCCGGCCCAACTCGGCCTGGCGGGGTCACTGCTGTTCGCGGCATCGATGACCGCGGTCGGAGTGGTTTTCACCGGGATGGCCGCCGTGACCGCACAGCTGATGGAGCACAGCCGGGCGGCCACCGGGCTGGCTGCCGCGCTGTTGGGACTCGCCTTCGCACTGCGAGCGGCGGGAGACATCGGCACCGGGACGCTGTCGTGGCTGTCGCCCATCGGGTGGGCGCAGGCCACCCGCGCCTATGTCGACGGGCGATGGTGGCCGCTACTGCCGGCACTCGGCCTGACCGTGGTGCTCGTGATCACCGCCTACGTACTGCGGACACGGCGGGACGAGGGTGCGGGACTGGTGCGTGCCGGACTCGGCCGGGCGGAGGCGTCGGGATGGTTGGCGGGACCGATCGCGTTGGCGTTCCGGCTGCAACGTGGCGTCCTCATCGGCTGGATGGTCGCCTTCGTCCTGTTCGGACTCTTCATCGGGTCGATGGCGGATCAGGCAGCGGCCTTCGTGGCGGAGAACGAGATGGCGCGACGCTACTTCTCCCGTCTGGGAGGTTCGGCGGCGGCCACGGAGACGCTGCTGGCGACGTACATGTCCCTGATGGCGATGGTCGGCACCGGCTATGCGCTTCAGGCCACCCTGCTGCTGCGTTCCGAGGAGGCCTCCGGGCGGCTCGAACCGTTGCTGGGGGGCGCGCCACTGTCCCGCCTGCGCTGGGCGAGCAGCCACCTGGTCGCGACGCTGGCGGGAAGCGTGCTCGTGCTCGGTGGTGCCGGACTCGGCGCGGGAGTGGTGTATGCGGGCACCACCGGGGAGGTCGTCGATGCTGCAGCGGTCCTGGCCGGGGCACTGACCCACCTGCCCGCGCTGTGGGTTCTGGCCGGATTCGCCGTGACACTGTTCGGTCTGGCACCCGCCGCGATCGGCCTGGTCTGGGCAGCTCTGGCCGGTGTGGTCTTCCTCGGAATGTTCGGACCGCTGCTGCAGTTGCCGGAGTGGGTCTCCGATCTCTCCCCGTTCGCGCACACCCCGCAGCTTCCCGGTGCCGAGTTCACCGCGGGCCCGATCATCGTGCTCGTCGCTCTCGCCACGGCACTGGTACTGGCCGGGCTGACCGGTTTTCGCCGCCGCGACGTGAGGTGAAGGGCATCGAGAGCCGCCCATGCCGGTCGCGTGCGCTTGGCCGAGAGCGACGACGAGTGGGGATCGGGCGCGGCGAGGTGCACTGGGTCGACCTCGGTGCTCCCGTGGGAAGCCGACCCGCCGAACGCCGTCCCGTGGTTGTGATCCAATCCGACCCGTACAACGCGAGCAGGCTGGCCACCGTGATCGCCGTCGTGGTCACCTCGAACACCGATCTGGCCACCATGCCCGGCAATGTCTTCCTGCCTGCCGTGGCCACCGGACTTCCTCGGGATTCCGTCGCCAACGTGACCTCTCCGGTCACGCTCGACAAACACGATTGCCGGCAGTGGGTCGGCACCGTTCCCGGGAATCTTCTCCAGGAACTCGACCACGGCCTCCGCCGAGTTCTCGCTCTGTGAGCAACGGTGCTCACAACTTCTGCAGCGGGACGCTGCCGATGAGCATCAGGCGCACGGTGCCGGAGTCGCCGAAGTCGATGGTCGCCGTCGCCCGGGCCCCCTCCCCTTCGGTGGCCAACACCGTACCCAGTCCGTACTTGTCGTGATTGACCCGATCACCGGCGGACAGCTTGATCGCCACGGTGTTCTTCCAGTCCTGCCCCGAGGCCGAACGCGGGCCGGATCCCGAGCCGCCGCGGTCGAAACCACCGCCACGACCGCCCCAGGTGCTGCGCACCTGCGGCGCGGCGCGTTCCGGCTCGGTACGCCGCCACTGCACGAGTTCCTCCGGAACCTCGTCGAGGAACCGCGAGGCCGGATTGGTCACCGGCTGCCCGAACACCGAGCGCATCAACGCACGCGACAGGTACAGCCCCCGGCGGGCCCGCGTGATGCCGACATAGGCCAGCCTGCGTTCCTCGGCCAGTTCCGTCTGATCGCCGAGCGCCCGATTGTGCGGGAAGACACCGTCCTCCCAGCCGGTGGAGAACACGACGGGGAACTCCAGCCCCTTCGCGGTGTGCAGGGTCATCAGCGTGACCATGCCGTCGCCGGACTCGGGCAGCGCGTCCGCATCAGCCACCAGCGACACTCGTTCCAGAAAGGCCGCCAGGGAATCATCGGCGGGAATACCCGGCACGGCTTCGTCGGCCTCCCCGGAGGCGGGCTCGGCCGGAGCCACCACCGCCTCCGCCGACGCCTCGACATCTCCCTCGGACGCTGCCGCGGTTCCCTCCTGTGCACGGGTCTCGGTGAACTCCCGCGCGACCGTGACCAGTTCGGTGAGGTTCTCCAGCCTGCTGACGTCCTGCGGGTCGTCACTGGCCTCGAGGTCGCCGCGATACCCGGTGCGTTCCAGCAACGTGTCCAGCACTTCCGCGACATCGGACTCCGCCGCGACACCGCGCAACTCGTCCAGCAGGTCCAGAAAGCCCGCGATGGCCCGCTGCGCGCGCGTGTTGAGCAGCTTGAGCTCACCGGCCGCCGCCTGCCGCAGCGCCGCGGCGAACGAGATCCGCTCCTGCTCCGCGTGGGCCGCCACCACGGCTTCGGCGCGGTCGCCGATACCGCGTTTGGGCACGTTGAGGATGCGCCGCAGGTTGACCGTGTCGTCCGGATTGTCCAGTACCCGCAGGTAGGCGAGTGCGTCCCGGATCTCGCGGCGCTCGTAGAACCGCACCCCGCCGATCACCCGGTACGGCAGCCCGAGCCGGATGAAGACCTCCTCGAACACGCGGGACTGGTTGTTGGTCCGGTAGAACACCGCGATATCACCGAAGGTCGCCGCGCCCCGATCGACGAGCCGGTCGATCTCGGCGGCGACGAAGGCCGCCTCGTCGTGCTCGTTGTCGGCGACGTAGCCGACGACCGGATCGCCCTGGCCCGCATCGCTCCACAGCCGCTTGTCCCGACGGTCGGCATTGCCTCTGATCACCGCGTTCGCGGCCGACAGGATCGTCTGCGTGGAGCGGTAGTTCTGCTCCAGCACGATCGTGCGCGCCCGCGGGTAGTCGCGCTCGAACTCCTCGATATTGCGGATCGTCGCGCCACGGAAGGCATAGATCGACTGATCGGCATCACCGACCACGCACAGCTCCGCCGGTTCGACCGCACTCGCCCCGGACCCGGCCTCGTTGCGAGAGCCGTCCCCCGGGTCGCCGTCGTCATCCGGCACACCGACGAGCTCGCGCACCAACACGTACTGCGCATGGTTGGTGTCCTGGTACTCGTCGACCAGTACGTGCCGGAAGCGGCGCCGGTAGTGCTCGGCCACCGAGGGAAATCCCTGCAGCAGCTCGATCGTGCGCATGATCAGGTCGTCGAAGTCCATCGCGTTGGAGTCGGCGAGCCTGCGCTGGTAGGCGGCGTAGACGTCGGCGACCTTGCGTTCCAGGTCGTTGCCCGCGTTCTCGGCCGCCTCGTCGGGCGTGATCAGCTCGTTTTTCAGGTTCGACACGTGCGCGGCCAGCGTGCGCACGGGGTAGCGCTTGGAATCCAACTCCAGGTCCCGGCCGACCAGCGTGATCAGCCGGCGGGAGTCGTCGGCGTCGTAGATGGAGAAGTTCGACGAGAGGTCGAGCGCCTTCGCCTCGCGCCGCAGGATCCGCACGCACATCGAGTGGAACGTCGAGACCCACATCGCAGTGGCGCGCGGGCCGATCAGGTCGACCACGCGTTCCTTCATCTCGGTGGCGGCCCGGTTGGTGAAGGTGATCGCCATGATCTCGCCGGGATGCACGCCTCGCACGTCCAGCAGGTGGGCGATGCGGTGGGTGAGCACCTTGGTCTTGCCGGATCCGGCGCCCGCCACGACCAGCAGGGGGGAGCCGCTGTGGGTGACCGCCTCGCGCTGCTGCGGGTTGAGGTCGTCCAGCAACGCCCCCGGATCGTGCTCCCGTGCCGATTGCGGTTCCGGAGAGCCGGTCGCCGCGACCGTGTCTCCGCGCTGGAAGGAGCTGTCGTGGGGGAGGTCGAATAGGGCGCTCATCGACTGTTCAGAGTACCGGCAGGCTCCGACGGATCACCGAAGCCGAGTGCCGGCCGGTTCCGCACCGCCCGCGGCGGGTCGTCCCGCTCGTTGGGATGGCTGTGCCGCCGCATGGCCGGGGAGGAAGGTGCTGTGGCACACTGGGGGTGTGCTGACACGCGACCACGAGTTTTTTTACGGGCCCGGACTCCGGCGCCCGTAGTCGCGTGAGCTCAAACCACTACGCCGCCCCGGAGTCCTCGGACCCGGGGCGTTCACGTATCCGGGTCGAGGCCGGGGCCCACGCACCGGAGGACGAAACCCGTGAGCACCACCGTGGACGACGAACAGCAGCGCTGGGACACCCCTGCCCCGGAACAGCCCGACGAGAGCTCGATCAGCGCTCTGCGGGACGAGATCGACCACCTCGACGCCGAGATCCTGCGGTTGATCAAGCGGCGTGCCGAGGTCTCGCGCGAGATCGGCGCGGCCCGGATGGCCGAGGGCGGACCCCGCATCGTCTACAACCGCGAAATGGATGTACTCGCCCGCTACCGTGAGCTCGGCCCGGAGGGTCGCGAGCTCGCCATGATCCTGCTGCGCCTCGGCCGGGGTCGCCTCGGTCACTAGACGAGCGGTCAGTGGGCGCCCCACCCTCCGTCCATCGGAAACGAGGCCCCGGTGACCGAACTGCTCGCCGGGCCGCACAGCCAGGCCGCGAGTTCGGCGACTTCGTCGGGCTCGACCAGGCGTTTCACGGCGGTGCGAGCCAGCAGCACGTCCTCGATCACCTGCTCGCGGGGGACGCGGTGCAGGGTCGCGTGGTCGGCGACCTGCTGCTCCACCAGCGGCGTGCGCACGTAGCCGGGGCAGATGCAGTTCGAGGTTACCCCGTAGCCCGCGGCTTCGAGTGCGACCGTCTTCGACAGCCCTTCCAGACCGTGCTTGGCGGTCACGTAGGCACTTTTCAGCGGTGACGCACGCAGGCCGTGAACCGAGGAGACGTTGACGATGCGCCCCCAGGACCGCGCGTACATGGTGGGCAGCGCCGCGCGGATGATCCGGAACGGCGATTCCACCATCACGGTCAGCAGGCGGGAGAAGACGTCCGGAGGAAATCGGTGCACCGGGGCCACATGCTGCATCCCGGCGTTGTTGACCACGATGTCGGCACCCTCGCCGGCAGCAGCGGCGGTCTCCGGGTCGCTCAGATCCATCACGAGCGGATGGCCGCCGATCTCCGCCGCCACCGCCCGCACCTCCGCTGCGGCGTGGTCCACGGCTACCACGGTGGCTCCCGTCGCGGCGAGCCGCCGGGCCACGGCCGCGCCGATGCCGCTGCCCGCACCCGTGACGACCGCCCGCTTGCCTGTGAGGTCCCCTGCGCTCCCTGCTGCACTCCCCGCGTCGGGGCCGGGCGCGGGAGCAGAGCTGTCACCCATGGTCGAGAAACTTAAGGGGAACACGCTCCCGGAGGCCATAGCCGAGACGCGGTGGGTTGTCGCTTCAGGTGCCGCGGTGTCACCCGATCCGCGGCTTGCCGATGGGCGGCTCGCCCGAAAAGTCAGGGTTTTCCCCGGTACCGGACACGGATCGAAGGGAGGAGACTCTCACGTATGAGTGCTGTTGTGGATGTGGTGGCCTTTCTCGTCACGCTCGTCGCCGTTGTCGCCGCGGCCGGGCACGGTGGCTATCTGGCGATGCTCTCGACGGCGGCACGCAAGCGTCCCGGCGGCGGGCCCGCTGCCGAATTCGCCCGGACACGCATGCCGGTCGCCGGAGCCACTCTCGGTGTCACCCTGCTGGCCCTGCTGCTTTCCAGCGGTGGCACCGGCATGGACATCGTGGCCATCCTGCTCGGCGGAGGCGGTGGCCTCGCCTCGGTCCAGGCGCTGCAGAGCAGCCGGACCCGCTTCCGCAACGGCGAGTACTGAGGTCGAGCATTCCTCCGGACTCTGACATCGCACGGCTGCGAGCCGGCGAGTGGTGATTCCGTCAATGGGACACGGCTACACGAAGGTGTGTTACTTGCCGTGATGGCGGGTACCCGTAACGCACATGATCCGGCAAGGTCCTAACCTGTGGTCATGACCACAGCACCGGATCTTGCCTCCGCCGACTTCCGGCGGGCACTCGTGGTCACCGCGCACCCCGATGACGTCGACTTCGGCTGCGCGGGCACCGTCGCAACGTGGACGGCGGCGGGAGTGGAAGTCACCTACTGCGTCTGCACGTCCGGGGAGGCCGGAGCCTTCGACGGCACGTCGCGGGCGGACGTCCCCGAACTCCGGCAGCAGGAGCAACGCGCGGCCGCCGAAGCGGCCGGGGTCGCCGAGGTCGTCTTCCTGGGATACCGGGACGGCCAGATGACCGTGAACCTCGCACTGCGGCGAGACATCGCCAAGGTGATCCGCACGGTGTGCCCGGATGTGGTCGTCACGCATTCCCCGGAGATCAACTGGGACGCCGTGACGATCTCGCATCCGGATCACCGCGCGGTCGGCGAGGCCACGCTCGCCGCGATCTATCCGGACGCGCGCAACGCGTCCGCCCACCCGGATCTGCTCGAGCAGCACGGATTACAACCCTGGACGGTCTCCCAGCTGTGGATGTCGGAGTCCTCGCAGGAGCGGATCAACCGCGCGGTCGACATCACCGAGCAGTTCGACACGAAGATGGCCGCACTCCGCGCACACCACTCCCAGACCGCGCGCCTCCACGATCTCGAAGGGTTGATCCGTCAGCATCTGGAAGGAAACGCCGAACGGTACGGCCCGGCGCCGGACCGTCTCGCCGAGGTATTCCACGTGGTCGATACGGCCTGAGTGAGCTCGGCCGCCCGAGCGGGCGGCAGAAAGTCGAGATCTCATGCACAGCGTCAAACCCACTGGTTGGACCGGCAGGATCGAAGGGCCGGTCACCCCTGCACCGCACCAATCCACCACCCCGACTCCGCAGCACCCCCCGCGCGACCCGCTCGAGGACACCCACCCGGACGGTGGCCTGTACAAGTTCGACCTCGGCACGGTTCCCGCCTCGGTCACCCCACCACCGACCTGGCGACGAGCCGCATGGTTCGCGGTCGCTTCCTCGGCAGCGACCCTGGGCGGACTCATGTTCGCGACGGCGGCGCTGATGGGCAACACCACGTCCATCCAGGGGCTGGACCTGCCGAGCAGACCGCGAGGGGGTGACTACCCGCCGCTGCCCGAGGTGGGCAATCACGCACCTCCCACGGGGACGACCGGATCGGTGACCCTGGAACCGCGCCCGCCCTCCCTCCCGCACACGGAGATCGCTGCAGCGGTTCCGGAGCAGGCGGGCGCCTCCGACCGGTCCGGTGCTGCGTCCTCACCGCGGCCGAGTGGTTCCGCCACCCCGTCGACGCCCACGCCGGGTGACGAGACGCCTCCGGACGAGCCGGGTGCAGGGTTGCTCCCCGGCGCTCCTCCGGGCGAGGAGTTCCCCGGTGAGAACCTCCTCCGTGGAGTGCTTCCCATCGGTGATGTGCTCGCTCTCGGCGACACGTCCGACAGCAGCGAACCGACCGATGTGGAACCCACCGACCCCGGATATGCGGCCGCCACTTCCGGTAGCGAGGGCTCCGGCGGCGAGAGCTCCGGCGGCGAGAGCTCCGGCGGCGAGAGCTCCGGCGGCGAGAGCTCCGCTGCCGAATCGCCCGGGGTGGCCGCATCATCCGAGAACAGCGACAACCTCGATCCGGCCGGTTCCTCGTCCACCGACGACGACGCCGTCCGGCAGCGCACGGAACAGTACTTCGCGTCCGTGGCCCGCGGCGATCTCCGCGACGCTTTCGCCCTGACCGCCGGAACATTGCGCGCGCGGGGATACGAGAGCTTCGCGTCCCGCTATGCCCGCGCAGCCTCCATCGAGGTTCTCGACAGTTCCGTGCGCGACACCGGCACCGTGACCACTCTGCGCATCGTCCGCGAGGACGAAACGGTGACCACTCAACGGCGAAAGCTGGAGTTCACCGACGAGGAGAAACCCCGGATCACCGCCGACACCCTCATTCCCCGAAGGAGCCGCCGGTAGCAACGTTGCTCCATCCGAATGTGCACCGACCCGCAATCTTTCCCTCTTCGAGCGAAGACGCGACCGTCCGCTCTCGTGTGTTCCCCGAAAGAGCGGTCAAGGTTCGTGCGAGCGGTCTCCGCGACCGAGGTACCCGAGAACGCGAAGACACGAAACATGCGAGACGTACAACGATGGATTCCGACTTCCCCGGCCGTGGGCGCACCCATGGTCGGCGACGGCCCCTCGACGCCGCCGAACTGATCGATCACCGGACCGGGCCGGTCCGGAAAGCGCCGACCGACGCCGGAACCGGCCGTCACGCACGGCAACCGGGCACCTCCGGCGAGCACGACACGGCGACCCTCCCGCAGCCCCCTTCCCCGCCGAGAGCCCTGCACGTGACCGGAGTCCTGCTGACCGTCCTGGCGCTGTGCGGCGGAACGGCGACGACTTCGTTGATCCTGCAACGGTCGTCGACGAACTCCCCGGCTCGGCCCGCTGTCCGTGCGGAGCCGATCACGGGCGCACAGGCGTTGCGTCCGGACCTGTTGCACAGCGTCCGCCTGCCGCTCGCCGCGGAGCGACACTCCGGCCGGGAATCCGGCTCGCTCCGCCTCGACGACCTTCTCGGCAGATCGCACCCCGAACCGGGTTCGGCCCACGGGCTGGGGCAGGCGAATCCGCTGGCCGGCACCCCCAGGTCGGCAGCCCTGCTGGTCACCGAGTTCCATCGGCTGCTCGGCACCGATCCCGGCCGCGCCATGGGTCTGGTTTCTCCCGAGCTTCTCGCCACGCAACGCACCGACGTGGTACAGGCCTGGCACGCGCTGGACTCGGTGCGCACGCAGGGAACCCGGCCCCGCCGGGACGGTTCGGTGGTCGCCACACTCACGGCGGAGCACCCCGACGGCAGGCGCGTTGTCCTGCGGCACCTGTTCACCGTGAACATGGGCACCAGCCCGTACATCACCGGGATCGAGCTATTGGCCGCCAAACACACATGACGACCGAGCACGTGCGAGGCCGGCAGGAATACCGCCGGACGGCGCAGCACTCGGCAGCCGAGCATCGGGATTCTCACAACAATGCGGCAACGACCTGACTCACCGGCGGCGCGCACCATGCCACGAATGCTCGTTCCGAGCAGACGCACACCGCGGGGGACACGCACTCCCGCCCACCTCTTCGAGAGACCGTTTCCACACTGCCGTGCCCGGAGAACCACGCACCCGCACCGGATATGGACTGCGGAAATGATGTTCGACCGGGCAACGGATCCGGTGGTGCTTCACCGCGCGCGGCGGCACCCGGACACGGAACACAACTCACCGATCACGGATCTCCACACTTCGGGGTTACATTGGGAGGGCGTCGGCTAGGCTGCTGTATCGCGGTCGGATTGCCACGGGCCGATCCCGGCCGCCAAACAAGCGTTGTCCATGTCGGAGGGCCGAAACCCGGCCCGCCAAAATCCACCGGCATCCGGTGGGTTCGCTGTTCGGTGAGATGCACCGATGCCGAACACGACCATCCGGGTGCCGAGAGCAGTACGGGGAGACGTCGGTGAGCGACGAAGGCCGTCTGGTTGCCGGACGCTACCGAGTGCAGCGGCGCATCGGCAGTGGCGCGATGGGTGTGGTGTGGGAGTGTGTCGATGAGCGCCTGCACCGCACGGTCGCGGTCAAGCAGTTGTTGCTGCAGCCCGGATTGGATCCGGGTGAAGCCGAGGAAGCACGGCAGCGGGCGATGCGAGAAGGCCGGATTGCGGCCCGGCTGCAGCACGCGCATGCGGTATCGGTCTACGACGTGGCCGAGGACGAGGGCCAGCCGGTGCTGGTCATGGAGTACCTGCCCTCCACCAGCCTCGCGTCGATGATGTCCGAGCACGGTCCGCTGCCTCCTCGGGAGGTGGCGCGGATCGGTGCTCAAGTGGCCTCGGCGCTCGGCGCCGCTCACTCCGCGGGAGTGGTGCATCGCGACATCAAGCCCGGCAACATCCTGCTCGGCGACGACGGCACGGTGAAGATCACCGACTTCGGGATCTCCCGTGCCCAGGGCGATGTGGCGGTCACCAAGACCGGGATGTTGGCGGGTACGCCCGCCTACCTCTCACCCGACGTCGCCTGCGGCGAGGAGCCCACGGGAGCTTCGGACGTGTTCTCCCTCGGTGCCACGTTGTACGCGGCGATCGAGGGCCGTCCTCCGTTCGGGCAGAGCGAGAACACGCTGGCGCTGCTGCACGCCGTGGCCGCGGGTCGTGCCGAACCACCGCAGCAGGCCGGGCCGATGACCGAGCCGCTGATGGCGATGCTGCAAGCTCGTGTCCAGGACCGCCCGGACATGGCGCAGGTGCACGAGATGTTGCAGACGGTCGCCGATGGCCAGGCCGTGACCTCGGTCCCGTCCACGCCCACGCCGATCCCGCCTGCGATGGCACCCGGTTCCGCGGCCGCGACCAGCGCGCCGGACCTGACCCCCACCAATACGGTCGGCAATACGGTCGGCCGGGACGGCACCACCATCGCAGCGGGCTCGATCTACGAGGAGGACCCCTACAGCGAGGACGCGTACACCGATGCCGTCGCCTACATGGGCAAGGACACGCGCGGGGACGCGGCGCTGGCCGATTCGGGGAGGAACAACCGCCCGGTGCTGATCTCCGGTATCGCACTGGCGGCCGCCGCCGTCGTCTCCGTCCTGGTGACGTCGGCGTTCCTGGGCAACCAGGACGGCGGGACACCGGTGGACACCGCCGGGAACCCGGGAAACAGCAGGCAGGCTCCCCCACCGGTGGCACCGGACTCGACCACCATCCGCCAGTGGACGACGGTGTATCCGAGCGACGAGACGGACGCCTCGGAGGAAACGCAGCAGCGGACCTCGTCCCCGCAGCAGCCGCCGAATACCACGGAGCGGCAACCAGACGGAGATACCGGCCCCACCGGGAATCCCGGCCCCACCGGCCCCACCGGTCCTACCGGCCCCACCGGGAATCCCGATCCCACCGACCCCACCGGCCCCACCGGGAATCCCGATCCCACCGACCCCACCGGCCCCACCGGGAATCCCGATCCCAGCGGGGACGGCACCGACGACACCCGGAACAACGCCTCCGGCGGCGACAACACCGGCGGCGGCGGCTCTTCCGGCTCGGTGGCCTCACCGGTCGCGAGCTGAGCGTGGCCGGGCAGGCTCGGTCAGGGGGCCCGCTCCGGTGGGTTTCCACGCCCGACCGTGCCCGGCCCCTGATCGGGATCGCGCGCCCAGTACCGTTGCGGGCGTCGAGTGAAGTCGGCCGCGGGATGCCGGTCGGAACCGTCCCGCCACCGGCACCGCCAGGACCAGGAGACACGTGTGAGCGACGAAGGGCGTCTGATCGCGGGCCGCTACCGGCTGCACCAGCAAATCGGCAGCGGCGCGATGGGGGTCGTGTGGCGCGCCGTCGACGAGCGCCTCCAGCGCACGGTCGCGGTCAAGCAACTACTGCTCCAGTCCGGCCAAACCGACGCCGAAACCGAGGAAGCCCGTGAGCGCTCGATGCGCGAGGGACGCATCGCGGCACGGCTGCAGCACCAGAACGCGATCGCGGTCTTCGACGTGGCCGAGGACGAGGGCCAGCCGGTGCTGGTCATGGAGTACCTGCCCTCCACCAGCCTCGCGTCGATGATCGCCGAGCGCGGCGTGCTCCCACCGCTGGAAGTCGCCCGGATCGGCGCCCAGGTCGCCGGCGCGCTCGCGGCCGCCCACCTGGCGGGCATCGTGCACCGTGACCTCAAACCCGGCAACATCCTGCTCGGGCACGACGGCCAGGCCAAGATCACCGACTTCGGAATCTCGCGGGCGATCGGCGACGTGGCGGTCACCAAGAGCGGCATCCTGGCCGGTACGCCCGCGTACCTGTCTCCGGAGGTCGCGCTCGGCCGGGATCCGGAACCCGCCTCGGACGTGTTCTCCCTCGGATCGACCCTGTACGCCGCGATCGAGGGATACCCGCCGTTCGGCGTGGACGAGAACGCCATCAGCCTGCTGCACCGGGTCTCGCGCGGCCAGGTGGAACCGCCCCGGCAGGGCGGGCCGATGACGGCCGCGCTCATGCAGCTGCTGCAGCCCGACCCCGTGGAACGGCCCACCATGGCGCAGGCGCAGGGCCTCCTGCAGGCCGTGGCCGACGGACGGCCGCCGGCCACCGGTGACACCGGCGGGCGGCAACACGCCCCTGCTGCTGCCCCGCCGGGGCCGGGTCCGGCTCCGACGGCAGTGGCCTCCGCGCATCCGGCTCCGCAGGAATCCGGCGGCACCCGCATCGCCCCGCCCTCCCCCGCCGACCAACCGCCCACCGGAGGCGGGGAGAACGCATCCGCCGGTTCGCCCGGACTCACGAAGTCCCGGCAGCGTGCGTTGTGGGCCGCTGCCGTGGCAGCGGCGATCCTGCTCGGAGTGCTGGTCGCCAACGCCTTCGGCAGCAGCGGCAGCGAGCAGCAATCGAGTGCGCAGCCGTCGGACACCCCCGATACCTCCGCCCCCGCACCGGCACCGGCACCGCCCGCCACGTCGGCGCCCACGACCACGGCACCCACGACCAGCAGCACGCCCCCCACCGACAACACGCCGAGCTCGGCACCACGGGCCAGCGAGAAGAAGGTATCGGGCAAGGAGCTGGAAGCCACCGTCAAGAAGTACTACTCGTTGCTTCCCGACAAGGTGGACAAGGCGTGGTCGATGCTCGGGCCGAAGATGAAGCAGACGGGCAAGGACTCCTACGAGGACTGGTGGGAGGATTCGGTCGACGACGTCAAGATCCTCGGCAAGCCACAAGCCCTCGGCAACAGGGTGCTGGTGAAGCTGCGCTACAAGACGGACGACGGCAAGAGCACCGAGAAACGCCTCCTCGGTTTCGTCGCCAAGGGCGACAAGCTGCTGATCAACACCGACACCCGGCTGTGACAGAGCACTACCGATCGGGGCGTCCCTCCGGGGTGCCGGTTCCTCAGGTGCCCGCGGAATCGAACAGGGCCGTGAGCAGTGCCCGGGTGGCGGGTTGGTCGGCGACGGCTTCGCGCACGCCGACGTAGATCCGCCGCACCGGCTCGGGATTGCGCACCGTGCGCACCACAACACCGGGGTGCACGATGTCCAGTCCCAACCGCGGTAGCAGCGAGACGCCGAGCCCGGCAGCCACGAACCCCTGGGCGGCCTGGGGACTGTCCGCCTCGACGGCCACCGCCGGAGCGAACCCCGCGGAGGCGAACGCGTCCGTGAGCGACTCGGTGCACGGGCCCGGTGCCAGTCCCCCGTGGATCCACGACTCCCCGGACAGCTGAGCGAGGTCGACGGGTTCCTCGTCACACAGCGGATGTCCCCGGGGAAGCACCACGCGGTACGGCTCGTCGACGAGGTGCAGCATGCGCACGCCCCGCGCTCCGGGAACGTCGCGTCCCACCACCAGGACCACGACATCGGCCTCGCCGCCGGTCACCTGATCGAGAGCTCCCTGTTCGACCATGCGCAGGTCGAGCTGGACCTCGGGGCGCTCGGCGCGGAACTTCGCCACGGCGGGCGGGATCAGCGCGACACTGGCGCTCTGGAAGAACCGCACCCGCAGCAGGCCGGTACGTCCGGCACGGAGGTCGGCGAGTTCGGTCTCGGTCGTGTGGAGCAGTTCGGACAGCATGCCCGCCCGTTCCGACAGCAGCATGCCCGCCGGGGTCGCGCGTACCCCGCGCCCGACCTTCTCCAGCAGCGATATGCCCGCCTCCCGCTCCAGAGCCGAGAGCTGTTGGCTGATCGCGGACGGCGTGTAGCCGAGGTTGGTCGCGGCGGCGCTGACCGAGCCGCTGGTCACCACTGCCCGCAGTACCTGCATCCGACGTACGTCCAGCATGACCCCACGATACAGTTTCTCTGAAAAGTCGGTGTAGTTATTTTCACTTGTCCTTACTCCTTCCTGGCCTCACCGTGGAGAGGGAGACATCGCGGAGTGCGAGAGGAGCGGGTGCAACCGTGAACAATCCGGCGAATTACCTGCGGCTGGGGGCTTTGGCACTGGTATGGGGCGCCAGCTTCCTGCTGATCAAGATCGGTCTGGAGGCTCTGTCGCCGACGCAGGTCGCCGTCGCCCGCATCACTCTCGGAGCGATCGTCCTCCTCCTGCTGTGCGCGCTGCGGGGTATCCGGCTCCGCGGCGCTGCCACCACCGAAGCCCGCGGACTCTGGCGCACCATCACCATCGCCGCGTTGTTCGGCAACACCCTGCCCTGGGTGCTGTTCGGGTTGGGCGAACAGACCGTCTCGTCCGGGCTGACCGGCGTACTCAACGCAACGACGCCACTGTGGACGGTCCTGTTCGGGCTGCTGTTCGGCACGGAGCGGTCACTGACGCCGGTGCGGTTCACCGGGTTGCTGCTCGGCTTCGCCGGGGTCGTGGTGATTCTGGCGCCGTGGACCGCAAGCGGCGCCTTCGGCTGGGGCGCGCTGGCATGCCTGGCAGCCGCCGTCAGCTACGGCATCGGCTTCGTCTACATCGGCCGCAGCCTCACCGATGCCCGGGTCGACGGGCAGCAGCTGCCGCCGCTGGGCGTCGCCGCGATGCAGATGACGGCCGCCACCGGACTCGGACTGCTCGCGCTTCCCGTGGGTGGGCTTCAGCCCGTGGCACTCGATCCGGTGCCGCTGCTCGCCGTCGCCGTGCTGGGCATTGTCGGCACCGGCTTCGCCTTCGCGCTGAACATGCGAATCATCTCCGATGAGGGCGCCACGACCGCCTCCACCGTGACCTACCTGATGCCCCTGGTCTCGGTGCTGCTCGGCTGGCTGGTCCTGAACGAGCAGTTCGGGCCGCGCGTCCTGGTCGGCATGGCCGTCGTACTGGTCGGGGTCGCGCTGAGCAGGCAGGGGACCGGCTCGCCGGGACCCGGTTCACGGCAGGCTGCCCGCGTCGAGGCCACAGCCCGGCGCAGCGACTCCGAAGACCCCGAGGTGTCCACCACGGCGCAGTGCGGCCACCCGTCGAGGTGATCCCGGCGGTTTCGCGAGAACCGCCGGGCCTACACCAGACGGCGGTCCGAGGCCCAGCGGGACAGCTCGTAGCGGTTCGACAGCTGGGTCTTGCGCAGCACGCTGGACACGTGCGTCTCGACCGTCTTGACCGAGATGAACAGCTCCGAGGCGATCTCCTTGTAGGCGTAGCCGCGCGCGAGCAACCGCAGCACGTCCCGTTCCCGCGGAGTGAGCTGGTCGAGTTCGGGATCGCCAATCGGCGCCGAGTCCGGGCCTTGTGAGAACGCGTCGAGCACGAACCCGGCCAGCCGCGGCGAGAACACCGGGTCCCCACCCGCCACGCGGCAGACCGCGTCCGCGAGCTCCCTCCCGGAGATCGTCTTCGTCACGTACCCGCGGGCACCACCACGGATGACCGTGATGACGTCCTCGGCGGCATCGGACACCGACAGGGCCAGGAACACCACCTCCGGCTGCCTGTCGCGCACCCGGCGCAGCACCTCGGAACCGCCCCCGTCCGGCATGTGCACATCCAGCAGGACGACCTCGGGTGCGAAGTGGCCGATCCCGGCCACGGCCTCGTCCACCGAGCCGGCCTCACCGATCACCTCGACCCGATCCCCCGCATCGGCGAGCTCGGCCCGCACGCCGGCACGGAACAGGGCATGGTCGTCGACCAGAAACACCCGTACCGGGCCGGTCCGTTCGCCGTCGTCTTCTGCACCGGTCATCGCAACTCCCCTTCTCCCGGCCGGCTTCCGTGCCTGCCGTACCTTCCCCGGACTCGTCCCCGGCTCAGCGGCCGGAACGGGGCATTCTCAACTGCACCTCGGTCCCGGCCCCGGCCGCGGTGCGCAGACGGGTGTGCCCACCATTGCGCTCCATCCTGCCCCGGACCGAGTCGGCGAGCCCGTGCCGATCGGCGGGGACATCGTCCGGATCGAAACCGACACCCCGGTCTCGTACGAAAACCTCGACACATTCCTGCTGCACCTCGGCGTAGACACTGACCTCGTCCACTCCCGCGTGCTTGGCGGCGTTGACGACGGCCTCCCTCGCAGCCGCGAGCGTCGCCGTGCCCGACTCGTCAAGAGCGCAGTCACCCACGACGACCGGCTGCACCGTGATCGCGAAGGTGTCCTCGACATCGGCACAGATCCGGGCGAGCTCATCGGACAGTGTCACAGCCCGGCTCGCGACCGGTGAACCACCGACCTCGCCCTGCCCGGCCGCCGTCTCCCCACGCCCGGCTCGGGCCGGTTCCGCCTTCCCGGATTCCGCGGCCCGGTAGCCCCCCGATCCGTACAGCCAGTGGCGCAGTTCCCGCTCCTGCCCCCGCGCCAGGCGCCGCACCTGACGAGAGGAGTCCGACTGCTTCTGGATCAGCGCGAGAGTCTGCAGCACCGAGTCGTGCAAGTGCGCCGCGATCTCGGCACGCTCCTGGGATCTGATCCGACTCGCGCGCTCGACATTGAGGTCGCGCACCAGACGCACCCACCACGGCACGGTGAGCACGGCGGCGCCGACCAGTGTCGCCAACACCGCCAGGAGGGCGAACTGCAGTGCACTCACGGACACATTGCTCACCAGGAAGACCACGATGCCCGCGACGACGAGGCAGACACCGGCGAGGATCCGCACCGCGGCGAAGCGTCCTCCCCCTCCGAGCATCGCACCGGCCACGCCGGAGCGGGCATTCCGCCGCCACCGGCGCCGCTGCGACTCGTCGGCCTCCCGCCACACCACCGCGGCTCCGATCAGGGTCACCGCGAGCGGGCCTGCCAGCCACGGTGGGAGCGCCCCGAAGGAAACGACGGTGACCGCCAGACCGAGCCCGAGAACGAGCAGACCGAAGCCCTGCTGACGTTCCCGGGGCGACGGCGGATGCTCCGCACCGGCCTGCTGTGGCACGAACACCCACAGCAGGCCGTAGGCCAGGATTCCGGCCCCGCCGAAAGCGGCGAGCGCGGCGAACACCGCCCGCACCCACAGCACCGGCACATCCAGGTGCTCAGCGGTCCCCGTGGCCACACCGGCGACCAGCCGCCCGGAGCGCTGCCTGCGCAGTCGGGCGGATTCGGGCAGCGTCTCCGAGTTCTGCAGCGGCCGCAGGCGGTCCGCGGAGGCGGGCGGGTACTCGTCACCGTCCGCTTGCACGGAACGCTCGGGGCGGATGTTCACACCATCGATGGTTGCACGGGCGCACACCTGCGGACATCGGGGAAGCACCCGTGCCTTTCCGGGCCGACTCAGGGGCGTCCCCGATGCCCGGACGGTCTCCGCACCCGGATAGTGGAAACCATGAGCAGGCCGAACGGACACACAACCGCGGGCATCGAGGACACGGTCCGCGACTTCTGGGCCAACCGGCCGGTGCGGCCCCGCGCGGGGGCCAAACTCGGCGGTGTCTCGGCAGCCCTCGGCAGCCGGTACGGCATCGACCCGGTCCTGGTGCGGGTCGCCTTCGTGGTCGGCACCTTCTACGGCGGCGCCGGGCTCGTGCTGTACCTGCTGGGCTGGCTGCTGTTTCCGAAGGAAGGAACCGGCAAGCCCGGTGAGGTCGGCTCCCGCAGCACCTCGGGACCGATGCTGGTGCTGCTCGTACTGCTGCTCGTTCCCGCACTGTTCGCCGTTGCCGACCTTGCAGGACTGTTCGGTCTGGTACTCGGCGGACTCGGCCTGTACCTGCTCCATCGCCACCACCGTGATCGCCCATCGGCACCCGTGGCCGCGCAGCAGCGCGAGCAGGGCACCACAGGCGAGCAGAGCACCGCCGGTGAACAGGCCACCGCCGGTGACGCCAACACGTGGGTGTATCCGGGCACGAACCGCAGCAGCACGGCCGGCGACACCGAACGCACGGACCCCCCGTCGTGGGACCCGCTCGGTGCCGCACCGTTCGCCTGGGACCTTCCCGAGCCCGGCGAGCAGTCGCCCGAGCCGGAACCTCCGCGCACGCATCGCCGGTCGGTCACGCTCATCACCCTCGCGCTGGCCCTGCTCGCGGGTGGCCTCGGCGTGGCGATCGGTATGTCGCCCGCCGACGCGGTCGCCGTCGGCCTGGCGGTGCTCGGCGCCGGGATGATCGTCGGCGCGTTCGTGCAGGGCGGTCGCGGCCTGATCGGCTTCGCGATCCCGGTGGCCGCGCTGGCGATGCTGCTGAGCGTGCTCCCGACTCCGTGGCGGGGATTCACCTCCGAGGAGGTGCGTCCCGACACGATCGGCGAGGTGCGCGACACCTACACCGGTTCGGTGGGCAACATCGAGCTCCATCTCGACGATCTGCGGTTCGCCGACGAGCAGCAACTGGCCACGAGTGCCCACATCGGGCTGGGCAACATCAGCGTGTATCTCCCGCCGAACGTCGACGCGACAGTACGGTGCTCGACCGGTGGCATGGGCGCCGTCGACTGCCTGGGCGAGCAGCGCGAGGGCCGAGACCTCCGGGTCGAAACCACCGACCTCGGGGCGGACGGCCCCGGCGGGGGCACCATCGCGCTCGACCTGACGGCGGACACCGGCAATGTGGAGGTCTTCCGTGGCTGACAACGACTTTTCCGCTCAGAGCCCGGCTCCCCGGGAACCGGGCACCCCACCCCGGGACGTGCCTCCCTCGAGCACTCGGGCCGCCGCCCCGGTGCGTCGGGGCGGCCCCGACCCGATCACCCTGACGGCCGGGCTGCTCACCCTGGCCGTCGCGGTCTACGTCCTGGTCGGGGGGCCGTGGAGCCTGCAGTGGGTGCTGGCGCTCGGTGCGATCGGTATCGGCGGCGCCATGCTCGTCGCCTCGCTGCGCCCGTATCGCGACCGGTAGGCGCACCTCACTCCCACTCGATGGTGCCCGGCGGCTTCGAGGTGACGTCGATGGTCACCCGGTTGACCTCGGCGACCTCGTTGGTGATCCGGGTGGAGATCCGCTCCAGCGCGTCGTAGGGCAACCGCGTCCAGTCGGCGGTCATCGCGTCCTCGCTGGAAACCGGCCGCAGCACGACCGGGTGACCATAAGTGCGGTGATCGCCCTGGACCCCGACCGACTGGACATCGGCCAGCAGCACCACCGGGCACTGCCAGATGTCGCGATCGAGCCCGGCGGCGGTGAGTTCCTCCCGCGCGATCGAGTCGGCCGCGCGCAGCGTCTCCAGCCGCTGCGCGGTCACCTCGCCGATGATGCGAATGGCCAGGCCCGGCCCGGGGAACGGCTGACGGTGCACGATCGTCTCCGGCAGCCCGAGTTCCAGCCCCACCCGGCGCACCTCGTCCTTGAACAGCGCGCGCAGCGGCTCGACGAGGCCGAACTGCAGATCCTCGGGCAGCCCGCCGACGTTGTGGTGGCTCTTGATGTTGGCGGCACCGGAGCCGCCGCCGGACTCCACCACGTCGGGGTAGAGGGTCCCCTGGACGAGGAAGTCGATGTGCTCGCCCGCCTCGCCGGCCTCGTTCTGCAGGTCACGGGCCGCCTGCTCGAAAACACGGATGAACTCGCGGCCGATGATCTTGCGCTTCTCCTCGGGATCGGTGACCCCGGCCAGCGCGTCGAGGAACTGCTGCACGGCGTCGACGACGACCAGCCGCACACCGGTCGCCGCGACGAAATCGCGCTCCACCTGGGCGCGTTCCCCCGCGCGCAGCAGACCGTGGTCGACGAAGACGCAGGTCAACCGGTCGCCGATGGCCCGCTGCACCAGGGCGGCGGCCACGGCGGAATCCACACCGCCGGACAACCCGCAGATCGCGCGACGGTCACCGACCTGCTCACGGATCGCGGCGACCGTGTCGCCCACGATGGAAGAAGTCGTCCACTGCGGACGGACACCGGCGATGTCGTGCAGGAACCGCCGGAGCACCTCCTGGCCGTGCGGAGTGTGTGCCACCTCGGGGTGGTACTGCACCCCCGCGATCCTGCGTCCGGGGTGCTCGAACGCCGCCACCGGCGTGTCCGGGGTGCCCGCCGTGACGGTGAACCCGTCGGGTGCCTTGCTCACCGAATCGCCGTGGCTCATCCACACCGGGTGGTGCACGGGCAGGTCCTCGTGCAGCGTTCCGCCCCGGCCGGTGACCGACAGTTCGGTGCGCCCGTACTCGCGGACGCCGGTGTGCTCGACGGTGCCGCCGAGCGCCGAGGTCATCGCCTGAAAGCCGTAGCAGATGCCGAACACGGGCACCCCGGTGTCGAACAGGGCACCGTCGACCTGCGGTGCGTCCTCGGCATAGACGCTGGCGGGGCCGCCGGAGAGCACGATGGCCGCCGGATCACGGCGCAGGAGTTCGTCGACCGGAGTGTCGTGCGGAACGACCTCGGAGTACACCTGTGTCTCGCGCACCCGGCGGGCGATCAGCTGCGCGTACTGCGCGCCGTAGTCGACGACGAGGACCGGCCGCTGATCGGCACGGGCCTGATCCTGCGAAGCAGAGCTGCTGCTTGCCGTGTCGGACACGTCGTCGAAACCTCCCGGGATAGCCGCCTACCACCCCATTGTCCCAGGTGGCCGGGATCGCAACGGCACCGACCCCGGCCGGGGGACATCACTGCCTCAACGATGCAGGGCGCCGGGCGCGTCGGCGGGGACGGCAGGCGCCTTGGGGGCGATCGGCTCGACACGGCGGTAGCCCTCGGCCTGGGACGCGCGCGGATCGGGCTCCCCCTTGTTCGGCCACAGCGAGAACGCGCGCTCGGCCTGCGCGGTGATCGTCAACGAGGGGTTCACACCGAGGTTCGCGGTGATCGCCGATCCGTCCACGATCGACAGCGTCGGATGGCCGTACGCGCGGTGATACGGGTCGATCACCCCGTGCTCGGCATCGGAACCGATCGGGCACCCGCCGATGAAGTGCGCGGTCAGCGGAATGTCGAACAGCTCTCCCCAGGTTCCACCGGCGATCCCGTCCAGCTTCTCGGCCGCCCGCTTGTTGGCCTCCTCGCCCGCCGGGATCCAACTCGGGTTCGGAGCGCCGTGCCCCTGCTGCGAAGTGAGCCTGCGGCGCCCGAACAGTCCGCGGCGCAGCCGCGTGGTCAACGAGTTGTCCAGACTCTGCATGACCAGCAGGATCACGGTGCGTTCGCTCCAGCGGCGCACCGACAGCATCCGCAATGTCAGCAGCGGTCGCTTGATCGCCGTCCGCAGCCACTGCCGCCAGCGTGGCGTGGGCTCGGCCCCCGATGTCGGCAGTGTCTGCAGCAGCCCCATCGCGTTGCTGCCCCTGCCGTAGCGCACCGGCTCGATGTGGGTATCGGTGTCCGGGTGGAACGAGGAGGTGATCGCCGTCCCCCGGGAGAAGTCCCGTTCCGGATCGACCTTCGACGCCTGCGCCCCGATGATCGACTCCGAGTTGGTCCGGGTGAGCTTGCCCAGAGTCGCGGGCAGGTGCGGCAGGTCCCCGCGTTCCCGGGCCCGGTGCAGGAGGTTCTGGGTGCCCCAGGTTCCGGCGGCCACGACGACCTGGTCGGCGGTGAAGGTTCGCCTGCCCCGCCGGAGCTTGGCCCCGGTGCGTTCGGTGCCGATGCGCCAGCGGCCGTCGGAGCCCTGCGTCAACCCGGTGACCGTCGTCATCGGCCACACCTCGGCACCGCCCTGCTCCGCCAGGTACAGGTAGTTCTTCATCAGCGTGTTCTTGGCACCGACCCGGCATCCGGTCATGCAGGCACCGCACTCGGTGCAGCCCGCACGGGTCGGGCCGGCGCCACCGAAGTACGGGTCGGGGTTGTCCTCGCCAGGCTTGCCGAAGTACACGCCCACGGGAGTCGGGTGACAGGTCTCGCCGACCCCCATGTCCTCGGCCACGCTCTTGATGATCTCGTCCGACGGCGTCACCGTGGGATTGGTGACCACTCCCAGCATCCGGCTCGCCTGGTCGTAGTGCGCAGCGAGCTCGTCCTCCCAGTCGGTGATGTGGGCCCACTGCGAGTCGGTGTAGAACGGCTTCATCGGCCGGTACAACGTGTTGGCATACACCAGCGAGCCACCGCCGACTCCCGACCCGGCGAGCACGAGTACGTTGCGCAGCAGGTGGATGCGCTGGATGCCGAAGCACCCGAGCTGTGGTGCCCACAGGAAGCGCCGCAGATCCCAGGAGGTCTTCGCGAACTCGTCATCGGCGAATCGCCTCCCCGCTTCCAGGACCGCGACGCGATAGCCCTTCTCGGTCAACCGGAGGGCGGCGACGCTACCGCCGAATCCCGAGCCGATGACGACGACGTCGTAATCGGTTCCGCCTCGGGGATCACGATTCCCGTCGGTGTTGTGCTCTCCGCCACGTGAAGCCATGCACAGTAGGTTAAACGCAAAAGTTACCTACCGGTAGCCCGGGCTTCCTCTCATCCCGGCCACTGGACACGCCGTTTGCCCGCAGCGACTCAGCGGCGCAGCATCAGGCCGACCTTCTGGAACTCCTTGAGTTCGGAGTAGCCCGTCTTCGCCATCGCTCGGCGCAGTCCGCCGAACAGGTTCGACGTGCCGTAGGGATCACTGGTCGGCCCGAACAGCAACGTCCTCAGGTCGGCATCCGCTCCCGCGAAACCCACGATCTCGCTGCGCGGCAGGTTCGGGTGCGCGGCAGCGGCCGTCCAGTAGTACCCCTGGGCCGGCGCCTCGTCGGTCTCGGTCAACGCCTCACCCAGCATCACCGCATCGGCACCGCACGCCACCGCCTTCGCGATATCCCCCGAATACGACAGGCCGCCATCGGCGATCACATGCACGTAACGGCCACCGGTCTCGTCGAGATAGTCACGGCGCGCCGCCGCGGCGTCGGCGATCGCCGTGGCCATCGGCACCCCGATCCCCAGGACCTGCGTCGTGGTCGCCGACCGCGCCTGACCGAACCCGATGATCACGCCGGCCGCACCGGTGCGCATCAGGTGGATGGCGGTCCGGTAGTCACCGACCCCACCCGCGATCACGGGCACGTCGAGATCGGCGATGAACCGCTTCAGGTTGAGCGGCTCCCCGTCCCGGGAGACATGCTCGGCGGAGACGATGGTGCCCTGCACCATCAGCACCTCCACACCGGCGGCCAGCAGAGTCGGGGTCAGCTCCTCGGCATGCTGGGGACTGACGCGCGCAGCCACGGTCACGCCGGAATCCTTGATCCGCTTCACCGACTCGGTGAGCAGGTCGGTCCGGATGGGCGCGGCATGCAACTGCTGCAGCATCCTGATCGCCGCGTCCGGATCGCCGTCCTGCTCGGCAGCCCGGACCACCTGCAGCAGGGCCTCCTCGGCGTTCTCGTGCCGCGCCCACAGGCCCTCGGCATTGAGCACACCGAGCCCACCGAGTTCACCCACGTGTACAGCGGTATCGGGCGAGACGACCGCGTCGGTCGGGTGTGTGACCAGCGGGATGTCGAAGCGGTAGGCGTCGATCTGCCAGGACAGCGACACGTCTTTCGACGAGCGGGTGCGCCGCGAGGGCACGATCTCGATATCTTCCAGGTCGTAGCCGCGCATGGCCGTCCGGCTCATGCCGATCTCCACAAGATCCCGCACGTCAGTCCTTCCTCACAACGCCGGTGCTGTCAGCGGCGCATTCTCTCTGGCACAGGCGCCCCAAGCGGCGCCGGGGCACACTCCCCGGGGGCGTGGAGGCGAATTCCGCCTGGATCACTCCTCGCCCGGCACGCGGATCACCGCGTCGTGTAGTTCGGTGCCTCGGTGGTCATCGTGATGTCGTGGGGATGACTCTCCTTGAGACCGGCCGAGGTGACTCGCACCAGCTGCGCTTCCTGCAACTCGGCGATCGTCCGCGCGCCGGTGAAGCCCATTCCCGAGCGCACGCCACCGATGAGCTGGTGCACGACCTGCCCGAGCGGCCCGCGGAACGGGACACGCCCCTCGATCCCCTCGGGAACCAGCTTGTCCTCGGAGAGCACGTCGTCCTGGAAGTAGCGGTCCTTGGAATAGGACTGCGACTCGCCGCGCGACTGCATCGCACCCAGCGACCCCATGCCCCGGTAGACCTTGAACTGCTTGCCGTTGACCAGCACCAGGTCGCCGGGAGCCTCGGCGGTTCCGGCCAGCAGACTGCCGAGCATCACGCTGCTGGCGCCCGCGGCGATCGCCTTGGCGATGTCACCGGAGTGCTGGATCCCCCCGTCGCCGATCACCGGCACACCCGCCGGGCGGCACGCCAATCCGGCCTCGTAGACCGCGGTGATCTGGGGAACACCGACGCCGGCCACCACGCGCGTCGTGCAGATCGAACCGGGCCCGACACCCACCTTGACGCCGTCCACTCCCGCATCGACCAACGCCTGCGCGCCGGCCTTGGACGCCACGTTGCCCCCGATCACGTCCACCGAGTGACCGAGTTCCCGCTTCAAGGTCGCCACCGTGTCCACGACCGCCTTGGAATGCCCGTGTGCGGTGTCCACGACGAGGACGTCCACCCCGGCATCCACCAGGGCCATCGCGCGCTCGTGCGAGTCGGCGCCGACACCGACCGCGGCGCCGCACAGCAGCCGCCCGTCGGGGTCCTTGGTGGCGTCGGGATACTGCTCGGTCTTGACGAAGTCCTTGACGGTGATGAGACCGCGCAGCTTGCCCGCGTTGTCCACGATCGGCAGCTTTTCGACCTTGTTCCTGCGCAGCAACCCCAATGCGGCCTCGGCGGTCACCCCGACCTGCGCGGTGATCAGAGGAGCCGGGGTCATGATCTCGCGGACGCGCCTGGTGTGATCCGCCTCGAACCGCATGTCCCGGTTGGTGATGATCCCCACGAGCATGCCGTCCGGGTCGGTCACCGGCACCCCGGAGATCCGATACCGCGCGCACAACGCGTCCACCTCGGAAAGCGTGTCCTCCGGTGTGCACGTGACCGGGTCGGTGACCATGCCCGCCTCGGAACGTTTGACCACCTCGACCTGCGCCGCCTGCTCCTCGGTGGAGAGGTTGCGCTGCAGGATACCGACCCCTCCGAGGCGGGCCATGGCGATGGCCATCCTCGCCTCGGTGACCGTGTCCATCGCGGCCGAAGCCAGGGGTACTCGCAACCGGATGTTGCGCGAGAGCCAGGTACCGGTGTCAGCGGAACTGGGAATGACGTCGGACTCGTCCGGGAGCAGCAACACATCGTCGAAGGTCAGCCCGAGCGTCGCGAACTTCGTGGGAAAACCTGGTGCGGTCAGTTCGCTGGTCATGGCGCGAAAGGAATGCCTTCCTGAAGAACTGGTGGACCCGCAGGACCCGCACCCGGCCATGGCAGCACCCGGCTTCGCCCGATTCACCGACGGTCGCAGGCGACGACGCTCACCACATCCCGGCACGACCTGCAGGGGGGATACCCCCATGGTATCGGCTCCCGGCCCGTTACCCGGTCCCCGGCCGGAACACACCCGACTGGACGTTGACGGTACCGTGCGGACTGTGCCGCATGACCCATTGCCCCCAGACCCATTCGCGGATGATCCGGATGATCCGAGCATGGCACTCGGCGATCACGACCCCGAGCAGGAGCCACCGCTCGGCGACGACGAACGGGCCGAATTGCTGTCGGACCTGACCGATCTCGCCGTGTACCAGGCACTGCTGGAGCCCCGGGGCGTCCGCGGCATCGTCGTGGACTGCGGGGACTGCGGGGAACCCCACTACCACGAGTGGGAACTACTGCGTTCCAGCCTGGAGCAACTGCTCAACGACGGTCGGATGCGCCCGCACGAGCCCGCCTACGAGCCGAACCCCGGCCACTACGTGAGCTGGGAATACTGCCGCGGCTTCGCGGACGGGGTCACCGAGACGGAGAACGAGAACAGCCGGTAGGGCGACTACTGCCGACAAGCACGTGAGAGCGGTTCGGCGCTTTCGGGCGCCGAACCGCTCGATCTTCGTGATCAGGGCGGGAACAGCCCGGAGTCCCCGGTGTCGCTCGAGGAGCTCCCGTCCGACGTGCTCCGGTCCGAGCTACCGGTTGAGGAGCTGCTCGACCGCGACGCCGAACCGCTCGGATTCGACGAGGACGTGCTCGGGGAGCCGGAACCCGTGTGCGTCGGCTGTGTCGAGCCCGAAGGCGGTGGAGGCACCAGGGGAGTCGAACTCGGCCTCGTGGAACTCGTCATCCCCGGCTGTGTCGAGGACGAGGACGCCACCGGCAGGTTCTCGACGTTCTCCTGCCCGCGCTCGATCTTCGCGCTCAGGGAGGCATGCGCAGCCTGGAGGTCCGACAGGCCGTGCTCGGCATCGACCGTGTGCATCTCCTCACGTGCCTGCTCCAGGGCTTCCCTGGCCGCCTCGGGGCGGCCCTTTTCCCACGCCGTGCCTGCCTTGTCGAGCTGCTGCTTCGCCTGCCAGGCAGCCTGGGCCGACTGGGCGTGATCGGCGTAGAGAACCTGTGCGACACCCCAGAGCGCGTCACCGGGCAGCGCATCACGCGCCGCCACCCCCACGCCGGTGAACGTGATCATCAGGACAGCCGCCGCTGTCGCGACCGGCACCAGGTGACGCCGCTTGCGCCTGCGCGGCCGCGCTCGCCCCTCGTCGATGGCCGATACCGCGGTGTCGGTGTCGACGAGCTCGCCGATCGGCGTGGCATCGACATCGCGCCGCCAGGCGACCAGCAGCGATTCCAGAGCCGGCTCGTCGGTATCCGCCAGCGCGATGTCGGGATCGGTTCCCCCGAGCACGTCCAGCAGCTCGTCATCGGCTTGGAGCGCGGAGAGGTCGACGGGGTCCGCATTCTCCGCGTCCGGTTGCTCGCTCTCGTACTCCCCGGTTGCTTCCGTTGCGTCCGATTCGTCCGCACGCCCGCGAAAGGTCACGATCTTCGCGGTGCCATCCGCGGTCTGCTCGGTTCGAGAAGTCTGTTCGGTCACCTGTTCCCCATCGGCGATGCCGTCCTGTTCGGACTTCGCCGTCTGCCGATCCGGTTCCGATACGGACTCCGGGGCTTCGGATCCACCATCGAGATCGTCGCTTGATTCCGACTCGTCACTCGGTGCACTGCCGACGGGTGTGTCCCGCTCGGTCTCGGTGCGCGAACGGTCGTCCTGCTGATCGGACCCGACAGGGTCGTGTCCGTCACCGTCACCTTCGGACCCTTTCCGCTCAGCCATTCAGACCACCTCCTCCGCGGACAGCGTCTTGCGCAGCCGGGCCAGTGCACGATGCTGCGCCACTCGCACCGCCCCCGGAGTCGAATCGACCGCTTCGGCCGTCTCCTCCGCGGACAACCCGACGACCACCCGAAGCAGCAGGATCTCCCGCTGCTTGGCAGGGAGGACCCGCAGCAACTGCGCCATCCTGTCCGAAAGCTCACCCTGTATCGCCCGCTGCTCGGGACCGGCCTCGGACTCCGGTGTGTCCGGAGGGTCCGCGACCGGTTCGGAACGGTTGCGGGCCGATGCACGGTGCGCATCAGCCACTTTGTGCGCGGCGATGCCGTATACGAACGCCAGGAAGGGACGGCCTTGGTCGCGATAGGTGGGTAACGCCGTGAGCACGGCGAGGCACACCTCCTGTGCGACATCGTCCGCCGAAGCGTACGAACGCTCGTTTCGTCCAACCCTGGCGCGGCAGTACCGCACCACCAAAGGACGGATTTCCGCCAGCAAGCGCTCGATCGACTGACGGTCGCCGTCGACGGCGGCGCTTACAAGAGCGTCCAGCCCGTCCCCCACGTTGCTCATCGCAGACAGCAGCCCTGGTGTTACGAGTTCACGCGATTCGGATCCGACCGGCGTTTCCAGCGCTCCTCGCACGCCGATCAACTGTCACCGTACCGGGCGACAACTTGTCACCGAACAGGGACGGGTCTTCGAGGGAGGACTCCACGGCGGGAGAGGACATCGACAAGGCGGTGCCCGCGGAGAAGGTGGGAACAGCAAGCAGGGCGCGAGAACGACGGACGACTGTAGTCACACGACCACAATTACCAGATGCCCACCCCAGGGCCGCACTCCAGTGATTCCGCGCCCCGAGCCGATCCCTCAAGCGACCAGGCCGCGGCGGAACCCGTGCGCCACCGCTTGTGCTCGATCACGCACTCCGAGTTTGCGAAACAGACGCCGCGCATGCGTCTTGACCGTGTCCTCCGACAGGTACAGTTCCCGCCCGATCTGGCCGTTGCTCTTGCCCTGAGCCATTCCGCGGAGCACCTGCAACTCCCGATCGGTGAGTTGCACACCGGGGTCCGAGGGTTGCCGGGGAGAGGGCACCGAGGTGCTGGCGAGCGTGTGCGCGAGCGCGGCGACCAGTTCCGGTCGCGAGGCATCCCAACGCAGGTATCCGCGCGCACCACCGGCGATGGCGGCAGCGATACTGCCTGCGTCGTCGGGCGCGCCGAACACGATCACGTTCGCTTGCGGATGCGCCGAAACGAGCCTGCGCGTGGCTTCCACGCCGTTGGGCACCGCGCGCTGCGTACCGACGAGGACGACATCCACGGCTTGCCGCGCGAAGCGGGCAAGCAACTCGTCGCCGTGCGCCACGCAATCGATCCGACTCACTCCGGGGACGGCCGACATCACACGAGTGAGCCCTTCCCGAACGCTCCGCCGATCATCACAGATCAAGACCGTCGTCACGGGAACTCCTTTCCTGCAGGCGAGTGAACGTTCCACCTCCCCCATCGGCCGCAAAAACGCGAACCTTGACACGATCCGGTACTAAATCCATTCAGAGTGTGATGACAGGGTTTCACAGTGACGTTCACCGGAAAGGAGCACGTTTCGGAAATCTCTTGTCACCCGTCCTGACGCATTCGGGCATGCACGGCTGTCACCTGCGATACTCACTCGAAAGCACCCTCTCGCCGAGAACGCGACACCCGATCCGGGAAGCCGGCAGAACCAGCTCGAGCAGTAGTATGTGATTTAGGTCACAACTAATCGCCGGTTTCCGCTCCCAGGACGGTCTCGGACACGCGTTTCACGGCGACAGGCAGCGAGTCCAGCACTTCGACCCGAGCGGGCATGGCTTCGGCATCCCACCCCGGCCCCGCCGCGAACGCACGGACCCGCTGGCGCGGACTCGGCAGGTCGGAGATCAGGTGTGGTGCCGCGTCATACGGCTGCTGTGCCCACAGAACGACCGCAGCCGGAGCCGCACGGCGAACGGCATTGTCGAGACCTTCCTTCGGAAGGGGAGCCCCGAACAAGCGATGTCCCACCCGGCTCGTTGCCAGGGCCGCCGCGAGGGCGACGAGCTCGAGCTCCTGCCCCTCTCCGGGCACCGGGGCGAGCACGACCGGACGCGGGTTGATCGGCAACGGCGCATTGGCGATGACGACACGAAACGCCGTCGAGGCGCAGTCGGTCAGCAATCGGACGGCCTCGATCCCGGTACCCGAGCGCTGCCTGCGTTCGGTGAGCGCACGCAGCACCGGCCACAGCATGTCGTGCCAGGTCGCCACCACTCCATCGGCCTGCATCCCCTCCGCAAGGAGCTGCTGCGCCGACTGCGAGTCGAGTGAGAGCGCGGCCCGCCCGAGGCCGCGGGCACGCGGATCCGCGCTACCGAGCTTCAGCCCACCGCCGCCGGCGTGGAACGTTTCCTCGGTTTCGTCATCGGCACTGCCGAGAACCCCGGACGACAGGACCGGCTCGTGACCGGAGGGCGATTGCCGGGGTTCTTCGAGGATCGAAGCCTCCGCCGACGAGGAAGGCTGCTGCGCCGGAGTGGCGGTTCGGGCATAGCGCGCCGCCTCCGCGGGCGAGGCTCCCCGCAGCAGCGCGCGCTGCATCTGTTCCAGCCGGGCGATGTCGCCGGGTCCGTACCGGCGATGGTGGCCCGCCGTGTGATCGCTGGGACCGATGCCATACCGGCGGTCCCAGGTACGCAGGGTCGCGGGGGCCACCCCCAGCCGCCGGGCCACTGCCGCGACCGTGAGTTTCGGCGGTTCCCGATCGTCCGACACGTCGACATCTTCCGCGGCCGCGGCAGTGGCGGCGCCCGCGATCGCCGAGTCGGTCTCCGTCCGGACAGTTCCCGGCCTCCTCGTCACGGGGCCATGTTCGTGGTTGGTCATCGGGCGTGGCAACCCGGGTCGCTCTTCCAGGATCACTCCAACGTGAACAAGGTCTGGCGCGTTAAGTGTTGAACAAGCTTTGGCGCGGTTTTACGGTGATCGGTGCGGGCTGCGGCAAAAGCCGTGGCAAGAGGGGATCCACCGGGTTGGAGGTGGTTGTCGCAATGGCGGACACACGGCGTCTTCCAGGGCCGAACGCCGATATCTGGGATTGGCAGATACGCGGTTCCTGTCGGGGAATGGACAGCTCGTACTTCTTCCACCCCGACGGGGAGCGCGGACCGGCTCGAGCAAGACGCGAAGCCAAGGCAAAAGAGGTCTGCCACCACTGCCCCGTACTCGAACAGTGCCGCAGGCATGCACTGGCCGTCCAGGAGCCCTACGGCATCTGGGGCGGGTTGTCGGAGTCGGAACGCGAAGTCATCATCAAGGCTCACCGGCGGCCGGTCGCTACGGTGGCGAGCTGACGACATCAGGGGCGGCACTCTCGCGGAGTGCCGCCCCTGATGTCATTCGATTCCGTCCGGACGGCCCGCTGCGGACCGCGCCGGTACCGCGTCTCAGTGGCCGTGACCGTGGCCGCCGGACGCGGACTCCTCTTCCTCCTCGGGCTTGTCCACGACGGCGCTCTCGGTGGTCAACACCATGCGCGCGATGGAGGCCGCGTTGGAGACCGCGGAACGGGTCACCTTCAGCGGGTCCACGACACCCGGGCCGATGAGGTCACCGAAGGTCTCGTTGCCCGCGTTGTAGCCCTCGCCCCACTTCATGTCGCGGACCTTGGACACCACGACGGCGCCTTCTTCGCCCGCATTGCCTGCGATCCAGTACAGCGGCGCCTCCAGCGCGGAGCGCACGAGCTGCACACCGGTTGCCTCGTCACCGGTGAGGCCGAGGTTGCCGTCGAGCGCCTGCGCGGCGTGGATCAGGCTGGAACCGCCGCCGGGAACGCTGCCTTCCTCGGCAGCGGCCTTGGCCGCAGCCACGGCGTCCTCGATGCGGGACTTGCGTTCCTTGAGCTCGGTTTCGGTGGCCGCACCGACCTTGAGCACCGCGACACCACCGGCGAGCTTGGCCAGCCGCTCCTGCAGCTTCTCGCGATCCCAGTCGGAATCGCTGGCCTCGATCTCGTTGCGGATCTGCTGGACGCGCCCCTGCACGTCCTCCTTGCTCCCGCCACCGTCCACGATGGTGGTGTTGTCCTTGGTGATCGTGGCGCGACGGACGGTACCGAGCACCTCGGGACCGACCTCGGAGAGCTTGAGCCCGATCTCGGGGGAGACCAGCTGTGCACCGGTGACGGCGGCCAGATCCTGCAGGAAGGCCTTGCGCCGGTCACCGAAGTACGGTGCCTTGACCACGGCGACCTTGAAGGTCTTGCGGACGGCGTTGACGACCAGGGTGGACAGCGCCTCGCCCTCGACGTCCTCGGCGATGATCAGCAGCGGCTTGCCGTCGTTGGCGATCTTCTCCAGCAGCGGCAGGAGCTCCTGCATGTTGGAGATCTTCTCCTGGTGCAGCAGCACCTGAGCGTTTTCCAGGACGGCTTCCTGCCGCTCGGAGTCGGTGACGAAGTACGGGGACACGTAGCCCTTGTCGAACTGGACACCCTCGGTGACCTCCAGCTCGGTGGCCAGGCTCGAGGACTCCTCGACGGTGATGACACCGTCGTCGCCGACCCGCTCCATCGCCTCGCCGACCAGCGCGCCGATGTTCTCGTCCCGCGAGGAGACGGTGGCGATCTGGGCGATGTTGTCCCGGCCCTTGACCGGGGTGGCCTTCTCCCGGAGGGATTCGATGACCGCATCGGTGGCCTGCTGGATGCCACTGCCCAGGGAAGCCGGGTTCGCACCGGCCGCCAGGTTGCGCAGGCCGCCACTGACCAGCGCCTGGGCGAGCACGGTCGCGGTGGTGGTGCCGTCACCGGCGACGTCGTTGGTCTTCGTCGCCACGTTCTTGACGAGCTGGGCACCCAGGTTCTCGTACGGGTCGTCCAGCTCGATCTCGCGCGCGATGGTCACACCATCGTTGGTGATCTGCGGCCCGCCGAACTGCTTGTCCAGGACGACGTGGCGACCGCGCGGCCCGAGGGTGACCTTCACCGCGTCGGCAAGCTGGTTGACACCGCGCTCCAGCGCGCGGCGAGCCTGCTCGTCGAAGGTGATCTGCTTAGCCATGTTTCAACAGCCCTTCAGCATGGGAGGGTGAGTCTGTAGTTCCCGAAATCGCCGTGCCTGTCCGCGGGGAGCGAGCACGATCGCGGAGACGGTGACCGCAGGGTGGCCGCCTCCGGTTTCCTCTCGATGCCGTGTCCGGCCGGGCACCGACGCTGCTCTCCCGGAAAGTCCGGCACGAATGCTGCGACCCGGGGACACATCCGGAGTCCGAAGCGGCGGCCGCAGCAGCCACGGATTCCGACCCGAGAACAGTTTTCACATGCGACCGCCCCGGCGTCCCGGGGTCGGGACCGCCGGGGCGGCGCTACTGCGCTCTGTCAGCGCTGGCGACGTTGGTTCTCAGTTGACGACAGCCAACACGTCGCGGGCGGAGAGCACCAAGTACTCCTCACCGTTGTACTTGACCTCGGTCCCGCCGTACTTGGAGTAGATGACGACGTCACCCTCCTTGACGTCGAGCGGGATCCGATTGCCCTTGTCGTCGACACGGCCCGGCCCGACAGCCAGAACCTTGCCCTCCTGGGGCTTTTCCTTGGCCGTGTCCGGGATCACGATGCCGGACGCAGTCGTCGTCTCGGCCTCGCTCGCCTGAACAACGATCTTGTCCTCAAGCGGCTTGATGTTCGCCACGGTGTGACCTCCACCTTCTGGGGCCTTCGAAGCGTTGGCTGGATGTGCGACGGCTCCGTGGCTCCCCGCCGTCGCGGGTGCCGGGGCGCTCCGGCGCCGTTCATCTAGCACTCTACCCAGGCGAGTGCCAACCTTCAACAGCACCCCACCATCGAGGGATCGTCGGTGGATCTTCGCTGGTGGACCACCATGTGAATGATTCGGATTCACAGCGGGGCGAGTACACCATGATCGACCCGTTGTCCTAGGTTGCACGCCATGGCTGCACCGACGAGGCCCACGAACCAACCGTGGAAGCGCCGCCCACGACCATCCCGCCCACCCGGCCCGCACGGTCCCCCGCAGCGCCCCGGTCGGCGCCGGCCGTAAGTCCCGGAGCGGGAGCGTGCGACAGGGTCGTGTCGCCGAGTGTTCACCGGATACCCACCGACTGTCGGTGTTTTTTGCCCACTCCTCCGAGTGAGGATTCCGGCGGAGTGTTCCGCGACCGTCTTCCCGGAGGGCGAGATGAGCCATCCCACCACACCCGGCCCCGTCAACCGTCGCTCGATCCTGCTCGGCGGTGCCGCCGCGCTCGGAACCACCGCTGTCGGCGGTTCCGCTCTGGCCGACGGCATGAGCCGGCGCGGGGCAGGTACCGGACGCCTCGTCGACCCGTTCACCCTCGGCGTCGCCTCGGGTGACCCGCTGCCGGGCGGCGTCGTGCTGTGGACGCGCCTGGCTCCGGAGCCGACGGCCGAGGACGGCAAGGGCGGTATGCCGGACAGGACGGTCCCGGTGCGGTGGGAGGTCGCCGAGGACGAGACGTTCACGAAAATCGTGCAGCGCGGTATCGCCGAAGCCGCCCCCGAGCTCGGGCACAGCGTGCACGTCGAGGTCGACGGGCTCCGCCCCGGCGCGGAGTACTTCTACCGCTTCCGGGTCGGTGACGAGCTTTCCCCGGCCGGGCGCACCCGCACGGCTCCCGCTCCCGGCACGCTCGGGGAGCTGACCATGTGTTTCGCCTCGTGCTCGCACTACGGCGCGGGCTACTTCACCGCCTACCGGCGGATGGCCGAGGACGAGCCGGGCCTGATCCTGCACCTCGGCGACTACCAGTACGAGTACCCCTCCTCCGAGGACGATGTGCGCACCGTGCTCGGGCCGGAAACCCGGACGCTGGCCAACTACCGGCAGCGGCACGCCCAGTACAAGACCGATCCGGACCTGCAGCTCGCGCACGCGACCGCGCCGTGGCTGGTGGTCTGGGACGACCACGAGGCGGAGAACAACTGGGCCGACGAGACCCCCGAGGAGCCGCAGGAGAACTGGATGAAGCGGCGCGCGGCTGCCTTCCGGGCCTACTACGAGAACATGCCGCTGCGCAGCACGTCCAGGCCACAGGGTCCCGACATGCAACTCTATCGCCGGATCCAGTGGGGCGGACTGGCGAACTTCCACATGCTCGACACCCGCCAGTACCGCCACGACCAGGCCTGCGGTGACGGGTACAACGTGGAGTGCCCGGAGCGCTTCGCCCCGAACCGCTCGATCACCGGTGACAGGCAGGAGCAGTGGATCCTCGACGGGTTCGCCAACACCTCCGCGCGCTGGGACGTGTTGGGGCAGCAGGTCTTCTTCTCCCAGCTCGACCTGACCCCGGGTTCGGGAGAGGGCTACAACGTGGACGCCTGGGACGGCTACGTCGCCAACCGCGACCGGATCGCGCACGCGATGGGCAACAGCAAGGTCCGCAACGGCGTGGTGCTCACCGGTGACGTGCACCGGCACTGGGCGGCCGAGATCAAGGACTCGCACGAGCACCCCGACTCCCGGCCCGTCGGCACCGAGTTCGTCACGACCTCGATCACCAGCTCCGGCGACGGCAGCGACGACACCAATCGGGACGTGCTCGACGACAATCCGCACGTGAAGTTCTACGCCGATCGTCGCGGCTACGTGCGCACGAAGTTCAGCGGCAGCCGACTGCGAGCGGACTACCGTGTCCTGCCGTACGTGACCCGCAAGGGCGCACGGACCGAGACGGCGGCCACCTTCGTCGTCGAGGATGGTGACCCCACCCTGCACCGGGCCTAGGGATATTCCGAGATGGGACTTGCTCTCGGTGCGGGTGGCGGAACATCGAGCAGCTCTCATCCGCGCGCCCTTGCCGGTCAGCGCAGGACGACGGTTTCCACCGGCAGCCCCGGATCCGCGGGGATGTTCGGCGGGGACGGCTCGGCGCCGGAGGCGAGCACGTGCGCGCCCAGTGCGGCGATCATCGCACCATTGTCGGTACACAGCCGCGGGCGCGGCACGCGCAGGGTGAGGCCCGCCGCGGCGCAACGATCGGCAGCGAGAGCGGCCAGCCTGGAATTCGCGGCAACGCCGCCCGAAATCACCAGGGTGTCCACGTCCAGATCTCCGGCCGCACGAACCGCCTTCGCGGTCAGCACGTCGGCCACCGCTTCCTGGAACGAGGCGCACACGTCCGCGACGGGTACCTCCCGTTCCTCGCGACGCGCCTGCTCCACCCACCGCGCGACGGCGGTCTTCAGACCCGAGAAGGAAAAGTCGTGGCGGGCATCGCGCGGGCCGGTCAGGCCGCGCGGGAAGGCGATCGCATGCGCATCCCCCTCGCGGGCCATGCTGTCGATCGGCGGCCCGCCCGGATATGGGAGCTCCAGCAGGCGGGCGACCTTGTCATAGGCCTCACCGGCGGCGTCGTCGATCGTCGAGCCGACCTGCGTGATCGTGTCCGCGATCCCGGCTACCGACAACAACTGGGTGTGCCCACCGGAGACCAGCATTGCCAGGCACCGCGCGGGCAACCGCCCGTGCTCCAGGGTGTCCACGGCGACGTGGCCGGCGAGATGGTTCACCCCGTACAGCGGCACTCCCAGCGCACCGGCATAGGCCTTCGCGGCCGCGACACCGACCATCAGCGCACCCGCCAGCCCGGGACCCGCCGTGACGGCGACTGCATCCACATCGGACAGTTCGAGACCGGCTTGTTCCAGGGCCCGGCGCGCGGTGGGGGCCATCGCCTCCAGATGCGCCCGACTGGCGATCTCCGGCACCACCCCACCGAATCGGGCGTGCTGGTCGACACTGGAAGCCACGGCATCGGCGAGCAACCGCACCGACCCGTCGGGCATCAGCCGGACCAGGCCGACGCCCGTCTCGTCGCACGAAGTCTCGATTCCCAGCACGATCCGGCCGGGCTCGGGCATGTCACCGGCGCTCACGGCACACCACTCTCCTCCACAGAGGACTGCGCAGGTCGCGACATGGTGTGCGCGTCCGCCCCGGAGGGCTGGTAATAACGCTTGCGCAGTCCCACGATCTCGAATCCGTGTTCACGGTAGAGCGCGATGGCGGCATCGTTGTCGGTCCGCACTTCCAGAAACGTCCGCGCCCGCCACTCGTCGGCCTTGCTCAACAACCCTCGCAGCAACGCACGACCGATCCCCTGCCGCCGATACTCGGGATCGACGGCGATGGTGTGTATTTCGGCCTCGGCATCGGGAGGGCGCCCGGTCAGGGCGATCCCGGCGTACCCCAGCAGGTACTCCTGCGCGTCATAGGCGCCGAGGTAGAAATTTCCCCGCTTGAGCTCGGAGACGAACGCGCCCTCCGACCAGGGATCGTCCTCGGGGAACAGGATCCGTTCCAGCTCGGCGCAGCGCGCCAGATCGCGGCGGAGCAGCTTGGCCAGGCGCACGGTTCCACGGGTGCCCGACGGTTTCCCGGCGTTGTCGGTCACGTCCGGCCTCGGTCGATGTCCGTACCTGCACTCACCGGCTTCGGCGGTCCCGGGGTTCCGGCATCCGGGCGACGCAGGTACAGCGGCACCAACGGCTGCGGGGCTGCACCGGCACGCAACTCGGCGGCCGTGGCCGCGATCAGACCGGCCGGGGTCGGGTAGCTCGGCTCGACGGGATCGAGGGCGAACACCTCGCGGTGACGCAGCGCCATCTCCCCGGCAGCGCTGCGAACACCCAAGCCGTCGAGCCGCCCCGGCACGTTCTCGGGGCGCTCGACACCCGGCTCCGTCAGGCGGGCACGCGCGCCGCCGGGCCGGTGGGCACCGTAAGCCGCCCAGTAGACCTCCTTGCGCCGCGCGTCGGTGGCCACCAGCAGCGGATCGTCGCCGGGAGTCTGCGCGGCGATCGCGTCGAGACTGCACACCGGGTACACCCGCGTGGCGCACGCATGTCCGAGCGCGGCGGCGGTGACCATCCCCACCCGCAGGCCGGTGAACGGCCCCGGCCCGGAACCGACCACGATCGCGCCGACCTGGCCGAGCTGGTACCCGGCCTCGGCCAGGACCTCCAGCAACTGCGGGGTCAGGAGCTCACCGTGCGCGCGAGGGTTCACCGTGACCCGCTCGGCAAGCGAGCGAGGGCCGCCGTCCTCCAGGGTGACCAGCCCCGCGGTGACCGCGGGGGTCGAGGTATCCAGCGCGATGACGAGCACGATGTTCCAGGTTACCCGGAGCCGTCTCCGGCAGGCGCAGCACCTGGCGTGCTCTACACCTCTCCCCGATGCAGGAATTCCCCGTACGGGCTGGAGGTGTCGGCTCCGGGGCCGGCGATGTGGTGACCGCGCAACCAGGTACCGCGCACCACACCGGCCAGAGCCCGCCCGTGGTAGGCCGAGACCGGATTGCGGTGGTGCAGCCTGCCCACGTCGACCACATAGGCATCGTCGGGAGCGAAGACGCACAGGTCGGCATCGTTGCCGACGGCGATGGCCCCCTTGCGCCGCATCCCGACGAACTCGGCGGGCCGGGACGACATCCACCGCGCCACATCGGCGAGGCTGTGTCCGCGTATCCGCGCCTGCGTCCAGATCGCCGACAGGCCGAGCTGCAGGCTCGACACTCCACCCCAGGCCACGCCGAAGTCGCCGGTGTCGAACCGCTTGAGATCCGGGGTGCACGGCGAGTGGTCGCTGACGATGCAGTCGATCGTGCCGTCGGCCAGGCCCCGCCACAGCTGTTCGCGGTTGGCGGCTTCCCGGATCGGTGGGCAGCACTTGAACTGGGTGCCACCGTCGGGAATCTCCTCGGAGGTGAAACTCAGGTAGTGCGGGCAGGTCTCCACCGTCACCCGGACCCCGTCCGCGCGCGCGGAAGCGATCATGGCCAGCGCGTCCGAGGAGGACAGGTGCAGGATGTGCACTCGGGCTCCGGTGCGCCGGGCGGCTTCGATGACCTGGGCGATGGCGACGTTCTCGGCCCCGCGAGGGCGGGAGGCCAGGAAGTCGCCGTAGTCCTCGCCGTGCGCGCTGGGAGCGTGCTCGACCGCGTCGGAATCCTCCGCGTGCACGATCATCATCGCGTCGAGCGCGGCGACCGTCCGCAGCGCCTCCTCCATCTCGGTGGCATCCAACGGCGGGAACTCGTCGACGCCGGAGTGCAGCAGGAAACACTTGAAGCCGAAGACACCGTCCTCGTGCAGTCCGCGCAACTCGGCGAGATTGCCATGCACGGCGCCACCCCAGAATCCCACGTCGATGTGCACCCGGTCCTGCGCCGCCTTGCGCTTGACCTGCAACGCACCCGCGTCGATCGTGGGGGGCAGGCAGTTCAGCGGCATGTCCACGATCGTGGTGATCCCGCCTTCCGCCGCGGCACGGGTCGCGGTCGGGAACCCCTCCCACTCGGCACGGCCGGGATCGTTGACGTGGACGTGCGTGTCCACCATGCCGGGCAGCAGCACCTCGTCGTCGGCGAGCTCGACCTCCCGAGCGGCATCGAGATCGGCGTCCAGTGCCTCGATGGCGGCGATGCGGCCGTCACGCACACCGACGCTGCCGGAGGTCTCCCCGTTCGGCCCGATCAGGCGCCGTGCGCGGAACACCACATCGAATCCCACCCCGGAAGTCGGGGATACCGGCTCGACCAACGCGTTTCCCTCCTCGGCTTACTTGTTAAACAAAATGTTGAACCTTGCCGCGCGACCGGTCAAGCCCTTCGCCGTTCGCGGGAGCGCGGCCCCGACGAACATCGCGTGCCGCGTCCGACTCAGCCGCCGATCGGCCACCCGGTGATGTCCTTGGGCAGCGGCGAGGCCCAGCTTCCGGCCTTCGACGTGCTCAATCCCTGCTCGACGAGGGTCTGAGCAAGACCGATCGCGGCGGGCACCCCGTCGACGACGGGAACGCCGGCCCGGTCCTGCACGTGTTCGGCGAGCCCGGCCATGCCCGCACACCCCAGGCAGATGACCTCGGCACCATCGGACTCCACCGCGTGCTCGGCCTCCTCGACGAGGCGCGCACCCGTGCGTTCGAGGTCACCCTCCAGGTCCAGAACGGGCATGCCGGTGGCGCGCACGGACGCGCAGTGCGAATCCAGTCCCGCCAGCCGGAGCCTGTCGTGGATCTGGCCGGTGGTCCGCCGCAGCGAGGTCACCACCGAGTAGCGGCGCCCGAGCAGGCAGGCCAGGTGCGCGGCGGCCTCGGTGATGTCCACGACCGGAACATCGAACAGCTCGGCCAGCCCCTCCTTGCCGTGCTCGCCGAAACCGGCCAGCACGACGGCGTCGAAGGGTTCGGTGACGGCGGTGACACGATCCATGACCGCCACCGCCGCCAGATAACTCTCGAAGTTGCCTTCCACCGAGGGCGCGCCGAACGACGGGGTCACCGCCAGAATCTCGGTGCCCGGGCGCGCAGCCTTCTCGGCCTGGCCGCGGATGGCCTCGGTGATGCTCTCGGTGGTGTTGACGTTGGCGACGACGATACGCATGTTCATCCCGGCTCGACGTGGGGACAGCGGCGAATGCCTTCGGCGGCGGCTTCCCGGCTCAGGTGCTCATCGGAGACATCGGCGAACCGCCCCGACCGGTCGGCAATCAGGTAGTGGAGGGCCGCGGCGAGGCCACGTCGGCCCCGGGGGCCGGCGTGTTCGGGGGACATGGCCGCTCCCTTGCTGTTCCGCTAAGTATACTTAAATGTATACGTAAATTAGAGCCCGCCGGAGACACGGTCAAGGGAATGTGGTCACGGACCCCGGGCTGCTCGGCCGCTACAGCCACTCCTCGGCGAGTTTCTCCCCCAGCGACTCCAGCAGCGTCGCCGCCTCGCGCATGCTGCGCTCGGAATCGGACTCCAGCTCGGCAACGGTGTAAACCCCGGCGAAGCCGCTGTCGTGCAGGCGCGCCGAGGACAGCGCGCAGCGGCCGGCCACGGCGACCACCGGCACTCCCGCGGCCACCGCGCGCTCCGCCACACCTGCCGGGGCCTTGCCGTGCAACGTCTGCTCGTCCAGCGAGCCCTCTCCGGTGACGACCAGCCGCGCTCCCTCCAACTGCTCCTCGAAGCCCACCAGTTCGAGGACCATGTCGACACCGGCGCGTCGCCTCGCACCGAGCACGGCCAGCGCGGCGAACCCCACACCGCCCGCCGCACCGGCCCCCGGTTCACCCGCGACGTCACGGCCGCCTGCCGCGACCACCGCCTCGGCCCAGCGCTGCAACACCGAGTCCAGCAACTCGACCTGCTCGGGATCGGCCCCCTTCTGGGGACCGTAGACATGTGCGGCCCCGCTCCGGCCGTGCAAGGGGTTGTCCACATCGGAGGCCAGAATGAACTCGGTCTCGGACAGCCGGGAATCCAGGCCGGACAAGTCCACCTCGGACACCCGTGCCAGCGGACTCCCGCCCGGAGGCAGGGGGTACCCCTGCGCATCGAGCACGCGGGCGCCGAGAGCGACGAGCATGCCCGCCCCGCCATCGGTACAGGCACTGCCACCCACACCGAGCACGATGGTGCGCGCTCCCGTGTCCAGCGCGGCACGGATCAGCTCCCCGGTGCCGTCGCTGGAGGCGCTCAGCGGGGCGAGCTCGTCCTCGTCGAGACGAGCCAGTCCCGAAGCCGCGGCCAGCTCCACCACCGCGGTGTCCCCTCGCACGGCGACCTCGGTGTCGACCGGTTCACCGGTCGGCCCGGTGGCCTGCACGGGTACCCGGCGACAGTCGCCGGCGGCGAGCGCGGCCTGCACGGTGCCATCGCCACCGTCGGCCACGGGGGTACAGCGCACCTCGACGTCCGGCCTGCCGCGGCGCAGCCCCGCCGACACCGCCTCGGCCACCTCGGGCCCGCTGAGCGACCCCTTGAACTTGTCCGGTGCGATCAGGATATGACCAGGCACAGCACACTCCCGCCCTTGACTGTGGAGGGCGTCCCCCACCGGCTCGCCCGGCACGGCCGGCGGGGGACCCCGGGTCGTCGAGTCATTGCACCCGACGGCCCGGCTCGGCCGAAACCGGGGCCCCGGGCACCGGTTCCGGTTCGGTCATGGCGTCTATGCGCACGCCGTTGGCGGTGTTGGCCTCCCGCTCGATCATGACCTCGACCAGGACGGGGCGGTTGGTGGTCACCGCCTCCTTGCGCGCCCACTCGATGGTCTCGGTGAGCTCGTCCGGATCGACCACGCGGCGCCCGGAGCAGCCGTAGGCCTCCATCACCTTGACGTTGTCGGTGCCGTGCTCGTCGTAGTGGAGGTCGACCTCGGTGTTCATGCCGTAGCCCTCCTCGGCCATCCGGATCAGGCCGAGGTACTCGTTGTTGAGCATGATCACCACGAAGCCCACGTCGTACTGCGCGGCCACGGCGAGCTCCTCCACCAGGAACTGGAAGGAGTAGTCACCGACGACGGCGACCACCTCGGCGTCCGGCTCGGCCGACTTCACCCCGATGGCCGCAGGGATCTCCCAGCCGAGCGGCCCCGCCTGACCGCACACCTGGTAGTGCCGCGGCTTGTGCGTGGTCTGGAACTGGCCGGACCAGATCTGGTACAGGCCGATGGCGGTGGTGAAGTAGGTGTCCGGGCCGAAGATCTCGTTGATCTCCTTGAACACCCGCGGCGCCTTGATCGGCACGCTGTCGTAGTCGTCCGGGCGGGTGTGGGTCCGCTTCAGTTCACCGATCCGGCCGACCCATTCCGAAAAACGCCGGCCGACGGGGTCCGGGCCCGGAGCTCGCCGCCGGACCGCCGCCAGCAGAGACTCCAGGAACGCCCCCGTGTCGGAGACGATGCCGAGGTCCGGCCCGAACACCTTGCCGATCTGGGTCGGTTCGATGTCGACGTGGATGAACGTCCGCTCGCCCCGGTAGGTGTCCAGCGCACCGGTGTGGCGGTCACCGAAGCGAGCTCCCAGGGCCAGCACGAGATCGGACTCCAGCAGCGACTGGTTGCCGTAGCGCTGGCTGGTCTGGATACCCGCCATGCCCGCCCACAGCTCGTGGTCCTCCGGGAACGAGCCCTTGCCCATGAGGGTGACCTGCACCGGGATCCCGAGCAGCTCGGCGAGCTCGCGAAGCCGCTCGTGGGCCTCCCCCAGCACGACACCACCGCCGGAGAGGACGAGCGGGCGCTCGGCCGCCAACAGCATGTCCAACGCGCGCTCCACCCGCGGCGGATGTGGCTCGACGCGCTGCACGTCCAGCGGCGCGTCGATCGCGGGGTCCCACTCGATCTCCTGCCGCTGCACATCCAACGGCAGGTCGACCAGCACCGGGCCGGGACGGCCCGAGCGGGCGGTGCAAAACGCCTCACGGAGGATCCACGGTGCCTGCGCGGCCTCTTTGACCTGCACCGACCACTTCGTGACCGGACGGGCGACCTCCACGATGTCGACCGCTTGGAAGGCCTCCTGATGCAGCTTGGTGGACACGGCCTGACCGGTGAGGCAGACCATCGGAATGGAGTCGGCCTGCGCGGTGTAGAGGCCGGTGATCATGTTGGTGCCCGCGGGACCGGAGGTCCCGATGGCCACTCCGACCTTGCCGTTGGTGCGCGCCCAGCCGTCGGCCATGTGGGTCGCGCCCTCTTCGTGGCGCACGGTCAGGTGCTTGATGTCGCGGTGCTCCAGGGCGGCGTAGAGGGGCAGGATGGCCGCGCCGGGACAGCCGAACGCGGTGTCGACTCCCTCGGATTCGAGCACGTCGACAACGGCCTGCATGACAGGGACTTTCGCCATGGTGTAGAACCTCTCGGGGTGCGGGTGTTTCCGCATCGATTCGAAGAGCGGGTGGGCGGTACCGGATGCTTGGCGGCGACGGACCGCCCACTCGCGCTCTGGGCGTCCGAGGCAACACGTGCCTCTCGTGGAGTCCCGACCCCGCCTTGTGCCGTCGCAGGAGAGACGAGGCGGCGCCGGGACTCACCCGATCGAGTGGTTCCGGTGTGGACCTACCCGTCGGGAAGCGACAGGGGCAGGCTCACTCGGTACCGCTGAGCCGGGCGATCTGGCGGAACAGCCCGGAGTGGTCCAGCGAGCCGTCCCCCTGAGCGACGGCAGCCGCCATGAGCTGCGCGACCAGCGCCCCCATCGGAGTGGCCACTCCCGCATCGCGGGCTGCGCTCTGCACGATGCCGAGATCCTTGTGGTGCAGTTCGATCCGGAAACCCGGCTGGAACTGCCGGGCACGCATGCCGGCGTTCTTGGCATCCAGCACCTTGCTGCCCGCCAGACCACCGCCGAGCACCCGGAACGCCGACTCGGTGTCCACACCGTGGGCCTCGAGGAAGGCGAGCGCCTCGGCGACCAGCCCGATGTTGCCCGCGACGATGAGCTGGTTGGCGGCCTTGACGGTCTGGCCCGCCCCGGCGGGCCCCACGTGCACGATGGTCGTGCCGACCGCGTCGAACACCTCTTCCGCGGCGGCGAAGGCATCCGCCTCGCCACCGACCATGATCGACAGTGCGCCGTCGATCGCGCCCTTCTCCCCACCGCTGACCGGGGCGTCGAGCGCCCGCACGCCCTGCTTCGCAGCGGTCTCGGCAACCTGCCGGGAGACGTCCGGACGGATCGTGCTGCAGTCGATGAGCAGCGCGCCCTCCCTGGCATGAGTGAGGACACCGTCCTCGCCGAGCACCACGGATTCGACGTCCGGCGAATCCGGCAGCATCGTGACGATCACGTCCGCGTCGCCGACCGCCTCGGCCACGCTCTGCGCTCCCTTGCCACCGCCGGCAACGAGCTCGTCGACCTTGGGGCGGCTGCGGTTGTAGCCGGTCACCTCGTAACCGGCGGCGACGAGGTTCGCCGCCATCGGCCCCCCCATGATGCCCAGTCCGATGAATCCGACCTTGGTCATTTGAAAGTCCTTTCGCAATGGCTTGCGCAGCGGTGCCGGTAGGGGAACCTCGGACGTCGCCTCGCTCCGGGATCCCCGACATCGAGTAGTTACTACGCCACGTCGGGGCTGTCCTCGCGAGGCGACACCGGAGAACCCCCGGCGGTGCCGACTGCGTGCGTGGTGCAAAGCGGCTGGCGCCGCTTTCTCAAATGAGCCCTCAGCGTCTCCGCGTCTCCGTTCGAACGAGTCCCTCTTCCGGACCGACCCGCGACGAAACCGACCCACGTGTCTACTGGAAAGCCCAGGTGAAGCTGTCGGTGGTGGCCCCGCTGGCCTTGTATTCCAGGCCGATGTCACCCGAGTAGCCGGCGGCGCGCAGCTTGGCGAAGTAGTGCTCGAAGTCGATCCCGCCGGTCCCCGGCTCGTGCCGCCCCGGCGCGTCCGCGATCTGGACGTGGCCGACCTCGCCCCCGCGGCTGTCGATGACCGCATCGGGGTCGTCGCCGTTGGTCACCAGGTGGTAGAGGTCGAGCAGCAGGCGCAGGTTGTCCACACCGCCCGCGGAGTGCACCCGGTCGATCACGGCGAACGCATCGGAGGCCCGCTTCAGCGGGTAAGCGGGGGTCCCGCTCACCGGCTCGATCAGGACCGTGCCGTCGATGCGGGCCGCCGCCTTCGCCGCATGCACGAGGTTCTCGGTGGCGGCGGCATCCTGGGCCGAAGGCTCGAGCTCGTCGAGCCGGTTGCCGTAGAGGGCGTTGAAGGCGGTGCATCCGAGGCGGGCACCGATTCCCACGGCAACGTCGACATTGTCGGTGAATTCCCGGGAACGGCCGGGATGCGAGAGCACCCCGCGGTCCCCGGCGGGCATGTCACCGGCGAAGAAGTTCAGCCCGACCAGTGAAACGCCGGCCTCCTCGATGGCACGGACGAACTTGTCGACCTCACCATCGCTGGGCACGGGATCGGCGAAGGGCCACCAGAACTCGACCGCGTCGAACCCGGCCTCCTTGGCCGCCGCGGGCCGCTGTGCGATGTCGAGTTCGGTGAACAGGATCGAGAGATTGACGTCGTACCGGAAGGAACTCATCCACACCCCTTGCTGACCCGTCATTCCGTATCGCGGACTCCTTCTCTGAGTTCCGCATTACGAAATTAATATTCCGTACAGCGATAGATTAGCGAGCTTCCGTCACCAGGTCAACGCTGCGGGAGCCCCGAACTCCCTTCAGCCGGCCCAGGGGCGCTGCCGCCACCGCACCGGGGCGGGCTACCGTGACCGCAGTACATCCGGCCGGAGAGCAGCCCATGCGCGTGAGAGCAGAATTCACCACCGAACCGTTCGAAGGCGAAGGCGAACCGCCCGCGCACGCCGTGGCGGCGCGCGACAGCCTGCATTCGGCAGGGCTGGATCCCGAGTTCGGTCCCCTGGGCACCACGATCGCCGGAGAGCGCGAGACCGTCCTGCCCGCCTTGGCATCGATGCTGGACAGAGTCCTGGACACGGGAGCGGACAGGATCACGCTGCAGATCAGCGTCGACGGAACCGCCGTCGACGAGTCCTAGGACGGCACCGTGCACGAACTCGCCACCGCGATCACACCCCTGCTGGACCGGATCGGCGCCACCGCCGTACCCGTCGAGGAACGCGCACCCGGTGATGTCGTCCTGCACTGGGACGGCGCGCCCGCGGTCGCTGTCCGCCTGCCTGGTGAAGAGCTGACCAGTGCGCTGGATCGGGTGATCGGCCAGGTCGAATCGGAGCTCGGTGGCCGCCTGGCGGATCTCCCGCGTGCCGACAAGCAGCGGGCCGTGCGGTTGCTGGAGGAGCGCGGCGCATTCACCTTGCGCAAATCGGTGGAGACGGTCGCCAAGGCTCTCGGCGTCAGCCGGTTCACCGTGTACAACTACCTCAACCGCGAGCAGGCCGAGTCCCAGCGGTGATCCGGGCAGGCAACCGTTGGTTCGGCAAGCCGCCGGCCCGGCGGAGAGCCTCGGAATTGTGCCGCTGCACAATCGAGAGACCTGCGCATTCAACAAACTGTTGACGTTCGCGGCGACACAGGCGTAGCTTCTGCCTTCACCGCGCCGCTCCAACGGCCAACCACGGCCCACGCCGGAGCGCACCGTCCGCGAATCCGTGGGGTCTTTCCTATGTCAGCACCATCATCGACCGACACCGGCTCCGGCCTCGGCAGGGTCAACAGCCTGCCGAGGCCCGAGCTGATCAAGCAGCTTCTCGCCTGCCTCGACGTACAGCGCTGGGCACACGAAATCGCCGATCGGCGCCCCTTCGCCGACGCGGCCGAGCTCTACGCAGCGGCCGATGCGGCAGCGCCCGACCTCACCGACGACGAGATCCACACCGCTCTCGCGGCCCACCCCAGGATCGGGGAACGCTCGCAGGGCAGTGGTACCTCCTCGACGTGGTCGCGCAGCGAGCAGTCCGGGGTGGATGCCGAGGATGCCGAACTGGTCACCGCGCTGCGGGAGGGCAACGAGGAGTACGAACGGCGGTTCGGCCACGTCTACCTCGTCTGCGCCAGTGGCCGCAGCGGTGCCGAACTGCTGGAGATCCTGCGCTCCCGCCTGGACAACGACCGGGCCACGGAAATGCGGATCGTCGCCGACGAACTACGCAAGATCGCACGACTGCGACTGGCAAGGGTGATCGAAAGTTGAGTACCGACACAACCAGTGCGGTGACCACGCACGTGCTGGACGCCGCACGGGGCCTGCCCGCGGCCGGGATCGCGGTTCGGCTCGAAGCAGCCGACGGATCCGACTGGACACACCTGGCCGAGGCACGAACCAACGACGACGGCCGAGTCAAGCAACTCGGTCCGCAGCGACTGGAAGCCGGCGACTACCGACTGACCTTCGCCACAGGCGCCTACTTCGAGCAGTTGGGCACCGAGTCCTTCTACCCGCAGGTGCAGATCACCTTCCGCATCGGCGATCCCGAGCAGCACTACCACGTGCCGCTGTTGTTGAGCCCGTTCGCCTATTCCACCTACCGAGGGAGTTGACCACCTCATGGGCATCGTCATTGGTGAGAACCAGTACGGCAAGGCCGAGTGCCGCCTCGTCACCGTCGACCGCAGCAGCGACCGACACCGCATCAAGGACCTCAATGTCAGCACCTCGCTGCGCGGGGCGTTCGACCAGGCACATCTGAGCGGTGACAACAGCAACGTGCTGCCGACCGACACGCAGAAGAACACCGTCTTCGCCCTGGCCAAGGAATCTCCGGTCAACGAGATCGAGGACTTCGGGCTGCGCCTCGGCAGGCACTTCGTCGACTCCCAGGAGCCCGTCGAGGGCGCACGCGTACTCATCGAGGAGTACGGCTGGGAGCGGATCCCCGTCGGCGGGGCCGGTCACGATCACTCCTTCGCCCGCGCAGGCGAGGAGAAGCGCACCACTGCGGTGACCATCGACGGATCGCAGGCCCACGTGGTCTCCGGCCTCAAGGACCTCGTCGTGCTCAAGTCCACCGGCTCGGAGTTCTGGGGCTACCCCAAGGACAAGTACACCACGCTGGCCGAGACCACCGACCGGATCCTGGCCACCGCCGTGACCGCGCGGTGGCGCTACCTGCACACCGATGTGGACTGGGCCAAGAGCTTCGAGGCCATCCGCAGCACCATGCTGGAAGCATTCGCCACCACGCACAGCTACGCGCTGCAGCAGACCCTCTACGAGATGGGCAAGGCGGTGCTCGAAAAGCAGCCGGAGGTCGCCGAGGTCCGGATGTCGCTGCCGAACAAGCACAACTTCCTCTACGACCTGGAGCGGTTCGGGCTGGACAACGACAACGAGGTCTACATCGCCGCCGACCGTCCCTACGGGCTGATCGAGGGCACCGTGACCCGCGATGACGTCCCGCCGGCGCCGCAGGCCTGGTACACCCTCCCCGAATTCTGATCGACACGTAGTGGGGCCGCCGTTGTTCGGCGGCCCCGTCCTTCCCGGAATGGCGCGGCTTTCGTCCGCGGAGAACCGCTTCTCACCGATCCTTTCTTCGTGCGCCCGCAATATGCGGGAAAACCGGCCCGAGTGCCGAATTCGAAACTCCTCTGCTCTGACCTTTTCCCTGCGGCCCAGGAGTCCCCTATGGCCCTTTTCGTCAAACGGAGCGACCACGGCACCCGCGACGGAAGTTCCGAAGTCCATCCCGTGGACCAAATGCTTCCTCCGGGCAAACTGACCGCCTACGGCGTCCAGCACGTCGCAGCGATGTACGCCGGTGTTGCCGCACCACCGCTGATTGTCGGCCAAGCTCTCGGGCTCGCCCCGGTGGAGATGACCCTGCTGATCGGTGCCAGCCTGCTCACCGCGGGGTTGGCGACCCTGTTGCAGTCCATCGGCGTCTGGCGCATCGGTGCCAGGTTGCCGTTCGTCAACGGCGTCACATTCGCCTCCGTCGCACCGATGTTGGCCATTGTGTCCCAGCAGGGCGAAATGAAATCACTGTCGGTCATCTACGGCGCGGTGCTGATCGCCGGTGTCCTCGCGTTTTTCGCAGCGCCGTACTTTTCCAGAATGGTGCGGTTCTTTCCACCCGTGGTCAACGGAACCGTGATCACACTGATCGGTCTGTCGCTGTTTCCGGTCGCGATCGGTTGGATCGCCGGGCAGGATCCGGAAGCAGCCGACTACGCCTCCCCGCTCAAGCTCGGCCTCGGCGCCGGTACCTTCGTTCTCGTTCTGCTGCTCAACCGCTTCCTGAAGGGATTCCTCAACCGGATCGCCCTGCTCCTCGGTCTGGTTGTGGGCACGCTCGTGGCCTGGCCGCTCGGCGCGGTGAACACCGGCACCTTCGAACAGGCACCGGTGTTCAACTTCCCCATGCCGTTCGAGCTCGGTGCTCCCGCGTTCAACCTCACCGCGACCATCTCGATCTGCATCGTGATGCTGGTGGCGATGATGGAAAGCACCGCCGACATGATCGCGCTCGGTGAGATCGTCGACCGTCCCGCCGACGAGAAGCTCATTTCGGCCGGTCTGCGTGCCGACGGTGCGGGCAGTGCGCTGAGCTCGGTGTTCGGTGGCTTCACCTGCAGCGCCTTCGCCCAGAACATCGGGCTGGTGGCGCTGACCCGGGTCAAGAGCCGCTTCGTGGTCGCCGCGGCCGGTGGCGTGCTCATCGTGCTCGGATTGTTCCCGGTGGCCGGTGCGATCGTCTCGCTCGTGCCACAGCCCGTGCTGGGCGGTGCCGCCCTGGTGCTGTTCGGCTCCGTGGCCGCCAGTGGCATGCGCACACTCGGCAAGGCCGGACTGGGCGACCCGTTCAACGCCCTCATCGTCGCGGGCTCGATGGGTGTGGGCATCATCCCGATCGTCGCACCGGGGTTCTACGAGCACTTCCCCGCTGCGATGCGCACGGTGCTCGACTCCGGCATCAGCACCGGCTGCATCGCCGCGGTGGCACTGAACCTGCTGTTCAACAGCGGCCGAGCACGCAAGGCCGAGCTGGCCGCGCAAGGTGAGGACGGCGATCAGGATCCGCTGGCCGCTCTGGCGCAGGACTCCACCAGCACGGCCACCGACTCCGAGGACGTCGGCGCCACAGGTCAGGAGTCCGGCCCCGTATCGGTACCGCACTCCGAACGGTCCGGCCGCAACGCCGAACCGAGTACCTGACCGGTCTCGATCGCCCCGGGCCCGCGGCAACGCCCGCGGGCCCGACTCCTTTCGGGGGTCCCCCGTCGGAGCAACGCAGGGGGCGGAGCCGGACGTGATCGGGTGCAATGAGCGCACGAAGCCCCTCCAGGAGAGATCGTGCAGCGATTCCCGCGGTACTCACGTCGCGCCGTCATCACCACAGCGGCTCTGGCCGCACTCCCCTGTCCGCCCGTGTCGGCCCGAGCAACCGGCCCGCACCACACGGCAACGTCCGATGTGGTCCACCTCGTGATCGATCGGGACTTTCCCGATCCCGGCGTTGTCGACATCGCCGGAGTCCGCTGGGCCTATGCCACGAACAGCGGAGGCACGAACGTACAGGTCGCCACTGCCGAAGACCTCACCGGACCGTGGCGGCACCAGCCCGACGCGTTGCCCTCGAGCAACCTTCCGGAGTGGATCGGACCCGACGCACAGGGCCATCCGAATATCTGGGCTCCCGACGTCAGCAGGCGCGACGACGGGACATTCCTGCTCTACTACACCGCTTTCCATTCCGGAAACCGGCAGCAGTGCCTCGGCGCGGCCGTCGCCGACACCCCCGGCGGTCCTTTCGCACCCACCGGCCCGCAGCCGCTGGTCTGCGGGGCCGGGCGGGGCGATGTCATCGATCCGGCCGCCTTCGTCGACTCCGACGGCCGTCGCTACCTGCTGTACAAGGACTCGCGCGGTGCTCGTGCGCGAGGCGGACCTTCCGCGATCCGGCTGCGTCCCGTCGCCGCCGACGGGCTCACCCAGCAGGGCTCGGAGGTCGTGCTGCTGCGATCGACGCGCCCGGAGGAGGCCGGAGTGATCGAAGCGCCCACGCTGGTGCGGCGTGAGCAGGGCTATGTCCTGTTCTATTCCGCGAACACGTTCGACAGCGGCCGGTATTTCACGAACTACGCGACCTCCCCGACACTCACCGGGCCGTATACCAAGGCTCCGGGCGCTTTCCTGAGCAAGGACACACTCGACGGCCAGGTGGCCGACCCCGGTGGTCAGGACGTGGTCGAGGACTCCGAGCACATCGTCTTCCACGGCGATCTCGCCGCTCCCGGTGGCCCGCGCGGAATGTATGTGGCCGGCCTGCGCTGGAACGGCCTGCATCCCGTGCTGGCCCGCTGATCCGTGGCCGCGACCGCATCCGCGGCTGCTGCGGTTGCGGCCCGCGGCGGCCTCGAGCGCCGTCCGAACACCGCGTCGCCGACGTTGCCATCGAAGTCAAAAACGATGACGTAACGGTCGTCACCCCGGCACTCCCATGGTCGTTGATCGCCTGAACCGTGCCTTAAACCATGGGAGATTCCATGCGGTTGCGATCAGTGATCACCGCCTGTGCCGCCGCAGGCACGCTCGTCCTCGCGGCACCTGCCGCGGCGGCCGAACCCGGCACCGTGCAGTCCACCGACGACCCCCTCCGAAGCAAGCAGTGGGGCATCGAGCAGATCCATGCCCCCGAAGCATGGTCCGAAAGCACCGGTGCCGGGCAGGTCATCGCCGTGGTGGACACCGGTGTCGACCTGAATCACCCCGATCTGAAGTCCCAACTGGTGCCCGGGGCCACCTTCGTCGGTTGTGGACAGAATCCCGCTCCGTGCGGAAACGGCGGCTGGAAAGGGGTGGACGGCAAGGGTCAACCCAGCGACACCCACGGGACTCACGTGTCCGGCATCGCGGCCGCGGCCACCGACAACGGGATCGGTATCGCCGGAGTGGCACCGGATGCCCGCATCATGCCGATCAAGGTGCTGGAAGGTGGTTCCGGCAGCTTCACCGATATCGCAGCCGGTATCCGCTACGCGGCCGACCACGGCGCGGACGTGATCAACCTCAGCGTGGGAGCTCTCCCCGGTGCGCAACTGCTGACGCTGACCGGTCTGCAGAGCGCGGCCAAGGACGCGATCGCCTACGCGCGTGAGAAGGGGGTCGTGGTGGTCGCCGCGGCCGGGAACGAACTCTCACCGCTGTGCGCCACACCTTCCTGGGAGTCGGGCGCCCTGTGCGTCACGGCGACCGACCGCAACGAGTTCCACTCCCTGTACTCCAACCTCGGCATCAAGTTGGACGCCAACTCGCTGGCGGCGCCGGGTGGTTCGGCGATCCAGTCCTGTGCCGAGGACGTGTGGTCCACCGTTCCCCGAGGCACCGGTTCGACCGAATGCGGCAGCGACAACTACGACTCCTTCGCCGGGACCTCCATGGCCGCCCCGCACGTCGCCGGGGTCGCCGCACTCCTGAGCGCCCAGGGGCGTACGGCCGCAGGCGTGGAGCAGGCTCTGCTGGAAACGGCGCGCACCCCGCTGCTCGAGCAGACCGGGTTGTTCACTCCCCTGTTCGGGCACGGCATCGTCGATGCCGAAGCCGCCGTCAACCAGCCGCTGTGACCGCCGGGCGGCTCTGACCACCAGTCAGCGGGGGCGTACCGGTGCGGAATCGGTGCGCCCCCGCAGTGGTCACCGGGTTACCCGCTCACCGGCTCCGACAGCAGCGCCGCCCGCACCGGGAGGCGGCGCTGCGGCGGCGGGTCACCAGAGCGGTGACCGCGACGACGGCCCAGAGACCGAAACGGTCCGCTCACCGGGTACTCACCGGCCCTACAGCCGGCCGAGTTCGCGGACCTTCGACTCGGACAGACCCGTCATCTCGTAGACCTCCGCGGAGTCGGTGGCACCGTTGTCCATCGCCCGGACGAACGACGCCGCCAATGCGCGCGCGGTCGCCGGCTCGTCGAGGACCGCCCCGCCGGTGGCGAAGACGTAGGCCGACAACCGCTTCGCCTCGGCCGGAGCCGATTCGCGAAACGCGGTGAACACCGCCGCGTACCGGGTGACCAGCTGCGCCGGGTGCATGTCCCAGCCCTGGAAAAAGCCGTGCTCCAGCGAGCGCCGCGCCAGGCCGTAATGCATCTTCCAGCCGTGGTGTACCTGCTCACCGACCGGGAGCACGTTCGTCGATCCGTCGGAGAGGAAAACCCCGGTACCGGCCGCCGACACCTGCATCACGTGCCGGGCGAAGTCGCAGGCCCGATGTGCGAGATGCTGATGCACCGCGGTCAGGCCGCAGCTGGCGGTGTAGTCGTAGGTGCCGAAGTGCAGCCCGCTGACCCGGCCCCGGCCCGCGCGGAGGAAGCGCGGCAGGGCCATCCGACCCTCGGAATCCACGATGGACTGCGTGGTTTCGACCTGGATCTCGAACGAGAGCGCCCCCTCGTCCAGATCGAGCCGCTGCTCCAGGAGCTGGAGGATCTCGACGAAGACCTCGATCTGGGACACGTCGACGACCTTGGGGAAGGTCAGCCGCAATCCCCCTGGCAGTTCCCCACGGGCCCGGACGAGTTCGGTCAGGAATATGTCCAGGGTCCGCACGGACCTGCTCCGCAGCTGCGGGTCGTCGAAGGACTTCACCCGCAGGCCGACGTTGTCCGGTGCCGTGCCCTGCCGGAACCACTCGGCCACGACACCGGCCGTGCGCTCCGCGTCGGCGTCCTCGACCTCGTCGTCCGGACGGCCGTAACCGTCCTCGAAGTCGATCCGCAGGTCCTCGATCGGGGCATCGAGCAGCTTCGCCCGCACGCGCGGGTGCACCGCAGCCGCGTCCTGCGGGGCCAGCCCCAGGATCCCCGCGAGATCCCGGGGCTGTGCCGCGTGCTCGTCGAGTGCGGCCAGAGCCTCCCGGGACCACCGCCGCACGGTGTCGGCGTCCACCTTGCCCGCGGGCACGTAGCAGGTGTGCACCGGCTGCCTCCGATGGGTGGCACCCGGATACCGGTCCGCCATGTGCTCGTCCACTGCGGACAATCGCGAAAGCCGCTGCTCGACCTCCGCGGTCTCCAGGGAGCTCCTGGCCACGTGCACTCCTCTCCTTCGGCCACTCAGACGAGTGGGATCGACGTGTTCGGCGCTACTGCTGTGTTGCACGTCCGAATGATCACCCTGAGCAGAGGGACCACTCCCGCCGTTCCATTTGGATGCATTGCAAGGCAGGCGTCCGCGCCGTGTAGGTCGCTACCCAAGCGGGCGTCAACGCAGCAAGGCGCCAAATGGGGCGGCGGTTCAGCAACCACCCGAGCAAGCCGCTGGAATCGTCCGTCTCAGTCGATGTACTCATAAGCGGGCAACGTGAGGAAGTCGGCGAACTCGTCGGCCACCGCCACCCGCTCGAACAGCTCGACCGCACGGCCGAGGTTCTCGACCGGGAAGCCCTCCTCGCTGCGGAGCTGCTTTTCGGTGTCGGCCAGCACCTCGCGAACGAGTTCCTTGGTCACCTGTCGACCATCGGCCAGGACGACGTCGTTGTGCAGCCACTGCCACAGCTGCGACCGCGAGATCTCGGCGGTCGCCGCGTCCTCCATCATGTTGTGGATGCCGGCCGCGCCGTTGCCCCCCAGCCAGGACACGATGTAGCGCACACCGATGTCCACGGCGCTCCGGAGTCCCTCGATGCTCCTGGCACCGGGGGTGGCGGCGACGTCGAGCAGGTCCTCGGCGGTCACCGAAACGTCCTCGCGCTTGCGGTCGAGCTGGTTCGGCTTGTCGCCGAGCACCGCGTCGAACTCCTCCTTGCACACCGACACCGTGTCGGGGTGCGCGACCCAGGAACCGTCGAAACCGTCGGCGGCCTCGCGGTTCTTGTCGTCGTGGATCTTGGCCATCGCCTTCTCCGTGACCTCCGGGTCACGGCGGTTCGGGATGAACGCCGCCATGCCCCCGATGGCGAAGGCGCCGCGCTTGTGGCACGTGCGCACCAGCAGCTCGGTGTAGGCACGCATGAACGGCGCGGTCATCGTGACGCTGTTGCGGTCCGGGAGGATGTACCTGTCGGACTCGCGGAAGGTCTTGATCACGCTGAACAGGTAGTCCCAGCGCCCCGCGTTGAGGCCCCCGCTGTGGTCGCGCAGTTCGTAGAGGATCTCCTCCATCTCGAACGCCGCCGGAATGGTCTCGATGAGCACCGTCGCGCGCACCGAGCCGTGCGGGACGCCGAGCTCCTGCTGGGCCTGCACGAACACGTCGTTCCACAACCGTGCCTCCAGATGGCTTTCCATCTTCGGCAGGTAGAAGTACGGGCCGCTGCCCCGCTCGAGCCCCTCGTGGGCGTTGTGGAAGAAGTACAGACCGAAGTCCACCAGCGCACCGACGGCGGGCTTGCCGTCGATGAGGATGTGACGCTCGTCGAAGTGCCAGCCGCGCGGGCGCACCAGCGGCACGGCGTGCTCGATGTCGTCGCGGAGCTTGTACTGCTTGCCCTCCGGCGTGGTCAGCTCCACCTGCTTGCGGATCACGTCGTAGAGGTTGACCTGGCCGGACACGACGTTGGACCAGTGCGGGGTGTTGGCGTCCTCCAGGTCGGCCAGCCACACCCTGGCACCGGAGTTCAGCGCGTTGACCGACATCTTGCGGTCGGTCGGCCCGGTGATCTCCACCCGGCGGTCCTGCAGCGCAGCAGGTGCTTCGGCGACCTGCCAGTCGGACTCGCGGATCTCGCGGGTGGATTCGAGGAAGTCCAGCTTGCCGTTACGGGCGGCCTCGGCACGGCGCTGCTTGCGGCGCTCCAGGAGTTCGTCGCGGCGGCTGCCGAACGAGCGCTGCAGGCGCGCGACGAAGTCGAGTGCCTCGGGGGTGAGAATCTCGTCGCCGCGCTCGACAGCGCCGCCGAGCACCTGCACACCCTGTGCGATTTCCGATCCGGACGGAGTGGATTGGGACATGGAGACGTCCACCTCTTTCTGGTGCCGGGTTCACAGACGGTGGCCAAGGCCAGCGTGCCGCGACGGTCGCGCCCGTGCACCCGTGGTAGGGGCCCAACCGGCTAGCGGTACATCCGTAATGTTTTCTGTATCGTGGAGGTTAGTTTCCACATGTTGCTTGAGGCAAGATGGCCTGGCCCACCCGTCCGGGTTCCGGAACGGCCGGTGGCTCTAGGGTGGGCCCACCAACCGCGGACGGTCACCGCGGGGCTGGTCAAGCAGGCCGAGCACGAGATGGGAAGAGGATCGTCGCGATGACGGCTGGACGGGACGGTGCCGGTCGGAATGGATCCGACCGCGGAGGTGCCGGGCGGAGAGGTCCCGACCGAAACGGGCCGGAACGGTCCAAGTCCGGCCAGGGAGCAGGCGTGCAGTCGGTCGAACGCACCTTCGAACTCCTGGAACTGATGGCCGACGCGGGAGGCGAGGTGACGCTGAGCGACCTCGCCGAGGCCTCCGCACTGCCCCTGCCGACGATCCACCGCATCATGCGCACCCTCGTCAGCTCCGGATACGCGCGCCAGCAGCCCTCGCGGCGCTACGCCCTCGGACCCAGCCTGATCCGACTCGGCGAGACGGCCAGCCGCGCACTCGGATCCTGGGCGCGCCCGTACCTGGCCGAGTTGACCGAAGCCACCGGCGAGACCTCCAACATGGCCGTGCTCGAGGGCACGCAGATCGTCTACGTCTCGCAGGTGCCCTCACAACACTCGATGCGGATGTTCACCGAGGTGGGCAGGCGTGTCGACGCGCACGCGACGGCGGTCGGCAAGGCCGTGATGGCCACCATGTCCGACGAAGCGGTCACACAGGTGCTGTCCCGGTCCAGCATGGAGCCGCAGACCGAGCGCACGATCACCACGGTCACCGGTATGCAGGCGGAGCTGACCGAGATCCGCCAGGCCGGTTACGCGCTCGACGACGGAGAGCAGGAAGTCGGCGTGCGCTGCTATGCCGTTGCCGTCCCCGACGCACCCGCCGGCGCCGCGATCTCCATCAGCGGGCCGGAGGGGCGCATGGCCCGCATCACCACCGACGAGGTCATCCCGCTGATGCAGCGGCTCGCCCGCGAACTCGGCACCGAACTCAGCACCGCGAACGAGCATCCCTGAAATGCCGAGTCAGGGCCGCGGCTCCTCGGTGACTTCCACGTCTTCCGCCTCCGTCCGCGGCACCCGCGACCGGGACCACATGCGCTCGAACTGGTGACACCAGTACTCGTACCAGTACGGATCGCTTCCCCTGGTGAACTCGACGTGCATCCGTTTGGCCGTCGACTCGTTGTGAAACCCGTGCAGCTCGACGAGCACCACACCGTCGCTCGAGTTCGGGTTCAGCGCGAGAAGGCTGAATCCCGGGTTGTACGGCAGGAATCCGAACTCGAAGTTTCCTTCGACATCCCACTCGCTCATCCGCCGCAACTCCTCGACGACGGATCCCAGGTCGGCCCGGAGGTCGCTGCGCTGGTAATCCAGGGATTCGTCCAGTTGCCGCACCGCCAGGGACACCGCCGCCCGCTCCGCGGGGTCCAGAACGATCACCCGGACGCGCCCCTGCCTGCGCCCCAGGACATCTCTCCGCAGTGTCTCGCTGTACTGCTCGCTCAGCACGTTGACCGCCGAGGGCGCGAACACACACACCTCGCGGGCCGTTTTCAGTCTTTCCGCGAGCGGGTTGTCGTCGAACACGGACCGGTCGCCGACAGAAGCACCACGGGTGGCAGCCGCCCGGTTTTCCGGGGAGGTGAGCCGCAGGACGGTGATCCCTATCCCCGCAAGAGCGGCGGCCCACCGGAGCTCGTCGCCGAGAGTGTCGACGAAGATCGTCACAGCCGCCATGGCGAAGGCAACGAACCCGGCGGCGTACGCGTCCAGGTACCGCCGCCTCCGAACGTCGTCCGCAAAACGCCGGAAAAAGCTGACCACACCGACCTCCTGGCGGTACCCGGCGGTTACCCGGAACCGGGTCGGCCACCGAGAAGCCTTCCCGGAATCCCCGCCACGTCGCGCCATGGTGCCCGAACACCGGTGCGCCACGCGAGAATCGATCGGGTGATCCGAACGATGTTGCCGCATCCCGGTTCGGTGGCGGGCACCAAGCGCTTCAGAGCGCGACCCGCTCGATCCAGGACGGGCCGTGCGGCTCCAGGGTGATCTCGCGAACGTCGTCGTCGCGACGGCGCAGCCGCACCACGAGGTACTCGTCACCGAGGCGTTCGGCCACGCCCTCACCCCACTCCACCACGACGGCGGCATCGGTGAGATCCGTGTCCAGATCCAGGTCGTCGAGCTCGTCCAACGTGGTCAAGCGGTAGGCGTCCACGTGCACCAGTGCCGCGTCACCGCCCCCGGTAGCGGGCCGGTGCACCCGCGCGAGCACGAACGTCGGGGAGGCCACACGGCCGGTCACCCCCATCCCGGCGGCGATACCACGCGCGAGCACGGTCTTGCCCGCCCCCAGCGGGCCCGCCAGCAGCACGAGATCTCCGGCACGCAACCGCTCGCCCAGCCGACGGCCGAACTCCAGCGAGTCGGTCTCCCGGGGGCACTCGTACGTCCGCATCACGGTTTCCGAGGTCACGTGCCACTCGCCTTCTCGGCCAGGTCGCTCGCGCCGTCGTTCCCGGGCACGGCGCGCCGGATCAATCCCACCAGATGCTTCGTGACGAACTTGTTGCAATCCAGTATGATCATGTGTCCACCACCTTCGACCCGCACCAGCTCGGCGTCCGGCAGCTCCTCGACGATCGCCTCGGCGTGCGAGAACGGGGTGAGCCGGTCGGCATCCCCACCGAGCACCAGGACCTCGCAGTGGCGCAAACCGGCCAGCGCCGCCTTGCGGTCGTGGGACCCGATGGTGTCCAGGAAGTCCGTGACCACCTCGACGGTCGTTCCCGCGATCATGTCGTCCACCAGGTCGACCAGGGCCGTACTGACCTCCCCGCCCCCGAAAGCCAGAGTGCGAACGATGCTCCAGGTGAGCTGGGATCCGGTACGGCGTGCGCGTTCGACCAGCCCCGACTGCCAGGCCGCCACCAGACCGAGTCCGCGGGTCAACGGATTGTGCCGGGACAACCACGGCTTGGGGAGCCCGGAAGCTCCGATCTCGCCGGCCGACGTGCCGATCAGCGCCACCGCCGAGATTCGATCGGCGAACAGCTTCGGCCGCTGCTCGGCCAGCGCCATGATCGCCATGCCACCCATCGAGTGCCCGACCAGCATAACCGGCCCCTGACTGGCCGTCGCACGCAGGATCGCGTCGAGATCCCTGCCGAGCTGCTCGATCGTGCTGTTCTGCCTGCCGGAATGGCCCGAGCGGCCGTGGCTGCGCTGATCGTAGAGCACCAGCTTCACCCGGGGGCCGGTGAGTTCCGCGAGATCTCTGCGCTGGAAATGCCAGCACCGTGAATCCAGGGCGTACCCGTGCACGAGGACCACGGTCAGTTCCGCCTCACCACCGTCGGCGGGCATGATCTCCTGCACGGCCAGCGGAACACCGTCATCGGCGGCCACCGTGGACTGCCGGGTGGGTTTGAGACGCCCGAGCGGTTCGTCCGCATAGGGGTCACCGTCGACACCGCTGAGTCGCTGGGCGGCGATACGGGAACTGTGCGCGGCGAATCCCATCGCCGTTCCGGTTACAGCGGCCCCCAGTACACCACCGCTCCAGACGAGGGCCTGCCACGGCTTCATGACTCGGCCTCCGTTTCCACCACGGTTCGGCTCACTCGAGGACGATACATTCCCGTGACGATCTCGTAATGGATTGTGCCCAGCGTGTCCGCCCACTCCGCGGCGGTCGGCTCCGACCGGTCACCCGGTCCGAACAGCACCACCTCGTCCCCTTCGGCGACCGCGTCGTCATCGCACAGCACCACGAGTTGGTCCATGCACACACGTCCGACCACGGGGCGGCGCTTACCCGCCAACCAGACCGAGAACCGGCCGGACAGCGTGCGCGGCACCCCGTCGGCGTAGCCGACCGGGACCAGCGCGACGGTCACCGGCTGCTCGGCCCGCCACGAATGCCCATAGGACACCCCCTCACCGGCGGCGATGCGTTTCGTCAGCACCACCGAGGAGCGAAACGTCATGGCCGGGCGCAGCCCGTGGTCCCCCGCCTGCGGGACGGGGTCCAGGCCGTAGACGGCGATCCCCGGCCGGACGAGATCGAAGTGCAGGTCCGGGCGGGTCAGTACCGCAGCCGAGTTCGCCAGGTGGCGCATCGGGCGCAGGCCCGCCTGCCGCGCCTGTTCGTAGGCACGCCGGAACCGGTCGGCCTGCATGTCGACCGACGGGTGGCCGGGCTCGTCGGCGCAGGCCAGGTGCGACCACACCGCGAGCACCTCGACGGCACCGTCGGCCTGCGCCTTCGCCGCGCTTTCGACGAGGTCGGGCCACTGCTCGGGGGGACAACCGCTGCGGTTCAGCCCCGTGTCGATCTTGAGGTGCACCCGCGCGGGACGGCCGAGCGAGGAGGCCGCTTCCTCGATCCTGCGCAGATCCGCCACGGTGGAAGCCGACACGTCGACACCGGCGGCGACCGCGGGGGTCAGATCCTCCCCGTGGGAGTACAGCCAGCACAGCAGCGGAGCCTCGATACCCGCCCGGCGCAGGTGCAGCGCCTCGGTGACGGAGGCCACACCGAGCCATTCCGCGCCGGATTCCAGAGCGGCCCGCGCCACGGTCAGTGCACCGTGCCCGTAGCCGTCGGACTTCACGACCGCCATCGTCCGCGCCCCGGAACGCCTCGCGCGGTCGGCGAGAACAGCGACATTATGACGGATCGCCCCGACCTCGATACGCAGGTCGGCACGGTACGCGGTCTGGTCGTTCATGGCATGGCCATCTTCGCACAGCGCCCTTGATCTCGCGCTTCTGCCTGCTCACCGGCACTACGGCGGGTTCCCGCGGTTTTGCGCAAGCTGGTGCAGTGGCATCGCCGCGCGGGCCGCGACCCGCGTCAGTCGAGTGCGTCGGCGCGGGCAGCGCGCACGGCATCCGGGACGGCCGCCAGCAGCGCCGACGCGCCGATGGGCGCGCCCATGCCCGAAGCACCGTCCGGGCCGCGGGTACCGGGTGTGTCGGGGCGTCCCCTCCCGCCGGAGGCGGCGATCTCGGCGGCCAGGGAGTGCACATGCGTGGCGTAGCCACAGGCCAGCCACGGCTCGACACCGCTTGCCAGGAGGGCGCCGATCAGGCCGGTGAGCACATCCCCGGATCCGGCCGTCGCGGGCCAGGCATGCCCCGACGAGTTCACCAGCACCCGGCCGTCGGCAGCGGCGACCACGGTGCTGTTGCCCTTGAGCAGCAGCACGACATCGTGCCGCGCCGCCACCATGCGCGCGGCGGAGATCCGGTCCCCGCCGAAGTCCCCCGCCAACCGCGCGAACTCCCCGCTGTGCGGGGTCAGCACCAGCGGCGCGTCCGGATCCCGCGAGTCCCACAGGGTCGTGTCCTCGGCCAGCAACGTGATCGCGTCGGCATCGGCGCACACGGCACGCCCGGATTCCAGGACTTCGGCCAGGACCGCACGGCCGCTCGCGCCGGTCCCGATTCCCGGGCCGACGGACCAGGCCTGCACCCGCCCGGCGTCGGCCACCGAACCGGTGGCGACCACTTCCGGCCAGTGCGACCGCACCACATCGGCGGCCGGGCCCGCGTAGCGGACCATGCCGGAGGTCGCCTGCACCGCCGCGCCTCCGGCCAGCACGGCCGCCCCGGGAAAGTTCGCCGAGCCCGCCGCGACACCGACCACGCCCTGGCTGTACTTGTCGTCCATCGGGGCCGGGACCGGCCATCCCGCGCCGACATCGGCAGTGTCCAGCAGCACGAACTCCGGGTCGCCGAGATGCGGGTCGATACCGATGTCGATCACCGCGACCGCCCCCGAGTGCTCCGGCCCCGCACCGAGAACGTGGCCGGGCTTGTGGCTCCCGAACGTCACGGTGACATCGGCCCGGACCGCCGGGCCGTCCACCATCCCGGTGAGTGGGTCCACACCGCTGGGCAGGTCGATGGCCACGACCGGGGCAGCGGTGCGCCGGACCAGCTCGGCGGCGCGCGGCCGCAGCGAACCGCGCCCCGACAACCCGACGATGCCGTCGACCACGGCGTCGGCACGGTCCAGCGCATCCGAGGCCTCCGCGCCGACCCCGGCGGTGTCGGCGCTCGCATCCTCGGCCTCGACCACCCGGCCGCCGGCGCGGCGCAACGCGGCGAGGCCCGCAGCGTGCGTCCTGGCGGGAGACAGCAGCAGGGCGGTGACCCCTGCGCCACGCCTGCGTAGGAACGCTCCGGCCCACAACGCGTCCCCGCCGTTGTTGCCCGCGCCCACGAGCAGCGTGACATGCCTTCCGGATACGGCACCCGTACGCGCACCGAGCAGCCGGGCGGTGTGCAGGGACACCGCGTGCGCGGCGCGTTGCATGACGGCCGGCTCGGGCGTGCGTTCGAAGAGCCGCTGCTCGGCGGCACGCACCTGATCCGGCGTCCACACTCCCTGCACGGACTCTCCCACCCACACGCTCGGACTCACTTCGAAAGCGGCGCCGGCCGCTTCGGCCACCCGCGCCACCGGCACCGCACCACGAGCCATGCCGAGAGGAATTCTTATTCCACGGTGACCGACTTCGCCAGGTTACGGGGTTTGTCGACGTCGTACCCGCGCGTGCGGGCGATTTCGGCGGACAGCACCTGCAGCGGCACCGTCGACACCAACGGTTGCAGCAGTGTCGGCACGGCCGGGACCTCGACGAGCTCGTCGGCGAACGGCCGCACCGTCTCGTCACCCTCCTCGGCGATGACGATGGTGCGGGCGCCACGGGCCTGGATCTCACGAATGTTCGACAGCATCTTCGCGTGCAACTGGGCCCGGCCCTTGGCCGAGGGCATCATGACGACCACCGGAAGTCCGTCCTCGATCAGCGCGATCGGACCGTGCTTGAGCTCCCCGGCCGCGAAGCCCTCGGCGTGCATGTAGGCGAGTTCCTTGAGCTTGAGCGCACCCTCCAGCGCGATCGGATACCCCACGTGCCTGCCGAGGAACAGCACCGCCTTGGCCTCCGCCGTCCTGCGGCTCAGTTCCCGCACCTGCTCCACCGTCGACAGCACGCGGCGCACGGCGTCGGGCATCGCCGCGAGCTCGGAGAACTCGCGGGCCACCTCGTCGGAGTACTTGGTTCCGCGTGCCTGCGCCAGGGCCAGACCGACCAGGTAGTTCGCCGCGACCTGGGCGAGGAAGGTCTTCGTCGCCGCCACCCCGATCTCCGGCCCGGCGTGGGTGTAGAGCACCGCGTCGGACTCCCGGGGGATCTGCGCGCCGTTGGTGTTGCAGATCGCCAGCACCCGCGCGTGCTGGGTGCGCGCGTGACGCACCGCCTCCAGGGTGTCGGCGGTTTCGCCGGATTGCGAGATCGCCACGACCAGGGTGTCCCGTCCCAGCACCGGGTCGCGGTAGCGGAACTCGCTGGCCAGTTCGACCTCCACCGGCACCCGGCACCAGTGTTCGATGGCGTACTTGGCCAGCAGCCCGGAGTGGTACGCCGAGCCACACGCGACGACGAAGACCTTGTCGATGTCGCGCAGGTCCTGCTCGGTCATGCGCTGCTCGTCGAGGAGCACGCTGCCGTCGGCGAAATGCCCGCGCAGGGTGTTGACCAGCGCCTCGGGCTGCTCCTCGATCTCTTTGAGCATGAAGTAGTCGTGGCCGCCCTTCTCGGCGGCCGAGAGGTCCCAGTCGATGGTGAACGGCTTGGCCGCGGCCTGTTCACCGTGGAAGTCGCTGACGTGATAGCCGTCGGCGGTGATGGTGACCGCCTGGTCCTGGCCGAGCTCGACGGCATCGCGGGTGTGCTCGATGAACGCGGCCACGTCCGAGGCGACGAACATCTCGTCGTCGCCGACACCCACGACCAGCGGCGAGGAGCGGCGCGCCGCGACGATCGTGTCGGGCTCGTCGGCGTGCGTGACCACGAGAGTGAAGGCACCTTCCAGGCGGCGCGCCACCGCGCACACGCTCGCGGACAGGTCGCCGGCCGCCGGGCCCCGGGTGTGGGCATGGGCGATCAGGTGGGCCACGATTTCGGTGTCGGTGTCGCTGACCATCTCGACCCCGGCCGTCTCCAGCTCGGCGCGGAGCGCGGCGAAGTTCTCGATGATGCCGTTGTGCACCACCGCGACCTTGCTGCTCGCGTCGCTGTGCGGATGGGCGTTGCGGTCGGTCGGCGCGCCGTGCGTGGCCCACCGCGTGTGCCCCATGCCGCTGGTGCCCGCGAAGCGCTCGGTACCGACCTCGGCGAGTCGCTGCTCCAGGTTGGCCAGCGCCCCGGCCCTGCGCTCGATCGCGAGCCGGCCCGTGCCGTCGAGCATGGCCACTCCGGCCGAGTCGTATCCCCGGTACTCCAGTCGTCGTAAACCGTCGAGCACCACATCGAGCGCCGGACGCTGTCCTACGTAACCCACAATTCCGCACACCCCAACCAGGGTAGCCAGACCGGGACGAGCGCACCCGAAGGCATGGATCGCACGGACGGTCGACGTTGTGCGCTGCGAGTTCATCGAATCCGCTCCCGTGCCCACCGCTTGCCGTGCGGACCTTCGGCAACCGGCTCGCACCGAGCGGGGCCCGCGCGGACGGACCGGTCGGGCCGGAGCCCGCCGTCACCGCGGGAAACCGCCCGATCCGCTACCGTGATGAGCCATGGCGCGCACTGCCAAGATTGCCGAGAAGGCAGCCAAGAGCCCCAAGAAGGCGCTGGAGGAACTCTCGCAGCGGGGACCGCACGAGGTGCTGCACGGTGACCTCGCACTGGTCGGCCTGCCCGGTCTGGTCTGCACCCCGCGCAGCGGGCGCGGTCTTCCCGCTGTCGCGTTCGGGCACGGCTGGCTGCAGCCGCCCCGGCGTTACCTGAGCCTGCTGCGGCACCTGGCCTCGTGGGGCATCGTCGCCGCCGCCCCGGCAACCCAGCGGGGGGTGTTCGCCTCGCACCGGCTCTTCACCGCCGACCTGCGCACCACACTGGACATCTGCGCCGGAGTGCGTCTCGGCGAGGGCGACATCAGCGTCGACGAGAAGCGGCTCGCCGTGGCCGGACATGCCATGGGCGGCGGCAGCGCCGTACTCGCAGCCGCCGAGGACGAGCGCATCCGGTCGGTCGCCACTCTCGCGGTCTCCGAAACCATGCCGTCCGCACTGGAAGCAGCCAAGCGCGTCACCGTTCCGGGGATGCATCTGGCAGCAGGGCGCGACCTGTTGGCCCCGGCCACCGCCAACGCCGAACCGATCGCGAAAGCCTGGAACGGCCCGGTACAGCTACGCACGGTCAAAAAGGCCGACCATCTCGGCTTCACCGAGGGCAGGCACTGGACCGAACTCCTGCTGCACGGCAAGTCCCACTACGGCACCCGGCGGCTGTCCCGGGGTCTGCTCACCGCTTTCCTCCTGCACACGCTGGCCGACGACACGCGCGGCAAGGCACTGCTCGACGCCGATGTCCCCGGCTGCCCCATCGACACCGAGCACTCCACCGACGAGCTCGTACCGACCTGATTCTCGGCACGGCGGCCCGTGCTGCCACTGCTGCTGGGCCCCTGCCGGAAGGGGACCCGCGACGGCACGACGGATGCCATCTGCCCGTCCGGTGGCAATCCCCGAGTCACTGCGTGCTCCTGCCCGCTCGGCTCAACGCAGCCAGCTGCGCCGGGAGAAGTCGTCGTCGTCCCAATCGTCGTCGAGGACAGGACGCCGACGCGGCGTGGGATGTGCCGGGGCCGACGGCACGGCCGTTTCCTCGATCGGTCGGCCGAAGCGCCCGGCACGGACCTGCCTGCGCGAATCGGCCGCAGGATCCGACTGTGGCTGTGCCTGCGCCGGGTGCTGCGCCTCGCGTCGCTCGGCTTCCCGGAGATCGAAATCGGCTTGCTGCTGTTCGAAAGCGCGTTCCCGCTCGGCGATCTCGCCCTGAATTCTCGCTGCCTGCTCGGCGTACTCGGCATCGAGTTCGCCCCGGCGGCGCCGGGCACGCTCGAGTATTTCGTCGAGTGCCGAATTCGAACCGATCGACCCGTCCATCACCTGCTCCACCATTCGAATCCAGCGCGACTCACTCGTCCTCGCTCTCCCCCAGTACCGCGCGATACTGCCACGCCACGTCCGCATCGACACCGTCGTCGAACAGGTCTCCCCGTGTCCGCCAGGGACTGTCGCTGGTGCGTTCCTCGTCACCGCCGCTCTGACCGCCGGCGCCACCCGTGCCGCCCATCGGCATCATGCCGCCACGCATCGCCGAGCCCTGCTCGTCCGGAGGAGCCGCCCCTGCGGATCCGCTCATCGACGCCAGACCGGTCGCGCCCTGTGCACTGCTGTTCGAAACGTCACTGCCCATGCTCGGCAGACCGACCGCACCGGGCCCTCCGGTGAAGTGGCCGACACCCGTGGACTGCCCCCACTGGTGACCGGCGGCACTGTCAGCAGGGCCGAACAGGGTGCCGGACACACTCCCGAACGAGTTGCGGATGTCCTCGTCGCCGGATCCGCTCATCGAGGAGAAACCACCGCCTCCCTGCAGGATCGTGGGCGCCGAACCGGCGGGCACCGGCTGATCGAGCGGTGCCCGAGAGGCCTGTCGCGGGGTGTAGGGCTGTTGCGGCTCCGCTGCCCCTTCCCCGCCGAAGTCCACCGTGTAACTCTGTGGTGAGCCGTTCTCGTCGGCCACGGTCAGCTGCAGCTCGCCGGAGGACGTCTGTTCGACCGTGATGGTCCGATTGCCGTTCTCGACGACGGCTTGACCTTCCGGACCGACCGGCACCTGAACCGTTCCCTCCGCACCGGCCGAGGGAGCGGGGACCTGCGGCACGGCCTGCCCCGTGCCGGGTGCCGCCGTCGACGACTTCCCTTCCTCCGCTCGTCCCGTGAACTCCTGACCGGCAGGGGCCTGCCCGGCCCCGCCCTGGTGCAGGACGAGGCCCTCCTGCCCGAAGCCGATCTCGTAGGTCTTCGGCCCGCCGTCCTCACCGGGAATGCTCAGCCGGACCTCACCGTTCGGACCCGGTTCGCTCACCGTGATCCGGTTCGGTCCCTCGCCGACCGTGATCTGCCCGCCCGCGGTGGGCGCAGGTGCGGCACCGCCCGGCTGTACCGCAGGAGGCTCCGGTGATCGTCCGGTCTCCCCGGGGCCGTGCGGCTCGGGCGTTCCGGGTGACTGCGGCCTCTCCGGCGGTTCCGGCATGCTCGGAGGGGTCGGAGTGGGCGATCCCTGCGGTGCTGCCGACGCGCTCACCGAACCACCACCGGCAGGACTCGAGACACCTCCCCCGGCACCGCCACCGCCGCCTGCGTTCGGCATGCCGGGAGGCCGGCCGTTCTCCTCCCGGCCCGGAGCAGGCGGGGGTGCTTGCTCACCGGCGGGCTCGCCCCGCGGCGGCCGCTGACCGGGACGGCCCATGCTCAACTTCGCGAACGGATCGGCGTCGAGCTGCTCGAGCCGGTTCCTGAGCTCGGTCCACGCCTCCTCGGTGCGCTCGTACGCATGGTGGATCCGATCGCGGAGATTTTTCACGTCGTGCGCGTACCAGGCACAAAACGTGTCCAGCCACGTGATGCGATCACAAGAACAAGTATCGGAACCGAGTGTACTGCGACAAGCGGGAGATCCGGGAAGTTTGAGATCTTCCCAAGTGACATCGACTTTCGCGACGAATCCATGCCCGTCGGGTCCAAGAGCTTTGTTCACATGCTCCTGACCAAAATTCTGAACCCCGTAGTCGATGATGCGCTGAGACAGCGCGCGATCATAAGGACTCTGCGGGCTCGTCACCATTGCCGACATGACTTCTTGTGGGTTGGAGACCAACTTCTCCATGCCGTCGATGTCCTGAAGCATGTCCTCGGACTGATCGTGGAGCCCATAGGAATTCCAGAAAGTGCTGCGTTTTTTGAAGTCGGACAGTCCTCCCGGACCGATGAGCTCCCGCGGGACCCTCACAGCGGTCTTCAGGTGATTCCCGAGGGTTTCCGCCGCATCACAGTAGTCCTCGACAGGAGCCTTCATCGCCGCGTACTGCTCGCGTGCGGCATCCGCCGCCTTGCCCGTCCAGGCCGTGCTCAGCCGATGCTGCAGCGAATTCACGTCCTCGGCCCAGGTACGGCGGTTTCCGGCAAGCTCGGCCAAGCTGTCGGCGGCGGCGTTCAGCATTCCCCAGTCGATGCCTTCGATTCCGGGTATGTCGTGTGTCTCCGTGAAGCCCGTCCCCCAGACCGGGTACTCGGATCCGGGATATTTCTTCGCCGCTGCCGGATGCTCCCGCCAGCGCTTGAACACGCGCCCCCACACGTCGTGTCGCAGCACATTTTCGAGCTCGCCGAGTTTCTTCAGGTGAAAATCGGAAGTTTCTTCCGATTCCGGTTCGATGCTCGAGTTGACCCGAGCGCCGGGCGCCTCCGCGGACATGGATTACATCTCCCCCTGAAGCCGGCCGAGGCTCTGGCTCTCCGCTGCGTCGCGCGTGTCCATCTCCGCGAACGAGTTCCGCGCGCCCTCGGCGAGCGCCTGCACATGTTGTTTCGCCTTACCGAGCGAGTCCACGAGTTCATCGCGGGTGTTTTCGAAAACCGCCCCCACCATGGTTTCCCCGCCGAGGAGACCGAAGCAGTCAGCCGTCGCCTTGTCGGCTTTCACGGGTTTCTGCGCCTTCTCGAAAGCGGCACCCAACGCCTCGGTGTCACGAGCGACCGCTTCCATCGCATCGCCGTCGTACGACGGCCCCCCTGGCTGTCCCACGAAGTCCTCCTGCTCACGTTCCCCGACTACGGCAGCGTTCCTCCGAACGGTTCGTACCGACTCGAATGTGCGTGGTTGCCGATTGGTCCTGATCTTGCCAAACGACGTCCCGTGCAGAAGAACTTCGGAGAAGACGATTGCATTCGCAAACACGAGTGAGCGCTGAGCTACCGAGTGAAGCAGGTCCTGCGGAGGAAGACTGTGGAGAGAAGGAGGCTGCACCGGCGCCTGCGGCGGGTTGACCCGACTGTGCCGGAGGCTGCCCGCACCGGGGCGGATACCCCTGGGGCTGCGGTGGCGCCCGGTGGAGCGGGCACTGCGTCGACGGGTAGCCGTGACCCGCCGGCGAGCATCCGGACCGCTGCGAGCGCTCGCGCGTGTTCAGCACGTTCGTCAGCACGATACCGCCGCCGAGGAACAGCAGCAGGAACAGCGGAATGGTCACGGTCTCCATGCGATCAACGTCCCGTCCGGCTGACCTGTCACGGGATCGAGCCGCACAACGGCGTCCGGACTCAGCTGACCAGAATGACGGTGGCGATAACCCCGATCACGAGAGCGAAGAGAGGGGTGAGCAGGACGATGGTCAGATCGCCGAAGAACTTGCGCATGGTGGGAAACCGTTCAGTGCGTGGGTCGTCGGTGCCAGTGGTCGATCAGCCAGTTACTGCCGTCGTGCACCACGTTGATCGCTTTCAATCCTACGACCACGAACGCGGACATGACGGCGAGGGCAGCTACCAGGCCGACCGCGAACAACCCGACCATGATGGCGACAACGATGGCACCCATGTGAGAATGATCTCACACCGGCAAGGCCAATGGGAGAGGTGAATCACAAATTCACCGAATCGCGCCCACCACCTGCGCCAACCGGTCCGCGGTGTCCTGGGCCGCGTCGGCGGTCGGAGCCTCCACCATCACCCGCACCAGCTGCTCGGTTCCCGAAGGGCGCAGCAGGATCCGGCCGTGGTCGCCGAGTTCACTTTCCGCCTGCGCGATCGCGTCGACCACCGTGGGAGCCTGCACTGCCACGGCCTTGTCCACCACCTGCACGTTGACCAGCACCTGCGGCAGCCGCGTCATCGTCTCGGCCAACGCATCGAGCGGTTTGCCCGTCGCGGCCATCCGCCCCATCAGGCGCAGCGCCGTGAGCAGACCGTCACCCGTGGTGGCATGCCCGGGCAGCACCACGTGCCCGGACTGCTCCCCACCGAGAGCGAACCCTCCGGCGCGCAGCTCTTCCAGCACATAGCGGTCGCCCACCGTCGTCGTCCGCAGCGTGATGCCGTGCTCGCGCATCGCCAGGTGCAGCCCGAGATTGCTCATGACGGTGGCGACCAGCGTGTCCTCGGCCAATTCACCGGACTCCTGCATCGCCACCGCGAGGATCGCCATGATCTGGTCCCCGTCCACGATCGTGCCCGAGGCATCCGCAGCCAGGCAGCGGTCGGCATCACCGTCGTGTGCGATCCCCAGGTCCGCGCCGTGCTCCACAACGGCGGCCTGCAAACCCTCCGGGTGCGTGGACCCGACAGCGTCGTTGATGTTCAGACCGTCCGGCTCGGCATTCAACGCGATCACCTCGGCACCGGCCCGCCGGTAAGCCTCGGGGGCCGTCAACGCGGCGGCACCATTGGCGCAGTCCACCACCACCCGAAGACCGTCCAGCGGCTGCGGAGTCGCCACGAGCAGGTGGTCGACGTAGCGCTGCACGGCATCCGGCACGTCGCGCACACGGCCGACGCCGGCCCCGGTGGGGCGGTCACCGTGCTGCCAGAGCCGCTCGGCGATCTCGTCCTCGACCGCGTCCGGCAGCTTGTGCCCGCCTGCGGCAAAAAGCTTGATTCCGTTGTCCGGCATCGGATTGTGGGAGGCGGAGATCACCACACCGAGATCAGCATCCATCTCCCCGACCAGATGCGCCACCGCGGGTGTCGGCATGACCCCGACCCGGAGCACATCGGCACCCGCCGCGGTCAGACCCGCCGTGACAGCAGCCTCCAGCATCTCACCGCTGGCCCGGGGATCGCGTCCGACCAGGGCCACTCGGCGGCGTGCATCCCCGTGCTCGTAGAGCACCTCGGCCGCCGACGAAGCCACGGACAACGCCAGCTCGGGGGTCAGCTCCGCATTGGCCAGCCCTCGCACCCCGTCGGTTCCGAACAACCGAGACAAGCAGATCATCCTCCAGAGTCAACAGCCCGCAAGCTCGGGCACCCAGACCTCGGCCACCCCCCAACAGACAACTGCGGGAGCAGCCGCACGCCCTCATGGTGTGGACGAACGGCTGCTCCCGCAGGTTGTGCACGAGTCGTGCACGAAGTCGCGTCAGCGCTTGCTGTACTGCGGCGACTTACGGGCCTTCTTCAGGCCGTACTTCTTGCGCTCCTTGGCCCGGGAGTCCCGGGTGAGCATGCCCGCCTTCTTCAGGGCCGGTCGATCATCGCCGTCCAGCTCCACGAGTGCTCGCGCAATCGCCATGCGCATCGCACCGGCCTGACCGGACGGGCCACCACCGTGGAGGTTCGCATAGACGTCGAAGCTGTCCACGCGGTCGACGGTCTCGAACGGTTCCCGCACGAGCTGCTGGTGCACCTTGTTCGGCATGTAGTCGTCGATCGACTTGCCGTTGAGCACGAACTTGCCGCTGCCGGGCACCAGACGGACCCGCACCACCGCCTCCTTGCGTCGGCCGACGGTCTGCACCGGCCGGCCGGAAGGAATCGGGGCAACATTCTGGGGCGCGGTCTCGGGCGCCGGCCCCACGGACTCCGGGGCCTCCGAAACTGGGCTGTCGGGCTCTGCAGTGGTCACGTTCTGGTCCTCGGGTCCCTCGGTCACTTCGTGGCCTTCTTGTCCATCTCGAACGGCTGCGGGTTCTGCGCCTGGTGCGGGTGCTCGGGGCCGGTGTAGACCTTGAGCTTCATGCCCATCGCCCTGCCGAGCTTGTTCTTCGGCAGCATGCCCTTGATGCTCTTCTCGAGCAGCCGCTCGGGGCGCTTGTCCAGCACATCGCCGAAAGATTGCTTCCGCAGGCCACCGGGGTGGCCGGTGTGCCGGTAGGCGAATTCCTGGTCGCGCTTGTTTCCGGTCAGGGCCACCTTCTCGGCATTGACGACGACGACGAAGTCGCCGGTGTCGATGTGCGGAGCGTAGGTCGGCTTGTGCTTACCACGCAGCAGCGTGGCGGCTTCGGTGGCCAGCCGGCCGAGCACCACGTCCTCGGCATCGATCACATGCCAAGCGCGGGTCACCTCGCCGGCCTTGGGGCTGTACGTGCGCACGGGTCTACCTCGTCGTCGTTCGCGTCGAAATCTCGGTGCGGCCGTCGTATCCCGTCGCCCATCACGCCGGGGCGGATCTCCCGGATTCGCCCCAGGGGAACCGGCACGTCCTGTGGACCGCCGGGACCCTCACGTCAAGCGATCACCACACAGGTGATCGCCTCGGATGGGTCACCGGTCGAGCACCACAGTCGTGCACACCGCACAACAGAAAATGAGAATACTCGGTGGCTGATGGCACGGTCAAAAGGGGTCCCCTCCGGCCGCGCCCGGGCAACCGCTCCCGAGGGGAGCAGCACCGCGCCGAGCCGATCTCGAACAGGGCCACCCGAACAGGGTCACCCCAAAGGGCCGCCCGGGAAGGATCGATGACCATTCCGTCAACCACACCGGAAGATACCCGATACCGGAGCCTGCAGAGACGATGCCCCGGGGGGCAGCGTGACCCACGGGGCATCGTCGGCGTGTCCGTGAGGACAGCTCCACCGCGCAGGCTCAGCCGCCGAACTTGGCAGCGTTGGCCCGCTCACCCTGCTGGTAGGACTCGTTGGCGACCTGCACCGCCGTGCCCATCTTGGCGGTGATCTCCTGCAGGTTCTGCGCGGCCTTGTCCCACTCGGCCTGGGCGGCGTAGTAGGCCTCCTGTGCCTGACCGGACCAGGTCTGGATCAGCGGTTTGAGCAACTGCTCGAGCTCGTCGAGCTGGCCCTGGATCTGATTGGCGGTGTTCTGGAGGCTCTCGGCACCGGCGCCGAGCTGCCCGAAGTCGACCCTGATCTCACCCATTGCGAATCTCCCTCGTGTGGTGTCGATGACATCGGCCCGTACAGCGCCGGATCGAGCGCTGCCGGTGCACTCCCGCGGAGGCGGAACTCAGCCGCCGAGCGCGCCCTCGATCTTGCCCAGCGCCGCGGCCTGCTCCTCGTCCCGCTGCGCGTACTCCCGGCCGGAGGTCCCGATGTTCTCGCCGAGCTCACCGAGCTTGCTGGTGATCGTGTCGGCGTTCTCCCGGAAATCCATGAACAGGCGCTGGAACGTCTCCTTGGCACGCCCGCTCCACGAGGCGATCATCGGCTCGATCTCGCTCTGCAGCTTGTTCACGGCCTGCTCGACGTTGTTGCGGACCTCATCGACCTGGCCGGAGGCCTTCTGCATCAAATCCGCATCGGTACCGAAACTGCTCATGTCGGCTTGACCCCCTTCTGTGTGTGGTCACGAAGATCGAACGAACTTCCGATGCAGACATTGCCATGTCCGGTTCCTCCCTGTCCCGGTTTTCGCGACACAACGTTGCGCTTGTGAAGGCGATACCGCGAATTCCCAGGTGAAACCGGATTTGCGGATGCGAAAGATTCCGGAGCTACGGCCGGGTTCCCCGCTCAACGCAGGCTGAGAGTGCGCACGATCCCCGCACATGCGGACAGCACGGTCTTCTTCTTCGCAGGGGGATACTGGCATCCGACACTGATCCGTGCCGTCCCTTCGTGCAGGACGTACCAGTCCACAGCGGTAGCCTGACGCTGTTGCCGGTAATGCACGACGTCCCTGCCCGCGAACCGGGCGTGCGCCTCGAATCCGGAGAACGGACGTCCGGCCGCGACCTGCCCGTCGTAACGGCGCCGCAGATCCCGCACGGAGCGCTCGCGCTGCTCCTCGACGTTGTAGTCGAACTCGCCTTTGCGCACCGAGACCACGCTGCCCTGCCCGCCGTCCCGAGGGCTCACTCGCGTCTCCCACAGCTCGGGATCCCCGCCGCCCTGCTTCCAGTCCGCCGGATACTCGAACTCGTATCCGTACCGAGCGACATGCCGGACCTGTGCCCGCGCCTCATCGGCGCCACCACCGGCGAGCATCACGGCCGCGACCACCCCGGCCACCACCACACCGGCAACACCGGCGAACACCCAGGGCAGCCGCGCACGGCGCCGCGGTGGTGCGGTCATGACCGGTCGCGTCCGATCGCTGCCCCCGATCACGATCGTCGAGGCCCTGCTCAGCGAATCACCCGACGTGACATCGGACCGCCCCGCCACGGCCGGCGCACCGTGTGGGCCTGTCCCGCCGGTACCGGCCTCCGTCCGTGCCGCGCGCAGAGCACCCCGGCAGACCACCGTCTCCGGCTGGTCCAGTGTGGTCGGAACGACTCCGATGCGCTCGTGGATCAGGCGGGAGACCAGCGGCACGCGGCTGGAACCTCCCACCAGGAAGACCCCGGCGAGCTGCCCGAGGGCGACCTGCCCCTCGCGCAGGGTGGCCACCAGCAGGTCCACGACCCTCCCCAGTGGCTCGGCGATGAGTCGCTCCAGATCCGACCTGGTGACATGGGCATCGGAAAACGGCGGCGGCAGGGGCACGTCGGTATAGCTGTGCCGCGACAGGGTCTCCTTCGCGCCGCGGACATCCTGCCGCAGGACCCGTCTGCGCCGCCGGTCGGCCATCTCGCGGCCCTCGACCAGTCGGCGCCAGCCCTGCGGGTCGGTGGACGAGACGGTGTCACCGATGTGCTCGAGAAGCATCTGGTCGATGTCGGCTCCGCCGAAGTTCGGTTCGCCACGGGAAGCCGACACCCGAAACGTGGGGCCCTGCTTGTGCACCACGCTGGCATCGACCGTGCCACCCCCGAGGTCGAGCACGGCCAGCGCACTGCCGTCCGGCAGCCCGTGGCCCGCCGAGTGGAACACCGCCGCCCCCACCGGCTCGGGAACCACGGCCAGCCCGCGCGCCAGGCCGGAAGCCGCACGATGGAGCCGGCCGGTCCGCAACGATCCCCAGTCCGCCGGATGGCTCAGGACCAGCAGATCGACGACCGCGCCGCCCGCGTAGCGGCGGGCCTCGCCGACCACGCGCTGCAGTACCGCACGGATCACCGCACCGACGTGGAGAACGGAACCGCCCAGCAGCAACTCACCCTCGTCGATACGTCGCTTGGGGTGCGGTTCGAAGCGGGACGGGTCCACGGCTGCCTGCCGCTCGGCTTCCTGCCCGACGAACACGGTGCCGTCCGCGGCGGCGAACACCGCGGACGGCACCAACGGTTGGCCGTCGATGACCACCACGTGTGGTTCGCCGCCATCGACGGAGACCGCCGTGCAGGTGCTCGAAGTACCGAAGTCGACCGAGACGTGCAGGGTCACGTACAACTCCTTTGCCGTGGCCGGATTTCGCGCTTCGCCGACGCCACCGGCCGGGCATCGGCTCAGCGGTGCGATCCGCTTGCGAGCACCCTAGAGGTACGGGGCGTACACGCCTCAACAATTCACCCCGGATCGGGGGACCACAGGAGAGCGAGCGGAACTGCCGACCACCGGCAGTTCCGCCACTCGAACACCCTGCTTTTCGGGTTGCTGCCTACTCCGGACGGATGAAGGCGGTCTGGACCAGCTGAGGCCCACCCCGCAGGCTGCGGCTGACCAGTGTCCCCCGCCCCGGTGACAGGGGGCGGGACTTGACGTTGCCGACGAGCTGACCGTCGTCCTTGTTGGCGCTCATGGCCAGGCCGGGAGCCGAGGACTCCCGCATCTTGCCGATGACGGGTTCGAACAGGGCCCGGTTGGCACCACCGGAGTTGCGGGCCAACACGATGTGCAGGCCGACATCGCCGGCCTGCGGGATGTAGTCGGCCAGCGGCGCCAGTGGATTGTTGCCCTGGGGCGCGACCAGCTCGTAGTCGTCGACGATGACGAACAGCTCGGGACCGGACCACCAGGAACGGTTCCTGAGCTGTTCCTGCGTCACGTCCGGACCGGGCAGCCGCTTCTTCAGCGCATTGGTCACTTCGCCCACGTTGCTCTTGAGCTGGTCGGCGGACACGGAGTACTCGAGCAGGTGCTTGGTGTCGAGGAATCCGAGCATCGTGCGCCGGTAGTCCACCAGCAGGATCAGTGCCTCCTGCGGTGTGTAGCGTTCGGTGATACCTCGCACGATCGTGCGCAGCAGGGCCGTCTTGCCCGACTCGCGTTCCCCGAAGGCGTGGAAGTGCGGCTCGGCCACGAAATCCAGATACATCGGCTGGAGCCCGTCCTCGTTGATGCCGATCGGCACCAGCTTCGGCTTCGGCTGCTGCTCCACCGAGGGCAGCTGCTCGTAGGGCAGCATGTCCGGCAACAACCGCACCTGCGGCGCGGGACGCCCCTTCCACGAGCTGCGAACCCGGTTGACCAAATCGGACACACCGCCGGAGAGGTCCTCGTTGTAGGCCTCCCAGCCCTCCCGATCGGCCAGGTTCTCACTGTCCACCCGGGGCAGTGCCGTCAGAAAGTGCATTTTGCTCGGGTGCAGGCCTCGGCCGGGGCGGCCCGCGGGCACGTTCACCGCGACCTTGCGGTCGATCTCGGACTCTCCGGCGTCCCCCAGCCGCAGCTCGAACCGGGTCCCCAGCAGGTCCTTCAGCGCGGGCCGGATCTCCGCCCATCGATTGGCCGAGACGAACACGTGGATGCCGAACGTCAGCCCCTGTGCGGCCAGGTTGAGCACGTCCTGCTCCAGCGATTCGAACTCGTTGCGGAAAGCACCCCACCCGTCCACTATCAGGAACACGTCACCGTAGGGATCGTCGGCGATCTCCCCGCGGCGCTTGCGGGTGCGGAAATCCGCCATCGAGTCGAGGGACATCTCCTGAAAACGAGCCTCGCGCTCGGCCAGCAGCGCCTTCAGTTCCGCGACCGTGCGCCGCACCGTATCCGGGTCGCGGCGGCCGCCGAAGCCACCCACGTGCGGCAGTGTCTGCAGCGCCGCCATCGAACCGCCACCGAGGTCGATGCAGTAGAACTGCACCTCCTGAGGGGTGTGCGTCAGCGCCATCGAGGTGATCAGGGTCCGGAACAGGTTCGACTTACCCGACTGAGGCCCGCCGACGACAGCGCCGTGCCCGCTGGCACCACCCAGATCCACCACCATGTGGTCCTGGCGCTGCTGATAGGGCATATCGATGATGCCGACCGGAATCTGCAGCCTGCCCGACCCGGCATACCCGGCCGAGGTGTATCCCCGATCGTCGGTGGCCGACAGCGGCGGTAGCAGCGTGTCCAGCGTCGGCGGCGCGTCGAGCGGCGGCAGCCACACCTGGTGCGCGGGAGGACCCTGCCCCTGGGCCTTGTCGATGATGATCTGGAAGTCCGTCGGAGCCTGCTTGTCCTCCCCGGGGGGCTCGGGCTCCGCTGCCGGCTCGGCAGCGGCGGGCTGCTCCGGCTCCCGAGGGACCTCGATGTAGTCGGGAACGAAGAAGCGGGGCCGCTTCACGCCGGTCACCGGTGAGGCGGCGACGGTCCGGCGCCGTCCGGTGCCCTGATGCAGATGTCCCGAGACGTAGGCGGCGCGGAAGCGCTCCATACCGTTCGGGTGCTTGAGGTAACCGTGGCCGCCGGTGGCGGGCAGGTCGGCGGCGTCGGGGACACCGATGGCCGCACGCGACTCCGCCGCGTTGAAGGTCTTCAAACCGATCCGGTAGGACAGGTGCGCATCGAGACCGCGCAGCTTGCCCTCCTCCAGACGCTGCGAGGCCAGCAGCAGGTGTACCTGCAGTGACCGGCCGAGGCGCCCGATCATGGCGAACAGTTCGGCGAAGTCCGGCTTGGTGGACAGCAGTTCGGAGAACTCGTCGACCACGATGAACAGGGCGGGCAGCGGTGCCAGGTCCTCACCGGCCTGGCGCTTCTCCTCGTAGTCCCAGACGTTCTTGGCGCCCGCCTTGTTCAGCTCCTCCTGGCGCCGGTTCATCTCCCCGGCCAGCGCATCCTGCATCCGGTCGACCTGGGTGAGATCGTCGGCGAGGTTGGTGATCGTGGCCGAGACGTGCGGGGCCTTCTCGAAGCCGTTGAACGTCGCACCACCCTTGAAATCGACCAGCACGAAATTCAACGCGGTCGAGGAATGCGTGGCCAGCAGGCCGAGCACGATGGTGCGCAGGAACTCCGACTTACCGGAACCGGTCGCACCGATGCACAGGCCGTGCGGCCCCATCCCGCCGGAGGCGGTCTCCTTGATGTCCAGCGAGACGATGTCGCCGTACTCACCCGGACCGATCGCGACGCTGTAGCGCTCCGGAATGGACCGCGGCCGCCACGCCTCGTTGAGGTCGAAGGTCATCGGATCGCCGGACAGTCCGAGCTGCTCCACGTAGTTCAGGTGGGTCGTCAACGGCTCCTGTCCGCCGCTGTCGGCCTCCGCCTGGCCCCCACCGGCGAGGCGGTACGGCGCGAGCTGCCGCGCCAGTGCGGTGACCTCCTCCTCGGTCATCGAGTCCGGCGTGCCGAACCACTCGACGCTGTTGGCGCTGCGCGCACCGATTCGTTCTTCCTCGACGACCATGCGCACACCGCGACGGGTGGTGAGCGGCCCCAGTACGTCCGACAGGTCGATCAGCGTCACCCCGGCCAGACCGCCCTCCATGAGGATCTGCTCCTCGCGGCTGATCTCCGCGTCGTCGAGCACGATCACGATGTGCGGCCCGTCCGGGGCAGGATTGTTGCGGCTGAATCGAGGGCGCTCGCCGAGTTGCTCGGCGAGCATCTCCTCGACCGCGCGCAGCGACCCCGCCATGAGGCGCTGCCTGCCGATGCCGTCGGTGGCGGTGGGGTGCTGAGCGTGCGGCAACCACTTGACCCAGTCCCATGTCAGACGGGAACGGCCACCGCTGGCCACCGCGATGAGGACGTCGTCGGGAGTGTGGAAGGTGGCCAACTGCGCGAGCATCGCACGTACCAGGCTTCGGCACAGCTCGCGCTCACCCTGCAGTCCCACGGCGGCGAACCCCCGCAGCGACGTCGCAACGGGCAATCCCGCCACCAGCGAGTGCGCCCGGACGAACCGGCGCAACGCCAGCGTGGTGATCGGCTCCAACTCGTCGACCGGTCCCGTCTGGGGCGGCACCAGGCGGGTCTCCAGACGCTGCGAGCCGATCCCCACCCGGACCTGGCAGAAATCGGCGTCACCGGCTCGGCGCTCCCACATCCGGCGGCTCGTCGCGATGGACCACAGCGTCTGTGGCTCCGGGTGCACCCAGATCCGCGCCAGTCGCTGCTCATCGGCAGCTTCCCGCGCACGCTCGCGCATCTGACCGAGGTAACGCAGGTAGTCCTTGCGGTCCTCGTTCATCTCGGCCTTGCTCTGACCGCCGCCCTGGTTGCCACCGGCCATCATGCCGACGGTGGAGACCAGCATCATCATCGGCATCATCAGCATCATCGGGTTGTCCTTCGCCCGCTGAAGCATGAACACCATCATCCCGAGCGAGGCGATGATCATGACGACCGGAAGGAACTTCTGAACGATGTTGCCCGGAACGGCCCGGGGGATCTCGGGGGGCGGTTCGAGGTGTACCTCCCCGCCCGGTGGCTTCGGGGCGGCCATGCGTGGCGTTCGCTTGAACTGCAGCGTACTCACCGGACGCAGCACCCTTCCATGTCGTGACGGTCGGTTCTTCGAAACCCGGCCGAATGGTCTGATTCGAAAACGTGTCGGCGCCGTCCGCTGTGGACGGCCACCTGTCGGAATCCGGCTTGCGGACAGCATTCTGTCCGGTCCACAGCATCGGCGGTACGCGGGTACGGACGCATCGGCACGCGCCGTGGCCGGCCGAACGAAAAACCGCTGCCGCCGAGTTCGACCAAACCCGCCCCCGAAGCCGGCCGGTGCGGCCATACTAGGAGCGTTCGAAACCCGGGTGGGGTGCTTTGGCGGAAAATCTTCCCGCTTGGTTGGATCGAGCCGACCCACGGGAATCGACACCCGACAGCGAGCAACCGAAGAAACTAGTGGAGTAGGGGGCCCAAGTGGCGACCGGGACCACGGTGTTCAGCCGCGTCACAGTAGTGGCGCCGAAAACACGCATCGATCTGGCGCTACCTGCTGACGTCTCGGTGGCTGACCTGCTGCCGATGCTGCTGGACATGGCTCATGAAACCGCTCCGGACGGCGGGGCGCAGCACGGTGGCTGGTGCTTGGCGAAACTGGCCGATGCGGAACTGGACCCCAGTCAGACGCTGGCATCGCTGGGCATCGTCGACGGTGACATGCTGCAGTTGCGGCGCAAGTCCGACGATCCCCCGCCACCGCTGTACGACGACGTCGTCGACGCACTCGCCGAAGCCGAACCCGGCAGCTACCGCCCGTGGAGCAAGGAGACCGCCGCCCGGGTGGGCCACGCGGCCGGGGCAATGGCCATGGTCGCCTCGGCCGTGGCCCTCGGGCTGGCCGCCGCCCCGGAAGGCTTCCTGTTCCACATCATCGCCGCCGTGACCGGCCTGGTCGTCGCGATCTTCGCCACCGGCATCGGCGCGATCGTGACCCGCGCCTACGGTGCCTCCACGACGGGGACCGTGATCTCCGCCGCGGGTGGCTTGCCGATGGCGTTCGTGGCGGGACTCAACATCGTGCCGGGACCGGACCCGCGGCCGGCGCTGTTGCTGGCCTGCGCGCTGGTACTGATCTTCTCCTCCGTCTCGATCATGGTGCTCGGCTCGGGCATCGTGACCTTCATCGCCGCCGCGACGATCTCGGCCTTCGCGGTCGTGGCGTTCCTCGTGGCCACCCTGGTGAACGCGGCGACCGCCGCCGGTGTGGCCGCCGGTGCCGCCGCTGCCGGACTCGCGGGCATCTCACTGCTGCCGCGGATGACCATCCAGCTCGCCAAGCTGCCGCTGCCGCACGTCCCGGGCAGTTCCGAAGACCTCAGGGAAGACAGCGGCTTGGCGGACTACCGACAGCTCGAGCGGCAGTCCGGGCTGGCGCACCAGTACATGACCGGCATGATCCTGGGCTGCGGCGGGACCGCCGCCCTCGGGGCGATCATCGCCGCGAGCGCCCCCACCATCTGGGGCATCCTGCTCGCCGTGGTCGTGGCCGCCGTGCTGCTGCTGCGCGGCAGGAACTACGCCAACGGAAGCCAGGCCCTCGCCCTGCTGCTCAACGGACTGCTCGCAGCCCTGGGAGTGACCATCGGCCTGCTGCTGCCGATGACCACGTCCCCGCTGGACAAACTCACCTGGGTGTTCTGGCCGCTGCTCCTGCTCGGCGGTGCGTCGATCGTGTTCGGCGTGGTGTTCCCGCACCGGCGATTCTCCCCGGTACAGCGGCGCAGCGTGGACATCCTGGAAGCCGTCCTGATCGCGCTGGTCCTGCCGCTGGCTCTGGGCGTGATGGACGTCTACATGACCATCCGCGACCTGAACATCAGTCTCTTCTAGGGAAGCGTGATGCGCCCAACCAACCGCACGCACCGCGGCACGCACGGGCATCGCGGGCTCGCGCTGCTCGCCACCGTCGGGATGCTCACCCTGTGCGGGCCGACATTCCCGGTCACCGCGCAGCAGGCCGAGGAGAACCGGCCGAGCGATCCACCCCCGCTGGACCTGGGCAAGCAGGCCTCGTCCGAGCCCCTGAGCCCCCAGAAGGACTTCACGCAGCAGCAAGCCTGCATGCAGGCCAGCAACGGCGGCCCCACCATCACCGAAGAGCCGTGGAGCCAGCGGATCCTCGGTATCGAGCGAGCACATTCCCAGGGGTGGAAGGGCCAAGGGCAAACCGTCGCGGTCATCGACACCGGCGTCAACCCGCACCCGCGCCTGCCCCGCCTCAGGGACGGTGGCAGTGCCGTCCCCCAGGGCGGCGCACTCACGGACTGCGACGGGCACGGGACGATCGTGGCCGGAATCATCGCGGCCGTACCGACCCCCGACACCGGCTTCGTCGGTGTCGCTCCCCAAAGCACCATCCTGTCGATCCGGCAGTCCTCGGCGCTGTACCAGAACGAAGCCACCGGCAAGACGGTCGGCAACACGATCACAATGGCTCAGGCGATCAACAGCGCGGTGCGACAGGGTGCCGATGTCGTCAACATCTCCCAGGCCTCCTGTCAGCCGATCGCCTCGGCGGCAGGGCGACCGGGGAACGCGAAGCTGCACTCGGCGGTGCACAACGCCTACCGCTCGGGCGTGGTCGTCGTCGCCGCCGCGGGCAACACCGGAGACAAGTGCCGGAAGAATCCTCCGAGCGACCCGACAACAGCAGTGCTTCCCGCCTGGTTCGACAAGTACGTCCTGACCGTCGCCTCGGTCGACGCGCAGGGAGCCCCGTCGGAGTTCACGGTTCCCGGGCCGTGGGTGGACGTCGCCGCACCGGGCGAGAACCTCACCTCGCTCGACCCCGGCCGAAACGGCGACGGTCTCGCCAACCGGATCACCCACGGCTCCGACGGCCGGCCACAACCCGTCCAGGGCACCAGCTTCGCCGCACCCTACGTCTCCGGGCTCGTCGCCCTGATGCAGCAGAAGTTCACCGAGCAGGACACCCCGCTGTCACCCGGCGAAATCATGGAGCGGATCGAGAAAACCGCCCAGCATCCCGGAGGCACCGAGGGGCGCAACGACATCATCGGCTACGGCATGATCAATCCGATGGCCGCGCTCAACGACGTCGTCCCGGCCGAGCACGGAGCCGCAGCCGCGCCGGTCGAGCCTCGACGCCTGGAATCCCATGTCTTCCCGCAGGAAAACTGGGTGGCCATCGCCATCGCTCTCGGCGGCGCCGTGGGTGGACTCGGCACCGTGTTCTTCACGGCTTTCCTGATGAACGCGATCCGCAAGGTCCGCGCCCGCGAAGCAGGCACCTCGACGCCCGAGTCGCAGGCATAGTCACCGTCCGCACAGCCCCGGTGCCTCCCTGCCGGTATACCGGTACCGGGCCGCCTCACCGCCCGAGGCGGCCCTTCACCGCCGCGGCACGCTCATCTCCCGTCCCGGGCGAGTCCGGTGCCGTGCCGACCTCTCTCCGTGGGGAAGCCCACCCGCACCACCGGCGGCGGAAACAGTGCGGGCGGGTTCCCGGCTTCCACAACGAGGCCGACCCCGGGGGGCGCGGGCATCAGCTGCCTGCGGCAGCAGCCTCGGGTGACCGGGACTGCCGATCCTCCTTCGGTGGCCGGTTCACCCCGGCGCCGTCCTCCATCGGAAGAGAGTCGTAGACGAAGCTGGCTCGTGCCGGATCCAGGAACGCCCCCTGCGGCAGGATGCCCAGGATCGAGGGAGGCGCATCCTTGATGTCACCTGCGTTGTTGATGATTCCCAAACCCCGGGCCGTGGCGACGTCCTTGACACCGAAGACGACCCCGCGATCGGAGACCATCGAGATCGGGCCGCTGCCGCTGCTGGCCTCGTTCGGGGTCCCGTGCACGACCGCGGCCTTGCCCGGTGGCATGTAGAAGCGGTCCACCCGTGGACCGGGACCATCGAACTGCGCGAGCTTCACCGGGGCTTGCTGCGTCGGGGAACCGTCGTGGAGCGTCACCGTGATGTGGTGGTTGCCGAACTCGCCCTTCCAGCTCAAGCAGGACGTGTTCGACTCCTGGAACGTCACCGGATCCGGCACGACCGTCGGGAAGTGACCCACTGGCAGGAGTTCCTCCGCCGCGGTGGGCACTCCGGTGAGCTCCCCGGTGGGAACGGGGATGTCGGTACTGCTGTCCCGCTTCGCGTGCAGCACCGCCGCCGCACCCGCCGAGATCTCCTGCTTGCCATCGGAGCGCAGCACGAAGAACTGGTCGTCCTGACCGGGCACCACCCGACTGACCACATCACCGACCTCGTAGTCGCCCTCCAGGTAGCCGACCGGGCCGCTGCCGAGCTCCGGCACCATCAGCGGAGGAACCTCCGGGATGGCGTTGAGCATGTTCGTGCTGATCGTGCGCGGAACGGCTCCCCGGAGTCCGTACATCTCCATGACGGCGTCCTCGTCGGGATCGATGCGCGCCTTCACCGCACGGGTGTGGTCCCTGCCGGTTCCCGGCATGTCCTCGATGCGGTAGATCAGGTAGCGCTGCCCGGTGCTCGGCTCCTGCACGTACAGCGACCGTTCCTTCCGCAGTTCCGTCCCGTGTCCACTGTCGCCACCGATCACCGTTGTTTCCACTGTGGCCGAACGCTGAGCCAGTGCGTCATCGAGTTTGGTGTTGACGTCACCGACATCGCAGACCGCCCAGGCCGCGGATGCCGGATTGTTCGCATCCGGCAGGAATTCCGGCGCGTTCGGCATACCCGTACGAGGCCCCCGAGGGAACTCTTCCAGTGCCGCCTCCCGCACTCTCGTCGGCTCGATCTCCTGACTGCGGCCACCGTCACTCTTGGCCATGACCAGCAGCTTCGCCGAAGCCATGTTCAGCATCGGAATCAATCGCTTGTCCGCCTTGTCATCGGCGGTAACGACGTAGACGCTTCCGCTTTCCCGCGCGATCACGACCGATCCGGGCCCGGGGACCGAACCCTGTCCCCCGAACAAACCCCACACGAGAAACCCGATCATCCCTACGCAGGCGATGACGGCCCCCGCAATATTGGCTCGTTTGTGGGAACCCAGCGGATCGTGCAGCATGACCGGATCTCTGCGGGCCAGAGCGGACTCCATCCGGCGCAGCACGAACTTGTACGCCTGAACCTGTGACTTCGTTGTGGGTGTTGATGCCATTCTTCGCCTACAGCTCTCCCGTCCGAGGTACCGTTCAGCAGGGTAGCCGGAGCAGAACACCGCTTGGGTACGGTTCGACCGACTCGGACGGTCCTGTTTTCGCCCGGCGACCGCGACCGACACTCGCCCGAATCCACCCGGCAGTTGCCGCGCCTACCTGCGAGGGGGAGAAACCGAACGGATGTCCGTGACCACGCAACATCCGGCTCAGCCGAAAAATCCCGAGATCAGCGGATCGACGCCTGCCCACATTCGTGCACGCAGGCGCACCACCGGTGCGAGTCTCGGCAGCATGCCGGTGGCCAACATCGTCCTCATCGAGATCGGCCTCGCCCTCGGCCTGATCACCGTCGCCATCGACCGGACACTGTGGCCGGTGAGTGCAGGCATCGCGGGGATGGCGCTGATCCTGGCGCTGCTGCGGCGACGCGGGCGCTGGTTCACCCAGTGGTTCGGGCTGGTGCTGGAGTACAACACGCGCAACCACACCCGTGTCTCCCAACCCGCCGCCCCCGGCGCAGGGGACGGCGGCGACGAGAACGGTGACGGTGTCATCGGCCCCGAAGAGAACCATCGGGTGTCGCTGTTGCGTCTCGCTGTGCCCGACCTGGTGGTGGCGCACGGCCAGGACCACGACCGCAACCACGTCGGCATGGCTTTCAACGAGGGAAAGTGGACCGCCGTGCTCATGGTCGAGCCCACCCCCTCACTGATCACCGAGATCGGCAACGCGCCGAATCTGCCGCTCGGCACCCTCGCGCCGTGCCTGGAGGACCGTGGGGTGGTGCTCGACTCGATCCAGGTCATCTGGCACTGCTATCCCGGCAGTGCCGCCCTGCCCTCCACCTCACCGGCACTGAACTCCTACCTCGAAGTGCTCGGGCCGCTCCCCGCCGCGGCACGCCGCACCACCTGGATAGCCGTGCGGCTGGATCCGCAGCGCTGCGCGAAGGCCGTCGGCGAACGTGGTGGGGGCATCGTCGGCGCGCACCGGGCTCTGATCGGTGCCCTGTCCCGCGTGCGCAACGCTCTGGATCGGCAGGGCGTGCCCACCCGGCCACTCGACGCCGACGAACTCCTGCAGGCCGGCGTGACGTCGGCCGAGCTGCAGTCCGTCCTCGGAGTGCAGCGTGCGGTCGGACTCAAAGAGAGGTGGGACGGTGTCACCGCGGGCGGTGTCGGGCACTCCAGCTACGCGATCACCAAATGGCCGAACCGGATGAGCGACAGCCTCAACGCCCTCACCGGCGTGCGAGCACTGTCCTCGACGATCGCCATGTCGATCTCCCCCGCCGGAGAGGACAGCGAGGTCAGCCTGCGCGGCCTCGTACGAGTCAGCGCCCGCACCCCCGGCGAACTCGACGCCGCCGACGAGCGGCTGCACACGATCAGTAACCGCCTCGGGCTGACCCTGACCCCGCTGCGTGGACTGCAGTTGGCGGGGTTCGCCGCGACGCTGCCGCTGGGAGGTGCGGCATGAGCCGAACCCGAACACTGGACATCCCGGGCCATTCCCGCAGGGCCGCACCGGAATTCCTCGTACCGCCCGAGACCCTCGATGCGGTCAGCCCGTCCGGCGACCGCGGCGGAATGATCATCGGTTCGGGACCGCAAGGAGAACCGCTCGGCACATCCATCCTGCGGCCACAACCGACCCGCATGGTCACCGTCGGCGGCCTCTACCTCGCCCGGCAGATCGCCCTGCGCGCGATGGCCACGGGCGCATGGGTGATCGTGGCGACCGGTCGTCCCACGGCATGGAAGGTCCTGGAGCAAGCGGCCGGGGAGACAGCGGACGGGAGACAGGTGCCACTCGCACAGATCCGGCGCCTGACTCCCTTCGATCCACCCCGCTCCACGGAAGACGCGCCATTGCTGGTCATCCACGACGGGGGTGCCGTGCCGCAGGAGCTTTTCCCGCCCCGGTCGGCTTGGCAGACCACGATGTACGTACTGCCCTACCTGCATCCCCAAATGGGCAACGGTCCAGCGGCCAACACGGCGGAACTCGTACTGCTGCAGCGGCTCCCGCCGAACCAGGCGCAGCTCGCGGGGCGTATCTGGTACCTGCAGCCGCCACAGATCCAGCAACTGACCACACTCGCCGACGACGGGGCCGTCGTCCTGGGCAACATGGTCTGGACACCGATCCAACTCGTGACCAACAAGCGTGAACAGGAAATCCTGGGACCCGTCCGCCGCGGCGACTGAAGAGGGAGAGCCGGCGGTTTCCGCGCGAAGCCGCCCTACCCCAGGGATCGGACGGAGCGGGTACGCGCAGCGCGGTCGGCGAGTTCCTCGTCCGGCGGATAGTCGATCCCGACGAGAGTGAGACCGTGCGCGGGCGCGACCGCACTGGTACGTACGCCCGCACGCAGGAGTTCGGCAGGCCAGCCCGGATCACGCCGACCGTCCCCGACCATCAGCAGTGAGCCGATGAGGCTGCGCACCATCGAGTGGCAGAACGCATCGGCGCTGACCGTGGCGACCAGCAGGTACTCCTCGATGCGCTCCCAGGAAAACCGCTGGAGTTCACGTACCGTTGTCGCCCCCTCCCGCTGCTTGCAGAAGGCCGCGAAATCATGGAGCCCCACCAGCTCCCGAGCGGCGGCATTGAGCCGATCCACATCGAGCGGCCGGTTCCACCCGAGAGTGTTCCTCCGCTGCAACGGGCCCACGCCCCAGGGTGCATCGGAGACCCGATACAGGTAGTGCCGACGCAACGCCGAGAAGCGCGCATCGAACCCGTCGGCAGCAATGCGGGCATCCAGCACCCGCACATCCCCCGGCAGAATGCGGTTCCATCGCGCGCACAGCTGTCGCAGGTCGGGGATCCCGAACTCGTCGACGGGCAACCGCCCGCCCTCGCCCGGACCGAACGGAGCCACATCGACGTGTACGGCCTGGTGGCTTGCATGCACTCCGGAGTCGGTACGCCCGGCCACCACAACGGAGCGAGGAGCTTCCCGCCCCGGAGGCTGCTTGGACAACGCGTCCTCGACAAGCCCCTGGACCGTGCGCAGTTGCGGCTGTCGCGCCCAGCCGAAGAAGTCGGTGCCGTCGTAGGCGATGTCCAGACGCAGACGAACGAGCCCGCTCTCCGAAACCGGAGCAGCGGGCTCGTTCGCGGCGTCACCGCAAGAAGAGGTCAGGACTCGTCCTTGGATTCCAGATCGTTCTCGACGGTCTCCCGCGAGCCTTCGGCGGGCTCCTGGTCACTCGACGAGACGCCCTGGGTCGACTCGGCGACCTCGGGGTTCTCGGTCGCCTGCGGCTCCTCTTTTCCGCCCTGGACCTCGGCCGAGCCGGAGCCCGCCTCGTCCTTGGCGAACCGGGTACCGCGAGCAGCCTCCGCCTCGGCAGTGGCGGTCTTCTCGTTCACCAGCTCGATGACCGCCATCGGGGCGTTGTCGCCCTTGCGCGGCATCGTCTTGGTGATGCGGGTGTAGCCGCCGTTGCGATCGGCGAAGAACGGACCGATCTCGGCGAAGAGCTTGTGCACGACGTCCTTGTCGCGAATGGTCTTCATGACCTCGCGACGGTTGTGCAGGTCGCCCTTCTTGCTCTTGGTAATCAGGCGCTCGGCGACCGGACGCAGCCGTTTCGCCTTCGCCTCGGTGGTCTTGATCCGCCCGTGCTCGAACAGCGACGTGGCCAGGTTGGCCAGCATCAGCCGCTCGTGCGATGGCGACCCGCCGAGACGCGCTCCCTTGGTCGGGGTGGGCATCACTTGCTCCTCTCGAGGCGTGGACCGGCTATCCGGTCCACGCGCCACAGCTACAGCTGCTCAGTCTCCGCGTAGTCCTGACCGTCGTCGTAGCCACCGTCGAAGCCCTCATCGAATCCGGCGCCGTAGCCACCGGGGGGCTCGATGCCGCCGGTCTCCTCGTCCGACCAGTCGCCTGCCGGATACTCGGCAGCGGCAGCGGACGGGTCGAACCCGGGCGGGCTGTCCTTCAACGACAGCCCCAGACCAACCAGCTTCAACTTGACCTCGTCGATGGACTTCGCACCGAAGTTACGGATGTCCAGCAGGTCGGCCTCACTGCGCGAAACCAGCTCGCCAACGGTGTGAATGCCCTCCCGCTTGAGGCAGTTGTAGGAGCGCACCGTGAGGTCGAGGTCCTCGATCGGCATCGCGTAAGCCGCGATGGTATCGGCCTCGGCAGGCGACGGACCGATCTCGACACCTTCGGCGTCCACGTTGAGCTCACGCGCGAGCCCGAACAGCTCCACCAGCGTGCGGCCGGCCGAAGCCACCGCGTCTCGCGGCGTGATCGACGGCTTCGTCTCGACATCGAGGATCAACCGGTCGAAGTCGGTACGCTGCTCGACACGCGTGGCCTCGACCTTGTAGGTCACCTTCAACACCGGCGAGTAGATCGAGTCCACCGGGATCCGACCGATCTCGGCGCCCGCCTGCTTGTTCTGCGCTGCAGGGACGTAGCCGCGGCCGCGCTCGACCACCAGCTCGATCTCCAGCTTGCCCTGCCCGTTGAGGGTGGCAACGTGCAGGTCCGGGTTGTGCACGGTCACACCGGCCGGCGGGACGATGTCGGCTGCGGTGACCGCACCGGGGCCCTGCTTACGCAGGTACATCGTCACGGGTTCGTCTTCCTCGGAGCTCACGACGAGCTCCTTGAGGTTCAGGATGACGTCGGTGACGTCCTCCTTGACTCCCGGGATCGTGGTGAACTCGTGGAGCACACCGTCGATCCGCAAACTGGTCACCGAGGCACCCGGAATCGAAGACAGCAGGGTGCGGCGCAGCGAATTGCCGAGGGTGTAGCCGAAACCCGGCTCCAGCGGCTCGATGGTGAACTTGGAACGGGTCTCCGACACCGACTCCTCGGTCAGTGAGGGTCGCTGAGAGATGAGCACTGTCGTTTCCTTTCCGCACGGCGCCCGCCATATGACGCCGAAGGGATGGCGTGCCCGCGGCGAATCGCGGGCGAGACGGTGGTGTATCCGACACCACCGCCCGGACTGCCTCCGGCAGGCGGCCCGTGGCCGCCTGCCGGGGAGCGTCACTTCGAGTAAAGCTCGACGATGAGCTGTTCGGTAACCGGAGTGTCGATCTGCGCACGCTCGGGCAGCTGGTGCACGAGGATGCGCAAGGACGACGGCACGACCTGCAACCACGCCGGGGCAGGACGCTCGCCCAGGGTCTCCTTGGCGATGATGAACGGCGTGGTCTTCAGCGATTTCGGCTTGACGTCGACGATGTCGAACTTCGTCACCTGGTAGCTCGGAATGTTCACCTTCTCGCCGTTGACCAGGAAGTGCCCGTGGTTGACGAGCTGCCGAGCCTGGCGGCGAGTGCGTGCCAGTCCCGCACGGTAGACCACGTTGTCCAGGCGCGACTCCAGCAGTTGCAGCAGGTTGTCACCCGTCTTGCCCTGCCTGCGGTTGGCCTCTTCGTAGTACGACCGGAACTGCTTTTCCATGATGCCGTAGGTGAACCGAGCCTTCTGCTTCTCCTGCAGCTGCAGCAGGTACTCGGTCTCCTTGACACGGCCACGCCCGTGCTGCCCCGGCGGGTACGGGCGACGTTCGAACGCCTGGTCGCCGCCGATGAGGTCGACCTTCAGGCGGCGAGACTTGCGAGTTGCGGGCCCCGTGTAACGAGCCATGTGTCTGTCCTCCTTCCCGCGCCTTAGACCCGACGCCGCTTCGGCGGGCGGCAGCCGTTGTGCGGCTGCGGGGTGACGTCCTGGATCGTGCCGACCTCGAGGCCGGCGCCCTGCAGCGAGCGGATCGCCGTCTCGCGGCCGGAGCCCGGCCCCTTGACGAAGACGTCGACCTTCTTCATGCCGTGCTCGGCGGCCTTGCGCGCGGCGTTCTCGGCTGCCATCTGCGCGGCGAAGGGAGTGGACTTGCGCGAGCCCTTGAACCCGACGTGTCCCGCGGAGGCCCAGCTGATCACCGCACCGGTCGTGTCACTGATCGAAACGATGGTGTTGTTGAATGTGCTCTTGATGTGAGCCTGCCCGTGAGCAACATTCTTCTTTTCCTTGCGCCGTACCTTCTTGACGGCACCGGCGCGACTCTTCGGTGGCATGTGTGTCGTGGTCTCCTAGCGAGGCTTACTTCCTACCGGCCTTCTTCTTGCCGGCGACCGTCTTCTTCGGTCCCTTGCGGGTGCGGGCGTTGGTCTTCGTCCGCTGCCCGTTCAGTGGCAGGTGGCGACGGTGCCGCAGCCCCTCGTAGGAGCCGATCTCGATCTTGCGGCGAATATCGGCCTGAACCTCGCGGCGGAGGTCACCCTCGACCCGGTAGTTGTTGTTGACCTCGTCGCGCAGCTTCGCGAGCTGATCGTCGTCGAGGTCTTTCGCACGCGTGCCGAACGGGATATCCGTCGCCTTCAGGATCTGCTGAGAACTACTACGGCCGATGCCGTAGACATAGGTCAGCGCGATCTCCACCCGCTTGTCACGGGGGAGGTCAACGCCGGCGAGCCGTGCCATGGGGCAGGTTCTCCTCACTCGTTGATCCAGGTCTGCTCCCTGACCGTCTCCGGACGGCACCGACGGCGGCCCGGCGGGCGGGCCGGACGGTCCCGACACGAAGCCCCGGCCTGGAATCCGGGGGTCGACCGGCTCAGCTCACGAGCCGGCAGGCTGCAGGGAGATCCCTTGTTGGTGTTCGGTCTGGTGGTCTCGACTGCGACTTGTGCGGCAATCAGCCCTGGCGCTGCTTGTGGCGCGGGTTGGAGCAGATCACCAGAACTCGCCCATGACGGCGAATCATCTGGCAGCTGTCGCAGATCTTCTTCACACTTGGCTGGACCTTCACGGTCTTGCTCTCCTGCTCGGACGCGTGTCCGGTCTCCCGGACACCGTGGAGGTCACTTGTAGCGGTAGACAATGCGCCCACGGGAGAGGTCGTAGGGCGAAAGTTCCACAACGACCCGGTCCTCGGGCAGGATGCGAATGTAATGCTGGCGCATCTTGCCACTGATGTGAGCAAGGACCTGGTGTCCATTCTCCAATTCGATGCGGAACATCGCGTTGGGGAGCGGCTCGATCACCCGACCCTCGACCTCAATGGCCCCGTCCTTCTTGCCCATGTCCTCCGCGTTTCGTGACGGTGACAGTTCGTCTTGCTCGTACGTGCCGCCAGGCCGGCGAAGCCGGTACCGACAGCAGGCACACTCCTGCCCGGTCCGAAGAACCGGGGCATCACCGACGCGATAACCTCGGTGATATGCCACGGGTTCGGATGCCCTCAGCAGTCGATTGCCGGCAGCATCCCCTCGCAAGCACGAAGGCACGACGAACCGGCGCGACGAGTGCGCCGTTGCTCCAGTGTACGCGCTCGCGAAAACCCGCCCCAACTCGGGGCGGAACAAAACGGGGGCGCACACGGCCCACCCTCATTGCTACTGTCCGTACTCGTGACAGCACGCCCATCCGCCGTGCTCGTACACGGTCCGATCACGCATGAAGAGTGCCGACCGCAGCTACCACCGCAGCCGAACAGGCAAGCCCATCGAGGAGAACCGTGACCACTTTCCGGAACCGCCGCACATCACTCAGCGGGCGATGGCTGCCCGTTGCTGCGAAGCTCGGCGAGTACCGCACGTTTTTCGGTGCAGCGGTACGCAACCCCACGGCGGTCGGAGCGGCCACCCCCACATCGGAAGCCGTGGCCGCCACTGTCGCGCAGGTCGTGCCCACCACGGGCAGCCCGGTCGTGGTCGAACTCGGCCCCGGCACCGGTTCCCTCAGCGGGGCCATTCACAACCGCCTGCCCCCGCACGCGCGCCACATCGGGATCGAAATCGGTGCGGACCTCGTCCGGCACCTGCAGCAACACCAGCCGTGGATGGAAACCCTGCACGGCGACGCGGGGAACCTGCGCGCACTGCTGGCCACGCTCCACCTCGACAAAGTCGACGCCGTGGTCAGCAGTATCCCGTGGTCACTGCTGACCGAAGAGACTCGGCAGGACGTCTTGCGGCAGGTGACCGACGTACTCGCACCGCACGGCGCCTTCACCGCACTGACCTACCTGCCCGCGCGGCATTCGGAAGGTGGTCGTCACTTCCAGCGGCAACTCGCGACGACGTTCGACGAAGTGATCACACACACGACGTGGCGGAATTTTCCGCCGATCCTGCACTACATCTGCCGCCGCCCGCTGGAGGAATGAACGTAGGCGGCCGGCTGGGCGGTTTTCGTCAAAACCGCCCGCGCCCACCTCGAGCGCGGCCTCGATCCCCGTTTCAACAAACGGCGGAGCCGCTTACATCCACGTACGCAGTCGGCACCGCCGCGGGTTCTCAGGCGAGTGCCTCGCGAGGACAGCCCCAGCGCCATGTAGGTCGGCTACCTGAGTCGGGGATCCCGCAGCGAGGCACCGGCTGAGGTTCCGCCACCCGCACCGCTACGCAAGCCGGCCCAGACACTCTCAATCCTCAGGGGCGGTGAGGACCCACGGGCCCTCCTCGGTAATGGCGACGGTGTGCTCCCAGTGCGCGGCACGGGAACCGTCCACGGTCACGACCGTCCAGTCGTCATCGAGTTCCTCGGTCTCCGCCGAGCCGAGAGTCAGCATCGGTTCCACGGCGAGGGCCATGCCGACCTTGAGTTTCGGTCCCTTGCCGGGCTTGCCGAGATTCGGCAGGAAAGGCTCCATGTGCATGCGAGTACCGATGCCATGCCCGCCGTACTCGGCGATGAGCCCGTATTCCATTCCATCCGAGTCCATCGACTCCCGTGCCGCGGTCTCCACCGCATGGGAGACATCGGTCAGGCGGTTGCCCGCCCGGACCTGTGCCACACCCGCCCACATGGCGTGCTTGGTCGCCTCGGACAGTGCCAGTTCACGTGGCCCGACCTCGCCGATCGGCAGTGTCACGGCGGAGTCACCGTGCCAGCCGTCCAGGATCGCCCCGCAATCCACCGACACCATATCGCCTTCGGCCAGGATCTCCTGCCGTGACGGGATGCCGTGGACGACCCTTTCGTTGATCGACGTGCAGATCGAGGCGGGGAAGCCGTGGTAGCCCTTGAAGGACGGGACCGCACCCGCATCCCGAATCACCTGCTCGGCGAGAGCATCGAGCTCACCGGTGCTGATGCCGGGCTTGGCGTGCGCCCCGACTTCGGCGAGAGCGCGCGCGACCAGCAAACCCGACGCACGCATCGCCTCGATCTCACCGGTGGTTTTGAGTTCGATGCCCTTACCTCGCCGCAGCACGGGTGACTCCCTTTCGTCAGGCTCGCGTACGCAGGGCTTCCAACGCGCGCGAGGTGATCTCCTCGACAGTGCCGAGCGCGTCGATGGTGATGAGCTTGTTGCGGTAGTACTCCAGCAGCGGCGCGGTCTCCGAGTTGTACACCGCCAGTCTGCGGCGGATGACCTCCTCGGTGTCATCCGAACGCCCTCGCTCCAGCAGACGGCGCACCAGTTCCTCCTCCGGCACGTCGAACTGCAGCACCGCCGTCAGCTCCATGCCGTTTTCGGCGAGGATGCCGCTGAGGACGTCGGCCTGCGGAGTCGTCCGCGGAAAACCGTCGAGCATGAAGCCCTCACGGGCATCGGACTCGGACAACCGCTGGCGCACCATCTCGTTGGTGACCTTGTCCGGCACGAGCTCCCCTCCATCGAGGTAGCTCTTCGCCTCCTGCCCCAGAGGAGTGCCATTGTCGATATTCGCCCGAAAGAGGTCACCAGTGGAAATATGGGGGACCGCGAGCTGCTCGCTCAGCACGGCCGCTTGGGTGCCCTTGCCCGCACCGGGCGGGCCGACGAGAACCAATCGCACCAAGGGTCTGCCTCCGAATCCGTCTGATGGCCTCCGCCACCGTATGTTCGAGCGCTTCAAGCCCGCCTGTTATCGCACGTTCCCGGACGCGGCACGGCGCGAGTACCTTCGAACGAGGACTGCACTCACCGAGTCCGGGACGGGCGGCACCGTAACCGATAGCCCGGCGACCGTAGCCTCCGCCCGGTCCACGGGACAGCACGGAAGGTGGGCGATAACACCGGGGGCACGGGCACCATTGCCCGGGATTCCCCGAGCCTACCGGAGGAAGCCCTCGTAGTTCCGCTGCGTGAGTTGACTCTCGACCTGCTTGACGGTGTCCAAGCCCACGTTGACCATGATCAATATCGCGGTGCCGCCGAACATGAAACTCTGCATACCGCCCTGTCCACCACCGGTGAGCCCGAGGAAGAAGCTCGGCAGCACGGCGATGATGCCGAGGTACAGCGCACCCGGCAGCGTGATCCGGGACAGCACGAAGCTGAGGTATTCGGCCGTCGGACGGCCGGGCCGGATACCGGGAATGAACCCGCCGAACTTCTTCATCTCGTCGGCACGTTCCTCCGGGTTGAACGTGATCGACACGTAGAAGTAGGCGAAGAAGATGATCATCGCCATGTACAGCAGGATGTGCACCCAGCTCGACGGATCCACGATGTAGGTCTGAATGAACCGCGCCCACCAGGTGTTCTGGTTGCCGGCGAGTTGCCCCAGCAGCTGCGGCAGGTACAGCAGGGAGGACGCGAAGATCACCGGAATGATTCCGGCCTGGTTGACCTTCAGCGGCAGGTACGTGGAGGTACCCCCGTACATCCGGCGACCGATCATGCGCTTGGCGTACTGCACGGGGATCCGGCGCTGAGCCTGCTCGACGAACACGACGCTGGTGATGATGGCGAGGCCGAACACGCAGACAACGGCGAAGACGAGGCCGCCCTGACCGTTCAGGATGCTGGCTCCCTGCGAGGGGATCCGAGCCGCGATGGACGTGAAGATCAGCAACGACATGCCGTTGCCGACACCGCGCTCGGTGATCAGTTCACCCATCCACATCAGCAGTGCGGCACCCGCCGTCATCGTCACCACGATGACCACCAGGTTCAGCACCGAGTTGTCCGGGATGACCTCGGTGGTGCAGCCGGGGAACAGCTGCCCGCGCACGGCGAGAGCGGTGATGCCGGTCGCCTGCAGGAGCGCGAGCGCGATCGTCAGGTACCGGGTGTACTGGGTCAGCGTGGCCTGACCGGACTGCCCCTCCTTCTTCAGCTGCTCGAAGCGAGGGATGACCACCTGCAGCAACTGGACGATGATGCTCGCCGTGATGTACGGCATGATGCCCAGCGACAGCACCGAGAGCTGCAGCAGTGCACCACCGCTGAACAGGTTCAGCAGCGAGTAGATGCTCTCGCTGTCGTTCCTGGTCTGTTCCACGCACTGCTGGACGTTCGGGTACGACACCCCCGGTGAGGGGAGCATGGCGCCGAGCCGATACAGCACGATGATGCCCAGCGTGAACAGGATCTTGCGGCGCAGGTCCGGCGTCACCAGAGCCGAGCGTAAGGCGCCGAGCACGCAGACCTCCTGTGCGCAAGCCGGCCAGGTGGCCGGGTTCGGTTGCCGACTGAGGTAGCCGGTATGACTGGCGTTGCTGTCGCAGCACCGTGTTCGGCACGGACTGCCGAACGGACTCTAGCAGCAATACTGCCGGAAGGACGTAACCGCCCGGGCATCCAGGTCTCACACGACCCATCCTGCGCAGCGAGTTCACCTCGCCGAGTGCCACTTCTCCGGCCCGGAACCGCGCGTGACCGCGAAACCTGGCAAAAACCCACCGACCAACACCATCGCGGTACCGGCCCGGGAACCGCGTGCCGCGCCCGGCACGCGACAGCGGGACCGCACACGAACGGGGCTTGCTCGACCGGATCGTCGAGCAAGCCCCGTTCGTGTGTCCCGGTTCAGCGGAAGTCGCTCTCACTCACTCTTGCGTGTGGCACTTCCGCCGGCCGCGGTGATCTTCTCCTGTGCGCTGCCGGTGAACGCGTCCGCGGTCACGTCGAGCCGGACGCCCTCCAGGTCACCACCGCCGAGAATCTTGACGCGCTCGCCCTTCTTCAACAGCCCGGCACCGATGAGCTCCTCGATGCCGACCGAGCCGCCCTGCGGGAAGGCCTGCGCCAGCTTGCCGACGTTGATGCCCTGGTACTCGACACGGTTGCGGTTCTTGAAGCCACGCAGCTTCGGCAACCGCATCTGCAGCGGCATCTGCCCGCCCTCGAAGCGGGGCGAGACCGTCTTGCGGGCCTTGGTCCCCTTGGTACCGCGACCGGCCGTCTTGCCCTTCGAGGCCTCACCACGACCGACACGGATCTTGTCGCGCTTGGCGCCGGGGGCCGGGTGCAGGTCGTGAATCTTGATGGCCATGCCTATTCGACCTCCTCGACCGTCACCAGGTGGTGCACGGTTCGGATCATGCCGCGCACGTTCGGGTCATCCGGCCGTACGACCGACTGGCGGATCTTGCGCAGACCCAGCGAGCGCATACTGGCCTTCTGATTGTGCTTGGCGCCGGCCAGGCCGCGCACCTGAGTGATCTTCAACTGGCTCATCTCGGCTCACACCTCCTGTCCTGCGCGCTGACGCAGTACACGAGCCGGAGCAACATCCTCCAGCGGCAGCCCGCGGCGCGCCGCCACCTCCTCGGGACGCTGCAACTGCTTCAGAGCCGTCACCGTGGCCTGCACGATGTTGAGCGCATTGTCGCTACCCAGCGACTTGCTCAGCACATCGTGGATGCCCGCGCACTCCAGAACGGCACGCACCGGTCCGCCGGCGATAACACCGGTACCGGGGCTGGCCGGGCGCAGAAGCACGACGCCGGCGGCGTCCTCGCCCTGCACCGGGTGCGGGATCGATCCGGCGAGCCGGGGAACGCGGAAGAAGTTCTTCTTCGCCTCCTCGACACCCTTCGCGATCGCCGAGGGCACCTCCTTGGCCTTGCCGTAGCCGACACCGACCATGCCGTCACCGTCGCCGCACACGACCAGCGCGGTGAAGCTGAACCGCCGGCCACCCTTGACGACCTTGGCGACACGGTTGATGGTCACGACACGTTCGAACTGCGGGGACTTCTCTTGGGCCGCCCCGCCACGGCCACCGTCGCGGCGGTCCTTGCGGTCTTTGCCGCCGGATTCCGAACCGCCGTCACGCCGAGTGCGTCCAGGCATCAGGCGTCCCTTCCATTACTGGCTACCACGAACTTGGCTGCGATGGTCTCGTCGTTGCGCACTTGTCAGAACTCCAGACCGCCCTCACGAGCAGCGTCGGCCAGCGCCGCCACACGCCCGTGGTAGGCGTTGCCGCCCCGATCGAACACGATCCGGGCGATTCCTGCGTCCTTGGCGCGGGCGGCAACGAGCTCCCCGACCCGGGTGGCCTTGCTCGTCTTGTCGCCCTCGAATGTGCGGAACTCCGCCTCGAGGGTGGAGGCCGCCGCCAGCGTGTGACCGGCCGTGTCGTCGATGACCTGCGCAACAATGTGGCGCGAGGACCGCGAGACGGCGAGCCGCGGCCGCTCGGGCGTACCGCTGACCTTCTTGCGGATCCGGGTGTGTCGGTTGGCACGGGCCTGACGACGCACGGTCGCGATGCCCTTGCCCACCGGCTTGCGCTTCGTACCTGTGGTGGTCTCGCTCATCGTCACTTACCCGTCTTCCCGACCTTGGTGCGGATCTTCTCGCCCGCATAGCGCACGCCCTTGCCCTTGTACGGGTCGGGACGACGCAGCTTGCGGATCTTGGCGGCGACCTCGCCGACCTGCTGCTTGTCGATGCCCTTGACCGAGAGCTTCGCAGGGCCGTCCGTGGCGAACTCGATGCCCTGCGGCGGCTCGACCACAACCGAGTGGCTGTACCCGAGAGCGAACTCGAGGTTGGCCCCCTTGAGCTGCACGCGGTAACCGACGCCGTGGATTTCGAGATCCCGCTGGTAGCCCTGGCTGACGCCGAGCACCATGTTGTTCACCAGGCTACGCGAAAGTCCGTGCAACGAGCGGTTCCGGCGCTCGTCGTCGGGGCGCTGAACCAGCAGCGTCCCGTCCGAACTCTGCTCGACCGTGATGGGTTCGGCGATCCGCTGCTGCAGGGTGCCCTTCGGGCCCTTGACCGTGACCGTCTGGCCGTCGATCGTCACCTCGACGCCGGAGGGCACGGTGATCGGCAACACTCCGATGCGCGACATAACCGTTCCTCCTTCTTCACCAGACGTAGGCGAGGACTTCCCCGCCCACGCCCTTCTTCATGGCCTGCTTGTCGGTCAGCAGACCGCCCGACGTCGAAATGATCGCGATACCCAGTCCGCCGAGCACCTTCGGCAGGTTCGTGGACTTGGCGTACACGCGCAGGCCCGGCTTGGACACACGGCGCAGGCCGGTCATGCTCTTCTCACGGTTCGGGCCGTACTTGAGCTCGACGACCAGGTTCTTGCCCTTCTCGCCGGTCTGCGTCCGGGAGCCGGAAACGTAGCCCTCACGCTGCAGGATGTCGGCGATGTTCGCCTTGAGCTTGGAGTGCGGCATCACGACCTCGTCGTGGTAGGCGCGACTCCCGTTACGCAGACGCGTCAGCATGTCTGCGATCGGATCGGTCATCGTCATGGTGACCTTGTCAACCTTTCTCGTCCGGTTCCGGTGGGTCCCGACGGTGCCGTGTCGAACACGACGGGAAGAAGTCTGGACCCTGGCCTGAACGAAGTCGGGGTCATGGCCCGCCCGCAGACGGGCCGGATTGTTCGCGTATCGGCGCGCTCGCCTGTGCCGGTGAACCCACGGGACCGCCTGACACCGGGCCGAACTCAGCGGACGGTCTTCACCAGGAAGACTTGCTCACGCCCGGAAGTTCGCCGGCATGGGCCATCTCGCGGAAGCAGATCCGGCACAGCCCGAACTTGCGCAGCACCGCGCGCGGACGCCCGCAACGCTGGCAACGGGTGTAGGCCCGGACGCCGAACTTCGGCTTACGCGCGGCCTTGTTGATCAGTGCCTTTTTGGCCATCGGCTCAGTTCTCCTTGCTTCGATCCTCAGCGGTGGCCACGGTCACTGCTCCTTGAACGGAAAGCCCAGATGCCGCAGCAGCATCCTGCCCTCCTCGTCGGTGGCGGCCGTGGTCACGACGGTGATGTCCATACCACGCGGACGGTCGATCGAATCCGGGTCGATCTCGTGGAACATCGACTGATCGTTGAGGCCGAACGTGTAGTTGCCGTTGCCGTCGAACTGCTTCGGCGACAAGCCCCGGAAGTCCCGGATCCGCGGCAACGAGATCGTCACCAGGCGGTCGAGGAACTCCCACATCCGGGTGCCACGCAGGGTGGTGCGCGCACCGATCGGCATGCCCTCGCGCACCTTGAACTGCGCGATGGACTTGCGGGCCTTGCGGACCTCGGGGCGCTGGCCGGTGATCGTCGCCAGATCACGAACGGCGCCCTCGATCAGTTTGCTGTCCCGCGCGGCGTCGCCCACACCCATGTTGACCACGACCTTGACCACGCCGGGCACCAACATCGGATTGGAGTAGGAGAACTCCTCGTTGAGGGCCGGAATGACCTCGTCACGGTAGCGGGTCTTCAGCCGGGGGACGATCTTCTCAGCAGTGGTCATGATCAGACGTCCTTACCGTTACGGCGAGAAACACGCACCTTCTTGCCGTCCTCGTCCCTGCGATAGCCAATACGCGTGGGCTTGCCGTCCGAGTCCGTCACCATCACATTGCTGACGTGAATCGGAGCTTCCTGCGTCACGATGCCGCCGGACTCCGCACCACGCTCGGTCCGCGAGACCTTCGTGTGCTTCTTGATCCGGTTGACACCCTCGACCAGGACGCGCTCCCGCTTCGGGAACGACTGAATGACCTTGCCCCTGGCGCCCTTGTCCTTACCGGAGATCACGACGACCGTGTCGCCCTTTTTCACCTTCATCACAGCACCTCCGGCGCGAGCGAGATGATCTTCATGAACTTCCTGTCACGCAGCTCGCGACCGACGGGCCCGAAGATGCGGGTCCCTCGGGGATCGCCACCGGGCTTGATCAGCACCGCAGCGTTCTCGTCGAACCGGATGTAGGAACCGTCCGGACGACGCTTCTCCTTCTTCTGCCGGACGATGACGGCCTTGACCACATCGCCCCTCTTGACACCTGCGGCGGGGATGGCTTCCTTCACCGTCGCCGTCACGATGTCGCCGATACCTGCGTAGCGCCGACCGGAACCACCGAGAACCCGGATGGTGAGGATCTCCTTGGCCCCGGTGTTGTCGGCGACACGCAGTCGCGACTCCTGCTGGATCACGTTGACTCCTGACCCTAAGTTTTTCGCGCCTGACGCGCGAAGAACACTCTGGCACGCCAGATTTCCGACCCGACGTGCGCGGCCGTGTGGAGGATCGACCTCCACATCTCCCAGCACTGCCTCCGACAGAGCCGGATGCCAAATGTGGTCACCTGCGGGGCGGGCCCCGCAGGTGATCGGTTACTTGGCCTTCTCCACGACCTCGACCAGCCGCCAGCGCTTCGTGGCCGACAGCGGCCGGGTCTCCATCAGCAGTACCCGGTCGCCAACACCCGCGGTGTTGGCCTCGTCATGCGCCTTGACCTTGGTGGTCTGACGCATGATCTTGCCGTACAGCGCGTGTTTCTTGCGGTCCTGCAGGGAGACCACGATCGTCTTGTCCATCTTGGACGAGACGACGTATCCCTCCCGGACCTTGCGGTAGTTCCGGTCCACGCCCTGTCCTTCGGTAACAGGTCCTTCAGCAACTGTCTCGCTCATGCCGCGCCCTCCTCGGCGCCTTCAGGTGACACCGTCAGGCCCAGCTCACGCTCGCGCATGATGGTGTAAATCCGGGCGATGTCCCTGCGAACGACGCGCAACCGGCGGTTGTTCTCCAGCTGCCCGGTCGCCATCTGAAAGCGAAGGTTGAACAGCTCCTCCTTCGATTCCCTCAGACGTGACACGAGCTCCTCGTTGTTCAGCTCCCGGAGCTCGGAAGCGGTGACACCCGCGCTCATCAGAAGTCACCACCCTCGCGGGACACGATCTTGCACTTCATGGGGAGCTTGTGGGCCGCACGCGTCAGCGCCTCGATCGCGGTCTTCTCGTTCGGGAAGTTCAGCTCGAACATGACCCGGCCCGGCTTGACATTGGCAACCCAGTACTCCGGTGAACCCTTACCGGAACCCATGCGGGTTTCGGCGGGCTTCTTCGTCAGCGGACGGTCCGGGAAGATGTTGATCCACACCTTGCCGCCTCGCTTGACGTGCCGGGTGATCGCGATACGGGCCGACTCGATCTGTCGGTTCGTCACGTAGGCATGCTCGAGTGCCTGGATACCGTACTCACCGAAGGTGACCCGGGTGCCGCCCTTGGCGAAGCCCGCGCGCTTCGGCGCGTGAGCCTTGCGCCACCTGACCTTGCGTGGGACGAGCACGTCTCAGCCCTCCGTCTTCTCATCAGCGTGGGGCTCACTGACAGCCGGAGCGTTCTCGGCGGCCACATCGCTTGTGGTCTGCTCCTGCTGCGAGCTCTCGGCCGGTCCGACGGGACCCCCGCCGGACTTGGAACCCTTGCCGGTCTTGCCTGTCGCAGCACGGCCGGCCTCGGTACCCGTGGCCGTGGTACCGGAAGCGCCCGAACGGCGCCGGCCACCACGCTCCGAACGGCCACCGCGGCCCTCACGGCCACCACCTTCACCACGCGGCGCACGGACCTCGGATTCCTGCTGCTTCTGCTTCAGGCCACCGACCAGCTCACCCTTGTAGATCCAGACCTTCACACCGATCCGGCCGAAAGTCGTGCGGGCTTCGAAGAAGCCGTAGTCCATGTCCGCGCGCAGCGTGTGCAGCGGCACCTGGCCATCGCGGTAGAACTCCGAGCGGGACATCTCGGCACCACCGAGACGACCGCCGCACTGCACCCGGATGCCCTTGACCTGCTGCGAACGCATGGCCGATTGCATGCCCTTGCGCATCGCACGCCGGAAGGACACGCGGTTGGAAAGCTGCTCGGCGATGCCCTGGGCGACGAGCTGAGCGTCGGCCTCCGAGTTCTTGACCTCGAGAATGTTGAGCTGAACCTGCTTACCGGTCAGCTTCTCCAGCGAACCACGCAGGCGGTCCGCCTCGGCACCACGACGGCCGATCACAATGCCCGGCCGGGCGGTGTGAATATCCACCCGGACCCGCTCGCGAGTGCGCTCGATCTCCACCTTGGAGATGCCGGCACGTTCCATACCGCGAGAGAGCCGCCTGCGGATCTTGACATCTTCCGCGACGTACTCCGAGTACTGCTTGTCGGCGTACCAGCGCGACTTCCAGTCCGTGGTGATGCCGAGCCGGAAGCCGTGCGGGTTGATTTTCTGACCCACTACCGGGCACTCCCCTTCTGGCTACTGCTCTTGCGAGACTTGCCGGCCGATTTGGGCTGGCGCGACTCGACCTCGACCGTGATGTGGCTGGTCCGCTTACGAATCCGGTACGCACGGCCCTGCGCGCGCGGCCGGAACCGCTTCAAGGTCGGACCCTCGTCCACATAGGCTCGGTGCACCCACAGGGTCTCCGGGTCGAGCGAGCGGTTGTTCTCCGCGTTCGCCATTGCACTGGCGAGCACCTTCGACACCGGACCGCTGGCGGTCTGCGGCGCGAACCGGAGCACGTCCAGGGCTTCGCTGGCGCTACGGCCCTTGATGAGCTCGACCACGCGGCGCGCCTTCATCGGCGCCACGCGGACGTAGCGGGCCCGCGCCACTGCGCGCGGTGTTTCTTCCGCGGCACTGTCGTCGGTACGGGCTGTCATCCTGCTACCCCTTTGCCCCGGGCTGCGGGAGTTCCCGCATGGCCCGGCTCGTTCGTGTCACAGACCCGCTCACCGGCGGCGCGACTTCCGGTCGTCCTTCACGTGACCCTTGAAGGTGCGGGTCGGGGCAAATTCGCCGAGCTTGTGCCCGACCATGTTCTCGCTGATGAACACCGGCACATGCTTGCGACCGTCGTGCACGGCGATGGTGTGGTTGAGCATGTCCGGGATGATCGTCGACCGGCGCGACCAGGTCTTGATCACCGACTTCTTGTTCGCCTCGTTCAGCGCGTCCACCTTCTTGAGCAGGTGGTCGTCCACGAACGGGCCCTTCTTCAGGCTGCGTGGCATATGTTGTTACCTCCCTGCTCAGCGCTTCTTCTTGCCGGTCCGACGACGGCGAACGATGAGCCTGTCACTGGCCTTGCTACGGCGGGTCCTGCCCTCGGGCATACCCTTCGGGTTGACCGGGTGACGACCACCGGAGGTCCTGCCCTCACCACCACCGTGGGGGTGGTCGATCGGGTTCATCACGACACCGCGCACGGTCGGGCGCTTGCCCTTCCAGCGCATCCGGCCGGCCTTGCCCCAGCTGATGTTGGAGTGCTCGGAATTCCCGACCTCACCGACCGTGGCCCGGCAGCGCACGTCCACGTTGCGGATCTCGCCCGAAGGCATCCGCAACTGCGCGTACGGGCCGTCCTTGGCCACCAGCTGAACCCGGGCACCGGCCGAGCGCGCGATCTTCGCGCCGCCACCCGGACGCAGCTCGATCGCGTGCACCACGGTGCCGACGGGGATGTTGCGCATCGGGAGGTTGTTGCCCGGCTTGATATCGGCACGGGCACCGTTCTCCACGCGATCACCCTGCCGAACCTTGTTCGGCGCGATGATGTAGCGCTTCTCCCCGTCGAGGTAGTGCAGCAGCGCAATCCGTGCACTGCGGTTGGGGTCGTACTCGATGTGCGCGACCTTGGCCGGCACACCGTCCTTGTCATAACGACGGAAGTCGATCACGCGGTAGGCCCGCTTGTGACCGCCGCCCTGATGCCGCGTGGTGATCTTGCCGTGCGCGTTCCTGCCGCCGTGGCCGTGCAGTGGCCGTACCAGCGACTTCTCCGGCTTCGATCGAGTGATCTCGGCGAAGTCGGCTCCGCTGGAACCGCGGCGGCCCGCGCTTGTCGGGTTGTGCCTACGAATGCCCATCTCTACGCAGTCCTAGTCTTCCATCGGCTTTCCGCCTGCGCCTGCTTCAGGCCGCCGGACCACCGAAGATCTCGATCGGCTTGCTCTCGGCGGACAGCGTGACGATCGCCCGCTTGGTGTCCTTGCGCTTGCCGTACCCGGTGCGGGTGCGCTTGCGCTTGCCCGGGCGGTTGATCGTGTTGACGTTGGTGACCTTCACGCCGAAAATCTTCTCGACCGCGATCTTGATCTCGGTCTTGTTCGAGCCAGGACGGACCAGGAACGTGTACTGGTTCTCCGAAAGCAGCCCGTAGCTCTTCTCGGAGATCACCGGCGCGATCAGGATGTCTCGCGGGTCGGGGATCACTGGTCTGCCTCCTCAGCCTCACCGGAGGTCGCAACGGCCTTGGCCGAACGACCCTTCGACGGGCCGGCGACGAAGCGCTCGAACGCTTCCTTGCTGAACACCACATCGTCGTTGACGAGAACGTCGTAGGTGTTCAACTGGCCGGGGTCGATGATGTGCACGTTGGGCAGGTTGCGCAGGCTCAGCCAGGCACGCTCCTCGGTGCGGTTGAGCACCACCAGAACGCGCTTGGCATCGGTCAGCGCACGCAGTGTGGCCTTGGCCTCCTTGGTGGACGGCTGCTCACCGGACACCACCTCGGTCACCACGTGGATCTGATCGGCCCGAGCGCGGTCCGACAGGGCCCCGCGCAGCGCTGCCGCCTTCATCTTCTTGGGGGTCCGCTGCGAGTAGTCCCGCGGGCCCGGACCGTGCACCGTGCCGCCGCCGACGAACTGCGGGGCGCGGATCGAACCCTGCCGGGCGTTACCGGTGCCCTTCTGCCGGTACGGCTTCTTGCTGCCGCCGGCGACATCGCTGCGGGTCTTGGTTGCATGCGTGCCCTGGCGCGCGGCGGCCAGCTGGGCCACCACGACCTGGTGCATCAGCGGGATGTTCGCCTTGGCGTCGAACACCTCGGCAGGCAGTTCGACCTGCCCGTCCGTCTTGCCGTCCGGGGTACGGACGTCGAGCTTGGCTGCCATCACGCACCACCCTTCACAGCGCTCTTGACCAGCACCAGACCGCCCTTGGGTCCCGGAATGGCGCCCTTGATCAGCAGCAGGTCGGAGTCCTGCTCGACCCGATGCACCTTGAGGTTCTGGGTGGTTACGCGATTGTTCCCCATCCGGCCGGGCATCCTCATGCCCTTGAACACCTTGCCGGGGTACGCGCACCCGCCGATCGAACCCGGCTTGCGGTGCACGGCCTGCGTACCGTGGCTCATCCCCTGCCGGGCGAATCCGTGTCGCTTGATGGTGCCCGCGAAGCCCTTGCCCTTGCTGGTGCCGACCACATCGACCATCGCGCCGGACTCGAAAACCTCGGCGGTGATTTCCTGACCGAGTTCGTAGGAGTCGGCATCCGCGGTGCGCAGCTCGACGATGTGGCGGCGTGGCGTGACACCTGCCTTCGTGAACTGGCCACCGCGCGGCTTGTTCACCTTGCGCGGGTCGATGGCGCCGAACGCCAGCTGCACGGCCGAGTAGCCGTCGTTGTCCTGAGTCCGGACCTGGGTGACCACGTTCGGCCCGGCCTGGACGACAGTCACCGGAACCACCCGGTTGTTGTCGTCGAAGACCTGGGTCATGCCGAGCTTGGTGCCCAGAATCCCCTTCATCTGCCTGTCAGACATGAGTCTCGTTCTCTCCGCCGCCTGTCAATGAACCGAAGTGCCGCACGCTCACTGGATGTTCACGTCGACACTCGCCGGCAGGTCGATGCGCATGAGTGCGTCCACCGTCTTGGGCGTCGGTTCGACGATGTCGATGAGCCGCTTGTGCGTCCGCATCTCGAAATGCTCCCGCGAGTCCTTGTACTTGTGCGGAGAGCGGATGACGCAGTAGACGTTCTTCTCGGTGGGCAGCGGCACCGGCCCGACGACCGAAGCGCCGGTGCGCGTCACGGTCTCGACGATCTTGCGTGCGGACGCGTCGATCGCCTCGTGGTCGTAGGCCTTGAGCCGGATGCGGATCTTCTGTCCCGCCATAGTGGCTTGCCGTTCCTCTAGTCTCGTGCCGCTAGTACCTAGCGCGGTGCGGATGCCCGAACCGCAAACCGGGACTCCGCTCCCGTCTTGCGTCAAACGAGAGGGATCGTGCGGAACCCGGTCACGGGGACACAGCCCGCGGTCCGCCCCTGTTCAGGTGTCTGGGTGCCCGGTACCTGCGGTCGGGCGTGTCGCTTGCTCGACGCATACCGGTCCCACCGAACTTCGCCGGCGGGATGGATTCGCATGGGAATCCGTACACCGTTGTTCAGCACCCTGCCGGGCTGGCGGCCGTAGCGAATTTCGACCGCACAATCGCAGGCCCGAAAAACCGGTCCTGCCCCGAACCAAGGGCGCGGGCTCTCGTGACAGGGCGGCCGGACCGTTCGGAAACGCATGTCCGGCCGCCCCGACGAGCAACCCCTATAGCATGACACATCTCGTGTGCCAGCTCGACTCGGGGGTGGGGGTGCTGCTCACCGGGTGACCAGCACCCCCACCGAATCACTTGTTGATCTTGGTAACCCGGCCCGCACCGACCGTGCGGCCACCCTCGCGAATCGCGAAGCGGAGGCCTTCCTCCATCGCGATCGGCTGGATGAGCTGCACCGACATCTCGGTGTTGTCGCCCGGCATGACCATCTCGGTGCCCTCGGGAAGGGTCACCACACCGGTCACGTCGGTGGTGCGGAAGTAGAACTGCGGCCGGTAGTTGTTGAAGAACGGCGTGTGCCGGCCACCCTCGTCCTTGGACAGGATGTAGACCTGCGCGTCGAACTCGGTGTGCGGGGTGGTGCTGCCGGGCTTCACGACGACCATGCCGCGCTCGACGTCCTCGCGCTTGATACCGCGGATCAGCAGACCGACGTTGTCGCCGGCCTGACCCTGGTCAAGCAGCTTCCGGAACATCTCGACGCCGGTGACCGTGGTCTTGAGGGCCTTGTCCTTGATACCGACCATCTCGACTTCCTCGTTCACCTTGATGACGCCGCGCTCGACTCGGCCGGTCACCACGGTGCCGCGGCCGGTGATGGAGAAGACGTCCTCCACCGGCATGAGGAACGGCTGCTCGGTGGCCCGCACCGGGTCCGGGATGTTCGCGTCGACGGCGTGGAGCAGCTCCATGATCTTCGCTCCCCACTCGGCGTCGCCCTCGAGGGCCTTGAGCGCGGAGACACGGACGATCGGAGCATCGTCGCCCGGGAAGTCCTGCTCGCTGAGCAGCTCGCGGACCTCCATCTCGACGAGTTCCATGATCTCCTCGTCCTCGACCATGTCGGCCTTGTTCAGCGCGACGAGGATGTACGGCACGCCGACCTGCTTGGCCAGCAGGACGTGCTCACGGGTCTGCGGCATCGGGCCGTCGGTGGCCGCCACGACCAGGATGGCACCGTCCATCTGGGCGGCACCCGTGATCATGTTCTTCACGTAGTCGGCGTGCCCGGGGGCGTCGACGTGAGCGTAGTGACGCGCCTCGGTCTGGTACTCGACGTGAGCGATCTGGATCGTGATCCCGCGCTGCTTTTCTTCCGGCGCCTTGTCGATGTCCTCGAAAGGCGTGTACGGGTTCAGATCCGGGTGGTTGTCGTGCAGGACCTTGGTGATAGCCGCGGTCAGCGTGGTCTTGCCGTGGTCAACGTGACCGATGGTCCCGATGTTGACGTGCGGCTTGTCCCTCTCGAACTTCGCCTTCGCCACTGGATTGTCCTCCTGGACTTGTGTTCTTTCCGCCGTGCGATGTGTTCGTCCCCGCGCTGCCACGCGGAGAAATGCCAGGCGGAGTCCTGTTGGGGTTGGTGCCGGCCCCGCCACGGAGGTTCCGCAGTAGGACCGCCACCGAACTACACGGGATTACTCCCCCGTAGCCTTCGCAATGATCTCCTTGGCCACGTTCGCCGGAACCTCGCCGTAGGAGTCGAACTGCATCGAGTAATTCGCACGACCCTGCGTCTTCGAACGCAGATCGCCCACATACCCGAACATCTCGGACAGCGGAACCAGCGCCTTCACGACACGGGAACCGCCACGTTCCTCCATGGCCTGCACGTGACCACGGCGGGAATTCAGGTCGCCGATGACTTCACCCATGTACTCCTCTGGTGTCGTCGTCTCGACCGCCATCAACGGTTCGAGCAACGCCGGGCTGGCCTTCGCGGCCGCCTCCTTCATCGCCTGCGAACCGGCGACCTTGAAGGCCATTTCCGACGAGTCCACCTCGTGGTACTGGCCATCCAGCAGGGTCACCTTGACCCCGACCAGCGGGTACCCCGCGAGCACACCGTACTGCATGGCATCCTGTGCGCCCTCGTCCACCGAAGGGATGTACTCCTTCGGAATGCGGCCACCGACGACCTTGTTCTCGAACTCGTAGGTCGCGCTCTCCGAGGTCTGCTCGATCGGCTCGAGCTTGATGATGACCCGAGCGAACTGGCCGGACCCACCGGTCTGCTTCTTGTGCGTGAACTCGTGCTTGTCGATCGTCTTGCGGATCGTCTCCCGGTAGGCCACCTGCGGCTTACCGATGTTCGCCTCGACCTTGAAGTCCGACTTCATGCGGTTGACCAGCACCTCGAGGTGCAGCTCACCCATGCCCTTGACGATCGTCTGACCGGTTTCCTCGTCGTGCTTGACCTGGAAGGTCGGGTCCTCCTCGGCGAGCTTCTGGATCGCCGTCGACAGCTTCTCCTGATCGGACTTCGTCTTGGGCTCGATGGCCACCTCGATGACCGGCTCGGGGAAGCTCATCGACTCCAGCACGATCTGGTCCTGCATGTCGCACAGGGTGTCGCCGGTGGTGGTCTCCTTGAGTCCGACCACCGCGTAGATGTGCCCGGCCTGAGCTTCATCGACCGGGTTCTCCTTGTTGGAGTGCATCTGGAACAGCTTGCCGATGCGTTCCTTGCGCTCCCGCGTGGAGTTCATGATCTGCTGAGCCTGCTCGATCCGGCCGGAGTAGACCCGGACGTAGGTCAGCTTGCCGAAGAACGGGTGCACGGCGACCTTGAACGCCAGCGCCGCGAACGGTTCCTTCGTACTGGGCTTGCGCTCGGCCTCGGTCTCCCCGTCCCGCAGCGTTCCCTTCACCGGCGGGATGTCCAGCGGCGAGGGCAGGTAATCGCGCACCGCGTCCAGCATCGGCTGAACACCCTTGTTCTTGAAGGCCGACCCGCACATCACCGGGAACGCCTCACGGTTGATGGTGAGCGTACGGATGCCCTGCTTGATCTGCTCGGTGGTCAGTTCCTCACCACCGAGGTAGGCCTCCATCAGCGCTTCATCGGATTCCGCGACGGACTCGATCAGCTCCGTGCGATAGCGTTCGGCGGTCTCGACGAGGCTCTCCGGGATGTCCTCGATCGCGTACTTGGCGCCCTTCTCGACGTCACCGCGCCAGGTCAGCGCCTTCATGCTGACGAGGTCGACGACACCCTCGAAGTCGGACTCGGTACCGATCGGCAGCTGCAGCACCAGCGGGCGGGCGTTGAGCCGGTCGCGAATCGTGCCGACCGTGAAGTAGAAGTCCGCACCCAGCTTGTCCATCTTGTTGACGAAGCAGATGCGCGGGACGTCGTACTTGTCGGCCTGCCGCCAGACCTGCTCGGACTGCGGCTCGACACCTTCCTTGCCGTCGAACACCGCAACGGCACCGTCGAGGACGCGCAGCGACCGCTCCACCTCGACGGTGAAGTCGACGTGGCCCGGGGTGTCGATGATGTTGATCTGGTTGTCGCCCCAGAAGGTCGTGGTGGCAGCCGAGGTGATGGTGATACCCCGCGACTGTTCCTCGGCCATCCAGTCCATCGTCGACGCACCGTCGTGCGTCTCACCGAGTTTGTAGTTGATCCCGGTGTAGTACAGGATGCGCTCGGTTGCGGTGGTCTTGCCCGCGTCGATGTGGGCCATAATGCCGATGTTGCGGACCTTGGTCAGGTCAGTCAGCACGTCGCGTGCCACGAGTTCTCTCCCCGTTCCCTACAGCAGTCGGAAGCTGTCGAATCGGTGAGCCGAGGCGGGCAAAAGCCGACCCGACGTCACCACCGGTAATGCGCGAAGGCCTTGTTGGACTCCGCCATCTTGTGCGTGTCTTCGCGCTTTTTGACACTCGCGCCGAGACCATTGCTCGCGTCGAGCAGCTCGTTGGTCAGTCGCTCGATCATGGTCTTCTCACGACGCTGCCGGGAGAAGCGCACCAGCCAGCGCAGGGCCAGCGTGGTGGAACGCCCCGCACGCACCTCGATCGGGACCTGGTAGGTGGCACCGCCGACGCGGCGACTGCGAACCTCGAGGGAGGGCTTGACGTTGTCGAGCGCGCGCTTCAACGTCACCACCGGGTCGGTTCCGGTCTTCTCCCTGCAGCCTTCCAATGCCGCGTACACGATCCGCTCGGCGAGCGAACGCTTGCCGTCCACCAGCACCTTGTTCACCAACTGAGTGACCAGCGGCGAGCTGTACACGGGGTCGGCGGCCAACTGCCGCTTCGGAGCGGGACCCTTACGAGGCATCAGCGCTTCTCCTTCTTCGCACCGTACTGGCTGCGAGACTGCTTGCGATTCTTCACGCCCTGGGTGTCGAGCGCACCGCGAATGATCTTGTACCGCACGCCGGGGAGGTCCTTCACACGACCACCGCGAACGAGCACGATCGAGTGCTCCTGCAGGTTGTGGCCCTCGCCCGGAATGTAGGCGGTGACCTCCATGCCCGTGGTGAGCTTGACGCGGGCAACCTTGCGCAGTGACGAGTTCGGCTTCTTCGGGGTGGTGGTGTACACGCGGGTGCACACGCCACGCCGCTGCGGGCTTCCCTGGAGCGCCGCAGTCGTGACCTTCTTGGGCTTGTCGTGGCGGCCCTTACGGACCAACTGCTGGATGGTGGGCATGGACCGGCTTTCTGCTTGAGCGTTCGCGTCTTCAGTGGTACTCGTTCACACCAGCGCTCGTGGCGAGCACCGTTCGTACCCTGGCGCCGAGCACCGTCTTTCTCACCCGGTATCGAGCACCATGGTGGCACTGTGTATTTGGGACTCCCCCACGCCACCCCGGGACACGAGGTCGGGCGTGTCGCCCTTACCTCGGCCTCGCGGCTCCGATGGCGCCCCAAACGGGCGTGAACCCCGGTGGGCCGTCAGGAGGAGTTCCGTACCGCCCGCTGCGGTCATCGTGACCATCGAACTGTGCGGACACTGTCACGCATGGGCATACGGATCGACCCGAGGGCGTCGGGTCCGAGCAATAAAGATACCTGCCCCGTTTGAAGAGGGTCAAAACGGGGGGTGCCACAACCCCCTGCACATCCGGCAAGCGCGGTGTTCCCGCGAGGGAACGAGCCCGACGAAGCCGGACCCCGACGGATCGGCCTCACACCGTCGATCACCGCCGCATTCGACTGCCGCATCGACTGCTGTATCGGTCGGTTCACCCCTGTCTCACCACCACTCTAACCGAGCGACGCAAGGGGCGCGCATGGCCGAAGCCGCGGCGTCACCGAAACGGCCGACGATGACTGCGCGGCCACGGCACGCTCCCGCTCGGTGGCGGCGATCACGTGGATGTCTCGTCCCGCCACACCTGCGATGAGTCGGCCTGCGGCAGGTCGGTCGCCCCGGGCCCGGTCTGCCGGGCGCCGGTGTGTGCACCGAGGCCCGTGATACGGCGAGGAGCCGGTTTGGGCTGGTGAGCATCCGGCAGGGGCAACTTGCCGGACGTGGAGGTACCCCTGCCGCCGCTCCAGGGCTCGCGCCTTTCCGCGCGCACAGGCTCGGCTTCGACGGATTCCGCGTCGTCGCCGGACCCGGTGACCTCCATGACCTCGGTGGATTCCACGGCTTCCGGAGCATCCGCGACCTCGCCGGCCGTGCCGGGCTCGGTATCTTCGCTCGCATCGGTGACCACGGGCAGCAGTTGCGTCGGCAAGTCGCTCGTAGTGGCCGGCCGCTCCGGCTGCAGCGGCCGCACGGGATAGCGCCTGCTCCATTCCTCGTCGTCCGGTGACGACTCATCCCGCCCCGGCTCGTGCGGCTCCGTTCGAGTTCGGTCGAACTCGGCGATACAGTCCATCGCCATTCGCTCGACGACCTCGCGCAACTCCAGCTCGGCGAGCCAATCGACCGGCAGTCCCGCAATGCCGACCAGCGCCCCGATGATGGTGCCGCAGACGGCGCAGGCAGCATCGCTGTCGCCGGAGTGACGCACCGCGATGCGCAGCGCCGACTCGACATCCTCACCGGATGCCAGTGTCGCGCACACGGCGATGGCCAGTACCTGCTCTGCGCTGCGGCCCTGCCCCAGGGTCTCGGCAAGCTGCTCCGGCGTGGGAACACCGGACGAGGCGAGATCGACCGCGGCGGCCAGGGCCGTACTGGTTTCCTCGTACCCGTCCCAGGTCTCCAGCACCTGCAGAGCCAGCCAGACACCGTCGTCGAGTCCCCTGCCGAGAACGGCCTGTTGCACGATGACGGCGAAAGCGCCCGCAGCAAGATAGCCATTCGGATGGCCGTGCGTGAGCGCTGACGTCCGGGCGGCCAAGTCGAAGACCTCCGCGGGGTCCGACGACCACAGAGCGGCCGGAGCAGCGCGCAGGACGCCTTCGCTCCCGCTCGAATCGTTGACCGGCTCGGTGATCGAGCCACCTTGCAGACCCCGGCAGAGGCGATCCAGCGCTGCGAGCACGCTCCTGTCCGGAGCACGCCTGGCGAACAGGCCGGGTACATCGAGCAACCAGCCGTCGGGCTCCGGGTGAGCGGAGTGCCACGACCCGGCCGCCACCTCCCAGGCGATGCCCTGTGTGTGCAACCAACGCTGGTATGCGAACTGCACTTCTGGAAGCGGTTCCCCGGAACCGAGTATCCGGCACGCCGTGCTCGCTCGAATGAGTCCTTCTGCCGTGAACAGGGTCATCTGCGTGCCGTCGGTGATCGCACCGTGGACACCGAAGGCCTCACGCAGACCGGTCGGCCCCTGCGAGGCGAACATCTCACCGACCTGCTCTGCGGTGACGGACTCGAGATCCGCTCCGAACGCATCACCGAGTGCGCCACCGAGGAAGCACCCCAGGACCCGCTCGTTCCTCGACGGAGCGACGGAGTCGACATCCTCGACCGCGGCGTGCTCACCGGCTGCCCGCTGACCCGCCGTGCCGATCGGCGTCTCGGCAACGTCCGCCTCGGCAGCGGCGGCCGCGGCAGGCGGGGATTGCAAGCCGGCGATGTCCGAAGCCGGCGAGTGCTCCGACGTCGGTGCGTCGTCCTCATCCGAAGAGGCGGTGCCCACGGAGGCGGCATACCACACGTCTCCATCGCCGCCTGCATGTTCGTCTGCGGCACTCTCGCCGCCCTCACCGACTTGCTCGGCGACGAGCTCGGCGAATCCGGATGGCACGGATTCGGGGGGCGCCGAGGCCGAAAGCCGGATCTCGGACTCCACCTCCATCGGCTGCTCGTCTCCCCGAGCAAGGGATTCGCTGTCTTCGTGAGCCGACGAATCCGGGACCGGAACCTCCGCGAAGCCCGGTTCGGCCGCGATATCGCGGAACGCGGGAGCATCGACATCGAGCGTGTGCTCCTCGTCTCCCTCGAGTACGGAGTCGACCGGGTCGGCGATATCGACATCGTCCTCGACGCGCTCCGAGACCACCGGATACGGATCGGGAACGGAATCGTCCACGGCATTCCGCGGTGTCGGACCGGACTGTTCCAGCTCCAACGGTCCGGAGAGCGTACTGCGGTTCTCGGTCACATAGCGCTGCGCCCACTTCGGCAAGGGTGGTGGTGACGGTGGCGGCGCGAACGCTTCGGTGGCGTCGGCGACCAGGGTCTCGATGACATCCCGGAGCTCGAGTTCCTCCAGCCAGCGCGCGGGAATCGAGCCCGGTCCGTGTATCGCTCCCGCGAGTTGCCCGGCCAGCGCACCGGCGACGCTGCTGTCGGACGACTGGTTGATCGCCGTCAGCACGGCGCCGGAGAAATCATCGGCCGTGGCGACAGCGGCCAGAGCGATCCCGAGTTCGCACGGACGGTCGGCGGTGGCGAATTCGAGGTCCAGTGCGCTCGGAAGCGGCCGCTGCCCCTGTCGAGTCAGAAACATCGCGGCGTGAATCACACGCCGGAGTGCTGCCGGTATCCCGGTCGCGTAACGCACGACCGCGAGTCGCTTGTCCTCCGATGCGGACACGGCGGGCCACAGCTCGCTTCCCTGGAGCAGCTGGGCCAGCACGTCGGCGTGCAGACCTGCCGCACCCTGCACGTCGCCGTCCGGGGTCAGCGTGTTGGCGACATCGGCGGCAGCGGCGAACACGCGCTCCTCCGAGGAACTCCACACCATCGCCGGCGCCGACCATGTGATGCAGCCGGCCAGGCCCGTCGCCCCCACGAGCGGCTCCTCCGGCGCAGCCGGTGACTGCAATGCCAACGACCCCAGGCCACGCAGCGCTTCTCCACCCGGGTTGCGGGTGGAGAACAGCTCCGGGCGCTCGAGCAGCCATCCATTCGGCTCCGGATGCGTCCGCAGCAGGCCGGACATCGCGTATTCCCACGGCACTCCCTGCGTGTACAACCACCGCAGGTGATTGGCGCGCACGGTGAGCGTGGGCAGCCGATCGTCCGTTTCACCGTGTTCGGCCTTGGCCCGCAGCAATGCTTCCAGCGTGAACACGGTCAACTGGGTGACCTCCGTAGCCGCACCACGCCGCCCGAACAACGGCAGGTAATCGGTCACGCCCTGTGCTCCGAACCAGTGCTCGATCTCCGGAGTGCTTCGGTGCCGTACCCCCGCCCCCAGCGCATCGCCGACGGCTCCCCCGAGCATCGCCCCACGGAAGCGCTCGGACCACATCAGCCCGGGGGACACGTCCGAACGTGTGTGGCCGTGGGAATCGGCGAACCAGGAAGCGTTCTCGGTCATCGCCCTGTCTCCAGTGCATAGGGTCGGGTTACCAGGCGGGGTAACGCTGAGGCACGCGTGCCGTACATGGTGCCGGTGTCCTGCAGGCTATCGGTTGCGGATATGAGCGATGATGTTGCCGCTTTTCACAGCGGCAGTGCACACGGTTCGTACACAAGCCACCACCTGCATCGATGCCGAACACGTGTTCTATCCTGATCTGTCCGCGCAAGATCGAAGGAGGAAGTGTTGGACGAACAACAGGACATCGGTAGCACGCAGGAGCAGGCAAGCCCCGAGCAGGTGGCGAACGAGCAGGTGGCGAGCGAGGCTGTCGCACCGAAAAAGGGCAAGGGCCGCAAGCAGAGCACGGCACGCAAGACCCGCTCGGTCGAGCTGACGTTGACGGTGACCGGGACCGCCGAGGGCGAGTGGCAAGCCGAACTGACGCACGCGGGCAAGCGCATCGTGCAGGGCCTGCCCGTCTCGGCCTCAGCCGTGTCCAAGGCCGCATCCGAACTGCACGGGGACATCTCGGAGGCCATCGAGACGGTGCTCAGCGAGGCCCGTCAGCAGCACGAGGCCAAACTCGCCGAACTCGAAGCCGAGATGGAACGCGTCAAGAAGACCCTCGCCGAACTCGAAAGCTGAGCAACGGTTCGCCCCGGTCGGAGGAGCCGCCGGGCCGCCTGCGAACGCGTCGCCTGATTCCTTCCCGCCGAAAGCGGCGCGCTCACCACGTTGTCGGCAGGACCATCGTGACATGAAAAGGGCTCCCTGTCCGGAGGAGACGGACAGGGAGCCCTGGCTTTCGCGACCCGAGCGGGCCGGTGCCTCCGGAATCCGGAGGCACCGGGGAGCGACCGAGTGCTCACATGGCGCGGTTTCGCACGAAACCACCGGCCACCCGCACTCGGTAGCGGTCCACGTTCGAGGCGATCAGCGGTAGTCGCGCCCGAAGTCGAAGTCGTCGAGCGGGACTGCGGCACCGGTGCCGGCACCGAACACGTCAGGCGTGTAGTAGCCGTCGTCGTAGGACGGGATCGCGTAGGCCGCGGCCCGAGCCTCCTCCGTCGGCTGCACCTGGATGTTGCGGTACTTGTTGATGCCCGTACCGGCCGGGATCAACTTACCGATGATCACGTTCTCCTTCAGGCCGACCAGCTTGTCACTCGCGCCCTCGATCGCGGCGTTGGTGAGGATCCGCGTGGTCTCCTGGAAGGAAGCCGCCGACAGCCACGACTCGGTGGCCAGCGACGCCTTGGTGATACCCATCAGCACCGGACGTCCCGAGGCCGGATCGCCGCCCTCGGCGACCACGCGCCGGTTCTCACTCTCGAACTGCGAGCGCTCCACCGGCGAACCGGGCAGGAACTCGGTGGCACCCGAGTCGATGATGATGACGCGGCGCAGCATCTGCCGGACGATGACCTCGACGTGCTTGTCGTGGATGCCCACACCCTGCGAGCGGTACACCTCCTGAACCTCGCGGACGAGGTGCAGCTGCGCCTCACGTGGGCCCATCACACGCAGGATCTCGTGCGGGTCGACCGCACCCTCCATCAGCTGCTGGCCGACATCGACGTGATCGCCGTCCTCGATCTGGCGCTCGGTACCGTCCACTGCGATCACGGCGAGGCGCTGCCGCTTGGACAGCTTGTCGTAGACGATGTCCTCGCTGCCGTCGTCCGGAGTGATCGTGATCTTCCAGTAGCGGTCGTTGTCCTCGAGGCGAACCCTGCCCGGAGCGTCCGCGATCGGTGCCTTGCCCCTGGGCACCCGGGCCTCGAACAGCTCCTGCACACGCGGCAGACCGGCCGTGATGTCGTCACCACCGGTGACACCACCCTGGTGGAAGGTCCGCATGGTCAGCTGCGTACCGGGCTCACCGATGGACTGGGCGGCGACGATACCGACGGCCTCGCCGACATCCACCAGCTTGCCGGTGGCCATCGACCGGCCGTAGCAGACCGAGCACACTCCGGTCCCCGATTCACAGGTCAGCACACTGCGGACCTTGACCTTCGTGATGCCCGCGTTGACCAGCATCTCGATCGCCGGATCACCCAGGTCGGAACCGCGGGCGAGCACGAGGTTGCCATCGGAGTCGGTGATGTCCTCGGCGGTCGTGCGAGCGTAGACACTGGTCTCCACGTTGGGGTCGCGCAGCATCTTGCCGTCCGCCGTCCGCTCCGCGATCGGCATCCGAACACCGCGGTCGGTGCCGCAGTCGGCCTCGCGCACGATGACGTCCTGCGAGACGTCCACCAGGCGGCGGGTCAGGTAACCCGAGTCGGCGGTACGCAACGCGGTGTCGGCCAGACCCTTACGGGCACCGTGGTTGGAGATGAAGTACTCCAGCACCGACAGACCTTCACGGAAGTTGGTCTTGATCGGGCGCGGGATGTACTCACCCTTCGGGTTCGACACCAGTCCACGCATGCCGGCGAGCTGGACGATCTGGGACATGTTCCCGGCCGCACCGGACTTCACGATCATGTTGATCGAGTTGTCCTCCGGGAAGTTCTTCTCCATCTCGTCGGCGACTTCGTCCTTGGCGTTGTTCCACACCTTGACCAACTCGGCGTTGCGCTCGGCGTGGGACAGGGCACCACGGCGGTACCGCTTCTCGACCTGGTCCGCCTTCTGCTCGTACGAGTCCAGGATCTCCGTCTTGTTCGGCGGCACCAGAACATCGGAGATCGCGGTGGTCACACCCGAGCGAGTCGCCCAGTAGAAGCCCGCATCCTTGAGCCGGTCCAGCGTCTGCGCCACCGTGACCATCGAATACCGCTCGGCCAGGTCGTTGACGATCGCACCCTGCCGCTTCTTCGGCAGGAGCTCGTTGACGAACGGGTAATCCGACGGCAGGAGCTCGTTGAACATCACCCGGCCCAACGTGGTTTCCAGCGTCAGGGCCTCTCCGGGCTGCCAGTCCTCCGGGGCCCCGTCCTTCGGCGGAACGACGTCGTGCAACCGAATCTTGATCTTGGCCTGCAGATCCAGCGTGCCCAGGTCACGGGCCATGATCGCCTCTGCCTGGGAGGAGAAGGCCTGCCCCTCGCCGGTGGCGCCGTCGACCTGCCTGGTCAGGTAGTACAGCCCGGTGACCATGTCCAATCGCGGCATCGCCAGCGGGCGGCCCGACGCGGGCGACAGGATGTTGTTGCTGGACAGCATCAGCACCCGTGCCTCGGCCTGCGCCTCGGCCGACAGCGGCAGGTGAACCGCCATCTGGTCACCGTCGAAGTCGGCGTTGAACGCCTCGCACACCAGCGGGTGCAGCTGGATGGCCTTGCCCTCCACCAGCTGCGGCTCGAAAGCCTGAATACCGAGGCGGTGCAGGGTGGGAGCACGGTTGAGCAGCACCGGATGCTCGGTGATGACCTCTTCGAGCACGTCCCAGACCTGCGGACGCTGCCGCTCCACCATCCGCTTCGCGGACTTGATGTTCTGCGCGTGGTTGAGGTCGACCAGCCGCTTCATGACGAACGGCTTGAACAGCTCGACCGCCATCTCCTTCGGCAGACCACACTGATGCAGCTGCAGCTGCGGGCCGACGATGATGACTGAACGGCCCGAGTAGTCGACACGCTTACCGAGCAGGTTCTGCCGGAACCGGCCCTGCTTGCCCTTGAGCAAGTCGGACAGCGACTTCAGCGGGCGGTTGCCGGGACCGCTCACGGGACGACCGCGGCGGCCGTTGTCGAACAGCGCGTCCACGGATTCCTGCAGCATCCGCTTCTCGTTGTTGACGATGATCTCGGGAGCTCCGAGATCGATCAGCCGCTTGAGGCGGTTGTTGCGGTTGATGACCCTGCGGTACAGGTCGTTGAGGTCCGAGGTCGCAAAGCGGCCGCCGTCGAGCTGCACCATCGGGCGCAGGTCCGGTGGAATGACCGGGACGGCCCCCAGGACCATGCCCTGCGGATTGTTGCCGGTGGTCTGGAATGCCGCGACGACCTTGAGCCGCTTGAGCGCCCGCAGCTTCTTCTGCCCCTTGCCCGACCGGATGACCTCGCGGAGCGACTCCGCTTCGGCGTCGATGTCGAAGTTGGCCAGCAGGGCCTCGATCGCCTCGGCACCCATACCGCCGGTGAAGTACTCACCGTAGCGATCGTAGAGCTCACGGTAGAGCGACTCGTCGGAGATCAGCTGCCGGGGCTCCAGCTTGGTGAAGGTCTCCCAGATCTCGTCGAGCCTGTCGAGCTCACGCTGCGCACGCTCGCGCAGCTGCTTCATCTCGCGCTCGCCGCTCTCTTTGACCTTGCGGCGCACATCGCTCTTGGCGCCCTCGTTCTCCAGCTCGGCGAGGTCGGCCTCCAGCTTCTGAGCACGAGCCTCCAGGTCGGAGTCACGCTGGTCGGCGATGTTCTTGCGCTCGACGCTGATCTCGCTTTCCAGCGTCGGCATGTCGTTGTGCCGCATCTCGGTGTTCACCGAGGTGACCACGTACGCGGCGAAGTAAATGATCTTCTCGAGGTCCTTGGGAGCCAGGTCGAGCAGATAGCCCAGCCGACTCGGAACGCCCTTGAAGTACCAGATGTGGGTGACCGAGGCGGCGAGTTCGATGTGCCCCATGCGCTCACGGCGCACCTTGGCTCGGGTCACCTCGACACCGCAGCGCTCGCAGATGATGCCCTTGAAGCGGACCCGCTTGTACTTACCGCAGTAGCATTCCCAGTCACGGGTCGGGCCGAAGATCTTCTCGCAGAACAGCCCGTCCTTCTCCGGCTTCAGGGTCCGGTAGTTGATGGTCTCGGGCTTCTTGACCTCGCCGTAGGACCACTGGCGAATATCGTCGGCCGTGGCCAGTCCGATACGGAGTTCATCGAAGAAGTTGACGTCAAGCACGTCGGGTCTTCTCCCTTTGTTGAGGTTCTGCCGGGTGGGCGTGGGGTCGGTGCGCGGGGGCCGTGTGCGGCCCCCGCGCACCGCCGACGAGGTCAGGTGACGACGTCGTCGACCGAGGGTGACTCGTTCTTGGAGAGGTTGATGCCGAGGTTGGCAGCAGCCCGCTCCAGGTCCTCGTCATCACCGTCGCGCATTTCGATGGCGGCACCGTCGCTGGAGAGCACCTCGACGTTCAGGCACAGCGACTGCAGCTCCTTGAGTAGCACCTTGAACGACTCCGGAATACCCGGTTCGGGGATGTTCTCGCCCTTGACGACCGCCTCGTAGACCTTGACGCGACCGAGCACGTCATCGGACTTGATCGTCAGGAGCTCTTGCAGCGTGTACGCGGCACCGTAGGCCTGCATGGCCCAGCACTCCATCTCACCGAAGCGCTGGCCACCGAACTGGGCCTTACCACCCAGCGGCTGCTGGGTGATCATCGAGTACGGCCCGGTCGACCGGGCGTGGATCTTGTCATCCACCAGGTGCAGCAGCTTGAGGATGTACATGTATCCGACCGCGACCGGATACGGATACGGTTCACCGCTGCGACCGTCGATCAACGTCGCCTTGCCGTCGCCGCCGACCAGACGCTCACCGTCACGGTTCGGCCTCGTCGATTCCAGCAGGCCCGTGATCTCCTCTTCGCGGGCACCGTCGAAGACGGGGCTGGCCGTGTTGGTACCCGGTTCCACGTCGTAGAGCTCGGCGGGCAGTTTCTTCGCCCAATCCGGGTCGCCGTCGATGGACCAGCCCTGTGCGGCAATCCAGCCCAAGTGGTTTTCCAACACCTGTCCGATGTTCATCCGTCGCGGAACACCGTGGGTGTTGAGGATGACGTCGACCGGAGTGCCGTCGGCCATGAAGGGCATGTCCTCGATCGGCAGGATCTTGCCGATGACACCCTTGTTGCCGTGCCGGCCCGCGAGCTTGTCACCGTCCTGGATCTTGCTCTTCTGCGCCACGTAGACGCGGACCAGCTCGTTGACCCCCGGGGGCAACTCGTCCTCGTCCTCGCGGTTGAACACGCGAATACCGATGACCTTGCCGGTCTCACCGTGCGGCACCTTCAACGAGGTGTCGCGGACCTCCCGGGCCTTCTCACCGAAGATCGCCCGCAGCAGCCGCTCCTCGGGGGTCAGCTCGGTCTCGCCCTTCGGCGTGACCTTGCCGACGAGGATGTCACCGCCCTGCACCTCGGCACCGATGCGGATGATGCCCCGCTCGTCGAGATCGGCGAGGACGTCTTCGGAGACGTTCGGGATGTCGCGGGTGATCTCCTCGGAGCCCAGCTTGGTGTCGCGGGCGTCGACCTCGTGCTCCTCGATGTGGATCGAGGTGAGCACGTCGTCCTGCACCAGCCGCTGGGACAGGATGATCGCGTCCTCGTAGTTGTGCCCCTCCCACGGCATGATGGCCACGCGCAGGTTCTTGCCCAACGACATCTCACCGTTTTCGGTGGACGGTCCGTCGGCGAGCACCTGACCGGCCTCCACACGATCGCCCTCGTTGACGATCGGCTTCTGGTTGATGCAGGTGCCGTGGTTGGAGCGGGCGAACTTCTGCAGCCGGTAGGTCTGCCGCTTTCCGTCGTCGGCCATCACCGTGATGTAGTCGGCGCTCAGCTCCTCGATCACGCCGGCCTTGCCTGCGACGACGACATCGCCGGCGTCGACAGCGGCACGCGACTCCATGCCGGTACCGACCAGGGGAGCTTCGCTGCGCAGCAGCGGCACGGCCTGGCGCTGCATGTTCGCGCCCATCAGCGCGCGGTTGGCGTCGTCGTGCTCCAGGAACGGCAGCATCGCGGTGGCCGCCGAGACCATCTGCCGCGGTGCGACATCCATGTAGTCGATCTCGGTGGGGGACAGCAGCTCGACCTCGCCGCCCTTACGACGCCCCAGCACGCGCTCCTCGAGGAAGTTGCCGTCGTCATCGATCGGCGTGTTCGCCTGAGCCTTGACGTAGCGGTCTTCCTCGTCGGCCGTCAGGTAGTCCACCTCGTCGCTGACCACACCGTCGACGACCTTGCGGTACGGGGTCTCGATGAACCCGAAGGGATTGACCCGGCCATAGGTGGCCAACGAACCGATCAGGCCGATGTTCGGGCCTTCCGGAGTCTCGATCGGGCACATCCGACCGTAGTGCGAGGGGTGCACGTCGCGGACTTCCACGAGAGCGCGCTCGCGGGAGAGACCACCGGGCCCCAAGGCGGACAGCCGCCGCTTGTGCGTCAAACCGGCCAGGGAGTTGGTCTGGTCCATGAACTGCGACAGCTGCGAGGTGCCGAAGAACTCCTTGATCGCCGCCACCACGGGGCGAATGTTGATCAGGGTTTGCGGCGTGATCGCCTCGACGTCCTGCGTGGTCATCCGCTCGCGGACCACCCGCTCCATGCGGGACAGGCCGACCCGAACCTGGTTCTGGATCAATTCACCAACCGTGCGCAGGCGCCGGTTGCCGAAGTGGTCGATGTCGTCGAGCTCGACGGGAACGGTCGCCCCGCTCTCGCTCTCGGACTGCCCGCTGTCGCGGACGGGCATCGAGGTCTCACCCGCATGCAGGCGCACGAGGTACTCGATGGAAGTGGCGATGTCCTCCTCGGTCAGCACGCCGGAGGAGAACGGCAGCTGCAGGCCGAGCTTCTTGTTGACCTTGTAGCGGCCGACACGGGCGAGGTCGTAGCGCTTCTCCTTGAAGAAGAGGTTCTCCAGGAGTGTCTGCGCGCTTTCCTTCGTCGGCGGCTCACCCGGCCGAAGCTTGCGGTAGATGTCGAGCAGGGCTTCGTCCTGCCCTGCCGTGTGGTCCTTCTCCAAGGTCGCCATCAGCGTTTCGGAGAAGCCGAACCGTTCGCGAATGGCCTCGGCACTCCACCCCAGCGCCTTGAGCAGCACGGTGACCGGCTGGCGACGTTTGCGGTCGATCCGCACGCCGACGGTGTCGCGCTTGTCGACATCGAACTCCAGCCACGCACCGCGACTGGGGATGATCTTGACGCTGTACACGTCCTTGTCGGTGCTCTTGTCCACCGATTGGTCGAAGTACACACCGGGGGAACGGACCAGCTGGGAAACCACGACCCGCTCGGTGCCGTTGATGATGAACGTGCCCTTGTCGGTCATCACGGGGAAATCGCCCATGAACACCGTCTGACTCTTGATCTCACCGGTGCTCTGGTTGATGAACTCCGCGGTGACGAACAACGGCGCCGCGTAGGTCATGTCCTTGTCCTTGCACTCCTCGACGGAGGCCTTGACCTCGTCGAAGCGCGGGTCGGAGAAGGACAGCGACATCGATCCGGAGAAGTCCTCGATCGGGGAGATCTCGCTGAGAACCTCTGCCAGGCCGCCAACAGGATTGTCCTCGCCGGCGTCGACCCGGCGCTGGAACCAGGTCTCGTCGCCGACGAGCCATTCGAAGGATTGAACCTGCAGATCGAGCAGATCTGGCACTTCCAGCGGCTCACGGATCTTCGCGAACGAGACTCGCTTCGGGGCCCCAGGGATCCCCGGCGTGGAGTTGGAAGCTGCAGAGACCTTGGTCGCGCGGGAGACTGCCAAGATGCGTCCTTCCGGGACTCTGAACTGGCTACAGCCGTTCCGGACGCCCCGACCGATCTCGATGACCGCTCAGCACCATCCGGTTAACACGACTGTCAAGGGTGCAATGGCGCCCACGATCCCTGACCCCCGTGATTCACATGAACCATCCACACGAATCCAGGAGATACGGAAAGAGGGCAGCGCAAAGTGACAGTCTAGCCGGTACGACACCAGCTGTCGAGAGGGGGGTCACTGCAAGCTGCCCTGTCCCGCGTCGAGCCCCAGCGTGACCCGACCGGCGCCCACAGTCAAGAGATCATCTGCTCATCACTCCGGTGGCGCAGACCACAATCACGCATCGTCGACGTACCGGCCGCGGCGAACGGCCCCGAGGAGCAGCGGAATGACGTCTCGCAAGGACCCGAAGTCGTCTTCGCGATGAAGCGTTTTCGCAATACGGAACACCACGAAGCTCCTCCGGCGCTTCCCACCGTAGCACCGGCCGGCGCGCTCCGGTGCTGAGGGCGAAACACCCCGAGTCGGACGGGGCTCGCTCGACCGGCGGGCCCACCTCATACGATCGGACTACTTCCCGTCGACAAATGTCGGTACTGTGATGCCGCCCACCGGCGATAAAGATCACTTTCGCGCAACCGCGACACGGGAGAACAGGATGGATGACGACGTGAGCCGCCGAAACCGGACGTTTCGACGGTCGCCACGTTCGGCGGAGGATCCGCCACGGGAGCACTCGGACCATTCCTGGTTCACGCGCCCGGAGGGAAGCGGGCGGACAGCAGACCACCAGGCACCCGGTCGGGAGACGACCGAGGGCCGAGCCACGGGCACGGGGCCGGCCGGGACACCCGCTCAGGCTTCTCCGGGATCCCGGGAAAGTCCTCAGCAGCGCTATGCCCGCGCCCTGTCGGCGCTGGGTGAGATGGTGACCACCCGCGACTTCACGTCCCTGCCGTGGGTCACCCAGGTACTGCGTGCCACCGCAGGTGCACTGCACGAGCAGGACCCGTCACTGCCGAGTGTGCTCAACAATCTCGGCAGTGCCTCTCAGCTCGCATACATCTCCAGCGGCGACACTGCCGACCTGGAAGACGCTGTGGGCTACTACCGCGCTGCCGCCTCCGGTGCCCAGGACGACGATTCCGACCTCGTGCTCTACCTGTGCAATCTCTCGCTCGCCCTGGCCGACCAGGCGGGGTTGACGGGCCGCACGGAGCATGTCTCCGAGGCGCTTCGTGCCGCTCGGAGCGCGGTCGATCGTGTGAGCAGTGACGACCGGCGTCGAGTGACGGCACTGATCCGCCTGGCCAACGCGTTGAAGCTGTGTGCCCGGCTCGCCGAGGACACCGACTCCGACGACGAATCCGTGGAGGTCTTCCGGGAAGCCGCACGGGGAGCCCTGAACGGCGAACACGCCCGGGAGCACCGCTCCGAGGCTCCGGAACTGCTCATCAACCTCGGTTCCGCTCTGCTGCGGCGCCATGAGCGTGTCGCCGCATCCGAGGACCTGGACGAGGGCATCACCCACCTGCACAACGGCATCGGCATCCTTCCGGGAGGAGAGCAGCGCCACACCGCCCTCGTGCACCTCGCCGAAGCATTGCGGCTGCGCTATCGCCAGCGCGGCGACCTGGGCGACCTGCAGTCGTCGATCAACGAGCTGCTCGGCGTCGTCGACGACCTCGGTGATGGCCACAAGCTTCTCGGCAAGTTGCTCTGGGTCCTCGCCTCCGCGGCCACGGAGTACGTCGACAGCACGGGAGAACCGGGCAACCTGCATCAGACGCTGCGGGTCATCGGCCTCGCCGTCCGCGGTCTGCCTGCCGATGACCCTCACCGGGCGATGGCGCTGGCCGGTTACGGCTCGCTCGCCCGCAGGCACTACCTGCACGGTGCGGCTCCTTCCGTGCTGGACACGGCAGTGTCCGCCGCGGAGGCCGCGGTGGAGGCCGCCGGCACACCCCCCAAGCGGTGTGCCGTGTTGAACTCGCTGGTGAGCAACCTGCTCACCCGTTACGAACACTCGGAGGAACCCGCGGATCTGGAGCGCGCGCAAACCGCGGCCTCCGAAGCTCTGGAAACCGCACCGGACGGGAGCGTGCCCCAGCACACCGCCTGGTCCCAGCTCGGCATCCTCGCCATGTACCGCTACCGGCGGCATCCCAGGACGGCCGAACTGGAAACGGCGGTCGAGATGTTCGACCGCGCACTGATCGCCATGCCCGACACCGCGCCGGAACGGGTCGCGGTGAGTACCCACCTCGGCCGCGCCCTGCAGACGCTGCACCGCAGAACCGGCAGGCGCAAGCTCTACCGTTGGGCCCGCAAGACACTGACCGAGGCCGCGACCCTGCGTACCGGTCCCGCCGACCAGCGACTCCGCGCGGCGAACCTCTGTGGCCGCCTCGCCGCACAGGCCCGCCGGTGGTCGGAAGCGCTGGAGTCGTTCACCATGGCCGTCGAACTCCTTCCTCTGGTCACGCGGGGCAAGAGGGCCGTGGCCTCTCCCGCCACGCAGCGGCAATGGGCTTACGTCACCGCCGACGCCGCCGCCTGTGCAGTGGAAGTGGGACAGCCGGAACGTGCGGTCGAACTGCTCGAACACGGCCGCCGAGCGCTGCTGTCGGAATTGCTCCCCGCCGGTGGGGAGCTCGGTGAATTGCATCGCAAGCAGCAGGGTCTGGCCACCGAGGCGGTCCGGCTACGTCGGTTGCTGGACCGACCCCCCGAGGATCCCGAACTGGCCGCCGGCGACATCATCACCGAGGACGCGCGACGTCGCTGGCTCGCCGATGCCTGGGACGACCTGCTGCGGGAGGCCCGCAGCGAACACATCCAGAACGATCACCTGCGGATCACCCCCTTCTCCGCACTGGCCTCCGCCGCCGACGAGGGCTCGGTCGTTCTGGTCAACCTGAGCCGGTACCGATCGGATGCTCTGATCGTCTTCGCAGGACGCGTGCTGCCCGTACCGCTGCCCGATGCGACGCCGGAATCGGCCACCGAGCAAGCCGAGGCTGCCGTGTCCGCCGCCCAGCAGACGCATGCGGACACGCAAGCAGCACCGGATCAGCAGGGACTGGTCGAGGCCATGGACTGGCTGTGGCACACCATCGCGCGCCCCGTGCTCGACCGGATGGGCTACACGCGCACCCCCGGAGGGAACGAGAGGTGGCCGAGACTGTGGTGGTCGGTGACCGGCGCGCTGGCGTTTCTGCCCTTGCATGCGGCGACGAGTACGAGCAACGCGTCCGTGCTCGACCGCGTGGTGTCGTCCTACACACCGGGGTTGAGCGTTCTCCTCCGCACGAAGCAGCGCACGCCAGGGACTTCATCGCGGGCGCTGGTGGTGGGAGCACCGACACCCGCCGACCCGTCTCCCGCGTCGTCGATGCAGGCTCACACCCTGGCGCAGTGCTGGCCGAGCGCCGACGTACTGGCTCGGGAAGGCGGTACACCGGAGGACGTGCTCGACGTCCTCCCCGACTACCCGCTGGTACACATCTGCGAGCCGAGCATCGAGCGGCCGGCACATCCCGCTGCGGGGCGCGTCCTGGATCGGGGCTCCCAGGGGCGGTCACTCGGGTTGATCGAGCTGGGGCAGACCCACCTGCCCGACGCCGAGTTCGCCTACCTCGGAAGGTGCGGCAGCACGGCCGAGACTCCCTCGACTGCAGCAGTGCCCCTGGGTAGCGCACTCGGCTTCGCCGGCTTCGCGCATGTTGTCAGCTCGCTGTGGGCCGTCGACGGCGACAGCGCCGCGCGGATACACGCGGACGTCTGCGACGACCTCTCCGAGGAGGGGTACTTCGCCACCGAGCGTTCGGGATACGCACTTCACGCGGCGGCCCGCCGGCTGCGCGAGGAATGTCCCGAGCAGCCGGCGTTGTGGGCCGCACACGCTCACGTCGGCCCGTGACGGCGGCATCAGCAATCAGCGCGGAGTGAGCCGGCTGATCTTCCACTGGTCACCGTGCTTCTCCGCGAGGACGCTGAGCTGGGCCGGCCCGACATTGCTCTGGCCGTTGTCGTTGCGCGTGGCACGCTGATTGACGAACACCAGCACCTCGGCACGGTTCTCCTGGAGTCGGGTGACGCCGGCGGCCTGGACGGTCGTGGACACGACGAGCTTCTGCTTCGGAGCCTCCTTGCGCACCGTGGCGAACAACTTGTCGTATTTCTTGACCGCACCGTCGACGAGCAGATTCTTGGCGGCCTTCTCCGTCTTGGCGGTATCGGCGTAGTTGTACGAGAACAGCTTCTCCACCGCGGTGGAGATCTGCCCCTTGGCCTCGCTCGTGGCGGCGTGGTCCACGAGAGCCCGGTTCGTGGTGGCGCCACCGCTTCGCAACGAGTAGTAGGAGCCGGTCTGGAACCACACCGCCAGCCCGGCGAAAGCCACGGTCAGTACCAGCATCAGCGGTACCAGGAGGGTGGCGGGCCGGGACAGCCGCCGACCGGTCCTGCTTGCACCCGCACCGGTCGTGCTCTCCTCGGCAGTGCCGTCCTCCGCGGGAGCTTCCTGTGACGCGGTAGTCGGCTCCTGATGTGATTCGCCGGCGCTGTCCTCATCGCCGGCACCGTCACCCTCGCCGGCGCTGCCCTCCTCACCGGGACCATCCTCCTCATCGGAGGGGGACAGGTCGGGCTCCGGCTGCTCGGACTGCTCCGGCCCCTCGAGGCCCGGCTCTTCGCGTCCGGAGTCCACCCGCTCCGGCTGTCCGGAGTCGTCCGTTGCCGGAGCGGGCACGACGGAGCCCGGCTGTTCGGATTCCGCGTCCCCCGCCGAATCGGTCTCCGACGACGGAGTCTCCTGCGATTCGACCGGTTCCTGCTCGTCCGGCTTCGATGAATGTTGCTCGGTGTGTCGACGGAGCCCGGCCACGCGGGGCCGCCGAGCTCCGGATGACTTCTGCGACGGACCACGGCCCGAGCTGCTACGGCGGGAAGTGGACATGGGGATTGACTCCTACAACAACGGTGGTATCGGGGAGCCGGTGTTCCGGGCTCTCGGGCGATCACGAAAGGTGCGTCACGGGGCTGCCGGACTGCCGGTCCCCACCGCGCCCAGCGAGCTCAGCTTCCATGTCCCGTCCACCCGGGTGAGCTCGGCCTTGTAGCGGCTGCGCTTGTCCGCCGGTTTCTCGCCCTTCTTCCGTACGGTCACCTTCACCACGGCGATCATGCGAGCCTTCCCGGCGCGGGTGTTGAGCTCGGTCAGCGCCGCATCGAGCACCCGTGCCGTCGTGCTCGTCTTCGCCTTCTTGATGCGTTCGGCATTCGCCTGACGACCACGCTTGACCTGCTCGTGCAGCGCCCCGGTGGAACTCCGCTCCCACCGGTCGAGTCCCTCTTTCAAATTCCGGTGGTCGAGCGTGTTGAAGTTGATGATCGCCTGACGACCATCCTGCAGGGCCTGCTCGCGGGCGACCGCCAGATCGATCGACTCGTCGCTTTCGGCCATCGCCCAGGACACCCCGGCGCTTCCGGCGGAGGCGGCGAGCAGGAGCGCGGCCACGAGCAGCGCCACGCGAGAGCGGCGCGCGCGGTTCCCGGTTGTGCTTGCGGTCGACATCGTTCCCCTTCTCGCTGGTGGCAGCGGCCAGTGTTGCGCCCCTCACCGACCAGGTGCGTTGCGTGCTCCGCGTACAGCGGTCGGGCTGTCCGGCGGCACCTTGCACTGTGCTTCGGTGTTCAGCGGCACCGGTGCCAGTTCGTTGCCCGCCCGCTTCTCGGTGCTCTCGTAATAACACGGCATCGGATCGAACGTGTTGACCACCAGACCGAAGTGGGCGGTCCCGTCACCGGGCGTGACAGTGTAGGCGCCTGCGGTCACGAGCGGGTAGGTCACCATCATCTGCTCGATCGCGTCGGTCTTGGTCGCCAGCATCTCCGAGGTCGAGGTCAGGTTCCTCACCAGGTTGGTCAGCTGGGGGCCGGTCTCCCGGAGCAGGCCACTGAGCTGCCGTGCTGTTGCCGGCGCCTGCTCGATCACCGCGCGCAGGTCTCCATCGGAGCGCTTGAGCTGTTCGGAAACCAGGCGCAGGTCTTCGCTGAACGACCTGATCGCCGAACCCTGCTCGTTCTGGGTGGCCAGCACGGTTTTGCCGTCTTCCAGCAGTTTCCGGGTCTGCGGCAGGTGCTGCTGTGCCTCGGCGACGAAGTCGCTGCTGGTGTCCAGGATCTTCTGCAGGTCCGGTCCGGTGCCCGCGAAACCCTTGCCGAGTTCGTCGACGACCGTCCGCAGGGCATCCTTGGGAACCGACTTGACCAAGGCGTCCAGGTTCGTGAGCAGGTCTTCCACCGGCAACGGTGTCTCGGTGGCCTGCTGCGGAATCACGGATTCGCCGTCGAGGTAAGGTCCGCCCGTGCTCTGCGGACGCAGATCCACGTACTGCTCACCCACGGCCGACCGCTGGGCGACCACGGCCTTGACGTTCTCCGGGATCGGGGGTGCGCTCGGCTCGATGTCCAGCGGCACCGCGACCCCGTTGTCGGTCAGGCGCAGGTTGCCCACCCGACCCACCGGCACTCCCCGGTAAGTCACCTCGGCATTGGAGAAGATGCCTCCCGAATCGGCCAGTTGCATCGTCACCACGTAGCCGCGCGGGCCGAACAGACGATCCAAACCGGCGTAACGAGCTCCGGCATAGCTCACGCCGACCAGCGCGACCGCGACGAACGCGGCGATCTGGATGCGAACTTTGCGGCTGAGCATCAGTCACCTCCCAGGAGGCTGTCCAGAATCCCGCCGGAAGAGCCCGAGTCCGGAGACGGCGCGGGTGGGGAATCCCCGGGCGAGGTGGCGGGTGGTTGCCCGTTGCCTGCTCCGCCGGACAGCAGCGGCAGCGGCAACGGCGGCTCCGAGGACCCCGCCGACTCCGGTGGGTGGACGATCGGCTGCCTGCTGCGCCCCAGGTTCTCGAGAACGCGGGTCAGGTTCAGGTCCGCGTCGACATACAGGTTCGTGTAGTCGCCCTTGACGCCCTGGACCGCGCCATCGGTGAAGGGGTAGGTGAGCAACAGCTCGAGGGACTTCGGCAGGTCCGACCCCGCGGCGGCGAGCTGGCGCAGCACCGGCTGCAGCGACTTCAGGTTCGCCACGAGGTCCTGCTTGGTCCGGTTGACCACATCGGTGGCCACACCGGAGAGCTTGTCCAGCGATTCGAGCATCGTCACGAGCTGATCACGCTGCTCGTTGAGCACTCGCAGTCCCGGGCCGAGGTCGCGCAGGGCCACATCGATGTCGGCACGCTGCGCCTTCAGAGTGGCACTGAGCCGGTTCACGCTGTCGAGCGCCTTCGTGATCTCGTCCCGCTGTGCGTCCAGCTCGGACACGAGTTCATCCAAGTTGGACAGAAGGTTGCGCACATCGGCCTCGCGACCGTCCAGTGCTGCGTTGAGCTCGGAGGCGATGTTCTTGATCTGTGCGATACCACCGCCGTTGAGCAACAGGGACAGCGCCCCCAGCACCTCTTCGACCTCGGGGCCACGCCCGGTGCGCTCGATACCGATCATCGCTCCGTCGGTCAACGTGCCGACGGGCTTTTCCGACTTCGGTGGTGGAGCCAGCTCGACGTACTTCTCGCCGAGCAGACTCGACTGCTGAATCGACGCGGTCGCGTTGGCAGGCAGGTCGACATCGCCGTTGACGGAGAGAGTCACCTGCGCCTGCCACGACTTCGGGGTCAGCTCGATCGAGCTGACCCTGCCCACGGGGACATTGTCGACCCGAACTCCCGCGTTGGGCACGAGATCCACCACATCCCGGAAGCGCACCGTGACCTGATACGGATCGTTCCCGAGGTCGGCGCCACCCGGCAACGGCAGGCTGTGGACTCCCTTGAATTCGGTGATCCCGCAGCCACTGACCAGCGCCACCGTGGCCAGCACGGCGATCAGTGCCCGCGCCGGAGACAGCGCCCGATGCCGACTTCGCCCGGTGGAACGCTCCTGCCGCGACGTATCGGGTTCCCGGGAAATCGACCGATTCCTCGCGAAGGCGTTCGTCCGCAGCGAGCCCATCACCGGCCACCTCCTTCGGTGGATTGCTGCTGGGTTCCGAATACGGCATCACTGCTGCGCTGCACCGGCAGCGGCAGTTCCGGCAGTTTGCCCTGCTGGAGAGCGGAAATCGTCTCCGCCGGTGTCGGCAGCGGCACAGTGCCGTCGATGACCCCCTGAAGTTGCTTGCACAGGTCGGTCAAGCCCTGGGGCAGCTTGTCGAGCGCCGTTCCCGTTTCCGGTGCCGTCTGCTGCACGAGCTTGCACACCAGCACGATCGGTGGCTGATTGAGCTCGTTGATGTTGGCCCGCGTGTCCAGCGTGCCCGAGGCCGCGTTGTAGGTGTTCTGCAGGTTGCCCAGGGCGAGCGGAGCGTAGGTGAGTGTTTTGCGCAGCGCCGCCTGCTGCTCGACCAGCACCTGTGCCACCGAGTTCAACTGCTCGACGTTGCTGTGCAGCTTTTCCCGGTTGTTCCGCACGAACGACTCGACCTTGCCCAGTGCCAGGGCCAGCTCGGACAGCGCCGCTCCCAGGTCCTGTCGCTCGGAGGCGAACAACTCCTGGATTTCGCGCATCTGGGTGTTGAACCGGCGGACCTGCTCGTCCTTGGACGCCAGCATCGAGGTGAACTTCTGCAGCTTGTCGACCGTGGCGAACAGATCCTCACTGCTGCCGGACAACGTCGAACTCGCCTGTCCGAAGTTCTTCAGCATCTCGGACAGCAACTTGCCGTTGCCCTTGAGGTTCGCCGCACTCGTTTCGAGCAGCTTCGACAGGGCGCCGTCGCTGTTCGCGCCTTTCGGACCGAGCGCCACGTTGAGCTTGTTGAGATTGCTGAAGATCTCGTCGACCTCGACGGGTGTGACGGTGCGTTCGTTGCCGATCACCGCGCCGTCGTCCATCGTCGGCCCTCCCTCGTAGACGGGAGCGAGCTGGATGTAGCGGCCGCTGACGACGCTCGGCGAGACGGCCACGGCACCGGCATCGGCGGGAATCTTGACGTCACGCCGCACGGTCATCGCCACCCGCACCTTCTTCGGCTGCGGCTGGACCTTCTCGACCCGCCCGACGGGCACTCCCAGCACCCGTACTTCGCTGCCCTCGTAGACGCCCACAGCAGTATCGAAGTACGCCGTCAACCGGCGCTCGTTGGCACCGAAGAACAGCCACCATGCGGCCGCCGTCACGAGCAGTGTGAACGTGCAGGCGAGTGCCAGTGTCCGCGTGAACGGAGGTTTTCCGAGGCGGGACGGACGCACCGCCCAAGCCGTTTTGATCGACCTCATGGCAGGCAGCCCTCCCGATTGATCGGGCCGGCGGCGGGGGGAAGCAGACCGCAGATGTAGACGTCGAACCAGCGGCCGTTACCGAGAACGTTGGAGAACAGCCGGGTGAACGGGGCCATCTTCTCGATGCTGCGGCTGAGATTGTCCTGATTGCGCTGCAGCATCGCGGTGACCTTGTCCAGCTGCGTGAGCGCGGGCTCGATCTGCGCCGCGTTGTCGTCGACCAGACCGGTCAGTTGCCGGGACAGCTCCCGGGTGCCGTCGAGCAGCGAACTGATCGCGTCCCGCCTGACCCGCAGCTCTTCGAGCAATCGATTGCCGTCGGCGAGCAACTTCTCGATCTCGGCATTGCGGTCCGCAAGGGTTCCGGCGAGCTCGCTGGTCCGGTTCAACAGCTCCTTGAGCTGCTGGTCGCGCTTGGCGATCGTTTTCGACAGCGCGGACAGTCCCTCGAGAGCGCCCCGCACTTCCTCCGGAGTGTCGGAGAAGGTCTGCGACAGCGTACGGAAACTCTTGGCGAGTTGATCCGTGTCGATCTTTCCGACGGTCTTGGACAGGCCGCTGAACGCCTCGATGACATCGTAGGGCGACATCGTGCGCTGCAGCGGGATCGGCTCCGAACTCGGCAGCTCCTTGCTGCCCCGAGGATCCAGTGCCAGGTACTTCTGCCCCATCAGGGTTCCGAGCTTGATCGCCGCGTGGGACCGGTTGCCGACCCACGCATCGGAGACTGCGAAAGAGACCTTGACGTGATCACCCTCCAGTTCGACATCGGTGACCGTGCCGACTTCCACCCCGGCCACGCGCACCACGTTGTCCGTGGTCAGCCCGGCCGCCTCGCTGAAGTGGGCAACATAGGTCTTGCCCCGGACGAACGGCAGGCTCTCGAAATTCATCGCCAGGACGAAGGCCAGCGCCAGCGTCAGCAGCCCGGCCACACCGATTTTCAGCGGGTCACGTTTCTGGAATGAGGTCATCGCCGGCACCTCGGCTGAGTCACCGGCATCAACGGCAGCGGCAGCTCCTGCTCACCGATACCGACCGATCCGGATGCCTCGCACAGGTAGAAGTTGAACCAGGAGCCGTAGCTCGCGGTCCGCGAGAGAGTGGTCAGCTTGTTCGGCATGTTCTGCAGGACCCTTTCGACCAGGGCCTGGTGCCCGTTGAGGTTCTTGCTCAGTTCGTGCAGGCCCGCGATGTCCTGACGCAGCGGGCGCCGCGACTCGGCCAGCAGCCCCGCTGTGGTGTTGGTCAGCTCGTCCATCGCGCTGAGGGCGCTGCCGACCGAGCCGCGGTCCGCAGCCAGTCCCGAGACCAGCTTCTGCAACTGCACGATGAGCCCGGACAGTTCCTCGCTGCGGGAGTTGACGGTGGCGAGCACGCTGTTGAGGTTGCCCACCACCTGACCGATCACCTTGTCCTTCTCGGCGATCGTCTTGGTCAGGGAGGCCGTGTGCGCCAGCAAGCTCTCCACCGTGCCCGCTTCGCCCTGCAGCACCTGGATGATCTCGAACGAGAGCTTGTTGACCTCCTTCGGTGTCAGCGCCTCGAACAGCGGCTGAAACCCGCCGAGCAGGGCACTGAGATCCAGCGGTGGCTTGGTCCGCTCCACCGGAATCGTCTCGCCTGCGTCCATGAACTCGTCGACCGGCCCCGCCCCCCGTTCCAGGGCGACGTAGCGCTGCCCGATCAGGTTGCGCCATTTCACCGCCGCCGTCACCGACTCGGGCAGTCTGCGTTCGGAAACGCTGAACCGGATCTTGGCGGTGCCGTGGTCGACGACCCGGATGTCCTCCACCTCGCCGACCTTCACCCCGGAGATGCGCACCTCGTCGCCCTCGGACAACCCGGTCACGTCGGTGAACAGTGCCGAGTAGGACTTCGAGGAGCGCAGGCTCTCGTTGGCGATGGTGGCGATCAGGACTCCGGTGGCCAGCACCGTGACCAGCACGAAGATCAGGAACTTCACCAGCGGACCGGTGAGGGAACGTGCGTTCATCGGTAACTCACCTCCGCTCCCCGCAGAAGCGGTCCGACCAGCAGCGATCCCCACTCCGGCACCTCACGGGCAGGCACACCCATCGTGGGAGCCATCAGTGCGGAGACGAAGTCGCGTTCGGCGGGCGAGTTCGCGATGCCGAGGCCGCCGGTTGCCGGATCCGCCGACTGCGGCGACGTGCCCGCCGGAGCCTGCGCCCCGGCCTGTTCGGCCGGAGGGTTGAGACCGCTGTTGGAGGTCCGTGCGGCGGGCGGTGCGGACGAGCCGTCCTTGACCGGACCGTCCGGCGGGTACTGCGGGAACGGCTTCGGACCGTTCTTGAAGTTGTAGCAGCGCGGACCGCGCTTGTCGTTGTACTCGGGTTCGTCCTGGTTCGGCTTGTACTTGCCCCGATGAGACGTGATCTCCAGGGTGATGTGCAGGCCGGGTTCGTCGGTGCCCACGCCGAAGGCGTTGTTGATGCGCGGCACGAGACCCGACATCGCCTTGAGGAAACAGGGGTATGCCGGTGCGTACTTGGCCAGAATGCCCAATGTCGGCCGGGACGACTCGTTCAGGCGAATCAAGTTCTCCCGATTGGCTTCGAGGAATTTCCGGAGATCCTGCGAGGTCGTGGTCAACCGCGTGGTCAGGGCATCGAGGTTCTCGTGCTGCTCGACCAGCGTGCGCGAGGTCGTGGTCAGATTCCGCATCGCCTGCAGCACATCCGGTGCGGCCTCCTCGTAGGTGCGGGCGACACCGACGAGTTCCTGCAAGTTGCGTTGCAGGTCCGGCACCGACGGATTCAGTCCCTCCAGGTAAGTGTTGAGCTGCGAGAGGGTCTTGCCGAGTTGCTCGCCCCGCCCGTCGAGGGCCGTGCTCAGTGCGTTCAGCGTCGCCGCCAGGTCCGCAGGCTGCACCGCCTGCAGGGTCTGGAGCGTGTCGGCCAGCACCGTCTGCAGCTCGATGGCGGCGCGCGTGCGGTCCTGGGGGATCACGTCCCCTTCGGACAAGTTCCGCGTGGACGGATTCTCCGGTAACTGCAGGGATACGTAGCGCTCACCGAACAGCGTCTTCGGCAGCAGCCGGGCGGAGACGTTCGCCGGGATCGCATCGACCTTGTCGGGATCCAGCGCCAGCTGCAGGGTTGCACCGTCACCGCCGGCGGTGATCTCGCGGACCTTGCCCACGAGAACCCCGCGCACCTTCACGTCCGACCGCGGCTGGAGCTGGTTGCCCACGGACCCCGCATGCAGCATCACGGTGACGACCGGCTTGAACACCTTCTGATAAGTCGCCACGGTCAGAGCGACGAACAGCACCATGCACATCAACAGCGCCAGCCCCATCAACCGGCGCCTGATGGTGGTCAGCGCGCGCCTGCTTCGGTTTTTGGCACTCATCCGGCAATCCGAACTGTCGTGGTGGTGCCCCAGATCGCGAGGCTGAGGAAGAAGTCGAGCAAAGCGGTGGCCACGATCGCCGTCCGCACGGCACGGCCCACCGCGATACCGACACCTGCCGGGCCACCGCTGGCGCGGTAGCCGTAGTAGCAGTGCGTCATGATCACCAGCACACTGAAGACGAGCACTTTACCGAAGGACCACAACACGTCCTCCGGTGGTAGGAACAAGTTGAAGTAGTGGTCATAGGTGCCCCCCGACTGGGAGTACAGCTGCACCGTCACCGTGCGTGCAGCCAGGTACGAGGTGAGCAGCCCCAGTACGTACAGCGGGATCACCGCGACGAAACCCGCGATCACCCGAGTGGTGACCAGGTACGGCAGGCTCGGAATGCCCATCACTTCCAGCGCGTCGATCTCGTCGGAGATCCGCATGGCACCGAGCTGCGCGGTGAATCCGGAGCCGACCGTGGCCGACAGGGCCAGACCGGCCACCAGGGGGGCGATCTCACGGGTGTTGAAGTAGGCGGAAATGAACCCGGCGAAGGCCGAGGTACCGAGCTGGTTCAAGGCGGCATAGCCCTGCAGACCGACCACGGTGCCGGTGAACAGGGTCAGGCCGATCATCACGCCGACCGTGCCGCCGATCACCGCGAGCGCACCGCTGCCGAAACTGACCTCGGCCAGCAGACGCAGCACTTCCTTGGTGTAGCGAGTGATCGACTTCGGGATCCACGCCAGCGCCCGCAGGTAGAACGACATCTGGTCCCCCAGATCGTCGAGCACCTCCAGTGGGCGCCGCAGGGCGCGGCGGGCGCGCTGGGAAATCGTCGTCATGCCCGTCACATCCCTTGGGGTGGAACGAGTTGCAGGTACACCGTCGTGAGGATGAAGTTCACCGCGAACAGCAGCAGGAAGGTGATCACCACCGACTGGTTCACGGCGTCCCCGACGCCTTTCGGCCCCGGCGGGGGGTTCAACCCCCGGTAGGCGGCCACCACACCGGCGATGAAGCCGAAGAACAGCGCTTTGATCTCCCCGATCCACACGTCCGACAGCTGTGCCAGCGCGCCGAAACTGGCCATGTAGGCACCCGGCGTACCCCCCTGCATGATGACGTTGAAGAAGTAACCACCCATCACACCGACCACGCTGACCATGCCGTTGAGCAGCACGGCCACGAGCATCGCCGAGAGCACGCGCGGCACCACCAGGCGGTGGATCGGGGAGACTCCGAGCACTTCCATCGCGTCGATCTCGTCACGGATCTTGCGCGAGCCCAGATCGGCGCAGATCGCCGAGCCACCGGCGCCCGCGATGAGCAGCGCGGTCACGATGGGACTGGCCTGCTGGATGATCGCCAGCACGCTGGCCGCACCGGTGAACGACTGCGCACCGAGCTGGCGAGTCAGCGAGCCGAGCTGCAGGGCGATCACCGCGCCGAACGGGATGGCCACCAGCGCGGTCGGCAGGATGGTGACGCCGGCCAGGAACCAGCACTGCTGGATGAACTCGCGGATCTGGAACGGTCGCTTGGGCAGGGCGCGGAGCACGTCGAGTGCCAGCGCGAACAGCCTGCCGGTTTCACGTAACGCGCCCGCGCCGGGAAATCCCGCCTGCGAGGGTGCGGTCACTGGTCACCACCCCGGTTGCTCTTACGGCCGAACCAGCTACGCCGATGTGCACCACCCGGTTGCCGCGCGCCTGCCGATCCCCGGTCCTCCTGGGACTGCTGCTCGGGAATCGACTGTGCTTCCCGGCGCGGAGCGGGAGTGGGTTTGACCTCATCGGGTCGTTGCCCACCGACTCGGGGGGAATCCGGCCGGGGTTCGGTGGGGTGCTCCTGCTGTCCGGAGTCGGTGGGCAGAGACGCCACCTGCTCCGCGGACAGGGACCCGTGCATCGACTCCGTCCGCTGCACGGTGGCCTTCTCCGGGGATTCGTCCGCCGGTTGCCCCACCTCGGCGAGCACCGGATCGTCGCCTGCGGAAACGCCGTAGCGCTCGCGTTCCCGAGGGCCGAGACTCCTGAGGACTTCCTGCCGGGCATCGGCGTCCAGGGATTGCAGGTTGGCCATCACCCGGTCCTGGCGTCGCTGAATGGCCGCACGCCGGGGCACACCGGGCGAGATCTCCAGTTGCGGGATGATCTCCGGTACGCCCTTGTCGTCGTCCAGCTCGGCGAGTTCGGCAGCTGCCTGCCCGGAGTCCTTTTCCTCGCTCATGCCGATCGGGCCCTGCCTGCGCCCGTTGAGGAACTGCTCGACAGCGGGCTCGGTCGAGGTCAGCAACACCTCCCTGGGGCCGAACATGGCCAGGTGGCGCCGGAACAGCATGCCGATGTTGTCCGGCACCGTACGCGCCGTGTTGATGTCGTGAGTGACGATCAGAAACGTCGCGTCGGTCTGCGCATTGAGGTCGACGATGAGCTGGTTCAGGTAGGCGGTGCGGACCGGGTCCAGACCGGAGTCGGGCTCGTCGAACAGGATGATCTCGGGATCGAGCACCAGTGCCCGCGCCAGTCCCGCGCGCTTTTTCATACCACCGGAGATCTCACCGGGCAGCTTCGTCTCGGCGCCGATGAGCCCGACCATCTCCATCTTCTCGAGCACCACGTTGCGGACCTCGGTCTCGCTGGAGCGAGTGTGCTCACGCAAGGGGAACGCGATGTTGTCGTACAGGTTCATCGACCCGAACAGCGCACCGTCCTGGAACAGCACGCCGAAGAGCTTGCGGATCTCGTAGAGCTCGCGCTCCGAGCAGCTGCAGACGTCCACACCGTTGATGACCACTCGGCCGTGCTCGGGCGTGAGCAACCCGACCAACGACTTCAGGAAGACCGATTTGCCGGTTCCCGAGGGTCCGAGCAGAACGCTGATCTCACCTCTCGGCAAGGTCAGCGTGACATCGGACCAGATGGTCTGCGCACCGAAAGACTTCGACAGTCCCTCGACGGCCACTTCGACGCCCATCCGTACCTCCGCGCCTCTCATTGGCCGCATCCCGCACTGGCATCCCTGCCGCCGGTAATCCCCACACGCGGGATCCGGGGCGAACGGCTCAGTCGGGGAGCCTGACATATGTGACACGCTTAACCGGGGTTGGGCGCGTCACACCTAGGCAACGAGCGCAGGAGCTCCGAGTTACTGCTGCCGTGCCTTTCTTTTTCACCGGAAATCGGCAGCGCCCGCTTTGCCCTCTGTCTGCACTTCAGCAGCCGGTATTGATGCTGTAACGACACAGCGGGAGCCGTGACTCCCGGGTGGGAGAGCAGTCTCGCCGGATGACCGCGCACACACAAGGGCCCACGAGAAATTTCTCGACCTCGCGTGGTGAACGGCCTCGCCACCTGCGGAAGGAGAAACGTGGGAATCCCGCATTGCGGGAGAACTGCTCGAAACGACACAAGCAGTTTCCTCGACGCGGCGAAAACGCCGGGTCACTTTGTGCATATACCGGGCGTACCGGGAGCCTTGCGAGACCACCGAAGAATCCGGCGGTGTGTGATCCGCTCGTCTGCGCGGATACAGTAGTTCGGAGGACCTATGGGGATCCTCGGATTCGAGGATTCTCCCCCTGGCCCGGGTGAACCGCACGGGCCTGCTCCACGATCGCATCGAGCTTGGGAGCATGTGCTCCGCGCCAGTACACGCGCCCGCACGAGCGGCAGCGCGCATAGACGTCGTAGCAGCGCCGAGTACCCGGCTCCAGTTCACCGGCCACCTGCCCCTTGGGCACCGGCGCAAGCTCACCATTGCAGGCCAAGCAGCGCGTCCACGGTTCCAACGGCGGCGCGAATCTCTCCAGCACATCCTCGAGCTGCTCGGAGGTGCGCGACCCCCGCACGAAAGCCCCGAACCACAATGCCCGGCGCCGCAAGAGCCCACGATCCCGCGTCAACAGCACGCGTCCCTCACGCGTCGACTGCTCGATCAGCTCGTCATCGGCGGCGTCGTTGCGGTAAGCGGTGTCGACCCCCAGCAGTCGCAACCGCCGCGCGAGAGTCCCGAGGTGCACGTCGAGCACGAAAGAGCCACGGACCTCCTGCGGCCGCCCGACCGACCGAACCTCGATGATCGACGCCGGACCGGGCCGCTGCGAGTGCTCGGCGGACACCCCGTCGAGCAGCAGGGCACCGACCTCGGTCAGCGGGACACCCATAGACTGGACAACGTGCCCGAGCGAGGCCGTGCCGTCATAGCGGACCGAGATCCGCGCACGCCGATGACGCGGCGCCACGAACAACCACAGTTCGCGATCCAGCCACACCCGTAGAAACGATTCCGCACAGGCTGTATCAGAGGCCATGGCGCATTATCGCCACGAGCAGCGGCGCGGCCACACTCGCCACGCACCCGGGCAAGGGTGCGGCGCTCACCGGGCCGATCCGCCCACAGGCGGTGCCAGGGCACAGCAAGGCGCCGATACAAGCAGGGGCGGCCACCCGCACCGGGTGACCGCCCCTGCCCGAGCTGTGTCAGCGTGGGATCACTTGAGGGTGACCTTGGCGCCGGACTCCTCCAGCTTGGCCTTGGCGTCGTTGGCCTTGTCCTTGTCGACCTTCTCCAGCAGCGGCTTCGGAACGCCCTCGACGAGCTCCTTGGCCTCCTTCAGGCCGAGGCCGGAGATGACCTCGCGGACAACCTTGATGACATTGATCTTCTTCTCGCCGGCGTCCTCGAGCACGACGTCGAACTCGTCCTGCTCTTCCTCCGCCTCGGCAGCGCCACCGGCGGCAGCGGCCGGAGCCGCGGCGGCGACCGGGGCCGCAGCGGTGACGTCGAAGGTCTCCTCGAACTGCTTCACGAACTCCGAGAGCTCCAGGAGGGTCATCTCCTTGAAGACGTCCAGCAGTTCCTCGTTGCTCATCTTGGCCATGATGGCGTTCCTTTCAGCTCACATCAGCGCCCGCACCGGGCGCAACCCAGGGACGCTTTCGTCGATGGGGGTGGGTCAGCTCTCGGCGGAGCCGGTGTCCTTCTTCTCTTTCAGTGCCTCGGTCATGCGAGCGACCTGCGACGCCGGAGCGGCGAACAGGCCGGCGGCCTCGTTCAGCTTGGCCTTCATCGCGCCTGCCAACTTGCCGAGGGTGACCTCGCGGGAGTCCAGATCGGCAAGGCGCTCGATCTCGGACACCGAGATCGGGCGGCCGTCCATGTAACCGCCCTTGATCACCAAGGCCTTGTTGTCCCTGGAGAAGTCACGCAGGGCCTTCGCGGCATCCACCGGCTCACCTTCGATGAAGGTCAGCGCGGTCGGGCCGACGAACAGGTCGTCCAGCCCCTCGACGCCCGATTCCTTGGTGGCGATCTTGACCAGCGTGTTCTTCGCGACACGATAGGTCGCGCTCTCGCCGAGGACCCGGCGCAGTTCCTTGAGCTGCCCCATGGACAGCCCGCGGTACTCGGTGACGACCGTTGCGGTCGCGTTGTTGAAACGCTCCGTCAACTCGTTGACCGCTTCAACCTTCTCGGGCTTCGCCATCTCGCCTCCTCTCTAGTGCTCGCGACGGTGCCGGTCACCAAGTCCCGGAGACGAGAAAAGCCCCGGCGCAGCAGGCACGGGGCATGAAGATCACAGGGCGCGAAACTCGCGCTGATGTTGCCTCGTTCTCCTGCGCGGGTCCGCCCGCCTCTCACGGGACCTTCGTTCCCGGCGCAGCCCGGCAGAGCAGGAGAGCCCAAGCGAGCAACGCAGGGAAGACCAGCGGTCTTTGGTGGAACCTTCACCAGGATACGTGACACGCAATGTCCTTCGAAGGGCACCCCGCCCGGTGGCTGCGGGTGACTTGTCGGGCACGGCATGATGTGTGGCGTGGCCGACCCGAACGACTCGCCGGACCAGCACGCGCAGCACACATCGTCCCCGGACTCCCCCTCGAATCCGGCGGTGCCGGAAGTCGTCGACGCCGAACCGGTCGACGAGCCCCGACCGACGACCACCTCGGAACACCGGGACACGCTCCCGCCGCCGCAGCAGGATGACGAGGCGTTCCGGCAGTACCAGCAGTTCCTCGAATTCCGGAAGTTCCAGGAATGGCAACGCCAGTACGGCGAGGGGGAAACCCCCGGATCGCCCGGCAAGTTCGGCACCTCCCGGGCCGCACCCGCCAAGCGAGCGTGGTGGAAGCGGGCGCTGGGGCTCCTGCGGTACAAGCTCGTACGCAGGCTGCTGTATGTGTTTGTGGTGCTGCTGCTGCTCAATGCCGCGATCGACTACTACGTCGGCGGTGACGACAGCGGCAACACCGGTGGTGGTGCTCCCGGCGCCACGGCGGGCCACGGCGTCAGGTCGGTCCTGCCGAGTTCTCCCGAGGAGACGGTCACCACGGTCTACGACTTCGTCGCCACCAAACCCGCCACCGTGTGCGTCCTGTTCACTCCGGCTGCCAAGGCCCGGTTCGCGGCGAACCACGGGACCCCGGACTGCACCACCGCCGCCCGGCAGCTACATGCCCGGGTCACCCTCCCCAAGAACTACAAATCCCCGGAGTTCGGCAAGGGCGCGGTGAAGATCGTCGGCACGGACGCGTCCGTGTCCTCCTGCCTGCTCGATGTCCGAGGGGGCCCGCGCCTGGGCAAGTTCGGACTCGAACGCCGGGCCAATGGGGGCTGGATCATCGACGGACACGAGAAGGAGCCCTCCTGCAGAGGGGAGTGAACGGAACTTTCGTTACTTCTATGCGAGTGAAAGTTCCGTTCACTCTCTTCGCCTCTGCGCCGTGAACGACTCGGGGCCGGCCTCCGCGCCGTGCGGAGACCGGCCCCGAGTGCCTCGGCCCGCTACTCAGGCGGCGTCGAGCAGATTGCGTGTCCGGCTCGGGTCCACCGAGATGCTCGGACCCATCGTCGTGGTGAAGGTGACCTTCTTCAGGTAACGCCCCTTCGAGGTCGACGGCTTGGACCGCAGGACCTCGTCGAGAGCCGCAGCGTAGTTCTCCACCAGTTGCTCGGGGGAGAACGAGACCTTGCCGATGACGAAGTGCAGGTTGGCCTGCTTGTCCACCCGGAAGTTGATCTTGCCGCCCTTGATGTCGGCGACGGCCTTGGTGATATCCGGGGTGACGGTTCCGGTCTTCGGGTTCGGCATCAGGCCACGCGGCCCGAGCACACGGGCGATCTTGCCGACCTTGGCCATCTGGTCCGGGGTGGCCACCGCCGCATCGAAATCGAGCCAGCCGCCCTGGATTCGCTCGATCAGCTCGTCGGAGCCTGCCGCGTCCGCACCGGCGGCCTCGGCCTCGGAGGCCTTGTCACCGGAGGCGAACACGACGACGCGGGCAGTCTTACCTGTACCGTGCGGCAGGTTCACGGTGCTGCGGACCATCTGGTCTGCCTTGCGGGGGTCGACGCCGAGCCGCAGCGCCACCTCGACAGTGGCGTCCATACGGGTCTTGGCGGTCTTCTGGGCCAGCTCGGCGGCCTCCCGCGGGGTGTACACCCGCGTACGGTCGACCAACTCGGCGGCCTGCTTGTACGTCCTGCTGCGCGTTGCCATGTCTGTCCCTATCGCAATGGATCAGTCGTGGTGGCTGGGCTGCGCAAGCCCTCCCACATATGTCGGTTGAGTCAGTCCTCGACCCGCAGGCCCATCGACCTCGCAGTGCCCGCGATGATCTTCTCGGCCTCGTCCATGTTCGGCGCGTTGAGGTCGACCCACTTGGTCTGGGCGATCTCACGGACCTGGTCCGAGCTGACCTTGCCCACCTTGGTCTTGTGCGGCTCACCGCTGCCCTTCTGCACACCGGCAGCCTTGAGCAGCAGTTTCGCGGCCGGCGGGGTCTTCAACTTGAAGTCGAAGGACCGGTCCTCGAACACGGAGATCTCGACCGGCACCACATCGCCACGCTGATTCTCGGTGGCGGCGTTGTAGGCCTTGCAGAACTCCATGATGTTCACGCCGTGCTGACCGAGCGCCGGACCGACGGGCGGTGCCGGGTTGGCCTGGCCGGCCTGGATCTGCAGCTTGACGATTGCTGCGAGTCGCTTCTTCTTGGGCGGCATCTCGTGCTTCCTGTGTCTTCGTTACCTGGTGTTCGGCCGCTGTACCGTGGCCGTTCCACGCGTCGCGTTCGACCACGGGCCGAATCGGGCGGCACGGGCCCGCAGGGCTCGGCCGCTCGTTCCACGGCAGGCCCCTGCCGACCCGCCATGGCCGCCGTGCTCCCGGGGGAGCCGGTCAGATCTTGGAGACCTGGTTGAACGACAATTCGACCGGAGTTTCGCGGCCGAAGATCGAAACCAGCACCTTGAGCTTCTGGGATTCCGCGTTGACCTCGTTGATCGTCGCGGGAAGGGTCGCGAACGGCCCGTCCATGACGGTAACGGATTCGCCGACCTCGAATTCGACCTCCACCGGAGACTGAGCGGCCTCCTGCTTGGCCGCCTTCTTGCCCGTCTCCGCCTTGGCTTCCTTCTCCACCTGCGGCGCCAGGAACTTCAGCACCTCGTCGATACTCAGTGGTGAAGGTTTCGATGTCGCCCCGACGAAGCCCGTCACCCCAGGAGTGTTGCGCACCGCACCCCACGAGGCATCGTTGAGTTCCATCCGAACCAGGACATAGCTGGGCAGGACCTTGCGCTGCACCATCTTGCGCTGGTTGTTCTTGATCTCGGCAACCTCTTCGGTGGGCACCTCGACCTGGAAGATGTAATCTTCGACGTCCAGCGTCTGCGCGCGGTGCTCCAGGTTGCTCTTGACCTTGTTCTCGTAGCCCGCATAAGAGTGCACGACGTACCACTCGCCCGGCGCCCGCTTCAGGGCCGCGCGGAGCTCCTCGACCGGGTCCGGCTCTTCCTCGTCATCCTGCTCGCCGGTGGACTCGGCGGTCTCGCCGGCCCCGTTCACCACTGCGGCGGAATCCGAGTCGTCCTCGCTCGAACCGGTGTCCTCACCGGAGCCTGCAGCCTGCGCGGGGTCCGTGGCGACGTCGCTCGAGTCCGCCGACGACACCTCGGCAGCCTGTTCCTCGGCAGGCTGCTCCGCACCGACGCCTGCCTGCTCGTCGGACAGATCCTGGCCCTCGTAGGAGGTCACAGTCGGTCTCGCTTCCTCTTATGTGTTGCGTGCCGGGTCGGTGGTATCCATCACCGGCTGTGCGTGCGGATTCGTACGGCACTCAGCCGAACAGCCGGAGCACACCCTGACCGAAAAGCAGGTCCAGGCCGGCGATGAACGCCACCATCACACTGACGAACACCAGCACCACAGCGGTGTAGGTCAGCAGCGTCCGGCGTGTCGGCCAGATGACCTTGCGCAGTTCCGCGACCACTTCCCGCAGGAAGCGACCGACTTTCCGAAACGGCGACACCCGGCCCTGTCGACCGTCCCGCGCCGGGGTCGGCCGACCCTTGGGCTGCGTCGCGTCCGCCGATCCGGGAGTGCTCGACGTGCCGCCACGGTCCCCCTGACCCTTACCGGCACTCGAGCGGGCGGAGGCACGGCGCTCACGCCGCGCGGCACCGGCCGGACGGGGCTGCTCCCCGCTCGGCTCCTGCTCGTGCTCGCGGTCCTCGCTCACGCATCCTCCTCACCGGCGCCTGTCGAACGCGTGAACGCGGCTGCGATGGTCGATGAGCCCTCCGGCTCGCTCAACGTCCGCATCCCGACGCTCACCGTCCGCATCGACGCAGGGGTGACAGGACTTGAACCCGCAACCTGCGGTTTTGGAGACCGCTGCTCTGCCACTTGAGCTACACCCCTTCGTGACCGCCTTACCGGCCACGAGACAGGACAACCAGATCTCACCCACGGCCGCATTTCACCGCGGATGTGGGCGATCCAGCCATCCCAAGTCCCAAAGTGTACGGCACGGTGGCCGCGCGGCTCCAACCGCATCCCCGTTTCGGCACATCCCCGGCCGGGTAGCGTGCGAGCGCGCGCCGCTCATCTGCGAGGATGCCACCATGGCCGCACCCGAGACACAGTCCTCCTCCAGCGCAGGCAAGCCACGCGTTTCCGCACGTATCGGTGGGATCAGCGAGTCCGCCACCCTCGCGGTCGATTCCAAGGCCAAGGCGCTCAAAGCCGCGGGGCGACCCGTGATCGGTTTCGGCGCGGGTGAACCCGACTTCCCCACACCCGGTCCGATCGTGCAGGCTGCCTCCGCAGCCTGCGAAGATCCCCGCAACCACCGCTACAGTCCGGCATCGGGCCTGCCGGAACTGCGTGAGGCCATCGTCACCAAGACAGCCCGTGACTCGAACTACACGATCCAGCCGAACCAGGTACTGGTGACCAACGGCGGCAAGCAGGCCGTGTATCAGGCATTCGCCACGCTGCTCGACCGCGGGGACGAGGTGCTGCTCCCCGCGCCGTACTGGACGACCTACCCGGAGGCCGTCTCGCTGGCGGGCGGCGTTCCGGTCGTGGTCGGCACCGACGAATCCACCGGATACCTGGCCGGCATCGAGCAGTTGGAGGCCGCGCGTACCCCGCGCACCAAGGTGCTGCTGTTCAACTCGCCGTCGAACCCGACCGGTGCCGTCTACCCACCGGAACGGATCGAGGAGATCGGGCGCTGGGCTGCCGAGCACGGTATCTGGGTGATCACCGACGAGATCTACGAGCATCTCGTCTACGGCAGCGCCCGCCATGTGTCGATGCCCGCTGTGGTCCCGGAACTGGCCGACACCTGTGTGGTTCTCAACGGGGTTGCCAAGACCTACGCCATGACCGGCTGGCGGGTCGGCTGGATGATCGGGCCGACCGACGTCATCAAGGCCGCGACGAATCTGCAGTCGCACCTGACGTCCAACGTCGCCAACGTCTCGCAGCGCGCCGCGCTGGAGGCCGTCAGCGGTCCGCTCGATGCTGTCGCGGAGATGCGGGAGGCCTTCGACCGGCGGCGGCGCACCATCGTCGACATGCTCGCGGAGATTCCCGGCGTGAGCTGCCCCGAACCGCACGGCGCGTTCTACGCATACCCCTCGGTGAAGGAGCTGCTGGGATCGGAGATCCGCGGTGTCCGGCCCCGGACGAGCACCGAACTCGCCGAGCTCGTCCTGGAACAGGCGGAGGTCGCCGTGGTGCCCGGTGAGGCGTTCGGCACACCCGGCTACTTCCGGATGTCCTACGCCCTCGGTGACGAGGACCTGGCCGAGGGGGTTCGGCGGATGGGCAACCTCCTCCGCGAAGCGAAGTAATTCCCATTTTCGGCGGGTTACTTTGCGAAGCGGCTCGGTAGCAGAACCTCAGGCGGCGCCTCGCTGTGGGAGTCCCGACATCATGTAGCCACCTACACCACGTCGGGACTGTCCTCGCGAGGCACTCGCCTGAGAACCCGCGGCGGTGCCGGTTGATCAGGCCGCGGACGCGGCTGACGCCGCCTGAAAACTGCTGGGCGGTGCCGGCCTGCGTGCGTCGACGAAAGCGACTGACGTCGCTTACCTGACGCAGGGCGTTCGGCGCCGTTGAAGTTCACGCCCCACTGCTACCCACCGCGAGGGATCACCCGGGCAGGCGCACGGTCGCGCTGGCCCCGCCGAGAACACCCTGTCCCCCGCTGCGGGCGGTGATGGAGACCTTGACCGTGCCGTCCGCGTTCTTGGCGGCCACCTTGCCGGAGACCTCGACCCGTGCGCCCGCACCGTCGTCGGGCACCACCACGGGTCGTGTAAAGCGCGCACCGTAGTGGAGGATCGCACCCGGATCGCCCGTCCACTCGGTAACCAGGCGGCCGGCCAGCGCCATCGTGAGCATCCCGTGCGCGATCACATCCGGCAGCCCCACGTCGACGGCGAACCGTTCGTTCCAGTGGAGCGGGTTGAAGTCCCCGGAAGCGCCCGCATAGCGCACCAGGTCGGCCCGGGTTACCGGAATCGACAATTCCGGCAGCCGGTCGCCTTCGGCGACCTCGGACAGCTGCACCGTCACGTTTGCTCCTCCTCGGCTGTTCCGCGGGCCACCAGCATGGAGGTCGCGGTGCACACCGCCTCGCCCCCCGCCGTGCCGATCTCGACGCGCACCGTCAGGAAGTCGTTGCCCGCCCGCGCCCTGATGTCGTCCACGTGCACCACGGTGACGAGTTCGTCACCGGCGCGGATGGGGCGATGATGGGTGAAATCCTGCTGGCCGTGCACCACACGGCTGTAGTCCAGACCGAGCTGTGCGTCCTCGACGATCGTCTCCTGCGCCGACATCGACAGCAGTACGGCGAAGGTCGGGGGAGCGATCACGTCGGGATATCCTGCGGCCTTCGCCGCCTCGATGTCCCGGTACAGCGCGGAGTCGTCCCGAATGGCCTCGGCGAACTCGCGAATTTTCTCCCGGCCGACCTCGTAGGGCCGAGTGGGCGGGTACTCACGTCCGATGAATGACTGATCGAGCGGCACGCACAGCAGGCTACCGCAGAGCCGGTACGCAAAAGGCCCGCCGCGGCCGGAGCCGGACGGGCCTTTGGGAATTCTCGGATTCGATCAGCGGCGGAGCCGCTGGAATCAGCGCGTCTCCTTGTGCGTGCGGTGCGCGTTGCAACGAGGGCAGTGCTTCCTCATCGACATCCGGTCGGGATTGTTCCGCCGGTTCTTGTTCGTGATGTAGTTGCGCTCCTTGCACACCTCGCACGCCAGAGTGATCTTGGGGCGAACATCGGTGGCAGCCTTGGCCACGGGAGGACCTCTCTCTCGTGCTCGGAAACGGGCAGTGCGACTGTCCGATCCCCTTGCGGGCGGGGACCGCCTCACGGGCGGTCGGCAGCTGTAGTAGCGGTGGCCGGATTCGAACCGACGACACAACGATTATGAGCCGTTTGCTCTACCACTGAGCTACACCGCCGTGCAGGATACCTCTCCGTGGGACGTATCCCGTGGTTCCTTGTGCAGAGCCTGCAGACCGCTCTGCACAAGGCAGCCGCAGCACTCATCTTACCGAGTACCGCAGCTGCTTTCAGAGCCCCAATACGGACTTGAACCGTAGACCTTCGCCTTACCATGGCGACGCTCTGCCGACTGAGCTATTGGGGCATGCCCTTGCGGAGCAACCCAAACTCTACACACCGCACCCGCCGGTCCCTCAAGCGGGGGGTGGTCATCGGCGAAGTCCCAGTTCACACCTGGTCCTGGTGCTGCAGGGCCAGGATCTCCTCCACGGAGTCGGCGACATGCTCCTCCGCTTCCTGTCCGGGACGGGACTTCCGGACGGTACGGGCCTGCAGCCACACCTCGAAACGATTCTCGGACAGCGGTCGCGAGATCAGGTAGCCCTGCGCCGTGTCACATCCCATCCGCACGAGTTCGTCCCGTGCCGCGTCGTCCTCGACACCTTCGGCCACCACCTTCAGTTCCAGCGAATGCCCGAGTTCGACGATCGAGCGCACCACCGCCATGTCACCGAGGTCGGTCCCCATCCCCAGGACGAAACTCTTGTCGATCTTCACTTCGTCCACCGGTAGCTGACGCAGGTAGGCCAGTGAGGAGTACCCGGTACCGAAGTCGTCCACCGCCAGGTGGACACCCAACGCCCGCAGCCGCCGCAGCACAGGCAGACACCGTTCCGGGTCGGCCATCACGCTGGACTCGGTGAGCTCGAAGGTCAGCAGTCCCGGGGGGATGCCATGGCGAGCCAGCGCTTCGGCCACCCGGTCCGGGAACGACTCATCGGCCAGATTGCGCACCGACAGGTTCACCGCGCCCGACAGTCGCAAACCCCGAGCCAGCCAGGCGCGCACACGCACCAGCACACGCTCCATCACGAACGTGGTCAGTGCATCGACCATCCCGGTCGCTTCGACGACGGGGATGAACTCGTCCGGGCTCAGCCGTCCGTACTCCGGGTGGGACCAACGCACCAGTGCCTCGGCACCCACAACACGCCGCTCGGGCAGGGCCACCTTCGGTTGGTAGTGCACCTCGATCTGCCCGGCATCCAGTGCCTGGCGGAACTGGGTGACCAGCTGGAACCGGCGCAGAAAGATCTGTCCCATGCTGGCGACGTAACCGCGCACCCCGTCCTCGCCATTCCGTGCCGCGCGCACCGCCACATCGGCACGCTGGAGCAGGGTGTCCACGTCGACGTCGGTGTCGTCGTGCTCGGCGGATGCGGAGGAGACGTAGCCGGCCACGCCGCTGGCCTCCACCACGAGACGGTCCACCGGATACGGCTCGGCGATCACCGACCTGAGGTGCTCGGCGAGTTCGTGGGCCTGCTGTCCGCTGTACTCCCGTAGCAGCACCGCGAACGAGTGCGCTTCCAGTCTGGCCAGCGGCACATCGGCTCCGAGCGTCTCACGCATGCGCCGCCCGGCGGCGACCACCAGCCGGTCCTCCCAGGTGTAGCCGAGTGCCTCACTGACGGTGGTCAGCAGTTCCAGATCGACGCGCAGTACGACAACGGTGCCTGCGTGCAGGCCCTCGCGAGCCATTTCCCGGAATCCGGCGCGGTTGAGCAGGCCGGTGAGCGGATCGTGGTAAGCATCATGCCGCAATCGCGCCAGCAGGCGCCGGTTGTCCATCGCCGTGGCCAGGTGACTGGCGAGCGTGTGCAACAGGCGCACGTCGGCGCGCCCGAAGCCGCGCCACCGGCTGACCCGGTCGTGAGCCTCCACCGCGCCGAGCATCTGGTTCGCTCCTCGCAGCGGTACCACCAACGACTCGTGCGCCCCGCGCCGGCGCAGGGCATCACGGATGTCCTCCGGCGCGTCCAGCGTGCGATACGAGCGAACGTGACTGCCCGGCAGCTGCAGTATCGGGCATTCGCGCAGCAGGGAGGCTCCCTCTCCCGTGGCCGACTCGGGCAGCGGCTTCCCGGCCACAAGGGTGCTCACCTCACCTCGCGGATCCAGGCACAGCCGCAACACCACCCGCGTCGCGTCGAGCTGCTCACGGATGCGTTCGGCAACCGGAACCCACTCGCCGACCGAATCGTCCCCCTCGGAGACATCCGTCCCCGAGGGGCCGCGCGCGGCAGCCTGTCCGGACCGGGCGACACCGAGGCTGACGTCGCCGAGCGTCTCCAGATCGCGCTGTTCCCGCAGCAGTCCCGAGTACGTCCGGTACACCGCGACCGCGCCGGTACCGAGCAGCGCCACGAGGGCCCATCCCCACTCGGTTTTCACCGCGACCTCGTACCCGGCCAGACCCAGAGAGGTATTGAGCAGACCGACCGCGAACGTGCGCACCCCCAGGCGAACGCCGGGGCCGAGCCGCATCCCACCGCCGAGAACGTGCAGGGCAGTCAGGGCACAGCCACAGCTGATCAGCGTCGAGGTCAACGTGCCCGCAGCCGCCCCGAACCACATCGGGGCCACCCCGGCCAAGCCGGTGTTCACTCCGGTGGCGACCGCGAACGGCACAGCGATTTCCAAGCACAGGACGCCCGCGTTGTAGAGGACATGGCTGGCGGCCCGCCTGCCGACCTGAGCCCCCAGGCCTGCCAGCAGGTTGGCCGCGAGAACCACCTCGAAGGGAGCGGTGAGCAGTCCCACGATCAGCGGTATCTCGGTGAACGAGATCGTCCAACCGACCCGCTTGACGTCGACGTCGATGGTGAGTTGCTCGGCCAGCAGAAAGCCCATCGCCAGCAGTGGGCCGATGAGCAGCAACTCGGGGGTGTAGCGGAACGGAAGCCATGCCGAGGTCGACGCGCTGATGACGATCCCGCCCAGCAGTACACCGAGCGAGAACCGGGTGAAGACTCGCGTCCGTGCCGGATCGGCCTCGGCCCGCACGGGGGGCCTCGGCACGTCGGGGTACGCCTGCCGGCTGAGGGAGCGGTGACGCTCGAGCATCCACTTCCTCCCACCATGCGACACCCTCGCCGTGCTGATCCTGACGCACGACACTGGGCGTTGACCAGAGCCGGGCTGGCCTGTTCGTGGGTAAAACCGGGAAAATGAGCACTGAGAGTAACCGAACGTGACTCCCGGCCGGCTTCCTCGCGGAACCCGAGGCGGATGAGAGGCATGCTCATGAAGTCCGATCAGGCACGCCGGGAATTCTCCCGGGCACGGGTCGCCCGGCTGGCGACCGCGAGCGAACGGGCACAGCCCCATCTGGTGCCGGTCACGTTCGTGGTGACCGGTGATCTGATCACCACGGCCGTGGATCACAAGCCCAAACACACCACGGCTCTGAAGAGACTGCGCAACATCACAGAAAATCCCGAGGTCACCCTGCTCGTCGATCACTACGAGGACGACTGGTCACGGCTGTGGTGGGTCCGCGCGGACGGCACGGCGAGCCTCACCGGTGCTACCGAGCGACCGGAGTTGGTGGCGGCTCTGGCCACCAAGTACGGGCAATACCAGCAGCACCGACCATCGTCGACCCTGATCGTCGTCCGGGTGCACCGCTGGACCGGCTGGGCGGCTTCCCAGGCCTGAACCGACGAGCGGGTCGTTGCGGCGGCAGATTTCCGATCGGGATTGGTTTCCGGCGCACTTCCCCGAAGCGAGAGCCACCGAGTCGCACATGCCCATCGGCGACCGGGGCGATCGGGCCACTAGAGTGCCGGATGTGGTGGACGATCCGTATCACGTGCGGATGCCGACGGCCGGGTTGTCGCGGCTCGCGGAAGCGCTGAACGTGGTGGACGAGCATGCCGAACTCAACCACCGGTACCGCAAACTCATCCACGACTCCCGGGAGCTGCTCGTCGGCGAGGAGGTACGCCTGACCCAGGCGCGCGGGATGGCCAAAAAACTGATGGTGCTGGTCCGGGCCGCGGGAACGGACTTTCGCGAGTGCCTCACCGCCCGGAACCGTGAAGTACTCGATGCGGGTCTCGCTCAGGCCGACGAACTCGTTTACGGCGACGAGCCCCGCACCGGATGAGATGATGTGGCCCGGCCGAGCGGTCTCCACTGCGCCGGTCGGGACATCGCGAGAAATCCACACGGCGACGAGGGACCTCGAGCAAGCCGGAGAGACTCGAAACCGAGCCGGCCTCTCCGGCTCACCGGGACGGCGGATGTGTTCGCTTGACCGGGGGGCACCCGTCCGGACTAACGCTGAGGCGTGGGATGGGCGGCAGCCCACCAGCTCATGGCGTATTCGACCAGGGCGATCAGCGACTGCTTCGTGGACTCTGGATCCCGGGCGTCGCACGGCACGATCGGCACGTTCGGCCCGACCGCGACGGCCTCGCGCACCTCTTCGACCTGATGCCGCAACGAACCGTCGAAGCAGTTCACCCCGATCACGTACGGCACGCCTCGGTCCTCGAAGAAGTCCACGGCGGAAAAGCAGTCCGCGAGGCGACGGGTGTCCACGAGGACAACCGCACCGATCGCCCCTCGCACCAGGTCGTCCCACATGAACCAGAAGCGCTGCTGCCCGGGTGTCCCGAACAGGTACAGAATCAGGTCCGAGTCCAGTGACAATCTCCCGAAGTCCATCGCGACCGTCGTCGATGTCTTGCCGGGAGTCGCGGCGAGATCGTCGACGCCCTCGCTGGCCTCCGTCATCACCGCTTCCGTGGTCAGCGGCACGATCTCGGAAACGGAACCGACGTAGGTCGTCTTGCCCACTCCGAACCCGCCCGCGACCACGATCTTGGCCGAACTGGTGCTCGATTTCCCGCTTTCCTGCGGCGCCCTATAGCCGACGGAGTCCACTCAATACCCTTTCCATCAACATCAAATGCGGTGCACTGCCACTGTCGGTCACGGTCTGGTGGACGTGGATCAGGCCCTGCTCGGCCATGTCGGCCAGCAGAACCTTGGCCACACCGAACGGAACACCGAGCAATGCGCCGACCTCCGCAGCAGAACGAGGATGACGGCACAGCTCCGCGACGGACTGGTGCTCGTGCCTCAGCGGCATTCCCGGTTGGTAGTGCTCACTGGTGGAGACCAGCGTTTCCAGTTCCAGATCGACGTTCGACTTCGTGCGGCCGCCGGTCCAGGCATACGGCCGGATGCTGGCTGCCGGAGCAGCGTCATCATTCTCCGGATCGGCCGAATGACCGCTCCACGATGGCTCGTCAGCGCCTCCGCCAGAGTAACCGGATCGTTCCGCGGCGGATGATGCCTGCTCCTCCTGTTGGCGACGGTCGCGGTTGCTTCCGAAGGTGAACCCGTTGAACACGTCGGCGAACGTCGCACCGCCGTCCTCATCATCCCGCCCGCGCCCGGGCTGTGGTCGCCCACCCCTCGGGGGGCGCTCGTAGTAACCAGGCCCTTCGCTCATCGCGGCCTCACACCAACTGCTCGGTCACGGGGCGATTCGAACCCTGCAGCTGCGACCGCAGTTCCGGAGTGAGAATACGTCCGACGCGCTGCACGAGCATGGCCATCTCATATGCGACCAGCCCCATATCGCACTGTGGGGAAGCGAGCACGGTCAGGCACGAGCCATCACTGATGGCCATCTGCAGCATCAGACCGCGGTCCATCTCGACAATGGTCTCCTTGATCCCGCCCGCCTCGAAGCACCGGGCGGCACCTTGCGTCAGACTCAGCAAGCCCGAGGCGACGGCGGCGAGCTGATCGGCCCGGTCCTTCGGCAGCTTGTCCGAGGAAACGAGCAACAACCCGTCAGCCGACACGACAATGGCATGGGCCACCCCGGCCACTCGCTCGGTGAAGTCGGTGACCAGCCATGCGAACTGGTCGGTTTTTGCCTGCTGCGACGTCATGCAGCCTCCTTTGCTGATCTCACACGAGCCAGGGGCCCGGCTCGTGGCAAGCAGAGCGCGTTTCGTCAACGCATGGTGCAATCACCGGGATACGGGCTGTTGAGAGTGATCATCTCCAACAAGTGCTCCACTTCAGCAATTGCAACCGGGATACGCAAGAGACGGCTCCTACTCGTCCGAGCTGTGCCGGCCCCGACGAACGCCCTGCTGGAAGCTGGACAACCGGCCACGCAGATCGTTCGGTGTGGATGAGACACGAGTGTCGGAGTCACCACCCGCGCTCCCCATCAGCGGAGCACTGCCGGGTGCGAGCTGGGCACGAGGGGTCCTACGGGGTAGTCCGGCGGCCGTGAAATCCGTGGGCTCGTGGCTTGCGGCGGCATCGGCCTCGTACTGCGCCGAGTCCGTCACGAAATTCCACGCAGCCTCTTCCCGACCGGCAGCTCCCGTCCCTCCGGGTGCCTCCCGGCCGGAATCTCCCCCCGCGGGAGTTTCCGATCGTTGCCGGGCGGCGGCCCGTTGCCCGGAGTCGTTCGCTTCCGCCGACGAAGGCTTCTCCGGCTCGCCCCGGCGCGCACCACGCTGGAAGCTGGACAGTCGGCCACGCAGATCGTCCGCATCCTGCCCGGAACCGCTCTGCTCCCCGGCTGCGCCGTTGACTCCCGCCGTGGAGGCGGGACCGGCACCCGTAGCGGGTTTGCTCGCCATGACACCGGGAGCGAGGTGCTTGCGCGGACTCCTGCGAGGCAACCCCGAGGAGGTGTAGCTCGCGGCTTCGGGCTGGGCAATGGCGTCGGCCTGGTGCTGGGCCTGATCCGTTTCGAAGTTCCATGCCGCGGTACCGCTGCCGGAACCCGTCTGCTGCCGCTGCCTCGTGTCGCGCCGCCCGGCGCCCGGCTGCGGAGAGTCCTCACCGGGCCAGTGAGGGCTCTCGGAAGGCTGCCGCTGTGTCTCCTGGTAGTGGGCGTCCTCCCGGGAGGGCTGGAACCACTGGGTCGCCATCTCGGTGAAGGCCTGCGGCGCCCCGGGAAGTTCCGGACCGCGCTGGTCACCCGCTCCACCGACATGCGAGGGACCGTCCCCGGACACCTGCCCGGGCGAGTACCTCTGCTGCGATGCCCCATCCGGTCCGGACCGGCCGGGCCGAGCCGGCGGCGCCTCGGGTTCACCCTGCTTGGGGGGCGGCTCGAACAGCCCGCGCACGCGCTCCTCCGTCACCGGTTCCGCGTCCGCGGGTTCGGGCTCCCGGGCAGGAGCCGACGCCGTGCCGGAACCGAACGGAGCGAAGTGACCGTCGGGGAACTCACCCCGGGGTGTGCGTTGGGGAAGACCTCCCTCCAGAACCTGCCTGCGGACCGCTCCGTTGTTGTGCGAAGCCGTTCCCTGCTGTTGCACCGTCCCGTTGTGGTGCTGCTCCTGCGACGACCGGGCAGGCAACGACCGGCCGGGCGAGGACTGCTGCGGCGGCGACTGCTCGGGTACCGACCTCGGGGTGTCCGAACCCGCCGGGCCCGATGGTGCGAGCCCGGAAATCTGCGGAACGGGTGGCTCCGGAGGAGAGGGCGGCTGCGTCCCGGTCGGCTGAAGCCCCGACTGGGACGGCGAAGGGTCGTACGACGGCGACTTGCCTCGGGAGGGCGCGGAGAGCACCAGTTCGGCCGGAATCAGCACGGCGGCGCGCACACCCTCGAATTCCTCACCGCCGTACAGTCGCACCGCGATCCCGTGCCGCGACGCCAGCTTGCTGATCACCAGCATCCCCAGGCGACGCGACGTCGACATGTCCGGTTCCTCGCTCGAGGCCAGCCTCTCATTGGCCTCCGCCAGCTCACTGTTGTCCATCCCGATACCTCGGTCCAGCACGTCGATGCCGATCGAACCGTCATCGGCCTGGTAACTGGACACGGTCACCGAGGTGTTCGGCGCCGAGAAGTTCGCTGCGTTGTCGAGCAGTTCGGCGATCAGCCGCACGAGGTCACTGCCCGCATAGCCGACCAGGCGAGCCTGCGGGGGCGACTGCACGATCACCCGCGGGTAGTGTTCGATCTCCGAGACCGCAGCGCGCAGCACGTCGGCCACCGGCACGGGCTGGTTGAACCGGCGCGCGAGATCGTTGCCCGACAGCACCATCAGGTTCTCGTTGTTGCGCCGCATCCGGGTGGCCAGGTGGTCCAGCCGGAACAGTGTGGCGAGCTGATCGGGATCGTCCTCGTCCTGCTCCAGTTGCTCGAACAGGCGCAACTGCCGTTCGAGCAGGCTCTGGCTCCGCCGGGAGACGTTGATGAACGAGTCACTGTAGGCGCGCCGCAAGCTCGCCTGCTCGGCCGCGAGGTACAACGCCTGGCGGTTCACCTCGTCGAAGGCCCGTGCGACCTGACCGACTTCCTCGGTGGTCGACACCGGAACCTCGGCGACCGAGTTCTCCGACTCCTCGCCTCGCCGGACCCGGGAGACCGCTTCGGGCAACTGGTGCTCGGCCGCGTTGAGCGCGCTGCGCCGCAGGACGGCCAGCGAACCGAGCAGGTTCCTGGAGATGACGTAGATGACCGCCGCTGCGAGCATCAGTGCGGCCGACAGGATGACCGTGATGGCTCCGGCCCGGTTGCTGGAGTCCTCGTACAGCGAGGACGCGATGCTACTGACATGCTGGGACAGCTGCGTACGAACCTCGGTCGTCCTCGAGATGAACGCCTCGGACTGGGCGTTCCACTCCCGCACTGTCAGCGTGATGTCCTCGGCATCACCGGACGAGGCGAGTTCCACGATCCGGTTGAGCGAACGTTCGCGCGCGGCCGTCTCCTCGACAGCCACCGTCTGCTGGTAAGCGCGCTGCTGCTCGGGGCTGGCGGCCACCAGGAATTCGTCGATCCGGGCGTCCATCCTGGCTCGCGAATCGTTGACCGCGTCCAGCAGGGCGTCACCGAAATTGCCCCGTGCCAGCGCACTGCCGATCAGCGCCCGCTGGATCCGGGCCTCGTCCTCGGCGACGGAAAGCTGGTGCAGGGCACTGACCGGACCGTAAATCTGCGGGTCTCCCAGGTCACTGATCACCGCACGCTCCAGTCCCAGCAGCGCACTGACCATGCCGCTGTAGGTCTGCACCGCGGTGACCGGATCGATGGAGTGGGTGAGCACCTGCTTGCGCAGCTTCGCCAGCCCGGCGAGCTGCTTTTGCAGCCGACCGAACTGAGCCGCGGCGGTGGGGCTGAAGCCGCCGACCGAGTCGAGCACCTCGGGCGCCTGGGAAGCGGCCTTGGTCACAGCGTCAGCCGTGGCGCGCAGCGCCTTCGGATCGCCGGCTCCGGACAGGAACGCCGCCGCGAGTGTGCGTTCCTTCTGCAAACCGGTGAGCAGCGGCTGGATACGGTCACGCGCCTCGACCATGTTGCCGAGGTGCTCATAGCGATCCGCGCTCTCCACCTGGTCGTGAATCCGGATCACACCCAGCGTGATCGCGAAGACCACGGGCACCAACACCACCGCGGCCAGCTTGACCGGGAGCCTCCAGTTGCGCCACTGCGTGATCACGCCTCGCCGGGACGTGCGCTGCCCCGTCCCCGATGCCGTGGCTCGTTCCCTCGGGGTCACAAGCCCCCCCGGATTCCGGGCTGTCGTGCGTCGTGCTCTGTCACAGTGCGGTCCCTTCCGAGCGAGCAAATCGTTGGAGAACGGCGCTTGGCACTCTGCCACGGCGATGACCAGCCCGGAATGCCGGTCCGAAAGGTCCGGTTTGCCGGGAAGACGAATCCGCCGCCGGGTGTTCGTTATTTTCGGCGCAACACGGAGCTGTGACACTCTGCGTCACCGGTCGGCGCTCACCACGGGATCGCTGTACCGGTTATTTCCACACATGCTCCTTGTGGGCCTGCTCTCAGTATAGAGGCTCACAACCGGTAACCGACCGAGGGTCCGTACACCGAAAAGAAACGGAGGCGGTTGATTACCGGGCGCCAAATGGCTCGACACGGAAAGTAATGTGGCCAGCGCAAGTCGCACCGGGCTCGTTTTACCCGGAATCAAAAACCGCCGAACGGACGGATCCTAGTCGATTCGGGCGCCCATGAGAACCGGTAAGCACAACGGCTTCGAATAAGTGCGGCACCAACCGGTAATCGGGATGCCGCACGCCTGTTCCGAGTGGCACATCCGTCGGACGGCAGCCGGTACTTCCCCGACATCCGGCCACCCTCGACGGGCTTTCGGAGGCGAGGGCGCTTCGGGTCCCTGGATCACGAGCCCACTCGCCTCCTAGTAAGGTCCCTCACCACGAAGTTGTATCCCCACTCGCGGATCACTTCGGCAACAGTTCGATATACACCGTTGCGATCCATTCGTTCCTCGAGTAGATCGAGCCGTCCACACAGTTCGCGGACTCTTGTCCTGGACTCCCGGAAGGATGCATGACCAACGCAACGCCGCCCCCCTTGCGGGCACGATCCGCGGAGCGGACCGGAAACGCACCGGCGTCCTTCGGCGGAATCGATAAGAGTGCAACCCGCCGGTCAACGGCGGCACCCGATTTCACCGTGATCCAGCGATCCGAGGAATTCACCCGGCTCCGACGCCGAGTGCGCTGGTTCGTGTTCCCGATGACCATCTTGTTTCTCGCCTGGTACATCGGTTACGTCCTGCTCGCCGCCTACGCGCACGACTTCATGGCCGAACCCGTGGTCGGCAAGGTCAACGTCGGTCTCCTGCTGGGGGTCCTCCAGTTCGTGACGACTGTGGTCATCACCACGATCTATGTCCGGTTCGCGAACCGCCGGATCGACCCGTACGCGGACGAGATCCGTCAGAACGTGGAGGACACCGAGCAATGAACCTCGCGCAGATGGACCAGAGCACGCCGCTGCCCGACAGCAGCCCGATGGTCAACGTCGCCGTCTTCGCGGGCCTGATCGTGGTGACTCTGGCCGTTGTCTACTTCGTCAACAGCCGGAGCACCTCGAGCGACTACTTCGCCGCGGGCAGCGCTTTCAGCGGCCCGCAGAACGGTGTCGCGCTGGCCGGGGACTTCCTGTCCGCGGCATCGTTTCTCGGTATCGCGGGGGCGATCGCCGTACACGGCTACGACGGGTTCCTGTACTCCATCGGCTTTCTGGTGGCCTGGCTGGTGAACCTGCTCCTGATCGCCGAGCGGCTGCGGAACACCGGCCGCTTCACGATGGGTGACGTACTGAGCTTCCGGATGCGCCGACGCCCGGTCCGCGCGGCCTCCGCCGTGTCCACCCTCATGATCACGTGCTTTTACATGATCGCGCAGATGGCGGGAGCCGGTGGCCTGGTGGCACTGCTGCTCGACGTCCGCAGTGAATGGGGTCAGGCGCTGGTGATCGCCGTGGTGGGCCTCGTCATGGTTCTGTACGTGCTCATCGGCGGGATGAAAGGCACCACGTGGGTGCAGATCATCAAGGGCGCCCTGCTGCTCCTGTCCGTCACGATGATCACGCTGTTCCTGCTCGGCAAGTTCGGGTTCAGCTTCAGCGCACTGCTGGAGCAGGCCGCAGCCAACAACCCCCTCGGCTCGGACATCTTCGCCCCCGGGGCCAAGTACGGCGAGGATGCGGTGAGCAAACTCGACTTCGTATCCCTGTCGCTGGCGCTGGTTCTCGGCGTCGCCGGCCTGCCCCATGTGCTGATGCGCTTCTACACGGTGCCCAGCAGCCGGGAAGCCCGCCGCTCGGTGGTGTGGGCGATCTGGCTGATGAGCCTGTTCTACCTGTGCACCCTGGTCATCGGCTACGGTGCGGCGGCTCTGGTCGGCAGTGAGAAGATCGCCAACGCACCGAGCGGGGAGAATTCCGCCGCGCCGCTGCTGGCCTACGAAGTCGGCGGCACGTTCCTGCTCGGCGCGGTCTCCGCCGTGGCATTCGCGACGATCCTCGCCGTCGTGGCGGGCCTCACTCTGACCGCCTCTGCCTCGTTCGCCCACGATCTCTACGCGAACGTGTTCAAAAGCAACGACGCCGGTCCGGAAGCCGAGGTCCGGGTGGCCCGCCGGACGGCCATGGTGCTCGGTGCCGTCTCCGTTCTCGGCGGCATCCTCGTCAGCGGGCAGAACATCGCCTTCCTGGTGGGGCTGGCCTTCGCGTTCGCGGCGTCGGCAAACCTGTCCACTTTGGTCTACACGATGTTCTGGCGGCGATTCAACACCACGGGCACGCTCTGGGGCATGTACAGCGGCCTGGGCTCCTGCCTGCTGCTTGTCCTGTTCTCCCCGGTGGTTTCCGGCGAGCCGGACTCGATGATTCCCGGAGTGGACTTCGCGCTCTTCCCACTGAACAACCCGGGCATCGTCGCCATACCCCTGTCGTTCGTGTGCGGGTTCATCGGCACCTTCCTGGAGCGGAGTCCCGAGGACGACGACCGGCAGGCGGAAATGGAGGTCCGCTCGCTCACCGGTGTCGGAGCGCACTCGGGCTGAACTTCTCCGCGTCGGGCGCCCGTCCCCATCGACGAGTCGGGGGCGGGCGCCCGATGGTGTCTGCGAGGTGCTCCTGCCGAGCCCGGCCCGGTGGAGTGCGCTCACCGGGCACCGGGCTGCTGTTCAGCAGGAGGAGTCGGTGGACTTCGGCACGGCAAGGCCGAACAGCGGCCGGGCCTTGAGTCCGGCATATGTTCCGGCGATCGCCACGAGCGCCCACAACCAGCCGTGCAGACTGAACGAGGCGATACCGCCGAAGTACGCGCCGATGTTGCAGCCGTAGGCGATGCGTGCGCCGTACCCCATCAGGATCCCGCCGACGATCGCGCCGAGCACGACCCTGGGCGGCACCTTGCGGTGCAGGACGAAGGAACCACCTGCGGCCGCCGCCACGAGGGCGCCGAGGATGATGCCGAGGTCCATCACCGAGGTCGCGTGGGCGAGCACGGGACCGGCCAGTGTCTCGGCTTTTTCCGGAGCGGACCAGTACGGCCAGCTCGCCACGTCCACGCCGGCTCCCTGGGCGATCTTCGATCCCCACAGCGCGAACGCCGAGGTGATTCCCCACGGGCTGCCCTTGAAGACCAGGGTGAGCGCGTTGAGTCCGGCGAGCGCGAGAGCCCCGACCCACAGTGGCCAGGAGCCGCGCACGATTCTGGCAAGGCCCTTCGCAGCCGGTGGACGGCCGACTTCGGGCGGCTGCCTACGCCGGGTGATGACGAAGGTCGAGGCCGCGACGAGCCCCAACACCGCCAGCGAAACGGCCAGTGCGCCCCCGTAGCCCCATGGCATCTGCGCGAGCGAGATCGCCGGTCCGCTCGGCATCGTGGAAGTCCAGAAGGTGAAGTTCCACGCCCCCAGCACGGAACCCACGATGAAGCCGACGAGGGTGAACACGATCGCGGTCTGACCACCGCCGACGTTGTACAGCGTGCCGGAGGCGCACGAACCGCCGATCTGCATGCCGAGGCCGAACAGGAACGCGCCGACCACCACACTCACGCCCAGCGGAGAGACATAGCCCTCCGGATCGACCCCCACGCCGACGCCGGCTGCCAGCAGCGGAGCGAAAAGGATGCAGGCGACCGCGAGCATGAGCGTGTGCGCGCGCAGAGCGCGCCCCTGCCCCACGGCCACGAGCTGGCGCCACGCCGAGGTGAATCCGAACCGGGCGTGGAAGAGCACAGCACCGAACGCCAGACCGATCACATACAGTACGGCCATCCGCCAGCCGCTGACGGCAACGGTCGCCCCACCCAGCGCGACGGCGAGGACGGCACCCACGATCAACGGCACGCGGCGCGCCGGACGGGGCTGTTCGGTGACGCCGGATGCCCCGGCAGGCCCGGTGATCGGGGCCCGGGAACGCTCGGGAGCGGACACGACAAAACCTCCAGTCAACGAATCGAGAGCATTCTTGGCGGGCGGATCGCTCAGAAGCCGTCGTCGACAAGGTGGAGTGCGTGCGCGAGCAGGCATGTGCAGTACGCCGGCCGGCGGCGGGGGACGTGTCGCATCATCGTCGGCGGCAACACGCAGGCGACCGGATTTTCTTCCACGCTCCCGGCGGTGGCATTGCGAAGACCACACGCACACGGTCCCCGGGCTGCCGTTGCAGGTCATACGAGTAGGCGCCCGGGCGTCGTGGTGTCCGTGCGGCTAGGGGGTTGTCGTGGCTCGGCTGCGCAGCCGTCGGATGCCGCGCTCGATGATCAAATAGGCCACAAAGGACACGCCGAGCATGGGCAGCAGCACCATGAGCACACCGAAACCGGCCAGCAACGGTAGGGGCACGGTGCGCAGGAGCGGTCCCATCCTGGGGGCGCGCCGAGCCCTTCGGGCGGGCGGCGCAGCCACCAGGTGCGATACCCGGCGGCGACCACGGCGATCACTCCGAGGGCCAGCACGGTCAGGCCGATCTGGTTGGCCAGTCCGAACAGCTGGGCCTGGTGGTAGGCGACGCCCAGTGTGGTGGCCTTGGCCAGCAGCGGGTGGTCGTCCCAGTCGACGCGGTCGGTGACCTGCCCACGGGCGGCATCGACGGCCACAGTGGTTGCCTCGATCGGCCAGCGGTTGTCGTCGAGGCCGGCCGTCCAGGCCTGTCCCGGCTTGTCCGGGGGTTCGAGTTCGAGGACCCCGTGCAGGCCGGCGTCTCGGGCCGTGGCCGCGACCCGGTCGATACCGGCCAGAGCCTCGGGGGTGGCTGTCTGCTCACCAGGCTGCTCGGGCTGGTGTCCTCCGGTCGCTGGTGCGGCTGCGAGCTGGGTGGACACCGACGGAGCTTCGGACCGGAACTGGGAGCGGGCGACGTCGATCCACGTACCGGCGTAGTTGGTCCAGGTCAGCCCGGTACCGACCATGAGCAGCAACCCGACGAAGAACCCCACCCCCAGCAGTCCGTGCAGCGAGCGCCAGCGGGCCCGGCCAGGACGGGAGAGCCGGAAGGCACGCCGCAGGCCGCGTCGGCTGCGTGGCCACCACAGACACAGTCCGGTCAGCAGCGACACGAGCACCCAGCTGGCCGCCAGCTCGGTGATCGGCTCGGCCACCGGCCCCAGACGCCAGCTGGAATGCAGGTTCCGCAGCCACTCGTCGGGACGCCGGGTCTCCACGATCTGCCCGGTCACCTGCGCCGAGGCGGGATCGACGTAGACGGTCGTGGCCCCGGCCACCGGGCCGAAGCCGCCGGAGTCGGCCCCGGGCGGTGTCAACGTGACCCCGGTGGTTTCCTCCCCACCCGGAGTGTTCGGTGCGGGCGGAGTGACAGTGGACACCTGCCAGTCCGGGTGCGTGGCCCGGGCAGCTGCGACCTGCTCGCTCAGCGGGCGCGCCGGCCCCTCGGCAACCGCCGTGAGCGCCTGCCGATATTGCGCCTGTTCGATCTGCGGATTCCAGGCATACAGGATTCCGGTGACTGCCAGGGACAGCACCACCGGCGCGGCCAGCAGGCCACCGAAGAAATGCAGCCGCCACAACAACGGCCGCAGCGCAGCTCGCCGTCTCGGTTGCTGCGGCGGCGGTTTTTCGTCCGGATCCGCCTCGGCTGCGGAATCGCGGTGTGGGGCTGTCACGGGCCTACCTCCCGGGCTGTTGCGACCGTGCTACTGCCCGGCAAGTCGTACAACGTCCTCACCGAGTTCCCCGCCGGAGCGGCTCGGTGCCTCGATCGATGAATTTCGATGTCTCGTCCGGTCCACACGATCAGCGGGTACCGCTTGGACGCCCGAGACGATCGGAAAGCACGGACAAGGTCCGGAAGGGGAGTCGACATGAAGGTCGCTGTGTGGGTCGTTTCGGCCCTGCTGGCACTTGCGTTTTTCCTCGTCGGCGGAATGAAGTTGATCACCCCAACCGCCGGGATGGAGCAGCTGTCCCAAGGAGTTCCGGTGATCCTGCTGCGGATCGCGGGGGCGGCCGAGGTGCTCGGCGCGCTCGGGTTGATCCTGCCCGCGGCCACCCGGATCGGCCCGGTCCTGACACCGCTGGCCGCCAGCGGGCTCGTCGTGGTGATGCTCGGGGCCGCCATCACGAACATCATCATCGGGGCGTACTCGGTGGCCATCCAGCCCGCCGTACTGGGGTTGCTCGCCGGGTTCGTCGCCTGGGCCCGCTTCACCGACCAAGCCGTCCAACCTCGCACTGCCCCTGTCGCCAAGCCTCTGCAGACATGACCGGGCCTCGCCCTGCCGGTATGCTGCATTGCTAAGTTAGCATGCTAACATAGAGAGGTGGATCACACCCTCAGCTTCGATCTCCACGCACTGACCGCGCGGCTGGACCGCTCTGCCGATCGGCTCCTGCAGGCCGAGTACAACCTGTCCTATCGGCGGTTCCGGACGTTGTTGCTCGTTGGCGAGTTGGGCGCAACCACGCAGCGGGCCCTCGCCGAGCGGATGGGCGTGACCGAGCCGTCGGTGAGCCGGATGGCCGGCACCCTGGCCGAAACCGGACTGCTCGATTCCCGACTCGATCCCGCCGGCGGCAATCGGCGCCGCCTCAATCTCACACCGGCCGGCAAGCAGCTGGTCGAACAGTGCCGGGAATTGCTCGAGCGTCGCTTCGCCGACCTCGTGGAACGCAGCGGCGTCCCCTACGCCGACTACGCCCGTTACACCAAGCTGCTGATGGCAGCGCTGGACGCCGCGCCGTCCACCGACCGGACGCCACTCTAGTGTCGTCCCGGAAGAAGAGGTCCTCATGAACCACGCGACCGATACCGCTCACCGCACCCGCAGCCCGATCGTCACCCTCGGCGGGGCGTTCATGACTTCCGAGGAGATGGCAGTCCAGGAGGCCGATCTCGGTCTGCCGGAGCGCTCGCTGTACTTCCGGGGTCGCTCCGCAGCTCTCGGCGACCCGCCCGCACACGTCGTGACGGCGTTGTTCGGGATCTTTCCCGACTGGCTGATCGAGCTGATGATCGGCAAGACGACCCCCGCAGTGTCCGCGGCAGATGCCATCGACGCTTACACGCGCGCGTGCGCCGCCTGGGGTCGTCGGGTCTTCGCCGACGTCCCCTCGACGGCCCACGCTGCCACACTGCTCTGCCGCATCGTGGATGCGGCGGACGTCTCGACACTGCCGCTGGTTTCCGGGTGGCGGATTCGGACACGACCCGCCGACGCCCCCGCCCGCCTCGCACACGCCTTGATGCTCGTGCGCGAACTGCGTGGTGGCCTGCACTTTGCGGCGCTACGCGCTTGCGGACTCGGTATTTCCGAAGCCGTGGTTGCCGACCCGGATGGAGGGCGCGGACGATTGCTGCGCACCGGGTGGAGAGCCGACGACGCCGACGCGCTGATCATCCGCGCGCAGGCGCGCCGTGACCTGGTCGAACGCAGGCAGCGGGCCGAGCAGCTCACCAACGAGTCGTTCGGGCAAGCGCTCGAGGTACTCACCGACGCCGACCGCGATCAGCTCGTGGAACTGCTGGCCTCGCTTCCCGGCAGCGACTGATCCCGCTCCGAGCGCGCACTGTCGTGGCCCGTCCGGACACAGCCGGACCGCACGAAAACGCCCCCCTGGTTCCCACCCATTCGAGCACTGCCGAACGGTGTCACAAGCCACTCTTGACGAGAGAGGGGGGAGCTTCTAGTGTCCCACCACACATAAGTATACGAAAACGTATACATAATACGTCGAGATCCGGGAGCAAGCGCGGTTCCCGACACATCGGCGAACTCGATGTCTCAGGAACCGCCCGCACAGCACCGCCCCGTCCGGACAGCACTTCCACCCCCAGCGCCGGAGTTCCCTGACCGTCCCCACGTCAGCAGACAAGGAAACCGAATGTTGCTCAGTGGATCACCGGAGGCAGTCCGATGACTGCCACGGACGACCGGCCGACGGCGGAAACCACCAGCGCCACCAGCTCCGGCCTCTACAGCTACGACCTCGCCCCGACGAAGAAGGAGGGGCGTCGCTGGGGCTCCTACAACGTCTTCACGCTGTGGGCCAACGATGTGCACAGTCTCGGCAACTACACCTTCGCGATCGGTCTGTTCGCGCTCGGACTGAGCGTGTGGGGAATCCTGCTGGCCTTCGTGCTCGCCTCGGTCCTGCTGTTCCTGCTGCTGACGCTGTCCGGCTACATGGGACACAAGACGGGCGTTCCCTTCCCGGTGATGAGCCGAATCGCGTTCGGCACCAAGGGGGCACAGATACCCGCGGCCGTCCGCGGCATCGTCGCCATCGCCTGGTTCGGCATCCAGACCTACCTCGCGTCCTCGGTACTGGACACCCTCCTCGTAGCGATGTTCCCCCCGCTGCAGACCCTGCAGAACCAGTCGGTGCTGGGGCTGTCGGCGCTCGGCTGGATCACCTTCCTCGCACTCTGGGTCGTCCAGATCGTCATCGTCAGCTACGGCATGCACATGATCCGCAGGTACATGGCGGTGGCCGCGCCGACCGCCCTTGTCACGATGTGCTCGCTGGCGATCTGGATGTTCGTCCGCGCGGGAGGCTCCATCTCCCTGTCCACGGACCAGCCGCTCACCGGGTCGGCGATGTGGTTGCAGATCGTGGAGGGTGCCGCGCTCTGGGTGGTGATCTACGGAACGTTCGTACTGAACTTCTGCGACTTCACGCGCTCGGCCAAGAGCCGCCGATCCATCGTGTGGGGCAACGTGATCGGAATCCCGGTGAACATGCTCTTCTTCGCCGGCATCGTCGTCGTCCTCAGCGGAGCACAGTTCGAACTCAACGGGCAGGTGATCACCAGCCCGACCGACATCGTTCAGACGGTTCCCAACATGGTCCTGCTGGCGGCCGTCTCGGTCGCGCTCGTCATCCTGACGATCGCGGTGAACCTGCTGGCCAACTTCGTGGCGCCCATCTACGTCCTGGTGAACCTCTTCCCCCGGACGTTGAACTTCCGCCGCGCGGGAGTCGTGAGCGCCGCCATCGGTCTCGCCATCCTGCCCTGGAACCTCTACAACAGCCCCGTCGTGGTGAACTACTTCCTCGGCGGACTCGGTGCGCTGCTCGGCCCCCTCTTCGGCGTCATCATGGCGGACTACTGGCTGCTGCGGAAGACCCGTGTGAACGTTCCGGACCTCTACACGGACAACCCGCAGGGCGAGTTCCACTACCGAAACGGATACAACCCCAAGGCCGTCTGGGCGTTCGTCCCGTCGGCTGCGATCTCCGTGGTGCTGGCACTGGTACCCGTCTTCGCCCCTGTCAGCGGGTTCTCCTGGTTCATCGGAGCGATTCTCGGTGCGGCCGTCTACGTCGTCATCGGCGACCGCAGGCACGACGCCCGGGACGTGGACGGCGAGGACATCGCCGTCGCAGCCGAGTAACCCCGGGCCGGCTGCGGGACCCGCCGGACGACGGCACATCCCGCAGCCGGTCCGGCGGTTCGGTTTCGAGACCGTGCTCGCATCAGAGTGGCTGATGAAGTACTCCGGCCCACGGAAGGGCGTGGGCTCGCATGGGGCAGACACAACCGGACACCATCGTGCATGCATCATTCATGAATGAATGGTAGTCTGAGTGGTGTGAGTACCGAGGTTCTCCAGGTCCGCGACGTTCCCACCGAAGATGTCGAGGTCCTGCGAGCGCGCGCGGCTTCCCGAAATATGTCGCTGTCGAGTTACCTGCGGGAGCTGATTCACGAAGACACGTCACGGCCGACGATGGCCGACGTCCTCGGGCGAATCGCCGATCGCGGCAACATCGAGGCCAGTGGTGACGACATCCGGGCGTTCATCGAGGATGGCCGCCGGTAATGACGGTCGTCGATGCGTCGATCGTGGTGCGACTGTTGCAGAACCGCCGTGGTGATGAAGCACTGCATGAGCGATTCAGCCGGCACCGGTACGTGTATGCCCCCACGCTGATCGACGCCGAGGTGACTTCCGCGATCCGCGGACTGCTGCTGACGTCGAAACCCACACTCAAGATCGAAGTTGCGCGGGCGGAAGAGATGCTCGACGACTTCGCCGACCTGCCACTGATGCGCTACCCGATGCAGCCCTACCAGCGACGGGCCCTGGCACTGCGGGACAACTTCACCGCCTACGATGCGTTCTACGTGGCACTGGCCGAATCACTCGGCATGCCCCTGCTCACCGACGACCGCAAATACGCCAAGGCCGCCGCTCACGCGGCCACCGTCGAGACCTGGACGTAGAGCTCCAGCTCACCGGACAAACGCGAGATCGTCAGACCCCGGTTCCCGCTCCACATCTGACCGACTGTGTTGCTCGGTGAGGTTGGTTCCGCGGCTGACTGGGGTGTGGCCACCGAGAACCGGTGAAAGCCGGTCGGGTCCGGGTACAGTCGGACGGCACGAGACCGCGTTGGCCTGCACGGATGAGGCGGTGTTGCGTCGATACAGGTCGGTTTGACCACGCATTGGCCGCACAGAGCGGACTTCATGCGCTGCAACCACCACACATCGGCGAGTCTCGGTAGTGCCCGGCTTTGTTGTAGAGCACGTGCTCCACTATGCTTCGATCGTGCCTCGACCGCGTGTACACGACCTTGATCAGGTGCTGGACGTCGCCGAACGGCTCGTCGTCGACGTAGGGCCGGAACGGCTCACCGTGCGCAGGCTCTCGGCGGAGAGCGGCGTGCCCAACGGTGCGATCTACCACGCCTTCGGCTCGCTGGCGGCGCTGCGCGGACGGATGTGGCTGCGGGCCGCGCTCGAGTTCTTGGATTTGCAGACGGAGCTCATCGATGAAGCGCTGGGTGCAGCACCGGCGCCCGGGGAGGCGGTGAACGCCGTGGTTGCCGCCGCCGATGCGCCGGCGGCGTTGGCGGACCGACGTCCGGCGGCGGCTCGGATGTTGATGACGGTGCGTCGGGAGCAGCTGCTCGGTCCCGACCTCCCTCAGGAGCTCGCCGACTCGCTGCTCGGGTTGGACCGGAGGCTGGTGTCCGAGGTGCTGTGCCGCTTGGCGTCGGCGCTGTGGGGTCGACGGGACGGGCCGAGCGCCGAGGTGATCACCACCTGCGTGGTGGATCTGCCGACCGCCCTGCTGCGCCGAGCTCTCAGCCAGGTCACCGCGGACGGCACGGTGCAGATCACCGACGACGTCCGAGCGCGTCTGGCAACGGCCGTGCGCGCGATCCTCGATCGAGAGCAACCGGGGCACAGGTGAACCGACCACGACCACTGACAAGGAAGGAACTGCGATGCCCACGTTGCACGAGGATGACGGCGTCTTCGTCCTGGACCTCGGCGATGACGAGAACCGGTTCTCACCGGAGTGGCTCAACGAGGTGAACGCGTCGCTGGACGCCGTGGTCGCCCATTCCGCTTCCGGTGCGCTCGTCACCACGGGACAGGGCAAGTTCTACTCCAACGGTCTCGACCTGGAGTGGATCATGGAGCACGCCGATCAGCTGGCTTCTTACCGCGCCGACGTGCAGAAGCTGTTGGCCCGCGTTCTGACGCTGCCCGTGCCTGCGGTCGCGGCGGTGCAGGGCCACGCGTTCGGCGCCGGGGCGATGCTGGCCCTGGCGCACGACTACCGGGTCATGCGCGCCGATCGGGGTTTCTTCTGCTTCCCCGAGGTCGACATCGACATCCCGTTCACGCCGGGGATGGCCGCGTTGATCCAGGGCAAGCTCACGCCCGCCGCTGCCGTCGAGGCGATGACGACGGGACGGCGTTTCGGCGGGGTGCAGGCCCGCGACCGCGGTCTGGTCGACCAGGTCGCCGACGAAGGCGACGTGGTGCGCACGGCAGCAGAGCTCGTGCGCCCGCTCGCGGGCAAGAACCGCGACACTCTCGGGGCGATCAAGTCGACCATGTTCACCTCGGCGGTCACCGCGCTCCGCGCGCCCGAACCCGCCGCGCAGCCCTGACCACCGGCACAGCACGGCAGCAACACGAACGCGAACTGATCTGAAAGACGCCAGATGACCACCACCGACTCGACACCCCCGCACTGCCCGCCCGAACTGCTCCACGGAGCGAAGAAGATCTCCGTTGGCCCCGGACTGACCGGGCTGCTCTGGACCGGGGTGCGAACACAGCTCTCCGGCCCGGCCCGGCAGTACCTGCGCGGCACATTCCCGGCCGTCGCGGTGCAGGCGTTCACCGCAACCACCGAGCAGTACTGGCAGAACTGGCTGTCCGACGACAATCTGGACCGGTTGGCCGGTCTCGTCGTCGTCCTCGACTCCACCGGTCTGCCGGTGGCATGGGTGGCCAGCAATGACCGGCGATTCGGCGGGCGCAGCTGCTTCTACGCCAATTCCGCCGGCGTGCACCCGAGCTACCAGGGCACCGGAATCTCCAGCACGATCTGGCGGGCGCTGCTGCGCGCAGCGATCGTCAAGGCCGCGCCGCGCAGCCTGTACGCGGTCATGCGCACGGCAAACCCGCTGGTCTACGGCGCGTGGTCGGCCGCCACGGGCAGAACCGACAGCACCTGGCCGGCCCCGGACGGCGCGGTTCCGGAGCACGTCCAGCGCATCGCGGCGGACGCTGCCGCCGACCTCGGCCAGGCCGATCGGCTGGATCCTCACACCCTGGTCATCACCGAGGCCTACGACGACACCGAAGCCGGGCTGTGGACGCAACGCCCCACGTCCGATCGCACGGACATCGACGACTGGTTCGCGACGATCCTCGGCCCGCGCGACGCCTTCCTGCTCATCGTGGCGTTCCACCCCGTTCGCATCATGCTCGACGAAGTTCGACGCAAGGCACGCCGCACCTTGGGACTGCGCGGCAGCCCTTCCAGCCGCAGCTCGCGAGCACACGACTGACCGCTGGACGGGCCCGTGCTCGGACGAACGCAAGTGCGAGCACGGACCCGTTTCAATCCCCTGCATCCCTCAGTTCGAGTCTGAAGCACCGTGACGACGACATCGGTCGGACAGCTCCGGACACAACTGGACACGCACGAAAACGGCCCCTGGCTGTCGGTGCAGTTCAGGGGCCGTTTTCGGCTGGTGTGCCGGGTAGAGGATTCGAACCTCTGAAGCTTGCGCGGCTGATTTACAGGCTCTCGAGATCGACGCTACAACAAGCCGCTGACCTGCACAGACCAGGTCAGGTATCCGAAGTCAGCGCCTGTGCGGCCACACATTGGCCGCACAGGGGCACGCATGAACACGCTCGGGCTGCGGCTAGCTCGCGAACCAGCCCAGTTCTCCGGAGCTAACCAGGATGCCGAACGTGGTCCCAAAAGGGTAACGGTTAGCCACCCCTCAGTGAGATTTTCACCGTACTAGGTATCTGAGACTGCCCTGGTCAGCGATGTTCCTGCTCGCGGCGTTGCGTCGTGTCCGTGCACGCCTGCTCCTGTCATCTCAGTGGGGTCCTCAGTGAGACAGCACCGCTGCCCTCTACCAGGAAGACAGCAGGTCCGGTGACCAGCATGCTGCCGTCGATGGCCGTCCTGCCTCTGGACCAAGACCGCCGAGCAGATCCTGGACGCACTCGCAGGATCGTCCTATCCGGCCACTGCGACGGACCGGGACCTGTCGAAGGCCAGCTTGACCGCGAGCCCGGCCAGCACGGTACCCATGAGGTAGCGCTGCAGCCGCAGCCAGGCTGGCCGTCGCCCCAGGAACGCCGAAATCGAACCTGCGCTGAGCACGATCAGTCCGTTGACCAGCAGTGCGACCGAGATCTGAGTCAGGCCGAGCAGCAGGCTCTGCAGGGCGACCGAACCCGCCGCCGGGTCGATGAACTGCGGAAGCAGCGACATGTACAGGATGGCGATCTTCGGGTTCAGCAGGTTGGTGAGCAGTCCCATGGTGAACAACCTGCGCGACCGGACCACCGGCAGCTCCTCCGGCACGAACGCGTTGCGCCCGCCGGGCCGTACCGCCTGCCAGGCCAACCACAGCAGGTAGGCCGCGCCAGCCAGCTTGACCACGGTATACAGCGCTGGGACCAGCGTGAACACCGCCACAAGCCCTGTCGTCGCCGCCACCAGGTAGGCGAAGAAACCGACCGCGACCCCGGTCAGCGAGATCATCCCGGCCCGCGGTCCTTGTGTGATCGAGCGGGATACTAGGTAGATCATGTTTGGCCCAGGCGTCAGCACAAGCCCGAGCGCGACCGCCGCCATCCCCGCCATTGCTGTGATATCGATCATGATCCAGATAACCGCCCTCCATCGGTGTTCATTCCCGAACAGCAGACTTGCGAAGAACTCGGCCAGCGTCCGGCGCGCCAGGCTGCGCGCAGTTTGGCAACATCGGCGTGCGCGGGCCCTCACCCGGTGGCCCAGGCCTCAGTAGGGGTCCCTTCCGTACGTACGGCTGAGGTTCGGTAACTGAAGCCCGGGAAGCCTTCGCTTGACCTTGCCCGTGAGGGCAAGCTTTACGGTGACTTCGTGCGGATTGGTGAGGTTGCGACACGCGCCGGCGTGACCACCAAGGCGGTGCGGTATTACGAGTCGTTGGGTCTGATCACGCCCTCCCGGCTCGCGAACGGCTACCGAGACTACAGCGCGCACGATCTCCAACTGGTGCGCGAGATTCGTGACCTCAACCAACTCGGGATCCCGGTCGAGCGGACCCGACCGTTCCTAGAATGTTTGTCTCACGGGGAAGAACGTAGCGACGACTGCCCGGCCTCCCTTGTCGCCTATCGAGACGCGATCAGCGAACTGACCAAGCGGATCACCGCACTGACCGCCCGGCGGAGGGCGCTCGCGGCACAGCTACAGCGAGCCGCCAATCGTACTGGGGGCCAGGCAGCGTGTGACGAGGAGATCGTGACCATGAGTGACCCGGACGTGACCCAACTGCCCCAGGATTTGCCCCGCCCCGTCGACGATGGGGCGGCCGACCACCTCCCAGGGCAGGCACTGCCGCACTTGACCCTGCCAAGCACTACCGGTGAGCAGGTTTCCCTCGAGACTCTCGGGCTCGACCGGACCATCCTCTATCTGTATCCGTTGACCGGGCGACCAGACATGGACCTACCGGAGGGATGGGACGCCATTCCCGGAGCACGGGGCTGCACCAGCGAGGCGTGTGACTTCCGCGATCATCACGCCGAGCTGCGCGAGGCTGGAGCAAGCCGCGTGTTCGGGATCTCCAGCCAGAGCACCGAGTACCAGCGTGAAGTTGTCCAGCGGTTGCGGCTGCCCTTCGCCATGCTCTCCGATTCCGGCCTCACTCTGGCCGACGTGCTGAACCTGCCGACCTTCGATGCCCCGGGGATGACACTCTACAAACGGCTGACACTCGTGATCCGGGACAGCACCATCGAACACGCCTTCTATCCAATCTTTCCGCCGAACCAGCACGCGCAAGAGGTTCTCGTCTGGTTACGCTCAAGCGTTCACTGATCCATCCTCAACTGCACGGAGTGGACATACGCTCGTCGGGACTTACGAGGCTTGGGGTGCGGTGATGCCGAGTCGGCGGGCCAGGTCGGAGATGAAGGTGCCGTCGGGGTCGGCGGTATCGCGGATGCGGCGCCACTCGCCCAACCGGGGATACATCTGCTGGACCATCTCAGGCGTGGTGCGGGAGTCTTTCGCGAAGTACAGGCGCCCGCCGGCGGTCAGCACCTGCTCGTCGAGGTGCTCGCAGAACTTGTGCAGCCCGGGCTTCATGGGGAAGTCGAGGCTGAGCATGTAGCCCGGATGCGGCCAGGACAGCGGTGCCGGATTGGAAGCGCCCATGCGTTTGAACACGTTGAGAAACGACAACTGCCCGGAGCGTGCGATCGTGCGGACCAGGTCGGCCATATGCTGTTCGCGACCGGCGGGGATCGAGAACTGGTACTGCAGGAACCCGTCCCGGCCGTAGGCGCGATTCCACTCGCCGAGGACGTCCAACGGGTGCAGGAACTGGGCGATATTGGCGATCTTGCCGCGAGCGTGCTTGGGAAACATGTGATGGGTGACCGTGCCGGCCAGCCGCGATGTCAGCTGGTTGACCATCCCGTTCGGGAAAACATCGGGCACCGTGGCCAGATGCGGCGCATCCAACCGCAGGGGATCCCGGCGTAGTTTCGGCGGCAGGTCCTCGAGCCGGGCCAGCCAGCCGCGCGAGAACGTCGCGCGGCCGAGACCGGAGCCGGTGGAGATCGTGTCGGGCACCGCCGCCGAGTAGTCGTAGCGTTCATCGGAGCCGTCGGTGAGCAGCTGCATGGTCGCATCGAGGCTGGTGGTGCGGTCGTAATCGGCGAGGAAGTAGGCCGTTTCGGTGCGCTTCATCCGCACCCGTGCCCGCAGCACGATCCCCGTCAACCCGGCCCCACCGACCGTCGCCCAAAACAAGTCTGCCTGCTCGCCATCAGGGGTCAGCGTGCGCACCTCGCCGTCGGCGGTGAGCAGTTCCAGCGACAGCACGTGGTTACCGAAGCTGCCCGCCGAGTGGTGGTTCTTGCCGTGGATGTCCATGCCGATGGCGCCGCCGATGGTGACCTGGCGGGTGCCGGGCAGCACTGGGACCCACAGGCCATAGGGCAGGGCGGCCCGCATCAGTTGATCCAGACTCACCCCCGCGTCAACGTCGACCCATGCCTGCTCCGGATCGATGTGGTGGATCCGATTGAGCACGGTCATATCCACGACCAGCCCACCGGCATTTTGCGCCGGATCCCCATACGAGCGGCCCAATCCCCGCGCGATCACCCCGCGCGGACCCGCACGCCGGACGGCGCGAGCGATACTCTCGATGTCCTGCGTAGCAAGCACCTCGGCCACCGTGCCGCTGGCGCGCCCCCACCCGCGCAGCGCACGCGACCGAGTCGTCCCCTCCGCAAAAGCACCTGTCACCGCAGTCATTACCAGCGAGCCTAGCCACAGCATCCGACCTCGACAGGTGCAGGGGGCCGCAGGACGTCATTCGCAAGTCAGACTCCGCGAACAGGCTCCACAAACCTCAGTGGAAGGACCCTAGCGTGCGTACGCAAGCAGATCCCCCCAGTGAGACATGGTTTGGCTACCTTGCGGCTCGCCACAACAACCGAACTGGGCCATGTCGAACTGACAGCGGGTCAGCTCGGCAGAGACGGCCAGCGGACAGTGACGACGATGGAGTCTTCCTCTGCCTCCCAGGAGTGCTCGACGCCTGGGCCCCAGACGAGGTAGTCGCCTTGGCGCTGTAGGAGGGCGCTGTCGTCGGTGAGGTAGACGTGGAACTTGCCCTGGATGAGCATGACCAGGGTGGTGCGCTGGTCATCGGGTGCCCACTCGGGGCGGGTTTCGCCTGCCGGGTGGGTGCCCCACTTGACTTCGACGTCCTTGGAGTGGCGCACACCTTCACTGGGGTCGATGAAGTGACCGAGGATCCAGCCGCGACGCTCACTGCCGTCGTCGGCCGCGTTGCCGGTGTACCACTGGGTCATTACTGGATCTCCCATTCGATAGCGGGGGCGTTCACGCGTGGACTGTCCAGCTCGGACAGCCGTCGAAGTCCCTGCAGGAACGCGAACAGCCCCTCGTTGCTCCACGCTACGTCGGCCGACAGCTCGGTGAGCAGCTCGCGGTCCATGCTGGAGAACTGCTGGAGCTTGCTCGACTCCCAGTTGGCCTCCACCTGGCCGCCGAAGCGCTGCCAGAACTCCTCGTCATGGATGACGATCAGGCTGGCGAACTCGTAGTTGCCGCTGACGAGGTTCAGACCGAGCCCGGTGCACTCCATGGCCCACTGGCCGTTCTCGCTGTTCTCGGTCAGCCACCGCATCGGCTCAGACAGCCTGCTCGGGTGCATCGGGTCGGCGCTGCGCTGCGGCGAGACCGTGTTGTCGACGTCATCCCGCCCGAAGAGCTCTTCCTCCATCTCCCGCTGAAGCGTGGCGCCGAGCTGGGTGTCCTCGCGCTGGTCGATGAGCGGTTCGTGGAACGACTTCGGGATCGGCGCCAGTCGCCGCGACGCGTTCAGCACGTGGCCGCCCCGCTCCTGGACCAGGAGCACGTAGTCAGCAGGGCGACGTCCCCGCGCCGGGCGAGCGATCGCACACAGCGCCAGTGGACCACCAGCACAGAGACGCCCACGGGTGTTGAGCACGGCTGCAGCGTCAGGAAGGTAGTGGTCACGCAGCGGGAGATGCCCGGGGCGTGTTGAGCGGCCCTCCGCGATCGCGTCGACCATTTCGCCTTCGAGGAGATCCATGGTCAGTGCGTATTGCACGAACTCGGTCATCCCGAACGAGCCGCCGAGCTTGCCCGGTCTGACGTCGACATCGAGCAGCCGGTACAGGGAGGCGTTGACCAGGCGGGTTTCTTCTTCTAGCGTCTCGGCGATCCGTTGGATGGCCTGATCGGTCGTGAACTCGTCCAGTGCGGCGCCGTACTCGGGCGCCATGCGCTCCAGGTCGAGTTGGTCATGGTCCGGCGTGAGCGGGCACCGCAGATCCAACCAGTCCGAGCTGGTGAACACGCTGGTGATCGCGCTCTGGGTGTCTTCGATTCGTGCGGTATAGGTGCCCCATCCCGCCAGCGCCCCCGCGTAGTAGCTCGTGAGGGCTTCCGCGAGCTGATGCTGGTCCACCCGACCGCGGCGAGCTCGCCGGTCGCGCAGTTCGTGCGGTGCCAACGCAGCGAGACGGGCAAGTACCTCCTTGCGAGCGGCCCCACTGGACCAGCCTGCCTCCCGTTCTACCCAGTCGAGCGCTGCGCCGATGCTCGGGTCGGCACTGAGTCGGCGTTCTGCCTCCGCCGTATCGCGTTCAGCATGGCCTTCACCCGCATCGGCCGGGGCTGCTTCCCCCTCGCTTGTCCCCAGGAGCAGGGAAAAGCGTGCCTTGACCGGATCGGGTGCCTGATACAGCACGGTGTCGAGGGCTTGTTGTAGCTCGCTGCCCGGCTCGGATTCGGTGTTCTCCTTCCACTTCGCAACGGTCCGCACGGCCGTTCCGAGCCGCTCCGCGAAGGCTTCGTTGGTCAGTCTCAGCGCCCGTTGAAGCGCATTGGCTCGTCCACCCGTCCAGACGTCGACCACGTCCACCGGCGCACGCTCCCGTCAACCGAGTGCACTGTGAGTGCACTGCTGGTGCATCGCTGGTTCATCATATTTCCGCAGGTCACAGGGTTGAATTACTGGTGTCAGTCAGAAGCGGACACCAGGAGGGCCACAGTGACCAACCCGCCAGCCGAGTCACCGATCAGCTTCGGACTGGGCTTGCTCGACAGCCTCGACACGCACCCGAAGCTCCCGCACTTCGTCCCGGATTGCCTGAAGCTCGGACGTCTCCTCGCCGGCGGCGAGGTCTTCCGGCTTGGCGTTGACGAACGTTCCACGGCCGCTCACCGAGGTCAGGACCCCTTCGTGCTGGAGCTTCTTGACCGCAACGTGAACGGTCAGCTCGGCAACGCCGTACTCGTCCGCCAGCGAGCGCAGAGACGGAAGCTTCTCCCCAACCTGCACGTCACCAGCCGTGATCTTCCGGCGTAGGTCGTCCTCGATCTGTGCGCTCAGCGGCTGAGCGCTCTGCTGGTTGATCGGCACATCGCCAGATTAACCCGAACCACCCTAGCCGCACTAGTGCACCGCAAACGAAGACTTGACATCATGCGCACTAATGCGCATTAATGTGCCTCAGTTGAACGATAGGAGTCAGCAATGCGTAAGAACACCGAGACAGGCAGCGCCCCCATCGAGGAGCCCATGGACGGCGAGCGCGCTGCATTGGCTACGGACTGCCTCGCCATGAAACTCGAACTCAACGTCATCGACGCCGAGAGTGCCGTACTGGAGTCGGAAGCCCTGGGCGTCACGGATGCCGTCGCAATGCGACGGCTGGATCGTGCCCGTGGCGAGCTACGCAAGCTCTTGGCTCAGCGGCAGAGGGCTCGCGCGCTCTCCAGTACTTCGCGGCCCATCGATGGGGATGCGGCATGACTCGCCGGGCTGACGCCTCTGACCCGCCGCTTTCCGCGCAGATCTCGGTGTTGTTTGTCCTGATTGGAGTGCCGCTGTGATTACTTACAACGTTCTCGTGGCCATCGTGATCGCCATCTTGTTGTTGGCCCGACGTCGGATGGATTGGACTCAGCTCATCGGTGGGATGGCTCTGGGCTTTTTGCTGCTGCCCACGGTCGTCGGGCAGCCGATGGCCGAGGTGACCCACACGTTTGCCACCGCGATCACCACCGCCGCCAACGGCGTGCTGGCCGATCTGGGGATCAGTTGAGCCCCCGTGTGCCCCGGCCCGGCAGTCATTCCGCCAAGAACTCGCTGCCGGACCGGGCTCCCCACCACCCGATGAGCAGTAAGGAGACCTCCAGCATGACCACCACACCCGCTGATGGCCACACCACCCCGCCCGTTCGGATGCGGCGGTATCCGGTGGCCCATACCGATCACGATCCGCGGTTCACGACCGGCCTGGTCCTCGACGTCGCCCGAGTGCTGGAGCAGCACGGGTATCCGGGGTTTCGCGGGCCGTTCGCCGCCGACAACGCCGCCGACCTGGTCGAGCTGCAACAGGCCCTGCTCGCGTTTCTCTACACCGGTGGGGGCGAGTCGGCATGAGCGCTCCCACCACGTCCCGCAGCGCGTATCCGGTCTCGGTCGATGAACTGTTGCCGCAGGCGCGCGAGCTGGCCGACACGCTCGGCGGTGTCCCCTCGCGCAACCGGTTGATGAGTGAGTTCCGCATCGGGGCGAAAAAGGCCACCACCCTGCGCGAGGCCCTCGAGGCCAGCCCCGCCGCCCCAGGCGAGTCCCACGCCGCCAAGTCCGGCAGCGGGGCGGGTCCGGTCCGGCTGCACCTGGTGCCGGATACCACCGAGCCCGAGCAGTCCGGGGCGGATGCGGCTCCGGTCGATCCGCCGACCGAGCCGCTCCCGGTGGTGGCCGCACCGGAGCCGGTCGAACCCGCCGGTGCGGCGGCTCCGAGTCCGGCACCGAACACCGACACAACAGCGGCGACCCCGGAGGCCTCGGAGCCGGTGAGCATGCCCACGAACCCAGGCACGAGCCCGGCGTCTGCGCCGCAGCGGGCGGGGCGGGTTCCGGCCGCGTGGCCGGTGTTGCTGTTGGCGCTGCCGGCGTTTGTGGCGATCTGGTCCGGCTGGGTCGGGCTGGGCTCGCTGACCGGGTTCGGCATGGTCCGCCCGCTGCCCGGGATCTGGGACTCGCTGCAGATCAATACCGCGATCACGTTGCCGATCGGGGTGGAGACCTATGCCGCCTACGCCCTGCGGGTCTGGCTGTCCGGCGCGGTGCCGGACCAGGCGCGGCGCTTCGCCAAGTGGTCGGCGCTGGGCTCGCTCGCGCTCGGCGCGCTGGGCCAGATCGCCTACCACCTCATGACCGCCGCCGACATCACCGCCGCCCCGTGGTGGATCACCACCGCTGTGTCCTGCCTGCCCGTGGCCGTGCTCGGCATGGGCGCAGCCCTGACGCATCTGCTTCGCAGTCCCGCCGCCCACGAGGAGGCGCACCGATGATCAACCAGCACTCCGAGCACCACGATCACGAGTACGACGACCACCGCGACGAGCAGCGTGCCGAGCCCGGCGAGCATGCCCGCGTCTACGAGTTCCCCAGCAAGCGGGAGGACTCCACACAGGACAAGACCGACTACGAGCGCAACGGGGGCACTGCCGAGTCCGCCGAGAGGGACACGGCCGGTGAGGTGCTCGAGGGCGAACTCGTCGACGAGGACGAGCAGAACATCACGTCCCAGGTGGACCCGCCGGAGTCCGGTCGGGGGCCGTCGTTCTGGGAACGGCTCAACCAGGCCGAGCGCCGAGCGATCCTGCCGACCTGGCTGTCCTCACGGAACCAGCTTTCCCAAGCGGCCAAGTGGGCGGGCGGGCATTACGCGCACGCCGCCGGGTATCACGCGGCCCGCTGCCCGGTCTACGCCGCGAAGCTCGCGAGCCAGGCTCCACGCGGTACGGCTCGGATCATCTCGGGCACGGCCCGGTGGGTGTTCGATGCCGAAGGCCAGCCCCTGCGTAGCGCTGCGGCACGCAGGGAGGATGCGGCCGAGTATCTGCGGCTGACCACCCAGCGCGACGCCCGGGTACGCACCCGCCTGGCGTTGACGCTGCCAGTGCTGCTGGGCGGACTACCGCTGACCGTGTTCCTCGTAACCGGGCTGCCCATGCTGCTGACCGGGGCAGTCATGGCCGGCCTGGTGTTGGCCCTCGGTGCGGCCGGCGGGCATCGGGACAAACCGGTCGTGCCGGGCCGCGCGGTGGTCTCCACCCAGGTGGCCAAGCTGACCAGCGACATCGTCGAACGCGCCCTGGCCTCGCTCGGCATCGCCGAAATCAACAAGGTCATGGGCCCCCGCGGTTCGGGCATCGCCTTCCCGAAACCCATCACCCGCGACGGACCCGGGTGGCGGGCCGACATCGACCTGCCGCACGGCGTCACGGTGCCCGACATCGTCGAGCGCCGCGAGAAGCTCGCCTCCGGGCTGCGCCGCCCGCTTGGCTGCGTGTGGCCGGAATCCGACGGCACCGAACACGCCGGACGGCTCGTGCTGTGGGTCGGTGATCAGGACATGGCCCAGGCCAAACAACCCGCCTGGCCCCTACTCAAGAAGGGCACCGCCGACCTGTTCCAACCCGTCCCGTTCGGCACCGACCAACGCGGCAGGCCCGTCGCGATCACGCTGATGTATGCCAACCTGCTCATCGGCGCCATGCCGGGCGTGGGCAAGACGTTCGCGCTGCGGGTGCTGCTGCTGGCCGCCGCGCTGGATGCCCGCGCCGAGATGCGGATCTTTGAGCTCAAGGGCACCGGCGACCTCGAAAGCCTGGAGAAGGTCGCGCACCACTACGGCTCGGGCCCGGATGACGGCACCGTCGAGGCCACCCTCGAATCGCTGCGGGAGGTCTACCAGGACCTGGAAAAGCGCGCGGCCACCATCACCCGGCTGGCCCGGGAGAACAAGGCTCTGGTGCCGGAGAACAAGGTCACCCCCGAACTCGCCGCACGCAGCGACCTCGGGCTGCACCCGCTGGTCGTGGCCGTCGACGAGTGCCAGGAACTGTTCTCCCATCCCGAGTTCGGCAAAGAGGCTGGCGAACTGGCCACGGCCATCATCAAACGCGGCCGGGCGCTGGGCGTGATCCTGATCCTGGCCACCCAACGCCCGGACAAGGACAGCCTGCCCACCGGGGTGTCCGCCAACGTCGGCATCCGGTTCTGCCTGCGGGTGATGGGCCAGATGGAAAACGACATGGTCTTGGGCACCTCGATGTACAAAAACGGTGTCCGGGCGTCCACGTTCACCGCCAAGGACAAGGGCATCGGCTACCTCGTCGGCAACGCCGACGACCCGCAGATCGCCCGCTCGGCCTACGTGGACAACCCCGCCGCCGACGCCATCACCGACCGCGCCCGCGCCGCCCGGCACGCCGCCGGCACCCTGTCCGGCCACGCCCTCGGCCAAACCACCACCGACCGCAAACCCGACACCCTCCCCGAGGACCTGCTCAGCCTGCTCGGCCCGGACGAGGACAAGGTCTGGACCGAAACCGCCGCCACCCGACTCGCACAGACGTGGCCCGAGACCTACGGCAGCTACACCGCCGACCAACTCACCGCCGCCCTCAAACCCCACGGGATCAAGACCAACCGGCAAGTGTGGGGCACCGACGAGCACGGCCACGGCCGCAACCGCCGCGGCTTCCACCGCGCCGACCTCGCCAAAATTGTTGCGGAGCGTAACCGCAAACGCGAGGCCGGATAACCCAGCAGGCCCGCTAGACCTAGCAGCCCTACCCGCTAGACCTAGCGGCCCCGCTAGCACCCCCACACCGAACCTGCCCAGCGCCCTAGCCGCTAGCGCGCTGCGAGCCGACCTGTCCCAAAAACCCTGGCAGGAGGCCCATGACCCCCACCCTGAGCCCGCTAGCCACCCTCGCCATCGCTGCCCTGGTCATCACGCTCGGTTACTTTGCCACGTGCGTGATCTGGCCCTTCAAACCCTGCAAAACCTGCCACGGCACCGGCAAACGCCACGCCCGCATCGTGACCGCCTTCCGCCTGTGCACCCGCTGCCAGGGCACCGGACGCCGCATCCGCATCGGACGCCACCTCTACAACCGCACCACCAGCCACCGCCGACGCCGCCGCACCCGCCACCGCTGACCCACCAGGGAGGAGCCCCATGTCTGCACCCATGCACATCACCCCGGACACCGTCCGCGCCGACTTGGCCGCGATGGGCCTGATGAGTGTCCGGGCCTTCTGCGGCAAGAAGCTCAAGCCCGGCGAGGGCGCAGCCCGCAACGCCCCGCTGTGCCCGCGCTGCTACCGCAAGGCCGGCTGGACCTACGACAAGCGCCACTGACCAACCCCAGCAAGAAGGCCCCGCCCGTCCACCTACCAATCGCGGCGGGCGGGGCCCCTACCTCACTCGGAGGCACCTTCCATGTTCGCAGAACTCTCGACGCTGCTGGGCACCGCCGGATGGGCGATCATCGCCACCACCGCCGCGTGCCTGTATCGCCGCCGGTTGCACACCGACCCGCTGACCGGGCTCGGCAACCGCCAAGCCCTGCACCGCACCGCCCGGCGAGAGCGATTCACCCGCAGCCTCGTCGGACTGCTCATGGTCGATCTCGACCAGTTCAAGGCCATCAACGACACCCACGGCCACGACTTCGGCAACAAAGTCCTGGCCGCCGTGGCCACCCAACTCGCCACCGCCACGAAACCCGGCGAGCTGGCCGTACGACTGCACGGCGACGAGTTCGCCCTCTGGCTCGGCCCCATCCCCACCACGACCGCCGCCGAACAGCGCGCCGAGAGCGTGGCCGCCGCCCTGGCCGAACCGATCCGGGTTGACGGGCACCGCCTGACCGTGCTCGGCAGCGTCGGACTCGCCACCGCCCCCGCCAGCACCCCACTGGCCGAGCTGCTCGGCCACGCCGACGCGCACATGTACCAGGTCAAAGCCACCCACCGCCTGACCGTGCTGCCCACCGGCCAGGCACAGCGCACCCGCGACCAGCACACCCCCGGAGGTGAGGCCGCGTGATCGAGCTACGTCTGCACGCCACACCCCGCACCGACCAGGAGGCCACCCGATGAACACCCGTCAGACGCAACTGCTGCGCTCCGCGCTGCACCTGGCCGAACAGAGGTGGGCCGTGCTCCCGCTGCTGCCCGGCAGCAAACGTCCGGCGGTCCGCCAGTGGGAACAGCGCGCCACCACTGACCCCGACCGCATCACCCGGTGCTGGCAGCACGCGGCTTACAACATCGGTTTGGCGTGTGGACCGTCCGGCCTGGTTGTCGTCGACTGCGACGAGCCTGAGCACGGGCAGGCGCTGCCGGACCACTGGCAGACACTCGGGCTCCGTAGCGGTGCCGAGATCCTGACCCGCCTGGCCCGCCGAGCCGGGGAGCCGTTGCCGCCGACCTACACCGTGGCCACCCCCTCCGGCGGGTGGCACCTGTACTTCCTCGTGCCCGCAGCGGCAGGGTTGCGCAACACGGCCGGGACACTCGGGCCGCTGTTGGACACTCGCGCAGCCGGGGGCTACGTCGTTGCCCCGGGTTCGGTACTCGATCAGGGTGCCTACGAGCTCTACGACGATACCGACCCCGCACGGCTGCCCGGCTGGTTGGCCCAGGCCCTCACTCCCAAGCCGTCTACGGGCGACTCAGCGCCTTCTGAGATCGCCCCCATGCATCGCTCTGCCTACGTCGAAGCGGCACTGCGCAACGAGGCCGAGCGGGTCGCTGCGGCCCAACCAGGCAAGCAGAACATCACTCTGTTCACTGCCTCGCTGGCCCTCGGACGTCTGGTAGCTGGGGGTGCCGTCGACGTCGACACGGTGCGGGCCGTGCTGCACCGCGCCATGTCCCGGCTGCCCCAGACCAAGCCCGAGCCGTGGACCGCCGAAGCCATCGACGCCACCATCCGCTCCGGCCTGCGCACAGCCGCCAACCGCCCCCGCCGCCTCACCGACCGCAAGAAGGACGCCGCGTGAGCACCCCGCAACCCCAAACTCCTGGCCTGGGGCGCATCCAGCGCCCCACCCCCGACGAAACCGGAGAAGAGGACACCACGATGACTGCCGCGCCCGCCCTGCACGTCGTCACCGAGCAGGACGAGCAGCCCCACCGACCGGTGCGGCCCGGCGCCGACGTGCTCGACGAGGTCACCCGCTTTTTGAGCCGGTTTCTGGTGCTGCCCTCCGAGCACTGCGCCCCGACGATCGCGCTGTGGTTTGCCCACACCCATGCCGCCCAGCGCTTCTACGTCACCCCGCGGCTCATCCTCGACTCCGCCGAGCCGGGCAGCGGCAAAACCCGCGTGCTCGAAGTGGGTCAGTATCTCGTCGCCGCGCCCGAGATGACCATCTCGGCGACCACGGCGGCCATGTTCCGCATGGTCAGCGAAGGGCCGATCACCATCCTATTCGACGAGGTCGACGCCATCTTCAACCCCAAAAACGGCGGCAACTACGAAGACCTGCGCGCCATGCTCAACGCCGGATACAAACGGTCGGCGACCATCGCTCGCTGTGTCGGTGATGCCAAAGCCATGAAGGTCGAGCGGTTCCCGGTCTATGCCCCGGCGGCCCTGGCCGGCATCGCCGGGCACATGCCCGCCACCATCACCACTCGGGCCATCACCATCCACATGCGCAAACGCGCCCCCGATGAGCCCGTCGAAGAGTTCATCGAAGAGGACGTCGAGCAGGAAGCCGGCCCCGTGCGCGAGGAGCTCAGCGCCTGGGTCGACAGTGTGGCCGAGCACCTCGCCGGGGCACGGCCCGCGATGCCTGCCGGGGTCATCGACCGCGCCGCCGAGATCTGGAAACCCCTGCTCGCGCTGGCCGATCAAGCAGGCGGGCACTGGCCTGAGACCGCCCGCGCGGCCTGTCAGCACTTCGTCAACGCGACCGGGCCCGGAACCCAGTCGCTCGGGGTGCGGCTGCTGGCAGATCTGCGCGAGATCTTCACCGCCCGGAATGCCGACCGAATGACCACCGTCGACATCCTCTCGGCGCTGCACGCTCTGGACGAAGCACCGTGGGGCGATCTGTACGGCAAGCCCCTCGACGCCCGACGCCTGTCCAAAGAACTCGCCCGCTACGGGGTGGCCTCCAAGAACATCAAGCAACCTGGCGGGCAGGTCGCCAAAGGATTCCGCACCGATGGCGAAGACGGCCTGGCCGACGCCTGGCGCCGCTACCTGGCCAGTGCCGCTACCAGCGCTACCGACGCTACCGCGCAGGTCACACCGGTAGCGGACGAAAAACCCGATCCGCTACCGCCGCTACCGGACACCGAGGCAGGTAGCGGCGGTAGCGGCACCGAAAGTCCCGCCGCTACCGGCCTGACCAGGGACGTAGCGGCGGTAGCGGAGGTAGCGGCACATACCAGCCAGCACCCCGAGCAACCACCCCGCTCATCCGTCAGCGCCCCATCGCTCGCAATGCACCAGGAGGCAACTCGTGGCCAAACGCAGTGGTAACTGGATGACCGTCACCGAGTTCTGCGAAGAGATGGGCGTCTCCCGCTCCACCTTCGACGACTGGCGCGCCAAGCAACGCGGCCCCAAGTGCATCCGGCTGCCCAACGGTTCCCTGCGCATCCGCCGCACCGACTTCGAAAACTGGCTCGACACCCTGGAGGACGCCGCATGACCGAAACCACCTACGACGTCCGCATCTGGAAGATGCAGACCCGCAAGAACACCAAGGGCAAGGTCACCAGCTATCGAGTCCGGTGGGAGGTATCAGCACAGGACTGTCACAAGTCATTCAAGAACAGCGCGCAAGCGGAGAGCTTCCGCTCCGAACTCCTGAGCGCCGCTCGGAAAGGAGAAGCGTTCATCATCGAGACTGGCCTCCCGGTCTCGATGACGCGGAGCACCGAAGACATGTCGTGGTTCAAGTTCGCCTGCGAGTACATGGACATGAAGTGGCGCGACGCCTCACCAGGGCACCGGAAGAACACGGTCGACTCACTCGCACCGATCTCGGCAGCCATGCTCACCACCAACCGCGGAGCACCTGAGCCCAAAGTCCTCAACAAGGCGTTCCGCCGCGCGTTCAATCCGGTGACCCGAGACAGTGAGCATCCACCGGAGATTCGGCACGCACTCAAGTGGATCGCTGCCCACAGCCGGAGTGTCGGTGACCTCTCGAAGCCGGACGTTCTCAGGTCCGTACTGGCCGCCCTCGACGTCAACCTGAACGGATATCGAGCAGCCCCGGATACCGTCAGGTTGCGCCGTACCACCCTGACGAATGCGATCCACTACGCGATCGAGCGGAAGTTCCTCATCGGCAACCCACTGAACGAGGTCAAGATCCGGCGCAACAGCACGAACCTACGGCAGGTCGACCGGCGATCCGTTGCCAACCCTGTCCAGGCCCGCACACTTCTTCAAGCCGTTGCCAACCGCACTCCGCACTTGACCGCGTTCTTCGGGCTCATGTACTTCGCAGCTCTTCGCCCGGAGGAAGCGACCAACCTGCGCAAGCGCAACCTGTCTCTACCCCAGAACGGCTGGGGTGAACTGCACCTGGAGCGCTCGACGCCCGAAATCTCCGGCGAGTGGACCGACAGCCGCACGGCCAGCGAGGAACGGAGTCTGAAGCACCGAGACGACGACATCGGCCGGATAGTCCCGTGTCCACCGGAGCTGACCGCACACCTGCACAACCATCTCGCGATCTACGGCACAGCACCGGACGGACGGCTCTTCTTGGGCAAGCGAAACGGAGGGCGACTCGGCAGCAGTGTCTACGGGCGTGCATGGGCGAATGCGCGCGCTGATGCGTTCACCGACGAGGTAGCTGCTTCACCGTTGGCCAAGCGTCCTTACGACCTTCGTCACGCCGCCGTGTCGACATGGCTGAACGCCGGTGTCGAGCCGACCCGGGTGGCCGAGTGGGCGGGCCACAGCGTGCACGTGCTCCTTCGCGTCTACGCCAAGTGCCTCGACGGTGGCGAGCAGGAGGCCCGCTCGCGCATCGACCGGGCTCTGAGGTGAAACCGTGGCCATTCATTGGCCACTGAGAGCCGCACACGGCCGGGTAGCTCCGGGGACAGCCGGGGAGCACGAAGAAGGCCCCCTGGCCTGTCGGTGCAGGTCAGGGGGCCTTCTGGGCTGGTGTGCCGGGTAGAGGATTCGAACCTCTGAAGCTTGCGCGGCTGATTTACAGTCAGCTCCCTTTGGCCGCTCGGGCAACCCGGCGAAGCATGCCAGCACCGCTGGCTTGCAGGGAAAATCATACATACCGGTGTCCACGCCATCGACAAGGGGGTCGACCCGGTAGCGTGTCGGCAACGCAGTAAGGACGCGCCCGGGAGGTGGAGCAGGTGGCAGACCCTTCTTTCGACGTGGTGAGCAAGGTTGACCGCCAGGAGGTCGACAACGCACTCAACCAGGCGGCCAAGGAACTGGCGAACCGGTTCGACTTCCGCGGCACCGGCACCAGGATCAGCTGGGCCGGCGAGGAGTCCGTGACTCTGGAATCCGAAACCGAGGAGCGCTGCAAGGCCGCCATCGACGTGTTCAAGGAAAAGCTGGTCAAGCGCGGCGTCTCGCTGAAAGCCCTCGACATGGGCGAGCCGACCAGTTCCGGACAGGCGTACAAGGTCACCGGAAAGATCAAGCAGGGCATCGCCCAGGACACCGCGAAGAAGATCTCCAAGAGGATTCGCGACGACGGCCCCAAGGGTGTCCAGGCGCAGATCCAGGGTGATCAGCTCCGGGTGTCCGGCAAGAAGAAAGACGACCTGCAGGCGGTCATCGAACTACTCAAGCACGAGGACTTCGACACCGCACTGCAGTTCGAGAACTACCGCTGAGCAAAAGGACCCACCGGTGAAAGGAATCGTGCTGGCCGGAGGCAGTGGCACCAGACTGCATCCAATCACGCAGGTCGTGTCCAAACAGTTGCTGCCGGTCTACGACAAACCGCTGGTGTACTACCCGTTGTCGGTGCTGATGCTGGCCGACATCCGTGACATCCTGCTGATCTCCACGCCGGACGATCTACCGCTGTTTCGCAGACTGCTCGGCGACGGCACACAGTTCGGCTTGCGTATCGAGTACGCCGAGCAGCCCCAGCCCGACGGGCTCGCCCAGGCGTTCGTGATCGGGGCGGACTTCATCGGAGACGACTCGGTGGCCCTGGTCCTCGGCGACAACATCTTCTACGGGCAGGGCCTGTCCCGGCTCGTGCGGGAAAGCGCGGCCGGACTCGACGGTTGCATGCTGTTCGGCTACTCGGTGCGCGACCCCCAGCGTTACGGCGTCGGTGAAACGGGACCGGACGGCCAACTGGTCTCCATCGAGGAAAAGCCCGACCGGCCTCGCTCCGACAAGGCCATCACCGGCCTGTACTTCTACGACAACGACGTCGTCGACATCGCCGGGAACCTGCGGCCCTCCGCCCGCGGTGAACTCGAGATCACCGACGTCAACATGGAGTACCTGCGACGCGGGCGGGCACACCTGACCGAACTCGGCCGCGGTTTCGCCTGGCTGGACACCGGGACGCACGACTCCCTGCTGGAGGCCGCCCAGTTCGTGCAGGTCCTCGAGCACCGCCAGGGTGTCCGCATCGCCTGCCTGGAGGAGATCGCTCTGCGGATGGGATACATCTCCGCCGAGGCCTGTTACGCATTGGGAGCCAAGCTCGCCAAGTCCGGATACGGCGACTACGTCATGTCCGTCGCCCGGGCCGCGGGCGCCGACGGATAAGGGTCCGGCAACCACCCCGCCAAGAGCGGTACGACAGCCTCAAAGCTCCCGGCCGCGGCTGTCAGGCGGGCGGAAGCCGGTGGCCGGCCATCCCCTCCAACCGCTCGACGCGGTCGGAGATCGGCGGATGTGTGGAGAACAACCGCGCCATGCGTTCCCCGGGGCGGAACGGGTTGGCGATCATCAGGTGCGACTGCGACACCACGTTCGGCTCCGGCGCCAGGGGCGCCCGCCGAGTACCGCGCTCCAGTTTGCGCAATGCCGTGGCCAGGGCGATCGGGTCCCCGGTGAGGGCGGCGCCGGAAGCATCGGCCTGGTACTCGCGGGAGCGGCTCACGGCCATCTGCACGACCCCGGCGGCCACCGGGCCCAGCAACGCCACCAGCAACATCGCCAGCGGGTTGGGCCGGTCCTCGCCGTCACCGGCGAACATTCCGAACAGCAACCCGAAATTGGCCAGGAAGGTCACGGCGCTGGCCAGGGCCCCGGCCACGCTGGAGATCAGGATGTCGCGGTTGTAGACGTGGGACAACTCGTGGCCGAGAACCGCGCGCAACTCGCGCTCGTCGAGCAGGCCGAGGATCCCCGTCGTGCAACACACGGCGGCGTTGCGGGGATTGCGCCCGGTGGCGAATGCGTTCGGCGCGTTGGTGGGACTCACATACAGCGTGGGCATCGGCTGCCTGGCCGAGGTCGCCAGTTCCCGGACGATGCGATACATCGTGGGCTGCTCGAGCTCGGTGACCGGCCTGGCCCGCATCGACCGCAACGCCAGGTCGGCGGAGTTGAAGTAGGCATAGCCGTTCATCGCCAGCGCGGCAATCAGCGCGATGACAAGGCCGACCCGGCCGAACAGGGAGCCGATCAGCAGCACCAGCGCGCTCATTCCGCCCAACAGCAGCGCCGTCTTCACGCCGTTGAAGTGACTGTGCACTGTGCCTGCGCCTCCGCCGGAGAGTCTTTCCACCCGTTCTGTCGTGGACTGCTCACCCGGTCAACGTCGAGGAGGAGCACGAAGTTCCGCGATTCGACATCAATGGGACATCCATCACCACGAGGCCGAACAGCCGAGTGTCGAGCCTCCAACACGCCATGATCAAGGGTCCTGTGGCGCACGCGTAAACTTACTCGCACGTAACTACGTCTCTGCGATTTTTCGGTCGTACCGAGGCGAGTGAACAGAAAGGAGTCACATGATCCTGTCCAAGCTGCGTCGACGCCGTTCGTCCAGCGAGGGCGCTGCCCGTAGACCGCAACGCCAGGGTACGGGCATCGATCTTCCCCCGACTCCCCTCGACGGTGGCGTCGTGAGCTGCCAGGTGCACGACGAACGCGGCAGCCCGCTGCCGGAAGCCACCGTGACCGTGGTCGATCGACTCAACCAGCAGGTTGGGCAGGGGAAAACCGACTCGTACGGCTTCTACCTCGCCACCGTGCCCCCCGGTGTGCACAAGGTCTCCATCACGGCCGGTGGTTACCTCCGCGCAGGCGCGAGAGCCGATGTGCGCACCAACCGGCACACCTCCATCGGGAATGTGCAGCTCGAACCCGACACGGCGGTGGCACTGCCGCAGCCGGGGACCTGGCGGTTCGATCCGGACCACACCGAGGCCCGCTTCATCGCCCAGCACATCGGTATGTCGAAGATTCACGGGGCATTCCGCGATCTCGACGGCTACATCCAGGTCGCTTCCCCGTTCGAGCAGTCACGCATCGAGGTGACCATCGACGCCTCCAGCATCGACACCGGCGTGAAGATGCGTGACGACCACCTGCGCTCGCCCGACTTCCTCGACGTGGCCAACCACCCGAACCTGCACTTCACCAGTGATCGGATCACCCCGATGCGCGGGGATCGCTGGCTGGTGAGTGGATCCCTCATGATCCGGGGCACGACCAGCCCCGTACAACTCGACACGACCTATCTGGGGCAGCGTGCGTGGAACGGAACGCGCGCCGCGTGCCTGTGCGAGACCGAACTGCGACGTGAGGACTACGCGGTGAACTGGCAGGAGATCCTGAACAAGGGGATCGCCGTGGTCGGCCCCACCGTGCGGATCGAACTCGACGTGCAGGCCGTCCTGGACGAGTGAACAACCACGGCTGCCGCCGGCTCCGTCCCGGGCGGCGGCAGCCGTGGTGGCTACTCCGATGTGCCGGCTCTTCAGCAGCGAGGCGCCGCCGGAGGTTCCGCCACCGGCACCGGTCGCCCACGCCAAGCCGCGCATCTCTAGGTGTGGATTTCCATGGTGCAGCACTTGGGCCCTCCGCCGGACTTGCGGAGTTCCGAAACGTCCAGCAACACCGGTTCGTAACCACGCTTCTCGAGTTGCCCGGCCAAGTCGGTCGCCTCCAGCGGCAGAACGACGTGTCTGCCGTCCGAGACCCCGTTGAGTCCGAGACACTCGGCATCGGCGGCACTGCCGAGCACGGCCCCGGGAAACAGCCGCTCCAGTACCTTCAGCGAGCCGGCGGAGAAGGCCTGCGGGTAGTAGGCGATCTGCGGCTGCGGCCCCGTCTCCAGCACGAACAGCGCCGTGTCCAGGTGGTAGTAGCGAGGATCGGTCAGCTGCAGTGAGATCACCGGCACCCCCAGAGCCTCCTGCGCTTCGGCGTGTGCCTCCGGGTCGGTGCGGAAACCGCTGCCCGCCAGGAGCAGCTCACCGGTCCAGGCGAAGTCTCCCTCCGCCTCGTTGATCCGCGACGGCATGATCAGCTCGCGGTAACCCCGTGCGCTGAACCAACGGCGGAAGTGCTCGGCCTCGGCGGCACGTTCCGCAGCCCGGAAACGGGCACCGAGCACACGACCGTCGATCACGGTGGCGGAGTTCGCCGAGAACACCATGTCCGGAAGGCCCGGTTGTGGCTCGACCACCTCGACAGTGTGTCCGAGACGCTCGTAGGCGGCCTTCAGACTCCGCCACTGCGCCATCGCCAGATCGGTGTCCACCGGGGTGTCCGGGTCCATCCACGGATTGATGGAGTACTCGACCGTGAAGTACTCGGGAGGGCACATCAGGTAGTGGCGACGGGTCGGCGTCCGGGGAGACGACTCGTCACGTGCCCAGAGCCCGGCCGTGAGCGCAGAGGGGACCGACATGATTCGAAATCTAATCACTGCCGGAAGTATCACTCAATAAGCTTGCGTTGCGCTTGATACGGCAGAATATTGCGTATGGACACGCTGGACCAAAGAATCATTTCGCAGCTTGTCACCGACGCACGCGCGAGCTATGCCGAGATCGGCCACGCCGTCGGACTGTCCGCACCCGCCGTGAAGCGGCGCGTCGACAAGCTGCTCGACATGGGAATCCTGCGAGGATTCACCGCCGTGGTGGACCCCGAGGCACTCGGCTGGGGAACGGAGGCCTTCGTCGAAGTGCACTGCCACGGCAATGTGCCCACCCAGCGCATCCGGGAGGGGGTCGAGCCCCTGCCGGAAGTCGTGGGCGCCTACACGGTCTCGGGACCGGCGGATGCGATCGTGCACCTGCGTGCCGCCGACATCCACCATCTGGAGACCGCGCTGGAACGGCTGCGCGGAGTCGAGTTCATCAACCGCACGGTCTCGACCGTGGTGCTCTCGCGCCTGCTGGATCGCCCCCCGCAGGCGTAACCGGGCGGCAACGGTGGGCACCCGGCGACCCGCCCCCTCGGCACCGCACCGAAAAGGAGCGCTGCGAGCGGATCAGGACGGGGAGTCGTTCGACCCCTTCGCCGGCCCGCCCTCCGGTTGTTCCGCCGGAGGAGCAGCTTCCAACTCGCCCTCCTCCGAGGCCGCAGCGTGCTGTGCGGACTCTTCCGCTCCGGCTCGGCCCGCTCGGAACTTCGGTGCCGCCACCCCGTACTGGGGCGGAGTACCGGGCTTGGAGGTCGCACCGGGGACGCGGCGCGGCAACGGCTGCTCGTCGCCCTGCACATCGGCTGCCTCGCCCCCCGAGGCACCTGCCCCCTCCAGCCCCAGCGGGGGGACGTAGGGGGTGTCGTGGCGGTCCTGCTCGATCCGGGGGGACACCAGAGGCTCGAACAGCGACTCCAGTCGGCCGGACAGGTCCGGGTCCTCGGAGCGCGGCTGCGGATCCCGGCCGGATGTGCTGTCGAAGGACCGTTCGCGCTCCGAGACATCCCGGATCTCGACCGTGCCGGGCTCCGCGACGTCCGGCGAAACGCCGCCTGCCTCACCGGAAGCCGCGATACCTGCCACAGCTCCCGACGCGCCGTGAGGCGATGTTGCCTCGGACAAGCCGGACTCCGCAGCCTCCGGACCCGCTGCCCACTCACCACGCTCGTCCTGTTCTCCCCGCAACAGATCCCAGGCCGAGTACTCCTCCTCGCGCACCACCAGTGGTCCGTCGCCGAACCCGCCGTCGTGCTGCGGCGCGGCGATCACGGTGTCGAGCGCGTCGGTCTGCGAACGGGCAGCGTCGAGGCGCCGCTGCAGCGGCAGCACGAACAGCAACCAGGTCAGCAGCGATCCCAGGACGAAGGCAGCCAGACTCCACAACCACACCTGGGTAAACAGCCATGTCACCGGCGAGATCCTCCCCGGGTCTCAGGGGCCGGACATGCCCCGCCGAGATCAGTACGTGCGCGCGACGACATAATCCACCAGTGCCGACAGGGAATCACGTGCCGGGCAGTCCGGCAGGGAATCCAGCTGCGAACGAGCGTCCTCGGCGTACTCGTCGAGTTTCCTGCGGGCGCGCAGCAGGCCGTCGGAGTCTCGCAGCCGCCGCAACGCCTCCTCGATCTCGTCGGCACCGCTGAGCGGCCCCGACAGCATCTCCCGCAGCCGCGGGTCGACATTGTCCCCGGTCAGCGCGTACAGCATCGGCAGCGTGGGCACCCCCTCGCGCAGATCGGTTCCAGGGGTCTTACCCGACTCGGCCGATGGGGAGGCGATATCGATGATGTCGTCGGAGATCTGGAAGGCGGTCCCGAGGAGCTGCCCGATGCGCTCCAGCGCATGCATCCGCTTGCCCTCGACACCGGCGAACGACGCACCGAACCGGCCTGCCGTGGCGATCAGCGACCCGGTCTTCTCGGAAATCACTTCCAGGTAGTGCTCGACGTTGTCCTCACCACCCTCGATGCCCACGGTCTCGCGCATCTGCCCGGTGACCAGTGCTTCGAAGGTCCGTGCCATGAGCCGTACGGCATCGGCCCCCAGATCGGCCACCAGCTGGGACGCTCGGGCGAACAGGAAGTCACCGGCGAGGATGGCCACCGAGTTGTCCCACCGCGCGTTCGCGCTGCTCGCCCCGCGCCGCATGGTGGCTTCGTCCATCACGTCGTCGTGGTAGAGCGTGGCCAGATGCACCAGTTCGACGATCGCCGCGGACTTGATCACGTCCTCGGAGTCGGGCTTGCCGAAGTGGGCGGCCAGCAACGTGAACAACGGCCGGAACCGCTTCCCCCCGGCATCGACCAGGTGCAGCGAGGCCCGGGTGACGAAATCGAAATCACTGTGCACCGAATTGTGCAGCAGCGCTTCCACCCGGGCCATACCCTCGCGAACCGACTCAGCAAGCGCCGGGTCGGCAATGTCAAGGCCACCGGGGAGACCGTACGTCCCCTCCGATGCGCCGCTGGTCGGATCACCAACTGGGCTGGTCACGTCACCGTCGCCTTACTCCACCATCGATAGCCACTCCGGGCAGGCACTCTACGACACGAAGCCGCCCACGCTCGCCCAGTCCAGCACCGGAGTGGGCAGGACGCCCAACAGCAGCGTCACGACCACACCGAGCGTGATCGCCGCTGTCGTGAACGCACCTGGCACGCTGACCGTCGGGCCATCCGGGGCCGGTTCGTTGAAGTGCATCAGCACGATGACACGAAGATAGAAGAAAGCCGCAACCGCACTGGCCACCAGGGCGATGACAACCAGTGGCGCCATTCCCGCGGTCAGCGCCGCCGAGAACACCACGAATTTGCCCATGAAACCGCTCGTCAGCGGGATACCGGCGAGCGCGAGCAACAGGAACGTGAACACCCAGGCAATCAGCGGAGATCGTTTGGCCAAGCCCGACCAAGCGGAAAGGTGAGTAGCCTCACCCTCGGAAGTTCGTACCAGACTGATGACACCGAACACCGCGATCGTGGTGACCCCGTAGGCCAGCAGGTAGAACAACGTGGCGGACAGCCCCTCGTCGGTGAGGGTGATCGCCCCGATCAGCAAGAAGCCCGCATGAGCGATCGACGAGTAGGCGACCATGCGTTTGATATCGCTCTGGGTCAGCCCGAGCACCGCACCGATGACCATCGACACCACCGCCACGGTCCACAGCACCCAGTGCCACTCCCAGCTGGAGGCTTCGAAGGCCACGTGCAGCACCCGCAGGATCGCACCGAAAGCGGCCACCTTCGTGCAGGCGGCCATGAAACCCGTCACTGCGGTCGGGGCACCGTGGTAGACGTCCGGAGTCCACATGTGGAACGGGCCGACCGAGCCCTTGAACAGCAGGCCCACCACCAGCAGGCCCAATCCGGCGAACAGCAGAGTGTCCGAGCGGAGGCTGCCCGCCGTGGCATCGGCGATCGCGGACAGTTCCACCGATCCGGCATAGCCGTACAGCAGCGCCAGCCCGTAGAGGAAGAACGCCGAGGCGAACGCACCGAGCAGGAAGTACTTGACAGCCGCCTCCTGGGACAGCAGACGGCGGCGCCTGGCAAGGCCGCACATCACGTACAGCGGAAGACTCAGCGCCTCCAACGCGATGAACATCGTCAGCAGGTCATTGGCGGCGCAGAACACCATCATCCCGCCGAGCGAGAACAGGCCCAGCGGGAACACCTCGGTCCGCATCTCCGCCACGCTCGCCGTGGCCCTGGCCGGCGCCGGCGTTGGCGCCGGAGCGATGCTCGTGGCCGTGCCACCGGTGGAGCCCCCGCTCGCCGCTCTCGGTGACGGCGAAGGTGCCGCACTCGACTCGGCGACGAAAGCACCCCCCGGTTCCACCGAGCGGTCCGCGATGAGCAGGATCGAGGCCAGTCCCAGCACGAGCAGCGTGCCCCACAGGAACAGGGTCGGCGTGTCGATCGCCAGCGTGTCCGCCAGTGTGGTCAGACCCATCGGCTCGCCGCGTGCGTAGACGACCAACCACGCTCCCGCGGCGACCAGCGTGCACAGGCTCAGCCCCACTTGCACCGACCACCGCAGGCGGCGCGGCACGAAGGCTTCGACCAGCACAGCCAGGCATGCCGCGCCGAGCACGATCAGCACGGGCGCGATCGCCGAGTAGTGGATCGGCGGTGGGGCGATGGACTGCTGCGCGAGAATCACCGCACCGGTTTGCGTCGTGACGCCCACTGTCAGTTACCTCCCTGAGAGGTCACAGGATCGGTGACACCGATCTCGCTCATGGTTGCTTCGACCGAGGGGGTGATGACCTCGAGCATCGGTTCCGGGTAGAACCCCAGGACGATCACCAGCACTACCAGCGGAGCCAGTACCGCGATCTCCCGTGCGTCGAGATCGCCGATTCCCGCCCGGTAGGCCCCTCCGGAGGCGTTCTCCGCCCCTCGGGCGAGCAAGTTCGGGTCGGTCGCCGCACCCGGTCCGCCCGCGGCACCGATCAGCGCGTTGCCGGACACCGGCCCCTGCATCACACGCTGGTACAGCCGGAACACGTAGACGGCGGCCAAGACCATGCCGAGGGTGGCCAGCACCGTGTAGACGGGCCGGGTCGCGAACGAGCCGATCAGCACCAAGAACTCGCTGATGAACGAGTTCGTCCCGGGCAACGACAGCGTGCTCAGGCCTGCGACCAGCAGCATCCCGCCCAGCAGCGGCGTCACCTGCGCCATACCGCCGTAGTCGTCGATCCGGGTGGAACCACCGCGCGCGATGATCATGCCGATCACCAGCACGAGCATCCCGGTGGCGATGCTGTGGTTGACCATGTACGAGGCCGAACCGATCTGCGCCTGGGAGGTGAAGGCGAAGATTCCCAGGGCGATGAACCCGAAGTGGGCGATCGAGACGTAGGCGATGAGGCGCTTGAGATCGACTTGACCGAACGCCTGCAGCGAACCGTAGAGGACTCCGAGCACCGCCAGGACCAGCACCAGCGGCGCGAGCACCTGGGAGGCATCGGGAGCCAGCGGCAAGCTGTAGCGCAGGAATCCGAAGGTGCCGACCTTGTCCAGGACACCCACCACGATCACCGCCACCCCGATGGGTGCCTGCTCCGCCGCGTCGGGCAACCACGTGTGCAACGGCACCAGCGGCGCCTTGATCGCAAAGGCGAGGAAAAAGCCCAGGAAGATCCACACCTGCACACCGAGGGGGGCGTCGCCGAGTATCTGCGTCAACCTCGCCCAGTCGAAGGTGCCCTGCCCGGTGGCCCGTGCAGCATAGGCGTAGGCCCCGATCACGGAGGCCAGCATGATCAGGCCACCGAGGAACGAGTACAGGAAGAACTTCACGGCCGCGTATTGCCGTTGCGGCCCGCCGTAGCCACCGATGAGGAAGTACATCGGGATGAGCATGAGCTCGAACAGCACGTAGAACACGAACACGTCGGTCGTGGCGAAGACCGCGACCGTCAGCGCCTGTTGCACCAGCAGCAAGGAGAAGAATCCGCCGTGCGTGCGACCGGTGGGGATGCGCTCACGCCAGCTGAAGCCCAGCACCAGCGGGGTCAGCAGCGCGATGACGGCCACCATCACCAGCGCGATCCCGTCCACACCGAACGACAGCCGGATGTCGAAGGCCGGAATCCACTCGACCGAACTCGTCAACTGCAACCGCGGCCCCGCCGGGTCGTAGACGATCCACGCGACTGCCGCGAGCACGAGCTCCACCAGCGAGAACGCCAATGCGGCGAACTTGGCGGCTCGCTCGTTGCCACGGAGCAACGCCACCACCACGGCACCGGCCAGCGGCAGCAGAATCAGCGCGAGGAGCAGGGTCATCGCATCTCCTCTTTCAGGTCACACGTTCGGGCGGGGATCCGGTTGCTCATGGGGCCCCCACGGTGAGCATGGCGGCGACCAGCAGGACACCACCGGTGAGCATGGACAGGGCGTAGGAGCGAACAAAGCCGCTCTGCCAGCGCCGGAGACCGCGGGAACCGCCACCGAGAAGCGCGGCCACGCCGTTGACCGCTCCGTCGACACCCTGGCGGTCGACGTGCACCAGTCCCCGTGTCAACCAGGAGGTCGGCCGCACGACCATCGCGCGGTTGAACGCGTTGCCGTACAGATCGGCGCGCGCGACCCGTACCGGCAGCGAGACCCGCTGCGGGCGCTCGACCGCCACCCGTTTGCGTCCGACGAACATCCACGCTGCCAGCACACCGAGCGCGGCAAACCCGACTGTGAGCAGCTGAATCACCAGGTGCGGCAGTGCACCATGGCCTTCCTGCAGTTCACCCAGCGCGGGGGTGAGGAAACCGACCAGCCGATCGCCGGAAGTGAAGAACAGACCCGCGGCGACCGAGCCGATGGCGAGCACGATCATCGGTGCCGTCATCACGGCAGGCGACTCGTGCGGGTGGAACTTCTCGCCGCCGGCCGTTCGGAGACTTTCCCACCGGCGCTCACCGAAGAACGTCATCAGCATCAGGCGGGTCATGTAGAACGCGGTCAGCGCCGCGCCGAGCACCGCCACTCCACCGAAGACCCAGCCCTGCCAGCCACTCTGGCCGAAGGCGGCCGCGATGATGGCGTCCTTGGAGTAGTAGCCGGACAGGAACGGGAATCCGATCAGGGCCAGGTAGCCGAGTCCGAACGTGGCGAAAGTGATCGGCATGTACCGGCGGAGCCCGCCGAACTTGCGCATGTCGACCTCGTCGTTCATGCCGTGCATGACCGATCCGGCACCCAGGAACAGTCCCGCCTTGAAGAAGCCGTGCGTGAGCAGGTGCATGATCCCCAGCGCGTACCCCGCGGGACCGAGGCCGACCGCGAGCATCATGTAACCGATCTGGCTGACCGTGGAATAGGCCAACACCTTCTTGATGTCGTCGTAGGCACAGCCGATCAAGCACCCGACCAGCAACGTCACGGCACCGACGACGGCAACGGCGAGTTGGCCTCCCGGCGACAGCGTGTACAGGGGGTTCGCTCGCGCGATCAGGTACACGCCCGCGGTGACCATTGTCGCCGCGTGGATCAGCGCCGACACCGGCGTGGGCCCCTCCATCGCGTCCGGCAGCCACGCCTGCAGCGGAACCTGACCGGACTTTCCGCAGGCACCCAGCAGCAGCAACAGAGCGATCGCCAGCAGCACACCGGGCGACAACTCCCCGGCCCGGGCGAACACCTCGCTGTACTGGGTGGTCCCCAGCTGCGCGAACAGCAGGAAGATCGCCAACGCCAGGCCGACGTCGCCGATGCGGTTCATCACGAACGCCTTCGTCGCCGCGCCCGCCGCGGACGGGCGCTGCTGCCAGAACCCGATCAGCAGGTAGGAGGCGAGACCGACGCCTTCCCAGCCGAGATAGAGCATCACGAAGCTGTTTCCCATGACCAGGATCAGCATCGCGGCGACGAACAGGTTCAGGTAGGCGAAGAACCGACGTCGTTCCGTGTTGCGCGCACCGGACCGGCCCTGCTGGTCGTGGGCCATGTAGCCGATCGAGTAGATGTGAATCAGCGACCCGACTCCGGTGATCAGCAGCATGAAGACCAGCGACAGCGGATCGATCCGCAGCCCGAAGTCGACCTGCAGCGCATTGACCGGGATCCAGGAGTACAGGGCCAATTCGTGGGCCGGGCCGCTACCGACCGAGGCGAACAGTGCCAGCCCGTAGACGAACGAGCCGATCACCGTGGCGCATCCGAGCAGATGGCCCCAGCCGTTCGCCCGCCGACCGGCAAGCAGCAACACGACCGCACCCAACAACGGCAGCGCGATCATCAACCAAGCGTTGGTCTGCAGCGGCCCCTGAGCAGCCTGCACCGGCGCCGGGGTGGCCAGAAACGAACTCGTCACGCTGGCTCCCTTAGTACTTCAGCAGGTTGGCGTCGTCGACGGAGGCCGACCGGCGCGTCCGGAAGATCGACATGATGATGGCCAGTCCGACCACGACCTCGGCGGCGGCCACGACCATCACGAAGAAGGCCATGACCTGCCCATCCACCGAGCCTTCGACCCGCGCGAACGTGACCAGCGACAGGTTGACCGCGTTGAGCATGAGCTCGATGCACATGAAGACGACGATCGCGTTGCGCCGCACCAGCACACCGACAGCACCGATGCTGAACAGCAGTGCCGACAACAGCAGGTAGTAGGTGGGGGTCACTGCCTGACCTCCTCGGATGAGGTGGGGTCGGAGTCCGCATCGTGGTCGTGGCCGTTACCACCGGACTCGCTCGCGTCGCCGTCGGTGCCGCCGGGACCGTGGAATCCGTTGCCGTTGCTCCCGTACGACCGCCCGGCGGGATCCACGACGTCGTCGGTGCCCGCAGCGGTGTTCTCGGCGGTTTCCGTGCCGGTGTCCCGGTCGGTGCGTCCGGTCGATTCGTTCGAGGATGCCGTGCTTCCGGTCAGGGCGCGGGGATCCGGTTCGCGGGTGTGCCCCGAGATCGCCGCACGGTCGGCGGACAGGCGTTCCACCGGGGTGTTGTCGAGGATTTCCGACAACGATTCCGGCGCCACCGATCCGTCCGGGAGCAGTGCGGGGGTCGCCACCGAGTTCGCCGTCGCGTAGACGCCGGGTCCCGGCAGTGGCGAGGGCCGTGCATGCTCGCCCCGGAATCGTGCCTCGACCGTTTCCCGCTGGGTCCGGCGAGGCTTGCGCCCCTTGCCCCCGTAGGCCAGAACCATCGCACCGAGCGCCGCGGTGATCAGCAGTGCCGAGGTCAGCTCGAACGGGAACAGGTAATCGGTGAAAATGAGCCGCCCGAGGCCGCCTGCACCACCACCCTGGGGAGACCAGGGGTCCAGCGGGGCGGCGGGCTGCACGCCGTGCAGCGAGCGAGCGAGCCCTGCCGTCAGCAGGAGCGCGAACCCGATCCCGAGTGCGGCGGCGGCGAGCCGCTGACCGCGCAGCACCTCGACCACCGAGTCGGACGCGTCCCTGCCGACCATCATCAGCACGAACAGGAACAGCATCATGATCGCGCCGGTGTAGACGATGATCTGGGTGAATCCCAGGAACTGGGCGCTTTGGGCCATGTACAGCACTCCCAGGCACAGCATCGTCAGCACCAGCCACAGTGCGGAATGCACCGCGCTGCGGGCGAACACCATGCCGAGTGCACCGACCAGGGCCAGTGGCCCGAGGATCCAGAAGACCACGGTCTCCCCGGTCCCGACGACGTCCTGCGACGGCGTCTGGGCGAGGACGGCGGTGGCCGTCGCCGCGAACGTCATCACCGTCCGGCCTCCTCGTGCCCGGTCTCGACGGTCTCGTCCTCCGGAATCCCCGCACCCCGCGCGAGGTCGGGACCGTGCACGTAGTAGTCCTGCTCGTCGTCACCCAGGCGCATGGGATGGGGTGGCTGTTCCATGCCGGGCAGCAGCGGCGCCAGCAGGTCTTCCTTGGTGTAGATCAGGTTCTGCCGGTTGTCGTCGGCGGTCTCGTACTCGTTGGTCATCGTCAGCGACCGAGTCGGACACGCCTCGATGCACAGGCCACAACCGATGCAACGCAGGTAGTTGATCTGGTAGTCGAGGCCGAACCGCTCACCGGGCGAGTACCGCTCCTCCTCGGTGTTCGTTCCTCCCTCGACGAAGATCGCATCGGCCGGGCACGCCCACGCACACAGCTCGCACCCGACGCATTTCTCCAGACCGTCCGGGTGCCGGTTGAGCTGATGCTTGCCGTGGAACCGAGGTGCCGGGATCTTCTTGACCTCGGGGTACTCCTCGGTGACGACCTTTTTGAACATGGTCGAGAACGTGACACCGAAGCCCTTCAGGGGATCAAACACTCCCATCGGGTGCCTCCTTCGTTGAGCTGTTGCCACCCTCGTCGCCTTCCGGCGACCGCGTCTGCGGGTGTTCGGCAACCGATGCGCCGGACGACACCGGTGTGCGCCGCCGTGGGGTCTGCGGCACCTGAAGATCCAGTGGTGGAACGGGATACCCTCCACCGGACAGCGGTGCTTGCGGCTCCTCGGGCTCCTGGGGCGGCCGGTCGGGAATGAGGAACGCCGCCACGAGCAGCACGGCGATGGCCCCACCGCCGATGAGCAGGAACTGCTGGGCGCTGACCGCTTCAGCGTTGCGCAGTCCCCGAATGACGGTGACCGCGCAGATCCACACCAGGCTGAGCGGGATCAGCACCTTCCAACCGAGGTTCATGAACTGGTCGTAACGCAGGCGCGGCAGCGTGGCCCGCAGCCAGACGAACAGGAACAGGAATCCGATGGTCTTGAGCAGGAACCACAGTGCCGGCCACCAACCGGTGTTGAGCACCCCGTCACCGATCAGCGACAGCGGCCACGGCGCGTGCCAGCCGCCGAGGAACAGCGTGGTGGCCAACGCGGACACCGTGACCATGTTGATGTACTCGGCCAGGAAGAACAGGGCGAATTTCAGTGAGGAGTACTCGGTGTGAAATCCGCCGACGAGTTCGGATTCGGCCTCGGGAAGGTCGAACGGAGCCCGGTTGGTCTCGCCGACCATCGCGATCACGTAGACGGCGAAGCTGAACGGCAGCAGCGCGAAGAACCAGCCGCCTTCCTGCGCCTCGACGATGCCCGCCGTGGACAGGGTTCCCGAGTACATGATGACCGCGACGAAGGACAGCCCCATCGCGATCTCGTAGGAGATCACCTGCGCTGCCGAGCGCAGTGACCCCAGCAGTGGGTACGGCGAACCCGAGGACCATCCGGCCAGCACGATCCCGTACACCCCGATGGCCGCGGCTGCGAGCACGACGAGCAGCCCGACCGGCAGCTCCACCAGCTGCAGGGCGGTCTCCTCCCCGAACAGGGTGACCCGTGGGGCGATGGGCATCACCGAGAACGCCACCAGCGCCGGGGTCGCCGAGATCACCGGCGCCAGGATGTAGATCCATTTGTCGGCCAGGACCGGCCGGATGTCCTCCTTGAAGGCCAGCTTCAGCCCGTCGGCCAGTGACTGCAGGATCCCGAACGGGCCCGCCCGGTTGGGCCCCGGCCGATGCTGCATCCGACCGATCACGCGCCGCTCGGCCCAGATCGTGAGCAGCGTCATCAGCACCAGGAAGGCGAACGTCCCCACGACCTTGATCAGGACGAGCCAGATCGGGTCGTCGGCGAGCAGCCTGGCGGTCTCGGTCATCCCTCACCCCCGTCGGTGCGCGAGTCGTCGGTACGCCCCCCGCCGGGGCCGGTGGAGCTGCCGAGCTGTGTCGCCGCTCCCGCCGGGTTGTCCGGCCGTGCCGGGTTGTCCCCTGTGGACGGCCCCGCGCTCGTGCTCGGTGCCTCCGCGGCGGCGAGTTCGACCAGTGCGCCGTGCCCGACACCGAGTTCACGGTTCACCCTGGACGGACCGGAGTTCCCGGGCAGCCACACCACGCCGTCGGGCATTTCGGTGATCTCGGAGGCAAGGGTCAGCGCACCCGCGGGCCCGGAGACCGTGACCGGCTGGTGCTCGGCCAGTCCGAGCCGCCCCGCGGTGCCCGCGGACAGCCGCGCCACCGGCGGGCGTGCCGTCCCGGCGAGATGAGGTTCGCCGTCCTGCAGCGAGCCGTTGTCGAGCAACTGGCGCCACGTGGCCAGCAGCGCCTGGCCCGGTCCCGGACGAGGGGGCGATGGTGCGGCCACCCGCGGTGCCTGCGGCCGCCTGCCGCTGTAGGAGCCGAGCCGCCCGATCTCACCGGACACTGCGGCCGGGGTTTGGGTGAACAGGTCCACGTCCATCTCCACCGCGAGCGTGTCCAGCACGCGGCAGTCCGGAACCGCTCCCGTTCTCTCGATGGTGCTGCCGAATTCGCGTGCCCGGCCCTCCCAGTTCAGGAAGGTGCCCGACTTCTCGACGGTCGGTGCGATCGGAAGGACCACATCGGCGTGTTCGGTGGCCGCGCTCGGCCGTAGTTCGAGGCTGACCACGAATTCCGCACTGCGCAGTGCTTGCTCGGCCAACCCGGGGTCGGGCAGGTCGTTCGGATCCACCCCGCCGACCAGCAGGCCCGAGAGCTCGCCGGATGCGGCTGCCGCGAGGATGCCGTCGACGTCACGGCCCGGGGCGACAGGCAGCGCTCCCCGCTCCAGCCCCCACGTCTGCTCGAGGTCCGCACGTGCCGCCGCGTCGGCGACCGGACGGCCACCGGGCAGCAGTGTGGGCAGGGTGCCCGCTTCCACAGCCCCGCGTTCCCCGGCACGGCGCGGGATCCAGGCGATCCGGGCTCCGGTGCGCTCGGCCACGCGCACGGCAGCCGAGTACAGACCCGGAACCCGGGCGGCCCGCTCGCCGAGCACGAGGATCGAGCCCGCACGACACAGCGCCTCGTCCACCTCGGCCGGAAGCTCCTGCAGCATCTCGGCTTCCCCACCGGGCGGGCACGGCAGCAGACCACCGGAGTGGATCGGACTGCCCGAGCCGACGATGTCGACGGTCTTTTCCACGCCGGGCGAGTCCCACTGACCGAGGTGGAAGACCTTCGTGTGTCCCTTGCGTGCCGCCTTGCGCAGCCGCAGGAACACGATCGGGGATTCCTCCTCCGGCTCGAAGGCCGCGCACAGCACCGTCGGCGCGGATTCGAGGTCCGCGTAGGTCACCGCGCCATCGCCCGGGCCGGTACCGACCACGGTCGAGGCGAGGAAGTCCAGCTCCTCCGTCGAGTGCGCACGCGCCCGGTGGTCGATGTCGTTGGTGCCCAGTGCCATCCGGGCGAACTTGGAGTAGGCGTAGGCGTCCTCGACGGTCAATCGCCCGCCCGGCAGCACGCCGGCACCGCGGGAATCGCGAGCCGCCATCAGCCCGTCCGCCGCGATACGCAGCGCTTCCGTCCACGACGAGTCACGGAGCTGTCCCGTCGCGGCATCGCGCACCATCGGCCTGGTGAACCGGTCGGTGGCGGTGGCGTAGTGGAACGCGAAACGCCCCTTGTCGCAATTCCACTCCTCGTTGACCTCGGGGTCCTCGCCGGCGAGCCTGCGCATCACCCTGCCCCGGCGCCAGTCCGTGCGCTGGGCGCAGCCCGAGGAGCAGTGCTCGCAGACACCGGGGGTGGACACCAGGTCGAACGGCCGCGACCGGAACCGGTAGTCGGCACTGGTGAGTGCTCCGACCGGGCAGATCTGGATGGTGTTGCCGGAGAAGTACGACTGGAACGGCTGCTGCTCGGCGATGCCGATCTGCTGCAGTGCGCCACGCTCGAGCAGTTCGATGAACGGGTCACCGGCGATCTGCTTGGAAAACCGGGTGCAGCGCTGGCACAGCACGCACCGCTCACGGTCCAGCAGGATCTGCGAGGAGATCGAAACCGGCTTGGCGAAGGTGCGCTTGGAGTCGCGGAAGCGGGAATCGCTGCGGCCGTGCTTGAGCGCCTGGTTCTGCAGCGGACACTCGCCGCCCTTGTCGCACACCGGGCAGTCCAGCGGGTGGTTGATCAGCAGCAGTTCCATCACGCCCTGCTGCGCCTTGTCCGCCACCTGTGAGGTCCGCTGGGTTTTGACGACCATGCCGCTACTGACGGTCATCGTGCAGGAGGCTTGCGGCTTGGGCATCGCCCGGCCGTTCACCTCGACCTCGACCAGGCACTGGCGGCATGCCCCGGCCGGATCCAGCAGCGGGTGGTCGCAGAACCGCGGGATCACGATGCCCATCCGCTCGGCGGTGCGGATGAGCAGCTCTCCCTCCGGGGCATCGACTTCCACGCCGTCGATCGTCAGCCGCACGTGCCCTTCCGGGACCGGGCGGGTGTCTGCTTCTGGTGCCACCGTCATCGGGCCGCTCCTGCCAGTGCGGGGTCGCCTGCCTGGGACCTGCCGTGTTCTCCGGCCTTGTCGTCTCGCTCGTCCTGTGTTCCCCGCGCACCCTCGTTCCGGTCGCACAGGGCGAGAAATTCCTCTCGGAAGTACTTGATTCCACTGGTGATCGGGCTGACGGCTCCGTCACCGAGCGCGCAGAAGGAGCGACCGAGGATGTTGTCGCAGACATCGAGCAGGGTGTCGATGTCCTCCTCGGTGCCGCGGCCGTCGACCATCCGCTCCAGCACCTGAGCCAGCCAGAAACAGCCCTCCCGGCACGGGGTGCACTTGCCGCAGGACTCGTGCTCGTAGAACTGTGTCCACTTCATCACCGCCCACGGCACCGACACCGTCTCGTTGAAGATCATCAGTGCCGTGGTGCCCAGCATCGACCCGGCCTCGGTGGCTCCCTCGAAGTCGAGCGGCACGTCCAGGTGGTCCGCGGTGAACAGCGGGGTCGACGAGCCCCCCGGCGTCCAGAACTTCAGCGGGATGCCGTCCTTCATCCCTCCGGCGAGTTCCAGCAGTTCGCGCAGTGTCGTGCCCAGCGGTGCCTCGTACTGACCGGGGTTTTCCACATGCCCGGAGATCGAGTAGATCTTCGGGCCCGGCGACTTCTCCCGGCCCATCGCGCGGAACCAGTCCGATCCGCCGTTGACGATGTAGGGCACCGACGCGATCGTCTCGACGTTGTTGACCGTGGTGGGGCAGGAGTACAGCCCTGCCTGAGCCGGAAACGGTGGCTTCAGTCGTGGCTGGCCGCGCTTGCCCTCCAGCGAGTCCAGCAGCGCGGTCTCCTCACCGCAGATGTAGGCGCCGGCACCGGCGTGCACCACGATGTCGAGATCGAAGCCGGACCCCAGGACGTTCGTCCCGAGGTATCCGGCGTCATAGGCCTCGCGCACGGCGTGATGCAGGCGCCGCACGCAGTGCAGTGCCTCGCCGCGCACGTAGATCATGCAATGGTTCGCCCGCATCGCGTAGCTCGCGATGATGCATCCCTCGATCAGCGAGTGCGGATCGGCCATCATCAGCGGCACGTCCTTGCACGTGCCCGGTTCGCCCTCGTCGGCATTGATGACCAGGTAGTGCGGCTTGGACGGTTCCTTCGGCATGAAGCCCCACTTCACCCCGGCGGGAAAGCCCGCGCCACCGCGTCCCCGCAGACCCGCGGACTTGACCAGCTCGACGAGCTGGTCGGGGTCGGCCCGCAGCGCCGTTCGCAGCGCCGTGTAGCCCTCGAGCTGCTCATAGGTCGACAGCGTCCAGGACTCCGGGGACAGCCAGCGCCGGGTCAGTACCGGCGTCAGCGGGGCGGTTTCCCGGGAGGCCGGAGAGCCTTGCTGGGCATTCGCTTCGGTCATCGCCTGCCCTCACTTCTTTTCCGGTAGCGGTGGAAGTTCGGCGTTGTCCGGCATCGCCGGAGCCGTCCAGCCGTTCTCGTGGGCCAGCCGGGCTCCCTGCAGCGTTTCCGGGGCCGCCGACGGGCCGTGTACCGCCTGCCGAGCACCGGAATCCGCCGTTCCGGGCTGCCCGTCCCCGGCTCCGGACCCGGCGGGCTCGTCGAAGAACCCCGCGAGCTGGCGCTCGGCACTCCGGAAGTCGGTCAGTGGCGCGCCCCGGCTCGGCGCGGGCTTCTCGCCGCGCTGCAGTGCCTCCACCAGTTCCTGCGCCGACTGCGAGGTCTGCTTGTCGTAGTACTCGTAGTTGACCTGCAGCACCGGGCCGAGATCGCAGGCGGCGAGGCACTCGGCGTGCTCCAGGGTGATCGAGCCCTGCTCCCCGGGAGTTCCGGCGGTCTCCTCGTGCCCGACGCCGAGGTGCTCGGACAGTCCCCGGTAGATCGCGTCGCCACCGAGCGCGGCACACAGCGTGTTCGTGCACACGCTGACCAGGTGCTGCCCGCAGGGCTTGCGCTTGTACATGGTGTAGAACGTCGCGACCGCGCTGACTTCGGCTGTGGACAGTGCCAGCTGCTCGGCACAGAACTCCATGCCCTCGGCCGTGACGTGTCCCTGCACCGACTGCACCAGGTGCAGCAGCGGTAGCAGCGCCGAGCGGGATTCCGGGTAACGATCGACGATCCGCTTCGCGTCGGCGCGGACGTCCTCGTCGAACACCGATGTGTCGACGCGCGGATGTACCACCGATTCGGATGTCGTCGTGAAGTCGAACTGTTCGGTCATCTAGCGATCCACCCCACCCATGACCGGGTCGATGGAGGCGACGGCCGCGATCACGTCCGCCACCAGGCCACCCTCGGCCATTGCCGGAAAAGCCTGCAGATTCACGAAGCTGGGGTCACGTACGTGCACGCGCATCGGCCGGGTGCCCCCGTCGGAGACCACGTGGTAACCGAGTTCGCCCCGTGGCGCCTCGACCGGTGAGTACGCCTGCCCCGGTGGCACGTCGAAGCCTTCGGTCACCAGCTTGAAATGGTGGATCAGCGACTCCATCGACTGACCCATGATCTTGCGGACGTGCTCCAGCGAGTTGCCCATGCCGTCCGGGCCGATGGTCAGCTGCGCCGGCCACGCGATCTTCGGGTCGTCCACCATCACCGGTCCCGGCTCCAGCTTGTCCAGGCACTGCCGGATGATGCGCAACGACTGGCGGATTTCCTCCACGCGCAGCAGGAACCGCGCGAAGCAGTCCGCGTCGGTGCTCGTGGGCACCTCGAAGTCGAACTGCTCGTAGCCGCAGTACGGTTCGACCTTGCGCAGATCCCAGGCCAGTCCCGCCGACCGCAGCAGTGGCCCGGTCGCACCGAGGGCCAGGCACGCGTCCAGCGGCAGGTAGCCGACATTCTGCAACCGCTGCTTCCAGATCGGCTGGCCGGAGAACAGCTTGTCGTAGTCCGGCAGCCGGGAGTCCATCACCTTGCAGAACTCCAGGATCTTCTCCCGGTAGTTCTCCGGCAGGTCCTGGGCGACCCCGCCCGGCCGGATGAAGGCGTGGTTCATCCGCAGTCCGGTGAGGAACTCCAGCAGGTGCAGCACTTCCTCGCGGTCGCGGAAGCCGAACGTCATCCCCGTGGTGGAGCCGAGCTCCATCGCACCGGTGGCCAGAAAGACCAGGTGCGAGGAGATCCGGTTGAGCTCCATCAGCAGCACCCGGATCGTCTGCGCACGCTGCGGTGCCTCGATGCGCAGCAGCTTCTCCACGCCGAGGCAGTAGGCGGCCTCGTTGTACAGCGGGGCGAGGTAATCCATGCGCGTCACGAACGTGACGCCCTGGGTCCACGTGCGGTACTCGGTGTTCTTCTCGATACCGGTGTGCAGGTAGCCGATCACCGAGCGGGCCTTGACAACGGTCTCGCCCTCGAGTTCCAGCACCAGGCGCAGCACACCGTGCGTCGAGGGATGCTGCGGGCCGAGGTTGATGACGACCCGGTCCTCGCCCGAGGTCTCCTCGATGAACTCGTCCCAGTCACCGCCGGTGACGGTGTAGACCCGGCCCTCGGTCGTCTCGCGAGCCGAGGCCGCGAACGGATCCCCGCCCTGCTGTGCCCGTGCCCCGGTGACGGGATCGGTCAGCGGTTCGGTACTCATGCTGTCTCCTCCGGCCGTGAGTCCCCGGGCGTGCCATGGCGTCCCGGGAGGCTCGCGAGCGCTTCCCCGATCACGTGTAGGCCCTCCGCTGGTCCGGCGGTGGAATCTCGGCGCCCTTGTACTCCACCGGGATCCCGCCGAGGGGATAGTCCTTGCGCTGCGGATGCCCGTCCCAGTCGTCCGGCATCAAGATGCGCGTCAGTGCCGGATGCCCCTCGTAGACGATGCCGAACATGTCCCACGCTTCCCGCTCCTGGAAGTCCGCGGTCGGGAACACCTCCACGACGGAGGGCACGCGGGGCGGCTCTCCCGTGCCGTTCGGCCAGTCCGCCGCCACCTCGACCCGGATCCGGCGACGGTAGGTCAGCGAGGTCAGGTGGTAGACCGAGTGCAGCCGCTGCGGCACGTCCGGCCCGTAGTCCACACCGGACACCGAACTGCACAGCTCGAAGCGCAGCGCCGGATCGTCCCGCAGTGTCCGGCAGGTCTCGACCAGGTGCCCCGGATCGACGTAGAAGGTGATCTCCCCTCTGTCCACAGTAATCTGCTGCACGGCGTCGGGGATGCCCTTTTCCTGCAGTGCCACCACGAGGTTGTCGGCCACCTCGTCGAACCATCCGCCGTACGGTCGTTCGGAGGCCGGTGGGACGTAGGCGGGCAGCCGAAGCCCGCCGTAACCGGACGTGTCCCCGCTGCCGCTGACGCCGAACATGCCGCGACGGGAACGTCCCGCCACCACCGGGCCGTGCTGCTGCGCCTGCGAACCCTCTCCCTCGGAAGCGGGCTCGAGCCCGGGCCCGGGCCGTTCGGCGCTGGAGCCCTTCTCGCCCGGGTCCGGAGCGGTCTGGTTCTCGGTCATCGAACTCACCTACCCGCACCGAGTTCGTTGCGGTTCTCCGTGCTCGTCGACTGGCCACCCGGGGGAAGGCTCTCGATCCCGGGAGCGCCCAGTGCACCCTCCGCGCCCATCTCCCGGCGCTGTGTGTTCTGCTGCCGCTCGGCCATCCTGCGTTTGGCGGCGCTTTTCGGTGCGTACTTCTGCGACGACGCCTCGAGCTCGGTCCGATCGCCGCGTTCGACCTGCAGCTGCGCCCGCTTGGCGTTGATCGGTTCGTCCATGACCTTCGCGTGCAGCTTGAGGATCGCGTCGAGCAGCATCTCCGGCCGGGGCGGGCACCCGGGCAGGTACATGTCGACCGGGACCACGTGGTCGACGCCCTGCACCACCGCATAGTTGTTGAACATGCCGCCGGTGGAGGCGCACACCCCCATCGCCAGCACCCAGCGCGGCTCCGGCATCTGGTCGTAGATCTGGCGCAGGACCGGTGCCATCTTGTTGGTCACCCGGCCGGCCACGATCATCAGGTCGGCCTGGCGCGGAGTGGCGGAGAACCGCTCCATCCCGAAACGTGCGACGTCGTAGCGCGAACCACCTATGGTCATCATCTCGATCGCGCAGCAGGCCAACCCGAAAGTCGCCGGCCACATCGAGGTCTTACGGGTCCAGTTGACGAGTTTTTCCACGTTGGCCAACAGGATGCCGTTGGGCAGGCTCTCTTCCAGCCCCATCGCGGCACTCCTTCCCTCTCATCGCCGACCCGGCCACGCCCCCCGGTTCCCGGCCGGGCGTGGCAGCCGGACGCACCTCAGTCGCCGTCTTCCTGTCGCCGTCCCGTCAGTTCCATTCGAAACCGCCCCGATACCAGACGTAGAGATCGGCGAAGCCGAAAGTGGCGATGAACAGCACGACCGCGGCCACACCGAACATGCCCAGCGAGTCCGCCGAGACCGCGTACGGGTAGAGGAACACCATCTCGATGTCGAACAGGATGAACAACATCGCGGTCAGGTAGTAGGCGACCGGCATCCGGCCACCCCCGACTGTGGGCTGCGGTGACGGCTCGATGCCGCACTCGTAGGCGTCGAATTTGGCCTTGTTGTATCGGCGCGGGCCGACAAGTGGCGCGATCGCCACGGAGAACACGGCGAATCCGAGCGCCAACGCGAACATCAGCACCAGCGGGATGTAGGGATCCAACATCGCGCCTGCCCTCCTGTCTCCGGCCTCCCCTGACCGCGAGAACCCCACCCGCGGCCATGGCTTCGTACTCTATGCGGTCGCCTCGCTCCTTCGTGTAGTGAGGCGAACCTAACTTTATGAGGTCACGCACACTGTGCACGGCATCTGATCAGACGGACGCCGTCAGGCGCTAGGCGTGAGCCGAGTAGTGGCACTAATCACACGGTCGGCAACATCACCGCCTTTGCTGTCGTGGAGATTCGCCAGCAGTTTCAGCACGAAACGCATCAGAGTGGTCCGGGGCAGGCCGTGCTTGGTGGCCATCCGCATCACCGTGGGATTGCCGATCAACGTGCTGAACACGTTGCCCAGCCGGAAGTAACCTCCCAGCGCCTCGGACACCGCTGCGGGGTAACGGGCCAGCGCTTGCTCCCGGGACGCCCCCTCGGGTCGCGCCCGGGCATGCACGACACACTCCGCCGCCAGCCGAGCCGACTCCATCGCGTAGGCGATGCCCTCACCGTTGAACGGGTTGACCATGCCTCCGGCGTCACCGACCAGCAGCAGCCCGTCGCGGTAGTGCGGTGTCCGGTTGAAACCCATCGGCAGGGCCGCTCCGCCGACCTTGCCGTTGGCGTTCTCCTCCCGGAATCCCCACTCCTCCGGCGTGCCGTCCAGCCAGGCTCGGAGCAGCGCGCGGTAGTCGGTCTTGCCGTAGGCCTTGGAGGTCGACAGGATTCCCAGCCCGGCGTTCACGGTCCCGTCGCCCATCCCGAAAAGCCAGCCGTAGCCCGGAAGCAGCTTCGGCTCATCGGGGTGGGATCGGTCCCACAGCTCCAGGTGCGATTCGAGGTAGTCGTCACAGGTGCGCGGGCTGTCGTAATAGCGGCGCACGGCCACCCCCATCGGGCGGTCGTCGCGCTTGTCGAGGCCCATCGACAACGCCAGCCGCGCCGAGACCCCGTCGCAGGCCACCACCAGCGGCGCGTGGTAGGTCACCGGGGTGCGCTCCGGTCCGGACTTCGCCTCCACACCGGTGATCCGGCCGGTACGGTCATCCCGCAGAGCACCGGTCACCGACGTGTGCTGCACGATGCGCGCGCCCGCCTTCTCGGCATGGCGCGCGAGCAGGTCGTCGAAGTCGTGGCGCGGGCGCACCAGGCCGTACGGCGGGAAGTCGGCGAGATCCGGCCAGTCCAGTTCCAGCGTCACACCGCCTCCGACCACCCGCAGGCCCCGGTTGTGCAACCAGCCCGCCTCCTCGCGGGTGTCGATGCCCAGATCGACGAGCTGCTTGACACCGCGTGGCGTGATGCCGTCACCGCAGACCTTCTCCCGCGGAAAGGTGCTCTTTTCCAGCACCAGGACGTCCAGACCGGCACGCGCCAGGTAGGCCGCCGCAGTCGCTCCTGCAGGGCCCGCCCCGACCACGATCACCTCGGCATCGTCCTCGGCGCTGCGTCGGCTGGTTGGGCTCGTCATGACACTCCTCGACTCGGGGGCGTGCAGTGCTCGTTTCCCGAGGGAACGGCACCGAGTGAACCGCTTGTGAACTGATTCACTAGCTTCCGAGTCTAGGACGGACGTCGCCCGCGATCGACCCCCGCGGGGACTTCACGCAGGTGGGGTCACCACCCGGTCGGGCTGCCGAGCAACGGCATCGGGCACAGCGAGCCTCTCGCGCAGACGAGAACGCGCGAAGGTCCGCAGTTGCGGTCGAACGGCTCCCCGAACCCGGACTCGGCAGTCAGCTCGCCGGCCTGACGGCCCGGTGCACGGC
>NZ_QPJC01000001.1:218918-338255 GCF_003337235.1 Halopolyspora algeriensis
GCGCAGACGAGAACGCGCGAAGGTCCGCAGTTGCGGTCGAACGGCTCCCCGAACCCGGACTCGGCAGTCAGCTCGCCGGCCTGACGGCCCGGTGCACGGCCACGGCACCGCCGGTACGGCGAGATCAGTTCCGCAGTGCAGCCACGGTTTCCACGAGACCGTCGCGCTCCAGCCGGAGCATGACGTCATTGATCGTGCCCGGAGGATTTCGCCACGAGTCGGCGATGCGCTGAACCGCACCGTAGACGGCGGTCCGATCGAGATCGACCTGATCGAGCAGGAACGCATCGGGATGCCTGGCCTCGATGTCCCAAGCCCTCACGATCTCACCCGGGAAGTCCTTGAGATTTTTCGTCACGATCAGTTGAGCACGAGCCTTGATTGCCGCAGCCAATACATGTTCGTCGTCGGGATCGGGCAGCGTGACAGCATCGATGAGAGGTTCATACCCTGTGACAAGGCAATCCCGAACCGCTGCGAGCATGAGCTCACGTGTTCTCTGCAAGGCCTTGTCCTCGAGGTCAGGACGATTGATGCGCAGATTGCGAAACATCTCGTCCAGGATCTGGTGCGTCCACTTCGCTTGCACCATCCCTGCCTGCGCAACCCGGATAAGAAGATCTCGCAAGACGCTCGGATACAGGACATTGGCGTCATAGAGAACGACGAAACCCATGCCCTAGTCCAAGCCCATTTCCTGCGTCAAAGCAGTCAACTCCTCCGCCGCATCACGACGACGTTGATCGTCGTGGCGCATGTAGTTCAGGAGGGAGTCCGCCCTGACACGTCGATGTGTCCCGACTTTGCGGTAGTCGATCTCCCCTGCTTCCAGCAGACCGACCAGGAAGGGCCTGGACACGTTCAGCATGTCGGCCGCCTGCTGAGTCGTGAGTTCCGCATTCGACGGCACTACCGATACACCCTTGCCCGAGGCCATATGAGCAAGGATCCGCGCGAGCAACTCGACGGCACCGCGAGGAACGGAGAGATCCTCGCGACCGTGTTCGTCGTCGACGACAAGGTGAATATTTCCCTGGTCGTCAGGATGGCGGTCCAGGTAGTCCCGGACATGTCGGAGCGCTTCGTCCGCGGTGGAGACGTCAGCCCCGTCCGGCTGGATCGAGTCGAGCGCGAGCAGAGCCATTGTCGCGTCCCTTCGTTCCGCACGTCACCTACTCGAACAGTATCCGAAACAAGTGCAATAAGCGCAACAAGCGCAGTGGACTCGCAGGAAGGCACCAGGGCACTCACACGCTCCGCGGGGACTTCACGCAGGTGGGGTCACCACCCGGTCGGGCTGCCGAGCAACGGCACCGGGCACAGCGAGCCTCTCCCGCAGACGAGAACGCGCGAAGGTCCGCAGTTGCGGTCGAACGGCTCCCCGAACCCGGACTCGGCAGTCAGCTCGCCGGCCTGACGGCCCGGTGCACGGCCACGGCACCGCCGGTGAGATTGCGCCACGTGACGCCGCTCCACCCCGCCCCGGCGATCTTTCCGGCAAGAGCGCGCTGGTCGGGCCAGGCACGAATGGACTCGGCGAGATAGACGTAGGCATCCGGGTTGGACGACACGCTGCGTGCGATCGGCGGAAGCGCACGCATCACGTAGTTCATGTAGACCGTGCGAAACGGCGACCACGTCGGGGTGGAGAACTCGCAGACGACCAGGCGCCCACCCGGCCGCACGACACGGGCCATCTCCCGCAGCCCCGCCATCGTGTCCGTCAGGTTCCGCAGGCCGAACAGGATCGTCACGGCGTCGAAGGCCCCATCGGCGAACGGCAGGTTCAGGGCGTCGGCGGCGACCATCGGCAGGCCGCGGTGCCCGCCTGCCGACAGCATCCCCAGCGAGAAGTCCGCCGCCACGCAATCCGCACCGGAGCGGGCGAACTCCTCCGTCGACACACCGGTCCCGGCGGCGAGGTCGAGGACGCGCTCACCCGGCTTCGGATCCAGTGCGCGACGGGTGATCTCCCGCCAGCGCCGGTCCTGCCCGAAGGACAGGACGGTGTTGGTCAGGTCGTAGCGCCGCGCGACACCGTCGAACATCGCGGCGACCTCGCGAGGATCCTTGTCCAAACCGGCCCGGGACATACCCGCAGCCTACGTATCTCCCCGGTGCGCTCCGATCGGGGATCCGGACTGCCCGGGCCGGGCACGTCCCATGCCGCCGCCCACGGCGGTGTCGAACGGTGCTGGTGCGGCCTGTGCCGCCACATCCGGACCGAGTATCGCCGACATCGGTCGCAACAGCGGGAACTGATCGCGCAAGGTGTTCGTCTGCTCGTACAAGCGGCAAAGGTCGGGGTGGGCCACCAGATCGAGCACGGACACCAGGAGGGCGTCGGTCACCGCGCCGAACCGGGTTGCGGCCTCCGCGAGCTGCTGGTGGATGTGCCGAGCCATGTCGTGCTGCCCGGCGACCTTCGGTGCATCCCCCCGCGCTCCGCCGGCCTCCAGGCCGCGCCCCAGTTCCACCAGCGCACGCACGTTCGGCAACTCGGCCGCCATCCGGTGCACCACACCGCTCAGCCCACGACGTGCCCGCACGGAGGAAATCGCCTCCACAGCACGGCTCGCGCGGTGCACGGCCTGCTCGCACCGGTTCAACGGCACCATCCAGGTATCCCGGACCACCCGGACATCCCGCACCACCCGGTCCGGCGTGTGCCCGCCCCGATCCTCCTGGTACCGCACGGACTCCTTCCCGGAGGCCCCGAGCGTCCGGGGCCCGGACCGCTGCCCGCATGCCACCAGCACCGCGATCGCCGCGAAAGCGCCCGCCACCAGCACCACCTGCACCCAGAAAGCCCCCACCACACCACCATGCCCGCGCAGGCACCACTCACACCTGCGCAGAACTACTCAATCGGCCGTGCTTCGGTGCCGCCGCACCGTGTGCTGCGGCCTCTCACCATCCGGATGCGGCCTCCGACCGGGCGATGTACTGCATCTCCGCCAGCAGGAACTGCAGAGCCTCGGTGTGCACGCCGTCGCGGCCACCGGGTGGCACGGCGTAGTCGAGTTCCCGCACATCGAGTGACTCCAACCGCGCCACCGACATCACCTGGTCGAGGAAGGACAGCGACTCCTCGAGCAGCGCGGACGGGTCCACAGCGCATGCCACCTCGGTCAGCCGCATCTCGACCGGATGCGGCGCGAACAGCTCGCCGGCCAACGGCCACACCCGGGACAGACCGGCCAGTATGTGCTGCCGCGACACCTCGGTGGCATCACCCAGCCGGATCACCCACTGGGCGGCGTGGTCGCGATGCTCGATCGACCGGGGCAGCCAGTTCGCGGCCAGGGCCGACAGCACGGGGTCACGGGTGTCGGCAAGCCGCCGGAACAATTCCACCCGCCACACGGCGAACAGCAGAAACCGGGCGATCCCGGCGGAGAAGTCCCCTCCCGCGCCCGGACCGCAGTCGATTTCGACCAGTCGCACGTTGCGGAACTGGTCGGCCACCCGGAAATGGGCCAGCCGATCCTCGTCACGCCCGTCCTCGTCCAACTCACCGGCTCTGCCGAGCAGAGTCCGGGCCTGCCGAAGCAGGTCGAGGCCGATCTCGGCCAGAGCGACGTGCTCCTCCAGCTCCGGTGCCCGGTACGCCACCTCGGCCAGCCGCTGGGACAGCACGAGCGCGTCATCGGCCAGCATCAGGCAGTAGCAGGAGAGGTCCACGCCGGACACCCCCTCGGGCACGTACCGCGGCACCGCCAGCATGGGATCCCGGGGTGCGGGCCCCAGCACCCACCGCTGAGTCGGCGTCTCCGCCTCGCCCTGCGTTTCCGTCCCGCCCGGCGGGGCGACGTCCGAGCCGGAATGGGCGTCGGCACTCGAAGAGCTCATGGCAACCTCACCTGTGCGGTGCTGCAGCCGAGTGCGAAGTGCCGGTGCCCGGCGCCGTCACTCTCGGCTTCACCGCTCACCTGCGGAAATCCCCCGATCCTCCGCGGGGCACCCAGTGTCACACCTCATCGCGAACGAGCGAAAGAGCACGTCACTCCAGTGCAGCAGCACAGGCACAAATGACTACAGCACGTCACGCGGACCCGAGGACGATTCAGCGAGAGGGCGACGCCGAACGACGCAGCAGCCAGTACACCGGCCCCAGTGCCGCCCAGACGACCGCCAGAGCCCCGAACACCGGAAGCAGCGCCACCGTCACGGTGCGGCCGGCGACCCGGACGAGATCCGGGTCCTGCCTGTTGTACTCGACCCGCACGAGCTGCCCCTCGTGCAGGCCGGACGGGTAGAGAACGCCACCCGAGGGGATGAACACCCGCCCGTCCTCGGTGTTGAACCGCACGACCGTGCGCGTCCACGAGGTTTCCACCACCTCGGCAACGGCGGTACCACGGGAGCCCTCGATGGTGCGGTCGTTGATGAAGCAGGCCAGCAGGATCGCCAGCAGCAGGGCGGTACACAACCCGCCCAGTGCGAGGACCAGCCGCGACGCCGACCTCCTCACCCGTCCCCGAGACCACCCTGTCAACACTGCATCACTGTCCGTGTTCGTACCGGTCGCCGCGCCGGCCGCATTCCGCAAGACCGCATCGCTCGCCACAGTCGGCGATTGTAGGGGGATCCTCACCATGGCGAGCGCTCGGACACGGGTGGACGGGCGAGTGTTCCACCCAACTCGATCCCATGGGCAGCCTCGCGGGGCGAGTCCCTCCACATACCCTCGAACGGTGGCCACTACCCCGCGTGTTCTGACTGTCCGTACCCGCGAGATCCGCTCCGGCGATCCCCTGTACGACCCGAACCTGCTGGAGTTGCTCCCCGACAGCAGGCAGGTCGAGGGCGACTCCGCCGCCCCGGTCCAGATCCGGGACGCGTCACTGAGCTGGGTGTGCCACGGTGAGGGGCTCGTCGGCTGGGGGGAAGTGGCGCGCATCGACACCGCCGGGCCGGATCGTTTCACCGATACCGACGACCAGTGGCAACGGCTGTGCACCCGGATGGAGGTCGACGACACGGTCCGACTGCCCGGTACGGGACCGGTCGCCTTCGCCAGCATCGCCTTCGACGACCAACCGGGCCGATCGGCACTCGTGGTACCGGAAGTCGTCATCGGGCAACGCGGCGGCGTGCGGTGGATCACCACCATCGGGGAAGCCGCGGAACCGAAACCCGTCACACCGGTCCGCCGCCCCGGGCCGGTCCGCTACAGCGACGGCCGGTTACCCGCCACGAGTTACCGTGCGGCGGTGGCCGAGGCCGTCCGGCGGATGCGCGGCCCCGAGCGCATCAGCAAGGTCGTTCTGGCGCACGACCTGCTGGCCACCACTTCGGAGCCACTCGACGCGCGGTTCCTGCTGCACAACCTGGCCGAGCGCTATCCGAGCTGCTGGACGTTCGCGGTGGACGGCCTGGTCGGGGCCACCCCGGAACTGCTCCTGGAACGCAACGGCGACCGCGTGCAGTCGCGCGTGCTCGCGGGCACGAGCTGGCCCCGCGACGGCGCCGATGACGACCACCTGGCCAAGGAACTGCTCGACTCGCCGAAAAATCTGGGCGAGCACGCCTACGCCGTGAAATCGCTGGCCGAGACCCTGCGTCCGTACTGTGACGAACTGAGCATTCCCGAGCGACCGGATGTGCTACGGCTGCGCAATGTCATGCACCTGGCCTCCGACGTATCGGGGCGGCTGAACGAGCACTGCGCCCGCAACGGGCGTGCCTCGCTGCTGCGGATCGTCTCGGCCGTGCATCCGACCGCGGCCGTGGGTGGCGCTCCCACCGCCGATGCCGTGCGTCTGATCGACGAACTCGAGGACATGGATCGGGAGCGGTACGCCGGCCCGGTGGGCTGGGTCGACGGTGACGGCAACGGCGAGTTCGGCATCGCGCTGCGGTGCGCGCAGATCCAGCCGCAGGCGCCGGTCCGGCGGCAGGCGACCGGTGCGACGGCAGCCGGTGCGTCAGGGGCCGCCGAGCCGCCGCGCGGCGACTCCGGAGGCGGTTCCCCGGAAGGCAGCACGGTCCGGCTGTTCGCCGGATGCGGCATCGTGGCCGACTCCGACCCCGACGAGGAGGTCGCCGAAGCTCAGGCGAAGCTCCTGCCCATCCGGGAAGCCCTCGAAGGTGTGCAGTGATCCGCGTCTCCCCGCGACGCGCAGCGGATGTGAGTGAACGGAACTCTCACCCGTATAGACCGCGCGAAAGTTCCGTTCACTCGCCGGGGAACGCCGACGAGACGGCCGCGCGCAGGCGCTCGTGCGCACCGCGCAGCCGCGCGCGATCGGAACGGACTTCCACGACTCGCAGGCCGGAGCGGGGCCGGAGCGCCTCCAGCAGTTCCGAGCGCCGATGTGCGGCCACGTGCTCGACACCGTGCGCCGCGCACAACGCCGCGAGGTCGGTGCCGTGCGGGGTGCCGAAGATCCGCTCGAACGACTCCCCGTACTCCGGGCCGCCCTGTTCCAGCAGCGAGAAGATCCCCCCGCCGTCGTCGTTGAACACCACCATCGTCAGGTCCGGCCGCTGTTCGGCGGGACCCAGCAACAGACCGTTGCTGTCGTGCAGGAACGTCAGGTCGCCCAGCAGCGCGTACGCGGGACCGCCGTGGGCGAGGGCGGAGCCCATCGCCGTGGAAACCGTGCCGTCGATGCCCGCGACACCACGGTTGCGGTGCACCACGACATCCGGCCGGTGCCGTGCGGCCAGCGCCACGTCCCGCGCCGGATTCGACGAGCCCGGCACGAACAGCGCTTCCGGGGGCAACGCATCGATCACGTCCCGGGCCACCACCGGGCCGCTCGCCCAGTCCTCCGCATCCAGGGCCGCGTGCAGGGCGGCGCGGACCTTGTGATCGGCCCGCTGCCACGCGGCCAACCATCCGGGATCGACGGCGACATCGGCACTGCCCAGCGTCTGTGCCACTTCCCGCACATCCTGCCCCGGAGCCGGCCAGCCCGAGCCCGCGCCGTGCACCAGCAGCATCTCGGCACCGCGGTCGGCCAGCAGGCGCTGGACCTGGCGGAACACCGTCGGGCGCCCCACACACACCACCTGCTCGGGCCGGTGGTCGTCGAGAAAACCGGGCAGGTCGAGCAACCACATCCCGGCGGCCACGGCGTTCGCCCCGCCGAGCCCCACACCGCCGATCTCGCTCAGCACCGGCCAGCCGAGCTGCTCGGCCCACTGCGCCGCCTCGTCGCCGTGGTCGTCGGCGAGCAGTACCACACCGTGCGGGGAACGCACCGACGACAGCGCCGAGGCCGGGGACTCGTCCCCGGCCAGGCGGGTCCACGGCTCGGCGTCCGGCCGCCCCCGCAGGGGTTCACACCAGTCGGGGTCACCGTCCGGAACCAGCGGTTCCCGCAGCGGCACGTTCAGATGCACCGGGCCACCCCGGCCCCGTGCCGAGCCTGCGGCGTGGCACGCGCGGCAGACCTGGGTGCGCCAGTAGGCGTTCTGCCCGGGACGGTTCTCGGCCACGGCCAGCTCGTCGAACAGGCGCACCGCCGTGCCGTAGAGGCGGTGCTGATCGATCGTCTGGTTCGCCCCCGCCGCCCGCAGTTCCGGCGGCCGGTCGGCGGTCAGCACGATCAGCGGCACACCGGAGTGCCATGCCTCGCTCACCGCCGGGTGCAGATTCGTGGTGGCCGTTCCCGAGGTGCACACGACCGCGACCGGATGACCGCTGCGGGCCGCCAGTCCCAGTGCCAGGAACCCGGCGCTGCGCTCGTCCACCCGCACGTGCAGCCGCAGCCGCCCCGCCTCCGTGGCGCGGTGCAGCGCGAAGGACAGCGGCGCGTTGCGCGAACCGGGCGAGAGCACCACCTCGCAAACGCCGTTGCGCACCAGCTCGTCCACCAGCACCTCGGCCTGGGCCGTGGAGGGATTCACCGCTCACTCCAAGAGATCAGTACTCGGTCCTCGCGGGTGGTCGGAAAAACCGCCCGGTTGCGTGCTTATCCTCCCAGGCGTGCAGAACTCACCTGTTTCAGAGCTGTTCGACCCCGATGTCTGGCGCCCCGTGGAGGGCTTCGACTTCACCGACATCACCTACCACCGGTGTGTCGCCGAAGGGCGGGCCGCAGGCACCGTGCGCATCGCCTTCGACCGCCCCGAGGTGCGCAACGCGTTCCGCCCGCACACCGTCGACGAGCTGTACCGGGCGCTGGACCACGCCCGCACGACCTCCGACGTCGGCTGTGTGCTGCTCACCGGAAACGGGCCTTCACCGAAGGACGGCGGCTGGGCGTTCTGCTCGGGAGGTGATCAGCGCATCCGGGGGCGCTCGGGGTATCGGTACGCCGAGGGGGAGACAGCTGAGACGGTGGATCCGGCCCGTGCCGGGCGGCTGCACATCCTGGAGGTGCAGCGGCTGATCCGGTTCATGCCGAAGGTGGTCATCGCCGTGGTGGGCGGCTGGGCCGCCGGGGGTGGGCACAGCCTGCACGTGGTGTGCGATCTCACATTGGCCAGCGCCGAGCACGCCCGGTTCAAGCAGACCGACGCCGACGTCGGCAGTTTCGACGGCGGGTTCGGTTCGGCCTACCTCGCCCGGCAGGTGGGCCAGAAGTTCGCCCGCGAGATCTTCTTCCTCGGGCGCCCCTACAGTGCCGAGCAGGCTCACGAGATGGGCATGGTCAACGAGGTCGTGGACCACGCCGAACTCGAAAGCACCGCGCTGCAGTGGTCGGCCGAGATCAACGGCAAGTCCCCCACGGCCCAGCGGATGCTCAAGTACGCCTTCAACGCCCTCGACGACGGGCTGGTCGGCCAGCAGCTCTTCGCCGGCGAGTCGACCCGACTGGCCTACATGACCGACGAGGCCGTGGAAGGGCGCGACGCATTCCTGCAGCGCCGCGAACCAGACTGGTCCGACCACCCCTGGTACTACTGAACAGTGCTTCGGAGTCCTCTCGGAAGTGACCCGGCGCCGTGGTGGCTCCCACCGTCGTCAGTCGAACACGTGGTCGCACAAGCAGGTGACCACGTGCGCCGATGACCCGGTTGGTTCACCGCCTCCGACGCACCGGTACGCGCGGCGCGACAATGGAGGGCATGGCCGACGCGCGGAAACTCCAGGCACTGCCCGTCCCGACCGGGATGCGAGCGCCGGAGATCCTGCCCGCGCTGCGTCGCACACTCGACGGGGACGGCCCGGCTCTGCTGCCGGTGGCCGCGGACGAGCCCACCGCGGCTCGGCGCACCACCGAGGCCCTGGGGGTCGACGAGCCGTTGGAGCCCGGCGAGGACGATCCGGCCGACCCGACCGCGCTGGTCATCGCCACATCCGGTTCTACGGGCACGCCCAAGGGAGTCCTGCTGAGCGCCTCGGCACTGCGTGCCTCGGCCGAGGCCACCCACCGGTACCTCGGCGGTCCCGGGCACTGGCTGTTGGCCATGCCCGCCCACCACATCGCAGGAATCCAGGTGCTGATCCGTTCCCTGGTGGCGGGAACGGCACCCACCGCCGTGGACACCGCCGGAGGTTTCCGACCGGACGCCTTCGCCGACGCGGCCCGCCGGATGCCCACTACCGACGGGCCGCGCTACACCGCGCTCGTGCCGACGCAGCTCGCCCGGCTGCTCGACGACGGCGACACCCCCGGCGACAGCGGCGCAGGCGCGGGCCTGCGGGCACTGTGCGCGTTCGATGCCGTGCTGCTCGGTGGTGCCGCCACCCCGCCCGCCCTGCTCCGGCGTGCCCGGCAGGCGGGTGTCCGTGTGGTCACCACGTACGGGATGAGCGAGACCGCCGGAGGTTGCGTCTACGACGGCGTGCCGATGGAAGGGGTGTCCGTGCACATCGACGACGGTCATTCCGGCGACGGTTCCGGCGTGATCAGCCTGTCCGGTCCGATGCTGGCCCGCGGCTACCGGCACCTGCCGGATGCCACGGCCTTCACCGACAGCTGGTTCCGGACCGGAGATCTCGGCCGCAGGAACGGTGAACGGCTGGAGGTCCTCGGCCGCGCCGACGACATCATCGTGACCGGTGGGGTGAACGTCGCCCCCGGCCCGATCGAGCGTGTCCTGACCGAGCACGCAGCGGTGCGGGAGGCCTGCGTGCTCGGTGTGGACGATCCCGAGTGGGGACAGGCCGTGGCCGCCGCCGTCGTGCCCGCCGACCCGGATGCACCACCGCCTGCCGAGATCCTCCGCGCTGCCGTGCGCGAGCAGGCGGGCAGTGCCGCGGCACCGAAACGCATCACCTTCCTCCGGCAACTCCCGCTGCGCGGCCCGGGCAAGCCCGACCGGCACGCACTCCGGCAGGCCCTGGGAAGCTGACGTACGCCGATGCGCGAAGATGATTCGCATGGCGACATTCGCGCAGTGGGTCGAAGGAGCCCGGCTACGAACCTGGCCGAACGCGATCGCACCCGTGCTCGCCGGGTCCGGGGCCGCGGCGGGCACCGACGCTTTCGGCCTTCCGCTCGCCGCACTCGCGCTCGTGGTCGCGCTGCTGCTGATCACCGGGGTCAACTTCGCCAACGACTACTCCGACGGGATCCGCGGCACCGACGCCGACCGGGTGGGCCCGCAACGTCTGGTCGGCTCCGGGGCCGCCCCGCCGGGTACCGTGCGGGCAGCGGCATTCGCCTGTTTCGGCCTCGCCGCGATCGCCGGCCTGGGAGTTGTCGTCCTCAGTGGACACTGGTGGATGATCGCCGTCGGTGCCGTGTGCATCGTGGGGGCCTGGTTCTACACCGGGGGCAGGCGACCGTACGGTTACGCCGGGTTCGGCGAGCTCGCCGTGTTCGTGTTCTTCGGCCCCGTCGCGGTGCTCGGCACGCTCTACGTCCAGGCCGACACCATCACCGGTTCCGGCATCGGCGCAGCGGTGGCGGTCGGAACCTTCTCCAGCGCGGTCCTGGTGGCCAACAATCTGCGCGACATCCCCACGGACGCGACCACCGACAAGCGCACGCTCGCCGTGCTTCTCGGCGACCGCGACACCAGGACCCTCTACATCGGACTGGTACTCGCGCCGTTCGTCATCACCACCCTGACCGGCCTGCGCAATTCCCTGGCATTGCTGGGGTTCCTCGCCCTGGCACCGCTGCTGGCGTCCCTGCGCACGGTGACCCGGGGCGACACCGGGACGGCGCTGCTGCCCGTGCTGCGCGACACCGGGCTGGCCATGCTCGCCTGGGCCGCCCTGACCGGGCTCGCCTTCGCCTTCGGGTAGCGCTCGGCGTCGGGAACGCGCAGCACGCCCTCGTACTGCCGCGGGCGCCCGGAAGCGGCCGGGCGAACGCCGGTGACCGTCAGCGGACGAGACCTTCGGCGACGTAGCCCGCGACGTCCGTCGCGGTGTCGCACTGGTCGGTGCCCGCCTCGGCGGCCGTGACCGACACCTGCAGTGTCGCCCGGGACACCCCGACGAGCACCGTGCAGTCATTGACGTGCAGGATCCGCGAGCCGCGCAACTTCCCCAGGTCGACCTCCTCGGCCCCGAGCCGGTCGAACCCGTCCGGCTGCGTGGCGATCAGCACCGAGCGGGTACCGCTGGCGGCATCGAACGAGCACCCGCGCACGGGTGGTTCGGAACCGACCTCGCGTGGTTGACCGGACTGAACCGGAAAAGCGAGCCGCCCCAGTGTCTCGGTGCTCACCAGGTCGCACACCTGGTCCGCAGACAGGGCATCGAGCCGCACTCGTTCCGCCGCAGGCACCTGCCGGGTCATCGACGGGGGCGCCGGAGGCGTCTCGCTCGCCGACGGTGCTGGCTCACCGGAGTCCGCCGATCGCTCACCCGAGGTGCAGGCGGACAGAACGCCGGTCCCCATCAGCACGGCCACGAGCAACGCGGCCCGGCTTCTCATCGCACTCGCCCTTCGTCGCACTCGGCGCCACGCTCCCTCACACGTGCTGCATGTGAGGCTGCGGCATACTTTTCGCTTGAGCGATCATCCCGGACCGCGTAACCGGCTCCGGGGCTTCGGTCACCACCCGAACAGACTGACGACGAATTCTATCCCGTCGTGATCCACTCGCCGGTGCCATGGAACCGCTCCAGTGTCCGCAGCGGTTCCTCCAGGCACAATCCCTGCGCAGCGACCCACTCGTCGTCGTAGTAGGTGTGGGCGTAGCGCTCACCGCCATCGCACAACAGCGTCACGATGCTGCCGCGCTGTCCCTGCTGCAGCATCTGCGCCACCAACCCGAAGACCCCCCACAGGTTCGTCCCGGTCGAGCCACCGACGCGCCTCCCGAGCACCTCCTCCGCCCACCGGATCGTGGCGATCGAGGCGGCATCGTCCACCCTGATCATCCGATCGATGGCCTGCCCGACGAACGACGGCTCCACACGCGGCCTGCCGATCCCCTCGATCAGCGACCCTCGCTCGCCGGTGCGCGTCGGGTCACCATCGCGCCACGCGTCGAAGAAAACCGAATGTTCCGGATCCACGACTGCCAGACGAGTACTGTACCTGCGGTAACGGATGTAGCGGCCGAGCGTCGCGCTGGTACCTCCGGTGCCCGCTCCCGCCACGATCCAAGCCGGTTCGGGGTAACGCTCCAGCGCCATCTGCTCGAAGGTCGATTCCGCTATGTTGTTGTTTCCCCGCCAGTCGGTGGCTCCCTCGGCGTGGGTGAACTGGTCCATGAAGTGGCCGCCCATGCTCGCCGCCAGAGCGCGGGACTCGTCGTAGATCGCACTCGGCTCGTCGACGAAATGGCACTTACCGCCGTGCCACTCGATCAGTGTCACCTTCTCCGCACTGGTCGAGCGCGGCATGACCGCGATGAACGGCAATCCCAGCAGCTTGGCGAAATACGCTTCCGATACCGCGGTCGAGCCGGAAGAAGCCTCGATCACCGGGGTGTCTTCCACCACCCACCCGTTGCAGATCGCATGAAGGAACAAGGAGCGCGCCAGCCGGTGTTTGAGCGAACCGGTCGGATGCGTCGACTCGTCCTTGAGATACAGGTCGATTCCCCAGTCCGGCGGGAGCGGATAGCGCAGCAAGTGCGTGTCGGCGCTGCGATTGGCATCCGCCTCGATCATGCGGACGGCCTCACAGGTCCACGCTCTCGTCCGCTCGGACGAGCGGTCCACGATGCCGCCGGTCACCGTTCCTCCTCGCCGGGGTCTCCCCCTTCACGGGATCCTCGCAGCTGTGCCCGCAGGTGCGCCCGTTGCGCCCGCCGACGCTCGGCGCGCTGTGCCATTCCGGTGGCCACCCGACGGCGCAGGCCACCGAACACGAACAGCGACAACGGCATTGCCACCACGACCGAAACCGCCAGGGCGACCAGGAGCGGAACATCGAACAGCACCAGCGCCGCGGTCAGCGCGGCGAGCATACCGAAACGCGCCACAGTGTAAAGAGTGATGTCGAACGCCAGGCTCCGTGACGGCTCACTCTCGTGGGTGCGCGCACCCCCGCCCACGACTTCCTCCTGTTCCTGCACGTCAGCCAGGGTAGAGCAAACGGAACACGGGCAGGCGGGCGCCCGCTGCCCGGGCGGTCGCCGAATCGGGGCCATCGGAGGAGACCGCACGTCCGAAGCGCCCCGTTCGTCCCTTACCTTCCCTTTACCTGCACCCAAATGTTCGAGTACCCGAACACCTCGATGCCAGGATGCTGACCGTCAATGCCCGAAATGCCCGCAGAGACGCACCGTGGAGGCCGCTCGTGACCGCGCCGACCCAGCAGACCCGCCACGACCACCCGGACAAGTTGCTCACCCCGGGTGAGGTCGCCGCACTGTTCCGGGTCGATCCGAAGACCGTGACTCGCTGGGCCGCCGCAGGACGGATCGGGTCCATCCGAACTCCCGGCGGGCACCGCCGGTTCCGGGAATCGGAGGTCCGTACTCTGCTCGCGCAGCTGACTCACGACGCGGACAGCAGCCGCTGACCCCGAGGGAGCCATCCGAGGCCCACCTCGATCACCTTCGGAGTCACCGCCCCGATTCACGACTCGCCGGACCACCTCTTTCCCCGAAGCATTCGCTAATCTGGGGAAGGAGGTGGCCACGCATGATCTACATCCTGGCAGCAATCGGCACGATCACCCTCATCGTGCTGATGTGGCAAGCGTTCGGACCCGTCCGCGACGCGGTCAACGATCGAACCGACCGCTCACAACCGGTGGCCCCCGACGACGATCCCGACTTTCTTCGTCGTCTGGACGAGCAACGGCGCAAGCAGCGCGATGACGAGAGCTGAGATACCCGGGACCGGCCTCACGGACCGGTCCGGTGCCGGCGTCCGAATGCGTACGGGAAGTCATCGGCCACGATCGCGGCCAGTTCCAGCAGCGCCAGCCTGGTCGGGCTCGCGAGCTGATCCAGCTCCACTTCGGCACCCTCGTCCAGATGGGGATCGAACGGGATCCTGGATACCGCGCGACAGCGTGAGCCGAAGTGCGCGGTCAGCTTGTCCACGTCCACCGTGCCCGATCCCGGACGCACCGAGTTGATGACCGCCACCGAGCGGCTCACCAGATCGCCGTAGCCGTGGGCATCCAGCCAGTCCAACGTTGCCGAGGCACTGCGCGCGCCGTCGATGGAGCTCGAGGACACGATCACCAGGGAATCAGCGGTGTCCAGCACACCCTTCATCGCCGAGTGCATCAGCCCCGTGCCGCAATCGGTGAGCACCACGTTGTAGAACAGTTCCAGCAGCGTCACGGTGCGCCGGTAGTCGTCCTCGCTGAAGGCTTCCGACACCGCCGGGTCCTGTTCACTCGCCAGGATCTCCAGGCGGCTCGGCCCCTGGGACGTGTAGGACCGGATGTCGCTGTACTTGCGAATCCGCTGGGAATCCCGCAGGAGATGGCGCACGGTGGCCGTGGTTTCCAGTGGGATCTTCTGGCTCAGCGTGCCCCGGTCGGGATTGGCGTCGACCGCGACCACCCGATCGCCGCGCAGCGAGGAGAACATGGAACCCAACGTCGCCGTCGCCGTGGTCTTGCCGACACCGCCTTTGAGGCTCAACATCGCGATCCGGTAGCAGCCGTGCAGTGGCTGGTTGATGCGCTCGGTCAACTCCCTGCGATGCAGGTCCGCCGGACTTTCACCGAGATTGATGGTGCGGCCGCTGGCCACGTACACAGCCCGGCGCCAACCGGACTGCGGCGGCCGCTTGGCTCGCCGAAGCAGCTGCGCCGAGGAGAGGTCAGGACCGAACGGCTGCTCACCGGGACCCGCAGCACCGGGAGTCTGTGGTGGCGCGGGGAACGGATACGGCTGCTGGGTGGGACTCGGCTGGGGCTGCTGCATGCCGGGCTGCACCGGAGGCACATGTGGCCGGCCCTCCGGGGAGTGCGCACCGGCCCCGTCCCCGGCGACCGGGTACGGACCGGGCGTCCCACCGAACCGATGCGGAGCAGCGGCGGAAACGTCTCCCGGCGAGGGAGCCTGCTGTGCCGGGGAGGGCTGCGGAGAAGTCGTGTGCTGCTGCGGGCCGGGCTGTGGCTCCGGCGCCGGTCCTCCGGCGGAAGGCACGGGATCCCCGGCCGGCGGTGCGGGAGTCGGGCCGGTCGCCGGCCGGGGCCGACTCGGATCGGTCTCGGGCTCGACATAGCGCTCGGCCGCGTACTCGCTGTCACCGTAGTCCGGCGGCGCGTCCCCCTGCTCCGCGCCATTGCCCGGTGCGACCACGGCTTCCGTATGCCACTTCCCGGAATCACCCTGTTCGGTTCCGGACTCCGGGGCAGCGCCGGGAGACACCGGTCTCGAACCGCGTACCGTTTCGGGCTCCTCGTATCGTGCGGTCACCGTTCGAGCCCCCTCCAAGAACGGATCGGGACCTTCCCGATCCGCACGCGACGGTAGCTCCGGAGACACCCGAGATCCAAGCCCGCATCGGAGTCGGATGGGTGCGACACCGGCACTCGGCCCTCAGCCGTACCCCCTCAGAGGCCGGCGTAGGAGTGCAGGCCGGTAATGACGATGTTGATGAAGAACAGGTTGAACAGCATCGCCACGAGACCGAGAATGTTGATCCACGCCGCGCGCACGCCCCGCCAGCCGGAAGTCGCACGTGCGTGCAGGTAGGCGGCGTAAATGATCCACGCCACGAGCGCGGTGGTCTCCTTCGGATCCCAGCCCCAGAAACGGCCCCACGCGGCCTCGGCCCAGATCGCGCCGGCGATGATCGCGAACGTCCACACCGGCATGATGACCACGGTGGCCCGGTAGGCCAGCCGGTCCAGCACCTGGCTTGCCGGCAGGCGACCACCCAGCCGCGCGAGCTTGAGCGGGTTGTTCTCGTGCCGGACGCGCAGCACGAACATCAAGCTCGCCACACCGGCGAACAGCAGCACTCCGCTGGAGACCACGGCGGCGGAGACGTGGATCCAGATCCAGTACGACTGCAGCGCGGGCTGCAGGGGGGCGGCTTCGGCGTAGAGCACCGTGCCGGACAGGAACAGCAACAGCACCATCGGCAGCAGCACGAAACCACCGAGCCCGCGCAACTGGGCGGGCGTGGCATCCCGGCGCACCGCACGGGACTGGCGCAGCAGGACGACCAGCCAGGCGAGCACGGCCGCGAGGCAGATCGCGGATCCGAACTCGTACATGTTGCCCCAGGGGACGCGCTCGACGGCGAGCCCGCGCAACAGCAGCGAGGCCGCGTGCACCAGCGCACCCAGCACGGTCGTCGACACGGCCATACCACCGAGGCGCTCCGGCCACGGGCGTTTGCTCGGGGTCTCGATCCGGCCGACCACGGGCTGCTGCGGCGCATCGACCGAGCCGGTGCCGCCGGTACCGGCCATGGCCGGTTCGGCCGTGCGCTCCCGGACCTCGGCGCGAGTCCTGCCGTAGGCGAACTCGCCGAAGTACAGCAACATCGCCAGGATGTAGATCGCGACCGAGGTCGCGAAGGCCATGTCACTGTAGGTGGACAGTACCTGGTTGACCGGCATCAACTGTTCCTTCCGCGTGCGGATACCGCCTCGTGGTTCTCCGCCGAGCCCGGAGAACCACCCACCGAGTCGAGAAGCTCGCCGGACAACCGGGTGAACTCCTCGCCGTATCCGGCTTGATCAGTACGGGCGAGTCCGCCGACTTCGACCAACGTACGCGGGGATGCCGCCGCACCGCCTGTCGGGTCCGAGCCGGACGGACCGGTGGGCGCGGCACGCACCCACACCCGGCGGCGCTTGATGCTCAGCGACGCACCGAGCCCGACGACGATCGCGATGGCGCAACCGAGCACGTACGGCTGGAAGGGGTTGTGCGAAACCTGCAGGTTCACCCACCGCTGGACACCGTCGAAGCGGACCACGGTGCCGTCGTCGAGCCGGATCTCCTCACCCACGCGCAGGTTCTCCCGGGCGACCCGTTCGAGCTTGCCCGACTCCACCATCGACTGGTCGACACTGAAAATGGACTGGCCGCGCCCCGTCGAGACCCCCAGCTGTCCCTTGAGCACGTCCACGGCCACGGCCGGGTCCCGCAGGGCGGGGAAGCCCGAGCTGAGCACCTTGCCGTCCATGGCGGCGGTCGGGGCGAACAGCCCCGTGATCGCGATCTGGTTCTGTTGTCGCCGCTGCTCGTCGGGCATGCCGGGCGGGTCGAACTTCGTCGCTCCCTGCGAGAGCATCGTCGTCGTGTTCATCGGCTGCCACTGGACCGTCTGGGTCCGGGTCTCGCCGCCCGGGAACGTGACCGTGAACCGCGGGGCGTAGCCGTGGCCGGTCAAGTAGACCCGGTCTCCCGCCGTGCGCAGCGGGTTGTTGACCTCCAGGTCGTGCTGCTTCCAGACACCGGTCTCCAGCGACTCGCCGGACTGGTAGGAGATGTCGGCCCGGAACTCGCTGGGCTGCCCGCTGTGCAGGTACTTCACGTCGAAGTCGTCCACCCGCACGCAGAACGGGCTCAACTCGGTGCCGTCGACGGTGAGGCCGGCGCGGAACGAGTCGTAGTTGTAGGTGCCCGAATTGCAGAAGCTCGAACCGTCGGCCATGACGATGACCTGGCCCTCGTACTTGTAGAGCTCACCGCCTGCGACGGCGATCAGCAGGCCCAGCAGGGCGAAGTGGAACACCAGGTTGCCCGCCTCGCGGGCGTAGCCGCGTTCGGCGCTGATGGAGCGGGCGCCGTCGGCCTCGGTGTGCTCGCTCGTGCGCCACCCGCGCAACCTCCGGCGTGTGGCGGACATCACCTCGTCCACGGAACTGTCCACGGTGGCCTGCTCGTGGTGCGGCATCCGGCCCAGGTTGCGCGGAGTACGCACCGGCCTGGCGCGGAGCTGGCGCAGGTACTCCAGGCAGCGCGGAACCAGACAACCGACCAGCGAGACGAACAGCAGCACGTAGATCGCGGCGAACCACACCGAGCCGAACACGTTGAACGCGTCGACCGCGTCCAGGATCGGCGCCAGCGTGGGGTGCTCGTCGTAGAACTTCTCCACGTTGGCCGGGTTCAGCGGCCGCTGCGGCAGCAGGGCTCCCGGCAGCGCGGCCAGCGCGAGCAGGAACAGCAGCACCAGGGCGGTGCGCATCGACGTCAGCCCGCGCCAGGTGTTGCGCAGGAAGGCGAGGGCGGCGGTGATCGAGGAAATGCGCATCAGATCGGCAACTCGAAACCGGCGATCGGGCCACGAAGCATCGCGATCCACTCTCCCCACAATCCGGTGACCAGCATCAGACCCACGACGACGAGCAACGCCCCGCCCGCCAACTGGATGGCACGGCCGCGCCGCCGTAGCCAGCCGGCGCTGCGCACCGCCCACCGCGCTCCCAGCGCGAGCAGCACGAACGGGACTCCGAGGCCCAGGCAATAGGCGAGGACCAGGACAGCACCGCGTGCCACCATCCCACTACCCAGCTGGGTGCTGTAGGCGACCGAGATGACCCCGGTCAACGTCGGGCTCAGACACGGCGTCCATCCCAGGCCGAACACGGCACCGAGCACCGGAGCTCCCCACACTCCCGTCCTCGGGACGTGATGGATGCGAACGTCGCGTTGCAAGGCCGGAACAAGGCCCAGGAACACCAGTCCCATCGCCACCGTCACCACGCCACCGATCCTGCGCAGCAGCGGCTGATTCGCCAGCAGGGTATCCGCCAGGCCCAGTATCAACAGTGTCGCGGCGGCGAACACGACGGTGAACCCGGCGACGAACAGAGCCGCCGCGCCCGCCACCCGCCAGCGTCCCCGGCGGGCTTTTCCGGTTTCCGAGGCGCTCACCGCCGGAGTTTCGGCCCCCACGACACCGGCCAGGTAGGCCAGGTAGCCGGGAACCAGCGGGACGACACAGGGAGAAGCAAAACTGACCACACCGGCCAGCGCCGCAATGCCGACCGCGAACAGCAGCGGGCCGGATTGGGCGAGCTGGGCGGGGTCCATGGTTCGAGGGTAGGCACACCTCTCCGATCAGGAGGCACCACCCCGGGTGATCGGTGACACACCGTCATCAAGGCTGGTCATCGGCTGGGGGACTGCTCCCCGGCGACCGTACGGACCTTCGGCAACAGTCCTTCTTTGGTGATCTCCGTCAGATAGATGGCCGCCACCCGATGCTTGCGGTCCAGCACCACCGTGGCGGGCACGGTGCTGCGGGGAAAACCGTCCAGGGCCAGCATCGAGCGCCCCGACGGATCGTAGATCGAGGGGAAGGTGATGCCGTAGTTGCGCACGAAATCCGCGGCCGAGCTGCGATCGTCCTTGACGTTGATGCCCAGCACCTGCACGCCGCGATCGCCGAGCCGGTCCTGGACGGCCTGCAGGTCGTCGGCCTCCGCGCGGCACGGGCCGCACCACGATCCCCAGACGTTGAGCACCACGACCTCGCCCCGGAAGTCCGACAGGCGGATCTGCTCACCCTTGTTCAGCAAGCTCTCGCCGTGCAGTCCCGTGACCCGGCCCCGCTCGTCCGGCGAGTAGAACAACCGGGTCTTGCCACCGGGCGAGACGAAGGTGAACTCGCCGCCCTGGGAGACCGCGTCCTCCGTGGCGCAGCCGGCGACCAGGGTCAGCATCATCGCGGCGGAGACCGCCAGGAGTCGCATCAGCCGTGTCATGCCCCACTCGCCTCCGGATCGCTTTCGCCCGCAGGTTCGACGTAGGCGACCCGCACGAGCTGCTCGTCGTGGAACACCAGGCTCGTCAGCGAGGCCAGTGAGCAGCGGCGCCTGCGAGGATCGTGCCACAGGGGCCTGCTCTCCAGAAACCGCCGCAGAATCCAGATCGGCAACTGGTGGGAGACGCACACCGCGTCCCGGCCCACGGCCGCGGCACGGGCCCGATGCGCCGCGCCGAGCATCCGGTGCGCGATCTCGCGGTAGGGCTCACCCCACGAGGGGCGGCACGGGTTCCACAGCTTCGGCCAGTGCCGCGGTGAGCGCAGTGCCCCGTCACCCACCGAGACCTTGCACCCCTCGAACCGGTTGTCGGCCTCGATCAACCGCTCGTCGACGGTGACCTCCAGCCCGTGGGCCGCGGCGATCGGTGACGCCGTCTGCTGCGCTCGCTGCATCGGCGAGGCCACCACGTGCGCGAGGTCGCGATCGGCGAGGAACTCCGAGACCAGCTTGGCCTGTCGCTCCCCTTCCTCGGACAGGTGGAAGTTCGGCAGCCTGCCGTAGAGGATGCCCTCCGGGTTGTGCACCTCACCGTGGCGCAGGAAGTGCACCACGGTCCTGTTCGCGCTCACTCGGACGCCTCCGGCGGAGTGGCTTCCGCGGCTGCCGCGGCGGCGTGCGGCAGTGCCTGCTCGATCACCTCGAACGCGGCGTCGTCCATCGCGGCGTTGACGAACCAGCACTCGAAGGCGCTCGGCGGCGGATACACGCCCCGCTGCAGCAGCGCGTGGAAGAACGGCGGGAACCGCCAGGACTGCTGTGCCTGGGCACCGGCGAAGTCGTGCACCTCGGACTCGCTGAAGAACACGCTGACCAGGTTGCCCGCCAACGACACCCGGTGGGGCACGCCCTTCGAGGACAACGCGGAACCCAGCAGTTCGCCGAGCCGCTGGGCGTTGCGGTCGAGCGCGGCGTAGACGTCCGCGTCCGCCGCACGCAGGTTCGCCAGGCCCGCGGCGACCGCGACGGGGTTCCCGGCCAGCGTGCCCGCCTGGTACACCGGTCCGGTCGGGGCGAGCAGATCCATCACGTCGGCGCGTCCCCCGAACGCCGCTGCGGGCAGACCGCCGGACATCACCTTGCCGAAGGTGTACAGATCACCGGCGACACCGTCGAGGCCGTACCATCCGGCCGCCGACACGCGGAAGCCGGTCATCACCTCGTCCATCACCAGCAGCGCCCCTGCCGAGCGTGTGATCTCGCGCAGCGCGGCGTTGAATCCCGGCTGCGGTGGGATCGCCCCCATGTTGCCCGCGGCCGCCTCGGTGATCACGCACGCGATGTCGTCCCCGTACTCGGCGAAGGCCTGCCGCACCGCGTCGAGGTCGTTGTAGGGGAGCACGATCGTGTCCGCGGCCTGCGCCTCCGGGATCCCCGGAATGGCGGGCAGGCCCAGCGTCGCCACACCGGATCCGGCGCCGGCCAGCAGCGAGTCCACGTGGCCGTGGTAGCAACCCGAGAACTTGACCACCTTGTTGCGGCCGGTGAAGGCACGAGCCAGCCGCACCGAACTCATCGTCGCCTCGGTACCGGAGTTGACCAGCCGGACGTGCTCCACCGGCTCGACCCGGTCGATGATCTCCTGCGCGAGGTCGATCTCCCCGACGCCGGGCGTGCCGAAGGACAGGCCGTCGCTCGCCGCCTCGCGGACCGCGCGGACGACGTCCGGATGGGCATGGCCGTTGATCATCGGCCCCCAGGAGGACACCAGATCCACATACCGGTTGCCGTCGGCGTCCCACAGGGTGGGGCCCTCGCCGCGCACCATGAATCGCGGGCTGCCTCCGACCGAGTGGAAGGCGCGGACCGGTGAGTTCACACCGCCCGGAATCACCGCCTCGGCACGGTCGAACAGCTGCCGTGACCGGGGGGCGGGGTCCGAGGTCGGATTCGCGGAAGTTTCGGCTGTCACGTCTCCAGTCTGACAGGCAGGAGCGCTCGCGGAAGCCGGGTGGGTGGCCACCGCCATACCGTCCGGGTGAGCGTTGCCCCGAATCGAGTCGCCCGTATCGGGTTCGGGCGCCACCTGCGCCTGTTCGGTGGCCGATCCGGCCTGCCCCCGGTCACGGCGATGGCGCCGTCGCACCCGCGCTGCCAGGACGATCCGGCGAGCCGCGTCCAGCACCAGCAGCCCGGACACCGTCACCGCCGCGACGGACAGCGCGATCCAGTCACCCAGCAACCGAGTCACCCCACCCGGCGAGGTGGGCAACCCGGGCACGTCGATCGGAACGACGGCTCGCTGCCATGCCCACAGTGCCGCGAACGTCAGCAGGGCCGCGGCCAGTATCTCCATCGCAGCCTGCACGGCGTGCCACACCTGGGACCACCGTGTGCGGGAGCCTGTCGCGGTCCTGCCGGTTTCCGCACCGACCGCAACGGACGAACCGGTGGAAGGACCAGGGGTGTTCACGGAGAAACAGGATCTCATGGCCGGTACCACGCGCCCGACATCGGATACCGCCACGCAAGCCGGTCCGCGCACCCACTACGGAACCAGGCGGTGCAGGGCACGCGTCAGTTGCTCCGGGTGTCGAGCCCATGCCAGCACCGCGCTCCCGCCGTCCTGGTGATCACCGTGCAACCGCAGCGGCACCGCGGTGGTGCCCTTCGGGGTCGTCCAACCGCCACCGAGCACTCTCGTACCCACCGGTACTTCCTCCTCGAGCACGGCGGCGATCCGCGCAATCGGCACGGACTCGCCTCCCACGGTCAGCGAGGCCGGAGTCAACCGCACCGAGTACCAGCGGCGGCGGCCGTACACCCACGCCGCTGCGGTCACCGCGAGCGCACCCGCCAGCAGAAGCCACTGGATCCCGTGTACCGGCCCGCGGGTGACCATCTCCACGGCGAAGCCGAGCACGGCGAAGCCGGGTCCCCACAACACCGGCCACCAGCTCGCCCCGGGCTCGACGTGGAGCACGGATCCGGTTTGCTCGCTGTCGATTTCCTCGCTGCCCGTCATCGATCGCCGTTCAACCATTCCGTACTCTCCGCACGCCAGGAGCACGCCCATGCTCCCAGGGCCAGAACCGACACGACCAGATTCGACGCGGACATCGACATCGTGCCCAGGATCATCACCAGGTGCAGCACGGTGAGCACGGTCACGGCGATCCGCGCCCACCACTGCCGCTTGCGAACCAGCCAGGCCAGACCCGCGTAGCCGGCGGCCAGCGCCACGGCGATCGCCAGGTTCACCAGCAACAGCGTCTGCGCCGCCGAACCCGCCTCCGCCGGTGTCATCCCCTGCTGCCCGAGCAGCCGCCGACGCAGCCGGTCGAAGTCGGACCAGCTCACCGCGGCGCGAACAATCAGGAGGACGGCCAGCGCCCCCCACAGTGCGAGCGCGACACGCAGGATCGTCGGCGGGGGAGTGCCGCCGGTGTCGCCCCGGCCGGAAAAGAGGGCAGCCATGCTCACATGCTCACTGTCCCGCGCTGCCCTTACCGGTACCGGGCAGCCTGGAAGAACCGGTTGGACGGCCGGAGGTACACCAGTACCAGGAACGCCACCATCGAGACCAGGCCCAGCGCACTCTGCGTGTATCCCAGCGCGACCATCGCAGCCGGTATCTCGACCGTGGCAGCGGGCATGCCCGCCATGCTGAAACTCGAACCGCTCGGGCTGGTCAGCAGGCCGGAAAGGGCATTCATCACCCACAACCCGGCGAACACGGTCAGGGTGATCCGCGCCCAGTTCCTGCCCGCGCGCATCTTGAACGCGAACAGGATCCACAGTGCGGTCAGCACCGCGAAAACGAATATGACGACCCCGACCCCGACCAGTGCGGCCGCATTCGCGAGCTGCTGAGCCTCGGGGCCCTCGGCCTCGATCACCTGCTGCATCACGCCCTGGGCGAACCACGCGCTGATCGCGATCAACACCGTCGCCACGAGCGGCACGACGACGGCGATCCAGAACGCGACCTCGATCGTTCTCGGCCGCGGCACACCGCCCGCTTCGTGCGGCGGCACCGGCGGTGCCGCGTACGGGTTGACCGGTGAGTACCCGCCCTGCGGGGGTTGGCCGGGATACTGGGGGTACTGCCCGGGCGGCTGTTGTCCGGGAGGGTACTGCCCGGGAGGTTGCTGCCCGCCGGGCGAGCGGGGGTCTTGCTGCCAAGGATCCTGTGGCGACGTCACGCGCAAACCGTAGAAACCACCCCACCGGATGTCCACTCGACGGCAGCAATCGTGATCTTCCGGACACCGCGCCGCAGCGGGCACCGGCTGCGGCTCAGCCGTGCCCGCCGGTACGACCTGCCTTCTGCTCGTGGAACCGCCGCCTCGCCTCCCGGAAGAACGTGTTCACGTCCGGACGCAGCAACAGCACCAGCACGGCCGCGTCGAGCGCACCGATGACCAGGCTGAACACGATATTCCAGGCATCGACCTGCACAGTCGTGTCCTGCACGGTCACCGTCGAGCCCAGCACGGCCAGCCCGAACAGCGTGAACACCGTGCTGACCACATTGAACGCCGCGAAGACGAGGATCACGATCCGCGCCCAGTTGCGCCCCTGCGCCATCCGGTTCGCCAGCAGCACGAACGCGCCGGCGATCAGCAGCCCCAACAGCAGGGCGAACATGATGCCGGTGTTCGCGGCGGCGTCCACCTCGCTCTGCGACAGCTCCGGCTGTACCTGCCGTAGCCGGTCGATCAGCATTCTGCGATCGCTGAGCTGCACCACGGTGCGCACGAGCCCCACCACGACGCTCGCGAGCCAGAGCCACCATGCGAGCTGCACCCACTGCGGCGGTGTCGGCATTCCGCCCCGGCCGGTCATCTCTCCGGTCCGGGGCCGCTCCCGATTCGGTTCGGTCACCTCAGGCCCCGCGTTCCGTCCCGCCCTGCTCCTGCCGGAGCCACCGCGCGGCCTCCGCGGCCCAGTACGTCAGGACGACATCCGCACCCGCACGGCGGATCGTGGTCAACGATTCCAGCACGGTGCTCCGGCGATCCAGCCAACCGTTGCCCACGGCCGCCTCGATCATCGAGTACTCCCCGGAGACCTGGTAGGCGGCAACGGGAACATCGGCGATCCCGGACACCTCCCGAAGCACATCCAGGTAGGACAGCGCCGGTTTGACCATCACCATGTCCGCGCCCTCGGCGAGATCCAGCTCGGTCTCCCGCAGCGCTTCCCTGCCGTTGGACGGGTCCTGCTGGTAGGTCCGCCGGTCACCGGTGAGCTGGGAGTCCACCGCATCACGGAACGGGCCGTAGAAGGCCGACGCGTACTTGGCGGAATAGGCCAGGATGGAGGTGTCGGTGAAGCCGGCGGCGTCCAACGATTCCCGGATCACCCCCACCTGCCCGTCCATCATGCCACTGGGTGCCACCGTGTGGGCTCCCGAAGAAGCCTGCGCCAGCGCCATCTGCCCGTACAGCCGCAGTGTGCGGTCGTTGTCGACATTGCCGCGGTCGTCGAGCACACCACAGTGACCGTGGTCGGTGAACTCGTCCAGGCACGTGTCGGCCATCAGCACCGCGTCGTCCCCGACTTCGGCGGCGACATCCCGCAGCGCGACGTTGAGGATCCCGTCGGTGTCGGTGGCACCGGAACCGGTGGAGTCCCTGCGTTCGGGAACACCGAACAGCATCAGGCCGCCGACCCCGGCGGCGACGGCCTCGGCCGCAGCCTTGCGCAGGGACTCCCTGCTGTGCTGGACCACTCCAGGCATCGACGGGATCGCTCTCGGCTCGGCAGCACCTTCCCGGACGAACATCGGCAGCACCAGGTGCCGGGGTTCGACGCTCGTCTCCCCGACCATCCTGCGCACGGCGGCGTTGCGGCGCAGCCGCCGCGGACGATGGGACGGATACATGGGCAAAAACTCCTCAATACCGGGCGGATTGGGAAACCGACTGTTTCGGCCATATCGGCCGTCGGGTAAACGGCGTCACCGCTTTTACCGCGTAAGCAATCGGCACCGCCGCGGGTTCTCCGGCACAGCCTCGCGAAGGCAGCCGGAACGTGGCGTAGTGACTACTCGATGTTCCGGATCCCGCAGCGTGGCGACGCCGGAGGTCCCGCCACCGGCACCGTCACGCAAACCAATCCGAGCATTCCCTCAAGAGCGGCGGGCGCGCTTGGCCTTCTTCGGCGGCGGCAGGGCACCTTCGGCACGCAGCCGGGCGGTGTGCTCGGCCAGTGCGTCCACCAGTGCCGGAACCTGGGCCACCTCCGGCCGGACATCGACCCGCAGGCCGAACTCCTTGGCCGTCTCCGCCGTCTTCGGTCCGATACAGGCCACCAGAGTGCGGGCGTGCGGCTTACCGGCGATACCGACCAGGTTGCGCACCGTCGACGAGGAGGTGAAGCACACCGCGTCGAACCCGCCACTCTTGATCATCTCGCGGGTCTCGGCGGGCGGCGGCGCAGCGCGCACCGTCCGGTACGCGGTCACGTCGTCGACCTCCCAGCCACGCTCGGACAGACCGGCCGACAGCGTCTCGGTGGCGATGTCGGCGCGCGGCAGCAGCACACGGGCCACGGGGTCCAGAACGTCGTCGTGCGGCGGGAAGTCCTGCAGCAATCCCTCGCTCGTCTGATCACCGGAGGGCAGCAGCTCCGGCATGATGCCGAAGGAGCGCACCTTGTCGGCCGTCGCCTCTCCCACGCACGCGATCTTGACGCCGGAGAAGGCCCGCGCGTCCAGACCGAACTCGTGGAACTTCTCCCACACCGCACGCACGGCGTTGGTCGAGGTGAACACGATCCACTGGTAGCGACCGTCGACCAGTCCCTTGACCGCTCGCTCCATCTGTGCCGGACTGCGCGGCGGCTCCACCGAGATCGTCGGCACCTCGTGCGAGACGGCACCGTGCGACCACAGCCGCTCGCTCATCGCCCCGGCCTGCTCCTTGGTGCGCGGCACCAGGACCTTCCAGCCGTACAGGGCGCGGGACTCCCACCAGGACAGCCCGCTCCGATTCCCCGCGGCGGCACCGATCGTGACCACCAGGGGTCCCTGCAACTCCCCGGCATCGGCAGGCAGCGAAGCCAGGGTGGTGTCGATCGTGCGCTGGGACACCGTCGTGCCCGAAGCGGTCACCGCAACCGGTGTCTGCGGAGCCACACCATGCTCCACCAGCGCCGAGGACGCTTCCGCCAGGTGACTTCCCGTCGCGTGCAGCACCACCGTGCCCGGCACGGCGGCCACCGCGGCCCAGTCCACCTCGCCACGCACGTCGATCTCGGCGTGTACCGCACCGAGCGCCACACCGGCATACGCCGGTACCGCGGTACCGGCCGCGACGCCGGGAACCACATCGAACGCCACATCCGTCTCGGAAACCGAACGGACCTCGCGAACCACCGCGTCGGAGCTCAGCGGGTCGCCCGCCACGAGACGCACCACAGGGCGTCCGGTCTTCGCCTCGGTGGCCAGGTTGGCGGCCACATCCGACGGGTCGCCCACGGCAGGGCGCACCTCGGCGCCCTCGTCGGCCAGGCCGACCACGTCGGCGGGAACATCCGGATCGGTCACCACGAGCGAAGCGTGCGTGAGCAGATGCCGGGCCCGGACGGTGAGCAGTCCCGCATCACCGGGACCGGAGCCCACGAAAGCAACTCGTCCGGGGGTCTTCTGTGCTCGGGTCATCAGGGCACTCCCCATCAACTACGTGCCGGGGCCGTCGAGCAGGGCGGCCCGGGCATCGAGCAACTGGTCGGCCATATCCCGACCCAGCTGCTCGGCGGCGGTCGTCTCACCAGTGGCGGAGGCACGCAACAATTCGTTGTCGTCGGTTGCCACCACTCCACGCATGGACAGTCGCTGCACGGAGCGTCCGTCCTCGTCGAGGTCCTCCACCACTCCGGCCAGCGCACCGACAGGTGCACTACAGCCGGCCTCGAGCGCGGCCAACATGGCGCGCTCGGCGGCCACCGCGGTGCGGCTGGCCGAATCGTCCATGACGGACTGCAGCAGGTGCTCGGTATCCACGTCCTCGACGCGGCATTCCACCGCCAGCGCTCCTTGGGCGGGGGCGGGCAGCATCTGCAACGGATCGAGCGATTCGGTGATCATCTCGAGGCGGCCCACGCGGGCCAGCCCGGCGCGGGCGAGCACGATGGCATCCAACTCGCCGTCCGTCACCTTGCGCATCCGGGTGTCCACGTTGCCGCGGATACCGCGCACTTCCAGCCCCAAGCCCAGGGCTTCGAGCTGGCTGACACGACGCGGCGAGCCGGTGCCCACAGCGGAGCCCGGGGGCAGCTCGCCGAGCGTCAGGCCGTCCCGGGCCACCAGTGCGTCCCTCGGGTCCTCCCGAACGGGGACGGCGGCCAGGGACAGCCGGGGATCCGGTGTGGTCGGCAGGTCCTTGAAGGAGTGCACCGCGACATCGACCTCGCCGTGCGCGAGGGATTCCCGCAGGGCGGAGGTGAACACGCCGACGCCGATCTCGGTGATCGGTGCGCGAGAGCGGTCACCGGGTGTGGAGACCCGGACCAGCTCGGTGGCATACCCGGCGCGTTCCAACTCCTCGGCCACCGTGGAACTCTGCGACATCGCCAGGGCGCTTCCCCTGGTGCCGATGCGGAGGGTCTTGTTCAACGGTCCTCACCGTCCTGTTCCGGGTGCTCGCGCACCACCGCGGACGCCTGGGACGGCCGGGCTCGCGACACGGTTACTCCGGAACCCTCCCCCGGCCCTTGCGCGTCATCGCCCGACGGCGTGCCGATGACCGCAGCGGTCTGCGGATCGAGTTCGAACAGTTCGCGGAGAGCTTCGGCGTAATCGGAGCCGCCGGGGACCGAGGCAAGCTGCTTGACCCGGACCGTCGGCGCGTGCAGCAGCTTGTCCACCACGCGGCGAACGGTACGCGTGAGCTCCTCCCGCACGTTTCCGTCCAGCTCGGGCAGCCGCGAATCCAGCCGCAGAAGCTCGGCATCGACCACCTCGGCGGCGCGCCGTCGCAGTGCCGTCACCGTCGGAGTCACTTCGGCCGAGCGCTGGCCTGCGAGGTAGGAACGCATTTCCTCGGCGACGATTCCCGCCGCGCGCTCGGATTCGCTGCCGCCGCTGCGCTCGGCAAGCCGCTGCTGCAGGGATTCCAGGTCCACCACGGTCACACCCGGCAGGTCGGCCACCTCCGGAGCGGTGTCCCGCGGAAGACCCAGGTCGCAGAACAGCAGCGGGTTTCCCGCCGTACGGGTGGACAGGGCCTCGGCAACCACGTCGGAGGTCACCACCGCACCGACCGCACCGGTGCACGTCACCACGAGGTCCGCGGTGGCCAGCGCGGCGGGGAGCTCGGACAGCGAGACGGTCCGGGCTTCGATGTCCTCGTCCCGCAGGGAGTTCGCAAGCCGCTCGCCATTCGCGGCGGTGCGGTTGGCGATCACCATTTCACCGATACCGGCGCGCTTGAGCCGGGAAGCCGCCAGCGCCCCCATCGAACCCGCACCGATCAGCAGCGCACTGCGCCCGGCCATCCCGCCGAGCACCGACTCGGCATCGGTCAGCGCTTCCGAGACCACCGAAGCACCGGCGGAGTCGATCTCGGTCTCGGCGTGGACGCGCTTGCCGACCCGCAACGCCTGCTGTGCCAGTTCGTGCAGCGTCTTGCCCACGGTGCCCGCCTCGTCGGCGACGCCGTAGGCCTGCCGGATCTGCCCCAGGATCTGGGCTTCACCGACCACCATCGAATCCAGGCCCGCGGCCACCGAGAACAGGTGCTCGACAGCGGCACCGGCGTAGTAGACGTACAGGTGGTCGGCCAGCTCGGAGACCTCGGTGCCGGAATGCCGGGACAGTACGGATGTCACATCGTCGAGACCACCGTGGAAGGTCTCGGCAACCGCGTACACCTCCACCCGGTTGCAGGTCGAGACCAAAAACGCCTCGGTGATGTTGTCGCTGTGCAGCAGCTCGTCCAGCAGTTTGGTGACCTCGTCCGCACCGACCGACACACGCTCCAGCACCCGGACGGGGGCACTGTTGTGCGACAGTCCGACATTGAGCAGATTCACGGCCGAACCACCATCCCGTCCACCGGGTCGCCCCCGGCATTCATGCGGTGGTCCGCTGCCGTCATCGCAGCACCACCACTCTCCGCTCCGTTCTCGGGTTTCTCCGGCCCGGCTGCTTCCGGCTCGGACAATTCCGTTGCTTCCTGACCACGGCGAGCCACGTGGAACGACAGGATCTGCATCTCCACGGCCAGGTCCACCTTGCGCACCTCGACCTCCTCGGGAACCTGCAGGACGACGGGTGCGAAATTCAGGATGCACCTCACGCCGGCCTCGACCAAACGATCACACACCTCCTGGGCACCCTTGGCGGGTGTGGCTATCGCACCGATGGTGATTTCCCGCTCGGTGCACACCCGGACGATGTCGTCGATGTGATCGACCGGAATCCCGCCCACCGGCACACCCATCAGGTCCGGATCGAGATCGAACAAGGCCGAGACGGGAAAGCCCCGGCTCGGAAATCCCCCGTAGTTGGCCAGCGCGTGACCGAGGTTGCCGATCCCCACCACGGCAACGCTGTGCTTGCGGGTCAGCCCGAGCGTGCGTTCGATCTGCCCGATCAGCACCGCCACCTCGTAGCCCACACCGCGCGTGCCGTAGGAGCCGATGTAGGAGAGGTCCTTGCGGAGCTTGGCCGAGTTCACCCCCGCAGCAACCGCCAGTTCCTCGCTGGACACCGTACTCACGTCCTGGTCGGCCATCCCCGACAGCACCCGCAGGTACACCGCAAGCCGCGCGACGGCCGCCTCCGGAATCACCCGGGCACGCTCCCTGGCCTCGGGCTCGTCGACCGCCTCGGACGACTGTCGGGACGTCGACGGGTTCCCCGCGTCGCCGTCGGCCACGCCCTCTCCGTGGGCCGTCACGCTGGCTCTCCCTTGACCTGCTCAGTAATTTCGCCGTGCCCGGTCGGCGCGTCCGCCACCGGGATTCGCACTGCACATCCGATCGCCCACCTGCGGGCGATGGAAACTTCGAAGCCCGTACCGACCACCGGACCGTGTGCGACCGGCACCGATCCACACCGGCCGACGGACCCACTGTCGCAGCCCGGCAGCCGACCCTGCCCACCGTAGCTATTTGTGAATGCATGCACAAAGTCGGCGGGAGGTCGAGTAACCAGACCCACACCCTTCGGTCGACATCATCCCCGACAGGTCCCCGACGTGCCAAAAAGGGTCCCGATTCAGCGTTGCAGAGCCGCCCGGAAACGTGGCTCCTCCACCTTCCAGTAACCGTGCTCCCGGCCGTCGATCAGGATCACCGGAACACGGTCCCCGTACTCCGCACGCAGTTCGGTATCGGAGTCGACGTCCTCGGTCCGCCAGGGCACCTCCAACTCGGCGCAGATGCGGTGGATGTCCTCGGCAGCCGCATCACACGCGGGACAGTCGGCACGAACCATCAACGTCACCTCGTGCTCGGGCTTCATCGCCGTCCTCACTCGTCGTTCGCCTCCGGCATCGTTCACCGGCACGGTACGCACCCCGACTCCCGCGCCCGCGGCCGGAAGATTCCTCCTCGCCCGAGACCCACCCGTCACTGTGTCCGAAATCACCGGCCGGCGCAGGGCGGAAGTGCTCGATTCCCGAATCAAGGCGAATCCATATCACTCGGACACTACCTACCGAGGAGTAACAACACGTATGCTCACCAGACCCGAAGACCTGTACACCGACGCCAACGAAGCCGCACGTCCGCACCCGAAGACTCCAGGGACCAGCACATGTTCCAGGCCACGGTTCACCATCACGCAGCACTGCGGCGCTCGCCCGCACGTGCATCACTCCGGCAGGCCCGAGGCACCATCCTGGTGGAAGGCGGGCCGCGCCAATGACCGCCGTCGACACTCTCGGCTTCCCCGATGTGCGCCTCGCACACCGGCATGCCCCGGCCCGAAGCAGCGGAACCGGTCTGCAGGTCACTGCCTCCACCGTGACCAGGAGGGCCACCCAGCAACATGCCGAGCCACCCGCCGATCCGGACAACTGGGCCCACGTCCGGGCCGCCCAGAGCGGGGACAGCCACGCGTTCGGACAGCTCTACAGTCAGTACGCCCACCTGGTCTACCGCTACGTGCTGCCCCGGGTCAGTGACCACTGCCTGGCCGAGGACATCACCAGCGAGACCTTCCTGCGCGCTCTCCGGCGGATCGCCTCCGTCAGCTACCAGGGCCGCGATGTCGCGGCCTGGTTCATCACCATCGCCAAGAACCTCGTCCTCGACCACATCAAATCCAGCAGGCACCGGCTGGAAGTCCCCACCGCCGACCTCGCCGACACGTCACCCGTCACACGCTCCTGCGAACTCGGTCCCGAACAGCACGTGCTGACCGAGATCACCCACGGAGAACTGCTGGACTGTGTCCGCCGACTCAATCCGGACCAGCGCGAATGCATCCGGCTCCGGTTCCTCCGCGGGTTGTCCGTCACCGAAACCGCCGAAGCCATGCAGCGCAACGAGGGAGCGGTCAAAGCTCTTCAGCACCGCGCCATCCGCAGGCTCGCCCAACTCCTCCCCGATGATCTCGGGTAGACACTGTTGCGACGTGCGTGCACGGGTTCCGAGCCGCGCCGTACCGGGCGGTGGCCTTCGCGGACCTCGAACTGCGTTGCAGGCCGATCGAGTCCTGCCCACCGCCCTGCTCACCGACACAACACTCCCCATTCAGCCTGGGTCAACAAAGATACCGACCACAGGCTCTAAGCTGGAGAGCCGCAGACCGGGCCACTGGGCGATTGCTCAGTAACCTGGTCGGAAGTCCTGATTCAACAGGACCGAACCGAAGGAACACCGGAGGAACACCGGGAGGCGTGGCGGTGCCGACACGGCAAAGCTCAGCCGATGGCGCGAACCACGGGCAAGCGCAGTACGGGAGTGTGCCCGCCCCCAGTACGGCTCCCCTGGACAGCGCCGAACTCGCCGGCCACGCGTCGGCCGAAGCCGCCGTCACAGCGGTACCGGACTCCGGCGATTCGTCGGCCGCTCCCACCGACCTCACCGCGGCCGCCTTCTTCGACGTCGACAACACGATGATGATGGGCGCCTCGCTGTTCCACTTCGCCCGAGGCCTGGCCGCACGGAAATTCTTCAAGGCAGGTGACCTGGCGGGATTCGCATGGCAGCAGGTCAAGTTCCGGATCGGTGGCACGGAAAATCCCCAGACCGTGCAGGCCAGCCGTGAGCAGGCACTCTCCTTCGTCGCCGGACGCGATGTCGCCGATCTGGTGGAGCTCAGCGAGGAGATCTACGACGAGCTCATGGCGGACCGCATCTGGGCAGGAACCCGGGCACTCGCCCAGATGCATCTCGACGCGGGTCAACGCGTCTGGCTGGTCACCGCCACACCCGTCGAGCTGGCCCAGATCATCGCCCGACGCCTCGGACTCACCGGAGCTCTGGGGACCGTGGCCGAGAGCTCGCAAGGGCTCTACACCGGGCGCCTCGTCGGGGAAATGCTGCACGGCAAGGCCAAGGCGCATGCCGTGCGCGCCCTGGCCGCCAGCGAAGGACTCGATCTCCGGCGTTGTACCGCCTACTCGGACTCCTCCAATGACATCCCGATGCTCTCCGCCGTCGGCACCGCAGTCGCCGTCAACCCGGACCAGCGGCTCCGCGAGTCCGCCCGCTCCCGCGGATGGGAGATCCGTGATTTCCGGACGGGACGCAAGGCCGCACGGATCGGAGTGCACTCGATGCTCGGCGCCGGCGCGCTCGCCGGGGCCGTCGCCGCGGGACTGGCCTACCGTCGCCGGGACCACGTGTGAACGGCGGAACAGCGCGACAGCCCGCATTGCAGCAGACAGTATCGGGTGGCCGTCCTCTCACGGTCAGCCGAGGAACACATTCCGGCGTTGGGCCAGCAAGCGGTACAGGGTCTCCTGAATCGTCTCCCTGACCTGGTCGCTCAGATTGAAAACCAGCATCGGGTCGTTTTCCGCCCCTTCCGGATTCGACGAGGTGTCGATCGGTTCGCCGAACTCGATATACCACTTCGAGGGAAGCGGGACCGTTCCCAGCGGGCCGAAGTGCGGGAACAGCGGTGTCACCGGGAAGTACGGCAGTCCCAGAAGCCGCGCGATCGGCTTGATGTCGGCGAGATTGGGGTATATCTCCTCGGCGCCGACGATCGAGCAGGGAACGATCGGCACACCGGCCCGTATCGCGGCGGAGACGAAGCCACCACGGCCGAACCTCTGCAGTTTGTAGCGGTCCCGGAACGGTTTCCCGATCCCCTTGAACCCCTCCGGCCACACCCCCACCAGTTCGCCACCGCCCAGCAGCCGTTCGGCATCCGGATTACACGCCAGCGTCTGCCCCGACTTCCTGGCCAGGGCACCGACGACCGGCATGCGGAAGACCAGGTCGGCTCCCAGCATTCGCAACTGCCGGGACGCGGGGTGATGGTCCCGGAGAGCGACCGTGGTCATCAACGCGTCCCACGGCAATGTTCCCGAATGATTGGCGACCACCAGAGCACCGGATTCGGCGGGAACGTTGTGCAGCCCGATCGTCTCCACCCGGAACCATTTCTCGTAGAACGGTCGCAGGGAGGGCAGGAGCAGGTGATCGGTCAACTCGGCATCGAATCCGAACTCGTCGACCTCGTAGTCGCCGAGAACCCGGCGGCGCGCAAAAGCCAGCGCTTCCGCCACGGTTTCGTCCCACGACATTCGCCCCTCGCCCGAACCCTCGTCGGAAGCGGTGGCATCGTACGGGCGCGACGACGAGTCCCCTCCGCTGCCGCTGCGTCCGGTCTGCCGCGCCACATTCCCGCTTCCCGGGTACAGGGGAATCACTCTCGCGTCCGCCATCGACCCCTCTCTCACCGCAGCCTCGCGACCGCACCTGCGATTCCACGTTCCACTGCCGCAACATGGTCGGGAGCGACAACCGGCCGCAGATCGCGACCGCGCACGAAATCGTCGAAAGCCTGGCGGGTCGTCCATCCGGGAGTAAAACCGAACTGCTCGCGCAATCTGGTGGTATCCACCACCCGACCGAAGTTCAAAAAACGCACCTGTTCCGGTGAGGAGTCGACCAGTCGCGCACTTCGGAAGAAACTGCTCACCGGGGAGATCGCCAAACTCGGCACCGGCATCGCGACCCTGCCCGCCCGGCGAATCGCCTGGGACAACATCAGGATCCCGTCACCGCCGACGTTGTATATGCCGGGAATGTTCTCGACGGTGGCCTTTTCCAGTACCTCCAGCGCGTCCTCGGCATGCAGCATCTGCAACCGGGCATCGTAACCCAGCACCGTCGGGATCACGGGTAATGCGAAGTACCGGGTGAGCACGGTATCGATCCGCGGGCCGATGAGATTCGTGAAGCGCAGTATCGTGATGTCCACATCCGGCCTCCTGCGGCCGAATCCGCGGACATAGCCCTCCACTTCCGCCGCATCTCTCGCATAGCCGGAGAACGGCAGGTCCTTGGGACCCATGTCCTCGGTGAACATCGCCGGATCGCGCGGACTCGCTCCGTATACCGCACTGGTGGACTTCACGACCATCCGGCGCACCGTGGGCGATTTCTGGCATGCGGCCAGCAATTGCATGGTCCCGAGGACGTTCATCTCTTTGAGGACGGACCGGTTCCCCGAGTTGCTGTGGTCGCCCATGGACACGTGCACCACCGTATCCACTTTGGAGTTGGTGATGACTTTCGAGATCAGCGGGTTGCGGATGTCCGCGCGGACGAACTCGGTACGGCCCATCCGCCGGAGCAGCTCCCGGTGCGGAGGGACGGTGTCCACTCCGATGATCCGCTCGACGGCAGGGTTGGCCGTGAGACGAGCCGCGAGACTTCCGCCCACGAACCGGCTGACGCCGGTCACCAGCACGACATTCGGCGCCATGTATCTCCCTGCACTCGCATCCCGCACAACCGAGCCACAGGATGCGTCTTCGATGTGGGACGTACGTCTGCGATACTACCGCCGACATCGCGGCTCTTCGGGGACAAGACACGCCGACTCCCGCGCGAAACCGCACGAAAGAGTGCTCGCCGCGGCCTGCTAGGGCATTCCCCACACCCTCCTACTCGTCGGTCTCGTGGACGCGACCGAGCTCCAGGGACCGATCGCGCGCCGCCTCGATCGCGTCGATCAACGCTGCGCGGACGCCGTGCTTTTCGAGCTCACGGATCCCCGAGATGGTGGTTCCGGCCGGGGAGGTGACGCCTTCCCGCATCATGACCGGATGCCCCTCGCCTTCCCGGAGCATCGCGGCCGCGCCCACCGCCGACTGCACGATCAGTTCGGCGGCCAGGGAGCGCGGGAGCCCCAACAGGATCCCCGCGTCGACCATGGCCTCGACCAGGTAGAAGAAGTACGCAGGCCCCGAACCGGACAAGGCGGTGACCGCGTCCTGCTGGGTCTCCGGCACTCGCGCGACCCGTCCCACACTGCCGAGGATCTCCTCGACGAGTTCCAGATGGGCCTCTCCGGCATGTGCCCCCGCGGAGATGGCACTCATGGCCTCTCCCACGAGCATGGGCGTGTTCGGCATGACCCGCACCACCGGTGTTCCCTCCGCGAAGCGGCGTTCGAACACCTTCGTCGGCAACCCCGCGCACAACGAGACGACCAGCTTGTCCGGGGCGACCACCGGCACCATCTCGTCGAGCAGCGGCTCGATGTCCTGGGGCTTGACGGCGACGACGAGGATGTCCGCGCGGCGCGCCGCCGAGGGGACGTCGACGTGCTCGATTCCGTACTGCTCGGTCAGCTCGGCCGCTCGCTGTGGAGAGCGTTCGGTGAACAGGAGCTCTTCCGGGGGGCGGCCGGTGTTGAGCAAACCGGACAGCAGCGACTCTCCGATCCTTCCGGCCCCGAGTACGGCAATGGTCGTCATACCGGTCAGCATCTCAGAGCTTCGCGATGCCCCGACGAGCCCCTGTCCGGCGTGCTGCCGTGCGCGGGCCCGTCAGGTCAGGCACGCAGCGGCTCCAGATGCAGCCGGGTGAAAAGCAGAGCTTCGGCGAGTTGCGCGGCCCGCTGCCGGGGATTCCTCGCCTTCCGGGTGTTGACCTCGAGCGCGACGGTTCCGCTGAACCCGGTGGTGGCCAGTGCCTCACAGATCTCGGCGCACGGCTGGGCACCGTGCCCGGGAACGAGGTGCTCGTCACGGGGCGCGCCGGTGCCGTCCGCCAGGTGGACGTGGGCCAGTCCGCTGCCCATCCGTTGCATCAGTTCGACGGGGTCGACGTGCGCGGCCGCCGCGTGGGACACGTCGAAGGTGTAGTTGCGATAGCCGACCTCGGTGGGGTCCGGTGAGGGCCGGAAGGCGGACAGACCCGCCGCCTTGCCTCCGCGGATCCTGTCCCAGGTGTGCGGCGGGCGAACCGGGAACATGTTCTCCACGGCGACCTTGATGCCGCTGGTCTCCTCGAGCTCGGAGACGAGCTCGCCGAAGTTGTCGGCGTAGCGCCGCTGCCAGCGAAAGGGCGGGTGCACCACGACGGTGGAGGCACCGAGATCGCTGGCGGCGACGACGGCCCCGCGCAGCCGCTCCTCCGGATCGGGAGACCACACTCGCTGAGTGATGAGCAGGCACGGTGCGTGGATCGCGAGGATGGGCATGCCGTGCTGCTCGGACAGGCGCCGCAGCGCGGCGACATCCTGACTCGTCGCATCGGCCCATACCATGACCTCGACTCCGTCGTAGCCGAGATCCGCCGCCATCTCGAATGCGGCACCGACCGGTTGCGGCCAGACCGACGCGCTCGAGAGTCCGATGGGTATGGGTGTCCGGCGAGCTCCGGCCACCGAGTCGGGGAATGTTTCGGCAGTCATGTCCTGCCAAGTGTGACTGAGGAGGTGTACGGATGGTGCAGGTGTGGTCGTTTCGGAGTGATCGTATCCGATCCCGCGGTGCTGATGCGCTCCGTCAACCGGAGAGCATCAATACCCGACCAGCAGCAATGCCGCGGGTGAGACGGTACAGACCAGACCGACCAGCACGGCCAGCAGGATCGTCTGCAGATCGTCGGTGCGCAGGAACCTGCGGGCGATCAGCACCAGAGCACCGGTGACGGCCAGTGCGGCGACCAGTGCGGCCACCGGAATGGCGGTCCACAACCAGCGGAAGCCGACCCAGACCGCACCACCACCGAGCAGGCCGGCACCGACCTGCGTGATCAGCGTGAGCCACTCCCGGAGCGGAGAATGCCGGGGGGAGTACCCCTCCTCGGTTTCGAACTCCTCGTCGAGGTAATCCTCGGCATCCATTCCCGCAGGCAGTTCCGTGGAGATATTGCGGGAATAGCGGCCACCGAAGTCCCCGTCGGGGTCGTCTTCGTCGAGGCCCTCGTCACCGAAGAAGTGGCCATCGGCGGCGCCGCTTTCGACCTCGCCGTCGAAGAGGGCGTACTCGTCCTGGTATGCGCCGCCGGATTCGACGAGTTCCCCGGTGTCCTGCCTGCCCGGCAGGACCGTGCCGTTCGCGCCCCCTGCATGCCCCCGCGCGCCGTTGGATCCCTGCACACCGTCGGTGCCGCCCGGTGCCTGCTGCACCGTGCCGTGGACCGAGGGGAACTGCTCGGTGGCACTCTCGTCCTTGGGCCGGACGGGCGCAGCGATCTCGCTTCCGTCATGTCCCGCCGCTCCCGTGGGGGCGGGGGGGGAGACGGCCGGTATGGCGGAGGTGTCCGCCGGTACCGGTGACGGGGATACCGGGGGTGGTTCGGGGCGCTCGGACACGGCCGGTTGCTGTGCCGTGGTCTCGACGTCCGCGGATGCCGGCTCGGCCGCCGCACCGGGCTGCGGGGAAGGAGCCGTGCCTACGCCGTTACCGCTGCCGCGGGTGAAATGGGGCCCTTCGGCCTGAGGTGTTTCTTCCTGGGGCGGCACGGGACGCATCCGCCCGCTGTCGGAGTTCACCCGCTCGATGATCGCCTGCGGGGCGGTATCGGTCGGGTCCTCGGCCCGCCTGCGACGCCGACGGGCGCTGCGTTGTGAACCACCACCGTGCTGGGCGAGCAGCTCGGCGACAGTGCGCTGGCTGGGGTGCTCGGACCCGCTGTCCCGACTCATCGACTCCACCGTGCCCTGTGCTGGGCTTTCCGTCCAGTCTGCCTATCCGCTTGCCGGTCACTGCGAGTATCCCCCTGTTGCCAGGGTGCGACATTGGCAGCGATCTCGCAGCACGGTCGTCACCGTTCGCGTGGTCCGAGCGCCGCAGGACCGCTCTCCGCCGCAGCGCCCGGGGGCGGATGCCGAACTCCTCGAGTGGCGGAGCTCGCACGGTGACCTGAGCTACCACGCTACCGGTCGCCGCCGGACGACGAGTCGGCAACCACCGTCACGGAGCGCTGCAAGCGGCCCCTCAGATCTCGAACTTGTAACCGAGTCCTCGCACGGTCACCAGGTGACGGGGGTCGGCCGGATCGGGCTCGAGCTTGGAGCGCAACCGTTTGATGTGCACGTCGAGGGTCTTGGTGTCGCCGACGTAATCGGCGCCCCACACCCGGTCGATCAGTTGCGCGCGAGTGAGGACGCGCCCGACGTTGCGCAGGAGGTACTCGAGCAGGTCGAACTCCTTGAGCGGCAGGCTGACCTCCTCGCCGGAGACGGTCACCACGTGACGTTCGACATCCATCCGCACGGGGCCTGCTTCGAGGGTCCGGTTCGACGGGTCCTCGGTCTCTCCGCCACGCCGCAGGACGGCCCGCACCCGCGCGATGAGTTCGCGTGCCGAGTACGGCTTGGTGACGTAGTCGTCGGCACCCAGTTCCAGACCGACGACGCGGTCGATCTCGGCATCCCGCGCGGTCACCATGATCACGGGTACCGCCGAACGCTGCCGAATCTGCTTGCACACGTCCGTACCGCTCATCCCGGGCAGCATCAGGTCGAGCAGGACGATGTCCGCACCGTTGCGGTCGAATTCCTCCAGGGCCTGCTGCCCGTCGGTGGTCACCGCGGGGGTGAAGCCCTCCTTGCGGAGCATGAAGGCCAGCGGGTCGGCGAAGGACTCCTCGTCCTCCACGATCAGCACCCTGGTCACCGGACTCCTCCCGTTTCGACGGCTCTGAACCCGTCCACGCTTTCGACCATGGAATGTACGGCTGCCACTGCGCCACCGGGCTCGGCGGCAGAGGCAGCATCGGCTGTGGGGGCGTCCTCGGCCGCCGGTACGGTCTCGCTCTCGCTCGCGGAGTGCCGAGGCACTCTGAGCGTGAAGGTGGAGCCGGTGCCGGGGCGACTCCACAACGCCACTTCGCCGCCGTGGTTGGCGGCAACATGCTTGACGATGGCCAGCCCGAGTCCGGTCCCCCCGGTGGCCCTGGAGCGGGCCGGGTCCACGCGGAAGAAACGTTCGAAGACGCGCTGCTGGTCCTCCGGCTCGATCCCGATGCCTCTGTCGGTGACGGCGATTTCGACGAAGTCACCGTTGAGCCGCCTGCTGATCGAGACCGGGCTGCCGTCCGGTGAGTAGGAAACGGCGTTGTCGACGAGGTTGCTCAGCGCGGTCACCAGCAGAGTGCGGTCGCCGTCCAGAAGCAGATCGCTGGACTCGTCGACGGTGATGTCGATTCCGGCGGATTCCGCGGAGACGCGGCAGCGCTCGAGAGCTTCCTCGACGACCCCGTCGACGTCGACGGTGTTCAGTTCGGGCAGCGATTCCGCTCCCTGCAGGCGCGACAGGGCGATCAGTTCGGAGACCAGGGTTCCGAGGCGGGTCGACTCGTGCAGGATCTTGGTGGCGAAGTGGCGGACTTCCTCGGGGTCGTCGGCGGCGTCGAGCACGGTCTCGGCGAGCAGGGCGAGCGCGCCCACGGGGGTTTTGAGCTCGTGGCTGACATTGGCGACGAAGTCACGACGGGTCGCTTCCAGCCGCACGGCATCGGACTCGTCGGCGGCGTCGACGACGGCGAACCCGTCCCCCAGAGGCCGCGCCTCGCCGTGGACCGCGGAGGGTGTTCTGCCGGCCAGTGCGGTCCGCTCCCTCGGTGACAGGTCCACCGTCACCGGCTCACCGGACTCGAGCGCCTGTTCGGCGGCCTCGCGAGCGCGCGCGTCGGCCCGGTTGTCGGTGATGAAGCCCAGTTCGTCGGCGCGCGGGTTGTGGACCACCACGTCGCCGAACCTGTTGAGCACGACCACACCGTTGTTGGTGGAGTGCACCAGCCGCTGGAGAAGTTCGGCGACGGTGGGGCCTTGCGGTCGGTTGCGGTCGTATCGGTGTCGAGCGTGGGCGAGCCAGAAGCCACCCACCAAACCAAGCATCAGCACGCCGAGCAACAGGGCGGCATAGCCCAATACGGTCACACCCGCATCGTAAGCAGGTACTACCGGGGCAGGACCACCCTTCAGGGCCATTCAGTGATGCCTGTGACACCCGAAGTGGGCGATTTCACCCGTGGTTCACTTCCGGTACGGCGTCGGTCCGTCCGGAAGTCGGGTGAGCGACTCCCCATCGACGCGTGCCGGACACACACCCGCGCCTCGTTGTTCGTTCGGGTGCCACCCGTGCCGGTTCGGCCGTGTGGGCGGGGTGGTTCCGGCCCGGCACCGGGCAGGGCCGGAACCACCGGCCGCTCAGCGGCCTTGCTTGGCCACCGAAGCCACCGCCGCCTCGGCGGCCTCCGGGTCGAGGTACGTGCCACCGCGAACCGTCGGAACCAGGTCGTCGTCCAGGTCGTAGCGCAGCGGGATCCCGGTGGGAATGTTCAACCCCGAGATGTCCTCGTCCGAGATCCCGTCGAGGTGCTTGACCAGCGCGCGCAGCGAGTTCCCGTGCGCGGCGACGAGCACCGTCCTGCCTGCCCGCAGGTCGGGGACGATCACCGATTCCCAGTACGGCAGGAGCCGGACCACGACATCCTTGAGGCACTCCGTGCGCGGGATGTCGGTGCCGAGGTCGGCATAGCGGGGATCGGAGTCCTGGCTGTACTCGTCTCCCGGTTCGATCTCCGGCGGCGGAGTGTCGTAGGAACGCCGCCAGAGCATGAACTGCTCCTCGCCGTAGGTCTCGAGCGTCTGTTTCTTGTTCTTGCCCTGCAGGGCACCGTAGTGGCGCTCGTTGAGGCGCCAGTCGCGCCGCACCGGAATCCAGTGCCGGTCGGCGGCGTCCAGGGAGATGTTGGCGGTGGTGATGGCACGGCGCAGCAGCGAGGTGTGCAGCACGTCCGGGAGCACATCCGCTTCCCGCAGGAGCTCACCGCCCCGTTGTGCTTCCGCCTCGCCCTTCTCCGACAGCGGAACGTCCACCCAGCCGGTGAACAGGTTCTCGGCGTTCCACGTGCTCTCACCGTGCCGAAGCAGCACCAGGGTCCCGACAGCAGTCATACCCTCAGGTTATCCCCGGCGACCACGGCTCGAAGGGCGGCGGTGGGGCAGCCGTCCTCTTACGGGTCCTTGTCAGAATGGTTTTGCACGAGTGATCAGCCTGAGCAAAGCGACCGGCTCCGGCTGTTTCAGTTCGTTGCCCCAGCTGGGGCATATGCAAGGCAGGGGGCCGCGTGATGGAGAGTCGCTACCTGATGTGGCCTCCAACGCCGCAAGGCGCCATCTGAGAAGGCGGTTCACCGACCACCGCGCCAGGCCGATCATGAAAGCACTCCTCACACCAGCGTGGCGTCGAGGGTGATGGTGGTCCCCGCCAGCGCGGCCGAGACCGGGCAGATTTCCTTGGCTTTCTGCGCGGCCTCGTCGAACGTGGTCCGGTCGGCTCCCGGCACCGTGGCCCGCACGGTCAGCGCGATCCCGGTGATGGCGTAGCCACCACCGCTTTGGCCGAAGGTGACCTCGGCGCTGGTGTCGATCGTCTGCGGCGGGGTGCCCGCCTCGGTGAGCAGGCCGGAGAGCTGCATCGAGTAGCAGGACGAGTGCGCAGCGGCGACGAGTTCCTCCGGGCTGGTCCGCCCCTCCGGCTCCGCGGTGCGGCTCGACCACGACACGGGGAACCGGCCCGAGTTGGAGGAGTCCAGCGTCACGGTTCCGGAGCCGGAACTCAGGTCTCCGCTCCAGGTGGTGGTCGCGTTGCGATCGGCCATCGCGGTACTCCGTTCACGTTCGTGTCGATGTCCGGCTTCGCGACCAGCCTGCCGCACCGTGCGAGCTCCCGCACGAGAGCGCAGGTGTGATCGCACAGTTACCGAATAACCGCCATGGCGTTACCCCAAACGTGGTGTCTGTCACTAATCACCGGCAAGTAGGGACAGTGTTGCCTCGCAGCGTTACTTTTTCGGGCAAACATCACTCGAACGGAGTAAAGCGGTGCTCTTGTGGCTACCGCTTGACTCTGCGAAGTTGACAGCGCCCTTTCGTGATCGGCTCCCACGCACTCCCCGATCGCGTGAGGGTGTGAGCGCGGTTCGTCTCCCCCTTCGGGCCGCGCCCGCCGGGTCACGGGCACCCCCCGCCCGTAAGGCCCGCTATGGCGGAACCCATCGCGGGGCGGCTCGAGCTCGCGACTCCCCCTCTCTCCCGAGCCGCCCCGCGCGGGCTCCCGCCGAGATTCGGCGAGCGTGCAAGGCCCCGAACCCGACCGGACCCGATCCGTGCGCTCACTACCTCTCGGAGAGGGGCGGTACAGGACCGTCGCGCTCGACGAGTTGGCGGAACGCCTGCAGATTCGCCAGCGACTCCCCGCGCGACTCGCGCCAACCCCATTCGCGTCGAATGGCCGTGGCGAAGCCGAGTTCCAGCAGGGTGTTGAAGTCGCCGTCGGCGGCTTCCAGGACCTGCCCGAGGAGCCGGTCGAGTTCGGTCTCGGTCACGGCATGCAACCCGACCCGCCCGATCAGGTAGATGTCGCCGGTGCTGTCGAGTGTGTAGTGCACACCGTAGAGGCGGGCATTGCGCTGCAGCATGTACCGGTAGACCTCCTCGTGGGCCTCGTCCGGCTGCCTGCACACGAACGCCTCCACCAGGAGGGCGTGCTCGGCGACGATGAGCCAGCAGTTGGTCTGCAACTTGCGGGTTCCGGGCAGCGTGACGAAGAACCTGCCCTCGTCCGCGTGCTCGTACTGCAGCGAACTCGCGTCCAGCGTTGCCTGGATGACCGTGTCGAGCGCCGTGGAAGTCACGCCGTCGCCTCCTGGAGTCGGAACCGGTGATGGAATGCCATCTTCGCCCGTGCATAGGTCTCCAGCAGCGCCTCGGTCGTGTGCTGCCAGGAGAACCGGGCGGCATGGGCGGTGGTCGCCGCGGCCAGTCGTGCCCGCCACTCCGGCCGGAGCACGGCCGATCCCAGCGCATCGGCCCACTGCTCCGTACCGTGCCCGGACACCAGCAGGCCGGAAACGTTGTCGTCGACCGCCACGGGCAACCCACCGACCTCGGCAGCCACGACCGGCGTACCGCAGGCCTGCGCCTCCAGGGCGACCAGACCGAAGGATTCGCTGTAACTGGGTACGGCCACCACGTCGGCGGCTCGGTACACCTCGGCCAGCTCCTGTCCGCCCTGCGGGGGGAGGAACCGCACGACATCGGCGATCCCGAGTTCGGCGGCAAGCTGGTGCAGGGACTCGGGACGCTCCATTCCGCTGCCGGACGGCCCGCCGACGACGAGCACGAGCAGGCGACTCCGCAGTTCCGGGTGCCGAGCCAGCAGCTCGGCCGTGGAGCGCAGCAGGACATCGGGCCCCTTCAACGGCTGGATCCGGCCGACGAAAGCGAGCACGACGGCATCCTGCCCGAGTCCGAATGCGGCCCGGGCCCGGGTTCGGTCGCCCGGTGTGAACCGCTGCAGGTCCACTCCCGGCGGAATGGTGGCCACGCTGCCCGGATCGGCATCGTAGAGATCGATCAGCTCCCCGGCCTCGACGCCGGTGTTGGCGACGAGCCGATCGGCATCGGCAACGACCTGTTCCTCACCGACGACGCGGACCCGTGGTTCGGGCGTGTCCCCGTCGGCCAGCGCGTTGTTCTTGACCTTGGCCAACGTGTGGGCGGTGTGCACCAGGGGAACGCCCCACCGTTCCCTCGCCAGCCACCCCACCTGGCCGGACAGCCAGTAGTGCGAGTGCACGATGTCGTAGTAGCCGGGCTCGTGACGTGCTTCCACACGCAGAGCCGCAGCGGCGAACGCACACAACTGCGCGGGCAGGTCGTTCTTGCCGAGCCCCTCGAAGGGACCTGCGACGACGCTGCGCACCGTCACGCCGGGAGCCAGTTCCGCCACCGAGGGAGTCTCCGACGACGTCGCCCTGGTGAAGATCTCGACCTCGGTGCCGAGCGCGGCCATCCGAGTGGCGGTCTGTGTGATGTAGACGTTCATGCCGCCCGCGTCACCGGTTCCCGGTTGTTCCAGCGGCGAGGTGTGCAACGAGAACACGGCGACGCGCCGCGGACGCATTCGGAGTGTGGTGGTAGTCATCTACTGCCCATCGAAGCCTGTCATGGCGAGCCGAGACCTTCGGGCCCATCGAGTCCCGACACTGCCAGCCTTCGAAACATTCCGGGACGGAAGGGCCACCGGGGTCAGCGGAGGGCGATCACCACGATTCGTGTTCGCGTTCCTGCTTTTTCGTGTCCGGATCCGATGCGGACAACCGGTGCGGGCAGAGCAGCTCACCCGGCAGTTCTGCCCCGCCGCGAGGGCGGACGCCTGCGGGTCACACGACGAGAGGCCACCGGCCGGAAGTGTCGTTCACCACACTCCCGGCTCGCCCGGCCGAACGGTCGGCGTTACAGGGCGGACATGGACTTCCACTGCTGCCAGCTGAGCATCCAGTCGTACACCGCGTAGCGGGGCGGCATGTCCGTGCTGGATCCCGTGACCTCCACCGGGTCGCCGATCAGGGCGCTGTGGAAGTACTCCTTCGCGTCGGCGTTGGTGAGGTTGATGCAGCCGTGAGAGGTGTTGCGCCTGCCGATGTTGGCGCGGTTCTCCTCGTTTTCGTGGATGAACTCACCGTGGTTGGAGATCCGCACGGCCCACTTCTTCTTCACGTCGGTGTAGCCGTACTCGGGATTGTCCATGATCTCGACCGGGTGCTTGGCCATGACGATGTAGGTCCCGTTGTGGGTGTGCAGCTCGGGGTTGCCGGGCCTGCCGTAGCTGGCCGGATAGCTGGCGAACTGCTCGCCGTTGCGCATGACCACGATGCGATGACTGTCCACATCGGCCTTGACGATCTGGGCACGACCGATGGTGAACTCCGTGGTCAGGTCGGCCTTGCCGTACTCACCGTCGCCGTAGTTCACACCGTAGAGGTTCGCCCGCACGCTGACCTCGGTGTGCGCGGGCCAGTACTCCTTGGGGCGCCAGTCCACCTGCTTGTCGTGCAACCAGGCCCAGGACCCGGTGACCGGTTCGGAGGTCTCCACTTCCAGGGCACGCTGGACCGCGGCCTTGTTCTCCACCGGCGCATCGAACTTGATGCTGATCGGAATCGCGATGCCCCGTGTCACATCGTCGACGGGGGTGATCGTGGCGCGCACGACCTCCTTCGGCTGCACGGTGGTGAAGCTTCCCCGCACCGGAACCGTCGTATCGCCCGCGCCGACCGCGCTGCCGCTCCAGGTGTAGGTCTTGCCGTAGCCGAGATCCTCGCTGGTGCGCCACGTCGTGCCGTCCTCGGTGAGTTCGCCCTTCACCTTCTCGCCGCTTTCGTTGGTGAGCACGACCTCCTCGAAGTGGCCGCGGGCCACCGAAACCTCCACCGGTGCGGTGGGGTTGACGTCCGTCGCCCCGTCCGCGGGTTCGAGTCGAACCTGCGGTGGAGGAGGATCCGCTTCCTGCGAATCCGGACTCGTGGTCCGACCCCCGACCCCGCAACCGGATACCAACAGCATCACCGCCAGCACTCCGGTGAGCAGAATTCGCACTGACCGCACTTGTGACCGACTCCCGACGTTCGACATCCGTTCTCACTTCAGCCATCGCTGCGGATGCGCAGCACTCCCTCCTCGGAGGACGCTTGGCAAGGAGGGCAGGATGCTCGGCCCGCACATGATGCGGATCACAACAGCCGGAATGCGCCCAACTCGTCCACAACATCTGCGGGAGGATCACCACGTGAGCACTACACCGGAGTCTACGGCAGCAAGCACGGGCTCGCCCGACGCGACGGGAACCTCCACCTCGCCCGACCAGCAACGTTGGGCGGTGGTCACAGGAGCAAGTTCGGGTATCGGCGCAGCCACCGCGCGGCGACTCGCCACCGAAGGTTTCCGCGTCGTCATGGGAGCTCGACGGGTCGAACGGCTGGAACGACTGGCCGAGGAGACCGGGGGCCTGGCGGTCGAACTCGACGTGACCGACGCGGATTCGGTGGCGGCTTTCGTCGAGCGTGTCCCCGAATGCCATGTCCTGGTCAACAATGCGGGAGGCGCGAAGGGCACGGCCGCGGTCGCCGAGGCCGACGAGGACGACTGGCGGTGGATGTGGGAGACGAACGTGCTGGGCACGTTGCGGTTGACGAAGGCGCTGCTGCCGAAGCTGGTCTCCTGTGGAAACGGGCACGTGCTGACGGTGACGTCGGTCGCCGCCCTGGAAACCTACGACAACGGTTCCGGCTACACCTCGGCCAAGCACGCCCAGGCCGCGCTGCACCGGACATTGCGCGGAGAACACCTCGGCGAACCCGTCCGGTTCACCGAGATCGCTCCCGGGCTGGTGGAAACGGAGTTCTCCGAGGTCCGCTACGGCGGTGACACCGAGCGTGCGGCAGCGGTCTACCGTGGTCTGACGCCGTTGACGGCCGAGGACGTTGCCGACGTGATCGCTTTCGCGGCGACCCGGCCCGCGCACGTCAACCTGGACCAGATCGTGCTCAAGCCCCGCGATCAGGCATCGGCCACCCGCGCCCACCGGGAGCCCTGAACAGGTCCCTGCCGGGGCGGCGGTTCGCGAAACCGCCCACGCAGGTCACCGGACGTTTCCCCTCCGGTGGGGATCGGCACGGAGATCCACGTCGAGTTCGGTGAGCACGTCGGCGATGGGGCAGGCGAAACCGACCGTCCCGTCGCGGCTGCCTCCGAAGCAGAGACCGACCACGCACCCGTCGGAATTGACCAGCACGGCTCCCGCATCCCCGTTCCCGGTGAACGGGGAGCCGTGGGAGGACTCGCAGACGCGTACCTGCTCGCGCAGGACACGCACCCCGAGCGCGTCACCGTGGTCGACTCGCACCGTCGTGTCGGTCGAGACGACGGTGCCGGTGGTCACTCCCGTGCCGCGGCCGCTCTTGTGCACGGTCTCACCGGGGTGGGCCGCACACTGCCCGGTGATCGGGCCGAGGCCGGAGATCCCGCGGAAGCACTCGACACCGCTGTGGATCGCCACGGCGGCAACGTTGACACGCCCCGACAGGGCGGCACGCGCCAGCCCGGCGTACACGCGCCCGGTGTCCGGGTCGGCCATCCGATCACCGACCGCCCACGCGTCGTCCATGCAGGCCACATCGAACGTGGTGAGCCCCATCATCACCGGATCCCGCGCACGGCCGACGACCAGTGCGCCGAGCGTGCCGACCCGACGGTACCGGCCATCGTCGGAGGCCGCGCGATCTCCGAGCACGATCGGCCTGCACGGTGCGATGCCGTGGCCGCCACGGGTGGGTGCCTGCTCACCGGGCCGGCATCCGATCGGTACCTGCCGGAGCGGGCGGTGCTCGTGCTGGAGCACGGGTTGTTCCTCGATGACATCGGTGGGGATACCGAGAACGCTGGAGGGAACGCGGGCACCGGTGGCGAGGCGCTCGTCCCGTTCCTTGCGGCGGACCGAGACGACAATGGCCTGCTCCCCCGTGGAGCACATGTCCACGTGCTTGTCTCCGATGTCGACCGCGACGACACCGGGCAGATCCAGGAGCTGGTCCTCCACGGCTCGTTTGACCGGGCGGATGAGAGCCCGGTCGCGTAACTCCCTGATGTTCAGCATGGCAGCCCTCCGCCACCATTTAACACACAGGGTGAGCAATAGTCACTAAGAGTCACTCTTACGATTGTTCATGCCACTCATTCCAGCGCGCAGTCCACGAGTACCGGCTCGGGGGCCAGTGACACGCCGAAGCGATCGCGGACGCCGTCCCGCACCTCTGCGGCCAGTTCGAGCAGGTCACGGGTACTGGCCGAGCCTCGGTTGGTGAGCGCCAGAGTGTGCTTGGTGGACAGTCCGACCCGCCCACCGGGACCCCGGTGGCCCTTGGCGAAACCGGCATGTTCGATGAGCCACGCCGCGGAGAGCTTGGTGCGCCCGTCCATCGCCGGATACCGGGGAACGTGCTGCTCACCACCGAGACGGGTGGCGATGTGGTCCAGTACGTCCGCGAGCTCGCCGGCTTCCAGCACGGGATTGGTGAAGAACGAACCGGCGCTCCAGGTGTCGTGGTCGTGCGGATCGAGCACCATGCCCTTGCCGCGCCGGAGGTTCAGCACGGCCTCGCGCACCTGCTCGACGGGAGCCCGGTCACCGATCTCGACACCGAGCGTGCGGGCGAGCTCGCCGTAGCGGATGGGCGCGGACAACCCCCCTTCCCGCAGCAGAAAGCGCACCCGCAGCACGACTGCCGTCTCGGTGTGCTTGAGCAGGCTGCTGCGGTAGACCAGCCCGAGTTCCTCGGCGGGCAGGGTCCGCACCCGGCCGGTCCGGCGATCCAGCAGGTCCACCGAGGTCAGCATCTCGGAGACCTCGACACCGTAGGCCCCCACGTTCTGCACGGGTGTGGCACCGGTGAGCCCGGGGACACCGGACAGGCACTCCAACCCGCCGAGTCCTTGCCGCACGGTTTCGGCCACGATCTCGTCCCAGTCCTCGCCGGCCTCGACGGTCAGCCGCACGACCCCGTCCCCGGCGCTGTCGAACCGGTGGCCGCGGGTGGCGATACGCACCACCCGCCCGTCGAAACCGCTGTCGGCGATCACCAGGTTCGATCCGCCGCCGAGCACGAGCAGCCGCATGCCCGAGGAGTCGGCCGCACGGACGACCTCGGTCAGCTCATCGGCATGCTCGGCCACGAGGAACTCTGCGGCCGGGCCTCCCAGCCGCAGAGTGGTGTAGCGCGCGAGTGCGCCGCCGGCCCCGGAGGAGTCGTCGGGGCGGGCGATACCGCTGGGCCGGGACGCGCCGGACATCGAGGGGGTCACGACTGCCAAAGGTAACCTTCACCGCATGGCACGCCGCATCGAGCACCGCAGCACCTCCGTGTGGCCCGCGTCCCGGGTGCACGACGCGCTGATCGACATCGATCACCTCGAGGAGCGGTTGAGCGAGTTCAGCGGCGAGAACACGGAGGTGGTGGATCATTCGACCACCGAGGGCGGCGTGCGGTTCCAGGTGCGCCAGGGCGTGCCCGCCGACCGACTGCCACCGATGGTGCGCACCGTGCTCGGCAAGAACCTGACGATCGACCGCAGCGAAGCATGGCGCCCGGCGGAACCGGGGCACTACACGGGCGAGGTGGCAGCGGCGATTCCGCGGGTGCCGGGTTCCATCACGGGGTCGATGTGGTTGCGTGACCTGCCCGAGTCCGAGCGGCCCGCGGACGGGAGCGCGGTCAGCGAGTTCGTGGTGTGCGGCAGTGTCACCTCGAACGTCCCCTTCGCCGGCAGCAAACTGGAAGAGCTGGTTGCCGACCGGATCAGCAGCTTGCTCGCCGAGGAGATGCGGTTCATCTCCCACTGGCTGTCCCGGCAGCACTGAGAAGCCCGTCTTGGAACTTGGTCAGGTGGTTCCTGAACCGCCGTCTCAGGCGGCGCCTTGCGGCGTTGCAGGCCACATCGAGTAGCCACCTACGCCACGTGGCCAACTGCCTTGCTGATGCCCGCCTGCGGGCATTCCGATCGAATACGCCGGAGCGGGTCACTCTGCTCAGGCTGATCATTCGAGCGAAAGAACCAGACCAAAGACAGACACTGAGAGGTGAGCGGAGCGGCTCACGGCCATCCACACGGGCCGTGGGTCACCTCTAGACTCCGGGCATGATGAGCGACTCCCATCATCACGAGCTCACCGAACAGGCCGCCGCGTTCCGGGAGAGGGCCGTGCTGGCCGGACCGGACGCCACCGTGTCCAACTGCCCGGGCTGGGACATGCGCAAGATGGTGCGTCATCTCGCCCGCGTGTACGCCATGGCCAATCTCGCCGTGGACACGGAACCGGAAAGCCCCACCCCGCGAGCACCCGCCGCCCCCGAGGACTTCACCGAGGCGCTGGCCTGGTGGGACGATCAACTGGCCGAGCTGACCGACAAGCTTCGCACGGGCGAGTCCGACCGCTCCGTGTGGTCGTTCTTCCCGGGTGGTACCCCGTCGTCCTGGGCCCGCAGAATGGCGCACGAGACCGCGATCCACCGGCTCGACGCGGAGCAGGCGCTGGCCGACAGCGGTGTCGGCCAGGTGCACGAGCTGCTTTTCGATCCGGTCTTCGCCGCCGACGGTGTCGACGAGATGCTGTCGGTGCTGCTGTCCGGTACTCGCCGGTGGGAGGAACAGCACGGTGACGGCCAGGTGCTGTTCCACGCGGCCGATGCGGAACGGACGTGGATGGTGACTTTCCGCTCCGAGCAGCCACCCGAAACCGGCGCACTCCACGACGCCGCACTCGGCAGGCCCGACGTGGACGCCACGGTCGCCGGAACGGCCGATGCGATCTACCGGCGCGTGTGGGGACGGCCGAGCACCGCGGTGGTCAGTGGGGACAGCGTTCTCGCGGGACTGATCAGCGGCCGCTGACCCGCCCGCGCCACACGGAAACGAGGCAGCCCGGACGGTGATGAGCTGCGACAATCGGTGCCCATGCCACCGAACGAACGACGGTACGTCCTCACCCTCGGCTGCCCGGACCGCACCGGCATCGTCGCCCGCATCGCGTCCTTCCTCGCGGAGCGAGGCGGCTGGATCATCGAGGCGGGGTATCACACCGACCCGGACACCGGCTGGTTCTTCACGCGTCAGGAGGTTCGTGCGGACTCGCTGCCCTTCGGAGTCGACGAACTGCGAGAGCGGTTCGCGGAAGTGGCCGACCAGTTGGACGAGCGCACCGAATGGCACGTTTCCGACACCGGCAGGCGGCGGCGGGTCGTGATCCTGGTGTCGAAGGAGGGCCACTGCCTGCACGACCTGCTCGGCCGGGTCGGCTCGGGAGAACTGGACGTGGACCTGCGCGCGGTGATCGGCAACCATCCCCACCTGGGTCCGATCACCGAAGCGCACGGTATTCCGTTCCACCACGTCCCCTTCCCGTCGAGCAAGGACCCGCAAGGCAAGCAGGACGCCTTCGCCCGGATCGGGGAGCTGGTCGAGGCTCAGGATCCGGACGCCATCGTGCTCGCCCGGTTCATGCAGGTACTACCACCGGAACTGTGCCGGGCATGGCAGGGCCGTGCCCTCAACATTCACCACAGTTTCCTGCCGTCGTTCGCCGGTGCCCGCCCGTACCACCAGGCGTATCAGCGCGGAGTGAAGCTGGTCGGAGCGACCTGCCACTACGTCACGGCGGATCTGGACGCGGGCCCGATCATCGAGCAGGACGTCACGCGGGTGGACCATACGGACTCGGTTCCGGACATGGTGCGCAAGGGCCGCGACATCGAGAAGATCGTGCTCGCCCGCGGCCTTCGCGCCCACGTGGAGGATCGTGTTCTCGTGCACGATCAGCGCACCGTCATCTTCTAGCGAGTGAACGCCAACTTTCACTCGCATAGAAGTGACGAAAGTTCCGTTCACTCCACTCGGCCGAGGCCGTCCACCACTTCGGCCCCCGGCAGGCGGGCGAGCAACTCTCCCGGAGCGATGAGTTTGCTGCGGCGCAACCCGCTGCCGACGACGACGGCGGGGGCCTCGGCCACGGCAGCGTCGACGAGCAGCGGCCACTCGGCAGGCAGGCCGAACGGGGTGATCCCGCCGTACTCCATCCCGGTCAGGCTCACCGCCTCCTCCATCGGTGTGAAGGAAGCCTTGCGCACGTCCAACCTGCGCCTGACGACGCCGTTCACATCGGCACGGGTGGTGGACAGGATCACGCAGGCGGCGTACCGCAGTTCACCGGAGCGCTTGCCGGAAACCACGACGCAGTTGGCCGACAACTCCGGCGGCGACCCGTACTGCGCACAGAACGCGGCCGTATCGGCCAGTTCCGGATCGATCTCGGCGACACCGACGGACTCGGGGGCCTCGAACTCGCGAACGGCGGGAACGACCCGGTCGGCAAGCAAGTCCTGCCGCTCCAGCGCGGGTGAGGGATCCAGTGTCCCGGCAGCCGGTGACCAGTCAACAACCATGCCGCGACTCTACGAGTCCGCGGGGCCGCACTCACCATCCGCCTTCAGTTCAGCAGGCCGGTCACCAGGCGGCGGAGCTCGTGCCGGTGGGTGAGCATCGGCGCGGCCGAGGGCAGCAGCTCCAGCCTGGCACGCGGGAAGGCACCGGCCACGTCCTCGGCGACCTCGGCCGGGTGCAGTTCGTCCCCGGTGGCTCCGACGACCAGCACGTCCGAGGTCACCTCCGCCAGGGAGGCCGCATCGGCCAGCGGGCACTGCTCGGGCAGCGTACGCAGAGCGTCCCCGAGCCGCATCAGTGCGGCGGCACGGTCCTCGACGTAGTTGCCGACCTCCGTTCCGCTCGGCAGATCATCGGCGACGAGGGCGCGCAGCCTCGCGCCACCGTCCGAAGTGGCGGCGTCGACGGCTTCGGCGAGCCGTACGAACGGTTCTCGTGCCGATTCGTCGCGCGATCGATCCAGTGCGGCGGGAAGCAGGAGGGCGAGACGTTCGAATCGGTGCGGGTCCCGCGCCGCGGCACGGGTCAGGGCACCCGCCCCGAGGGAGACACCGATCGCGCGAGTCGCCCGCACCTCGTCGGCGATCGCGAGCACGTCCTCGGCGACACGGCCGTAGTCCCAGTACCCGGGCGGTGCCTCGGCAGCATCGCCGTGCCCGGGCAGGGTGACGACGACACGAGTTCCACGCACGCCCGAGGCCGGGATCCGCGCTTCGCCTTCGGTGGCACCGAGACCGTGCACGACGAGCGTGACCGGTGTCCCACTTCCTCGGGCCTTCCACACGGCCCCCGAACCCGGAGCCACTACCAGGAACTTCCCTTTTGCACCTCGATCACCTTGGGGCGGACGTCGACGAGGTAGACCAGCACCGCCACCAGGCCTGCGATCCAGAAGATCATGCCCCCTCCGCCGGGGCCCTGAGACAGTCCCAGCGCGAGCATTCCGCCACCGGTGATGCCCAGCCAGGCCGGTTTGCTCATCTTGTCCGCCGCGGTGAACGCGTCGGCGCGCTGCATCGCAGCATGCCCGAACGCGTACACCCCCAGCGGGAGGCTCGCCAACCAGAGGATCCGCAGGATCCAGAGTTCCAATAGCAGTGCGGCTCCAGACACGGCTCCAGACTACGTGCCCGGGCCCGGTTGACGGCACCCGCGCCGGGAGGGGTGGCGACGTCTCAGTTGCCGTTGTTCTTGCGGGCCGCCGACTTGGGCTGGGGCTTGGCGCTGCCGTTGGTCTTGGCCGCAGCGGTCCGGTTGGCGGTCTTGCGTGCTGCACTGCGGGTCGTCGACGCGGTACTGGCTCCGGCTTCCTGGACCGTGTCGGCCGTGTCCTCGGCGGTGCTCCGCACCGTGGCCGCGGCCCCGTTGGCGGTGCTCTCGGCTTGCCGCGCCGTTTTCTCACCGAAGAAGCGGGTGGTGGTGGTCACCCGGCCGAGCACGTCGTCGGCCAGGTCCCGGGCGTCACCGACGGCTCCTTCGAAGCGCTCCTGAGCATTGCCGACCTGATCGACCGCGCGCTGGACCCGCGGCTGCTGCCGCAACCGCCCGAAGGCGTCCTCGCCCCGGCCGGCGAGGTCTCCGTAGACCCGCACCGCCGAGTTCGTGTAGGAGTCGATCAGCTTTCGCAGTTCGGCCGGATCCAGCCGATGGCGCAAGGAGGACAGTTCCCCGGGGATCTCACCGAGACCCTCGCGGGCGGACCCGGCACTCTCGTTGAGCTGCTCTCGCACCTGCTTCACGGTGTCCGCGACGGCGCGCGCGGCGAGGTCTCCGGCGCCGAGCGCGGCCATCAGCGGCGTGCGGGCTTGGTGAGCGGCGCCTTCCAGGGCATGGCCGGCCTGCTCGCGCGCCTTGTTCATGTCCTGCACCGTGGGCAACGTCGGCATGGTGTCACTCCTCGATCTCCGGTGTCGTCGCCTCGGGCCGGTGTGAGTTCCCTGGGGCGGGGTGGCCGGGTTCACCGTCCTGCTCGCGCCGGAACGAGGCGTAGATGTCCAGCAAAACTTGTTTTTGCCGCTCGCTGAGGTCGGCATCGGCGAGGACGGCGTCCACGACCGGGCCGCCTTCGCGGCTTTCCAGGATTCCGGCCTGCACGTACAACGCCTCGGCGGAGATCCGCAGCGCCTTGGCGATCTGCTGCAGAATCTCCGCGCTCGGTTTGCGCAATCCCCGTTCGACCTGGCTCAGATACGGGTTGGACACTCCGGCTCGCTTGGCCAGCTGGCGGACCGAGATCTGGGCGTTGGCACGTTGGGTCCGGATGTAGCTGCCGAGGTCGCTGACCGCCTGGTTCACCGCACTGTTCACGGTTTTGTCCATCCGGTCCACGGCAGCCACCTTCCTGTGATCACCACGATAAGCCCGTGTGCTAACTCTTGCAAGCACTCTGCTTGCACCCTATCGGGTGTTGTCCGCGCCACCTGCTCGAGGATCATCCCGCCGGGGTCAGCACGCGCACAGGCAGAACGGATGGCCTGCGGGATCGGCGTACACGCGGAAGTTCGCGTCCAGCCGATCCTGCGGCTGAGGCAGTTGCCGGGCACCGGCTTCCAGCGCACGCTCGTGCGTCGGCGACAGGTCCGACACCCGCACGTCGAGGTGCAGCATCTGCGGCCGCTCCCGGTCCGGCCAGGTGGGCGGCAGGTGGTCGGGATCACGCTGGAAGGCCAGGTTCGCACCACCGGCGGGGTCGGCCACCTCCACCCAGTCGTCGTCCGATGCGTCCTCGTCGACGGACCACCCGAGCAACCCGACGTAGAACCCGGCGAGCTCCCGCGGATCCGGGCAGTCGATCACGACAGCCGCGAGCCGCAGCACACCGGCGTCCGCCGATTCCGTTGATTCCGCCATCGCCGCATCCCTCCCGGATTAACCACTTTTCTTCTTTTGCCGGTTACTAACCGGTGAAGTAATTATGCTGGTTCGCCATGTCGGCGGCAACCCCCGAGACGCCTACGATGGTGTTGTGCGTACCGAAGCCGTCGGAGCGAACAGCGCGGCCGCGCCCGACAGGACGCCACCGGCCGCCCGGAAGTCCGTGGAACTCGACACCGAGCAGGACCTCCGGCTCCTCCTGGACTTCCTCAACACCTGCGATGTCGAGACGGGCACGGAGCTCATGGACGACCCCGCCGGTTGGCAGCAGTGGTGCGCCGAGCGAGGTCTGAGCTCGGCGCCGGACACCGAGGCCGCCCGCGAGATCCGCGACACCATGCGTGCCTCGGTGGTCTGCGGTTCCGGCTCACCGCGGAACACCCCGCCCGCGGACCGCACCGAGGCAACCGGGACATCGGCCTCCCCGGCCTGGCCGATACGGGTGGTGCTGCACGGCGGCGTGCCGGTGCTGACCGGCACCGACGCGGTGGGCAGCGTGCTGGCTGCCGCCACCCGCCTGGTGACCACCGGCCACTGGGACCGGATCAAGATCTGCCCCGCCGAGAACTGTCTGTGGGCGTTCTACGACCGTTCCCGCAACCGTTCCCGCACCTGGTGTTCGATGCGCGTCTGCGGCAACCGGGAAAAAGCCCGCTCCTGGCGGGAGCGCCGTACCGCGGGCTGAGGCACGGCCACCGGGCCCGGGCAGCTCCCGGCTTGCTACCACAGCAGCTGGGAGGCGGTGTGAATGACGAGTCCGGCCAGCGCGCCGACCACCGTGCCGTTGATCCGGATGAACTGCAGGTCCCGCCCGACGTGCGACTCGATCTTGCGGGATGTTTCCTCGGCGTCCCAGCGCTCCACGGTGTCGGTGATCAGTGTCGTGATCTCCGAGCGGTAGTGCGAGACCACGTACACCGCCGCGCCCTCCAGCCAGCCGTCCACCTTGGCGCGCAGGGAGGCCTCCTCGGCCAGCCGCCGCCCCATCGAACGCAGCCCGTCGCGGACGCGGACCCGCAGCTCGCCTGCCGGGTCCTCGGCGGCGTCCAGCAGCATCGTCTTCGCCGTGGACCAGGCCGAGGAGATCAGAGCACGCACCTCGGGATGCTCCAGTACCTGCTGCTTGATCCGTTCGGCGGTGGCCATGGTCTTCGGGTCGTGCTGCAGGTCGTCGGCGAACTCGACCAGGAACCGGTCGACGGCCTTGCGCATCTGGTGGTCGGGGTCGGTCTTGACCGCCCACGCGAAGGACAGCACTTCGGCATAGACCTTGTCGGCGACCAGCGAGTCGAAGAATCTCGGCGACCACGAGGGTGCGCGCTGACTGACCACACGCAGCACGGTCTCGTGATTGTCGCGGATCCAGTCGTAGGCGCGGTCGCAGACGAGGTCGACGAGGTTGTGGTGGGACCCGTCGGCGAAGACCCGCCCGAGGATCCTGCCGAGCGGCGGCGCCCAAGGCCGATCGAGCACTTTGCGCACGAGGGTTTGCTCGAACACCTCCTGCACGTCCTCGTCGCGCAGGACCTGCACGGCCCCGCGCACGGCGGTTGCCAGCTCCGCGGTCACCCGCTCGGCGTGCTCGGGATCGTCGAGCCAGGACCCGACGCGCCGCGTGATTTCGGCACGGTGCAGTTTGTCGCGTACCACCTGTTCCGACAGGAAGTTCGTGCCCACGAAATCCCCGAGGCTGTGACCGAGGACGTTCTTGCGCGTCGGGATGATGGCGGTGTGCGGGATGGGCAGTCCCAGCGGGTGGCGGAACAGGGCCGTCACGGCGAACCAGTCCGCCAGCGCACCGACCATGCCGGCTTCGGCGGCCGCGTTCACGTACCCGACCCAGGCGGGAGCGCCGATGCTTTCCTGCCACCGCGTGACCACGTAGATCGCGACGGCCAGCAGCAGTAGTCCGGTGGCGATGCCCTTCATCCGCCGCAGGCCTCGTCGCCGCTCGGCCTCGGCCACCGCTGTGTCCACCACCACTCGATTGTGACAGCTTTCGAGGGGATCATGGTGTGATCGAATCGGTCCGCCCGCGGCGTCCGGGTGCCGCAGGACCGGCAACCACCTCGAAGGCGGGTACCGCCCGCTCCTATACCCTCCGGGCCGTGCGTACTCCTGCTCTGACCTCCCGGCTGCGCCCGTTCACCTCCACGATCTTCGCGGAGATCACCGAGCTCGCGAAGCAGACCGAAGCCGTCAACCTCGGGCAGGGCTTCCCGGACACCGACGGCCCCGCGAGCATGCTGCGAGCTGCTCGACAGGCCATCGCCGACGGGGTCAACCAGTACTCACCCGGCACGGGAGAGCCCGCGTTGCGCGAGGCCATCGCCGAGCAGCGCCGCAACCACTACGGCGTCGAGCACGACCCGGACGGCGAAGTCCTGGTCACCGTCGGAGCGACCGAGGCGATCACGGCCTCGATGCTCGCCCTGGTGGAGCCGGGCGACGAGGTCGTGGTGATCGAGCCGTACTACGACTCGTATCCGGTGGCGGTGTCCCTGGCGGGGGGCGTGCGCCGCACGGTGGGGCTGAGGCAGAGCCCGGATCACCGTTTCGAACTGGACACCGAGGCCCTGCGTGCCGCGGTCGGCCCGCGGACCAGGGTCCTGGTGCTGAACTCGCCGCACAATCCGACGGGGACCGTGCTCACCGATGCGGAGCTGGCGGTGGTCGCCGAGGTCTGCCGTGAACACGACGTGATCGCGGTGACCGACGAGGTCTACGAGCACCTGGTTTTCGACGGGCGCGGGCACACCCCGCTGGCCACGCTGCCCGGCATGTCCGAGCGGACACTGTCCATTTCCAGCGCGGGCAAGAGCTTCAGCGTCACCGGCTGGAAGATCGGCTGGGTGTGCGGCCCCGCGGAACTGGTCGCCGCCGTGCGTTCGGCCAAGCAGTTCATGTCCTTCGTCGGCGGCGCGCCCTTCCAGCCCGCGGTGGCCCATGCCCTGCGCACCGAACTCGACTGGGTCCGCGGGCTGCGCGAGGACCTGCAACGCAAGCGAAATCGCCTTGCGAACGGTCTTTCCGAGGTCGGCTTCGAGGTTCTGGCCGGGGAGGGCACCTACTTCGTCTGCGCCGACGTACGCCCGCTCGGCTTCGACGACGGTGCGGAGTTCTGCCGCTCGCTGCCGGAGCGGGCGGGGGTCGCGGCCATCCCGCTGCAGGTGTTCTGCGACAACCCCGATGCGGTGCGCCATCTCGTCCGTTTCGCCTTCTGCAAGCGCGACAAGGTCCTCGACGAGGCCCTCACACGGCTGCACAAGCTGCGCTGACGGCGACAGGCAGTCACCTCTCAGCTTGACGCGTCCGGCGCTGCACCACGAGCAATGCCGGAAACCTGTGGCAGCACGGCGGAACGCTCACGCTGCCGGTGCGCGCGGTCGCCGCGACCGGCATCGTCACCCAAGTACTACACCCCGCCGCTTCCCAGGGAACTCGCCTGCTTGCACCAATTCGGATTGCGGTTGCCATCGGCCTGCCCCTGGTCCTCGGGCACCTGCCGCGGTGGCATCGACATGCCTCCGCGGACGGGCAGAGCATGGAACCGAGCAGAGCGAATGAGAGATGGTTTCGCCCGCTCTCTAGCACACGAGTGCCCCACATCCTGCAGGCACGTCCGGTCGGGTGCGGAGGCGTTTCGTCAGTTCGAGGTGACGAGCTCCAGCTTGGGACGATCGTCTTCGAGCGGTGTCGAACGTTCTGTTCGTCCGCCTGCCAGTCCCAGTGGCACAAGTCCGAACACGTGACGGTTGAGTTCCTCCCAGTCTAAGCTGATGTGATCCGCTATGTCTTTCAGACTCCCCTGCTCTCGAACAGCCTTGAAGACCTTCTGCAGCAACTGTGACGTCTCACCGGTGGCTGCACTGTCAGGTTCGCCACGGCGGTACCCGCGGCGGGACAGATGAACGCAGACGGAGCGGTATTCCCAGTCAGTGAGCAGCTGCAGCTCATGTAGTCGATGGGTGAGCGCCATTGCGGAAACCGTCCACCTCTGCTTATCACGAAGGATTCGCTGTGCCGTCGCATGTTGCAGCCCACGAGAGAGCACATCAGCTTCAGGCATCAGGAACGCGGCTGCGAATCGGTTGGCCTCGTTCTCGGAAGATGGTCCATGCGGTGTGGCTTGCTCACCGTGAAGGACGAGATGACCTAACTCGTGGGCTGCATCGAACCGGCCGCGTTCACCGCTCTTGCCGGTATTGAGCACGACGATCGGAGTCCCGTACCAGTACAGTGAGTAGGCATCAACATCTGCACAGTCCTCAGCGAGAGTGAAGACCCTGACGCCGTGCGCCTCAAGTAGATGCACCACATTGGGGATCGCTGCCCGACCAAGGCCCCACCGGGCACGAACAATCTCAGCGGCTTGTTCGGGATCGTGATTCGTGAGGGTTGGCACGTCCGGGGTTGGTAGTTGGAAGTGATCCTCAATCCACTCGTTGAGCAGCAGTGCGTAACGGCCTGCTCCGCGTGCGGCATCCTTTTGGGCCACAGTCAACTTGCTCTTGGCGCGGAAGCTTACGGCCCCCTCGGGAATCTCTTCCAAGTCGGATCCGACGAGAAACTCCGGCCGTACTCCAAGGGCGTCCGCCAGTGTCGCCAAGCCCTCAGGCCCCGGTGTCGCCCTGCTGTTCTCGTAGCCGGACAGAGTTATACGGCTGATCCCGCTGACTTCGGCCAAGCGGGTCAAGGTCAGTCGCCGTCGCTTGCGGGCCAGAGCCAGCCGGGACGGTGTCAATACGGTGCTTGCGGTGGTCATCGCCATGCTACGGAAACATCGATCGGGTCAGGAGCGGGCTGGTCGTCTTCCAGAGTGGCAGGTCCATCTAGGTTCAGTTCGGGCAGCAAGATCCGTGGTTTCCACGAGCGAACACGTGAGCGCCAGATCCTGCGGGGCAACGACAGCTCGCTACGGATGACGCGCTCGCCTTCATCAACGTAGTACAGAAAATTCCAGGTGATCGGCTCGGGTTCGTCGTCCGTCATGCGCAAGGCAAGATCAAGCGCCAGTTGGTTCTCGGAGACGGCTCGGCTGGTGGCGGGTCCTCGCTCGTTGTGGGTGGTAGGGGTGCTTCTGGAACGGCCAGTGGTTGCGGTGCCGATACTAGGGATGATCCCGAACTCTCCGGTTGGCTCAACCACACGTCGGAGGTTGTACGTGTCGTCAGGAGTCCACGGGTTGTCGCGTCGACCGCACAGGATGCGCCGGAGCGCCTCGGCCGTCCATCCATCCAGCAGGTAGTTGGCGAAGCCAGGGGGAGCGAAGCCTGAGGGAGTCAACGATTCGGCGTACCCAGCGCGTAGAGCCTGATGGAACGGGGCGACACTCAACCCCATACGGCTCAGATGATCGACTGCATTCTGTCCTTCGACAACGACCGCCACGCTGCACCCTCCAGCTAGTATATGGCCTTTACGAAATCATACCTCAAATGAGGTGGCGAAACGTAAAGCAGGAGTCAGGGCGCGTTTTCGTGTGCGAAGGGAAGGTGAGCCCCGGCCTGCGCGAGCCGGCACGATGGTGGGGCAGGCCGGACCTCCGGGCAGTGGCCCTCCCTGGTCACTGCCCATCCCGGAGGAGGCGGTGTCCGCGTGTCAGTGGCGAACCCTCCGGGGCTGTGCACAGCACTGGAGCGTGCACCGGATCAGCTTCGCACCACAGCGGGGAATGTGCGCGGCACCGACGCCGATCGAATGATGCCCCCCGAAGATCGACACAGCCCGTGTTGATCACTACTCTGTCCGATGTCCGCCTGACCCCCAGGGGTGGACATCCGCGCCCCGCACTCCCGGCCGCCCCCCTAGCCGGTCGAGTGCGGGGCGCCTTTTCCTGCCCAGGACCTCGGATGATGGCCACTTCGACAGTGGCGTCTGCGTCGGGCTGCTCGCGCTCCTGCTCGCCGAGGCGGGCGTAGCCCAGCGTCTGGAGCTGCTCGTCGAGGCCGCTGCCCACGGTGGCCTGTCCGAGCTCGGTGCCCTCGTCGTCGACGACGTACAGGCTCGCTCCGGTCTCGCGGACAGCGTGGACTGCGTACATGGTGCTCTTCTCGTGTGTGGTGGCTACGCCGCGGCGGGCGCGTGGGCGAGTACAGCCTTGGCGAGGTCGAGAGCGGCCATGTCCGCGGCGAGCCACCCGGTGGGCCACTGGCCATGTTCGTCCGGCTCGATGGGGCGGTCGAGGTCGGTGGCGATGACGTCCGCGATCGCCGCGGCGGCTTCGGTGGGCACGCGGCCGGTGTGGCGGATCTGCTCAGCCGTGACGGGCACGTGCGGCTCGATCGGGGCGGCCATGCGGGCGCGCTTGTCGAGCCACCGTGCGGCCTGCTCGGTGGCATCGTCCGGGACGCCTGCGCGGTGAATTTCTGCGAGCCCATCGAGGGTCGTCTGCTTCGGACTGTCGCTCATCGGTTGGTCTCCTCACTGGGTGGGTTGTCCGCTGCCGGGGCACTGGCCCTGTTCACCGGGCTGCCGGTGGATGGGTGCGGGCGTGCCGGGCGGGTCGGACGGTCCTCCGACGTACTGGCCGCACACGCTGCATCGAGGGTAGTCGGACATGGCGGTCCTCCTGTGCTGGTGCATCGATCGGACGAGCCGGCGCCGCTGCCCTGGCAACATTGGCAGGGCCGCGGCTACCTTCACGGGCGGGTATGGGCTGCTACGTCGTACCCGCGCGTCGGCGGGGGAGGTTGTGTCTCCTGGCAGGCGCATCTCGGCAGAGGGCGCCGCACTTGGCGCGCTCGCTGCCGCCACCGCCCCAGACCGGGATGGGCGCGTGGCATGGGCAGTTGCTTGCTGCGGGAGTGTACGGCTTCCAGGCGCGGTCGCTGTCGTCATGCTGGGGTCAATGTCTCCTCATGTCCTGGGCACTCGGCTGAGGTGACCGCCTCCGCCCAGAGATAGAGGCGGCCATTCTCGCGGCGCACATCGGCATGGATGCTGTCGCCACGCGACGCGACCAGGTGATCGGCCGCGTGATCTCGGTCGAGGTGTTCCTCATCGGCCACATGGGCCGGAGAACTGTCCGGCTCGGCGAATGGAGGCTGCCGGGCGACGCGGTCGGGGGAGGGCTCGCGCCGCCCGGCAGCAGCGGCCCGGCGCCGGAAAGTTCGGGGCACATCGGCGCCGGGCCGGGACTAGAGGCGCTCGAGTGCGTCGAGCACGCGGCGCAGGGTGGGCATGTCGGTCGACCATCCGCTCGCGTCCGGGTCGACGGTGGGCCACACGATGCTCTCGTCGGCCGTCGACATGAGCGGGATGCGCTCGGTGGGACGCTCCTGTTCGAGGAGTTGGGCCACGGTGAGCGCGCCGACTCCGCCGCCCGCGTGGGCGGGCTGGGGTTGCAGGCTCCACGCGAGGGCGAGAGCGGCCGTGGCCAGCGTCAGCGCGACGGCAGCGACAAGGGGGGCGATCATCTGCGTCTCCGTTTCGTGCAGCCCCGCGTCAGGCGGCGCATCCAGTCGAGGGCGCTCTCGATGCCGAGCAGGGCTGCGACGATCGCGAGCAGCACGGCACCGAGCACGAGCGCGGTCACGAGCGCTGTCCCTTCTGCGGGGCGCCGTCGCAGGTCTGTTCGTGCGTGTCCAACACGGCTGTGTGGGGCTCGTACCAGCCGCACCGGTAGCAGGAGTGCGCCAGACGGTCGCGCCACTGCTCGACGGACTCGCCGGGCCGCTGCCTCATGTGCGGCTTGAAGGTGGCTTCGTTGCTCACTGGCCCTCCCCGGTGGCGACCGCCTCGAGACAGTCCGGGCAGCAGGGGCGCTGGGTGCAGGGATGGCCGGGTTTGGCCCACATGACCGGCTGGCCGCACAGGCCAGGACCGTTCCGGTCTTCAGCGAGATGCACGGTGCGGTCACGCAGGTGCGGCGCGGGCAACCACCGCGGCCACACCTCCGGATGGAGATCGGGCACGGCCCACGTGCTCGGCGCTGTCATGGCGTAACCTCCGGATGTCGATTTTGTTTCCGGAAACATCATGTGTTTCCGGAAACATTTAGGCAATACCCCATCCGAGTGATCAATACATCTCGATTGAGAGGCTAGGGTTGGTGCATGGCCGGAGACATCGAGCACCACTCCCCACAAGCACGCTTACTCGGCGCTGAATTGCGTGAGCTGCGCAAAGAGGCCGGCCTCACGGTTCGTGACCTCGCGTCTCGCTTGCAGGTTGGGCACGCTGCTGTCTCTCGCTATGAGACAGGAGTGCGCTCTCCGGCCGTCGACATGCTCGCGCGCATCCTGACCGCTTTGGGTGCGCCCAGTGAACGCTACGACGAGCTGATGGAGCTGGCTCGACGCTCATCGGAACCGAACGTGATCGGCGACAGCCGCTCCGGGCTGCACAAGCACTTGCTCAACCTTGCCGAGTTCGAGCGCACCGCCGAACGGATCGTGCATGTCGCCCCGATGGTGATCCCAGGGCCACTACAGACACGCAGCTACGCAGAGCAGATCATGTCGAGCTTGACCGGCGAAGAGCGTGACATCCGACTCGAGTTACGCATGGCCCGAAGCGGCGCGGTGCTCGCCTCCCAGAAACTCGAAGCGGTCATCTGCGAGCGCGTACTTCATGACGACATCGGCGGCCCCAGTGTGCTCGCTGAGCAACTGCGTCACCTGGTGGCCACGGCGCAAGCCGGCCAAGCCCACGTGCGGATCCTGCCGAGTCGTCTGCAGCGATGGACGTTGGCACACAACGGATCGTTTGTGCTGTTCGAGTTCGCGAAGGCGTCCCCGATCGTGCACCTGGAGCACTACCGCGGGCCGGCGTTCATCTACGACCAGAAGGATGTTGAGGCGTATCGAAAGGCGCTCGTTACCTTCACGGACGCGGCCATGAGCCAGGACGAGTCAACCGAGCTCATGGCCGCAATCGCTGAACAATTTGAAAGGAGTTCCCAAGTATGACGGTACCAACGGGTTGGCGGAAGTCGAGTGTGTCCAACCCGAACGATTCGTGTGTCGAGGTCGGCCGCGTCGGTGATGGTGCCGCGGTGCGCGACACGAAGGACCGGTCGCTCGGCTACTTCACCGCCAACCGCAAGCAGTGGCAAGCGTTCGTGGCGGCGGTGAAATCCGACCGCTTCAGCGCCTGACACCAGCGAGTGCAACGCGGCCCCCGGTACCCGGCAGTACCGGGGGCCGTCTCACGTCGGCAGAGCGCTACTCGATCGTCGAGTGCTGTCCACAGTGGCATTGGCCCGGCGGGTACGGGGCAAGGCTCGCCGAGGCCCACCGGGAATCGCCGGGCAAACCGATCCCGAAAGCCACCGCGGCCGGTACCGCATCAACCTCCCCCGTAGCCGAGACAGATGAACCCCGACTCCCCGTGCCGGGCCTGGGCGTGCGCCAACGCCGCCGCGGGAGTGAGGTCCGCGCGCAGCGCGGCGTGCAGGGTGACCATGAGCTCGGCGGTGCGCTCGTCCGGGACGGGGACGACCCCCGCGATCACGGTCGCGGTTCCCCGCCCCAGCAGGGCTGCCGCCAACCCCCGGAGCTCGTCGCCGCGGCCGACCACCGACCGGCCGACCTCGCACGCCGCGAGCACCACGGTCGTGGGCCCGCGCCGCAGCCTATCCAGGTCATAGCCGTAGAGCGGTCCGTCGGCGAGGTCCAAGCAGGACAGCAGCGGCCGATCATCACGGAACCAGCCGTGCGCGGCGATGTGCACGGTCCCGGCTCCGTCCATGGCTTCCAGCACCCGACCGGCGGTGGCATCGTCGCCGAGCAGCAACCGCCCACCCGACATGGCTCGCAAAGCGTGCACCTCGCGGGCGGCATGCTCCAGCGCCGGCCCCCCCACCCACACCCGGCGCCGGCCCCGCGCACCATCGCGGGCGTCTCGCGCCCCGCGCAGCCAGCACCGCAGTGACGGGGTCACGGTCACACTCCTGCCCCGGCAACCGGGCAGCGCCGCCCAGGGCAGCGCGTGGAGCCGACCGGTCGGTACGACCACCAGCGCGCGGCCGTGCGCCCATCCCGGCAGCACCGGTGCCAGCAGCCGACGTTCGAGGGACTCGGCAGCGTGCCGGACTCCTTCGGAAAAGGCTGCGACCACGGGAGACCGTCCCTGCGCAGCCTGCCGCCCCAGGCACCATCGGAGCCTGTCGACATCGGCACTCACCTCCTCGGCACAGCCGTGGACAGTCGTCCTGACCCGACCGTCCACCATCGACACCGACCACAGCTGTCCTCGGTGGACGACGTAGCTCACCAGGACGGTTCCCGCCAGCCGCGACCGGAGGTCGTCGAGTTCGAGGGAGGGCGTGTCTCCTCCCGGGTCACCGCCCACCGGCATCGCCCGGTGGCACACCCGGTCCTCCAGCTCCGCCACCCGCGCCGCACGGTCGCGGGAACGCTCCGGCCGCATCCGTGCCACCGTGGTTCGCAGCTCGTCCAGGACCGCAGCCAGCTCCGGACCCCCGCGCGGGGCCGGAGCCTGCCGAGGCAGCGCACCGGACCGGTACTGCTCACTCCACCGCAGTACCAGCTCGGGATCGGCGGCCCGCCACGCGGCACCGAGCGCGGCCTCCTCCTCGCGGCAGGAGGCCGCCGGTGACAGCGATCTCCTCGCCACGCCGGTGCTCAACAGACCAGCCAATCGGCGACGGCGCAGCCGGACCGCGCGGTTCGCAGTACCACGCTCAGCGGGCCGGCGGGGACATCCTCGACGCGAAACCCACCATGCGAGTCCAACTCGCCGACGCACTGCCCCTCCGGATGGCGCAGCACCACCTCCCCGGTGGGCACGGTCTGACCCGCGCGGCTGATCACCATCCCGCAGGCGCGGAACATGCCGGGCACGGTCGAGACGAGGTCGAGCTCGACGAGGCGGCCGGGCAGCACGAAGGTGAGCTCTCTCGTCTCCCTGCCCGCGGGCCGGCAGCGCAGGGCACCGGATGCGGGGGCTTGGGCCGAATCACTGACCAGTTCCAGCACGGCGGTATCGGGGGTGCTGTCGCCACGAACCCGTTCCGGCGCCCGTACGCACCGGTCATCACGTGTTCCGGAGCGGGATCGCGGGTGTGGAACAGCTCTCGCAACACCAGCAGCTCCGGAGGCAACGTCTCGCTCATCCGGCTGCCTCCTCCGGCATCCCCAGTGCGGTCATGCTGTTGCGCAGCGCCGTGAGGCACCGGCTCTTCTTCGGGCCGATACTTCCGCGCGCCATCCCCAAGGCAGCGCCGACCTGGGCGTAGCTGGCTTCGGGGGCGACCGCCACCACACGCAGCAATTGCTGGCAACGTTGGGACAGTTCCGCGAACGCCTGCCCGAGCCTGCCCGCGGCCACCGTGCGCATCACCGTGCTCTCCGGCCCCTCGGAGCCGTCGGGCATGTCCGCCAGGAGATGGTCCATCGCGGCCGGCGATTCACGTCTGCGTGCCTTGATCACCCGGAGAGCCTCTCGGCGGGCGGTGGTGACCAGCCAGCCGGGCAGTGCGTTCGGCTCACGCACCCGCCCCAGGTTCTCGGTCAGCAGCAGCCAGGTGGCCTGACAGACGTCTTCCGCGTCGACGCGATTGGCCGAGTACGCCCGGGCGGTGCCCCACACCAGGCCGCCGTGGCGGTCGACCAGCTCGCGCCAGGCCCGATCGTCCCCCGCGGACGCCCTGGCCAGCAGAGTGGTCATCTCACCGGCGTCACCGATCTCGTGCACTACCCACACACCTCCGTCTCCTGCCGACCCCGACCCGTCCGGTCGGGCCTTGTACGGATTGAGAGAGGGCGGGAGGGGACCCGGATTCACATCGAGCGCGATGATCCCTCGAATGGACGAAAGACTCGGGTGTTCCTACTCAGGGCGTGATCGAAACCCGTGAGGAAATCTGCCGGTCACATCGGTGGGTTCTCGCACATCGCCGCGATTCTCGGGGAGGCGGTGCAACACCGGTGAACACGTCCGACGCATGGTGAATACCGCATGCATCGGTCTCTGCCTCGCCGCTCCGGCAGGCGGGACCGGCGCAGCGCACCACAGCTTTCACACGTCCGGGTGAGGCTGGTGGCGGGGCCTCCGGAGCCACGCCGTGTTCTTCGCGGATCCGTAGGACACTGCTGGCAAGCCCCGTTCGGCAACACAGCTCCGATCCGCCGTCTGCGCCCGGCCGGGTCGGATGGGGCACCACTTCCACGATCCGACGATGTCGGTGCCCCGGCCCCGGTGTCGCAATGCCCCTGCGACACCGGGGTCACCTCGGTGAGAGCCACCCACCGGCACGACGAGGGGCCGTGCCGGCGGGTGGCTCCTCAGAGCCCGTCTTGGGACTTGGTCAGGTGGTTGTTGAACCGCCGTCTCAGGCGGCGCCTTGCGGCGTTGCAGGCCACATCGAGTAGCCACCTACACCACATGGCCAACTGCCTTGCAATGCATCCGCCTGAAACGCCGGAGCGGGTCACCCTGCCCAGGCTGATCATTCGAGCGAAAGAACCAGACCAAAGACAGACACTCAGGTGACCGGTTCCTGCCAGGGGTCGACGACTCCCGTGTCGTGCACGGCCTCCCACGCGAGCGCGAGTTTCGACACGGCCGCTCGCAACCGTTCGACCGGCAGCGTGTACGGCAGGCGCGCATACCGCTCGAGCGCACCGCGCGCGGCGAACCGCGCGCCCGGAGCCAACCGGACCCCGTGCTGCTCGGCGGCCACGGCAAGCCTGCTGCCGACCGGCCGTCCCAAGTCGCACCACAGCGACAGGCCTCCATCCGGCACCCGGAACTTCCACTGCGGACACATCTCCCGAACTGCGGCGACGAGCCCGTCACGACGTTCGACCAACTCGGCGCGTCTCGAGCGCAGGAGGGAATCGGCACCGTCGAGGATCTCGGAGAGCACGAGTTGCTCGAACACCGGACTGCCGAGGTCCACGGCCGCCCTGCCGTGAACCAGGCGCTGCACGAACTCCTCCGGGGCGCGGATCCAGCCGAGCCGCAGGCCACCCCAGAACGACTTGCTCGCCGAGCCGACGGTGATCACCTGGTTCTCCGCGAACCCGGCCATCGGCGGCGGAACCCCGTCCGAGGACAGGTCGATGTCGACCAGCGTCTCGTCCACGACCGCGGTGGTGCGGGTACGGCGCAGCGCTGCGGCGATTCGCCCGCGCACCGGGCCGCTCATCAGCGCCCCGGTCGGGTTCTGGAAGTCGGGGACGAGGTAGGCCATCCGGGGCGAGCCCTGGGACAGGGTCGCCTCGACCAGCTCCGGGTCCCAACCTCCGTCGGCCATCGGCACCGGCAGCGGGGTCGCATGGACCGCCCGGATGGCCTCCAGCGCGTTCGGATAGGTGGGATGCTCGACCAGCACCCGCTCACCCGGGGACACCAGCAGGCGCAATGCCAGCGCGAATGCGTGCTGCGCCCCGTTGGTGATCAGTATCTGCTGCTCTCCCGTCGGCAACCCGCGCCGGGTGAAGCGCTCGGCGATCCGCTCCCGCAGTGCCGGCAGCCCGTGCAACTGGTAGCCGTGCCCGGTGGCCTGCTCGGCGAACCGGGCACGCGCAGCGTCGACGGCATTGGTGAGTTCGGGAACAGGGCCCGGGATGGCCTGCGCGAAATTGATGGTCTCCCCGTCCTCGGGCGGGAACCACCCGCCGGTAGCGGCCGCACTGCGCCCTTCCGGAAGGGTCACCCACGATCCGGCACCACGCCGGCTGGCGACGAAGCCGTCCTCGCGGAGACTTTCCAGCGCGCTCGCGACCAGGGTCCGGCTGGCGCCGAGGACGTCCGCGAACTCGCGCTCGGCGGGAAGCCGCGTCCCCGGAGCCAACCGCCCGTCCAGAATCAACTGGCGTAGCGCGCTGTGCAGGGCTCCCGAGGACGGGCGCTGCCCCGCCGACCAGGTCCCGAGGAGCTGTGCCAGCTTGTGGCCTCTCACTCGTACCGATTCGGACTGCACCATCAGTCCAATACTTCCAGATTGGCTCTCGAAGAAAAAGCCAATTCGGGATAGAAACAACCGCATGGGCTCGACTGCGACGAAGGTGGACCTCTCACCCCTCCCGATCACCATGCGCCCCACCTCCCGGTTGGTGCAGCTTCTCGGGGGACTGGTGCTGTTCGGCACGAGCATGGCTCTGATGGTGCGGGCCGGGCTGGGACTGTCGCCCTGGGACGTCCTGCACGAGGGTCTGGCGACACACCTGGGCTGGAGTTTCGGCAGCGTCACGGTCCTGACCGGCGGACTGGTGCTGCTGGCCTGGCTTCCGCTGCGGCAGCGCCCCGGGATCGGCACCGTGGCGAATGTCGTGGTCATCGCCATATCGGTCGATACCGCCCTGGCTTTGCTCCCGCCTCCGGACCCGCTCGCTGCACGGATCGCGCTGCTGATCACCGGGATCGCACTCAACGCGCTGGCCACCGCCGTCTACGTCGGCGCGCGACTGGGGCCGGGGCCGCGCGACGGCTTGATGACCGGGCTGCACGAGCGAACAGGGGCCTCGATCCGGCTGGTACGCACCGGAATCGAGATTTCCGTCCTGGCCGCGGGCTGGTCGCTCGGCGGCACGGTCGGGATCGGCACGGTGCTGTTCGCCGTCGCGATCGGCCCCTTGACCCAGCTGGCGCTGCCCGCCGTGGCGGTACGCGGCCCGCGACGCCGATAATCGACCCATGCCGAGCGTCGAAGTCGCCGAGCAGGCGGGCACCGAGCACAGCGAGGACGTCGTGCTCACCCTGCCGAATGCCGTGGCGCTGCTCGACGGCGCGACCTCACTGCGACCGACCGCCTGCACCGGTGGTTGGTATGCGGGCGAGCTCGCCGCAGCGCTGCGTCCCCGGCTCACCGCGCGCACCGATCCGGGAGGCCGCGCCCACACGCGGGCCGACCTCGCCGATCTGCTGGCCGAGGCCATCGCGGAAGTCGCCACAACGCACGGCCTTCAACCCGGCCACGCCCCCTCCAGCACCGTCGCTGTGCTGCGTTGGGACGCAAGCACCGTCGAGGCGCTCGTCCTGGCCGACAGCCCGATCGTGGTGCTCACCGACTCCGGCGAGCATCCGGTCACCGACAACAGGCTGACCGAGCTGCGTTCCGAAGGCCGGGGCGGCTACCGCGAGCGGTTGCGCTCCGGCGGCGGATTCGGGCAGGAACACGACGAGGAACTGCGAGCAGCGGTGGATGCAACCGGCCGGTGGCGCAATGTCGAGGGAGGATTCTGGGTGGCCGAAGCCGAGCCGCGTGCCGCACACCGGGCCGTCCGTGCCTCCTGGTCGCGTGCCCGTGTGCGCGCCGCGGTCCTGGCCAGTGATGGGGTCTCCTGTGGAGTGGACGACTACGGGATCTACCGGAACTGGTCGGCGCTGTACGAACACGCAAACGACAACGGCACCCATGCCGTACTCGATCGGGTCCGGGCCGCCGAGGAATCGGATCCGGACGGCCGCCGGTGGCCGCGTCCGAAGCGACACGACGACCAGGCGTTGGCCCTGGTGCGGTTCCGACCCTGATCCCGCGTCACGGGATGCGACGTTCCGATCGGCCCCGGATCCCGGAGAATGGTTCGCCATGGTGATGGTCGACAGCGCGATCTATGCGAGCGGTCTGCGCGAGCACGACTGCGACACGCTCGCAGCGACATATCGCCACCTCCGTTCGGGACCGTCACGCCCGGACAGGTTCTCCTGGATCGGGCTGCTCCGGCCGGACGAGGAGGAGGTTGCCTCGATCACCGAGGAGTTCGAGTTGCACCCGCTCGCGGTCGAGGACGCCGTCGTCGCACATCAGCGCCCCAAAGTGGAGCATTACGACGACATCCTGTTCATGGTGCTGCGCCCGGCGCGCTACCTCGATGAGCAGGAGGACGTCGAGATCGGCGAGATCCACGTCTTCGTCGGGCCGGATTTCGTCATCACGGTGCGACATGCCGAGAAACCCGATCTCGCACCCGTGCGGCAACGACTGGAGCAGGATCCCGCTCTTCTCGGACACGGCCCCGAGTCGGTGCTGTACGCACTGCTGGACCGCGTGGTCGACGATCTCGTCCCGGTCGAGCGAGGGCTGCAGAACGACCTCGACGAGATCGAGAGCGAGGTCTTCGGTGGCGAACCCGCCGTGTCGGCACGCATCTACCGGCTGTCCCGGGAAGTCATCGAGTTCCAGCGTGCGAGCCGCCCCCTGCTGGAGCTGCTGGATACGCTGGAGACGCACTTCACCCGCCGCGAGGTCGACGTGGAACTGCTGCGCAACCTGCGCGACGTACGCGATCACGCCTCCGACGTGGTCGAACGCGTGGAATCACATCGGCAGCTGCTGTCCGGCATCCTCACCGTCAACGCGTCCCTGCACGCGCAACGCCAGAACGAGCAGGCGGCACGGCTCACCGAGACCAGTCTGACGCAGAACGAGGACATGAAACGGATCTCGTCCTGGGCAGCGATCCTGTTCACCCCGACAGTGGTGGGCACCGTCTACGGGATGAACTTCACCCGCATGCCCGAACTGGACTGGGCTTTCGGATACCCGATGGCACTGGGACTCATGGTGATCGTCGCGGTGGCCCTGTACGTGGTGTTTCGACGGCGCGGATGGCTTTAACCCGAACGGGCGAGTTGATCGGAAAAGTAGCCACACCTAGAGACATCAGCGGTACCTCCTAGTAACCTTTCGGGCGGTCCACCTGACCCCCAGGGGTGGACTTGGCGCCCCCGCACTCCCGGTGACCCCCAGGCCGGTCGAGCGCGGGGGCGCCCCCACTTCGACGGGGAAACGCAGGCCCCGGTGCCAGGAAGGCGGAGTTCCTCCTGCGCTCCGGTCCGTGCCGCGGGTACACAGTGCACACCTGCCCCCCTACATCCCACAGCGGGACACCGGAGGAACAAATGCTCGCCCGATCGGGTGGCATGGGGAACGGAACGGCGTGGTAACTGGTCAGTATGTATACAGGAGCACCGTAAAACCCGGGGAGGCACGACCCGTGAACATGCACGTCCAGATCGAACTGTTCGGGGGGCCCGAGGACGGTCGCGAGATCACCCTGCCGATCGGAGCGGAAGGATCCCCCCTCTCGCCACTGCCGGTGCCGTCACCGCGCGGTGATGCGGAGCCCGCGGCGGAGGGCTCCCAGGAGGTGGCGTGGTACCAGAGGGACCACCGCAAGGGGCGGGATCTGTGGGTGTACAAGTATGCGAACTCGCACTCGGTCCAGCCCGAAAATCACGTGACCCACTGACTCCGGCGAGCCCACCGGGCCGGATCGATCGCGACCGACCCGGTGGGGCACGCACGCTGAAAGCCCCGGAAAAGCCCGGGTACATCCGGTGGGCCTGTGCGTGCGAGGGCGCCTCTTCGAAGGCGTCGAGCTCACAGCAGCAGATTGAGTGCGACCGTGAGCAGGACCGACAGCAGGATGGACAGCAGGATCATGGTCAGGCACCCGGCCCCGCCGCCGAGAGGTCTGATCTCCGTATTGCCGATGCGCATGGCAATGCGGTACCCGAGGCCGATCGCAGCAAACAACTCGCCCGGCGCGACACCACCTGTCCGCGTCGGCCCGGCTGCACACCCGCTCGTGCCGGCAGCGCGGTACGGAACAGCACAGCCAGGGCCTCAGGGGGCGGCGGCGGCCTGAGGCCCCCGATCCGGCCGGCGGTACGTTCGCGGCATGACGGACTCTCCCGAACCGGTCGCCTCTCCCGAACCGGCCGCGCGGATGCCTCTGCGCGTGCGCTACCACGAGTGCGACCCGCAGGGGGTGGTGTTCAACGCGCACTACCTCGCGTACGCGGACATGGCCAGCTTCGAATACTTGAAGGCGCTGTTCGGGTCGCACACCGAGCTCGTGGAGCGCGGCGTCGATCTGGTGGTTGCCGAATCGAACGTGCGCTACCTCGCCGCCTGCCGCTTCGACGACGAGCTCGCCGTGGCGGTCTTCACCCAGCGAATCGGCACCACCTCGCTCGTCCTGCGCTTCGAGATCCGGCGGGGCGCGGAGTTGGTCACCGAGATCACCAACCGCTACGCGTGGGTCGATACGCAGACTCTGCGACCGGCGCCGCCGCCGGACGACGTCCGCGAGACGCTCACGCGGTCCGTGCCGTCGTAGCAGGGCTCCACCTCCTCGACGAGCCTTACCCACCCGGCCGCTCGAGCAGGCGGTTCACCTTCGTCCGCGAGCTGCACGGATGGCCGCGGGCTGATCCCGGCTGGGCCGTAGGTATCGGAGCCGGTCGCTGCAGCGGTGTTTTCAATAGCCGCTCGCAGTCATGATCAGCACCAGCAAGGAGACCAACCCGCGGGCGGCACCCGCACCGATTCCGACGACAGCCGTCCAGTCGACGCGGTATTCCGTCCTGGTAGACATCGACACGGCACCGCAGACGATCGCTCCCAGGGCGACGAGCCAGCTTGCGGCTGGAATCACCCAGCTGACCAGCCCAAGAGCCAATGAGATCGGTCCGAGCCATGCTTGTTTGCCGGGACGGTTCTCGGCCGGAAGTTCTCGTGCCGTGCCCATGGTCTTGTCCGTCTCCCTCACCGGTCAGCACCTGTAAGACCAGCCGGCGCCAGCGCCGAACGAGACGTCTCCATCCCGCTGTCCCTGCCGCCTCACTGCCGGGGCTATCGGGGGCAACCCGCGCACCACCGCTCACGCTACCGGCACCGGCCTGCCCACGGGATGCACGTTCATCAGCCGGAACACCCGTGTGAGTGTGCGGTCTCGGTAGATACTTGACATCCCGGTCTCAGGTGATGGTCGGCAGTGGCCGTGATTGGCTTTGCTGTCGCGCGTCGTTCGCCGGCGCCGTTGCGCACCGGTCTGGTAGACACAGTGTGTGTCGCTGACTTTCCGCTCGGACGTGTCGCCGGCCAACTGGATCGTCGACAGCGCATTGCCGTGGCAGCGGCTGGTCGGGTTCGGGCCCTCCGGCTTCGCGGGCTACGCACGGCTGCGGTATCTGCCCGATCCAGCCTACGAAGGCCCGAGTGAGAACCACGCCGACGTCGACGACGACTGGCTGGACAGTGACCACATGACCACGTTGCTGCAGGTACTGGCCTCGCATACGACGACACCCGACAACTGCTACTTCTGCGTCTGGGAAGGCTTCAGCGACAGCGGGAAGAAGACCCTCCCTTTCGAACCAGGCGAGATGCCCGAGGTCTACCGCGATCCCGACTTCCCCCCGGCAAGCATGCCGCCACCCACGTCACCTGCACGGCCTGCGCAGTACCCGGGGCCGCGATCGGTACCGCCAGGACCACAGGTCGTCGTTCCGAACCGTGCCTACTTTCTCTTTCACGGCCGGCTGGCCGATGGCCACAACTGGGACGACGCCGACTTGTGGGTGGGACAGACCCGGCTGGACGCGCCCGTACCTGCGTTCGTCTGGCCTGCCGATCATGCCTGGTGCGTTGCCAGTGACGTCGATCCGCACTGGGCCGGGATCGGCGCGGACACGCACGTCATCGAACAGCTCGTCAACGACGCACGCCTCGACGTGGTCTGCGCCGACCCGGACGCCGAGCAGCCCTTCTAGTCTCCGACGCCGGGCGGCCCGTCGAGCACCGTGGGAACGTACTCGAGCAACTGGAGCCGACCGTCGAACGTGCGGCTGTCGACCAGGTCGAGGGTGATGTCGGGATACCCGTCGAAGATGCGATCCCTTCCGGTGGCGCCGGTGATGACCGGGAAGACGACCACGCGGAAGCGGTCCACCACGCCGGCTTCGAGCAGTGACCGGCACAGGCTGAGGCTGCCGATGGTGCGCAGAGGTCGCGAGTCGTGCCGCTTCATGCTCCGCACGGCTTCGACGGAGTCCCCGTCGACCAACTCGGTGTTGGCCCACGACAGCGGTGCCTCCAAAGTGGAGGAAAACACCACCTTGGGCATCGCTGTCAGTGCGGCGATGCCGGGATCGTCGGGTATCTCGGCGGCGACCTCGGACATCACCCGGTACGTCGTCGCACCCATGAGGGCAGTGTGCTCGTGCTCGGCTCCTTCCTTGAGCCAGGCGAAGTACTCAGGACCCTCCATGCCCCAGTAGCCGGGCCAGTCGTCCGCAGCCGCGTAACCGTCGAGTGAGATGATGAAGTCCACCATCAGGCTTGACATCGGGCTTCCCTTCTTTCTGCAGATCTGCTGTGCCAGTGATGACCGATGGCGGGACAAAAACTCATCTCTCGGGCGGCCGATCCAAGCAGCCATGCGGCCGCAACCGTGCTTCTCGTCCTCGGCGCCCCGACCGCCTGAACACCTACTTCTGGGAGTCGTGGCCGAGAATTTCACTGCGCGGTATCGCCCACCGGTCGTCCGACGAGGACGACGTCGTGGATCACGTCGCCTCCCAGGTCGGCCACCCCCGGCAGGCGCCCCCACTCCTGAAAGCCGTGGGACGAGAAGAGCCGGAGGCTGGCCGCGTTGGCGGCGAAGATCGTGGTGGCCAGGGTCCGCACCCCCAGCTTTGGAGCGTGCGCGACCGCCTCACCCAGTAGGTAGGTCCCCTGTCCTCGGCTGCGGTGGTCGGAGTGGAGGTACACGGCGACGTCGGCAGTCACGTCGTATCCGGGACGACCGTTGAGGAAGGGATCAAAGGTCAGATACCCGGTGACCGTCTGCGGGCGATCCGTCTCGTAGCCGACCCAGATGGGGCGGTGATCAGGACGTGACTCGTCGAACCACGCCTTCCGGGAGGCGACACTGACCGGTTCCAGGTCGCAGGTGCTCGCCTTCTCCAGGATCGCGGAGTTGTAGATGTCGACGATCGCGGGCAGGTCCTCACGAGTGGCGAGACGATGGCTGTAGGTCACGAGGCCCCTGCTCTGTTCCTTCATGCCGCCCCCGACGAACACGACAACATCTGCGGCTCTCCATGAGCACCAGCGAACAGCCAACAGATCGGAGTCACCGCGTGATCCTCAGTAGCGGGTTCCCGCTCATGAGCGAGGAATCCCACGCGATGATCGCGCATCCCAGTATCGACCCTGCCCGTTTTTTGCACGAGCACCTGTCCCAGGCGAGCCCGGACTTGTTGCGCCGCAGCTCCCGCGGGACCGTCGACGGATACCGATCCAGCCGAGCAGCGATCGTGCGCACCGATTCCTTTTCGAGCCCGACCCAGCGCGCTCTCCTCCCGCTCAGCAAAGGTCGAACAGCGTCCCGTTAGCCCGCGGCCACGTCGCGGGCGAACACCCTTCTGCCACGAGCTACCGCCGGTCCTCGCCCCCGGTGGGTTCCAGCTCCGGCCGCCGCGTCGATGATGAAGGCACCACGCTGCAGCGCCGCCCAGAAAACCTGCACCCGCTCCGGCACCATCCGCTCGGAAAGCATCACCATGATCAACAGTCCTGTCATGACCAGGTGTGTTACAACCACCGAATGAATCCGCGATTCCTCTATTGAGATTCCGTTGGTGATGTCGCGAGACCGAAGATGCGGGCGGCGTTGTCGTGCAGATACAGCTGGCGGGTTTCGGCGTTGAGGCCGAGGTCGTCGAGATCGGCCAGCGCGTGGTCGGGCTTGATCATGGGGTAGTTTGTGCCGAAGAGCACTTTGCAGCTACCGGTGCGAGTGTGCAGGAAGGCAATCAGCTCCTGCGGCAGCCGAGCACTGGTATAGGCCGAGGTGTCGATGTAGACATTGGCGTGCTTGCGTGCCAGCGCAATCATCTCCTCGGTCCAGGGATAGCCGACGTGGCCGCACACGATGGTCAGCTCGGGAAAGTCCAGCGCGACCTGGTCGATGTAGGGAATGGGCCGGCCGGTCTCGGAGGGCTGCAACGGTCCGGTGTGGCCGACCTGGGTGCAGAAGGGAACACCGAGTTCCACGCAAGCGGCATACAGAGGATAGTAGCGCCGGTCGGTCGGCGCCAGTTCCCACAGCCACGGCACCACCCGCAACCCGCGAAACCCGAGGTCAATGACGCAGCGGCGCAGCTCGCGCACGGCCTCCATGGGACGGGCCAGATCGACCGTGGCCAGCCCGGCAAAGCGATCGGGGCGTGCCGCCACCCACTCGACCACCTCGTCGTTGGAGATCAGAACATTGCCGTGCGGGCCTTGCCACGCGCTGAGCAGGCCGACATCGACCTGTGCCTGATCCATCACCGTCACCGTCGCCGCCAACGGAATCTCCTCGGCGGGGACCTCTTGGCCAGTCCACCGGCGCAGCGACGCGAACATCTCGTGCGCAAGAAACCGACGGGTCGGATGCTGCATCCACACATCGATCGTCATGCCCGTGAGTATCCCGCCACCTTCATCGCCGTCTCATCGGGTTCGCTTCAGGATCCCCTGCGTACGTACGACTGAGGTCCACAAGTGGTTCAGCGTCACGGAAATATCGCCAAGCCTTGACTTCATGTTTGCTTGAAGTTTTAGGTTCCAGTCCGGAAGGTAGAACCCCGAGTCAGAAGGTGGGGCACAGTCATGATCGAGAGCACTGGATCCGCTACAGCAGTAAGCATCCTCGGCACCGGCGCCATCGGTGGCAAGATCGCACAGACCATGCTCGCAGCCGGTACCACCGTGACTGTGTGGAACCGCACCCCAGAGCGGACCGACGCACTCGCCGCTCGAGGTTCGGCCCGCGCACCCTCAGCGGCTGAGGCAGTGGCCGCGAGCCCGCTGGTGCTCGTGTGCGTGACCGACTACGCGGCGGTGGATGCGGTACTCGAAGCCACCGCGGACACGATCGCAGGGCGGACGATCGTCGCGCTCACCACCGGTTCGCCCGCGGAAGCGCATCAAGCAGCCCACAAAGCCGAGCAAGCCGGAGCCGCCTATCTCGACGGCGGGGTCCAGACCGAGCCCGAGAACATCGGAAGCAACGCCGCCACATTCCTCTACAGCGGCCCGCGATCCGCCTTCGAGGAGCACCGCGCCACGCTCGAGACCCTCGGCTCGGCGCAGTATCTGGGAGCTGATCCCGCCGCCGCAGCCGTGCAGGACCTCACCCTGTTTGGGCTCTGGTACGACGCCCAAGTCGCCTATCTGCGAGCCCTGGAGACCATCCGCTCGACAGGCATCGATGTCGAGGACTTCGCCCCCTTGGCCGCCACCCAACTGGGACACGTCGTGCACGCCACCGCTGGCACCGCACACGAGGTCAAAACTAGGTCATTCCCGCGGGGACCCGCCGACCTGACCGAGCACGGCCCCGTGCTGGAGCAACTCATCGAGCTCCGACGCGGCCAGCATCTTGGCAATGGTGCTCTCGACCACATACACCATCTCGTCCAGCAACGCATCGAACTGGGCCATGGTCGCGAAGGACTCACCACCATAATCGAGTAACGCCCCGACAAGCAGGCACTGGCGTCTCACCGAGGGATCGGACCCAAACGAGAAAAACAGCGACCGGCTCTCTTGTCCGCGCACCCGAGAAAACCGAACGCTCATTGAGTCTTTCTGATCAGGTTGTCGGTTGTGGAAGGACCAGGTCGGCGTGGGTCGGATCTTCGACTGCAACCACTCGCCCTGTTCAAAGAGATCCACCGCGGCCAACTGTCGCTGCTCCTGCTCACGGGTATGCACCTCTGTCGGTTTCCCCGCCCATACCCCGACATAGCCTCACCGCATGCTCAGAAGGCATCAGTCAGACCCCGTGTGGACCGGTTTCCGGCGAGGGTGAAGCCCTGTGGTGCTCCTTCCGGGAAGTCTCCGTCGTCATCGGGCTCGCGCAGCAGTTGAGCTCGGACGACCAACCCGGCCTGACGCAGGGGTCCGACAACATGCTCCGGCTGCCGCCGGTAAAACTCGAGCGAGATTATTGCGAACGGCTGTTTCGGTGCGTACTACCGGAAAGGTATTCCCGATACCTGCCCTAACCAGCACCGATCCCTCGGCGCGACCCCTTTCCGGCGTCCCGCCCCTCTCGCGACGTCGCGCTGCAGGCTGCTGCTGAGCTGTCCGCTGCAACGTCAGCACCCCCCACGTCGTTTTCGATCTCGTGGAGCCCGTTCCGTGAGAGGAAGCGACGGCTATTGCGGGCTCGCCGAGTCCAGCCGCCGGAGTGCGGCTCGGCGAGCTCGGTGGAGGGGTTCGGTGCTGTGCCGCAGCGATGCGGTCACGGTGGCTCCTTCCAGCAGGAGGAACCACTCCTCCGCTGCCTCCGCCGGGTGGGTGCATCCGGCTTCGGCGGCGAATGCTTCGAGGGAACGCCGGATACCTTCCTTGTGGTCGTTGATGATGGCGTGGCCGGGATGCTCGGGAGCGGTGAGCTCGGTGGCGGCGTTGACGAAGCCGCACCCGCGGAAGCCGCCCGCCAGTGCCCAGGCCTGATACGCGTCGAACATCGCTCTCAAGCGGTCCGCCCCAGTCGTGCATCCGGCGAGGAACTCGTCGAACTCGGCCCACCACCGCTGGTCACGGGCGCGCAGGTGCGCTGCCACGAGCCCGTCCTTGGAACCGAAGTGGGCGTAGAGGGTGACCTTGGTGACCGCGGCTCGTTCGGCGATGGTGTTGACCCCTGTCGCTCGGATGCCGTGCTCGTAGAACAGCTGTGAAGCGGTGGTCAGGATGCGCTCCGCCGCCGAACGTGCATCGCCGGTCCGTCGTTGTGTTGCTGCCACCGCGGCTCTCCCCTGACATCGAGTCGAACTATACAAACCTGTATGTATAGTACTGCTCGGGAAGCCGAGCACCAACCGAAGGAGGACCCGTGTCCACTCGTCCGCACGCCGTTGCTTTCGATGTGCTCGAAACACTGCTGAACCTGGATCCACTCCGCGCGCGGCTGGAGGAGATCGGCCAACCTGCGCAGCTGTTGCAGCCGTGGTTCATGCGCTTCCAGCGCGACTCCATGGCGCTGACCCTCAGCGGGGATTTCGGAACGTTCGAGTCGGTGGCACGGCAGGCGTTGCGCACCGACACCGGGCACACCGCCACCGAAGCAGACATCGACCATGTCCTGGAGGGGTTCGGCCAACTACCCGCACACCCCGATGCCGAGCCCGCGCTGCGTCTGCTGTCCGAAGCCGGACTGCGGGTCGGCTGCTTGACCGTCGGCAGCGCGGAGAACACGGCACGGTTCCTGGAACGAGCGGGACTGGCGCGCCACGTGGACCAGGTGGTCACCGCGGAGCAGGCAGGTATCTGGAAACCCGCCCCGTCCATCTACCGCGTGACAGCCCACGAACTCGGGACGACACCCGCACACATGGCGCTGGTCGCGGTGCACGCCTGGGACTGCCACGGAGCCAAGCGCGCGGGCTGTCTCGCTGGGTGGTGCGAGCGGCTGGAAGGCCGCTACGGCGACGTCTTCACCGCACCCGACGTGAGCGGCCCCGATCTCGTCCAGGTCGCCGAACGCCTGCTGCAGCTCCCCTCCAGCTGAGGTCCGTCCGACGCGAGAACGGCCCCCACCGGGTCCGGTGCGGGCCGTTCTCGCAGCTGAAGGAGCGTGGCCAGGGGCGGGGTCGAACCGCCGGCCTTCCGCTTCAGGCACGGATCACCCCATGCGGCTCGTTCAGATCCGCCCGTGAGCTGCACGGATGGTCACGGCCCGGTCCGGCGCCGGCCGCAGAAATCAACCTCGGTTGCTACAACCGTCGCTACACCAGCGCGACCGGCCAGGGCGTGTCCCCATATGCGCGGTGAGGCGCGCATGATCGCGGGTGAGTTCGTCGCGGTTCCGTTCGTCGTCCGATGCGCAGCAGGAGCAGATCGAGCCGTTGCTGCCGTCGCCGCTGGGCTGCGGTGCCCCGGATTCAGCGAGCCCCAGCACACCGGCTCCGTCTCATCGAACTCGGCCGTAATCCGTCGAACCGGCCGGACGACTCGCCCGTCCCGAGCGCCTGATCCAGCGATCTGCGCCACAGCGCCCTGACAGCTCGGAGATGGTTCTTCGTCCTGGCCCATGGGGACAGAACGAAGACACGTTCGCGGCCCCTCAGTCGAGACAGAACTCGTTTCCCTCGATGTCCTGCATCACGATGCACGACTCGTTGTCGTCATCGGCAGGCAGCAGCCGCACGCGTACCGCGCCGAGCGCGACCAGTCGTGCGCACTCGGCCTCGAGTGTGGCGAGGCGCTCTTCACCCACGAGCCCGGTGCCGGTCCGCACATCAAGATGCAGCCGATTCTTGACGACCTTGCCTTCGGGAACGCGCTGGAAGAACAGTCGCGGGCCCACACCCGAGGGATCCATGCAGGCGAACGCTGAACCCTGATCCTCAGGCGGCAGCGAGCGATCGAAATCGTCCCACGTAGCAAACCCATCCGGTGGCGGCGGTACGACGTACCCCAACACCTCGCACCAGAAACGAGCGACGCGCTCGGGTTCTGCGCAGTCGAAGGTGACTTGGAACTGCTTGATCGACGCCATCGGCCCACCTTAGGGGAGCGTGCTGTTCACCGGTACCCCGGATGTCATCGCCGCGCGGGTCGATGTCTCGCGTGCCATGAGTTGGTGACGCGCTGGGCCGGGCCGCATCCAGCCGTTGAATCCCGCCGGGATTCAGTGAGACTGTGCTGCCTTCGATGAGACAGGACACCGCATGGCTTACCCGATATGGGAGACACGCCCTCGGGCGTGTATCAGAAGGGCTCGTGCCGTGTGGCACCGGAGCTTGAACGGTGTGCCGGTGCCAGGGCAGGATCACTTGCATGGTCTCGGTGTTGCAGAACGTGGCGATCGACTGTGCTGATGCCTATGAGTTGGCACGGTTCTGGGGTGAGGTGACCGGTTGCCCACTGCATCCAGAGGACGAACCGGGCGACCCGGAGATTGACGTGATGCTGCCGGAGGGTCCACTGCTGCACTTCAACCAGGTGCCAGAACCGAAGACGGTCAAGAACCGGATCCACCTGTGCCTGCGCCCGAAGACCTCGCGCGAGGAGGAGGTCAAGCGGCTACTGAGCCTCGGTGCCGCCTTCGTCGCCGATCGCCGAGAACCCGACGGTACGGGCTGGGCCGTCCTCGCAGACCCTGAAGGTAACGAATTCTGCGTTCTTCGCAGCGAGTCCGATCGCGCCGCGATGTCTTGAGGCGCGGACACCAGGTCGACAGCCCTGCCGGCACTGGTCACAGCCACTCGTTGAGGACCCGCTGCCAAGTGCCGTCCCGCTGCCAGCGGCGGCAGAAGTCATACACCCGTGCCCAGGAGCCGTCCCGTTCCGGAACATCCCGCCACGGGACGCCGGTGCGAGTACGAAGCCGTATGCCGTCGATCAGCTGCCGCCGATTCCGTATCGGCGAACGGCCCGGTCCTGCACGGCAATCACGAGCCGGTCTCCGACACCTCGGCCCCGAGCCTGTGGACCGACCCACACGGATTTGAGCTCGCCGGTCCCGTGGCCACCGGGAATCCCGCCGACCATGCCTACGGGGCAATGATTCAACAGCACAACCACGTTGTACGAGTCGAGCATCTCGAAACGTGCCCGCCACTGCGCTTCGCCGCTGTCCTCCCGGTCTGCGAGCCGAGATTTGAAGCCTCTGCCGCCCCCGAGGTCGCGATGCGTGCTGCTGACTACGGCCGGCGGCCCAGGTAGGCGGCCGGCTGGGCTCGACCGAGGGTGCCCCCTGCCGCGATGAGTTCCGGCCGGGTCGCGCGTCTGTTCTGGTGACCGTCCCAGGGCGTCGTATGACGCTGCCCAGCACGAGAAACCACGGAGGACACCATGACGACCATGCCGAGTGACCCGAGCACTGCGCTGCCCGGCCGCCCGCCCGTCGTCGACCCGGCCACCTGGCAGGCCGCCCGCGACGAGCTTCTGGTCCGCGAGAAGGCCCACACCCGCGAGGGCGACGCCATCGCCGCGGCTCGCCGACGGTTGCCGATGGTGGAGCTCGACGGGACGGTCGAGGTCGTCGGACCCGACGGCCCGGTCCCGTTCCTGAACCTGTTCCAGGGCCGCGACGAGCTCGTGGTCTACAAGCACATGTGGTACGACGGCGCGCCACACCAGGGGCAGTGCGAGGGCTGCACCACCACGGCCTGGCACGTGAAGGACGCCGCCTACCTCAACGCCCGCGGCGTCTCGTTCGCCGTCCTGACCACGGGCCGTTGGGACGAGGTGGCCTCCTACGTCGAGTTCATGGGCTACGCCCAGCCCTGGTACTCGGTGCGCGACGTGGACGCACCGGTCGGCGGAGAAATGGGGCACATCACCTGCTTCCTGCGCGACGGCGACCGCGTGTTCCTCACCTACTCCACGACCGCCCGGGGCAACGAGCCGGTCAACGGGTCCCTCGGTCTGCTCGACATGACGCCCTACGGCCGCCGCGAGGCGTGGGAGGACAACCCCGAGGGTTGGCCCGACGCCCCTCAGACCGACTCGCCGGTCGGTGGGCATGGCTCGCCGATCTGCTGGTACTGGCGCACGGACGCCGACGGCGTCGCCACCTGGGGCCCGACCAGCCGCCCCGTTCCGCAGTGGACTCGCCCTGGCGCAACCCCCGTGGAGTCCCTCGGCCGGCACGGCCACCACCACTGAGACACACGCGTGACGGTGGGGATCTGCGCGCACGCCTCGCTCGACGAGCAACGGGCCGCGTCGGCGAAGCTGGAGGAGTACCTCGACTGAGCGGGGTGCTACAGCCGTTGCTACAAGAGCACCCCGCCGGACGTACCGACGGGGTGTTTTCACAGCTCCGAGCGGTGGCCAGGGGCGGGGTCGAACCGCCGACCTTCCGCTTTTCAGGCACAGAGCACCATCGGCGGCTCGTTCAGATTCGTCCGTGAGCTGCACTGATGATCTTGCCAAGGTTCTTGCTGGGTCAGGGGCGTCGGGACCAGTTGCTACAGCGGTCGCTACAGCAACGCAGTCGCGTGTGGGTGCGTGTGCTGGTGGGCAACTTCATGCACAGTTGCGGCTATGCTGAACCGAGTCGCTGTTCTCTCCGATATCCACGGCGTCCTGCCAGCTCTGGAAGCCGTGCTTGCCGAACCCGATGTAGCTGCTGCTGATCGCATCGTGCTGACTGGCGATATCGCTGCAGGACCCCAGCCAACTGAAGTCCTCGACCGGTTGATCGGACTCGGCGACTGGGTGGTGTGGCTCAACGGTAACGCCGATCGCGAGCTTGTCACGTACCGACGTGAGCGCAATACATCGATTCCCGACCCGATCGCTCCATGGGCCGCTGAACAGCTACGACAGGATCACCTCGACCTTCTTGCTGGGCTGCCGCTGTCGTGGCCCTTGTCGATAACGGGGATGGGGGAAGTGCTGTTCTGTCACGCGACCCCCCGTGACGACGAAGAGCTTGTGCTGGTCGACTCCCGGCTCGGTCGATGGTCGGAGGTCTTCGAGGATCTTGATCCGGACATTCGAACCGTGGTTTGCGGCCACACACACATGCCCTTCGTTCGCCTCGCGCACAGACGACTCGTGATCAACCCTGGAAGCGTCGGAATGCCCTACGGTCGGGCGGGAGCGCATTGGGCATTGCTCGGTCCTGGTGTCGATCTTCGCTGTACCGAGTTCGATCTTCAGTCGGCGATAGATCGCACCGCCCGGGAGTCGGCATATCCAGAGGCCGCCGCCTGGGCGAACGACTTTCTACGCGCCACCGCTTCCGATGCAGAAGCGCTGGAGGTCTTCGGGCCACGCGACGGACGAGCGCAAGAGCCGTAAGACACCGCTGGCAGTCGACGCGCACTCGCCTCCATCCCGCTGTCCTTGCCGCTTCACTGGCGGGGTTATCGGAGTCAACCTGGAACCGCCACCTACGCAACCGGCACCGGCTGCCCGCTGGTTCCGGGTTGACGCCGATGTTCCCGGCTTTGATGATGCGACGACAGCAGGATGGACGGCCTTACCAGGGCGAACCCGGCCGGTTGGTCGCGTTGTGCGCAACTTTGTTCCGCTTCACGTCCGATCCCGCGCGCGTGCTCCTTCCGCGTGCCAAGCCGGGCTCGACCGACCGGCGCAGAGCGGAGCTTGCCGGAACGGCGCGCCAGGTCGCCCGGCTCTTGGCCGCGTCCGCCCCGCCTCGCGGGGCGGCTTGAAGACGTACAGAAAGTTCTCACAGCCCGGTACCGAGGTGCCTGGAAGAGGATCCCCTACCGTAAGCGGACGTTTGCTGCTGGAGGGAACCGTCGGTGGAGTAAGAGTAACCGGTTATGTTTCCGCGGAACCGCCACGGCCTTCTTGCCGTTCACGTCGGGTCTGTGTGTTGTGCAGGGCCTGGCGGCGTTCGCGTTCGCGGTAGCTGAAGGCGGCTTCGCGGATCGAGTTTTCACTTTCGAAGCCGGAGCCGACGGCACCGGCAACAGTGGCCGCCGCGGTGACCAGCAGCATGACGACGGCATAGTCACCGAATCCGAGACCGGGCCCGACGTATTGGCCGAACACCTCAGGGGTGAGGACAACACCGGCCGCGATCAGGTTGACGACGTAGAGCGCCCCGTACATGCACCCCACTCCGATGACCAGGGTCAGTACCGTGGAAGCGTTGAACAACACCGCCTGCTCGCGTTCGTGTGTGGGTCGGCCCATGGTCTGCTCCCACAGCCGGTGATAGGCGATGAGCCAAGCGACCATGACAGCCACCGACCCGAGCGCCGCGGCCAACAGGCGCAGTGGCTCCATCGTGCTGGCCAGTCGCCAGACCGACGTATTGATCAAGTAGAACGCGCTGAACGCGAACGCCCCCACCAGCGGCCCGGTCAAGCCGAACACCAGCCGCCACGGACGATTGTCCCGAACCATGCCGATCAATAGCCGCACCACGCCTCGCGAGGCCAGCACGCGCACGTCGACGTCGCGTTGCTCCGGGGTGACCCGCTGGAAGCGGTTGGCCAGCCAGGGCAGTCGGCGACGCCGGTGCTCTTCGGTCCCCTCCGAGGGAGTACCCCGGCTGCGCATGTCGGCGACGAGTTGGATCACCACACCTCGCACCCGGCGGCGCAACGCCATGCCTCCGAATGCCGGTAGCGACACCACCAGGACCCTGCGCTCGTTGCTCATATCGGCCACGATGGGCTGCCGGCCGCTACGCAGCGGGAGATCCGTGATGCACGCAGCAAGATTCCACCCATACTGCCGCATCCGCTTGCCGGCGACGTCCATCATCTCGGTATGGCGGTCGTCACTGGGCGGCAACTGCTCGCGGTGCACCTCCACGCGCCACACGCAGTTGTCCTCCAACTGCTCGGACAGCAGTCCCGGCAAATCATGGGCGAGCTGCTCAGCAATCTGCGCAGGCGCGGCCACCGGATCAGCCACCACCCCCACAGTCACCGTCTCGATCGAACCGTTCCTCGCATCTTCCGGCATCGTCATCGCAGCACTCCCCACCTTCGGCGACGCCCCACGTCTACCCACCACAGCCCTATCCAACGACCCACGCAGCTCGAGCCCCGCACCATCTCCGCAAACCAACCCCCACTGAGACAGGGCTACTCAGTCGCCGCGGACGCGGGGCGAAGCTACGAGCTGGCACGTCGTTGACCAGGGACGTCTCAGTAACCTAGGTGTGCTGTCCCGGGACAGCACACCTAGCCAGTCCTGCCGAGTTGATTGCCTACTACCCATCAGACACGCGACGAAGCCTCGGATGTGACACACGGGCGACAATCACCACCCACTAAACGTCCGCAAGAGATCCGCCGATCCCCTAACGGCCACGGGATCCTTGGGTGGCCCGAGCCCGCGCCGATCCGACGTCGAGTATTCAGCGCCTGGTCTCGTACCTGGTCAGGACCACGCCGTCGGGAAACGTCCGGGTCTCCACCAGGGTCAGGTTCACCCAGTTGTCCAGGGCCGTAAAGAACGGCGTGCCGCCGCCCACCAAGACCGGCGCGGTGGCCAGCACGTACTCGTCGATCAGGCCGGCCCGCATGGCCGCCGCGGCGAGGGTGGCGCCGCCGATGTCCATGGGGCCGCCATCCTCAGTCTTGAGCCGGGTGATCTCGGTGACAGCGTCGCCGGTGACCAGGCGGGCATTCCAGTCGACCGCGCTGGTCGTCGAGGAGAACACCACCTTCGGCATGTCCTGCCAGCGGTGGGCGAACTCGATCTCCGCCGGTGTGGCGCCCGGCTGCTGGTCGGCGGTCGGCCAGTGAGAGCTCATCGTCTCCCACAGTTTGCGCCCGTACAGCGCCAGGCCCGTCGCCCCCACCCGGTCGGACCACCACTGGAACAGCTCGTCGCTCGGCACGCTCCAGCCGAGGTCGTCGCCGGGCGCGGCGATGTAGCCGTCCAGGCTCAGGTTCATGCCGAAGGTCAGTTTCCGCATAGCGTCAGCCTCCCGTGAGTCCGTATTCGGCGTACAGACCAACACGGCGCGGAAGATTCATCGGTCAGACCACACCGAGAGCCGGTTGACCACCGCGCCAAGCGGATGCTGCGTACGGAAGGGAACCCCTGCCGTACGTACGGACACCATCCTTCAGTGAGACGTTCAGGCATCTTCGATATCGGCCAACTGGGATAGCGTACGCAGCGATGCCAGGAGCTGTGTGCTGGTGGGTAGGTGGGTGGGGCCGAGCATGCGCTGAATGATCAGGCCATCAGCTACGGCGACGAGCAGTGTACTGAGCGTTTGAGAGTCGGAGCTTGTGGCGACTTGGTCAAGCACCGGCCTAAAAGCTTCGGCCACGTCGTTGCGGAATTGCTCGTAGTGGGCTGCCAGTTGCCTTCGCAGTTCGCTGCTGTGGCCTGCTTGCGCGAGTGCATCGAAGAACGCGGTCACGAGCGACTCGTGCTGACCGACTGTTGTGATGAGCTCTTCGAGGGCTGCCCGCAGGCCGCCACCCTGGCCCACGTGACGACGAAGCAGCGCGCCGAGCGCGTCGATCCACTCTCGGATGTTGTGCGTAATCGCCTCGTTGATCAGGGCTTCTTTGGAGCCGAAGTGGTAACCGATCGCGCCGAGGTTGGTTCCCGAGACCTCAACGAGATCGCGGGCGCTGATGTTGGCGTAGCCGCGTTCCTGCAAGCACTGGATGGCCGCCTGCAGCAGGGCGTCCCGGTTTGTGGCCATCGAGTTATGGTTTCCCTTCTTGGCGTCCTGGTACGTTCGTCTGAGACGATCGTACCAGGAGGTGCGCAATGACGGAGGTAGTGGACACGGTGATTGTGGGTGCGGGCTTGGCTGGGCTGAGTGCGGCACACACCCTCACGACGAACGGTCAGACGGTGCGGGTGCTCGAGGTGGAACCCGAGGTGGGCGGCCGCACCCGTACAGGGCAGCTGGCAGACGGAGTGCTGACCGAGTTCGGCGGCGAATGGGTCGGTCCGCAACATCGGCACATGCAGCGCTTGGTGAATGAGCTCGGGCTGCACCTACAGCCCGCGAAGCAGTTGGGGCATCCGATCTTGTGGCGTGGTGCGCGGCGCAACTTGATCCGGCGGATTCCGGCGCTATCCATGCCCGAGCAGTGGGCCCTGCTGCGGGCGTGCTGGCGACTGAACCAGCTTGCGAGAACCGTGGATCCGGTGCAGCCATGGCTGTCGGCCGAGGCCGACGCGCTGGATTCGCATGCCTTCGCAGCATGGTTACGCGCCCAGGGTGTGGACGGGGACGGATTGAGGTACTTGTCCATCGTGGTCGGCGCGCTCATGTCTGCCGACATTGAACACGTCTCCTTGCTACATGTGCTGTGGTGGTTCGCACGAGGTCGGGGCCTATTGCGCACATTGCACACCACGTTCGCCTACACCGTGGTCGAAGGTGCACAGAGCATCACTGCCCGTCTGGCGGAGCAACTGGGCGACAGAGTCACGCTCAACACTGCGGTTCGCCGCATCTCCGATGCCGATCAAGTACACGTCGAGACTATCGAGGGAGTCGCCATCCAAGCACGGCATACCGTGGTCACTGCACCAGTCGGCGCCCTGGCACACCTCGACTTCGACCCACCGCTGCCTGAAACGCTAGCCGCCCTCGACGAACTCCGAGGCCAGCCCGGCACCAAGGTCACCGGCCTGCTGCCGCACGAGCACCATGTACGGCACCGGGCCGCAATCGGCGGCACCACTGTGGCCGCAGCCTGGCGCGCCAACCGCCGCATCACAGGCTTCGCCGCACCCGACTACGCCGAAGCCGACGAGGCCATCCTGACCGCTGACCTCGCCGCGCTGTTCCATATCACTCCGGAGAACCTGCGAGCCCGCACCGTGTACCGGTGGAGCGAGCACCCCCATATCCCCGCTTGCGATATCGGATTCTCTCCTGGGCAACTCCGCCGCCACGGCCCTCATCTCACTCGATCCCACGGACACATCCACTTCGCTGGAGCAGAACGCAGCAGCTGGCCCAACAACATGGAAGGCGCCGTGGAAAGCGGCATCAACGCAGCACGCACCATCCTCAGCGGCTAAAGTCCGCGAAGGAACCCCAACTGGATGCGACTCCTCCTGAGGCCGAGTATGTGGTGTCCATGACCTGCGATGTCTCAGTAACCCCGTACGGTGAAATTCTCACTGAGCGGGGGCTAACCGTACGCTCGCGCCCCCCACTGTTACAGCTCTTGTTGAAGACGTCAGCATGCCGCATCCACTCGGGGACAGCGGGGACACCTGCGGGGACAGGGTGCCCCCGCAGGTGATGTCCATTTGAGCAGGTCAGAACAGGTTTGTGGACTCCGGGGACAGCGGGGACAGCGGGGGCAGCGGGGGCAGGGCTTCAACGTTTGAGCAGCGTTTCCAGCGCGTCAGCCGAGACGGCACAACGGAACCCCGTGTCGTCATCACACATGGTCGCCGCCGCGTCGTTGAACGAGGACGGGGTCGCTCGGTTGAACGGGCTCGTCCAAGCGCCACCCTTCAGCTCGTACCTACCTGGCTTCGACTCCGTCGAGCACCACTCCCAAACGTTGCCGCAGAGGTCGTACACCCCGTACGGGCTGACGCCACTCTGGTACCGGTCGCCGGGAGTGGTGGCACCGACTCCGTTCTCTCGGACGTTGCACTTCGCGGGTGTGGGCTGGCCACCCCAGGGATAGACGTTCCCTCTGGTGCCGCGGGCGGTCTTCTCCCATTGCTGTGCAGATCGGCGGTTCACTGTTCACGGTCTCGTTCCCGCTGCTCACGTAGTGGCTGGCGAGACGGCTGCAACAGTGGTGAAAGGTTCGCACTGAGACGAACTGAGACTGCCCCGATACAAAACGGCCCCCGCCGTCTCCGGCAGGGGCCGTTCTTGCAGCTCTGAGCGGTGGCCAGGGGCGGGGTCGAACCGCCGACCTTCCGCTTTTCAGGCGGACGCTCGTACCAACTGAGCTACCTGGCCGTTCGCGCCCGGCTCGTGGCCGATCGCTCTGGCGACCCAGACGGGACTCGAACCCGCGACCTCCGCCGTGACAGGGCGGCGCGCTAACCAACTGCGCCACTGGGCCATGTGTTGTTGTGCGTACCCCCAACGGGATTCGAACCCGCGTTACCGCCTTGAAAGGGCGGCGTCCTAGGCCTCTAGACGATGGGGGCTTGGCCGATCAGCCAACCGACCCGGCCTTGCCTCCAACCGGCTTTCCCTTTTCGGGGGCGCCCCGTTGGGAGCGATTAAAAGCTTACGTCATGCCTTCAGCGGCACCCAAACGGGGGGGTCCTCAAGGCCGCGTACGACCTTCGCAGCACCCTCCCGCCCGGGCGTTCAGGCGCTCCGCAACACGATCATACCGCCCTGAACAGGACTTTCAAAGCCTCTGCAGGCCTCGGCCAAGCAACCGAGGGCCCTCCGCCGGCACCCGCATCCGGGGCCGGCGGAGGCACGAGACCCCACAGAACGGGAACTGTGACACCCGACACGGCATTCGGCCGTCCGGTCACCCCCACGGCTCGTTCACCCGATCGAGCCGAGTCAGGGCAGGTGCACCGTACGTAGGAACCGATTGCTCCGCAGCCACTCCGCGGTGGCGATCCCCTGCAGGATGACCTGCCAGACCTCCGCGGCTCGCGCGCCCACCCCAGGCCCGGGGGACACATCGGCACCGACCACTCGGACACCGACCATGGCCGCATGGATCACCCGGGCGACCTCGACGGGATTCACCCCCGCCCGGAGCAGGCCGTGTTCGGCGGAGCGCTGCAGAAGCTCGGTGAGCACCTGTTCCCACTCCGCCGCGGCTCGATGGGCCGCCAGGTTACGTCCGATGCGGTGCCGTGCCAGCCTGGTCCCGGCTCGGATCACCACGTCGTTCTCCAACAGGCGGCTGGCCTCGTCGGCCATCCCGACCGCGATGGACAGCGGATCGAGCCTGCGCCGGAGCCAGCGCTGCCGCAGGCGAGGCCAATGCCGACCCTGGAGCCGAACGAGCGTGACCGCCAGCGCCTCCTTCGAGGAGAAGTGGAAGTAGAAGGCGCCCTTGGTGGCACCGCTGCGGCGCAGGATCGCGCTCAGCGGTGTGCCGTCATAGCCGGCGTCTTCGAACTCCTCGGCAGCAGCCACGACGATGGCACGACGAGTGGCTTGCGCCCGGCGCTGCTGAGGCATGTGCACGGCTCCGACAGGTGACATGCGGACGGCGCCCCGCCCGGTGCCACGAGCACCGCGCACGAGCCACACCGCCCCACGGACAGATGATCATCTCCGTCGCGGAAGTTACCGTGCAGCGCTCGTGTTCGGCTATCCGATGATCATCCCGACGACCGCCCCTGCACACGTTCTCCCTGGTGAAGCACTTCCACAGGAGACCTCATGCACACGAAAAAAGACCGGGCGGTATGTTTTCGATGATCCCGTTGCGGCGGGCTCGGCCCTCCCTCGAGACGCTCCACGGGGGGTGTGCGTCTCGGGGGAGAGCCACTTCAGCGCGCGACCGGCGGTTCTCCGTCCTCGTCCGGCGTCAGACCGAGCATGTCGAGCAGCAGTTTGCAGTCCTCGGCGTTGTCCGCACTGCGCGCGACCGCCAGCCGTGCGCGATGCACCTGCTCCGGTGAAACCCGGCCGGGCTCGCCGGCCCGTGGCGCAGGAACACCACCCGAGGACCGCATGGACTCTTCTTCCTGCTGTCCCAGGAACTTTCGTACGTCGAGCGACCCGTACATGGCGCCTCCCCGGCTCGAATGTGGCCGCAGGTTATCCACCCTCCCCCAGGACCCAAAGCCCCCTGGAGAGTGATTTGATCCAACGCAGAGTAATCACAGGCACGTCCTTGATCCGCTGCACGAGCCATAAGCGGCCATTCCGTGCCTACAACTCGACCGAGACGCACTGTGATGTTCATCACTATACATGCCGTGGATCCGTGTCTCGGAGCAACTGTACCGGCACGGTGCGTGGTCACGAGCACGGCCGTCCCGGCCGACCGGGGCAGCTCATCCCCGCCCGCAGGCAGCGGTGCGGCCATCGCGGGCAAGTCTCCGGCGAGTCCGCAGCGTCGAATCCCGTCTCGCGTGCTCTCCACAAATCCCCGTGGCAGCTGCCACAATCGAACCGCTGACATCCCCCCGGTCAGCATTGTGGAGATCCCTCCGTGCTCCCGCGCTCCCCCGGCGCGGGAGCACTCCACACCATCACCGCCGCCGCTGCCGACCTCCGGACGCACGGCGTGACGGAAACCACAGAAACTGCCGGTTCTCAATACAACCGTTATCGTGGCTGCGTGGCTCTAGGACGAACGAAGATCGGACGCCGGCAGCGGGCGGAGACGTTCGCGGACCAGCAGGAGGCGGAAACACCGGATCGTGAGCTCGAATCCTACCTCGCGGCACTCGCACCGGAGGAGGAACTCGAGACCACCGGTACCGGCCGCCGCTTCGGTTCGTCACAGGTTTACCAGCTCCGCCTGCCGCTGATGGCCAACGAACGGCTCAAGGAACTCGCGGCACAGCGGGGAACGTCACCGGACGCGTTGGCCAAGGACTGGATCATGCAGCACCTGTCCGACGAAGGCGGCCCGGTGCAGGCCCCGACGTGGCCGCAGAACGATCAGCAGGCACGCCCCTCACCGGATCAGCAGTACACGGGCGATCTCTACCCCGAACAGTCCGCCCCACAGCCGCCGGGACACGCGGCCCCGCCCCGCCCGGCCGAGGCGGACACCGAGATCACCATTCCGCACGGCCAGCACCGGTACTACTAGACCGACGATTCCGGGCCTTGATGAAGGCTGTGCTCCACAGCATTCACCAAGGCCCGGGACGTATCCCGGCCGTGCAGCTCGCCGGGCCGGTGATCCCCGCGAGGTCAGACAACCCCTGCTAGGCCGAGGGCAGCCCGAGTTCGCGGGCGATGAGCATGCGCTGCACCTCGCTGGTGCCCTCTCCGATCTCGAGAATCTTGGCATCCCGGTAGAAGCGGCCGACCGGTGTCTCGTTCATGAACCCGTACCCGCCGAAGATCTGCGTGGCATCCCGGGCGTTGTCCATGGCGGCGTTGGAGGAGGCGAGCTTGGCCGCGGCCGCCTGCTTCCGGTACGACTCACCGCGCAACATCCGCGACGCGGCGTCGTAGTAGGCCAGACGCGCGGTATGCGTGCGCAGTTCCATATCGGCGAGCTTGAACTGGATCGCCTGGTAGCCGCCGATCCTGTGGCCGAACGCTTCCCGCTCACCGGCGTAGCGTAGGCACTCGTCGACACAGCCCTGCGCGAGTCCGACACCGAGCGCGGCGATCGCCACCCGCCCTTCGGTCAGAATCGACAGGAACTGCGCGTACCCGCGCCCACGCTCGCCGAGCAGGTTCTCCGCCGGTACACGGCAATTGTCGAAGGAGAGTTCGTGGGTGTCCGAGGCGTTCCAACCGACCTTGGAATACTTCGGCGCCACGGTGAAGCCGGGAGTGCCCGCGGGAACGAGGATCGTGGAGATCTCCTTGCCGCCGTCGGGTTTCTCGCCGGTGACGGCGGTGACCGTGACGAGTGCGGTGATGTCGGTGCCCGAGTTCGTGATGAACGACTTGGAACCGTTGACGACCCACTCGTCCCCGTCGAGCACCGCCGTGGTCCGGGTCGCACCGGCGTCGGAACCGCCGCCGGGCTCGGTCAGCCCGAAGGCGCCGAGGACCTCGCCGGAGGCCAATCGCGGCAGCCACTGCCGCTTCTGCTGCTCGTTGCCGAATCGGCTGATCGGCATCACGCCGAGGGACACCCCCGCCTCGAGAGTGATGGCCACGGAGGAATCCACGCGGGCGAGTTCCTCCAGGGCCAGGCACAGCGCGAAGTAATCGCCTCCCATCCCGCCCTGCTCCTCGGCCACGGGAAGCCCGAACAGGCCCATGTTCGCCATACCGCGCACCAGCGGATACGGGAACTCCGCGCGCTCGTAGTACTCACCGATGACCGGGGCGACCTCCTTGCGGGCGAAGGCTTCCACGCTCTGGCGCAGTGCTTCGTGTTCCTCGCTGAGCCGGTGATCGACCATCTCGGACCTCCAAGCATCCGTTTCACGACCGTCTTGTGGACAGCTCTATTCCTCGGAGAGAACGGCCAGCGTCTGATCGAGACCGACCGACTGCCCCTTGGTGGCATGGACTTCGGTGACGGTGCCGTCCACGGACGCGGTGATGGTGTGCTCCATCTTCATGGCCTCGACGACGAACAGGGTCTGCCCGACCCGCACCTGCTGCCCGGGCTCGACATCGGCGACGAGCACGGTTCCGGGCATGGGGCTGGTCACGACACCGCCGGAGCCCGCTGCGGAGTCGGCGCGGTCGGCCAGCAACCGATGCTCGGTCAGGGCCCAGGCCTGCCCGTCGACGGCCAGCCAGGTGATGCCGTCGGCATGTGCGTAGCGGTAGCGCCGGGTGCGCCCGTCGACGGTGACGGTGAGGAGGTCACCGTCGGCGTGGACGCTCGCCCGGCTCGGCGGGGGTGCGGTCCCGGCGGGCTCGCTTTCGCCCTGCGTGGCCTCACGAGGCGGTGAGCACACGGACACGTCGGCATCTGCTGCGCGCCCGCGTATCCGCACTTCCCTTTCCTCGCCGGAAGCGGCGAACCGCCACACGCTCCAGGCCGGTTTCCCCATTCGCCACCCGCCGGGCACATCCCACGGATCCACCACGGGCCCGTCGGGTTCCGAGGCGAGCAGGCGTTGCAGAGCGGCGGCGATGTAGATCTCGTCCGGGGGTGTCCGGTTCGCGGCGACGAGCGATTCCAGGTCCCGCTCGACCAGCCCGGTGTCCAAGGTCCCCTCGCGCACCTCCGGGTGGCCGAGCAGGGCGCGCAGGAAGGCGATGTTGCTGCCGATCCCCAGGATCGCGGTATCGGCCAGCGCGGCATCGAGCCGACGCAGGGCCTCCGGACGATCCGTTCCCCGGCCGATGACCTTGGCCAGCATCGGGTCGTAGTCCGAGCCCACCTCGGTTCCGGCGGTCACCCCGGAGTCCACCCGCACTCCCGGGCCGGAGGGCTCGTGCACGGCCAGGAGGGTTCCTCCGGTGGGCAGGAAGTTGCGAGCGGGGTCTTCGGCGTAGACGCGAGCCTCCACCGCGTGCCCGTCGAGTGCGAGATCGTCCTGGGTGAACGGCAGCACCTCCCCGGAGGCGACCCGCACCTGCCACTCGACGAGGTCGATGCCCCGCTGCCCGCCGACCGAGGTCACGAGTTCGGTGACCGGGTGCTCCACCTGAAGCCGCGTGTTCATCTCCATGAAGAAGAACTCCTCGGGCTTCTCGGCCGAGACGATGAACTCGACGGTGCCCGCCCCGACGTAGCCGACCGAGCGTGCGGCTTCCACGGCGGCGGCGCCGATCCGGCGCCGGGTATCCCCGTCGAGCAGTGCCGAGGGGGCCTCCTCGATGATCTTCTGGTGCCTGCGCTGGAGGCTGCACTCGCGCTCGCCGAGATGCACCACGTTGCCGTGGGTGTCGGCGAGGATCTGGACCTCGATATGCCGCGGCCGTGTGACGTAGCGCTCGACGAGCAACGTGTCGTCGCCGAAGGCGGCACGTGCTTCCCGGCGGGCCGAGGTGATCTGCTCGTCCAGTGCGGAGTGATCGGCGACGGCACGCATTCCCTTGCCACCGCCACCGGCCGAGGGTTTGAGCAGGACGGGGAGACCGGCCTCGAGGGCCGCCTCGCGAACGTCCGCATCGGACATACCGGGGTCGCTGCGTCCGGGGACCAGTGGGACTCCCGCGTCCCGCACGGTCTGCTTCGCGCGGATCTTGTCGCCCATCGCGTCGATGGCCTCCGGCGACGGGCCGATGAACGCGATACCGGAGGCGGCGCAGGCGCGGGCGAACGCGGCGTTTTCCGACAGGAAGCCGTATCCGGGGTGGATCGCCTGGGCGCCCGAGCGTTGTGCGGCATCGAGGATCCGCTCGACGGACAGGTAGCTCTCGGCGGCATTGCGCGGGCCGATCCGGATGGCGGTATCGGCTTCGGTGACGTGTCGTGCGTGCGTGTCGGCATCGCTGTGGACCGCGACCGAATGGATGCCGAGCCGCCGCAGGGTTCGGATCACGCGTACCGCGATCTCACCGCGGTTGGCGACCAGCACCGTGTCCGGGCGCCGCATTGTCGACGGCTGCATCGTGGTCTCCTCGTCCTCTCACCTGTCGGTCGTGCGGTTTCGCACGGGGTGGCGGGCCGCCCCGCGAGGGCACGTCGATGTCCCGCGACAGTGCCCTCGCGCCCACTTCTCACATCCGGAAGACACCGTTGTTCACCGGCTCCAGCGGGGCGTTCGCCGAGGTCGCGAGCGCCAGGCCGAGGACGCTTCGGGTCTGCTTCGGGTCGATCACCCCGTCGTCCCACAGCCGGGCGGTCGAGTAGTACGGGTGGCCCTGGTGCTCGTACTGGTCGCGCACGGGTTGTTTGAACGCTTCCTCGTCCTCGGCCGACCAGGTCTCCCCCTTGGCCTCGTGCTGGTCGCGGCGCACGGTGGCCAGCACCGATGCCGCCTGTTCACCCCCCATCACCGAGATGCGGGCGTTGGGCCACATCCACAGGAACCGGGGCGAGTAGGCGCGGCCGCACATGGAGTAGTTGCCCGCCCCGAACGAGCCGCCGATGACGACGGTGAACTTCGGAACACGCGCGCAGGCCACGGCGGTGACCATCTTCGCGCCGTGCTTGGCGATCCCGCCGGCCTCGTAGTCCTTGCCGACCATGAAGCCCGAGATGTTCTGCAGGAACACCAGCGGGATGCTGCGCCGGTCGCAGAGTTCGATGAAGTGCGCACCCTTCTGTGCCGACTCGCCGAACAGGATGCCGTTGTTGGCCACGATCCCCACCGGATGGCCGTGGATCCGGGCGAAACCGGTGACCAGGGTCTGGCCGTAGTCCTGCTTGAACTCGGCGAACCTGCTGCCGTCGACGATGCGCGCGATCACCTCGCGCACGTCGTAGGGGGTGCGGCTGTCCGGCGGCACCACCCCGTAGAGCTGATCGGGGTCCACGGCCGGTTCCTCGACCGGTGCGACCTCCCACGGGCGTTCGGATCGCGGCCCGAAGGTGCTGACGATGGAGCGCACGATGCGCAGCGCGTCGGCGTCGTCGGTGGCGAGGTGGTCGGTGACCCCGGAGGTGCGTGCGTGCAGCTCGCCCCCGCCGAGTTCCTCGGCGCTGACCTCGGCCCCGGTCGCGGCCTTCACCAGCGGCGGCCCGCCGAGGAAGATGGTGCCCTGCTCGCGCACGATCACGGCCTCGTCGCTCATCGCCGGGACGTAGGCCCCGCCCGCGGTGCAGGAACCGAGCACGGCGGCGATCTGCGGGATGCCGCGCGCGGACATGGTGGCCTGGTTGTAGAAGATCCGCCCGAAGTGCTCGCGGTCGGGGAACACCTCGTCCTGGCGGGGCAGGAAGGCCCCTCCGGAGTCGACCAGGTAGAGGCACGGCAGGTTGTTGTGCAGGGCGACTTCCTGGGCCCGGAGGTGCTTTTTCACCGTCATCGGGTAGTAGGTGCCGCCCTTGACCGTGGCGTCGTTGGCGACGATGACGCATTCGCGCCCGTTGACCCTGCCGATTCCGGCGATGATCCCGGCCGACGGCGCTTCGTCGTCGTAGAGCCCGTGCCCGGCCAGAGTGGACAGCTCCAGGAACGGAGACCCTCGGTCGAGCAGCGCGTCCACGCGGTCACGGGGCAGCAGTTTGCCGCGCTCGACGTGGCGCTGCCGGGCCTTTTCCGGGCCACCGAGGCGAGCGCGGTCGTGCTCGGCGTCGAGGTCGTCGACGAGCTGGGCATGGTGCTCGGCGTAGCGCGCGTAGGTCTCCGAGGCCGGGTCGACGGCTGTGGACAGGACCGGCGCATCCATTCGTTTCACCGCACCTTCCGTTCCGGATTCCCCAGTTGTGTTAGTCATCGTTAACCGCAAGGGCGATGTTAACGCTGGCTAACCCACTTCGTCTAGCATGGCCCGCGATGACCGAGGAAGTCGCCGCCACGGAGCCCGGCCCGGCCGGTTCGGCGCTGTCGCGCCGCGAGCAGATCCTGCAAGCCGCGGCCGAGCTGTTCGCCCGGTACGGCTTTCACGGTGTGGGCATCGACGACATCGGAGGGGCCGTCGGTGTTTCCGGCCCCGCGCTGTACCGGCATTTCCGCAGCAAGGAAGCCATGCTCGCGGAGATGCTCACCGAGATCAGCGACAAACTGCTCCTGGGAGGACACAGCCGGGTCGATGCGGCCGCAGGACCGGATGCCGCGCTGGAGGAACTGGTGCGTTGGCACGTCGAGTTCGCCCTGACGAATCCGGCCTTGATCACCGTGCACCTGCGCGACCTCGACAGCCTCTCCGAACCGGACCAGCACCGGGTCCGGGAGTCGCAGCGCGCCTATGTCGAGGTGTGGGTCCGGGTGCTGCGCGCGGTCCGGGCCGATCTGGACGAGCACACCGCGCGAGCCGCCGCACACGCCGTGATCGGTTTGATCAACTCGACGCCCTACAGCACCCACCTGGACACCACGGCCATGTCCGCGCTCCTGCACCGGATGGCCCTGGGAGCGCTCTCCGCCGGATCGGGGACGTGAGACACGGGTCCCGCACGGCTTTCGCCTCTCGAGCGAGCACCCACCTCAGCTCACCCGCACACCGTCGACCCTGGTCTCGACCCCCTCGGCGACGAAGCAGAGATACCCGGCGATCGCCCCGGCCCCGTCGAGCGGGTCCGGATAGCTCCAGGCGGCGTCGCCGATGACGCCGCCATCGGCATCGCCCGGCGACCGGTACAGCGAGCGGTACGAGGCGGTGCCCTTGTACGGGCAGACGGTGTGGGTCGCACTGGGTCCCAGCAGCTCCGGACGCACGTCCTCGGCGGGCACGTAGTACCGATTCGGCAGGCCGGTCTCGGAAAGCACTTTCGCCCGTCTGCTCTCGGCGACGACGAGATCGTCGGCGAGGACCTGCACGAGGCGGCTGGTGCTGCGGATGTCCACCCGGTGGTACGGGTCGCGGATGTGGCCGAAGACTTCCTCGTCCTCGTCGAACCACGCGTCCATCGACGCCCAGTACACCGCCGCATAGCCGCTCAACCAGGAGGCTTCCGCGGTCGGTGCGGGGTAGCTCCACACGGCGTTCTCGGCCAGACGGTCACCGACCCGGACGGAGCAGTAGCTCGCGTCGCCCTTGAACGGGCAGTGCGTGTGGTGCGTGGTGCTTTCGAGCAGGTCGGTCCGCACATCCGTGAACGGCACGTACAACTGGGGCAGCAGGTTGCTCTCGTGCAGCAGAGTCGCGCTGTCGCTGTCGACGACGACTTCGCCGCCGAACAGCGCGCGGACCCGGCGGGGGAAATCGTGCCGGAGCAGGCGATGTGCGGGGCCGTCGATGCGGTAGTTGGCGGTCCCGGGTGGCCGGGTGGCCAGCGGTCCGCCGCCGAGCGTCAGTGCCACGAGCGCCTCCGTTGGTCGGTGCCTCTCATCGTCACCACGCACACAAGATCACTCAAGAGGCGGACACACTTTGCGCCGACACGGTGACGGCGCAAGACTGGAGCGGTCGGGTCCCGCAACGAGGGAGGCAGCATGACCACGCTCGGCACCCGTCCGACGCCGGTTCCGACGCGGGCGTCCGAGGTAGCGCACACCTCCAAGGGAGCGCGTCTGGTCGCCCTGACGCGCACGACGGACCCCAAGCAGATCGGTGCGCTCTACCTCGTCACGGCGTTCGCGTTTTTCATCATCGGCGGCGCGATGGCCCTGCTGATCCGCGGTGAGCTGGCGGTGCCGGGGATGCAGTTCCTCTCGGAGGAGCAGTACAACCAGCTGTTCACCATGCACGGCACGGTCATGCTGCTGCTGTTCGCGACGCCGATCGTGTTCGGTTTCGCCAACGTCATCCTGCCGCTGCAGATCGGCGCACCCGACGTCGCCTTCCCCCGGCTCAACGCGTTCTCGTACTGGCTGTTCCTGTTCGGCGGGCTGATCGTGATCAGCGCCTTCATCATGCCGGGAGGATCGGCCGACTTCGGATGGACCGCCTACCCGCCGCTGTCGCGCGCCCAGTACAGCGAGGGCTACGGCGGCAACCTGTGGATCACCGGGCTGCTCGTCAGCGGTCTGGGCACGATTCTCGGTGCCGTCAACATGATCACCTCGGTGGTGTGCCTGCGCGCACCGGGCATGACGATGTGGCGGATGCCGATCTTCACGTGGAACATCCTGCTGACGAGCGTGCTCATCCTCCTGGCGTTCCCGATCCTGACGGCCGCGCTGTTCGGCCTGCTGGCCGACCGGACGTTGGGGGCGCACGTGTTCGATCCCGCCAACGGCGGCGCGATCCTGTGGCAGCACCTGTTCTGGTTCTTCGGCCACCCCGAGGTCTACATCGTGGCGCTGCCGTTCTTCGGCATCATCACCGAGATCATCCCCGTGTTCAGCCGCAAGCCGCTGTTCGGCTACACCGGGATGGTGTTCGCCACGCTCGGTATCACCGGCCTGTCGGTGGTGGTGTGGGCCCACCACATGTTCGCCACCGGTGCGGTGCTGCTGCCGTTCTTCGCCTTCACCACGTTCTTGATCGCGATCCCGACCGGAATCAAGTTCTTCAACTGGACCGGCACCATGTGGCGCGGCCAGCTCACCTTCGAGTCCCCCATGCTGTGGTCCGTCGGTTTCATGGTGACCTTCCTGCTCGGCGGGCTCACCGGAATTCTGCTGGCCTCACCACCGCTGGACTTCCACGTCCACGACACCTATTTCGTGGTCGCGCACTTCCACTACGTGCTGTTCGGCACGATCGTGTTCGCGGTTTTCGCCGGGCTCTACTTCTGGTTCCCGAAGATGACCGGCCGGATGATGGACGACACCCTCGGCAAGCTGCACTTCTGGTTGACGTTCATCGGCTTTCACACCACGTTCCTCGTCCAGCACTGGCTGGGCAACGCGGGCATGCCCCGGCGCTACGCCGACTACCTGCCCACGGACAACTTCACGGCCATGAACATGGCTTCCTCGGCAGGCGCGTTCATCCTGGGCGCCTCGATGCTGCCGTTCTTGTGGAACGTGTTCAAAAGCTACCGCTACGGCGTCGTGGCCAATGTCGACGACCCGTGGGGGCACAGCAACTCCCTGGAGTGGGCCACCTCCTGCCCGCCGCCGCGGCACAACTTCACCGAGCTGCCCCGCATCCGCTCGACCCGCCCGGCTTTCGAGCTGCACTATCCGCACATGAGCGAGCGGCTGGCGGCCGAGGCGCACGTGACGGTGGGCCACACGCCGACCACGACCACCCCCAGCGGGGATCCGGGACAGGGCGGATCCGGCGAACGCGGCCCTTCGTCGTAACCGTGTTCGGCGCCGGCACCGCGTTCAGGACGAGCACGGCCGGACACCACCCCGGGCGAGGACGCTGCCCGCCCCTCGCACTGGTCCGAACGGGTCCTCTTTCGCCACGCATCGAGTGGCGCTGTTCATAACCGATACAGGAACAACCGCGTGCGGGCTACCGTTTCGATGTCAGAGGCGCGTGCCGGCGCAGCCACCGCCTCACGTGCTCCCGGGCGAGATGCGGCCCACCTTTCGAACGTCCACGGCCCCCACCGGAGGAGATACCTCTTGCCTGTTGCCCTGCTGGCACTGGCCATCGCAGCGTTCGGCATCGGTACCACCGAATTCGTGATGATGGGGCTGCTGCCCGAAGTGGCCTCCGCGTTGAACACGCCGATCTCCACGGCAAGCGGCTACATTTCCCTCTACGCGCTGGGCGTCGTCGTGGGGGCGCCGGTGCTGACCGCGGCGGGAATGCGCGTGCGCCGCAAGACCATGCTGTTGAGCATGATGGGGTTGTTCGCCGTCGGCAACGCGCTCACGGCCCTGGCTCCCACCCACGAATCACTGCTGGCCGCACGGTTTCTCGCCGGGCTGCCGCACGGGACTTTCTTCGGCATCGGCGCCGTCGTCGCCGCGAGCCTGGTCGCGCACGACAAGCGCGCTCGCGCCATCTCGCTGATGTTCGTGGGTCTCACCGTGGCCAACATCGTCGGTGTTCCGGCAGGCACCCTGCTCGGGCAGCAGCTGGGCTGGCGCTGGACGTTCGGGCTGGTGGCCGTGATCGGTCTGGTCGCCCTGGTGGCCGTGGCCGCGCTGGTACCGCAGCAACCCAAGCCCACCGAAGTCAGCTTGCGCGGCGAGCTCACGGCTTTCAAACGCCCCCAGGTGTGGCTGGCGTTCGCCGTGGTGGTTTTCGGATTCGCCGCGACCTTCTCCTTCTACAGCTACATCAAGCCGTTGCTGACCCAGGTCGCGGGATACACCCCGACGGCCACCACCGGCCTGCTGGCCCTGTTCGGTATCGGCATGACCACCGGCACGGTGATCGGCGGGCGGCTCGCCGACCGCGCGCCGATGCGCACCCTGTACGTGTTTTTGACCGCGCTGGCGGGGACACTGACGCTGTTCCTGGTCACCGCGGACAGCATGGTGCTCGCCGCGATCAACGTGTTCCTGGTCGGTGTGGCCGGCTTCGCCGCGATCCCCAGCATCCAGGCACGGATCCTCGATCAGGCCAAGGAGGCGCCCGCACTGGGCTCGGCGAGCATCCAGTCCACGTTCAACATCGCGAACTCGCTGGGTGCCTACCTCGGTGGTGCGGTCGTCGCCGCAGGCTTCGGCTTCGTGGCACCGAGCTGGACGGGTGCGATCCTGGCATTGATCGGACTCGGTTTCGCACTGCTGTCGGGGCGGCTCGATCACCGTTCCCCGCACGGATCGGAGATCGTGGCCACCCATCGGCAGGAACACGCCCCGGCACAGCAACGGACGGAACCGAGCTCGGTCGACTGAGACTCGCCCGCCCGGCTCGCCCACGCGGTGCGGCCGTGCTGTGATGGGGAGCACAGGTCGGAATCCGCGATCGACTGCGGTGGTTGATCATCGAGGCAGCTCCAGCAATACCCCTGGGAGGAACGAACACATGAGCCAGACTCCGACCGTCACGTTGAACTCCGGCGCCCGGATTCCGCAGCTCGGTTTCGGGGTTTTCCAGGTTCCGCCCGACGAGGTGTTCGAACCGGTGCGCACGGCCATCGAGGCCGGCTACCGCAGCATCGACACCGCCGCCGCGTACGGCAACGAAGAGGGCGTCGGCAGGGCCATCGCCGAATCGGGCGTGGCTCGCCAGGAGCTGTTCGTCACCACCAAGCTGTGGAACGACCAGCAGGGCTACGACGAGACCCTGCGCGCCTTCGACGCGAGTCTGAACAAGCTCGGTCTCGATTACGTGGATCTCTACCTGATCCACTGGCCCGCGCCGGGCCAGGACCTCTACATCGACACGTGGAAGGCGTTCGAGAAGCTGCACGCCGACGGCAGGGCGAAGTCGATCGGCGTGTCGAACTTCCAGATCCCGCACCTGCGCAGGGTCCTGGAGGAGACCGACGTGGTGCCCGCCGTCAATCAGATCGAGTTGCACCCGAACCTGCAGCAGCCCGACCTGCGCGCGTTCCACACCGAACACGGCATCACCACCGAGGCCTGGAGCCCGATCGGTCAGGGCAAGGGTCTGCTGGAGGACACCACGCTGACCTCCCTGGCCGACAAGTACGGCAAAACTCCGGCTCAAATCGTGCTGCGCTGGCACATGCAGTTGGGAAACGTGGCGATCCCGAAGTCGGTCACGCCGTCCCGCGTGCGGGAGAATCTCGACGTCTTCGACTTCGAAATCGCCGAGGACGACATGAAGGTCATCGCCGGCCTGGAAACCGGCACCAGGGTCGGCCCCGACCCGGACGTGTTCGGGGCGTGACAGCGACGAGCCTTGCGGGTTCCGAGCCCGCAAGGCTCACGCGATTCCGACCCGTGCCGGTGTCAGCACGTTGCTGCCCGAGCGCAGAGAGACCACCTGAGTACGGGTGGCCACCCACTTCGGGAACCGGCCGAGCCGCTGCAGCGGGGTACGACGCTGCGCGGAGGTCAGTGCGGCCTGCCGGGAGACCTTCGCGACCCTGGGTCGCCGTTCCCGCTCGTACCGGCGCAACCTCGACGTGGGAATCCCCTCCACGTCGGTGAGCAGGCTCGACAGCAGCCAGGCATCTTCCAGGGTCTGGTTGGCGGCCTGAGCCACCGCGGGCGGCATCGCGTGGACGGCGTCACCGAGCAACGTCGTGCGCGGGCCACCCCACACTCTCGGCACCTGGTGGCGAATGTGCGGGAAGAAACCCAGGTCGTTGTCGGTGACCGTGGACAGCAGAGCACCGACCGGCTCCGGCCACCCGTCGAACAGGTTGCGCAGATCGGCCACGGACAGGTCCGGGTGCCCTTCACTCCAGGGGGTGTCGAACCACCAGTGCAGCAACCCGTTTCCGGCCGGAATGAGACCGCAGTGGCCGTCACGACCTGCGATGTTGAGCGTTTGGTAACCGTGCGCGAGGGGGAGGTCGCTGTAGGTGAGGCCTTGCCAACTCGCCCAACCGGTCAGCCTCGCCGGCTCCCCGCCGAGCACCTTGCGCCGGACCACCGAGCGCTGCCCGTCGGCACCGACGAGAACGTCGCCCTCGGCCGAGGAGCCATCGGCGAAGTCCGCGACGACCCGGTCCGGGTACTCGCGCACATCGACGCAACGGCGTCCGAATCGGACCGTCCCGGCAGGAAGGGTGTCCGCCAACCGCGTGATCAGAGCGCGGCGCGGGGTTTCCACGGTCGGGGCACCGAGACGCTCGGTGACCTCGTCGAGATCGGCTTCCCACAGCAGGCGGCCGTTCCCGGTCAGTGAGCGCAAGCTGTGCAGCCGGCGGCCGATTCCCTCCAGCGAGACTCCCAGATCGCGCAGCGCGGCAGTTCCGTTGCTCCAGATCGTGACCCCGGCCCCACCTTCGCGGAGAGCGTCGGCGTGCTCGTAGACACGGACGTGATGTCCCCGGCCGAGCAATCCCTTGGCAACGGCGAGTCCTCCTATACCACCCCCGATAACCAGAACTCGCATCGTCTCCATCCATCCGGTACTGCGCACTCGCCAGGTGATTCTTCTCACAGCCTGCCTCGCTGGAGTTGCGGGCTGCGCACGGCGATTTTAGCCACCCCTATCGGGCGATCCCGAATTGTCCTTGCTCACACCCATCGGGGAAAGGGGCCTTCCCGGACCACGGCCGGCGGCGCACGGCGATCCTGGCCGAACCGGCACGAAGCTCGTATGTTCGAGCGGCATGAGTCGACGCACGACGCCTCCCTTCCGCGCCGATCACGTCGGAAGCCTGCTACGGCCGCCCGCACTTCTCGATGCCCGCAAACGACTCGCCGAAGGCGAGATCACGCGACAGCAGCTGCGGGAGTTCGAGGACGAGGCCATCACCGACGTGGTGGCCATGCAGGAGGAGATCGGCCTGTCCAGCGCCACCGACGGAGAGTTCCGCCGCAGCGCCTGGCACATGGATTTCCTTTACCAGCTCGACGGGATCAGCAGGAACGACGACTCCCGGCTGACCGTGCGGTTCCACAATGCCGACGGTGACATCGAGTTCACCACACCCGAGATGCGGATTTCCGGCAGGATCGGCCTGGGCCGCACCATCTTCACCGACGACTTCACCGCTCTGGCCCAGCGGACCACGACCGCCGTACCGAAGCTGACGCTGCCCTCGCCCGGCATGGTGGAATACCGCAGCGGCCGGGCCGCCATCGACGAGAGCGTCTATCCGGACCTCGACGCGTTCCGCGCGGACCTGGCAGCGGCCTACGCCGCCGAGATCCGCGCACTGGGCGAACTGGGCTGCCGTTACCTGCAGCTCGACGACACCAGCCTCGCCTACCTCAACGACCCGGATCAGCGAGCGCAGTTCGCCGCGCGAGGTGGTGATCCGCAGACGCAACATCTGCGCACGATCGAGCTCATGAATGCCGCACTGGCGGGCCGCCCGGACGGCATGGCGGTGACCACACACATGTGCCGGGGCAACTACCGCTCGTCGTGGGCCGCCGAAGGCAGCTACGAATTCGTGGCCGAGGCGCTGTTCGGCGAGCTCGACGTAGAGGGCTTCTTCCTGGAGTTCGACGACGAGCGATCCGGCGGCTTCGAGCCTCTGCGGTTCGTCCCCCGGGACAAGGTCGTGGTGCTGGGACTGGTCACGACCAAGCGCGGTGAGCTGGAGTCCAAAGATGCTCTCAAGCGCCGGATCGAGGAGGCCACGCGCTACATCGATCTCGATCAGCTCTGCCTGTCACCGCAGTGCGGGTTCGCCTCCACCCATGAGGGCAACGCGCTCACCGTGGAGCAGGAGATCGCCAAGTTGCGTCTGGTCACCGAAACCGCCCGCGAAGTCTGGGGGTGACGCCGGGGCCGGGTGGCACTGCCGGGGCCGCTTCGCCCCGGCAGGCCACCGGTTCGCCCTGTTTCCGGTTGATCAGACGGTGGGCTCGAGAAACCGGCCGGCCACCAGGCCGGGCTCCTCGTCGCCATCGAAGCGGACCCACAGCACGGGCCCGTCGAACACGTCCGGTAGCCCCTGAGCGGTTTCGACCACTGTGCCGATCTGATCCTGAAACCGACCGAACGAGGCGCGCACCCTCGTGCCGGGCTCCAACGGACTCGATGACTGCTCCATAAGGTGGACGGTACGTGTCGCGTGGTTCGAACGGAAAACCGCATCCGAGTGATGTTCGTGTTGATCTTGTGCCCAGGGATGTCCGTTCTCGGTGCGTACGGAGCCAGCGAGCGGCGTGCTCGCAAGCCGGAGTGGTCGAACTCACTTGATTCCGCAAATATTACACACCGTGGTCGTCGGCTCAGCAGGCTTCGGCGGCAGGAGGGAGGCGCATGCGCACGATCGGGCAGCCGGGTGAGTACCAGCTCGAGGTGAAGAAGTCGCGCTTTCTGTGCGCGCTGGCTCGCGTGACGACCGAAGAACAGGCCCGGGAGTTCGTGCGGCACCGGCGCAGGCTGCATCATGAAGCCCGGCATCACTGCTCCGCCTACGTCCTCGGTGACGACGGACAGACACAGAAGTCCAGCGACGACGGTGAACCCGCGGGCACGGCCGGAGTCCCGATGCTGGAAGTGCTGCGGCGCAACGACATCACGAACACCGTGGCGGTGGTATCGCGCCACTTCGGTGGAGTGCTGCTCGGCGCCGGTGGACTGATCCGAGCCTACGGTGGTGCGGTGTCCGAGGCTCTCGAGCACGTCGGACTCGTCGAGCGGCGCGAGATGCGGGTCGTGTCGACGACGGTGGACCACGGTGTCGCGGGAAAGCTGGAGAACGATCTGCGCCGTTCGGACTACCTCGTCGCCGACGTGCACTACGGAGCCCGAGTCCGTTTCGATCTGCACATCCCGGAAACCGACGTGGCCGGGTTCGAGACATGGCTGGCCGAAGCCACCGGCGGTGCCGCCACGATCGGTCTCGGCGGGTCCGTCCACACCGAAGTACCCGTCACCGGGACGTAGTTCCACGCTATTGCACCCGGTTCCCACCGCTGCCGTCGAGCCGTTCGATACGCAGCCGGGCGATGCGACGCCCGTCCATCTCCAGCACCGTGAAGCGGTACCCGAGAGCTTCGATCGAGTCCCCTTCGGCGGGGGTGCGTCCGAACCGACTGAGCACGAAACCGGCGAGAGTGTCGTAGGGCCCTTCGGGCAGCGCGATACCGGTCTGCTCCTCGACATCGTTGAGATGCAGGAGCCCGTCGACCTCGAAGAGGCCGTCACCGGAGGTCTTCGGTGGTGTGGCACGAGGGTCGTACTCGTCGTAGATCTCGCCGACGACTTCTTCCACGAGGTCCTCGATGGTGACGATGCCGTCGGTGCCACCGTATTCGTCGACGACGAGGACCAGGTGACCCCCGCCCCGGCGCATCCGGCCCAGCGCGGCGAGCATGGGTTTGCTCCCCGGCAGCGCGACGATGGGCCGGGCGAGGTCGCCGACCGTGCGCGAGTCCTGGTGGCTGCCGTGAGTGGCGGCGAACAGGTCCCGCACATGCACGAAACCGATCACGTCGTCGGCGGAGTCCCGGGCCACCGGGTACCGCGAGTGCGGTTTGCCCGCGAGCTCGGTGGCCGCGTCGGACAACGACATCGTGGCATCCAGAAAGTGCACCTCGGTGCGGGGAACCATGACCTCGCTCAAGACCCGATCACCGGCCTCGAAAGCGTCGGTGACCAGCTGGCGTTCCTCGACGGTGAGCTGCTCGTTCGTGCGGACCATGTCGCGGAGTTCCTCTTCGCTGACCGAGCCCTGATCGGTGGTCGGACTGACTCCCAGCATGCGGACCACCGCGTTCGTGGACTTCGACAGCAGCCAGATGAGCGGCCGGAACACGGTGGCGATCCTGTCGAGGACACCGGCGGAGAACAGGGACACGCCCTCGGGCTTCTGCAGCGCCAGTCGCTTCGGTGCCAGTTCGCCCAGCACCAGCGACAGGTAGGAGACGAGCACGGTCACCAGCACCAGGGCCAGCGTGGCAGCCACCCCGGCCGGAACGCCCCAATCCTCCAGCAGTGGTTCGAGGCGCACGGCGAGGGTGGCTCCGCCGTAGCTGGAGGCGAAGAAACCGGCGAAGGTGACCCCGATCTGCACGGCCGACAGGAACCGGTTGGAGTCCTCACGCAGGTGAGTCACCCGGGCACCCCGGCGGCCCTGCTCGGCGAGCTTGCGCACCTGCCCTTCCCGCAGCGAGACCAGCGCGATCTCCGACGAGGCGAAGAATCCTCCGATCAGCACGAAAAGCAGTACCAGGGCAAGGTTCACCGCGACGCTGTCCACAACCCGGGATTGTCACATTCACGCGCGTTCCCGCACGGGTTACGCAGGTCCTCCTGCCGGGAAGCCGCCACCCGCGCGGCCCCGCACCTCAGGCGTCGTAGTCGACGGTGACGGTCTCGGAAACCGGCAGGGACTGGCAGGTGAGCACGAATCCGGCATCGACCTCGGACTGCTCGAGCGCGAAGTTGCGCCGCATGCGCACCTCGCCCTCGGTGACCTTGGCGCGGCAGGTCCCGCACACCCCGCCCTTGCACGCGAACGGCAGGTCCGAGCGGATCTTCTGCGCGGCATCGAGCACGGGGGTGTCGCGCGGCAGCGACAGCGGCGTCGAGCGCCCGTCCAGTGTCACGGTGACCTCGCTGGAGGGGCCGTCGATACCGGATTCCTCGTGCCGGACCGGCTCGGGCGGAACGTCGTCGACGTAGAACAGCTCGCGGTGCACGTTCCCGTCGGGCACCCCGAGCTCGTCGAGAACCTCCTGCGCCCCGGTGACCATTCCGTACGGCCCGCACAACCACCAGTGCTCGTCGCCCTCGAACGGCACGAGCGTGCCCAGCAGTCCTCGCAGCTTGTCGGCGTCGAGGCGACCGGAAACCAGCTCCGACTCGCGGGGCTCCCGCGACAGCACGTGCACCAGCTCCAGCCGTGCGGGATAGGTGTCCTTGAGATCGGCGAGCTCGTCGGCGAACATCACGGTGTCGCTGCGCCGGTTGCCGTAGATCAGGGTCACCTGCGAGTCGGTCTCGGCCAGCAGCGACGCCGCGATGGACAGCACCGGTGTGATCCCCGACCCGGCGGCGACGAGTACGTGGCGCCCGGAGCGGGTGAGATCGGGCGTGAACGAACCGGTGGGTGGGAGCACGTCGACCTCGTCCCCCGCCGAAACCTCGCCGGTCAGCCAGCCGGAGAACAGCCCGTCCGGGACCAGCCGCACACCGATGCGGGGCTTGTGTCCCCACGCCGCACAGATCGAATAGGACCGCCGCTGTTCTCCGTGCTCCTCCCGCCGCCGCAGCGTCAGCGACTGGCCGGGCCGGAAGGCGAATTCCTCGGCGAGGGCCTCGGGAACGTCGAAGGTCACGGCGACGGCGTCGTCACACAGCCGCTGAACGTCCGCGACGCGCAGGGTGTGGAATCCGGAGCGCCTCCTGGCCGGAAGCTCCACTGTAGACGTCACTGCTCAGATCTCCTTCATGTGCTCGAACGGTTCGGAGCACGAGCGGCAGCGCCGCAGCGCCTTGCACGCGGTCGCGCTGAACTCCGAAAGCTCGTCGGTGGCCTCCGACCCGCAGTTCGGGCAGTGTGCGTGCCTGCGCGGTGGTCCCAACGTCAGCGGCACCGGCCCCTGCTGCGTGTGCGGTGCCCGGCCGGGTGGGGCGATGCCGTGCTCGGCCAGCTTGCGGCGGCCCGCGTCACTGATCCAGTCGGTGGTCCACGGCGGGTCCAGTGCGGTGCGCACCTCCACGCGGGTGTAGCCGGCCTCGGTGAGCGTGCGGTGCAGATCGGCACGCATCTCGCTGATGGCCGGGCAGCCCGAGTAGGTGGGGGTGACGGTCACGATCACCCGGCCCGGCTCGGGAGTCTCGACGTCGCGCAGGACACCGAGATCGGCCAGCGTGAGCATGGGCAGTTCCGGGTCGGTCACCGTCTCGGCAACGCTGCGGGCGGTATCGGCCCGGACACCGGTATCGAACGCGGTCACCATGTCGCCTCCGGGTGCGCACGGGCGAGGCTCTGCATCTCGGCGAGCAGGTATCCGAGGTGCTCGGTGTGCACCCCGTCACGGCCCGCGCGGTCGGCGACCCGCCCCATCGGGGCCACCTCCGGTCGCCGCAGGCCCGCAGGCTCGAGCACCTGCCCGAGCACGTCGTCGAACTCGTCGCGCAACTCGGCCGGGTCGACCCCGACACCCGCGTCCACCACGCGGCGCTGCACGGCGTGGGCGGTGAACAGTTCGGCCACCAGCGGCCACACCTCGTCGAGTCCCCGCTGCATGCGCTCGTGCGAGTGGTCCGTGCCGTCGCCGAGCCGCACGGCCCACCGCGCGGCGTAGTCGCGGTGGTAGGTGAGTTCCTTGACGCCCTTGGCCGCGATCGCCGCGAGCACCGGATCCCGCGAACGGCTCAGGCGGCTGAACTCGGCCAGCTTCCACGTCGAAAACACCAGCAGCTGCGCGATCGTCCGCCCGAAGTCACCTCCGGGAAGCTCGGCCAGTCGCACGTTGCGGAACCGGTTCTCGTCCCGGAAGTAGGCCAGCTCGTCCTCGCTGCGCCCGGTGCCGTCGGTCTGCCCGGCTCGCGCGAGCAGCATCCGGGCCTGCCCGAGCAGGTCGAGCGCGATGTTGGCCAAGGCGACCTCGTCCTCCAGCTCGTGGGCACGGGTACACCACTCGGTCAACCGATGGGACAGGATCAGCGCGTCGTCACCGAGCATCAGGCAATAGGCGGCGAGGTCGTCGCCGTCCACCCCGCTGGGCACCGCCGTGTCCACTCCGGCCAGCGGATCGTCGAACCCGGTGCCGAACGCCCAGCGCGCATCCCCCTCGGCATGGTCGGCGACCAGGGCCTCGTAAGCATTGTCGAACGACATGGGGCCTCACATGTGCGGGACGTCGTCGGGAATGGAGTAGAAGGTCGGATGGCGATACACCTTGTCCGCGCTCGGCGCGAAGAACGAGTCCTTCTCGTCCGGGCTGGAGGCGGTGATGTGCTCGGCACGCACCACCCAGATGCTCACGCCCTCGTTGCGCCGGGTGTAGAGATTGCGCGCGTTGTGCAGGGCCATCTCCTCGTCGGCGGCGTGCAGCGAGCCGACGTGGACGTGGTTGAGGCCGCGCTTGCCGCGCACGAACACCTCGTACAGCGGCCACGAGGAGCGCGGGGTCTCCGAACCGGGCGGGGCATCGCCGGTTCCCGTGGTGGGCCGGTCCTGACTCATGCCGCTGCTCCTTCCTTCCGCGCGTTCTCCTTGGCCGCGTGGGCGGCCGCGGCGTCGCGCACCCACTGGCCGTCCTCGTGTGCGGCTCTGCGGCGTTCGAGGCGCTGCGCGTTGCAAGGCCCGTTGCCGCCGATGACCTGCTTGAACTCGGACCAGTCGGGCTCGGAGAAGTCGTAGTGCCCGCGCTCGGGGTTCCACACCAGACCCGAGTCGGGCAGGCTCACGCCGAGCGCTTCGGCCTGCGGCACGGTCATGTCGACGAACTTCTGCCGCAGCTCGTCGTTGGTGTGCCGTTTGATGCCCCACGCCATCGACTGCTGCGTGTTGGGTGAATCCCCGTCGGGTGGGCCGAACATCATCAGCGAGGGCCACCACCAGCGGTCGGTGGCGTCCTGCACCATCTCCCGCTGCTCGTCGGTGCCGCGCATCATCGTCATCAGCAGCTCGTACCCCTGCCGCTGGTGGAACGACTCCTCCTTGCAGATGCGGATCATCGCCCGCGCGTACGGGCCGTAGGAGCACCGGCACAGCGGGACCTGGTTGACGATCGCGGCACCGTCGACCAGCCAACCGATGACGCCGATGTCGGCGAAGTTCAACGTCGGGTAGTTGAAGATCGACGAGTACTTCTGGCGACCGCCGACGAGCTTGCCGGTCAGGTCGTCGCGGTCGGCGCCCAGTGTCTCGGTGGCGGAGTACAGGTACAGCCCGTGCCCGGCCTCGTCCTGCACCTTGGCCAGCAGGATCGCCTTGCGGCGCAGGCTCGGTGCCCGCGTGAGCCAGTTGCCTTCCGGCTGCATTCCGATGATCTCGGAGTGCGCGTGCTGGGCGATCTGGCGGACCAGGGTCTTGCGGTAGCCCTCGGGCATCCAGTCGCGTGGCTCGATGCGCTGGTCCCGTTCGATCGTGGCGTCGAAGTGCTGCTGCAGCTGTTCGTCGGACAGTGTTGCGGTCATGAGTTGCTCTCCTTCTGCACCAGGGTGAGCACGTCGTACTTGGCCACCGACTCGCCGTTCTGGTTGGTGACATCGGCGTCCCAGCGGACCTCGCCGTAGTCACCGCCCTGGCGCGGGGTGATCCGCTTGGCCGTCAGCGTCACGGTGATCTCGTCGCCGGGGTAGGTGGGCGTGACGAACCGCAGGTTCTCCAGCCCGTAGTTGGCCAGTACCGGTCCCGGCTCCGGCGAGACGAACAGGCCCGCCGCCAGCGAGACCACCAGGTACCCGTGCGCCACTCGCCCCTCGAAGAACGGGTTGGCCGCCGCCGCTTGCTCGTCGGTGTGCGCGTAGAAGGTGTCGCCGGTGAATTCCGCGAAGTGCTCGACGTCGTCGAGCGTCACCGTGCGCGGGCCGGCCACCACGGTGTCGCCGACGCGCAACTGCTCCAGGTGCTTGCGGAACGGGTGCACCTCGGTCGTGGTGCGCTTACTGCCCGGCATCCACTGACCCGTGATCGCGCTGAGCGTGTCGGGATCGCCCTGCACGGCGGTGCGCTGCATGTGTTGCAGCACGCCGCGCACGCCGCCCATCTCCTCACCGCCGCCCGCACGTCCCGGACCGCCGTGCACGAGCTGCGGCAGCGGTGAGCCGTGGCCAGTGGACTCGCCGGCGTTGTGCCGGTTGAGCACGAGCATCCGGCCGTGCCGGGAGGCACTGCCGGTGACGACCTCGCGGGCGAAGTCGGCATCGGCGGTGACCACCGAGCCGACGAGGCTGCCCTTGCCGCGCTGAGCCAGCTCCACGGCCTGTTCCGCCCCCTCGTAGGGCATCACCGTGCTGACCGGGCCGAAGGCCTCGACCTCGTGCGGCTGCGCCTGCTGCGGGTCGTCGCAGCGCAGCAGGAACGGCGGCACGAACGCGCCGTTGATCGCATCGGCGTCGACGACGGAGAGCCGTTCGCGGGTGTCGCCGTACACCAGTCGCCCGGCCTCCAGCAGCGCCTTGAGCGAGCGGCGCACCTCTTCGCGCTGCTCGAGACTGGCCAGGGCGCCCATCCCGACATCGGAGTTGGCGGGATTGCCGACCTTGATCGCCGACAGCCGCTCGGTGGCCGCGTCGATCACGTCGTCCACGAGTGACGCGGGCACGAACGCCCGCCGGATCGCGGTGCACTTCTGACCGGCCTTGACCGTCATCTCGGTGACGAGCTGACCGACGAACAGGTCGAACTCCTCGGTACCCGGTGTGGCGTCCGGCCCCAGGATCGAGCAGTTCAGCGAGTCGGCCTCGGCGTTGAACCGCACCGCCTGGGCCACCACGTTCGGATGGGTGCGCAAGCGCTGCGCGGTGGAGGCCGAGCCGGTGAACGACAGCTGGTCCTGGTCGGTGAGATGGTCCAGCAGGTCGCCCGCGCTGCCGCACACCAGCTGCACCGATCCTTCGGGCAGAATCCCGGACTCCACGATGAGCTCGACGAGCCGGTGGGTCAGGTAGGCGGTCTGCTCTGCCGGTTTGATCAGGCTCGGCACCCCCGCCAGAAAGGCCGGAGCGAGCTTTTCCAGCGGTCCCCACACGGGGAAGTTGAAGGCGTTGATCTGCACTGCCACCCCGTGCAGCGGGGTGGCGATGTGCTGGGCGAGGAACGTGCCGCCCTTGCCGAGTTGTTCGGGATCCCCATCGACGTGGACCGTGTCGTTCGGCAGCTCACGCCGCCCCTTGCTGGAGTAGCTGAACAGCACGCCGATGCCGCCGTCGACGTCGAACTTCGCATCGCCCTTCGTCGCTCCGGCACGGGCCGACAGCGCGTAGAGCTCGCCACGGTACTCGCGCAGGTGGGAGGCAAGCGACTTCAGCAGCGCCGCGCGTTGGTGAAAGGTCAGCTCCCGCAGCGCGGGCCCACCGATCCGGCGCCCGTAATCGAGCGCAGCGGCCATGTCGACACCCGCCGAGGAGATCCGGGCGATCTCCTCTCCGGTGACGGCGTCGTGCAGGGGCGTGCCGTCCTCGGCGGGTTCCTGCCATTGCCCACTGACGTAATTGCGCAGCACGCTCATCGACTCGCTCCCTCCTCACCGGCAGCCGGATCGCCATCCATCCGAATTACTGACCGATCGGTTGGTGCTGATTGTGACGCAGGACAGCCTCGAGCACAATCATCGAATCACGCCGTCACCACTGCGGAATCCGCACACGATCGCGGGGTTGACATCAGTGTGGTGACATCCAACACTGCTCCGGTAACCGACTGTTCGGTCAGTTTCCGTGGTTGCGGCGCTCCGCCTCCGCGGGCTTCCGGCCGGTCGGACACTCCCGGTCGAGCCTTTTCGGCCGCTGCGCACCCGGTCCCGAGAGGTGGCACCCGTGAATTCCAGCCCTCCGACCATCGCGAGCCCGACCTCGGCGATGTTCGACGACGATCACGCCTCGAAGGCTCTGGGCATCGAACTGCTCGAAGCCGCAGACGGCCGCGCGCTCGCACGCATGCTCATCACCGAGCAGATGGTCAACGGCCATTCCATCGCCCACGGTGGCTACGTCTTCCTGCTGGCCGACACCGCCTTCGCCTGCGCATGCAACAGCCACGGGCCGGTCACGGTCGCCTCCGGCGCCGAGATCACGTTCGTCGCGCCGGGATACGAGGGTGATCTGCTGTATGCCCGCGCCGAGGAGCGGACCAGCTTCGGGCGCAGCGGCATCTACGACATCACCGTCCGCCGGGATGGCGAGCAGGGTCCCGTCATCGCCGAATTCCGCGGGCACAGCCGCAGCATCAACAACGAGGGAAGGGGCGAGTCATGACGGAGACGGCACCGGCGTCGGCAATGCCGTCCCGGCGAGCGGACACGGCCGCCGGAGGAGACAGCACGGAGAGGCTCGGCGCCGACGAACTCGCCGCCCTGCAGCTCGAGCGCCTGCAGTGGGCACTGCGGCACGCCTACGACAACGTCCCCTTCTACCGGCAGCAGTTCGACGCGGCGGGGGTGCACCCGCAAGACTGCCGCAGCTTGGCCGACCTGGCGAACTTCCCCCTCACCACCAAGCACGACCTGCGCGAGAACTACCCGTTCGGCATGTTCGCGGTTCCGCAGGAGCAGGTGCGGCGCATCCACGCCTCCAGCGGCACGACCGGCCGGCCCACGGTCGTCGGCTACACCCGCAACGACCTCGACATCTGGGCCGACATGGTGGCCCGCTCCATCCGGGCGGCCGGGGGCCGCCCCGGCCACAAGGTCCACGTCTCCTACGGCTACGGCCTGTTCACCGGCGGGCTGGGCGCACACTACGGCGCCGAACGGCTGGGCTGCACCGTCGTCCCGGCCTCCGGCGGGATGACCGCACGTCAGGTGCAGATCATCCGGGACTTCGAACCCGAGATCATCATGATCACACCGAGCTACATGCTCACGCTGATCGACGAGTTCCGCCGCCAGGGCATCGATCCGCGGGACACCTCCCTGTGCGTCGGAATCTTCGGAGCCGAGCCGTGGACCGCCGAAATGCGCACCGAGATCGAGGAGGCCACAGGCATCGACGCGGTGGACATCTACGGCCTGTCCGAGGTGATGGGCCCCGGCGTGGCCAGTGAATGCGTCGAGACCAAGGACGGCCCGCACATCTGGGAGGACCATTTCTACCCCGAGATCATCGATCCGATCACCGGCGCGTCACTGCCGGACGGGGAACCGGGCGAACTGGTGTTCACCTCGCTGACCAAGGAAGCGCTGCCGATCATCCGCTACCGCACCCGCGACCTGACCCGGCTCCTTCCGGGTACGGCTCGCCCCGGCATGCGCCGGATGCAGAAAGTGACCGGCCGCAGCGACGACATGCTCATCCTGCGAGGCGTCAACGTCTTTCCCACCCAGATCGAGGAACTGGTGCTGCGCGCCGAGGGGCTTTCACCGCACTTCCAGCTCGTGATCTCACGGCAGGACCGGATGGACCACCTGACCGTGCGGATCGAAGCCGACGAGACCACCACCCTCGAGCAGCGGCAGTCGGCACCGACCGTGTTGACCAAGGCGATCAAGGATGCGGTCGGGGTCACCGCGGAGGTGTGCATCGTCGATCCCGGCACGCTGGAGCGCTCGGTGGGCAAGCTGCAGCGGGTCATCGACGACCGCAACGGCTGACCTGCACCGACCGCCTTTTCCGGCACTGCGGGAGACTGAACCCATGACGGACGGCACGAGCAGGAGCGCACAACGGGGCAGGCCGGGATACGATCTCGATTCGCTGCTGCACACCGCGGTCAAGGTCTTCCACGAGCGCGGCTACGACGGCACGAGCATGGAGGATCTGGCCAAGCGACTCGGTATCACGAAGTCGGCGATCTACTACCACGTGCCGAGCAAGCAGGAATTGCTGCGGTTGAGCGTCAACCGCGCCCTGGACGCACTGTTCGCGGTGTTGGACGAGCCGGAATCGGGCACCGGTGCGGCCATCGACCGGCTGCACCACGTCGTGTGGCGCAGCGTGGAGGTCCTCGTCGACGAACTGCCCTTCGTCACCCTGCTGCTGCGGGTGCGCGGCAACAGCAAGGTCGAGCGTCAGGCACTGGCGCGGCGGCGCGAGCTCGACCACCTCGTGGGCGAACTCGTCGCCGAGGCCGAACACGAGGGGAGCCTGCGCCTGGACGTGGACCCCGCGCTGACCAGCAGGCTGCTGTTCGGCATGGTCAACTCGTTGATCGAGTGGTACCGGCCCCGCCATGGATTGACCAAGAACGAAATCGCCGATGCCGTCACCAAAATCGCCTTCGACGGCCTCCGCCGTCCCGCGACATAGCGGGCGCTTTTCTCACCGGGCAAGCCACGAAAACCGTGAATGGTCGTCGCGGAATGGTCGTCGCGCTGCGCGTGAATGCCGCTACACCGAAAAACCACAAAAGCGTCACGGACGAGGTCGGAACGACACTGCGAGAACCGTGATGATCATCACGGCATTCCGGGCACATGCGGCGCTGACCCGGCTTCGGCGCACGTCATTGCCCTTACGAAGATCACCGAGCACCGGATCGACGTGATCGAAATGTGACTCCACGGTCACGTGGTGTCTCGGTTCTGTCACTATACGTGCAACATGTACAAGAATGTTACCGCCAAACCCGAGCAGTATGCCGATTCGTGTTGACGGAACCTCGCACATGGCCGAGAGTCCTGTCACCGTAGTAATGCGAGTCACAAAGGACAGGAAAGGGCGAACAGATGGCGACACCAACTGCGCCACCGACACGGGCCCACGTACAGCTCGATACGGGGGTACGCAGAGACGTCAACAAGCTCAGTCTGCTGTTCACCGGCGTCGGAGCGATCATCGGCTCCGGCTGGTTGTTCGGCGCTCTCTACGCCTCACAGATCGCGGGGCCCGCGGCGATCCTTTCCTGGATCATCGGCGCGATCATGATCATGATCATCGGCCTCGTCTACGCCGAGCTGGCCGTGATGTTTCCCGTGGTCGGCGGCATCATCCGCTTCCCGCACTACTCGTTCGGCTCCTTCGCCAGCTTCAGCTCCGGCTG
>NZ_QPJC01000001.1:338352-705418 GCF_003337235.1 Halopolyspora algeriensis
GTCTACGCCGAGCTGGCCGTGATGTTTCCCGTGGTCGGCGGCATCATCCGCTTCCCGCACTACTCGTTCGGCTCCTTCGCCAGCTTCAGCTCCGGCTGGATCAGCTGGCTGGCCGCTGCGGCCGTCACCCCGATCGAGGTGCTGGCCACCCTGCAGTACACCGACCCCTACATCGAGTGGTTGATGTATCAGGAGGAGGGCCAATATCTCGTGAGCGGCCCCGGCCTGGTCGTGGCCATCGCATTGATGGCGTTGTACAGCGCCATCAACGTCCTCGGTGTGCACCTGTTCGCCAAGCTCAACAACGCGCTGGTGTGGTGGAAGCTCGCGGTGATCGCGCTGGTCATCGTGGTGTTCTTCGCCGTGTCGTTCAACCCGGGCAACCTCACCAACTTCGGCGGCTTCGCTCCCAGCGGTGTCGGCGCGGTCTTCGCCGCGATCCCGGCCGCGGGCATCGCCTTCTCCTACCTGGGTTTCCGCAACGGTGTGGAGTTCGCCGGTGAGACCGACAACCCGCAGCGCAACGTGCCGTTCGCACTGATCGGATCGGTGCTGCTCACGGCGATCATCTACGTGCTGCTGCAGATCGCCTTCATCACCGGGCTGCCGGAGGCGGTGCTCGGCGACGGCTGGGCGAACCTGGCCTTCCAGGAAAGCGCCGGGCCGCTGGCCGGCCTGTCGCTGCTGCTCGGACTGGCCTGGATGGCCTGGTTGCTGCGCATCGACGCGATCATCTCCCCGGCCGACACCGGACTGATCTACGCCGGTGTGACCACGCGGCTGTCGTATGCCAACGCCCGCAACGACAACGCCCCGCAGGCGCTGACCAAGCTCAACAACCGGGGCATTCCGTACATCTCCATCATCCTGATGTTCGTGGTGGGCTGCTTCTTCTTCCTTCCCTTCCCGGGCTGGGCGCAGTTCATCGGCTTCATCACCTCCGCCTTCGCGGTGTCCTTCGCACCGGGGGCCCTGGTGGTCGGCGCGCTGCGGCGCCAGATCCCCGACCAGGAGCGGCCGTTCAAGCTGCCCGGTGGAGACCTGCTGCCGATCCTGGCGTTCTACTTCTCGAACCTGCTGGTGTTCTGGTCGACCTGGTCGATCAACGAGAAGATGCTCATCGGGCTGCTGGTCGGCTACGTGGTCTTCGTCGTCTACCACATGACGACCAAGCACAGCACGCCGCCGATCGACTTCAAATCGGGTTCCTGGTTCCCGATCTGGCTCGCGGGCATGCTGATCATCAGTTACCTCGGTGAGATGGATCCGTCGAGCGCCGCATCCTCGGGTCTCATCCTCAACGGCGGTGACGGCCCGATCGGCATCGGTCTCGGCGCCATCGTCATCGCCGTGTGGAGCGTGCTGATCTACTACTACGCGATGTCGGTACGGCTGCCCGCCCAGCGCGCGGTCTCCTACATCGAGAAGACCCCCACCGACGCGCCGACCACGGCGTAACCGGAGGCCACTCCGGCGGTGACAATTCTCCCCGGGACGGTCCGGTCGCCTCTCGGCCGGGACCGCCCCGGGGAGATTTTTGTGCGCCACCACGGAAAGGACTGTCCGGCGACGGCAACACATCTCTACGTATCGTGTGCTGCTTGTCACGGACAGTGTCGTATGTGCGCAAATGTTACACGAAAAGATGAAGCGAACCCTCGTTCTGTATTGACCATGCCGACCCGGTCCACGAGAGTCCTGTGCACCGAAGTAACGCACATCACACACGGGAGAGGCAAGCGGATGGCAACACCAACTGCGCCACCGACACGGGCCGACGTGCAGCTGGACCACGGGGTGCGCCGGGACGTCAACAAGATCAGCCTGTTGTTCACAGGGGTGGGGGCGATCATCGGCTCCGGCTGGTTGTTCGGCGCACTCAACGGTGCGCAGATCGCCGGTCCCGCCGCGATCTTCTCCTGGATCATCGGCGCGATCATGATCATGCTCATCGGGTTCGCCTACGCCGAGCTGGCCGTGATGTTTCCCGTGGTCGGCGGCATCATCCGCTTCCCGCACTACTCGTTCGGCTCCTTCGCCAGCTTCAGCTCCGGCTGGATCAGCTGGCTGGCCGCCGCGGCCGTCACCCCGATCGAGGTGCTGGCCACCCTGCAGTACACCGACCCCTACGTCCCCTGGCTGATGAACCACCTCGAGGACGAGGGCGTCTGGGTGGTGACCGGCCCCGGCCTGGTCGTCTCGGTCGTTCTGATGGCGCTGTACAGCGCGGTCAACGTGCTCGGTGTGCACCTGTTCGCCAAGCTCAACAACGCGCTGGTGTGGTGGAAACTCGCGGTGATCGCGCTGCTGATCGTCGTGCTGTTCGCCGTGTCGTTCAACCCGGGCAACCTCACCGACTTCGGCGGCTTCGCCCCGAACGGTTACGGCACCATCTTCACCGCGATCCCCGCCGCGGGTGTGGCCTTTTCCTACCTGGGTTTCCGCAACGGTGTGGAGTTCGCGGGCGAGACCGACAACCCGCAGCGCAACGTGCCGTTCGCACTGGTCGGCTCGGTGGTGATCACGGCGATCATCTACGTGCTGCTGCAGATCGCCTTCATCACCGGGCTACCGGAGGCGGTGCTCGGCAACGGTTGGGCGAACCTGTCCTTCGAGGATGCCGCCGGACCGCTGGCCGGCCTGTCGCTGCTGCTGGGGGTCGGCTGGATGGCCTGGCTGCTGCGCCTCGACGCGATCATCTCCCCGGCCGACACCGGACTGATCTACGCCGGCGTCACCGCGCGGCTGTCGTACGCCAACGCCCGCAACGACAACGCCCCGCAGGCACTGACCAAGCTCAACAACCGCGGCGTGCCGTGGGTGTCGGTGCTGTTGATGTTCGTGGTGGGCTGCTTCTTCTTCCTGCCCTTCCCGGGCTGGGCGCAGTTCGTCGGCTTCCTCACCGCGGCAACCGCCTTGTCGTTCGGTCCCGGATGCCTGGTCGTCGGCGCGCTGCGTCGCCAGATCCCCGACCAGGACCGGCCGTTCAAGCTGCCCGGTGGGGACATCATCCCGCTGCTGGCGTTCTTCTGCGCGAACCTGCTGGTGTTCTGGTCGACCTGGTCGATCAACGAGAAGATGCTCATCGCGCTGCTGGCCGGCTACGTGGTCTTCGTCATCTACCACATGGTCGCCAAGCATCCGACTCCGCCGATCAACTTCAAATCGGGTTCCTGGTTCCCGATCTGGCTCGCGGGCATGCTGGTCTTCAGTTACCTCAGCGAACTCACTCCGAACGGGCAAGCCGCGCCGGGGATATTCCTCAACGGCGGAGACGGTCCGCTCGGCGTCGGACTCGGCGCCGTCGCCATCGCCATCTGGAGCGGAGTGATCTACTACTACGCCATGGCGGTGCGCCTGCCGTCGCAGGAAGCGATCGCCAACATCGAGAAGACCCCCACCGACGCGCCGACCACGGCGTAACCGGGGTCCACCGGGAGACACCCATTTCCCCGGGTGCGGGTTCGGTCGTGCGGCCGAACCCGCACCCGGGGATTCTCGTCTCCGGGCGCCCACGGTCGCCTGCGAATACCGTGAATACGAAGTTCCTTCTTGTCACGTCCGCCGCTGTCGGCGACTCTGGGAGAGGTGTCCGATGCGATGCGTGCTCGAACACACTCGCTCGGACGGTGGCAGTATCGTTGCTCGTTGCAGCGGATCGTCCCGGAGGGGTGATGGACGACGCGGAGATGCCGGTGAGTGGCTGCGAGGCCGCCCTCGACGAGATCCGACGACGGGCACGTGACGGTAACGACGAGGGAGCCATCACCCTTGCCTCCGCCGTGGCGAACCGGGCCCGCGATCCGCACGTGGTGGGAACCGCCCTGATGCTCCGACTCGGCGCGTCGATCAATCTCGGCCGCCTCGGCGAGTGCCCGGCGCTGCTGGACCGGGCTTTCGAAGTCCTGGAGGGGACACGCGAGTACGCCCTGGTCGGTGGGGTGCACGCCCTGGCGTCTTTTGTCGCCGCGCAGAGCTCTCCGGAACGCTGCGTGCGGCACCTGGTCCAGGGCCGCCGCGCACTCGACAAGGTCCACAGCCCGGGAGTGGAAGCTGTCGAAGCCTGGCACAACCTCGCGGTGTCGTTCTCCTACGCCGGATTCCACGCGCAGGCGATGGACGTTGCCGAGCGTGGCTATCTGATCGGGCAGGCCATCGGCTTGTCCAGCGGAGAGCACGCCCTGCCCGAGATCGCGGTGCGCCGAGCGGTCTCCCTGGATCACCGGGGCGACACCGAGAGCTGTGCTCGCCTCCTGCACGAGGTGCTGGAGACCTGGTCACAGCGCACCACGCCGTCCGGACTGCGCTACGCCGAGCAGCACTACTACAGGTATGCGACCACCCGCCTGGCCGCGCTCGGCGAGGACGTGACACCGATACCGGCGCTGCCTGCCGCCGACTCGGACGGTTGGGAGCTGGAGGATCTGCGGTTGTTGGCCGGGGCCTGCTCCGCGATCGCCGAGGGACATCCCCGGCAGGCGCTGAACCGGCTCGCCGACAGGCACATCAACCCCTACACGCTGGGTGCCGCGGAGCTTCACCGAGTGCGCGCGCTGGCCCATGCGGCCGATGGCGATCACCGCGCGGCATGGTCGGAAGATCGCCAGGCGATGCGCCGGGCGACCGAAGTCGCCGATCTGCTGCGCGAGCAGTTGATCGACGGGACGCGGGTACAGCTGGACCACGAAAGCCTGCGTCGCACGGTCGAGCAGTACGCCTCGGAGGCGCTCACCGACCCGCTGACCGGCCTGCCCAACCGCAGACACTTCGACCGGTGGGTGGCCGGACTCGCCGAGCAGAACATCCGCACGGCTGTGGGCATCATCGATCTCAACGACTTCAAGACCGTCAACACGGTTCACGGGCATCTGGGCGGCGACCTGGTGCTGCAGCGTACGGCGGCGGTACTGGCCCGCACCGTCCGCGGCGGGGACTTCGTGGCCCGCTACGGCGGCGACGAATTCATCGTCGCGCTTCCGCACACCGACCCGGCCACCGCCCACGACCTCGGCGACCGGCTCATCGCCGCAGTGGCCGAGGAGGAATGGGAAGCACTGGTCACCGGTACTCCGGTGTCGATCACCATCGGTTGGGGCGAGTTGACCGACATACACGATGTGGCCTGCGCACTCGAACACGCCGACCGCGCCATGCTCACGCGCAAGGACAGCCTCATGTACCCGTACGAGAGGTCCGCGCCCCACTGAGGTCGTCACCGGATTCGTCGGGAACGGGGACCGTGCTCGTATCGTGGCTAGACTCGGCGCTGTCCGAGTTGCTGCGTTGAAGGAGGTACCGATCGCTCGCGACGGTTCCATCACCCGGGTTGCCCTGGTGGTCAACACTCGCTCACGCACCGGAAGCAGAGCCTACAACCGGGCCCTGGAGCTTCTGCGCGGATTCGGACTGCCGATCACGTCGGCTCATCCGCTGCAGGATCCCACGCGCCTGCCGGAAACCGTTCAGGAGGCGGTGGACGAGGGCAACGACCTCGTCGTCGTCGGCGGTGGAGACGGCACCATCAGCTCGATCGTGGACATGCTGGCCCATCGGGAAGTACCGCTGGGCCTGCTGCCGCTGGGCACGGCCAACGACTTCGCACGGACCCTGCACGTGCCCACCGATCTGGAGCAGGCCTGCCGGACCATCGCCCATGGCAAGATCGTCGACATCGACCTCGGCCTGTCCGGAAACAACTACTACGCCAATCGGGCTTCGATCGGGCTCGGCGCGAGTGTGGCGAAGGCGATGTCGCCGGCGCTGAAAAAGCGCATCGGCGCGCTGGCCTATCCGGTGGCCACCATCAGAGCGTGGTTCGATCACAAGCCCTTCTTCGCCCGGTTGACCTTTCCCGATGGCGATCACGAGCCGCAGGAGTACCCGAGCCTGATGCAGATCTCGGTGGCCAACGGGCGCTACTACGGGGGCGGGCAGATCGCCGCGCAGGATTCCGGTATCGACGACAGCACCCTGGACATCTCGGTGATCCGGCACGGCGGTTACCGCGAACTCGTCACCGTGGCGCGCGGTTTCCGCAACGGCAACCTGCTGAACACCGATCAGGCGGACTTCTTCCGCACCCGGCGGGTTCGGGTGGAGACCACACCGAAGATGCCGGTCAACATCGACGGTGAGCTCGTCGCCCACACCCCGCAGGACCTGTCGGTGGCACGCAACGCCCTGCACGTGATCGTGCCCCGAACCTGGGTCGACGGCCGGTAGGCAGGCCCGCACACCTCGCGTGCCCGGCGGGCTCGACGGGCTCGACGGGCTCGACGGACTGCGGCACGAGGCCGATGGCAGCTGCGCGCGGGGGGCGCGCTCCCGCGCGGGCGCGGCGGCTCAGGCGGAGCGAGCGAGGAGCTCGTCGACCGCGGCGGCGATGGGTTCGGGATGGTCCTCGGGGGTGAAGTGCCGCCCGCCTTCGATGCGCTGCAGGGTGGCGCCCAGATCGCGGGCGAACCGCCGGCCGTACTCGACCTTCTGGAACCCGTCCGCAGTACCCCAGACCACCCGAGCGGGCAGATCCAGCTCCGGCAGCCGGTCCGCCACGGCGAGAGTGTCGTGCACATCCAGTGCACCGGCCTGGCGAGCCAGGGCCTGTGCCGCACCGTGCGTCACGTAGTGCCGCCAGTGTTCCCCGACCGACTCCCGCGCGAGCTGCGCGTTGTCGTGGCCGAGCCGCAGCAGTGCCGCGAACTGCGGGTACACCACCGCATCGGGGAACCACCGCAGCACGGGCGCGGCCCGTTGCATGGCCTTGACGGGGGGAACCGGCCAGGAGTCGTAGCCGATGGCATTGGTCAACACCATGCCCGCGGCCCGATCGCGGTGATGCACCGCCAGGTTCTGCACCACGCCCCCGCCGAGATCGTGCCCCACCAGTACGGCACGCTCGATGCCGAGATGGTCGAGCCAGGCGTTCAGGTAGTCGGCTTGGCGGGCGACGGAGATGTCACGGTCGCGTCCCGCCGGGATGCTCGCGCCGTATCCGGGCATCTCCCAGGCGAGGCGACGCCCATTGCCGACCCGGGGGATGACGTGGCGCCACAGCTCCGCGGACGTGGGGATGCCGTGGACGAACACCACCGCGCTGCCTTCGCCCTGCTCCAGCCAGCGCATCGGGATGCCGTCGACGACGGCCGTTCTCTCCTGCATACGGACCCTCTCCTCCTGCTCGCCTCCGCCGGCAGCCGGCATCGCACCACCGGCGCGCAGCCCTCCCATACCGTAAGAGCCGACCTTCCCACGCACAGGGCGGAAGCAGGCAACCCACTACCGCCCATGGAAGAGCCGCCGACCGTGCCGGGGTGGCACGGCTTGCCGCGCGTCAGGTCCGGGCACCTCTCTTGCGGCGATACATGTCCCGATCGGCACTGTGCAGCAGGGCCTGCGCCGAGGTGGCCGGGTTCCGGGTGACGGCGAGCCCGACGCTGGCACGCACGCTGACGTGATGGCCGGAGACGACGAGCTCGGTCTGGAGGTGCTCGACCACCCTGTCGCGCAGCTCCTCGGCCTGCTGGTTGCTTTCCGCCCGGCTGAGCACGACGAACTCGTCACCGCCGAACCGTGCCACGGTGCTGCCCGAACGCACCGTGTTCAGCAGCTCGTCGGCCGCGATGGTCAGGAACTGGTCGCCCACGCTGTGCCCGTAGTTGTCGTTGACCCGCTTCAACCCGTCCATATCGGCCACCAGTACCGCCAACACGCCTCCCGTACCGGGGAGCTCGGCGAGTTCCTGTTTGAACCGGTCGTCGAGCAGGGCACGATTGGCCAGGCCGGTCAGCGGATCGTGCAGTGCCATGTGCGCCAGGTGCGCATCGCCCATCCGCCCGTCGCCGATCGCCTCGTACTGGCTGATCAGGTAGGCGGGATGATCATCCGCACCCGGCACGACGCTGATGCGGACCAGCATCCAGATCGGGTGCCCCTCCTTGTGCCGGTACCGCATCTCCAGAGTGGTCGCGTTCTCGCGGCCGGACAGCAGGTCGGTGAGCACTGCTTCCCCGCGCTTGTCGTCGCCGGCGTAGGTCAGGTCGGTGAAATGCATCGCCAGCATGTCGTCGCGGTCGTAGCCGATCAGCTCGCACAGTCTCTCGTTGACCTCCGTCCAACGTCCGGTCAGGTCGATCAGAGCCATGCCGATCGGGGCGCTGGTCAGCGTCCGGCGCCAGAGCAGCTCGGAGTTGCGGCGGTCGGTGATGTCGTGAATCTGCGACAGGAAGCCGCGCGGGTTGCCGTCGGTGTCCCGGATGATCGAACCGCTGATCAGGATCCAGACCACGGTGCCGTCGGAGCGCACCATGCGCTTTTCCGCTTCCGAGGTGTCCGACGGGCCTTCGATGAGCTTGGTGATGGCAGCGCGGTCCAGAGGCGGGTCGTCCGGGTGCGTGAACTCCGGCGGGCGACGGTGCAGGATGTCCTCACAGTCGTAGCCGAGCATGCTGCACAGTGCGGGATTGGCGTACAGGATGCGCCCGTCCAGGTCGAGCAGCGCCACCGGGCCCGCAGCCTGGTCGCAGACCGCCTGCCACGGTATCTCGTCGACCGTGCCCGACTCCCGTGCCGCCATCAGAAAACACGGTAGTCCTGCAGCAGCACAGCGCCACGCGGCTCACCCGGACGAGTGAAGTGCCACGGTGGTCTTGTTCGGAACCCTTCACCGAGCCGGGCTCTGCCTCTCACGACGCGGCGCGATACGGCGGTCCCTGCCCCTCGGTGTCGCGCAGCACCGCAGGCAGGCGGGTAGCGCTGAGCAGCGCGGGAGCATCGAGGGTGCGGGGACGGTACGGCAACTCCGCCAGAGTCTCGCGCATGTGCTGCACCGGATCGTCCACGGCCTCGGCTCGCCCGAGCATGATCGCCGCCCACGGTTGCTCGTCGGAACGGAAGTACACCCGGGTGCCGAAGATCTCGCCGAACCGGCGCCAGGGTCGCGCGAGGCTTTCCGTCGAGTCCGGCATGGGCACACTCAGGTACGGGCGGCTGACGTGGGTGCTCACCACTCCGCCGGGGGCGAGCAACTCCCGGCAGGAGGTGAGGAACTCGCTGCCGTAGAGCACATTGTGCTGGGCCCCGGGATCGTCCTGCTCCTCCGGCAGGTCCAGCACGACGAGGTCGTAGCGGGTCCCGGACCGCAGGGCCTGCTGCACGAACCGGTCCCCGTCGCCGTAGTGCAGCCGGACGGGTCCCGCGCCGCGTTCGGCCGCCTCGGCTTCCTCGGGGGTGTAGCCGTACGGCAGGTGCCGAGCGCAGACCCGCACGCAGTCCGGGTCGATGTCGACGTGATCGATCCGTTCGGCGCCCGCCTCTTCGGCGAGTTGGCACACGGTGCCCTCGCTGCACCCGATGACCAGCACGCTGCGGACCCGCTCGGCCAGCAGCATCGCGGGCACCAACTCGGCCTCGTGGAAGGCGAGCTGACCACACTCGGCACTTTGCGGATTGTGATCGCAGAACAGGGTGGTCCCGAGCCGCGTGCGCGCGACGAGCAGATGCTGGTAAGGGGTCCTGCTCTCGTGCAACACCTCGCCGAGCCACCACAGGTCCATCACGTCGTCCCGGATCGGTTCACGCAGCCACCGGGCGTCGGTCACGTCGATCACCACCGTTCACCTCCTCGAAACCGATTTTCACCGACGTGCTCCGCGGCCCGGCCGGTGGGCATCCGGTGCCCTTCGGGGAATATCCCGATCACCGCCGGCGTCAATCCTCGTATGAAGGCTGTGGGAGTGACCGAATTCGGTGGACCGGACGCGCTGCACGAACTCGACCTACCGGAACGACACGCCGGATCCGGTGAGATGCGAATCCGGGTGCATGCCGCCACGGTCAACCCGACCGACACCGTGCTGCGCAACGGCGACCGGGCCAAAGCGTTGAGCAGCGTTCCGCCGCCGTACGTGCCCGGCATGGACGCCGCGGGCGTCCTCGAGGAGATCGGGGAAGGTGTGGACACCGACCTCACGGTGGGCGAGCACGTCATGGCGATCGTCGTGCCCCAGGGCTCGCACGGTGCCTACGCCGAGCAGATCGTCGTCCCGGCCGGGTCCGTCGCACGAATACCGTCCGGAGCCGACGACGTGGCCGCGGCCACCCTGCCGATGAACGGGCTGACCGCCCGGCTGGCCCTCGACGCGCTGAAACTGCGGGCCGGGCATACCATCGCCGTCACCGGGGCCGCGGGCAGTTTCGGCGGCTACGTGGTGCAACTGGCCAAGGCCGAGGGTCTGCGGGTGGTCGCCGACGCCTCACCTGCCGATGAGAACCTCGTCCGCGAACTGGGTGCCGACATCGTCGTCGAGCGCGGAGCCGACGTCGCCGACCGCATCCGCAAGGAAGTTCCCGAGGGTGTCGACGGGCTCGCCGACGGTGCCGTACTCGATCACCGGGTGATCGGGGCGATCCGCGACGGCGGCGGCATCGCCACGGTGCGGGGATTCGCCGGAGAGCCCGAGCGCGGCATCACCTACCATCCCGTCCTGATCGCCGACTACGCGCAGGAGCAGGCCAAGCTCGACCGGCTGCGCGCTCAGGCGGAAAGCGGCCAGCTCACGCTGCGAGTCGCGCGCAGCCTGCCCGCCGAACAGGCGGCCGAAGCGCATCGCCTCCTCGAAGCGGGTGGCACGCGGGGACGCCTGGTGCTCACGTTCTGACGCCGGCCTCTTCCCCGACCGCGCGCACCACCTCCACCGGCGGATGCCGGGCAAGGCCCGGCATCCGCGCGTGCGCACCGTCGGGGAGCCGGTCTCCACACGAGTTCAGACGAGGGTGTGCCCGACCAGCGTGCCGACACCGTAGGTGACCCCCATGGCGAGCAGGCCGCCACCGACGTTGCGCACGATCGCGCGGGGAACGGAGGCCCTCCCGAGGCGCGCACTCACCGAGCCGGTCACGACCAGGGTCAGCACGACCGCGCCGACCGTCACCGGGACCCGCACCCACCCGGGTGTCAGCACGATCGCCAGCAGCGGCAGCGCTGCCCCGATGGTGAAGGCGAGAAAGCTGGCCAGCGCGGCATGCCACGGATTGGTCAACTCTCCGGGAGTGATGCCCAGTTCGGTTTCGGCGTGCGTGCCCAGGGCATCGTGCCGGGTGAGGTGTTCGGCGACCTCCCGGGCCAGCGGTTCCGGAATCCCCTTGCCCCGGTAGTGCTCGGCCAGTTCCTCCAGCTCGGCTTCGGGCTCTTCTTCCAGCTCACGACGTTCCTGCGCGAGCATCGCCTGCTCGGCATCACGCTGGCTGGACACCGAGACGTACTCGCCCGCGGCCATCGAGATCGCACCGGAAAGCAGCCCGGCCACCCCGGCGGTGAGGATCGTCGACACCGATGCGGTCGCCCCGGCCACCCCCACCACGAGACCGGACGTGGACACCACCCCGTCGTTGGCGCCGAGCACCCCGGCCCGCAACCGGTTCAGCGAAGTCCCCGGCACGTTGCCGTGCGGCTCCACATGCTCCGCGCGCTGCGCCGGACCATCGCTCATGCGAACCACACTACGAGAGGCCGGAACCCGACGCAGACATCCACCGCGCCCGTGGCAATCCGTCCTCTTCCACCACGGGAGGAACTCCCACCACCGCAGTCCGAGACCCTGTCACCGATGAGCTTTTCTCCCGGCACCGATGAGTTTCGGGCCGCCGCGCCGTCCACTCCTGTGAGCGCGGACATCGAGGCCGACTCGAGGAGAACGTCTCGAGCGGCGCAGATGTCCCCGTGACACAGGACAACACGCGGGCCCGATGGCGGGCCCGATCAGCTCAAGAGAAGCGAGGGCACCGATGTCCACGAAGATCTTCGTCAACCTCCCCGTCAAAGACCTCGACAAGTCGATCGCTTTTTTCACCGATCTCGGCTACTCGATCAACGAGCAATTCACGGACGAGAAAGCGGCGAGCGTGGTCATCAGCGACGACATCTACGTCATGCTGCTGGTGGAGTCGTTCTTCCAGTCGTTCACCAGCAGGGACGTCGTCGACGCCACGAAGGGCACGGAGGCGATCATGTGCCTGGGCCTCGACAGCAGGGATCAGGTCGACGAGCTGGCCGACAGGGCCCTCGCGGCGGGCGGGCAACCCGCCAACGACCCGATGGACGAGGGCTTCATGTACGGGCGCAGCTTCCACGACCTCGACGGGCACCTGTGGGAAGTGATGTACATGGACCCGACCGCGGTGCAGTGACCGCAGCGGCCGGTAGCCACCTCGCACGAAGCAGACAGGCGATGCTCACCGCCGGAATCGCGTTTCCGACGGTCCTCGCCGGAAGATTCGGCCCTGCCCGAAAATGGACGGGACGGGACCCGCATCCGTGGCAGGCATGCGTCGCCTCGGGTGGGCGTGGTGCGACTGCCCTGGGGTACTAACGAAGCGGTGCCTCCCGTCGATGGACCAGGGGAAGCCCGGTACCGAGTGGAAGCGAGCAGGTCGATGGCACGCGATGTGGACAGGGGAGAGCCCGCTCCCGGGGTTTTCGGACGGATCGACCCCTTCTGCTGGCTGCCGGTGGGGACCATGTTCCTCACCGCGGTGCTGCTGGTCTTCAGCGGCATCCTGTGGCTGGGCATCGGCATCGGAAGTATGGCGCTCGTGTTCCTGCTCTTCGATGTGTGGGTCAACCGTCCCAAGCCCTGGGAAACCACCCGGCGATCCTCGGGGCGTGCCGCCGAACCGTATCGAGGTCGAGGGGCCGGTGGCTCCTCGGCACGCCCTTCCGGGCAACGTGTCGCGCCGCCCGCGGGCCGTTCCTCCGGACAACGCGTCCGGTAACCTCGACCGGCCTCGGCGATGCCGGAGACGGGCACGTACCGTCTCGCGGGACCGGTTGAGTAACCGTACTCAAGACTTCCGGGGGCGCGTGCCGGATCGTATGTCGCATGACTACGCCGACATCGTCTGCCTCACCGACGACCACCGCGTTCTTCGCCCAGGCCGCGATCTCCTTCGGCATCGCGGTTCTGGCCGTCGTCGTGGGAATCGTGTACCTGCCCGTCGACGGCTGGGTCCGGGGGTTTCTCGGTCTCGGTGTCCTCTACGCGGTGACCTCCACGTTCACCCTCGCCAAGTGCATCCGGGACCGGCAGGAAGGCACCACGCTGGTCAACAGGGTCGACCAGGCACGCCTGGACAAGCTGCTCGCCGAGCACGACCCGTTCAAGGTGGAAGCCTCCTGAGCCGGCCTGATCAGCAGGACGGCTTTGCCGCCTCAGCCCCAGCCAAGAACCTCTCGATCACGACCGAACCGCAGCAGTGCGGCGTTGCCCTCTTCCCGCCCGACCTGCCTGAGGCCCGGGCGGCGAACTCCTCCGGGGCATTACGTGATCTTCGAGTGATCAGGGTCTCGCGACCTTTGTGGCGAGATGCACGGCAAGAGCGCCGAAGACACCGGCGGAGACACGATCCAACCACTTTCGGACACTACGGCGACGGCTGAGGAATTCCGACAGTTTTCCGGAGGCCAACCCGGTCAGACCGTCGACAACGACGCCCACCAGGATGAATACGCCCCCGAGGGTGAGCAGCTGCATCGGTACCGGCCAGGAAAACTCCGGGCTGGTGAACTGCGGCACGAATGCCAGGTAAAACAGGATGATCTTCGGGTTGGCGAGGTTGGTCAGGACCGCCATCGTGTAGACACGACGCAGAGATCGCCCAGGAACATCGGCCCGGACGCCGTCCATCGCAGAGCCCGGCGACCGGAAAGCCTGGAACGCCAGATACAGCAAGAAGACGATCCCGAAGACTCGGACGACGTCCATGGCAGTGGGAGCTGCTTGGAGAAGAGCGCTCAAGCCGAACACGGCGGCAAGAGTGTGGAGGGACAGACCGGTCGACATACCGATTGCGGCAACGACACCTGCACGCGCTCCGGAAGCCATACCGTTGGCCATGACGTAAAACGTGTCAGGACCAGGCGCAAGACTGATGACCGTCACGACTCCGACGAATGCCAGCAAGACACCGAACTCCATCAGCCCTCCGCGGGTCGGCATGGTCCGCACTGGAAGACTCAGCGTAGGTCACTCCGCAGATGCCGGGCAGGCGTTTCGACCAGTCGCATCACTCGAAAAGGACGTCATGGCCAGTCAGAAGGAGCGGATGCTCGCCGGCGAGTTCTACATCGCCGACGACCCCGAGCTGGCCGCCGACCGTCTGCGCGCGGCCGAGCTGAGCGAGGCGTTCAACACCTCCCCCGCCGGCGATCCCCGGGCCCGGCGCGCGGCCTTGACCGAGCTGTTGGATGGGCTGGGTGAGGGCGCGGAAGTGCGGCCACCGCTGCACGTGGACTACGGCTACCGGATCAGCATCGGGCCGGGCACGTTCGTCAATTTCGGTGCCGTCCTGCTCGACGTCGCCACGATCACCATCGGTGCCGACGTGCAGATCGGCCCCCATGTCCAGCTGCTCACCCCCACCCACCCGATCGATCCCGAGCAACGGCGGGCCAAGCGGGAGGCGAGCCGGCCGATCACGATCGGCGACAACGCCTGGCTCGGCGGCGGGGCCATCGTCTGCCCCGGAGTGGCCATCGGGGAGAACACCGTCGTCGGCGCCGGAGCGGTCGTCACCGGTGACCTGCCCGCCAATGTCGTCGCCGTCGGCAATCCCGCTCGCGTCACCCGCGAGCTCTGAGCCCGCACAGCTCGCCCGAGCCGAGGCCGAGATCCGCTGAGACGCCTGTTCCGGGTCGCCGTTTCGCGTGGGTCGTCCTGAGCCCGGTGGACGATGCCGACACTTCGGTATGGTCCTTCGACATCGAAGCCGCCGACCACGGATCGCTGCTGACCCAGCGCTACGTCATGCGCGGGCTGCGCAATGGTCTCCGCAGCCTCATGGAACGGATGCCACCGGAAAAGGCCGAAACGTTCCTGGAAGACCGTCGCGCTCAGCTGCAGGACGGGCTGCGACAGACCGTCAAGGGCATCAAAAGGACCGTCGAAAACCGCTGAGAAGTGTGTACCGCGGGTCAGCTCGCGCCGAGGTCCGCCGAGAGCCATCTCGCGGGCCGCAGGTGGATGGCGACCTGTTCGCCGAGCTCGGCCCTGGCGAACTCGAGGTAGGCCGGGACCTTCTCCTGCGGCAGGTAGCGTTCGCTCATCTCCCGCAGCAGTTCGTCGGTCCCCGGGACGGTTCGCGCGACCGGCCCTTCCACGGAGACGTATCGAACGGTCGGTTCGATCCGGTCGACCATCAGGCTGAAGCGCCCGGCTGCCTCGATGAGCCGGGCCTTCCGGGACTCGGCCGAAGTCAGTATCCACACCTCGCCACCCGGCACGTACTGGTACCAGATCGGCACGGTCACCGGTCCGCGACTGTGCTCGGCCGAGACGGACAGCGCCGCGACGTGCGGCTCGGCCAGGAACTGCTCGCGCTCGTGTACGGACAACGCCATGCGACGAGCCTATGAGGCGGGACCGACACTTTTCCCGAACATCCGGGCCCCTCACCTCCTCACGTGCACATTCCTCACCGGAGCGGCTGAAGTCGGCAAGGGTGCTCGGGCCGTTCGAGCGGCGAGGTGTGGTCCGGAGAGGTCAGGCGCTCAGGGGGAGCTGCTGCAGCGACCACGTGTTGCCGTCCGGGTCACTGAAGGCGACGAAGGATCCCCACGGCTGAACGTCGATCTCACCGGCCTGCACACCCCGGGCGAGCAGCTCCCGCCGGGCGGCCGCGACATCCTCGACGACCACCTGCAGGCCCTGCTGCGAACCCGGCCGCATCTCCGTGATGCCGGTGCCCATCACGATCGAGCAAGCAGAGCCGGGCGGGGTGAGCTGTACGAAGCGCAGCGCTTCGGAGACGCGGTGGTCGTGGTCGGCACGAAAACCGACCTGCTCGACGTAGAAGGCCTTGGCACGGTCGACGTCGGTCACCGGAACGGGTACGAGCTCGAGCTTCCAGTCCATAGTCGCAACCTTTCGGCGTGGCCCGACAAGCTCGGACATGGCTGCGCGACCCGTCTGTCACGCAGCGGGCGGGTCGACGAACAAAGGATCCCGACCGCCCGAATCATCGTGGCCGTCTCGCTTGACACCGATGAGTCTCGCGGAATCGTCCCGCTGCCACAGCCCGAATTGCCTGCCGCAACGCGGCGCGGAAGAACCTCGAGGGTGGTTCCACGCAACCGGCGACCTGCACGAGGTCGACAGCACGCGGCGGACCGTCCCCGAAAACGACTCCGCGCCGAAGCGCGACAACCGGGTGGACATGGCACGCTGCACGACGTGCGGCTCCGAGGCGGAGAACGGAAGAAGTAGTACCGGGTTCGATGCCTGTGGAGAAGGCGCCGGAAGACGGACCGACCAGGAGGAGCGATGGCAAGTCCCGCCGACGAACTTCGCCAGGCAGCCGACATGCTGCGGGACCTGTCCGACACTGCCACGGGGAAGCAGTGGTACCGGCAGGGCGGGGAGATCCGGACCACGAACCGCGAGAGTGCGGGTGCTCAACAGCGACTGGGAGAGGTCGACCTGGCCGCTGATGCCCGCTGGATCGTCACCATGTCCCCCGCTGTCACTCCCGTGCTGGTGCTGTGGCTACAGGCGGCAGCCGATATTCACGAGCGCTGCAGGCCGGACGAGATCGACAGGACGGCGACAGCGGCACTCGACTTCGCCCGGCAGATCAACGGCGCCGCCTGACTTCGACCACGCCCGGGCATCCCGCGAAGTAGGGCTCGTGCCGGGCACGGGCGGCGATGTCATTGGCTGTCGTCGAAGATGTCCTCGATCCGGCAGTCGAATGCCCGGGCCAGCCGGAACGCCAGTTTCAGGCTGGAGTCGTACTTGCCTGTCTCGATCGAGTTGATGGTTTGCCGGGACACGCCGAGCATGCCGGCCAGCGCTTCTTGACTCCAGCGCCGCTCGGCGCGCCACACGCGCAGACGGTTGTGCATTACAGATACTTCTCGGAACGTGCTCCGTGGGCCAGCGCCCAGGAGAACGCGCCCAGCCCGACGACCATGTAGGGCTCGGCCTGCGGGAGTTGCGCGATTTGCTTGTCGCAATGTCAAGCAAGCTTTACCTGATTCGGCTTCCGGGCAACCTCGGTGGACTGCGTGATCCCTCGAACCCCGACGCGATCTCCGACATGCTCGTGGCATCGAGGGCTTCCCGTGGACGACCTCGCACGTGTTCCGCAGGGCGGCGGCCACGATCCTGGATGAGGCGGGGCTCTCCGCGCGGATGGTTGCCGATCAGCTCGGGCACTTGCGACCTTCGCTGCCCCAGGACGTGTACACGGGTCGGAAGGCAATCGATCGGGATACGGCTGAGGCCCTGGACACCGCTTTCGATACAGAGTCAGCGTCGAATCATGAGGATAAAACAGGACGGTGATCTCGCCCTGATCGATCGCCGATCCCGTGTACTGGTGATTTGATGGGCCACCGGGGGATCGAACCCCGAACCTGTGAATCAATGATCCACAGTTGCTGTCGTCTGTCGGACGGCTCCTCTGGTTGCCGCGCGTCGGCAGGAAGCACTTTCGATAGTGCCTACTGAGGATGGTTGTCTACGGACGTCTGCCATCGTTTCGTACACATGAAGTGCACTCGTGGCCTTGGTCCTCTCCCCACCAGAGCGGGGCCTGTGTCCTCATCCCGGTGAGCTGCCTGGGGTCTGGGGGCGGCGAGCGTTCCAGGAAGCGGTAGCCTTGCAAGCTATGGCGCCGGAAGAGCTGCCCTCCAAGAATCAGCTAAAGAAAGCTGGGGATCGTTTCCGGAAGCGTGTCACTGGCGCTCTTGATCTCGACGGTCAGCAAGCTGCCGACGACGCGGCACTCATAAAACGGTGGCGTTCCGCTCATTCTGCGGCACTGGTGAAGACCCGTATTGGCCTTGGACAGATCGTGATGCGCATCCAAGGCCTGGATTCCCAGGCTGGCTTGGTTACTCAGAGGCTGAAACGGTTCGACAGTATTGTGGCGAAGCTAGTTCGAGATAAGCCGAGGCTCGGCGAGGTCGAGGACATTGCTGGCTGTCGAGCCGTTCTGCCGGACCTCGCCACAGTACGAGACGCAAGTCAGCAACTGGCTAACGCGCGGCTCCTCAACATCGTCAACACGAGAGACTACAATGAGGACCCGCACCCTGGTGGCTACCGTGCGTTACATCACTGGTGTCGTCGCGATGAGTTCAAGATCGAGGTCCAGCTACGCACCGAGCGGCAGCAGCAGTGGGCTGAGCTGGTCGAAGAGTGGGATGAAGCCCTCGGGATTGATCTTAAACACGAAATGGCACCTGTCGAGGTGTTGACATACTTTCGTGAGCTTGCTAACTATTACAGTCTGCTCGACACTGGTATGGCACACTCGTCGATAGATGGGGCTGCCTTGCAAGAAGCAACAACAGCCCTACGGACGTGGGCTCAGCGGGAGGTGCGTGCATGACACGGAACGACACCTGGTTCTTGCTGGTCCAGTACCGACACAAGGGAACGACTCAAGTCTACGAGTACGACGACCCTGGTCTTGCAGCTGATGCGTACAGTGAGACAGAGAAGAAGTTCCGTCGAGACTTGGGCGGCTCAGATCCCGAAGTGGATGTCCTCCTTGTTGGCGCCGAAAGTCTCAATGTGGTGAAGGAGCGTTACCCGAGCTACTTCATCAAAGCTAAGTCGAGGTCTGACAAGCTCAACCGGCTTCTTGCTGCTCTGCCCGTTGCCCCTGTCGGCTAGTTCTTACTTTGAGTGGGCGCCCCCAGGGGTCGCCTGCCTTCCCCTTGGCGTTCGGTGATGCCGACCGCCCTCCACTTCGCGTCCAGCCGTCGGCGCCGTGGCCGGCGCCAACCGCACGCCCGGCGCCGGCTTGGCCGGACTTGCATACAGCAGGCAGGCGGCCCCGGAGGTGCCGCCCTCGAACGAAGAAAAGGAACTCTGCACACACGCACTCTGGCTCAGGTGTATGCGGTAAGGCGGACTCCGTCGTGTTCGCGCGTTGCCGGGGTGTCCTGGTAGGCGTCAGTGACGCGCACGGCGTAGGCCTCGTCCATCAGAGGAAGCGCCTCGGACAGCCCGAACCACTCCACCCGTGCGGCCTCGTCGGTGGGACGGATGGTTCCGTCGACGGCTCGGCAGCGGAACACCAGAACCACCACTCCGCGGATCATGTTCTTGTACACACCGGTGAGCTGCTCGACGTCGATGATCAGGCCGGTCTCCTCGTGCACCTCGCGGCAGACCCCCTCGGTGAAGCCTTCGCCGAGTTCGAGGACACCACCCGGCGGCTCCCAGCGGCCGTTGTCGCGACGCTGGATGAGCAACACGCGCTCGGCCTCGTCGAGGACGACACCAGCCACGCTGACCGAATGCTTGGGTGTCTCCGGCATGGTGCCCCCTTGGAAGCTGCCTTTGATACAGAGTCAGCGCCGAATCATGGGGATAAACTGGGGTGGCGATCTTCGCCTGATCACCAATCATGGCGCTGACCTGGGGGATGGTGGGCCGCCGGGGGATCGAACCCCGAACCCGTGGATTAAAAGTCCACTGCTCTGCCGGTTGAGCTAACGGCCCTCGGGTACAGGTTACAAGGGCCGCGTGATCGTGTGTTCCTCCGGGCTGGGTGAAACGGACGGGGCGGTGACCATCGTGCTGCGGGTGACACGTTCGTGCCAGCTCATCCCGGCGACCATGGCGACGACGAGCAGGAAGCCGGTCCACTGGGTGGCGGTCAGATCCTCACCGAGCACCCCGACACCGACGATCGCCGCCGTGGCCGGAAAGGACAGCTCGGCGAGCGTCGCGCGTGCCGCCGCAGTGGTCTGCAACCCGAGGTAGTACAAGCTCAGCGCGATCAGGCCGGGAATCAGCGCGAGCAGCAGCAATCCGGGCAGGTTTCCCCACCCCACGGCAACCGGGTCGCCCTTGGCCAGCAGGATCACCGCAGCCGTGGGCAGACCGACGGAGAAGCGCAGCGTTGTGACTTCCATTGTGGACATGCGACGGCTGAGCATCCGCCCGAGCACGGTTCCGGCCGCCCACAGCACGGCGGCGCCCACCGCCAGCAGAGCCGGCTTCACCTGCGACACCCGGATGTCCAGCGGATCGGGGAAAGCCAGCATCCATGCACCGATCAGCGCGGGCACCGCAAAGGCGAAGTAGCGACCACGGACCCGCTCGCCCAGCAGCACGAACGAGGCGAGCGCCGCGAAGATCGGTTGCAGTTTCTGCAGCACCAGCGGCGTGACCGGATCACCCGCCTGGAAAGCGGCGGTGAACAGCGCGGTCGCCAACGCGGAGGAACCACCCCCGATGACCAGCACCGCCACCCGCTCGCGCGCATCGCAGGCGGCGAATGCCCGCCATGCCTTCACCAGGAACGGCGACAGCAACAACACGATGATCAGGTGCTCCCAGAACACCACGCTGCCCGCCGGAAGCGAGGTGGCCAACGGCATCCGCCACAGCGCGTCGGTGCCCCACATCGCGGTCGCCAGCGCCACCAACCACGTCCGGTCCCGTCCAGTCTCGGCCACGCGGCCAACCTATCGCCGTCGAATGCCGATTCCGAATCGCGTCCACATACCGGATCGCCACACGCGTTGCCGCGACGCACTGCGACCTCCCGGCAGGACGCCACGCCGCGACGCGACAAGATCCCACCTCATCCGGTGACAGCGGATGCAGAGCTCGCCCGGTTTGGGTAGATCTTGCGCCATGCCTCGAATCTCGACTGCCGCGATCGCCGCCACCTTCGCCGCGATGACCGTGACCGCTCCCGCCGTCTCCGCCGCTCCCGGCGTTTCCGCACAGGCGGGCGACCACGTGCCCCGGATCTCGGCGGGCACGTTCGGCGCGTACAGCGAGGATGCCGTCGCCGTCACCTACGACACCGATCAAGTGCCCGCCGGCGCGAAGGCGCGCGTCGTGTCGACCCCGATACCCGGTGGCCACACCAGTGTCATCATGGCGCTGCGCGGCCTGCAGCCGAACAGCAGCTACGGCGCTCACGTGCACACCCGGCCGTGCGGCCCGACCGGCTCGGACGCGGGACCGCACTTCCAGCAGGTCGAAGCACCGGAAGGCGTCTCGGGTGATCCCGACTACGCCAACCCGGACAACGAGGTGTGGCTGGACTTCCGCACCGACTCCGACGGCGAGGCCGTCAGCGCCGCCTTCGGCGACTGGCAACTCCGGGAGCGGGAAGCGAACTCGATCGTGATCCACGAGAACCTCACCAAGACCGCCCCCGGCGTCGCGGGCGAGGCCGGTCCACGTCTGGCCTGCATCAACGTCCGGTTCTGACGCCCTCCCGCTGCCACGGCTCTCGACAGCCGCCCCGATCCGCAGTCCCACGCCGAGGATGCTCAGCAGGAGAACCCACACGATCGGCCATCCTGCTGAGCCATTCGGCCCGCCACCCTCCGCGCTCCCCGAAAAGCCAGGTCATCGACAGCCACCTACCCGAATCGGGGACAATGGGCGATGATGACCGCGACCATGCCTGCCTCTGCGGAGACCGCCCCGGCTCCCGCGAACGCCCTGCGGATCGGCCGGTACGAGATCGATCCCCCGGTGGTGCTGGCCCCGATGGCCGGGATCACCAACGTGGCGTTCCGCCGCCTGTGCCGGGAGTACGGCGCCGGCCTCTACGTCTGCGAGATGATCACCACGCGGGCGCTGGTGGAGCGGGACCCGAACACGCTGCAGATGATCACCTTCGACACCGACGAGCGCCCACGTTCCATGCAGCTCTACGGGGTCGACCCGGCCACCATGCGCGACGCCGTGCGGATGATCGTCGACGAGGATCTCGCCGACCACATCGACATGAACTTCGGTTGCCCTGTGCCGAAGGTCACTCGCAAGGGTGGTGGTTCCGCGCTGCCCTACAAGCGGCGGCTTTTCGGTGACATCGTCGAGGCGGCGGTGCGGGCGGCCGAACCGGCGGGGATACCGGTCACGGTCAAGTTCCGCATCGGTATCGACGACGAGCACATCACACACCTCGACGCGGGCCGCATCGCCGAGGACCGGGGCGCGGCCGCAGTGGCACTGCACGGACGCACGGCGGCGCAGCGCTACTCGGGCCAGGCCGACTGGACGGCCATCTCCCGGCTCAAGGAGACGGTGCGCAGCATCCCGGTCCTGGGCAACGGTGACATCTTCAGCGCCGACGACGCGTTGCGCATGGTCGCCGAGACCGGCTGTGACGGTGTTGTCGTCGGCCGCGGCTGCCTGGGACGGCCGTGGTTGTTCCGCGACCTGCAGGCCGCCTTCGCCGGAAAGCCCGTTCCCGAAGGGCCGAACCTCGGCGAGATCACGCGGGTGATGCGGCGCCACGCCGAACTGCTCGCCGACCACATGGGTGAACAGAAAGGCCTCCGGGATTTGCGCAAGCACATGGCGCAGTACCTGCGGGGCTTCCCGATCGGTTCGGACCTGCGGCACCGTTTCGGGCTGGTGTCCGGGCTCGCCGAACTCGACGACCTGCTGGGCCGGCTCGACCCCGATGTGCCGTTCCCGAGCGACGCGGAAGGGCCACGCGGACGCCAGGGTTCACCCGGAAAGGTGGTCCTGCCCGAGGGTTGGCTGGACGACCCGGAAGACGCGAGCGTTCCGGTCGGCGCCGAACTCGATCACAACGGCGGCTGAAGCCGCATCACATGGCCTCCGCCCCGCAGCGCCGCCGTCCACGGCTCCCGATCCGGGCGGTATTCGGCTGGCTGGCACTCCTCGTCACCTCCACGGGCTGCTCATCCACTGCGGAACCACCACCGGACGCCGGTGAGCGTGCACTCGCGCGGCAGTATTTCCGGGACAACAACGCGGCGGCCCGCAAAGGTCCTCGGGTCCAGCAGGAGTTCCTACGGCGCACGCAGCACCCGGACTTCGGTGGGCAAACCTGTGAACTCGGGGCCACGACGGTCGAACTCGACCCGGCCATGTCCACATTGCGCCCGGACCCCGGATTCTCACTCGATGGTGTCTCACCACGTGGCCGTTCGTGGGTGGTGGCCGTGGAAGTTACTGTCCGCCGCCACGGCGTGGTGATCGGCAATCAGATCGGCTCGCAGCACATCGTGTTCCTGAACCGACGGGCCCACGGCTTCGCTCCCTGTCCCACTTGAGACCGGTCACCGGGCCACCCGATCCGGGTGCGTTCGGCTACATTGCGTCCTTGCCGATACGTCGGCGCTTTCCTTCGCGTTTGCTCCATCAATGTAGCGAAACACACACTTTGTACTCGTCCGTGCGGGTGGGAACGCAGCATTTCGCTTCCGCACAGACCCGCCGTCCCGGTAAACAACCATGCAGTTTCGGCAAGTGCGATTCGCAAGGCTCGCAGCATCACCGCATGGCCACGGACCGCGACGGACAAACCGGGAGCGAGAAGTCAGGTCAACCGGTTGAGCGAATTCGAGTGCATCCGAGTACAAGTCGCTCAAGCGATCCGTCTCATCCGACGACACCACGGACGGGAGGTGAGTGCGATGAACGGATTGCGCAACGAGGCCACCGATCCCGAACCACGGCGTGCAGATGCCGCAGGGGCGCGTTGCACGGCCCTCGCTCCGCCTTCCGGCTCCGCGACGGCACCGATGCCGCGCGCGGCGAATCCGGCCGAACACAGCTCCAGCGATCCACCACCTTCGACGGGTACGGACGAGCCGGACCCCGATCCGCGGGAGGACGGCGAACCGGGCGACGACACGTCGGGCGAAGCCGGTCTGATCGAACTGCACGAGACGACCGCGGAACTACTGGCCTCACGTGGCCAGTGGCAGCAGGCTTATCGGCATCTGCGCTCGGCGCTGGACATCAGATCGACACACGAGAGACCGCAGATTCCCGAGCAACTGCGTCACGAGGTCGACCGGCTCCGCAGGGAGCACGCCCACGCTCGTGAACAGAGCCTGCGCGACAGTCTCACCGCGAGCTACAACCGGCGCTACCTCGACGAACGCCTGACGGAACTGCTCGCCCACAGCACGGGCGGCGGACTCGGGGTCGCGCTGGTGGACCTGGACTGGTTCAAAAGTGTCAACGACACCCACGGCCATGTCCTCGGCGATCGAGTGCTGCAGCGGGTCGTCGAGCTGCTGCAGGAGGCGCTGCCCTCGGACGGGTTCTGCGCACGCTACGGAGGTGAGGAGTTCACGCTCGTCCTGCCCGACATCGACACGGCCAACGCCGTGGCGATCTGCGAATCCGCCCGCGCCCGCATCGAACGCTTCCCGTGGTCGCGAATGGCTCCGGGCCTGCGCGTGACGGTCAGCATCGGCCTGAGCCACGAGGGCAGGCCCCACGCCCCGGGGGCGACGGCCGAGCAGCAGATCCTCAACGCGGACGTGCTGCTGTACACGGCGAAACAGTCGGGACGCAACACCGTGGTCTATCGTTCGGCCGGGGAAAGCCGGTCGGCCGGGTACGCAACGGGCTCGGAGACACTCGGAGCCGCTCGCGGATGGTGACGTAACACACGGGGATCCCGGCGTGTCGGCACGGCAGCCAGTGACAGCCAACGGCCGGCCGGGTAACACATGCAGGCGAGTCGGGCGATAGACATCGGGAGCCTCGTGTACCGATTGTGAAGAAATCGCCCACACTGTCGTCAGTTCGAGCGACCAGTCGTACTATCGCGGCAGAGTGGGCGAGACATGCGGGGGGTGGGGCATCGCCAACGTTCGAGTAAGCGCATCGACGTCGAGGGATGGGAGGGACACGGGTGCCGCAGGATCCCCGGCAAGGCAGTTTCGGGCACCGGAGTTCCCCACCGGACCACGTCGAACCGTCCGGTGAGGAGTCGTCACCCGCCGGACGCCGCAGGCGCGCTCTGGGCGACGACGGCACGGGCGGCACCCGCGTCTTCGATCTGCTGTCCAAGCACGGCAAGCCCTCCGGGCAGGGCTCCTCCCACCGGCGGCGGCAACCGGAGTCTCCCGAGGAACACCAGGAGCCCGTCCAGCAGCAGCCGGCCCAACCGCCCCAGCAACAGCCGGCCCAACCGCCCCGTCCTCAGCAGGCAGAACAACCCTCCGCCGGGCAACAACCCGGCGCGGGGCAGGCCCCGGCGCACCCGCAAGCCGCCCAGCAGCAATCGCCCCACAGCAGGCAGCAGGCAGGGCAATGGTCTCCGGCACAATCCCCCACCCCTCAGCAGCCCGGCAGGCACGCCCCCCGGCAGCCTTCCCAGCAACCCCCGGGAGTTCCGCCGGGCACCAACGGGGCACAGCCATCCCGGAACGGTCCTCCATCGCAGCCTCCGCACGAGGAGGCCGCTCGCCAGGGCCGGCCACCGACCGCATCGCAGCACGGGGCACCGCCCGATGCCTGGGCATCCCCTGTGGAGGGGCACATAGCTCCCCACCCCACTCCGCAGACCGAGAACGGCACGCCGCCGCATCCGGAATACCGGGGTGCTCCGCGACGGCCGAACGCTCCCCTCCCCGGCAATCGTGCCGAGCCCCCCGCAGCGTCCCCACCCCCCAGGCCGTTGCCCCCGGAAAGCAACGGCGGCTCTCCATCCGCCTCACCCGGTGCCGCAGCGACACCGGCACCGAGCACCTCCGGTACCACCTCGGCCGGAGCACCGACCGGAGGAGAAGCCGAACAGACCCGGATCGCCACCGCACTGTCGGGAGCCCCCGTCACGGACGGCACGGCAGGCCGTGCTCCGGCGAGGCCCGGCCAACCCGCAGGGCCACCACGGCGGCCGCAGCAACCCGGTCACGCGACACCCGCCTCGCAGCAGCAGACCGAGGATGCCGAAGTCACGGCGCAGCAACCGGCGGTGCCACCGGCACCACCGAACCCACCGGCACCACCGAACCCACCGGTGCCGCCGAACCCACCGGTGCCGCCGAACCCGCTCGGCAACGCACCGAGCGCCACCGCGCCGGCTTCCGGTGGCCGCAACGAGCCTGCCGATCCGACGGAATCGGTGCCCGCCGTGGACGCAGCGGGCAACATCCGCGACGAGGCCGAGCCGGGCAACGCCGCGATGTCCGGAGCCGTGTGGGACGACGAGCCGGACGAACAGTCGGGCGAGACGGGCTCCACAGAGCAGCGCCGATCCGGAGGCAGCTCCGGCGGCGACGAGGACGGGGGCGACGAGCGCGAGCTCGATACCGAGAAGCCGGATCCCTACACGCAAGCGATCGACGCCACGCTGGCCCGGTTCTCGGCCGTCCACGATCAGATCGCCGAAGAGGAGGCCCGGCGCAGGAACCGATTCGGCCGGCTGCTCGGCAAGCGCAAGGAACCCGAACTCGGCCAGGACATGCCCTTCGACTTCATCGAGGGTGGTCGGAACGGGGACGCCTCCCGGGTGGAATGGAAACAGCAGCAACGCAAGCAACGCACGGTCCGGTTGGGCAAGGTACTTGCGATCGCGGCGGCAGTGGCGGTGTTCGTGGCCACCGGTGTCGGCTGGAGCGCGAAGACGTGGGTGGATGCGAAGTTCCGCGAGGTCTCGGCGCTGGATCCACACTCGGCCGCGATCCGGAATTCACAGATGCAGACCGGGGACCTGAACTTCCTGCTGGTCGGCTCGGACACTCGCGCGGGCGCGGAAGCCGATGACAGTGCGGGCACTGTCAAGAGTCACCCGGGCGCGCGCTCGGACACGACGATGGTCGCGCACATCCCGGCCGACCGTGACCGGATCCTGATCGTCTCCTTTCCGCGCGACCTCGAAATCGACCGGCCGACATGCCGGGAATGGGACGCCAAAACCGGCGACTACTCCGACAACCGGTTGCCCGCGGTGAACAACGTCAAGTTCAACACCGCCTACGCCGTCGGCGGCCCGAAGTGCACCACCAAGGTCGTCCAACAAATCTCCGGACTGTCCATCACGAACTTCCTGGGCATCAATTTCCGCGGGTTCCAGGCCATGGTCAATGCAGTGGGTGGAGTGCGTATCTGCAGCACGATGCCGATCGTCGACAGTGTCCTGGGCACGATCCTGCCGGAAGCCGGGCGTCATACGCTGAACGGGCAGCAAGCGCTCCAGTATGTGCGTGCCCGCCACGTCGCGGGTGATCCGACCGCCGACTACGGCCGAATGGAACGCCAGCAACTGTTCCTGTCCGCGCTGCTGCGCAAGGCCATGTCGGCTCAGGTGCTGCTCGATCCGGGCAAACTCACCGATTTCGTCAACGCGGTCACCTCCAACACCTTCGGCGAGAACATCGGCACCGACCAGCTCATCGGACTCGGGCGATCCCTGCAGGGGCTCGAACCCGGCAAGGTCACGTTCATCACCGTGCCCACGACCGGGGAAGCCAATGAGAACGGCAACGAGGAACTCCGCGAATCCGACGCCGACGCCCTGTTCCGGGCGATCATCGAGGACACTCCGATCGCGCCGCACCAGCAGGATTCCGGAACGGAGCAATCCGAAACCGCCTCCAGCGCGCGGAGTGCCGGCACCGATCCGATGACACAGGACTCTCTCTCCGACGAGGCCGCGTCGACCGCTCCCGCCCTGGCTGCTTCGGCCGGGAGTGGCGCACTTCGAGTGTTCCCGGCACAGGCCACCCAACCACCGGATGTCGCCATCAAGGTGTTCAACACGACCGATCGGGCCGGCCTGGCCGGGCGCACCAGGGACAAACTGCAGCAGGTCGGCTATACCGTGACGGGTGTCGGCGACATGGAACAGACGGTGGAGCGCACCGTCATCCGGCACTCGGCGGACAATGCCGAAGCCGCTCGCATACTGGCCACCTCGATCCCCGGTGCCACTCTCGTCGAGGATGCTTCCGCCGGTGAGGTGCTCAGGCTGGAACTGGGCACCGGCTACGAGGAAACGGTGCGGGAACCGGAGACGGGAACACCGGATGTGCCGGACAATCTCGCGACGGTCAATGCGGGCAAGGACGTCTGCGGCTGAGCCGATCTCCGGCGCGGGCCCACGGTTGATGCTGCGTTCCGCCGCGATATCACACTTCCGAGTGAGCCGAATCACGGATGCAACCGTGCACGTTCACTGTGGGTTTACCACCGTGCACCCTGCCGTATTCCGTCGGGAAGTAAGCTGGCACCCATGCGTGAGGTTTACCAGGAACAGCTCGGCAAGCTTGCCGATGAACTCGCCTCGATGTCGACGATGGTCGGCACCGCGATGGAGCATGCTACCCAGGCGCTCCTGGAAGCCGATCTTTCCCTGGCCGAGCAGGTGATCGACGAGGACATGCAGGTGGACGAGGCGCGCTCGCGCTGCGAGGAGCACGCCTTCGGACTGCTCGCGCTGCAGGCGCCCGTGGCCGGAGACCTGCGTACCGTGATCTCGACCATTCACGCCGCCGAGGACCTGGAACGCATGGGAGATCTGGCGCTGCACGTCGCCAAGGCCGCCCGTCGCAGGCATCCGCAGCCGGTACTGCCGGACGACGTCAAGTCGTACTTCTCCCGGATGGGCCAGGTCGCCGTCAAGCTGTCCAATCGTGTCAATCACGTCATGCGCACGCAGGACGTGCAGGAGGCCCGGGGGCTCGAAGACGACGACGACGAGATGGACGATCTGCATCGTCACCTGTTCAGCGTCGTGATGAGCCCGGAGTGGGAGCACGGGGTTTCCGCGGCCGTCGACATCACTCTGCTGGGTCGCTTCTACGAGCGCTTCGCCGACCATGCCGTATCCGTGGCCCGGAGGATCGTCTACATCGTGACCGGCTCCATGCCCGGCAGCAACAACAACTGAGAGACCGGCCGTGGCCGACCCCACGGCCGAGGACACCCGCGAGCACACTGTTCACGGCCGGTGTCCTTGATAACCGGTGTCACTGCTCGATACCGCTGATCTCCTGTGGCACGCTACGGCGAGTGCGCCACCGTATCCGCGTGCCCGGCTCGCCCCCGCCGTCCGGCGATGATCGGCCCCGCACCGGCGACTCTGCCACCGGAGGAGGGGGCGGGGTGCCTGAGAGTCCGACGGTACATCGCAGGCGCCTCGGCAGTGCGCTGCGCCGGTTACGGGAGACGGCCGGGCGCACCCATCGCGAGGTGGCTGCGTATCTGGACTGCTCCCAGGGCAAGGTCAGCCAGATCGAGCTCGGCCGGGTGCCGGTGCGAACCTCCGATGTGCGGTTGATGGCCGAGTTCTACGGGGCCGACACCGATCAGGCGAGCAGTCTGATCGAACTGGCCCAGGGCTCCAAACAACGCGGCTGGTGGCAGGAGTATCCGAGCACCGCACAGCGCGCCGGGTTCGAGACATACCTCGGTCTGGAGACGGCGGCCACGGCAGTGAGCTGCTTCGGTGCCGATCCCGTCCCGGAGCTGCTGCAGACCGCCGAGTACAGCGGGGCGCTCCTCGGAGCCGAGGATCCCGGGCTCGATGGGGGCGGAATCGACGAGCGCCTCACCGTGATCTCGAAGCGACAACAGCGGTTGCTCGGCGAACACCCGCTCGAGCTGTGGGCGGTGCTCGACGAGTCGGCGCTGCGCCGGGCAGTGGGTGGTCCTGCGGTGATGCGCGCGCAACTGGAGCATCTCGTGCTCATGGGCTACCGGCGGAACGTGACGCTGCAGGTGCTGCCGTTCACTGCCGGTGCGCATCCGCTGATGGGTGATCGGGTGGCGGTCTTCTCGTTTCCGGACCCGGCCGATCCGCAGGTCGTGCACGTCGGGGACTCGGTCAACTCGCGATTCCTGGACGACCTTGCCGAGACCCGGCCGTACCTGTCGGTCTTCGAGAGCGTGTGCGCCGCGGCGCTGCCTCCCAAGGATTCCAACGCCCTCATCTCCACCATCGCCGACCAGTGGAGCAATTAACGAGGAGGCCGCGGTCAAGCAGCGTCAACCGCTTTCTGCCACGCACGCAACCCGCACGGAATCAGCAACGCTCTCCTACCCGAAGCGGCCGGAAATGTAGTCCTCGGTGGCCTTCTGATTCGGATTCGAGAAGAGTTTCCCGGTTTCCTCGATCTCGACCAGCTGCCCGGGCTCACCGACGGCACGCAGGTTGAAAAACGCCGTCTGATCGCTCACCCGCGCCGCCTGCTGCATGTTGTGTGTGACGATGACGATCGTGTAGTCCTTCTTGAGTTCGGCGATGAGGTCCTCGATCGCCAGCGTCGAGATCGGGTCGAGTGCCGAGCAGGGCTCGTCCATGAGCAGCACATCGGGCTGCACCGCGGTCGCCCGCGCGATGCACAACCGCTGTTGCTGCCCACCGGAGAGGCTGCCACCGGGCTTGTGCAGGCGGTCCTTGACCTCCTCCCAGAGGTTCGCGCTGCGCAAGGACCGCTCGGTGATCTCGTCCAGTTTCTTCTTGTTCTTCTCCCCGGTCAGTTTGAGACCGGCCACCACGTTGTCCCGGATGGACATGGTGGGGAACGGGTTGGCCCGCTGGAAGACCATGCCGATGGTGCGCCGGACCTGCACGGGATCCACGCTGGGCGCGTAGATGTCCTCGCCGTCGAGCAACACCTTGCCGTCCACGCGAGCACCTGCGATGACCTCGTGCATGCGGTTCAGAGCTCGCAGAACGGTGGACTTGCCGCACCCGGAGGGTCCGATGAAGGAGGTGACACTGCGGGCTTGTACCTGCAGGGTCACGTCCTCGACGGCATGGAACTTGCCGTAGTGCAGGTTCAGGTCCTTGATGTCGAGTCGTTTGGCCATGGTTCGAATACCGCCCTACTTGGTCTTGACGGCGAAAAACTTGGAGATCAGCGTTGCCAGGAGATTGATCAGCATGATGAGCAGCACCAGGGTCAGCGCCGCACCCCACATTCGGTACTCCCCGGCTTCCGTGGAGGTCTTGCGCGCCGTGTACACGGTCAACGGCAGCGAGGCCATCGGGCCCTCGAAGAGGTTGAAATTGATCGCACGGGAGTATCCGACCAGGATCAGCAGGGGAGCCGTCTCGCCCATGATCCTGGCCAGGCCGAGCATCACCCCGGTGACGATGCCGGACAGTGCCGTCGGCAACACGACCTTGAGGATCGTCTTCCACTTCGGCACACCCAGTGCGTAGGAGGCCTCCCGGAGCTCGTCCGGCACGATGCGCAGCATCGTCTCGGTGGTCCGCACGACCAGCGGCAGCATCAGCAGGACCAGGGACAGCGACACCGCGAAACCGCTGCGGTCGAAACCGAACGTGGTGATCCACAGCGCGTAGATGAACAGGCCGGCCACGATCGAGGGCAGTCCGCTGAGAATGTCGACCATGAACGTGGCGGTCTTGGCCAGCCGGGAATTCTGCCCGTATTCGATCAGGAAGATTCCGACGGTGACGCCCAGCGGCACCGAGAAGAGCGCGCACACCAGCGCCTGCTCGATGGTGCCGACCAGTGCGTGGTAGATGCCGCCGCCGAAGTCGGAGGGCAGCAGGCCGTAGAACGAGTGGTTCCACCAGTCCGCGTTCAGCAGCGGGGGCAGGCCCCGTTGCAGAAGGGTGACCAGGACCCACAGCAGCGGGACGACCGCGATCAGGAACGCCGCGGTGAACACGACCGTCGCGGCGTTGTTCTTCAGCTTCCGCCCGAGGCTGAGGTACTGGAATGCCGGGTCGGCGGCGGGCTGCTCGACGTCAGCGGTGTCCGTTCTCATTCTTTCCCCTTACCGCTGCTGCTCTCGATCCAGCGGGCCAGCGCGTTCACGGCGAACGTGACGATGAACAGCACCAGGCCGGCCGCGATGTAGGCACCGACCGACAGGTTGTTGTTGAACTCCGCCGAACCCAGCGCGATCCGCGAGGCGAACGTGGCACCGGCGTCGAAGATGCTGTAGTTCGGGGGGGTGTAGGTGTAGCTGAGGATGATCGTCAGCGCCACCGTTTCACCGAGCGCACGGCCGAGCCCCAGCATCGAGCCACCGATGAAACCGTTGCGCCCGAAGGGCCACACGGTGGTGCGCACGACCTCCCACTTGGTCGCACCCAGCGCGAGCGCGCCTTCGATGTGCGCGGTGGGGGTGCGAGCGAAGACCTCACGGGTCACCCCGGTGATGATCGGCAGGATCATCACCGCCAGCACGATGCCCGCGGTGAACACGTTGGCTCCGCTACCCGCGGGGACGTTGCCGTCGGCGAAGATCGGAATCCAGCCGAGGTTGTTGTTCAACCAGACGGCGAACGGGCTGATCACGGGAGCCAGGACCAGTGCCCCCCACAACCCGTAGACCACCGAGGGGACCGCAGCGAGCAGGTCCACGAGGTAGGCGAACGGGCGGGCGAGTACACGCGGCGCGTACTGGGTGAGGAACAGGGCGATACCGCAGGCGATCGGCATTGCCAGGATCAGCGCCACCAGCGAACTCGCGACGGTGATCCAGGCCAGGTCGAGGATCCCGAAGCGCAGGTTGCTCGGATCGCCGGTCTGCCATTCCCTGCTGAACAGGAAGCTGACTTCGTTGGCCTGCAGCGAGGGAATCGCGCGAATGAGCAGGAAAATCCCGATCGCGGCGATCGTCGCGATGACGAAGATGCCGGAGCCGGTGGCGACCGAGCGAAAGATGCGATCGCCGAGCCGAACCACGGACTTGTCCGACGGGGATTCGGGAGTGGGATTCTCCGGGCCGGGGGCTTCCTCCGGAACGCCCCGGAGGGCACCGGCGGTGCCGGTGCCCTCGGAACGTTGCTCGGGCTTCGTAGAGTCGGTCACTGCTGCTGGCAGCCTCTCACTTCCGGTGCTGTGCGGTGACATTGTTCCGTCGAGACCCGAGAGGTGTGTCGTGTCCGGCAACACCCTGCGCGTTCACCGTCACGCCTCGATGTCCTCGATCGCACTGACGACCCTGCTCTTGAACTTCGGGGGGAGTGCCACGTATCCCGCCTGCTCCAGCTCCTCGGGGTCGGCGTTGGCGGCGACCTTCAGTGCGGCCTTGACTCCCTTGGCGACCTCCGGGGAGTACCCCTTCGAGCACACGATCTCGTAGGTGGCGAGCACGAGCGGGTACACACCGGGTTGGCTGTTGCCGTAGATCGATTCCAGGTTCAACCGCAGATCGTTGCCCTGCCCTTTGATCTTGGCACCGTCGATGGCCTTGCCGACCGACTCGCTGGTCAGCGCGACCGGCCCGCTGCCGCTGTCGATCGAGGCGATCCCCAGACCCGCGTTCTTCGGGAAGGCCCAGGCGGCGTAGGTGATGCCGCCCTTGGTCTGCTCGACCGAGGAGGTCACGCCGTCGGTGCCCGAGCGCCCCTGGCCGACTCCGGGGCCGGGGCGGAACGTCTTGCCCTCACCGGTCCACAGGCCGTCGGTCGCGGTGGCCAGGTACTTCTGGAAGTTGGCCGAGGTACCGGACTCGTCCGAGCGGTAGAACGGGACGATGTCGATGGCGGGTAGCTGGGCGTTCGGGTTGAGCTCGGCGATCGCCGGATCGTTCCACTTGGTGATCTCGCCCTGGTAGATCTTGGCGATCGCCTCGGGGGTGAGTACCAGGTTCTCGACGCCCGGAAGGTTGTAGGTCACCGCAACGGGGCCGAAGACCATCGGGAGGTTCCACGCCGGGTTGCCCTTGCAGCGCTCCTGCGCCGCGGCGACCTCACCGGCTTCCTTGCTGAGCGGCTCGTCGGAACCGGCGAACTGGACCTGGCCGGCGGTGAACGCCGCGACTCCCTTGCCGGACCCCGACGCGGTGTAGTTGAGCTGCTGTCCCTGGCACTTCAGCCCGTAGGCGCGGGCGAAGATGTCCATGGCGTTCTTCTGCGCGGACGATCCCTCGGCCACCACGGGCTGCGTCCCGCACTCGACCTTCAGGTTCTTCAACGCGGGGTTCATCTCGGCCGAGGAGACGTTTTGGTCCGTCCCGCACGCGGTGAGGGTGAGAGTGCTCGCTGCAAGCAAGCCGAGCGCAGCTCTGTGCCGCTTGATCTTCACGTCGTTCCTCCACTCGGGAGCCAGGTGGGGATCGCGGCGTGTGCCGCTCGTCCCGAAACGGTAAGGAACTCCGGTTGATGGGGATCTCCATGGAAGTGAACAGCAGATGAACACGGCACGCTGAGTAAGCAGGAACACATCTTGCCGGGTGATCATCCACCCGCCCGTAACTCCTCCGTCTGCGTACCGTGATCCACGGCGGACGAGTCAGCGACCGAACTGCACGTCGCTGTCCCAGCGCTGGAAACCCAGACGTTCGTACACGCTGATCGCCGGGCCGTTGTCCCCCTCCACGTACAGCATGACCTGGCGACATCCGGCTTCCTGCAGGTGACGCAACCCGGCAGCCGTGAGCGACCGTCCCAATCCGCTGCCGCGCGCGGCGGGATCCACCCCGACGACGTACACCTCACCGGTGCCGTCCGGATGGATCTTCGTCCAGTGGAACCCCAGCAGCTCGTCCGAGTCGTCCACGGCCAGCAGGAAACCCGCCGGGTCGAACCAGTCCTGCTGCTGCTTGTCGCGAAGGTCCCGCTCGGTCATGTCGCCCTGTTCCGGATGCCACCGGAACGCGCGGTGATTGACCCGCACCACGGCAGCTTCGTCCTGCCCCACCCGGAAAGCACGGATCGACACACCGTCGGCGAGCGACTCCTGCGGGAGTTCCGCCCCGGCCAGTTCCCGACCCATGCGCCACAGCTCGCGGGAGCGAGCGAAACCGAACCGCTCGGCCAGTCGCAATGCCCCCGGGTGCTGGCCGTGTGACCAGATCAGCAGGCGGGCGGACGCCGCCCCGGCCGGCTCGTCCTCGGTGTCCCGGGACCGCGCATCCGGGTCGGCGGGCAACTCCGCGCGCTCCAGCAGCGCCTCGATCAGCGTTGCCCCGATGCCCCGCCTGCGGTGCTGCGGGTGCACCGCCAGTTCGGCGACCAGCGCGTCACCCGACGTCTCGCCCGCCGTGTCCAGATGCGCGTAGCCGACCAGGGCACCATCGGTACCGCGCACCACGAAATGCTCCGAGCCACCCACATCGGCCTGCACCGGCTCGATCTGTTCGACCACTCCCCGGTGCGCCTGCAACCGCAGGAGCACGTGCTCGCCCGCGGGAGCCACGCCGTCGGCGTCGGCTGCCTCGGACAGCAGCGCCGTCACCTCGGCCGCTTCACTCTCGTCCAACCCGTTGCGCCACGTCAGCTGCACCACGGCACCGACGTTACCGGTGTTCGCTCTCCGTCGGTTGCCCGACCACCACGGCGATCCGGAACTGTCGAGCGCTCACCGGCGAAGGGAGGCATCGATCGGTTCGACGGCGCCCGCGTTCCCGGTGTCCCGCTCGTCGACCGGGGTTTCGTCGACCGGGGCCTCACCGGCGGGAGCCCGCAGGGACGAACCCCTGCCGCCGCGCGAGGGGACCACGAACTTGTAGCCGACGTTGCGCACGGTTCCGATCATCGCGTCGTATTCCGGGCCGAGCTTGGCGCGCAGGCGCCGGATGTGCACGTCGACCGTGCGGGTCCCCCCGAAGAAGTCGTAGCCCCACACCTCCTGGAGCAACTGTACGCGGGTGAACACCCGCCCCGCGTGTTGCGCGAGGTACTTCAGCAGCTCGAACTCCTTGTAGGTGAGTTCCAGCGCGCGTCCCTTCAGCCTGGCGGTGTAGGTCGCCTCCTCGATCACGAGGTCGCCCACGGTCAGTGACTCACCGCCTGTCGTGTCCCCGGCGCGACTGCGGGACAGCAGCAGTCGCAGCCTTGCCTCCACCTCGGCCGGCCCGGAAGTGGGCAGCAGGAGCTCGTCCACGCCCCACTGGTCGTTCACCGCAATCAGGCCGCCCTCGTTGACGACCGCGATCACCGGAGCGCCGGAGTCGCTCGCCGACAGCAGGCGACACAGATCACGTGCCCCGGCCAGGTCGGTGCGGGCGTCGACGAGGACGGCATCGTGCGGCCCCACGCCGAGCATCACCGACGGGTCCGGTTTGAGCACGCGCACCCGGTGCGGCAGCAGGGTCAGAGCAGGCAGCGCCGCGGTACAGTCCTCGTCGGCAGTCAAGAACAGAATCTCGGAGCTCATGAAAGGCCTCCGTAGCGGAGCGTGGGCCGGGCGGGCACGCGCGCACCTGGAATGTGTACGGGTGGACAGGGACGTTCGGGCAACTGTCGGGCAGTGCTCGAACGACTCGGCGGCTCCGTTGCCTGGCTGATACAGGGCAATATAGCGGAAACGTGGTGGGTGTTTCCGGGGAAAGCAGCGGGAATCACATGTGTGAACCGAGGTGAGCCGGATGTTGCGTACCTGTGTCCCACCCGGCCGGTACACACGGTGCCGTGCGATCTCGAAACGGTGGTCGACCGGCGTCCTCGCACGCCGGTTCCGCGCCGCCCGACCGCAGCGCCCCCGGCGGTCGGTACAGTGTGGGCCCGATCGCCGCTCACCCGGAGCGCTCGGCGAGCCGGCCATCCCCGCGAAGAACGGACCCCTTGTCGGTGAAACGGACCTTCCCGGTGAAAAAGCTCGCCATCACTCTCGTGATCATGCTCGGCCTGCTGGTCGCGGCGGACTTCGGTGCTGCGGCCGTCGCCGAGTACCAGGTGTCGCAGAAGATGCGGACCCAGCTCGACCTGGCCAAGGCCCCTGCCGTGCGGATCAACGGATTCCCGTTTCTCACCCAGGCCATCGCAGGTGACTTCCGCAACGTGCAGATCCGGGCGAAGGGCGTGCAGGTCGGCGAATTTACCGAGGTCGGCGTGCAGGCCAACCTGCATCATGCCCGAGTTTCCACGTCCGAGATCCTGGCGGGAACCGCCGAGAAACTCACCGTCGACAAGCTCGTCGGTCGGATCCGGTTGAAGGATTCCGACATCGGCCGGTTCATCGGTGTCGAGAACCTGAACATCAACCCCGCCTCGAGAAAGGCGCTCACCGACACCGGCCGGCAATCCTCGAAAAATCCCGACCGGGGTGCGAGTTCGGGGGAGACCGGCAGTTCCCCCGGGGATCCGGCGGGCCAGCGCAACACGATCATCAAGCTGGACGGCACGGTCAACATCGCGGGCACCGACAATCACGTGCAGGTGATCGCGGTCCTGTCCCTGGTCGACGGGAAACTGCGGATCGCTCCACGCAAACTGGAACTCGACAACAGCGCCTTCGGCCCGATCCCGCTACCGGATGTCTTCGAGGAGTCGGTGCTCAAGCGGTTCACCACCACCCTCGATCCCGGCAAGCTGCCGTTCACCGTGACCCCGACGGCCGTCCGCGCCGAGCGGGGGGCACTCGTCGTCGAGGGGACCACGAAAAATGTCACGATCAACGCCCAGGGACTGAGCACCCCGTGACACCCGGCTGGTGGACCCTGTTGGCGACGGTGGCCGCCGCGCTGTGTCTGGGCTTCGCCTGGCGCGCCCGGCAGGGCCGGATCCGGGTGCGGAACAGGACCGCTACCGCCGACGTTGAGGAATCAGTGACCGATCAGCTTCCCGAAGGACTCCGCAAGCGCCTCACCGAGGAAGCCGACGAGGCGACGCGGGTGACATTGCTGCAACTGTCCACCACCTTCTGCGCACCGTGCCGCCACACGCGCTCCCTGCTGACGCACTTCGCCGGACACACCGACGGGGTGCAGCACATCGAAGTGGACCTCACCCACCATCCCGAGTGGTCGACACCGCTGGGCGTGCACACCACCCCCACCACGCTGGCGCTCGACGCCGCCGGTCGTGAGCTTTTCCGCTTCAGCGGCGTCCCCCGACAAGGTGAACTCTCCGAGGCGCTCCGGCCCCATGTGAGCTGAACCCGCCGAAAGCTCCACATCCGGCATCCGACTCGGACCGAGAGCAGGTGGGTGTTCCGGCGGCCACTTCGTCATCCCACACAGTGAACGATCTTTCCGACGAGCAGTCCCGGACGCTATTCTGCGTGACGTGCATGTACTGCTGACCCGAAGGCGCGCTGTGGACCTGTGCCGTGTGGGCAGCAGCCTGTGTCGCAGGCACTGACCAACGGCGGTAGACCCATGCCGGACGCGCGCACGGTCACACCCTCGCGAGGCGCACACTTCACCGCCTGACGGACTCGGCAGCCCAATCCGATTGAGCTGATGGTCAGGAGCATCCTCATGTCCGCCGCAACACTCGACCCTCGGGGCATCCGCTTCACCGCCTGGATCACCAGTGTGATTCTCGCTTTGGGCCTGATCACGGGGAGTTGGCGTATCCTGGCCGCACAGACCGCACTGTTCGCGCTGTGCGCCTTCATCGGGCTCAAACTGAACCCGTGGGGCCACGTTTACCAGCGGGCGGTGCAGCCTCGGTTGGCACCGGTCCCCGAAGGGGAGCAGGAGGCTCCCGCTCCGGTGCGCTTCTCCCAGGGGGTCGGATTCGTCTTCGCGCTGGTGGCCACGGTGGGATACGCGGCCGAATGGACCGCGCTGGGCGTCGTGGCCAATGCTTTCGCGCTGGTCGCCGCCCTGCTCAACGCCGCTTTCGGTTTCTGCCTCGGTTGCCGGATGTATCTGGTGATCCGGCGGTTCGCTCCCGCCGCATCCGGCATCCGATGACACCGAGATCCGAGAACACACGAGAAGGAGTCGCACGATGAGCCGTGACGAGGTCCTGGTCTCCACCGACTGGGCCGAACAGAACCTCAACACCGATGGTGTGGTGTTCGCCGAGGTGGACGAGGACACCACCGCCTACGACAACGGTCACATCCCGGGGGCCGTCAAGCTGGACTGGCGCAACGAACTGCAGGATCACGTGCGTCGCGACTTCGTCGACCGGACCGGCTTCAGCGAACTGCTGTCGGCCAAGGGCATCGGCAACGACGACACGGTGATCCTCTACGGCGGCAACAACAACTGGTTCGCCGCCTACGCCTACTGGTACTTCAAGCTCTACGGACATTCCGATGTCCGGCTGCTCGACGGTGGCCGCAAGAAGTGGGAGCTCGACGGTCGGGAGCTGACCAAGGAAGAGCCGAGCCGCTCGGCGACGAAGTACGTGGCCCAGGAGCCGGATCGGTCGATCCGTGCTTTCCGCGACGAGGTCGTCGACGCGATCGACAACCAGAACCTCGTCGACGTCCGCTCGCCCGACGAGTTCTCCGGCAAGCTGGTGGCTCCGGCGCATCTGCCGCAGGAGTCCGCGCAGCGAGGCGGCCACATCCCCTCGGCGATCAACGTGCCGTGGAGCAAGGCCGCCAACGAGGACGGCACCTTCAAGTCCGACGACGAGCTGCGCAAGATCTACGGCGAGGCCGGACTGGACGACTCGAAGGACACCATCGCCTACTGCCGGATCGGCGAGCGCTCCTCGCACACCTGGTTCGTGCTGCGTGAGCTGCTCGGCCACAGCAACGTGAAGAACTACGACGGATCGTGGACCGAGTACGGCTCGCTGGTGGGTGTGCCGATCGAAAACCCGAGCGAGCAGCAGGAGGCCTGACCATGAGCGGATGCGGAGCACCCGAGCAGACGGCGACCGCTGTCTCGGAGGACACCGACCAGGTCATCGTCGCGGGCAGGGTGCGCTCCGGCGAGCAGCCGGTCGGCAACGCGTTCGTGCGGCTGCTGGATTCGTCCGGGGAGTTCACCGCCGAGGTGGTTTCCTCCGCCGAGGGCGACTTCCGGTTCTACGCCGGCGAGGGAACGTGGACCGTGCGTGCCTTGCATCGCGACGGCAGCGGCCAGTCCGACGTCGCGGCCTCCGGGCCCGGGGTACATCCGGTGGATGTCGCCGTCGCTTAAGTAGGTTGCGCGGATTGGAGTCGGCTCCGATCCGCGCAGTCGGTAGCGGAGTAGTTTCTCCCACGAAGGGGCCGGTGCCCGAGGGCGCCGGCCCCTTTCGACGTTGCGCGCTGCGCCTGCCTGCTCCCACCCGAACATGTCCGACGCCACACCCCACGCGGCGACCTCGGTGGTTATCCTTGGCGCGTGGAACTCATCGACTTCTTGCACTACGGTCTGGTCAGTCTGGTCGGCCTCGCAGCCCTGGCCACCATCTGGTTCGCCTTCTACGTGGTCTACCGCCTGCACCAAGACTGATGCTCGTGTGACGACGGCACGGAACCAGCAGGTAACCTCGACGGCGATGACTGCGACACCCAACCAGCCGGAAGGCGGCCCCCAGCCCGGCAGCGGTGACGCGGCGGTGCGTGCCGCCGCCGAACGTGCCGAGAAGACCCGGGGACGCAACATCCCCGAGTTCGACGATCTGCCGGGGACCGGCGACACCGCCAATCTGCGGATGGGGCCCGAGCTCAACAGCGCCTGCCTCGCGTTGCTGCCGCTGGTCGGTGTGTGGCGCGGTGAGGGCGAGGCCAACCACCCGTCCCTGGACGAGACGTACCGCTTCCTGCAGGAGGTCACCTTCTCCCACGATGGTCGACCGTTCCTGACCTACTCCAGTCGCGCATGGAAGCTCGACGGTCCGGGAGGTTCGATCGTGGAACCCGCCTTCCGTGAGACCGGCTGGTGGCGACCGCAGCCGGACGACACCATCGAGTTGCTGCTCACGCATTCCACCGGTGTCGCGGAGATGTTTTTCGGCAAGCCGAAGAACCAGACCACCTGGGAACTGTCGACCGATGCCGTGCTCCGCACCCCGACCGCCGAGGACGTGACCGCAGCGAGCCGCCTCTACGGCGTCGTGGAGGGCTCACTGGCCTACGTGGAAGAGCGTGCGACCTCCGAGCACGAGATGCAGCCACGCCTGTCGGCGAAGCTGGAGCGCGTGGTCGGATAAGGAGATCGACCGGGTTGGTTTGCGCGCCGGTGCCTGTGGCGGAACCTCCGGCGTCACCTCGCTGCTCCGAGCAGGCACATCACGATCAAGCAGGTGGGACCGACACGGCTCAGCAGGCGGCCGTGTCGCACCACGCAGCCTCTCAGTACTGCGACTCGTAAAGCCCGGTGATCTCGGCATGCAGATCGGCGTCGGCTTTCAGCTGAGCTCCGTCGAGAGTGTGCACCTGGGTGACCAGCCGGATGCTGGAAGCCAGCCACACACCGTCGGCGTGGAACAGCTCGGTGGCCGGGAACGGTTCCACCCGGGTCCGCCACCCGGCCCGCTCGGCGGCGCGGAACAAGGCGCCCTGGGTGGTCCCGGGCAGAACTCCCGAAGCAGGTGGTGTGGTCAGCAGGGTGTTTCCGCGTGCGAGCACGACGTTGGACGTCGGCCCCTCCAGCACCGACCCATCGGTGGCGGTGAAAACCACCTCGTCCGCACCGCGCCGCTCGGCCTCCCGCAGAGCGGCCATGTTCACCGCATACGACAGCGTCTTCGCCGACAGCAGCAGCCAGGGAGCGCGGTCCTTCAGGTCGGGGGCGTGGCCACGTTCGAGCGTGATCGCCGAAACCCCGTTCGCGCGTTTGCGCAGTATCTCACTCGACATCTGCCGACCCATCGCGAAACCGGTGGGTGCGTCGTCACGCCCCTCCACACCGCGCGTGCAGACGAGCTTGAGCACCATCTCGGGGTCGGTTCCCCACGGCCAGGCGCCGATCACCGCGTCCACCGCGCGTTGCCAGCTCGCCCGCCCGGGCAGGGACAGGTCCATCAGGTGAGCAGACCGCTCGAGGCGGTCGAGGTGGGGGACCAACTCGCGGGCATGACCGTCGACGACCAGGACCGTTTCGAAAACACCGTCGCCACGCTGAACACCCAGATCGTCGGCGTGCAGCAGTGGCGTGTCCGGATCGGCCAGGGTCCCGTCGAGCAGAGCCAGTACGCGCATACCCGCAGCCTAGAGTGCGCGGATGCGCACCGCCGCAAGCCGCCTCCGGTACTACCGCGCCGCACCGACCGGCCCTGTGACGTCCTACGATCGAAGGGGCCGAGCAGGCAGGCATCCGAAGGGTCCCCACCCGGGTCGAGCGAGCACAGGAGCAGGCAGTGAGCAATCCGGCGCGGACTGATCAGACGGCGCTGCGCAGCACCCTGCACAGACGTGGCATGCGGATGACTCCGCAGCGACAGCTGGTGCTGGATGCGGTGCGGGAGATGGACCACGCCACCCCGGAGCAGGTGTGTCGCCGAATCCAGCACACAGCGCCCACCGTCAACATCACGACCGTCTACCGTGCCCTGGATCTTCTGGAGGAGCTGGGTCTGGTGCGCCACACCCACCTCGGGCACGGCGCCCCCACGTACTCCGTGGAAGAGCACGAGCACGTACACCTGGTGTGCCATCGATGCGGCGGGATCGACGAGGTCCCCTGCGAAATGCTCGACGGTCTCGCCCGATCACTCGACGAGCAGCGCGGTTTCGCGCTCGATGCCAGCCATCTCGCGCTGTCCGGTACCTGCCGGGACTGCCGCGAGACCGACGCGGGCACTGCCGATCCGCCTGCCACCGCAGACGGCAAGGAGCCGACATGAACTCACCACTGCTCGAGCTACCAGGAGCGGTCGCCGCACCGGAGGATTCCGCGGATGCCGGGGTGCCGTGGCACTTCGGCGACCCGTTTTCCGAGCAACGTTCGGCGACCCGGTCGGCAGTGGTCGTGGACCGCTCGCACCGCGACGTGATCGCGGTGACGGGCGACGAACGGCTGAGCTGGCTGCACCTCGTGCTCTCGCAGCATCTGACCGAGCTCGGTGAGGATCGCGGCACCGAGGCGCTGGTATTGGACAGCCAGGGGCGCATCGACAGCCACATGCTCCTGGCGCATCACGGCGGCACCGTCTACCTGGACACCGATGCGGGTGCGCAGGCCACCAGCGCCCTGCCGAGCATGGGCACCGACGGCAGGCAGTCCCTGCTGGAGTACCTCGATGCCATGCGTTTCTGGTCGAAGGTGGAGGTTCGGGACGCCACCGGCGACCTCGCCGTGCTCACCGTCGCCGGTCCCGAAGCCGCGGCGGCCCTGGAGAAGGCGGGCGTGTCCGGCATCCCGGCGGAGCCCTACGGTGTGGCCGGATTGCCCGGCGGCGGCATCGTCCGGTACCTGCCGTTCCGCGGCCTGTTCACCGCCGACCTGCTGGTGCCGCGTGCTTCCCTGGTCGACTGGTGGAAACTGCTGACCGACAGCGGAGCACGCCCGGCGGGCACGCTGGCCTACGAGGCACTGCGGGTGGAGGCGCTGCGTCCCCGGGTCGGGTTCGACACCGACGAGCGAGCGATCCCGCACGAGCTCGGCTGGATCCATCTCGCCGCGCACGTGGCGAAGGGCTGCTACCGGGGTCAGGAGACCGTGGCCAAGGTGCACAACGTGGGCAAACCGCCACGCCGGATGATCCTGCTGCACCTGGACGGATCGGTCGAGGTCCGGCCCGAAACCGGCGACCCCGTGTGGCACGGCGACCGCAAGGTCGGGCGTGTGGGCAGTGTCGTCCTGCATCACGAGCTGGGCCCGGTGGCCCTGGCACTGCTCAAGCGCAGCGCCCCGGTCGACGTCGACCTCATCGCCGGGGATTCCGAGCAGGAGCGCGCCGTCGCGGCCTCGGTGGATCCCGACTCGGTGCCGCCGGACACCGGCGAGCCGCCGGGCAGGATTGCCGCGCAACGCGTTCGCGGGCACTAGGAGTGTTTTGAGGACCTGCGTAGGTGGTTGCTGAACCGGTGCCTCATTTGGCGCCTTGCGGCGTTGGCACTCACTCAGGTAGCCACGATCGGGTGTGCCAGGATGCGGGGCATGACAGCGCCGTCCAGCACATCCGCAGCGCGGTTCGGCTCGCACGCGGGCACCGTCATCACGGTCGCTCCGACCGGCGCGCACGCCAAGTCCGAAGTGGCGGGCCTGCCGGTCAGCGCCGAGGAAGTGGCCGGCGCGGCAGCGGACTGCGAGCGGGTCGGCGCGGCCGTGCTCGACCTGCAGCCGCGCCACGACACCGCCCTGCCGGATGTCGTGGCCGCCGTACACGCTCGTACCGGCCTGATCGTGCGAGTCGCCGCCTACGCCCGCTCCGAGGCACTGGAGACGCTGCTCGACTCCGGTGCCGACGTGCTCACCTGCCCGCTCGACGCACCGGGTGACTTCGTCGCCGACCTGCGTGCAGGCGCCCGTACGCGCGGCCTGGAGGTGCATTACGAGGCGCGCGACCTCAGTCACCTGGCCACGTTGCGGCATCTGCAGGGTGAGGACCCCGTGCATGCGGTCCTCATCTTCGGCGGCTCGAACGGGATGCCCGGCGATATCGGCACCCTGTCCGCGGCACTGGCCGAGCTGCCGCAGGGCGCGACCTTCTCGGCCACCGGCGTGGGGGAGACGAGCCTGCCGATCATGCTCGCCACGATCGCCGCGGGAGGCCATGTCCGCGTCGGGATGGCCGACACGCTGGCGTACTCCGACGGTGTCGAGGTGCGGGACAACACCCAGTTGGCCGCCCGAGCCGCGGGTGTGGCCAAGATCGCCCAGCGCCCGCCCCTGCCACCCGCGCAAGCACGCGAGGCTCTCGGCCTCACGTAGGCACAACAAGCCCGCCCGGGTCTTGTTCCCTCGGTGCGGGTGCCCCCGGCAACGGGGCCCGTCCTCGGGAGCACCCGGGCAAGGCACAGGGCACAAATTCCTTCCGAAAGACCGACGAGAGGCTTGGCGAGGCCCCCCAACGTGCACGAAGATGGAAGTGTGATCGAAGTCCGCCCGGGTGGACGCCGCCGTATCGACAGGGTCCTGTCCCCGGATTACACCAGTGAGATCGAGCACTGCGAACTCGACGAGGTGCGACAACTGCGGGACGAGGCACGGCAGGAGGAGACCGACCTGTCGTATCTGCGCCGGATTCTGCACGCTCGCATCGACATCGTCCTTGCCGAGCAGCGCAGGCGCGCCGAGAACGGTTCCGCGAGCGTCGTGGAGGAGTTGGTGGCGATCCTGTCCGACAACGCGGTCGGTCCCGCGGCCGGTTCGGGCCGCTACCAGACGACCGAACCCTCTCGCGCCGAAGCGCATCGCAGGTATGCGGAGGCGCTCGTGTCCGACGTCGACCTCTCCGACGTGATGTCGCTGTCCGCTGCCACACTGCAGGACGCGCTGCGCGCGTACACCGCTGAGGAAGACTCGGTGTCGCAGCGGCGCCGTGAGGTGCAGGCGGTGATGGACCGGCTCGATGCGGAGATCGCACGCCGCTACCGGGAAGGCAACGCCTCCGTCGACGAGTTGCTGGCTGCGGAGCGAGAGCGGCAGTGACCATCCCGACGAGTCCGATTCCGCTGGTGGAACTGGTTCGCAACGGCCTTCGCGAGGGCGTGCATCACGGCTCGGTGGTCGTGCTCGGCCCGGACGGTTCCGTGCGCTACTCCGCCGGAGACGTGACCACCCCGATGTATCCGCGGTCGTCGAACAAACCCGCCCAGGCCGCCGGAATGCTGCGGGCGGGGCTCGACCTGCCCGAGGACGCGGACCTGGCGGTGGCGGCCGCCTCCCACAGCGGTGAACCGGCACATCTGCTGCGCATCCGCGATCTCCTGCAGCGCCACGGTCTGACCGAGGCTGCCCTGCAGTGCCCGACGGACTGGCCGCTGCGGGAAACCGAGCGGGACGAACGGGCCGCCGAGCGGTCCGGCAAGCAGCGCATCACGATGAACTGCTCCGGCAAGCATGCCGCGATGCTGGCGACCTGCGTGCAGCGCGGGTGGGCCGTCGAGGACTACCTCGACCCGAAGCACCCGTTGCAGGTCACCCTGCACAATACGATCGCCGAACTCGCCGGGGAGCCGATCGTGGCAACCGGTGTCGACGGCTGCGGTGCTCCGCTGCTGTCGATCTCGCTGACCGGGCTCGCGCGCTCGTTCGCGAATCTCGTCCCGAGCGGATCCCCGCAACGACGGGTGGCCGATGCCATGCGTGCCCACCCGTGGCTGGTCGCAGGCACCGAACGCGAGGACACCCGGCTGATGCAGGCGGTGCCCGGGCTGCTGTCGAAGTCGGGAGCCGAAGGCGTCCTCGCGATGGCATTGCCGGACGGGCACGCGGTGGCGATCAAGATTTCCGACGGCGCGGCACGGGCACGGGTACCGGTCGCGGTCGGTGCTCTCCGCGCCTTCGGGCCGGGCAACGCCGGAGGCGTGGACGACGAGTGGCTCACCGCGCTGGCCGAGGAGCCGCTGCTCGGCGGCGGCAAGCCCGTCGGCACGGTACGGCTGCTCCCCGGCGCCTTCGGCTGATCCCACCGGGGACACACCCACCATCTGCACAGGTCACCGCACGAACGGACTCCGCACGGCGAGGTACTCAGTTGTAGCGCTCGTGGGCGGCGCACTCTGACCAGAACTCCCGCAGAGCCTCGTATCGCTCCCCGACCTCGGTGGTGCGGCCCTCTTCCATCGCATCCACGATCGCGTGCACGTCCTCGGCCGAGGTGTCGGCTTCCAGGTCCTCGTCGGAGAGCATCTGCACCAGGCCACCGTAGTCGAGCTCCACCGCCGAGTGCGGGTGGAACCGCTCCAGCCAGCGTGCCGTTTCCCGGAGGATCCTGGGCGGTCCTTCCTCTCCCAGCGACTCCCGCGTGACCGTGTGCGCCCGGGCCACGCGGCGGCGTGCGTCGGCCATCGGAGCCCTCCAGAACACCCGCTCGACGCGCCCGGCGGAGTCCGCCTGGATCCGGCGCTGTTCCGGGTCGACCACGGCGAACCACGGCAGTGGCACGGTCCAGGTCGACGAGAGCACATGGACCGCGCTGTGGGAGAGCTCACTGACCACCGCCGAGGCGCGGGACTTCGCGGTCTCCTCCGGCAGGGTCAGTGCCGCGGTACGCAACGGCACCTCGGCGGCCCCGATGAACCCGACCAGTGCCGCCGCCGAGCGGCCACGCAGGTCGAGCGGGCAGACGAGCGGGTCCGGGCCGACGGAGGACGCGGGCCCGGTGGGCACGTCCTCCGAACGCAGAGCGAGGACCTCTTCCTGCTGCTGGGAGCCTCCTCCGGCTGCCTCGCCGGGGAGCAGATGCGGACGTGTGGACACCTGTGTACGCAACCACAAGTTCTGCTCACGAGTCCCCACTTCGAGCGGGTCGACCGGGCCTCGGTCCAGTGCCTCGGCCAACTGCTCACGTACGGGGGATTCGAAAGACGGCAAGGGTTCGTACACCCTCATGTAGGCGACGAACGGCTCAGGCACAGCGAGCATGGTCCCATGCTCGCGGAATGTGGGCCGCGCTACCCGTGCCACGGGTCGGCCGCGTGCGCAAACGCCACCTCACGGCGCGCACGAGAGGATATGGGGTCAACGTCACCCACGGCATGTTCGACCACTATCGCTACCACGTCGCATAGAACCGCATCGGCACGGTACGGTAGTTACAGGAAAAGTTGTCGAGATCATGCGGGGCCGCCATTCCCCTGGCCGCCCCGCAACCTGCGCGAGGGGGTCGAGCCATGGGGCGCGGCCGGGCTAAGGCCAAGCAGACGAAGGTGGCCCGCGAGCTTAAGTACAACTCCCCCAGCATGGACGTCGAGGCTCTGGAGCGCGAGCTCTCCTCCGATGTCAAGGGAGAGTGGTATGAACAGGACCGCGACGACCCATACGACGACGACGGGTACGACGACCACCGACGGTGAGTGACGGGTGACCGAGTGAGCGCAACCGAGAAGCTCACTCGGTCATCTGTGCCACCGGTGGCGCTGTGCCAAACCCGGCGAAGTCAGCGGGTGAGTTGACGAGCTACACGGTCACCGCGGCGCCCGGACAGGGCGTGAGACAGTGGTACGTACCTGCGGGTCGCGTACCGGATACTCGAACAATGCAGAGTGGCACGGCCGGGAAACCGGCCGTGCCACTCGTATTCATCGGCACCGAAACCGGGAAGTCCCGGGTGCCCGCAATATTCGAGGCACTCAGAACCTCGGATGGTCCCCGTGGAGGACGACACGCTGGTCTTCCCCGGCTTCGGCCACCGTGGGCTGCTTGGCGACTTCGCCCAGCACCCACGCGGGAACATGACGAGCCGTGAGCACCGCCAGGGCGCGGTCGACATCCTCGGCGGTGACCACCGCGACCATGCCGATACCCATGTTGAAGGTGCGTTCCATCTCGGCGGCCTCGACGCGGCCACGCTGGGCGATCAGCCGGAACACCGGGGCCGGTGTCCAGGTGGCGCGGTCGAGCACGGCCGTGAGGCCCTGCGGGATGACGCGTTCCAGGTTTCCCGCCAGCCCACCGCCGGTGACGTGTGCGAACGTGCGCACCTCGGTTTCGGCGGCCAGGGCCAGGCAGTCCTTGGCGTAGACCCGCGTGGGTTCCAGCAGTTCCTCACCGAGCGTGCGGCCGAATTCCTCGACATGCCCGGACAGCGGCATCCGTGCGACGTCCAGCAGCACGTGCCGCGCAAGCGAGTAGCCATTGGAGTGCAGGCCGGTGGACCCCATGCCGATCACGACGTCACCGGGGCGGACCTTCTCCGGGCCGAGCATCGCGTCCGCCTCGACCACGCCGACTCCGGTGGCCGAGATGTCGTACTCGTCCGAGGCCATCATTCCCGGATGCTCGGCGGTCTCCCCGCCCAGCAGGGCGCATCCCGCCTGCACGCACCCCTCGGAGATTCCCTTGACCAGGTCGGAGACCCGTTCCGGGGCGACCTGGCCGGTGGCGATGTAGTCCTGCAGGAACAGTGGCTCCGCGCCACAGACCACGAGGTCGTCGACAACCATGGCCACCAGGTCGATGCCCACCGTGTCGTGCACATCGAGCGCCTGAGCGATCGCGAGCTTGGTGCCCACCCCGTCGGTGGACGAGGCGAGCACGGGCTCCGACCACCGGTCCAGCTTGAGCTGGAACAACCCGGCGAACCCCCCGAGTGAGCCGAGCACCTCCGGCCGGGTGGCCCGCTGCGCCCACGGGCGCATCCGGTCCACGGCTTCGTCGCCCGCCTCGATACTGACCCCGGTATCGGCATAGGTCGACGGTGACTGCTCGGTCTGGTCGGTATTGGCACTCGACCCTGCAAGCAGGTCTTCGGACACGACTGACTCCACATCTGATGCGAGGATGGCGATCCGTACTCCTGTGTGCATGTGGCGCGAACCACAGTACGCGGGCGGAGGGATCATTGGAATGACGAGCAGGACTGGAGACCGACTTCGCCCGGCGGGACGTCACGACGGGTCTCAGGGGCGGCCGACAGCATCCTCGGCACCGTACCCGCTGGGCAGAACGGTTTCGGCGGGACCTGCGGCGGCGCTCTCGGCGCCCTCGCCCGGGTCTTCGAGCACGTACTTGCCGAGCCGGTCCTCCTCCGGAACCGGAATCGGGTACTCGCCGTCGAAACAAGCCGCGCACACCCTGTTGCGGGGCTGCTCGGAGGCGGCGATCAGGCTGTCGAGCGAGATGTAACCGAGCGAGTCGGCACCGATCGAACGCCGCACCCCGTCCATGTCGAGACCATTGGCGATCAACTCCGCACGCGAGGCGAAATCGATGCCGTAGTAGCACGGCCAGCGCACCGGCGGGGAAGCGATCCGTACGTGCACCTCCAGCGCTCCCGCCTCGCGCAACATCCGCACCAGTGCGCGCTGGGTGTTGCCGCGCACGATGGAATCGTCGACCACGACCAGGCGCTTGCCCCGGATGACCTCGCGCAGCGGATTCAGCTTCAACCTGATGCCGAGCTGGCGGATGGTCTGGGAGGGCTCGATGAAGGTGCGGCCCACGTAGGCGTTCTTGACCAGGCCGTTGCCGTAGGAGATGCCGGATTCCTGGGCGTAGCCGATGGCGGCGGGAGTCCCCGACTCCGGTACCGGGATCACCAGGTCCGCCTCGGCGGGATACTCGGCGGCCAGCCTGCGCCCGATGTCCACCCGCGTGCTGTGCACCGATCGGCCCGCGATGGTCGTGTCGGGGCGGGCGAGGTAGACGTACTCGAAGATGCAGCCCTTCGGAGTCGGGTTCGCGAAACGCGCCGAGCGCAGCCCCGCGGAATCGATCGCGAGCAGTTCCCCCGGCTCGATTTCCCGGACGAAGGACGCGCCGACGATGTCCAGCGCGGCGGTTTCGCTGGCCACCACCCAGCCGCGTTCGAGACGGCCGAGCACCAGCGGGCGCACCCCGTACGGGTCCCGCGCGGCGTAGAGGGTGGACTCGTCGGAGAAGACCATCGAATACGCGCCGCGCAGGGTGGGCAGCAGCTCCAGCGCCGCCTGTTCGATGCCCTTGTCCACGGCGTGTGTGGCCAGCAGCGCACACACCAGGTCGGAGTCGGTGGTGGCGCTGTCGCACCCGTTGGCGGGCGAGGAGGTGTTCGTCGACACGACATCGGCGCCTTCGGCCACCACTCGATCCCGCAACTCGGCGGTGTTGACCAGGTTGCCGTTGTGGCCGAGCGCCAGGCCGCTGCCCTGTGCCGTGGTGCGAAAGGTCGGCTGCGCGTTCTCCCACGTCCCCCCGCCGGTGGTGGAGTAGCGGGTGTGACCGACGGCGACACCGCCGCGCAGTGAGGCCAGGACCTGCTCGTCGAAGACCTGGCTGACCAGGCCGAGATCCTTGTAGACCAGCACCTGCGAGCCGTCGCCGACGGAGATGCCCGCGGCTTCCTGACCTCGGTGCTGCAGCGCGAACAGGCCGTAGAAGGTCAGTTTGGCGACTTCCTCGCCGGGTGCCCACACACCGAAAACACCGCATTCTTCACGGGGTGTGTCCTGCTCGGTCGGATCGGCCGGAGCGGCCGCATCGGTATTTCCCGGATCAGACGGGTCGGTGACCACCGAAAACTCCCTGAGGACGGAGTCTCAAGTTACACCTCAGTATAAACGGCGTTCCGCGGGAAACCGCCGCCTGCACCGGTGGGACAACTCTCACCCGCCGGTGAAGCCATCACCGCGGTGCTCGGCGGAGGCCGAGGTCGTCGCGGCACAGCACGGCCGCCGGCCGGTCACGGGAGCCCGAGCAGGGGCAACCAGGGCGACAGGTCCGCACGGGATCCCGAGGCCTCGACCCTGCCCTCATCCAACGCCTCGGCCCAGCTCAGCCTCCCTGCGACCAGGAGCAGCCAGGTGCGCGAGTCGGTCTCCACGACGTTCGGTGGTGTCCCTCGGGTGTGCTGCGGCCCGCCGACACACTGCACGGCAGCCATCGGTGGCACACGCACCTCGACGCTGCGGCCCGGTGCGAGCTGTTCCAGGGTTCGCAGGCTCAGCCGCACGGCCACCGCAAGCTCGCCTCGCGACGGTTCCGAAGCAGCACCGTCCAGCCACGGCAACACCACCGCGACGGATTCGCGAAATTCACGCGGGTCCACGGAACGGCGGGAAGGCATGGCCGCAGCCTACGAGTCGCGCCGCATGAGCAGGCACTCCCCACACCCTCATTGCCGGGTGAGCGGCACCAGCGCTTTCCCACCCTCCAGGCAGCCGGTACCGCCGCGGGTTCTCGCCGCACAGCCTCGCGAGGACAGCCGGAACGTGGCGTGGTAACTGCTCGATGTTCCGGATCCAGCAGCGAGGCGACGCCGGAGGTTCCGCCACCGGACCCACTATGCACATCAGCCCATGCACTCGTGTTCACAGCCAGCCGAGTTTGGCTGCTTGCACCCCTGCCTGGAAACGGGTCTCCACTCCCATACGGGTGATCAACTCGCGCACCCGGCGGTGTGCCGTACGGGCACTGAACCCCATCATTCTGCCGATCGTGGCGTCGGTTGCCCCCGAGGCCAGCAGTGACAGGATCCAGCGTTCCTCCTCGGACGGGGCGACATCGCCCTGAAGCGCTTCCGGTTCCGAACGCAACGGCGCCGCGAATCGCCACAGATCGTCGAAGATCCGCAGCACGGCGGTCAGCATCGCCGAACTGCGGATCACCACGGCGCTGTCCACGGACTGCTCGTCGGCGATCAGAGGCAGCAGTGCCACCATGTCGTCGACCACCAGCAGCTTGGTGGGCGCCGCATGGACCACCCGTGCCTGCTCACCGAACGAGACCAGCCGGGAGGTGACGTCGAGCTGCGGTGGTCGGGCCAGCGCCGAACGGTCGTAGAGCACCCGATACCCGACGCCTTCGGAGAGCTTGAAGCACTCGAGGGAGTCCAGCGAGTCGGTGGCGGCATAGGGTGGTTTGACCACCCCGCGCACCATGACCGAGGCGTTGCGCTGCAACTTGTAGGCGACCCGACCCACTCGCTCGGCCCCGTGCACGATCTGCAGCAGATCGTTCTCGCCTGCCTGTGTCCGGGCGACGCGGGCGACGGAGGCAAGTGCATGCCGGGTTGTGTCCCGCCCCCGCCGGGGTTGCCCGAGCACGTCGACCCCGGCGGGCGTCCCCCGGGACTCCACCGACTGTGCTGCCGACCGAGTTGCTTCGGCCACTTCCGTGTCAGCGGACAACGCGGCACACCTCCCTGAAGGCACGCGGACGAGCACCGCACGCCCGCGGAACGGAAAGTAGCCAATGCGCGAGGACTCCGGAACCCACTTTCGTGGGAACTCTCCTGCGGGACGTTCGTCGGGAACGTCCGACGCTCGCCCAGCACGGCCAAGAACCGCGCCCTCCTCCGTCCCTCAGACAGAGCCCGTCTTGGAACTTGGTCAGGTGGTGCCTGAACCGTCGTCTCAGGCGGCGCCTTGCGGCGTTGCAGGCCACATCGAGTAGCCACTTCTCCGCCACGTGGCCAGCTGCCTTGCTGATGCCCACCTGCGGGCATTCCGATCGAATACGCCGGAGCGGGTCACCCTGCTCAGGCTGATCACCCGAGCGAAAGAACCAGATCAAAGACAGGCACTCAGGTCGCAGCGACCCGCCTGCGCAGGCGCAGCAGAAATGAATCGGCGTACTTCGATCCCGTCCCGGACTCCCCATCACGGATCTCCGCAGGGCCGCCCCCGGGTTCGATGCCGTAGTGCCGGTACAGCGCCTGTACCTCTTCCAGCGGCAGGTCCCCCTGGTCCAGGGGGACGTGCGGAGCCCGGCGCACGGCCTCCCGGTGCACCGCGACAGTCAGCGTGTCCCCGTCGAACGCCGCCCCCTCCAGGGGGACGAACCTCTCGTTCGTGCCGAACAATCCGCTCTGCACCACGATCCACGCCGGTTGCTCGGTCTCGGCGTCCAAAAAGATCTGCCCGACGATGCCGAGTCGATGGCCCCACGGATCGAACGCCCCACATCCGAACAGTCGCAGTGCTTCTCGCTGACCGACCATGTCGATCACCTCCCCACCCGCCGACTCTCCCCGAGTCCCCAGTCTGCCCCCACCGCTCCGGTATCGGCATCCGCAGAGCGACAACCGGCACCGAGCCGTTGCAGCATCGAGACGTCCGGCCGGAGCGAGGCCGAACCGGCCGGAGCGAGGCCGAACCGGCCGGAGCGAGGCCGAAAATGGCACCCTGAACGGGTACATCCACATTGATGTCGACACCGAACGGAGTTCGCCCCATGTCACAACAACCGGAACGCCCACCGGGACCACCGATCACCGAGGAGATGCGGGAGCAGGCCCGGCAGACCCCGGACAGCTGGCTCTACATCGTCGACCCGGGTTACCAGGAGTCCGGGGAGAACATCCCCCCGGAAGGCGTCGTCGGCGCCTACCGCATCGACTCCGAGGGCGAGATCGACGAGGAATTCCACCACAACGACGAGTACGAGCCCTCGGAACAGTCGATCACGATGCCGGAACCGACCAACGAGTTGGAGCGGGTGCTGCAGCGCGTCGCCACCGGAGAAGCGCCGGAAGCGGACCTGCCGCCGGCCGTGCTGGACTCCGACCTGCTGCTGTATGCGCCGGAGACCGACGACGACGCGATCTACGCGGCGGAGATGACCGACGGAAGCCGACTCGTACCCGCCTGCACCTCGGTGGCACGGGTGCCGGAGGGCTGGCCGGGATATCGCACGGTGCCCGGTAGTGCACTGCCGGAGTTGCTGGACGGACTCGACCTCGGTTTGAATCTCGACGAGGGGCTGCGTGCTGTGATTCCGCACAGTGTGATCATGGAGACCGCCGCCTCCCGCGGCTGAGCTCGGCTGCGTTTCCCCGCGAAATCGCACACCACCTTCACTCCACCAGGTAGCTGTGGCCGCCGAGAGTGCATAGCCTCGACGATGTGAGTGACGATCACGAGCACACCGGCCCAGGACTGCAGGAGCGCACCGAACCGGGGCCGATCGAGGACTACGCGCTGCTGTCGGACATGCGCACCAGTGCACTCGTCGGCAAGGACGGCTCGATCGACTGGCTGTGCCTGCCGCGATTCGACTCGCCGTCCTGCTTCACCCGGCTGCTCGGCAACGACCATCACGGGCACTGGCAGATCATCCCGACCTCGCCGATTCAGCATGTGCGACGGCAATACCGGGAGAACTCACTGGTTCTGGAAACCGAGTTCCACACCGCGGACGGTGTCGTCCGCCTGGTCGACAGCATGCCGCCGCACGAGAAGAACCAGGAGGACGAACCCTGTGTGGTTCGGCTGCTCGAAGGTGTCTCCGGAGAGGTCGAGGTCCGCATGCGCTGGGTCATGCGGTTCGCCTACGGCCACTCCATTCCCTGGCTGCGCCACATCCGGGAAGAGCACCCCGTCCCGGACGAGTACCTGCTTGCCATCGCCGGACCGCACACGGTGGTGCTCCGAGGAGACCGACTGCCCCGGGGCAAGGAGGACGAGCGAGCTCACGAAATGACGCTCACGGTCCACGAGGGGGACTGGTACTCCTGGGTGCTGCAGTGGGCGCCCGATCACGAGAACCTTCCCCCTCCGATGGACCCGGTGCAGGAGACCCAGGACAGCGAGGACTTCTGGCACGACTGGACCAAGCACATCACCTACCACGGCCCGCACAAGGAAGCGCTCTTCCGCTCACTGGCCACGCTCAAAGCCCTGACCTACGCACCGAGCGGCGGCATCATCGCCGCCCCGACGACGTCGTTGCCGGAATCGCTGGAAGGCAATCGCAACTGGGACTACCGCTACTGCTGGATCCGCGACGCGACACTGGTGCTGCTGGCGCTGGACAACTTCGGCTGCTCCGACGAGGCCTTGGCCTGGCGGCGCTGGCTGATCCGGGCGGTGGCAGGGGACCCGGCCGACACGCAGATCATGTACGGCGTTCGGGGAGAGCGGCACCTGCTGGAGTGGGAACCGGACTGGTTGCCCGGCTACCTGGGCGCGAAACCGGTCCGGGTCGGCAACGCGGCTTTCAATCAGCGCCAGCTCGACATGTTCGGCGAGGTCATGGACGCGCTGCACATCGCACGGGAGCACGGGATGACCGAAAGCCAGGCCTCCTGGGAGATGCAGAGCAAGATGCTCAACTACCTGGAGACGATCTGGCAGGAACCCGACAAGGGGCTGTGGGAGGTGCGCGGACCGGCCCGGCACTTCACGCACTCGCGTGTGATGATCTGGGTCGCGTTCGACCGCGCCGTACGCGCCGTCGAGGAGCACGACCTGCCGGGACCGGTCGAGCGCTGGCGGGAACTGCGCGACACCGTGCACGCCGAGGTGCTGGAGCACGGCTACAACGAGCGGCTCGGGACGTTCACCCAGTATTACGGCGGGACCATGCTGGATGCGGCCACGCTGCTGATCCCGGCGGTGGGTTTCCTTCCCGGGGACGACGAGCGGGTCCGCAACACCGTCCGCGCGGTGGAGCAGGGTCTGCAGCACGACGTGTTCATCGACCGCTACACCACCGGTAGGGAAACCCACTCCGTCGACGGGCTCACCGGCCGTGAAGGGTCCTTCCTGGCCTGCTCGTTCTGGATGGTCGACGCGCTGGTGCTGTGCGGCAGACGTCAGGAGGCCGAGCAGATGTTCGACAAGCTGCTCGAACTGTCCAACGACGTGGGGCTCTACGCCGAGGAATACGACATCCCCAATGGGCACTTCACGGGCAACTTCCCGCAGGCCTTCACTCATCTCGGCCTGGTCAACTCGGCGGCGATGCTCTACGGCGGGCACACTCGGACCGAACACAGCCAACGCCACGAAGGGGGGCTGGTGTGAAAGCCGCGACCGTCGTTCCGGGCAAGCCCGAACTCTCGACCGTCACCGAGCTGCCCGACCCGACACCCCAACCGGGTGAACTGCTCGTCGAGGGCCTGCTCGTCGGGATGTGTGGCACCGACCGGGGCGTCATCGAGCAGTCCCACAACGCACTCCCGCCCGGGCAGGACCGCATGGTGCTGTTCCACGAATCGCTGGGGCGGGTCCTGCATGCCCCGGCGATCAGCGGCTTCCACGAGGGCGACTACGTCGTGGGAGTGGTACGGCGCCCCGACCCGGAACCGTGTCCTGCGTGCGCGGCCGGCCAGTGGGATTTCTGCCTCAACGGCCGGTTCACCGAGCGCGGCATCAAGGAACTCGACGGGTTCGGCTCGCAACGCTGGACCATCGAGCCGCGATTCGCCATCCCGGTCGATGCCGACCTCGCCGAGCTGGGAGTGCTGACCGAGCCGACCTCGATCGTGGCCAAGGCTTGGGAACAGGCCGAGGTGATCGGCAAGCGCACCTACTTCGCACCCCAGCGGGTCCTGGTCACGGGAGCGGGCGCGATCGGACTGCTGGCCGCGCTGATCGGCATCCAGCGGGGACTGGAGGTGCACGTGCTGGACCGGGTGACCGAGGGCCCCAAACCGGAGCTCGTGCGCGACCTGGGGGCGCGGTATCACACCTCGCTGGATGATCTGGACTTCGAACCGGACCTCGTGATCGAGGCGACAGGGGCAGGCAGTGTCGTGTTCGACGTGCTGCGGCGCACCGCGCGCAACGCGATCACCGTGCTGACCGGCATCTCCGGGCAGCACCGGACGCTTTCGGTGCCCGCAGGCGCGATCAACGACGAACTGGTGATGGACAACGACGTGGTCGTGGGCAGCGTCAACGCCAACCTGGGACACTACCGGCAGGCCGTGCAGACGCTGGCCGCCGCCGACCACGGTTGGCTGCGCCGCTTGCTCTCACGACAGGTCCCGCTGGAGCGCTGGACCGATGCCCTGGAACAGGAGGGCGAGGACATCAAGGTCACCGTCGACCTGCAGGCGTGACCTCGAGTGCGGGAAGCGGGCCGCGTCGGCAGCGGCGGGCCCGCTTCCCGCCTGCTTCGGAGACGAGGGGGGCCTCGCAGGGCGCTGCGGGCCGGGCAGCGCCCTGCCGAGCTACTCCAAGTCACGCAGGAGGAGCACCTCGCGGTCGGTGTCGTAGTAGAAACTCTTTCCGGCCGTGAATTCGCCGACGAGGACCTTGGCGGATTTCGCCGACGGCCGGATGACCGCCTCCTCGGCACCGTCGTCGAGAATGAGCTGGAACGAGAACTTGCCCGGCTCACCGCTGCCGTGCTCGCTCCAGTTGGAATGGATATCGGTCACCTCGCGGACCTTGATCAGATCCTGGGAATCGTCGGCCATGTGCGCAACTCCTTTCGACGAGTCACCGGCGGCGCCCGGCCCGGTACCCGGCCGACGACGACCGAATACGCCATCGGCGCGAGCGGTACCGGTGTGCGCCCACTGTCGAGAACAAAGCGACCGGCGGCCGAAAAAGCCCCACGAGTCACGCCACGAAAGGCGACTCACGCGCGCCGGTCGCCTTCACAGTCCCACGCCCCGAAGGACCGCGCACCTCGGAAAGAACCCCGCGAGCCGGGGTCGTTTGAGCGACAGCATCTGCGGAAACAGACAGGTCGCACACTTCCGAGGGTTATTACCGTCGGACACCGAAAGGAGACGCATGGTGAGGCTACTGCGCCGGGGGACACGGGCTTTCCGCGAATGGTTCGCCGAGCAGCGCGCCGAGTACAGCGGAGACGCATCACGACCGATCGCCGGCTATTCGGCCGGCCTTGCCGTCTACCTGGCCGGCGCGTCCGGCGTGGCGGGGATGGCTCGTGCCACGGGCAGGCCGTCGCCACGGCTCGGAGCGGGTGAGCTGGCACTCATGGCGCTGGCCACGCACAAGATCAGCAGGTCGCTGGCCAAGGACCCGATCACCAGTCCGCTGCGGATGCCGTTCACCAGGTTCGAGGGCGCCTCGGCGCCCTCCGAGCTGCACGAGGAGGTCCGGGCGTCGGGAATGGAGCACTCGCTGGGAGAGCTGGTCTCGTGCCCGTTCTGCCTGGCCCCGTGGGTGGCGTCCGGGATGTTCACGGGGCACGTGTTCGTCCCCGGCCTCACCCGCGCGGTGAGCACCATCTATGCCACCGTGGCCTGTGCGGACTTCCTGCAGTACGCGTACGCCGCGATGCAACAGCGCTCCACCCCACCGGAGAAACGATGAGGCTGTGGGCGGACGGAACTCCCGCGCGCAGGGACGTGGTCGGAAGTTCCGTCCGCCCACAGCAGCCGCTGCTCAGTGACCCGCGATGAAGTCCTCGACGGCTTGGTAGGCATCGGAGTCGGAGTGCTGCTCCGGTGGCGACTTCATGAAGTACGACGACGCCGACAGGATCGGTCCGCCGAGGCCGCGATCGGCGGCGATCTTCGCCGCGCGGATCGCGTCGATGATGATGCCCGCCGAGTTCGGCGAGTCCCACACCTCCAGCTTGTACTCCAGGTTCAGCGGAACGTCACCGAACGCGCGCCCCTCCAGCCGGATGTAGGCCCACTTGCGGTCGTCCAGCCACGGCACGTAGTCCGACGGTCCGATGTGCACGTTGCGCTTGCCGAGATCCCGATCCACCTGGGAGGTCACCGACTGGGTCTTGGACGTCTTCTTCGAGTCCAGCCGCTCGGGCTCCTTCATGTTCAAAAAATCCATGTTGCCGCCCACGTTGAGCTGCATCGTGCGGTCCAGGTGCACCCCACGGTCCTCGAACAACTTGGCCAGCACCCGGTGCGTGATCGTCGCGCCGACCTGCGACTTGATGTCGTCGCCGATGATCGGCACTCCGGCCTCGGTGAACCTGCGCGCCCACTCGGGGTCGGAGGCGATGAACACCGGCAGCGCGTTGACGAACGCCACACCCGCGTCGATCGCGGCCTGGGCGTAGAACTTGTCCGCTTCTTCCGAACCCACCGGAAGGTAGGACACCAGCACGTCGGCTTCGGCCTCGGCCAGCGCACGAGCCACGTCGACCGGTTGCTCGTCGGACTGCTCGATGGTCTCCCGGTAGTACTGACCGAGCCCGTCCAGGGTGTGCCCGCGCTGCACGGTGACCCCCAGCGGAGGGACGTCCGTGATCTTCGTGGTGTTGTTCTCACTGGCCACGACGGCTTCGGACAGATCGCGTCCGACCTTCTTGGCATCCACGTCGAATGCGGCGACGAACTTCAGGGAACCGATGTGGTAACCACCGAAGTCGACGTGCATCAGACCCGGTACACGGCTGTCCGAATCGGTATCGGCGTAGTACTGCACTCCCTGCACCAGCGATGCGGCACAGTTGCCCACGCCGACGACCGCTACCCGGACCTCCTTCGACGTGGTGCCCTCGCCGCGACGTTCTCCGCCCATTCCCGCAGGCCTCCTTCTCGATTCCTGTCTCGCTTGCATCCCTGTATGCATTCAGTGTGGCCGCTGGTCCCGCTGCGGGCGAACCCCCCGCGAGTGGCCACCGCACAAGGCAGCCTGCTCGGCCCATTCGTACTCGATCAGTTCGTCCAGCCAGACGACCTCACGCTCGCTGTTGTCCAGCCCCAGGCGGTGCAGCGCCCGCGTGTAGCAGTCCAACCGCTCACCCGTACCGGACAGCGCCGCGCGCAGTCCCTCGAGCCGCTGCTCGACTCGCCGCCTGCGGCTCTCCAGGATCCGCAGGCGGATGTGTGCCGGGGTGAGGGAGAAGAAGGCCAGCCGCACCCCGAACGCGTCATCCTGGCACACCTGCGGACCGCAGTCCTCGACCAGCTCACGGAACCGAGCTCGCCCGCCTGCCGTGATGCGGTACACGCGGCGGGACCGCCGCCCCCGGCTCTGCCCGTCCGTTTCCTCCTCGATCAGCCCGGCCCGCAACAGTCGCCGCAATGTCGGATACAGGCTGCCGCAGGAGAAGGCACGGATCGTCCCGAGTGCTTCGTGCAGCCGTTTACGCAGTTCGTAGCCATGCATCGATGCTTCGTGCAGGAGACCGAGCACTGCGAGCTCCAGCATGCGCACCTCCTTGCGGCCATCCGCGCAGGCGTACCCGTACCCGGCCCGGGATTATATCGCCTCGATATATCGACGAGTCGATCGACGGTCCGATATCGAGCTCACGAACGTGTCCCGCGCAACAATCGCGAACAGCAGTGGTGGTTATGACCTGAACGGGTCCTGGAGCATCCGCGTTCGGCACGTACCCTGTGGTCGTGCGGACCCAACGGCAGGTAGTGGATTACGCGTTGCGGCGCAGGTCGCTGCTCGCGCAGGTTCACGCTGGCCGAGTCGGGGTGATGGAGGTCTGCGATGCCGACCCGTACCTGCTGCAGGCGGCAAAGTTTCATGGTGAACCCAGTGACGTGACCTGTCCGGTCTGCCGCAAGGAGCGGCTGACTCAGGTTTCCTGGGTCTTCGGGGACGAGCTCAAGCATGCTTCGAACTCGGCCCGCAGTCCCGAGGAACTCGAGCGCATGGCCACCATGTTCGAAGAGTTCAACGTTTTCGTCGTCGAGGTTTGCCGAACATGTAGCTGGAACCATCTGGTGTTGTCGTACGTCCTGGGAACCGGCGGCCGCGATGGCCGACGGCGCGGCCGCAGGACCGCGGCCGAGTGAACCAGCGGAACCGACGGCACCGGAGGCGGACAACCGGCCGACGTAAGTGCACCGCACGGCGTCCGTTGACGCCTGTCCTGGAGGACCACTCGTGAACGACGAGCGTGACGACCGATCCGACGGCCGCCACCCGTGGCACAACACCGGTGACAACCCGAACCCCGATCACCCCGGCGAGCGCCCCGCATCACCTCCGCCCCCGCCTCACGGGAACCCGCAGAATCCGCACCCCGGCTCCCGGGGACGGCTGCAGGAACCTCCCCAGCAGCCCCCCGGCACACCCCGACCGCAGGAAGGACATCCCGCACCGGGGCAGCCCCCGCAGGGACCACCGCAGGGGCGGGTTCAGCCCCCGCAGGGTCACCCCCCACAGGGACAGCCACCCCAGGGTCAACCTCCGTACCCACCTCAGCCCCCGCAGGCAGCACCGCCTCCAGCACAAGGACGGCCACCGCAACCACCGCCGCAGGCCTCTTCCGGAGGGCCGCAGTGGCCGGGCGAGGAAGGTGCTCCCGGCGCGGCCGGATCACCACGCCCGCAGTACGGCCGGCCCGGGCAACAGGGCCGGCCCCCCTCGGATCCGAACGCACAATGGCCGGGCGAGTCCGCCCCGCAGGGCCACCGATCCTCGCCCGACCAGCGTGGATTCCCGGGCCCCGACGGGGCGAACCAGCAGACCACGCAGCATCGGGCCGTCCCACAAGGCCCGGCACAGCCGGGCGCGGAACCTCCCCAGGGGCAGACGAGCGCCCGGAGCGCGTCCTTCGACGACGAGCCGAGGGATGCTTCCTCGCTCGGAGACCGGCTGGCAGGGCGGGATGCCGGAGGGGACGGGGGAAGACATCCCGAATCGCCGACCGTGCTCGGCTCACCCTCTGCGCCCGGCAGCCAAGCTCCGCAGCCACCCCCGGCGGGCCGCCCGCCCCAGGGGCCGCCGCCGGGTGAGCAGCCCACACGGCAAACACCCCAAGGGCCCCCACCGCCACAGCCACCTCCCGGAGGCCCGCAGCTCACCGCCCGGCACCCGGGCGGTGTTCGCGACGAGCGGCCGACCGACCACCTCCCCGCGACGGGGGCCGAGGCACCCACGTCCCATGAGCGTGGTGGCCCGGCCGGCATGGGCGTCACGGGTATCGTCGCCGGCGGGACCGCAGCGGCGGGTGCAGGTGCGGCCACACAGGCCATGGGACCGGCGGACCGCGCGTCGGAGCTGCTCACCCATCGCTCGGAGCAGGGTGCCTACGACTACTACAGCAGCGACCACCACGACGGGGACCAGGACCACTACGGCGACGGCTACTCCGATGAGGACTACGGCTATGTCGACGGCTACGACGACGGGGATCCGGATGACGACGGCTCCCCGGACGACGAGATGAGCGCTGCCCGCGCACGCAAGGCCCGGCGCGCGAGGATCTGGCGTCGGATCCGCCGCACCTGCTACGTGGGCGCGGCTCTGATGTTTCTCCTGCCCACCGTGGCGTTCGTCGTCCTCTACTTCCAGATCGATGTCAAATCTCCGGCGAAGGTCGCGCGCGAATACAACACGAGCCTCGCACTCAAGTACAACGACGGCTCCCTGATCAACAAGTTTTCCGAGGCGGACGGTGCGACTCGTGTCCTGATCGAGGACCTCGGCAAGGTGTCGAAGGACATGCGCAACGCCACGCTGGCCGCCGAGTCCGCGAACTTCTACAGCAATCCGGGCTTTTCCCCGCTGGGAATCGCGCGCGCGGCGTGGAAGCAGCTCACCGGCGGGCAGGGTGGCGGCTCCACCATCACGCAGCAGTACGTCAAGCTCAGCACCGGCAAGGACGATCACACACTGCGGCGCAAGTTCACCGAGGTCGTCCGCGCCTTCAAGCTGACCAACCAGTACAGCAAGGACACGATCCTCAAGGCCTACCTCAACACCGCCTACTACGGACGCGGCGCCCACGGAATCCACAACGCCGCCGACGCGTACTTCGACAAGTTGCCGAAGGACCTCAACGCGGCCGAGTCCGCCGTACTGGCGGGCATGGTGCAGTTGCCCAAGGGCAACGACCCCCGCATCAACCCGGATCAGGCCCAGGCCCGGTGGGACTACGTCGTCGGGCAGATGGCCGACAACGGCTGGATCACCAAGCAGCAGCAGCAGACCCTGCAGATGCCGACCACCGAGCCACGCTTCGCCTGGCGCGGCAAAGGGGTCACCGCCAACCAGCTGCTCATCAAGGAGCAGGTGCTGCTCGAACTGGAGAAAGCAGGCTACACCCGCAGCGAGCTGAGCAGTCAGGGCCTGCAGGTGGTGACCACCATCGACCCGAAGGCCCAGCAGGCGGCGATCGATGCGGTCAACACGGTGATGGAGGGCCAGCCGGACAACATCAATCCCGCCCTGGTGGCCACCGACCCCGAGAGCGGCGCGGTCCGGGCGTACTACGGCAGCGACGTCGTCGGTATCGACTGGGCGAACACCCCGCAGGAACCGGGCTCGTCGTTCAAGCCGTTCGTCACGCTGGCAGGTCTCAAGCAGGGCAAGGGCCTCGGCGAGACCTACGACGGCTCCTCCCCGCAGACGATCATGGGCACCAAGTACGTCAACGCCGAGGGCGTGCGGTGCGACAGGCCGAAGCACTGCGGTGTCCGGGAAGCCACGACGAAGTCGGTCAACACCGCCTTCGTCAGGATGCTCGAGCAGTTCGGAGCGAGCAAGGTCGCCGAAGCCGCCTACGAGGCGGGGATTCCCCGCAAGACCAACGGCAAGCCGACGCTGGCGAACTCGGACGGCGTGGTCCAAGCCGGGATCGCCCTGGGGGCCTACCCGGTCAGCCCGCTCAACATGGCCAACGCCTACGGCGCGCTGGCCGACGGCAAGCGCGCCGAACCGCGATTCGTCGCCAAGGTCCTCGACGGCGAGGGCGAGGTCGTCGAGAACTTCGGTTCGGACCCCGAGTCCGCCTTCTCGAACAGCGCGCAGGAGAGCAAGAACCTGGCGGCCAACGTCACCGAGAGCATGCTCAAGGTCGCCCCGCACTCCAACCGCGCCCTGGACCAGGGGCGCCCGGTCGCCTCCAAGACCGGTACACACCAGCTCCGTGACACCGGGCACAACTCCAAGGCGTGGATGGTGGGCTACACCCCGCAGCTGTCAGCCGCCGTGGCGATGGGCGCCAACAACAAGGACGGTCAGGCGCCGCTGCTGGACAGCAACGGCAGTGACGTCTTCGGTGCGGAACTGCCCGGAGCGATCTGGCAGAAGTTCATGAACAGCTACCACAGGGGACTGCCGGTCGAGCAGTTCCCGCAACCCGAACCGATCGGGCAGTTCCGGACACCGCCGCCGACACCGACGCAGCCGTCGACATCGTCACAACCGCCCACCGCGCCGACGTCCCCGACATTCTCGCTGCCACCGACCCGCAGCGGGATGATGTCCGACACGCGGCCGGCATACCCACCCGGCCGGGGCCCGGGCGAGAACTGCGGCGGCCTGTTCGGCCCTCCCTGCCGATACGAGGATCCCAGCCGCTCGTCCGAGCAGCGCCCGGACTCGGATCGCAACGAGGAGTACAACGAGCAGCGCAGACCCGAGCGGCAAGCGGTACGGCCCAGTCCCACTCCCACGAACGAGTACTGAGCGGACGCCGTGCGTCTCGGGAGCGTGCATGACGGTTCCCGAGACGCACGGCCTGCCACCATCCGGTGACGTGCGCGCCGTACCATCCGCCCCGTGCCCCCCTCGCCGGAACCACACGAGCACGGCACCCCTGCGAACGGGATGCCGGACTCCAGCACCACCACCCGGACTCACCACGGCAGCACCGGTTCGAACCCGGCCATGGTGGACCATGGCTCGCTCGGTCCCACCGAGCGCGTCGCACCGACCTGGACCGAGCCCCTGGCGCACCGCCTGAGTCGTCCCTTCGGAGGGCGCCTGGGACGGCACGCACAGGTGGGGCGCCAGTGGTTCTGGACGCCGCTGCGCGTGATCCTCCTGCTGGCGGTGCTCACGCTCGCGGCAGGTTGGCTGTTCAAGGCGCCGTGCCTGCACACCCACGAAACCTCACAGGGGGAGCAGCTCGACTGGAGCGGCAGCCGCCAGTACACGACGATGTGCTACACCGACATCATCCCCCGCTACGGGATGGGTGATCTCGCGCCCGACGGGGCCTTCCCGTACAAGACGTCGTGGGTGCAGGACGCGGGCACCCCCGATGCGCAGGTTCGCTACATGGAATATCCGGTGCTCACCGGCCTGTTCCAGTGGGTCAATGCCAAGATCACCGACGGCTGGATGACCCTGGCGCACCTGGGATGGTTGCCCGGAGAGGTCGGCTCCGTCGTCTACTTCGACATCACCGCGTTCTGGCTCGCCGCCGCATGGCTGACCACGATCTGGGCACTGACCCGGCTGTCCCGCAGACGCGTGTGGGACGTCGCACTCGCAGCGCTCTCACCGTTGGTTTTCGTGCATGCCTTCACCAATTTCGACGCGCTGGCCACCGCGTTCGCCACCACGGGGCTGCTCGCGTGGGCACGGCGCAGACCCGCCCTGGCCGGTGTGCTGCTCGGTCTCGGCGGCGCGACGAAGCTCTTCCCGCTGTTCCTGCTCGGGCCCCTTCTCGTGCTGTGCCTGCGCTCCGGCAGGCTCGCCGCAGGGTTCCGCGCGTTCCTCGCCGCGCTGGGCACATGGCTGGCGGTGAACCTGCCGATCCTGCTGCTGTACCCGAGAGGCTGGAAAGAGTTCTTCCGGCTCAACAGCGAGCGGCCTGCCGATCCGGACTCGCTGTACAACGTGGTGGCGCACTTCACCGGCTGGGCCGGGTTCGACGGGCCCCTCGGTCCACAGGAGACACCCACCGTGCTCAACACGGTCAGCCTCACGCTGTTCCTGCTGGCCTGTGCCGGCATTGCCTGGCTGGCACTGGCCGCACCGAGGCGCCCCCGCCTGACGCAACTGTGCTTTTTGGTCGTGGCGGTGTTCCTGCTGACCAACAAGGTTTGGAGCCCGCAGTACTCGCTGTGGCTGGTCCCGCTGGCCGTGCTGGCGCTGCCGAGGTGGCGACTGCTGGTGTGCTGGATGATCGTCGACGCGGCCGTGTGGGCGCCGCGCATGTACTACTACCTGGGCACGGCCAACAAGGGCCTACCCGAGGGATGGTTCCTCGGCGCCGTGGTCGCCCGCGACCTCGTGGTGATCGCGCTGTGCGTGCTCGTCGTGTCCGAGATTCTGCGCCCCGCGCGGGACACGGTTCGCGCCGCCGGCGACGACGACCCGCACGGCGGGTTCCTCGAGGGCACATCCGACCGATTCGTATTACCCGGCTTCGCTCGTTGGAGGGAAGAGACCGCACAAGCGCAGCGCGACCACGATCGGAGCCTTAGCTTCTCGGGGACGCAGTCGTTCCCGAGGAGGTAAGCATGGGGCTTCGCCGAGTCACGATCGCGGCGGCCACGAGTCTGGCAGCGCTGGCTGCCGTCCCCGTAGCGCAGGCCGCATCGGTGTCCGGTACGGCACCGCCCGACACGACGTCTCCCGGCACGGCGCCGCTCCGTGTCGAACTGGGCGAGGTGCAGTGCCGGGACCTGTCGGAGCTCGTATCCGCTTTCCCGGTACTGACCGGACAGCTCGGCACGGACCCGAGCAGCATTCCGACGGTGCGATACACCCTCCGGGCGGCCGCGGGCTCCTCGAACGTGCCCTACACCGTCACCGCCAACGGCGAGACCAAGAGCACCGGATCCGTCGGATCCGGCGGACTCGTCAGCAGCGGCATCTCCCTGCCCAACAATTCCGAGGTGCGCATCCGCATCACCTCCGGCGAGACCGTCGCCGTCGACCGCACCGTGACGACGAACTGCTGACAGTGGGCCCGTGCCGGGCGGTCGATGGGCGAATCTGAGTATTTCCACCATTCCGGGCGGTCGGGAGCGCGTCCCAGCCTGGTGCCATGTCTCAGCCGGATCGCGACGAAGCACTCGTGGCCGACGAGCTCGCCGACATGGGTCGGCGGCTGACCGACCTGAGTGACACGTTGCGCGCTCGGGCCGCCCGGCAACAGGCGCAGCCGCATCGGACCACGGCCCCGGAACCGCAGGGACCGACACCGCAGGAGCCCGCGGAACCACAGGAGACGGTCGAAAGGGGGGCCGATCACGAGGAGATTCCACCGCCGCACAGTCCCGATCAACGGTGGGCGGCAGGCCGGGTGCTTGCCTGGGTCGGTGGTGCGGTGACGCTTGTCGGCGTGGTGTTCCTGCTGGTGCTCGCGGTCCAGCGCGGCTGGCTCAGTCCGGCATTCCGGGTCACCGGCGGAGCCGTGCTGGGGACGGTGCTGGTCGGAATCGGATACCGGGTACATCGCCGCCCCTTGGGCCGGTCAGGGGGATATGCGCTGGCGGCGACGGGATTCGCCGTGCTGTACCTGGATACCGTGGCCGCCACGGCGCTGTACGGATACCTGCCGGTGGCAGGCGGATTGGGCGCCGGACTGGTGATCGCCGCAGGCGGGTTGCTGCTCGCCGACCGGTGGCAAGCCCAGCCCCTGGCAGTGGGTGTCGTGCTGGGGTGTGCCGTGTGCTCCCCCCTGATCACCCGGTGGCCGGGCGCAGTACTGATCGGATTCCTCGTGCTGTTGCAGGTCGCTGCCACACCGGTGCAGCTGCGGCACGGCTGGAGCCGACTGACCGTGGCAGCCGCCCTCCCGACCGTGGTGGCCGCCCTGGTCGCCGATGCGTGGGCTTCGATCGCCGACGCACTGCCCCTGCTGCCTCCCTCGGACCACACCGCCATCGTGACCGCCGTGGGTGTTGCCGCGATGTTCGGCGTGGTGCTCGCCACGATCACGGCCCGGGTACGACCGCACGACGGCACCGCGGTCGGGGTGCTGGTGGCTTCCCCGGCGCCCGCGCTGCTCGCCGCGCCACTGCTGGAACGCATCGCAGCCGGTTTCCTGGCCACCGGTGTGGCCGCGCTGCTGCTCGCGCTCTGGGGTGGGGCCCGGTTCCTCCTCGCTTCCCAACTGCTGTTGCCCTCGCGCTTCGGGGCGGCAGCAGGCGCACTCGGGGCGGTCGCCGCGATGCAGGCCACGATGACGTTTCTCGACTCGTCGGTGTGGGCGACCGCGCTGCTCTGCGAGGCACTGCTGCTGACGCTGGGGGCGCGGTGGCTGCGTAGCAGCGGGGTGCTGCTCGGGGCGTTGTGCTACGCCCTCATCGGTTTCTGCCTGGCGCAGTGGCACGACATCCCGCCGACCATCCTGCTCGGATTGTCGAGCGCGAACGGTGTTTCCGGCGTGTTGGCCGGTCTGCTGACCACGGCCGCCGCCGTGGCGATCCCGGTGGCAGCGTCCCGTCTCGGCGTGCTCGCCGGACTGCCGGGTACGCGTCCATGGTGGGCGATCGCCGGGATCGTCCTGCTGTACGGGACGTCGAGCGCCACGATGGCGCTGGTCCTGCTGATGCGGGAGGACCACACCGGGTTCGTCACCGGGCACGTCCTGATCACGCTGAGCTGGGTGCTGGGAGTGATCGTGCTGCTGCTGCGCGGGATTCGCGTACCGGCCCTGCGGAGGGCGGGCACGGTGCTGCTGGCGGTGTCCCTGGCCAAGTTGTTCCTGTTCGACCTCGCCACGCTGGACGGGTTCGCCAGGGTGGTGGCGTTCCTGTGCACGGGTCTGGTGCTGCTGGCGGCCGGGGTGCGCTACGCCCGGCTGGTCTCCGAAGGCCCGAACGGGTAGGAGCGGAGTTCACCCGCCCATCACTGCTCCGATGACACCGCAGGGCGGCCACCGACAAGGGGGCGATCACGCGACGAGGACGACTCCTCGTCCTCATCCACCGTGGAGCGCGCGTTCAGGAATGCCACGAACAGCCCCACCAGCAGCGCCGCCCGACCCCACACGCCGATCATCACCGCCTGCGCGGCGAAACCGTCGTGGATACCGCGCGGCTCGCCCACCGAGATCAGATACATCCAGCGGAAGATGCCGATCCCCATCGCCGCATCCGCCATCAGATACGCCGCGATCCACCCCCAGCGCACCGACACCAGCACGAAGAACGGCAGCAGCCACAGCGCGTACTGCGGCGAATGCACCTTGTGCAGCAGCAGGAAACCGCACAGCATCGCCGCACACACCTGGATCCACGGAAACGTCCCCGTGCGTGCACGCCGCCGCCACCCCAGCAGGCACGCCAGCGCGAACGACACGAGTATCAGCAGCGGTGAGACCACCCCGATGATCTGCTGGAACGTCTCGGTGTCACTGTAGGGCCGGAAACCCCAATACCAGATCGAGTTCGTGCTCAGATCCACCCGGCGCCGGGACTGGAACTCGAACGAGGCCAGCCACCCCTCGAACCCGGCCAGGGCGAACGGCAGATTCACCGCCACCACCGTGGCGATCGAAGCACCGGCCACCCCCAGCGCCCCCCGGACGTCGAACCGCCGCACCCCGTCGGGCAGTTCCCCGCCACCGCGCCCGCCGGTGAGCACGTACAGCAGCAGCGGCAGCACGAACATGCCCGGGTAGACCTTGAAAGCAGCCCCCAGCCCCAGCAGCACGGCCGCAAGCACCGCCCGCCCGCGCAAGGAGCGGCCGCTGCTCCGGTGCATCACGAACACCGCCGCCACCGAGCACGCGACCGGGGCCAGATCCCAGTTGTGGAAGGCATACAGCACCAGTGGTGGCCCCAGTGCCCACAACAGCGCCCGCCTGCCGCTCAACCGGCCCAGCCACCACGCGGTCGCCACCCCGAACGGCGCCAGCAACAACGCCGACGCGGCCAGGAAGCCGGCATCGGTGTCGACGAACATCGCCCCGAGCCACATCAGCATCCCGGTCAGCACCGGGTACTCCACCACACCGCCGTAGAGATCACCGTCCTCGGTGATCCCCCCGTGCACGTACGGGAACATGTGACGATCGACCTCCCGGCCGATCCACAGCTTCTGAATGTCCGAGTAGCAGACGTGGCCGTAGGCGCGTTCCTGAAAGGCCGGAACCGAACGCCCCCACTCGTTGAACTCGGGCCCCGTGCAACGGGCCTTGTTCGCATATCCGGCCAGCAGCACCACACCGGTCAGCAGGCACAACAGCACCAGGCCCGCCACCGTCCCCCGGCGCCCCGAACCGCCCCGCCACCGCATCGCGGAGAGCTTCCGCGTCTGCTCGCGCCCCTCGACCGGCCCGGTCATGCAGAGGAATTCCCGCCCGAGTCCTGCCCGCGCAGGAAGGCGATGTCGTCGGCCTGCCCGTCCCCGGGTGTCTCGACGACCACCGGCGCGCCCGCGTCGGCGCACACGGCACGCAGCACCTGCGGATCGATGTGTCCGGCGCCGATATTGGTGTGACGATCACGCCACGAGCCGAAAGCGTCGCGCGAATCGTTGAGATGCACCAGATCGATCCGGCCGGTGATCGCCCGGACCCGATCGACGACATCGACCAGGTCCTCGCCCGCCGCGTGCGCGTGGCAGGTATCCAGGCAAAACCCCGCCCCGAACTCACCGACCGCGTCCCACAGCCGGGCCAGATCGTCGAAACTGCGCGCCATCGCGTTCGCGCCGCCCGCCGTGTTCTCGATCAGTATCGGCACCGCGAAACCGCCCTCGGCGGCCTGGCGTTCGAACAGCTTGCGCCAGTTCGCGATCCCCTCGGCGGGATCATCGTTCTTGGTGACGTGCCCACCGTGCACGACCACCCCCTCGGCCCCGACCTCCGCTGCTGCCGCCGCCTGCTGCACCACGGCCTTGCGGGACGGGATCCTGACCCGGTTGTTCAGCGACGCCACGTTGATGACATACGGCGAGTGCACGAACACTGCGAGGTCGCAATCACGGAGCTGGTGAGCCTGCGGGTGCGGCTGCGGAGCCTTCCAGCCCTGCGGGTCGGACAGGAAGAACTGCACGACCTCCGCACCACGCTCGGCCGCGGCCGCGAGTGGATCGTCATCGCGCACATGAGCCCCGATACGCATGGGGATCAACTCTAGACGTGATTCCGAACTCCCCGCCGCACGCCCGGCACCACCGGCACGACACTGGCCTGCTTCGGTGAACGGCGTCACCCCTGAAGGGTTCTCGCGTTGTATTGTGCGACGGCGTGTGTTCACCGGCGGAAGGAGTGCCCATGCACGACGGGAGAGACGCACGGACGAGCAGGCACACCGGCAACGGTGCCACAGCCACCTCGAAGGCGGCTTGCACACAGCACGACCACGAACGGCCGCGCAACCCGCTCGTCAGGCCGGGCGCACTCCGCCGGGCCGCCGCAGCCGGCGTGGTGGGCGCGGCGGTCACCGCAGGCGGCCTCGCCGGAACGGGCCAAGCCGCGGCCGCCGACCCCGTAACCGTGGACACCTGCACCGAGCAGGCCTCCAGCGACTCGTTCGGCCAACCCATCGTGGCAAGCCCGAAAGCACTCGACGCGAAGGTGCAGCAAGCCACACTGCTGGTGTTTCCGCTGCAGTTCGACCGTGCGGAGCGGACCAAGAACGAGTTCCTGAACGCCGCTCCCGTCTCGCTGGGCACGGTCACCGACGAGGAGCAGACCTTCTCGGGCGCGCAACTGGCCGACGCGCTGGCACCTCGGATCTCGAAGCTGTCCACGCTCGGTGACCGGGCCGACGAGGTCAACCAGCACGTGCGCAACCTGGCTTCTCTCGGTTGTCTGACCGGCGTCGAGGTGCCCGGGCAGGACAAGCCCGAACCGTCCCCGTCCCCGTCGTCGTCACCGGAACCGGATCGCGACTCCGCACCGACGACGACATCCGCGCAGCCACGGACCACGTCGCAGCAACCGCCCGCGAGCAGCGACCACCCGACCTCGGAGCCGCCCCCGGCGGGTTCGACGCCCACGGCGCCGAAGTCGGGCACCACCGCGCCCCCGGCCGCACGCAGCATGGTCCCCTCGGACTACGCCTACATCCCCGGTTCGCTGCCACCCTGGTCACAAACCCGGTTCGGGCAGCCGCCCGGCTCCTCCCCCCAGGTCGGGGACCTGCTCGCAACCTCCGAACAGGACAGCCGGAAGAAGACCCGTCAGGAGCAGGTACGGGCCGCGGGCAGTGCCGAAGCGCTGCCCACCGACAAGCGCGAGCGCGTCGCACTGCCCGTGCTCATCGCCGCGATCGCGCTGGCCGGTGCGACTTCGGCACTCGTGCGCACCTGGGTATTGCGACGCCCGTGATCCCGTCGCCGGGACGTGCGGCGGTTCGCCGGGCGGCGTCCCGGCGCGGAGCGGGCGGACGAGACCGGCCCGCCGACGCGGCCCGACGCACCCCGCATCGGGATCGCCGGTGGTCGGCTTGCTAACCTGAACCGGTTCGTCGACGTGACGACCCTCCTGCCGCGGAGAGTCCGCGGCCGTGAGTCCACAGGAGGTGAGTGGTCTTCATGCGTCATTACGAGCTCATGGTCATCCTCGACCCGAGCCTGGACGAGCGCAATATCGCTTCGTCCCTGGAAAACTTCCTCAAGGTCATCCGCAACGACGGGGGCAGCATCGAGAAGCTCGATGTCTGGGGCCGCCGTCGGCTGGCCTACGAGATCAACAAGCGTTCCGAGGGCATCTACGTCGTCGTGGACATCAACAGCGAGTCCGCCTCCGTGCAGGAACTGGACCGCCAGCTCAATCTCAACGAGTCGGTCCTGCGGACCAAGGTTCTGCGCAGGCTTCACGAGCCCCGCAAGGAAGCTCGCGCGGCCCGGGCCGCCGCCAGGGCCAGCCGCACCCAGGCATCCGCATCCGCCTGATTGCCCGGGGCGGTCGACACAGGATCCGATCAGTATCCGGTTGACCCGTACCAACGACAGGGAGTCCGCAGGCGATGGCTGGTGAAACGGTAATCACGGTGGTCGGCAATCTGACCGCCGATCCGGAACTGCGCTTCACTCCTTCCGGAGCCGCGGTGGCGAACTTCACGGTGGCCTCCACACCCCGGTTCTTCGACCGCCAGTCCGGCGAGTGGAAGGACGGCGAGGCGCTGTTCATGCGCTGCAACATCTGGCGGCAGGCCGCGGAGAACGTGGCCGAAACCCTCACTCGCGGCATGCGGGTGGTCGTCCAGGGGCGACTGCGCCAGCGTTCCTTCGAGACGAAGGAAGGCGAGAAGCGCACCGTCGTCGAGATGGAGGCCGACGAGGTCGGCCCCTCCCTGCGGTATGCGACCGCCAAGGTGAACAAGGTCAGCCGCGGTGGTGGCGGCTCGGCCGGCGGAGCCGCCGCTCCGGCCAACGACCCGTGGGGGTCCGCTCCGCCTGCCGGCTCCGGTGGATTCAGCGACGAGCCGCCCTTCTAGCGGCCGCAGCTCACACACACGCGACTTATCCGAAGTTTTCGCTCAGGAGGAGCACCATGGCCAAGGCGCCTGTGCGCAAGCCGAAGAAGAAGGTCTGCGCGTTCTGCAAGGACACGTCCGCGCAAAGCATCGACTTCAAAGACACCACGCTGCTGCGGAAGTACATCTCCGACCGCGGCAAGATCCGTGCCCGTCGCGTGACGGGCAACTGCAGCCAGCACCAGCGGGACGTGGCCACCGCGGTCAAGAACGCCCGCGAGATGGCACTGCTGCCCTACACCTCGACCGCCCGCTGACCACCGCGACCGTCAAGAAAGGAAACACGCCGTGAAGATCATTCTGACTGCGGACGTGAGCGGTCTCGGCTCCTCGGGCGACATCGTCGAGGTTCGGGACGGCTACGCGCGGAACTACCTGCTTCCCCGCAACCTGGCGATCGTGGCCACCAAGGGCGCCGAGAAGCAGGTGCACGCGATCCGTCGGGCCCAGGAAAACCGCAGGGTCCGGGACCTGGAGCACGCCCGCGAACTCAAGGAGCAGCTGCAGAACCTCGAGTCGGTGCAGCTGTCCAAGAAGGTCTCCAAGAAGGGCAAGCTGTTCGGTTCGATCAGCGAGTCCGACGTGGTCAGCGCCGTGCGCCAGGCCGGAGGACCGGCCCTGGACAAGCGAGCGGTGGACCTCAAGGGGCACATCAAGTCGCTGGGCAAGCACTCGGTGTCGGTGCGCCTGCACCCGGACGTGCAAGCCTCGTTCGACCTCGAGATCAGGTCCGCAAGCTGAGGACGCTTCCCGGCGGTTCCGCGCGGCAGTACTGCTGACGGCTCGCGCGGAACCGCCGGGATCGGCCATCCGCGTGGGGACCGCTCCAGAGTCTCCTCACTCATTCGTCGGCACACCACTTCTCGGCCTCCGGTTCGGGCGCAATGCCCGACACGCCGAAGAAGTGGACACGGTGAGACACGCCGGGATATGCCCAGGAATTTCTTCCACAGTTTATCCACAGGCTTTGACCTGCGCTGTTGAGTTGAGCTTCGATCATTATCCCCAGCTTGTCCCCAAGTAGTGCCGTCCTCGGTGGATGAATTCCCCAGGTTGTCCCCAACCTGTCCACAGCCTGTCCCCAAGTTGTCCACAGCCGTGTTTGCCTGCTCTATCCGGGTGGTCTAGCTTCCCGCTCGCAGGCCCGCGCGAGACGTTTCCGTGATCGGCGAACCCGCATCGGCGTGAGCACCGTGACGGCACGCGGGCAAGAAAGTGTCGCAGCACGGGTTCGAGCCCGAAACCGGCACGGCTCGCAACCACTGCGTCCAGGAGGTGGCAACAACCAGTGGCGCTGACCGACGAACGCGGAGCCGGCTCCTCGCCGAACGGCGACGGGCACTCGGGCCACAACGGAACCTTCGACCGGCAACCACCACAGGACCTGGCCGCCGAACAATCGGTCCTCGGCGGCATGATGCTGAGCAAGGACGCGATCGCCGACGTGGTCGAGGCGGTGCGTCCCAACGACTTCTACCGACCCGCGCACCAGGCCATCTTCGACTGCGTCCTCGACCTCTACGGCCGCGGCGAACCCGCCGACCCGGTCACCGTCTCCGCGGAACTGGAGCGCCGCAACGAGCTGACACGCGTCGGCGGCGCGCCCTACCTGCACACCCTCATCGCCACCGTGCCCACTGCGGCCAACGCCGGCTACTACGCCGAGATCGTCGCCGAGAAGGCCGTACTCCGCCGCCTCGTCGAGGCGGGCACGCGGATCGTGCAGTTCGGCTACAACGGCGCCGAAGGGGCGGCGATCGAGGAGGTCGTGGACCGCGCGCAGGCCGCCATCTACGACGTCACCGAACGCCGCACCAGCGAGGACTACGCGGCCCTGGAAGACCTCCTGCAGCCGACGATGGACGAGATCGACGCCATCGCCTCCCGCGGAGGGGAGTCCCAGGGCATCGCCACCGGCTTCAACGATCTCGACGCGGTCACCAACGGCCTGCACCCGGGCCAGATGGTCATCGTCGCCGCCCGCCCCGGCGTCGGCAAGGCGCTGGCGCTGGACACCCCGCTGCCCACCCCCCACGGCTGGACCACGATGGGCGAGGTCACGGCGGGCGACCGGCTGCTCGGCGCGGACGGCGCCCCCACCACCGTGGTCTCGGCCACCGAGGTGCTGCACGACCGGGTCTGCCACGAGATCGAGTTCTCCGACGGCACCGTCATCGTCGCCGATGCCGACCACCAGTGGCGCCTCGCCGACGGCCGCGTGTTGACCACCCAACAGCTCGCCGACCTCCCGCACGCGCGCCTCGCGATACCCGCGCACGGTGACCTGCAGCTTCCCCGGCGGCACCACCCCGTCTCGCCCTACACGCTGGGAGTGTGGCTGGCTGCGGGGAACCCGGCCGACGGGAACCTGCGTACCGAGCGCACCGACCTCGTGGTCAACCTGGAACTCGACGGGCTCGCCCCCGCCACGGACCAGCCGCTGTTCCACGGTGAGATCACCGAGCAACTCGCCGCACTGGGAGCCTGGCAGGACCACCACCTGCCCGAGGAATACCTGCGCGGCAGCTCCGAGCAGCGCCGCGCCCTGCTCGCAGGCCTGCTGGACGCACGGGGCACGGTGGCCGACGACGGCACGATCCGGCTGACCGTCAGCGAACCGATCTCCGTACGCGCGCGGGAACTGGTACTCGGCCTCGGCTATCCGTGCACCGCCGTCCCCGCCCGGGACGGCACCGGCGAGGACACCGCGACCGGCGACACCGACTTCGACACCTCGGTGCTGGTCTTCGACAGCGGAACCGACGAGGTCTTCCGGCTCGCGGAGAAGAACCGGCTGCACAAGCACAACCGGCCTGCCGGGGCGCATGTCCCGACCCGCACCATCGACCACGTCCGGCAGGTGGACAGCGTGCCGGTGCGCTGCGTCGAGGTGGACGCCGGCGACCGGCTTTACCTGGCGAGCCGGTCGATGATCCCCACCCACAACTCCACCCTCGGGCTGGACTTCGCCCGGGCCGCGTCGATCAAGCAGGGCCTGGGCAGCGTCATCTTCTCGCTGGAGATGGGGCGCACCGAGATCGTCATGCGCATGCTGTCGGCCGAGGCCCGCATCCGGCTGGGCGACATGCGCGGCGGACGCATGACCGACGACGACTGGACCCGGCTCGCCCGGCGCATGAGCGAGATCAGCGAGGCACCACTGTTCGTGGACGACTCGCCGAACCTGACGATGATGGAGATCCGCGCGAAGGCGCGACGTCTCAAGCAGCGCAACGACATCGGTCTCATCGTCGTCGACTACATGCAGCTGATGACCTCCGGCAAGAAGGTCGAGTCCCGCCAGCAGGAAGTCTCGGAGTTCTCCCGGAATCTCAAGTTGCTGGCCAAGGAACTCGATATTCCGGTCGTGGCGATCTCCCAGCTCAACCGCGGCCCGGAACAGCGCAACGACCGCCGCCCCCAGCTCTCCGACCTCCGCGAGTCGGGGTGTCTGACCAGCGGAACCCGCCTGCTGCGGGCGGACACCGGCGCCGAGGTCACTTTTGGTGAACTCATGGAGACCGGCCAACGCCCGATCGTGTGGTCCCTGGACGAGCGGATGCGCATGGTTCCCCGTCCCATCACCAACGTCTTCTCCAGCGGGGTCAAAGAGGTCTTCAAGGTCCGGCTTGCCTCCGGCCGCGAGATCGAGGCCACCGCGAACCATCCGATGCTGACCATCCACGACTGGCTGCCACTGGGTGAGCTCGACGTGGGCGACCGCGTCGCCGTGCCGCGCAGTGTCCCGGAACCGCTCGGTGTCGAGCCGATGCCGGAACCGGAGATCATCATGCTCGCGCACCTCATCGGCGACGGCTCGTTCGTCAAACGCCAGCCGATCCGCTACGCCAGCATCGACGAGGCCAACCTCGAAGCTGTCACCGAAGCGGCGGAGCACTTCGGGATCACGCCGGTTCGGGACGAGTACGCGGCCGCCAAGGTCACCACCCTGCGCCTGCCCGCGCCATACCGGCTCACGCACGGCAAGCGCAACCCCATCGCCGCGTGGCTCGAGGAGATGGGTCTGTTCGGTCTGCGCAGTTACGAGAAGTTCATTCCCGAGCGCGTCTTCTCCCTGCCACGCGAGCAGATCGCCCTGTTCCTGCGTCACCTCTGGGCCACGGACGGGTCGGTGCGCTGGGACGAGAAGTACGGCCAAGGACGGATCTACTACACCACCACAAGCAGGCGTCTCGCAGACGACCTCAGTCGACTACTACTTCGAATCGACGTTTTCGCACGGATCAAGCGCGTGCGAAAATCCGGTTATCGAGACTCCTACCACGTTCTGGTCTACGGCGCCGAGAACCAGCTGAAATTCCTGAAGGAATCAGGGGTCTACGGCATGCGTTCAATTCAGGCTGACGTCGTAGCCGAGAAGCTGCTTCCCATCATCGGAAACACGAATCGCGACACTGTTCCCAAGGAGGTCTGGGAACGAGTTCGCACACTGGTGTCGGATCGCTCGATGACACATCGCGAGTTCGCCTCTCACATGGAAACGAAGTTCTGCGGTTCGGTCATGTGGAAGCATTCTCCCAGCCGCTCTCGTCTGGCCAAGGCCGCAGCAGTCCTCGATGATGCCGAGCTGGAAACGCTGGCCACAAGCGATGTCTTCTGGGACGAGATCGTGGAGATCACGAGCCTCGGCGAGCAGCCGGTCTACGATGCCACCGTCGACGAGACGCATAACTTTACAGCCAACGGTATAGTTATGCATAATTCCCTCGAGCAGGATGCCGATATGGTGGTGCTCATTCACCGGCCGGACGCGTTCGAGCGGGACGATCCGCGCATGGGCGAGGCGGACCTGATCCTGGCCAAGCACCGTGCCGGGCCGACGTCCACGGTGACCGTGGCACACCAGTTGCACTACAGCCGCTTCGTCGACATGGCCCAGGAATAAAAGAGGGTGTACGGGTCGGGGTCGGCCGACCGGCTGTTTGCGGTTGCCCGGCAAGCGGCGTGAGCCTCCTTCTTTCCACGTATGCAGCCGGCACCGCCGCCCGAGCCAACCCACGCACCTTTCCATTGCCGACACGCGCGGGACGAGGCGCGCGGTCGACGGCTGTGGCCGGTGGTGCGCCTAGGGTGACGGCGTCCGAGCATTCCGGCCGGAGAAGGGCAGGACCCATGCGTACCGTCTTCATCCACGGTGAGATCGAGCAGTACCACTCGGCGAAGGAAGCACTGATCGAGCGATTCGGCGCCCGGTCCGGCGACAAGGCCGCCGGCGAGGACGGTGCCGACGACCGTGTGCTGCTCACGGTACTGCTCGACGACAAGCTCGTCCGGGACGGCCTGATCGCGCGCTGGTCCGCGCGGGATCTGGAGCGGTTCCTGACCGAGACGGCGCCCCGGAAGTTGATCCTCGACGACTGGTCGGCGGTTCCCGGGCTCCTGCACCGGTGGGTCGACTTCCTCGCCGAGACCGATCTGCCCACCTCCGGCCACTGTCCGGTGTCCGAGTTGCACGCGGTCGTCGACCGCGCCACTCCCGAGTACCTGGAGTCGATGGCGAACCCGGTCGAGTGGGGCTCGGCGAAGTTCTGGTCGGAGACGATGGCCGAGCACGGCGTCGACACGGACGACGACAGCGCAGTGGAGCGGTTCTTCGCGGCGGTCGACAGCGGTGCCGTGGAGGTCGACGAGGAGCTCGTCGAGGCCGTCGAGGCCCGGGAGCAGCTCGAACCGTTGCCGCAGCCCGCGTACTGGCTGCCTCCCGTGCCCGACCTCGGCGGGGAGGACACCGACGTTTCCGGAGCGCAGGTGGTGGCGTGGATGCGCGGGCTGCTCGACTGGGTCGGTCGGGGTCGCAAGCTCGCGGCTACGGGTGAGGTCGCGGGCTCGGAGCTCGACGAGCTGGCGGCGGATCTCGGGGTGGCCGACGACGGGTTCCAGGTGGGGATGCTGCTCGAGTGGGCCACCCGCGCCCATCTCGTTCGCAACACCGGCGAACGGTTGGTCCGCACCCGGATCAGCGGTCCTCTGCTCGAACGGCCCGGAGTGCTGTGCAAGCGGCTCTGGGAGTCCTTTCTGCTGCTCGAGGACGTCTTCCTCGAGGAATTCGAGGAGCTCGAGCAGCTCGCGGTGGGCGAGTCGGTGTTCCTGCATCTCGTGCAGGGCACGCTGCACGTGCTTCATTCTCGGGTCGATCCGCTCCCGCTGGAACTTCTGGTTTCCCTGACGGCCGAGTCCCTGTTGAACGAGGAGGGGCAGGAAGCGGTCGAGATCGGTACCGGTGAGCGCGCTGCTCTGCGGGACGTGCTGCGGCGGATACTTCGGCAGTGGGAATCGCTCGGAGTGGTTCGCACGTCCGTGGACGACCGTGGTGAGACGGCCGCGCTGATCGGCTCCGCCGTGCCGCAGGACACCGAACCGGATCACACGGTGGTCGAGTTGATGCCGTTCGGGCGGGAGTGTGCTCGCCACCACCTGGAAGCCCTGGGTTTCGTGGTGCCCACTGTGGACGACATGGCTCGGCACTCGGCGGAGGTAATGGTGCTGGCGGTTCAGGATTGCTCCCCGCGGACCGGTGAGCGGGTGATCTCTGCGTGGTTCGAGGCGCGCGGACGGCAGGCTGCCTGCGCCGAGCTGACGGCGTTGCTGCGCACGGTGGATGATCCTCTCGTGCGGCTGGGTGCGCTGTCGGTGCTGGAGCACGCGGATTCCGATGGTGTGCACGCGGTTCGGCAGCTGTGCGCGGACACCATTGCGGGCCCGGCGGTGAGGATGTGGCTGCAGGAGCGGGTGGCGGACGGCGAGGTGGCGGTTCAGCCCGGTGATGCGGTGATGTTCGCGCTGGACAGTATGTCGGTGGCGGCGGAGGAGGACGTGGAGGCGTTCCTGTCGGAGCTCCGGGAGTCAGCGACGACGGATCAGATCGCACTGCTCGAGCAGATCGCCCGGGTGCCGCATTCCCGTGCGAGCAGTGTCCTGGAGGTGATTGCCGGGCAGCATCCGGACTCCAGGGTCGCGAGTGTGGCGCGGCGGTCGCTCGAGAAGGTTCGCGGCACCTGAGACGGGAGCACGAACACATCACAGCGGGCGCAACCATCGCTTCGAGAAGTTGCCGGCTTCGAACGTGTCAGCCTGTGGCGGCGAGGTCGCGGAGCGCGCCGGGCAGTTCGGCGATGTCGTCGAGCACGCGGTGTGCCTGCTGCCGATCCTGCTCGCCCGGTGGGAAATGCGGGTTGGGCACGGCGATGACGGTGGTCTCCGCGGCCGCGGCGGCACGCAGTCCGCTGCCGGAGTCCTCCACGGCCGCACACTCCTGTGCGGGTAGGCCGAGGCCGTGGGCTGCTCGGAGGTAGACGTCGGGGGCGGGTTTGCCCGCGCCGACTTCCTCGCTGGAGACCGTGCAGCGCACGGTATCGCCGAGTCCGGTGACGTCGAGGAAGGCTCGGATGATCCGGGGTGGTGCCGAGCTGGCGATGGCGATGGGGAAGTCACCGGCGATGATGCGCACGGCTTCCACGGCATGGGGCAGGACGGGCGGCTGGTCGGCGTAGAACTGGGCCATCCGGTCGATGACGGCTTCGGCGGTGCGCTCCGGGGTGAGCTGGACGCCGAGTTGCTCCACGAGGTAGCGGGCCCACTCGGGGGTGCTCATGCCCATCATGGCTTCGGTGGCTCCCTCGGCCCATTCGCCGCCGTTTTCGGCGACGACGTCGCGTCGCATCCGGTCCCAGAGGTGTTCGGAGTCGACGAGAACGCCGTCGAGGTCGAAGATCACGGCTCGTACGTGTGCGGTTGGCTGTTCCACGGGCTCATCGTAGGAGTTGTGTCGCCGTGTGGCTCGGTACGAGCACGCGGTGTGCAGGCATCGCGTCGGCATGTTCACGATCGCGTCTCGGTTTGGTGTGGTGCACGCCGCCGGGGCCGCTCGGGCGGCAGAGTGGTGGCATGTTCAAGAAATTGCTGGCAGCGGTCGGTGTGGGTGGCGCCGAGGTCGAGACGGAGCTGCACACGCCCGGGGTGCAGCCCGGTGGTGTGGTCCAGGGTGTGGTCCGTTTGCGGGGCGGTGAGGTCGCGCAGGAGATCGGCGGGGTGTTCGTCGAGCTGGTGACGCGGGTGGAGCACGAGGTCGGCGATGACGAGGTCGAGGCGATGCGTGGTTTCCACCGGGTTCAGGTGGCGGGTGGTGTCGAGCTGGAGTCGGGCCGGATCGCCGAGTTGCCGTTCAGCCTTCCGGTGCCGTGGGAAACGCCGATCACGCATGATCGGGACCACCCCTTGCGGGGTTCTGTGGTCTCGGTGCGGACCACGTTGGACATCCGAGGTGCGGTCGACGCCACGGATACGGATCCGATCGGTGTGGGGGCGTTGCCTGCCCAGCACGTCCTGCTGGAGGCGGTGGAGCGGCTCGGGTTCCGGTTCCACAAGGCGGATGTGGAGGCGGGGCAGCTGCGTGGGACCCGGCAGCGGCTGCCGTTCTACCAGGAGATCGAGTTTTCCGGTTCGCCGCATTATCGGCGTCTCAACCAGCTCGAGGTGAGTTTCGTCGCCGACGAGCACGGGATGGATGTGGTGCTGGAGGCCGACAAGAAGGCCGGGTTGCTCGGCGGCGGCCGGGATCTGATCAACATGCTGCGGGTGGACTACGGCACGGTGCACAGCATCGACTGGGCCCGCGAGCTGCATCCGGTGCTGGAGTCCATGGGCAGCGGCCGGTTCTGAGAGGGCGGGGCTCCGCCCGGTGTGTGGTGCGCCGGCCATCCGGTTCGGTGCGGGGTGCGGATGCGGTGAGCCTGCTCATCGTGATGTGGCGCCCCACTCGTCATTCCTTTAGTGTGGCTAACGAATAGGTTTCCGGTGAAACGAGGGATGGCCACCGATGAGCGCCACAGGCGGCGTCCGGTTGCTGGACGTGTTCAAGGGCCAGCCGAAGGCCGTGTGGATCACCGCGTTCGCCGCGGTGATCGCCTTCATGGGCATCGGCCTGGTCGATCCGATCCTGCTGTCCATCGCCGATTCCCTGAATGCCCGCCCGGAACAGGTGACCCAGCTGTTCTCGTCCTACCTCGGTGTGCAGGTCGTGGCGATGCTGATCACGGGCGCGTTCAGCGCGCGATTCGGCGCCAAGCGCACCGTGGTGACCGGGCTCGTGCTGATCGTGCTGGCGACCGTGGCGTGCGCACTGGCGAGCACCATCGGCCAACTGATCGCGCTGCGGGCGGTGTGGGGACTCGGAAACGCCTTCTTCATCGCCACGGCGCTGTCGGTGATCGTGGGGGCGGCCAGTGGTGGCCAGCAGGCGGCGATCCTGCTGTACGAGGCGGCGCTGGGACTCGGCCTGTCGATGGGGCCACTGCTGGGCGCGCTGCTGGGGAATCTGTCCTGGCGCGGCCCGTTCGCCGGAACGGCGGTGCTCATGGCCGCCGCGCTCGTCCTGGCGGTCGGGTTCCTCCCGTCGGACAGCGGGGAGCGCAGGCCGCCGGTGCGGCTCACCGACCCGTTGCGTGCGTTGCGGCACGGTGGTCTGCTGCGGACCTCGCTCGGTTCGGCGCTGTACACGGCGGCGTTCTTCACAGTGCTGGCATGGTCTCCGTTCGTCCTGGAGTACGGGGCGATCGCGGTCGGCCTGGTGTTCTTCGGGTGGGGTCTGTGCGTGGCCGTTGCGGGAGTGACGCTGGCGCCGAAGCTGGCCGCCCGCTTCGGCGAGCGTTGCGGCACGGTGCTGGCGGTGCTGGCCTACGCGGCGCTGCTCGGGCTGATGACCATCGATTCCAAGGCGGTGGTGGTCGTGTGTGTGATCGCCAGCGGGCTGGCTTCGGGGCTGCTGAACACCCTGTTCACGGGGACCGCGATGAGTGTGAGTTCAGCCCCGCGCGCGGTGGCCAGCGCGGGGTACAACTTCTGCCGCTGGTTCGGTGGTGCCTTGGCGGCGACGCTGGTCGGTCATGCGGCGGCGTGGTTCGGTTCCTCGCAGGCACCTTTCGCCGTCGGTGCCGTGGCGTGTGTCCTGGCGGCGGGCTTGCTGCTGTCCGAACGGCGCGGATCCGGTCCGCTTCGGGTGCCCGATGAGGTGGCGGTCGCCGGCGAGAAGGCCTGAGCGGGCGCCACTTCTGCCCCCGGCTGTGTCCGGATCCGTTGACGGGCCGCACCGCGGCGCGAGGCAGGGCCGCAACCGGCGCCGCTGGTGAGCGGTATGCTGGCCGCCCGTGGACCAGGCCGATGAAACGCGGATTGACGGCGCGCAGCGCGACGAGCTGGCGCGTTTGGTGCGGGAGCTCACCGTGGTGCACGGGCGGGTGATGCTTTCCTCCGGCAAGGAGGCCGACTACTACGTCGACCTGCGGCGGGCGACGCTGCATCACACGGCGGCGCCGCTGATCGGGACGTTGCTGCGCCGGCTCACGGCGGATTGGGATTACGGCGCTGTCGGCGGGCTGACGCTGGGGGCCGATCCGGTCGCGGCCGCGATGCTGCACGCCTCCGGTGCGCCGCTGGACGCTTTCGTCGTCCGCAAGGACACCAAGACGCACGGCATGCAGCGCCGGATCGAGGGGCCGGAGGTGACCGGTCGGCGCGTGCTGGCCGTGGAGGACACCTCGACGACGGGAGGCAGCGTGCTGACCGCCGTGGAGGCGCTGCATGCCGAGGGGGCGCAGGTCGCGGGCGTGGCCACCGTCGTCGATCGCGATACCGGTGCCCGCGAGGCGATCGAGGCTGCCGGGCTGCCGTACCGCTCCCTGCTCGATCTGGCCGACCTCGGCCTGGCCTGAGCCACGGTGAGCGCGGAACCCGGCCCCACGGAGTGGGGCACGAGTGTCGGTGTCGGCCCGTGGGAGGGGCCGTGGCCGGACGACGATCGCTATGATCCCGAACTGCTCGAGCACGGCGACCGGCGCAACGTCGTCGACCAGTACCGGTACTGGCGCCGCAGCGCGATCGTGGCGGACCTGGACACCCGACGGCACGGCTTTCACGTGGCGATCGAGAACTTCCAGCACGACCACAACATCGGCACGGTGGTGCGCACGGCGAACGCTTTCGCCGCCAGCGCGGTGCACATCGTGGGGCGGCGGCGGTGGAACCGACGCGGCGCGATGGTGACCGATCGCTACCAGCACGTGCACCACCACCCCGATCTGGACGGGCTTCGCGCCTACGCCGTCGAGCACGGCCTGGCGGTCGTCGGGGTGGACAACACGCCGGGATCGCAGCCGCTCGAGCGGACGGCGTTGCCGCGCGACTGCATGCTGCTGTTCGGCCAGGAGGGGCCGGGACTGGGAACGGACTCCCACCGCGTCGCCGACCTGGTGGTCTCCATCGCCCAGTTCGGTTCGACCCGCTCGATCAACGCCGGCGTGGCGGCCGGGGTCGTGATGCACACCTGGGTGGCCCAGCATGCCCGGCTCGACGAAGCCTGGTGAGCATCCGGACCGGTGGTGTGCCCGTCCACAGGGTCTGCGGTGATGGCATCATGAGGATGCTCAGCAGCGGTGCCCCGTACCGGTGAGCACAGTCCGCTTGTCGAACGAGAAATGCAGGTCATGGCCAAGTCAGTGCGCACGTATGCAGCGAATGCGGTCCGTGGTGGCCTCATCGGTACCGCCGAGACCATCCCCGGTGTCAGCGGCGGGACCGTCGCCCTCGTCACCGGCGTTTACGAAGCGTTGATCGATTCCGCGGGGCACGTGGTCAGCGCGGTGAAGCTGACCGTGACCGACGTTCCGCGCGGTGCCGGGTTCTCCCGGGCCGGGGCGGAGCTGCGCCGTGTGCGCTGGGGTGTGGTGCTGCCGTTGCTGGTCGGCCTGGTGTGCGCGGCACTGGTGGCGGCCAAACTGCTGGAGCCGGTGCTCACCCACTACCCGACGCAGTCGCGCGCGATGTTCTTCGGTTTGGTGTTCGCCTCGCTGTGGGTGCCCATTTCGATGATCGAGTGGCCGTGGCGACTGCTCGACGTGGGGATCGCGGCGGCGATGGCCGCGCTGGCGTTCGTGCTCACCGGCCTGCCACCGACCTCGATCGCACCGAACCCGGTGGTGGTCGCACTCGCAGCTGCGGTGGCGGTGTGCGCGCTGGTGCTTCCGGGGGTTTCCGGTTCCTTCTTCCTGTTGACGCTGGGGTTGTACGAGCCGACGATTTCCGCGCTCAACGACAGGGACCTCGGCTACATCGCGACTTTCGGACTCGGTGCCGTGATCGGTCTCGCCCTGTTCGTCAAGGTGCTGCAGTGGCTGCTGGAGCACCGCCGCCGGATGACGCTCGTGGTGATGACCGGGCTGATGGCGGGTTGCCTGCGCGCATTGTGGCCGTGGCAGGGCACTGACCGCGAGCTGCTTGCCCCGGCCGGGAGCGTGACGGGCTCGGTGCTGTACTTCCTGCTCGGCGTGGCCGTGGTGGCGGTGCTGCTCGTGGCGGAGCATCTGGCCGGCCGCGGACAGGGCACGAACAGCGATTCCGACACCGTGCGGATCACGCACACCCGCTGAGGCCCACCTCGCCGGGCATCCGCGGGTGTTCGTGCACGGGTTGCGCGGGAGAGCTCACAGCAGGGAGACGATCCCCGCGAGGGCGCCCGCGACCAGGCCGAGCACCAACGCGGACAGCAGCAGCCGCAGGACGGGAAGCCGTGCCGGCCGCGGGGGCGGGGCGCCGCCCGAGGAAGTGGCGCCCGCTTCGGCGCCCGGGCCGGTGTTGCCCGCCGCCTGCGCGCGCAGCGCCGAGGACAGCTGCCGTTCGGGGTCGTCACCGGTGGGATCGCTCACGCTGCCAGGCTAGAGGGTGTCTCGTTGTGGACCGGACGCCCTCGGCGGTGCAGTCCACCGCTCGCGGAGGTCGTCGCCCGCCGTGCCGGTTCCGCACGGACTCGGCGTTCACCCGCCCGTGCCGGGAACCCAGGAACCGTCTTTCATGATCCGTCGTGGCCGCAGGTCCGCGTCCAGCACCACCAGGTCGGCGGCCAGGCCGGGCTGCAGCGCACCGACGCTGCCGGACAACCCGAGCAGGGCGGCCGGTGTCGTGGAACAGGCCAGGACCGCCTCGGTGATCGGCAACCCGCATCCGGTCACGAGGTTGCGCAGTGCCGCGTCCATGGTCAGCGTGCTCCCTGCCAGAGAGCCGTCGGCCAGCCTCGGTGCACCCTCGGTGACGGTGACGGCGAGGGGGCCGAGTTCGTAGGTTCCGTCCCCGGCAGCGGTAGCGCTGATCGCGTCGGTGATCGCGACCGTGCGTCCCGCTCCGGCCTGCTGGGCGGCCAGCCTCGCGGCAGTCGGGTGCAGGTGGACGAGGTCGCAGATCAGTTCGATCGTGACGCGCTCGTCGGCCAGGAGTGCTCCGACGGGTCCGGGGGCGCGGTGGTGCAGCGGTGGCATCCCGTTGAACAGGTGGGTCGCCACGGTCGCACCCGCCTCGACAGCGGGAATCACCTGCTCGAGCACGGCGTCGGTGTGGCCGACGGCGGCGAGAACACCGTGGTCGGTGAGGTGTCCGACGGCCGGTATCGCCCCGTCCAGTTCGGGAGCCAGTGTCATCATCCGGACCGTGCCCCGCCCGGCCGTCAGGATCCGGTCGATGGCCCGTCGGTCCGGCGGCCGCAGCAGGGAGGGATCGTGGGCTCCGCAACGCGCGGCCGACAGGAAGGGCCCCTCCAGGTGGATGCCCGCGAGCAACCCGTCGCTGACCTGCTCCCGCAGTGCGCCGATCTGGCTCACCAGGTCGGGCACAGAGGCCGTGACCAGGCTTGCCAGCATCGTCGTGGTGCCGTGCGCGCGATGCGTGGCCACCGCCGCCCGCACCTGATGCGGGTCGGGGCTGGTGAAGGAGCCGCCCCCGCCGCCGTGGCAGTGGATGTCGACGAATCCCGGCACGATCCAGTGGCCACCGACGTCGGTCGCGGGAGTGTCCGGGGGACTGCCCGTGCCGATCTCGATGACGATCCCGTCCGAGATGTGCACCCACCCGTCGACGGGGCCTCGAGGGGTGACGAGGTGCCCGCCCGTCAGGGTGAGTGCCCCGGCGGCGCCGGGACCGGCGGGAGCGGTGTAGGCGGTCACGGGGCAATCATCCGCCACGGGATTCGGCGAGCCGCGACGCGGGCCGCGCCTCGCCGGGACGAGGCCGGCGCTGTGCCTGCGGCCTTCAACTGCCCCGCATGATCTTCTGCAGTGCTTCCAGTGCACGGCTGGCGGTGGACTTCACGGTGCCCTTCGAAATGCCGGTGGCTTCGGAGATCTCGGCTTCCGACAGGTCGCCGTAGTACCGCAGCACCAGCACTTCCCGCTGTCGGGCGGGAAGCTCGCTCAGCGCCGCCACGATGGCCTGGTGTTCGGCGGTGAGCATCGCCAGCGACTCGGCCGAACGGGCGTCGGGCTGGTGCGGTGGCTGGTATTCGCGGGCGGTCTTGCGCCGTCGCAGGATCGAACGACTGCCGTTGACCACGGCCGTGCGCAGGTACCCGACCGCGGCTTTCGCGTCCCGCAAGCCGGACCAGTTGCGGTACAGGCCCGTGAACGCTTCCTGGACGACGTCCTCGGCGGTCGCGGGATCGTCCACGAGCAGGATCGCCAGGCGCACCATGCGCATGCGCTGATCGCGGTAGAGGTCCTCCAGGGTCAGTGGCTGGTTCGCCGTCTCGGCGACGGGGGGGTCGAGCGCGCGCAGGTGCCCGAGCGTCTGCTCGACCGAACGTTCGATGTCTGCTGTTCCGTCCCTGCCCACATCGTGGAAGGTACCGGCCGTGGTGGCCCGTGTCGCCATACCGGGTAGCGTCCGGAATCACACTGTAATTGATCAACATGATCGTCCGCCGGTGTTGTCGCCCGGTGATTCGATCAGCACAGCGGGACGAAAGGCTCTCCGAGATGGCGAGATTCGTGGTCGATCTGGTCTACAACGACAACCAGGAGCGCCGCATGGAGGTCCGGCCGGCCCATCGGGAGTACTCCAAGGCGTTGGCCGACCGGGGCATCCTGCTGGCTGCGGGACCCTACGCCGACGAGCGGGGCGCGATGCTGATCTACGAGGTGGCCGACGCCGTGGAGTTGCGCGAGGTACTCGCCGCGGATCCCTATGCGGAGGCCGAGGTCATCGCGGAGACCACCGTCCGCGAGTGGAACCCCGTGACCGGTAGCTGGGTCGGCTGAGACCCGCCCGATCGAGCGAGCTGATCACCGGGGATCGATCGCCGTGTGGCGCTTGTGCCGATCGCATTTCTGTGAGGATCACGACAGCGGCTGGCATCCGCCACGATCCGTGCCTTCACTGTGCACGAACGAAGGACGAACGAGCCACGCAGTGAGGCTTCCGGCCCGCGCTCTCCCCGCGCGGGCCGGGGATCGGTGTGCGCTTCCCTCGTCACCGCCACACCACTCCACCCCGAGGAGGACGACCGATGCCCATCGCGACCCCCGAGATCTACGCGGAGATGCTCGACACCGCCAAGGCGGGCGAGTTCGCCTACCCGGCCATCAACGTGACCTCGTCGGAGACGCTCAACGCGGCGCTGCGCGGTTTCGCCGAGGCCGAGAGTGACGGCATCGTCCAGGTCTCGACCGGTGGTTCGGAATTCGCCTCCGGCACCAAGGTCAAGGACATGGTCACCGGTGCGACGGCACTGGCCGAGTACGCCCACGTGGTCGCGGCCAAGTACCCGGTCAATATCGCGCTGCACACCGACCACTGTCCGGCCGACAAGCTCGACGGATTCGTCCGGCCGCTGATCGAGATCAGCCGCGAACGGGTCGGCCGCGGTGAGAACCCGCTGTTCCAGTCCCACATGTGGGACGGTTCGGCCGTCGAGCTGCACGAGAACCTGCGGATCGCCGAAGAGCTGCTGAAAGCCACTGCCGAAGCCAAGCAGATCCTGGAGCTGGAGGTCGGTGTCGTCGGCGGTGAAGAGGACGGGGTGTCCAACGACATCAACGAGAAGCTCTACACCGCGCCCGGCGACTACGAGCACACCGTCGAAGCGCTCGGCGCCGGCGAGCGGGGTCGGTACATGCTGGCCGCGACGTTCGGCAACGTGCACGGGGTGTACAAGCCGGGCAACGTCAAGCTCCGCCCGGAGATCCTCAAGCAGGGCCAGGAGGTCGCCTCCGAGAAGTTGGGCCTGCCTGCGGGCTCCAAGCCCTTCGATCTGGTCTTCCACGGTGGTTCCGGCTCGCTGCTGTCCGAGATCCACGAAGCGGTCTCCTACGGCGTGGTCAAGATGAACATCGACACCGACACCCAGTACGCCTTCACCCGGCCGATCGCCGATCACATGTTCAAAAACTACGACGGCGTGCTCAAGGTCGACGAGGAGGTCGGCAACAAGAAGGTCTACGACCCGCGCAGCTACCTCAAGGCCGCCGAGCAGTCCATGTCCGCTCGGGTGGCGCACGGCTGCGAGACCCTGAAGTCGGCCGGGCGGATGCTCGCGGGCTGACCGTGCCGCAGGCGGTGCCGGGTGGTGCGCGCGAGACGGCCCGGCACCGTCGAAAGGCCGTGTTCGGCCGCGGAGACCGGCCCGCGGCACCGGTGCGGCAACCGATTCCCGCCCTGGCAGGATGGGGCCATGACGCACGGGAACCTGCTCGAACCCCCCGAGACCCGGCTACCGGAGGACACCGAGGCACAGGCCGAACTGGACGCGGGCACCAACGCCACCGAGGTCGCCGCCCGCCACCCCACGTTCAGCGCCGCGTGGGCTCGGCTCGGTGAGCTGGCGCTGGAATCGGGCGAGGTCGTCGCCGCCTACGCCTATGCCCGCACCGGATACCACCGGGGTCTCGATGCGCTGCGCAAATCCGGCTGGAAGGGGTTCGGTCCGGTGCCGTGGAACCACCGCCCGAACCAGGGCGTGCTGCGAGCCGTCGCGGTGCTGGCCAAGGCCGCGCTGGCCATCGGTGAGGACGACGAGTACGACCGCTGCCACCAGTTGCTGGCCGACAGCGACCCCGCCGCGGTGGAAGCCACCGGCCTGGCCTGAGAGCCCTTCCGCGAACGTGAATGCCGCATCACGCGGAGATCGCGGGAAGGCGGTTTCGCCCGAAGCAGGCGCAAGGAGGCGTCCGGCATCCTCCGCCGGGTGCCTCCTTTCGCGTGAAGGACAATATCGGCGTGCACCGATTGCGCCAGGAACTCGCCCGCCGTGTGCGCCGACTGATGCGAACCGGTATCCCGATCCTGCAGTGCGCCGTGTCCGCAGGCATCGCGTGGGCGTTGGCCCGATACGCGATCGGGCACCCGCAGCCGTTCTTCGCCCCGATCGCCGGGGTCATCGCGCTCGGGGTGTCGCTGGGGCAGCGAATGCGCCGTTCGCTGGAGCTGGTGGTCGGCGTCAGTATCGGAGTCGGCGTCGGTGATGTGCTGATCTCGGCCATCGGCACCGGTCCCTGGCAGATCGCACTGGTCGTGTCCCTGGCGATGAGCGCCGCGGTGTTGCTGGACAGCGGTGGTGTGATCGTCATGCAGGCCGCCTCCTCGGCGGTGCTCGTGGCCACCCTGTTGCCTCCGAGCACCGCGGGAGGACTGGACAGGATGGTCGATGCGGCGGTCGGTGGCCTGGTCGGTTTCGTCGTCGCGGCGCTGCTTCCCCAGAACCCGCTGGCCCTGGCACACCGGCACGGCCGGGTGGTGCTGGGGGCACTCGCCGACGCGCTGCGCGGTGTCGCGGGCGCGATCTCGAGCGAGGACGTGGACCTGGCCTCGGATGTGCTCGCCCGGGCACGCCAGAGCCACCGTTCGGTGGAGGAGTTCCGCTCGGCGCTCCAGAGCGGCCAGGAGATCGCCCGGTTCGCGCCGATCCGCTGGCACCGGCGTGGCGAACTGCAGCTTTACCAGATCGCGTCGACCCCGCTCGACCGGGCGTTGCGCAACACCCGTGTGCTGGCGCGGCGGGCACTGGCCGCACTGCGCGACGACGAGCCGGTCCCCCGTCCACTGCCTGCGCTGCTGGAGGAGCTGGCGGGGGCGGTGACGCTGCTGCGCGACGAGCTCGCCGGCGGCACGGACCCGTTGCAGGCACGGGAGGCCGCCCGTTCCGTGGCACGCCGATCCACCGTGGAGATGCTCGGGGAGTCCGACTTCTCCATGCAGGTGGTGGTCCTGCAGGTGCGCTCGATCACGGTGGATCTGCTGCAGGCGACGGGATTGAGCCGCTCCGAAGCCAACGCCGCCCTCCCCCCGCTGCACTCCCACGACGAGGAGGACGAGAAGGACGAGGCGGGCTAGGGATTTCCGTCCCGGATGGTTCCGGCACGCCCTGCGCGCACCGGCCGGGAAGGACACCGCCGGGCGCCACGTGGGAGCTCCGTGCCGGCTACGGCCGCACGAGCAGCAGGTCCTGCGTGTGGCGGTACCACGCCCACTTGCGCATCGGGCGTGGGTGGGCGACCCCGTCGGAGACCACCCGGGCCTCCTGGAAGCTCACCTGCGTCGCACGGCCGTAGGCCGACTCCCGGCTCTGCCGCAGCAGGAGCCACCTGCGCACGACGGTGGCTCGAAGCCCGTCCATCACGGGTGCGGGCTCGGTCGCGATCGGGTCGGCGGTGGGCTCGGGCAACGGCTCGGCGTCCGGATCGGGGGAAACCTCCAGGCCGAGCGCGGGACCGTTCAGGATTCGCTGGTCGTCGCAGTATGCTTGTCCTGTGATCGGCTCGATCACCCCGGAGGCGACGAGGACCCCGCCGTTGTCGTCCCGAATCAGCGGTGCCGGACGCGCTCGCCCCTGCAGTGCGAGCGAGAAAGCCCCTGCCGGGATGCCCCACAGTCGGCTCGCCGGCGACGTCGTCGCGGGCACATACCCCACGGTGAGCTCCTGCAGCCGATTCTTGCGCAGCAAGCGCACCACGACGGCCGCCAGATCGGCGTCGGTACCGTGCACCACCAGCCGTTCGGACGTCTCGGCCAACAGGGGGTCGACGTCCGCCCGGTCCGGTGTGGCGGGCAGATCGACCCACCGCACACCGCCGGTGTCGGGACGTGTTGCGCGGTCGATGTTTCCGCAGGACAGTGCGATCGTCGTCACGTTCGGCTCCTGGTTTACCCTGTTCGCTCGGCGTAGGCGTCGCGTGGAAGCGTGGACTCCGGGGGCTCGTGGCGAAGCACGGCCGCGGCAACGACCTGCTCCTGCCGAGCTTTCACCCCGACCCGAGACAGGCGACCACCTCCAGTGACAGGTTGGAGTTTCACATGCCGGCGATCGTGCTGATCGGAGCCCAGTGGGGCGACGAGGGCAAGGGTAAGGCGACCGACTTGCTCGGCGAGCAAGCCCAGTGGGTCGTTCGCTACCAGGGCGGCAACAATGCAGGTCACACCGTGGTGCTGCCGGACGGGCAGGACTTCGCGCTGAAGTTGCTCCCCTCCGGCATCCTCAGCCCGCAAGTCCACAACGTCATCGGCAACGGCGTGGTCGTCAACCCGGAAGCTCTGCTCGAGGAGCTCGACGGGCTCGAAGCCCGCGGCGTCGACACCAGCAAGCTCTCCCTGTCCGCCGACGCGCATCTGGTCATGCCGTACCACGTGGCCATCGATCGAGTGACGGAGCGCTACCTGGGCAAGAAGCAGATCGGCACCACCGGGCGCGGGATCGGCCCCTGCTACCAGGACAAGGTCGCCAGGGTCGGAGTTCGTGCGCAGGACGTGCTCGACGAGAAGATCCTGCGCCAGAAGGTGGAGGCCGCCCTGGAGTACAAGAACCAGGTGCTGGTCAAGGTCTACAACCGCCGGGCCATGGATCCCGGCGAGGTCGTGGACACGGTGCTGGCCCAGAGCGAGAAGTTCGCCGGGCGGATCGCCGAGACCAAGACCATGCTCAACCGGGCACTGGCGCGGGAGGAAACGGTGCTGCTGGAAGGTTCCCAGGGCACCCTGCTCGACGTCGACCACGGCACCTACCCCTTCGTGACCTCCTCGAACCCGACCTCGGGCGGGGCGTGCGCCGGCTCGGGCATCGGTCCGACACGGATCAACGCGGTGATCGGCATCCTCAAGGCCTACACCACGCGCGTGGGGGCGGGCCCGTTCCCGACCGAACTGACCGACGCGGCGGGTGAGAACCTGCGCCAGGTCGGTGGTGAGGTCGGCGTCAACACCGGCAGGAACCGCCGTACCGGCTGGTTCGACGCGGTGATCGCCCGGTACGCGACCCATGTCAACGGCATCACCGACTACTTCCTGACGAAGCTGGATGTGCTGTCCGGTCTGGAGACCATCCCGGTCTGCGTCGCCTACGACATCGACGGGATGCGCGTGTCGGACATGCCGATGACGCAGACCGGGGTGCACCACGCCGTGCCGGTGTACGAGGAGATGCCGGGATGGCGGGAGGACATCAGCGGGGCCCGCTCGTTCGAGGATCTGCCGCCGAACGCACGTGCCTACATCCAGCGTCTGGAGGAACTGGCCGAATCGCGGATCTCGGCCATCGGTGTCGGCCCCGGCAGGGACCAGACCATTGTTCGCCACACCATGACCGGATGATGTGTGGGCTGGCCGGCCTTGTACGCGGGTGGCGGTTGCGTGCGTGAGAAGGAAGCGGTCGGCGCCGCTTGCCCGGCGACCGGTCCGAGCGCGCAGAGGCCACCGATGTTGTGTCGGGGCGAGGGAACCCGCTCATGACGCCGGGCACGGTGGTGCTGGTCGTGGCCGCGGTGTTCGTGGCCTCGATGGTGCGGGCCACGTTCGGATTCGGTGAGGCCGTGGTGGGCATGCCTCTGCTGGCACTGCTGCCGATCGGCCTGCACACCGCGATTTCCCTGATCGGACTGACCGGGCTGACCGTGGCCCTGCTCGCCGTGATCACGGGATGGCGGCACGTGGACCGGCCGGTGCTCGCGCGACTCGCCTGCGCGACCGTGGCCGGCATCCCCGTCGGCCTGGCGCTGGTCACGCTCGCCCCGGCGACCGTGGTCGGCACGACCCTCGGGGTGTTCCTCGTCGCCTACGGCGGTTGCTCGCTGGCCCGGCCGGGACCGTCACGGCTGTCCCGACCGGGGTGGGCACTGCCGTTCGGCTTCGCCGCCGGAGCCCTGGGCAGCGCCTACAACTTCAACGGCGTACCCGTGGTCGTCTACGGCACGCTGCGCCAATGGGACCCGCACCGGTTTCGCGGCACTCTCCAGGCCCACTTTCTGGTTTCCGGCGTCCTCGTGGTCACAGGTCAGGGGCTGGGTGGGCTGTGGACACCGGACCTGTTCGGCCTCTACGGACTGGCTCTGCCGACCATCCTCGCCGCGACCGCGCTGGGGACGATGCTGCACCGGCGCATCCCCGCCGAGCGCTTCAGCCGCATCGTCCACGTCGTCGTCATCGCCCTGGGCGCCGTGCTCGTGCTCAACCCGGCGTAGCTCGCTCGCATCCCGGCGGCAGGCCGAGTTCCGGGAGCTCCGGCTCCACTCCTGCCGCGCGAGGACGGCCGGTCGGGGTGGTCGGTGAAGATCCCGTCGACATCCCGGGCGAACGTTGTCGGGTCGTGTTCCGAGCCCCTGACCGGTGCGCACGGGACGGGGGCGGGACCCACCCGCCACCGGCGGAGGATTTACGCTGCTGGCCGTGCGCATCCTCGTGATTGGTGGCGGCGGCAGGGAGCACGCGATCGTGCTGGCGCTGTCCCACGACCCGTCGGTGACCGCCCTGGCCTGCGCCCCCGGTAACGCGGGCACCGCGGCCCTGGCCGAGTCCTACGGTGTGAACGTCTCCGAACCCGATGAGGTGGCCGGGCTGGCCACGGACTGGCGTGCCGATCTGGTGGTCCTCGGCCCAGAGGCACCGCTGGTCACCGGTGCTGCCGATGCCGTCAGGGCCGCGGGTATCGCCTGTTTCGGCCCTTCGAGGGCCGCCGCCCGCATCGAGGGCTCCAAGTCGTTCGCCAAGGATGTGATGCACGCGGCCGGCGTGCCCACCGCACACGGCGAGACCGTGGACAACCCGGCGAAGCTGGATGCGGCGCTGGTGCGGTTCGGCCCCACCTGGGTGGTCAAGGACGACGGCCTGGCCGGCGGCAAGGGCGTCCTGGTCACCGGCGACTTCGACCAGGCCAGGGCGCACGCGCTCAAACTGCTCGAGGAGGGCCACCCGGTACTGCTCGAAAGCTTCCTGGACGGCCCGGAAGCCTCCCTGTTCTGCCTGGTCGACGGGGCGACCGTCGTACCGCTGTTGCCCGCGCAGGACTTCAAGCGCGTCGGCAACGGCGATACCGGGCCGAACACCGGTGGCATGGGCGCCTATGCCCCGCTGCCCTGGGCACCGGACAGTCTGGTCGACGACGTCGTGCGCACGATCGTGCAGCCGACCGTCGACGAGATGGCCCGCCGGGGCACACCGTTCTCCGGACTGCTCTACGCGGGCCTGGCGCTGACCTCCAGCGGCCCGCAGGTGGTCGAATTCAACTGTCGGTTCGGGGACCCGGAGACGCAGGCGGTGCTGTCGTTGCTGCGCACACCGCTGGGATCGCTGCTCGATGCGACCGCACGCGGGGAACTCGCCACCCATCCGGCACCGGAGTGGGACTCCGGCTCCGCGGTGACCGTGGTGTTGGCCGCCGAGGGATATCCGGGACGACCGCGCGTGGACGAGGTGATCACCGGCGGCGATGCCCCGGGCGTCCTGCATTCCGGCACCAGGCGCCGGGAGGACGGCACCGTGCTGTCGGCAGGCGGGCGCGTGCTCTCGGTCGTGGCGGGTGGTCCGGACCTGGCAGCGGCCCGCGAGGAGGTTTACCGGCGGGTCGACGGCGTGCACCTGCCCGGCGCGCACTACCGCACCGACATCGCCCTGCGCGCCGCCCGAGGCGAGGTCGCCCTGCCCGCCGTCTGAACGTCGACCGTCCCCCCTCGTCACAACCCCGAGGTTCCCCGGGAACCGAAGCAGACAGGGGTTCATCGGCGCCGGATTCCGTCACTGTGGACAGCAGCGGACACCGCCGTGCCCGCTCGGCACGCGCCGTTTCACTGCTGATTGCTGCCGATCCTGCGCAGGACTTCCTCGATGTCGGCCTTGCCGACGTTGCGGTGCGTGACGAAGCGCAGTTGTCCCTCCATCGGCACCGCGAGCACGCCTGCATCCTCCAGACGTGCCAACGTCAGGCGCACGTCCGGGACCGACGCCAGGACGATGTTCGTGTGCGGAGGGGTGACGTCCCAGCCGAGCTCGGTGAGTCCTTCGGCCAACCTGGTCGCATTGCCGTGGTCGGCGGCCAGCGCGTCGATACGGTCGAGTGCGACGAGCCCGGCCGCGGCCAGCACGCCGCCCTGGCGCACTCCACCGCCGAGCATCTTGCGCATCCGGCGTGCTTCGGTGATGAACTCGTCGCTGCCTGCGACGACCGAGCCGACCGGCGCCCCGAGTCCCTTGCTCAGGCAGGCCTGCACCGTGTCCACACCCACGGTCAGCGCGGCAGGGGGCACACCGAGGGCGACGGCGGCGTTCCAGATTCGAGCACCGTCGAGATGCACGCGCAGCCCGCCGTCGCGGGCCGCCGCGGCGAGCTGCGCGTGCTCGTGCGGAGGAACGACCACACCGCCCGCGCCGTTGTGGGTGTTTTCCAGGCACAGCAGTGTCGTACGCAGGGCATCGAAGCGCGAGCCCGCACCGGCGTAGTTCCGTACGGTATCGGCGGGGGGTCTGCCCGGACCCGCATCCCAGGACAGCGGCTCGGGCATGCCTCCCGCCAGCCATGCGGCGGAGCCGAGCTCGTGGGTCAGCACGTGCGAGCCGCGCGGTGCCAGAAACCGGTCACCGCGCTGCAGGTGCAGCGCCAGCGCGATCAGGTTTCCCATCGTTCCGCTGGGGACCCACAGTGCGTCGGCGGTACCGAGCAGTCTGGCTGCCCTGGTCTCCAGCTCGCGCATGGTGGGATCGCGGTCCAGCACGTCATCACCGACCTCGGCTGCGGCCATGGCCGTGGCCATCCGCTCGTCGGGACGCGTGACCGTGTCGGAACGAAGGTCGATCGGCGCCAGTTTGGTCACAATCAGATCACATCATATATATCCGGTTTCGAAAAACCGTGTCCGGCCAACGCGCGAAGGGGGTGATGCGAATCTCCTCGATGCGACATGCAACCGTGAGGCGGGGACGAGCCGTCCAAGCAAGTGCAAGCACACAAGGAGCGGAGAGTTCCGCGTGGACGAGCGCGAAGAACAGGAGTTCGCGGAGTACTTCGCGGCTCGGCGAGAGGCGGTGCGTCGGATGGCGTACATGATGTGCGGTGACTGGCACCGCGCGGATGATCTCGCCCAGACGGCGTTCATCGCGTTGCACCGCCGGTGGCGCAAGGTGCGGGACAAGGGATCCCTGGATGCCTACGTCCGTCGCACCTTGACGCGGGCGGTCATCGACGAGTCCCGCAGGCCCTGGCGGCGCGAGCGTGCCGTCGAGGTCCTGCCGGACACTCCTTCCGACTCCGAGGACGTGGCGACATCCGTGGCCACGCGGCGCACGTTGATGGCGGGCCTGCGGAAGGTCCCGCCGAAGCAGCGCGCCGTGCTGGTGCTGCGGTATCTGGAGGGACTCGACGTAGCGGGGGTTGCCGAGATCATGAAGTGCAGCGAGGGGAATGTGAAAAGCCAGTCCGCCCGAGGGCTGGAAACGCTGCGGGAAGCTCTCGGTGACGAATTCGATCATGTGCGCCCGACATCGGGAGGAGGTGCAGGCAAGTGAACGAGCGGGAGCTCGAAGAGCTGTTCCGCGACGCGGCCCGCGCCGCCCCTCCGGCCTCCTTCGACGAGCAGGACATCTCCCGAGGAGCGCGCCGCGTGACGGCTCGCAGGCGCATGGCCACTGCCGGGAGCTCCCTGGCCGTCGCCGCGGTTCTGGTGGGAGGACTCGGCGCGGGCACGGGAATGTTCACTCCCGACGAGAGCACGCAGGCCGGTCCGACACCGGGGGGAGTCCGGCAGCCGTCGCAGGAGCAGCCCCCGCGCACGGGCCCGAATGGCACCGGGCCGACCGTGCTCGGAGGGCCCCTGACCGGGCAGGGCAGCTGCGGTCCTCCGGATCGGGAGCTGGCGGACGCACTGGCGCAGCAGCTGCCCGAGGCCACCCGGGCGACGACACCGGTGGCCGCGACCAGCTGTCCCACGGGATCGCGGACCGCTTCCTTCCAGGTGCGGCAGGGCGCGACGGCGGGCAATGTCACCGTGCTCCTGGCTCCTGCCGAGTCCGTACCGCCGGAGCAGCGCAGGTCCGGCGAGCATCGGCGGCCCGACGGCACCCGGCAGGTCACCGACGAGGTGGACGGCGGGCACATTCTGATGGTGCGCAGCAGCCCCGACTCCGGGTCCTCGGCCGCTCCCTACGCCGACCGGTTGCCTGCGATCGCGGATCACCTCGCCGACCGCTTCTGAGGATCGTTCTCATCGCGAGCAGGCGCTGTGGTCGGTGACCGCCTGCCGGGAAACGGCCCGTGGCCGCTCGACCCCACCGGGGGTTCCGCCGCCCGCACCGCCACGCACGCCAAGCCGCACATCCCTTTATTGGTACGGTCGTCCCAATAAGTGGTAAGGCGAGAGCGAACGTGCGGGAAGGCGGCATCGCGCATGGCGTGGATCGTGCTGATGGTCTCCGGGGTGCTCGAAGCGGGCTGGGCCATCGCCCTGAAGCTCTCCGCGGGCTTCAGCAAGCTCGTTCCCAGCCTGTGGTTCCTCGTGCTCGCGGCGATGAGCTTTTCCGGGCTGGCATGGGCGATGCGGGTCCTGCCCGCAGGGCCCGCTTATGCGGTGTGGACCGGCATCGGTGCCGCCCTGACAGCCGCGATCGGCATGGTCTGGCTCGGTGAGAGCGTCTCGGTGCTCAAGCTCGTGTCCTTGGTGCTCATCGTGGCCGGGGTGATCGGGCTGAACCTGGCAGGGACGGGGCACTGAGCTCGTCGAGAGCGAACACGCGAAGAGGACCGGCACTCATGACGGCGGCCAGCACACCGAAAGGTGAGCGACGCAGGCAGGCACTGGTGGAGGCAGCCGCGCAGCTGTTGGCGGAAGGGGGCTTCGAGGCGATCCGGCATCGGGCCGTGGCCGAACGTGCGGCATTGCCTCTCGCCTCCACCACCTACTACTTCAACTCCCTCGACGAGCTGATCTCCGCAGCCGTCGAGCACGCGGCACAGGCGGAACTCGAAGCGGGACGCCGGCGGCTCGCCGAGCTTACCGAAGAGCACCACAACGCCGACTCGATGATCGAGCTGATGCTGGACCTGCTGCTGGGCACCCGCTCCAGAGACGGTGGGCTCGATCAGGTGCTGCTGCGTTACGAACGGCTGGTCGGCTCCCCGCGCCGCCCGTACCTGGCGCCGTTGATGCGGGAACTCTCCGCCCGGTTGCACGACCTGCTCACCGAGATCCTCGCGCACTTCGGGGTGGACATCGGCAGGCAGCACCTGCTCGAACTGATCATGCTGGTCGACGGCGCGGTGGTCAACGCACTGATCGAAAGCGACCCCGACCCGCGCGCCACGGCTCGCCGGGTACTGCACTCCCGGCTGGGTTGAACTCCCCGCCGGACCGAATTCCCCGCCGGACCGACGGCGCGACTTCCGCATCGCCCTCTCGGGCAGCCGCACGCAGGAGATCGTCCGCGCAACCACTCGAGCCGGGCAACCTCGCCGATCACGTCCGCGTAGTAGGGGGTGGTAGCGCGGAAAGGAGCACCCATCGATGCGGACCCAACACGAGGAATCGTTCCGTGTGTTCGCGAGGGACCAGGCTGCGGCATTGCGTCGCTCGGCGTACCTGCTGTGCGGCGACTGGCATCTGGCCGAGGATCTCGTTCAGACCACGCTCACCAAGCTCTACCGGGCTTGGAGACGCGTGGACGAGAAGACGCAGGAAGCCTACGCACGCAAGACCCTGATGCGAACGTGGCTCGACGAACGGCGCAAACCCTGGCGCCGCGCGGAGAGCCGGGACGGAGTGGTTCCGGACACCGGTGACTCCGAATCCGACCCTGCCGTAGCAGGCCAGCGTGCGCGGACACGGAACCTCGTTCTGCGCGCACTGGCCGAGGTCCCGCCACGACAGCGGGCGGTGCTCGTCTTGCGCTACTGGGAAGACCTCCCGACCGCCGAAGTGGCGGCGGCACTGAGGTGCTCCGAGGGCACGGTCAAAAGCCAGGCCTCACGCGGGTTGCAGAACCTGCGGGGCGTGATCGCACAGCACGATCCCGACTACGTCGGTGTCGGTGCGGAAGGGACAGCGTGATGGACGAGCGGACACTGCGCGAGGGCATGCGGGATGCCGTCGGTGGCGAACCACCGTTGGGATTCGACCCCGACCAGGTGGTCGACAAGGCCGGCCGGGAGCAGCGCAAACGGCGTGCGATGGTCGGCACCGGCCTGGCGACCCTGGTGGTCCTCGCCGGGGTCGCCACGATACCCGGGGCGCTGGGCGCCTACGACCAGCGTTCGGTGACACCTGCCGCACCGGTGGTCGAGACGTCTCCGTCGAAGGACGAGGACCTTCCCCTCCCCGGCATGGACCCGGCCGAGCCGGAGAAGGAGTCGGGCGCCGAGATCAACTACCCGGAGAAGAAGCTCGGCCCTCACGAGAAGTCGCTCGCTCAGCACGCCGGAAAGGCCGTGGCCGAGGTGGCCCCGAACATGGACGACGTGCACGTGGTGCACTCCTCCATCCCGGTCCGCGGGAAGCCGGAAACGGACAAAACCCGCAGACTGGAGATCACCGTGGGATTCACCGACGAGGTCGGCCCGACTTCGACCATGGTGAGCATTCACGCACCGGGCACGGTCTCGGAGTCCCCTTCCCGGATCTGTGCACCCGACTCCGGCGATGAGCTCACACGGCGGCAATGCCGGGTGATTTCGCAGGAGGACGGGTCGACGCTGGTGAGCTCGCTGGCCGCCCCCGACGAGGGACCGCGGGGAGCGCTCGTGCGGACGGTCCGCCACTTCCGCACCAACGGCGCCGTCGTGCAAGCCTCCGCCTACACCTTCAACCCGCAGCAGCTCGATCCGAGCAAACTGCGCCGGGAAACCGCTCTCACCGACGAACAGCTCACCGAACTGGTCACCGACCCGGCTTTCACCCTGACCGAGTAACCATCCCCGGACTCCCTTCCCGACCACGGCGAGCCGCGTTCGTATCGAGCGCGGCTCGTCGTGCGTCCGGTCACGCAAGTATCCTGGCTGCTCGTGACGGTCAAGCCCAACATTCCCGACGCCCTCGCCTCCCGCTATGCCTCGCCCGAGCTGGTCGAGTTGTGGTCACCACAGCACAAGGTCGTCCTGGAGCGCCGGTTGTGGTTGGCCGTGCTGCGTGCGCAGTCCGACCTCGGCATCGAGGTGCCCGAGCAGGCCCTGACCGACTACGAACGGGTGCTGGAGCAGGTGGACCTCGATTCCATCGCCGAACGCGAGCGCCGGACCCGGCACGACGTGAAGGCACGCATCGAGGAGTTCAACGCACTGGCCGGGCACGAGCACGTGCACAAGGGCATGACCTCGCGCGACCTGACCGAGAACGTCGAACAGCTGCAGGTGCGCCGCAGTCTGGAACACGTGCGCGACCGCACGGTCGCCGTCCTCGCCCGCCTCGGGCAACTGGCCGGCGAACACGGTGAACTCGTCATGGCCGGGCGCTCCCACAATGTCGCGGCGCAGGCCACCACCCTGGGCAAACGTTTCGCCACCGCCGCCGACGAACTGCTGGTGGCCTTCCACCGGCTGGAGGAGCTGCTCACCCGCTATCCCCTGCGGGGTGTCAAGGGCCCGGTCGGCACCGCGCAGGACGCGCTCGACCTGTTCGACGGCGACGCGGACAAGCTCGCCGAACTCGAACGCCGCGTGGCCGGACACCTCGGCTTCGGCAGGACACTGACCAGCGTCGGCCAGGTGTATCCGCGCTCGATGGATTTCGAGGTCCTCACCACGCTGTCCCAGCTCGCCGCCGCACCCTCCAGCATGGCCAAGACCATCCGGCTGATGGCCGGGCAGGAGCTGGTGACCGAGGGGTTCAAACCCGGCCAGGTCGGCTCCAGCGCGATGCCGCACAAGATGAACACCCGCTCCTGCGAGCGCGTCAACGGCCTCGCGGTCGTGCTGCGCGGCTACGTGTCCATGACCGGCGAACTCGCCGGGGACCAGTGGAACGAGGGGGACGTGTCGTGCTCGGTGGTGCGCCGGGTCGCCCTGCCGGACGCGTTCTTCGCCTTCGACGGGCTGTTCGAGACCTTCCTGACGGTGCTCGACGAGTTCGGGGCCTTCCCCGCGATCGTGGCCCGTGAACTCGACCGCTACCTGCCGTTCCTGGCGACGACGAAGGTGCTGATGGCCGCCGTACGAACGGGAGTCGGGCGCGAGACGGCGCACGAGGCGATCAAGGAGAATGCCGTCGCGGTCGCGCTGGACATGCGGGAACGGGGCATCGAGCGCAATGATCTTCTCGATCGGCTCGCCGCCGACGAGCGTCTGCCGCTGGGCCGGGATCAACTCGGGGAACTGCTGGCCGACCGGCTCGACTTCACCGGCGCGGCCGCCGACCAGGTCCGCGACGTCGTCGCCGAGATCTCCCGCGTCACGGCACGGTACCCCCAGGCCGCCGCCTACTCGCCGTCGGCGATCCTGTGATCGCGACCGGGTGTGGTGCTTGATCGGCGATTTCCGCTCGGTCCGGGATCACCGTCGAGCGGCGCACCCGAAGGACCCGCCGTACGAGCGGGCTCGTCCGGTGCGGGATACTCGCTGCGTGTCCACCCTCGCCGACTACCCCTGCATCGCCGCGGGCAAGATCCGGCAGCTGTATGCCGTGGACGACGATCACCTGCTGATGGTCGCCTCCGACCGGATCTCCGCCTACGACCACGTGCTGAGCACTCCGATCCCGGACAAGGGCCGCGTGCTGACGGCGATGAGCGTGTTCTGGTTCGAACTGCTCTCCGACTCCGACCATCATCTGGTCTCCGCCGACGACCCGCGCATCCCCGGCGAGGTGCGCGGTCGCGCACTGCTGGTGCGCAGGCTGGAGATGCTGCCGGTGGAATGTGTGGCGCGCGGATATCTCACCGGCTCCGGGCTCGCCGAGTACCGCCGCACCGGCACGGTGTGCGGTGTGGAACTGCCCGACGGACTCACCGAGGCGTCGCGGCTACCGGAGCCGATCTTCACCCCCGCGACGAAGGCGGAACTGGGTGAGCACGACGAGAACGTGAGTTTCGAGGCCGTGGCCCGCACCGTGGGCAGGCAGCGCGCGGAGCAACTGCGCGAGAGAACGCTGCAGCTCTACCGACGCGCTGCCGAGCACGCCGAGGACCGCGGGGTGATCCTCGCCGACACGAAGTTCGAGTTCGGTATCTCGGCCGCGGGCACGCTCGTCCTCGGCGACGAGGTCCTCACTCCCGACTCCTCCCGGTACTGGCCCGCCGACGACCATGTGGTCGGCCGCACCCAGGAGTCCTTCGACAAGCAATACGTGCGCGATTGGCTGACCTCGCCCGCATCCGGATGGGACCGGGCTTCCGATCTGCCTCCGCCGGAGCTTCCCGAGGAGGTGGTGGCCGCCACCCGCGCCCGCTATCTCGAGGCCTACACGCGGATCACCGGCCGCGATCTCGCCGATTGGCCCACTCCGGATGCCTGATCGGTTCGTGCACGGCCTCACACGGTGGCGGGCTCGCTCTTGGTCAGCACGGTGATCGTCGTGTCCTGCGGGCGGAGCTGCTCGAACATGCGGTAGTGCATCTGCGGCATCGCCAGCACCGCCTCGTGGATCGGGACGGTGACCCGGGGAGCCACTGCACGCAGGAAGTCCACCGCTTCGGACAGCTTCAGCCACGGGGCCCCGGTCGGCAGCCCCAGCACGTCGATCCGCTGTTCGGGCACGTGGAACGCGTCTCCCGGGTGGTAGAAAGCGCCTCCGTCGACCACGTATCCGGCATTGGCCACGAGCGGGATGTCCGGGTGGATGACCGCGTGCTCACCACCGACGACGTCGACCGACGTGCCTCCCAGTTCCAGCGCGTCCCCCGCGTGGACGGCCTCGACGGTCAGGTCGGCCTCGGTGAGAGTTGCCGCCGAGGCGGGGTCGGCGATGAGGCGCGCACCCGGGTTGTTCCCGAGCAGCTCCGGGAGACGTTCGACGTCCAGGTGATCGGGGTGCTGGTGGGTGATCAGCACCGCATCCAGTTCCCGGGTGCCCTCGAAGTCGGTGGAGAAGGTGCCGGGGTCGATCAGCATCCGTGCCGAATCGGTCTCCAGCAGGACGCAGGAGTGTCCGAAGTGGGTGATCCGCAATGTCGTCTCCTCGGTGTCTTTCGTCAGGTCGGTCTTGCTCGGACGTGTTTTTGTCGATGGCTCGGCGACCATCGGAATCCTCTCGGCGACGACCTGCCTACGAGGGCTTCCAACGATGCCCGTGGAGCATGTCACCGAAGCCCATCCACACCAGGTTCATCAGCCGTCGCGACAGGCCGTCGGCGGTGTGCTCGGGGTGATCGAGCCACCAGTCCATCATCGACTCCCCCGCACCGACCAGCGCGGCGGCGAACGGCTCCATCTGCTCGGTCTGCACCGGCTGCTCGGCTGCCGCGGTGGCACGCGTGAGCAGAGACGCGATCAGGGCCACGGCACGGTCGCGCCACTCGGCGAGCTCTCCGGAGAAGGGCTCCCCCTGGATGTTCGCCTGCCGGTGCAGGACCGTCCAGCTCGCCCGGTTGTCGCTGACGTACTCGAAAAAAGCCCGCAGCCCGCGCCACAGTTGCTCGTCGGTGGCCAGACTCTCGTCCACCGCCTCGCCGATGGCCTCGATGAGCCGGCTCGCCTCCCGCCGGATGCAGGCGACGAACAGTTCGTCCTTCGCTCCGAGATAGGCATAGATCATCGGTTTGGAGATCCCGGCGGCCTCGGAAATCTCGTCCATCGCGGCCTGGTGGAAACCGTGCTCGGCGAAGACCCGTACGGCCGCGTCCAGGATCTGACGCTCCCGTACCGAGCGGGGGAGCCGCCTGGACTTGGGTTTCGGGCGCTCGGAGCGCTCGCTCGGCGGCTGTTCGTCCGGTGGCCGCTCCTCTGGTGGCCGCTCACCTCTCGCATGGTGCACGCTCGCACAGTAGAACAGAGAGATCGCGCGTGTGTCTTGCCGCCATTACCTACCGAAACGTATTCTTACTCGCCAGTAGGTAATGGAGGATGGTCATGACGGATTCCGACCCGATCACCGCACTCGGTACGACCGACCCGAAGAAAGTGAGCCGGGAGGAGTTCGTCACCCTGCTCGAAGCCGCTTCCGAAGCGGCCACCGACGGAGGCGGGGTGGACCTGAGCTCACTCGGCGCGGAACAGTTCGCCCGCCTGATCTCCCGGGCCTCGACCGCACAGATCGAAGCCGTGATGGCGCGCCCGGAACTGCGCGAGAACGTCCTCGACGAGGTGTTCCGGCGCATGGGCGAACACTACAAGTCCGACAAGGCACGTTCGACCGAGGCCGTGGTGCGCTGGCGCATCGGCACCGACGAGCACGATCATCTCCGCTACGAGTGCGTGCTGTCCGGCGGCACCTGCACGGTCGGCAAGCAACCCGAGCACGAGCCACGCGCCACGATCACGCTGGGCCCGGTGGAGTTCCTCAAACTCGCCTCCGGCAACGCCTCCGCCCCGACGCTGTTCATGACCGGCAAGCTCAAGGTCGCCGGGGATGTCGGCTTCGCCGCCGGACTCACCAAACTCTTCCAGATCCCGAAGGCGTGAACTCGCCCACCGGCCACACCGACCGACCGACCCCCGAAGGACGGCCATGAGTTTCTCCCTGGAGCTGAACGAGGAGCAGCAGGAGCTGCGCGACTGGGTGCGCGGCTTCGCCGACAAGGTCATCCGGCCGGCTGCGCGCGAGTGGGACGAGCGCGAGGAAACGCCGTGGCCGATCATCCAGGAGGCCGCCAAGATCGGGCTGTACGGCTTCGAGACGTTGGCCGCCTTCTGGGCCGACGAAACAGGCCTGTCGCTGCCGATCGCCAACGAGGAGCTCTTCCGGGGGGACGGCGGCATCGGGATGTCGATCTTCGGCACGACCCTCGCCGTGGCCGGGATCTTCTCCGCGGGCACGCCCGATCAGCTCGCCGAGTGGGTACCCGAGTGCTACGGCGATGTCGACGAGCCGAAGGTCGCCGCGTTCTGCTCCTCGGAGCCGGAAGCCGGCTCCGACGTCTCGGCCATGCGCACCCGCGCGGTCTACGACGAAGCCACCGACGAGTGGGTCCTCAACGGCCAGAAGGCCTGGGCGACCAACGGCGGCATCGCCAACATCCACGTGGTGCAGGCCGTCGTGGATCCCGAACTCGGTTCCCGCGGACAGGCCGCCTTCGTCGTTCCGCCCGGCACCCCGGGACTGTCGGCACCGAGCAAGATCCACAAGCACGGGCTGCGCGCCTCGCACACCGCCGATGTGTTTCTCGACAACGTCCGGATCCCCGGCCGGTGCCTGCTGGGCGGCAAGGACAAGCTGGATGAGCGGATCGCCCGGGCCCGCGAGGGCGGCAAGGCCAGCGGCCAGGCCGCGATGCGCACCTTCGAGCTCTCCCGCCCGACCGTCGGGGCGCAGGCCATCGGTATCGCGCGGGCGGCCTACGAGGAGGCGCTGGAGTACGCCCGGCAGCGGGAGACCTTCGGGCGCCCGATCATCGACAACCAGTCGATCGCGTTCACCCTCGCCGACATGAAAATGGAGATCGACGCCGCCCGCCTGCTGGTGTGGCGAGCAGCGTGGATGGGCCGCAGCGAGGAACCGTTCACCGCCGGTGAGGGCTCGATGTCGAAGCTCAAGGCGGGCCGGGTGGCGACGTGGGCCACCGAACGGGCCATTCAGATCCTCGGCGGCAACGGCTACACCCGGGAGTTCCCGGTCGAGCGGATGCACCGCGACGCCAAGATCTACGACATCTTCGAGGGCACCGAGCAGATTCAGCAGTTGGTGGTGGCCAGGGCCGTCTCCGGGCGGCACATCGCCTGAGTGAGCGAGAGCGCCGAATCGCACCGCTTGCCCTCGTGGTGAGCGGGATCACCGGATCGCCACTGTTCGCCTTCGAGTGTCTGCGGGGTGTCCGGGGCATTGCGTGTTGTTTGCCACGGAATCACGTGAAGGACTTCCGTGTTTTCCTCGAAGGGCGCACTGTTCCAGGAGCACAGGATCCCGACGTTCGGATGCACCACACCCGAACGGGTCAAAACGGGCACCTGACTGCTGAGAGCACCGTTCCGGCACTTCCCGTCCGTCGTGCGGTCGTCACGGACCGCACGTACCGTATGGGTCCCGCGCCGGGGGAGTTTCATGCGCGGGTGTGTGGGTACAGGCGTCAGGAACACCGGATACCCGAGTGGACCGGTGTCTTCGGACACGGCTTCGAGAGCGAATGGGAGAGCGAAGCGGTGAGCAAGGCCACAACCGACCCCGATACCCCGATCTTCGGTGAGCTTCACCAGGAGTTGGAGCTGCCCGAGATCGACGTGCACGACTTCGAGGCACACGACTTCGGATTCCCGAAGGACCTGTCCGCCTTCGAAGGCACCGAGACAGGCGAGGCCGTGAGTTCCGCGGAGGCGACCTCCGAGGAAGGCGCAGCCGCCGGAGAGGACACCGAGGCGAGCACAGCGGCCTCCACACCTTCGGCCACCTCCACCGCGCAGGAGGAATCTTCCGGAGAAACGTCGGGGACGCAGACCCCTTCGCGCGGAGGACGTCGCCGCAGGGAAGACTGATTCTCGCGCTGCTCGCGGAACCGTGTCAGGGGTCGGTGCCAAGCTGCCGCCATGGCGACATGGCAGCAGTTCACCGAACAAGCTCCCGACCTCGCGAGTTCGGCACGAGCCCGCTTCGAGGCTCACACGCATCACGTGCTGGCGACCCTGCGCCGCGACGGATCACCCCGGGTCAGCGGGACCGAGGTGCAGTTCCACGGACCGGAGCTGACCATCGGTTCGATGTGGGGCGCCCTCAAGGCACGCGATCTGCAGCGCGACGGCCGCTGCGCGGTGCACGCCCACCCCACCGACGCCTCGATGGACGGTGGGGACGCGAAGGTCACCGCCCGTGCCGTCGAGGTGACCGAGGCCGACGAGCTCGACGCTTTCCGCGAGGCCACCGGGCCACCGCCGGGTGACTTCCACCTGTTCCGGCTCGATCTCGACGAGGTGGTGCACACCGCCGTCGACGGCGATCACCTGCTGATCCGGCTGTGGCGGCCGGGCCGGGGCGTCACCGAGTTCCGGCGGCAGTAGACCCGATGCGGGTGAACGGAACTTTCACCCCCGTGGAGGAGACGAAAGTTCCGTTCACTCCCGCTCGGCTGCTGAGCATCAGCCCCAGAGAGTGCAGATCGGCGCGGCGACAATCTTGTCGTCCAGCTGGTACAGATATGGGCTCGTGTGAAACACGATGCCTCCGAGAAACTGGTCACCGAGTTCATCCCGCAACCACCGCAGGTGCTTGGCGGCACCTTGCCCCGGGGTGGCAGTCGCCTTGACTTCAATGCCGATGATCTTGTTCATCGGAAACTCGGCGATCAGATCAACTTCACGGGCGCCCTTCTCCTGGCGGAGATGGAACAGGCGGGGCGCTTCCTGGTCGAATTGTGTCTCCGCTCGCAGCTGAGAGTAGACGAAGGTATCCAGTAAGCGGCCGAGCACCTCACCATCGCGGAGAACCCCGGCGGTGTTCAGCCGCAGCGCCCCGGCGACGAGGCCCGGATCGACAACATAACGCTTGGGTGATTTCACCAGCCGCTTCAGCCGATTCGTGCTCCAGGCAGGTACCGTTTCCACCAGAAACAGGTCGGTGAGCGCGCCCTCGTAGACCTCCGCTGTTTGCCTGGTGATTTCCGCTGCCTCGGCCAATGTCAGGTATGGGACGATCCCCGAGGTATTGAGCGCGTACGCCTCGAAGAAACGCCGCAACTTCGTCGGGTCACGCCGCCCTTCCAACTGCTCGATCTCACGATCGAACAAGTAGCCCAGGTACGCGGTCATCCACCGGTGTCGGCTCCGTGCCGAGGTAGCACGAACAGCTTCGGGGAAGCCACCTCGCACAGCCAGCTCGACATACTCGGCGAGGTCGGGCGTACTTGTGGGAACCTGCAATCCGTTGATGCCGTCCTGAGCGAATCGCTCCAGCAAGGAAGGTCGATCCAGGTCTTCGCCGGCGACCTCCCGCACTGTCATACCCGCCATCGACACCGGCATCAATCGCCCGACCCCGGGCCAGGTGGGTCCTTCCGTTCGACCGTGGACCGAACCGGTCACGATGAAGCGCCCCGGACGGTAGTCGGCATCGACAGCGCGCTTGATCGCCCAGAGCACCGACGGAACCAACTGCCACTCGTCGATCAGGACGGGTTCCGCACGGCGCGTCAGTACCGCCTCCGGGTCGGCCCGGACCACGTCGGCCTCACGGGGATCATCCAGATGCACCACGCTCCGTGCGTGACGTGCTGCTGTCGTTGTCTTGCCGCTTGCACGTGGGCCCTCAAGCAGAAGCGCAGGAAAGTCAGCCAGCAGGTCAGCGATGAAGCGGTCTGCCAAGCGAGGCACGTACTTGCTGTCCACAGGGGCAGACTAACAAATTCGGAAGAGCCTGGTTAACAGATTCGGACAGTATTGGTGAACACTTCAGGACTCTCTTGGCGAACAGCTCCGGACACAGCACTGCCCTGGCATCCATGTGGCGTCACCGAGTTCCGGCGGCAGTGGACCCGATGCGAGTGAACGGAACTTTCATCCCCGTGGAGGAGACGAAAGTTCCGTTCACTCCCGGTCGACACGACCTCAGTACGTCAGGGCCATGCCCGGATCGGACACGAGTGCTCCGACGTCGGCCAGGAACTGCGATCCCTGCTGGCCGTCGACCACGCGGTGGTCGAAGCTCAGCGCGAGTTGGCAGACCTGGCGTGGCACCACCTGCCCGTCGACCACCCACGGCATCTCGCGAATCGCACCGAAGGCGAGGATCGCCGACTCCCCGGGGTTGAGGATCGGCGTCCCGGTGTCCACACCGAACACACCGACGTTGGTGATGGTGATGGTGCCGTTGGTCATGTCCTCCGGCGGAGTCTTGCCGTCCCGCGCGGTCGCCGTCAGGGCTTCCAGCGACTCGGCGAGTTCGCGCAGCGACAGCTGATCGGCATCGCGAACCTTGGGCACCACCAGACCACGCGGCGTGGCTGCCGCGATGCCCAGGTGCACGTAGTCCTTGTAGACGATCTCGCCCGCCTGCTCGTCCCACGCCGCGTTGACGTCCGGAGTCCGCCGCACGGCCAGACACAGGGCCTTGGCCAGCACGGCCAGCGGCGTCACCTTCGCCCCCCGGAACTCGGGGTGGGACTTCAGCCGCTCGCGGAACTCCATCATCGGCGTCACGTCGACCGTGAGGAATTCGGTGACGTGGGGAGCCGTGAACGCGCTGTCCACCATGGCCTGCGCGGTCGCCTTGCGCACACCCTTGATCGGCACCCGCCGTTCGCGGGCTGCCCCGTCCGCACCGCCCGCGGCCGGTGCGCCACCGAGTGGCTGTCCACCGCCCGCGGCGCGTTCGACGTCCTCGCGCGTGACGATGCCGTCCGCACCGGAACCCGCCAGCGACCGCAGGTCGACACCGAGGTCCTTGGCGAGCTTGCGCACCGGCGGCTTGGCCAGGGGCACGTGGCCGCCGGGAGCAGCGGTCCCGTTGCGCTGCGTTGTGGAGCCGTTGACCGCCGCAGGCGCGGCCGCCCGCACCTGCGCTTCCCGCTCGCCGACCCGGGAGCCGGGCAACGCCGCCGAATCCACCGCACTCCGCGCGGGCTGCTGGGGCGGCACGGCGCTCGACGCGGCCGCGCTCTTGCGGGGGCGGCGCTTCGAACTCGAGGCGCGCGGACCGTAGCCGACCAGGTTGGCGACTTCTCCGTCCGCACCCTCCTTCGCGTTCTGCGTGCTCTCGGCCGAGGCAGCCGGCTCCTCGGCAGCGGCCACCGCGGCCCCTTCCGAATCGAGATCGATCGCCACGATCGGCGTACCGACCTCCACGGTCTGTCCCTGCTCTGCGAGCAGCTCGCTGATCGTGCCCGCGTACGGGCAGGGCAGCTCCACGGCGGCTTTCGCCGTCTCGATCTCCACGATGGTCTGGTTCAGCGTCACCGTGTCACCGGGCTGCACGCGCCAGTTCAGGATCTCGGCCTCGGTCAGCCCCTCACCGACATCCGGCAGGGGGAAATGCTTGAGTTGCGACATCGACGTTTCCCTTTGGTGGTCGCGCGGATTGGTAGAGCCATCTGCTTGGTCACATCGGTCCTCGGGTAAGCGGCACCGGCCGCTTTCTTCCCACGCACGCAATCGGCACCGCCGGGGGTTCCCCTACCCGATCCCTACGCAAGCCAATCCGTGGACTCTCAATAGGCCAGTGAACGGTCGACGGCCTCGAGTACCCGATCGAGGTCGGGCAGGAATCCGTCCTCGAGCTTGCTCGGCGGGTAGGGAGTGTCGAACCCGTTCACCCGCAGTACCGGCGCCTCCAGCGAGTAGAAGCACTCCTGCTGCACGCGGGTGGCGACCTCGGAGGTGACCGAGGACTCCGGCGGCGACTCGCTGACGACGACGAGCCGTCCCGTGCGGCGCACGGAATCGAACACCGGGTCGAGGTCCAGCGGCGACAGGGAACGCAGGTCGACGATCTCCAGGTCGCGCCCCTCCTCCTCGGCTGCCTTGGCCGCGTCCAGGCACGTGCGCACCATGGGACCGTAGGTGGCCAGCGTGACCGCGGACCCCGTGCGCTGCACCTTGGAGGTGAACAGAGGAGCCGGCTCGATCGTCGGATCCAGCTCGGCCTTTTCCCAGTACCGGCGCTTCGGCTCGAAGAACAGCACCGGATCGTCGCACTCGATGGCCTGCTGCAGCATCCAGTAGGCGTCCGCGGGATTGGAGCAGGACACCACCTTCAGCCCGCCGACGTGCGCGAACAGCGACTCGGGGGACTCGGAGTGGTGCTCGACCGCGCCGATGCCGCCGCCGAAGGGAACCCGGATCACCACGGGCACCTTCACCTTGCCCTGGCTGCGGAAATGCATCTTCGCCAACTGCGAGACGATCTGGTCGAAACCGGGGAAGATGAACCCGTCGAACTGGATCTCGCACACCGGCCGAAAACCGCGGATGGCCAGGCCGATCGCGGTGCCGATGATGCCGGACTCGGCCAGGGGAGTGTCCAGCACCCGCTGCTCACCGAAGTCCTTCTGCAAACCGTCGGTCACGCGGAACACACCGCCGAGTTTGCCGACGTCCTCACCCATCACGAGGACCTTCGGGTCGCGTTCCATCGCCGAACGCATGGCCGTGTTCAAGGCCTTGGCGATCGTGAGCGTCTGCGACGGGGTCGACGTCGAGGTGGGGTTTTCCATCGTCGGAGCGGCCATCAGTGAACACCTCCCGCTGCGGAGTCGGCGAAGCCGTCGAGGTACTGCAGGTAGTCCTGGCGCTGGGCGGCCACGACCGGGCTTTCCTCGGCGTAGACCTCGGAGAACATCCGCTCCGGTGGCGGCTCGGGCATGTTGACGCAGAAGTCGCGGAAGCGCTGGGCCAGTTCGTCGGCCTCGGCGTCCACACTGTCGAGGAACTCCTGGTCGGCGATCTGCTCGCGGACCAGGTGCACGCGCAACCGCTCGATCGGGTCCTTGAGTTTCCACGCCTCGAGGTCGTCGTCGAGGCGGTAGCGGCTGGCGTCGTCGGAGGTGGTGTGGGCGTCCATCCGGTAGGTGAACGCCTCGATGAGCACGGGGCCGTTGCCGTGGCGGCACTCGTCGAGTGCCCATCGGGTCACGGCGAGACTGGCCAGCACGTCGTTGCCGTCGACGCGGATACCCGGGAACCCGTAGCCGCGGGCCCGCTCGTAGAGCGGGACCCTGGTCTGGCGCTCGGTGGGCTCGGAGATCGCCCACTGGTTGTTCTGGCAGAAGAACACCACCGGGGCGTCGTAGACCGCGGCCCAGACCATCCCCTCGTGCACGTCTCCCTGACTGGTGGCTCCGTCACCGAAGAAGGTCATGGTGGCTTCGTTGTCGGCGGAGTCACCGCCGGTGTTGCCGACACGGCCCTCGAAGCGCTGACCCATCGCATAGCCGGCGGCGTTGAGGCACTGGTTGCCGATGACGATGGTGTACAGGCCCATGCCCGTCGTGTTCGGGTCCCAGCTGCCGTGGTCGGTGCCCCGGAAGATTCCCAGCAGTTCGGTGGGGTCCACCCCACGGCACCAGGCCACCCCGTGCTCGCGGTAGCTGGGGAAGGCCATGTCCTGCGGTCGCATGGCCCGGCCCGCGCCGATCTGCGCGGCCTCCTGGCCGAGCAGCGGCACCCAGATGCCGAGTTGGCCCTGCCGCTGCAGCGCGTTGCCTTCCCGGTCGGCTCGCCGCACCAGCACCATGTCGCGGTACATACCGCGCAACTGCTCGTCGGTGACCTCGATGTCGAAGTCCGGGTGCGACACCCGCTGACCCTCCGGCGTCAGGAGCTGAACCAGGTCGGCTCCACCTTCGCTCGTCGCGCGCAAACCCGCGATCACCTGCTCTCTCGTCGGCACTGCGGAGGTGGCAGCAGGGCCGGAGGCGGTTCCGTTCCGGGTTTGCTCGTCGGGTCGGCTCGGTCGCGTCCAGTGTTCGGGGGACATGTGGATCTCCTCGTCTCGCACCGGTCCGGCCGCTTGTGGCGGCACGGCCCGGCAGCCCCGTCCGGGCCCGGTCGACCGGGTGGGTCGTTCGGGCGTTCGAGCGGGGCCATTGGATCGCTCCCCGTCATCCTGGCACGAAAACCCCCGACTCCGTGAGCCCTGCCACAGAGCTGTTATTCGTTCGCCGCGTGGTACCTGCCTTGTCGCGATCACCGTAGTCCGTACCTTCATGCGCCGAATTCGCAGGTCATCCAAGGGATGGAGATCGGAATGACGTCCGTGCGACGGTTGCATCACCGATGATCGGTTGACGAGAGTTCGCCACTTTCGAAACGTCTTCGCCCGGGCACCGGGACAAGGCAGACTGTGGTGCGTGTCCGAGCACTCACACCGCGCAGTCCCGCTTCCCGGCGAGCTCGTGCTGCTGCTGCACAAACCGAACGGGTCTCACTACGCCGCCACCAACCCGAACATCGCAACAGCGGCCGCCGAGATCGGCGAGCTCGCGCTGCGGCACCGCGTCACGGCCGAGCGCGGTAAATGGAAGCGCGTCAAGCTGCACGTTCTCGACCCGAGTTCCTCCGGCACTCCCTGGGCGGACTCCCTGCTGGAACGCCTGGTGACGAAGTCCGGGCCACAGGGCAAGCCGATCGAGCTCTCCTCCTGGTTGTCCCGGCAGACCTCCGCGTTCAACGAGCACCGCCGCCGGCTCACCCGGCACGGGTTGCTCACCCGCAGGAAGCACAAGTTCCTCGGCGTCATTGCCCACGACCGCCACTTCGTCGACGAGCTGGTGCGCGATTCCCTGATCTCCGAGATCCGGCAGGTCATACGGGTCGAGCGCCCCATCGACAACCGGCTCGCCCTGCTCACCGCTCTCGTGCACGCGAGCAATCTCGCGCGCCCACTGGGTTTCGGCCGGGACGAGCGCAGGATGGTGAAGTCGATCGCCAAGGGCGAGCATCTCGGTGGTGCGGTCGAGGCCGCCATCGCGGAGACCGGCGCTGCCATCGCCACCGGAGCGGCTGCCGCAGGTGCCGGTGGCGGTGGGGACGGCGGCGGTGGCGATGGCGGTGGGGGCGCCTGAACCGTCCTGGATCGCCGTATCCCGGAACGTGGGAATACGATCGCGAGTGTGGATCGTGCAGCCGTGAACAAGACCGTGGAACGAGTGTGGGACGAGGCCGTCCTGCCGAGCCTGTGCGAGCTGGTCGAGATCCCGGCGGTGTCCCCGGCCTTCGATGCCGAGTGGGTCACCAGCGGGCATCTGGATGCGGCCATCGAGCACGTGCGCGCGTGGATCTCGGCGCGCGGCATCACCGGAGCGGACGTCGAGGTGATACGCCTGCCCGAACGCACCCCGCTGCTGCTGGTCGACATCCCCGCGAGTGAGGGCGCGCAGGACGGGACCGTGCTGCTGTACGGGCACCTCGACAAGCAGCCATCGGTCGGCGGCTGGTCCGAAGGCCTCGGCCCGTGGACCCCGGTGATCCGGGACGGCCACCTGTACGGGCGCGGCGCGGTCGACGACGGCTACGCCGGTTACGCGGCGATCACCGCCCTGGAGGCGGTGCGCGCAGGCGGCGGTGCGCACGCGCGCTGCGTGGTGCTGCTGGAAACCGGTGAGGAGTCCGGCAGCCCCGACCTGCCCGCCTACCTGGATCACCTCGCCGACCGGCTCGGCACCGTCTCGCTGGTGGTCTGCCTGGACTCGGGCGGCGGCGACTACGAGCGGCTGTGGCTGACCAACTCGCTGCGCGGCATGGTCCAGCTCGACATGACCGTGCAGGTCCTCGACAGCGGCCAGCACTCCGGCACGGCCAGCGGGGTGGTGCCCAGTTCCTTCCGGATCGCTCGGCAGCTGCTGGACCGGCTGGAGGACTCGGCGACCGGCGAGGTTCTGCTGCCCGAGATGAACGTGGCCATCCCCGCCGATCGCGCGCGGCAAGCGCGCGCCGGAGTCGAGGCCGCGCCCGGTCTGGTCGCGGGTTCGGTGTCGCCCCTGGACGGGATGCGCCTGGTCAGCGACGAGGAAACGGAACTGGCGCTGAACAACTGGTGGCGGCCGACGCTGTCGGTGATCGGCGCGGAGGGACTGCCCGCCCCGGGGGATGCGGGCAACGTGCTGCGGCCGTCCACCACGCTGAGCCTGAGTTTCCGACTCCCGCCGACCGCCGACCCGCAGGCGGCACTGGAGGAACTTCGGGCGATGCTGTCGACCGATGTGCCCTACGGCGCCCACGTCACCTTCGGCCGCTCCGAGGCCAGCCCGGGCTGGAGCGCCCCGGAAACAGCGCCGTGGCTGAGCACGGCGCTGGACGCCGTCGGTGCGGAGATCTTCGACGGCAACGGCTGGCGCACGATGGGCCTCGGCGGCTCGATCCCGTTCATGGGGCTGCTGCACGACGCCTACCCGGAGGCGCAGTTCGTCGTCACGGGCGCGCTGGGACCGGGCAGCAACGCCCACGTGCCGGACGAGTCGCTGAATCTGGCCTACGCCACGAAAGTCACCTCCGCCATCGCCTACGTCCTCGACGCGCACGCCCGGAGCTGAGCGCCGAGGCAGGTGGGCCGGGAGTGAACGGACCGCTCGCCCGCTCTTTGCGAGCGAACGGTCCGTCCGCTCTGCTTCTCAGGTGGGAGGGCCTCCCGATGGGACGGCGACGGCGCGACCGTCGATCGTGCCGCTTTCCAGCCCCGAATAGGCATCGGGCACCTCCTCGAGGCCGTACACCTCGACCTTGGAGTGCACCGCGCCCTGCTCGACCAGGCTCACCAGCTCGATCAGCTCGTCACGACCACCCCAGTACGGCGCGGACACCGAGCACGCGAAGGGCACCAGCCCGAATCCGACCGCGAGGCTGCCGCCACCGATACCGATGATCGTCAGGTCGGACTCGACCCCCGCACAGCCCGCGGCCGTCCTGCCGGTGACGTCACTGCCGACGAGGTCGAGCACCAGCTCGGCACCGCGGCCTGCGGTGAGATCGCGAACTTTCCCGACGGCGTGCTCGTCGGACAGCAACACCTCGTCGGCGCCGACCTCGCGCGCGAGCGCGAGCTTGTCCTCGCTGATGTCGAGCGCGACCACGCGCGCCGGGGACAGCACGTGCAACAGCTGGATGGCGATGTGGCCGAGGCCGCCCGCGCCGATCACCACGGCCGTGCTGCCCGGCACCAGCTTGGGCAGCGACTTCTTGATCGCGTGGTACGGGGTCAACCCCGCGTCGGTGAACGGCACCGTCCGCACCGGGTCGAGGTCACCGATCGACACCAGATGCCTCGGCGAGTCGACGAGAAGGTAGTCGGCGAGCGCGCCGGGCGCGCCCAACCCCGGTGGACGGATGGCCCGCTCGGCCGCGTGCGGGCAGTAGTTCTCCTTCCCGCGCGCGCAGTAGTGGCACTGGCCGCAGCCCCACGGGCCGTAGACGAGCACCGAGTCGCCGACGGAGAACTGGTCCACGCCGCTGCCCAGGGCCGCCACCCGCCCCGCACCCTCGTGGCCCAGAGTGAGCGGGAGCGGGTAGGGGAACTCCTCGGCGGTCCAGTTCATGACGGCGACATCGGAGTGGCACAGCCCCGCGGCGGTGACCTCGAGCAGGACCTGCCCCGGCCCGGGTTCCGGCTCCGGGATCCGGCGCACTTCCGGCGGCTGACCCACGGTGTGATACTGCACAGCACGCACGGTCGGCTCCTCTCGACGCCGGTTCACCCTAAGTCGCCTGTGTCACCGATCGCACCTCGGCGCACGCGTATCACCCGCGCTGGCCCCGGGAGGTACCGAACCCGCAGCGGCGTTTCCTGTTCGCGGTCCGCTCACATTTATCACTCGGAGTAACCAGGTCTGTCTTTTTTGTCTGATTTTTTCCGGGTGAGCGAAGATTCACGGGATCGAAATCCACTCGGACGTGTTAACGGACTCACTCGGATGGCAGGATCCCAGCATTCGGATTCTCGTCGAGGAGGAGACACCGTGGCGCGTCGAAGAGCATTACGAGCAGTCGCCCTGGTACCGGCTCTGGCGTTGCTGACCGCGATGGCCGGGTGCGGCGGCAGCAACAGCGGAGGCCAGGCCAAAGGCGTCCCGCTGGTCACCGAGGGGCAGTTGACCACCTGCACCCACCTGCCCTACGAGCCGTTCCAGTTCAGGCAGAACGACGAGATCGTCGGCTTCGACGTCGACCTGGTGGACGCCGTCGCCAAGGACCTCGGCGTCCCGCAGAAGATCATCAACATCCCCTTCGAGACCATCGAATCGGGCCAGGCGCTCAACGTCGGGGACTGCGATCTCGCCGCCGCCGGGATGACGATCACCGAGAACCGGGACAAGAACTTCGACTTCTCCGACCCCTACTTCGAGGCCACGCAGGCCCTGATCACGAAGAAGGGCTCGGGCATCGACAGCTTCGAGCAGCTCAAGGGCAAGACCCTGGCCGTGCAGAAGAGCACCACGGGTAAGAAGTACGCCGAGGAGAATGCCGCGCCGCTCGGGGTGGAGCTGAAGACCTACCCCGACCTGGGACTGCTGCTGCAGGCCGTCAAGAACGGCGAGGTGGCCGCCGGGATCAACGACGACTTCGTGCTCTACAACTACGTCGACAAGAACCCCAGCATGGCGGTGACCACCGAATTCGCCACCGGCGAACAGTACGGCATGGGCGTGCGCACCGGTAACGACAAGATGCGCGAGAAGATCAACGAGGTGCTCGCCCGGCTCAAGGAGAACGGTACCTACGACCGGCTCTACAAGAAGTGGTTCGACAAGGCGCCGGCCGCGAACTGACAAGCACACCCGTGGGGCCGGCGCCGATCGTGCCGGCCCCCACGACCGTTCAGGAGTGTTGATGGCAGTGGATGCCCCTCCCACCAAGAGCGGGCCGGCCAAGAGCGGGATGAGCAAGCGCCAGCGCGGCCGCGTGATCCGCGGGACACAGTACGCGGTGCTGATCGCGGTCCTGGCGGCACTCGCCGTACTGGCCGACTGGGGGCGACTCCAGGAGGCGTTCTTCAACCTCGACGTCGCCGCAGGCCTGTTCCCCGACGTCATCACCGTCGCGCTGGTCAACACCGTCGTCTACACCGCACTCGGATTCGGCTTCGGCCTCGGGCTGGCGCTGATACTGGCCCTGATGCGGATGTCCTCGGTCGGCCCGTACCGCTGGATCTCCGGCGCCTACATCGAGTTCTTCCGCGGACTGCCCGCCCTGCTGATCTTCCTGTCGGTCGGCATCGGCATTCCCACCGCGTTCCCCGGCTTCTCCCTGAACCGCAACATCACGATCATGCTCTCGCTGGGCATCGTCGGCTCCGCCTACATGGCCGAGACGATCCGGGCGGGCATCAAGGCCGTACCCGGCGGGCAGATCGAGGCCGCGCGCTCGTTGGGGATGTCGCCGGCACGCACGATGATCACGGTCGTGATCCCGCAGGCGTTCCGGATCATCCTGCCGCCGTTGACCAACGAACTGATCCTGCTCACCAAGGACTCCTCACTGGCCTTCGTGCTCGGCAGCACCCTGGACCAGCAGGAACTCACCCAGTTCGGACGGGCCGCACTGACGAATTTCCGGAGCATGACCCCCATCCTCGTCGTCGGGCTGTGCTACCTGATCATCATCATCCCGCTGTCGGTCGTGCAGCAGCGGCTGGAACGCAGGTTCGGCGGCGGAGCGGACAAAGGCAGCAGCGGACACGGGAGCGGCACATGAACGACGTGAAGATCGACATCTCCGGCCTGCGCAAGTCCTTCGGGTCCGTGGAAGTCCTGCGCGACATCGACCAGCAGGTCACCGCCGGTGAGGTGGTGTGCGTGATCGGCCCGTCCGGTTCGGGCAAGTCCACCTTCCTGCGTTGCGTGAACCTGCTGGAGGAACCGACCGCGGGCAAGGTCGTCGTGGACGGCATCGAGCTGACCGACCCGGACACCGACATCGACGCCGCCCGCAGGCGCCTCGGCATGGTCTTCCAGCAGTTCAACCTGTTCTCGCACCTGTCGGTGCTGTCGAACCTGACCGTGGCCCAGCGCAAGGTGCTCGGGCGCGGCAAGGCCGAGGCCGAGGCCGTCGCCCGCGAGAACCTCGAACGCGTCGGGTTGGCGGACAAGGCCGCTGCCATGCCGGCGCAGCTGTCCGGCGGGCAGCAGCAGCGCGTGGGGATCGCGCGGGCACTGTCGATGAACCCGGACGTGATGCTGTTCGACGAGCCGACCTCGGCGCTGGATCCGGAACTCGTCGGTGACGTGCTCGCCGTCATGCGCGGACTCGCCGACGAGGGCATGACCATGCTCGTGGTCACCCACGAGATGCAGTTCGCCCGCGAGGTCGCCGACCGCGTGCTGTTCATGGACGGCGGCGGCATCGTCGAGCAGGGACCGCCCGCCGACGTCATCGGCGCACCGAAGGAGGAGCGCACCCGCTCCTTCCTCGCCCGGGTGCTCAACCCCACCCATACCGAGGCCGCACCCACCGAATGACAGCCGTGAGTGTTGTTCAGCCGCCGGGCACACCCGGCGGTGCCATACGTCCGAGTGAGTGAGTACGTGATCAACTACTGACAGTGTCGCTCCCGCTGGGCCACACTGAGCCACATCGACCGTGTCGATCACCGAACCACCGGCATGGGAGCAGCAGTGGCGGGCAGACCGTGGGAGAACAACCCGACGCCGACCCTGGCCGAGCAGCGTCTCGACGAGTCGCTCGGGCTGGGAAGGCCACGGGGCAATCGCCGCAACGACGCCGAGCCCGAGCAGCTCGACGTGCACGGCGACTCGCACGCCCCCGAACAGGAGCTCCGCGGCGAGTACCTGCTCCGCAGGCTCGTCGAATCCCCCGACGAGGGCGGGTGGCGCCTGTTCTGGCGCAGCAGCGCACAACCGCCGGTCATCCGCGTGCAGGACTCGGTCATCACCGGCCTGCTCGACCTGCGCGCGGCGGACCTGCCATACCTGCTGGAATTCGTCCGGTGCCGCTTCGAGGAAGTCCCGGACCTGCGCCAGACCAAGCTCGGCGGCCTGGTGCTGAAACGGTGCCGCTTTCCCGGTATCCGGGGTCGCAACCTGTCCACCGGCAACGACATCAGCCTGCTCGGCTGCACCAGTGCCTGCGGTGTCGTCGACCTCACCGACGCCCAGATCGACGGATCGCTCGAACTCACCGACAGCGTCCTGCACAATCCGGCCGGGCACGCCGTCCACGCCGACCGGCTCCAGGTGAGCGGCGCGCTGCTGGCCATAGGCACCCGGGTTTCCGGGCAACTGCGGATTCCCGGCGCGAAGATCGGCGGCAACCTCAACCTGAGCGGCGCCGCGCTGCGCAACCGCGGCCGCCACGCTCTCAATGCCACCGGAATCCAGATCTCCGGGTCGCTGCGGGCCGAGGTGGACCCCAGATTCGGCAACAGGTTCTCGGCGGCGGGTCAACTCGCCATGCCGAGCGCACGCGTGGACGGTGAACTGCGATTGTGCGGTGCGCTGCTCGAACCGGGCGGTACCCCGCCACAGCAGGACGAGTCCGTGCACGGTGATCCGTTCAGCACCCTGATCCTCGACCGTGGCGAGATCCGTGGGGACGCCCGGCTCGATCGGGGTTTCGACAGCGGCGGGACCATCCGCATGGTCAGCACCAGTATCGCCGGTGACCTGCGCATGTCGGGTGCGCGGATCGACCTCGGCTGGACGCGGCAGGAAGCGGACTCGGTCGAGCAGCCACCACGCGCGATGCACCTCGACAGCGCGAAGGTCCTCGGCAACCTCGATGCCGTCGAGGCGGTGCTGTACGGACAGGTCCGGATGGTCGATGTTCATGTCTCCGGCAGCTTCCAGCTCAACCGTGCCGTGCTCGACGGTCCGGGTACCGACGTCGTACTGGCCAATCGGGTGTGGGTGGGCAGCAACCTGAACTGCCGGGACGCCGACATCTCGGGCACGCTGCACCTGCAGGGTGCCCATGTCGGCGCCAACCTCGATCTGCGCTCCACCTGCCTGACCGAACCCGCCTGGCATCCGCACCGCGCGGTGTACAAACCCTCACTGGACCTGCGCGCGAGCTTCATCGGGGGTGACCTGGTGTGCGCCACGGGCAGGCGAGCCTTCAGCGCCGAGGGCGAGATACAGCTACGGCGGGCGACGGTCGCACGCCAGACGAACTTCTGGGGGTGCCTGCTGGGAAAGGACAGCACCGCCAATGCCAATGCCGTCAACGCCTTCGGCCTGTCCACGCAGGAGCTGACCCTGCTGCCCACCAAGGCACCCCACGGCCGCATCCGGCTGCGCCAGGCACACTGCGAACTGCTCGAGGACAACGATGCGCTGTGGGCAGCCACGGGTGGCGTCGACGTGGAGGGCTTCACCTACGACAACTTCGCCAAGCCGGTGAAACCCACCGACCGGGCGCGAGTGCGGCAACGGTTGCAGTGGCTGCGCTCCATCTCGCACGGCCGCTATCAGCCCGGCCCGTACGACCAGCTCGCGACGGTGTTCCGGGAGAACGGCAACGAGCAGCATGCGGCCACCGTGCTGATCGAGAAGCAGCGGCGACGGTACCGGGCGATCGCCGCCACCCTGTGGCGGCCGCTGCGGCTGTCCGTGCTGCTGTGGAGCCTGCTGCAACGCGTGACGGTCAACTACGGCTACCAGCCGGTGCGCGCCCTGCTGTGGCTCCTGCTGTTCGCACTCGCGGGAACGGCGTGGTTCGCCGGTCACCGGCTGGAGCCGATCAACGCAGAGGACAGTCCCGTGTGGAATCCCTTCCTGTACACGGTGGATCAGCTCGTACCGATCATCAATCTCGGTCACGACGTGATGTGGCGGGCCACGGGTCACTCGCAGTGGATCACGGTCGTGCTGATCGCCGTGGGTTGGATCCTGGCCACCACGGTCGCCGCCGGCATCACGCGCTTCCTGCGGCGCGAACGATAGCGGCGGGCGGCTTCCACCGCCCGCCGACGATCGCTCCTCGCGAGGAGGCTCAGCCGTTGATGCGCTGCTTGAGCGCCTCGAGCTCGTCGCGCATCGAGGTGGGCAGGTCGTCACCGATGGTGTCGAACCACTCCTCGATCAGCGGGATCTCGGCCTTCCACTCGTCGAGGTCGACGTGCAGCGCGGTCTCGACGTCCTCCCGCGGGGTGTCCAGACCGGACAGATCGATCTGGTCGGCGGTGGGAACCCGGCCGATCGCCGTCTCCTCGGCGGCCGCGTTGCCCTCCATGCGGTCGACGATCCACTTGAGCACGCGGGAGTTCTCGCTGAAGCCCGGCCACACGATCTTCTTGCCGGACTCGTCACGCCGGAACCAGTTCACGTAGTAGATGCGCGGCAGCTTGGAGGAGTCGGCCTCCTTGCCCACGTTGACCCAGTGCTGGAAGTAGTCGCCGACGTTGTAGCCGATGAACGGCAGCATGGCCATCGGGTCGCGCCGAACCTCACCGACGTTGCCCGCGGCGGCGGCCGTCTTCTCCGAGGACAGCGTGGCACCCATGAACACGCCGTGCTGCCAGTCGAGGGCCTCGTTGACCAGCGGGATCGTGGTCTTGCGGCGACCGCCGAACAGGATCGCCGAAATCGGAACCCCGTTCGGGTCGTCCCACTCGGGCGCCAGCGTCGGGCACTGCGCCATCGGCGTGCAGTAGCGCGAGTTCGGGTGCGCGGCCTTCTCGTCGGAGTCCGGGGTCCAGTCCCGCTTCTTCCAGTCGGTCAGGTGCTGCGGGTCGCCCTCCATCTCTTCCCACCACACGTCGTTGTCGTCGGTGAGCGCGACGTTGGTGAAGATGGAGTTGCCCTTGTCCAGGGTGCGCATCGCGTTCGGATTGGTCTTCCAGTTGGTGCCGGGCGCGACACCGAAGAAGCCCGCCTCCGGGTTCACCGCGTAGAGCCGGCCGTCGGAGCCGAAGCGCATCCAGGCGATGTCGTCACCGAGGGTCTCGACCCGCCAGCCCGGCAGGGTCGGCTGCAGCATCGCCAGGTTCGTCTTGCCGCAGGCCGAGGGGAACGCGGCGGCGACGTAGTGGACCTTGTTCTCCGGAGAGATCAGTTTGAGGATGAGCATGTGCTCGGCGAGCCAGCCCTCGTCGCGGGCCATGGCCGAGGCGATGCGCAGCGAGTAGCACTTCTTGCCCAGCAGTGCGTTGCCGCCGTACCCGGAGCCGAAGCTCCAGATCAGCCGCTCCTCCGGGAAGTGGGTGATGTACTTGGTGTCGTTGCAGGGCCAAGCGACGTCCTGCTGGCCAGGCTCCAGCGGTGCACCCACCGAGTGCAGTGCGGGCACGAACTCGGCGTCCGTACCGAACTTCTCCAGCACCCGCGGGCCCATCCGGGTCATGATGTGCATCGAGACCACGACGTACTCGGAGTCGGTGATCTCCACACCCAGCCGTGGCGGGTCGGCCTCCACCGGACCCATGCAGAACGGCACGACGTACATCGTGCGACCACGCATGCAGCCCCGGTAGAGCTCGGTCATGGTCGCCTTCATCTCGTCCGGGTGCATCCAGTTGTTGGTGACGCCGGCGTCCTTGCGGTCGCGGGAGCAGATGAAGGTCCGCTCCTCGACCCGGGCGACATCACTGGGGTCGGATGCGGTCCAGAACGAGTTCGGCTTCTTGGCGTCGTCCAGACGCGTGAAGGTGCCCGCCTCGACCAGCTGGTCGGTCAGTCGCTGCCATTCCTCCTGCGACCCGTCGCACCACACCACCCGCTCCGGGGTGGTCAGCTCCGCGACCTCACGTACCCACGACAGCAGACGCTCGTGCTCCACGGGTGCCTGGTCGAGACCGGGGATGGTCATAGCGGTCATCGCGTCGTGTCTCCTGACTGGGCGCCACAGCCCGGAATGTTCGCACCACCGGACTACCCGGTGGCATTTCTGGAAATGCTCCGCTCCGCCCGGTGAACCCGGGCGGAACACTTCAAGGGGATGCATCGAGGTTAACGGCATGAAAGGCCGCCGACGGAGATCAGCCTTGTCGCTTCGCTCACAGGAACGATAAGGGAATCGATTCAGAAAGCCCTTCTTCCGGCATGGGAGCAAAAGATCCGCCTGTTGCTCCCCTATCCTGCCTGAGGATTTCCGGCGTATCGGACACACGCACGAACGCAGAGTTACGGCGAAGCGGCTCGCAGGTGCGTGATGCGGGACACGAGCACCGCCGAGCACCACCGGTGGTCACCATCCGCGTCGACACGTGGACCGTGTGCTGTCAGTCCCATCCCCAGGCCGCATCCGTGTCCCGGTCCGCGCCGGTCCACCATTCCCCGCCTTGCCAGGGCAGACTCCGAAGCTGCCGAGGACCGGTGCCCTGGCTGCCTCCTGGCCGGATGTCCTCCTCGGACTCCCACGCCGCATCGCCGGTGTCACTCACGGCCGGGTCCGGAGCGCGGCCACCTTCCCGGGCGATGCCACCCTCCTCGACCACGGTCCACTGCCCGTCACCGGTGTGCTGCGCCACGGTCACCTCGCCGGTGCTGTCGACCTCGACCGCCTGGTCGGCCGTGCCGTCTCCGTCGATGTCGGTGACCAGCATCCGGCCGCCGCCGGTGTCCACGATCGTGGTGTCGAGCCTGCCGTCGTCGTCGGTGTCCTCGGTCGCAGGCCCGATCCTGCGTTCGCCCTGCGGAGTGTCCACCACCATCGGTTCCCGCCCCGCTCGGCCGGCGACGGGGTGCTGCGGCTGCTCGGAGATCCACAAGCCGCGGTCCTGCGCGTAGCGGGCCTGGTCGAGCACGGTGCCCTCGGGACCGAAGGTGCGTACGACGTCGGCACCGCCGTCGACGTCGGCGTCGGTGTAGGCCACGAAGCCGTCGTCGGTCATCGTCGCGACCGTATCGTCGATACCGTCCCCGTCGAGGTCGACGTTGGCCTCGGCCGTGTACTCCGCACCCTCGACGGTGATCTGGATGTCGCCGTCGCCGGCTCCTGTGTCCTCGACGTACATGCCTCTCTCCCAGCGACCACGGATCGAACCCGGTGTGCCGCCACGCAGCGTAGGTCATGCCGGCTTCACGACGACAGCGAGTCATCGCGCGAACTCATCCGGTCAGCGGTGAACGGGCCGCTCGGTGCCACGGGCGGCACCGGAAGTTCCGTTCATCCCGATCCGGGCACCCACCGCACTCGCGGGTCAGGCCGTACCGTCGCGCAACTGCCGGATGCTGCCCAGCAGCTGCTCGGCCCGCTGCCATCCGGCCCGCACCTCCTCCCGGCGCCGATCGACGGTACGCACCTGCTCGCCGCGCTCGGCGGCATCCATCCGCAGTGCCCGGTCCACCTCGCGCAGCTCGCTGTCGATGGCCTCGAGCCGCTTGCTCAACGCCTCGTCGAGCAACAGCGCGAGCTGCTGTTCGGCCTCGATGAGCTGCTCGGAAACCAGTTGTTCCAAGGTGGAGCGCGCCTCGGTGATCGCCTCGGTCAGCCACTGCTTCAGATGCTGCTTGTCCGCGACGTGCTTGCGCGTCCGGGCCATCCACCAACCCGCACCCAGTCCGAGCACGATCGTCACGGGCAGCACGATCGGGTTCGACGCCGCCACCCCGGCACCCGTCATCGCCGCCGCGCGTCCCACCCCGAGCCCGCCGGAAACGCCCATGAACACCAGCAACTTGTCCTCCGCCGCAGGCGCCCGCCTGTCCGGAGGGCGCAGCACCACGGGCGCCTGCGCGCCCCGCGCGAACCGAGCACGGAGCACATCGAGCTCGGCACGGGAGAACAGCGCTGCCAGTGTTTCCTCCGCCACGCTCGCAAGCCGGTCCGACAGTGTCGCGGCGACCCGCGACGAGACCATCCGCAGCGCGGAATCCACGTGCGGCGGCAGTTCGGCCAGCTGCCGCCGGTCGGCGGTCTCGATGACCCGCCGGAACCAGTTCTGCACGTCGCGGATCTGCTTGGCGACCTCGTGATTGATCTCCACCCTGGTGCGCTGGATCCGCCCGCGCAACCTCACCTGGCTGCCACGCGTGGCGGAGCGCCGGGCGGCGGTGAGTTCCTCGCGGCGCGCACGCAGCGACTCGGCCTCGGCCTCGCCGGTGGTCAGCGCGCGCTGTTCCGCCTCCAGCCTCGCGGTGAGCTCGCCCAGCACCGTGGACAGCGCGCGCATGGTGTTGGCCTCGCCGAGCATCGCCGAACGGCCGCCGACGAGCTGCTCCAGCGCGGACCGCAGTTCCGTGATCCCCGAGCGTTGCCGCAGCACGGCGCCGGCCTGCTCGCTCGGTGCCGTCGCCGCGAGCTCGTCCATCCGTGCCGATACGGGATGGATCGGTACGTCGGCGAAGCGTGGTGCGTGCTCGGCCAGCAGCCTGCGGTCCTCCTCCAGCACCTGCCGCCACCCGCGGTGCCGGTCGGTCTTGGTCAGCGCGACGACCACCGTCTCCACCCGGTTGCCCGCGTTGTGCAGGAAGTCCAGCTCTCCCCTGGTGAGTGGGGCCGAGGCATCGACGACGAACAGCAGTGCGGTGGCGGACGCGGCAGCCTCCATCGCCAGCTCACCGTGGAGGGAGTCCAGCCCGCCCACACCGGGAGTGTCGACCATCGTGATCCGTTCGAGCGTGGCCAGCGGAGCCTGTATCCGCACGGAGCGCGGCGGAGTCCCGTCTTCGGCCATCGGCAGCCGGGCGGTCGGCTCGCCGGGATCGAGCGGACCGAACGACACGGGGTCCCGACGCGGGTACCAGGCCTGCGCGGCCCATTCGGGGCCGTGCTCGAACCGCAGGTGGCTCGCGGTGGTGACATCGGCCTCCACGGGGGACAGACCCGCGTGACCGATCAGCGCATTGACCAGTGAACTCTTGCCTCGGTTGGTCTCGCCGACCACGATCACACTCGGTGTTGTCGGCCTCGATCGGCGGACCTGCTCGACCCATTCGGCCGCGTCCGGGTCGAGTTCGCGGACCAGCGCGGAGAGGGCCTGCCTGGCCTGCTTGACCATTCGGGGCAGGGGCGTGGCGAGGGTGACGGTACCGGTGGCGGAAAGTTCCCGCGTCGAGTCGCCCGCGGTCATGCCGATGCTCCTCCGCTCGCCTGTCGTGCCCTTCCGCGAGCACGGCAGCGCCGCGAGCACCTACACGGCCCCATGCACGTCCCCCGATCCCGTCAGCCGGCGCCAGATCAGGAAGTACGTCCGATGCACCACATGGGCCACCCGGCTCTGCGCGGGTGTGGCTCCGAGGGAAGCGAACGAGCGCCACCAGCTCGCACGTTCCAGCGCGGAGTCCACCAGCTCCTGATGGGCATGTCCCGGCAGACCCAGTCGCTCACCGACATCGACGGTGCTGCCGACTCGCAGCACCTCCTCGACGAGGTCGTCGGGCAGCGGAACCGTGCCGGAGGTCACCATCGTCAGCGCTTCCAGCAAGCGCAGCTGGTGCGCCTCGGGGCGGGCGAGCAGCTCCTCGACGGCGTCGTGAATCCGCCGCTGCTCGTCACGGTCACCGCAGTTCCGGGCCAGTGCGCTCACCGCTGTCAGCCCGGCCGCCGCCTTGATCCCATCGGCACGGGCACGGAAGGCGGAGTCCAGCCTGCTCGTGACACTTGCCAGCCCCGAGGAATCCAGCACGGCGCGCCGGAGGGCACCGGTGGTGATCCCCGGGTCGGCGTCGATGGCCTCCAGTGCCCGCCCGATGCCGTGGAGGTCCATCCGCTCCAGCAGGCCACGGCGTAGCCGGGTGGGGATGTCGCATTCCTGGTCGGTGAACAGGTCCGCCGACAGCAGCAGTGTCTCCCGGACGGCCGGGTCGAGCCGGGCGAGCGCATGCAGTGCCTCGGCGTCGGTGGCGGTGAATCCGCCGGTTTCGGCGGTTTCGGCGAGCAGGCCGACGACCGGCAGCACATCGGCCACCCTGGGTTTGAGCAACTCCGCCTGCTTGCCTGCCAGCAGCGACGCCGCCTGCCACACATCCCCGCCGGATCCCCGGACCGAATCCGGCTCGACGGTGTCGGCCTTGTTCAGCACCGCGATCGCATTGACCGGGCCGGCGTCGCGGCCACCGGTCGCGGCGGTGAACGCCGCCAGCGCCTGGCGATCGTCGGCCCGCACAGACTGGGTCATGACATACAGCACGGCCTCGGCGCCGACCACGGCACTGTGCGAAACCGGGTCGAGCCTCTCCACGGGCTGCTGCGCATCGAGGCCGAGCACCTGCTCGGCGCGCGCGGCCGAGCTCACCTCCGGTGACCCCAGCCCCGGCGTGTCGATGACCGTCAGATCCCGCAGCACGGCGTTGGTCAGGTAGGCCTCCAGGTGCGAGACCCCGTCGAGCGCGACACCGAGAGCGGCGGGAACGGCACCGTCGGCGCCGAGTGGCAGGGCTCGCTTGGTGCCGTCGTGGAACACGATCTCGACGCGGTCCACGGTGCCGTACTGATACCGGGTGACGAGCCGGGTGCACTCCCCGATACCGGTAGGGGCGACACGGCGCCCGATCAGGGCGTTGACCAGTGTGGACTTACCGGATTTGATTCGTCCGGCCACCGCCACCCGCAGCGGGGTGGCCAGTCGCTGCAGCACCCGGTGGAAGCCGGCGGCCGTCGCCGCGGACACCTGCGACTGCAGGCCGGTGCACAGCCGGACCACGGCAGTCGAGAGCGGCCCGCACGAGTACTGGTGCGGCTGTGCTCCCGTGCTCACTCCGGGCCCCTCGCTCGAGCATGTGTGTGAGAAATGCGCGCACCATCCTGCCACGCACACGCCCGGCACAGGATCGACTCGACGGGTGAACTCGTCTCCGTGCCCACCGGAGTGTTTAGAAGATCCACTGCCGTGGGTAATGCGGCCTTACGGCCTGTTTCGATCTTGGCGCATACCGCCTGGAAGGATGTGTGACGAATGGAACCGGGCGTGCAGTCCTATGTCGTCTTCCTGGTCATCGGTGTCGCGCTCGTGCTCATCGACGGGTGGTTCATCCGCCGCAGCGGTGCGACCTACCTGGCCGAGGTCTACCCCACCACGAGGATCGCGGACTCGGTGAACCGCCTGATCACGGTGCTGTTCCACCTGAGCGTCCTGGGTGTTCTCGCGCTGATCTCCACGATCGAGATCAGCACGGACAACGCCGCCGAAGCGGTGGTCGCCCGCACCGGCGTGATGCTGCTCGTCCTGGCCGTGGCACACGGCATCACGCTCTGGGTCATGGCCCGCCTGCGGTCACGGCAGCGGGAGCAGCAACTCAAAGACGAGCTCACCGCCCGCACCGAGGAGCGGATGGAGCAACGCCACCCCTGACTGCCTGTCTTTGATCTGGCTCTTTCGCTTGAATGATCAGCCTGAGCAGAGTGACCCGCTCCGGCGTATTCGATCGGAATGCCCGCAGGCGGGCATCAGCAAGGCAGCAGGCCACGTGGCGTGGGTGGCTACTCGATGTGGCCTGCAACGCCGCAAGGCGCCGCCTGAGACGGCGGTTCAGCAACCACCTGACCAAGTTCCAAGACGGGCTCTGAGGCTGCCCGAGGTCCTACGACCCCGGGTGGAGTGTGCCCCCCCCACCTGCGGGAGGACGTCGCCCACCGGCGTCCTGCCTAGGCTGGCGGCGTGCGAAGGCTGATTCTGTGGATACGTGCGCACCCGACGGTGGGCGACAGCACCATCGCCGCACTGCTGGTGGTGCCGGAAGTCGCGAAGTTCCTGGTCGACGACAACCTGCATGCGGGCCCGTTCCAGTATGTCGTCACGAGCGCCCTGCTGGTCGGTCCTCTGGTCCTCCGGCGCCGCATGCCGATCGTGACCTCCTGCGTCGTGCTGCTGGGCCTGTTCGTCCACCTCCTCACCCACGACTTGCCGGACCTGCACACCGGCCATCTCTCGCTGGCGATCGTGCTGTACACGCTCGTCGCCTACGTCGGGCGGAAAGCGGCTGCGCTCCACGCCGCGGCCGTACTCGGACTGTGGGCGGCCGGGGCGCTGGCCCAATCACCGGAGCCGGGTGATCTCGTGCCCGGGCTCGGGCTGTTCCTGCTGCAGCAGGGGCTGCAACTGGCCTTCTGCTGGGTGCTCGGCGAGTTCGCCGGGGCCCGCCGCGCATACCAGGCCGAGGTCGAGCACCGGTTGCGCAGTCTGGAGTTCGAGCAGGACCAGCAGGCCCGGATCGCCGTCGCCGAGGAGCGCAACCGGATCGCCCGGGAGATCCACGACATCCTCGCGCACTCGGTGAGCGTGATGGTGGCCCAGGCCGACGGTGCCGCCTACGCGGTGCGCAGCAAGCCCGAGCTGGCCGAGCGGGCCGTGCAGTCCATCGGCACGACCGGCCGGGAGGCGCTGACCGAGCTGCGCAGCCTGCTGCGGGTTCTGCGCGACGAGAAGGACGTCGAGGACGAACGCAGCCCGCAACCCACGGCATCGGGGGTGCGGGAACTGGTCGACCGGGTTCGCGGTCTCGAGTTGCCGGTCACGCTGGAGATCGAGGGGGAGTTGGACGAACTTCCGAGGGGGCTCGGTCTCGGTGTGTATCGCATCGTTCAGGAATCGCTGACCAACGTGCTCAAGCACGCCGGCTGGAAAGCCGCCGCGTCGGTACGGATCGGCCACGACGGGCAGCAGGTCACCATCGAGGTCACCGACACCGGTGCGAAGGGGGTGCTGCCCCCGCTGGCATCGGGTGGCAACGGCGTGATCGGCATGCGCGAGCGGGCGACGGCCTACGGGGGATCGCTCCAGGCCGGCCCCGGCAGCAGCGGCGGGTGGCGGGTGCACGCCACGATCCCCGTCCCCGGATGTCCCACCGCACACTCCGAGTCCGAACCGGCGGCGCGGATAGGCTGAGGCGCATGGCGCGGGTGATGTTGGTGGACGATCAGGAACTGATGCGCATGGGGTTGCGCATGGTCCTCGACGCGCAGGACGACGTGGAGGTCGTCGGGGAGGCCGGTGACGGTGCGGCCGCCGTCGAACTGGCCCGGAGCCTGCGCCCCGACGTCGTGCTGATGGACATCCGGATGCCGGTGCTGGACGGGGTGGAGGCCACACGGCGGATCGTCACCGACGGCAGCGCCAGGGTACTGGTGATGACCACCTTCGACCTGGACGAGTACGCGCTGGCGGCACTGCGTGGTGGGGCCAGCGGATTCCTGCTCAAGGACACGCCGCCGGAAGCTCTCGTCTCGGCGGTGCACTCGGTCACCGGCGGGGATGCCGTCGTGTCGCCGACCGTCACGCGACGGCTCCTGGACCACTTCCTCGGCGAGTCCGGCACCCCGTCGCGGGATGCCTCGGTCCTGCAAGTGCTCACCGAGCGCGAGCGCGAGGTGTTGGCACACGCCGCCAAGGGGCTGTCCAACACCGAGATCGCGACGCAGTTGTTCCTGTCCGAGGCCACCGTGAAGACCCACATCGGGCGCATCCTGTCCAAACTCGACCTGCGCGACCGCGTCCAGGCCGTCGTGCTGGCCTACGAGACCGGGCTGGTGCGTCCCGGGGAGTGAACGCCTGCTCGCAGGCATCCCGGCAATCGCGGATAACCTGCAAGGGTGTCCGCAACAGCCATGCACCGCCCCCGTCTCGTCGCGCTCGACGTCGACGGGACCGTGCTCGACCCCGAAACCCAGACCGTGTCCACCGGCGTGCGTGAAGCCGTCCGCCGAGTTGTCGACGCGGGTGGTCACGTCATCGTGGCCACCGGCAGGAGCATGCTGGGGACCCTGCCCATCCTCGACGAACTCGGATTGCACAGCGGCGCCGCCCTGTGCTCCAACGGCGCGGTCCGGGTGGATGCGGCCACCCGCGAAACCGTCGCCGTCGAGACGTTCGATCCGGCACCGGTCCACGAGCGGCTGTCGGCCCTGCTGCCGGGATCGAACTTCGCGGCCGAGCAGGTCGGCACGGGCAGTCTCGTGACCGGCTGGTTCCCGGAAGCACTCCTGCACGGCCCCCAGCGGCCGGCCGACGTCGACGAGCTCGTCGGCAGGCGCGTGCCGCGACTGATCGCGCACTGGGCGGGACACACCCCGGACGAGGCCACCGAGGTGCTCGCAGGCGTGCACCTGCCCACCTGCACTTACACCATCGATCACTACGCGGCGTGGGTGACCGTCGTGCCCGAGGGCGTCACCAAGGGCGCGGCACTGGAGAAGCTCCGTACCGAGCTCGGTGTCGCCGTCGAGGACACGTTCGCCGCCGGAGACGGCGACAACGACATCCAGATGCTCGAATGGGCAGGGCACAGCGTGGCGATGGGGCAGGCACCGGATCCGGTACGGGCGGCTGCGGCCGAGGTCACCGACACGGTCGCCGAGGACGGCCTGGTCATGGCCTTGGACCGCTGGTTGCGGCTGAGCCGTCCCTGAACCCTTCCCCTCGGGAAGTCCCCGAGACCGCCGGCCGGAATCGGGGACGATCTACGACCTGAAGCGGACCCGATTCCATACCGTGGACCGACGCGCTCGGAGCCTCCGCGGCGGCATCCTGGTCATCGCATCGGCACCGGAGCCCGAGAACCGGGGGTGGGCTCCGGTCGCCTTCGGCGATCAGCACAGGAGAGATCATGATCGAGGCTGTGGGCCTCACCAAACGCTACGGTTCGACGGTGGCGGTCAACGACCTGTCGTTCACCGTGAAACCGGGCCGGGTCACCGGCTTCCTGGGCCCCAACGGTGCCGGGAAGTCCACCACCATGCGGATGATGCTCGGGCTGGACCGGCCGAGTGCGGGCAAGGTACTCATCGACGGCCACCCGTATCGGGAACTCAAGCATCCCCTGCGCACCGTCGGTGCGCTCGTCGAGGCCACGTGGGTGCACCCGAACCGATCCGCACGTGCCCATCTGCGCTGGCTGGCGCGCTCCAACAACATTCCCAAGCAGCGGGTCGACGAGGTCCTCGAGGTGGTCGGCCTGGAGCAGGTCGCCAACCGCCGCGCGGGGGGGTTCTCGCTGGGCATGTCCCAGCGTCTCGGCATCGCTTCCGCACTGCTGGGGGATCCGCAGATCCTGTTGTTCGACGAGCCCGTCAATGGACTCGATCCCGAGGGAATTCACTGGATCAGGCGGTTCATGCAACGGCTGGCGGCCGAGGGCCGGACGGTCTTCGTCTCCAGTCACCTGCTGTCCGAGATGTCACTGACCGCAGAGGAGCTGGTGGTGGTCGGCCGCGGCGAGCTCATCACCCAGTGCAGCACGGAGGAATTCGTCGAGAGCGCGAGCACCGCTTCGGTCAAGGTTCGCTCCCCGCAGGCGGCACAGCTGCGTGAGCTGATCACCGCGCGGGGGTTGAGCGTGCACGACACCGATACGCGGGAGCCCGACGCTCTCGTCGTCGATGGTGCTTCCAGCGATCGCGTCGGCGAGATCGCCGCCGAAGGCGGGATCGTGCTGCACGAGCTGGCGTCGCAGCGCGGTTCGTTGGAGGAAGCGTTCATGCAGCTCACCAACGACTCCGTGGAGTACCGGACCGACTCCGGCGACCCGAGCGAGAACACCACCACACTCACGACGGCAGGAAAGTGAAGCGATGACACTGCTCGCTGTTGAACGCATCAAACTGTTCTCGACCCGCTCACCCTGGTGGTCGATGTTCCTCGCGCTGGGGCTGACCATCGGCTTCGCCGCGATGATGGCGCTCCAGAGTGGACCCGAGTTCCCGCTGACGCTGTCGATGACCCAGGTCGGCAGGCAGTTCGGCATCCTGGTCGTGCTGGTGATGGGGGTGTTGACGGTCACCACCGAGTACCGGTTCGGCACCATCAAGGCCACCTTCCAGGCGGTACCGAACCGGACGGCGGCACTGCTGGCCAAGACCGCCCTCATCGCCGTGCTGGCACTGCTGATCGGTGAGACCGCCGCGTTCGGCTCCTGGGGAGTCGCGCAGGTGGTCGCACCGGAGGCCGACCTGGCGATCACCACGTCCGAGCAGTGGCGCATGCTCGTCGGACTCGGCCCGATTTTCGCGGGCAGCGCGGTGCTCGCGCTGGCCGTCGGTGTCCTCATTCGACAGACCGCGGGCGCGGTGACTCTGGTGATCGCCTGGTCGATGCTGGTGGAAGGTCTGGTCGGGATGATCCCGACCATCGGCGAGGACATCCAGAATTGGATGCCCTTCATGATGGCCAACCATTTCCTCACCGGATCCGCGGGCGATTCATCCGATATGCCGCTGGGGCCGTGGGGGGCATTGGCCTACTTCGTCGCCATCGCGGTGGGAATGCTGATCATCGCGCTGATCACGGCTCATCGCCGGGACGCGTGACAGGGCATATCGTCAATGCCGTTACCCAGTGTTACCCATCCCGGTGGAGAGACTGGTCACCCCGACCGATAGGATCGAAGCCGCGATCGCAGCCGCAGCATAGTCCACTGTGCTCTCCCTTCGACCACGGCGAGGACACCGCCGGCCGGATCCGGAGTGGACGGTCCTGCGGAATACGGATCATGGCACAACCGAAATCGACCGACTGCAGTAGCGCTCGGGGGCGCCGGCGGTCGGGACGGGGGAAGGCCCGGGCTGTCATTCGGGGGATAGCCCGGGCCTTGTGCTTTCCGCAGAACGGACTTTCCTGTTGAAGCAACGACGGACGACCCCGCGAAACTCTGTCCTACACGCTGGGGCGGACGACGGTCACGGGACAGGCGGCATGCCGAACACACTGCTCCGCCACGGCGCCCAGCATCAATCCGGAGAAACCGCCGCGGCCGCGGTGCCCGACGACGAGCAGGTCCGCCCCGCGCGATGCGGACAGCAGAGCTTGCGGGGGAGGCGAGTGCACCGCGTGTATCCGTATCTCGCAGCCGGGGTCCGTGCCGAGCCTGCCGGTCACGAGCTGCTCGGTGTCGGCACACACGAGTTCCTCGTACTGCTCGACGCTCGGCACGGTGCCGGTCGGCCAGTCCTTGGGCAGCGGTGTCGTCCGCATGCTCCACGCACGGATGATGTGCAGGACGGTGCCCCGCCGCACCGCCTCCTGCGCCGCGAAGGTCAGGGCACGCATCGAGGAAGCGGAGTTGTCCACACCGACGGCCACTCCACCGTCGATGATCACTCGTTCCTGCGTTTGATCCGTCACCTTTCCACTCCACTTCAGGCGGGTGGGGCTGTCGAGGCGGGCAATCCGAGCCTCACAGAAGGTTGCCACATCGTTATCTTGAACACAATTTGATTCCTTTCTTCGCTTTTTCGGTCATTTCTGGTAGTGCATGAATCAGGTGTGTTGTCCCGGCCCGGTATTGCCCCGGCCTTGCCCGAGTGGTCACCGACGGGAAAGCACTTCCGCAGAACCACCGGCCGGGTGTGTTCGCAACTTTCGCAAAGGAGACGGTGAGCCGTGGCCCGCTTTGCCGAATGCTCGACAGTACCCGTATCCCGAAGTCCGATTCGCGTTTCACGTCCGCAGATCGATGTCCGTGTGGAGCCGCTCCCGCATCTGGAGTGGTCCCTGGCCACGGAATCCTCACCACCGACCGGGGAAGCCGCCTCCCCCGAGTCCACCCGCCGGAGCTGGATCCACCGCGCTCCGGAAACTCGGGTGCTCACCCTGTTCCGGCAACTCGACGGGACCGCGAGCCGCCTGCCTGCTCCCTGGTGGCTGACCGCACTCGACCGGGGCGAACTGCCCTCCCGCGCCGCGGCGTTCTCTCTCGAGGACGCCCTCCATGCCCTGCTGACCAGCCGACCCGGCTGGGCCTTCGTGCCCTGGGCGGCACCGGGAGAGGCCGTGTACTGGGAGTACGGTCCCTCCGACCGGACCCCCATGACGATGCCGACCACCGTCGTGCTGACCGACCGGCATCCCGGCTGGGTGAGTGTGGTGCCCGCGCATACCGACACCGCGCCTGCCCGGCCGGTCCCGATGCGGTCGATGGCCGAGCTCGAGCGAGCGCTCCCGCGCGTGGAGGCGTGGTAGCCGCAGCGACCGGTCCGGCGGCCGAACCCGGGGCGGTCGGCCCACCGTACGGGTTTGCGATACTGGGTTCTCGTGAGTGCCTCTGACCAGCAAGTCCGCCACCGGCGCACGGTCGTCAGCTACGTCCAGCGCGGCGATCGGATGACAAGCGGCCAGCAGCGTGCATGGGACCGCCACTGGGCGGAGCTGGGCAGCGAGATCGCCTCGTTGCCCGAGGGGCCCCTGGATGCCGCCGGCTGGTTCGGCCGCGACGCACCGCTGGTACTGGAGATCGGTTCCGGCATGGGGGAAACCACCGCCCAGCTCGCCGCAGCTCAGCCGGACACCAACCACGTGGCCGTGGAGGTCTACAAACCCGGCCTGGCCCAGTTGCTGCTCCGGGCGGAGAGTCTGGAGGTGAGCAACCTCCGGCTCTTGCGGGGGGATGCGGTCGTGCTGCTGCGCAACCACATCGAGCCCGCCTCACTGTCCGAGGTGCGCATTTTCTTCCCGGACCCGTGGCCGAAGAAGCGCCACCACAAGCGCAGGCTCGTACAGCCGGACATCGTCGAGCTGATCGCCACACGGCTCGTCGGGGGCGGCGTGTTGCACCTGGCGACCGACTGGAGTCAGTACGCCGAGCAGATGTTGGAAATCTGCCAGGCGCAGGGAATGCTGCGCAATCTCCATCCGGACAGCCCGGGAGGCTGGGCGCCGCGCCCGCAGTGGCGGCCGGTGACGAAGTTCGAGCAGCGCGCGCACGAAGAAGGCCGGGTCATTCACGACCTGCGGTTCGAGCGCGTCTGATCGTTTCCGACGCCGCTGTGTGCGGGGCGTCGTTGGCCGGGGGTCGAAAAAGGCCGGGGGAGCCTGGATCCGGCGGTTCAGGAGGTGCTTCTGCGTGCTGCTTTCCTGCTGTGGCGTCTCACCTCCCAGAGATCCGGGAGGACCGAGCTCAGCGCCATGAGCAGTAGCACTCCCAGCGCCAGCACGGTGCCCGTTGTCGTCAGGACGGTCATCATCATCGTGATCACCTCTGCCAAACGGTACTGTCCCTCTTGAGCGTGGTAGGCGAAGCACCGTTGGTGAATCGCCCATGTGGTGAGGAACTCAGAGTCATTCGGCCAGGATGTGCCCGGTTATGCCTCGCGACGGGTCCATTCGGGTGACATGCGCGTCCCGCTCCCGTGGAGATTCGCGAACGTCGATGCACGTCTCTCCCCGCCCCTGGCCGGCTCCGGTGCCGGGACGGGTCGTGCAGAATGCGGATATGCCGATCGCCCTGCGCCTGCACGCTCCGATGCTCCTTCCCTGCGATCCGGCCTGTTCGGTGGTCCGGGACGCCGTGGTGGACATCGACGTCCACGGCCGCCTCGCCTACTGCGGGACGCGTGAGCAGGCCCCGGCGCTTCCCCACGACACCGTCGTGCGGGAATGCGCGGGAATGCTGTTGCCCGGGCTGATCAACGCTCACGCGCACAGCCCGATGACCCTGCTCAGGGGAATGGGCGGGGATCTGCCGCTGTTGCGCTGGCTCCGCGAAGTGGTCTGGCCCGCCGAGTCGAAGTTGCGCCCCTCCGACGTGCGTGCCGGCATGGCGCTCGGTGCCGTGGAGATGCTCCGAGCCGGAGTGACGACCAGCGCGGAGATGTACTTCACCGGGGAGTCGGTGGCCGAGGCCACGCTCGCGGTCGGTTCCCGGATCCTGCTGACCCCGGCCGTGATCGACGCCCCGGACCTGAGCACGCTCGGCACCTGGCGGCAGATGGTGGAAGGCATCGACCGATGGATCGATGCCGACGGGCTGCGGTTCGGACCGGGCGAGCGCATCGAGCTCGGCTACGGACCCCACTCGGCGTACACACTGCCCCCCGAAGCGCTGCAGCTCATCGGGGAGAGTGCGCAACAGCGCGGCGCGCTCGTGCAGACCCACGTCGCCGAAAGCGCGACGGAGGACGCCGAGATACGGCAGCGGCACGGTTCGGTCCCGAAGCTGCTGGACAAACTCGGCGTGCTCGATGGTCGTGTGACGGCCGCGCACGGTGTGCACCTGTCCGACGAGGACATCGACCTGCTCGCGCGGCGCGGGGTCGGCGTGGCCCATTGCCCCGGCTCCAACGCCAAGCTGGCCTCCGGAACGGCACGGCTGGTCGACCTGCTCACGGCGCAGGTGCCGGTGGGACTCGGCACCGACGGGCCGTCCAGCAACGACGACCTCGATCTGTGGGAGGAAGTCCAGCTGTCCGGCATGCTCGCCCGGCTGTCCACCGGGGACGCCACCGCGGTGACGGCTCGGGCCGCCCTGCTGGCCGCCACGCGGGGTGGTGCCGCTGCACTGCACCGGGAGGACATCGGAGCGCTCGAACCCGGTTGCTGGGCCGACATCGTGCACATGGATGTCGACACTCCCGCTTTCGCGACGGGGCTGGAAGCACCGGACGAGCAGATCCTGTCCAACCTGGTGTGGGCGGGGGGATCGCGGTGCGTCCGCGATGTCTGGGTCGCGGGCGAGGAGATCCTGCGGGACGGCGAGCCCACCCGCGTCGATCGCCGCTCCGTACAAGCCGCAGCGCGCAGGGCCGCCCAGCACATCCGCACCTGACCTGCAGGAGAAGTGGGCGGATTGGCTTGCGATGGGTCGTGTCGAGTGCGGGGGGCTAAACCTCAGGTGTGTGGCCGGACGGTGATCTCGGTGAGGTGGGCGTCGGCGGGAGCCCGCACGGCGGAGACGATGGACTCGGCGACCGACTCCGGGCGCAGGTAACGCTCCGGTTCGAACGCACCGCCCTCGGAGTCGCGAACGTCGCGCTGCATGTCGGTGGCCACCCGCCCGGGAAACACCGAGGTCACCCGCAGCCCGTTGCCGGCTTCCTCAGCACGGAGCACGTCGGCATAAGCACGCAGCGCGAACTTGCTGGCCGCGTACGAACCCCAGTGCGGCTTCGCGGCCAACCCCGCACCGGAATTGACGAGGACCACGTGCCCCGAGGCCGCGCGCAGTGCGGGCAGCAGGGCCCGGGTCAACTCGGTGACGGCGAACAGGTTCAGCTCGAAGGTGCGCCGCCACGAGTCCGCCGACACCTCCGAGACCGCGCCCAGCTCGATCGTGCCCGCGCTGTGGATCAGCACGTCCAGTGTGTCGATGTCGTCGGCCGCAGCGGCCACCGCCTCGCCATCGGTGAGCTCGACGGGCCAGGGGCGCGCTCCGGGGATCTCCTCGGCGAGGGTGCGCAACGCGTCGCTGTCGCGGCCACCCAACAGCACCTCGTGCGTGGCCGACAGCGAGCGTGCGACCGCAGCACCGATACCGCGAGAAGCACCGGTGACCAGCGCGATCGGTCGTGAAGCCATACCCGCACCGTATCCCATGGCGAGGTGTCCCCCACCTCTCGGCGTGGCGTCCACCGAGGACGTGTGCCCGGCCCCGCGCGAGGCGGAGCCGGGCACGGAACGGACGTGCTCGGCAGGAGGCGAGAACCCCGCGCCCGTCCGCGGTGGGTGAATCAGCGGCGACCGATCTCGCCGGGCCGGGGTCCGTCCTTGCGCCACACCGCCACCACCGACGGGCGCGGCTGCGATTCGCCCCCGCCGGGCCAGTGCGAGGCGGGCTTGTCGGCGTCGGCTCCGTCGAGCTCGCCCGGGTGCTGGACGCACACGGTCACCACGTTGTCGGTGATGACCGGCCCACACGTCTCGGCTCCCCTGGGCACGGTCAGGAACTGCTTGACGTGACCACGGTGGGCACCGTCGACCGGTACGGCGAACAGGCCGTCGTTGGAGCCCAACTCGTTGCCGTCGGTGGAGACCCACAGGTTCCCGTGCCGGTCGAAGGCGACGTTGTCCGGACACGAGATCGGGCTGACCCGGCTGCTGTCGAACCCGCCGAAGTAGGTGTTCGGGTCGTTCGGATCACCACAGACCAGCAGCAGGTTCCAGGAGAACCCGGTCCCCGTGGCATCGCCGTCGTTCTCCTGCAGCTCCAGCACGTGGCCGTGCTTGTTGCCGACTCGCGGGTTCGCCTCGTCGACCCCGGCATGCCCGGCGGCGCCTCGGTCGGAGTTGTTGGTCAGTGCGCAGTAGACGCGACCGTTGACCGGATTGGGCTGGATGTCCTCCGGACGGTCCATCCTGGTGGCTCCGGCGGCATCGGCTGCCATCCGGGTGAAGACGTAGACCTCTTCGGCGGTGAAGCCCGGCACGTGGGATCGGTTCCCGCTGGCCAGCGGAAGCCACTCCCCGCTGCCGTCGAACCGTCCGTCCGAGGGCAGCTCGCCGCTGCCGTCGATCTCCTTGCCCGGGCTGTCCCCGGTGAATCGCGCGACGTAGAGGGTTCCGTCGTCCAGCAGGGACATGTTGTGCCGCCGGGCACGTGCACTGCGGCCGGGCTTCATCCGGCCGTTCGAGACGAACTTGTAGACGTACTCGAAACGCTCGTCGTCACCGCTGTAGGCCACGACACGACCGTCGTCGGCCACCGTGATGGTGGCACCCTCGTGCTTGAACCGGCCCAGTGCCGTGTGCTTGACCGGTGTGGAGTCGGGATCGTGCGGATCGATCTCGACGATCCACCCGAACCGGTTGGGTTCGTTCGGCTCCTTGCCGACATCCCAGCGCCAATCGAACCGCTCCCACTTGCGGGTACTGGCACCGGCGCCGAGCCCGTACCGGTCGAGCCGCTGCCGGGCCTGCGGATCGGTGACCCTGTCGGCGTGAGCGAAGTACTGGTGGAAGTTCTCCTCCCCGGCGAGCATGGTGCCCCACGGGGTGATACCGCCCGCACAGTTGTTCAGGGTGCCGAGCACACGAGTGCCGCTGGGATCGGCGGAGGTCTTGAGATGCCCGCTGCCCGCCGCGGGCCCGCGGACCTCGAACTCCGTGTTCAGCGTGATACGGCGGCTGTAGCTGCTCGGTACCGGCGACAGACCGCCGCCTGCGGTGTCGCGCCGCACCAGCAGCACGGACTGCCCGTGCGCGGCCCAGGCGATGCGAACCTGCTCCTCGGTGGGGTTGTTCTCGTCGTAGCCGCGGAACATGTGCGGCTCGCTGGTGTACTCGTGATTGACCACGAGCAGGTTGCGCACACCGGCCCCGTCCAACGGGATCAGGCCCGCGAAGTCGTTGTTGTAGCCGAACTGCCGTTCCTGGGCGGCGGCCGTCTGGTGGTCGAAGTCGAACTCGGGTGCACCGGGGACGACGGGGTCACCCCAGCGGATGACGATTCCCTGCTCGTAGCCCTCGGGGACGACGACGCGGTCCTCGGTGTTGGGGGCCACGGGGTCGAAATCCGTCCCGACCGCCGCGGCACCGTCCTGGCCGGGGCGGGACGACCCGGCGGGCCGTGCCGCGGCCGTGCCGCCGAGTGCCGCGGCACCGCCGGTGGCCAGGGCCACCACGGCGGCTCCCCTCAGTGCGTTCCGGCGGCTGAGCGCGCTTTCCACGATGTCACCGAAGTAGGCGTTGTCCGAGGGGTTGGGCGCTTCGTGAGCACAGGCGTTGCCGCAGCGGTACTCGCAGGTCACCGCGGATCGGCCGGAACGCTGGGGCAGCAGCGAAAGCGGGATAACCCGCCCGCCGTTCGGTCTGACGGACATGCGGATCTCCAAGGCATCGATGGGCGAACACCGGCACGCTAGAAGAGCCGAGCAAGGGCACGGAAGACGCGAAGTGAACGAAAAAGAAATTCACGACCGACGGTGATCGCCTTCTCGCTCGATTCGGGAACGATCACCACTGGACGTGCATGCCGATCACATGGTGTGATCATGCGCAAGCAGGCCGCATGAGGCGCGGACTCAGGTCCGGCCGGGAGCGGTACGCGACACGATGAAGCGCTGAAGCTGCTGCGGGATGAGCCGCCCGAGCGCGACGAGTGCCTTGTACTGCGTGCCCGGGATCGACACGTCCTTGCCGCGCCGCAGGTCCGCCAGCCCCTCGTGCACGACCGCATCGGCGTCCAGCCAGAACGCCTTCGGCAGCGCGCTCATGTCCAACTCGGCACGCTCGTGGAACTCGGTGCGCGTGAAACCCGGGCACAGCGCCATCACCCGCACCCCGCTGCCTGCCAGCGCCACGGACAGACCTTCGGAGAACGTGGTCACCCACGCCTTGGAGGCCGCATACGTCGACCCGGACACCGAGAAGAAGCCGGAGACGCTGGACACGTTGATCACGTCCCCGCGTCCGCGCTCCCGCATCGTCGGCACGGCCGCGTGGGTCAGCCGCAGCACGGCGGCGACGTTGAGCTCCAGTTGCGTGCGCAGCGCCGCGGCGTCGAGGTCCCAGAAAGCTCCGGAGGTCCCGAATCCGGCGTTGTTGACCAGCAGATCCACCGGCCTGTCCGGGTCGGTGAGCCGCCGCTCGACCTCGGCGCAGCCGGACTCGTCGGTCAGGTCGGCGCGCAGCACCTCGGTCTGCACACCGTGACGCGTCCGGAGCCCCTCGGCCAGTGACCGGAGCCGGTCGGCGTCACGGGCGACCAGAACGAGATCGTGACCTTCGGCGGCGAGGCGGCGGGCGAAGGCCCGGCCGATACCCGCGGTGGCACCGGTGACGACAGCGGTAGGCATACCCGGAGCCTATCGGTTGCTCTCCTCGGCCTGATGTGGCTCGGGGTGATCCACGCCGCTGCCCTGATCCTCTTCCTCGGGTTCCTCGTCCCCGCTGCTGTCGTCCCCGGCAACGTCGTCGTCGGCAGCGTCGTCGTCGGCGATCTCCTCCCCGGCGGAGCGCCACTCGGGCAGGTGCTGCTCGTTGGGGTCGCGCTCGAACGGGTCCATCAGATCGACCAGGCCGCCGAGCGCGCGCAGCAGGCTCTCCAGCCGCGACGGATCCGCGCCGGGTTCGGCAGCCGCCAGCACCCAGTCGTGTTCCATCCAGACCACGGTGACGTCCCCACCGACCTCCTCGGCGGCATCCACCATGGCCGGTGTCACCTGCGGCCGGGCGGTGGCGACATCGGTGACGAAGGCGTAGCGGGAACCGACGGGGCCGAGCAGGTCCAACCCGGACTCCTGCGGTACCGGTACCTCGGGCAGCCACAGCTCGATCGTGACCGGCATCGGGCGGCGACAACGCACTCCCACCAGCACTGCGACCGTCCTGCCGCCGACCGTCAGGTCGAACACGGAAACCTGGCGACGGCCGTCGGAGGTGAAGGTGGATCCGGCGACGATGTCGGTGGCCACGGCTCCGCTGTACTGCGCGAGAACACCGCGCTCCCATCTGGTCGGCAGTACCTGGTCGCTCTCGGCGTACTGCCAGCCGCGCAGAGTGGCCCACCGGCGCCGTTCACGGTTCTTCGACGTTCGCCGCGTCCGGTCAGTGACCAGCATCGTGGCACCCGCCACGATCGCGGTGACGGCAACGACGAACCAGACCCATGCAGGTATACCCACACCGCGCAGGGTAGTCCGCTGATCGCCGAACACGAAGATCACCGGGGGATGCCACGCCGAATCGCACTATCGACGGATCACTGCGCTGCGCCGATGGGGTCACATCGACTCGGTGCCGGTGTGTTCGTCACCTCATTCGCCGGGAAACGGAAATGCCCCTCCGGCGCGTGACGGTTGCCGCGAACGGTACGTTGCCGGCTTTCCGAGGAGACATGGTGACCACCGAGCAGCTCGCGGCCCCCGACAGGCCGGACGGGCGGCGATCCCCGTCCCGGCGCCGCGCATTACCGCGCGGCGCAGCCTTCTGGCTGGTCGGTGCCGTGTTGTGCGTGTTTCTGATGGCCGCGACCGTGCCCTCCCCGATGTATGCCGTCTATCAGCAGCGCTGGGATTTCTCGGCCACCGTGCTGACCGCGGTGTTCGCGGTGTACGGCCTGGCCATCCTGATTTCCCTGTTGCTGTTCGGTTCGCTGTCCGATCACGTGGGGCGCCGTCCGGTGCTGCTCGGTGCCGTCGTGCTGGAGATCCTGTCCGTGGTGGTGCTGGCGGCCGCTCCGGGTGTCGGGTGGCTCTACCTCGGCCGTGTCCTGCAGGGATTGGCGACGGGCGCGGTGACCAGTGCGGCGAGCGGGGCACTGCTCGATCTCCAGCCACCCGGCAAGCAGCTCGGAGCACTGGTCAATACCGTCGCCTCCTCCGCGGGGCTGGCGCTCGGGGCCGCTCTGGCGGGCGTGCTCGTGCAGTTCGCGCCGGCACCCACCGTACTCGGCTACCTGGTGATCCTCGCCGCGCTCGTCCTGACGTTCTTCGGCGTGGTGGCCATGCCGGAATCGGCCGGATCCGGGACCGTCTCACTGCGCCGGGCGCTGCGCCCGCAACGCCCGAGCGTCCCCGCGGGGCGCCGCGGCACCTTCGCTCTGCTGGCAACGAGCATCCTGGCCTCGTGGACCGTCGGTGGCATGTACCTGTCACTGGGTCCGTCGCTGGCCAGGGAGATGGTCGACGGTACCCCCCACCTCGTCGGCGGGCTCACGATCACCGCGCTGACCGGTACCGGAGCGATCGTGCAGTCGGTGCTGTCCGGCTGGCCGGGGATCCGGGCCGTCCGGGCGGGGACACCGCTGCTCATCGCCGGTCTCGCCGCGCTGACCTGGTCGGTGCTCGCGCACCTTCCGGTGATGTTCCACGCGAGTTCCGTGCTGCTCGGGATCGGCTGGGGGCTGACCTTCATGGGTGGTTTCCGGATGCTCGCCGGACTGGCCACTCCCGAACATCGGGCGGGCACGACGGCGATGATCTACGTCGTCGCCTACCTGTCGATGGGTGTGCCCGCGGTCGCGATCGGTTTTCTCACCACGGCCCTGGGACTGCTCACGGCGACCGTCGTGTTCGGCTCGGCCGCGGCGCTGTTCGCAGCCGTGGCGGGGCTGAGCACGCTGTTGCACGGCTCCGCCCCGGCCCGCACCTGATCGCACCGGGGCGGAGCAGCCTCGGCCGTCGCTGCGGTTTCTGCGGTGTCACCGTGGCTTTGACCCAGCCGGACGAGATGAACGGGACATGGATACCCACCTGCGGGTACTGCCGGTCCGCGCTGATCGCCGAGCAGGGCCGGGAATCCGCACCGGAATCCCGGTGGTGACCCCCGGCCCACCGGAGGTCACCACCTGCCGGAGGTCACCGCGCCGAGACGACGAGCTCCGCATTGTCGTCGGTGACGTCCACGTCGACCTTGTCGCCGTCGCGGATATCCCCGGCCAGCAGCTTGCGCGCGAGCTGGTCGCCGATGGCCGACTCCACCAGCCGCCGCAGCGGGCGCGCACCGAAGACCGGGTCGAACCCGTTGAGCGCCAGCCAGTCCCGTGCCGCGGGCTGCACGTCGAGCGTCAACCGGCGATCGGAGAGTCGGCGAGCCAGGCGGTCGACCTGGATGTCCACGATGCCGGTCAGCTCCTCGGTGGACAGCGAGTGGAACACCACGGTGCTGTCGAGCCGGTTGAGGAACTCCGGCTTGAACTGCCCCCGCACCACCGACATCACGGCCTCGTCGCGGTCCTGTTCGGACAGTGTCGGGTCCGCGATCGCCTGCGAGCCCAGGTTGGAGGTGAGCACCAGGATCGTGTTGCGGAAGTCGACCGTGCGGCCCTGGCCGTCGGTGAGCCTGCCGTCGTCGAGCGCCTGCAGCAGGATGTCGAACACGTCCGAGTGCGCCTTTTCGACCTCGTCGAGCAGCACCACCGAGTACGGGCGCCTGCGCACCGCCTCGGTCAACTGCCCACCCTGGTCGTAGCCGACATAGCCGGGCGGAGCACCGACCAGGCGGGCCACCGAGTGCTTCTCGGAGTACTCGCTCATGTCGATGCGCACCATCGCGCGCTCGTCGTCGAACAGGAATCCCGCCAGCGCCTTGGCCAACTCGGTCTTGCCGACCCCGGTCGGGCCGAGGAACAGGAACGATCCGGTGGGCCGGTCGGGGTCGGCGACACCGGCACGAGCCCGGCGCACCGCGTCGGAAACCGCCCGCACCGCCTCGGCCTGGCCGATCACGCGGGCACCGAGAGCGTCCTCCATCCGCAGCAGCTTGGCGGTCTCGCCCTCCAGCAGCCTGCCCGCGGGGATGCCGGTCCAGGAAGCGACCACGTCGGCGACGTCGTCCGGCGTGACCTCCTCCTGCAGCATCACCTTGTGCTCGCTCTGCGACTCGGTGGCCGACTCGAGTTCCTTTTCCAGCTCGGGGATCCGGCCGTAGCGCAGCTCGGCGGCCTTGCCGAGGTCGCCGTCGCGCTCGGCCCGCTCGGACTCGCCGCGCAGCTGTTCGAGCTGCGTTTTGAGGTCGCGGACCTTCTCGATCGACTCCTTCTCGCCCTGCCACCGCGCGGTGAGCTCGGACAGCCGTTCCCGGCGATCGGCGAGTTCGGCACGCAACGCGGCCAGCCGCTCCAGGGATGCCTCATCGCTCTCGGAGGTCAGCGCCATCTCCTCGATCTCCAGGCGCCGCACCGCCCGCTCGACCTCGTCGATCTCCACCGGACGGGAATCGATCTCCATCCGCAGCCGGGAGGCGGCCTCGTCCACCAGGTCGATCGCCTTGTCCGGCAGGAACCGGTCGGTGATGTAGCGGTCGGACAGCGTCGCGGCCGACACGAGCGCTCCGTCGGTGATGCGCACACCGTGGTGCACCTCGTAGCGTTCCTTGAGTCCGCGCAGAATGCCGACGGTGTCCTCCGGGGTGGGTTCGCCCACGAAAACCTGCTGGAACCGCCGTTCCAGGGCGGCGTCGGTCTCGATGTGCTTGCGGTACTCGTCGAGGGTGGTCGCGCCGACCATGCGCAGCTCGCCGCGGGCCAGCATCGGCTTGATCATGTTGCCCGCGTCCATCGCACCCTCGCCGGTGGCGCCGGCGCCGACGATGGTGTGCAGCTCGTCGATGAAGGTGATGATCCGACCCTCGGACTCGGTGATCTCCTTGAGCACGGCCTTGAGACGTTCCTCGAACTCGCCCCGGTACTTCGCACCCGCGACCATGGACCCGAGGTCCAGCGCCACGACCCGCTTGTTCCGCAGCGATTCCGGGACGTCGCCGGCGACGATGCGCTGGGAGAGTCCTTCGGCGATGGCCGTCTTGCCGACACCGGGCTCGCCGATCAGGACCGGGTTGTTCTTGGTGCGCCGGGACAGCACCTGCACGACACGCCGAATTTCCGCGTCCCGGCCGATCACGGGGTCGAGGTCACCGTTGCGGGCACGCTCGGTGAGGTCCTGGCCGTACTTCTCCAGAGCCTGGTAGGTGCCCTCGGGGTCCGGGCTCGTCACGCGCGCCGATCCGCGCACCTTCGTGAAGGCCTCCTTGAGGGCCTCCGGGGTGGCGCCGTGCCTGCGCAGCAGGTCGGCCACCTGCCCACCCTCGGCTGCCAGCCCCACCAGCAGGTGTTCGGTGGAGACGTACTCGTCGCCCATCTCGGTGGCCAGGCGCTGGGCGTGGGTGAGTGCCTTGACGGCCTCCCGGGACAGCTGCGGGGTCGACACGGTGGAGCCGCTCGCGGCGGGAAGCGCATTGGCGAGCTGATCGAGTTCGGTGCGCACCCGGACCGGATCGGCGCCCACGGCCGACAGCAGCGGTGCGGTCAACCCGTCGCCCTGCGCGAGCAGCGCACCGAGCAGGTGCGCCGGGACGATGTCGGGGTTACCGGCGACCGTCGCGGCCTGCCCCGCCGACGAGATCGCCTGCTGGGTCTTCGTGGTCGGGTTGAAAGCGTCCATCCCTCACCTCATCGCAGCAGCGGCGCGGTGGTTCCACACTCGCGCACCGAAATCCCACTACAAGAAACTTGAGCCTGTACGACTCAAGTATAGCGGCACGAGAGAACGGGGGCGAGCACGGTGGCATGGCACTTCGGAGGACCCGGCATGGCAAGACGAGCAAACCGTCCCGTGGGGGGCAGGTCATCGCCGAGATCGAGGGTGGCAGCGGGCAGTGAGCCGCCATCATCCGCGGGATCGGCCACTGGGATGGTGACGAGTTCCCGTCACCATCTGCGCCCTACGAGTCAGGTGACGAGCTTGACGGGTAATCCGTTGTCGGCAGCATTGCGGGCCAACGCACCATCGAGCGTCCACAGGGTTGTCCCGAGCCGCCGTGCCAGACAGACGTAGGTCGAGTCCGTGGCGTGCCGCCACTGCAGCTGCGCGGTGATCGCTGCGACGTCGGGGCCATCACGAGTGAAATCGAACGGGTGCAGCTGCAGGTCGAAAGCGGCGAGATCATGCCAGGTCCCGGTCACGTCGTGGACTGTGAGCGTACCTTCGAAGACCAGGCGAGCGAGCACGTTGGCGACCTCGTAGGGCAGCACTGCAGGAGCATGGAGCTCCTCTCCGGCATTGAGCCATTCCTCGATGCGGGCTCGTGCCGCAGGTTGATGCTCATCGGCCACCAGCAGAGCAACGATCACGTTGGCATCAAGGACCACGCTCACCGCTCGGCACCGAGATCGGCGCGAGCATCATTCACCAAAGCCACCGCATCGGCCGAGGGCTGCTGGTGAGACCGCCGCACCAGCCGGTCGAGTGCGGCATGTGCAGTTGAACGTCCCTGGGCTGGAGTGTTCCCGCTGAGCCCGGCGTGCACCAACATCCGCGCCAGAGTTCCCGGTCGAACTCGAAGCCGTTCGGCCTGCTCCCTCAATGCAATGTCGTCGGCCTCGTCGAGGCGAACAGTGATAGCTCTCGCCATGAGCACCAGTATAGCACCTGATGATGCAAAAAGATGCGTTTTGCATCAAATGCTCTCCGCGCTGTCTCACCACAGGTGTCTCCACAGCGCGGCGTCCACGCTGCCCGAGTCGGGGCCGCACCCGGCGATATCGGGCATGCCATCGGCTCTGCTGCTCGCCAGGCCGGATGCGGACTACTGGCCGAGCACGGCGGGCACGGAGTCGGACGGGCCATGCACGAGGACCCGCACGTGCCCAACGAAAGCCGTCCATGGTGAGCACACCATCGCGATCACCGAAGAGGGTCCACTCGTGCTCACCGCCCCATGACCCTTACGTCGTCAGGCAAGCGACATCCCGCACCCCCGCTCAAACCAATCCACGCACCTGTCAGTCCTGGCGGACGGCCTGGATGTCGATGTCGATCCGCAGGGTCGTGCCGATCGCCGCGATGCCCGTGCTCAGCGCCTGGTTGAAGGTCATCGCGAAGTCCTCGCGACGCAGTCGCGTCGTGGCGGTGGCCGAGGCGCGAGTGCCTCCCCACGGGTCGGGCCCGACCCCGGTGAACCGGGTGTCGAGCCGCACCGGCCGGGTCACCCCGCACAGGGTCAGCTCGCCGTCGAGATCCCACCGGCTGTCACCACGCGGGGACAGGCCGGTCGAGACGAAGGTGATCTCCGGGTAGCGCTCGACGTTCAAGAAGTCCGCATCGCGCAGATGCTCGTCGCGCGCGGCGTTGGCGGTGTCCACACTGGCGGCGTCGATGCGCACCTCGACCTGCGAGGACTCGATCGGCTCGGCCACCCGGACCTGCCCGGTGAACTCGTTGAGCCGCCCGTGAATGCTGCCGAGCCCGAGGTGCTGCACGGTCGCCATGATCGAGGAGTGCACGGGATCGATCCGCCACATCCCCGAGGCCGGCAGGTCGGCACCGCCCGCACGCTCCAGCTTCAGCACGCCCAGCTCCGCCCCCCCTACCCGGGGACACCACCGCGGTGCGAGCCAGTGGCTGGTACCCGAGCGCGGTGACGATCACGGTGTAGTGACCGGAATCCATGCCGGAAGCGGAAGCCACGCCCTCGTCGTCGGCCTGGATCCGGGCGACCTGCCTTCCGACCGCATCGGTCACGGTCAGCACCGCATCCGGCAACGGCCATCCGGACACCGACTGCAGGTGGGCCGTCACCGCACCGGTACCCGGCGCCGCAGCCTGCGTACCGGCTTCCTCCTGTCCGAGGGTCATGCCCGCTCCTCCTCGTGCGAGTGGTCGAGGGCGATGTCGTGGTCGAGTTCCTCCCCGGCGACCTTCACCGGAGTGGCGAGCGGTGGGTATCCGGTGGCGATCACCGTGTACTCGCCGTCGGGCAGGTCGGTGAAGGTGTAGACGCCATCGGCGCCGGTGACCATGGACGCGGCCACTCTTCCGGCGGAATCCAGCAGGGTCACCTGCGCCTCGGGAATCGCATGCCCCAACGTCGCCGAGCGGATGACGCCGGACAGCCGGACACCCGTCCGCAGCGGCACGTCGACGGTGGTCTCCTGCCCGTCCGGGAGAGCGGCCTGCACGGCCACCGGTCGGTACCCCTGCGCGGTCACGGTGACCGCGTACGAGCCGCCGAGCAGATCAGGCAGCCGATAGTCACCCGCGGCACCGGTCTGCCCGGTGGCGACCACCTCGCCCCGCACGTCGGTCAGCACGACCGTCGCGCCGGACACCGGCACGGTTCCTGCGGAAACCGTGCCGGACAGGACCGCGGCACCGGAAAGTTCCACGTCGTGCCGCACCGGCCGATCCAGCACCGCGACCATCGACGCGGCGGGCTGGTACCGACCCGAGGAAGCGATCAGGACGCAGTTGCCACCACTGCCGGGAGTCATCCGGTAGCGACCGTCCTCACCGGTGCGGGTGCGATCGATCTGACGCCCACCGGCATCGGTCAGGGTGAGCACCACACCGGAAACCGGCTCACCATCCGGGTCGAGCACGGTCCCGTGCACGAACACACCCCCTTCCTCGCCGGGAGGTGGAGAACCCTCGAAGCGGGTGTCGGAGGAGAGCCGGGGTCCGGCTGCGGAAGGACCGCTCACCGTGGGCTGTTCCGCCCGGGGCTCGGCGGAACGGTTCTCGGACGTGTCCACGGGCTCGCCGGAGCCGTCGGCGCTGTTCCGCCGCTCGTTCGATGCGTTTCCGGACTGGTCGCTCGACATCTCGATGGTGGTGCGCAACGGAACCTCCCTGATGAACAGCACCGCGAGGAGCGTGACCACGGAGACACAGGCCGAGATGGCGAAGAGGTCCCCCACACCGGCCCCGTACGCGTGCCGCACGATCTCCTCGATCGGTGCGGGCAGGGCGTTGACGTCCAGTGACATCTGCCCGGAGCCTGCACCGCCACTCGGCGCCCCGGGAAGATCGGCGAGCCCCTCGCGGACGTAGTCGGTCACCCGCATGCCCAGCACCGCACCGAGCACGGAGACACCGGCCGAACCTCCGAGGGTGCGGAAGAAGGTCACCACCGAGGTGACCGACCCCATGTCCCTGGTACCCACACTGTTCTGCACCGCCAGCACGAGGTTCTGCATCAGGCAGCCGACACCGATACCCATGAGCGCCAGGTAGCAGCCCACCAGCACGAGATCGGTCGTGGAATCGATGGTGCTCAGCAGCCCCATCCCGATGATCAGCACGATGCTGCCGCCGACCAGGAACGGTTTCACCCTTCCGACCCAGCGGGAGATGATCTGTCCGGACAGCGTCGAGGACACGAACAGACCGAGCACCATCGGCAGCGTCATCAGCCCCGCATGCGTGGGCGAGTACCCCCGGCCGATCTGGAAGTACTGCGCGAGGAAGACCGCTCCACCGAACATCGCCGTCCCCACGGAGATCATCGCGATGATGGCCAGGCTGACCGTGGGGTTGCGGAACATCCCCAGCGGCACGATCGGCTCGCGGACCTTCGTCTCGATGACCAGCGCGATGATCAGCGCCAGCAGCCCACCACCGACGCAGGCGGCCGTCTGCGTCGAGAGCCAGTCGAACTGCTTGCCCGCCAGCGACACCCAGGCCAGCAGCAGGCTCACGCCGCCGACCAGGAACAGCGCTCCGAACCAGTCGATGGAGACGTCCCGCTTGATCACGGGCAGCTTCAGCGTCCTGCCCAGCACGATGAACGCGATCACCGCGATCGGCACCGTCACCCAGAAGCACCAACGCCAGCCGAGCCAGGGGACGTCGACGATGAGTCCTCCCACCAGCGGCCCGCTGGTGGTGGCGACCGCGAAGGCCGCACCGATGTAACCGCTGTAGCGTCCGCGCTCGCGGGGCGAGACCATCGCCGCGATCACGACCTGGATCAGTGCCTGCAGGCCGCCCATCCCGATGCCCTGCAGCGCGCGGAAACCGATCAGCATCGACATCGACTGGGCGAAGCCGCCCAGCACCGATCCGAGCATGAAGATGGTGATCGCGAGCTGATACAGCACCTTCTTGCTGTAGAGGTCGGAGAGCTTGCCCCAGAGTGGTGTGGTGGCCGTGGAGGTCAGCAGCATCGCCGTGACCACCCAGGTGTACTGACCCTGTGTTCCCCCCAGGTCCGCCGTGATCACGGGCAGGGCGGTCGACACGATCGTCGAACTCAGGATCGCCACGATCAGGGCGAGCATCAGGCCCACCATCGCCTTGGCGACCTGCCTGCGCGTCATCGGCGCGCCTGACGCTTGCGGCTCGCTGCGCTCGGACACCACCTCGTCCGGCGCCGCCTGCTGACCCTGCTGACCTGTCGCGGTCGTCATCGGGCTCCTTCCTGCGTCGAGTGGGTCGGGTCGGTGTGTTCCAGTAGCTCGTGTGCAGCGGTGCGCAGGTCGCGGGAGGCCGCGTGCAGCAGGTTCGTCAGCTGCTGCACCTCGGAGTCGTTCCAGCCGCGCAAAGCGTGGCTGAGCCACTCCTTCTTCTCCCTTTCGAGCGCGGCGAACGCCTGCTCGCCCACAGGGGTGGCACTCAGCAGCGAGATCCGCCGGTCGGCCGGATCCGGCCTGCGCGCGATCATTCCGGCCTGCTCGAGCTGGGCCGCTTGCCTGCTGACCACCGACGCGTCGACGATCCGGTGCTGGGCGAGCTCGCCGAGCGGGGACTCCCCGCAGTGCACGAGCTCACCGAGCAGCCCGGCGGCCGCGTAGGGCAGTGTGTCGTCACCATGAACGGCTCCCCAGTGCGACGCGAGCTGCTTGAGCCCGATCAGAGCCCGCAGCGGGGTGAGCAGTTCCCCGCAGAGGTCGGCATCAGGTTGCATACAACATTCCTTTGGTTGCTACATGCAACTATAATTTATTTAGTTGCTAAAGGCAACTTTCGGGTCGCACCAAGGCGTACGGAGCCCACCGGGGTTATCCGGGGTTGTTGAGCTTCGCCAGCAGGCGAGCGAATTCCCGCAGGTCCGCGGTCGACCAGTTGGCGAACTCGTCGTGCAGGCTCTCGCTGCGCCGCCGGCGAACCTCGTTCAACCTGGACCTGCCCGTTTCCGAAAGCTGGATGCGCCGGGCACGGCCGTCGTCGGGATCCGGCACACGCTCCAGCAGGTCCAGATCGACGAGGGTGGCGATCTGTCTGCTCACAGTGGACTTGTCGAGACCGGTCCGCTCGGCCACGTCCATCCCGCGCAGAGAACCCGCATCGTCGACGAGCAACAACAGGCTGTAGGAGGCCGCGTCCAGATCGGGGTGCACCTCCGCTGCCACGGTCAGGGACAGCTTGCGTGCGCGCCGGAACATCATCGCCAGTTCGCGCTCGACCGCGTCCGCAGCACTACACCGGACATCGCCGTCCTGGTCCTGGTCGCTCACATCCGTGCCTTCCCGTGGGACTCGCCGTCGACGACCAGTGTGCCCGCCCGGTTTGTCGTATCCGGCAGCCCATCCACCCACGGGTGAGGCGGCGGTTCAGTGCCCACCTCCGGTCACCAGGCAAGCGACCCCGGCCACTTACCCACACAGCCGGCACCGCCGCGGGTTCTCACCGCACAGCCTCACCAGGACAGTCCCGACGTGATGGACGGCCTTTCGCCTGATTGACCAGCCCGGGCAAGACGACCAGCTCCGGCGCCTCATTTGGATGCATTGCAAGGCAGCGGGCCACGTGGCGTAGGTGGCTACTCGATGTGGCCTGCAACGCAGCAAGGCGCCAAATGAGGCGCCGGTTCAGTGACCACCTACGCAAGCCATGGGAGACCTCAATTCCGCTGGGGTTCGGGATGATGCCAGGGCCTGGGCATCCCCTTGGCCCCGAAGTAATCTCCGCCCTTGCGCTTGGGGTTGTCCGAGCCCCAGCTACGCTCCCGCTGCACCGGAGCCATCCGGGGAATGTGCTTGCGGCAGTGGATGTAGGCCTCCTCCACCTGGACGACCACCCAGCGCTCGGGGGTACGCCCCCGCTCGAACTCCGCGGAAAGCTGCGGATGGATGGCGCGCAGGTCGGGGTCCTCGACGATGCGGGCCTTACCGTTGACGTGCAACCCGATGAGGTCGGTGACGAAGTCCACCATCAGGATGCCGACGTGCGGGTTCTCGCTGATGTTGCCGAGGCTGGCCATCACGCCGTTACCCCGGTATTCCGGGTAGGCGAGATGGCGATCGTCGAGCACCTCGATGAATCCGCTCCGGCCGGCACGCAGGCTGGAGTCGCATTCACCCCGGGCATCGGCGGTGGCGATGAACATCATGTCCATCCGCGCGACGAATTCCTTCATTTCCGGATTGAGATGATCCAGAACCTGGTCGTCGTAGAAGCGCTTGGCCCGCTGCTCGGTCGAGTAAGCACACTGCAGCAGGTGTTCACCGGATGATCCGGGGAGGCGAACGGTCTGCTCGTGGCCCACGAACGGGTCTTGGGGGTCGGCACTCTCGCCCGGCCGGGTGCGCGCGAAGTGCGGCACGATATGCCGGGTGGGCTGCTCTTCCTGGTGCGCGAGGGCCGTTGCGGGGCGGGTCGGTTCCCCGGCCGGATCGGGCGAGTCGGAGATCTCCAGGTCCAGGAGGTCGTCGGGGGCCGTACCGGTCGGCGGGAGCGGCTCGGGGGAAATGTGAAAGTCGGGGATCACGGCGGACACCGTGCCACGTTCGGGGCACCACGAACCACCGTGTCAATCGTTCCGAACGCACCGAAAACCAAGTACCACTCTGCAGAGTGACCAATAACCGGCAGCGAGTAACCGCGACACACTCGAAAGTGGGATCACGAGACACATTCGGCCGGAAAGGCGTTATGGTGCATCGGGTCGGGGGACGCATATCGGAGAAGACGTACCTGCACAGGTACGCCGCCAACATGGAGAAGACTGCGCGCGAGCCATGACAGCGAATGCCGCTTTGAACCCCGAACCGTCCCCGAACGACGAGGTGTCACCCGGGGTCGACACGATGGTCCGCCTGATCCGCGAGAGCTGGGCCGAGGTCGAGCCGCACACCGAAGAGGTCGCACAGTTCTTCTACGGCATGCTGTTCAGCCTCTCGCCGGCCACTCGCGAACTGTTCCCGGTGAACATGGAGGTGCAGCGCAGCAGGTTGCTGCGTGCCCTCGTACATTTCATCCAGATGGTCGACCGGCCGGACGAATTGCTGCCGTTCCTGCACCAACTCGGCCGGGACCACCGCAAGTTCGGTGTCGTCGCCGACCATTACGAATCCGTCGGTACCGCACTGCTCGCCGCCGTCAAGAAATACGCCGGGGACACCTGGACCGATGAGGTCGAGCGCGCCTGGGCCGAGGCCTACACCGTGATGGCCTCGGCCATGACGGAAGCTGCCGCCGCCGACGAGGGTCCCGCCTGGTACAGCGGCGAGGTCATCCACCACGAACGGCTGAACTGGGACGTGGCGGTGATCCGTGTCCGGCCCGATCAGCCGGTTCCCTACCAGGCCGGCCAGTACGTCAGCATCGAGACGCCGCAGCGTCCGCGGCTGTGGCGCTACATGACCCCGGCCAACGCTCCGGCGGACGACGGGATCCTGGAGTTTCACGTCCGCAACGTGCCGGGCGGCTGGGTCAGCCGCGCGATCGTCGGCCATTCCCAACCCGGCGACCGGTGGCGCATCGGCGCACCGATGGGGCGCCTGACCGTGGACCGGCATTCCGAGCGCGATGTGCTGATGATCGCGGGGGGCACCGGACTCGCCCCCATGCGGGCGATCCTCGACGAACTCGCCCAGTACGGCAACAACCCGCACGTCCATGTCTTCTACGGCGGACGCACCCGAGAGGACATCTACGACCTGGAGAATCTGCAGCGGCTGGCCATGAGCAACCCGTGGTTGACGGTGACTCCGGTGCTGGAGAACGATCCGGACGCCCCGAACGTCGAGCACGGCACCCTCGCCGATGCCGTCACCAGGCACGGCGCCTGGGCCGAGCGGGACGTTCTGGTCAGTGGATCTCCCGCGATGATCCGCGGCACCGTCTCCCGGATGCTCGTTGCGGGCACACCGATCGATCGGATCCAATACGATCCGTTCACTCTGGACTGAACAAGCAGGGCGGTGTATCCGAACACCGGCCCTGCCCGAAGCGCGAACCCGTAAGAACCACCGGCTCAGCGCCTACGCCTGCGATTCGGTTTCCAGACCACCAGCGCCGTCTCCTGCCGAACCGGAACGAGGTCCCGGCGGTAGGAGGCGTGCACCTGCGCGGCCGCCTGCTCGGCAGCCGCGTGGGCGGAAGCCAGTTCCTCCATCAGCTCCTGCACGCGCCCACGCAAGGCATCGACCTGGTTTTCCAGCTCGATGATCCGCTTGATCCCCGCGAGATTGACGCCTTCCTCCTGGGACAGGCGCTGTACCTCGCGGAGCAGAGCGATGTCCTTGGCCGAATAGCGCCGTCCCCCTGCCGCGGTGCGGCCGGGGCACACCAGGCCCAGCCGGTCGTAGCTGCGCAACGTCTGGGCGTGCAGCCCGGAGAGCTCGGCCGCAACCGAGATGACGAACACCGGTGTGTCCTCGGTGGCTCCTGCCGGGAAACCGGCCGGAGTGCCGGTTCCCGGCGGCCATCCCCGTGCGGTCATGCCGAGCCTCCGAGCAGTTCGTGCAGTTCGGACCGCGGGTCATGGTCGGCAGTGGCCTGGGCGTACGCCTCCAGAGCCTCGGAGGCCTTCCCGTTCAGTTTGGACGGAACAGCCACGTGCAATGTCACCAGCATGTCCCCGCTTCCGCCGTCCTTCTTGCCGATGCCCTTGCCGCGCACCCGCAACGTGCGGCCGCTGCCGGTACCCGGCGGAACCTTCACGGACACTTTCCCGTCCAGAGTGGGCACGGTCAATGTCGTTCCCAACGCCAGCTCGGGGAACGTGACGGGCACGGTGATCGTCAGGTCGTGACCGGAGCGCCCGAAGACCCGGTGCGGGTTCACGTGCACCGTGACGTAGAGGTCACCGGCGGCCGCGCCCTGGCGGCCCGGCTCGCCCTGCCCGGCCAGCCGGATCCGCTGACCGTCGGAGACACCCTGCGGGATGCGGACGGTCAACGTCCGGGTGCGGGTGCTCACACCCTCACCGCGGCACTCCTGGCACGGGTTGTCGATGATGCTGCCCCGGCCACGGCAGTCCGGGCAGGGCTCGCTGAACGCGAACGCACCCTGGTTGCGGTTCACCAGTCCCGCACCCGAGCAGGTCGGGCAGGTGCGCGGCCGAGTACCGGGGTGTGCGCCCGAACCGTGGCACGTCGTGCAGGTCGCCGGGCTGGACAGCCGCAGCGGCACGGTGGCCCCGTGCACCGACTCGGCGAAGTCGATGCGGACCTCGGTCTCCACGTCGGACCCTCGCCGGGGGCGGTTCGCGCTCGCCGTACCGCCGCGCCGATTGCCGAACAGCCCACCGAACAGGTCACCGATGCCGCCGGTACCGCCCTGGGCGCCCCCGAAGAGGTCACCGAGGTCGAACCCGCCGGCCCCACCGGCTCCGCCCGGGCCACCGAATCCGCCGAAGCCGCCCTGGCCGCCTCCGCCGAACCCGCCGGAGCCGAACAACGAGCGCGCCTCGTCGTACTGCTTCCGTTTCTCCGGGTCCGACAGCACGCCGTACGCTTCGGAAACGGCCTTGAACTTGCTTTCGGCGCGACTGTTACCGGGGTTGGCGTCGGGATGGTTCTCCCGCGCCAACTTCCGGTAAGCCCTCTTGATCTCGTCCGCCGAAGCGTCCGAAGAGACGCCCAGCTCGGCGTAGAAATCCTTGTCCAGCCATTCCCTGGCACTCACCGGACGCCCCTCCTTCCGCTGAAGATCAACCTTCTCGTGCCGGATCGCCGTCGGCGTCGACGACGTCCGGCTGGTCCCCGGCGGGCGAATCCGCAGCGGGGGAGTCCTCGGGCTGCTCCGGCTCGTAGTCGGTCACCGCGACCATCGCGGATCGCAGCACCTTCTCACCGAGGCGGTAACCACGGCGCAGCACCGTGGTCACCGTGGGCCCGGCCACCTCCGGGGAGGTGCCGTGCTGAACGGCCTCGTGCACGGAAGGATCGAACTCCTCGCCTTCCTGGCCGAAGGACTCCAGGCCCGCGCTGCCGAGTGAGCTCGTGAGCTTGTCGGCCACCGCCTTGAACGGCCCCGTCAAGTCACCGTGCGACTCGGCTCGCTCGAGGTCGTCGAGCACGGGAAGCAACTCACCCGCCACCGATGCCTTCGCGCTCTCGATCACCGACTCCCGGTCGCGATCGACGCGCTTGCGGTAGTTGGCGTACTCGGCGGTGACCCGCTTGAGGTCCGCGGTGAGCTCGTCCACCCGGCGCTGGAGTTCGTCCTGCTCGCCGGCCTGTTCGGACTCACCGGAGTCGCCGGACTCGTCTGCCACCTGAGCGAGCTCGTCATCCAACGTTCCGGACATGCTTTCCGTAACCTCTTCGGTCTGCCCACCGGCGGGCTGCTCCCCGTCGGCCGGGGACCGGCGCTCGCCCGTTTCCGGGTCGATCCGGCGCCGGTCCCGCACCACCACGGGCTCCTGTTCACCTTGCTCTCGCGGTGTCTCCGGACTGTCCGCGTTGCCTGGCCTGTTCGGGGTCACTTCTTCTTCTCGTCCTCGTCGTCGACGACCTCGGCGTCCACCACATCATCAGCACCGGACGAGTCCGAACCGGCCTCACCGGTGGCGCCGTCCGTGCCCGCACCGGCACCGGCACCGGCGCCGGCGGCACCGGCACCCGCATCGGCGTAGAGCGCCTGACCCAGCGACTGCGACTCGGTGGCCAGCTTCTCCACCGCCGACGAGATCGCGGAGGTGTCCTCGCCCTTCAGGGCTTCGTTGACCTCGTCGATCGCCGTCTGGACCTTCTGCTTGGTCTCGTCCGGAAGCTGCTCGTCGTTGTCCTTGAGCACCTTCTCGGTCTGGTAGACCAGCGACTCGGCCTGGTTGCGGGTTTCGGCCTCCTCGCGGCGCTTCTTGTCCTCCTCCGCGTGGGCCTCGGCATCGGCGACCATCTGGTCGATGTCCTCCTTCGGCAGTGCCGAACCGCCGGTGATGGTCATCGACTGTTCCTTGCCGGTGCCCTGGTCCTTGGCGCTGACGTGCACGATGCCGTTGGCGTCGATGTCGAAGGTGACCTCGATCTGCGGCACACCACGCGGGGCCGGGGGCAGCTCGCTGAGCTCGAACATGCCGAGCTTCTTGTTGTGCGCGGCGATCTCGCGCTCACCCTGGAAGACCTGGATCTGCACCGACGGCTGGTTGTCGTCGGCGGTGGTGAAGGTCTCCGAACGCTTGGTCGGGATCGTGGTGTTGCGCTCGATCAGCTTGGTCATCACACCACCCTTGGTCTCGATACCCAAGGACAGCGGCGTGACATCGAGCAGCAGGACGTCCTTGACGTCACCGCGCAGCACACCGGCCTGCAGACCGGCACCGACCGCCACGACCTCGTCCGGGTTGACGCCCTTGTTCGGGTCCTTGCCGGTCATGTTCTTGACCAGGTCGGTGACCGCGGGCATGCGGGTGGAACCACCCACGAGCACCACGTGGTTGATGTCGCCGACCTTGACCCCCGCGTCCTTGAGGACCGACTCGAACGGCTTGCGAGTGCGCTCCAGCAGGTCGGAGGTGATCCGCTCGAACTCCGCGCGGGAGAGCGTCTCGTCGAGGAACAGCGGGTTCTTGTCCGCGTCGACGGTGATGTAGGGCAGGTTGATGTTGGCCTGCGAGGAGCTGGACAGCTCGATCTTCGCCTTCTCGGCGGCTTCCTTGATCCGCTGCAGCGCCATCTTGTCCTTGTTCAGGTCGATGCCGTTGGCGCTCTTGAACTTGTCGACCAGCCACTCGACGATGCGCTCGTCCCAGTCGTCACCACCGAGGTGGTTGTCACCGCTGGTGGCACGGACCTCGACCACACCTTCGCCGATCTCCAGCAGGGAGACGTCGAACGTACCGCCACCGAGATCGAAGACCAGGATGGTCTGCTCGTTCTCACCCTTTTCCAGGCCGTAGGCCAGGGCCGCGGCCGTGGGCTCGTTGACGATCCGCAGCACGTCCAGGCCGGCGATCTGGCCGGCTTCCTTGGTGGCCTGCCGCTGGGCGTCCTCGAAGTAGGCGGGGACGGTGATCACGGCTTCGGTGACGTCCTCGCCCAGGTAGGCCTCGGCGTCCCGCTTGAGCTTCATCAGCACGCGGGCGCTGATCTCCTGCGGGGTGTAGTCCTTCTCGTCGATCGTGGTCTTCCAGTCGGTGCCCATGTGGCGCTTGACCGACCGGATGGTGCGATCCACGTTGGTGACGGCCTGGTTCTTGGCGGGTTGGCCCGTGAGGATCTCGCCGTTCTTGGCGAAGGCGACGGTGGACGGAGTGGTCCGCGAGCCCTCGGAGTTGGCGATCACCGTCGATTCACCGCCCTCGAGGACGGAAACGACGGAGTTGGTCGTCCCCAGGTCGATACCGACCGCTCGCGACATGGAAGTTCCTCCAGCTTCTTGCAGTACATGCTCAGGGACTCATCGGCCCTGAGCCTTCACGACTCAAGTTTTACCGCCGACCCTGTCCGGTCGTCAAACCGGAGTTGAGCCCGGCAAGCTCAAGATTTCTGCCAGAATAACGCCTGACCTGCGATGAATGTTCCCGGATCGGGGCGACGGCGCTCCCAGGACAGGCGGCTGCGGAACTCGAACAACGGACTCCGACTTCGCCTGCGGGGCGGAGGGGAGTGAAGCCAGCACGGGCGCCGCCGCTCAGGTGCGGTCGACGTGGATCCCACCGCTGCCGGTGGACAGCGTCAGGCTGCGTTCGGCGCCCGGGTCGCGGTCGACGTCGATCTCCGTCGACCCGCTGCCGGTTTCGGCATCCACCCGGTAAGGGCCGGGCGGCACGGTCAGGTCGATCTCGCCGCTGCCGGTCTCGACGTCGACGGACCGGGGTGAGAGCAGTTGCAGCACGGCACTTCCGGAGTTCGTGTGCGCCGCGATGTCGTCAGCGCGCAGATTCCGGCCCTCGATCCCACCGCTGCCGGTCTCGACATCGATCTTTCCGGCGACGTCGCCGAGTTCGATGCTCCCGGACCCGGTACGAGCCGTGACCGGACCGGGGCTCCCGTGCACCGCGATGGATCCGGAGCCGACCTCGATGTCCACCGACGACATACCCGCGATGTCGATCGAGCCGGAACCGAGGTCGCCGGTGACCGGCACCCGCTTCGGCAGGGTCACCGTGTAGTCGATGGTGCAGTTCCATCCGCAGCGGGTATCGAGAAGCAGTACACCGTCGATGACGCCGTGGTTCGATCCGGAGTCGTCGCTCCACCAGCCGCCCCACCAGCGGTGCTTCCGCTGCTGCACCTCGGCCTCGGCGCCGGGTTCGTACCGCACGTCGACGCTGCCGCTGCCGCTGTCGACCTCGACCCTGCGGATGTCACCGACAGCCGTGGTGCGCGCCTCGGCATCGTCGAAGCCTCCCCAGGTCAGCACCGATACGCCCCCCAGAATGAGGAGTATCCCTCCGACCGCGAGTCCCGTGCGAGCCATGTCCGCCCCCTTGTGTCCGCCGTCACGAGCGAACCTACGCAGGCGCGCGGCCGGGAACATCCGGGGGCACCCTGACACCGCCCCGGATCCCTGCCCGGAACCGGCTCAGCCGGGCCCGAAGAGAGGGCTGATCCACTTCACGTCGTCGAACTTCGCGAAGCCGCTGTCCGCAGAGGCGACGATCAGGCCGTTGGCCTCGGCCAGTGCCGCGAGAGGCTTCTCCGGCTGCGCGTGCAGATCACCGTCCAAGGTGACCGTCGTCCTCGTGCATCACGTCCTGGCGAGGTCGATGCCTTGATGCCTCACCTGGTGCTTCACCCGTGCCGGACGAGATACGCCAGTGCGGGTTCGAAGTATTCGCGGCCGGGTGGCTCGTCGGCGATCAGCGCCTGCAGCAGCAATCCGTCGATCGTCGCGAGCAGGGCCGTGACCGCACCCTCGTCGGCATCCTCGCCAGTGCCGACACGTCCCGAAGCGGCCTCGATCCAGCGGCGGGCCGCCGGGCGCAGCGCCGGGCGGCGCGCGGCCAGCAGGTAGAGCTCGTACTCGGCGACGGTGCGCCCCCGGTGGTCGCGAACCATGCTCGCCAGCATCTCCGCCACGGCCGGGGCCCACCGCGCGTCGTCACCGGCCACTTCGTCGCGGAGCCGGCCCATCTCGAGGATCAGCGTCTCGCAGCTGTCCAGCAGGGTCGCCACGAGCACCTCGTCGATACCGTCGAAGTAGTAGGCGACCGAGGCCGGAGGAATCCCCGCCTCGCGCGCGATGTTGCGGTGGCTCACGCCCGGCACGCCGTCGCGCTCGACGACCCGCAGGGTGGCGTCGATGATCGCGCGGCGGCGACGCTCGCCCTTGGCCCGCCGGCCGTCGGGATGCTGTCCTGCCTCGTCCCCGGCCCCTTGCTCGCCCTTCCGCCGGCTCCCGTCCGGACGGGACGAGGTCTCGTTCGATGCCGTCAATGCGTCCCTCCCAGTTCCAGCGCGACCACACCACCGACGATCAGCGCGATACCGCCCACCTGCACCAGGGTGATGCTCTCCCGCAGGAAGACAGCGCCGATGACGGCGACCAGGGCGACACCGGCCCCGGACCAGATGGCATAGGTGACGCTGACCGGCAGACCCATCTTGAGCACGCTGGCCAGGGCAACGAAGGCCGATCCGTATCCGAGGATCACCAGGATCAGGGGCAGCGGTCTGCTCAGGCCGTCGATGAACTTCAGCGAGACCGTGCCGACGACCTCGCACAGGATCGCCGCCGCCAACACCACGTAGATCAACCCGAGCCTCCAACCACCGAACCCGCGCTCGCGCACTCGAACAGGAAAAACCTGAACGAATGCACCACTTGTTCAGGGTACTTCCGGTGGCCGCATCCGGCCAGCACACGATCCCGCTGCCGAGGCCGCAGGTCCGGCGACACGTCCGAAAGTCTTTCGGCCTCAGCGGGCCACGGAACCGTTGGAGCCGCCGTCGTCGCCGTCGCCGATGTCCGTGTCGTCGCCGCCGAAGAGCATCCCGGCCAGCAGGACCACCGCCCAGATACCGACCGGAAAGATCGGCCAGAACGGCAACATCTCCCCGGAGAAGAGCGAGGTGATCAACCAGATCCCGATGAGCAGGAACGACGTACCCGCCCAGTCCCGCCAATCCTTGACGAGCTTCTTGCGATCCCTGTCTCGCTTGACCTTCTCCACCGAGGGGGGCGCCGGCTCGGGCAGATCGGCGGTCAGGGGAGACAGCTCCGCCCGGGTGGCCGAGGCATAGGTGGCTCGCAGGCGATCGTCGTACTCCGCAATCGTGATACGCCCCTCGTTCAGCGCCACCCGCAGCCGCTCGGCCACTGCCTCCCGGTCCGCATCGGAGGCACGTATCGAGGAATTGTCCGGCTCCGCCATCACAGCCCCCGCCCAAGAAGAGATCGGATCCGGCCCGAACCGGCCCGGACCATCCTCGAAAGACGGCTGCCGGACATCGCCGGTTGAAACCCGACGATACCGAGAGTGCCCGGCCGTGTGTCACCGTGCAGACTGTGCGGCGTCGAAGGTCGTGCCCCCGCCACGCGGACGAGGGAAGCAGCGACGGTGGGGGGTACCAGCACGAGACCGGCTGCCGCACCACGGGAGGCGTGGTATAAATCGCACTACGGTCCGATTGGTTTTTCACCGCCCCGTCTCGCAGAATCACCGTCTGTTCCCGCCGCGAGCGCCGCCCCCATGAGTTACCGGCGAGTAATAGGGCGTACGCTCCCAAGAAACCTGCGAACAGGAGGCCGCGAGCATGGGAGCACTACAGCTCGTCCTGGGCCTGATCTGTCTGGCCGTGACCGTGGTCGCGGTGGTGATGGTCGTCAGGACCGTGCGGCGGATGGTCGCTTCCATCCGACTCGGACAACCCGATCCGGACCGCAAGGGGCCGTTCGGCGCCCGCTTCGGCAACATGCTGAAAGAAGTGCTCGGGCACACCAAGATGCTCAAGCTGACCCACGTGGGCATCGCCCACTGGTTCGTCATGCTCGGCTTCGGTGGCCTGAGCCTGAGCGTTCTCGAAGCCTACGGCGAGGTGTTTTCACCTTCTTTCGAATTCCCCTTCCTCGGCGGGTTCGGTCCGTGGAATCTGCTCATCGAGCTCCTGGGCATCACCACGGTGCTCGGTGGCTTCTGGCTGATCGGGGTTCGCCAGCTCAACCACCCGCGCCGGTCGGGCCGGGTGTCCCGCTTCTCCGGCTCCAACTTCTGGCAGGCCTACTTCGTCGAGGCCGTGGTGGTGCTCGAGGGCGTGGGCATCCTGGGGCTGCGCGCGTTCAAGGAGTCCTCGGGGCTGTTCCACGCCCCGGTGTGGTCGTCGCCGCTGACCTATGCGCTGGGCGGCATCCTGCCCGCCAGTGCCGCGGCCGTGTCGATCTTCGCCGCGTTCAAGATCCTCTCGGCGATGATCTGGCTCATCGTGATCGCCGCGAACATCACGATGGGTGTCGCCTGGCACCGGTTCACCGCGTTCTTCAACATCTACTTCAAGCGCGACCCCGAACGCACCGCGCTGGGTGCGCTCAAGCCCATGATGAGCGGTGGCAAAGAACTCGACTTCGAGGAAGCCGACCCCGACGAGGACGTCTTCGGCGCGGGCAAGGTCGAGGACTTCTCCTGGAAGGGCTGGCTGGACTTCACCACCTGCACCGAGTGCGGCCGTTGCCAGGATCAGTGCCCGGCGTGGAACACCGCCAAGCCGCTGTCGCCGAAGATGCTGATCACCGGCCTGCGCGATCACGCACACGCCAAGGCCCCCTACCTGCTGGCCGGCGGCAGCAAGGACATGGCAGGCGACGAGGTCGGTATCACCGGTGAGGACGCCGAGCAGCGCCTGGGCAAGATCGACGCGCTCGCCCTGGCCGAGTCCGAGCGCCCGCTGGTCGGCGGGCCGGAGGAAGCCGGTGTGATCGACCCCGAGGTGCTGTGGGCCTGCACCAGCTGCGGGGCCTGCGTGGAGCAGTGCCCGGTCGACATCGAGCACGTCGACCACATCGTCGACATGCGCCGCTACCAGGTGATGATCGAGTCGAACTTCCCCACCGAGCTCGGCGGGATGTTCAAAAACCTCGAGAACAAGGGCAATCCGTGGGGCCAGAACGCCAAGGACCGGCTGGCCTGGACCGAGGATCTGGACTTCGAGGTGCCGGTGGCCGACGGGGAGCTCGACGACGACGTCGAGTACCTGTTCTGGGTCGGCTGTGCGGGCGCGTTCGAGGACCGCGCGAAGAAGACCAGCCGTGCCGTGGCCGAACTGCTGCACATCGCCGGGGTCAACTACCGGGTGCTCGGTTCGGAGGAGACCTGCACCGGGGATCCGGCACGACGGGCGGGCAACGAGTTCGTGTTCCAGATGCTGGCCCAGCAGAACGTGGAGACGCTGAACGCGACCTTCGGCGACCGCGAGCCGGCCAAGCGCAAGATCGTGGCCACGTGTGCGCACTGCTTCAACAGCCTCGCCAACGAGTACACCCAGCTCGGCGGCAACTACGAGGTGGTGCACCACACCCAGCTGCTGAACAAGCTGGTCCGCGAGAAGCGGCTGGTCCCGGTCGCGCCGATCGCCGAGGACGTGACCTACCACGACCCCTGCTACATCGGCCGCCACAACAAGGTCTACGAGCCGCCGCGTGAGCTGGTCAACGCCTCGGGTGCCTCCTTCCGGGAGATGCCCCGGCACGCCGACCGCGCGATGTGCTGCGGTGCCGGCGGTGCGCGCATGTGGATGGAGGAGAAGACCGGCAAGCGCATCAACAACGAGCGTGTCGACGAGGCCCTCGGGACCGCTCCGTCGAAGGTCGCCACCGGCTGCCCGTTCTGCAAGGTGATGCTCACCGACGGCCTCACCACCCGGCAGAACGAGCAGGTCGCCTCGGAAAGCGTCGAGGTCGTCGACGTCGCGCAGCTGCTGCTGTCCTCGGTCAAGCGGGGCACCGACGGTGCTTCGGCCGAGCAGCCCGGCGGCGCCGAGATCGGTGGGGAGGCCGAGGCCGACGGCAAGGCCGACACCCCCACCGACGTCGAGCCCACCGGCACAACGCTGCCGCAGGAGGACAAGACGAACGGCTGACTCGGCTGCTCGCACGCGACCGCGAAAAAGGGGCGGACCCCGCTGGGTTCGCCCCTTTTTCGCGTATGCGGCAGCGTCCGCACCCGTTCGGGGGAAAATCACCGGAACCCGGCAACGATGTCGCCGATGCCGGGATCATGGGCTCATGCGTACTGTGGTGACGGAAGGGGTGATGACCGTGGCCGCACCAGCGTACGACCCGGACGAGTTCGACCCGCTGGTCGAGCTGCACGGGTTGTGGACCCCTGAGCTCGCCGACCGGTACCTACCGATTCCCGGGATGCCCCCGGCGAAGTACGAGTGCCTGGACGGAAAGCTGATCTTGAGCCCCTACGAAGGTTCCGCGAACATCCATGCCGCTGACGAGCTCTTCGTGCGGCTGCGTAAGCCCGCGCGCGACGCAGGAGGCGGCGCGTACACCACGCTGAACATCCAGCTCGGAGCCAAGCGCTGGATTCAGCCCGATTTCGCGGTGCTCAAGCAACCCGCACGGGGCGAAGTCTGGATTCCGGCAGACAAGGTTCTCCTGGTCGGCGAATGCGTGTCCCCGTCGAGCCGCCAGGCCGACCGCATCGACAAGCCCGCTCTGTGCGCCGCAGCCGGGATCGAGTACTTCATGCGGGTGGAGGTCTCCTACACGCGCCGACACGCGGAGGTAGTGCTGCTGCGCCTCGACGACGACAGCTACCGCGTGCACGCCAAGGCGCTGGTGGGCAGCACGTTCGCCACCGAGCTGCCGTTCCCGTTGTCCTTCGACCCCGCCGAACTGCTGGAGGACTGAGGCTGCCGGAGTGTCCGTGCCGGCTCAGCGGCGCGGGTGGTTCAGCGCAGGCTCGCCAGGAACGTCGACCACGCCTTCGGCGTGAGTGCGGGGCGGCAGGCCATGACCGCCCGCCGCCCCCGACGCCTCAGGTGCCCATCTCCTCCAGGGAACGGCCCTTGGTCTCCTTGAGGTAGCGCACCACGAACACCAGCGAGAGCAGCGCGAACGCCGCGTAGATGTAGTAGGTCATCGGCAGGCTCCAGTCCCGCAGGACCGGGAAGCTGACGGTGACCAGCCAGTTCGCGATCCAGTTGGTCGCGGTGCCGAGAGCGAGCGCGGCGGCGCGGATGCGCGGGGGGAACATCTCGCCGAGCAGCACCCACATCACCACTCCCCAGGAAGCGGCGAAGAACAGCACGAACGCGCTCGCCGACAACAGCGCGACCGCGCCCCACTGGAACGGCAGCTGCGCGTCATCACCGACCACGCGGGCGTGGCTGAACGCCCAGCCGGTGACCGCGAGCGCGATCGTCATTCCGGACGAGCCGATGACCAGCAGCGGCTTGCGCCCGACCTTGTCGACCAGTGCGATCGCGATGAATGTGCCGACGATGTTCACGATCGAGGTGAACAGGCTCAGCAGCAGCGAGTTGCTCGCATTGACGCCGACGGACTGCCACAACGAGGCCGAGTAGTAGAAGATGACGTTGATGCCGACGAACTGCTGCAGCGCGGCGATGGCCATGCCGACCCACACGACCGGTAGCAGACCGAACCGGCCGCGCAAGTCGCTGAGCCTGGGCTTGTACTCGCTGCCGAGGGCGTGTCGAATCTCGTCGATCTTCTCGTCGGGATCGCCGGCCTCGATCGTGGAGATGATGCTGCGGGCGCGAGCGGTCTTGCCGACGGCCACGAGGTAACGCGGCGATTCCGGGATCACCGAGGAGACCACGAGGTAGATCAGGGCGGGGACGGCCTCCACGGCCAGCATCCACTGCCAGGCCTCCAGCGGCCCGAGCTGTTCGGAGGCGCTGCCGCCCGCGAAGGCGGCCAGGGCGTAGTTGACGAGCTGGGATATGGCGATGCCCAACACGATCGCCAGCTGCTGCAGGGATCCGAGGCGTCCCCGATACGCGGCGGGAGCGATCTCGGCGATGTAGGCAGGGCCGATCATCGAGGCGATACCGACCGCAATGCCGCCCACAACACGCCATATCGCCAGGTCCCAGACGGCGAAGGGCAGGGCCGAACCGATAGCGCTGGCCATGAACAGCAGAGCAGCGATCTGCATGACCCGGATCCGGCCGATCCGGTTGGCCAGACCGCCCGCGATGGCCGCACCCACGGCCGAGCCCAACAGGGCCGCCGCCACGGTCACCCCGGTGATGGCCGGGCCCACCCGGAACTCGGATTGGATCGCCTGCACCGCACCATTGATGACCGAGGTGTCGTAACCGAACAGGAAGCCGCCGAGAGCCGCGGCTCCGGCGATCATCACCACGTGCACGAGGTGAGTGGGGGTACCACCTCGTGGCTGCGCTAGCGACATCGAAGTACTCCTGTGCCCGATCGCCGGTTGCCCTTGCATGACCGTTCGTTGAACGTCGGGTTTCGGACAACGTAAGTCACAGGGTGACGCCTTGACTGCCTCGATTCAGCGTGAGAATTCCCACTGTGACGAGTACAGAAACGTCGCGTGTCTGGATCGATCTCACGCCGTGTCTGAACGGCGAAAGTGTCCCTCGATGCTCAGCGCCGGGTGTCGACCCGCCCGAAGTTGAGGTACGCGCGCGAGGGTGTGGGGCCGCGCTGGCCCTGATACCGCGAGCCCGCCCGCTTCGATCCGTACGGGTGCTCGGCGGGGCTGGACAGGCGGAACAGGCAGAGCTGCCCGATCTTCATGCCCGGCCACAGAGTGATCGGCAGGTTCGCCACATTGGACAGCTCGAGCGTGATGTGCCCGTGGAAGCCGGGGTCGATGAATCCGGCGGTGGAGTGGGTCAGCAGGCCGAGGCGCCCCAGGGAGGACTTGCCCTCCAGGCGGCCTGCGAGATCGTCGGGCAGTCGCACGACCTCGAAGGTCGATCCGAGCACGAATTCACCGGGGTGCAGCACGAACGGGTCGTCGTCGGTGTTCTCGACCAGCGAGGTCAACTCGTCCTGCTGCAGGGAGGGGTCGATGTGGGTGTACTTGGTGTTGTCGAACACCCGGAAGAACCGGTCGAGCCGCACGTCGATGCTCGACGGCTGGATCAGGGAGACGTCGAACGGGTCCAGTTCGAGCCGTCCCTCGTCGAGCTCTTTACGCAGGTCGCGGTCACTCAGCAGCACGGAACACAGCGTATCCGCGCAGTGCGGGGCACAGCGCATCCGCCCCCGGAGCCGCCCCAGGGGCCCTGGCGATCTTCGGCGGTGGCCGTGCTAGGCTGTTCAGTGCCGCAGAAGGCGGTGCGGGTGTAGTTCAATGGCAGAACATCAGCTTCCCAAGCTGAGAACGCGGGTTCGATCCCCGTCACCCGCTCCAGCAGCGTTTTTCGTAGCGCGGAAGGGGCGCTCCCGGATCATCGGGGGCGCCCCTTCCGCGTATTGCGGGATCTTTCGGCCACAGGTCGGGGACATTCGCGACCGCGCGGCCGTTGCGGACCGATCACGACACCGCCCACACGCCGTGTGCCTGCGCCGAAGCACGGCGGGATCAAGGCAGGCGGGCCTCGAGACTCATCGTCTCGAACCGCGTGAACTCCTCGTTGCCGTCGGCGACGCCGTGATCCTCCAGCCCCGCCAGAGCCGGGTCGGTGCTGTCGCGAAAGGAGCACCGCCGGACGTCAGTGAACCCGACCGCCTCCAGTGTCGCCCGCAGGGTCGCCTCGTCGTAGACGAACCGGTGCCCCCACCCCCGCATGACCTGGTTGACGGCGAACGTCGCGGGGGAGCCGGGGGTGTCCGGGAAGTAGGAGTCCGCGAGCCAGGTGGCGTAGCGTTCGCCGAGCTGCCCACCGGCCCCGTCGAGGACGGACACGATCGCGGAAAGGTCCGGGGTCGCCGTCCGGATCCACCCGCCGGGGGCGAGCACGCGCCGGCATTCCCGCAGCATCGCCACGCCGGTCGCGTACGGGAGATGCTCGATGAGGTGCTCGGAGAACACGTAGTGGAACGCACCGCTCGGCAGCGGGAAAGTCCGGGAGACGTCGAGCAGCACCGCGCCGGAGTCGACGTCGCTGTCGGTGTTGAGCCAGCCGTCGAGGTGGTTGTGTCCCGCACCGAGATGCAGCTTCGGCGTGCTCGTCGACGCGAGGTAGTCACGCAGCTGTGCGCGCCGGCGCAGCCGCGCCAGGCCGCGACGCGACGCTCTGGCGAATGTCCGGACCTGCGGGTTCACGCTCATCACCTCCCTCGCGGGGAACGTTTCGCTCGACGGGTCCGGCCTCGTGGAGCCACGGGTCGGATGTTGTCGATCTCCCCACGATGACGCGCCTCGGACCGCGCGGCCACCTGCACCGCAACATCCCGACGTGCGGCTTGCCCACCGCCCGCCGGGTCAGCGCGTCGTCTCCAGGAGGAGGGCGGTGTACTTGTCGCCGTCCTGCGCTTCCCGCCTGGTCAGTCCGGCTCGTTCGGCGACGTCACCTTCGATCACGCGACGCAGGCGCAGCCGGGCGGTGGAACGCTCGAACGCTGTCATGGCAGCACGGTAGCGCGGTGCGTCCACGAATCGAACGACGCGTGCACGGGGAAGTCGGTCCTGCGCGGCACAATCCGCTCATGCCCACACACATCGCCTTACTGCGAGGCATCAACGTCGGTGGACACAACAAGGTCGCCATGGCGGATCTGCGCGAGGTCGTACGTTCACTCGGACACACCGACGTGGCAACGTACATCCAGAGCGGCAACGTCGTGTTCTCCTGCCCGGAAACCGAGACGGCGACGCTCAGCAATGCGCTGGAGCACGCGATCGCCGAGGACCTCGGGGTGCGAGTCCGGGCCGTGGTGCTCTCCCGCGGCGAACTGGCGCGGGTGATCGCGGCCAATCCCTTCCCGGAGGAGACGAGCCCGAAGTGCCTGCACGCCGTGTTCCGCGGTGAGGAGTTCGGGCCCGACGAGGTCACCGCCGTCACCGTCGCCGTACAGCGAGCTCGGGAGCGAGGCGGCCGAGAGGACGCGCACGTCATGGGGCGCACGCTGTTCCTGCACACTCCCGACGGGCTTGCGCGCAGCGAGCTGGCCACCAAGCTGGTCCGGCCGGAGGCCGGAACAACAGCGCGCAACTGGGCAACGGTGACGAAGTTGATGACTCTGCTCGATGCGTGACCCGGGCGGCCCCGCTCCCTCGCTCCCGCGCCCGCCGGGAGGGCCGGTTTCCGTCACCCGCTCCGGCGAGCCGTACCGCGCGAGCAGACCGGTGACTTCATCGGCGCCGCACCGCCTCAGTCCGGTTCGACCGGCTGCAGTGGTCCACCCTCGATGAGGGCACGGAACTCCGGGGCCGGTACCGCGGGGGAGAACAGCCAGCCCTGGTGGCTCTCCACGCCGATGCCGCGCAACAGGTCGAGCTGTCCGGCCGTGGCCACCCCTTCGGCGATGCAGTCGTAACCCATGGCGCGTGCCATGTCGTTGATGGCCCGCACCATCGCGAAATCCGAAGGGTCGGTTTCGATGCCGGAGGTGAACTGACGGTCGATCTTGATGATCCGAACCGGCAGTTCCTTGAGCCGGATCAGCGAGGAGTACCCGGTCCCGAAGTCGTCCACGGCGAACCGCACACCCTGCTCGACGAGATCGTTCATCGCCTGCATGGACCGCGACGGCAGATCGATCAGAGAGGTCTCCACCAGTTCGAGAACCACGCGCTGCCAGGCGACGTCGCTGCCGGTGAGGAAGTCGGCCACCGCCTGCCCGAAATCCGGGGCCCCGGGAACCAGCGCCGTCAGGTTCACCCCGATCCCCACCGGCTGCCCGGCGGAGGTGGGCCATTCCGCGGCCTCGCACAGTGCCGTGTGCAGTACCCAGCAGTCCAGGTCGCGCAGCAGACCGCCTCGTTCGGCCACCGGCAGGAACACGTCGGGGCCGAGCAGACCACGCTCCGGGTGTGACCACCGCACCAACGCCTCGGCCCCCACGATGGTCCCGTCCGCAATCACGATCGGCTGGTAGTGCAGCGTCAGCTCATCGGACTCGATCGCCACCCGCAGCTGCTCCTCCATCTGCAACTGCCGATCCAACGAGGTGATCAGGGTGGGCCCCGCCTGCGAGATGCGCTCCGGTTCCCTCTTCGCTTCGAGCACGGCCGCACTCGCGAACCGCACGAGGTCCTCACCGTCGGCGACGGAGTCGTCGGCCACCGCGACACCGATCGATGCCGACACCCGGATGGACTTCCCGCGCAGGGGAACCGTCATGCGCAGCAGGCTCGAAACCGTGGTGACCACCGCGTCGATACCACCCGCCGCGGAGACGTCCGGGCAGATGATCAGATACTCGTCCCCGGCGGGACGAGCGAGCGACCACCGGTCCGGCAGTCCCGCCTCCAGGCGCCTGGCCACGGCGAGGATCAACTCGTCACCGGCCGCGTGCCCGAGCGAATCGTTGATCCGCTTGAAGTTGTCGATATCGCAGTACAGCACCGCCGCACTTTCGAGATCGGCACCGCCGAGCAGGTCACCGACCGCCGCGCGGTTCGGCAGGCCGGTCAGCTCGTCGTGGGTGGCCCGGTAGTGCAGCTCCTCGGCCTGCTGCTGCCGCTCGGTCACATCCTGGAACACCACCAGCCAGAAGTCGCTCTCGCTGTCCCGCACCGACCGCGTGATGTGCAGTTCGCAGTGCACCACTCGCCCGTCGGAGTGGACGAGCATCCGCTGCGGAAGGCTCGGGATGCCGGTCGGGGTTCCCGGCTCCGGTGCCTCGGGGGTCAACGCTCCGCCCGGATCATCCGGATGAAGCAGCTCCGTGGCGGCCATGCCCTGAAGCTCGTGCTGGGAGTAACCGAGCAGCGAGCACAGTGCGGGATTGGCTTCGACCACCCGATCGGATGTGTCGAGCAGACCGATCCCCACGGGGGCGAGATCGAAGAGGTCGGTGAATCTCCGGCTCAGCCGCTCCAGCCGCGCGCGGTGCTCGGTGTCGTCGCGGGTGACCTTGGCGAAGCCGCGCAACTTACCGCTGCTCGTTCGCAGCGACGTGATCACCACATGGGCCCAGAACCGGGTGCCGTCCTTGCGGACACGCCACTCCTCGTCGATGTGGCTTCCGGCCTCGGCGGCCATGGCCAGCACTCGGTCCGGGCGTCCCGCAGCGGCCTGTTCGGGGGTGTAGAACACCGAGAAGTGCTGCCCGATGATCTCCTCCGCGCTGTAGCCCTTGATGTGCTCGGCGCCGGGATTCCAGCTGGTCACCTTGCCTTTCGGATCGAGGGTGATCACCGCGTACTCGTGCAGGATGCCGGCCAGCAGCTCGAGATCACCTTCGGTCTCGGCTCGCTTGCCGACGTCGACGTTCTCGCTGCGGCCGCTCATCTCCGGCAACCTTCCTCGGCCGGGAACACGCCGGGCAAGCCGATTGCCCACCTCACCGGCCCTGCTCGGCCCCGAGTCCCTCTCCGCCTCCAACACAGCACTTCACCCGCAGTGGCGCATCTCGACCACGCCGGCCGGCGGCACCGCCCGAGATGGCCGGTATCGCCACACCACACGACCGGATCCCGTTTCTCCCCGTCGTGTGTCCCTCTTCGACAACGCTCCCTCCGAAAGTCGTATCCAGCCGACCACGGCTCCTTCGGAGCCTTCGAACCGCGGGAATCGCAGTCTTGACTTCGAGTCGAGTCCCCCATCGAGCACGGTGTCACCGGAGAATGCGGCGCCTACCGCTCGCGCCATTCGCGTTCGAGGATCGCGTACACGAATTCCTCGTCCCACTCGCCCTTGAAGATCCGGTGGTGCACGAGATGCGCTTCCCGCCGCATCCCGAGCCGTTCCATGAGGCGCGCGGAGGGGTGGTTGCGCGCATCGCAGTGCCCGACGATCCGGTGCAGGCCGAGGTCCTCGAAACCCAAACCGAGCACGGCCCACGCCGCCTCCGAGGCAAAACCCCGCCCCTGGTACTCGGGGTTGAAGATGAATCCGATCTCCCCCTGCCGGTGCTTGCGGCTCAGCCATTCCAGATGGATCTCACCGACGAGTTGCCCGTCCTGCCGCGTGGCAACGGCGAGTATCAGCCGCTGGCCTTCCTCGGTGAGAGCGGCCCGGCCGATGTTGCGTTCGAGTGCCACACGCGCCTGCTCGAGGCCGTGGACTTCCTGGAACAGGTAGCGCACCACGTCGGCGCGGGAATGGTAGGCGTGGAAATCACCGAGGTCATCACGATGGAACGGCCGAAGCAGGAGCCGCTCGGTCTCGACGGGGTAGTCAGGACTCAGCACCCGACGAACACTACGCACCGTACGAGGACGGATCCACCGCGTCATGATCCGTTCTCGTGCCGGCCCGGCGTGTCGTCACGCACCACGGCTGCATTCCCACGATGTGCTCGCAGAATGGAGGCATGTCGAGCAATGACGACCAGCAGGCGCACTCCGGACGCACGGACAAGGGGCCCAGCAAGCCCGAGCGCACCTCGGCCGGAAAACCCACCGGTTCCGGGCACACCCGCACTGCGGGAACCTGGGCGGCGGTCGTCGTCGCCACCGTGGCCCTGATCGTGCTGCTGGTGTTCATCCTGCAGAACCTGCAGCCGGCCGCCATCACGTTCTTCGGGGTGCGCACCAACCTGCCGATCGGCGTCGCCCTGCTGCTCGCCGCCGCGATCGGTGGCCTGCTCGTCGCCTTCGCCGGTGCCGCCCGCATCCTGCAGCTGCGCCGCACCGCCAACCGCCGGCGCAAGCAGGAGCACACCGGCTCGTAGGTCTCCCCGATCACGGCACGCGAGAAAGGGGGTCCCGGCCGGGCCGGGCCACCCTTTCTGCGTCGCGGCCTCAGCCCTGCTTGACGGCCCCGCTCCCGCCGGTGGGCAGCAGTGGATGGGCGACCTGGACGCCGTGGGTGTCGAAGCTGTTCTTCAGGTGGGCGCGCAGCGCGTTGCCCAGCTCCCACTGCGCACCCGGCTTGGTTGTGACGATGATGCGCACGGTCACCGAGCCGTTGCCGATGCCGATCACACCATTGAGGTCCGGAGCTTCCAGAATCTTCGGCTTGTACTGCGGATCGGCCGCGAACTCGCCGATGCTCGCCTCGATGACCCGCTCGGCGTGCGCGATGTCGACGCTGTAGTCCAGCGGGAGCTCGACGACGGCATTCGCCCAATCCTGGTTGAGGTTGCACACGCGCATGATCTCGCCGTTGCGGACGTACCACAGGCCACCGTTGAGGTCGCGAATCTTCGTGAGGCGCAGGCTCACGGCCTCCACGGTGCCAACGGCGTCACCGGTGTCGACCACATCGCCGACACCGTACTGATCCTCGATCATCATGAACATGCCCGCCAGGAAGTCCTTCACCAGGCTCTGCGCGCCGAAGCCGACCGCGAGGCCGAGCACTCCCGCGCCGGCGATGATCGGCGCGAGTTCGATTCCGAACTCGCCGAGCACCATCACGAACGCGACACCGGCGATGACGGCCGTGGCGATGCTGCGCAGCACGGATCCGATCGTCTCCGCCCGCTGGGACTGCCGCTCGTCGGCGCGCTCCGGCCCTTGTTCCTGCCTGCCGATCTTGGAGGCGGCCCGGTTCAGGCGCTGCTGTGAACCGATCATGCGCCTGACCGCGTGCGTGATCATGCGCCCGGCCACTGCCCGCAGGATCAGTGCGAGCACCAGGATGAGCACGATGTTCAGCAGGCCCGATACGAGCGCGCTGCTGTTCTCGGCGAACCAGTCCGTCACCACGCCGGCCTGTACCGGCACAGCAAGGTCACCAGCCAAGGTGGGGATCGGCGAAGAATGTGCAGGAAAGAGCAAGGACGAGACCTTTCTTTCAGGGCGGGTCCGGCATGGGGCAGAGCCGATTCGCGGTGACTCTCCTGGCCCGATCAGGTGACGTACATCCTGTCAACATGATCACCACGGCCGCAACGCCGCTGTGGTGTCGCCACCATGTGCGAAACGCCCGCCGCTTCAGCAGCAGTGCTCGCCGCGCCAGGCCTCGCGCCCCTCCTTCACCGCGAGAGCTCCGATCACCAGTGCCACAACCGGATCCGCCCAGGACCAGCCGAACAGGCTGTTGAGCAGCAGTCCCACCAGCAGCACTCCGGACAGGTACGCACACAGCAGGGTCTGCTTGGAGTCGGCGACCGCGCTGGCCGAGCCGAGTGCACGTCCCGCGCGACGCTGCGCATGCGAGAGCGCCGGCATCACCACCAGGCTGACGGCGGCCAGCACGATCCCGACCGAGGAGTGCTCCGCCGATGCCACTCCGAACAGGCTGCGGACGGATTCGACGGTGACGTAGGCGGCCAGTGCGAAAAACGAGAGCCCGATGACCTTCAGGGCGATCCGTTCGCGTGCCTCCGGGTCGGGACCGCTGAACTGCCAGGCCACCGCGGCGGCCGAGGCAACCTCGATCGTGGAGTCCAGGCCGAAGCCGATCAGCGCGGTCGAGGATGCCGCCGCACCGGCCGAGATCGCCACGATGGCCTCGATGACGTTGTACGTGATGGTCGCCGTGACCAGCCACCGCACGCGGCGGGTCAGTACCGCCTGGCGCTGCGGGGAGAGCGTGGCGGCTGCCGGAGGAGTCGTGGGGGCGCAGCACTCGCAGCCGTCGGCGCAGGTCCGTTCCCGGCTCCGGGGCTCGACGTCGCCGGTCATGCCGGTGCCTCCGTCGGCTCGTCGACACAGGTGACGGTGGGCTCGACCGCCAGGACCACCTTGGCCAGTTCCCGCAGCGCCTCGGCCAGATGTGGGTCGGCCAGTTCGTAGCGGGTCCGGCGGCCTTCCCACGCGGCGACGATCAGGCCGCACCCGCGCAGGCAGCTCAGATGGTTGGACACGTTCGATCGGGACAGGCCCAGCTCGGTGGCCAGCTCTCCGGGGTAGCTCGGGCGGTCGATCAGCGCCACGAGCAGGCGGCACCGTGTGGGGTCGGCGAGTGCTTTGCCGATCCGGGCCAGCGCCGCCTCGTGCGTCTCACTGGTCAGCATGTGCTGAACAATACAGCGAATCGTGTATCGAGAAAAGGAGTGGACAGCCCGGCCGTTGCTTCTGAAGGGCATGAGCAGACCGCTCACTCAACCTCCCCCGAGCGCGGCGGCGCCGAGGAAACCGAGCACCCCGCAGCCAAGGCCCGCGCAGACCGTGGCGACGGCATTGGCCACGGAACGCAGGCGAGCGCCGTCGACGAACAGCCGGACGGTCTCGTAGCCGAATGTGCTGTAGGTGGTCAGCGCCCCGCAGAGACCGGTTCCGAGCAGCGGGTGCAGCACCGGCATCGGCACGCCGGGCAGCGCCACACCGGTGAGAACTCCCAGAATCAGCGAGCCGGCGGCGTTGACCGTCAACGTGCCCCACGGGAAGGACGAGCCGAATCTCCCTCGCACACTGCGATCCGCCAGGTATCGCAGGCACGCCCCGGCAGCCCCGCCGACGGCGACGAGCAGCACGGTCATCGCGTGCCCGCCGCCCGCCGAAGCAGCAGGCGTGTTCCCAGCGCTCCCAGCAGCACCGCGAGCAGCGCACCGAACACCGTCGCGGACACGTACGTCACGGCGAGGCCGAGGCGCCCCGCCGCCGCCAGGTGCATCGTGTCCAGGACGTGGGCCGACAGGGTGGTGAATCCGCCGAGCACACCCACCCCGAGGAAGGGGCGCACCAGTCGGTGCGTGGTGACGAACTCGGTGAGCAGGCACATCAGTGCTCCCATGAGCAGGCAGCCCACCACGTTGATCAGCAAGGTCGCCCCGGGGAACGATCCCGGCGGATGCGGCCACAGCAGCGACAGCCCGTATCGCGACACGGCTCCCAGGGCACCACCCGCGGCCACCACGGACAGCACATCCCAGGGCGGCCCGTGCCGGCGCGGCGCCACGGACGGGGCATCGGTGGTCTCGGTCGGGGTGGCATCGGAACTCACTGGCGATCCTCCTACCGGCGCGCTGCAACACCAGGTAGGGACCGTTGGCGAAAAGTCCTTCCGCGGTTGGTTCCGGCGAGCCCCACCGCCGCGAGCCCCGGCATCCGGGACCTCCTCCAGCCTACTGGACGGTATCCACGGTCGGGTTCACTCGCCGGTGCTGCGGGAATCCGCGCAATCCTTCAGGGCGGTTCGGAGGAGACTTTCCCGGAGGCCGCCGGCGAGTTGGCGGACAACGCCACTCGTCAACCGTGGTCGGCGGGATTCGACCGTCCTGCACCGAGGCTCATCCGCGACGAATACTCTTGCCCCGATGACCGTGCTGCGCTCGATCGCGCTGTTCCTGCTCGCCGCGCTCGCCGAGATCGGCGGCGCGTGGCTGGTGTGGCAGGGCGTGCGCGAGCACAAGGGCCTGCTGTGGATGGGCGCGGGGGTGCTCGCGCTGGGGGTCTACGGCTTCGTGGCCACGCTGCAGCCCGACCCGCACTTCGGGCGCATCCTCGCCGCCTACGGTGGCGTGTTCGTCGCCGGGTCGCTGCTGTGGGGCGTCCTCGTCGACGGCTACCGACCCGACCGGTGGGACATCACCGGCGCGGTGCTCTGCCTGGTCGGTGTCGCGGTCATCATGTACGCGCCGAGGGGATGAAGACGGGTGAACGGAGGCGTTCACCCGATGCCGGAACTGCACCCGAGCCAGCGGTATGCCAGGACTCAGGGCAGTCGATCCAGGTCGGCGTCCACCGAGTGCCTGCCTACCGCCTCGCTCACGTCCTCACCTCCACGCACGAGCGCACGCCCCCACGCGACGTGAGGGTCGAGCGGAACGCTCAGCGGCTGGCGACGCGACGGTATCGGGCCACCGCGAGCGGCACGAACACAGCGATGATCAGCAGTGCGGACCCGACCGCGTAGGGCACGGCATGCTGCGCGGGCCACGCATCCGGCGGGAGCCGGTCCACGCGGACGGGATTGCCGAACAGCATGCGCAACGAATCCGCCGTGACCGTGATCGGGTTCCACGTGGCGAACGCGCGCAGCGGTCCGGGCATGTTCTCCGCCGAGACGAATGCCGAGGAGATGAACGTCACCGGGAACAACCACAGCAGTCCCGCGCTTTGAGCCACCTCCACGCTGCGTGAGATCAGGCCGATGAACGCGCCCACCCAGGACATGGCGAAGGAGAACAGCAGCAGTACGGCATAAGCCAGCAGTGCGTCGGTGACGCTGCCCCGGATCCGCCAACCGACCAGCAACCCGCACACCGACATGATCGCCACGGTCAGTACCGCCACCGCGAGATCGGAGGTGGTGCGCCCGAGCAGCACCGCCACCCGGGACATCGGCAGCGCGCGGAACCGGTCCACGATCCCTTTCTGCAGGTCGTTGGCCAGGCCGATCACGGTGAAGCTCGAGTTGAACGCGACGGTCTGCACGAAGATGCCCCCGATCAGGAATTCGCGGTACTGCGCGCCGCCGAGGCTGCCGCCGAAGACGTAGGCGAACAGCAGCACGAACATGATCGGCTGCACCGTTCCGGCCAGCAGCCAGTCGGGATTGCGTTTGATGTTCAGCAGGTTGCGCCATGCCACGACGCCGCTGTCCCTCGCCCCTGCGGTGATCACACTCATCCCCGTGCCCCCTGCTCGATGTGGCCGCCCCCGACCTCGTCCCGCTCTGCCGCTCCGTCCGCGCGTCCGGCCGCACGACCGGTCAGCGACAGGAACGCGTCGTCCAGCGTCGGCCGGTGCAGCGCGACGTCGTACACCTCGATGCCCTGTGCGTCCAGCCGGCGCAAGGCCTCCATGAGCGCCTTCGGTCCCACCTCGACGGGGACCTGCACGCGGCGCGCCCGCTCCTCGGTGTGCGGAGACCCCGAACCGACCTCGTCGAGTACCTGCGTCACGACCGCGAGATCCTCGGGTTCCTGCGCGACCAGTTCGAGGCGCTCGCCGCCGACCTGCGCCTTGAGCTCGTCCGACGTACCGCGTGCGATGACGCGGCCCTGGTCGATCACGGCGATGGAGTCGGCCAGCGCGTCGGCCTCCTCCAGGTACTGGGTGGTGAGCAGGACGGTGGTGCCGTCGTCCACCAGCTCGCCGACGACCTCCCAGGTCTCCATCCGCCCGCGCGGGTCGAGACCGGTGGTCGGTTCGTCCAGCACCACCACCGGCGGTGCCGCCACCAGCGCACCCGCCAGGTCCAGGCGTCTGCGCATACCACCGGAATAGCCCTTCGACGGGCGCTCGGCGGCCTCCTGCAGGCGGAACCGGTCGAGCAGCTGCCGCGCTCGCCGGGACGCGTCCGCGCGGGACATCCCGTAGAGACGGCCGACCATGTAGAGGTTCTCGTAACCGGTGAGATTCTCGTCCACGGCGGCGTACTGCCCCGACAGGCCGATCGCGTGCCGGGCCGCATGCGGATCGGCGAGGACATCGTTGCCCGCGACGAAGGCACGGCCCGAGTCGGGGCGCAGCAGGGTCGTCAGGATGCGCACTGTGGTGGTCTTGCCCGCTCCGTTCGGCCCGAGCAGTCCGAGGACCCGGCCGGAGCGGATCTCGAGGTCCACTCCGTCCAGGGCACGGTTGGTGCCGAAGGTCTTCACCAGCGCTTCGGTGCTCACCGCGATCGACGCGGTCATGCCCGCCTCCGGGGGATCGTGATCGGCCGAACGGGCCTGCGGCCCGGGAACATGCGGCCACTGTATGCGGGGGCACCGACACTTCGCGCGGGATTTTCCGAGCTCGCTCCGGGCGTGGCCGGTTTTCGATCACCGCCGTTCGCGCCGCCGAGCCGACGACGTGGCAGGGGAACGTGGGGCAACGCACCGGGAGCGGTGGAAGTTCACCCACCCCCCGACCTTGGCAGAAGTTACCGCTAGGTAATACCCTCTTGTTACCGACGAGTAAGGGCGTGGTGTCCGATGAGCTGGGCCCGCCCGGAACATCAGCAGAGAGAACCCGCCATGAGCCATTACAAGAGCAATGTCCGCGACCTCGAGTTCAACCTCTTCGAGGTCTTCCAGGTACAGAAGCAGCTGGGCACCGGCGTTTTCGAGCAGTCCGATGAGGACACCGCCCGGGGCGTGCTCACCGAGCTCAACACGCTGGCCACCGGCCCCCTGGCCGAGTCGTTCGAGGAGGGCGACCGCGTTCCGGCCGCGTTCGACCCCCAGACGCACTCGGTGACGCTGCCCGAGTCGTTCAAGAAGTCCTACCAGGCGGTGTGGGACGGCGAGTGGTGGCGGCTCGGGCTGCCCGACGAGCTCGGCGGCTACGGCATCCCGCCGTCGGTGCAGTGGTCCGCAGCCGAGTTGATGCTCGGCGCCAACCCGGCCGTCTTCATGTACATGGCGGGCCCCAACTTCGCCACCATCCTGTGGAACAACGGCACCGAGCAGCAGCGCCGCTGGGCCGAGCTGATGATCGAGCGCGGCTGGGGCGCCACGATGGTGCTCACCGAACCCGACGCCGGTTCCGACGTCGGCGCCGGACGCACCAAGGCGTTCCAACAGGAAGACGGCACCTGGCACCTGGACGGCGTGAAGCGGTTCATCACCTCCGCCGACCAGGACATGACCGAGAACATCATGCACCTGGTGCTGGCCCGCCCCGAGGGACCGGGCATCGAGGACAAGCCCGGCACCAAGGGTCTGAGCCTGTTCCTGGTTCCGAAGTTCCACTTCGACGACTCCACCGGCGAGCCCGGTGAGCGCAACGGTGCCTTCGTCACCAACGTCGAGCACAAGATGGGCCTGAACGCCTCGGCGACCTGCGAGCTGACCTTCGGCCAGCACGGCACTCCCGCCAAGGGCTGGCTGCTCGGCGAGGTGCACGACGGCATCGCCCAGATGTTCCAGGTCATCGAGTACGCGCGGATGATGGTCGGTACCAAGGCCATCGGCACCCTGTCCACCGGCTACCTCAACGCCCTGGACTACGCCAAGGAGCGGGTGCAAAGCGCCGACCTGACACGGGCGGCCGACAAGACCGCGCCGCGGGTGACGATCACCAACCACCCCGACGTGCGACGCATCCTGATGCTGCAGAAGGCCTACTCCGAGGGGCTGCGCGCGGTCTACACCTACACCGCGACGTTCCAGGACGAAATCGCCCAGGGCAAGGCCGACGGCAGCGACGTGTCACTGTCCGAGAAGGTCAACGACCTGCTGCTGCCGATCGTCAAGGGCGTGGGCTCGGAACGCGCCTCCGAGATGCTGACCCTGTCGCTGCAGACCCTCGGCGGCTCCGGTTACCTGCAGGACTACCCGATCGAGCAGTACATCCGGGACGCCAAGATCGACAGCCTGTACGAGGGCACCACGGCGATCCAGGCACAGGACTTCTTCTTCCGCAAGATCGTCAAGGACAACGGTCAGGCACTCGGCCACATCGCCGAGCAGGTGCAGAACTCGCTGTCGGTCGACAGCGCCGACGACCGGTTCAAGGAGACGCGCCGGCTGCTCGGACAGGCACTGGACGACGCCCAGGGCATGCTCGGCTCCATGATCGGCTACGTGACCTCGGCCCAGGAGGAGCTCGACAACGTCTACAAGGTCGGTCAGCACGCCGTCACGCTGCTGATGAGCATGGGTGACCTGCTGATCGGCTGGTTGCTGCTGCGCCAGGCCGAGGTCGCGCTGCAGGCGCTGGACGCGGGAGCCTCAGAGGGCCATGGGATGGCTAAGGACGAGCCCTTCTACCGGGGCAAGGTCGCCGTGGCACAGTTCTTCGCCAAGAACGTGCTGCCCGAGCTGAGCTCGCGCCGCACGATCGTCGAGGCGGCCGACAACAGCCTGATGGAGGTCGACGAGGCCGCGTTCTGATCAGCCGCCACCGGCGGTCCGGACACGAAGGGCGCCCCTTACCGACGGGTTCGGTAAGGGGCGCCCTCTTGTCGTTGGCCGGTCCCACCCCGGATGTCGGGCGAGCGGCGTAGAGCTGCTTTCAGCCACGCAAGCAACCGGCACCGCCGCGGGGTTCTGCCACAGGCACCGCTGCTCGAGCCAACCGGACGAACTGCAATCAGGGCCGGACGAGGACCTTCAGGGACTTCCGATCGGCCATGGCGCGATACCCGTCGGGCACCCCGCTCAGACCGGTCGTGTGGTCGAACACCCGAGACGGGTCGAACCGCCCGGACAGGACATCGGGCATCAGCTCGTCGATGTAGGCCCGCGCCGGGCACACCCCGCCCCGCAGCCCCACATTGCGCATGAACATCGTGCGCACGTCCACACCCTCGCCGTCCTGCGGGACACCGACATAGCCGACGTTGCCGCCACCGCGGGCCAGCCGCAGTGCGGTACTCAACGACTCACCCGTGCCGACGCACTCCAGCACCGAATGAGCACCCTGTCCCTTCGTCAGCTCACGCACCCGCTCGACGGCCTCGTCACCACGTTCGGGCACCACATCGGTCGCACCGTACTCGCGAGCCAGATCGGTGCGTTCGGTGTGCCGACCCATGACGATGATGCGCTCCGCACCGAGCCGGGAGGCGGCGAGGACACCGCTCAACCCCACGGCACCGTCTCCCACGACCGCCACCGTGTGTCCGGGCCGCACCCCGGCCGAGACGGCGGCGTGGTGACCGGTGGGGAAGACATCGGCCAGGGTCAGCAACGCGGGTAGCAGCTTGTCGTCCGGTTCGACCGGGAGTTTGACCAGGGTCCCGTCGGCGAACGGGACACGGACCGCCTCACCCTGGGCCCCGTCCGAACCGGGCTGGCCCCACAGGCCGCCGTGCACGCACGAGGTGTGCAAGGATTCCCGGCAGAATTCGCATTCGCCGTCGGACCAGGTGAACGGGGACACCACGAGATCGCCCGGCTGCACCCCGGTGACCTCGGAACCGGTCTCCTCGACGATGCCGACGAACTCGTGGCCGATGCGCCTGCCTGCCGCATCGTGGTCCATGCTCTTGTACGGCCAGAGATCACTGCCGCAGATACACGTCAGGCTCACCCGCACGAGCGCGTCGGTCGGCTCGCGCAGGACCGGGTCGGGCACCTGCTCCACCCGGACGTCGCCGGCACCGTGGATCACGGTGGCACGCATTGAAGACCACTCCTCTTGCAGTTGACGTTTCCACCCACGCAGGACGCCACGAACGGCGGCGGCATTTCCCGCGACGCGTATGGGAAAGAACACGAGGTCCCGGACGCTCGCCGTGCGCACTCCGGCCCTCGTGAAAGCGGGTGCGAGCCGAACACCCGACGGTGCTCGGCTCGCACCGGCAAAACGGTGCGGGCCGAACCGTTATGGAGTCGGTGGCTGTCCGCACTTCACGATCGGCTGCGGTTCGTAATCGGTCCGCTCGCGCTGCTTGGTCACCTCACCGGTCTTGAGGTTTTTGACCGTCCGGGTGTTGTAGACCGTGAAGCCCTTCTGGCCGCCGGCGGGACTGCACGGCTCTCCCGGCGGAATCGGGACCACCTCCGGAGGCTTGAAATTGCTCTTCGGGCTCGTGTGCGAAGTCACCTCGAACTGCTTGGTACCCCAGAACGTGACGGTGACCGACTGCGGAGTCCACGCGGTCTCGATCAGGATGCCGCTGTCCGAGACGTTCTTGAACTTGACGTCGATGAGGCTGGTGCCGTCCGGCTGCTGGAACACCGTCGCCTCCCGACCCATCGGGTAGCGGCTGATGTAGTAGCTGTGCTCGCGGTGCTCGATGTCCTTCATGCCCGCGAAGTAGGAGGCGTTGAACAGTGTCGTGGCGAACTGGGAGATCCCGCCGCCCACGGCCTTGGCCGGGCGACCGTCTTTGATGATGCCCGAGGCGATGTAGCCCTGCGGCTTCTGCCTGACGCCGGTGTAGCCGTTCAGGCTGAACGTCTCGCCCGGTTTCACGATGGCCCCGTCGACCTCCTCGGCGACCCGCTTGATGTTCACCCCGGAGTCCGGGCTGAAACCTCCGGTGGTGAAGGTGCTGACCTGCTCCTTGATGCCGAGTTGCTTGGCCTCCTCGGTGGTGAGCTTCGCGGGCTGGTCCTCGTAGACCGCCCGCACCTGGCGCCCGTCCTGCTGTCGCAGCACCTTGATCAATGGGGCGAAGCTCTTCTCCCAGTTGACGGTGCGGCCGTGCACCGACGGCTGCACGACCGGCTTGCCGCCTTCGATGACGAAGCTCGCGTCCTTGCCCTGCTTGATGGTCTCCGCCAGCTGCGGCTTCACGGCCTCGACCGCGGTCGGGACGTCGATGTGCGCCTTCAGCCCGCCCTTGCCATCGGGCTCGAAGCGCAGCGAGTCCGCGATCGCCTCGGGGTCGAGCGTGGCCTTCGCGCCGTCTCCGAGCACCGTCACCGGCGCCGACACCGCGGGTACGGCGATTTCGTTCAATGCCCGGTGCACGCCCTCGCTGGTCGTGCTCACCGGCTGACTGGTGGACGGCAACCGCACCGCGCCGGACCCGGTCCACTCGGCCACGATCACATCGAGGGCTCGCTGCATGTCGATCTTCCGCCCGGGTGTCGGCTCCACCGCGACCGGTTCGGTGCCCTCGAACTTGATCGTGCCTTCCTTCGGCTTCCGCTGCAGCTCCGGCTTGACCTCCTGCAACGCCGCCGTGAGCTTGTCCCGGTCGACATTGCTGACCGGGCCGATCTCTCGGGTGGTGAAGAACGAGGTCACCCGGGTGATCGGATTCAGCGGTTGGGAACCGGCCCTGTCCAGGGTCGCTCGCCAGTCCAGCGACAGGCCCACAGCGGCCGGGTCGATCGAGGCTTCGGCGTCACCGGACCGGAGCCGGATCGGCTCGTCGAGGCTCGGACCGAGCTCCGCCCGCAGTCTGCGCTCGGCCGCTGCCTTGTTCAGGCCGCCGATATCGACGCCGGCCACGGTGGTACCGCGCGGCACCAGGCCACTGCTGAATGCCAGATCCCCCAGGTACAGCAGGGCGAGCAGGACCACGGCAATTCCCGCGGCCACACCCGCGCGAAGGAGCCTCGCACGGTTCCGGCCACCTTCGCCGGCGGCACCCTGCTGCCCGTCGGCCGGGCCGGGCGGCGGGACCGCGCCACCTGCCTGCGACATCGACATCGTCCGGCCATCGGCGGTGAAGACCGTGGGACTCTCCGCGGCCGGGTTCCGATACAGCCCCTCGTCCGCGGGGACCGCATGGATGCGTTCGGTGTCGGATTCGGAGAATGCGTCGGTCGGCTCGGCGGGAACCGCCGGAATCCGCTGCGTACGTTCGGAATCCGATTCGGACGGACCCGGCCGGGACGGATCCCGATGCGAGTGAGTCGGCTCCTCGGGACCGGCGAGGCCACCCGAGATGCGAACGGTTCGCTCACCACCGGCCGAGCCACCGCCGGATTCCCGCTTGGACTCCGACGGGCTCGCGGATTCCTGCCCGGGCTCCTCCCCGGAGGACTCGCCATTGCCGTCGCCGGAACCCGCTTGCCGGTCCATCCGTTCGGTGGGTGACCGCACGTGGTCGTCCGATCCCGCACCCACGTGGTCGGGGTATTCGTCGTCTTCCGGCACCGCGTTCCCTTCTCGTCGGTCGTGCGGTGGTGCCGACGGCGAACGGCAGCAGACCGAAGCTCCGGTCGGGAAAGCGTTCGCTGCGCCGGCGTACTCGGCGCACGGCCGGTTTCCGCCGTACGCTGCTGTGGATATCGATTCGGCGGTCCTGCCTATTACAAGTACAGACCCGTTCCTTGCTCGGGGCGCTCCGAGGCCACCGCGTGCAGGTCGCGCTCTCGCAGCACCAAGTACAACTGCCCCTGTACCTCGACCTCGAACTGCTCCTCGGGGTTGAACAGCACCCGATCCCCGACCTGAACGGAGCGGGCATGGTTACCGACCCCGAAGACTTCCCCCCAGACCAGCCGTTTGGCCACCTGGGCGGTCGCGGGGATCACAATACCGCCGCTACTGCGGCGCTCTCCGGAGTCTTCGGAGACCCGCACCATGACCCGGTCATGCAGCATCTGGATCTCAAGCTTGGCATCGGTCACCCGAAAAGTTTACGTGCTGTCGCCGACGGCACCGCCGCACAGGGTCGTCACCTCGGGAACGGCGGTTTGCCTCTCGCTCGACCTCTACGACTCCGGGTGATCCATCCCACCCATCACCAGCGGCAGACGGTCCGCTCCCGCGGCGGTGGCCCGGATCGGCACACCCCAGTCCTGGCGGGTCAGGCGGCAGGCAGGATGTTCGACCTCCGCATCATCGTCGCAGCTGGCAGCCTGCGCGACGACATGCAGAACACCGTCCGCCGCCGCTCCGGACTCTCGTCCCTCGGCCACCACCAGGCGGCGAGTCAGCTCGGTACCCGTACCCGCACCCTCCAGCAACATCCCTTCCGGTGAAGCGCTGACTTCCAGACGGGTGGAAGGACCGTAACGCTCGTCGAGTTTCTGCCCCGGTGGCGGCGTGAACACCACCGCCAGCTCCACTTCGCCCGGTGCTATCTCGGTCGCCGGGCGCGTGACCTGCTGTGCCGCCCCCCGGATGAGCTGCGCGGTCACCCCGGGCGGCACGGGACGTTCCAAGCGGTGTGCCGTCGAGGCGACCACCACCAACTCGCCGTCGAGCACGGTCGCCCCGGACGGTTCGGCGACATCGGTGGCCAGGGTGGAGACCTCACCCGTTCCGGGGTCGTAGCGACGGATCGCGCCGTTGTACGTGTCGCAGACCGCGACCGTGCCGTCCGGGAGCACCTCGACACCGAGCGGGTGCTGCAGCAGCGCCTGATCGGCGGGCCCGTCGGCGTGCCCGAAGTCGAACAGTCCCGTTCCGACGGCGGTGTGCACCTCGAATCCGTGTTCGGCTCCGTGCGGGCAGGCCTCGATCCAGCGCAGCGCCGAGGTCTCCGAGTCCACCAGCCACAACCGCCGCCCACCGTCGGCCAGCCCCGAGGGCTGGGCGAAGAAGGCCTCGGTGGTCTCGCCGTCGCGCAAGCCCTCCACAGTGGTACCCGCGAACCGGCGCACCTCGCCCGCGACCGGATCGAACAGGCCGAGCGTGTGGTTGCCCGCCATGGCGACCACGAGCCCACCCGCGGGCTCCCACCAGCACACGTCCCAAGGGCTGGTGAGGGGGGCCTGCAGTGCGGGCAGGGATTCCTCTCCCGGCTGTGCGGGACCGGACCGCCACTGCTGCCCGGTCCCGGCGACGGTGGTCACCCGACCATCGGCCAGGGACACTCCCCGCAGCAGATGGTTGACGGTGTCGGCCACCACGACGTCGTAGCCGACCTCGGACGCGACCGACTCGGGCAGCAACGCCAGTCCGGCCGGCTCGCTGAACCTCGCCACCTCGGCCCGCCCCTCGGTGAACGGGCCGCCGGCGGACGAGTCGTCGGCGGACGAGTCGTCGGCGGCGGGACCGTCGGTGCTGCCCCGCTCTCCACTGCCGATACGGCGCACCACGGTCTCGCCATCGGCGGCGAACTCGACCAGCGAGTGCTGCGCCGAGTCGGACACCAGCACGGTCCCGCCCTCGAGCCCGATCACCTTGCCGGGAAAGCGCAGCGTGGTCGTGGGGGTCTCCGGCGGGACGTAGGGGCCCTCGCCACGCTGCAGAGTGCCTTTCGCGTCGTGCTCGGCGACCACATCCCCGATGACAGCCCTGAGCGCCTCGGCGTGGCCCTCACCTGCCGCGACATGGACGATGTAGCCCTCGGGGTCCACCACGACCAGCGTCGGCCATGCCTTGACGGCATAGTTCTGCCACGAGGACAGTTGCGGATCGTCGAGGACGGGGTGCCGGACGGCGTAGCGCTCGACGGCCGCCGCCAGGGCATCGGGGTCGGCCTCGTGTTCGAACTTCGGCGAGTGCACACCGACCGTGACCAGCTCGTCGGCGAACTCCTCCTCCAACGGCCGCAGCTCGTCGAGCACGTGCAGGCAGTTGATACAGCAGAAGGACCAGAAGTCCAGCAGGAGGACTCTGCCCCGGAAGTCCTTGATCGAACAGGACTCACCACCGGTGTTCAACCACCGGCGCCCGACGAGTTCGGGCGCACGCACGCGTGCGCGATGACTCTGTTGCGCGGAAGTACCCACACCCGCATCGAACCACTGCGCTGCGGCCGCTGTTCCCGGGCCCGGGGGTGATCCGGACAACCGGTCAGCCCCGGTCAGTCCTGCTCGGAATCGAAGGAGGACTGCTGCTCCTGCTGCACTCGGTGATCACTGAGGTAGAACATGCTCGCCGCCATGATCGGCACCAGCGCACCGAGAATCGTGACCGTGGTTTGCATGGGTGTCTCCCCTTCGCCAATGAAGAGCCGGGTGATCAGGTGACCACCGCGGGTAACCGATATGAGAGCTGCGGGAGCAGCTCTGCTGACACAGAGCTGCTTTGATCGGATTCATCACCGAGACGGTGACGAAGAGACACCTCGACCGACGGCGTGGAGGCCACTCCGGGGGCGAGGACATTTGAATGTTGGCCCGGATTCGAAACGTCGAACCCGGAAAAACATCAAGGAGGTGGAAGGCCCCGCGATGCTGCCAGGTCGGGGGTCCGACAGCATCGCGGAGTCACCCTGTTCATCGTGGGTTGCCACGTGAGCGTTACAACTATGTCTCGATATGACTCAGCTCACAGGAGGAGCGCGCTCACGGCCGCTCTCCGAGGCGTGCCGTCACTCCGCATCAACGGCTTGACCAGGATCGTTCGGCGTACGGGAGCGTCGGGACGTCATGGCGACGGCCCAGTACCGAGCAGGGTGATCCGGGAAGGGCTCGCGGGTGCCCGCCGGATGTCGCGAGCCCTCGTCCTGTGCTCCCGCCGGACCTCAGCGTTCGAGGATGGCGGTCACGCCCTGACCACCGGCGGCACAGATCGAAACCAGCCCACGACCGGAGCTGCGCTCGGCGAGCAGTTTCGCCAGCGTCGCCACGATACGGCCTCCGGTCGCCGCGAACGGGTGTCCGGCAGCCAGCGAGGAACCGTTGACGTTGAGCCGTTCCGGATCGATCCCACCCAGCGGCGTGTCCAGATCGAGGCGGTCCTTGCAGAACTCGGGGTCCTGCCAGGCCTTCAGCGTGGTCAGCACCTGCGAGGCGAAGGCCTCGTGTATTTCGTAGAAGTCGAAGTCGCCGAGACCGGCACCGGCACGGTCGAGCAACTTCGGCACCGCGTAGACCGGCGCCATGAGCAACCCCTCCTCACCGCTGACGTAGTCGACGGCCTCCGAGACGAAGTCGGAGAGGTAGGCCAGCACGGGCAGCCGCCGCTGCTCGGCCCACTCCTCGCTGGCCAGCAGCACGGTGGAGGCACCATCGGACAGCGGAGTGGAATTGCCTGCGGTCATCGTCGCGTTCTCGTCGCGCCCGAAGACCGGCTTGAGCTTGGCGAGCTTGTCCGCCGAACTGTCCGGCCGCATGTTCTGATCACGGGACAATCCCTGGAACGGCGTCACGAGGTCGGAGAAGAAACCCCGGTCGTAGGCAGCGGCAAGGCGCTGGTGACTGCGCGCGGCGAACTCGTCCTGCTCGGCGCGTTCGATCTGCCAGGCGGCAGCGGTCTTCGCCGCGTGCTCGCCCATGGACAACCCCGTGCGCGGCTCGGCGTTCTGCGGGATCTCGGGCACGACGTGCTGCGGCCGTACCCCGGTGAGTGCCTGCAAGCGCCCACCGAGACTCTTGGCGTGGTTGACCTGCAGCAACACGCGACGCAACTCGTCGTTGAGCGCGATGGGGGCGTCACTGGCCGAGTCGACGCCCCCGGCGATACCGGAGTCGATCTGTCCGAGGGCGATCTTGTTGGCCACCGAGATGACCGATTCGAGCCCGGTTCCGCAAGCCATCTGCACGTCGTGGGCGACCGTGCGGGGATCGAGACGGGAGCCGAGGACGGTCTCGCGGGCGAGGTTGAAGTCCCGGCTGTGCTTGAGGACCGCCCCCGCGACGAACTCGCCGACCCGCTCGTTCTGCAGACCGAAACGCGCGATGAGCCCGTCCAGCGCGGCCGTGAGCATGTCCTGATTGGATGCTCGGGTGTAGGGCCCTCCGGAACGCGCGAACGGAATCCGGTTGCCTCCGACGATGGCGACCCGGCGAATGGTTGACATGCCCGACTCCTCGACTGATCTGTGTGCAGGTCCGGCCGGTGCGGCTCGGCTCGTTCCCGGGTCCGCTCCCACACGGGGCCGACCGTCCGACGCAGGTGGCAGTGTGCAGGTCCGAGTCGATGGTCACATCCCCCGACAAGGAGACCCGCACGGATAGTGTGGTCTACCTCGCCAACTTAACCTACCGACGGGTAGCTTATGCGTCGAACTCTCGTCCACGATCCAGGGAGATTCCATGGCCGACCGGTATCAGCAGCTCACCTCGTCCGGACTCGGACGGCAACTCGCCCGGTGGGCCGGGTTGCCGACCCCCACACCCCTGCGGCGCCACCGCACGGGCGACCCCGTCCTCTCGGGAACGGTGCTGGCTGCCGCTGCCGAGAACTCCCGGCTGGGCAAAGCCGTGGCGGGCACGCTCGACGAGCTGCCCGCACAGGTCGCGGAAGCCCCCGACGAGGACACCCGCTATGCGGCACTCGTCTTCGACGCCACCGGCATCACGTCCAGCGACCAGCTCCGGCAGTTGCACGCGTTCTTCTCCCCGTCGGTCCGGCAGGTGGACACCTGCGGCCGGGTGATCGTCCTGGGAACCCCTCCCGAGGACATCACCGATCCCGCCGAGCGGACCGCGCAGCGCGCCCTGGAGGGCTTCGTCCGCACCGTGGGCAAGGAACTCAAGCAGGCGGCAACCGCCCAGCTCGTCTACGTCTCCGCGGGCGCCGAGGACGCCATCGACTCGACACTGCGGTTCCTGCTCTCGCCGAAGTCGGCGTTCGTGTCCGGGCAGGTCATCCGCATCGGGGCAGCCGACGTACCCCACACCGACCGATCCCACCCGCTGCGTGACAGGACCGCGCTGGTCACCGGAGCCTCGCGCGGCATCGGCGAGTCGATCGCCGAAACCCTCGCCCGCGACGGCGCTCACGTGGTCTGCCTGGACATCCCCGCCCAGGGTGAGGACCTGGCGCGCGTGGCCAACCGCATCGGCGGCTCGACCCTGCAGCTCGACATCACCGCCGAGGACGCTCCGCAGCGGATCATGGACCACTTCGCCGAACGCCACGACGGACTCGACGTGGTGGTGCACAACGCCGGAATCACCCGGGACAAGACACTCGCCCGAATGTCCGAGCAGCAGTGGGACTCGGTACTGACGGTGAACCTGGGGGCGCAGGAACGCATCAACGAGGCCCTGCTGGCCGAATCGTCACCGCTGCGCCGGGGCGGAAGGCTGATCGGGGTTGCCTCGATCGCCGGGATCGCGGGCAACGTCGGCCAGGCCAACTACGCGACCTCCAAGGCCGGCGTGATCGGCCATGTCCAGAGCTTCGCTCCCCGCGCGGCCGAGCGTGCAGTGACGATCAACGCCGTCGCACCGGGCTTCATCGAAACATCGATGACCGCCGCGATCCCGCTCGTGGTCCGCGAGGCGGGCAGGCGGATGAACAGCCTGTCCCAGGGCGGCCTGCCGATCGACGTGGCCGAGACCATCGCGTGGTATGCCAACCCCGCCTCGGGGGGAGTGAACGGCAACGTGGTTCGCGTCTGCGGGCAGAGCCTGCTGGGAGCGTGAGATGACGGCGACGGAGCTGAACGAGGCACCGAACCTGGCCGCGCTGTATCTCAAGGCGGTGGCGTCGACGCCCACCCGTCGTGGTGGCAACGAGCTACCGGACACCGAGTACGTGCGCCGGGGCATCACCGTCGACCGGGACCACCTGGCCGAGTACAACCGGGTGTGCGGCTTCGGGATGCGCGACGAGCTGCCCCCGACATATCCGCACATCCTGTCCTTCGGCGCGGCGGTGCGGCTGATGACCGATCCCGGATTCCCGTTCCCGCTGGTCGGTCTGGTGCATGTGGCGAACACGATCACCCAGCGCCGGCCGCTGCTGGTGACCGAGACACTGACCCAGCGGGTTCACCTGGCGAATCTGCGGCCGCACCCCAAGGGCAGGCAGTTCGACATCGTCACCGAGACCGACGCCGACGGTGAGACGGTCTGGACCGAGAGCAGTACCTACCTGCGTCGGGGCAAGCCGGACGAGTCCGCCGCGAAATCCGAGCGGACCGCGACGATCGAGGCAGGCAGTCCCACGGCGACGTGGCGACTTCCGGGCGATCTGGGGCGCCGCTACGCGGCGGTGTCGGGGGATCGCAACCCGATCCATCTGCACCCGCTGACGGCCAAGGCGTTCGGGTTTCCCCGCGCGATCGCGCACGGCATGTGGTCGAAGGCGCGCTGCCTCGCGGTGTTCGAGGGGCGCCTGCCGGAGACCTACACCGCCGAGGTCTCCTTCGCCAAGCCGGTGCTGCTGCCGTCGACGGTCGAGTTCACCGAGCGGGACACCGGGCAGGACAGCTCCGGGCGGGAGAACCACGGGCAGAACAGGGACTTCGCCCTGCACTCCCGCTCCGGCAAACCACACCTGCGCGGATCGGTGCGCTGATTCCGTGGCGAGTGAACGCCAACTTTCACCCGCACAGAAGTGACGAAAGTTGGCGTTCACTCGTATCGAGCGCCGCACCGCAGCGTGACCTATACCGCACCTCCGCACCCTGTGGGACGGAGCGAACGTGCAGGTCAGTTACCCTTTTGGCGTACTGCTGGCCATTCACTGCCGTACGTGGCGCTTGCCACGCGGACGGCAGTGGATCTGCACGGAAACCGGGAGCAGCACCCGTGGCCCGAGTCGTTGTCGACGTCATGCCCAAGCAGGAGATCCTCGACCCGCAGGGACAGGCGGTGGCAGGCGCACTGCCGCGCCTGGGATTCGAGGGAGTTTCCGAAGTTCGCCAGGGAAAGCATTTCGAGCTGGAGGTCGCCGACTCGGTCGACGACGAGACGCTGGCCAAGATCGCCGAGACGATGCTGGCCAACCCCGTGATCGAGGACTGGACCGTGCGCAGGGTCGACTCATGAGCGCCCCCGCCACCGAGAACTCCCGGACTCCCGCCGCCGACGGCGCCAGGATCGGGGTCATCACCTTCCCCGGCTCGCTGGACGACGTGGACGCCCAGCGCGCGGTACGCCGCGTCGGCGCCGAAGCCGTCGCCCTGTGGCACGGTGACCACGACCTGCACGGCGTCGACGCCGTCATCGTGCCCGGCGGATTCTCCTACGGCGACTACCTGCGCTGCGGGGCCATCGCGAAGTTCTCCCCGGTGATGACCGAGCTCGTCGAGGCAGCGGGCAAAGGCCTGCCGGTTCTGGGCATCTGCAACGGCTTCCAGGTGCTCTGCGAAGCCGGACTGCTGCCCGGGGCGCTGACCCGCAACGCCGGGCTGCACTTCGTCTGCCGCGACCAGTGGCTGCAGGTGGAGAACACCACCAGCCTGTGGACCACTCGTTACGAGCCCGGTGCCGAGCTGCTCATCCCGGTCAAGCACGGTGAGGGCTCCTACATGGCCGACAGGGCGACCCTCGACGAGCTCGAAGGCGAGGGCCGGGTGCTGCTGCGCTACGTCGACGGCAACCCCAACGGCTCCGCGCGCGACATCGCGGGCATCACCGACGCGCGCGGCCGGGTGGCCGGCCTGATGCCGCACCCCGAGCACGCGATCGACCCGCTGACCGGCCCGACCGACGACGGTCTCGGCATGTTCCTGTCCGCCCTCGACGCACTGGTGGCAGCGTGAGCAACAATCCGGAAGACCCGCAGGCGCCGGTGGCCGCGAGCGGTTCGGCCGTCGAAGCAGCCACCGACGGCCCCACCGTCGAAACCGGCACCGAGCTGAGCACCGTCCACACCGACGGGTGGGGCCCCGACGGTGCGGGCGTGCCGACGGATTCCGTCGGGCACGCGAGGAACACACCGGAACACACCCAGCCGTACCGCGAACTGGGGCTCAAGGACGACGAGTACGCCCGGATCCGCGAGATCCTCGACAGGAGGCCCACCGAGGCCGAGCTGGCCATGTACTCGGTCATGTGGAGCGAGCACTGCTCGTACAAGTCCTCCAAGGTGCACCTGAAGTACTTCGGGGAGACGACCACACCCGAGATGCGGGCCAAGATGCTGGCCGGGATCGGCGAGAACGCCGGTGTGGTCGACATCGGTGACGGCTGGGCGGTCACGTTCAAGCTGGAAAGCCACAACCACCCGTCCTACGTGGAGCCGCACGAGGGTGCGGCCACCGGTGTCGGCGGAATCGTGCGCGACATCATGGCGATGGGGGCCCGCCCGGTCGCCGTGGCCGACCCGCTGCGCTTCGGCCCGGCCGACGCACCGGACACCGCACGGGTGCTGCCGGGCGTGGTCGGCGGCATCGGCGGCTACGGCAACTGCCTGGGCCTGCCCAACATCGGCGGCGAGGTCGTCTTCGACGAGACCTATGCGAGCAACCCGCTGGTCAACGCGATGTGCGTCGGCGTGCTCAAGTCCGATGACCTGCACCTGGCCCACGCCAGCGGCACCGGCAACAAGCTCGTCCTGTTCGGCGCCCGCACCGGTCTGGACGGCATCGGCGGAGTGTCGGTCCTGGCCTCGGAGACCTTCTCCGGTGACGAGTCGGGTGCGGGACGCACAAAGCTGCCGAGCGTGCAGGTCGGTGATCCGTTCACCGAGAAGGTGCTCATCGAGTGCTGCCTGGAGCTGTACCGCTCCGGGCTGGTCGTGGGTATCCAGGATCTCGGTGGTGCCGGCCTGTCCTGCGCGACCTCCGAGCTCGCCTCCGCCGGGGACGGCGGGATGCGGGTCGACCTCGACGAGGTCCCGCTGCGCGCACCGGGCATGACACCGGCCGAGATCCTGTCCAGCGAGTCGCAGGAGCGCATGTGCGCCGTCGTGCAACCGTCCGACGTGGACGCGTTCATGCAGGTGTGCGAGAAGTGGGACATTACCGCGACCGTCATCGGCGAGGTCACCGACGGCGACAACCTCGAGGTCTATGCCGGGGGTGAACTCGTGGTGGACGTGCCGCCGCGCACGGTCGCCCACGAGGGGCCGGTCTACGAGCGCCCCGTGGCACGTCCCGCCGAGCAGGACCTGATCGCCGAGGACAACCCGAACACCCTGCCCCGGCCCGGTACCCCGGACGAACTGCGGGACACGGTGCTGCGGATGGCGGCCTCGCCGAATCTCGCCTCTCGCGACTGGGTCACCGGCCAGTACGACCGTTACGTGCGAGGCAACACCGTGCTCGCCCAGCCGGCCGACGGCGGAGTGCTGCGGGTGGACGAGGACAGCGGCCGCGGGATCGCCGTGGCCACCGACTGCAACGCCCGCTACACCCGACTCGACCCGTACCGGGGCGCGCAGCTGGCCCTGGCCGAGGCCTACCGCAACGTCGCGGTCACCGGCGCCACTCCACTGGCGGTCACCAACTGCCTGAACTTCGGCTCGCCCGAGGACCCGGGAGTCATGTGGCAGTTCCAGCAGGCCGTGCGCGGCCTCGCCGACGGCTGCGTCGAGCTCGGCATCCCGGTCACCGGCGGCAACGTCAGCTTCTACAACCAGACCGGCGTCAAATCGATCCTGCCCACTCCGGTGGTCGGGATGCTCGGCACGATCGACGATGTCACCCGTCGCATCCCGACCGGGATCGGGGAGGAAGACGGGGAGACGCTGCTGCTGCTCGGCGACACCCGCGAGGAGTTCGGCGGCTCGGAATGGGCCAAGGTCACCCACGATCACCTCGGTGGCACTCCGCCGGAGGTGGACCTGGCACGGGAGAAGCTGCTCGCCGAGGTGCTGCGCGCGGGATCGCGGGACGGCATGGTCTCGGCCGCCCACGACCTGTCCGAGGGCGGTCTGGCGCAGGCGCTGGTCGAGACGGCACTGATCGGGGAGACGGGTGCGCGCGTGGTGCTGCCCGAGGGAGCGGACCCCTTCGTCTGGCTGTTCTCCGAGTCCGCCGGACGGGCACTCGTCGCCGTCCCGCGCAGCGAGGAGCTGCGCTTCACGGAAATGTGCAGCGCGCGAGAGCTGCCGTGCACGAAGATCGGTGTCGTCGACACCGAATCCCGGTCCCTGGAGATCCAGGACGTCGCCGCGATCGCCCTCACCGAGCTTCGCGAGGCCTGGGAAGGCACCCTGCCGCAGCTTTTCGGGTGACCGAGCGGGGCGGGTGGTTCTCACGGCCGCCACCCACCCGCCCTGCCACCGGGAGCGGTCTTGGCGGCGGTGAATCGAGAAAGTCGTGTCACAAACAGACCGGCGAGTATTTTTCACCGCGTCGAATCCTGCCCGGACAAGCCCCGGAACAGATCGCACAACCGGATCGGCGCACCCGTATCGGGTTTGTGTGCTGCCGATTCGGCAGCAGTGGCCCTCTCACTACTCCGGGTGGTGTCCGGAATGGATGTTCGACCTCCGGGTGACCCCGGCCGTATGCTCCGGGGCGTACCTGACGCAGGCGGGCACGACGAGCGGAGGGCGCTGCGAGCATGACCGGCTGGAGAGCGCCTGTGCCGAGCTCGCACGGGGCTGCGGCCGCAAGCGAAGCGGAGCGGCAGCGCTTCGCTTCTGCCTGGGCAGAGGCGCTCATCGGCACGAGTTATGTCCCGATGACCAGCGCCGAGGTCGAACAGCGGCTCCGTCGCCACACGGACGAACTACTCGAATCCCTGCTCAGCGACCCCTTCGACACCACGGCTGCCCGCGATATCGGCGCGGGTCTCGTGACGATGCACTTCACCGGCGCCGAGTCACTCGCCCGCACCATCGAGGCACTCGGCGAAGGTACGTTGCCGCTCCTGCGCATCGAGGAGACCATCGAGTGGCGTAGCAGGGTTTCGTCGATACAGGCGGCTGTCTGCTCCGGGTTCATGCGGGCTGCGCACAAGCGCACGCTCGACGAGCAGGAAGCGATCCGACAAGCGGTACTCGACGCCCGGGATTCCGTGGAGCAGGCACTGCGCACCAGCGAGGCCCGGTTCCGGGCGATCTTCGCCGAAGCCGCCATCGGCATCGGCATCGCCGACACCGAGAGCCGGATCCTGGAAACCAACACCTCCCTGCAGCGCATCGTCGGGCGCGACGACGAGGAACTGCAGTCCATGACGGTCTACGAACTGATGGATCCGGACGACGCCGACGAGGTGTGGCACCAGTACGAGGAACTGGTACGCGGCGAGCGTGAGCAATTCCGGGTGGAAAAGCCGTTCACCCGACCCGACGGCAGCAAGAGGTGGACCGAACTGATCGTGTCCCTGCTGCGCGGAGAGAACAAGCTACCGCTGTACCAGGTCGCGATGATGGAGGACATCACCGACCACAAACTGCTGCAGGAGCGCCTGCGCCACCAGGCCCTGCACGACCCGCTGACCGGCCTGCCGAACCGGTCGCTGTTCCTGCAACGGCTCGAGCGGGCATTGCAGGGAAACACCGGCGACCGCGTCGCGCTGTGTTATCTGGATCTCGATGGATTCAAGACCATCAACGACAGTCTCGGCCATCCCGTGGGCGACGACCTGCTGGAGGTGGTGGCCGAACGCCTCGCGGCCTCGGTGCAGGGTTCCGACCGACTGATCGCCCGCATGGGCGGAGACGAGTTCGTGGTCCTGATCGAGGGGTCGCAGGGCACCGACCAGGCCATCGAGGTGGCCGAGCAGGTACTCGAGTCACTCGTCGAGCCGTTCCGGGTCGCCGGTCAAGAACTGTCGATCATGGGCAGTATCGGCATTGTCGAGCGGTGCATCGACGGCCAGACAGCGGCCGGGCTGCTGCGCGATGCCGATGTGACCCTCTACTGGGCCAAGGCCGATGGCAAGAATCAGTGGGCACTGTTCGACACCGAACGCAACGCAGCCGAGGTCGCGCAGTTCCAGCTCTCGGCGAGGATGCCCGCCGCACTGGAGCACGAGGAGTTCTACGTCGAGTACCAGCCTCTGATCGACCTGCACGAGCAGTCGATGGCCGGCGTGGAGGCACTGGTGCGGTGGTGGCATCCCGAACTCGGCAGGCTCGGACCGGACCGGTTCATCGGCCTGGCCGAGGAGACCGGGTGGATCGTGTCGCTGGGGCGCTGGGTGCTCCGGCGTGCGTGCTGGCAGGCCACGCAGTGGCAGCGTGAGTTCGGCACGGCGGCTCCGTTCGTCAGTGTCAACCTCGCGGTCCGGCAATCCCGTGATCCACGCCTGGTCTCCGATGTGGCCGAGATCCTGGCCGAGACCGGACTGCCTCCGTCGAAGCTGCAGCTCGAACTCACCGAGAGCGCCGTGATGGACACCGCCGACGAACCGCTCGAGGCACTGCACGCTCTCTCGCGGATGGGTGTGCGGATCGCCATCGACGACTTCGGTACCGGCTACTCCAATCTCGCCTACCTGCGACGGCTGCCGGTGCACGAGCTCAAGATCGCGGGGTCGTTCACGGAAGGGCTGCGGGAAGTCGCCGGCACCGATCCGATCAATGCGCGGATCGTGAACACTCTCGTCGATTTGGCGCACACGCTCGGGTTGACGGTCACCGCCGAAGGTGTCGAGACACATGCCCAGGCGCAGTGCCTGACCGATATGGGATGTGAAACCGGGCAAGGCTGGTTCTTCGCCCGTCCCTGCTCGGCCGAGACACTCCGCTCCCTGCTCACATCCGGAACGGACTAGGTACCTCTCGGAAGGTGCGTCGACGAGTACTGCACCGGCTTCGACACCGGCCTCAGTGCGTGAGCTGGCGCTCCGCTCGGGACACGACCGAATGCACCGGGGCATGGCCGTCGCTGGTCACCCACGACACTCTCAGGTTCGGGCGCACCCTCCTACGGCCGATTCGCATCGGTCGACCCGCGAAGTCCCGGACCTGCTCGGCGATCCGGACACCGGTACCGTTCGCGTGTTCGGCGACCACCGTGAACTCGTCACCGCCGTATCGGGCGACCGTGTGCTCGTCGGACATGCCCTGGCGGATCCGCGCCGCGATCATCCCGAGCAGTTCGTCACCCTGGTCGAATCCGTGATCCCGGTTGAACTCCGACAGATGCCGGACATCGACGAGCACCAGCGTCGTCAGCGTTCCCCGATTCCGCGACCGCACCAATGCCTGTTCCAGACGATCGAGCAACAGCGCACGCCCCGGCAACCCGGTCAGCGGATCGAGCAGCCCCCTGCTGTGTGCGATCGCCGAGTCCACCGGTTGCAGCAGCATCAGAACTCTGTCTCGTCCATGCGTGCGCACGGGCTGGTAATCCACCCAGATCCGGCTCGACACCTGCCCGTTCGGCGCGATCACCAGCGGTGTCGACAGGCGCGTTCCCGTGCGAAGGACCTGACCGGCCAGCTCCGCCCAATCGGGAAGCGCCGACCCGGCGTCATCTCGCATGACCCACCCGTCCGGCCGTGATCCCGTCAGCAAATCGGATCTGTCGAGCCGCATCAACTCCGCTGCGGCGTCATTGGTGGCCAGGACCTGACCTCGCTCGTCGGTGAGCAGAAAACCCACTGCCAGGCCGGCGATGAGCTCATCCCAGAATCCTGTGAACTGTGATGGCACAGCAACATCGACAACACTCATTTGGCCCTGTCCTCCCCGCCAGATGGCACAGTGTCATTCGAGCCTCCCCGCCATGCGGTGGGAAATTCAAGGGAACATCGTGCCCACATCAAGGTGATATCTTCTCCATTGCCCATAACAGAGTGTGGCCCCCGCGGTGCTCGCGTCCGCCTCGGCCGACACACCACGGACCGCATTCAGAGCCGACCGGGCGTACCGCTTACTCTGGTCGTCGGCCATCCCTTCCCTCGATGGCCACGGTCGGACATGGAAGGTGAATCGTGGCGTTGACGGAACCTTCTCCGCCCCGAAGCAGCCCGATGCAGAAGATTCGGGAGCATCGCAAGCTACTTTCCGTGATCGGCCTCGCCGAACTGATCGCCGTCATCATGGTCTCCGCGATCAACCCGCATGCCCATATCGACGGCGAGGTCTACCGGCTCGGCGCTCAAACCTGGCTGTCCGGCCAGAATCTCTACCAGGAACTGCCCGCCACCGAGTCCGGCCTGTACCTGCCGTTCATCTATCCGCCGTTCGCGGCGATCGTGTTCACCCCGCTCGCCCTGGTGCCGAAGCCGACGGCGGTCGTGATGATCATGATCATCACACATCTGTCCCTGCTGGGCACGCTCTACGTGGTTCTGAACACCGCACCTTTTCTCGCCGCGCATCGCGACAAGGTGCTGATGGTCGCCGCCGCCGTACTCCCCCTGGCCACGGTCACCGAACCCGTCATCGAAACCTTCACCTACGCCCAGATCAACGTGGTGCTGATGGCTCTGGTCGCCGTCGACTGCCTGTGGCGCACCGGCGGCGACCGCAGACTGCCCTACCCGCGCGGGATGCTCATCGGTGTGGCCGCGGGTATCAAGCTCACCCCGGCGGCGTTCCTGCTGTTCTTCCTCCTGCGCAGGGACTACCGATCGATCGCCACGGCGCTGGCCACCTTTCTGGGCACGGTGCTGATCGGGCTGGTCCTGGCATTCGACTCCGCCACGCGGTTCTGGTCGTATGAGATACTGACCAACGGGGAAGTGTCGTTCGGTCCGCAATTCGAGGGCAACGCGGCCGTCTACGCGGGCAACCAGTCGTTGCGCTCGCTGCTGACCCAGATTCAGATTCCCGAACCGTGGCTGACCGTGGTCTTCGGTCTGCTGGTCTTGATCATGCTGGCGCTGGCCCTGCTCGGTATGAGACACAACCTACGCAGGGACAACCTGCCCATGGCCCTGACCGTCAACGGCATCCTGGCGCTGCTGATCTCACCGATTTCCTGGTCGCATCACTGGGTGTGGGTGGTCCCCGGCCTGGTGCTGCTGCTCGGTGCCGCCATCATGCGGAGCCACTGGCCCCTGGTCGTAGCAGGGACGCTGGTGGCCGAATTCTTCGTGCTCGGCCCGCACTGGACCGTGCCTCAGGGCGACGGCAAGGAACTGACCTGGAACTTCTTCGAACTCCTGATCGGCAACGCCTACGTCTTTTTCGGGGTGGCCTTCCTGCTGTACCACGTCCACGGCTGGTGGCAGGCACGTGGTCCGGCCGCCCCCACACCCATCGACGAATCCGTTGCGGGAAACTCGTCCGTTCCGCCGAGTACAAGCTCGATGACCGCCGAGTAAGCACATACCGCACACGCCCGCGGTGTCCGCCACTGCGGCAGCGGCAGAGCGCTGTGCAAGCCTGCTCGGACGAGCATTCCGGTCGCCGGGCGGAACTTTCGATCTCCCACGAGGCCAAAGCTGCGTTGTGGGCCATATCAGGGAGCGACTGCCGTGAGCACCGGAGCCCCGTCCGAGCGGAGCCTCGGCAGCGGCCGGGTCTCGTCCTGCATGACCGCGATGTCCGGGACGCCCCCGGTGAGGACCGGCAGGGCCATACCCCCGGCAGGCGCGGTGCGCGTGGCCGGGGACGGGCCGAACGGATTGCGGACGACCTGCATTCGCTCGGGCATGGCGGCCACGAGTTCATCGAGCACCGTCACCCGGACATCGGTGAGTTGGGGATCAGTCGAGAAGGCCGGCGACATCGGCTCTTCCGAGAACCCGACCGGCTCTTCCCGGAACCAGTGGCCTTCCAGTGCCCTGGTGATCGCGGTGATGGGCGCGGTGGTCTCGCTCTCCCCGGGAATGTCGAGCTCGCCGAACACCGATGCCGGCGACACCTCGACCTCCGGAAGCTCCGCACCGCCGTGTGCGGCGGCACCGGGAGAGGGGAGGGCCTCGAACGGGACGAGACCGGACAGATTCGGGACCTCGGTGGCCTGCTCCTGCCACAGCCCGGGAATCTCCAGCGAATCGGAGTTCTGCTCCGCCGGTTCCCGCGTGTCCGGTGTGCTCGACAGCGCCGCGCTGAGCAGGGAATGCGGTACCGTCAGCAGTTCCGCACCGCCACCCAGCCTGCCGGATGTCAGCTCCACGTCCCGGGCAGGAACCACGGCCGGGGACGACAACCGACCGGGTAACTTCATCCGGCCGAGCGTGTCCTCCCACAGGGCCACGATGCTCCCGGGCTGCCGTATCCCCTCGACGACGGTGGGGTCGCCGCTGGGAACGACGAGAGCTGCGCTCGTGCCCGTACTCGCCGGACTTCCGACAGTGGCGCCGCTGCTCGTACCGCGACCGTTCGTGACGACATTGCCGATGGAACCGGACCAGCTCAGCGAGCGATGGAAACCCTCGGAGGGAGTTCCCGACACTGCTTCCCTCGCATGCCGGCCACGCGTGTCGTTGTGCGGCAGGATGCCCAGTGCCGCGCAGGGATGTCCCGAAGCAGGTGTGAGCTCTCCGGCTCGAGCATCACCGGACTGCGGGGAGTCGGTGATCCACCCGGCCAGTGTCAACGGATGACCGATCCGGGCGAACGGCCGGGTGGTCGAGAGGGAATCGTCCACGGATTCCGGAGGGATCCAAACTTGTTCTGCCGTGCTCACCGGGCCGGTTTGCCCGGTGCCATACGTGCGCCCGGCCTCGTGGGCCGGCTCGGTTCGGAGGGTCGGTCCGGCTCGACGGGACACGTTCCTGTCGGAGCGTTCGGAACGGGCCGCATGTTTGGGCTGGTTGGTGATGTGGGGGAGTTCGCGGGTGCGGGCGTCCTCGATCGCAGGCAGCAGATCACGAAGCGGGTCGATGGTGCCGCTCAGCGCAGTCACGGTCTGCTGTGCGGGCTTGCCGAAGCCCCGGGACGGCAGCGACCGGTTTTCGTCGGGGAGCAGTTCGCCCGCGAAGCAGTGGCCGCTACGGCCGGGTGCGGCCCTGTCGAGGGCACCGGGTTCGGGAGCCGTCCCTTCGGAGATCGAGCGGTCGGAGCAATTCGCGGTCGCCGAGGCGGCTCCGTGACCGGTAGCGGGCATGCCACCGGCCATCGATCCGGTCTGGACTCCGCGCTTCGCCCAAGTCTGCATGGAACTCTCCTTTGCGTGGTTTCCACCGTCGAAGGGGAAAACATGAGCCGTGCTTGTGGTCTGCTGCTTGCGGCGGGGGGGGAGGAGCCGGTCGAGACCGATTGCTGCCGGCCTCCGGTGGCGAGGACTCCACAGGCATCGCCCTACCTCGCAGACCTGCATCCTGTCGGTTCTTCCCGTGCCGAGCTGCCGGAGGCATGCGGTGGCCGGGGACGAAACCGGATCGCAGCTACCGGGCAATCCGCCGCCGAGAGAGCGGAATCAGTCGGGTGTGATGCCCGGTTGGGGGCGTGTTCCCCTTTCCAGGGCGAGTGCGCTCCGAGCGAGAGCACTGCTCGACAGCGGGGTGGAGAGCGAAGAGCCGTCCGAACGGCCGGGGAGGAGACCGATGTGCGCGTGCCCGTCCGTGGTGCCACCGCTGTTGCCCACGGCGGGGACAACCGCTGCCATCGGTTGCATGGGAACCGGACCGGGACCCGGAGGTACGTCGGGAGCTCCGCGGCTGCCCGGTGCGGACCACGCCGAATCGGCGTGGAAGGCTGCTCCCGCCTCGGCGGATGCGGAGTGTTCCTCGATCTTCGGGGTGGACGACACGGGTCCGGTGGGGGACGTCACCGCGAAATCCCGCGGAGGTGCGGACACCTCGTCTTCGGCGCCCGCGTCGTCATCGTCCCCACCGTGCGACGAGTCCGGCGTGTTCCGGTCTTCCGGGGGTGGTGCGGACGTCCCCGGAAGGAGAGACCGCAGGGGCCGTTCCAGAGCGTCCAGGCTCCGGTCGATCGCCCCGGGCAGTGACTCGTGGCCCCCTTCTCCGGCAAGGACCTCGTCGGCAGCTCGCCGCACCGGTGTCAGAACCCGGTCGGCACTGTGCACTGTGTCCCGGACGGCACCGGCCACCGGGGCGAGCACGCCACAGGACTCCCCACGCCCCTGCGCTGCGGGCTCGTCCGAAGTGGGACCGTCCGGTATGGACCGTGTGGAATCGTCCGACACGGACCGGTCCGTGTCCGGTGCCGCGGAGCCGAGGCCGGAGGAAACAAGCGTCACCGCTTTCCCGAGTCCCTCACCGACGGGGGGATCGCTTTCCGGGGCGGCTCGCTTCTCCTCCGAGGACACCGGGGAGGCACAGTCAGGGGCATCCGAGGGGTCACTGTCCGCCGCGGCCGCGACTCCGGTGCAGAGCAACCACGCGATCGAGGTTCCCGCCACCGTCGTACCCGTGAAAACCAGAGCACGGTTCAGCACCCGCCGTACGCGGGTACCTTCCGAACACTGATCGGCTCCGGACATGGCGGGGGCGAAACCTCCGGGCAGTCGGCTTGTTCTGCTTCGGGAGCCCCACCGCCCCCAAAGGGCGGCCGGGTCACCGAGGGGCACTCTTCCAAAACCGAACGTGCTTCCGCATCCATCGCATAACAATGTCGCCACATCGTGTTACCGGAGCACCCTGCCGGGCCGCTTCCTGTCACGCACTGCGATCAGTGTCGGTTCTCCACCACACGGTCCTTCCTGCTATCGGCGCATTGGGACCCACAAACACCGAACTGCCGATACTGTGTCGGCGTGAGCAACTCCAAGATCACCGATTCGGATGATGACGCGGTCCCCGGCGTCCTGCGCGTATCGGCCGCTCTGAGCTGGCGCGTGCTCGTCGTCCTCGGCATGTTGTACGTGCTCGGCCAGGTCGTGCGCAGGTTCTACGTCGTCCTGATTCCGGTCGCGATCGCGCTGCTGCTGGCGGCACTGCTGGCCCCCGCCGTGTCCAGGCTGATCCGGATGCGGGTTCCGAGCGCCCTGGCGACCGCGATCGTGATGATCGGCGGACTCGCCGCCGTGGGTGGCGTACTCACCTTCGTGATCAACGCGTTCATCACCGGATTTTCCGATCTGCAGTCCCAGGTGCTGGCAAGCTTCAACCAGATCCAGCAATGGCTGGCCAACAGCCCGCTGCGCCTGAGCCAACAGCAGTTCGACAACTTCATCGATCAGGCCCGGCAGTGGCTGCAGCGCAACCAGTCCGCACTGACCTCCGGCGCCCTGGCCACGGCCACGACGTTCGGGACTCTCCTGACCGGGCTGCTGTTGATGCTGTTCACGCTGGTCTTCTTCCTGCACGACGGCCGCCGGATCTGGCTGTTCCTGCTGCGGATCGTGCCGCGGTCCGCCCGGCACCGGGTCGACATCGCGGGGTCGCGGGGATTCGCCTCGCTGGTCGGCTATGTCCGCGGTACCGCCCTCGTGGCCGTCTTCGATGCGGTGGGGATCGGAATCGGCCTGGCAATCATCGGCGTACCGCTGGCGGTTCCGTTGTCGGCCCTGATCTTCCTCAGCAGTTTCGTCCCGATCGTCGGTGCGATCGCCTCCGGTGCCGTCGCCGTCCTGGTGGCCCTGGTGACCAAAGGACCGATCGCGGCACTGCTGGTACTCGCGGTGGTGCTCGGAGTGCAGCAACTCGAGGGCAATGTGATGCAGCCCCTGATCGTCGGCCGTGCGGTCCACCTGCACGTCCTGGCGGTCGTGCTGGCCGTCAGTGCGGGCGTGGTCCTGGCCGGGATCGTGGGGGCGCTGCTGGCCGTGCCGCTGATGGCCGTACTGAATTCGGCGATCCGATCGCTGGTCTCCGACGAGGACGGGGACACGCAGGTCCGTCCCACCGATTCGCACGAGTCCCTGCCCCCCGAGGAACGGAAGGACCCGGAACCTCCCGAAAAGCCGGCGGTCACACGACACGGAGAAACCCCGGAGTCGGCCACGGGAGGCACGTCAACGGACGAGAGCACGGAAGGCGGCCCCGACGGGGACCGGACGCCGGACGACGGAAACACCGGTGAGCGACCGGACGAGGACCGGTGAGCTCACGCCACGGTGACGGCGTTGCGCCCGCTCGACTTCGCGGCGAGCAGTGCCGCGTCGGCGGCCACCAGCAGGTCCGACAGCTCGTAACCGAATCGCAGTGTGGTGGCGACACCGATGCTCACGGTCAGGTCGTCGAGTACACGCCGGCTGCCGTGGGTGTCCCGCGCAGGCACGGACAGCGAGGCGGTCGACAGCCGCAGCCGCTGTGCGACCGTGCATGCGACGTCGGTGTCGGCTCCCGGTAGCAGCACCACGAATTCCTCACCACCGAAGCGACCGACGACGTCCTCCTTGCGCACACCGCCACGCAATCCCAGTGCCACCGCTGCCAGAACGGTATCCCCCGCGAGATGACCGAGCTCGTCGTTGACCCGCTTGAAGTGGTCGAGATCGAGCAACAACACCGCCGTGGGTTGTGCCCGGGTGCATGCGCGCGACAACTCCACGCGCGCCATCCGCTCCCAGTGCACCGCGTTGGCAAGCCCGGTCTTGCCGTCACGCTGGGCCGAACGTCGCCACTGCGGCAACTGGCAGGCGAGGTCCAGCAGCGCCAGTGGTGGCCCGGCCAGCAGCGCGGCAGCGGGGTAGGAGCTCACCGCGATCGCAATCAGGCCACCCAGGCTGACGGCGACGACGCCCAGCAGCACGTCGATCGGTTCACCCAGCACCTCCTCCCGGCGTGCCGCCGGCTCACGCAACCGCAGCCCGATGGCCACGAGCACCGCGCGGACGAGCAGCAGAACAGCACCTGCGAGTACGAGCAGGGCAGGCTCCCAGCGTGGCTGCTCCCAGCCGACCACCCACCGTGCGGCGAAGACCGCCAAGGTGGTCGAGGCAGTGGTGAACAACCACCGGTACAGCTCCGGCCGTACGTCCAGCACACCGTGCAACGCCGGTCCGAGCAGCAGCAGCACGAGCAGGCTGGGGGGCAGGGTCAGAATTCCGGCCGCCAAGTAGGCGATGTGGACGATCCACGGATTACGCCGCACGTCATGCCGGAGGTGAATCGATACCGACGTCCCGACGATCACCAAGCCGGCCGTGAGCGCGAGCACGGCGAACATCGTGAGGGCACGCGACTCCGGGGGCGGGGTCGTGGCAATGACCACCGCAGCGGTCACCACAGCGATGACCTGCACCAGGAGCACGTAGACCAGTGCCGGTGGGCGCAGCTTCCACAGTGCCCATACCCCCATGGAGCTTTCCACCTCCCCTGCGGCAGCCTCGCACATGGCGAGACTGGGCAGAAGGCCGCCAATCCCATCCATTCGGGTCAAGCAGCCTGCGAAAATACGCACTCTCCGTGCTCGACTCACCGTGAGGGGTTGCCCCCACACGCGTATACGGCACGATAGCGCCGGGAAGGAGCACAGGTTGACCAGCCGACGAGCAGGATCCGCACACCCGGGCGGCGAGCGCGTACCACGACAGGCACCGGCGCAACAGGGTTCCCACGAGGCACCGGACGGCCGATCGCCACTGTGGCGAGCACACAACGGCCTGCGTGCCGTCGCGTTCCTGTATGCCCTGGTGTGGTTCGCCCTGCTGGTGAACGACTACGCGCGGCCGGTACTGGGCTCGATCGTGCTGGTGCTCATGGCGGTGTGGACCGCATTCACCATCCACCGGTACCGGACGCCCAACGGGCGGACGAACCGGCTGGTGCTCATCGACCTGGCCGTGGCCCAGGTCCTGTTCCTGGCCAACGAGTTCGTCCTGACCGAGCAGCAGATGCAGGCCGGGCTGCCCACGGTGGTCACGGTATGGCACGGGTCGATGGTCACCGCGGCTTCCGTGCAGTGGGGCATGCTCGGTGGCGGTGTCGTCGGCGCTGTCGCGGCCCTGTCGAATTTCCTGCTCCGCGGCTACATCGACAGCAACATGTGGATGGACACGGTTCTGCACGTCGGCGCCGGTCTGCTGCTCGGGCTGGCTTCCGACACGGCGCGCACCTCCACCGAGCGACTGAGCAGGGCACTGCGCGCGGAAGCCGCCACAGCCGAACGCGAGCGGTTGGCCCGCTCCATCCACGACAGCGTGCTGCAGGTTCTCGCACAGGTACGAAAGCGCGGTCTTCAACTGGGAGGCGAATCCGCCGAACTCGGACGGCTGGCCGGCGAGCAGGAGGTCGCACTGCGCTCGCTGATGGCCGCGGCCCCGCCCGAGTCGACCGAGCACGACGAGACCGATCTCGCCGCCCGGATCCGGGTCCTCGGCACTGCCGGGGTTCAGGTGTCGGTGCCCGCGACCCCGGTCCTGCTGCCTGCGCCGATGGCATCGGATCTGTTCTCGGTGGTCCGGGAGGCATTGGACAACGTCGATCGGCATGCGGGAGACGATGCGAAAGCGTGGGTTCTGCTCGAGGACCTCGGGCACGAGATCGTCATCAGCATCCGCGACAACGGCCCCGGTATTCCCGAGGGCAGACTGAGCGCGGCGGAGTTCCAAGGCCGGATGGGGGTTGCCCAGTCCATCCGGGGCCGGGTCGAGGACCGGGGCGGGACGGCCACTTTGGACACGGCGCCGGGTGACGGCACCGAATGGGAGATCCGGGTCCCCCGGCCCGGTGATACGAACAGCATCGGACAGGGCACCGCAGGACATCGGCAGAAATCCCCGGGAGCGCAGTGAAGGAGTGACACGATGACCGGGCCGGACATTTCGGTAATGGTGGTCGACGACCACCCGATGTGGCGGAACGGGGTCGCCAGGGACCTCGAAGAACGCGGCTTCGAAGTGGGAGCCACCACCGGGGACGCGGTCTCGGCGCTGCGCATCGCCCGGACGGTGCGACCCGACGTCGTGCTGATGGACCTCAACCTCGGTGACACCTCCGGTGTCGAGGCGACGCGGCAGATCACCCAGGAAATCCCGGGGACACGGGTGCTGGTCCTGTCCGCCAGTGGCGAGCACGGTGACGTCCTGGAGGCGGTGAAGGCGGGAGCGTCCGGCTACCTGGTCAAATCCGCCTCCGTGGACGAGTTGGTGGACGCGGTGCGCCGTACCGCTGTCGGGGATGCGGTGTTCACTGCGGGACTGGCCGGGCTGGTTCTGGGCGAATACCGGCGCATGGCCATTGCTCCGGATGCGGGATCGCAGGCCCCGCAACTGACCGACCGCGAGACCGATGTGCTCCGTCAGGTGGCCAAGGGACTCACCGCACGGCAGATCGCGAGCAAACTGGTGATCTCGCATCGCACGGTGGAGAACCACGTGCAGTCCACGCTGCGCAAGCTGCAGTTGCACAACCGTGTCGAACTCGCCCGCTACGCCATCGAGCACGGGCTCGACGAGGACGGCGCCTTCGGGAAGCAGTAGAGGTCACGGGGCGGCTCGCGTGCCGATGCGGGTAGCGGTCCGGCGCCGCCTCACTGCTGAAGAGCCCGACATCGGCGAGGTCACCGCTCAGGTTGATCACCCCAGCACGGCGTGCACCGCTTCGCGTGCCCGCGCCGGATCCGGCGCGGCGAGTGCTTCCTCGGCAGCCTGCCGGTACACGGCCAGCGAGTGCCCCGCCAGCGCCGATCCCACGGCAGGCACGGATGCCGCCACCATCGACAGGCTGGTCACACCGAGCCCGACCAGCACGCGGGCGAGCAGGGGATCGGCTGCCGCCTCCCCGCACACGCCGACCGGCTTGCCGAGCTCCTCACCGGCGTGCCCGATCGTCGCGATCATCCGGAGCAGTGCGGGCTGCCACGGATCGTTGAGTTCGGCCAGTGCCCCCAGCGTCCGGTCCGCCGCGAACACGTACTGGGCGAGATCGTTGGTTCCGATGCTGACGAAGTCGACGGCTCCCAGAATCTCCCGGATGCTCAGCGCGGCCGCCGGAACCTCGACCATCACCCCGGCCCGCCGGATTCCGGCGGCACGAGCCCGCTCGACGAACCAGATGGCCTCACTCACGGTCGAGATCATCGGCGCCATCACCGCCACCTCGGCCCCCGAGTCGGCCGCGGCCGCCGCGATCGCTTCCAACTGGCGCTCCAGCATCGCGGTCCGCTCGAAGGAGACCCGTACTCCGCGCACGCCGAGTGCCGGGTTCGGCTCGGTACCGGAGTCGAGGAACGGCAGTGGTTTGTCCGCTCCCGCATCCAGCGTGCGTACCACGACCGGCTTACCGGTGAAAGCCGTGAGCACCTCGGCGTAGGCGGACCGCTGTGTATCGACATCGGGCTCGTCGGACGCGGCCAGGTAGCAGAACTCGGTGCGAAACAGGCCCACACCCTGCGCTGCTGCCTCGACCGCTGTCTGCGTGTCGGTCACCGAACCGACATTGGCCAGCACCGAGACCCGCATGCCGTCGGCGGTGGTGCCGATCCCGTTCCATGCGCGATCGGTGACGTGCTCGGCCGCCTCGATCCGGACCGGCCGGTCGGAGACCTCCACGGTCCCGGCTTCCCCGTCGACGACCGCCGCCACGGCGTTGTCCACGGACAGGATGCCGCGTACGGCGACCACGGCGGGGATGCCCAGCGACCGCGCGAGAATCGCGGTGTGGCTGGTCGGTCCCCCTTCCTCGGTGACGAGGGCGAGTACGAGCTCGGGGTCGAGGTCGGCGGTGTCGGCGGGGGCCAGATCGCGGGCGAGCAGCACGCTGGGGCCCTCCAGGGCGGGGACGCCGGGAGGGGCGACACCGAGCAGTTCGGCGATGATCCGATCGCGCACATCGCGCACGTCACGGATGCGCTCGGAGAGGTAACCACCCGCTTCGCGCAGTGCATCGGCGAAGGTGTCGGCGGCTTCCAGAACCGCGCGAGCCGCGGGCAAGGCTTGCTCGGTGACCTGCTGCTCGGCCCGGGAGATCAGAGCGGGGTCCATCGCCATCGCAGCCGTGGTCTCCAGGATCGTCCTCCCGGCACTTCCGGCTCCGGCAGCACGGGTGAACAGGTGGTTCGCGACGGCTTCGGCAGCGGGGCGAATGCGGGTCGCCTCACTGTCCGGGTCCGCGGGAGTCGGCGTGGTGGGAGGGTCGGGCAGTGGTTCGGCCACGCGCACCAGCGGCCCCGCGGCCCTTCCCGAACTCACTCCCACCCCGCTCATTCGCACCATGGTCGGAGACCATACCTGTTTGCGACACTCTCCGACCTGTGGTGACGCCTGGAGGCGACGTGGCCGTACGGACCGGCCGAGACGGTCTTACTCAGCACGGCCGGGCGAGTTCTACTTCGCTCGAACGGAGTAGGCAGGTCATGGTCGGTGAGTAACTGATGAGCAGCCATACGGATCCGCCCGGAGCGGGGGACTCGCATGCTGGAGACATGACTCGACAGCAGGACACCAGGAACGCGAAACCGGACCCCGGCGCCAGAGCGGCCGGATTCCCGGAGTCCCGGAGCACCGCTCCCGAGGAGGGCGTGCGCCCCCGGACCGACGTCCGCTCTCGGGAGACTCACCAGGGCAACAGCACCGAAGGGGGCCCGGTGTCCACGGGTGCCCGCCGACCGGAACTGCTTCACCGGGAGCCGGTGGACACCAGCCGGGCGGGGCCCGAGCAAACTCCGGTCGCCGAGTTCTCCGGGACTGCGTCCCCTTCGAACCCGGAAACCACCGACAGTGCCCGCAACGGGCTGCGGTGGGTGATGAGGGCACCGCTCTCACGCCGTCGCCCCGAGTGCTGTCCCGGCTCGTATCCACGAAGCAGCCGGGCGTTCCGGGACTGCGGCTCGCTGTGGAACTCCGGGCCGGCAATACGCCTTCCGGGACTCCGGTACGCCGTTTGACGTACTGCGAACGGTTCGGCGCCTTCGAACACACCCCCGTTCGGGGTCTTTCGGGGCACGGCACGTCATTGTGGACGGTACAGGCCTCAGACTGGGGTGGTTGCTGCTCGCCGGTCTCGCGCCACCGACGAACAGCAACCGCTGGGGTCGGCCGTAACGCCCCCCGTACGTCCGGCCCCAGCCTCTCGAACCCCGGGAACGGGAACGGCCACAGCAGCGGCCCGGCCCGTCATCCGAGCCACCACGGCCGAAAGCTCGGACCTCGGGCCGAAGTCCCGCGGTATCGCCGCGACCACGGGTTTCTCCGGCACGCGGATTGGTGGTCGCGCGGATTGGTAGAGCCATCTGCTTGGTCACATCGGTCCTCGGGTAGGCGGCACCGGCCGCTTTCTTCCCACGCACGCAATCGGCACCGCCGGGGGATTCCCCTACCCGATCCCTACGCAAGCCAATCCGTGGACTCTCTTACGAGTTGCTTCGGAAGCCGAGAGCGTTGATCGCTCCCTCGACCGCTCCCGGTTTCCGGTCCGGTACCCGTTCGGGGGCGTGTGTATCGGCAGCCTCCACAACCTGGCTCGCCGAGGGGTTCACCGCCGACCACTCGCCGATCACGACGGTCGGTACCGTCTCGTTGCCCTCGGCAAGGGAGCGGACGGTGGCCGCGGCATCCGGATCCTGCCAGATGTCCACCTCGGTGAAGTCCATTCCCCGGCGCCGCAGCCCGGCACGCAACGACATGCAGAACGGGCACCCGGGGCGGGTGTAGACGGTGACTTCCTGCGATCCCATGGATTCAGCCTCCCGGCTTGTGACTCGGCTCATCAGTGGCGGACACGCTCGCGGCCGGCTGCCCGGCCTCGGCCTCACCGGCGCCGACTCGTTTCTGCAGCCGCTTCAACGGGCCCGGCGCCCACCACGAGGCATTGCCCATCAGGGCCAACAACGCAGGCACCAGAATCATTCGTACCACCGTCGCGTCCAGAGCCAACGCGATGATCATGCCGACCCCGATCAGCCGCATCACGGTGACGCTGGAGAAGGCGAAAGCGCCCGTGACCACGATGAGCAGCAGGGCGGCGGCCGTGATCACCCGTCCGGTCTTGGCCAGCCCGGTACGGACCGCCTCCTTCGTGGAACTGCCGTGAGCACGAGCCTCCACCATGCGCGACAGCAGGAACACCTCGTAGTCCGTGGACAGCCCGAACACCACCGAAGCCATCAGCACGGCGATGCCGACCTCCATCGGTGCCGGTGTCACACCGAGCAGCTCGGCACCGTGTCCCTGGACGAAAATCCACGTGAGCGCCCCGAAAGTGGCCGACAGACTCAACACGCTCATGATGACCGCCTTGATCGGCAACAGGACCGAGCCGAATGCCAGGAACATCAACACCAGGGTCGCACCGACCAGCAAAGCCGCGACCCATGGCAGCTTGTCCACGGTCGCCTGCAGGCTGTCCAGGTTCAGCGCCGTCGGCCCACCGACCAGGACGTCGACGCCCTGCGGCGGGGGCAGTTCGCGGATGTCCTCGACGGCCCGGTTCGACGGGGAACTGTAGGGATCTGCGGTGGTCGAGGCCTGCAGGACGACCACATCGCCCTCGGATCCGGCGGGCCGCACCCCGCCGACTGCAGGCACGTCGGCAATCCGGTCGAGGAATCGCTGCACAACCTGCCTGTCGGGTGGTGTCCGCCCCTCTCCTCGCAGCACCACCCTGATGTCGGTGCCCGCCATGGCGGGGAACTCGCGCGCCAGCCTCTCGATCGCCTGCCGTGCCGGGTCGTTCTCCGGCAGGATCCGCTCGTCCGGAGTGCCGAACCGGGCGCTGGTGACGAAGGGGGTGGCGAGCGCACCCAGTACCACCACGATCGGTAGGGCTGTCAACAGCGGGCGCTTCATGACCGCATCGGCGAATCGGCGCCAGCCGCGCTCCTTCCTGCGCTGCTCATCTGCCGCGGCACCGGACTTCCTGCGCCACGGCACGGCGAGCTTGTCGATGCGGTGACCGAGCATGCTCATGACTGCGGGCAGCACGGTCAGCGAGATCACCGCGGCCAGGGCGACCGCGGACATGCCGCCGAAGGCCAGCGACCGCAAGAAGCTCTGTGGAAAGATCAGCAGGCCGCCCAGGGCGATGACCAGCAGGGTTGCCGAGAAGGCCACGGTGCGGCCTGCGGTGGCCACCGAGCGGCCGACCGCTTCCCCGGTGCCCGTACCGGTGGCCAGTTCCTCCCGGAACCGACCGACGAGGAACAGACCGTAGTCGATGGCCAATCCGAGCCCGAGCAAGCTGGCCACGTTCACCGCGAAGACGTTCACCTCGGCCAGCAGCGAGATCAGGTGCAGCAGGCCGAGCGAGCCGAACACGGCCATCCCACCGACGAGTACCGGCAGGGAGGCGGCGACCACACCACCGAAGATGATCACCAGCAGTACCAGCACGATCGGCATCGAGATCGCTTCGGCCACGGCGAGATCTCGGGTTGAGTGCTGCGAGATGGACACCTGGAGCGGGACCTGGCCTGCGACGTCGGTCTCTGCTCCCGCGACGCCGAACCGCCCCTGCAGCTGCCGGTAGGCCTCGTTCTCGGCATTGATGTCGGCACCGGCGAGGTCGATCAGGGCCAGTCCACTGGTGTGTTCCGGGTTGGCCAGTTGCGGATTCTGCGTGTGCCAGTAGGAGTTGACCCCCTCGACGGGACCGTCGGGAAGGTCGGTCAGAGTCCGCTCGATCCGCGCGGCGATCTCCGGGTCGTCGATGGTACGGCCGGAAGGCACGCTGTAGATGACGGTGAGGTCCCCGCTTTGCGCGTCGAGCACACTCCCGGCGATCTCCGCTACCCTCGCGGCTTCGCTGCCGGGGGTTTCGTAGCCACCCTGACTCATCCGGTCGAAGACACCGAGCCCCCACACCCCGCCGGCGACGACGGCGAGCAGCATGAGGAACACCACCGGAACCCGGTGGCGGTGCGCGAAGGATCCCCAGCGAGCGAACAATTCCGACCTCCGGATCCGTGGTGGGCGCCCGGTGGAACGACTACGGTGAGGTGAATGCCGTGAACTAAGTAAACGCCGTTCACACCGTACTGCTCACGGCAGTGGGCAGCGAATCGCAGCGAACACCGGATGGGGTGACACATGGCCGAAGTCACTCGGCGCGAGCGGCTCCGCGCGGCGACGGAACTGGAGATCCGCCAGCACGCGCATCGGCTTCTCGTCCAGCAAGGCCAGGATGCCGTGACCCTGCGCGCCATCGCTCGAGAACTCGGCATCACAGCCCCGGCGCTCTACCGGTACTACGGCTCCCGCGAGGACCTGCTCCGCAGGCTCGGCAAGGACATCTGCACCGACCTCGCCACCGAACTCGACGGGAAATTGGACTCGGTGGGGTCCGATGACCACCTGACCAAGGTGTTCACGGTCTGCCGCGGCTTCCGGCAGTGGGCACTCGCCCACCCTCGCGAATTCGCGCTGGTCTTCGCCTCTCCCACCGGCGAAATCGGCGGTGACGAGCAAATCCGCCAGGACGAGTTCGGCAGTGTCTTCCTGGGAATCCTCGGGCCCCTGATGGCCGAGGGGGCCTCCCTGGCGAGTTCCGAGCAAGCACCGGCGGACATCGGGCCCGAGTTGGCGACCAACCAGGAAGCACTGGCCAGCGCGTTTTCCCACGAGGGCATCGAGATGCCCCCCGAAGCGCTCGGTCCCGATGCGGTCCACTCACTGCTCCGCTGGTGGGCGCGTCTGTACGGCCACGTCGCCCTGGAAGTGTTCGGGCGCTTCCCCTTCGACATCAGGAAGGCCGACCGATTGTTCGAATCGATCCTGTCCGAGCTCGCCCACGAGGCCGGACTCGGCGAGAGCTGACCGCCGGATCTCGGTCCGGCATCGGCCTGCCGCACCGAGATCCAGCCGCGCAAGGCGCGTTACAGCTCCACCTCCAACCCCAACAGCCGGAGCCGGAGCAAGGCGTCCGGTTCGGACGAAGGGGGCGGGGTGGTGTCGTCCTCATCCGGGGGTTCCTCACCCTCGGCAGGGGGTTCCTCACCCTCGGCAGGGGATTCCTGGTCCTCGGCAGGGGGTTCCTGGTCCTCGGCAGGGGGTTCCTGGTCCTCGGCAGGGGGTTCCTCACCCTCGGCAGGGGGTTGCCCGCCCTCGGTCGGCGGTGTGGGTTTCTTCGTGGACGAGTCATCAGGCTTCGCACCGCCGAGCCGCTCCTTCCCGGCCTGCTCCCGCGTGGAGGAATCACCGGGATTCCCTTCCACGATCGAGCCGGGATCCTCGTCGGTTTCCGTGGAGCCGGAATCCTCGGTCGGCATCGGTGCTGTGATACCGGCCGGAGCACTCCGGTCATCCGACGATGCCGGGGGCGGCGCGGGAACGGAAGTCGGCGTGGAGGGTGCGGCCACCGGCGGGCGACCGGGAGAGGTCGGCGACACCTGTGGCAGCGGCCCTCGCGGTACGGCGAGGGAAGTTTCCGTGGAGTGCCGCGGAAACTCCGTCGACGACACGGCACTGTCCTCCGACATGGAGGGCACCACCCTGGTCATCAGGGTGACCGTACCCGCGACTCCGGAACCGGCCAGCAGCGCCAGCAAAGCAGCGGTGGGAACGGAGTGACGCATGGGAGCCCTCATAGCGGCGCAACATACCAACATCGAGCGGCCACACCGAAGTCGCCGTGCGTGAGATTCCTCTCCTGGCACGCCGGGAGAGCCGAGTGATCACGTTCCGAGATCCACCGTGCACACAACGAGGCGAGTGATCCCTCGGACGCCTTCCGAAGACCCACTGATACGGGATCTCGGGATCGGAACAACCACCCGGCCACGTCCGAGAAGCCTCTCAGTCCCGAGGGCGGTCGTGAGCCCGCTGAGCCTCCTGGCGGGCGGATTCGGCACCGGTGGCGATCGGGGCCGTCAACCACTGACGCGGGATGCCGAACGCCTCCACGAGGGAGACGGCGTGCGGCCGGATCTGCTGGCACAACGTGTTCACCGCCTCGGTGACGGCCTTCGATCGGCGCGTGCCGATCCGCTCGTGCTCGAGGAACCATCCACGATCTTCTTCGATGTTGGACAGCACGTACAGATCGCACAACCGTTCCAGCACAGAGGCCATGTCCGGATCGGCACAGCGCTCGATGCCGGCGACGAACGCCTCGAGCACGACGCGGTCCACGTGCACGCGCGCCGCTCGCAGCACGTGGTCCTGGGCGTTGTTGAACACCTCGAACGGGTCCGCGTCACCTCCGGTCGCTCGGCGCAGGCGCCGCGCGAGAGCGTCCAGGACGTGCTTCTCGCGATCCTCGAACAACCTGAGCTGCCAACCGCGGTCGAAGATCTCGTCCTCGTCGTCCCGGCCGGGCGCGGCGTCGACCAGCCGCTGGACCAGCCTCCGGGCTGCCGTGCGCTCGATCACCGTGCCGACGAACTGGTCGGCGACGTAGCGAGCCAGACCGAGGGTGCCGAGATCGTCGAACTGGTCCCGGTAATAGGTCAGCAGGCCCTTGGCGACGAGCTGGAGCAGGACGGTGTTGTCTCCCTCGAAGGTGGTGAACACGTCGGTGTCGGCCTTGAGCTGTGGAAGCTGGTTCTCCGAGAGGTACCCGGCACCGCCGCAGGCCTCCCGGCACGTCTGGATGGTCCGGCTGGCGTGCCAGGTGGTGACCGCCTTGATCCCTGCTGCCCGCGACTCCAGCTCGCGCTGGGCGCGTTCGTCGTGTTCCTCGGCGTTGTGCAGATCGTGCAGGGTCGAGACGAGCTCCTCCTGGGCGAAGTGCAGGGCGAATGTCGTCGCCAACGCCGGGAGCAATTTCCGCTGGTGGCCGAGGTAGTCGAGTACCGGAGTCTCGTCACCGGTGCCGGGGTTCTCGAACTGTCTGCGCGTATCGCCGTAGCGCAGGGCGATCTCCAGCGCGAGCTTCGTCGCACTGCCCGCTGTCCCCGCGACCGAGATCCGCCCCCGGATCAGCGTGCCGAGCATGGTGAAGAACCGCTTGTTGCGCCCCTCGATCGGGCTGCGGTAGGTACCGTCCGGTTCGACGTCCCCGTAGCGATTGAGCAGGGCCTCGCGGGGCACCCGCACGCGGTCGAACAGGATGCGACCGTTGTCCACACCGTTGAGGCCGGCCTTGTGGCCGCAGTCGGAGATGTGCACACCGGGTAGTGGATGCCCGTTCTCGTCGCGGATCGGCACCATCAGCGCATGCACCCCGTGGTCCTGCCCGGCGGTGTGCAGCTGCGCGAACACCACGGCCATGCGACCGTCCCGTGCGGCGTTGCCGATGTAGTCCTTGCGCGCCGACTCGTGCGGGCTGTGGACGACGAACTCCTCGGAATCCGGATCGTAGGTCGCCGTGGTGCGCAGGCTTTGCACGTCCGAACCGTGCCCGGTCTCGGTCATGGCGAAGCAGCCGGGCAGTTCCATGTTCATGATCGGCTCGAGATACCGGCTGTGGTGCCGCTCGGTGCCCAGGGCCACCACGGCACCACCGAACAGGCCCCACTGCACGCCGCCTTTGACCATCAGCGACAGGTTCCCGGCCAGCATCTCCAGCGAGATCACGGAACCGCCGGTGTCGCCCTTGCCGCCGTACTCGCCCGGGAATCCCAGCCGGGGGATCCCGCTTGCGGCCAGGCGGTGCAACTGGTCGAGGATGAGCTTCCGGTGGCTGTCGACATCCAGGCCATCGCCGGGGGGCAGTTCCGTGTCCCGCAGGGTCTCGCGTACCTGCACCCGGACATCGGCCCAGCGCCCGTCCAGTACCTCGCCGAGTTTCGCCGCGTCGAATCCTGCGGGCATCCTCGGGATCTGCATCGGCCTCTCCAGTCCAGTGTGGGGAACGCTCCGGCCGGAGCGTTCCCCACCCAGACTAGTTACTCACCGGTAACTTCACCATGTGATGCCCGTCCCCCGCGGAAGGCGACTCAGCCGACAACGTTGACCAGGCGGCCGGGCACGACGATGACCTTGCGCGGCTCCTTGCCGTCGAGAGCCGCCGCGATCTTCTCGTCGGCCAGCGCAGCCTCCCGGATCTCGTCCTGCCCGGCCGAGGCGGCCACGACGGTCCTCGAGCGCACCTTGCCGTTGAACTGGATCGGGTACTCGACGGTGTCTTCGACCAGGTACTGCTCATCGGCCACCGGGAACGGCCCGTGCGCGAGTCCGGCCTCGTGCCCCAGCCGCGACCACAGCTCCTCGGCCAGATGCGGTGTCAACGGCGCCACCATCAGCACCAGCGCCTCCACGACCTCACGCGGGGTGCCCGCAACGGCGGAGTACTCCTTGGTGACCCGATTGTTCAGCTCGATCAGCTTCGCCACGGCCGTGTTGAACCGCAACTCGCCGTAGTCCTCCCGGACCCCGGCGATCGTCTTGTGCAGGGCACGCCGCATCTCGAGATCGGGTTCGATGTCGACGGCCCGCAATTGCCCGGTGTGCTCGTCGATGATGTTGCGCCACAGCCGTTGCAGGAACCGGTGCGATCCGACGACGTCCTTGGTCGCCCACGGACGCGAGGCTTCCAACGGACCCATCGACATCTCGTACAGGCGCAGCGTGTCGGCGCCGTAGGCATCGGCCATCTCGTCCGGCGAGACCGAGTTCTTCAGGCTCTTGCCCATCTTCCCGTACTCGCGGGTGACCTCCTGACCGTTGTGGAAGAACTTTCCGTCGCGCTCTTGCACTTCTTCGGCGGGAACGTAGACCCCGCGCGAGTCGGTGAAGGCGTAAGCCTGGATGTAGCCCTGGTTGTACAGCCGCCGGTAGGGCTCCTCCGAGGAAACGTGCCCGAGGTCGTAGAGGACCTTGTGCCAGAACCGCGAGTACAGCAGGTGCAGCACCGCGTGCTCGACACCACCGACGTAGAGATCCAGACCACCCGGGTCGTCGGGGCCGTGCCGATCCGGACGCGGGCCCATCCAGTACCGCTCGTTGTCCGGGTCGACGAACCGCTCGTCGTTGTCCGGGTCGATATAGCGCAACTGGTACCAGCAGGACCCCGCCCACTGCGGCATGACGTTGTTGTCCCGCTCGTACTTCCGCAGGCCGTCACCGAGATCCAGCTCGACCGCGCCCCAGTCGCCGGCCCGCGCCAGCGGCGGCTCCGGCTCACTGTTCGCGTCGTCGGGATCGAAGGTGCGCGGCGAGTAGTCGGCGACCTCGGGCAGTACCACCGGGAGCTGATCCTCGGGCAGCCCCAGCGGGGTGCCGTCGGAGTCGTAGACGACGGGGAACGGCTCCCCCCAGTAACGCTGGCGGGCGAACAACCAGTCCCGCAGCTTGTATTGCACACTGCCCGAACCGTGCCCGTGCTCCTCCAGCCAGGAGATGATCTCCTTCTTGGCCTCCTCGACGTCGAGGCCGTTCAGGCTCAGGCCGGTGACCTGCGAAGACGAGTTGATCGCCGGGCCGTCCCCGGTGTAGGCCTCGCCCTCGAAGTCCTGGGGCGGCTCGACCGTGCGCACGATCGGCAGCCCGAACACGCTCGCGAAGTCCCAGTCGCGCTGGTCCTGGCCGGGCACCGCCATGATCGCTCCGGTGCCGTAGGCCATCAGCACGTAATCGGCGATGAACACCGGGATCGACTCGCCGTTGACCGGATTCGTCGCATGGGCACCGGTGAACACGCCGGTTTTCTCCCGGGTTTCCTGCCGGTCCAGCTCGGATTTCATCGACGCCGCATGCCGGTAGGCGGCGACCGCTTCGGCCGGACTCGCCGCACCCTGCGTCCAGCGCTCGTCGGTGCCTTCCGGCCAGCCCTGGTCCTCGCCCCGGGCGGCGATCAGCTCGTCGACCAGCGGGTGCTCCGGTGCCAGCACCATGTAGGTCGCGCCGAACAGGGTGTCCGGACGGGTGGTGAACACCTCGATGCCGGAGGTCGAGCCCGGCAGCTCGAACACGACGTTGGCACCCCGCGAGCGGCCGATCCAGTTGCGCTGCATGGTCTTGACCTTCTCCGGCCATTCCAGCCGGTCCAGATCATCGACCAGTCGATCGGCATAGGCGGTGATCCGCATCATCCACTGCTTGAGATTGCGGCGGAACACCGGGAAGTTGCCGCGCTCACTGAGCCCCTCGGCGGTGACCTCCTCGTTGGCCACGACCGTGCCCAGCCCGGGGCACCAGTTCACCGGCTCTTCGGACAGGTACACCAACCGGTAGGAGTCGAGTACCGCTCGCTGCTCGGCGCGGGTCAGGTCTCCCCACGGCCGACCGTCGGGAGTGGCCCGCTCGCCGGACTCGAACTGCTGCTCCAGCTCGCCGATCGGGCGGGCACGTCCCTTGCCGTCGTCGGCGTCGAAGTCGTACCAGGCGTGGAAGATCTGCAGGAAGATCCACTGGGTCCACCGGTAGAAATCGATGTCGGTGGTGGCGATGCGCCTGCGCTCGTCGTGTCCGAGACCGAGGCGGCGGATCTGGCTCAGGTACCGCTCGATGTTGTTCTCGGTGGTCGTGCGCGGGTGCGTACCCGTCTGCGCCGCGTATTGCTCGGCGGGCAGACCGAAGGCGTCGAACCCCATCGTGTGCAGCACGTTGCGGCCCAGCATCCGGTGGAAGCGGGCGTAGACGTCGGTGCCGATGAAGCCCAGCGGGTGGCCGACGTGCAGGCCGGAACCCGACGGGTAGGGAAACATGTCCTGAACGAAGAGCTTCTCCGCTCCGGAGGTGTCCCCCTGCAACGACCCCGAGGGGTTCGGGGTGTGGAAGGTTCCGAGTTCCTCCCAGCGCTGCTGCCAGCGTCGCTCGATCTCACCGGCCATCTCGGCCGTGTACCGAAACGACGGGACTTCCTCGGTACCGGACCGGTCCGCCCTGCCGTCGGCCGAGTTCTCTGCCGCGCCACTCATCGTGTGCGTTCCTTCCCTCATCGCCCGAAACGCGCGCCTGGTTCGGCCCCTGGACCTGTCGAAGGTGCCGCCCCCGAAAAGTCGAAAACCCCTCAGCCTTACGGGCGTGAGGGGTTGCCGCGCCGACCTGTCCGCTCGCAAGATCCGGCTTTCGCGGGAGCGGTCAGCGCGGCCACGCAAGAAGCAGTCGGGCCGTACTCACGCGCCCAGGGTAGCGCGTACGCCACTACCGCCCGGAACCAGGGAACTCCTCCTCCGAGGAGTGTTAACAACATGAGCGCATTGCATTGCGCTTGGCCTGTAGTGGCCTGCCGGATACCGTGATCGACAACAGCGGCCATCGCGACAACGGGGTGAGCACACAGGGTGCGACGAAGCTCCGGCGAAACGAAAAATACCCCGGACGGCTTGCAGCTCGAGCTGATGCTGCAGAGGCGAATCCGGGGTCTACACCGTCAGCTTAGCACGATCTCAGCGCCGTACGACAGCTACCTTGCGGAGGACAGCGTGCACACCGCCTCATCCGATTGGATCAACAGGGCGAACGGAGCTCCATCGCCCCCTGCACCGACGACATCGTCGCCAAGCTCACGCTCGGGTTCTGGATCTCGTTGCTCAGTCGCGGTCGAGCATATGATCGTAGGTTCTGGGTCCCGGTACTGCACAAGGCCTTTCCCCACTACTCGGGTCCCCGGCGACCGCTGCACAGCGAGCTGGAGGATATCCGCAAACTGCGCAACCGGATCATGCATTACGAACCGATCTTCGAATACGATCTCCACTCCTATCGAGCCGGGATCTACCGGCAGCTCGGTCATCTTTCGCCGGTCATCGCCGACCGAGTCCGGCCGCTCGATCGAATACCGGAGGCACTGGTCCGGTATGGCGAGGTGTGGAACGGAGACGAACGACCGGACGGCAACGAAAGTGACGATCTGCGATGACCACTTCTGAAGGCCACATCTCGATGGCCGATATCGCACGCCTGGCCGAGGTCAAACCGGCTGCGGTCAGTAATTGGAGACGGCGCTCGCCGGGCTTCCCGGACCCGGCGAACACCGTCGATGGTGAGCAGTTTGCCGTCGACGATGTGGCCGCCTGGCTCGATGGCCGCAAGATCCCGAAAAACGCACTCAAAGCCGGCGAGCCGCTGGATGCCGAATACGGGCAGCGGTTCCGAAGGAATCTCGACTCGGCGGGCATCGTGGTTCCACGGCAGCCGAATGCTCCGGAAACATCCGCATCGAAACCTGGGGACTTCCTCCGGGGGTTGTGGCAGGAGTTGGACGGGTACCGCAATTATCTGGAAGCACCCTTCTATCGCGATCTGGTCCTCGGACTGCTCTACCTGCGAGTCCACGACACCTTCCGCTGGCGTGAGCTGGCAGTGGCTTCGTCCCGTGGAGAACCGCAGCGAATCCGGGAAGTGCTGACACAGGCGACGGATGACCACCGATCCACGCTTCCCGACCTTGTCGATCCGGCGCAACTCGAATCACACGCACAAGCGACCGGGCTGGCCGACATCGTCCACCTGCTGAATCAGGTACAGCCACCGGATGCGGTGAGCGGTACCGACACCGACGCCCACCGGCTCTTCGAATTCCTGCTGGAGCGGCTCGCCACCACCGACAGATTTCACGGGGAGTTCCACACACCATACTCCGTGGTACGCACCATGGTCGAACTCGTCGAACCGCGTACCGGTGAAAGAATCCATGATCCATGTTGCGGTACAGGCAGCCTGCTCACCGGTGTGGTGAAGTTCGTTCGGGAGCACGGTGGGAGTGCATCGGAGTTGTCGGTTTCCGGCCACGCACTCACGGAGTCCTCACGGAAACTGGCAGCCATGAACCTGTCCGTGCACGGCGCTGACGCCGAACTCGGCCCCGGGGCGGTACACGCTCTTCACGATGCCCCCGAAGGAGATCACGACTTCGACGTGATCGTGTCCAACCCACCGTTTGCCATGCAAGACTGGTTCCGGGGAGACCCTGCCGGCGATCCACGCTGGCGCTACGGCACTCCACCAAAGGACAGGGCTAATTTCGCCTGGCTCCAGCACAGCATCGCAGCACTCGCTCCGGAAGGACGTGCGGCGATGCTCATGCCCGAGGGGGCCTCCTTCCGCAGAGGACGGGAACGTGAGATTCGCGCCGCGATGGTCGAAGCCGGAGCGGTCGAGGCCGTCGTCGCGTTGCCTGGTCAGCTCTTCAAAGCCACAGGGATATCGGTCAGTGTCTGGGTGCTCAAGAAGCCGGAGGACAAGAGTCCGGAGACGGTGTTCCTCCTCGACGCAACCGGTATGGGACGGATGGTCGAGCGCACCCGTCGAGCTCTCGCTGATGAGGAAATCGAGCGGATTGCCGACCTGTACCGAAAGTTTCGTGCGGGAAGTGCTACCGCAGAATCAGGGCTCTGTCGAGCAGTGCCCATTGCCGAAATTCGTGAGCACGAGTACCTCCTCTCCCCACGGGGATACCTCAGCGATGCGGCAGCCGAGGTCACTCCCTCCAACGCCGCCACAGCAACACGTGCCCACCGCAATGACCTGGTAAGACTGTCCAATCTGCGCACAAGCGCCGACACGGAAGCCGAGCACCAGCTGAATCGGATCAGCTCGCGCATGGGCGATGACTCGGAACCATGGGAGCAGGTGACACTGGGTGAAGTCTGCGATGTGCTTTCCGGCCCGGGGGGAGCAGTCGGAAAAAAGTTCGAGTATTCAGCCGGAGGAACATCGGTCATCAAGCCCAAGAACATCCGCGACAACCGCCTCATCACCGAAGACGTGGACAAAGTCGATCCTGACACTGCCGAGAGATGGTCCCGGTATCGACTCGCTGCCGGTGACGTGCTGTGTGTGCGAACCGGCACGTTGGGTCGCCAGGCCCTGGTCGACGCGGAGCACGCCGGGGCATTACTCGGAACCGCCTGTTTCCGGTTACGTCCACGAGGTCCGATAACAGGTCGGTACCTCACTTATTGGCTCGGCACCCCACCGGCACAGGACTGGATCGCCGGTAACGCGCCGGGAACGACCGTTCCCAGCCTGAATGCCCGAATGCTGCGATCCATGCCCGTCGCGCTCCCCCCGCTGCGGACACAAGAAGCGATCGGGGAGATCCTCGGGGCACTGGACGACAAGATCGCGGTATACGAGCGGATCGAGCAATCCACCGCCGAACTCCGCGATTCCCTGACAGCACTGCTCGGTACAGGGACATTCCCGTTGGACGAGTAGCCGGGCGCCTCGGCGCAACGACCGCTGAGTCACCGAAGCGACGAGTACAGCCGCGCAGATTCCGCCCGGTAAGGAACCACAGCCGGCTTGCCTGCCGCTCGCACTTCATGAGGAAGAGCACACCCGAGACGGGTGCCCGGCAGCCGAGATCCGGGCGGGAGCTTACCCTGTGTCCGTGACACCGGTGGTTCGGCTCATCCTCTGCGCGCTCCTGCTCCTCGGCGGTGCCGCGCTGGTATTCGTCGGGTGGCGCAGCCTGCGCGGGCGGCTTCCCCGGAACAACTACGTCGGTGTGCGCACTCCCGCGACGATGCGCAACGGCGACGCCTTCGAACTCGGCAACCGCGTCGCGGCACCGGCCACGTTGGGCAGCGGGGCGGTGCTGCTGCTGTCCGGCACATCCCTGCCGATGCTCACAACGACGTTGAGCGCCGCCATGGTGCTGGGCATCGGGTTTGTCGGCGCGCTGGCCCTCGCCATCGTCGGTGGCGTGCTCGGCCACCGTGCCGCCGCAACCGTCCCGGCGACGGGCACGGCATCCGGAGCGGTCTCGGCCAATCCGTGTGCCGGCTGCGCGGGAGGGTGCTGCGGCTCCCTGCAGGGAGGCTGAGGACACGGTTGCGCAGGGCCGCCTCTCTGCCTAGTTGAGCTGGACATCCCCGGGATGAGTGGCCAGAAACGCCAGGGGAGTTCCCTGCCTTCGCAGGACGCGCCCCCACAGGTTCCCCGCGGGAACCGCGATGACGTCGTCCGGCAGCGACGGGACGACGATCCAGTCACCACGGTCGATCTCCCCGGCCAGTTGCTCGGGCTCCCAGCCGGCGTAACCGGCGAAGAAGCGCATCCCCCGAGTGCGGGTCATCAGACCGCCGGGATCGCTTTCGAGATCCACCAGGCCCACCGGCCCCCGGACACCGACCACTCCCGAGAGGGCCTCGACATCCTCCCCCGTCTGGAAAGCGGCCAGGCAGATCGCGGTGCGCTGCTCCACCGGGCCGCCCACGAACAGCGACTGCGGTTCGCTGGCGTAGCTCCCCCACTCGGGTAGCACATCGTGCACCGCGATCTCGCTCGGGCGGTTCAGCACGACACCGAGCGTCCCCTGCTCCCGGTGGTGGATGACGAAAACCACCGTGCGGCGGAAGTTGTCCTCCAGCAGCTGTGGGGCAGCGACAAGCAACATGCCCGGTTTCACTTCCGCGTCGGTTCCCACACACGCATGATCTCACTACGCGGCCCGATTCGGGCGCGCCCCACCGTTGTCCGCATGCCGTCACAGTCGCACCCGCTTCCGCGAAAGCGGGGCATCCTGCCTCGCGGCCGGCACGAAGGCGGCGAATGACTTCCGGGCGACAATATTCGGCAGTACAACAGGGCAGTACTACCGAATATTATCAACGGCTCGTACTCACTCCGACTCGGAGAACTCGATTCCCTGGTCACGCGCCCAGCGGTACAGCTCGGCAACAGCCTCGTCGTGTTCCATCGGCCCCCGATCCAGCCGCACGTCCTTGAGGTGCCGCCACGCCTGGCCCACGACCGGACCCGGTGCGACACCGAGCAACCGCATGATCTCGTTGCCGTCCAGGTCGGGACGTACCTTGGCGAGGTCCTCCTCCTCGGCGATCCGGGCGATCCGCGCTTCCAGGTCGTCGTAGGCACGGCGCAGGGCGTTGGCCTTGCGCCTGTTGCGCGTGGTGCAATCCGCCCGCACCAGTTTGTGCAACCGGGGCAGCAAGTGCCCCGCGTCGGTCACGTACCGGCGCACTGCCGAATCGGTCCACTGGCCGTCGCCGTAACCGTGGAATCGCAGGTGCAGGTACACCAGGTTGGACACGTCACCGATGACGTCCTTCGAGTAGCGCAGGGCCCGCAGACGCTTACGAGCCATTTTCGCCCCGACCACCTCGTGGTGGTGGAAGCTCACACCGCCTCCCGGCTCGAACCGCCGCGTGGCGGGCTTGCCGATGTCGTGCAGCAGTGCGGCCATGCGCAGCACGAGATCCGGTTCCGCCTCGGGATCCGCGGCGCGCTCCAGGTCGACCGCCTGCTCCAGCACGACCAACGAATGCCGGTAGACGTCCTTGTGCTGGTGATGCTCGTCGATCTCCAGGCGCATCGCGGGCAGTTCGGGCAGCACGTACCCGGCCAGACCGGTGTCCACCAGCAACTCGACGCCACGCCGGGGGGAACTGCCGCACAGCAGCTTCGACAGCTCCAGCTGGATCCGCTCCGGGGTGATGCGCTCGATCTGTCCGGCCATCTCCCGCATCGCCTCGACCACCCGGGCGGCGGGCTCGAAGTCGAGCTGGGAGACGAAGCGGGCAGCACGCAGCATGCGCAACGGGTCGTCGGCGAACGACTCCTGCGGGGTCGCGGGGGTGTCCAGTTTCCGCTCCACCAGAGCCGTCAGGCCGTCGTGCGGATCGACGAAGGTACGTTGCGGAAGTTCGACCGCCGTCGCGTTGACCGTGAAATCGCGGCGCAGCAGGTCACCCTCGATGCTGTCACCGAAGACGACCTCCGGATTGCGGCTCACCCGATCGTAGCTGTCGGCCCGGAAGGTGGTGATCTCCACAGTCGTACCGCGCCGGTAGGCACCCAGCGTGCCGAACTCGATACCGGTGTCCCACACCGTCTCGGCCCAGTCCTCCAGCAGCTCCTGCACCCGAGAGGGGCGGGCATCGGTGGTGAAGTCGAGGTCGCCGCTCAACCGGCCCAGCAGGGCATCCCGAACACTGCCTCCGACCAGGTAGAGCCGATACCCCTCCTCGGCGAAGCGCTGCGCGAGCTCTTCGGCCACCGGAGCGACCCTCAACAGCTCCATCACGGCATTGCGTTGGGCGGCTCGCTCGATGCGCTCGGCTGCGGGGCGGTCGGCTGCGGAATCGGAAGGTGCGGGCATGGACGACGACTCGTGTGCTGACGAATCGGGATTCGGAGGGGACACAGCAAACCAGGGTATCGGCCGCTCGGCCCGCTCCCGTGCGATGGCCGAGACACGACCACCCGCGAAGATGCACATTCCTTCGCGGGGTGATACGCGACACCGTTTCACTCGCCGGTGCCCATTACCATCGGCGGTATGCCTTCCTCCTCCGGACGCTCCGGCGATGCCAGGCCGGGACGTCGGAACCGGCGTCGACGGAGCCGGTTGAGGACGGTGGACGAGACTTCGGCAGGGGGCCTGGTCATCGACAGCGCCGGAGTCCACGCTGCCATCATCGGGAGGCTGGACCGTCGGCGACGGCTGCTGTGGTCGCTACCGAAGGGCCACATCGAACCCGGCGAAACCCCGGAGGAGACTGCACAGCGAGAGGTCGCCGAGGAAACCGGGATCATCGCCAAGGTGGCACAGCCGATCGGTGTGATCGACTACTGGTTCGTCGCGGACAATCGGCGAGTACACAAGACCGTGCATCACTTCCTCCTGGACGCGGTGGGTGGTGCGCTTTCCGACGAGGACGTGGAGGTCACCGAGGTGGCTTGGGTGCCGCTTGGTGAACTGGACGAGGTGTTGGCCTATGCCGACGAACGCCGGCTGGTCCGGCATGCGGTCGCGCTTCTCGGTAGCGCCACCGGGACGGCGGATCCGGGCGCCGGGACGGAGTGAGGATTGAGGTTCCTCCTTGCTGCCGTGGTGGCCGTACTGCTGGTCGGCCTGGTGCCTGCGGTCACCCCGAAGGCAACTGCGCAACCGGGTGCGACAAGCACCGAAATCGAAGTGACCGAAGTCACTCCTTCGATCATCGGTCCCGATTCACCGCCGGAACTGACCATCACCGGGACGGTGGCCAACACCGGCAACCGGACACTCTCCAACCTGGAGATGCGGGTCCAGCGCGGCACCCCGAGAACGACCGAGTCCGACGTCCGGGCGGCGCTGCAGGGCAATACCGCGACCGCGGCACACACGCGATTCACCACGATCGCAGGCAGTCTCTCCCCGGGTAGCAGGGAACGGTTCACACTGCACATCCCGATCACCGGCGGTACCGATTCGCTGCGGATCAGTCACCCCGGGGTGTACCCACTGCTGCTCAACGTCAACGGTGCTCCCACCTCCGGCAATCGCGCGCGAGTAGCGGAAGCGCAGTTCATGCTGCCCGTGCTCGCCCCGCCGGGCAGCACCGGTGACGCACCCGACCAGCCCACTCCCTTCACGATGCTGATCCCGCTGATCGATCGCCCGCGGATGGAGCGGGCAGGCACTCCCGGCAGCCCGGCAGTCCTCACCGACGACCGGCTGGCGCAGTCGCTGGCACCGGGAGGCCGCCTGTTCGGACTGGTCGATGCGGTCGGCAAGAAGGCACCCCCCGGATCACCGGTGGGCCGGGGACTGTGCTTCGCCGTCGATCCGGACCTGATCGTCACCGCCCGGGCGATGGCCGACGGCTACCGGGTGCGCCACAACGACGGGAGTACCCGGCAGGGCCGGGGCACGGAGGCCGCGAAGCGCTGGTTGACCAAGCTGCGCGAGGTCGTGCAGGGACGCTGCGTGATCGCCCTGCCCTACGGCGACGCGGACATCGTCGCGCTCGGCCGGGCCGGGTTGCCGGACCTCGTCAGCGGGGCTCTCGACGGTGCCGAGATCGTGCGCGCCGAGCTCGGTGTGGCGCCCCGGCGCGACATCCTGTGGCCGATCGACGGGGCCTTGGACGAGCCTGCCGCGACCCAGCTTTCCGGGACGGGAATCGACACGCTGCTGATGCACCCACGCTCCCTGGCCCTGCCTCGGGGATCGCTGCAACCGGTGCGCATCAAGACCCAAAACGGGAACTACACCCCCACCGCTCACCCCGTCGACCCATTGCTGTCCCGGGCCCTGAACCCGCACGGCGGCTCCTCCACGGTGCTGTCGCCCACCGGGGACGCGACGCTGTCCGCGCTGAACACCCTCGGTGCCCTGGCCTTCCGAGCCACTGCCGGTTCCGGGGGGCACAACGCCACATCGTTGCTGGCCCCGCCGAGGCGCTGGAATCTTCACGGGCAGGACCTGGCCGGGCTGCTCACCGGCCTCGAAAAACTGACGAAGGCCGGGTACGTGCAACCGACCGGGTTCCCGGGAACCACCGAGTCGGGCGGCGGCTCGAGCGGTGACACCGAGTCGGGCGGCGGTTCCTCCGAGCAGTCCGGGAGTTCGCACGATGCGCCGCCGTCCCGAACGACCGCGGCACCGACCACCCCGGCCTCCCGACAGCCGCAGCAGGACTCCCGGCAGGAGCAGGCGGCGACCGCGAAGCAACTCCCCATGGCCACACTCACCTACCCGGTGTCGGCGGCCACCGAGGAGATCCGCCAGGAGACACTCGACATCATCGCCGCGCGGAACTACAAAATCGGTGAGCTCTACCGTGCCGCCGAGCGCGACCCCGCCCTCAACGTCGATCCCGCGGACCTGACCACTTCGCTGCGCAACGGGCTGTTGCGCAGCGCCTCCAGTGCCTGGCGAGGTGATCCGACGGCCTCCCGCCGCTGGGTGAGTACGGCGACCGAAGCGTTGGCGGACTCTCTGAACGGTGTCCGGATCGACGAGTTCAACGGCCAGATCTCACTGACCTCCTCGAACAGTCCGATTCCGGTGACGGTGACCAATCGACTGCCGGTGACGGTGGCGGTGAACCTGCACGTCGACAGCCCACCCGGTATCACGGTCACCGACCTCGGACTGCTCAAGATCCCCGCACGCGGAAGCCGTCAGTTCTGGCTGGATACCGAGGTGAACCGATCGGGCAAGTTCAGCGTCGACATCACCATCCGCACCGAAGGCGGCACCCAGCTCGGCTCCACGCGGCGCATCCAGCTGGAGTCGAACGCCTACGGCACCATGCCGCTGCTGATCACCATCGTCGGTGCGGCGCTGCTCGTGCTGCTGTCGGCTCGACGCCTCGTCCGTCGGGCACGCGCCCAGCGCGCCGAGGCCGCCGCCGGGGAGCAGCAACCACACAACAACGATGATCAGCAGGAAACGGAGCAACCTATCCGGGGAGGGTCTGCGTCTTCGGAATCGGAGCCCGCTGCTCCGGGGGCCGCTACCGAGAGCAGTGACCACAAGCATCCGGATACCGAACACGACGCCACTGAACGTAACCAAAATGAGGAGTGACATCCTGGCCGGGGGACACGTAAGAGTGAGCACGGACTCCGAGGAGTGAAGGGCTGACGTGGTGCACCGAAACGGGAACGCCGACCCCGGCACGAGCCCCGATGCTCACCCGGCGACATCGGTTCGGACGGCGAGTTCGCAGTCACGGGTTGCATTCGCCTCCGAGAGCCTGACCGAGCCGATCCCCGCCGTCCCCGACGAGGCCGTCGACGAGCTGGCGACCGAACAGACCCGGGTCCTGTCCCCTGTCGGCTCGGACTCCGGACCCGGCTCCCGCAAACCGTCGTTGCTCAAGGCCAGCGGCTCGATGGCCATCGCCACACTCGTCAGCCGCATCACCGGCTTCGGCTGGAAGCTCATCCTCGCCTATGCCGTCGGCTTCGGCGTCATCAACGATTCGTTCACCGTGGCCAACACACTGCCGACCAGCATCTTCGAGCTGCTCATCGGCGGCGTGCTGACCAGTGTGATCGTGCCGGTGCTGGTACGCGCCCAGAAATCCGACTCCGACGGGGGCCAGGCCTACATCCAGCGGCTGCTGTCGCTGGCGACCGTGCTCCTCGGAGTCGGCACGGCGCTCTCGGTCATCGCCGCGCCGGTGCTGGCCGCGATCTTCGTCGGAGGCTCCAACGGCGCGACCACGGAGCTGACCACTGCCTTCGCCTACCTGCTGTTGCCGCAGATCTTCTTCTACGGCGTGAGCGCTCTGGTCAGCGCCATCCTGCAGTCCAAGCAGGTTTTCGGCCCGCCGGCGTGGGCACCGGTGATGAACAACGTCGTCATCCTCGCCACACTGGGAATCTACACCCAGGTCCCCGGCGAGTTGACGATCAATCCGGTCCGCATGACCGACGCACACCTGTTGACCCTGGGCGTCGGTGTGACCTGCGGCATCGTGGCGCAGGCGTGCATCCAGATCCCCGCGATGCGCAAGACGGGGTTCCGGTTCCGATGGCGGTGGGGCTGGGACCCCCGGCTGTCCGAGTTCGGCGGACTGGCCCTGTGGATGCTCGCCTATGTCGGAGTCAGCCAGATCGGCCTCATCGCGCTCACCAAAGTCGCCACCGCCGCGGATCCCGGCGCGTGGGCGATCTACAACTACGTGTGGATGCTGCTGCAGCTGCCCTACGGCGTGATCGGCTTCTCGGTGATGACCGCGATCCTGCCCCGGATGAGTGCGGCGGCGGCCGATCAGGACCACCAGCGGGTGATCGAGGACCTGTCGCTGGGAAACCGGCTGTCGACCGTGTTCCTGCTTCCGATCAGCGCCCTGATGACCGCACTCGGCGCACCGATCGCGCTCGCCCTGTTCTCCGTCAAGGGCGGCACCGGCTCGATCGACCAGATCGGCACCGCACTGGCCGTCTCCGCCTTCGGGGTACTGCCGTACGCGATCACGATGATGCAGATGCGGGCGTTCTACGCGATGAAGGACGCCCGGACACCCACCCTGATCATGGTCGCGATGACCGCCGCCAAGCTGCTGATGGCGGTCACCGTGGCGACCGTGCTGCCACCACAGGAGGTCCTGTTCGGCCTGGTCTTCACCAACTCGTTCACCTTCGTCGTCGGCTGGCTGATCGGCGAGGTCTGGCTGCGTCGCCACCTCGGAGCGCTGGGCAGCAGGCGTTTCCTGATCACTCTGGGCAAGACGCTGACGGCATCGGTGGCCGGTGGCGCACTGGCCTGGCTGGTCGGCGCCGGCATCGACGGACTGATTCCCGGCTCCGCAGGAGCCGTGACCGGGTGGCTGCAACTCCTCATCGGCGGGACCATCGGTCTCGTCGCTGTCTTCGGCGCGATGTGGGCACTCCGGGTCACCGAACTGCAACCCGCGATCGGGCGGATCACCGGTCTGCTTCATCGTCGCTGACGTCCACGTCACGTAGTCTCGAGCAGGAACCTCTTTCCGTGGTGGTCGGGGCGCCCGGATTCCGCGGCAACAGCCCCAGCAGCCCGGCAACAGCGCCCAGCGAGACCGGAAGGAGCGGGAGAGAGCAGGTGAGCGGTAAGCCAACCGAGCAGGTGAGCCAGGAACGCAGCGGAGCAGGCGGAGGTGAAGGCTCACACGAGCAAGGGCTGGTACCCGGTGCCGTGCTGGACCACGGCCGCTACCGGCTGCTCACTCAGGTCGGTTCGGACGACCGCTGCGCTGCCCGGCTGTGGCGCGCCAAGGACGGAGTGCTGGGCCGCGATGTCGCCCTGACCGTCCTGGTGGGCGACCGCGCCAACGCCGAGCACGCCGCGAACGCGCGCCGCACGTTGGAACGTGCGATGCACGCGAGCACCTTCAACCACGTCGGCGTGGCGCGCGTACTCGACGTGGTCACGCAGTCACCCGGAGATCCCGAATGCGTACTCGGCCTCGTGATCGCCGAGTGGACGCACGGTACCGACCTGCTCGACCTCGTCGCCGAAGGACCGCTGCCCCCGGGTACGGCGGCCAGGCTGCTGCAGCCACTCGCCGCTGCGGTCGAGGCCGCACACCACGCGGGCCTGGTGCTCGGTGCCGACCACCCGCAACGGATCAGGGTGACCTCCGAGGGCGAGATCCGGATGGCCTTTCCCGGGCCGCTGCCGCATGCGGGCTCCGGCGAGGACGTGCGCGGGCTCGGCGCCACGCTGTACCTGCTGCTGACCGGCTACTGGGCACTTCCCGGCGGCCCCGAGTCGGCACCGCGCGCACCGACCGATGCGGACGGCTCCCTGAGCATGCCGCGCACCCTGCGCCCCATCGTGCCGCTCGAACTGTCCACCGTCTCCGTCCGCGCGCTGGGCACTCCGGAAACGACCGGTACCACCGGCGGAGTGCGTACCGGGGCAGCCGTACTGCGTGTCCTGGAGCAGTACGCCAATGCCGAACCGTCGAGCACCGTCATGCAGTCCACTCCGGCGGGCAGCGAAACGCGGGAGAACGAGCTCTGGCACACCGAGGACCCGAAACCCGACAGCAGCCGGCGCAGGAAACTGACCATCGGTGTCGCCGTGCTGACGATAGCCACCCTCGTGGTGCTCGGCTGGGGGACCGCGGCCCTCGTGGGCCTGATGACCGGCTCGAACGCGAACTCGGGACCGTCGGTGGTCCTGCGGCCGGAGCGCACCGACAACGGCAGGCAGCAACCCGCCCAGCCACCTCCCTCGGCCGCAGGGTCCGTGCCGATCACCCGGGCCGATGTGTTCGTCACCGAGCAGAACAGGGACAACCGCGCCGACGCCGGTCTGGTTCACGACGGCGACCCGTCGACCCACTGGAACACCGACAGTTACAACGACCAGTTCGGCACCGGCTTCAAAAACGGTATCGGCCTGCTGCTCACGCTGGAGAAACCGGCGACGATCACCGAGGTCACGATCCGGTCGCCCAGCCCGGGAACCCGGGTGGAGATCCGCGCCGCATCGAGCACGTCACCGACACTGGAATCCAGCAGGGTCATCGGGACCGGGACCATCCAAGCCGAGAGCACGCGGATTCCCGTCAAGGCCGACGAGCCGACCTCTCACGTGCTGGTCTGGATCAACAAGCTCTCCCGGGACGGTCGCTACAGCTCCCGGATCAACGAGATCACCGTCACCGGGCGGACGCAGTAGGGACCACTCGGGCAACCGGCACAAGTCGGATCCCGAACTCGCCGATCTGGCGGATGTGCCGTCATTCATGATCAGTAGAGTGCGTCACCGTGGCTGCCCCCCTCGGTTCGGATTTCGACCTCCTCGCGGCGCATACCAACGGAGACCCACACGCTTTCTCCGAACTGTTCCGCCGACACCGGGACCGGTTGTGGGCGGTGGCGCTGCGCACCATGCGTGACCACGATGAAGCCGCCGACGCGCTGCAGGATGCCATGCTCTCGGCGTTCCGCAGCGCCCGATCCTTCCGCGCGGAATCACAGGTCACCACATGGCTGCACCGGATCGTGGTGAACGCCTGCCTCGACCGGATCCGTCGGCGACAGGCGAGAGCGACCGTTCCACTGCCGGACTCGGGTCCCGGCGAACCCGCATCCGGCAACGATGCGATCGCCGACCAGGACGTCCGGATGGTGGTGCAGGACGCGCTCGAGCGGATCCCCGAGAATCAACGTGTCGCGATCGTGCTCGTCGACATCGAGGGATACCCGGTCTCCCAAGCAGCGGTAATACTGGATGTCGCCGAGGGGACCGTGAAAAGTCGCTGCGCACGAGCCCGGATCAAGCTCGCTCGACTCCTGGGGCATCTGCGGAACCCGGATGCGGATGCCGGCGTCGAAGGTGACGCGATGGTCACACGTCGACAGGAGGGGCGATGAGTGGCGAGGACCGGCGCGAGGCAGCGCCGCAGGGCCCACCGTGGTCCCCGAACCTGCTGGCCGACTTCCAGGCGGGGTTGCTCGACCCCGAGACCCACGAGACCCTACGAGCCCGGGTGGACAACGACCCACAGGCACAAGAGGTCCTGGCGGCCCTGGACACCACCCGCGCGGAACTGCGCAACCTGCCGTCGCCACCACTGCCCGGCGAGGTCACCGAACGGATCGAAACGGCACTGCGAAACGAGGCACACTCCCGGACCACGGCCCCTTCCGGGGAGCAAGCACCCATACCGCACCGGGCGGAGACGGCCACGGTTACCGGCATCGGCTCGGCCCGGAAGCGACCCGGCGGGGCAGGACCTCGCGTATTCGGGTGGGTGGCGGGCCTGGTCGCCACCGCAGCGGCGGTGCTCGGCGCCGTGGTCGTGGCCACGTCGCTGCCGGGTGGGTCCGACACACAGCCCCGCGCGGCCACAGCGCCTCCGGAGACCTCCTCGGGATCCGGCCGGACGGAGCAGACACCGTTGGCCCTGCGGGGTGACGGTCTGGGGCTGAACGGGGAGCAGTTCGCGGCAGTGCTCGGCTCCGAGCAATACACCGGCCTGTCCGATCCGAGCAGGCTTCCCGGATGCCTGCAGGCCAACGGGGTGAGCCACGTGCGTCCGCTCGGAGCACGCGAAATCACCCTCAACGGGCAGGATGTCCAGCTATTGGTCCTGCCGACCGGCCGGGCCGGCGAGTTCCGGTTGCTGGCCGTCGGTCCCGAATGCGGCCCCGGGCAGCCCGCCACCATCGCCGATACCGTGTTCGGCGGGTGACCGGCGCAGGCGCGTGTTCGATACACGCCGTACTCTGCCCTCCGCCACCCCCGCGAGGGTGCGGGCGGATGTGGCCCGGGCCAACGCAGCGCCGAATCGGGAACAACAGGGCCTAGGATCGACGTTGACCCGAACGCGCGGGCATCGCACCACGCGCGAGAACACGACCACGGGCACGCAACTAGGGAAGGGGCGCGGTGACTGGCGACGTCCGGAACCTCATCATCGTGGGCTCCGGCCCGGCCGGCTACACCGCAGCGGTGTATGCCGCCCGAGCCGAGCTGCAACCACTGGTCTTCGAGGGCACCCAGTTCGGTGGTGAGCTCATGAACACCACCGACGTGGAGAACTATCCCGGATTCTCCGACGGGATCATGGGTCCTCAACTCATGGAACAGTTTCGTGCCCAGGCACAGCGCTTCGGCGCCGAACTCAGGACGGAAGACGTCGAGGACCTCGACCTGTCCGGCGAGACCAAGATCGTCACCGCCAACGGCACCCAGTACCGGGCCAAGGCCGTCATCCTCGCAATGGGATCGGCCGCCCGTTACGTAGGCGCTCCCGGTGAGGACCGACTGCTCGGCCGCGGCGTGTCCTCCTGCGCGACCTGCGACGGTTTCTTCTTCCGCGACCAGGACATCGCGGTGGTCGGCGGCGGCGACTCGGCGATGGAAGAAGCCACGTTCCTGACCCGCTTCGCCCGGTCGGTCACGATCATCCACCGCCGCGAGGAGTTCCGCGCCTCCAAGATCATGCTGGAACGCGCCCGCGCCAACGACAAGATCGCGTGGCGGACCAATGCCACCGTTGCCGAGGTGCACGGCGAGAACGCGGTTTCCGGCCTCACCCTGCGGGACACGGTCACCGGCGAGACTTCCGAACTGCCGGTATCGGGCATGTTCGTGGCCATCGGGCACGACCCGCGCAGCGGAATCGTCCACAACCAGGTCGCACTCGACGACGAGGGCTACGTGCTCGTGCAGCAGCCTTCCACCCACACCGGTGTTTCCGGTGTTTTCGCCGCGGGAGACCTGGTGGACAAGACCTACCGGCAGGCCGTCACGGCCGCCGGTTCGGGATGTTCAGCGGCCATCGACGCCGAGCGTTGGCTCGCCGAGCAGGAGGCGTCCGGTACTGCTGATGTCGCACCCGAGCATGTCGGCGGTGGGTACGGTCCCGCAGCCGATGCCGACACCGAAGCCGTCGCCGCGGGCTGATCCTCCTCGGATCACCCTTTCCACCAATCACGATCAGCAAGGGAGACGAACATGGCCGGCAAACCCGTCACCGTGGACGCCAACTCTTTCAGCACCGAGGTTCTCAGCAGCGACAAGCCCGTCCTGGTCGACTTCTGGGCGGACTGGTGCGGTCCGTGCAAGATGGTCGCTCCGGTGCTCGAGGAGATCGCCGACGAGCACCAGGGCAAGATCACGATCGCCAAGCTCGACATCGACCAGAACCCCAGTATCGCCCGTGACTACCAGGTGATGTCGATCCCCACGTTGCTGTTGTTCTCCGGTGGCGAGCCGGTCAAGCAGATCGTGGGAGCCAAGCCGAAGGCGCAGTTGCTGGAGGACCTCTCCGACTACCTGTGACCGGACCTTCTGCGCGGTCTCGCCGCCGAAGGCAACCGATCGACGTGATCCCACCGTTTGCGACGAATACCGTCGACAAACGGTGGGATCACGCTTTGTGCACGATTTCCGTGATCTTGTGGCCCAAAGCGCCGAGAAAGCAGCGACAAGGCACAATTACTCACGAACACCATCGTGTAGCAGGAATGGACAACGGGGGGAACCATCGTCCTTCGCGCCGGTCGGTACCGGCGCCCGAACCGAGTGAGGAGTGCATGCAGCTGCTCCGCCGCGGTGACGTCGGTCCGGCCGTTTCCGAAGTCAGGAACATTCTCGCTGCGCTGGACCTGCTACCGGCACCGAACGGCCAAACCGGACCCATCACCTACGACACGGCGGTGGAACATGCTGTTCGGACTTTCCAGCAGCAACGAGGACTCATCACCGATGGCATCGTCGGACCGGCCACGTACCGTGCGCTGACCGACGCCCGCTGGCGACTCGGGGACCGGTCGCTGGCCTTCCTGGTGTCCAAACCGGTCAGCGGCGACGACGTGTTCGCCTTACAGGAGCGGCTGCTCGAACTCGGCTACGATGCGGGTCGCCCGGACGGGATCTTCGGTCGGGAAACCGAGCAAGCGCTACGCAGCTTCCAGCGTGACTACGGACTCAACCCCGACGGCATCTGCGGGCCGGGCACGCTGCGTGCCCTCAGGCAACTCGCCCCGAAGGTGCGCGGCGGCAGGCCCGTGTACCTGCGCGAGCAGGAAAAGGTGCGCCGTTCCGGGCCGCTTCTGCGTGGCAAACGCATCGTCATCGACCCGGGGCACGGTGGTCACGATCAGGGGGCGGTCGTCGACGGGATCTCCGAGGCCGAGCTGGCCTGGGACTTCGCTCGTCGCCTCGAAGGACGCATGATGGCCACCGGCATGGAGGCACTCATCTCGCGGGGGCCCCAGGCGTGCCCGGGAGACACCGAGCGCGCGACCTTCGCCAACGAAGCCGGGGCGGACCTGTTCCTGTCGCTGCACATGGACGCCAACATCTCTGCGCTGGCACAGGGCGTGGCCAGCTTCCACTTCGGTACCGGCAACGGCACCACCTCCAATGTGGGCGAAGCGCTCGCCGGGTTCCTGCAGCGCGAAATCGTCGCGCGCACGGGCATGCGCGATTGCCGTACCCACCCCAAGACCTGGGAAGTACTACGGCTGACGAAAATGCCCGCTGTACGTGTGGAGATCGGGTACCTGACCAACCACGAGGACCGCGGGCGGCTGCTCGATCCCGCTTTCCGGGATGTCATCGCCGAGGGGCTGCTGGTCGCCGTGAAACGCCTGTACCTGCTCGGCAAGGACGACCAGCCGACCGGCACGTTCACCTTCGACGACCTGCTGCGCCACGAGCTCACTCGCGCCGAAGGCGCCTGATTCGGCAACGCACGTTCGCGCGGGCACGTTCCGGCCACGTCCTCCGGCTGCAGCCCTTCCGCGGTTGCACGCGGTAAGCGGACCCGCATCGGCAGCCACCCGGTTCGTGCCGTCGTTTCAGGCGCGGCCGAAAGTGGGCTCGGCAGTGTGGACCGAGACCGAACCGAGCAGCCGCTCCAGGGCTGCCTCGACGTCTTCCTTCCACGAGATGGCGTTACGCAGCTCCAGCCGCAACCGGGGCCACTGTGGGTGCCTGCGCACGGTCTTGAAACCCACCTGCTGCAGAAAGCCCGCGGGAATCACGCAGCCGTTCCCGGTCTCCTGCAGGTCCCCGAAAGCCTCGATCGCCGTGACCCCGCGGCGGGTGAGATCCTTGGCGACGCTCTGCACGAGCACCCGGCCCAGGCCACCGTGCTCGAAATCCGCGGTCACTCGCAGGGCCGTCAGCAGGATGGCGTCCGCACTGACCGGCCCGGTCGGGAAGGTCGCCGCCCCGGGTACGGCCGATGGAGGGGCGTAGAACGCGTAGCCGGCAGCCACCCCGTCCACGGACAGGACGCGGCCGCAGGAGCCCCACTCCAGGAGAACACCGGAGACCCACGCCTCCTTCTCCAGGGCGGTCTGCCCGAACTGCTCGGCCTGTTCCCGAATGTGCGGTGCGAGCTCCCAGAAAACACAGTGACGGCACTTCGATGGCAGGTCGTCGAGGCCGTCCAGCGTGATGCCGGTTACGCGTCGCGACACCTGACCTCCCGGTACTCGGCGACCGCGGCAGCGGCCACCCCGGTACGTGTGAACATCCGCACACCCCTCGCGATGAGACCAGAATAAGCCGTGGCCGCCCGGGGCGAAAGCAACCTCACACGACAGGCATCTCCCGGAAGGGTGAGATACGCTACTTCACCCGCCACCGGTGCGAGGCATCCGTTACACGGACGCGTGTACGGTGCGATAACACGGATAGAATCGTCGAATCGTCGCAGCCACGGCAACGTCAGCCGGCAGACACGGTGCACCACCGAACCCGGGAGCGCGGAATGTCCGATCAAGGAACTCAGCCGAGCGATACCGACCCCACGGCGCCGGACCCGCAGGCTCAGCAGGAACAGGCCTCATCGGGTAGGCAGACCTCGGTTTACAACCTCGATGCGCACACTCGGCGTTATGCACAGCGCACAGCGGGGATGACGGCCTCCGAAATCCGGGCTCTCTTCTCGGTCGCCAGCAGGCCCGAGGTCGTCTCGCTGGCGGGCGGCATGCCCAACCTGGCGGCTCTGCCCCTGGACTCCCTGGGCGAAGAGATCGCACGGTTGGTCTCGACGGACGGCCAGGCGGCGTTGCAGTACGGCTCCGCCCAGGGGGTTCCCCAGCTGCGGGAGCAGATCTGCGAGATCATGTCGCTGGAGGGTATCGACGCCCACCCGGACGACGTGATGGTCACCGTCGGATCCCAGATGGCGATGGACCTGGTTACCCGAGTCTTCGTCGACCCCGGCGACGTCGTCCTCGCCGAGGGGCCGTCCTTCGTGGGAGCGCTCGGTTCGTTCGCGGCCTACCAGGCCGACATCGTGCACGTGGCGATGGACTCCGACGGGTTGCAACCGGAAGCCCTGCGCCAGACGATCGACGAGGTCACCCGCCAGGGCAAACGGATCAAGTTCCTGTACACGATCCCGAACTTCCACAACCCCGCCGGCGTCACCCTGGCGACCGAGCGCCGCGCGGAAGTGCTCGACATCTGCGCCCGGCACGGGATCATGGTGCTGGAGGACAACCCGTACGGGCTTCTCGGTTTCGACGGTCAGACCTACCCGGCGCTGCGCGCATCGGACCCGGACAACGTGGTTTACCTGGGTTCGTTCTCCAAGGTCTTCGCCTCGGGGCTGCGGGTCGGTTGGGTGCTCGCACCCCATGCGGTTCGCGAGAAACTCGTTCTCGCCGCCGAGTCCGCCACGCTGTGCCCGCCCACCCTGAACCAGATGATCGTCTCGCGGTACCTGAGCACGCATGACTGGCAGGGTCAGATCAAGGTTTTTCAGGAGCAGTACCGCGAGCGCCGCGATGCCATGCTGGGTGCTCTCGAGCAGCACATGCCCGCGGGGTGTGACTGGACGCATCCCGAAGGCGGCTTCTACGTCTGGTTCACCGCTCCCGAAGGGGTGGACGCCAAGGCGATGCTGCCACGGGCGGTGACCCAGCGCGTTGCCTACGCTTCGGGAACGGGTTTCTACTCCGGCGAGTTCGGCAATCGGCAGATGCGGCTGTCCTTCTGCTACCCGACTCCCGAACGCATCCACGAGGGTGTGCGACGTCTGGCCAACACCATCACCGAGGAACTCGACCTCGTGCACACCTTCGGTTCCGCGGATCGGCGCCCGATGACGGGACCGCAGGCGCCCTCGCCGGATACGGCGTAATCTCCACTGCCCGACGGCGTGGTGCGCTTTCGCCGCCGGACCTTTCGTGATTGTTCGATTCGTCCACTGTGCCTTCAGCGACACGGAGCGCACAGTGGACTGCTACGTGTCAGGGATGTTGAGGCCGAAGTGTCCGATCGTTGGGTTGCCGTACTGTCGGGGGGACTTTCGCATGAGCGCGAGGTGTCGTTGCGGTCCGGCCGTCGGTTGTCGGCGGCACTGAGGTCCGCGGACGTCACCGTGACCGAGTGGGATGCCGATGGTCGGCTGCTGGACCGGCTGCAGCACGAGCGCCCGGACGCCGTCGTCATCGCATTGCACGGCGGAGAGGGCGAGAACGGCGCGATCCAGTCGATTCTCGACATGCTCGGAGTGCCCTATGTCGGTACCGATCCGCGTGCCTGCCGCCGGGCATGGGACAAGCCCACGGCGAAGGCCGAAATCGCCCGTGCGGGACTCACCACACCGGACTGGGTCGTTCTGCCACATTCGACTTTCCGCGAACTCGGCGCCCAGGCCGTGCTCGATGCACTGGTGGCAAAACTGGGGTTGCCGCTGATGCTCAAACCCGACCAGGGTGGTTCCGCGCTCGGTGCCAGGGTGGTGCGCGAAGCCGCCGAGCTTCCTTCCGCAATGGTCGGCGCCCTGTCTTATGGGGACACCGTGCTCGTCGAGCAGTTCATCGAGGGAACCGAGGTGGCGATCGGTGTCCTGGACGGTACGGGCGGCCCCGAAGCACTCCCGGCCGTACGGATCGAGGCCGCCGATGGAGTCTACGACTACGCCGCCCGCTATACCGCAGGGTTGACGAGCTACCAGGCTCCCGCGGAGCTGGACGCGGAGACCGCCACCAGAGCAGGGGAGTTGGCGGTCGCAGCGCACCGGTTGCTCGGCTTGCGCGACGTGTCCCGGACCGATGCGATCGTCGACCGCCACGGCACCGTGCACTTTCTCGAGGTGAACGTCTCCCCGGGGCTGACGGAAACCTCACTGCTGCCCATGGCGATCGACGCCGCCGACCGCTCCCTGGGCACCACCTTCGCCGAGCTCATCGAGCGCGCCATCGCCCGCCGGCACTGAGGGAGTGTCACCCGGGATCGTCACGAGCGGGGCAATGCGCTTCCTGCGGTGATGGTGTTCCGTTGCCCATCACCGTGCGGCACTTGCACTACGATTCAACACTCGTACCGGCCACGGCCCCGCCTGTTTCACGTGAAACTCTCCACTGTCACGGTGACGAAATTGCCCCGTGTCATCGGTCGTCGATCTTGACAGGGTTCTCGGCCGAATTCGGCAACATCAACTCGGCCAAGCGTTCGAGATCTTCAGCCGAACCGAACTCGATCACGATACGCCCCTTGCGTTGTCCGGACTCGACCTTGACCGTGGTGTCCCACTGATCGGAGAGCTTCTCCGCCAACCGTTCCGAGCCCGGAACCTCCATCCGCTTGCGCGGTGCCGGCTTCGGCTTCGCCGCTTCCGTCCCCTTCCACAGAGTCACCGCTTCCTCGGTGGCCCGAACCGACAGTCCCTCGGCGATGACCCGAGAGGCAAGCTCCTCCTGACCGTTCGGGTCCTCCATGCTCAGCAGGGCCCGAGCGTGCCCGGCGGAAAGGACACCCGCGGCCACCCGTCGCTGCACGGGCAGGGGTAGTCGCAACAGCCGGATGGTGTTGGTGATGACCGGGCGACTACGACCGATTCGGTCGGCGAGTTCATCATGGGTCACGCCGAACTCGTCCAACAACTGCTGGTAGGCCGAAGCCTCCTCGAGAGGGTTGAGCTGGACTCGGTGAATGTTCTCCAGGAGTGCGTCCCGGAGGAGAGCATCGTCCTGGATCTGCCGGACGATTGCCGGAAGAACTTCCAGTCCGGCTCGCTGCGCGGCACGCCACCGCCGTTCCCCCATGATGAGCTCGTAATGCCCATCGCCGGTATCGCGTACGACGATCGGCTGCATCAGCCCGAACTCGCTGATGGAGTGCTCCAGCTCGGCCAGCGCCTCCTCGTCGAACACCTGGCGTGGCTGCCTCGGATTCGGCGTGATCGCCGCGATATCGACCTCGCGGTAGACGGCACCTGCCACGGTCCCGCCTGTTTCACGTGAAACCGAAGTCTCCTGCTCCGGATACGTGCGGTGTTCCTGATGGCCACCATTCGGCGATTCGGGAGACCGTGCACCCCCGGATACCGCCTCGGCGTTCTCCTCCGGGGGTGCACTCGGGATCAGCGCGGCCAGTCCTCGTCCCAGGCCGCCTCGACGCTCCGTCATGCCGTCTTCCTCTCGGAACCTCGTTCGGCGATCTCGCGCGCCGCATCGAGATAGCTCATCGAACCGCGCGATCCCGGGTCGTAGGTCAGCACGGTCTGCCCGAAGCCGGGAGCTTCGGAAATCTTGACGCTGCGGGGAATCACCGTTCGCAACGCGAGCTCGCCGAAATGCCCTCGTACCTCACTGGTGACCTGGTCGGCGAGTTTGGTGCGGCCGTCATACATCGTCAGCAGGATCGTGGAGATCGTCAAAGCGGGGTTCAGGTGCGACTGTACGAGTTCGATATTACTCAGCAGCTGCCCCAGCCCCTCGAGGGCGTAATACTCGCATTGGATCGGGATGACCACTTCGTCCGCGGCCACCATCGCGTTCACCGTGAGCAGTCCGAGCGACGGCGGGCAGTCGATGAAGACGTAGTCGACATCGAGTTGGTCCAGCACGCCGGAACCGAGCGCCTCCTTCAGGCGTGCCTCCCGGGCGACCATCGTGACCAACTCGATTTCCGAACCGGCCAGGTCGATAGTGGCCGGCACGCAGTGGAGATTCTCCGATTGGGTGCTCTCCACCGCCGCATCGGCGATCCCGATCTCGCCGAGAAGGATTTCGTAGATCGAAGGCACATTGGATCGGTGCTCGACTCCGAGCGCGGTGCTCGCATTCCCCTGCGGATCGAGATCTATCACGAGTACGTTGAGTCCCTGCAGGGCCAGGGCCGCAGCGAGGTTCACCGTGCTCGTCGTCTTGCCGACTCCGCCCTTCTGATTGGCGACCGTCAGGATGCGCCGTCGCTCCGGACGGGGAAGTTGAATCGTTTCGGGGTGCAGCACTCGAGTGGCCCGTTCGGCTTCCTCCATGATCGGTGTCCACCCGAACTCCTCCGAGCTGACCCCGGAGTGCTCACCGCCCCCGGGGCTCGAGGGAAAGCGCATACCACCCACCGCGCGCCCTCTGGTTTCACGTGAAACGTGGCCCGCTCCGTTCGACTCCGGATTCATGTGTCAGCGATCCTTCCTTGTCCGACGCTTGCCGCTACGGCGGCGAGTGGATACGGGTCGCGACGAGACATCGACCGCCCGTTCCACCACCACGACATTTGTGGGGACCTCGAGTACGCCGCCACCACAGGAAAGCACCTCCTGACGGGCACCTCCCGCACGCTCGATGGCCACGCGGTCCCGGGCGAGTTCCTCCGAGGCACTGGCCCCTTTCATGGCGAGCAGTCGGCCGCCGGGGCGGGCCAACGGCAGGCACCAGGCCGTCAGACGCTCCATCGGTGCGACGGCACGAGCGATCACGACGTCCTGACCCGCCAGTCGTTCCCGCACCGGACCCTCCTCAGCACGTCCACGCACCACCTCGACGGTCAGTGCCAACTCGGCAACGACCTCCTGCAGCCAAGCCACTCGCCGCGCCATCGGTTCGAGCAGAGTGACCGTGATATCCGGGCGTGCGATCGCCAACGGGATACCCGGAAGTCCCGCCCCGGAGCCTACGTCGAGCACCCCACTCCGTGGTGTCAGCAACTCCGCAATCACCGCAGAGTTCAACAGATGTCTTTCCCACAGGCGCCCCACTTCGCGGGGGCCGATCAAGCCACGCCGGACTCCGTGCTCGGTAAGCATCCGCGCAAAGTGCTCCGCCAAGGGGAGACGCTCACCGAAGACACGCTGTTTGGCTTCCTGCGTGACCTCGGCACTCCCTTGGCCCTCACGGTCCTCCACTCCCTCGACCTCCCTGCGTTGTTTCACGTGAAACCCCGACCGACACTCACCCGGAGAGGACCTTAGAGGGTGCACGGACCGGGGTCGACTGGCCGGCTTCCGACAAGCGGTGTCAGCCGCTTGTCGCCACGCACGCAGCCCGCACCGCTCACGTGAAACCTGCTCGCACAAAAAAGCTGCCCCCCGGTCCGACGACCGCGAGGGCAGCATCCGGGTGAGCAGCATGGCATCACTCCACCCGGTACACGACAACCTTCCGGTTCGGAGGCTCACCCTCGCTCTCGCTGTGCACACCGTCGACCTCGGCCACCGCATCGTGCACGATCTTGCGTTCGAACGGGCTCATCGGACGCAGCCGCGTCTCCTCGCCCGTCTCGAGGACGCTCCGGGCAGTGGTACGCCCCAGCTTGCTCAGTTCGTCGCGTCGACTCGCGCGCCATCCGGCGATATCGAGCATCAAGCGACTTCGCTCACCGGTCTCCTGCTGCACCGCCAATCGCGTCAGCTCCTGCAGCGCCTCGAGAACCTCGCCGCTACGGCCGACAAGCTTCTCGAGATCGTCACCACCATCGATGCTGACGATGGCACGTCCCGCCTCGACATCGAGATCGATGTCACCGTCGTAGTCGAGCAGGTCGAGCAGTTTCTCCAGGTAGTCACCCGCGATATCGCCTTCCTTGACGAGCGCCGCATCGGTCTCGGTCACGGACTCGTCGGAGCCGTCTGCCGGAACCTGTGCATCCTGGCCGGACTCCTGCACGGTTTCAGACACTGGGTGTCTCCTCTCCAGGGATTCGCGGGGGCTTATCGGGACTCGCCCGAGAATCCCCCATCACGGAAACGATCTTCGGTTGCTCCGGGGATTTCACTGGGCCGGTCGTCACTCGCGCCCGCTTCCACCGGTTCGGCATGCGCGACGGCACCCTTCGGGGCATCGTTCGACTCGGCAGCAGGGACAACCCCGGTGGGGGCGGTCGCCGCTCGCTCGCCTTCCTCCCGGTCGATCCTGCTGAAGACGATTCGCTGCTGGGCCAATGTCCAGACATTGTTGGCCAGCCAGTAGAGCAGGATAGCCAGAGGCAGGAACGGGCCCGCGATCAGAGCGAACATCGGAAACAGCCACAGCGTCATGCGGTTCACGAGCGCGGTCTGCGAGTTCGAGCCCTGTTCCGGGGCCTGGCGCTGGATCGAGTGGCGGGCTGTGAAATGGGTCGCGACAGCCGCTGCGATCATCAGCGGCACACCCACCAGGATCATGGACATGCGGTCGGTGCCGAAATCGGCGAGCATCCGGGAAGGTTGGCTGATCGTGTTCGCCAAGTTGGCACCGAACAGATCCGCTTCCACGAACGAGACGACATCGGCACGATCGAACACGAAGTTCGACGCGGCATCCGGTTTGAACCCGTTGAGGACCTGGAACAGGCCGATGAACACCGGCACCTGCACCAGCATCGGCAGGCAACCACCGAGCGGATTGAACCCCTGCTCGGCCTGCAGTTTCTGCATCTCCTGGGCCATCCGCTGCCGGTCGTTGCCGTACTTGTCCTGCAGCTCGCGAACCCGTGGGGCGAACTCCTGCATCTTTTTCATCGAACGCACTTGGTGTACGAACGGTTTGAACAGCAGGGCACGCACACTGAAGACCAGAAAGACGACCGACAGGGTCCAGGCGTAGCCACTCGACGGATCGAGGACGTAACCGAAGACCGTGTGCCAGAACCACAGGATGGCCGAAACCGGGTCATTGATGAAGTCCAGCACTGAACTACTCCTCGGCGCGGGGTCGGGGGGCATGGGTGCTGCTGGACTCACCGGGAACGGTCGATTCCCGCAAGGCCCGGCTTCGCCGGAAGGATTCCCGCCGAGGCGGTACGGGGTCCAGGCCGCCGGGATGCCAGGGGCCGCAGCGCAGCAGCCGCCACAGGGTCAGCCCGCTTCCGCGAAACGCACCGTGCACCGTCAGCGCTTCCACCGCGTAAGCACTGCAACTCGGGTAGAACCGGCACATCGGGGGGAGCAGCGGCGAGATCACCGCGCGGTAGAGCCGGATGGGCAGGAGCAGGATCCACGCAAGCGGCCCTGGGCGCCGCGCGACATCGCGGTGCCGATCGGCGGATTGGTCTTGCTCTGCCATCACATGTGTTCCGTCAATGAGAGCCCGCGGCCGAAGTGGGCAACTGCAGCTTGCGGAATGCGGCGTCGAGGTCCTTGCCCAATTCACGACTGTTCGCCCGGGCGGCCGGGGGTAAGGCACGCACCACCACCAGTGTGCCAGGTGGCAGCCCTGCGAGACGATCGCGCATCAGATGCCGCAGACGCCGCGCGACACGGTGACGCACCACCGCATTGCCGACGGCCTTGCTCACGACAAAACCCACCCGGGTCGGTTCGCCCCGTTCCCGGGTGGGTGCCGTCTCGATGGGCGAGGCCTCGTCATCGGTCCGATGCCCCCCACTGGTTCGTCGGGGCGTTGCCTCGCCCGGGCCGGACACATCGGCACGTGGCGCAGCAGCACCCGCACCGCCCGACCCCGGCAGCAACACATGCACCACCAGGCGTGATCGCCCGGATCGGCGACCACGACGGACCACCAGGCTGAAGTCCTGGCTTCGGGTCAGGCGGGCAGCCGCAGGAAGCACGGTCCGCAGACGCTCAGGCGGTCAGCTGCTTACGACCCCTGCGGCGACGAGCGGCCACGATCGCGCGGCCGGCCCGGGTGCGCATGCGCAGCCGGAACCCGTGGGTCTTGGCCCGCTTACGATTGTTCGGCTGATAGGTGCGCTTGCCCTTGCTCACGGTCGATTCTCCCGGTTACTACAGGCGCAAAATGGCCACAGTGGCTCGGTCAGGTACCCCCCACCCGCCAGGCTGCGATCGCCGCTTTCCCGACTGTGGCCGGGCCCGGCAGGAAATGCGTGCTACATCAGTGCGAGGTGGCACACAGCGCCCGAACACCAAGCGCCCGAACACCGTCGGAAATCAAGCGCGATCGCATGCCCGCTTGTACAGCGGGGGACTGTACGAGGGTACGCAGGGCGAGAAGCCGGTTCCAAACCGGGGTGCCACCTCTACCCCGCACACTGCCCCCGCGGCTTGCTGACCGCGGCTGTTCCCGGCGGCCTTGAAGACCACGAGAGCCACTTGCTAACCTGCCCGTCCGCTCACGCGCTCGGGTTCACCGATCGGCGCGGGTCTGCGACCCGGAGGTCACAAGAACCCGGCGTCATGGCTTGACCTCGATCGACACAGCACCGTGGGCCCCACGGCGCACCATCACGCCATTCTGCCGTACCTTCGTGCACAGTTGTGGACAACTCTGTGGATACGTATCTCGACAACGTCCATTCAGAGCTGACCCGACCACCCGCGCAGATCCTGCGATTCGCGCGGGTACCGGGGCGCGCGGGTCACGTGCCAACGAGGGGAGGGGAGCCCAGCGGTGTCCGAGCACCAAGCCGATCTCGAGCGAGTTTGGGACGAGGTGGTGCACGAGCTGTCCTCGGGCACGCTCTCGCCCCAGCAGCGCGCGTGGATGCGTGTCACACGCCCGATCGGACTGCTGGACGGCACCGCCCTGCTGGCCGCCCCGAGCGACTTCGCCAAGGAAGCGATCGAGCGTGCCCTGCGAGATCCGATCACCGAGGCGCTCTCGCGCAGGCTGGGCCGCTCCGTTTCTCTGGCCGTCAAGGTGGACACCACCGTTCCGGCACCGACCCGACCGGTCACCCAGCAGCCCTCCGCCCCCGAATCCCAGGACCATCGGGATCCGTCCGCCGGAGTGAGTGAGTCCGAGTACACCTGGCCCGCCTATGAGGAGTCCGTCCACGGGGACTCGCACCATCCCCCGGGCCCGCAGTCGGGCGTGCGCTACGACGGACCTGCCGATCGGTCCCCGGAGTACTGGACGCACGACCGACCCGCGACCGACCCCGGAACGCCTCCCTACGCCAATACCGCACACACCGGCTCGATCAGCGGATCGCTGCCCACAGCATCGACGGCGGGGCAGTCCGCGGAGCCGCCCGCGGGCCCGTCTGCCGTAGAACCACAGGATCACGGGTTGTTCCCCGCACCCTCGTGGCCCGGGAGACGAACCGGTACCGAGCGCGGGTGGTCGGCAGCCGAACGTGCGAGCACGGACGACCCCACCCACGCCGAGGCTGTCGGCGAGACCGAAACGGATGAGGACGACGGCGGTGAGACGCTCGAGTCCCCCCACGAGGGCTGGCCGACCGCAGGCGGCGGGAGCCAACCCGAAACTCAGCAGGGTCAGCCGTTCACCGCACCGAAGCACGGGCCACCCACCTCGCAGACCCGCCTCAACGCGAAGTACACCTTCGACACGTTCGTGATCGGGGCTTCCAACCGCTTCGCCCACGCTGCGGCCGTGGCCGGTGCGGAGGCTCCGGCCCGCGCGTACAACCCGCTGTTCATCTGGGGCGAGTCCGGACTGGGCAAGACGCACCTGCTGCATGCGGTGGGCCACTACACGCAACGCCTGTTCCCGGGAATGCGCGTACGCTACGTCTCCACCGAGGAGTTCACCAACGACTTCATCAACTCGTTGCGTGACGATCGGCAGGTCGCCTTCCAGCGTCGCTACCGCAATGTCGACGTACTGCTGGTCGACGACATCCAGTTCCTGGAGGGCAAGGAAGGAACCCAGGAGGAGTTCTTCCACACCTTCAACACACTGCACAACTCCAACAAGCAGATCGTGGTTTCCTCCGACCGCCCTCCGAAGAGCCTCCACACCTTGGAGGACCGGCTGCGTACGCGCTTCGAGTGGGGACTGATCACCGATATCCAGCCGCCTGAGCTGGAAACCCGAATCGCGATTCTGCGCAAGAAGGCCGCACAGGACAGGCTCGCCGCCCCCGCCGAGGTCTTGGAGTTCATCGCGGCACGGATCGAGCGCAACATCCGCGAGCTGGAGGGCGCGCTGATCCGGGTGACCGCGTTCGCTTCGCTGAACCAGCAGCCGGTGGACGTGCAACTGGCCGAGATCGTGTTGCGGGATCTCATCCCGGACTCGCACACCCCGGAGATCACCGCACAGACGATCATGTCGGTGACCGCCGAGTTCTTCGAGGTCACCGTGGACGATCTGTGCGGACCGGGCAAGACGAAGGCGCTGGCCCAGGCTCGGCAGATCGCCATGTACTTGTGCCGGGAGCTCACCGACTCGTCCCTGCCGAAGATCGGCCAGAGCTTCGGCGGCCGCGACCACACGACGGTCATGTATGCGGACAAGAAGATCCGCAAGGGGATGGCCGAGCGCCGCCGTGTCTACGACCAGGTTCAGGAGCTCACTGCGCGCATCAAGCAGCAGGCCACCCTCTTCTGAGCCACGCGCAGTTCCCTCACCCCACGTTCGGGACTCCGCTGTGACCGGCACTGGTCTTTTCGCGCCTTCACATGTCGACGCCCGTGCATCATGGCGGGGATCCGGCCTCTTCGGCGCCGTGAAGCGGATCTCTCGGTCTGTTTGCGTACGCATCGGTATCCACCATGCCCTGCCGCGGGGCTCGGACACAGCGGGCGCTGCACGAGCCCGCACGAACCGCGACAAAACGGACCGCATCGAGCGGTGAGGGCCTTCGGATACGGAGTGTCACGGTAAGGCGCGATCCTTACCCGGTTGTGAATTACCGCATCATCGACGGCCGACAACCCGTTGGTAACCCGAGTTGTCCACAGACAAATCCGTCCCCAGGCCTGCGCTGCGACACTACGAAAATCAATCACAAGCTGTACACAAAGATCCCGGACTTGCCCACAGGGAGAGGGCCAGTTGCCCACAAGTTGTCCACAGAGTTGTCCACAACCCGATCGATGGACGAGGTGGCCCCCACAAGCGCTGGGGATAACCCGGCCTCTCCCTGGGGATGGACTGGGGACAGATCGACAGAAGCTGGGGATGAGTCTGTCCACAAGCGAAGTTGTCCACAGACGATCAGCGTGATCCACAAGTTACTCACAGTGGAGTCCACAACCACATGCACGAGATGACCAGCACAGAACCGACTTGTCCCCAATATCCACAGCCCCTACTACTTCGGCTGGTTTTTCTCTTTTCTTTGGGAAAAAAGAAAAAAGAAGGGGACGTGGACAAGTGGGCGAGCGGCGCGTTGTGGTCGCCGGAACCCGGACCGCACGAGCAGGGACCCGGATGACGCGCGCACAGCGCAGGTTCTACGGTGGGACTCCCCGTACCCGACCGACGGCCTGACGGTCGGGGAGTTCTTGCCGGTACCGGACCGTGCCGGCAAGAGCCCATGCGTGAGCACAGCTGTCCGCTCGACCGAAGTTCCCGGCAAGCCGCTCAGTGGCTGGACCGAAAGGACGCCCATGAAGATCCGCGTGGAACGTGATGGCCTCGCCGATGCCGTCGCCTGGGTCGCACGCAGCGTTCCGTCGCGGCCACCGGTCCCGGTCCTGGGCGGGGTGCTGCTCGACGCGAGTTCCGAGGACACCCTGACCATCTCGGGCTTCGATTACGAGGTCTCGGCTCAGGTCGGTGTCGAGGCCACGGTCGAATCGACCGGCCGTACCCTGGTGTCCGGTCGGCTGCTCGCCGACATCACCAAGGCGTTGCCGTCCCGCCCGGTCGACATCACCGTGGACGGCAGCCGCGTCGGCATCACCTGCGGGAGTTCCCGGTTCAGCCTCCCGACGATGCCGGTGGAGGACTACCCTCAGCTGCCCGGCATGCCCGAGCACGCCGGTTCCGTCCCCGGTGACCTCTTCGGCGAAGCCGTATCCCAAGTCGCGATTGCCGCGGGCAAGGACGAGACGCTGCCGATGCTCACCGGCGTCCGGATCGAGATCGACTCCGACCGCCTGACGATGGTGGCCACGGATCGCTTCCGGCTCGCCATGCGGGAGTTCGCCTGGGAACCGAGCGGATCGGTGGCCGACACGGCGGTGCTCGTCCCGGCCAAAACCCTGGCGGATTCGGCCAAAACCCTGGCCAGCGCGGACAGCAAGGTCGAGATCTCCCTCGCCTCGGGGGACGGCCTGCTCGGGCTCTCCGGTCCCCGGCGCCGCAACACCAGCCGGCTGCTCGACGCCGAGTTCCCGAAGTACCGTCAGTTGCTGCCCACGGAAACCTCGGCGAGCGCGATCGTCGACGTCACCCCGCTGGTGGAAGCGATCAAGCGAGTCTCCCTGGTTGCCGAGCGCGGTACCCAGGTTCGCCTGGAGTTCTCCGATTCCGGACTGCGCCTGACCGCAGGGGGCGATGACGAAGGCAGCGCGGAGGAGGAGCTGGCCGTCGAGTTCTCGGGCGATCCGCTCACCGTCGCGTTCAATCCCGGCTATCTGCTCGACGGGCTCGGCGCATTGAAGACCGACCGGGCCCAGATGCTGTTCACCACCTCAAGCCGGCCCGCGCTCATCAAACCGGTGGGGCAGGATGGCGAAGTGAGTGAGGGATACCTCTACCTGCTGATGCCGGTTCGGATGCCCGGCTGAATCACCGGGCCCGCCGATGGGTACATATCCCTTACCGGCAACCAAGATCCCCGAACAGCAGCCAAGGAGTTCCGGTGCAACTCGGTCTCATCGGTTTGGGCAGGATGGGTTCCAACATGCGTGACCGGCTACGCGCGGCCGGCCACGAGGTCGTGGGGTACGACCGCAATCCGCAAGTCAGCGATGTCACCTCGCTCACCGACTTGGTGCAGCAACTGCAGGCACCACGTGTGGTGTGGATCATGGTTCCGCACGGTGCTCCGACACGCCAGGTTCTCGAGGAGTTGGGGGACTCCCTCGAGGCTGATGACCTGGTACTCGAGGGCGGCAACTCGCGATTCACCGACGACCGGTCGAACGCCGCCATGTTGGCGGAGAGGGGCATCAAATACGTCGATGTCGGCGTTTCCGGAGGTGTCTGGGGGGCCGAGAACGGTTATGGTCTGATGGCCGGAGGGGATACCGAGGACATCGAGCGAGCGATGCCGATCTTCGATGCTCTGCGCCCGCCGGGTGACCGGGACAAGGGTTTCGCACATGCCGGGCCGGTCGGTGCGGGCCACTACGCCAAGATGGTGCACAACGGCATCGAGTACGGCTTGATGCAGGCCTATGCCGAGGGTTTCGAGTTGCTGGCCGCTTCCGAGGTCGTCACCGACGTACCCGCGACCATCAAGGCGTGGAGCCAGGGGACCGTCGTGCGCTCCTGGTTGCTGGACCTGCTGGTCCGGGCCCTGGAGGAGGATCCGGAACTCGAGCGGTTGCGCGGCTACGTCAGTGACTCCGGTGAAGGGCGGTGGACGATCGAGGAGTCGATCAACAACGCGGTGCCGACACCGGCGATCACCTCGGCGCTGTTCGCCCGGTTCGCCTCACGTCAGGAGGACTCGCCCGCGATGAAGGCGGTCGCGGCACTGCGCAACCAGTTCGGTGGTCACTCCGTTCAATCCAGCGACGAGTGAGCCTTGTACGTTCGCCACCTACAACTGACCGACTTCCGCTCCTGGCAGCACCTCGACCTCGCATTCGATGCCGGGCCGAGCGTGCTGGTCGGGGCGAACGGGCAGGGCAAGACGAACCTTGTCGAGGCACTCGGATACGTTTCCACACTCGGTTCACACCGCGTGTCCGGTGACGCTCCTCTGATCCGGCGCGGGACCCAGCGGGCCGTGGTGCGGGTCGCCGTTGTTCATGCGGGGCGAGAGCTGCTGGTGGAACTCGAGATCGCCGCGGGCCGGGCGAACCGGGCCAGGATCAATCGCGGAGCGGCCTGTCGTCCCCGGGATGTACTGGGGGCCCTGCGCACCGTCCTGTTCGCGCCGGAGGACCTGGTCATGGTACGGGGAGAGCCCGGCGATCGGCGCCGCTTCCTCGACGACCTGCTGGTTTCCCGCACACCGCGCTATGCGGGTGTGCGCACCGATTACGAACGCGTGCTCAAGCAGCGCAGCGCGCTGCTGAAATCTGCGGGAGCGGCGCGCAAGAGCGGGATGAACTCGGATGACCTGCGCACCCTCGAGGTATGGGACGGGCACCTGGCTCGCCACGGAGCCGACCTGCTGGCGGGCAGGCTCGATCTGGTGGCCGACCTGGCCCCGCACGTGGCCGATGCGTACGCGAGCGTGGCCGCGCCGTCCGAGGCTTCGGACACGGCATCGCAGGGAGTGGACCCTTCCGGGCGATCCGCCGACGTGAGTTACCGCAGCAGTCTCGGAAGTTCTCTGCCCGAGGGGTTCGGCCTGACCCGCGGCACTCGCGCAGGAGACGAACAGGGCCGGAAATCGCTGGAGTCCGCCCTGCTGGCCGAACTGGAACGCGTGCGTGGCCAGGAACTCGAACGTGGTGTCTCCCTGGTGGGGCCGCATCGGGACGACCTCGACCTCGTGCTCGGCGATGCCCCGGCGAAGGGATACGCCAGCCACGGTGAGTCCTGGTCGCTGGCCCTGGCACTGCGACTGGCTTCTTACCACCTGCTGACAGCGGACGGCGCGGAACCGGTGCTGATACTCGACGACGTCTTCGCCGAGCTCGACCGCAGGCGGCGCGCGCGGTTGGCCGAGCTGGTGGCTGGGGCCGAGCAAGTGCTGGTGACGGCTGCCGTTGACGAGGACGTTCCCGGCGAGCTGTCCGGTGTCCGGTTCGAGGTGGGGGGCGGTGAGGTGCAGCGTGTCGCATGATTCCCGTTCGGCCCGCGGTGGAGCTCTGCGGTCTCCTGCCCGGAATCCGATGTCACGCAGCGTGCTCGACTCTCCTTCTGCCTTCCCTGCGGAGGGCAACCGCCACACGAATGGGGATAACTCTGTGGATGATGTGGATAACTCCGTGACCGGGACGTCGACCTCCGCGGAAGCCGGCGGATCCGTCTCGGAGGGGGAACCGCCTTTCCAGGACCCCTCACTGCGGGGAGCGGACCTGGCACGTGCGGCCCTGCAAGCCGCTCGGGAGCAGACGAAGACCCGGGGTCGGGGCAGGCCCCGCAAGAAGGCGGCAGGCACGGGAGTCCGGCGTAGGCGTGGTTGGTCGGGACCGGGAACCGACGACCGCGATCCCCAACCGCTCGGGCGGGTCGCCTCCCGCATCGCCGCCGACCACGGCTGGGCCGAACGGCTGGTCGCAGGGCAGGTTTTCGGCAGGTGGGCAGCACTGGTGGGTGACGATGTCGCCGAACACACCAAGCCCGTGGCCCTGCAGGAGGGTGTGCTCACCGTGCAGGCGGAGTCGACCGCCTGGGCCACGCAACTACGGCTGCTGCAGCGCCAGATCCTCGCGCGCATCGCCGATGCCCTGGGCAAGGACACGGTTCGTCGGCTCAGAGTGCAGGGGCCTGCCGCTCCGAGCTGGCGCTACGGCCCCCGGCACATCTCCGGCCGTGGCCCGCGCGATACCTACGGTTGACCAAGGCCCCTGGCTCGAGGCGACGAGTTCGGCGCAGGCGGTTCGTACCTCTTGAAACCCACCCTGATCCGATTTGTTGGCTCTGTGGGCAATCCAGAGGGGTCCTTGGGCCGCTTCTGAGTAAGGGGACCAGTAGAATGGTTATCGGACAGGCAATCCGGCTCTAGGAGACACCGAGGCCCGTGGCAGCAAAGAAGAACGAATACAGCGCTTCCTCCATCACCGTTCTCGAGGGCCTTGAGGCCGTCCGCAAGCGTCCGGGCATGTACATCGGTTCCACCGGTGAGCGCGGCTTGCACCACCTGGTGTGGGAAGTTGTGGACAACTCCGTCGACGAGGCCATGGCCGGGCATGCCAGTCGCGTCGACGTGGCCCTGCTCGCCGACGGCGGCATCCGAGTCTCGGACGACGGCCGCGGCATCCCCGTCGACCAGCACCCGGTGGAGAAGAAGCCGACGCTCGAGGTCGTGCTGACCATGCTGCACGCGGGGGGCAAGTTCGGCGGTGAGTCCTACGCCGTCTCCGGTGGCCTGCACGGAGTGGGCGTCTCCGTGGTCAACGCGCTGTCGTCCGTACTGGAGGCGGAGATCCATCGCGGTGGCTTCGTATGGCGCCAGCGCTACGAGGACTCCAAACCGGTGCATCCCCCGGAAAAGGGCGAGGCCACCAAGAGGACCGGCACGAGCATCACGTTCTGGGCGGATCCGAACACCTTCGAAACCACCCGGTACAACGCCGAGACCATCGCACGCCGCCTGCAGGAAATGGCGTTCCTCAACAAGGGACTGACCATCGTCCTGCACGACGAGCGTGCCGCCGAGGAGGACGAATCCGGCGAGGACGCCTCCGGTGAGACCGCGCGCTCGGCGGAGCGCACCTTCCACTACCCGGGCGGTCTCGAGGACTTCGTCGCTCACATCAACGCCACCAAGGACCCGCTGCACAAGAAGGTGGTCAGCTTCAACGCGTCCGGTGATGGCCACGAGGTCGAGGTCGCGATGCAGTGGAACAACGGCTACAACCAGTCGGTCTACACCTTCGCGAACACGATCAACACCCACGAGGGCGGCACCCACGAGGAAGGCTTCCGTGCGGCGCTGACCAGGGTGGTCAACGCCTACGCCAAGGACAAGAAGCTCCTCAAGGACAAGGACTCCAGCCTCACCGGTGACGATGTGCGCGAGGGGCTCGCGGCGATCGTGTCGGTGAAGGTCTCCGAGCCCCAGTTCGAAGGCCAGACGAAGACCAAGCTCGGCAACACCGAGGTGAAGTCCTTCGTGCAGACCACGGCGTTCGAGTGGCTCAGCGACTGGTTCGAACGCAACCCGGCCGACGCCAAGACCATCATCAACAAGGCGGTGTCGTCGGCGCAGGCGCGGCAGGCGGCGCGCAAGGCCAAGGACCTCGTACGCCGCAAGTCCGCCATGGACATCGGCGGCCTGCCCGGCAAGCTCAAGGACTGCCAGTCCAACAACCCCGACGAGTGCGAGGTCTACATCGTCGAGGGCGACTCGGCGGGCGGATCGGCCAAGGAGGGGCGGGAGTCCCGGTACCAGGCGATCCTGCCGATCCGCGGCAAGATCATCAATGTGGAGAAGTCCCGGATCGACAAGGTCCTCAAGAACAACGAGGTGCAGTCGATCATCACCGCGCTGGGGACCGGCATCCACGACGAGTTCGATCTCTCCAAGCTGCGGTACAACAAGATCGTGCTGATGGCCGACGCCGACGTCGACGGCCAGCACATCCGGACACTGCTGCTCACCCTGCTGTTCCGGTTCATGCGCCCGCTGATCGAGAACGGCCACGTCTACCTCGCGAGCCCGCCGCTGTACAAGATCAAGTGGCCGCGTTCGGAGCCGCAGTACGCCTACAGCGACCGCGAGCGCGACGCACTGCTGCAGCAGGGTGCCTCCGAGGGCAAGAGACTGCCGAAGGAGGAGGGCATCCAGCGTTACAAGGGCCTCGGCGAGATGAACGCCGACGAGCTGTGGGAGACGACGATGGACCCGACCAGCCGCCTGCTGATGCAGGTGACGCTGGACGACGCGGCCACCGCCGACGAGCTGTTCAGTGTCCTGATGGGCGAGGATGTCGAGGCCCGGCGGTCGTTCATCACCCGCAACGCCAACGGGGTCCGGTTCCTGGACGTCTGACCGCGCATCGCCTCGAACCGTTCACGGCTGACGAGGTGCGCGTGCTCCCGGACCCGCTGGTCCGAGCGAGCGGGTTCATCGCCGTGCTGCCCGGCGCACCTCCACGTCAGCCGACCAAGCCAGCGAAAAGAAGGACGGGATGACCGAAACTCTTCCTCCTGAGGGCGGCCGCGTCGAGCCGGTCGACATCCAGCAGGAGATGCAGAACTCCTACATCGATTACGCGATGAGCGTGATCGTCGCCCGGGCGCTGCCCGACGTGCGTGACGGCCTCAAACCGGTGCACCGCCGCGTGCTCTACTCGATGTACGACTCGGGCTTCCGCCCGGATCGTTCCTACGTCAAGTGTTCCCGCGTCGTCGGTGACGTGATGGGTAACTACCACCCGCACGGCGACTCGGCGATCTACGACACCCTGGTGCGCCTGGCCCAGCCCTGGTCCATGCGCCACCAGCTCATCGACGGCCAGGGCAACTTCGGTTCGCCGGGCAACGATCCGGCCGCTGCGATGCGCTACACGGAGTCGCGGCTGGCGCCGTTGGCGATGAGCATGCTCGCCGACATCGGCGAGGACACCGTCGACTTCTCCGACAACTACGACGGTCGGACGCAGGAGCCCGACGTCCTCCCCTCGAGGATCCCGAACCTGCTGGTCAACGGTGGTGGCGGGATCGCGGTCGGGATGGCCACCAACATCCCGCCGCACAACCTGCGCGAGGTCGCCGACGGTGTGGTGTGGGCGCTGGAGAACCCGGAGGCGACCGACGAGGAGCTGCTCGAGGCACTGATCGAGCGGATCAAGGGCCCGGACTTTCCCACTTCGGGACTGATCATGGGCAGCACCTCGATCGCCGATGCTTACCGCACGGGCCGGGGATCGATCAAGATGCGTGCCGTGGTCGATGTCGAGGACGACACCAAGGGCCGCACCTCACTGGTGGTCACCGAGTTGCCGTACCAGGTCAACCCGGACAATCTCATCGAGAACATCGCCTCGATGCACCGCGACGGCAAGCTCTCGGGCATTTCCGACATCTCCGACGAGTCCAACAGCCGCCGCGGGATGCGGATCGTCATCACCCTGAAAAAGGATGCGATCCCGAAGGTGGTGCTCAACAACCTCTACAAGCACACCCAGCTGCAGACCACGTTCGGCGTGAACATGCTGGCCCTGGTCGAGGGAGTGCCCCGGACACTGCGGCTGGACCAGGTGATCCGGTACTACGTCAAGCACCAGATCGAGGTCATCGTCCGGCGTACCCGGTACCGGCTGCGCAAGGCCGAGGAGAAGGCACACGTCCTGCGCGGCCTGGCCAAGGCGCTCGATGCGTTGGACGAGGTGATCGCGCTGATCCGCCGGTCGCCGACGGCCGAGGACGCGCGCAACGGCCTGATCGAGCTGCTCGACATCGACGAGGTCCAGGCGACCGCGATCCTGGACATGCAGCTGCGCAAGCTGGCCGCGCTGGAGCGTCAGAAGATCCTCGACCAGCTCGCCGAGATCGAGGAGCAGATCGCCGACCTCACCGACATCCTCGAGAATCCGGAGCGGCAGCGGCGCATCGTCCGCGACGAGCTCATGGAGATCGTCGACAAGCACGGTGACGAGCGGCGCACCAGGATCGTCCCGTACGAGGGCGAGGTCTCGATGGAGGACCTCATCGCCGACGAGGACGTCGTCGTCACGATCACCCGGACGGGATACGCCAAGCGGACGCGCACCGACCTGTACCGGGCACAGAAGCGCGGCGGCAAGGGTGTGCAGGGAGCCCAGCTCAAGCAGGACGACATCGTCTCGCATTTCTTCGTGTGCTCCACGCACGACTGGATCCTGTTCTTCACCAACAAGGGGCGGGTCTACCGGGCCAAGGCCTACGAGCTGCCGGAGGCCAACCGCACCGCTCGCGGGCAGCACGTGGCGAACCTGCTGGCGTTCCAGCCGGACGAGCACATCGCCCAGGTGATGCAGATCAAGGACTACACGGCGTCGCCGTATCTGGTGCTGGCCACGAAGAACGGCCTGGTCAAGAAGACGAAACTCACCGAGTTCGATTCCAACCGGTCGGGTGGCCTCATCGGGATCAACCTCAAGGACGACGACGAGCTCGTCGGCGCCGTGCTGTGCTCCACGGACGACGATCTGCTGCTCGTCTCCGCCGAGGGGCAGTCGATTCGTTTCCACGCCACCGACGAGGTGCTGCGGCCGATGGGGCGCGCGACCTCCGGTGTGCTGGGGATGCGTTTCAACTCCGGCGACGAGCTGTTGTCCATGGGGGTGGTCCGGCCCGATCGGTATGTCCTGGTGGCGACCGACGGCGGCTATGCCAAGCGCACGCCGATCGACGATTACCCGGTGCAGGGCCGCGGCGGAAAGGGAGTTCTCACTCTTCAGTATGACCGCAAGCGTGGCAGGCTGGTGTCAGCGCTTATTGTCGAAGTGGACGATGAGCTCTACGCGATTACTTCCCAGGGTGGGGTCATCCGGACCACCGCCAAGGAGGTGCGCAAGGCCGGCAGGCAAACGAAGGGGGTTCGCCTGATGGATCTCGGGGAGGCCACCTCGGTGGTTGCCATCGCGCGCAATGCCGATGAGGCCGTCGATCCCGATGCCGCCGGCCCGGAACAGCGAAAGTAGTGGCGTGGGCAGCATCGTCGCCACAGGACGCCGATGATCAGCGAAGGACCGCCCGTGACACCTTCCGACAAGCCGCAGCGTTCGGATTCGCAGTCCCAGAAGGACACGGATTCGACCTCGGTCATGACGCAGGCAGTCGACGACAACTCGACCGGGACACAGGCCGGGGGGTCCACCGAGCACGACGGTGGGCCGGAGGGCGCCACGGCAGCGGTCGGTGAGATCGAGCACACCGATTCCACCGGGGCGCGGGCAACGGACGACTCCGGCAAGGAGGAGCTGCAGAGCAGCAATGCCGGGGTGTCGGGTGGTACCGGCACCCCTCCTCCGTGGCAGCGGACTTCGAGCGCCTCGGTGGCCGGGTCGGAAACCTCCGAGGGGAGTGGTTCCGGAAGTACCGCCTCCGCCGGGATCACCGACCCCGGGACGGGTGCCGCGGATTCCGGGCAGGAGGCCGGACAGGAGTCGGATGGCTCGGTGCCACGGGATTCGGAGCCGATCGGGTCCGGGGGGAGCGCTGCGGCGACCACGGGGGCGGAATCACCGCGTGCGGAGGCCGGTACGGCAGAAGCGCCGAACTCGGACGCGGAGGACACCCAGACGATCCCGCACCCGTTGCGGGACATGGGGCAGCCCGCACAGGCGGGCTCCGGAGCCGCTGCTGGGGCGGAGTCCGCCGAATCCTCCCGCACCGAGCGTACGACCGTGTCGTTCGCGGGGGGCGCGGATGCTGCGGGGAGCACGGCGAGCAGGTCCTCGGCCTCGGGGTCCGCGGGTGGTGCTCGGCGCCCGAGCCGGGGGCCTCGTCGCGCGAGCCTGCAGATCCGGAGAGTCGACCCGTGGTCGGTGCTCAAGCTCGCGCTGGTGCTGAGCGTGGCCATGTTCTTCGTGTGGATGATCGCCGTCGCGGTGCTCTACGGGGTGCTCGGCGGTATGGGCGTGTGGGATCAGCTCAACGGTACGTTCAGTGACCTCACACAACCGGAGAACACGATCGGTGAGCCCCTGATCAGCGCGGGCCGCGTGTTCGGTGCCGCCTCGATCGTGGGGGCCGTCAACATCGTGCTGATGACGGCTCTGGCCACGGTGGGAGCCTTCATCTACAACGTGGCTGCCGACTTCGCGGGAGGGGCGGAGGTGACGTTGTCCGAGCGGGAGTGAATCCGCAGGCCGTGGGTGTGTCATCGGCATCGGGCATGTCACACACCCCCGGTTTGGAGCCGTCCGGCGAATCATGTAATGTTTGGGGTGCACGACGGGCCTATAGCTCAGTTGGTTAGAGCGCTTTGCTGATAACGAAGAGGTCGGAGGTTCAAGTCCTCCTAGGCCCACTCTCCCCGTGCAGGTTTCGGTGACGGGCGGCACGGGATGTCCGTTTCGCGGTAGGAGGCGACCGAAGTGAAGAAGCTGTTCATGTTGGCTGCCGTTGCCGGTGCCGTCCTGCTTGTTGTTCGGCGTAACCGTGCGGCCAAGGCGGAGGCCGATCTCTGGCGAGAGGCTACGGCGGAAGCCTGAACCACGAGCAGCTGGGCACAGCTTCGAGCCTCATTGTTGCCCGGTTGATGGCTCGGCTCGGTCGGTGGAACACTGCCGGGCCGAGCGACACGGTGCCATGGGGTATCCGTGGACACAGTGCCGCAGGCACTGAGCCGGGGACGTAGCTCAATCGGCAGAGCACCGCTTTTGCAAGGCGGGGGTTAGGGGTTCGATTCCCCTCGTCTCCACCACCAGAAGACCAGGTCGCACGACCTGGTCTTTTTTGTGGTTTTCCGCAGATGTGGCCGGGGCCCGTCGTCGGATCCGGGGTGGTTTCTCGAGGGAACACAGCACCTGCGATCGGGGCCGTCGGGAACCCGCGAGGTCGGTGCTGCCCGTGCACGGTGCCGGCCGCGTTGGCGGCCGAGCGGCATGCGGGAGCGCTCGATATCATTCGAAGGAACTCAGCGGGGCATGACCGCGGTGTATCAGTGGTTGTCCGGCAACGGAGTGTGACCTGTGCGGCTCAGGTGGCTGTGAGCCCGGGGTCCGCGTCATCCGTACCCCCGGGGATCACCGATTACCGGAACGTGGGTGTCATGCCGGATGCTCGGCGAGTATCCGGCCGGCCACGGGTCAGCGGTTCTCGATGGTCATCTTGATGCCGTCAACGGTCTGCTGCAGCGCGAGTTGTAACTGTGTCCGGCGATCGGCCAGAAACGTCTCGGCCTTCTCCTTCGGCAGCTCGGCCATGACCCGGCGCAGGCTTTCGGGCATGGTGCGCATGACGTAGCGCTGAGTCAGCAGGCAACGGCGGCCGTCCGAGGCGATCTCGAAGGACCATATCGAGGTTCGGCACTCCGCGCTGCGATCCAGCACCGTCCACACGAAGCGACGTCCCGGTTCCGCGATCACGACTTCGCATTCCGTGGTCCACGTGTCGTTGCCGACCCTGTGGTGGCTGCGGAACCGGGAACCGGGAACCCCCGGTTGTCCGCCGATCCATGCGCAGCCCTCGGTCTCCGGGCTCCACTCGCTCATCCGCGTGATGTCGCTTGCGACCGCGTACACCTCGTACGGTGCCGCATCAACGTGCACTGATGCGTGAATGTCGTAACTCGCGTCGGGACCGATTTCGTTCATGCGGCCAGCATGGCACGCAGTCCTGCGATCTTGGGATGCCTTCTCGCATCCGGAGAGGCCTTCTCGGCGTCGACGTGGTCGGCGCCACATTCGTGGCACCGGAAAGTGCGGAGCAATCTGCCGTACGGGGTCGGCGGCGAGAAGTGCTTCGGTACCGCTGCGGACGTGCGTACATCGGGGTGGTCGAGTTCCGTGCGTCCTCGACCACCCCGATGACGTGATTCGGCAGGCAGTGGCTCACTGCTCCGTGTTGGGCCGCAGAGCCGTGGTCTCTCCGGTCACCTGCCCGTCTCCTCGTGCCGGTTCGGTCGAGCCGTTCGAGTGCGATCCGTCCGCGTCGTGCCCCGGGAAACGGTTGTGCTCGGCCTGGGCGACGGGCATTTCCTCCGGGCGCCGCATCAGCACCGCCGCTGCGGCTCCGGCCAGCCCGGCCAGCGCCAGCAGGACCCACGGCCACTTCCGGCGACCTTTCGGTTTCGTCGCTCCGGACCGGACCGCCATCTCCTTGCGAGCGGCCTTGGCGTTTTTGGCCAGTTGCTTACGTGATTTGGCCTTCTTCTTGTCCCAGTTCTTGCGGGCCTTCTTGCCCTTGCCCGCCGACTCCTTGCCGGGCATGCTCGTGGCCCGCTGCATGAACCGCTCCTGCAGGTCGTCCGTGGAAATGCCGCGGCTGGCGAGTTCCTGCTCGGCGAGCAGCGCGGCCTGTCGGTAGATTTCCGCGCCGGCCTTGCTCGCGCGGACGGCCCCGTGACGCGCGTTGCGCACTCCGGTCCCCACTGCCTTGCCGACGTTCTCCCCTGCTCGGGACATGGCTGTGACTTCGTCCATTGTCTGCCTCCTTGGCCGGTGTTCACCGGTCGTTCGTGCCTCCTCCCGGCTGCGGATGCAACCGGGGCCGTCACCGCGCGGCATCGTCATGGTCCCCGCAGTGCATGACGATCAGGTCCTATACTGCACCCTCACACCGGAGGATCGCCTGTTGATGGCAGGATGGAGCGGTGGCTGAAGACAATGGATCGCTCGTTGGGACGACATTGACCGCGCTCCTGCAGACGACGCAGGGGAGCATCCGCGTCAATCTCTTCCCGAACCAGGCGCCCAAGACCGTCGCCAATTTCGTGGGTCTCGCCGAAGGGACCATCGAGTACAGCGAGCCGAATGCCCGCGGAGAGCGCTCGGGGCCGTTCTACGACGGTGTGATCTTTCACCGGGTCATCGACGGCTTCATGATCCAGACCGGGGATCCGACGGGCACCGGCAGAGGAGGGCCCGGATACCAGTTCGCCGACGAGTTCCACCCGGAACTGCAGTTCGATCGGCCCTACCTGCTGGCGATGGCCAACGCAGGACCGAACACCAACGGCTCGCAGTTCTTCATCTCGGTGGCTCCGACGAGCTGGCTGAACTACAAGCATTCGATATTCGGTGAAGTTGCGGATCAGGAGTCTCGTGACGTGGTGGACGCCATCGCGCACACGGCTACCGGTCAGCAGGACCGTCCGGTCAACGACATCGTGATCGAGAAGGTCACGATCGAACGCGGCGGCGAAGCCTGACGTGACTGTTCCACCCGGTCAGTCGGCGGATTCTCCGGGGAACTCGGCCTCGGCTCCGGGGTGCTTTCGCCATCCCGACCGACCGACGGGACTTCGTTGTGTGCGCTGTGACCGCCCGGTGTGCCCGGAGTGCCTGCGCGAGGCCTCCGTCGGGTATCAGTGCGTGGACTGCGTCGCCGAAGGGCAGCGGGGGACGCGCCATCCGGTGACCGTCGCGGGAGCGCGGTTGTCGACCAAGCCGATGGTCGTGCCCGCACTCATCGCGATCAATGTGCTGGTGCACGCGCTCACCTCGGTACAGGCCGGTAATCCCATGGAGAACTTCCGGTCGGGTCTGTTCGAGGCGTGGTCGCTGTGGCCGTTGCCGGTGGCGGACGGTCAGTGGTGGCGGCTGATCACTTCCGGATTCCTGCACATCGGCCTGCTCCACCTGCTGGTGAACATGGTCGCGTTGTGGATCATCGGTCGGGATCTGGAGATGGTGCTGGGGCGGGTCCGGTTCGCCTCGGTCTACCTGCTGTCGCTGCTGGGCGGGAGTACGGCCGTGTTCCTGTTCGGGGGGCCGGTGAACCCGGTCGCCGGTGCTTCCGGTGCCGTGTACGGGCTGATGGGCGGGATCGCTGTCGCGGCGTTCCGGTTGAAGCTGAACCTGCGACCGATCCTGATGATCATCGGCATCAACATCGTGCTGACTCTGAGCATCCCGGGGATCTCGCTGTTCGGGCATCTCGGGGGGCTGGTGCTGGGGCTGGCCTCGACGGCCGCGTTGCTCTACGCTCCGGCTTCTCGTCGCACCGCGTGGCAGTTCGGCTCGCTTGCCGGGTTGTTGGTGGTGCTGGTTGTGTTGCTGGTCACTCGGGACCTGCAATTCGGCGATGTCATCTGTGACGTGCAGCCGGACGGGCGGGTCGGATGTATACGGCTGCCCGGCTGAGGCTCTCACGGGCGGAGGTGCTCGAGTTGCTCGGCGACGTCACCGACATCCGTGCCCAGGTCGAGTTTGGTGAGTACGATCAGTCCGCCCGGGCGGTGCTGTTCGGGAACGTCCAGCTCGAGTACGTCGACGGTGCGCCCGAGACGCGGAGTACGGTGTACCCGTACCTCCACCTGTTGCCAGGTCCAGCGGTGGGTTCCTCCCAGCGAACGTACGGTGATGCCGTCGGCATCGGCAGCAAGGCGTGGCCGTACGAGGCTGCCGTAGGCCGATACGGCGGCGAGAGCGAGGACGAGTGTTCCCGTGAAGAGGCGGTCGATCGGGTCCGACGAGCTCAGCCACCACAGCACCGCGGCGGCGGTGAGCACCCATCCACAGGTGACCAGGGCCGCCGGGGGTGACCACTGGCGGGGGATGCCGGCATGGGAAGTCACAGTTTCAGTGTCACATCTGTCACCAGGGTTTTTCCCAGTTATCCACAGGGTTGTCCCCAGTGGGGATAACTTACACACATGTCGTTCGGTTACCGAACGTCGACGGCCGCGCCGAGAGAGTTGAGACCAGAGGGTGGTTTTCCTCCCCACCCCGGGGCCCCGGTGCCGGTATCGACGCACTGCCTCCCGAGCCCGCGAAGGGCTAGCGCCAGCGCATGGTCATGAGCAGGCCGACGATCATGAAGGCGAATCCGATGGCGAAGTTCCACGCGCCGAGTTCGGACATGAACGGGATCTTCGGGCCTGCCAGGTAGTTGACCACCAGCCACAGCAGCCCCAGCAGCATCATGCCCAGCATCACACCGACGTAGATGGGGTGCGACGGCCCGACCGCCTTCGCCTTCACCGGTGTGTGCCGATCGACGGGTGGAGTGGAGGAATCCTTCTTGCGGACCTTGGACTTGGGCATGGTGTCCTCGTCAGATGGTGCATCCCCCCGGATGACGGGGCGGAGTTCGGTATGGGCGGGTTCGGTGTCTGGCGCCGGCGAGTGGATTCGTCGGCGGACGCGGGACCGGTTTCGCTGCCTGCCGACAGGCGCCCGGACGGGCATCCGGCGAATCGGTCACGAAGCGGCCTCGCCTTCACTGCACACGTTAACGTAATCACAGCGACAATCGAACGACCCGTGCCATCCGTTCTGGAGAAGGGAGTGCCGTGGGTTCGCCCGAGGCCCCTGCCGCGCCGCCACCGGATCGGCGAGGAGAACGTCTCCGCGCTGCCACGCGCGTGGCAGGCGAACTCGTGATGACGCTCGGTCTCGTCGTGCTCCTGTTCGTATTCTACGAGCTGTACGTCACGAGCTGGTTCTCGGCACGCAAGCAGACCGAAGCCACCGAGCGACTGCACGACCGCTGGAAGGACGAAACTCCCCGCCGGATGCCGGTGAAGCCGGAGGATGGCCGAGGGTTCGCGCAGCTGTACATCCCTGCCCTCGGGGCGGACTACCGCTACACCGTCCTGCAGGGAACCGATCAGGAGACGCTGGCGATCGGACCGGCGCATTACACGGGCACGGCGTTGCCCGGCGAGCGCGGCAACTTCGCCGTCGCGGGCCATCGGATCGGCCGGGGAGCCCCGTTCGGCGACCTCGACCAGCTCCGGTCCTGTGATGCCCTGATCGTGGAGACCGCCTCGCAGTGGTACGTCTATCGCGTCCTGCCGATGCGGCACGAAGTGGCGGATTGGGCTTCTCGTGGTGGAAGCTCCTCCCGGGGACCTGCAAAACCGGATGCGGCCGGCGGAGCGGATCAGCGTGCGGCGGAGACGCGATGCAAGGGAGTGGCTCCGATCGGGGGGCCGTATGCGGAAGTGGTCGGCCGGCGGATCGTGCAGCCTCACCAGAGTGAGGTCATTCTGCCCGTACCGGGTAAGCAGGGTGCCGAAGTACCGCCGGAACGGCGAACGCGGTTGATCACGTTGACGACATGTCACCCGCGTTTCTCGGCGGAGAAGCGGCTGATCGTGCACGGTGTGCTGACCAAGCGCTACCCGAAGGTGTCGTCGCGCCCGGGGCTGCGGCCACCGGAACTGCGCTCACCGGAACCGGGGGAGGGGTGAATGTACGCCTGGATCTGGCGCAAGCTACCGGGCGCGACCGGGATCAAACTCGTCGAGGCGGCGCTGTTGGTGGTCGTGGTGGTGGCGCTGTTGCTGTTCGTGGTTTTCCCGTGGATCGAGCCCACCCTTCCCTTCACCGACCCCACCGCGGGCTCGTGAGCGAGCAGCGTGCCGAAAGGCGCCGCTCACGGGTCGGTGCGGCCCGGCGTGTCGACGAACACGGAAGGGGAAGCACGTAGGCTGTCGATGTGCGCGTATTGGTGGTCGACAACTACGACAGCTTCGTCTACAACCTGGTGCAGTATCTTGCCCAGTTGGGTGCCGACTGCGTCGTGCGTCGCAACGACGTGGTGACCGACGCCGAGGTCACCGAGTCGGACGGTGTGCTGCTCAGCCCCGGACCGGGCACGCCGCAGCGTGCGGGTCGCTCGATGGAGCTCGTCGAACAATGCGCGCAGCAGCACAAGCCGATGCTCGGGGTGTGCCTGGGACATCAGGCGATGGGGGCGGCCTGGGGTGGCACCGTCGAACGAGCACCGGAGCTGCTGCACGGCAAGACCAGCGAGATTTCCCACGAGGGCGGCGGCGTTTTCGCCGGCCTACCGCGGCCCTTCCTGGCCACGCGCTATCACTCCCTGATCGTGCGGGCGGACACGGTGCCCGATGAGTTCGAGGTCACCGGCCGCACCCGGTCCGGGATCGTGATGGGCATGCGGCACCGCAGCCTGCCGATGGAGGGCGTGCAGTTCCATCCCGAGTCGGTGCTGACCGATGGCGGCCACCGGATGCTGGCGAACTGGATGGCCGGTGCCGGCCACCCGGCCGACGAGCACACTGTCGACACCCTCGAGCGGGGTATGCGGGAGGTCGCCGCCGGCGCTGTGCGGTGAGCGCCGAGGTGATCGTGCTCGGCTCCTGCTCTCGGCAGCCGGGTTTCGCGGAGAACGTTCCGGTGTGAAAAACCCGGTCAACGTAGCCGGTCGAGAGCTGATTGCCAGGCCACGCGCAGCGGGTGGGTGTCGTAGACGAAACGCAGCTCGGCGATCAGTCCCTCGTCGTTGATGGTGATGACATCGATGCAGTCGAAGCTCGGTGGAGTTTCGGCTCCGGCCGTCCAGTCGTAGCGGAATCTCACGGCGGCGCGCCGCGGATCGTCGGTGGAGACGAACAGCTCCTGGGCCGTGATCGTGGCGCGCTGCAGGGTCGCTGCGAGCTCCGGATAGAACTCCCGTGCGGGAATATCGCCCTGCATCGGTGAGGACACCACACCGTCGGTGGCGAACAGTGCCAGCACTCCCGGCACATCCCCGGCATCGAGCCGCTGCAGGTAGCGCTCGACCGTATCCGAGACGTGTTCGTGAGTCACCGGCGTCATGCTGGTCACTTTAGAACACGTCCGCAAAAGCGCGTGGGGCGCGACCCCGCCGGGTCGCCGGCCACGTTGCGACGGGTTCAACCGAAGGACGGGAACAGCCCGCCCTGTGAGGAGCTCGGGCTCGCCCCGTAGTCACCGATGTAGAGCGTGATCGGCTGATCCTTACCGATCGCCGACCCTGCCGCGGGGGAGCTTCCGACCACCTTGTCGTCCATGGACTCGTCATTGGTCGCCTGCTTGCGGGTACTGAGATCACCGTTCCATCCGGCCTGTTCCAGGGCGTCCTCGGCTTCGGACTCCGACAGGCCCGTCAGGTCGGGCACGGTGATCTGCGAACCATTGGAGACGCTGAGCGTGATCTCACTGCCCGGGCGTACGCTCGAACCGGCCGACGGGTTCTGGGAGATCACCGTGCCCGCCGGTTTCGGTGAGTCCACCTCTTTGCTGGTGACGGTGAACCCGGCCGATTCCAGAGTGCTGGTTGCGTCGGCGAGGGACTGACCGCCGACATCGGGGACGCTCTTCTTCTCGATCGCCTTGCCGACGGTCACGGTGATCATGGTTCCCTGGTCCACTGAACCCGTCTCACTCTGGCTCAGGATGGTGCCGACCTTGTCGGAATCGGTGACTTCCGTTTCCTTCGGGGTGAAGTTGAGCGCCAGACCGACACCGCGGAGTGCCTTCTGCGCCTCCGACATCGTCATGCCCGTCAGATCGGGCACGTCGACCTGCTTCGGTCCCGTCCCCTTGAACAGATACACCTGGGTGCCGATGGCGTATTGCCGGTTCGCCGGTGGCTTCTGCCGGACGACGCGCCCCTCGTCGGCGGGTGAGGACGGTTGTTCGCGGATCATCACCTGGAATCCGGCCTCGGCGGCCGAATTGCGTGCGACAGCGATCTCCTGCCCCACGTAGTTGCCGAGGGTGATCTGCTTCGGGCCCGAGGGTTCGGCGGTCATGATCGTGGCCAGCCATGCCGCGAGGGCGAACACCCCGAGACACACCGCGGTGACCAGGCCGATCACCCAGCGCTTGCGGCGCTTGCGGCGATGGACCTGCTCGAGGTCCTCCTCGTCGGGGCGGGCGACCTCCTCCGGCCAGTGCTGTCGCGTCTCGGCCACCTGGGTGGCCGAGGAGCCGCCCATCATCGCGGTGCGCTCTTCGGCGGACATGACCATCGGAGCGTTCGGGCGCTGGCCGGACAGCACACGGATCAGGTCGGTGCGCATGTCGGCGGCCGATTCGTAGCGGTTGGCCGGATTCTTGCTCAATGCCTTGAGCACCACGGCATCCAGCGAGGCCGGAACCTGCTCGTTGTGGTCCGAGGGTTTGCTGGGCTCTTCCCGCACGTGCTGATAGGCCACCGCCACCGGGGAGTCGCCGGTGAACGGCGGTTGCCCGGTGAGCAGTTCGAACAGCACGCAGCCCGCGGCGTAGACGTCGCTGCGGGCGTCCACGGTCTCGCCGCGCGCCTGCTCCGGTGACAGGTACTGCGCGGTACCGATCACGGCGGCGGTTTGGGTCACCGCGGCCTGTCCGTCGGCGACGGCCCGGGCGATGCCGAAATCCATCACCTTCACCGCGCCGGAATCGGTGATCATGATGTTGGCGGGCTTGACGTCGCGGTGCACGATGCCGTGCCGATGACTGAAGTCCAGTGCCGCCGAGGCGTCGGCCATGACCTCCATCGCCCGGCGAGGAACCAGGGGGCCTTCCGTTTTCACGATGTCCCGGAGAGTCCGCCCGTGGACGTACTCCATGACGATGTAGGGCAACGCCCCGCTGTCGGAGTCGGTCTCGCCGGTGTCGTAGACGGCGACGATCGCCGGGTGGTTCAGCGCGGCCGCATTCTGCGCCTCGCGGCGGAAGCGGAGTTGGAACGTGGGGTCGCTGGCGAGGTCGGCCCGCAGCACCTTCACCGCCACATCCCGCCCGAGTCGGACGTCACGGCCGCTGTGCACCTCCGACATGCCGCCGTAGCCGAGTGTTTCCCCGAGCTCGTAACGGTTGGAGAGAAGTCGTGGTGAGCTCATCGCTGCGTAGTTCCGATCCTTGTCCACGGTCGTCCCATCATGCTGACCCGCATTTCCGTGGCAGCCGATGTCCCTTCGACAGCTCGCTGCCCAGCGGGCGCACAGTGCGCGGTCCCCCCGACTTCATCGACATGTGCTGTTCGCCGGTCTGCTGGTGGTTGCTTCGTCACCGGTAACTCCATCGCCGGTGACCCCGCTACGGGGAGCCACACCGGTCGGCCGGTTTCCTGCCGGTGCCGTATCGGCTGCCCCGGATGCGGTATCCGGGCATGCGCAGGGCGGGCAGCGTTGCCCACCGCGTGGATATCCCGGCTCGATTCATGATGCCGTAGCGCAGTCTGGACCAAATGCTCGACGGAATCCAGGTCGATGAATCTCACATCGGCATCGGGACGGGCGCTGCGATCCCGGTCCTCGGCGAACGCTGCCGCCGGTCGCTCGGAAACGGCCGCTTTCGGTAACGATCGGTTCTGCGTGAGCACTCGCCAAGCTGCCGCGCTCGTGACGGCCAGCACCACGATGATCACAACGACCAGGAATACCCACAGTCCTCCTCGGTTCGCACGCTCGGACCGCAGCATCGGCGACGCCGCCTGGAGCGGTCCGGTCCGGGACGCTCCCCCTTGGGGTGGGATCGCTCCGGACGGGTATGCGTTACCCGGATGCTGCATCCCCCCACTGGTGGGCGGTACTCCGACCGAGGGAGGTGCTGCAGCCGGAAGGCTCGGTGGAGGACTCGGAACAACCATTCCCGCGGCCGGTGGGTGCTGCGGCATTCCCCGTCCACCGGAGGGGCGGGGCGGTCCCACCTCGTGCACCACCGTGTTCCCCTGCTGGAGCTGCTGCTGGGGCTGCTGTTGGGAGGGCACGGCGGCCAGCGCGGCGGGGGCGGGCAACGGGCCGCCCGCCCGCACGCTGGCCACCGCGTTCGCGAACTCCCCTCCGCTGCTGTAGCGGTAGCGCGGATCCTTGACCAGAGTTGCCTCGATGAGGGCGCGCACGTGCCGGGGAATGTCCGGGGGCAGCAGCGGCGCCACTTCGCGGATGTGCATCATCGCGACCGTGACCGCATTGTCCGACAGGAACGGGCGGTGCCCCTTGAGGCACTCGTACCCCACGACCGCGAGCGAGTAGACGTCGCTGGCCGGGATGGCCTCGCTGCCCAGGGCCTGTTCCGGTGAGATGTAGTGCGCGGTGCCCATGACCGTCCCGGAGCGGGTCACCGGCGCCGCGTCGGCGGCCTTGGCGATCCCGAAGTCGGTGAGTTTGACCGTCCCGCTCGGGGTGACGAGGATGTTGCCCGGCTTGACGTCGCGGTGTACCAGACCACGTTCGTGTGCGGCCTGCAACGCGCTGCCCGCCTGCTCCAGCATCTCCAGGGTGTGCTCGACGGTGATACGTCCTTCGCGAGCGAGAATCGTGGCCAGTGGCTCGCCTTCGACGAGTTCCATCACCAGGTAGGCCGTGTCCTCCGGGCCTTCCGCGGTCGCGGACGTTTCCCCGTAATCGTGGACGGCCGCGATACCCGGGTGGTTCAGCGACGCGGTCGTGCGGGCTTCGGTGCGGAAGCGGTGCAGGAACTCCGCGTCACCACACAGCTCGGGTTTGAGAACCTTGACCGCCACGGTGCGGTCGAGCCGCACGTCCACGGCCTGCCAGACCTCACCCATACCGCCGACGGCGATACGCCAATCGAGCCGGTAGCGTTCGGCGAGAAGGTGGCCGGAGGTCAGCACGGTTCAGCCACCTCCCTGCAGGCCCGCCCGGATCACGGCGCGTCCGATCGGACCGGCGATCTTGCCGCCGGTGGCGTCGGCGCCCATGTTGCCGCCGTCCTCCACGATCACGGCGACTGCGATCCTCGGGTTTTCGGCGGGAGCGAAAGCCACGTACCAGCCGTGCGGGTCGGTATTCGCGCCATGCTGGGCGGTGCCCGTCTTGGAGGCGATCTGGACGCCCGTGATCTTGCCCGTATCACCGGAATACTGTTCGGACTTGACCATCATTTCCCGGAGGGTGTGGGCGATATCCGGCGAAATGGGCCGGCTCATCCGCTGCGGATCGTGCTTGTCGAGGACCGACATGTCCGGTGCCAGCGTCTTTTCGACCAGGTGCGGCTTCATGAGCGTGCCGTCGTTGGCGATCGCGGCGGCCATCATGGCGTTCTGCATCGGAGTGACGCGCACATCGCGCTGCCCGATACCGCTCTGGTACAGCGCTGCCGGGCCCGGGATCTTCCCGAGGTCGGAATTCGCCACTTCCATGGGGATGTACAGGTCCTTGCCGAAGCCGAAGCTCTGCGCGGTCTCCCGGAGCTTCTGCTCACCGACGGCGCCTGCGACCTCGGCGAACGCGGTGTTGCACGAGCGCGCCATGGCCTCCCACAGCGGCGCGGTCGGCAGCGTGCCGCACGTGCTGTTGCCGTAGTTGGGCAGTTGCGCGTCGGTGGTCTTCGGCAGTGTGATCGAGGACTTGGCGGTGACCTGCGTGTTGGCGTCGAACTTGCCGGTCTCCAGCGCCGCCGCTGCCGTGATCAGCTTGAACGTGGAACCCGGAGGATAGGTCTGCAAGATCGCCCGATTGAGCATCGGATCGTGCTCGGCGTTGGTGAGTTCCTGCCACGCCTGCTTCTGCTGCTCGCGGCGGTGGCCGGCCAGACGGTTCGGATCGTAGGAGGGCGAGTTGGCCATCGCCAGGATCGCGCCGTTCTGCGGGTTCAGCGCGACCACCGATCCCCGCAGCCCCTTGCTGGTGAGCTGCTGGTGAGCGGCCTGCTGCATCGCCGGATCGATCGTCAGCTCGACGTTGCCGCCCTGCTGCTCGCGGCCCATGACGAGGTCGGAAAGGCGGGTGAGAGCCAGCGAGTCCGCGGTGCCGTTGAGCACCTCGTTCTTGGCGGACTCGACACCGCTCGAGCCGTAGACGAACGAGTAATAGCCGGTCACGGGCGCATACAGCGGGCCGTTCGGATAGGTGCGCAGGTACTTCAGTTTGTCGTCGGTGGCCACCGACTCGGCCAGCAGCTTGCCGCCTGCTGTGATCTGTCCTCGTGGGGTGGAGTACTCCCGATAGAGCATCCGGCTGTTGCGGGAGTCACTGCGCAACTCGTCGGCCCGGATGACCTGCACGTAAGTGACGTTGGCCAAAAGAAGGACGATCATGGCCATCATCGCCAGTGCCACCCGCCGCAGCGGTTTGTTCATCGGGGACGCTCCACCAGTTCGGTATGTGCCTCGGCAATCGGGGCCTGCTTCGGCTTCGGCTTGCTCGGCGCCTGCGGACGGCGTGCGGCATCGGAAATCCGCAGCAGCAGGGCGATCAGCATGTAGTTGGCCAGCAGCGAGGAACCCCCGGCGGCCAGGAACGGCGTTGTCAGGCCGGTCAGTGGGATCAGGCCGGTGACACCGCCGGCCACCACGAACACCTGGAGCGCCATCGCGAAGGACAGGCCGCCCGCCAGCAGCTTACCGAAGGAGTCCCGCACGGCCAGGCTGCTGCGCAAGCCACGCGCCATCAACAGCAGGTACACCATGAACAGTGCGGCGAGCCCGAGGAGGCCGAGCTCTTCGGCGACCGAGGCGAGGACGAAGTCGGTTTCGGCATGGGGCACGATTGCGGGCCGTCCACCACCGAGACCGGAACCGAAGAGGCCGCCGGTGGCCATGCCGAACAGAGCCTCCCGGAGCTGGTATTGGCTCAGCGGGTTGAGCCAGGCACCCACTCGTTCCTGGACGTGCCCGAACAGTGGGTAGGCCACGAAGCAACCCGCCGCGAACAGGCTCAGACCGATGGCGATCCACACGGCTCGTTCCGTGGCGATGTAGATCATCACCAGTACGATGCCGAAGAACAGCAGGGAGGTGCCCAGGTCGCGCTCCAGCACCACGATGCCGATGGACAGCGTCCAGGCGACCAGAACCGGAGCGAGGTCCCGGGCCCGCGGGAAATCGATGCCCAGGAAGCGACGCCCCGCCGTGGTGAACAGCTCGCGCTTGGACACCAGGAACGCCGCGAAGAAGATCAGCAGCAGGAGTTTGGCGAACTCGGCGGGCTGGAAGGACAACGGTCCGATGTAGATCCAGAGCTTCGCACCGTTGATGGTCGGTGCGATGGCACTGGGCAGTACGGCGGGCGCGGCGAGCGCGACCAGGCCCACCAGCCCGCAGGTGTAGCCGTACTTGGCCAGCGTCCTGTGATCGCGGACGAAAACGAGCACCAGCACGAACAGCACCAGCGCGATGGCCGTGTAGAGCACCTGGTCCGGGGCGGCGGGGGTCCAGTCCTCCACGCCCTCGGTGGCGTTGCCGAGGTCGACACGGTGGATGATGACCAGTCCGAGCCCGTTGATGAATGCCACCAGCGGCAGAATCAGCGGGTCGGAGTACGGAGCCCACCGGCGGACGGCCAGATGCGCGAGCCCGAAGAGAGCGAGGAATGCCCCCCCGTAGTACAGGATCTGTGGTGTGAGCTGCGCATGCTGGTTGATGGCGACCAGCACCAGCGCCGCCGTGACGACCACGGCGGCGAAGATGAGCATGAGCAGCTCGGTCCCGCGTCGAATGGACCCCTGCGGGGCCGGTGCTGCGTCGCCGGAGGTCCTGTCGGCACCGTCTGTGGCGACCGGCTGGGACATCAGCTCACCGTCCGGCAGGTGACACCGGGAGTCTGCGTCTGAGGCTGCAGTGGTGTCCCGGTGGGTGAAGGGGTGGGCTTCGAAGTGGATTCGGAGCCGTTCCGGGCGGGAGTGTTCTGGGCCGTTCCTCCCTGTCGAGTCGGCGGTGGGGCGGTGGAGGCGGTGGTCTTGTCGGTGGGCGATTGCGTCGCTGCCGGGCCGGATTCGTCACATGCCGGCAGCAGGGCTGTCATGCGCAATCGCAGCATGGCTTCCCGTGCGCCCTGCAGGCCCTGGAGCTCGGTGATCCCGTTGCGTACGTCGGGACGTTGGGCTTCCTGCAGGTCGTTGACGCTGATCGGTTGGCAGCCGGGAGAGGCCGAGGCCGGGCAGGAGCCCTCGACCTGCCGGTGCAGCGACAACCCCAGCATGCTGCCTTGGACACCCTGGAAGATCACCACTTCGTTGGCCTTGTTGACGCCGATGAAGTACTGGTTGAACACCCACCAGCGGCCGGCGAAGACGAGTCCGGCCAGCACGGCCAGCACGGCGCCGGTGATCAGCAAGGACCGTAACCAACGCCGGCGTGGCGGCGGGTCCTCGGGCGGCGGGGTTGCCTGCTCCGGTTGCTGCCGCTGGGGCTGTGGTCTCGTGGCCGCCGATGCCCGTGCCGCAGCGGAGTCCGGCTGCGGCTGGTCTTCTCCGTCCGCGCCCGCGGCGCCGGCCACGATCGGGGCATCCTCGCCGAACTCGACGTCGACCACGTCGGCGACGATGACCGTGACGTTGTCCGGCCCACCGCCCTTGAGAGCGAGTTCGATCATCCGGTCGGCACACTGCTGCGGGTCGCTGATGCGCAACGCCTCCGCGATGGTCTCCTCGCTGACGACGCTGGACAGACCATCGGAGCACAGTAGGTACCGGTCACCGGACCTGGCTTCGCGCACGGCGAGGCTGGGCTCGACATCATGACCGGTCAGTGCGCGCAACAGCAGTGAGCGCTGCGGATGATTGGCGGCCTCTTCCTCGGTGATGCGGCCTTCGTCGATCAGCGACTGCACGAAGGTGTCGTCGTGGGTGATCAGGGAGAGATCACCGTCGCGAACCTGGTAGGCACGGGAATCACCGATGTGCACGAGGCCGAGCTTGCTGCCCGCGAAGAGCACCGCCGTGAGAGTGGTGCCCATCCCGTCGAGGTCGGGGTCGCTGGCGACCAGTTCGGAGATCGCGCTGTTGCCGGAAACCATCGCATCGTGCAGGTGTCCGAGCAGGTCGTCTCCCGGCTCGTCATCGTCGAGCGGTGCGAGCGCCGCGATGACGACTTTGCTGGCGACCTCACCGGCGGCATGGCCACCCATGCCGTCCGCGAGGGCGAGGAGTCGTGGGCCGGCATAGACCGAGTCCTGGTTGTTGGAGCGCACCAGGCCACGGTCGCTGCGGGCTGCGTAGTGAAGGACGAGGGTCATGAGCGCAGCTCGATCACCGTCTTGCCGATTCTGATCGGAACCCCGAGCGGAACCTTGGTCGGTCCCGTGACCTTCGCCCGATCGAGGTATGTGCCATTAGTGGAGCCTAGATCCTCCACGTACCAGTCGGTGCCTTGGAGGGACAATCTCGCGTGGCGCGTCGACGCGTAATCGTCGTCGAGGACCAGGGTGGAGTCATCGGCACGGCCGATCATGATCGGCCTGCCCTCCAGCGAGATACGCGTGCCCGTCAGCGCGCCGCCGGTCACCACCAGTTTCCGCGGTGCCTTGGACTTGCTGCGGGACTGCTTGCCGCCCTTGCCGGGTAGTTTGCCGACCCCCGGCATCGACACCCGGATGCCGGAGGCCGCGTTCAGGTCGGAACGCACCACGCGAAGCGCGGCCAGCACGAACAACCAGAGCAGGGCGAGAAACCCTGCCCTGGTCAGCTGAATCACCAGCTCGGACACCTGTTGTGAACGCTCCTACCCGTGTAGTCGACTGCTGAACGGAAGGGACTCAGCCCTGGCTGCGGAACACCAGGGAGGAGTGACCGACGCGGATCACGTCGCCGTCCGCCAGTTGCCAAGTCTGCACCGGAGTGCCGTTGACCGTGGTGCCGTTCGTCGAACCGAGATCGGCCAACATCGCCGCCTGGCCGTCCCACTGGATCTCGATGTGCTTGCGGGACACTCCGGTGTCGGGCAGCCGGAACTGTCCCTCCTGGCCCCGGCCGATCACGTTGCTGCCGTGCTGGAGCGTGTACGAGCGGTTGGAGCCGTCGTCGAGCTGCAGGGTGGCGGTGAGCTGCCGCGGCATGGCATCCGGGTAGCCGCCCGGCGCGCTCGGCGGGTAGGCACCGCCCGGTTGCGGGTATCCGGGCTGCCCGTAGCCGGGAGCGGGAGGCTGCTGCCCGTAGCCGGGAGCAGGGGGCTGCTGCCCGTAGCCGGGGGGCTGCTGGCCGTAGGGGTCGTACCCGGGCTGCCCGTAGCCGGGAGCGGGAGGCTGCTGCCCGTAGCCCTGATCGGCGAATCCACCTGACTGCGGGTAGGCACCGCCCGGCTGCTGGCCGTAGGGATCGTATCCCGGTTGGCCGTAGCCGGGGGGCTGCTGGCCGTAGGGGTCGTATCCGGGCTGCCCGTAGCCGGGAGCGGGAGGCTGCTGCCCGTAGCCCTGATCGGGGAACCCGCCGGACTGCGGGTACCCACCGCCCGGCTGCTGGCCGTAACCCGGCGCCGGCGGTTGTCCGTAGTCGTATCCCTGTGGCGGCTGGCCGTAGCCCTGGTCATATCCCGGGGGCTGCTGCCCGTAGCCGGGTCCCTGGCCATACCCCGGTTGCTGGCCGTAGGGGTCGTATCCGGGCTGGCCGTAGCCGTAGTTGGGGTCCTGCCCGTACTGACCTTGCCCGTAGCCCTGGTCGTAGCCGTACTGCGCCTGCTGGCCGTACGGATCCCCCTGGGGATATTGGCCTGGTGGCTGGCTCATGGGTCGATCTCCTGCGGTACGAGGTGTTGCCTGCCGTCGGCTTACGTCGGGGTCGACGGACGATCTGATTCGGAACTGTCCCGTGTGCAGCGTCTCAGAGCGCTCCAGGGAGACTACGACGTCACCATATGTGTCCCACCCCTGCTCGGTGAGATGCTCCTGAACGCAGTCGGCGAGAAGGTCGGTAACTCGCTGTTCCTCCTCTCCGGCGAGCCGATCGTGATCGGTGGGGCTGAGCTGCACCGTATAATGATTGCAGGCGAGCAGTCGGCCTCCGGCCAGCTCCTGGACCTGTAGATCGGCTTCCCGCTGCAGTCCCTGAGCCATCTCCTGTGGCACGACTTTACCGCCGAACACCCGTGCGAAGCTGTTGCCGACGATGCCTTCGAGTCTGCGCTCGAAGCGCTGCACGAGGCCCACGACAATCCCCTCCACACGTACGACTCCTGCAACCCATCGTATCTGGGGTAACGGGCTGTTACACCGCCCAGTTCCGCACCGGCGTCGACCCTGCCGAAATCGCCTGTGGAGCGCGTGCTAAGCTACTCCGGCAAGTCGGCGCCGAGGGCATCCGAGGGGTGTCGCGGTGCTCGAGTACCGATGCTCGATCACGGCACTCGGGCCGAGTGGCCGGACCCGCCGGCAAGGTCCGAAACCGGGTCGGGTAAACTCGGTACGGCAGCCACGGGCGAGTGGCGGAATGGCAGACGCGCACGGTTCAGGTCCGTGTGTCCGGAAGGACGTGAGGGTTCAACTCCCTCCTCGCCCACTTCAGGACCCGGTGGTTCGAAAGAACCGCCGGGTCCTTTTGTCGTGATGTCGCCCCGGGGCACGGGCATGGTGAGGTTTCCCTCACTTCGGGGAGACCCTTTTCGTCGAAGGAGGCGAGGCGTGCGGGCGGTGTGGCTTCTCGTGGCCATCGCAGTGTTGGCGCTGAACCTGCGGCCACCGTTTACGGCACCGGGTGCGCTGTTGCCCGACATCGCCGCCGATCTGCACATGTCGACGACACTGGCCGGTCTGCTGCCGACACTGCCGGTCGTGTGCCTGGGGGTGTTCGCGCTCGCCGCTCCGCCGCTGCGGCGCCGCTGGGGCGATGAGGGCGTCATCGCGGTGTGCATCCCCCTGCTGGTGCTGGGAAGTCTGCTCCGGGCGGCCCCCGCGGTCGGCCCCTTCCCGTGGGTGGCGCTGTTCGGCGGAACGATCGTGGTCGGTGCTGCCGTCGGGATCGCGAATGTGGCGCTGCCCGCTCTGATCAAACGCGAGTTCGCCAGCCGGGTGACGCAGGTCACGTCGCTCTACACGGTGTTTTTGACGCTCGGCAGCAGCGTCGCGGCCGCCACGGCGGTACCGGTCATGCACGCGGCGGGCGGAAACTGGCGAGTGCCGCTGCTGGCGCTGGCGGGACTGGCGTTGCTGACCGGCCTGGTGTGGCTGCCCCCTTTCCGTTCGGCGCTGCTGCGCATCAGGCTGTCGCGTTCGGCGGGAGCCGACACCGCGGTCCCCGCCGCCACCGCGGGCACCCTGCTGCGCAGCCCGCTGGCCTGGCAGGTCACGGCTTTCATGGGGCTGCAGTCCCTGCTTGCCTACGTGGTTTTCGGCTGGATGCCGACGGTCGCGCAGGACAGGGGACTGGATGCGACGGCGGCCGGTCTGGCGCTGTCGCTGTCCACGCTCGTGCAGGCGGTCGGTGCGATGTGCCTGCCGCTGCTGGTCGGCCGCCGGGACGACCAGCGCCTGCCCGCGGTCGGCCTGTTCGGTCTGTCGGCGCTGGGGCTGCTCGGATTCTTCCTGGCACCGCTGCCGTGGATCTGGGTGTCGTCGGTGGTGCTCGGGTTCGGGATGGGCGCGTTGTTCGGGCTGGCGCTGAGCGTGATCGGGCTGCGCGCTCCCGACGCGGCGATCGCCTCCCGACTGTCCGGGATGGCCCAGGCCGTCGGTTATCTGCTCGCGGCACTGGGGCCATTGCTGGTGGGTGTGTTGCACGATCTCAGCGGTGCCTGGTTCCTCCCGCTGTGCCTGCTGCTGGTGGTGTGCCTGAGCGGAGCCGCCGCTGCCCTCGGCGCCGGTCGACCCCTGCACGTCGGTGCTACCGCGCCGGAGCCGGCCCGGTCCTCTTCTGAGCTCACCTGAATGGCGCATCGCCGGGCCGAACTCGCCGAACCGCTCGTCGACCGGTCACCGACGACTCATGGCCGCCGATCGCAGGGCCCCCTGTCGAAAGGCGAGGAACCGGCGCGGAGCTGTTTTAGTCGAGTGGTGCCGCAGCGAGGCCCGAAGGTCTCCGGCGCGGGATCTTCTGAGTGCTCTCACCGGCAGGTGCCGTCCGCCACGGGTCGGTTTCGTGATGCTGCGGGAGCAACCATGTATCGAGGGAGGCGCACAGCAGTGACCGCAATACCGGAACGTGCCGCGACCGACAACACCGTCCGCCTGTGTACTACCCGGATCCAGCCCTCGCTCGAACTGCCTGCTTCCGTCGGCACGCTCGCCGAATTCGCCATGGAGCCGCTGGGGTGGCCGGGCAGTGTCCTGGCCCCGATGAAGCTGATGGGGCGTCGCGTGGTGCCGGTTGCCGAGCTACTGCCGGACGCGCACGCCGAACGCCTGTGCGTGGGCAGCGCACCGGTGCTCGATCGCGCCGAAGTGGCGACCTGGGTGTGGCCGGAGATGGTCGACCGGGTACCGCCACCGGCGGCACGAGTGACCGGCGTGCTCGCGCCGGCACGTCACTGGCGTAGCGCGCTGACGGCGGCTGTGCCGTTCGCGCGATTCACCAACGCCGCGATCGTGGTGCCGAGGTCCGTCAGCGATGGCCGGGACTTCGTGTCGGCCTGCCTGATCCGCGCCCGCCAGTTCGGAGTGGCGGTGCTGAGTGCCGACGCCGAGAGTGTGCGGGTGGAGCTGGAAGGCCGGTCCTTCGAGGATGCTCCGCCTGCCGAGCCCACGGCCGTGTCCCGGTGGGTCAGCGAGGTCGCCTACGACCGGTTGCTCGCCTGCGAGGCTCCGGCCCCCAGCCACAGCTGATCGGTCCGGTCCCGGCCGTGTGCTCGATCGTCGAGTCGAGCCGCTGCACAATCCCTATGCTGAAGATATGCGAGTAGTGGTGGCTGGTGCCCACGGCAAGATCGCCCGCGAGTTCGGACGGTTGCTGACCGGTCGTGGTGATTCGGTGGCCGGACTGATCCGGGACCCCGAACAGGCCGTGGACCTGAGCTCCGATGGCATCGCTCCGGTGGTGGCCGATCTGGAAAGCCTCGATGCCGAGACGCTCGCCGGCTACCTGCCGGGAGCGGATGCGGCCGTTTTCGCCGCCGGTGCCGGTCCCGGAAGCGGTACAGCCCGCAAGGACACGGTGGACCGCGCCGGTTCGGTGCTGCTGGCCCGGGCCTGCGAGCGCGCCGGAGTGCGCAGATTCCTGCAGATCAGTTCGATGGGCACGGCGCAACCGAACCCGCCGGACGCCGGTGAGGTGTTCGGCGCCTACCTCGACGCCAAGCGAGCGGCCGAGGAGGATCTGCGGGCACGTGACCTCGACTGGACGATTCTGCGCCCGGGAAGGCTGACCGACGAGCCCGCCACCGGCAAGGTCGTGCTCGGTGACTCGGTCGGCCGGGCGGAGGTGACCCGGGCCGATGTCGCCGCCGTACTCGTCGCGCTGCTGGACGAACCCGACACGGCACGGCGAGCGTTGGAACTGGTCAACGGCGACACCCCGATCGCCGAGGCCGTGCGGGCACAAAGCGGGCACTGAGTGCCTGTCTTTGGTCTGGTTCTTTCGCTCGGGTGATCAGCCTGAGCAGGGTGACCCGCTCCGGCGTATTCGATCGGAATGCCCGCAGGCGGGCATCAGCAAGGCAGTAGGCCACGTGGCGGAGAGGTGGCTACTCGATGTGGCCTGCAACGCCGCAAGGCGCCGCCTGAGACGGGCGGTTCAGCAACCACCTGACCAAGTTCCAAGACGGGCTCTGAGGAGTCTTTCCCGATGCTTGTGCCGGTGGCCCACGAACCGCCACCTCGTCCGGCAGTCCTTTTTCGGAAGTCGGGGTTTCTCGTGTTGCAGGTCGCTTCGACGAGCGTCGCTTCAGCCCAGCACCCGGTCGAGGTGGGCGTTGCGGAACACACCGTCGGGGTCCAGTTCGGTGCACAGGCGGCGGAAATCGTCGAAACGTGGATAGAGGTCGCGCAGATCGGCGGCGCCGAGCCCGTGCATTTTGCCCCAGTGGGGCCTGCCGCCCACGGCTCGTACCACCGATTCGAAGGTGTCGAACCAGTGCCGGTAAGGCATCCCCGCGTACTGGTGGACGGCCACATACACGGTCGGTCGCCGGTACGCCGTGGACATCCACACGTCGTCGGCGGCGGCCACCCGCACCTCGACCGGGAACATGACGGGATGCTCGAGCACGTCGACGGCCGCGCGCAGTTCCGCGATCACCTCGGTGAGGGATTCGCGCGGGATCGCGTACTCGGATTCGACGAACCGAACGGTGCGGCTGGTCACGAACACTCGGTGGGAGCGGTCGCTGTACGACCGTGATGACCACATCGCCCCGGACAACCGCGTCAGCGGCCGGACGAGTGCCGGGAACGTGCGTCCGAGCCGGCACAGCGCGCCGAAGACGCGGTTTTCCAGCACTTCGTATTCGAGGAAATCGCGCACCGGGTGCAGTGGTGTGGGCTCGACCTCTCGTGGGAGCCGGTTGTTGCGCTTGACCAGTGTGTTCGAGCCGTGCGGGAACCAGTAGAACTCGATGTGGTCGTTGGTTTCGGCCAGGTCGTCGAACCGGTCGAGGACGCTGTCCAGCGGTTCGGGGTGCTCGTCGGCGGCCAGGGCGAACGCCGGGACGCAGCGCAGGGTGATCGTGCTGAGTACTCCCAGCGCACCGAGACTCACTCTGGCGGCGTCGAACAGCTCCGGGTTCTCGGTCGCCGAGCAGCGGCGGATCGAGCCGTCGGCGAGCAACAGCTCCAGGGAGTGCACCTGGGTGGCCATGCCGCCGAGGTGTGCCCCGGTTCCGTGCGTGCCGGTGGACAGGGCACCCGCGAGGGTCTGCCGGTCGATGTCGCCCAGGTTGGGCAGGGCCAGGCCGAGATCGGCGAGTTCGGAGTTGAGCTGGTGCAGGGGAGTTCCGGCGCGGACGGTGACCAGGCCGGTGCCGTGATCGGCGTGCACGATTCCGGCCCAGCGCGACAGGTCCAGCGCAATCCCTCCGGTGCCGTGCGGGCCCGAGGGAGCTCCGATGGCGCTGAAGGAGTGCCCGCTGCCCAGTGGGCGAACCGTCCGGCCGGTGTGCCGGGCGGAGGCGATGGCGGCGGCGGTCTCTTCGATGTCGTGCGGTCGCACGATCGCGGCCGGGGTGGCGGTTGCCGTACCCGCCCAGTTCGCCCATGGGGTTCGCGTCATCACCGTATCGCTCTCACGGGTGAGTTTCGAGCAAATTAAGTGAATTACATTCGCTTTGCAAGAGTTTTCGTCCTACCGTGGAGTGGTGTCAGCCACTTCCAGTACACCCGTTTCCGGCTCGACAGGGCACGCTGCGGGCGCTTCCGAGCCGAACGGGCCCGGCATCGACGACCTCGATGCGGCGACCGGTGAGCTCGACGCCCCGCTCGCGGTGATCGACCTCGATGCCCTCCGGTACAACGCGGCCGAGCTCGTGCGCCGGGCTTCGGGCCGACCGGTGCGATGGGCCACCAAGTCCGTGCGCTGCCGGGCACTGATCCGATACGCTACCGAGCTGACCGGATGTTCCCGCCTGATGTGCTACAGCCTCGCCGAAGCGCTCTGGCTGTACCGGGAGGGACTCGGCGACGACATTCTGGTGGCCTATCCGACCGCCGACCGTGCCGCGTTGCGCGCGCTCGCCGCCGATCCCGGTGCGGCACATGCCATCGCGATCACGGTCGATGCGCCCCGGCATCTCGATCTCGTCGACGCCGCGGTCGGCGCTTCGCGGCCGGAGATCCGGTTGTGCCTGGAGATCGATGCCGCATGGCAACCACTGGCGGACGCACCGCTGCTCGGCTCGGTCCTGCGGGGAAATCCCCATATCGGTGCTCTGCGCTCTCCGGTCCGCACCGAAGCCCAGGCTCGTGCACTGGTCGAGGCCGTGCTCGACCGCGGGAACTACCGCATCGTCGGGTTGATGGCCTACGAGGGGCAGATCGCCGGGCTCGGTGATGCGCCGCCACGGCGACCGCTGCGCGCGGCCGCTGTGCGCTGGGTCCAGCGCCGTTCGGCGGCCGAGCTTGCCGAGCGGCGTGCGGCCGTCGTGCGAGCCGTGCGGGAACTGGTGCCGCTGGAGTTCGTCAACGGAGGTGGAACCGGCAGCTTGGAACGCACCGCGGCCGAACCGGCCGTGACCGAGGTGGCGGCGGGATCGGGGCTGATCGGGCCCACCCTGTTCGACACCTATCGGACGTTCCGGCCGCGCCCGGCCGCGCTGTTCGCCCTGCCGGTCGTGCGCCGGCCCGGCCCGCGCGTGGCGACGGTGTTCGGGGGTGGGTACCTCGCCTCCGGGCCCGCGGGAGCCGACCGTGTGCCCACGCCGTACCTGCCCGCCGGGCTGCGCTTGACCGCCGCCGAAGGCGCCGGGGAGGTCCAGACACCGGTGACCGGACCGGCCGCTGACCGCCTGCGCCTCGGCGACCGCGTGTGGTTCCGGCATGCCAAGGCGGGAGAACTCGCCGAACGGTTTTCCCGGTACCACCTGCTGGAGAAGAGCGCACCGTCCGGCTCGGGAACGGCGAAGACCAGGCTTGTCGGCACCGTGCCCACCTACCGGGGAGAGGGCAAGTCCTTCGGGTGATCTCCGGGGATTCGGCTCGACAGGTATCCCCGCACCAGTTCACGGGCCTCGGCCACGAGTGCGGGATCGCCCGTGGGGTCGCGTCGGAACGCCAGGTGCAGCACCGCATCGGCGGCTTCGACAGCCACCGACAGGGGCAACTCCAGATCGGCGTGGTCCATCTCGAACTGCTCGGCGATCAGCTCGATGAGCTTGTCGGCGATGACCGCGTTGTTGTCCTTGCTGTCGTCGAGCAACCGCAGGTCCACCACATCACCGAAGTGCAGGCGGCTGAAGGCGGGCACTTCGCGATGCATCGTCATGTAGACGTCGAAGACCGCGTCCACGGCGTCCCACCAGTGCACGATCTCGGCATGCTCGAACCGGTTGGAGACGGTCTGTACGAATCGGTCCAGGTTACGCAACGTCAGTTCTTGTACGACTGCCCGCTTGTCCGGGAAGAACTGGTACAGCGAACCGACCGCGACGCCCGCTCGCTCGGCGATGAGCGTTGTCGTTAACCCGTCGTAACCCACCTCGTCGATGAGCTGGCCACAGGCCTCCAGCATTTTTTCGACGCGCTGGGCACTGCGTTGCTGAACCGGCTTGCGTCGCAAGGGAGCTACTTCGGTGGGCAAGATGACTCCTTGATCGTGTCCGAGGTCCATCGTGAAGGACCACGACCGTGCCGTATCACTGGGACTCGCTACCGGGATGGCTCGCAAGCTCACGACATTTCCGGGGAAGGCTCGTGTACCGCCGGCTCGTGGGCTCAGCTCGTGAGCTCGAAAGCTCGCGTACCGGGAGCAGGCCGCGTTGCCCCAGTTTCGCCCCGATGCCGGGAGCGCGCTGTGTGGACCGGCCGAGTGTGTGTCACCTGGGTGGGTTGTCCGTCCGCGGTGCTGCCTTCGTGGAAATGGCGCGGGATGGCGACGTCGGTACACCCGGTAGAGGAAATTCCCCCTTCGCCGACACGGGGAACAGGGGCTTTCGTATGCGTACTGTCACATTGCCCGCGCACATGGTAGCTATTTAGCGTGATCGAGATGTGCACGAATCGGGTTTCCAGTGTCATCGTGAGTCACTGCCGTGTTGGCTCTCGTTTTTCCGGTCCCTGTCGTGTTGTGCTTCCGTTGTGGGCACCGATTCCGGCTACCGTGGCTCATTCCCGCTCGATCCGTGCGGACCGTTCCCGTGCTCGGCCGGATGCGGGATCCGTACCGCCCGCTTCCCCGGAGGTCCCCGCGATCGTGCCGCCCACGGCTGCCCGCCGCGGGACGGCACGTTCCGCCCCGGTGACATCGCAGTGTTGAGGCAGGGTCCCGCCGAACCACTCGCAGACCTGGACGGACCCCGGGCCCCGGAGGTGGACATGCGTGCGGACTCCTCGACACGCGACGGTGCCGGCCATGGTTTCGCGGCACCGGTCGGGACGAATCCCTTGGGGATCGATGCGGGCAATGCGCTCCTTCGAAGCGGTGGCTACGGGTTGTACCTCATCCGCCGTTCCGGCCGGACGTACCTCGCCGGGGAGGGTGCGGGCACCGGGATATCGCTCGGTTCCGAACCCACATGGTCCGACTTGTACCGGACGCTGGTCCGGCTACGGCGGACGCGACGGCATGACGACCGGGGATGGCTGGATCACCTCGCCCGGTCGCTGCACGGGCGATTACCCGGGGGCACCCACCCGCGGACACCGGCGGCCGAAGAGGAGCGGGTACCGACCCCCGAGTGGTCGCGTTTCGTCGCCACCGTGCAAGCCGACCCTCTGCTGCGGATGCACTGCGCGACCCGGCGCGCAGCGATGACACTGCCTGCGTCCGAATCCGTCTCCCGGCCCACCCCGCCGCATCCGGCTCACCCCGGGGGCACGTTCGCAGTGGGAGTGCTCGAACTGGTCACTCCGGCTCCCGGTCTGGACGGGGGGCTGCTCCATCAGGTCCTGCAACACCGGTTCGAGCACCGGGAGGATGAACTCGCCTACTTCCTGGAGCACTTCATCCGGCCACCCCTGCGCGCGTTCCGGCTTGCTCTGGACAATCACCACACCGCCTTGCTGGCCCTGCACGGACCAGGCATCGGGTTCGAACTCTCACCGGAGTTGCAGGCCACCGGCAGGATCGTGGTCACCGAACACGTGGATGTGCGGGATGCGGGTCGACTCGGTGCCACCGACATCCGCGAGGGTGTCCGCGCGCTGGTCCGCACGCTCGACATGCTCGGTGCCGGATTCCGCGGCTCCGACGAGGTACCCGGCCGAGCGGTGGGTGGCTACTCGCAGGGGGAAGTGCGAGCAGGTGTCGACCGGGTGGTCGCCGAGGAACTGCGGTACCTGGAAGCGCACACCGCCGACGTTCTCTCCGGTGAGCATCCCCTGCAGTGCTTCGTCCACACGGTCCCCGACGAGCAGGACGATGCCCTCAAACGTGTCCTGCGCACCGTGCAGGAGCGCACCCGGATCCGCAGGTGGGAGCCGCACAGACCGAAACCCACCGTGATGATCGACCTGGATCTGTGCGCAATCGTTCCGTTGCAGCGCACGCTCGACGCCGCGCGGGCGATCTCCGGCCCCCGCGAGGGCGCCCCGGACGGGATCGCCGAACTGGCACACCCGGAAGCGTTGTGCGTGCTTCCGACCTACTCCGGTTCGACCTGGCGCAATTTCGTCGAGGCCTGCGGGCTCGCCGCGAAGTACCCGGGGGTGAACTGGCAGCGGGTCCACGCCGAGTTCTTCCGGGTTTTCGCTCGTTCGGGAGAACAGTTGCGTACCGACACCGTCAACGCGGGCCTCGCACGGTTCGTGTGGGATGTGCACGATGCCGGGGGACGCGTCGTGTTCGGTACCAGCCGTCGCAGGCGTGTGCGCGAATACACCAGAGAGGTGCTCGACACGGCCGGCGTACCGGATACCGAGTTGCTGTTCCTGCCCGACGATCGAGTCCGGCCGATCTCGGAACTGAAAGTGGAACAGCTCCGCGAACTCGGCGAGATCGACCTGGTTGCCGCGTTCGACGACATGCTGGCCAACCGCATCGCGATCACCAAGGAGTTTTCCGGAGCGCTGGCCGTCGCGGTGGAGATCCCCGGAATGGCGACCGAACGTCGGTCGGAGCAGCCGGTCGCCGACGCGGCGCCGGTGATCGCCACTTTCGAGACCTCGCCGCGGCCGCGTACCGGATCGGCGCTCTCGGCGCGCGGCCCCACGCTGTCCCACACGCACTCCCTGGAAGAAGTGCAGGTTTCGGCGCTGCGCACCAATCGCGTGGCACAGCGCTGGGCGGCTCAGCTGACGATGAAGGAATCACTGGCCATCGTGGAGTCCGTGGTGTCCGACGCCGACCGGGCGGCGGAGCGTGCCGCGCGCAGTGCTCACGCGAAGTTCGCCACGGCCGATCCCGAGCGTTCTGCCCACGCCGAGCAGCGTGACCGCACGGTGCGGCAGTTGCATCATCTGTTCACTCGTAAGCAGTTCCTGAAGGGCTCGCGGTCGAATTACCGGCTCGAGGACATGCGCCGCGACGCCGTCCCGTTCCTGGAACGCGGCAGCCCCATCGAAGTGGTGCTGCTCGGTTTTCCCATCAAGCAGTCCCTCAACCGGCTCAAGGCGTCCGGGCCGCTGCCGGACCTCGCCGAACTCGGCGCACTGGTTCGGCTCCGGGAGCTCCAGCACGCGGTCCGGTTTGTCTACCCCCCGGGGCTGCACTTCAACATCCTCACCGACGGACGGCATTTCCGTCCCCGCCCCCTCTCGGCCACCGGAGCCTACGGGCGGAAGCTCCGCCAGTACCTCGAACTCGCCGGTATGGACGGGTGTGCCTCGATCGCCGAGATCGACGAGGTGGCCCGGCAGCGGCGCGGCCCGGGTCTGATGCGCGAGCGCAGAGTGCTGTTCGTCCGGCACCGGCGCTTGCTCGAGGACATGTTGCGTGGCTTCGACATCACCGATGAACCATTGCGCACGCTGGACACCATCACCGAGCTCGCCTCCTCCGTGGACGGCCCGGATGCCGCGGTGCTCGCGCGTTCGCTCGGCATGCTCCGCGAGATGCTGATGTCCATGGTGTACTCGGTTCCCGTTCCCGTGCCCGGCAATGCGGACCGGCTCGCATGGTCACGGCTGGTCTATGCCGACGTGTACAACCTCACCGATGGCGGTGTATCACCCGAGGTCCGGCAGGCACGTGCGGCGGTGCTGCGCCGAGCCTGGCACAACGTGATCCGGTACCTGGCCACGTTGCGCACCGACGAGGCACTCGGCTACGACGATTTGTTCGGTGACCGTGTACGACTCACCGTCAGCGCGGCCATGCGGGGCCGGTGCGGATTCACCTACCTCGGTGGCTCGGGCCTGTTGCCCTGGCAGGGTACGGGGGTGCTCGATCAGCGGGGGTACGTCGCTGTCGACTTCGCCGTTTCGCTCGTGGATCAGGGATTCGTCCCGGTGTATTCCCCACTGCTGGGATCCCGCCAGCCGTGGATGATGGTGCCCGCCCAGTACACCCGGCCGCGGGCACACGGGGAGTGCGCCGGCGGAACACGGTTGGACGGGGACTTCGCCGCCCGCGCCCGCCTTCGCCGCCGGTGAAAAGGCCTCGGCTCTCGCCCGGGGAAACGAGAGCCGAGGCCCGGCTACAGCTCCGGCGTCCACTCGCTGAACACGCCACGCCGGAGAGTTGGAATCCGCAGGCCGATACCGGTCGGGGGAGGGGAGTCACGTCAGCACCGGCCCGCGGAAGTTCGGTGGCTACGGCCGTGATGGCCGTACGCAGCATTCCTTCGGGAACGCCCATTGTGGAGTTGTGCTGGTCGGCGATCGGAGCGATCGCTGCTCGGGGGCGGCCGACGACCGGCTCTGCCGTGGTCGGGGGTCACGGCATGTCGATCGCCGGCCGCCTGGCGGTTGCTCGGCCTGAGTCCGGCTTGCGGGGTGCCGTCCGAGGCCGAGGCCGCCGCTTCACGGCACCGGCACGGCCGTGCGCACCATGTGCGCCGGGCGCAGGTGCCGCGCGGGACGGGGCGCGAGGCCACCGGCCACCAGGTGCTCATAGGCCGAACGCCACACCGAACACGGTGCTTTCCGCTGGCGCCAGCGTGTCGAGCACTCCGGGCAATGACCTCGCTCGTCGGGCTCGTGAGCGGTCAGCAGCGCTCGCCATCCCTCGGTGAGCCGAGGGAGTTCGGAGCGCGCTACGGAGAGCAGGGACGGGGCGTCCGCGCGGTCCGCGAGCTCGGTAAGAACATCGAGCCGCTCCCACACCGCGTTGCGCAGCACCTGTCCCAATATCTCGTCCATCGTTACGTCACCGTCACTTTCTCGCCTGATCAAACGGCAGGCCGTAGTGCCGAGTCGGTCGGCCATCGGACCGACAGCACCACGGTTCTGCCGGGCGGCCCGGCGAGAACCACCCTGTCCCGGTTGGGCAGCACGGTGAAGAGGCCGGCACGCGGCCATCGCGCCCCGGCGGAACCGTTTCCAGTGATGTCGCTCGGCAGGTTCGGGGGACGGCTCGACCGGGCAATGCCCCGGACGAAATCCGGGTCTCGCACCGGTCTCACCGTGTGCCTGCTCGAAGGATCCCACTGTGCGGATTCCTCTCCGTGCTCGGTTGCTTACCGATGACTAGATTGGAATCCGTGATTCCGGTGTGGCTAGATGTAATGCGACGACCGGACAAACCGTGCCGACGAGCGGTCGGCGGAGTTCTGCTCCGCCGATCACCTCCACCGATACGTACTTCACCGGCTTGCAGGCAGGGTTTTACTCTGCGACCGACGCCCGAAAAGCGTAAAGGGGTCCATATGAACACCATCGGTTCGAGCGGCTCGCTCGTTACACCCGACGTCTGGAACGGTCGGGAAATGCGCGACGCGCTGGCCAGCCGGAACATCAGCGACATTTACAAGCTGCTGCGTCGCCACGGTGTCTCCCAGCGCCAGATTGCGGCGGCAACGGGTCAGTCGCAATCCGAGGTCTCGGAGATCCTCAAGGGCCGCCAGGTCATGGCTTATGACGTGCTGGCCCGCATCGCCGACGGGCTCGGTGTTCCGAGGGGGTACATGGGCCTCGCCTATGACGGGGCGACGGCAGTGAGAGTCGCACATTCCCCGAGCGACTCCCAGGCTGAGGAGGACGAGACGGTGAAGCGTCGGAAGTTTCTGTCCCATGCCGCGGCGGTTGCTATGGGAGCGTCCGTCTTCGGCGCGGAGGAAGGAGGGTGGCTGCCTGTCAGCGTGCAGACACCCGCGCCCTCGCGTATCGGCATGACCGACGTGCAACAGATACAGGCCGCCACCAAGGCATTGCGCGACCTCGACTATCGCTACGGCGGTGGCACCTGCAGGGATGCGGTGGTCGCCCAACTTTCCTGGGCTCAGCAATTGCTGGGCGCCCAAGCCAGTGACCAGGTCAAGCAGAAGCTGTTCGTATCGCTGGCCGATATGCACAGCCTCGCAGGATGGACCTCGTTCGACACCGGTTTGATGGATCCCGCGCGCGGCCATTTCGGGCGGGCGCTGGAATTCGCGAAGCAGGCCGAAGACGACAGTCTGGTGGCCAGCGTGCTGTACCGGATGGGGCGGGTTTACCTGCACTATCACCAGCCCAACGAGGCGTTGAAGCTGTTCCAGCTCGGGCAGATCGCGGCCCAGGATTCGGGATCGGCTCTGACCGTGGCGGTCATGTGCGCCAATGAGGGGTGGGCATACGGGATGCTCGACAGGCCCGACCAGGTGCAGAAGATGCTCGGTCGGACCAAGGACGAATTCGCCCGGGCGGATATGTCCGAGGCTCCCGAGTGGGTCCGCTTCTTCGGTGAGAACGACCTGCACGGCATGGCCGGATCGGCGCACGATGCTCTCGCCGAGTTCCATCCGGAACGCTACGCGCCGATGGCGGTGGCCGAGACGATCAAGTGCAACCAGGCATACGGGGCCGACATGCAGCGCACACACGTGTTCGGGCTGAGTCTGCAGGCCACCAACCACATTCGTGCCGGTGACGTGCAGGAAGGCATCAAGATCGGCAGGCGGGCGCTGGAATTCGGCGCCAACGTCAAGTCCGCCCGGGTGCCGGACAGGTTGTATCCCTTGCAGGTGGAAGCGGGAAAGCAGCGGATGAATTCCGAAGCGCGCGAGTTCTCCGAGGAAGTGCGCCTGTTCCGCGAGTCCCGCGAAATCTGAGCGGCCTGCGGCGAGTGTCACGAGCATGGCTTCTGCGACCACTTCCGTGCGTAAGGGCCGTTACACCCGGCCGAAACTGAGCGAGGCGCTGAACGAGGTGTGCACCTCGGTGGGGCTCGATCCCCGCGGCGCACGGTTGTTGCGCTTCGTCAACAACGGTGTGTTCCTGCTGCATGAGCATCCGGTGGTCGTCCGCATCGTGCTGGCACCGTCGTTTTCGTATCGTGCCGTGAACGTCGTCGAGGCGGCACGGTGGCTGGCCGCTTCCGGGATGCCCACCGTCCGCCTGCTGCCCGGTGTCGAGCAGCCGCTGCGGGTCGGCGAGCACCTGGCCACGTTGTGGGAAGCGGTCGGAGGGTCCGGGCCGGCGCCCGGTGGGGGTGATCTGGGAATGCTCCTGCGGCAGGTGCACCGGCTTCCGATACCGCACGCGCTGCCGGACTGGCAGCCGATGTCCGATGTCCGACGCAGGCTCCGCGACGCCGAGGAACTCGATCCCGCCGATCACGACTTTCTGGAGCGGCGCTGCGACGAGATCGAGCGGCGCCTGGCCGAGCTCTCCTTCCCCCTGCCCCGTAGCGTGGTGCACGGGGACGCGCACCTGGGCAATCTCATCGCGGGCTCGGACGGTCCGGTGCTGTGTGACCTGGACTCGCTGGCTGTAGGGCCGCCCGAGTGGGACTTGACGCCGATGGCAGTGGGGTATCTGCGGTTGGGGCATCCTCCCGAGGCATATGCCCGACTGGCCGAGACGTACGGCTTCGACATCACCGGGTGGTCGGGCTTCGCGGTGCTGCGTGCATTGCGGGAGCTCAAGATCACCGTCAGCGTGCTGCCGATCCTGCGGAGCAATCCGCGGATTCGCGGTGAGTTCCGGCGTCGGTTGCACTCGATGCGTCAGGGTGATCTCCACGCGCGGTGGGTTCCGTACCGGTGAGGAGGGCTCCTCAGGAGTGGTGCCACCGGGATGGAGCCACTGTGGGGCATTGCGGCCGTCCGAGCCGAGCGATCACCGGTACATGGCTGCAACTCACCGAATGCCGACGACCGCTCGGCGATGGGCCGGATTATTTCACATCGCGGAGTTCTGCTGTGGTTTTCCGCGGATCACGCGTGTGCCGAACGCGCATGGCCGTGCGGCCGGTTACCGCTCACCGGGCGATCCGTCCGGATGGGACGCTGTGGCGGTGCCGAGCCGGTGTCGCGCAGGGTGCGGAACGAGCTCGTGAGCGATCCTGGCGATACCGCGCCACGGGACCGGCCGGGTGCCGATTTCCCCACACCTGAGTGTCTGCGGGTTGCCCCGCTTTTGTGAATGGGTCACGGTTTTACGGACCACCGGTGGTTCGGGCATGTTGGTGCGAGGACGCGGGATGCGCGTGTTTCCACTGCCGGTTTTCCGGGTAAGGGTACCTGAGCGGTGTCCGGATAGTGGTATCTGAGCACTGGAAAGGAGGGGGCGTCGCGACAGCCGGCGCCGAATGCCTGTGTCGACGGATGCGAGCGGAACGCAAGCGGAAAACGACCAACAGCAACAAGGACTTGCCGAACAACCGGGGCGTACCGACTGGCGCATCTTCAGTGTCGCGGCCGTGATCGCCCTGGCCTTCGTCACCTGGGGTGCGTCCTTTCCCAGCTCGCTGGCCAACACCGCGAGTGCCGCGCTGACCTTCCTCGTCCGTGACGCGGGCTGGGTCTTCGTCCTCGCGGGGACGACTTTCGTGATCTTCGCCGTGTGGCTGGCGTTCAGCAGGTACGGCAGGATCCGGCTGGGGGCCGAGGACGAGGAGCCGGAGTTTCACACCGCCTCGTGGATCGCGATGATGTTCGCCGCCGGCATGGGCATCGGTCTGATGTTCTACGGGGTCAGCGAGCCGCTGAGCCACTTCGCCGACCCACCCCCGGGCACGGTCCCGGCGGGCACCGACGCGGCGGCACGGACCGCGATGGCCACGTCGCTGTTCCACTGGACCCTGCACCCCTGGTCCATCTACGCGGTGGTGGGCCTGGCACTGGCCTACAGCAGCTACCGCCGTGGGCGCCCCCAGTTGCTGAGCTCGGCGTTCGCGCCGTTCTTCGCCAACCAGCGCTCCGGCGGGCTCGGCGGGAAGGTCATCGACACGCTGGCCATCCTCGCGACCATCTTCGGTACCGCTGCCTCCCTGGGACTCGGTGCCACGCAGATCCGCTCCGGACTCCAGCAGGTCGGATGGCTGGGTCAGGCGGGTTCCACCACTCTCGTGGTGATCATCGCCCTGCTGATCGGTGCTTTCGTGGCTTCGGCCGTTTCCGGCGTGGCCAGGGGCATCCAGTACCTGTCGAACAGCAACATGGTGCTGGCGACGTTCGTGGCCGTGTTCACCCTCGTGACCGGGCCGACGGTGTTCATCCTCGATCTCCTCCCGACCTCGGTCGGCACCTACTTCTCCCAGTTCGGGGGCATGGTCTCGCGTGCGGGCGCCTTCGGTGGCGCGGAGATGCAGACCTGGCTGTCCAACTGGACGATCTTCTACTGGGCGTGGTGGATCTCCTGGTCGCCGTTCGTCGGGATGTTCATCGCCCGCATCAGCCGGGGGCGCACCGTCCGCCAGTTCATCGGCGGTGTGTTGCTGGTCCCCAGCGTGATCAGCCTGATCTGGTTCGCCATCCTCGGCGGCACCGCCATCCAGATGCAGCGCACGGGTACGGACCTGGCCGCCGCCGGTGACACGGAGGCGCAGCTGTTCGGCATGTTGCAGAATTTGCCGTGGGGCACGGTGGTTTCCGTCGTGGCGATGATCCTGATCATCAACTTCTTCATCACCAGTGCGGATTCCGCCTCGATCGTCATCGGTTCGTTGTCGCAGCACGGCAGTGTGCATCCGAAGACCTGGGTGGTCGTGTTCTGGGGCCTGGTCATCGGAGCGGTCGCGACCGTGATGCTGCTGTCGGGAGGCAGCGATGCCCTCACCGGATTGCAGAACATCACGATCATCGCGTCTTCACCATTCGTGCTGGTGGTCCTCCTGCTGTGTGTCTCCCTGGTCAAGGACATGAACACGGACACGCTCATGCTGCGGGACACCAAGGCGGCCGAGGTGCTGGAGCAGGCGGTCATCACCGGCACCGAGGAACACGAGGGCGAATTCCAGCTGAGTGTTTCCCCGGCCGAATCCACCGGGTCCTCGGGCAAGAGCGCCGACTCCGAAGGTTCTGGGGACACCGATTCCTCCGGTAGTGGCCGGACGGGTGGGGCGAGCTCCGGATGAGCCACCGAACGCGGCCGGTCGGATGAGACCGGGTTCGCACGCCTTGTGCATCCGGTGTACGGGAGTTGGTGTCTCGTGTGACGCGGCGTAACCTACCCGGGGACTGACAGCGACCTCGGAAACGATCCGGCTTGCCGGGCAAGCTGCTTTTCCGGTGGCCGAGGTCGGCCCGTGCGCTGCCTGTTGCCCGGGTATGCCGGTGTGCATGCGTGGAAGAGTGCGTGTGCCCGTGCCGGTGCTCCGGGCAACCGTGCCCGAGCACTGGAAAGGAGGGGCGTCGCGGCAGTCGGCGTCGAATGCCTGTGTCGACGGAAACCTCACAAGAGCAGGGAAGCCCCGGGAACTCGGGCCGAGATCCGGGTGGTCGGGCCGTTCCGGAATCGCAAGCACGTCAACCTACCGACTGGGTGGTTTTCGGGACCGTCGCGGCGATCATGGTCGGCCTTGTCGCCTGGGGCGGAGTCGCGACGGATTCGCTGAGCGGCTTCGCGTCGGGTGCGCTGACGTGGTTGATCAGCAACGTCGGCTGGTTCCTCGTCCTGTCCGCCACGGGATTCGTCCTGTTCGCCCTGTACCTGGCGTTCAGCCGGTTCGGCCGGATTCCGCTGGGCGGTGACGACGAGAGACCGGAGTTCCGGACGGTTTCCTGGATCGCGATGATGTTCAGCGCCGGCATGGGGATCGGTCTCATGTTCTTCGGTGTCAGCGAACCGCTCTCGCATTTCGTCAATCCGCCTCCGGGAGTGGTGCCCACGGTCCCCGGGCCCGGTGGCGAAACCGTCGTCGCGCCCGAGGCGACGGATCAGGCCATCCGCACCGCGATGGCGACCTCGCTGTTCCACTGGACGTTGCACCCGTGGGCCATCTATGCGGTGGCAGGCCTGGCGATCGCCTACAACGCCTTCCGCAAGGGGCGCAGGCAGCTCATCAGCGCGGTGTTCATCCCGCTGATCGGCAAGCGCAACGCCGAGGGGCCGATCGGCAAGCTGATCGACATCCTGGCGCTGTTCGCCACGCTGTTCGGCTCGGCGGCCTCCTTGGGGATCGGTACCCTGCAGATCCGTACCGGGATGCAGGAGGCAGGCTGGATCGGTGGTGCCGGCACGATCATCCTGGTCCTGATCATCATCGTGCTCACGATCTGCTTCATCGCCTCGGCCGTCTCCGGTATCGCGCGGGGGATCCAGTACCTGTCCAACATCAACATGGTGCTGGCCGCCCTGCTGGCGTTGTTCGTGTTCGTGGTCGGGCCGACCGTGTTCATGCTGAATCTGGTCCCCACCTCGATCGGCAGCTACTTCAGTCATTTCGGGCTCATGGCCTCGCGCTCCGGCGCCACCGGAGGCGCCGAGATGAACGAATGGCTGCAGACCTGGACCATTTTCTACTGGGCGTGGTGGATCTCCTGGACACCGTTCGTCGGGATGTTCATCGCCCGCATCAGCCGAGGCCGGACGATCCGCCAGTTCATCGGCGGTGTGTTGCTGGTCCCGAGCGTGGTCAGCGTGGTCTGGTTCGCCGTCTTCGGCGGCGCGGCGATCGGTCTGCAGCGTGATGGCGTCGATGTCTACGGCGAGGGCAACCCGCAGGCCCAGACCTTCGACATGCTCGCCGCGTTGCCGCTGAGTGCGATCACCTCGGTGCTGGTGATGATCCTGGTGGCGATCTTCTTCGTCTCCGGTGCCGACGCGGGTTCGGTCGTGATGGGCACGCTGTCCCAGCGCGGATCCATCGAGCCGACCCGGCCGGTCGTCATCTTCTGGGGTGCCGCCACCGGTGCGGTCGCCGCGATCATGCTGGTGATCGGGGGCGGTGGGGACGAGGCCCTGACCGGTGTCCAGAACCTCACGTTCATCGGTGCGCTGCCGTTCACGGTCGTGATGGTCCTGATGTGCTTCGCGATGATGAAGGAACTGCGCAGTGACCCGATCGCTCTGCGGGAGGCCAAGGGTGCCGAGGTGCTGGAAGCGGCCGTGGCGCAGGGAACCGAGGAGCACGCCGGTGAGTTCCAGCTGGAGATCTCCCGAGCCGAGAACGAGGGGGACACCGATACCCCGGGTCGCTCGAACGGGCCCCACGAGGAGGCGTCCATCGGATCCGGTAGTACCGCGGTGAGATCGGATTCCTCCGAGCAGAGCGGCAGCTGACCCGCGGGTTCACCGGGGTTCGCACGTTGCGTCGTTCGGCTCCGTTCCGGTGATCGGATGCCACTAGAGCTCGAGGCGTCGCATGATGTCGTCCTCGATCCGGCTGAGCTCGCCCGCGACCGAGCGGTGGGCGGCCCGGCGGCGGCTGCTGGGCATCCGCTCGGCGGCCCGGACCGCGCTGGTGAGCTGCCCGAGCCGTTTCTCGGCGTTGTCGGTGAACCGCTCGACGTTCACCTGCGAGGTCGTGGAATCACCGTCGCCGTGCCCGTCGGTTCTGGTGCGCAGGTCCTGCAGCGCATCGGCGTCACCTGCGATCCGAGCGTGCAGGGCCGCACCCCTGCCGGAGAAACGCGCCAGATCCCCGACGGGGACACCGAGCCGGCGGGCCCGCATCCGGTCGTAACCGTCCCGCGCGGTGAAAGCGGCCTTGGCGATGTAGGGGGCGAGGACCGGAGCGACGATCTTGAAGACACCGACGGCCTTCTTCGTGTTGCCCGGTGTGATCCGGCCGTGCTCGCCTTTCTTCTGGGCCTTGGCAGCGGCCTTCTCGGCTTTGGCCGTGGCCTTGGCCTTCTGCTTTTCGGATTTCGCCGTGGTCTTCGCGGTTTTCCGATCGAGCTTTGCTCGTTGTGCCACATCCTTGCGGTACCGGCGTGGTGAGGACGACCCGGGGGTGGCGGACTTCTGCTCGTCCGCTGGGTTCCTCGTGAAACGTGCCATCGCAGCGAACACCTCCGACCGGCCCCTCGGGCCGCGTGGCTGGCTCTCGTGTGATCAGTCTAGTGCGCTGGGCCGATCGGCACGACTGCAACGCAGGACGAGCTCAGCGCCCTGTGTGACATTGACCGCGTGTGTGGGGAGTGTGACCGGGGTGACCGGCGCACCTGCCGGGTTGAGGACATACCCTGCAAGCGTGGATTCCGAGGTGCTGCTGGACGGAGGGGTGGTGACACGCTGCCGTCGCCGCGTGCATCTCGAGCACGAACCGACGGCGCGTGCGGTTCCGCAGGCACCACCGGACCCGGGCGTGGAGCAGCGCATCGCCGATGCCACCGAGCACCGTCGCGATCTCGCGGACAGGTTGGGCCGGCTGCTGGGCCCGGGCTGGACGGAGATCCCCCGGGAGGCGAGCCGGAGCAGCCGCGAGCGCGCGACCCTGGCGGCCATGCGCGCCGCGGTGCCCTACGTGTCGGCGGCCCAGCTCCCCCAGGACGCCACGGGAGGCAGGCGCGGTGGGGTGGACTTGCTTGTGCGCAGCGGTGACGGTTACGTACCGGTCCTCGTGGTCCGGCACAAGGTGACGGATCCCGGCCGGGGTGCACGGACGTCGCCGCTGACGGACCCGCAGCCGCACTCGGCGCGGGCGGACCCGTCACGTAAGGGGCGTGCACAGCCGAGGGACCAACTTCGCCTGGCGCACAGTGTGCGGCTGTTGCAGGCGTGCGGGATGCATGCCTCCGGCCACGTGGTCGGCGGGGTCATCGGCTCGGATGCCGACGTGGTGCTCTGGCACGACCTGGAAACGCCGAACTGCCCCGGTGGGCACAGCGTGCTGTCCGAGTACGACGAGCGGTTCGCGGATCGCCTTGCCGTGGCGGGTGCTGCGGCTTCGGAAGCCGAGCCGCTCGCGCGACCGTCGCGGATCTCGGAGTGCAAGGGGTGCCCGTGGTGGCCGGTCTGTGAACAGGAGTTGCGGGCGGCCAGGGATGTGAGCCTGGTGGTGCGTGGGGAGGACGCCGTGCTGCTGCGCGATGCAGGCGTTTCCACCGTGGACGAGCTCGCGCAGGTGACTCCGGCCGTCGCCGAGGCGCTGCCGCTGAGCGCGGCCAAGGTCTCGGATGCGGTGTTGCTGGCCAAGGCGTGGCTGCGGGACCTTCCCCTGGTTCGCCGTGTCCCGTCCCTGGACGTTCCCCGCGGGGATGTCGAGGTCGATGTCGACATGGAGAGCTACGCCGATTCCGGCGCCTACCTGTGGGGTTGCTGGCTTTCCCGGACCGCCACGGGCACGGAGACCGATCTCGGCGAGGTCGAGGGCTACCGGAGCTTCGCCACGTGGGATCCGCTGCCGTCCGACGACGAGGCCCGCTCGTTCGCGGAGTTCTGGTCGTGGTTCACCTCGGTGCGGGACCGCACCCGTGCGCGAGGCCTGACCTTCCGTGCCTACTGCTACAACGAGCTTGCGGAGAACCGCTGGATGCTCGCCTCGGCCGAGAGGTTCGCGGGCAAGCCCGGCATCCCCACCGTGGAAGAGGTTCGCGAGTTCATCGATTCCGACGAGTGGGTGGACCTGTTCGCCGTGGTCAGTGATCGGTTCCTGTGCCCGAACGGCAAGGGCCTGAAGGTGATCGCTCCCAACGCGGGCTTTTCCTGGCGGGATGCGCAGGCCGGTGGGGAGAATTCGATGCGCTGGTATCGCGACGCGGTGGGCTTGGACGGGGCCGCGCCGAACGAGTCGCAGCGGCAGCGCCTGCTGCAGTACAACGAGGATGATGTTCGCGCCACGCTGGCGATCCGTCGCTGGATGTCGGCTGAGGCGCAGTACCGGGTTCCCTACGTGGGCGACCTGTGATCGACCCCGGAGCGTCGCGTGGATCGATGCTCGTTTCGGGAGTTGCGCCGCGCCCGTGACCCGGCCACCAGCAACAACGCCATCAGCGGCAGTGCTGCCAGGAGCGCGAGGCCGAGGAATGCGGCGACGAGCCCGAGGAGTTCCATGGACCGATGGTGGTCGATGTCGCTCCGACGCGCTTCGCCCATCAGTGGCTTTTTTCGGGGCTTGAGACGACGCATTGTCACTCCGGGTCCCCGATTGACCGCTTCGGAGGTAACCCGGCTCGGTTCACCTGCGGGTGGGAGGGCAGATCGCGTCGAGTTCGCCGCGGTCGTCCTCCGAGGGGCGCCACTGCCCGGCACGGGCGTTCGCCTCGACCTGTTCCGGTGAGGTCGCACCACTGATCACCGAACCGACCGCGGGCTGTGCCGCCAGCCAGCCGATCGCCACCGCGGTCATCGACACCCCTCGCTCGTCCGCGAAGGTGCGCAGGTGTTCGATGCGATCCCACGGCGCGTCGGCGAGCACCCGGTCGCGGCCCGAAAGTCTGCTGCCCGCCGGTGGCTGCTGATCCTTGCGGTACTTGCCGGTCAGCAGTCCGTTGGCCAGCGGGAAGTACGGGACGATTCCGACGCCGAATCGGGTGCAGGCGGGAATCACCTCACGCTCGGCCTCCCGCTCCAGCAGCGAATAGTGGTTCTGCGCCGATACCGGGGTGGTCAGCCCGGACGAGGTGGCCGTCCACGCCGCGTCGGCGGTTTGCCATCCGGCCAGGTTGCAGTGCCCGACGTAGCGGATCTTGCCCTCGTGGACGAGGTCGTCGAGCACCGACAGGGTCTCCCCCAGCGGCGTCATGGGGTCCGGCCGGTGGAGCTGGTAGAGATCGATCCAGTCGGTGTCCAGGCGCCGCAGCGACGACTCGACCGCGCGGCGCACGTAACGGCGGGAACTGCGGGCGGTGTAGTCGGGACCGTTGGCTCCCTGCATGTCCATGCCGAACTTGGTGGCGATCACGGCGTGCTCGCGTTTGCCGGACAGTGCCTGCCCCAGCAGCTCCTCGCTGCGTCCGCGCGGGGCACCGTACACATCGGCCACGTCGAAGAAGGTGATTCCCGATTCCAGTGCCCGGTCCACCACCGCTCGGGCACCTGCCGGTGACTCGGTCGCTGTACCCGGCCTGCCGAGATTGTTGCAACCGAGGCCCACGGCGCTGACCACCAGACCGGATTCGCCCAGACGTCGCTGTTCCACGGGCAGTGAGCCTAAATGGCCGATCACCGTCCCGTCACTGCTTGACAACAATCGTTGATGGGCGGTCCGGGATCATGCGTCTAGGGTGGTCATGATGTTCACCACTCGCCCGGAACTGGCCGGCACGCACGGCATGGTCGCCACGACTCACTGGCTTGCCTCCGCGACCGGAATGGCCGTCCTGGAGGACGGGGGCAACGCGTTCGACGCCGCGACCGCCGCAGGATTCGTCCTCCAGGTCGTCGAACCCCACCTCAACGGCCCCGGAGGGGAGGTTCCCATCCTGTTCGCCACGGCCGGTGATCCGCACCCGCGCGCTCTGCTGGGGCAGGGGCCCGCTCCTGCCGCGGCCACCGTCCCGTATCTGCGTGACGAGCTCGACCTGGACCTCGTCCCGGGCAGCGGCCTGCTCCCGGCCACCGTGCCGGGGGCCTGGGACGGTTGGCTGACCCTGCTGCGCGACCACGGCACCAAGTCGCTGCGCGAGGTCCTCGGCCATGCGATCTCCTACGCCCGCACCGGGGTCCCCGTCGTCGAGCGCCTCAGCACCACCATCGGCACGGTGCGCGAGATGTTCCGCGAACACTGGCCGTCCTCGGCGCGGTTGTGGCTGGTCGACGATGCCGCACCCCAGCCGGGCAGTGTGCTGCGCAACCCCACCCTGGCCGATACCTGGCAGCGGCTGTTGTCCGAGGCCGACGCGGTGGGCGGTGATCGTCAGGCGCGGATCGACGCCGCGCGCCGTGCCTGGTCGCAGGGCTTTGTTGCCGAGACGATCGAGAAGTTCGTGCGCACCCCCGTGCGGGACAATTCCGGACACGACCATGCCGGGCTGCTCACCGGGCAGGACATGGCCGCTTTCCGCGCGACCTATGCGGACACGGTGCTGACCGACCTGCCGGGCGGCTGGACGTTGGCGAAGGTCGGGATGGAGTCGCAGGGGCCGGTCCTGGCGCAGCAGTTGCGCCTGCTGGAGGGTATGGGTGACCGGATCGGCTATACCGGTGGCCTGCCCGACGCCGACACGGTGCATGTCGCGGTGGAGGCGGCGAAGCTGGCTTTCGCCGACCGGGAGGCGTGGTACGGCGATTCCGCGGAACCGGGCGTGGTGGCTGACCTGCTCTCCCGTGCTTATGCCGACTCCCGGCGAGGGCTGATCGATGAGCACGCTTCCCTGGAGCTGCGGCCGGGTTCTCCCGGCGGTCGCCGGGTGCGGTTACCGACATTCGTGGCCGAGGGCCGCGGAGCCGGGGGTCCCGAGGATCCGAGTGGCGTCGGCCTCGGAGAACCGACCGTGTCACCGTCCGGGGAGAGCCGGGGGGACACGGTGCATCTCGACGTCGTGGATCGCTGGGGCAATATCGTTTCGGCGACTCCGTCCGGTGGGTGGTTGCAGTCCTCGCCCGCGATTCCGGAACTGGGGTTCTGTCTGGGGACCCGTGCGCAGATGTTCTGGCTGCAGGAGGGGTTGCCGAACTCGCTCGTGCCGGGCAAGCGGCCCCGCATCACACTCAGTCCGTCGCTGGCACTGCGGGAGGGGGTGCCGGTTCTCGCGTTCGGCACGCCCGGTGGGGATCAGCAGGATCAGTGGCAGTTGTGCTTCTGGCTCGCTCATGTGCACGGCGGGTTGAACCTGCAGGAGGCGATCGATGCCCCCGCGTGGCATTCCCGCGCGTTCCCGACCTCGTTCTATCCCCGCACATGGCAGCCGGGCAGGCTGATGGTGGAGTCGCGACTCGGTCCCGAACGCATCGCCGACCTCGAACGACGCGGTCACGAGGTCGTCGACGCCGGGCCCTGGGCGCTGGGGCGGCTGTCGGCGGTCTCCCGCGACCCGGAGACGGGGCTGCTGCGTGCGGCCGCCAACGCCCGCGGCGCCCAGGGCTACGCCGTGGGCAGGTGAGGACCGCCCTCGGCCGGGTCGGCGGGATCAGGTCAGGCGGGCAGGCCGAAGCCGAGGGCGTAGTTGAGCACCACGGCGAAGGTGAGATACATCAGCCAGATGCCGGTGGCCGTGTGTGCCGCGCCGAGTGAGCGCTCGCCGCGGGTGGTGCCGAGGCTGGCGGGGATCTCGCTGACATACACCCAGGTCAGCCCGGTGAACAGGATGCCGACGGCCCAGTTGCCGACCGCGTAGAACACGACGGCTCCCAGCACCGACAGGATCACGAACGCCACGGCCATGCCGACGTTGGGCCGGGGATCGTGCTGTCGGTAGCGGTTCCAGCCCAGCGCGAGCCAGTGGATCCCGTAGGCCGAGAAGGCCAGCGCCGCCATGTACAGCGGTGCATCGTAGGTGAAGACCTGGAACAGGGTCAGCCCGGCGAACAGGAAGATTCCGGTGACGATCTGGCAGACACCGGGCATCCAGATCGCCCAGGTACCGGAGGCGCGGTCGACCGACTCGCCTCGTTGCGGGAAGCCGAAAAGCTCCTGCGGACCTCAGATGAGATATCCGGTGCCCAACCCGAAGAACCCCAGGGCCAGCGGCGGGAACATCGACTCCGTGAATGCCGGTGGCATGAGCACACCTACCTTGCTGTTGATCGATACCGGCGACCGTCCACGGGGGTGCCCTCCAACATCGGCATCGACACTCCGCGGGTAGTGCTGTCCCCGATCAGGTGAGCGGTTCCGTCTGTCCGTCGGTACCGGACCGGCTCGCGAAGCCGGGCCGGGAGGACTCCGGCAGGAAAAGCGGGTGAAAGCCCTTTCCTCCGCACGGCTCCATTCGGGCTACTTCGGCACATAACCGCTGGTAAGGGCGGTATTCTGCGATGAGAGTGTGCAGTGACGCGCAAGCGTCGGCTACGGCTGTGCCAAGAGGGACCGAATGGACGACAGCAGCGGTCGCAACAGGCGGGAGCAGCGGCGGTTGATCGACTGGACCGGGGAACGCTGCGTGCCGTGGGCCGACAACGCGCAGGCGATCTACGAGCATTACCACCGCTATGCGATGGCGGCCCGGTTCGTCCGGAACAAGCGGGTGCTCGACCTGGCCAGTGGCGAGGGGTACGGCGCTTCGATGCTGGCCGCCGAAGCCGCCGACGTCGTCGGGGTGGACATCGACACCGACGCCGTCGAGCACGCCGAGCACCACTACGGCGGCCGCAACCTGAGCTTTCGCACCGGCTCGATCACCGATCCCGAACTGCTCGCCGAGAGCGGACCGTTCGACGTGATCGTGTGTTTCGAGGCGATCGAGCACGTCGCCGACCACGCGGCCGTGCTGCGGCTGGTGCGCGCCCGGCTGGCAGGCGGGGGGCTGTTTCTGGTGAGCACCCCCGACACGACGATGTACCACGATCGGCAGGGCAACGAGAATCCCTTCCACATCAAGGAACTCGCCGCGCCGCAGTTCGAGTCGCTGCTGGAGGAGTTCTTCCGCCACGTGGCGATGTTGAAGCAGAACGTCGCGGTCGGTTCGCTGATGACCCCCGCCGACCCCGGTGATCCGGACACCGCCATCGACGGGGTCCGGTTGCAGACCCTGCGCAGGCAGGACGCGGGTTCCTGGTCGGTGCACCAGGGGGTGCCGTACACCTACCTGCTGGGGCTGGCTTCGGATCGCCAGTTGCCGCGGCTGCCCGCGGTGGCGGCCCTGCTCGACGCCGAGCAGGGGCTGGTGCAGCGTACTGCATCGGGTCCCGACGGGGACGTGTCCGAGATCGTCGAACAGCGGGACGCCGCCACCGTCGATATCGCCCGGCTCAACGAGCTCTGCCGCCGTGAACGGGCCGAGATCGCAGAGCTCGAATCCTCGCTCGCGCGCTCGGAGTCGCTTCGCGCCGACGCCGAGCAGCGTGTGAACGAAAGCGCGCACGAGCAGGCCCGCCTGCGCCTGGAAATCGACCGGCTCGGTGCCGAGTTGCACGAGGCGCAGGCGACCGGCCGGCGCGACTCGGCGCGGATGGAGTGGCTGCGCGACACCGTGGCGGACCTGGAGGCACGGGTCGCCGACGCCGAGCAGCGCGCGGCAGGCCCGGTCGCACCTCGGCGTGCCCTCGACCGGATCGCGCCGCGTGGCACTTTTCGCCGGGTGGTCCGTGCGCTGCTGTTCGGGGGTGGGGGAGGACTTTCGGACTCACCGGAGGGCGGGGAGACCGGGCCGCTTCGCGTGCCGCGCAGCGACCATCCGCTGGTCAGTGTGATCCTGCCGGTGCACGGCGAGTGGCCGCACACCCGCCGGTGCCTGCGCTTGCTCGCCCGGCACCCGGTCTCGGTGCCGTTCGAGGTGATCGTGGTCGACGATGCCTCCGCCGACGGCAGCGCCGAACATCTGGCCGCCTGCGAGGGGGTGCGGTCGGTACGTACCGAACGCATTCTCGGGTTCGGTGCGGCATGCGATCTCGGTGCCGAGCAGGCACGGGGCGAGTACCTGTTCTTCCTGCACAACGATGCCGAGGTCACCGAGTCCTGGCTGGACATCCTGGTCGCCACGCTCGAATCCGACGAGTCGATCGGTTTGGTCGGCGCGAAACTCCTCGGCCCCGACGGCCGGATGCGGGAATGCGGCAGCGCCGTGTGGTCCGACGGCACCGTTCGGCATCTCGGCCGCGAGGACGATGCCGATGCGCCCGTGTACAACGTGCTGCGCGACGTGGATTGCTGCTCGAGTGCGGCGCTGCTGGTGCGGGCGGGCCTCTTCCGGCAGCTCGGTGGCTTCGACCCGCGCTACGCACCGGCCTACTACGAGGACGTCGATCTCGCTTTCGCAGTGCGTGCGGCGGGGTTTCGGACGGTGGTGCAACCTCGGGCCGCCGTCGTGCACCACGAGGGGACCTCCCACGCCGCCCGCACGGGCAGGGGGGCGAACAAGCACCGGGAGCTCAACCGTGGAGTGTTCGTCGACAAGTGGGCCGATACCCTCTTCGCCGAACATGTGTCGGAAGGCACGCCGGCCGGTCTGTGGCTGGCTCGGCAGCGGGGCAGCGGGGGGCATTTCGGCCCGCTGGTGCTGGTCACCGATCAGCGGGTGCCGCACCCGGATGTCGACTCCGGCTCGGGGCGGATGCGTCACATCCTGGAGCAGCTCGTCGGGCTCGGTTGCCGCGTGGTGTTCCTCCCCGCCGACCGGACGCCCGCGGATTCCTACACCGCCGCCCTGCAGCAGCTCGGGGTGACGGTACTGCCCGAACCGCACCTGCAGCGGGCCTTTCTCACCGAGGCCGGTTCGCGGATCGATCTGGCCCTGGTGTCACGGTCGTGGTCGGCCTGGAGCCTGGCGGAGGAGCTGCGGATCTCGGCACCGCGATGCGTGCTCGTCCACGACACCGCCGGGGTGCACTTCCGGCGGCTTCAGCGGCAGGCGGAACTGGCCGACGCCGAGGGGAATGCCGCGTTCGCGGACGCCTTGCGGCGGGGGGCTTTCGTGTCCCGGCAACGGGAGCTCGGGCTCGTCCACGCCTGCGACGTCACGCTCGTGGCGTCCGAAGCCGAGCAGGCTCTGCTGCGCGAATCGGTGCCCGATGCCGATGTCCGCGTGCTGTCCCAGGTGCACGAGGTGCAGTGCCGATCGCGGTATCCGGGCGGTCGCCGCGATGTCCTGTTCGTGGGCGATTTCGATCACCCGCCGAACATCGACGCCGTCCTGTGGGCGGCTCGGGACATCATGCCGCTGGTGCGCGAGCGCTGTCCGGAGGCGGTGCTGCATGTCGTGGGCGGCAACCCGACCGCCGAGATACTGCGCCTGGACGGAGACGGTGTCGAGGTGCACGGCTGGGTGGCCGATCTCGCGCCGCTGTACGACGCCGCCCGGGTGACGGTGGCTCCGCTGCGGTTCGGCACCGGGGTGAAGGGCAAGGTCGGCGAGAGCCTCGGAGCGGGGGTGCCCGTGGTCGGGACGGCGCCGGCGATGGAGGGTGTGCACCTCACGCCGGGCGGTGACGTGCTGATCGCCGACGATGCGCGCGGACTCGCGGACGGCATCGTGCGGCTGCTCACCGACGACCGGGCGTGGCAACGACTGTCCACATCGGGGCAGGCGGCTGTCGCGGCACAGTTCGGCCCCGACGTCTCGCGTGCCACCTTGCAGGCTCTTCTCGCCACCGTCGCCACCGCCGGGACCGCACGCTGACGAGATGTCCGGCGGTGCGGGCGCCGTCCGGTGCACCGGGACGTGTCCGCATGACGCTCCACCCGGCCCGGGTGAGTGGGTATCGTGCGGGTATGGCGTTGTTCGGTAACAAGACCCGCATGATCGAGGCCGAGGAGGCTTTGCCGGGGCGGTCCACGCCGCTTGCGGTGCCCGAGTTCCACGCGGTGTACGGCGAGCGCCGGATCGTGCCGCCGTTCCCGGAGGGAATGTCGACCGTGGTGGTGGGCATGGGCTGCTTCTGGGGAGCCGAGCGCACCTTCTGGCGCACCGAGGGCGTGTGGTCCACCGCCGTGGGATACGCGGGCGGATACACCCCCAACCCCACCTATGAAGAGGTGTGCACCGGTCTGACCGGGCACGCGGAGGCCGTGCTCGTCGTTTTCGATCCTGCGGTCATCGGCCTTTCGCAGGTCCTGCGCGTGTTCTGGGAGAACCACGACCCGACTCAGGGTCTGCGGCAGGGCAACGATGTCGGTTCGCAGTACCGGTCGGCCATCTACTACGCCGACGAGCAGCAGCGGGTGACCGCCGAGGCCAGCCGCGAGCAGTACCAGGCGGCATTGACGACCGCAGGCCACGGCGCGATCACCACGGAGATCGCCCCGCTGGGTGAGTTCTACTATGCCGAGGGCTACCACCAGCAGTACCTCAGCGACGCGAAGAACCCGCACGGTTACTGCGGGATCGAAGGCACCGGTGTCGCCTGCCCCACCGGCCTCGCCGTCTGAACGACCGGCTGTATCGCTCCGACCACGCGGGCTGCCATCACTCGCACGAGTGGGCCGAGGGTCTCTCGGTTGCGGCCCGGTGGGGACGACTCGACGATCCGGGTATGGCTGACAACATCTACCGGGTGACCGAGATCGTCGGCACCTCCTCGGAAGGTCTCGACGATGCGATCCGCAGGGGAGTGGGACGTGCCTCCCAGACACTGCGGGAGGTCGACTGGTTCGAGGTTTCCGAGGTCCGGGGCCACGTCGAGAACGGCAACGTCGCGCATTTCCAGGTCGGGTTGAAGATCGGCTTCCGACTGGACGAGTGAGAGTGCTCGGTGCCGGGCTTCCCGGCCGCTTTCGTCGTAAGGGCCGCAACAGCGAAACGGGCCCGCCGGAGTACATCTCCGGCGGGCCCGTTGTCGGAGCGGATGACGGGATTCGAACCCGCGACCCTCAGCTTGGCAAGCTGATGCGCTACCGCTGCGCTACATCCGCATGTGTTCGCAAGATCCTTCCGGCGACCGTTCGGATTTCCGCTCGGCCCCTTCCGGCTGCTTGTGACAACCACTGTAACCCATCCGCGGTGCCCGCTTCGACGGGGGTGGGCACCGGTGCTCAACTCGGGCGAGAAGGTCCCGCGCGCGTCAGTGTCACCTGGATGAGCACCCGGTTCTCGGCTTTCATGGCGGCACGGTAGGCACCCCAGTCCTCGTGTTCGCCCGAGATGCTGCGGTAGTACTCCTCCAGCAGGGGCAACGCCTCCGGGAGTTCGACGATGTGCACGTCCCCCTCCACCTGGATCCAGGAGCCGAAGAACCGGTCGGGAAGCACGCAGAGCCAGGCGCGGGGGTCACGCCGCAGGTTGCGCACCTTGGCCGTGCCCGCCGAGGTGCTCACGACGACCCGGCCCGCGCCGTCCACCGTCGCCAGTACCGGTGACATCTGCGGTGTGCCGTCCTCGCGCATGGTGCTCAGCACCGCGTGGTGCTGTGTGCGCACGGCGGAACGTGCTTCGTCGAGGTTCATCCGGGCACCTTTCCGGTGATGGTGTTGTGGTATCGCCGATCCGCAGGTTCGCCACGGTACCGAGCACCGCGTGCGGACGATATGTGACTCGGTGAGACGGGTGATATCGCCCGCGGGACCGAGGGAGATCGCGGTACGGTGGCCGCACGTTTGATGATCGAACCGGCCGGACGGCGGCACGGCCGGGCACCCCGACCGATGCGAGTGGCCCGGCCTGGGCAGGGAGGCGGCGATGAACCGGGTGGTGCGTGGCTCCGACGGGCGGATGTGGAATGTCCGGACCAACATCGAGTGGTCCAATCCGATCGATGTGGACGAGTGGGAGCACGACATCAGCGGTGGCCCCGGCCCGGGCGTGGCCATGGGGGTGATTCTGCTGTTGCTGTTCGTCGGGTTCGTCGTCTGGACCCCGTCGTCGGTGTACGTCCCGATCCAGCTGGTTGTGGCCCTGGCGCTGATCGTGCTGTTCTTCCCGCTCCGCTGGCTGGTGCGGCGGCCGTGGACGGTGCTGGCGGAAACGCCCGGGGATTCCGACGAGCGTCCGCCGGAGCGCTGGGTCGGGGTCGTCCGGGGATTCGTCACCGCCCGGCAGCGGGCCGGCCGCGTGGCCCGCGATATCGAGGTCTACTCCGAACCCGACATGAACGGTCCGCTGCAGCCGGTGGCGTGATGCCGTGCGCACGGCCGAACAGCGTGCGCATTTCCGTTGAGTGGAAGAGTGCTCTGCCGCTCACCGATCATTACGAGCCGCTGAGCTCGACAAGCGGTGTGCATCCTTGCTTACCGACCGGCTCGTCACGAGTATGGTCGCGTGCCCGAGCTGCTGACTGAGCGGACAGTGCTGACCCTGATCGCGGCACTTGGCGTACTCGGAATGTTCGTCATGCTGTGTCGATCGCGCCGGGTGAGCACGTCGATGGAGGATGCCACGCTGGCCGCGCTGCATCGCGTGACCAGTGCCGCCCCCTACCTGCGCAGTGGCCTCAACCAGGAGTCGGCGGACAAGACCGCGCCGTATCTGCGCGAGTTGCTGTCCTGCGCCGCGGTGGGAGTGGTCGATGCCGACGGAACTCTGCTGACCTGGGACGGGGAGGCCAACCACCACTACGACGACGTGACCACCCCGATCGAGCGCGTACTGCGCAGCGGCAAACGTGAATACGTCGATCACTCCGATGTGCCCTGTGACCAGCGCCCGTGCCCGATGCGGCACGCGGTGGTGGTGCCGCTGGAAGTCGAGGGACGCAACCGGGGTGCGCTGGTGGTGATCACCGGTGGCGATCAGAAGCGATTGTTGCGTGCCGCCGAGGAACTCGCCGATCATGTTTCGGCACAACTCGAACTGGCCGAGTTGCAGGAGTCCAAGGAGAAGCTGGCGCGCGCGGAAGTGCGCGCACTGCGCGCGCAGATCTCTCCCCATTTCATCTACAACGCGTTGAACACGATCTCCTCGCATGTTCGCACCGACCCCGAGCAGGCGCGGGAACTGCTGCAGGAGTTCGCCGACTTCACGCGCTACTCGTTCCGCACCACCGGCCTGTACACGACGCTGGCCGAGGAGCTGCGCAACATCGATCGTTATCTGATGCTGGAGGGGGCGCGATTCGGTCCGGAGCGGCTGAAGGTACAGCTCAGGATCGACCCCGAGGTGTTGCCCGTGACCTTGCCGTTCCTGGCGTTGCAACCCCTCGTGGAAAACGCGGTGCGACACGGCCTGCTCAGCAAGCCGGGTGGCGGCACGGTCTCGGTGGTGGCCGCCGATCACGGCAACGAGGCTTTGATCAGTGTCGACGACGACGGGGTCGGCATGGACCCGCGGGCTCTGGAATCCGAGCTCGGCGAATCACATCTCACCGGTGCGCACGTCGGCCTCGGCAATATCAACGACCGGATGCGGGCCACGTTCGGCAACGACTACGGATTGGTGGTCGAGACCGAGCAGGGCGCGGGAATGAAGGTCATCATGCGCGTGCCGAAATTCGCTCCCGGTGTGCATCCGATTCCGCCCGAACCGTTGCCGGACGGCTCGGCGCAGGACGCGGACCTCGACGTGCCGGAGCAAGAACCCACGCCCGTGCGGTAGAGCCGGTAACGTCGGGGCATGAACGAGAGGGTGCCGCACAAGCTCACCAGCGTGCTCAGCGAGAAGTTGTCCTCCCGGCTGCCCGCCAAGCTGGCCGAACGTGCCGAGCGCGGGCCCGTCGTGCCCGTCGTGAGATTGCACGGTGTGATCACGCCGACGCCGTCACCGGTGAATCGGTCGTCGATCTCCCTGCACACCGTCGAGTCCGCTCTGACCAGAGCGTTCAGTCACGATCGAACGTCCGCGGTGGCACTGTCGATCAATTCTCCCGGCGGTGCGGCCACCCAATCGGCTCTGGTGGCCGAGCGAATCCGGGAGCTGGCCGAGTCGAAGAACGTGCCGGTGCTGACCTTCTGTGAGGACCTTGCCGCCTCGGGAGGGTACTGGCTGGCCTGCGCGGGCGACGAGGTCTATGCGCACTCGACCTCGATGGTCGGTTCGGTGGGTGTGGTCAGTGCCGGATTCGGGCTGGAGGGCCTGCTGGATCGCGTCGGGGTGGAGCGCCGGATACACACGGCCGGTAACCGCAAGGTGCGCCTGGACCCGTTCCGCCCGGAAAAGGAAGAGGACGTCGAGTGGCTGCAGTCGCTGCAGACGGAGATGCACGAGCAGTTCGCGGAGTGGATCCGCACCCGCCGTGGCGACAAACTCGACGCTTCCGGTGACGAACTGTTCTCCGGGGAGGTGTGGTCCGGTGCTCGAGCGAAGGAGCTGGGGCTTGTCGACGGAACCGGCACGCTGCGCGAGATCGTGCGCGAACGGTTCCCCGACGCGCACGTGGTGCAGGTCGAACCGCGTAAACCACTGCTTGCGCGCCTGGGTGTGAGTGGGCCCGGTAGTCGGTCCGGTGGTACGGGCATCGCCGCTGCCGCGGCCGGTTCGATGCTGGCGGCGGTCGACGAGCTGGAGCAGCGCGCTCTGTGGTCCCGATTCGGCCTGTGACCGCGTGTGCCGGTTTTGACACCCCGCCGTTTCGGAGGTGAACGCGGGGTCGTAGGTTGAGCACCGTATGTGAGGCTCCGGTGGGCCGAACTGCCTGCTGCCGCAGGGCTGCTCGACGGACGAGACGGCTGTGCGTGGCCGGATCACGGCCGGTTCGGCAAGCGGGGTGGTGTTCCGGCACAGCGCGGCACGCCGGTGCCGGGCTTGATCGTGGACAGGATGTCCATCGGCACGGCAGGATATGGCGTTGCAGTGAGTATTCAGGAGCACACTTCGGGTCTCGTCGTCCTGGCGGTGGACGACGAGAGTGCCGGCCTGGACGAAATGAAGCATCTGCTCGAGAGCAACCCGCGAGTGGGTCGGGTCGTGACCGCTTCCGACGCACCCGAGGCACTGCGGCTGCTGCGCAGTGACGACGCGCGGCTCCGGTCGGGTGGTGCCGACGAGGCTGCTGTGGATGCGGTGTTCGCCGACGTGGCGATGCCGGGGCTGAGTGGGATGGAACTGGCCCGGGTGGTCGTGGCGTTCAAGAATCCACCCGCCCTCGTGTTCATCACCGGGCACGAGGAGAACGCGCTGGAGGCTTTCGAGCTCGGCGCGATCGACTACATCATGAAACCCGCCAATCCCGAGCGGGTGGATCGTGCTCTGCGGTTCGTCGAGCGGGTGACCGATCCTTCCGCCGGCTCGGACAGGCAGGTCGAATCCGGGCGCGAGCGACGCGCGATCGAGGGGGGCGAGACCGACCCCCACGCCTTCATCACGGTCGAGCTGGGTGGCACCACGAAGCTGATTCCCCGCAAGTCGGTGTTGTGGGTCGAGGCTCAGGGCGACTACGCGCGGCTGCACACCACCGAGGGGTCGCACCTGGTGCGAATGCCGCTGGCCCAGCTGGAGGAACAGTGGGCGGAAGCGGGATTCGTCCGGATCCATCGCTCGTACCTGGTGGCGTTGGGCTTGGTCAGTGAGCTGCGGACGTCGTCGTCCGGACATTCGGTACTGCTGCGTACGGGTGGTGAGCTGCGGGAACTGCCGGTCAGTCGCCGCCACACCCGGGAGCTCAAGGACCGACTCGTGCACACCCCGCGCCCGGGGTGGGGTTGAGATGACGACGGGCAGGGATTCCGAAGCGACCGATCCGCGCGTGCCGCGCCGAAAGCGTGTGGTGCTGGCCGACCGCCGAGGCACCCGCGAGATTCCCCGCACGATGATGGAACTGGAGGAGCAGAACAGCGTCGGTGAGGCGCTGGTGAGTCACCTGATGAAGGTGCAGTTGCGCAGCTCGCTGCTCCTGGCGGGGATCATCGCCGTGGCACTGTGCGGCCTGCCGGTGCTGTTCTGGCTCGTCCCCGCGGTCGCGGAGGCGACCGTGTTCGGGGTGAGCCTGCCCTGGCTGCTGTTGGGGGTGTTGCCGTTCCCTTTCATGGTGTTGATCGGCTACCTCAGCACGCGCGATGCCGAGCGGCACGAGCGCGAGTTTCTGCGAATGGTGGAGAAGTAGTGCTCGCCGGTGGTCGCCCGAGTCGGGGCCCCGCGCGGCACGGTGGTGCATGGATCACCCGTGCGTGGTGAGAAACCGACCCTGACAGGGGCAGCGAGATGGAACCGGATCTCTGGGCGCTCGGCGGCATCGCCGTGCTCGCCGCGGTGACGTTCACGCTCGCGGCCCGGGGAGCGGGGAGCGCACGCACCACATCGGACTTCTTGGCCGCGCGCCGCACGGTGGGCGTGGAACGCAACGCGACGGCGATCTCCGGTGAGTACCTGTCGGCGGCATCGTTTCTCGGTGTCGCGGGGCTGGTGCTCAAGGACGGTGTGCAGGCCCTGTGGTACCCGATCGGTTTCACCGCCGGATACCTGGTGCTGATGCTGTTCGTGGCCGCGCCCCTGCGCCGGTCCGGGGCCTACACGCTGCCTGATTTCGTCCAGGCACGGCTGGACTCGTACCGGCTGCGGCAACTGGCGACCGTACTGGTGGTGCTGATCGGCTGGCTGTATCTGGTCCCGCAGTTGCAGGCGGCCGGGCTGACCCTGTCGACGATCACGGACATGCCGTACTGGAGCGGGATCGTGGTGGTGGCGGTCCTCGTGCTGCTCGGCGTGCTCGGCGGGATGCGCGCGGCCACCCTGGTGCAGGCGTTCCAGTACTGGGTGAAGTTGTGTGCGATCACCGTGCCCGCCTTCGTGCTGTGCCTGGTGTTCCTGGACGGGGACTCGCAGCATCGGCGCGGGCTCGACGAGGCGGTGCCGCCGGTGTTCGAACGGGACACCACGGTGCGCCTGTCCATCGATGTGCGGCTGCAGGTCACCGAACCGGTGTGGTTGCGGGTCGAGGGCGGTACCGGCGCGGGTGTGCTCGGCGACGATCCTGCGCCGGGGCCGAGCAGTGTCTACGTCTCCCCGGGGGAGTATCCGGTTTCGGCGGGTACCGAGTTGCGGTTTCCCGCGGGTGCGCCGGTTCCGGTGGTCGACGATGCGGTAGCGGAAAACCGGTCCTGGCTGCTGCCGCAGGACGATGGCGCTCGCGGCCTGTTCGAGACGTACTCGCTGATCCTGGCGACCTTTCTGGGCACGATGGGACTACCGCACGTTCTGGTGCGCTTCTACACGAACCCGAGTGGGCACGCCGCCCGGCGTACGACGCTGTTCGTACTCGCCCTGCTCGGCGCGTTCTACCTGTTCCCGACGGTGTTCGGCCTGCTGTCGCGGTTCCATGCGCCCCAGTTGCTGGTCACGGGCAGAACCGATGCGGCGGTGCTGCAGCTTCCCGGTGCGATGCTCGGCAACTGGGCCGGTGGGCTGCTCGGTGCCATCACGGCGGCGGGTGCGTTCGCGGCGTTCCTGGCCACGTCCGGCGGCCTGGTGATGAGCGTGGTGGGAGTGCTGTCCGATGATGTCCTGCCGGGTCGGACATGGGACGTGCGGCTGATCTCGCTGGGGGCGGCGGCGATCCCGGCCGCCCTGGCCCTGAGCGCGATGGGCAGGGACATCGCGCAGAGTGTGGGACTGGCCTTCGCGATGGCGGCGTCCACGTTCTTTCCGTTGCTGGTGCTGGGCGTCTGGTGGCGCCGCCTGACGGCGGCCGGGGCGGCAGCCGGGCTGCTGACCGGTGGTTCCCTGGTGCTGGCGGCGGTCGTGCTGGGGATGTTCGTGGCGGACACGCAGAGCTGGTGGGCGACGGTGCTGCAGCAGCCGGCGGCGATCACGGTGCCGATCGCGTTTCTGGTGACGTTCGTGGTCAGCCGTGCCACCCGGCACCGGGTACCGCCGGGGACCGCGCGTGTGATGTTGCGGATGCACGCCCCGGACCGGCTGGGTTTCGTCCACGATCGGTTGGAGTCCTCCGGCGGCGAGGGCGGGCAGCCGCATGCGCGGGGACGTCACCACCGCTGAGGGCACCGCCCGGATGTCGGCTCAGTGACCCCTGGCCGAATTCCCGGAGCACCCTCTCACGTCCCGGAATCCGGGGTGGCGGCATGCCACGGCAAGGGCGAACCGTCCTCTCGCCTGCTGCGCTCGCGTTCTTTCATCTCCGCTTCGTAGACGTGCCGCCGGCCGCCCAGGAGCAGTCGACGGGCGTGCTGCTCGTGTCTGCGGAAGCAGCTCCAGTAGCCGTCGTCGTAGTCCTCGACGATCTGGTAGGTCCATCTGCCCGGAAGGACATTGCGCCCCACCAGTTCCCGTTCGATCTCGGCGGCGAGCTCGACGTGTCCGCTGCGGCGCAGCTGCTCCACTCCCTCGGCGAGCTTGGCGTCGGCCGCACCGGTCAACTGGTGGAAGTCGTAGAGACGCCCGCGGGCGCGTTCGACGGTTTCCAATGCCTCGGTCACCGTGCCCACCGCGGTCAGCGTGGCATCGTCGACCCCTTCCGGGCGGCGATGGTGCGGTGCCGATTGGTCGGTCTCTCCGGCGGCGTGTTCGCTCTCGCCGACGGGCCCTTCCCCGGTCGGCTCGCTGCCTGCCGGGGAGGGACTGTCCGGTGGGGACTGCCGAGCTTCCCGCTCGACCGGGTGGCGCCCGCCGGCCATCGGATCGCTGCGGATCTCCTCGGCCATCGCGCGTCCCGTCCTTTCGTGCGGTTGCGGTGACCCGTACCACTCGTCGCAGTGTGGCACAGGTGGAGTTCGGTCACCGGATTCCCGCGCGCGCCGGATCCACCGAGCCAGGTGGCTCGGGTGCTTCCGAAATCCGGGCGGGCACCCTCGCGGAGAAACCGCGGGATCCGTGGCAGCATCGGGGTGTGACTACACCGATGCACGGCCGGGTTCCCGGAGTGCACCCCGAGGAACTTCCGGCGGAACTGCCGCAGGGCGCGCTGCTCGATGTTCGCGAACGCGACGAGTGGGAGGCCGGACACGCGCCCGGTGCGGTGCATATCCCGATGAGTGAACTCCCGGAACGGCTCGACGAGATTCCGGAGGTCGACCAGCTCTACGTCGTGTGCCGCTCCGGCGGGCGCTCGTCCAAGGTGACCGCCTACCTCAATGCGAACGGCTGGGATGCGGTCAATGTCGAGCGCGGGATGAACGGCTGGGCCGCCGGTGGGCGGCCGGTGGTCGCCGACAACCCCGACAGCGAGCCGTACGTGCTGTGAGGCGGCAGTCGCCCGGTTCCGGTGTCCCGGTGGAGTGGGTGGCCACTCCACCGGGTGGGCAGCGCCCGCCACGGAGGCGGAGCGCACTGCGCCGCTACACCGGCCCGCCGTCCTACCCGTCCGTACCGCGCTGGGGGTTTCCGCAGGTGGCGTGGCGGTGGCCGCTGGCGTTGCCCAACCGCACCCGTGTCGATCCGGCTGAACGGGTGCAGTCGCTGTCGGCCACGGCGACCTCGGTGCTGTGGACCACGGCCGGCCTCGCCGGGGTGGCCACCGCCGCGGAGTTGTGGCGTTATGCGCTGCTGCTGCGCAGTCGGAACGAGGCCCTGTCGCGGTCCCTTCTCGCCTTCTCGGATGCGCTCGTGATCACGGCGGGAATGCTGACCTGGGTCGTGGGGATGCTCAGCGGTGTGGCCGTGGTGCTGTGGGCGCTGCGAGCGCGCGCCTGCGCGGCCGCGCGGGCCGGTGTGCGTCCCGCGCGTTCGGACGCGGAGTTCGTCGCCGGGGTGCTGGTACCGGGCCTGAATCTGTTCGTGCCCGGTTCGGCGTTGGCCGAGCTGGAGCACACTGCTCTCGTTCCCGAGCACGTTCGTGATCCGGGCACGCGTCCGAAGCCGTCCTGGTTGGTGCGGCTGTGGTGGTCGGCCTGGGCTGCGAGTGTGGTTCTCGGCTGGGTGACGTTCCTGTGGGGGTTCACCGAGGGGGTGCAGGCGCTGGCCAACGGGGTGGTGCTGCATGCCTGGACCAACGCCGCGGTGGTTGTGCTGGCCGTGGTGACCATCCGCGTCGTCAAGTACCTCACGCGGCTGCTCGTACCGGTGGACACCACCGCGATCCCCCGTCTGCGCGTGTTGGGGGTGCGTGGCGCTCCCACGCCTCCACGTCCGGAGCGCTCCGCCGTCGCTCCGCGCTGACCGCGACCCGGGTCGGTGATTCGCGCGCCGACCGCCGTTTCCGGTCGGCGCACCCGTGTCGAACCGGTGATAGCGTCTCGGTCACTCCGAGGCCGCAGATCACCCCGCGAAAGCGGGCGACGATGACCGGTGAGTCGGCAATGTCCAGGTGAGGAGGAATCCGGTGGCGAAGCGAACGGTGGCCGAGCAGCCGGGTACCGAGGGTGGCACAGGGCGGCGGCAGCCGTGCCCGTGCGGCTCGGGCAAGCGCTACAAGGCGTGCCATGGTGCGGCCGGTGGTGCCGCGAACGTGATCGTGTCCCGCCCGTTCGCGGGGTTGGCGGCCGAGTGCGAACTCGTGGCGTTGCGGGAGTTCGTGCCCTCGGCGACGGCGAAGTTGTCGCTGCGGTCCGGTGACCGCGTGGTCACACTGGCCACGGTGCTGCCGATGGCCGCGGCGGCCATGGTGCGCAGCGACGGGCAGGCGTTCGTGGGCTTGCAGGTTCAGACCCGCTCCGGCGATGTCAGCCGGGACCTGGCGCGAGCCGTGGAGTGGGCGCAGCAGGCCGAGCCCGGTGCTTCGCTGCCTGCAGTGGGCCCGGAGGACGCCCCGGAGGGCACCGTACCGGCACGGTTGCAGGATCTCGTCGATCCGGATGCGCTGCTCGACGCCGAGTTGTACGACGACTTCTCCTGGTGGATGCCCGACGACGTGGAGCCCACGGGTGACGTGGCGCTGTCGCTGGAGCGGGCCAACGCGGCGATCATGCCGACCCGGCGGCTCGACGCCGAGGGCGTGCACTCGGCGTACTGGGTGGATGCGGGAGAGAAGGCGCATGTGCGCTGGGTGCGGCCGGATCCGGAGGAGCAGCTGCTGGCCGCGCTGGCTCGGTTGTCGGCGCGGGGAGAGCTCGCCCTGGATGCCGACAGCCGCTATGCGGGCTCCTTCCGGGCGCACGGGCTGCTCGTGCCGGTGTGGGACGTGGACCGGGAGAAGCACGCGCGCGAGTGGGAGCAGCCCGCGGCGGCGATGGGCCACCGCCTGGAGGAGGTGCTCACCTCGCTCGATTCCGAGCCGCTCGATGCGGCCGAACGCCGTGCCAGGGAGGGGTTGCGCGGTCGTCAGATCACCGTCCGCTGAGGCAGCGGCCCCCTGAGGCAGGGGCCTGTGCAGTGACAGGGCCGGTCGCAGCGGCGCCGGCGGAGCCGGAGTTTCCGGCTCCGCCGGCGCCGCCGTGAGTCACACGGCGCCCCCGGCAGCAGGCGGTGCGGTCGGGTCCTCCCCGTGCTCCCCGACGCCTTCGCGGGCGAGGAAGTTCTCCACCTCGAACATGTTGCCCTTCGCTCGATCGACGACGGTCAGCAGGGTGGACATCTGGGAGACCTCTTCGACCTGCTCCTTGAGGAACCACTGCACGAACTGCTCGCCGATGTAATTTCCCTCGTCGCGCGCGGCCTTGGCGAGGGTGGTGATCTCCTCGGTGACCTCGCGCTCCTGCTCCAGCGCGAGAGCGACGAGTTCACGGGTCTCGGTGAAGTCGTTGCGGACGCTCTCGGTAGCGGGAATCGTCGGCTTGATGTCGTTGTCCATGAGGAACCGGACGATCATCATGGCATGGTTGCGCTCCTCGAGAGCCTGCCGGTAGAAGTGCGCGGCCAGGCGGGGCAGGTCCTCGCTGTCGAACCACACCGCCACCGCGATGTACTGCTGCGAGGCGGTGAACTCGTTGCGGACCTGATCCTGGAGAAGTTCGTTGAACCTCGATTCCTGACGTTCGATCCTCTTCGTGCTCAAAGCCATACCGCGAATATACATCAGAATTTTGCCGGTGTTTCAAATAAGGGTGTCCTCAAAAAAGTTTGCCTCACCTGAGAGAAGAGGGTTTCGCCAAGAAAAGCCTGTCCTTGCTCGAGACAGGGTTGCCTTGCCGGGTGAAGGCGAGCCTTACCGTATTCCTGCGGAATTTTGGGCCGCTGTGCTCGATGCCGACCACAATTGTGTAATCCTGCGCACAGGAGCCTTGCTCTCTCACTCCCGTTCCGGGTCGCGCGGTGGCTCCATGCCCAGGATCCGGTCCGCGGTCCGCTCGGCCGATTCCAGCAGGGGAATGGTGAGCTTGGTGATGTAGCGGATGCGGTAGTGCAGCACCACCGGTGGCATGTGCCACCGGTGTGCCCGGGCGGCGTGTTCGCAGTGCCGGGCGATCAGGCGTAGCCGCCTGGCGTTCACGTGGTGGGTGTCGCCCACGAATCCGGGCCGCTGCTCGGCCGGGGCGATCATCTCGAACATCTCGTGAACGTTGCGCGCTGCTTCGGCCCCTTTGGTGACCACGTCGTACACGGCCAGTGGCACGGGGAAGCCGGTCCTGCGGCGCACGCGCTCGCCGAACCGGATGCACAGCAATCCCAGCGGGAAGCCCACGAGCCCGCCGATCCACAACATGGGCAACCACCACTGCCCGCCGAGCGGTTCCGGGCCGCCTGCGGTGAGGGCGAGTACGGCCAGCACGGCGTAGGCGGCCAGTGCTGCCCAGACCAGGAGGTGGCCGGTTTCGACCAGGAGCAGGGCACGCCGGTCGGCCGAGGCGTCCACCGTGCTCGGCGGCTCCGGATGTACCTGCCATCCCCGCACGTCGAGCCGCCCGAACGTACCCGTGTCGATCTCCACGCCGTCTGCCACATCAGCCTCGCCGGTGATCGTCTGTGGTCATTACCACACCGATTGTCACCTCCACGCGCCTCGTCGGCACCAGCAACGGCCGCTGCCGGGAGTGGTGCCTGCCGGAGTGCGGAGTGCCCACGGCCGATTCCGGCCGGAACGTTCACTCGCGAGCATCGAAGGACCGGTTGCTCTCCGGCCGGCACACAACCTCCGTCACGATTCCTCGCTCGATGGTCGTTCCGTGGGTGTCCAGCCTTCCGGCAGGTGTTCTGCCGTCTGCTCTTCCTGCTCGTCGCTTCCCATCAGCGGCGTCCAGATGCGGTGGACGACTGCCGCGGTCGGTACCGCGATGATCATGCCGACGAGCCCGGCCAGAATTCCCCCTACGACAAGAACGAGGCCGATCGCCAAGGGATGCAGGCGGACGTAGTTCTTCATCACCAGCGGCTGAAGGACATTGCCTTCCAGTTGATTTTCCACAAGCAGAACCGCGAGAAGAATGAGTGCTTCGACAATTCCCTGGGTGACCAGGGTGACGAGGACAGCGATCGTGCCCGCCACGATCGCTCCGACGATGGGGATGAAGCTGCCGAGGAACACGAGTACCGACAGGGGCAGGACCAGTGGCACCCCCAGCAGGAACAGGGTCAGCCCGATCACGATGCCGTGGATGATCGCGATGACAACGGTGCCGTGCACATACCCGGTGACAGTGTTCCAAGCGGCATGCCCTGCGCGGTCGATGCGCCGCCGGTGGGGACCCTGCTCGAGTGGCGAGATCAGCCAGCGCCAGACCCGCTCTCCCTCGTAGAGCAAGAACAGTGTCACGAAGATGGTGAGCAGGAGCATGGTCACGAGATTGATCAGGTAGCGAGCCCCTGTCCGTGCGACATTTCTCAGCATGCTGCGGTGGCTCTGGAGCCAGTTGACGACGGCGTTCTCGATGCTGTTCAGCGTCACCTGCCCGAAGCCCAGTTGGGCCAGCAGATCACCGAGCCGGCGGACGGTGTTGATCAGCTGATCGATCAACAGCGGAAGGGTCGCAGCGATCCGCATCCCGATGAGGTAGCCCATGCCGCCGAGGACGAAAACGGCGATGATCAGGGTGATCCATGCCGCGAGCAGATTGGGCATCGGGCGCCTGAGCATCCTGTTCAGCGGCCACAGCAGTGCGGTGAACAGCAACGCGGCGATAACGGGTATGACAGCGAGGTCGAGCAGCACCAGCACCTGCACGCCCACGTAGACCGCCGCCGCGACCAGCAGCGCCCGCAACGCCCACAGTGCTGCACGGCCGAGCAGCGAACGCCGCGGTGGCGCAGTCCCCTCGATCTCTCTTGTCACGCGCATTCCCGCCCCTGGCCTCGTTTCTGCGGTCGGCGAACTTCCTTTCTCCCCGGGCATTTCATGTGTGCGCACGCCACAGGTCGCGAGTGGTGCTGGTTCTGTCCGACTCTTCGCTGACGACTTTCGATACCGGCAGGCCTCGGTGGCACGGATCACCGTTCGATTGCCTGCTTACTGGTTACAGGGTGACTGGGAGCGGGCTTCCCAGCATGTCCGGCGCGATGCCCGGGCCCGGATCGCTGAACAGTGCGGAGACTCGTACCGGTGTGGCGGGACCGTCTCGATCCGGAGAGCGGGCGAGAATTCGGCAAGGACAGCGCCACTCACGAGTTCAGCCATCCACGCTCGTGGAGGGCCTCCAGGAACCTCCGGTAGTTCGCGGCCAGCGGCCCGGCCTCCTCGACGATCGGGTCGATCCGCTCGGGTGCGGGCACCATGGCGTGCGCAGCGGTGCTCAGGTCCGGATGCAGTGTGCCGGTGGCGGCCAGCAGCGCGGCTCCGAGCGCGGTCCCTGCTCGGGGCACGCGGGCGACCGGCCTCCCGAGCACCGAAGCCCGGATGCCGCACCACAATCGGCTACGGGCACCGCCGCCGGTGGTGAGGATCGGTGAGGTGACGGCAACGCCGAGTTTGCCCATCCGCTCCAGCGCGAGGCGCTCGCAGAAGGCGACACCTTCCAGCCTCGCCCGGTGCAGGTCGATCTCGTCGCTCGCCGGCTCGAGCAGGAAGCCCCGTGCTTGTGGTGCCGGGAACGGGAAGCGTTCACCGTCGCGGCGCAGGGGGTAGCACACGGTGCCGGACGGGCCGTGCTCCCCAGCCGCGCGGTCCAACCTGGCGAGCCGTCCTGGATTCACATCGGACAGTGCTTCACCGCCGGTGTTGGAGGCACCGCCGGGCAGCCAGGCGCCGTCCGGATGCAGGTGGCTGTAGACGGCTCCGGTGGGATCGTGCACGAGCTCGGCGGAAACTCCCTTGACGACCAGTGTCGTGCCGAGCACGGTGACGATCCGCCCGGGGTCGACTGCTCCGGAGGCGAGCTGGCCCGCGCACCCGTCGGTCATTCCGGACCGCACCTCGCAGGCTGCGGGCAGGCCCGTCTCGGCGGCAGCGGCAGGGGAGACCCGGCCCAACGGCTGCGCGGGGCGCACCACGTCCGGTAGCCGGTCGGTATCGACCCCGAGCGCCGTCAACGCCTCGCCCGCCCATTCCGCGTTCACCGGGTCGTAGCCGCTCTTCAGCGCATGGCTGGTGTCCGTGGCCACCGGTCGGCCGACCAGGTGCTCGGCGATGAGGTCGGGGGTGTGCAGCAACCGCGCCTTCGGGTCGTCGGCGTGGGCGGCCAGCCAGCCGATGCGGGCCAGGCCGGAACCGGCCGACGGGGTGATCCCGATGCGCTCCCAGCGCCGGGATCCGGCCTCGCGGGCGATGCTCGCCTCGGACTCGGCTCGCCGGTCGTCGTACATCAGCGCCGGGCCGACCGGGTCACCGGCCGCATCAACGGCCACCACGGTTCCCGAGGTCGCCGCGATCGCCAGCGCCCGCACCGCGTGCCGTCGCCGCCCCAGTTTCCTCGTGCACTCCCCGAGCGCGGCTCGCGCCGCAGGCCACCAGCTTCCGGCGTCCTGTTCGGACTCTCCGCCGGGGCCGCGCACCGGTCGGGGCAGCGGAGCCGAGGCGGCGGCGGCCGGCTTCCCGTCGGCATCGCGTACCTCCACGCGCACGGTCGCGGTGGCCACGTCGACCCCGGCGACCAGCGGGGCATCGACGTCGCCCGGAGAATCGCCGCTCATGGTGCGACCGCCGACAACCGCTCCAGCGCCGACGGGAGCTCGGCGAGAGTGCGGATCGACGTGTCCGGCTCGGCGAGTTGCTCGTCGGTCGGTTCCGGCGGTGCCTCGCCGCGCAGTACCCACACGGTACGCAGGCCCGCTTCCTGCGCGCCCCGGACATCGGTGTCGAGCCGGTTGCCGACATGCACGGCACGGCCCGCGGGCACGCTCGCCTCGTCGAGCGCGTGGCGGAAGACAGCCGGGTGCGGCTTCTCCGCACCCACGATCTCGGAGATCGCCCACACGTCGATGTAGCGGGCGATCCCGTCGCGCCGCAGCGCCTCCAGCACCAGGGCGCGCTGGTTGGCCACGATGGCCAGCCGGTACTGCCCGGCCAGCTCGTGCAGCGCGGGCAGTACGTCCGGGTACAGCGCGTCGGGCGGGTGGTCCCAATACCGTGCGGCCAGTGCGGACAGCCGCTCCCGATCGCCGGGAGTCAGGAACCGCTCGGCGATCGTGCTGCGCAGCGACCCGGACTGGCGCTGGCGCTGGGCATCGTAGGCGGCCCGGAACTCGGCCTCGTCGATCTCGCCGTCGGCCAGCTCGCGGGTGGCCCGCAGGAGCGCGTCGCGGTAGACGGCGTCGTCGTAGATCGGTCCGCCGACATCCAGCAGCACCAGCTCGATCGGCTCGGAATGTGTCGTCATTTTTCCTCGGTGAGTCGGAAAAGCGTTCCGGAATCGGCCCCGTGGGCTGCGGTCAGCTTTCACGGTGAGCAATGTGGTCCCTACGGAAAGTGCCCCACCCCGGCGTTTCAGGTGGATGCATTGCAAGGCAGGGCCTCTCGCCGCGTATCGGCATACTCAAGAGAGGTCCAACGCGGCAAGGCGCCGCCTGAGACGTCGGTAGGTGACCACCAACGCAGCGAGGCCCTCACATTCTCGAAGGCTCACCAGGAGGTGAACCCTCCATCTGCCACAACATTGCTCCCGGTCATGAAGCTGCTGGCCTCCGAGGCCAGGAACACCGCCAGGGGCCCGAGTTCGTGAGGTTCGCCGACACGCCCCATCGGAGTCTGCTCCATCCAGGCCCCGAACCATTCGGGCTGGGTCTGCTCGACCTGCTTGAGCAGATCCGTGCCGATGTATCCGGGGGAGATCGAGTTGACCCGCACACCCCGGGAGGCCCACTCCCCGGCCAGGGACTTGGTCAGCGTGATCACGCCCGCCTTGGAGGCGTTGTAGGAAACCTGTGCCTGCGGGTGATTCGAGATGATCCCGGACATGGAGGCGATGTTGACGATCGACCCCGATCCCTGCCGCAGCATGGCCTTGCCCGTTTCCCGGCAGCAGTAGAAGACCGCGTCCAGGTTCAGTCCCAGCACCTCGCGCCAGGATTCGTCACTCATCGACTCGGCGGGCTCGTTGCGCACCATTCCGGCGTTGTGCACCGAGACGTCGAGAGCGCCGTACGTCGAGACGATGTACTCGACGGTTTCGGCGATCCGGCCGGAGTCGGTGACGTCGAGAGGCACGAACTCGCCGTCGATCTCCTCGGCGGCCCGGGGACCGTTGTCGTGGTCGATCTCGCCCACGACCACGCGCGCGCCCTGGTTGCTCAGTGCCCGCGCGATCTGGAAGCCGATTCCCCGGCCGGCTCCGGTGACCAGAGCGGTGGTGCCGTGCAGCGAGAACGGGTCGGTGCTCATGAGGTGGTTCTCCTGTTCTGGTTGCCGTACCGGGGATGTCGTGCAGGTGCGGCCATCGACCGCGGTGACCGCACCTTCTTCGGCAGGAGGTGGGGGTCATCCCACCGCGGGCTGGGACGGTGCGGCGGTCGTGGCCGGCCGGGTCTTCTTGGCCTCTCCGGGGTCGCTGGGGTCCTTCACGGTGGTGGACAGGAACGCCACGAGCACGTACATGAGGCCGAAGGCGATCGCCACGCCACCGCCGCCGACGAAGGGATACAGCGCGTAGACCGTGATGGGGCCGAGGAAGGCGGCACCGCCCGCGCCGAAGTTGAGCACCGCCAGCGCGGATCCCTTGTCCTTGCCCGGAACCATCGAGGGCATCAGTGCCGACAGCGGTACGAAACCGGCCAGCAGAATGCCGTAGACGATGCCCAGTGCGGCGGCCACCGCGAAGCTGCCCGAGGCGATCGAGGCGAAGTACCACAGCGGTGTGGCGATCGCACAACCCACGCAGCCGAACCAGGTCACGGTGCGCTGCCAGCCGAAGTAGTCGCCGAAGACCCCGAAGAACAGGTTGGCGGCGATGTTGGCCGCATACGCGATGGAACTGAGTGCGGCCACCTGTGCGGCGGTCAGGAAGCCACCGTCCACGGCCTGGGGTCCGAAAGTGAACGGGAACATGGCGAAGAAGCCGAACTCCGGGGCGGTGTTGACGATCCGTGTCAGCCCGCCCGAGATGGTTCTGCGGTCGCGCCAGAGGATGTCCACACCTTCGAAGAGGCGTTTGAAGCTGGTGGGGTTTTCGACGGTCTCGTCGGCGATGGGTCGGGTGCCGTGCGGTTCCCGGACTCCGAAGCAGCCGATGGCCGCACCGATGGCGACCAGCACCAGCGACAGCACCAGTGTGGCGTGCAGGCTCATTCCCAGCGGTCCGATCGCCAGCGCGGCCACCGCCGCACCCAGTGTGGGCAGCCCGCCGGTGAACACGAACCAGAACCAGCCCGCGACCGAGCCACGCATGCCCACCGGGCTGGCAACCTGCGCCCAGACGAGGAAGGCGTAGGCGAACAGTGGGTAGGCGAAGCCCCGGATGCCGTAGACCGTCACGATCAGCGCGAAGCTCTGCGAAGGGATGGCCACCCACAGGAACAGGACCTCGAACACGATCCACCAGGCCGCGCCGAGCCACATGACCCGTCGCGGCCCCCAGATCGACGACAGCGTTCCGGAGAACCACGAGGCGATCATGACCGCCAGGCCGTAGATCGTCACGGTGGCGAAGGTCGCCTGGGAACCGGGCAGTCCGCCGCCGTCGGGGCGCTTGAGGTAGTCGGTGAGGTAGGTGATCTCCACGCCGTCGCCGATCATGAAGATCAACACTCCGACGAATCCCCAGAACAGGGGCTTGGGGATCCCGATGCGCTCCAGCCACGTGCGGTGGTGTCCGCTCGCCTGATCGGTGTTCAGGCCCGCTTCCGGGACGCCGTCATCCTGTGGGGTGTCTGGTGCAGGTGGCTGCTGTGCCATGGCTCCCGCCTCCGTAGTGACTGAGAAGGTGCTGGGCCACCGGCGGAGCTGCACGGGGATCTCTTGGTGGGATCTTTCATCGGGATCCTGTGATGCGCGGCACGCACGGTGTTATCGCAGCATCATGCACACAGTTATATTAACTCGCAAGATGTTATTCACGATTCGATCGGGGCGATCATGGTCGGAATGACGTCCCGCGCGGCGGCGACGAGCTCCTCGTCGGCACCGTCGTCGATCACGAGACGGTCGTAGTCCGACAGCGGCGCCATCCGGTGCAGGGCCTTGCGCGGCATCTTGCTGGAGTCCATGAGCAGGACGTTGGTCTCGGCCGCGGCCAGCATGGCCCGCTTGACCTGGACGAGCTCGTGCTCCTGGTGATAAGTCATGGTCGCGTTCATCGCCGAGGTGGACAAGAACGCCATGTCCACCGACAGCGCGCCGACGGCCTCGATGCACGGCAGCCCCAGGAAGGAGTCGTGCGTGGCCGAGTAGTTGCCGCCGAGGCAGATCAGGTGCACCTCGGGCAACTGCTTGAGCACCTCGATGGCGGGCAGGTAATTCGTCGCCACGGTCAGCGGGCCGATGTCGGCCAGCAGGCGTGCCACCGCCAGTGCCGAGGTGGAGTCGTCCAGCAGGATCGAGCCGCCGGGCTCCACCAGCGTCAGCGCGGTCCGGGCGATGGCCTCCTTCTGCGACCGCTGTGCGCCCATCCGGTACTCCGAGCTGCCCTCGAACACCGTGGAGGGCTGCGCGGAGACGCCGCCGTGGAACTTGCGCAGCAATCCGCGCCGCACCAGCTCGTCCAGGTCCCGGTGCACGGTCATCAGGCTCACGCCCACCAGTTCGGTGAGCTCGGATGCGCTGGCCGAGCCCTGGTTCAGCACGTGGTCGACGATCCGTTGCTGGCGCTGCTCCCGTGAGCGCGCCCCCTTCGATGTCCCGCTCATTGCGCACGCTTTTCGTGGTCATATTCCCGCCGCTGCCGGTATGGCGGCGAGTCCGGTTCTCGCATTCCTGCGCAGCATACGGCCATGCGGTGGGCAGATCGGGCGGTTGGGTATGGCCGCGTCTCGGAATCCTGGACAGTTAAACTGTATGCTGTTAATTTAACAACAACTTCGTGAAAGGACGGGGTGTCAATGACGGTCGGCAAGCCCGCGGAACCGCTCGCCAAGCCAGGAGAGGCGCTGCGCGCGGTGGTATTCGACATGGACGGGGTGCTGGTGGAGAGCGAGCATCTCTGGGAGCGCATGTGGACCCGCTACGCCGAGCGCCACGGGCACGAGTGGAGTGCCGAGGACACGGCGACCGTGCAGGGGATGAGCTCCCCCGAGTGGTCGGACTACCTCCGGCGCGTGTGCGACTCACCGGAACCGGCCGACGAGGTCGAACGGGCCGTGGTCGACGAGATGGTCGCCGCCCTGCGGAACGGTGAGATCGAACTGCTCGACGGCGCCCGCGAGATGGTCGTCGACGTCGGTTCCGTGGTCCCGATCGCGCTGGCCTCCTCGGCGCCGCGGCGGCTGATCGACGCCGTGCTGGCAGGTCACGACCTGTCCGACCGGTTCACGGCCACCGTCTCCAGTGCCGAAGTGCCCCGTGGCAAGCCGAGCCCGGACGTCTATGTCGAGGCGGCGGGCCGGCTGGGAGTGACCGGCGACGAATGTGCGGCGGTCGAGGACTCCGGCAACGGCATCCGCGCGGCCCACGCCGCCGGGATGGCCGTGGTCGCCATTCCCAGCGTCGGTTATCCGCCGAAGCCCGACGCCATCGCCGCGGCCAGGGTCGTGGCGACCTCGTTGCAGCACGTGCGCCACACGCTGCTGGCCTGCTTCGGCGATCGAACCACCGAAAGTGAGGGTGCGTGATGACCGGTCTCGTCGATGCCGCCTCGTTCAAGAGCGCCTGGCTGGACGGTTTCGTGACCGCCTACGGCCGCACTGTGCGCAAGGTGCCCGGAGCCTACGGCGTCGTCGGGCGTCATGCGCCCCGTCCGGGCAAGGTCTCGGTGATCATCGGTGGTGGCTGCGGGCACTACCCGGCGTTCGCCGGTCTGGTGGGGCCGGGCCTCGCCGATGCCGCCGTGATCGGCGACGTGTTCACCAGCCCGAGTGCGGAGCAGGTCTATCGCACCGCCCGCGCGGCCGACGGCGGTGCCGGGGTGCTGTTCAGCTACGGCAACTACTCCGGCGATGTGATGCACTTCGGTCTGGCCGCGCGCAGGCTGGCCGCCGAGGGCATCGACAGCCGTACCGTGCTGGTCACCGACGACGTCGCCAGCGGGACCGCCGACAACACCGAGGCGCGCCGGGGCGTGGCGGGCGACTTCTTCGTGTTCAAGGTCGCGGGCGCGGCGGCCGAGCGCGGTGACGACCTCGACACCGTGGCCGCCCTGGCGTCCAAGGCCAATGTCCGGACCCGCACCTACGGTGCCGCTTTCGGCGGCTGCACGCTGCCGGGGCAGGTCGATCCGCTGTTCACGGTGGAGCCCGGCCGGGTCGAGCTCGGACTGGGCATCCACGGTGAGCCCGGCGCGCGCACGGTGGACCGGATGAGCGCGCAGGAACTGGCCGCCGAACTCGTGGACACGTTGCTGCCGCAGCTGCCGGACGGTGCCGATCGCGTGGCGGTGCTGCTCAACGGCCTGGGCCGCACGAAGTACGAGGAGCTGTTCGCCTGCTATCCCGAGATCGAGCGCCGCCTGCGCAGCGCCGGATTGCGACCGCACCGTCCCGAGGTGGGCGAGTTCGTCACCTCGCTGGACATGGCGGGTCTGTCGCTGTCGCTGATGGTCCTCGACGACGAGCTCGCAGAACTCTACGACGCGGGCTGTGCGACACCGGGCTTTCGTGCGCTGATCCCGCAGGTCTCCGGGGAGAACGAAACCCGTGAAGCGCCGTATCGCAGCGAGGGCGTCCCGGACGAGGCCCGTCACGGCGGTGTGGTGCACGCCCTGCTGGTGGCCGCGCTCGATCGCGTGTCCGGGCAGGAGGAGGAGCTCGGCCGCCTCGATGCGGTGGCCGGAGACGGTGACCACGGCCAGGGCATCGTGCGCGGTCTGCGTGCTGCCGTCGACGCCGCCGACCGAGCGGGAAGCCACTCCGGCGACGCGCGCTCCGTCGGTGATGCGCTGCTGTCGGCGGGAACCGCCCTGGCCGATGCCGCAGGCGGTGCCTCCGGTGCGCTCTACGGTGCGCTGCTCGGTGAGACCGGTGCGGGTCTGCGCCTCCGCGAGGGCTCGTCGGTCGACACGACCCTGCTCGCCGACGCCGTCCGCAGTGCCTGCGGCGCCGTGGCCGAACTCGGGGGTGCGCAGCGGGGGGACAAGACGCTGCTGGATGCCCTGGAGCCGTTCCGCGACACGCTGACCGAACAGGCGCACTCCGGAGCCGACGTCGTCCCGGCGGTGTCCGTGGCCGCACTGGAGGCCACCAAGGCCGCCGAGGCCACGGCCGAGCTCGTCTCCGCTCGCGGACGGGCCTCCCGGCTCGGCGCTCGTGACCTGGGCACACCCGATCCCGGCGCCACTTCGCTCGCCCTGATGCTCACTGCGTTCGGTGAAGCGCTGACCGGCGGCGCCTGTGCGGCGGAGCCGTCGACGGAATCCCGACAAGGAGGGTTGACATGACCGGTCTGACAGTGGCCGTCGCGGCCGACAACGCGGGTGTGCGGCTCAAGAACAGCCTTGCCGAACTGCTCGGCGGGGACCACCGCGTTGCCGATGTGCTGGACTTCGGCGTGCCCGACGAAGCCGACGATCGTGCCTATCCCCGTCTGGCGCTGACCGCCGCCGAGGCGATCGCGCGCGGTGAGGCGGAGCGGGGAGTGCTGATCTGCGGCACCGGAATCGGTATGTGCATCTCGGCGAACAAGGTCGACGGGGTGCGCGCCACCGTCGCGCACGACTCCTACTCGGTGGAGCGCTCCATCAAGTCCAACGATTGCCAGATCCTGACCATGGGATCCCGCGTCATCGGCCCCGAGCTGGCCAAACGCCTGGTCACCGAGTGGATCGGATACACCTTCGACCCCACTTCGGCGAGTGCTGCCAAGGTGGCCTACATCACCGACTACGAGCACCACCACTCGACATCTGCGGCCTCCGGTCGCTGAAGGAGGAACCCACCGTGCGCGTTCTGGCAGCAGGCGACCATTTCGTCGGCCCCGGTCTGCTCGATGCGGCCCTGCGTCGTGAACTGGACGCTCCCGAGATCACCACGCTCGAACTGCCCTGGCCGGTCGAGCCCTTCGGCCCTGTCGGTGGCGTCGAGGAGGCCAGCGGTACCGAAGAGCAACTCATCGCAGCCCTCGGTGCTGCTCGCGCGTGCGTCACCCAGATGGCGCCGTTCACCGAGCGTGTCTTCGCCGCGGCCCCCGAGCTGGAACTGGTCGCGGTGTGCCGTGGCGGGCCCGTCAACGTGGACCTGGCAGCCGCCACCCGGGCCGGAGTCGCGGTCACCTACGCGCCGGGGCGTAACGCCGCCGCGGCCGCCGAGTACGCGATCGGGATGATGCTCGCGGCACTGCGCCGCATCCCGGCCTCGGACGCCGAACTCAAACACGGCCGGTGGCGCGGTGACCTCTACGCCTATCCCGAGGCAGGGGTCGAGCTCGACGGCACCACCGTCGGGCTGGTCGGCTACGGCGCCATCGGCCGCATCGTGGCTCGCGTGCTGCGTGCCTTCGGGGCCACCGTGCTGGTCTCGGATCCCTACGCCGATCCCGACGAGCTGGCGCGCGAGGGCGTCGAGCTGCTCCCCCTGGAGGAGCTGCTTCCGCGCAGCACCGTGGTGAGCTTGCACGCCCGGCTGACTCCGGAAACCAAGCAGCTGCTCAACGCCGACACACTCGCGCTGCTTCCGCACGGAGCCGTGCTCGTCAATACCGCGCGGGGCGGGCTGCTCGACTACGCGCCACTGCCCGAGATGCTGCGCAGTGGTCGCCTCGGCGCACTGGCCCTCGACGTTTACGACATCGAGCCCCCGCCGCCGGACTGGGCGCTGCACCAGGCACCCAATGTCATCACCACTCCGCACCTGGCCGGGGCGACCCGTCAGACCGCGCACCGGGCCGCCGACATCGTGGCGGCCGAGGTCGGACGGTTCGCCCGAGGGGAACCACTGGCACACATGGCCAACCCCCGAACCGGGTGAACGGAACTTTCGTCACTTCTACGCGGGTGAAAGTTCCGTTCACTCCCTTTCGCGACAGTCCGCACTTCCCGATCCCGAGGACCAGCCATGATCATCGCTGTCGATATCGGTACCTCGCTGACCAAGGCCGCCTGCTTCGACGAACACGGCACGATCCTGGCCGAGGCCGGCGAGCAGTCCCGTCTGGTCCACTACCCGGACGGTCGTGTGGAGCAGGACCTCGACGACGTCGTGTCCACTGTGGCCACCGTGGTCCGGGACGTGAACGCGCGCACCGCGCAGCGCCCCCGTGCGGTGGCTCTGACCGGCCAGGGGGACGGACTGTGGCTGCGCGATGCCGACGGCCGTCCCGTGCGCCCGCCCATTTCGTGGATGGACGGCCGCGCGGCGGGACTCGTCGAGCAGTGGCAGGACACCGGGATCAGTCACCGGGTCTATGAGCGCACCGGCAACGGTCTCTTCCCCGGTGCGCAGGCACCGCTGCTGGCGTACCTGCGCGATACCGAACCCGCCTCCCTCGAACAGGCCGTGGTCGCCGGCTACTGCGTGGACTCGGTATTGCACGTGCTCACCGGTGAGATCAGCGTGGATGCCTCCGATGCATCGGTCCCGTTCCTCAACGCCGGTACCCGCTGCTACGACCAGGAAGCACTCGCGGCCTGTGGTCTGACCGACCATCAGCGGCTGCTGCCCAAACCGGCCCAACCCCGCCAACTGTTCCAGCTCGATGCCACCGGCGCCGAACTGCTCGATCTTCCGAGCGGCCTGCCGGTGACCGCGGGACCGTTCGACCTGCCCGCCTGCGCCATCGGCGGCGGAATCCAGCAGCCGGGGGATGGCCTGCTCACCGTCGGAACCACGCTGGCCTGCCAGGTACTCACCGACGTGAACGCGACGCGCGAGCACGCCGAACCCTCGGGAATGTGGCTGTGCACCCCGGACGAGAACCGGCTGTTGCACGGCATGCCCGCCATGGTCGGCACGGCAGGCCTCGACTGGATCCTCGACCTGTTCGGTCTGACCATCGCCGACCTCGGTGCCCTGCTGGACGAGAGCCCTCCCGGCGCGCACAACGTCTCGGCACTGCCCTTCCTGGCGCCCGGAGGTGAGCGTGCCCCGTTCGTCGACCCTCGTGCGAGCGGTCAGCTCAGTGGTGTTCGACTCGGCACCACTCGAAGCGATGTGGTGCGGGCGGTCTGCGAGAGCGTGGCCTACGCCGCACGGCACTGCTTCGACGCCGCGGGGCTGGAAGGCCGGCTCGTGGCCTGTGGTGGCGGAACCCGCTCACAGCCCTGGGCCCAGGTCTTCGCCGACATCCTCGGGCGCACCCTGCACATCCCGGACGACCCGGGGATGGGTGCGCGGGGTGCGGCGATCACGGCCGCGCGGGCGCTGGGGGATTCCGTCGACGTCCAGGAATGGACCGGGGTCAATCGCCGTGTCACCCCGAATCCTCGGGTTCGCGATCACTACGATGCGGGGTACCGGCGTTACCGGGACACCCTCGAGGTCACGCGCGAGTTGTGGCGCAGCACCGCGGGCGGGTAGTCGGTGACGCGGAAGGTCTGCCACCGCCCCACGGTTTCCGGTGCGGTCGCATCGGCACCGGAAGCGGACTCGCGGCCGGCACTGTCGGATCCCTCGTCCGGGAAGGGTCGCGAGTCCGTCCCGGGAAGGGTGAACGGAACTTTCGTTCCTTCTGCAGGAGTGAAAGTTCCGTTCACTCCGTGCGCTACAGGGCTCCGCGGGCGATCGGCGAGGACATGCAGCGGGGCCCACCGCGGCCGGAGCCGAGTTCGGAGCCGCGGATGCGCAGCACCTCGATGCCCGCTTCCTCCAGGCGGGCGTTGGTTTCGACGTTGCGCTCGTAGGCCACGACCACGCCCGGAGACACGGCGAGGGTGTTGTTGCCGTCCTCCCACTGCTCGCGTTCGGCGGTGACCGGGTCGAGGCCGGTGTCGATGACGCGGATGCGGTCGATGCCCATCGCTTCGGCGGCGGATTCCAGGAACGGTTCCGGTCCCGAGACCTTGATGTCGTCGCCGGCGGGCTGCAGCGAGTACGCCGTCAGCGTGTCCTGCACCGCCGGATACATCACCACGGTGTCGCGGTCGACCATCGTGCAGACGGTGTCCAGGTGCATCGAGGCGCGTGTCTGCGCGATCGGCACCGCGAGCACGGTGTGGGCGAGGTCGTCGGCGAACATCGAGCGGGCGAGCGATTCGGCGCCGGCCGGGCTGGTGCGCTCGCCGACACCGATCGCGGCGACGCCGGGTGCGAGCTGCAGCACGTCACCACCTTCGACCGGTGCCGAGTGCGCACCGTAGGCGCGGGCAGTGCGCGAGAACCTCGGGTGGTAGGCGTAGACGAGATCGGTCAGCGCGGACTCGCGGCGCCGCGCGGGCATCGCCAGTGCCGTGATGGCCACCCGGTCACCCACCCACACCGAGGAGTCGCGGGTGAACAGCAGGTTCGGCAGCGGGTCGATGACGAAGTCGTGTGCGTGGTGCATGCGCCGCACCAGGGACTGCCCCTCGGCGGCGGGCAGTTCCTCGAACGTCATCCCGGCGATCAGGGTTCGGGCCAGGGTATCGTTGTCCACACTGTATAGATGAGAGCGCAGGGTGTCGGCGATCTCGGTGCCGAGCCTGCGCTCGTCCACGCCGCTGTGCGTCGCCGCCGCCCGGGCGCGCGGATCGTCGAGTGCCTCGGCCAGTAGTTCGTGCAGCAGCAGGACCTCGACACCCCGACTGCGCAGGAGATCGGTGAATGCGTCGTGCTCGTCCTGCGCGCGGTCGACCCACGGGATCGCGTCGAACAGCAACTGGTCGCTGTTGCGCGGCGTGAGCCGCTTCAGTTCAGTGCCCGGACGGTGCAGCAGAACGGTGTGCAGCGGGCCGACTTCACTGGCCACGTGTGGTGTGCTCACGACGTGAAAGCCTAGTCGTCATGAGCGGAATCGGCCGTATTGCTCCGCATATTCGAAAGAATATTAACGATATATGGCGGTATTCGAGCGATTCGTTGCATCGGCTGTGCGATCAGGGCAGCCACGACGCCTGGTCGCGCAACAGTGCATAGCCGAGGAAAGCCACCACGTCGATCAGCCCGTGCCCGATGATCAACGCCCACAGCCGGTTGGTGCGTTGCCAGATCCGGCCGTAGACCAGGCCCATCACGACATTGCCGACGAACCCGCCGAAACCCTGGTAGAGGTGGTAGGAACCGCGCAGGAGAGCCGAGAGCCACAGCGCGCGATTCTCCGAGGCACCGAGCTGGCGCAGCCGGGTCAGCAGGTAGCCGACGACGAGGACTTCCTCGGCCACGGAATTGCCGAAAGCCGCCAGCACCAGGACCGGTGCCCGCCACCACGTATCGTCCAGGGTGGACGGCTGTACGGTCAGGTTCAGGCCCAGTGCATGCGCCACGAGGTACAACCCCAGCCCCGGGATGCCGATCAGCGCGGCCAGCCCCACACCCCCGGCGAGATCCCGGAGCGGGCGAGTGCGGTCGAGCCCGATGCGGGCCAGTGCGATCCCGCCGCGCCACAGCAGGTAGGCGCCGAGCGCTCCCCAGGCGAACAGGTGTGCCGCTCCCGCGAGTTGCTGCATGAGATCCAGCAGGCCGAGGTGGGCCTGCGGAGCGTTGATCCCCGCGCTCTGCTCGGCGAGGGGGGTGGTGCGCAGCAGCGCGTCGAGCAGGGACAGCAGGCTCTGCAGGGCTGCCGCCCCGAGGGTGACGGTGAAGACGATGACCAGTTCGACGATCAGTGCTCGGCGTTCGCCGGGGTCGGTGACGGTGGCGGGCGCGTCGGGCCGAGCGGGAACCAGCCACGCGTGCAGGCCGGTGCGCCGCGTGTGCGAGGGCGTGCTCACGCCGCAGCACGCTACCTGCCGAGCGTGGTGCGGCGGTGACGACACGATTGTCGCGCGACCTCACTGCCGGCGTTGAGCGGCCAGGAAGGGGCAACCGAGGAGGCGTTGCAGTTCGCGACCGAGGTGCTCGGCGTCGGCGACGGGACGGGAGAAGGCCAGCCGCACGTCGTGGTCGCCGTCGACGGATTCCACCCGCAGCCGGATCCCGTACCGATCCAACCCGAGCGGGCGTACGTGCCCGCCCCGTAGCTGATCCGGCAGGTGCCGGGTGAGCGACCCGACGACGTCGCGGTGTGACAGTTCCAGGTGCCGCAGCCACTCGTCCTCCTGGAGGCAGAACGGGTCCGCGCTCGCTGCGGTGAATTCCTCGGGAAGTATCGGGCAGGTGTTCTCGGAGTCGGCCAGTACGAGCGAGGCCGGCTCCAGGCGCAGCACGGTCGCCCCGTGGCCCGCGTCGAGCAGGCGCGGGTCGGGCCGCTGCTCGGCGACCGCGAGAACATCGGCGTGCGCGTGCGCCGCCTCGGGGACGCGCAGCCACCCGCTCAGCCACAGCAGTCCCCGCACCGGTTCGCGCAGCCGCACCGGTGTGGGATCGGTGACCTCCAGCATCGCGCCGAGCTCGCCACGAGGGGCCTGCCAGGCGGCACCGACGAGGGGGTGTTCATCGGCCAGCAGCACGGTGGCCGTGCCGTCGGGATGCACGTGGTGCAGCAGTGGCTGGATCCGTGTCGACGTGTCGCTCGACGGCAGCAGGGCGGCACGGCCGACCCGCATGGCGATGGTCCGGGCACGTTCGGCCGGGCTCGGCGCCGCGGGGCGGCGGGTCGTCGTCTCGCCCATTGCTCACCTCCTGATTAGGCAAGCCTAACTTGCACGGTCGCGGAGGGGAAATCGTCACGCGGATCTCTTCATACCAGCCGCCGCGGACAGGCGAAGGCCGCCATCGGAGTTACGGCCGAGGGTGCAGCCGACCCGTTCGGAGCATGGACCGGTCGGGGTGGGGGCCGCTCGGCGCATCCGATCGCGGTGCCGGTGGTGTCGAGGATGTGTCCGACGGCCACGGTGCCGCCGTGGCGCGGCGGGAATACCCTCGAGGCGCCCGGCGACTCACCCCGACGGGTGTGCGCTTTTCGGGCACCTTTGTTCACTGGCCGGTACGGCATTAGCGTGTCTGCCGTGTCAAGTGCTGTTGAACTCCGCGCGCCCGGTCCGCGTGGCATCCCACCCCTGTTCGCCCGGCTGATCGACGACGCCTCGTTGTTCCACCCGCACAACGCTGCGGTTCCGGAAGCGGTCGACAGTCATCTCCGTGCGCGCGCGGGGGAGTACTCCGGGATGCTGGGGCCGTTGCTGTGCCAGGCGTCCCGGTTGGCAGAGTTGATCACCGAGCTGGCCAAGGCGAAGCCGGACCGGCCGGTGCCGCTGTCGCTGGTGTGTGACAACGGACTCGGTGGAGTTCCCAAGGCACTGTCGATCATCGAGGATCGGCAGGAGTTGCTGGCTCTGGAGCGGGTGGAGATGCCCGCCCCCTCGGACGTCGACGACGTGTGGCTGGAACGGGTTTCCGAGTTCGTCCCCGAGGACGTGGTGCGGGTCGTCGAGCCCCGACGTGGCGAGGGATGGCTGGACGGTGTCCGCCGGGTCGCCGAACACGGGTGCTCACCGAAACTGCGAGCAGGCGGCCAGACCTACGAATCCTTCCCCGGTGTCGATGTCGTCGCCGACTTCCTGACCGTGGTCAGCACGCTGGACGTACCGTTCAAGACCACCTCGGGCATGCCCAGGGCGGTTCGCCACACCGACCCGGAAACCGGGTTTCCGCACCACGGGTTTCTCAATCTGCTGGTCGCCACCGCGCGCTCGCTGTCCGGGCAGGACATACACGAGGCGCTGGCCAGCACCGACTCGGCGGCATTGGCCAAGGAAGCACGCTCGCTGTCGAAGGAGGCCGCCAATGCCGTGCGCAGCGTGTTCGGCACGTACGGCTCCAGCTCCCTCGATGGTCCCGTGACCGAACTCAACGAACTGGAACTCCTGTGAGCTGGATCGACGACCCGGAGTTCGCGACGGGCAAACCGTTCGGCCCGCAAACACTGCCCTATGGCGTCCTGGGCACCTCCTCCGGGCCGGCCGTGGCGGTCCGCGTGGGCAGGCACGCGCTCCCGCTGCGCGGTATCGCCGAGGCTCTCGGGCCGCGCTTGGCGAGCCTGGTCGACGGCACCTGCCTGGACCCACTGCTGGCTGCGGGCAGCCGGGCGTGGCGGGAGTTGCGGGAGCGGCTGATCGACATCGTCACGGCCGACCGCGCTCCCGCGGGAGCCGAACTCCTGCGCGCGGACTGGCACACGCTGATGCTGCCGTTCACCGTGGCCGACTACGTCGACTTCTACTCGTCGCGGCACCATGCGGAAAACGTCGGCAGCATCCTCCGGGGCGGTTCCGCGTCGTTGCCGCCGAACTGGACGCACCTGCCGATCGGCTATCACGGTCGTTCCGGGACCGTGGTGGTCTCCGGTACCGACATCGAGCGTCCCTGCGGTCAGCGCAAGGTTTCCGGCGACTCGCGTCCCGTGTTCGGGCCGACACGGCGACTGGACTTCGAGGCCGAGGTGGGATTCGTCTGTGGCGGCGAGCAGGCCTCGGCGGTGCCCACCGCCGAGATCGGTGAGCACGTCTTCGGCGTCGCGTTGGTCAACGACTGGTCGGCGCGGGACGTTCAGGCGTGGGAGAGCCAGCCGCTCGGGCCGTTCCTGGCCAAGTCGTTCGCCACCTCGGTCGCAGGTTGGATCACCCCGCTGGAGGCGCTCGACAGCGCGCGCGTGTCCGTACCCGAGCCCGAGCAGGCGTTGCAGGACTACCTCGTCGAGTCCGAGCCGTGGGGGCTGGACCTGCGGTTGGAAGTGCAGTGCAACGACACCGTCGTGTCCCGGCCGCCGTTCGCCGAGATGGCGTGGTCGCCCGCCCAGCAGCTCGCGCACATGACGGTCAACGGTTCCACCGTGCGTCCGGGCGATCTGTTCGCCTCGGGCACGGTGTCCGGGCCGGAGCCCGGACAGCGAGGGTGCCTGCTGGAGCTGACGTGGGGCGGTACGGAGCCGCTCACCCTGGACGACGGTGAGCAACGCACCTTCCTGCAGGACGGCGATCGGGTGACACTGGCCGGGAGCGCTCCCGGCCCGGAGGGGACGGTGATCGGGCTCGGTGAAGTGACGGGCACGATCCTGCCCGCGGCTCGGAGGTGATCTGGTGAGCGGACACGTCCCCGGGCCCGGCCGGCCATCGCGATCGGGCCGCTCGGCTCGAGTGCATCGAGGTGAGCATGCCGACCGGACAGCCCAGCCTCCGGCGAACCGGCCCCCGGGCCCGGCGGAGCCCCCGCAGGCCAAGGAGAGTTCCCTGACGCTGGAGCGGGGACTCAACCTGCTGCAGGCCATCGCCGGTGCCGACAGTGCAGCACCCACGATCAGCGATCTGGCCACGTCCGTCGGTGTCAGTCGCGCGGCCGTGTACCGCCTGCTGGGGCCGCTGCAGGCTCGCGGCCTGGTGCGCCGGGAAGGTTCCAAGGTGCGCCTGGGGCTGGGGGTGCTGTGGCTGGCCGGGCGGGTGTTGCCGCAGTTGCGGTCCGCCTCGCTGCCCGCATTGCGGGAGTTGGCCGAGCGGGTCGGTGCCACCGTGCACCTCACCGTCGCCGACGGCAACGAGGCCCAGGCCATCGCCGTCGTCGAGCCGTCGTGGACGAGCTATCACGTGTCGTACCGGGCCGGGACCCGCCATCCGGTGCATCGCGGTGCCGCGGGGCGAGCGGTCGACCTGCCGGAGGGCGGGCCGCAGTGGGTTGCCGCCACCGGCGAGTTGCAGCACGGTACCTACAGCTTGGCGGCTCCGGTGCGTGGTGTGCCGGGACTGCGTGCCAGCGTCGGTGTCATCACGATGGAACCGCTGTCCCCGGACGAGGTCGGCCCTCTCGTACTGGAGACGAGCGCCACCGTGGCCGAGGCCCTGCGCTGAGGCGACCGCCTCGTCGAGGCCACCTTCCGGTGCCGAGGCCACGCACGGCCCTTCCGTGCCGGGATTTCACCTGATACAACTGGCGATCCGGGTGGCGGTGTTCACGCGGCTCGCTCCGGGGGCGGATTCCGGCACGCGGGACGAAGGTCCCCGGCCGAACGGGACCTGTGTCCGGCGGCAACAGGACGCTCGGCTCTACGGGACCGGCGGCCCACGCGGGCACCGTGAATCCCGTGGACGTGCTCGACATCGCCCGATGGCAGTTCGGGATCACCACGGTCTACCACTTCCTGATGGTGCCGTTGACGATCGGACTGGCGATCCTGGTCGCCGGGATGCAGACGGCGTGGTATCGCACCGGCAATCCCCGCTACCTGAAGATGACCAAGTTCTGGGGCAAGCTCATGCTGGTCAACTTCGCGATGGGCGTGGTGACCGGCATCGTCCAGGAGTTCCAGTTCGGGATGGCCTGGAGCGAGTACTCCCGGTTCGTCGGGGACGTCTTCGGTTCCATGCTGGCGATGGAAGGCATCGTGGCCTTCTTCGTCGAGTCGACCTTCCTGGGCCTGTGGATCTTCGGCTGGGATCGGTTGTCCAAGGGCGTGCACCTGGCCTGCGTCTGGGCCTTTTCCCTGGCCACTGTGTTCTCGGCGTATTTCATTCTGGCCGCGAACTCGTGGATGCAGCACCCGGTCGGCATCGAGATGGTCGACGGCAAGCCGCAGTTGACCTCGGTCTGGGCGCTGCTCACCAACAGCACCGTGCTGGCGGCGCTCCCGCACACGCTCTTCGGCTGCTTCGCCGTGGCCGGTGCTTTCCTGGTCGGCATCGCCGCCTGGAAGATCGCCCGGCACCACCGGGAGTCCGCTGTGGACAACGAGGACCGCGGGCTCTGGCACGCCTCGATGCGCCTGGGTGCCTGGGTCGGCGTCGTGGCCTTCGCCGGACTGGCGGTCTCCGGTGACGTTCAGGCCAAGCTGATGTTCTCCCAGCAGCCCATGAAGATGGCCTCCGCCGAGGCGTTGTGCCACACCGAGCAACCCGCCGGTTTCTCGGTCTTCGCCTACGGCGATGTCGGCCGCCCCGACTGCGAGAGCGTCAAGAGCGTCACCGTGCCCTACCTGCTGTCCTATCTCGCCAATGGCGACGTCACCAGCGAGGTCAAGGGCGTGCAGGAACTGCTGCCCGAGTACCGGGAGAAGTACGGCACCCACTACCCGGATGATCCCCGGCTCGGCGAGCTCGCCGGGGAACCGATCGACTACACCCCGAACCTGCCCGTCACCTACTGGGGTTTCCGGTTCATGATCGGCTTCGGTTCCGTTGCCGCTGCCGCGGCCGCCGGGGTGTTGTGGTTCACCCGCCGCGGCCGGTTCCCGAAGGGGCGCTGGGTGGGGCCGGTGGCGCTGGCGAGTATCGCCACACCGTTCCTGGCCAACGTCTTCGGCTGGATCTTCACCGAGATGGGCCGCCAGCCGTTCGTCGTCGTGCCCAACCCGAATCCGTCCGGGGTGGACGGCGTGTGGATGTTCACCGCCCAGGCGGTGTCCTCGGGGGTGTCGGCAGGGGAGATGCTCACGTCGGTGATCGCACTGACCGCTGTCTACGGCGTGCTGGCCGTCGTCGAGGTCTTCCTGATGGTCCGCTTCGTACGAGGCGGGGTGGAAGCCGTGATGCCCGCGCATCCGCCGGAAGGCGACGACGAGGACGAGGGCTCCGAGGGGAAGCAGTCCGATGACGTCCTGTCCTTCGCGTATTAGCGAGCATCGAATGATCACAAGTCGGCCCGCGACCCTCTGATGAGGAACTGATGGATCTGTCCCTGTTCTGGTTCTGCGTCATCGCCTTCCTGTGGCTGGGTTACCTGTTCCTGGAGGGGTTCGATTTCGGTGTCGGCATGCTGCTGCCGATCCTCGGCCGGGACGAGAAGCAGCGCCGCGTGCTGATCAACACGATCGGGCCGGTGTGGGACGGCAACGAGGTGTGGTTGATCGTCGCGGGCGGTTCCATGTTCGCAGCGTTCCCCGGCTGGTACGCCTCCCTGCTGAGTACCGCGTACCTGCCGTTTCTGCTTCTGCTGTTGATGCTGATCGGCCGAGGTGTGGCCTTCGAGTACCGGGGCAAGGTGGACGACCCGCGCTGGCGGCAGGTCTGGGACGCCGTCATCGTGGTCGCCTCGTGGGTCTCGCCGATGATGGTCGGCCTGGTGCTGTCGGCGACCGTGTTCGGCCTGCCGTTGAACGCCAACGGCGACCGTGTCGGCGGCCCGCTGGTCATCCTGACGGGGCCGACCGTCATCGGCGCGCTGGCGGTGTGGGGCTTTTCGTTCCTGCACGGGGCCGCCTTCCTCGCCCTCAAGACCACGGGTGATGTGCGCGAACGCGCCCGGCGATTCGCCCTGAGGTTCGGGCTGCCGCTGCTGTTGCCGGTCGTGCTGCTGCTGCTGGTCGCACAGCTCACCGAGGGCTCGCCGTGGACGTGGATACCACTGGTGATCGCGGTGGTCACCGCGCTGGCGGGGCTGGCACGTCAGGCGATGTGGCGCGACGGCCAGGCATTCGTGCTGCAGGGCATCGCGCTTGCGGGCGTGGTGGTCGCGCTGTTCGGGGCGCTGTGGCCGAACGTGCTGCCGTCCACGCTGAACCCGGCGTGGTCGCTGTCGATCTCCGAGGCCGCCGTCAGTGACTACACCCTGACGGTGGTCACCTGGGTCGCGGCGTTCGGCCTTCCGGGGGTGCTGGCCTACCAGGGGTGGACGTACTGGGTGTTTCGCAAGCGCATCGGCACCGCACACATCCCACCGGTACACGCACCGACCGGCGCATGAGGGCATCGATGTCACGAACTCCGCTGGGAGCACTGCCACACCTGTCGCCGTCCGCGCGGCGCGCGCTGTGGTTGTCGGGACTGCTGGCGGTGGCCAGGGCTCTCGCGCTGATCGTGCAGGCGTGGTCACTGGCCGACGCGCTGGCCGCCGTGGTCGTGCGTGGTGTCGGCCCCGCCGCGGTGTCCGAGCAGTTGCTCGTGCTCACCGGGGCGATCGTGGCGCGGGCCGTGCTCGGGTGGGCCACCGAGGGGGTGTCCGCCCGGGCGGCCGCCGGGGCGAAGGAGGAACTGCGTGCGCTGCTGCTCGACTCGGCGCTGCGGTGCGGGCCCGAGTGGATCCACGAGCGCGGTCCTGCCGAGCTCACGGCGCTGGCGACCAAGGGCCTCGACTCGCTGGACGCCTACTTCACGAAGTATCTGCCCGCCCTGGTCACCGCGGCGATCGTGCCACCGGTGGTGGGTGTGTGGATTCTGTACTCGGACTGGACGTCCGCGCTGCTCATCGTCATCACCGTCCCGCTGATCCCGGTGTTCGCCTGGCTGGTCGGGCGGTTCACCGAGAGCCGCACCGCGCGGGCCGCCGACGCGATGCAACGCTTGTCCGGGCATGTGCTGGAACTCATCCGCGCGCTGCCGGTACTGGCCGCGTTCGGGCGTGCGCAGGCGCAGGGAGAGGCGGTGCGCCGTGTCAGTGAGCAGCACCGCAGGAGCACGGTGTCGACGCTGCGCATCGCGTTCCTGTCCGCGCTGGTGCTGGAGTTCTTCGCGTCGCTGTCGGTCGCGTTGGTCGCGGTCGGTATCGGGCTGCGACTCGTTTCCGGTGATCTCGATCTGGCGACCGGCCTGCTGGTGCTCGTGCTGGCCCCCGAGTGCTATCAGCCGCTGCGCGCGGCCGGTGCCGCGCACCACGCCAGTGAGGACGGGATCGAAGCCGTACGCCGCGTCGACGAGATGATTCGGAGTGAACGGAACTTTCGCCCGGCTAGAAGTAACGAAAGTTCCGTTCACTCCGAACGTGTCGGTGGTGGTGCCCTCCGCGTGGAGGGCCTGCGGGTGTCCCGGCGTCGTGGCCATGCCCCCGACGGGGTGAGCTTCACCGCGCGCCCCGGCGAGGTCCTGCACCTGGACGGGTTCGACGGGATCGGCCCCAGCGGCAGCGGCAAGTCGACCACGTTCGCCGCGCTGCTCGGATTCGTCACTCCGGAGGCGGGGAACCTGTCCTACGGCGGCACCGATGTGGCCGAGCTCGATCCCGCGCAATGGCGGCAGCGGATCGCCTGGGTGCCGCAGCGCCCCGCGTTCACCGGTGGCACGGTCGCCGAGGAACTCGCCCTGGCCGCAACCGACCAGCCGGACGGCACCACCTCCGCTCGGACAGCGGCGCTGACCGAGGCAGCGGCAGCACACCTGCTCGAGCGCAGGATCGACCAACTGTCCACCGGGGAGCGTCAGCGCGTTGCGGTGGCGCGGGCGCTGCTGCGGCTGCGCGGACATGCGCGGCTGCTGCTGCTCGACGAACCGACCGCACACCTCGACGCCGCGACTGCCGGGAAGGTCAACGCCGCGATCCGGCGAGCCGCCGAGGCCGGCGCAACCGTGGTCCTGGCCAGTCACCGGCCCGGCGAGCAGGCCGTGGAACCCGAACCGGCGGCACAGGCGGCACTCGGGCCGGAGATCGATTTCCCGCGAGCACGGGGACGAATCCGCGACCTGATCACCCCCCGTTCCCTCGGTGGTGTCCTGCTCGGTGCGCTGTCGCTGCTGTCCGGCCTCGCCCTCACCGCCACATCCGCGTGGCTGATCGCGCGCGCCGCACAGCAGCCGCCGGTCCTGACGCTGACGGCCGCCGTCGTCGGCGTGCGCACCTTCGCGCTCTCGCGTGCGGTGCTGCGCTACCTCGAACGCCTCCTGACCCACGACGCCGCCTTCCGGCTCGCCGGCGATCTCCGGCGACGTCTGTGGGACGCACTCGTGCGCTGGGGGCCGGTGCGGACCGCCGGCCTGCGACGGGGGGACGGTGTTGCCCGGCTTGTCGACGATGCGGACACCATCCGCGATCTCGTCCCCCGCGTGCTCACACCGCCGCTGGTGGGAGTGGTCGTGGCGGCCTGCGCTGTTGCGCTGCAGACCGCTGTGCTGCCCTCGGCGGGTCTGCTGCTGGCGGCCTCGTTGCTTGTCGCGGGCACCGCCGGACCCGCTGTCGCGGTCGTGGTCGAGCGCCGCGCGACGGCGGCCGTCTCCGAAGGGCGCCGGATCGTCGGTGCCCGGGTCCTCGGACTCCTCGACGCCTCGGCCGAACTGCTCGCCTTCGGTGCCGGGGAGACACAGCGTGCGGAACTGGCCGAGGCCGACGCCCGCCTGGCGGCTCGAGCGCGCCGTGCGGCCGCGGGTTCGGGCGCTGCCACCGCCGTCATCATCCTTGCCGTCGGCATCGCCGTGCTCGGGGCGGTGTGGCTGGCAGCCGGTGCGGTGGCAGCCGGCCGTCTCGCCCCCGAGCTCGCCCCGCTGTTGGCCCTGGTGCCGCTCGCAGCGGCGGAAGCCGTCGCGGAGTTGCCCGCGGCGGCACAGCAGTGGCGCTCCCTGCGCGCAGCGCAGAGGCGTCTCGCCCCGCTGTTGGCGGTGGAAGCGGAACCGGGGCACGGCGGTGCTCCTTCCGGGGATGCTCCGGCAGGCGACGGTTCGACCGACGAGGAATCGGCCGGTGGCGTGATGCTCGACGCCGTGGACGCGTACTGGCCCGGGACGCGGCAGCCGGCTCTGCGCGATGTGTCGGTGCACCTGCCGGAAGGTGCGCACGTGGCCGTCGTCGGTCCTTCGGGGGGCGGCAAGTCGACGATGCTGGCGCTGCTGCTGGGGTTCCTGCAGCCGCGGCGCGGCGAGGTGCGTGCCCCGCGGCGGGTCACCTGGTGCCCGCAGGAACCGCAGCTGGTGTCCACCACGATCCGGGAGAACCTGCGCCTGGCCGACCCCGCGGCCACGGACACCCGGCTTGCCGAGGCCCTGCGTCTGGCCGGGCTGGCGGACTGGGGTGCTCGCCTGGACGCCCGGATCGGTACGGGTGGCACGGCACTGTCGGGTGGGGAGGCGCAGCGGGTGGCGCTGGCGCGGGCGCTGCTCGGCGGTGAGGACGGGCTCGTGCTGCTCGACGAACCCACCGCACATCTGGATGTGGCCACGTCCGAGGAGCTGCTGGCGCGACTGCACCGCGAACTGCGCGGCCGGACGGTGGTGCACGTGACCCACCGCTGGTCGGAGACCGTCCACGCCGACATCGTCCTGCATGTCGAAGACGGCGAGGTCGGTGTCGTCCGCTCGGAGAAGTCGGAGGAGGCCGCTGCGGTGCCGCACGAAACCGGGCACCGCTGATGCCCGAACGCGAAACGGCGGTCACCGGTTGTGACATTCGCCGTCTTTCCCGGCGCGAACCGTCCCATGTGCCCGTGGAGCTATAGCCTCGTGTATGTCATGGATTCCGCACTCGCCCGGCGTATGCTCGCGGCGTCGACCGAGATCACCAAGGCCGCCTTGTCCGGTGAGGATCCCGACGCCGTCCTCCCGCTGGTGGTGCGGCGCGCCGCCGCACTCACCGAGTCCGATCTCGGGCTGGTCATGGTCAGCGCCGACGACGGCCACCTCACCGTGGAGGCCTCCTACGGCGGTCCGACCTCCCCGGGGCCGCTCGACGATCCCGTCGGCTCGGTGCTCTCGCCGCGCTCGGCCGCCGCGCGCGTCGCCCGCAGCGGCGTGCCCGCGGTCGTCGACGATCTCATCGACGACCCGTTGACCGCCCCTTACGTGCCATCGGCCCTGCGGGTTTACGGCCCGTTCGCCGTGGCTCCCTTCGGGACCCGCGAGCGCCGCCTCGGCGCGCTGGCCGTCTACCGGCGGCGGGGAGCGAGCTCGTTCACCCGCGTGGCGGTGGACGTGCTCACCTCGTTCGCCGCGCAGGCGGGGCTGGCCCTGGTCCTGGCCGAAGGTTCGACCGCGCGCCAGCGCATCGCCGTCTACCAGGAGCGCGAGCGCATCGCCCGCGACCTGCACGACGTCATCGTGCAGCGCCTGTACGGAGCGGGTGTCCAGCTCGACGTGCTGGACCGGCGATTGTCCGGCCGGCTGGACGAGGCCGACGCGGCACGCCTGGCCGAGACGATGGATCAGATCGATCAGACGATCGCCGAGGTGCGCGCGACCGTGCATGCGTTGAGGTCGTCCGATCCGGAGACCGCGGAGCAGGTACCGGACCTGGCCGACTCGATGCGTTCCGAGGTACGCACCGCCGGGGAGCTGCTGGGGCGCCCGCCGAAGCTGGAGATACACGGTGATCTCGGTGATGTTCCCGTGGCGGTGGCTGATCACGCGCGGGCCGCGCTGCGCGAGGCCCTGTCGAACGTGGTGCGGCACTCGGGCGCGCAGACGGTGCTGGTCCGGGTTCGCCGCTCGGAGTCCGCTCTGGTGCTGCAGGTGATCGACGACGGCTGCGGCATTCCCCGGGACGTGAGCAAGCGTGGTCTGCGCAACATGGAGGAGCGGGCGACGGCCTCGGGGGGGCGGTGCACGGTGCACTCCTCCCCGGACAGCGGTAGCACCGTCACCTGGGAAGTCCCCCTGTCCTGAATTGAGACGGATGTCGGAAGGTCGCTACCTGATGTGGCCTTCAACGCAGCAAGGCGCCAAATGGGGCGGCGGTTCAGCAAGCACCTACGCAAGCCGTCAAATATTCATCAACCCTGGCGGCGGGCGACCCAGGCTGCTGCCTGCGTCCGCCGCTCCATGCCGAGCTTGGCCAGCACCGCGGTGACGTAGTTCTTCACGGTTTTCTCGGCGAGGAACAACCGCTCGGCGATCTGCCGGTTGCTCAGGCCCTCCCCGATGAGCTCCAGGACCCGCCGTTCCTGGTCGGTGAGCTCGGCCAGTTCGTCCTCGCGCCGGCTGGTCGATTCGCGCAACCGGTCCAGCACGCGCCGGGTGGTCACCGGGTCGAGCAGGGAGCGCCCTGCCGCCACCTCGCGCACCGCGTTGACGAGGTCCTGACCCCGCACCTGTTTGAGCAGGTAGCCGGACGCCCCGGCGTTGATCGCCCCGACCAGTGCCTGCTCGTCGTCGAACGCCGTGAGCACGAGGCAGTGCGGTGCCGACGGCAGCTCGCGCAGTTGCCTGCACAACTGGAGCCCGTCCCCGTCGGGCAGACGCATGTCCACCACGGCGACGTTCGGCTCGGTGGCTCGGGCACGCACGAGTGCTTCGTCGACACCGCCCGCCTCGGCGACGACCCGCACGTCCTCCTCGGTGTCCAGCAGATCCCGCAGGCCACGACGGACGACCTCGTGATCGTCGACGAGCAGTACACGTACCGGCACGTCTCCCACGTTACGAGCCGGAGTGTGCTGCGGGGTCGGCGAGGGGGCCGGTGGGACACCGCGCCTCAGCCGGTCTTCGCCCGCTCCTTCTTCGTCTTCGCGGTCTTCGCGCCTTGCTTCATGCCCTGCTTCTGAGCCTTCTTCTGGGCCTTCTGGGCCTGCTTGCTCGAGAGCTGACCCGCGAGCTGGGCCTGGTCGGTGAGCCGCTGGGCCCCGTAGCGCGCGCGGTACCCCACGGAGGGCTTGCCCGCCGTGTCCACCGACGCGATCAGCAGCCCGCCCAGCAGGCTGAGGTTCTTGATGAACTGGGTCTGCTGCATGGCGCGCTGCTCGGCGTCCTCGTACTCCCAGTAGGCGTGCTGGGAGAGCGTGGTCGCGGTCAGGCTGCCGGTGAGCAGCAGTGCCGACAACCGGGGGAACTTGCCCAGAGCCAGCATCGCCCCGGCCCCGACCTTCACCGCCCCGTCGACCTTGACGAGGGTTTCCGGGTCCGTCGGGACCTGCTCGGGTACCGAGTCCTTCACCTGCCCCACGGTCTTGTCCAACCACGGCGTGGCGGCCTTCGCATGGCCTTCCGTGTCGCGCAGGGCCCCGATACCGCCGTAGATGAAGATCGAGGCGAGCATGGGACGGGCCAAACGTCGAATGAGCATCAGTGGACCTCCTCAAGACAGGCGAATGTGGACGACATTACTCAATGCGTCCCCAACTTGCCCGTTCGTGAAACGAAGGCCCGGACACTCCGGCTGATCCGGACGGGTGGTGTCCGCCGGACGGGGATTCACCGGGGAGGGGCGTGGGCGAACACCTCGTCCCACGCCGCGGCGACCTGCCGGGCGCACAGCTGCGGTGAGACGCCACCGATACCGGTGCCCAGCCCGGGCATGGCGATGGAGCGCACCACATGCCGTACAGGGGTGCCGTTGTCCAGGGCGGCGCCGGCCCACAGGCGCAGCATGGCCCGCGCCGCGAGATACGGGTGCACGGTGTCGCCGGGAAGTTGCTCGCCCGGTTCCCGCATGGTCGGTGCGCTGATCAGCCACGCGGGCCTCGGCGCTCCGGTCGGCACCAGCAGGGCTTCACCGACGGGCAGTTCGCCGCCGTGATAGGCGAGCACGGCGCTGCGCACGTGTTCTTCGAGGTCGGGGAAGGTGCGTGCGTAGACCGCATCGACACCGCCTCGCATCCACCCGTACGAGTTGGCGGGGCTGACCACCGCATCGGCCTGCACATCCAGCACCGACCCCTGGTGCGTGGTGATGCCGTCACGGCCGGCGGCAATGTCGTGCCAGGCTGCGGCCAACGGTTCTTCCAGCGCACACAGGGTCAGCCGCAGAGGCGGCTGCGCTTCGTCGCCCGAGCGCTCCGAATCCGCAGTCACACCCCAAGCATCGCAGGAAAATACCCCGATGTGTCATTGGGTGGGTCACACTTGCCGGACATGATGTTCACCACTCCCGGTGACATGTCGTCTCCGGGAAGGTCCGTAGGCTGGGCCTGTGCCGCGAATCGCCTTTCTGGGGCCTCCGGGCACGTTCACCGAGCAGGCGACGCGTGCCCTGACAGCCGACTTCGATGCCGAACTCGTGCCCTTCGACACGGTGCCGAACGCGCTCGACGCCGTGCGTTCCCAGGACGTCCTTGCCGCCGGGGTGCCGATGGAGAACTCGGTCGAGGGGTCGGTGTCGGCCACGCTGGACGCGTTGACGATGGGCGAGCCGCTGGTCGCCGTCGCGGAAGCGGTGCTGCCGATCCGGTTCCACGTGCTCGTTCGCCGGGGAACCACGGCCGGGGCGGTGTCCACGGTGGCCAGCCATCCGCACGCGATCGCCCAGGTACGGTCCTGGCTCGACCGGCACCTGCCCGAGGCTCGGGTGCTGACGACCTCCTCGACGGCGGCCGCAGCGGCCGAGGTGGACGGGGGCCATGCGGATGCCGCCGTCGTCGCCCCGGTGGCCGCGGAACGCCATCCGGCGCTGGTGCCTCTGGACACCGGTGTCGCCGATGTCGCGGATGCCCGGACGCGGTTCCTGCTCATTCGCCGCCCCGGTGCCCTGCCCGAGCCCACCGGAGCGGATCGCACGTCGATCGCCGTCGTCGCGCACGACGAGGTGGGCGCGCTGACGGAGGTGCTCTCGGAATTGTCGCTGCGTGGGATCAACCTCAGCCGCATCGAGTCCCGCCCCATCAAGGACCGGCTCGGGGAGTACCGGTTTTTCCTTGACTTCGACGGGCACGTCGCCGACGCCCGGATCGGGGACGCGCTGACCGGGCTGCGCCGCCGGTGCGAGGAAGTACGGTTTCTCGGCTCCTACCCGAAGGCCGACCGGTCGCCGGCCAGCGTGCGCCCGGCGGCCTCCGAACAGGCTTTCCGGAAGTCGATGGAATGGCTCGCCGAGGTGCGTGCGGGGCGGCTCGCATGACGGCGAGCGAGTTGCTCCTGCCCATCGGCAGCGCGGGTGTGCGTCTGGTGCTCGCCCGGCACGGGCAGACGCCGTCGAACGTGCGGAAGGTGATGGACACGCTGCCGCCCGGACCGGGCTTGACGGAGGCGGGCAGAAGTCAGGCCGAGGGGCTTGCCGAACGCCTGTCCGCCGAGAAGGTGGTCTCGATCCATGCCAGCCGCGCGGTACGCGCGCAGGAGACGGCCGAGCCGCTGGCGAGGCGGCACGGGATCCCCGTCGACGTGGTCGACGGGATCCACGAGGTCCGTGTCGGTGAGCTGGAAGGCAGCGGTGACGCTGCGGCACGCAGGCAGTTCGAGGATGTGTACGCGAGTTGGCACGCGGGCAGGATCGACGAGCCGATGCCCGGTGGTGAGACGGGGCGCCAGGCTCTGACCAGGTTCCTGGCCGCCACGGGTGAACTCCTGTCGGATGTCACGGCAGGCACGGTCGTGATGGTCAGCCACGGGGCGATTCTGCGGTTGGTGGCCGGACACCTTGCCGCCGACGTCGACAGCACGCGCGCCAATTCCGCATTCCTGCCCAACGCCGGGATCATCGTCCTCGAACCCGCCGAGACCGCGACCGGGTGGCGCCACGTGCAGTGGGAGGGCCTCGGAAACCTCCGGTTGTAGAGCCGGCGGTCACCCGATCCGGTGGCTCTTGCCGTCCGGTGTGCGGGTACCCGCTCAGGCCCAGCCGAGTTCGTGGAGCGTGTCGTCGTCGATGCCGAAGTGATGCGCGATCTCGTGCACCACGGTCACCGCGACCTCGTCGATCACGTCCTGTTCGCTGCCGCAGATGTCCAGCAACGCCTCCCGGTAGATCGTGATCCGGTCGGGCAGGACCCCGCCGTAGGTGCTGTCCCGTTCCGTGAGCGCGATCCCCTCGTACAACCCGAGCAGGGAAGTGTCTTCGGGATTGCGGTCCTCGACCAGGACGACCACGTTGTCCATCGCGCCGGCGAATTGCTCGGGAATCGTGTCCAGCGCTTCGCCGACGAGTTCCTCGAAACGGGATCTGGTCATTTCCACAGGCACGTGTGTTCCTCCTGTGCGGGCACGGGGCCGGCTCGGCCGGTGACCGGTCTCAGCGGGTGCCGCTCGCGGGAGCTCCCGGTGTGGCCGGGGCGGGCTCGGACGGTGCCGGCTGCGTGCCGACGGTCACCTCCGCCTTGACGCTGCCGGTGATCGGCGCGAGGCCGCCGTCGTCCGGGAGTTGGGCACCGACCTTGCAGTTCACCTTCCGTGATCCGGCGTTCCAGCTCTGCTGCGTCAGGTTGTCCCAGGACACCGTCAGGCCCTTGTCCTCGGCGGCCTTCTCGCTCCCCGCGTACTGCGCCGTGAGCTCCTGGCAGCGGGTGAACAGGAACTTGTCCTGCTCCTCGATCGGCGGGTATCCCTCGGTGAACTTCTCTCCGAGGTCGACGACTCCGGTGATCTCGAAGGAATGCGGCTGCGAGCACTCCACCGGGCCGGACACCGAGGTGCCGTTGATGCCCATGCAGGTACCGGGATCGTGGATGTCGGACTGGTCGAGTTTTTTGACGGTGCCCGTGAACCGGTACAACGTGCCGGACGGACTGGGTTGCTGCAGCCCGCAGTGCAGGGTCCGGTCGCCGTTTTCCCACCCGCGACTGCTCGGTGTGAACGCGCCGACCTGGAAGCGCCCGTTCGGGTCGAAGTTCCCACCCAGGTACCGGATCGCGACGTCGGTGCACCGCTGCTTTTTGAGTCGCTCCCACTGCTCGACGCTGGGGAACGGTGCCCGCCCGTCGAACTCCTCCTGCAGATCGGAGGTGCCGGTCACCTCGAACAGGTGCGGTTCGGAGCAGGTGACCTTGCGGATGTCGCCGGCGTCGGGTCTGGTCCAGTTCAGGCAGGTCCCCGCATCGGCCTCGAACTCCGGCGGGGATGCTGCGGCTTGTTGGTCGTCCGGGGAACCCGCCCCCGGGACGAGGGAGACACCACGGCTGCCGTTCTCGGAACTCGGCCAGTTGAGCACCGCGCTGACCACCAGTACGAGAAGCCCGCCGAGAGCGGCCGAGATCATCACGAGCCGGGCGCCGGGTCTCTTCCCGTTGTTGCTGGATCGGGGCCCCGCAGGTGGGGACTCGGAGGACTCGGCCATCACCGCCCCATACTGCCTGAGCGCTGTACGCGGTGCTGACCGCGGTTGCGCCCGGCCGCTCGTGCGGGGAGAGGTGTCGCGGCGGCCGTTCCCGCACAGCGGCGACGGCACCCCGGTCGCTCTCGTGGCGGGTGTGGCCAGCTAAGCTGACCAGCTGTGATCGACCTGAAGACGCTCCGCGAGGATCCGGAAGCCGTGCGCGTTTCGCAGCGTGCCCGGGGGGAGGACGCGTCCCTGGTGGATGCGCTGCTGTCCGCCGACGAACGCCGCCGCTCGGCGGTGTCCCGGGCGGACACCCTGCGTGCCGAGCAGAAGCAGCTCGGCAAGCAGGTGGGCAAGGCGAGCGGCGACGAGCGCGATGAGTTGCTGGCCAGGGCCAAGGAACTCGCGACCCAGGTCAAGGAGGCCGAGACCGAGCAGGCCGAGACCGAGCAGGCGCTGCAGCAGGCCCAGCGCAAGGTCTCCAACGTGGTCGAACCCGAGACTCCCGCGGGCGGGGAGGACGACTACGTCGTGCTCAAGCACGTCGGCACCCCATCCGATTTCGACTTCGAGGTCTCCGATCACCTGGAACTGGGCACCGCGCTGGGAGCGCTGGACACCGAGCGCGGCGCGAAGGTCTCCGGCGCGCGGTTCTACTTCCTCACCGGTGTCGGCGCCCAGCTCGAACTCGCCCTGATGAACATGGCGATCGCGCAGGCCACCGCCGCCGGGTTCACGTTGATGGTGCCCCCGGTGTTGGTGCGCCCGGAGGTCATGGAGGGCACCGGCTTCCTCGGCGCGCACGCCACCGAGGTTTACCGGCTCGAGGAGGACGACCTGTATTTGGTCGGCACGTCCGAGGCGCCGCTGGCCGGGTACCACTCCGGCGAGATCCTCGACCTCTCCCGGGGACCGATCCGGTATGCCGGGTGGTCGTCGTGCTTCCGCCGGGAAGCGGGCTCCTACGGCAAGGACACGCGCGGCATCATCCGGGTGCACCAGTTCAACAAGGTGGAGATGTTCGTCTACTGCCGCGACGAGGACTCCCGCGCTGAGCACGAGCGACTGCTGGCATGGGAGGAGGAGATGCTCGCCAAGATCGAGGTGCCCTACCGGGTCATCGACGTCGCGGCCGGTGACCTGGGTGCCAGCGCGGCCCGCAAGTTCGACTGCGAGGCCTGGATCCCGAGCCAGCAGACCTACCGGGAGATGACTTCCACGTCGAACTGCACCACGTTCCAGGCGCGGCGACTCAATACGCGCTACCGCGAGGAGGGGCGCACGCTGCCCGCGTCGACGCTGAACGGCACGCTGGCCACCACCCGCTGGCTCGTGGCGCTGCTGGAGAACCACCAGCAGGCCGACGGCTCGGTCCGGATCCCGGAGGCACTGCGCCCGTTCATGGGTGGGAGGGAAGTCCTCACTCCTTCTGCCACTTGACAGAAGGCCACCACCTGTCGGCTGTGCTGCCTGGGAAGGTTGATGACGGGCTGAGCTTCGACGTCCACCCGGGTGAGGTGTAGGGCTCCATGGAGGTGTGGTGCAGGCCGCCGATCGATGAGTGCGGCCTTGATCTGCTGCGGTTGTGAAAGCCTCTCACCGGTGTCGCCATGTCGGCCACGCTACTTGCGCAGGGACTTTGCCTTTCGCCAGGCGCCAAGCATGGCGCGCACGGGTTTCCACTGCTCGCCGAGTTCCACAACCGTGCGCTTGATGCGGTCGATCGGCGCCAGCTGCCGGTGCTCGCGAACGAGCCTCTCGGCTTCTTCCGCTCTGGCCAGAAGGGCGTCTCGGTCCTGCATGCCGCTCAGGTGCACGAGCAGGCCCGCGATCGAGTCCGTGGCGGCGTCGAGCACATCCGACGGGTTGGCTCCTTCGGCTTGCTCGAACGCGTTGTCGCCGGGCATCAGCTCATTGAGGTCCCCCACGATGTGGAAGTCCCGGCTTTTGAGATCGGTGACCACCCGATCCGTGTACTCCTGCACCCAGTGCGCCCAGTCGGCGGGCAGCGTGATCCGTGTCTTGTTCTTGCGGGAAGCAAGAATGCGGTGCGCGAGAACCTCGCGGGTCAGCAGCACCCGGTGCCAGACCGGAAAGCCCGGCAGTGCCTCGTTGATGCGCCGCAGCACCTCTGCGCCTTCCGCACCGAGCGAAGCATTGGCCCGCACGTCCGTGTCGACCCCGTCCGAGTCGATACCCAGTACGGATGTGAACCGCTCCCACAGCAGGTTCGGCGGCGATCCCGCCGGCGGGAGGGTCAGGACGTGCAGCCGATCGGCCGGCACCGCAGAGCCCCAGCGCCGGAGCACGTCGGCGACGTCGTGGACCTGCCAGAACCACTCCTCGCCCTTCTCCTTGCCGGCCGTGACGTCGCCCAGCCACGTGTCGAATGTCCGCGTGTCGTGATCTTTGATGTGCTCCTGCCACTCGGCGGGAAACAGCTCCGCGAGACCGCGCGTGGTGTAGATGACGTGGACTTCGGCGGGAGCCAGTGACGCCACCGCACGGTCGACCTCCTCGGCAGTGCAGGCCGCGAGTCGCTCGTCCGACATGACGACGACGTCGCTGTCGCTGTCGCGGATCTCCGCGGCCATCGCGTCCCACGCGCCTGCCCAGCGATCGCGCGGATCGTCCGCGTCCTGTACGAGTCCACGAAGGTCGTACCCCGCCCGGAAATGATCCTCGGGGTGCGCGCCTGGCAACCACACGCCCTGCTGCTTCAGGGCGTCGAGATTTTTCCACAGCACACCCTGCAGAAAGGTGGTTCCGGTCTTGGGTGCACCCACGTGGAGGTAAACGCGCGGACGCTTCGGCGTGGACTCCGGACACATGGCAGCGCAGTATACAGAGAGCGATTTCCCTGCCACGTGGAGACCGGGACGTGTTCGGCCAATGGTTTCCGGCGAGGACTCGTGTGGGGATCGGCAGGTCGAGCGTGCTGCAGCGGATGTGTGGAGCAGCGACCCGCATCGGAGCTGCTGTTCTAGGCGGGAGCGCGGCTTCGCACCCGGTCGGCGACGCCCCTTTCGAGGGTGACGCGCACGCAGGCGGCGGCGAATCGTCCGAGCTCGTCGGCCTCGACGAGTTCGGCCAGCTTGTCCGGCTGTGTCGGCAGGCCGACTTTCTCGGCACCGGACAGGGCCTTCTTGTCGAAGTACGGGCGCAGCTCGGGCCAGACGGCCTGCGCCTCGCGGCAGAAGATGTCCGCGCCCACCGGCCCCAGCTTGGGGAATCGGGTGAGGCCCTCCCGAAGGGTGCCGACGTCGCCGTCCGCCTGCTTGCGCAGCCTGCGCAGATCGCCGCGGTAGTCATCGAGGAGCAGCTCGGCGCCTTGGCCCAGGGCCGTTGCCGTGCTCTCGTCGTAGCGCACGTAGTGCCCGCGCCCGAGCGCGTCCACGCGCTGTTGCCAGCTCGCCTGCAGCATCCGTTCCGGCGTGCCGAAGTCGGCGAGTTCCCGTGCTGCCGCCACCGCGATCTCCGCTTTGATCCGGGTGGACAGCAGTATCGAGAGCACCAGCAGCCGGTACAGCGGGGACGGTTTGTCGGCCAGCTTGATCCCGGCCTGGAAGGCGTAGGTGGTGCCCGCTTCGTCGAGGAGAGCGCGGGCCGACGACTGCTGAGCCATGTCGGTCACCTCCGTGCCTTGTCTACCCGGCGGTGCGAGCGGGCACACGGGAGCGCATCGCCGGAAACGGCGGTAGTGGCTCCTCGATGTGCCCGGCAACGCAGCAGGGCGCCGTCTGAGACGACGGTTCACCGACCACCCGACCAAGTCGCGAGGCAGCCTCTCGTCAGGCTTCCTTCAGGGAGGGCAGCACCTCGGCGGCGATCGTCTCGACGATGGATTCCTGCCCGGCATACGGCGGTTCGGTGCGGGGCCAGTGGGTGATGACGTCGGTGAAGCCGAGCTCACCCGCGCGCCCGAGCACGTCGCGGAAGTGCTCCACGCTGGACAGCGAGTACCGCGGGCCGGCGTCGGCCTGCAGGTAGCGCGGTGCCCGCGCAGGCACTCGTCCGGCGGCCTCGAGTGCTTCGGAGAACTGCTCGGATTTCTCGCGCACCGACCGCCACCACGCCTCGGGGTCGTCGGCCTCGGAGCCTGCGGGGCGACCCGTGGTCACCCATCCGTTGCCGAACCGGGCGGCCAGTTCCATGGAACGGGGGCTGTTGGCGGCGACGACGAACGGCATGCGCGGTGTCTGTACGCAGCCCGGGGCGCGCCGCGCCTCGACCGCCGAGAAGTACTTCCCCCGGTAGGTGGTGCTGTCCTGGGTGAGGATGGCGTCCAGCAGCTCCAGGAACTCGCCGAACCGGTCGACTCGCTCGTGGCCCGGCAGCTCGGCTTGCCCGAGCACGCTGGTGTCGAAGCCGGAACTGCCCGCGCCGACGCCGAGCAGGAAGCGCCCGTCGGAGACGTCGTCGAGCGCGGTCAGCTCGCGAGCGAAGTGCACCGGGTGCCGGAAGGTCGGTGAGGCGACGAGCGTGCCGAGCTTGATGCGGGAGGTGACGGTGGCCGCGGCCGTCAGCGTGGGCACGGCGTCGAACCACGCCTTGTCCACCAGCGATCGCCAGCCCAGGTGATCGTAGGTCCAGGCATGGTCGAATCCGTACTCCTCGGCCATTCGCCACAGCGGTTCCGCAGCCCACCAGCGGTGTTCGGGCAGAATCACGATCCCAACGCGCACGCCTGTGACCGTATATGCCCGGCCGTGTGCGCAACGAGAGGTTCGCCGTATCGAGCGGGTTGTCCGGCCAAGTGGTGTGAATCGCTCCCCACCAGCGCTGCGGGACAGGCACGATGGTGGAGTGCGTAAACCTGAGCTGGTGGCATCGGATGTGGACGGGACCCTGCTGGACCCGTGGGAGCGGGTGAGTCCGCGCACCGCGCGGGCCGTGCAGCGGATCGTGGCGTCCGGGACACCGTTCGTGCTGGTCACCGGTCGTCCGCCACGGTGGATGCCGCGGATCGTGGCCGAACTCGGCCTGGTCGGTACGGGCCCGGATGCCGCGGTCCCGGTGGGGCAGGATCTGCAGGGTGCCGGCCGGGGTGGTCTGGCCGTGTGCGCCAACGGTGCGATCGTCTACGACGCGGTTGGTGATGTGGTGCTGCGCAGCAGCGACATCGATCCGCTGCTGCTGCACGATGTCGCGCACGAGCTGCGTGCGGCCATCCCGGGATGCTCGTTCGCGGTGGAGCGGCCCGCTCGTGGCGCGCGCGACCGTGTCGACGAGCAGTTCCTCGCCGAGGAGGCCTTCCGAGGGGTGTGGTCCAACGCCGACCTGCGTGTGGTGCCGACCGACGAGCTTGTCGGCAAGCCCGCCGCGAAGATGCTGGTGCTGCACGAGCAGCTGACCAGCGGCGAGATGGCCACCGCTGCCGCCGAGGTCGTGAGTTCCCGGTTGCAGGTGACGTACTCGACGAGTGCCGGGCTGCTCGAACTGTCGGCACCGGGGGTGGACAAGGCTTCGGGGTTGGCTTCGGTCGCCGCGGACCTCGGCGTCGATCGTTCCGACATTCTCGCCTTCGGGGACATGCCCAACGACATCGCGATGCTCGATTGGGCCGGGCACGGTGTGGCCGTGCGCAACGCACATCCCGAGGCGCTGGAGATCGCCGACGAGAGAACGGCGAGCAACAGCGACGACGGGGTGGCCCAGGTTCTCGAGCGCTGGTGGTGAAACGGACTCACACGCGGGCGACGACTTCGGTCTCGCTGTCTGCGGCGGCGTGGCTGCGGCGCGGACGCAACCGCGGCCACGCGACGGCGCAGGCGATGAGGAAGCCGATGCCGATGAGGGTGTAGGCATTGCCGACGACCTGCTGCGAGAACGTCCAGTCGAGTTCCCGGTCGTCGCCGTACGGCAGGTACCACTGGGGTCCGATCATCACCACGACGGCGCAGAAACCGGTCGTGAGCATCACCCCGTGCCAGCGGTGCCGCAGCGCCATCGCGAACAGCAGTGCCAGCGTGGGGCCCGCCCACACCCAGTGATGCGACCAGGAGATCGGCGAGACCAGCAGCCCGAGCACGGCGTTGATCATCAGCGCCAGCGGCGTATTCCCGGATCGCAGCGCATGGCGCATCCCGGCCACGGCCAACAGCAGCAGGACCAGCGATCCGGCGATCCAGAGCGCGTCCAGCGCCGTCCCGGTGATCTCCTGCTTCGCCAACAGGCTGCGCAGGGTGAGATTGCCGGTGTAGACGGTGCCGAACGAGTCGCCGGTCGCGGGCATCCGGTCCAGCCACCAGGCGGCGGCGTCGTCGGGGGCGGCGAGGAAGCCGATCAGGACGGTGGCCGAGAAGGTCAGCAGCGACACCGATGCCGCACGCAGGTCCTTGCGCACCACGAACAGGAGCAGGAACACCAGCGGGGTCAGTTTGATCGCGGCCGCGATGCCCACCAGCAGGCCACGCGGCCAGCGCACTCGCCCCAGTGCGGGCCCGGGCAGCAGGCAGTCGGCGGCAACCAGCGCCATGAGCACGAGGTTGATCTGGCCGTAGTTGAGGGTCTCGCGCGAGGGTTCGATCAGTGTGAGCCACGGCAGCACCACGGCGGTGGCGCCGGCGACCAGCCCCGAACGCGGCGCGAGATGGGGCGAACAGCGCGCGAGCGCGTAGGCGGTGACGAGCAGGGACAGGTGTGAGCAGACCGCGACCGTGACAATGGCGGCCTCGGTCGACATCCAGGTCAGTGGCACGAACAGCAGCGCGGCGAAGGGCGGGTAGATGAACGGCAGGGTGCCGACGTCGGGGCTTGCCACGGGGGTGAGGTCGCTGCCGTAGATCTCCCTGCCGTCGAGCCAGGCCTGGGCGCCGAGCCGGTAGATACCGGTGTCGATGTAGCCGCGGGTGTCGATCCAGTGCACGAACCACACGGCGAGGATCTCGGCGATGACCGCCACGACCAGCACGGTCGGCAGGAGCCGGCTGTCGCGTACTCGCGGCACTGCCCTGGTCACCGTTTCCGGCCCTCCCCGACCTTCGGCCTGCATTCGTCGCAGCGCCCGATGCTACCCAGGACCCGAAACGGGTTCATCCCGCTGCTGTAGTGGCGTTGCTGCAGGAACAGCATGCCGACGGCGAAATCGGACACCGTCCACGCGGCTCCAACAGTTGGGTAACGAAACGCTACCCTCGCGACTGTGAGCTTCGCAGCCAATGACCTGATCGTTGTGGGGTCCGGATTTTTCGGCCTGACGATCGCAGAGCGCGCCGCCACCCAGCTCGACAAGCGGGTGCTGGTGCTGGACCGACGTGACCACATCGGTGGCAACGCCTACTCGGAGGCGGAGCCGGAGACGGGGATCGAGGTGCACCGCTACGGTGCCCACCTGTTCCACACCTCCAACAAGCGGGTGTGGGACTACGTCACCCAATTCACCGACTTCACCGACTATCAGCACCGGGTGTTCACCAAGTACCGGGGACAGATCTACTCCTTCCCGATGAACCTCGGCCTGATCTGCCAGTTCTTCGGGCAGGCGTTCTCCCCGGACGAGGCGAAGGCCCTGGTCGCCGAGCAGGCCGCGGAGATCGACACTGCCGAGGCGAAGAACCTGGAGGAAAAGGCGATCTCGCTGATCGGCCGTCCGCTGTACGAGGCATTCGTGCGGGGCTACACGGCCAAGCAGTGGCAGACGGATCCGAAGGAACTTCCCGCCTCCAACATCACGCGCCTTCCGGTCCGCTACACCTTCAACAATCGCTACTTCAGCGACACCTACGAAGGCCTGCCGGTCGACGGCTACACCGCTTGGTTGGAGCGCATGGCCGCGCACCCGAACATCGAGGTGCGGTTGAGCACCGACTACTTCGACGTGCGCGACGAGCTGCCCACCGGGGGCCCGGTCGTCTACACCGGTCCGCTGGACCAGTACTTCGGCTACTCGGCCGGGGAGCTGGGCTGGCGGACGCTGGACTTCGAGAGCGAGGTCGTGCACACGGGTGACTTCCAGGGCACCTCGGTGATGAACTACGCGGACGAGGACGTGCCCTTCACTCGTATCCACGAATTCCGGCACTTCCACCCGGAGCGGGACTACCCGAAGGACAAGACCGTCATCTACCGGGAGTACTCGCGCTTCGCCGAAAGCGGTGACGAGCCGTACTACCCGATCAACACCTCCGAGGACCGGCGGAAGCTGGATTCCTACCGCGATCTGGCCAAGCGCGAGGCCAAGGAACGCAAGGTGCTCTTCGGTGGAAGGTTGGGTACCTACAAGTATCTGGACATGCACATGGCCATCGGTTCGGCGCTGAGCATGTTCGACAACAAGATCGCCCCCTACTTCACCGAGGGCCGTTCGCTGGACGGCTCGATGGAGGACGAGACGTGACCGATCGGACTCACCCGGATTCTCCGGACGCTACCGACTCTCCCGGCGCGGACGGCCCCGCGGACACGACGGCGGAAACCGTGGAGCTCGACGGTGATGCCGAGGAGACCACCTCCCCCGAAGCGGGAGAGAGCAAGCTCAGTGACGTCACCTCGGTGCGGACCGGGCACCGGCGGGTGGCCGCCGAGCAGGTGCTGCAGCGGATCGTGATGCCCCGCGACGAGGATCCGTTGGATGTGCGGCCGCTCTACATCGACGAGCCGGAGACCGTGTCGAATCCGGTGACGATGCTCTCGCGCCGCTCGGTGCAGGTACCCGCCCACGCCAAGGTCTCCTTCGCCTCCTACTTCAACGCGTTCCCCGCCAGCTACTGGAAGCGTTGGACGCAGGTCGACGAGGTGGTGCTGCGCATGAAGGTGCGCGGCTCCGGGCGCCTGGACGTCTACCGGTCCAAGCCCAACGGCGACAGCGTGCACCTGGAGGGTACTCCGGTGGCCGGTGCCAAGTCGGCCAAGTCGTGGCGTTGGCTGGAGTTTCGGGTGTCGCTGCGACCGTTCGAGGACGGCGGGTGGATCTGGTTCGACGTGCTCACCAACGACTCCGCTCTGGAGATCGACGAGGCCGCGTGGACCACCGATCTCCGGCTGCCCCGCAAACGCGTGGTGCTCGGCACCACCACGATGCGGCCGCAGGACTGCGTGGTGGCGCTGCAAACGCTGGGTGAGGATGCCCAGGTGCTCGACGTGGTGGAGCGTGTCGTCGTCGCCGACCAGGGGGCGGAGAAGATCCGTGACACCGCCGGTTTCGACGAGGCCGCACGCAGGCTCGGCGACAAGCTGCACGTGATCGAGCAGGCCAATCTCGGTGGCTCCGGTGGGTTCACCCGTGTGATGTACGAGGGCGTGTACAACTCCGAGGCCGAGCAGGTGATGCTGCTCGACGACGACATCGCGCTGGAGCCGGACGGGGTGCTGCGGGCGAACGCGTTCGCCCGCGCGGCGACGAAGCCGGTTATCGTCGGTGGCCAGATGCTCAATCTGCAGGCGCGTTCGCGGCTGCACAGCATGGGTGAGGTCGTCAATCTCGGCGCGGCGATGTGGCATGCGGCACCGGATGCGGTCACCGACTACGACTTCGCCGAGTATCCGCTGCGCCAGAGCACCAAGCTGCACAAGCGGATCCACGCCACCTACAACGGCTGGTGGATGTGCCTGTTCCCGCGCGAGGTCATCGAGAACACCGGATTGCCGCTGCCGCTGTTCATCAAGTGGGACGATGCGGAGTACTCGCTGCGTGCGGCCAAGCACGGTTATCCGACGGTGACCCTGCCCGGCGCCGCAGTCTGGCACATGCCGTGGACGGACAAGAACGACGCCACCGACTGGACGGCGTACTTCCACATCCGCAACCGGCTGATCCTGGCGGCGTTGCACAGTCCCGAGGAGGTCCGCTACAACCTGGTCAAGCAGGGGCTGAAGCTGACGCTGCGGCACCTGCTGTCGATGGAGTACTCGACGGTCGCGGTACAGCAGAAGGCCATCGAGGACTTCCTGGCCGGGCCGGAGGGGTTGTTCGACAGCCTGCGGTCGGCACTGCCCGAGGTTCGCCGGCTGCGCGAGCACTATGATGATGCACAGGCTCGCTCCTCGGCCCAGGAGTTCCCGGATCCGTCGGCGGACCCGGTCATGGCCGAAGGGCTGCTCACGCCACCGGTGAATCCGGTGATGATCGCGGCCCGTGCCTCGAAAGCACTGCTGCACAACCTCAAGGCCCCTACCGACGAGGCCGCCCAGCGCCCGCAGCTCAACATCCCGGCGGCCAAGGCACTGTGGTTCCTGCTCGGTTCGCTGGACAGTGCCACGGTGACGCAGGCCGACGGCAATGGCGTGGCGTTTCGGCGCCGCGACCCGGACGAGTTCCGCAGGCTCGGCGCCAAGGCCCTGGCCAATTACGGCAGGTTGAGCAAGGAGTGGTCGAGGCTGCAGGAAGCCTACCGGGCGGCGCTGCCCGAACTGACCAGTGCGGAGGCCTGGAAGCAGGTCTACGACCAGTGATCACCTCCTCGAGATTCGGTGACTTGGGCAGAGCTGTTCCGAGCGCGGTTACCGACTCGGGGAATCGCCCGAACGAAGAGCCGAAAGAGGAAACGCCGGATTGTTCCGGCCTACGACCCCGGAGACGAAGTGGCTGCTGAGCCGACCACGGTGATTCCTGTCTCGGAGCAGGAGTGCACCGCCGACACCGACGAGCACAACCCGCAGGTCACCGCGGAGACCATCGCATTGCGCAAGGTGCAGGGGGTGCTGGCCGGTCCGGCTGTGATCAGAACCGCTCAGGCGATGTCGAAGTTCGGTGACCACGCCATCGGATGGTTGGCCATCGGTGCCGTGGGAGCGCTGGTCGACCGCACTCGCCGCGGCGAGTGGATCGCCTCGGCGGCCGGTGTGGCGGCGGCGCACGGCGTCTCGATCGCGGTCAAACGCACGGTGCGGCGGCAGCGCCCGCTCGATCCGCGTATCGAGGTGTTGGTGGACACCCCGAGCACGCTGAGCTTTCCGTCTTCGCATTCGACGTCGACGACGGCGGCGGCGGTGCTGTACGGGGAGCTGGTCCGTGGGGGCACGACGAGCAGGAGGCTGGTCTCGGTGCTGGTGCCGCCGATGATGGCCAGCCGTCTGGTCCTGGGCGTGCATTACCCGAGTGACGTGGTCGCCGGATCGGCGCTGGGAGGTGCTGTGGCACTGGGAGTGCGCCGATACGTGAAACGGTGGAGGAACCGTGGCTGACAAGTACGAGACCGGGGAGGGTGAACGCACCCGCCCGGACACCGACGGGGCCCCGGGTGCCGACAGGGTCACTGTGACGAAGGCCGATGATGCCACCGGGCGCACCGAGCCGGAGGACGAGGGCATCATCGCCGGCGAGGAGGACCCTTCCACTCCCGGGATATCGGCCGCCGCGGCGGATGCCCGGGCGGGCACGACCGGTGGTCTGCTCAAGGGTCTGGTCCGTGAGGCCCGGCCGAAGCAGTGGGTGAAGAACGTCCTCGTGCTCGCTGCCGTGTTCACGGCGGGTCAGATCGGCAATCCGGGAGTGCTGCTGGACAGTGCACTCGCGTTCGTCGTGTTCTCGATGGCGGCTTCCGGAGTCTACTTCGTCAACGATGCCAAGGACGTCGAATCGGACCGTGCGCATCCGACGAAGTGCAAGCGTCCGATCGCGGCGGGTCTGGTGCCACTACCGGTGGCCTATGCCGTCGCGGCGGTGCTGCTGCTCGGGTCGATCGTGGTCTCGGCGCTGGTCAGTACGCCGTTGGCCGTCGTGATGTTCGTGTACGTGGCGGTGCAGCTCGGTTACTGCTTCGGTCTCAAGCATCAGCCGGTGATCGACATGTGCATCGTGTCGTCCGGTTTCCTGCTGCGCGCGGTGGCCGGCGGCGCGGCTGCCCAGCTCTACATCTCGCAGTGGTTCCTGCTGGTGACGGCGTTCGGTTCGCTGTTCATGGTGGCAGGCAAGCGCTATGCCGAGATCATCCTGGCGCAGAACACGGGAGCGAAGATCCGCAAGTCGCTGGAGGCCTACTCGGCGTCGTACCTGCGATTCGTGTGGGCGATCTCGGCCGCGATCGTGATCATGACCTACTCGCTGTGGGCGTTCGAGATCCGGGAGGCGGCTTCGTCGATCTGGGGAACGGTCTCGATCGTGCCGATGGTGATCGCGATCCTGCGCTATGCGATCGACGTCGACAAGGGTGGTGCGGGAGAGCCGGAAGAGGTCGTGCTCAAGGACAAGATCCTGATTATTCTCGGTGCCGCACTCGTCTGCTGTCTCTTCCTGGCCTTCTATCTGTGACTCGGGGGCGAGTGGCCCGTGCTCGGCGGTGCCGGGATGGCGGCCGCTCGCCGTGCCGGGACTCGTGCCTGTCGCGGGGAGCGAAGCCGTGCCCGGCACCGTGTTCGGTTGCTGCCGGGAGCACTCGATCGGGTTTGGTCGTTGCCGGCTGCGGACAGCGCCGAGGACACGGTTGCCTCCGAAAGGCAGGAGGGGGTGTCCCGGTGCGGACAGGGCCGAGGTATCCTGTTCGTCGAACCTTCGAGGGGCTGTGAGCGGCGCCCTCGGGGCCGTTCCGGAAGGTGCGGTCGGGTCCGTTTGACGCCGGGTCCGGGCTGCGCTAGTCTGGTTAACAGAAAACAAGCTTCGGGTGACGATGCTCTGCGGGTGCCACCGGGCCTCCGGATACGTGTTACGTACTCCGGTGCCGCTGCGGAAGACTTGCACCAGCACCAAGCGTTGCTATCCTGGAAGCGAGTGAGGCCAAGGCTCACCACGATGGTGGGGGGTCGGCCGCGCGGGTGTTGCGTGGATGCTACACTGAACATCCGCAAGCACATCCACGAGCTTGCCGCCGCAGGATTCGCCGGGTCTGCTATGAGGACCCGATTTGGCGGGGTTCTTCGCGGTTGGTATCGTGGGAAAAGAATCGCACCTTGAGAACTCAACAGCGTGCCTAGTCAGTAGCAGCGTTCCGCATCGACGCTATAAAGTGCGGGCGTGGCCGCGTGTCGAGACACCGGCCCGCTCTGATGAAGATCCGTTTCGACGGATTTTCCATAGGATCATCTGATGGAGAGCTTGATCCTGGCTCAGGACGAACGCTGGCGGCGTGCTTAACACATGCAAGTCGAGCGAGGCGTCTCTCCTCCGGGAGAGATAGTCGAGCGGCGGACGGGTGAGTAACACGTGAGCAACCTGCCTGGGGCATCGGGATAACTCCGGGAAACCGGGGCTAATACCGGATACGCGTCGATGGGGACATCCCCGTCGACGGAAAGGTCCTCTGTCGTGAGGCAGAGTGCCGGCCTCAGATGGGCTCGCGGTCTATCAGCTGGTTGGTGAGGTAACGGCTCACCAAGGCGACGACGGGTAGCCGGCCTGAGAGGGTGACCGGCCACACTGGGACTGAGACACGGCCCAGACTCCTACGGGAGGCTGCAGTGAGGAATCTTG
>NZ_QPJC01000002.1:0-647379 GCF_003337235.1 Halopolyspora algeriensis
GCCGGCATCTGGCACAACTGGGCCACCGACACACCCCGCAAACGATCACTAATCGCCTACGACCACTAACACCAGCTTCACGGAATCATTCATCTAGGCTCGGTGCATGGCGAAGTACTTCGATGTGCATCCGGAGAACCCGCAGCGGCGTGCGATCGGCAAGGTGGTCGACATCGTCCGCGCCGACGGTTTGATCGCCTACCCGACGGACTCCTGTTTCGCCCTCGGGTGTCAACTGGGCAACAAGGACGGCATCGACCGGATCCGCTCGATCCGCCGCCTCGACAACCGGCACCACTTCACGTTGGTGTGCCAGAACTTCGCACAGCTGGGGCAACTCGTGCACATCAACAACGTGGTCTTCCGCGCGATCAAGGCGTCGACGCCGGGCAGCTACACGTTCATCCTCCCGGCGACCAAGGAGGTGCCGCGCAGGCTGCTGCATCCGAAGAAGAAGACCGTCGGTGTCCGGATTCCCGATCATGCCACCGCTCAGGCATTGCTGTCCGAGCTCGGCGAGCCGCTGGTGTCGAGCTCGCTGCTGCTGCCCGATCAGGACGAGCCGTTGACCCAGGGCTGGGAGATCAAGGAGCGGCTCGATCACGATGTGGACGCGGTGCTCGATTCCGGTGACTGCGGCACCGAGCCCACCACGGTGATCGACTTCTCGGACGATGAGGAACCCGAGATCATCCGCCGGGGCGCCGGCGACACCACCCGGTTCGAGTGACACCGGCGGGATCGTACGCACGCTCACCGTTTCCCGATGCCCGGGCTCGGCTTTCGGCTGTGCTGCTCGGGGTGAGCCCGGCGAGCAGCTCTTCGATGCGGGAAGTCGTGCCGGTCGCCCGGGATGCGGCCGCACGCTTCGGCGCGCACCATGGCCGCAAGCGCCGTGGTGGAGCTTTGCGGCCCATCACCGCAGCGTGGTGACGAGTCGATCCCGCGGGGGAACGGGATCTCTGCGGGGCAGTGGCAGGAGGCTGAAGATGTGCGACATCGGTGCCGAACGACGCGAGGTGGAGTTCGAACCCGTCCCCGGGAGCTCACCTGTTGATCCCGATCGGACTCCTTCGGCTCCCGAGTCGACCCCACCGGTGGAGACATCGGCGAGGGCATCGGAGTGAGCAGCGGTCCCGTCGGCTTCGGCGGGCCGCCTGCGCTGGTGCCGCAGGAGTTGCGCGGGTACCGGCGCTTCCTGCTCACCGGCGGGAATCTGTGGCCGCCCGTCCATGCCGACTGCGGCCCGTGGGACGCTCGGCTCGAACGCGCGACCTGCGGGCAGGGTTCCGAGCACGCGGCGCCGGATGCGGAGTGCGGCTGTGGCCTGTACGGGTGGTACCACCCCAGCAGGGCCACCCGTTCCTCCGGATTCGGTGATGTCAGCGCCGTCATCGCCGCGCGAGGCCGCATCATCCTCGGCGAAGACGGTTTTCGGGCTGCCGGTGCCCGGATCGAAGCCGTCACCGTGCCCACGCGCGCACGCTTGTGGCCGGGGGCGTCCCACCGGATTCAGCGATTGCTCGCCGAGCGGTATCCGCAGACCGTGGTGTACCGCTCACGACGGCGGATGCTGCGCGATCATCCAGCCGGTGACCTGCGCGAACTGGGGATCACCGTGCGGGTGAGCACCACCGCTCGCTACGTGCGCAGCGCTCTGGGCGTCTGGGTGCTCGGCGTCCTCGCTCTCTGCTCGGCGGCGTTGCTGCTGCCGACATCGATGGTGCAGGCGAGGCCTGCGGTCTGGGCCACCGTGCTCGGCGGTGTCGTGCTGTGGCAGGCACTGCTCATCTGGTTGGCCGGCCGGTGTTCCGAGACCCCACGAACGCCGCCGCCCCGATAGGTGGTTTCTTTCCTCGGACGCAGGGCGCGAAGCTTCGGCAAGCGGGTCAGTGCGTGGCGAGAAGATGGCGGTAATGGGGGCGGTGCTGTGGTTCGACGATCGCGTTGAGTACGAGCGCGGTCTGCTTGGTGACGTAGTCGTCGAACCGGAGTGTTTGCTCGAGGTACCAATGTTTGAGGGCCCAGCCGTGGGCCATCAGCAGGAGATCGTGGGCCACCAGTTCGGTATCGACTGCGATGAGGAGCCCTGAGCTTGCGCCGTCGCGAATCGCGGCACGTAGTGGCTCGCTCGTGTCGATTTCCATGCTCTTGATCTTGTTGCGCCCTTCGGAGCCGAGGGTCCTGCTCTCGCGGTAGGTGAGAACCGCCGCGTGCCGGTGTTCGTCGATCACGTCGCAGTAGGCGCGAAATGCGGCCGCGATCCGCTCGACCGGGTCGTTGCCCGCTTCCTCGACCGCGGAGGGTACCCGAGTTGCGAACGCCTCGAGCACGTCGACGATCACGGCCAGCAGCAGGTCGTCCTTGCCGCCGAAGTATCGGTAGATCAAGCCGACACTGACGGAGGCCTCTTCGGCCAGGGCCTGCATGGAGACGCCGTGGAAGCCGTCCCGTTCCATGAGTCGGGCCGCCGCGTCCAGCAGCTGCCTGCTGCGCCATTCGGCGCGGGCCGCGCGGGCCGCCTCATCCGGGTCCTGGGCTTGTGAGCGAGGGCGCGAGGGCACGTGATCTCCATGAACATCGATTGCGGGTCCATAGTCACAAAAGGTTCGGTCGGCACATCGCCGCGGGTCGGTATCCACCGCTGTCGGTGTGTCCCTTGACACGTCGAACTTGATGAATCATTCTTCATCATAAGTGAATATGGATTCATCGCAAGTGAGTCCTTGTTCGTCCCATCGACCTCCCCGATCTGTCTCGGCGATCCGAGATGACCTCGACCATCACCAGGAGCACAAGCGATGGAATTCACGCTGTCGCCGGCACAGGAACAGTGGCGTGATGCGGCACGGTGCTTCGCGCAGCAGCGACTCGCTCCGCGATACCAAGCGCGGGAACAGCAGGGCCGCATCGAGCCGGAGGTACGGCTGGAGATGGGCGAGCACGGCTTCATCGCCCCCGAACTTCCGGCTGCGCTGGGAGGGCGCGATCTCGACCGGATCACCTCCGGGCTCCTCGTCGAGGAGGTCGCTCGCGGGGACTTCTCCGTGGCGTACTTGCAGATCGTCGGTTCCCTGGTCGGTCAGATCCTCGTCGACAACGCCCGAGCCGATGTCGCGGCCGACTGGGTACCTGCGATCTGCCGCGGGGAGCGGATCGTCGGCATCGGACTGACCGAACCGCACGCGGGGTCCGATGCCGGGATGCCGGAACTGCGAGCCCGGCGCGAGGGCGACGAGTACGTCCTCAACGGCGTCAAATCCCTGTCCTTCTGCAACGAGGCGGCCGCCGTCGTGGTCTTCGCGCGCACCAGCGAGCAGCAGCGTCGCGGCAAGGGGATCAGCACGTTCCTCGTTCCGCTGGACTCCGAGAGGATCACCCGGGAGCTCTGCTCGGACATGGGCACCAAAGCCGTCGGCCGTGGGGAGGTACACCTCGACGACGTTCGGGTCCCCGCCGATCACCTGCTCGGGGAGGAAGGAAGGGGATTCACCCAGGTGATGCGCGGCTTCGACTTCAGCCGGGCGCTGATCGGGCTGCAATGCCTGGGCATTGCCCAGGTCACCGTGGACGAGACCTGGCAGTACGTCAGCAGGCGGGAAGCCTTCGACCAGCCGTTGAGCACGTTTCAGGGAGTGTCCTTCCCGCTGGCCGAGTCCGAAACGTTGCTGTCGGCGGCCCGGTTGCTGTGCTACCGGACTCTGTCGCTGAAAGATCAGGGGCAGCCGCATACCGCGGAGGCCGCGATGTGCAAGTGGTGGGCGCCGAAGACGGCCTTCGACGTCGTCCAGAACTGCCTGCTGCTGCACGGTCAGTACGGCTACCGCACCGAGTTGCCGCTGGAGCAACGCCTGCGGGACGTGCTCGGACTGCAGATCGGAGACGGCACCGCCCAGATCATGAAGCTCGTCATCGCCCGGGAACGAGTGGGGCGCGCTCTGGCTCCGTGAAACGGCGTCAGCACCACGTTCTCGGCACGAGTCGCGCCCGCCGTTCGCCATACGAGTCGGGCCTGCACACATCGGGAGGGAAACGCACCATGACACGACTGGACGACAAGATCGCCGTGGTCACCGGAGCGGGCCGCGGGATCGGCCGGGCCATTGCCGAGAAACTCGCCGCCGAGGCGGCCACCGTCGTCGTCTCGGACGTCGATGAAGCCTCCGCGGTGGCGACCGCCCATGCGATCGGGGGCAAGGCCGTGGGGTTGCGTGCCGACGTGGCCTCCACCGAGTCGGTCGAGGCTCTGGTCGGCGACGTCAGGAGCCGATTCGGACGGATCGACGTGCTCGTCAACAACGCGGGCTGGGACAAGGCGGAACCGTTTCTCGACAGCCGTGAATCCGACTGGGAACGCATCATCGCGATCAACCTGGTCGGCACCCTCAACACGACCAAGGCGGTTCTGCCGCTGATGGTGGAGCAGGGTTCCGGTTCCGTCGTCAACCTCGGCTCCGATGCCGCCCGCGTGGGTTCCTCCGGCGAGGCGGTGTACTCGGCAGCAAAGGGTGGCGTGGTTTCCTTCACCAAGACGATCGCGCGCGAGATGGCCAGGCACCGGATCACCGTGAACTGCGTGTGCCCCGGACCGACCGACACCGAACTGTTCGCCTCCATCGGTGGGGACGACCCCAAACTCCGGGAATCGCTGACCAAGGCCATCCCGTTCCGCCGGCTCGGTGATCCGCAGGACCTCGCCAACACGGTGGCCTTCTTCGCCTCGGACGAGGCCGGCTACATCACCGGACAGACCGTCAGCGTCAGCGGTGGCCTCACCATGAGCTGAGATCTCCGTGCTCAGCGTCCCGACTGTTTCGATCTCGACGAGGAGGGCGGGAACATGACGACTTACGACCCGGCGGCGTACCGGGAGTTCTTCGAGCGCGAGTTCACCTACCTCGCCGGTTTCCGGCGCAACACGCACCGCTATGCCGACCGTGTGGCGATGCACTGCCCGGTGACCGACACGAGCTGGACCTATGCCGAGTTGGGGACCCGAGTCGACCGGTTGGCCGTCGGCCTGACCGAAGCGGGTGTGCGACCGGGCGACGTGGTCGTGTACCAGCTCTACAACACACCGGAGTTCGCGCAGCTGTATCTGGCCACCCAGGCGTGCGGTGCGGTGGGGGCGCCGATCAACTTCCGGCTCTCCCCGGGAGAGACGGCGTTCATCCTCGACGACAGCCGCCCGAGGGTGTTCGTTTACGACACCGCGCTGGCCGAGACTGCATCGGAGGCACTGGAACGTGCCGAGCACCGGCCCGACCTTGTCGTGGCCGTCGGTGGGGGAGAAGCGCCATCGCGTCCGGACGGTGGTCCGGTGGCACGGTTCGACGAGCTTTTCGCCTCCGAGGGACCGCCGCCGACCGTGTCGGGCACGGTTTACGAGGAGACCACCAGGCTCTACACCTCGGGCACCACGGGAATGCCCAAGGGAGTGCCGTTGAACAGCGTGATCGAGATCTTCACCGCGCACGACGTGATCATGCACTTCCTGCTCACCCCGGAGGATCGCACGCTGAACATGACGCCGTGGTTCCATCGCGGCGGCCTGTACGCAGGCGGGCCGAACCCGGCGTTCTACCTGGGTGCCCAGATCGTGCCGATGCGGGCGTTCGATCCCGAACTGTGTCTGGACTACGTGGAGCGATTCGGGATCACCTTCCTCATCGGTGCGCCCACGAACCTGGCGATGCTGGCGAATGTGCAGTCCGCGCGGCCGAGGGATCTGTCCGGTTTGCGCGGGATCGTCACGATGGGCGCGCCGCTGGAGCGTGAGGCAGCACTTCGCTATCAGGAGATCCTGTGCCCGCGGATCTTCAACGGGTACGGAACCACCGAAGCGTTCTGGAACAGTTTCCTGCGTCCGGCGGACCTTCCCGAGCACGCGGGAAGTGCGGGCAGGGCGTGCACCGACGACGACATCGCGGTGGTGAAGGTGTTCGACGATCGGTTGGCGAGTCCGCACGAGACGGTCGCCAAGGACGATGCGGAAGTGGGCGAGGTGATCGTGCGGTCACCGAAGTGCGGTTACGCCTACGCCAACGCGCCGGAGCAGGAGGCGGCCAAGTTCCACAAGGGGTGGCTCTACATCGGTGATCTGGCCACCTGGGACTCCGAGGAGTTCGTGACGATCGTCGGCCGCAAGGACGACATGATCGTCTCGGGTGGGGAGAACATCCATCCGGTGCAGGTGGAGGAGGCACTCAACGAGCACCCCGGCATCGACGATTCGATGGTGGTCGGTATCCCCCATGAGCAGTGGGGGCAGCTGGTGGTGGCCTATGTCGTGCCCGCCGAGGATGCTCTGACCCCCGACGACTGCGACCGGCATTGCCGCGGGCACCCCATGCTGGCCGCATACAAACGCCCCCGCGGCTACCGGCTCGTCGACGCTCTGCCGGTGACCGCCACGGGTAAGAAAGTGCACTACAAGGCACGCCAACAGGCGGCCTCGGACTACGCGCAGGGGCTGTTCACCGGCACGGAACCGGCCGGCACCAGCGAGACACCCCGGACGAAGGGAGCCACTCGGTGACATACTCCGACTACAAACAGCTGACGTTCGAGCACCGCGACAACGGTGTTCTGCTGATCACCCTGAACCGGCCGGACAAGTACAACGCCACCGACGAGGAGATGCACACCGAGCTGGCTCGGGTCTGGAGGGACGTCTCCGAGGACCCGGACACGCGAGTTGCGGTGGTCACCGGCGCGGGCAAGGCATTCTCCGCCGGCGGTGATCTGGACATGGTCGAACGCATGGCCGGCGACCACGAGCGAGTGGCGCACATGCTCTCCGAGATGAGCGACCTCGTCTACAACATGATCAACTGCGAGAAACCGGTGGTCTCGGCGATCAACGGTGCCGCGGTCGGCGCGGGCCTGGTCGTGGCACTGCTGGCCGACGTCTCGATCTGCGCCGAGGACGCCCGACTCGGGGACGGCCACGTCAAGCTCGGTGTCGCCGCCGGAGACCATGCGGCCATCGTCTGGCCGCTGCTGGCAGGGATGGCCAAGGCCCGTTACTACCTGCTCACCGGTGAGATGCTCAGCGGCGCCGAAGCCGAACGCATCGGCATGGTCACCAAGGCACTACCCCGGGACGGGGTACTCGACGAGGCGCTGTCCGTCGCCGAGACCTTGGCCACGGGCTCCCAGTTGGCGATTCGTTGGACGAAGCGCGCCCTCAACAACTGGCTCAAGACCGCCGGGCCGATCTTCGACCAGTCCGCCGCCTACGAGATGCTGGGTTTCATGGGGCCCGACGTCCCCGAGGGGGTCGCGGCGCTCCGCGAGAAACGTTCGCCCCGGTTCCCCTCCGCCCACCCGGCCACGTGATCTTCTCGTGCCGTTCCGCCTGCGCCGTGGTTGCCGGTGCAGGCGGAACGGTCTGCGCCCCTGTTCGATCTGTATGGCCGATCCCGCCCCGCGTCGGCAGGGGAAGCCGGAGGCGGTCTGGGTGGTCGGCGGGCGGCACGGGGACACCTACCACCGCTGGATGGAAACCGGTGCCGGGTGGTCGCTCACCAGCCATCCGGTGCTGAGTGTGCCGGTGGGTTCCAACAGCAAGGGCCTGCCGATGGGGGTGCAGATCATCGGCAGGAACAACGTGGATCCGGAGGTCCTCGAACTCGGCTACGCCTACGAGCAGGCGACCGACTGGGTCCACCGCATGCCCCGCCTCTCCTCGGTCGGGGCTGACAGTTCCCGGAACTCGCCGGTGCTCGCACGTTCAGACCGTGGCGAAGGGGGAGACGAAGCCGGTCCGGCGACCGTCGTGCCCGATGCGGTGGCAGAGCCGCTTGGCGAAGTGCGGGGTGATCCACCGGTCGAGGATGCGGGTTCCGGCGAACCTCGTGGTGAGCAGCATCTCGAACCGGTCCAGATGTTCGAGGCGGTGCAGCCAGATCTGCGCGACGAGGTTGGCCTCGCTGCCGATGGTGACGCAGAGCCGGATCTCCGGCAGCCGTGCGATCGCGGCGGCGACCGATTTCAGGTCGTGCTGGGGGACGTCGAGCCACAGTGTTGCCGCCACCTGCCACCCCGCCACGTAATGCGCGATCTCGCACCGGATCGCGGCGAACCGGGACTCGACGACGCGCGTGATCCACCGGCCTGCCGTGCTCGGTGAGCACCCGAGTTGTTCGGCGACGGTCGCAGCCGGAATCCGCGCGTCCGGTCCGAGTATCCTCAGCAGTTCGAGATCCCGCGGGCCCGGGCGGGAGGCGCCGTCGCGGGTGGGCGTCGGTGTCAGCGCGTGCCGCTGTTCCGGGGACAGGGCGTTGAGGCGCCAGCTGGAGCCGTCCCGGATCATCGATCGGAAGAAGTGCGTCCGGGTCGCCCGCACGCCGGGAATCGTGGCGACGGAGGTGTCGACCTCCTCGTCGAGATCGACGATGCTCGGCGCGACCATGGTCAGCATCAGGTCGCGCCGTCCGGACGTGGCGTCGATGTTCCACACGCGAGCCTTGCCCGCCAGTTCGTCCATGACCGTCTGGCGGTGGCCGGGAAAGCATTCGACCTCGACGAACGCGTGCGCCTCCCAGTCGTGCCCGGTCCAGTCCTTGCTTCCGGACGGGTAGCAGCTGAACCACGCCAAGCCCTCCCGCGTCAGCCGCGACCAGCGCCGGGTGAGCGTCGAGGCGTCGACGTCGAGGACGCGAGCCAGTCGGGACCAGGGGAAGCGGGGCTGGAGTTGCAGCGCGTGCACCAGAGCGAGATCCGTCTCGTCCAGATGTGAAGAATCCTGCACCGTGCATATTCCAACGAAATTTTCCTGCGATATCAAGGCACCGTCTGCAGGTTCGGCATACTCCTCGGGAACTGAGCCGAAGCACCCGTCCAGGGTGAGGTCCGGCCTTGGCCGGACACTCCCATCGACCGTTACCGGAGGTCCCACGTGAACACTCCAGGTATCGCCCACTCGCCGATCCTGTGGCTTGCGGTGTTCGGCGTTTTCGTGGTGATCGCAGTGCAATCCGTCGTCTACCTGCGCGCTGCGAAGCGCGCGGCGCCCGCGGCGGAGATGAGTCACGGCGAACTCGTGGCCGCCTTCCGGACGGGTGCCGTCTCCGCGCTGGGCCCCTCGCTGGCCGTGGTGTTCGTCGCGATCAGTCTGCTGTCGGTGTTCGGCACCCCTGCGGTCCTGGCCCGCATCGGGCTGATCGGTTCCGCTGCCTTCGAGACACTGTCCGCGCGTACGGCGGCCGAAACGGCCGGGGTCGAACTCGGCGGTGCCGGATACGACAACGCGGCGTTCGCTCTCGTGCTGTTCACGATGAGTGTCGGTGGTGCGGCCTGGATGGTCAGCACGCTGATCTTCACTCCGCTGCTCCGGCGTACCGACGACAGGATCCGTGCGCTGAACCCGGCCATCATGGCCATCGTGCCCAGTGCGGCGATGATCGCCGCGTTCTCCTATCTGGGACTGGACGAGATGCAGAAATCCCGGACGCATCTGGTCACCTTCGTCACCGGGGCCGCCGCCATGCTCGGTCTCCAGCTCGCCGGCGCCCGGCTGAAGGTGCGCTGGCTCAAGGAGTGGTCCCTCGGCATCGCGATGGTCGTCGCCCTGACCGCGGCCGGCATCACTCTGTGAGCTCGACACACCGACCGGCGCAACGAGCGTCGACCCCATGCTCACTGTGCTGGTCGCCGTGCTGCCCGCCGACGACGCCCTCCGATTGACGCGGCATCCGCGGGGAAGGAGCCATGCCGCATGTCCACCACCGCCCCGATCGACCTGTTCCACCGCACCACGTCCCGCTGGGGCCGGGCCACGATGCTCGCCGCGCTGGTGATCTCGCTGGCCGGGCCGACGTATCTGATGTTCGGCCTGGGTTATTGGCCCGGCTGGGGCCCGGTCCTGCAGGCCTGGTTGTCGATCGCCGCCGTGTTCGCGGTGATCTGGATCGCCGAGCCGATCACCTACTATCCGATGCTCGGTCCCGCGGCCACCTACCAGGCCTTCATGATCGGCAACATCTCCAACAAGCTGCTGCCCTCGGCGCTGGCGGCGCAGAACGTCGTCGGCGCCAAGCAGGGTACGGCGAAGGCCGAGATCACGGCGGTCACCGCCATCGTCGGTGCGGCCCTGGTGCACCTGCTGTCGCTGCTGGTGTTCGTGGGATTCCTGGGCAGCTGGATCGTGGCGACCATCCCGACCTCGATCCAGCAGGTTTTCGAGTACGTCGTGCCCGCGATCTTCGGGCCGGTGCTCATCCAAGCAGTGATGTCGGCGGGGCAGCGTCGCACTGTCGTGATCGCGCTCCTGTGCGGTGCGGCGGGGGTCTTCGTGCTGGTGCCCCTCGTGTCCTCGGCATCGATCTACGCCATGGCCGTGTGCGCCGTCGCCTCCGTGACGCTGTCCGTGCTGCTGCGCACCAAGACCGAATCCACGGCCGAAGAGGAGAAAAGCGAGGTAGCGGTATGACCTCTCCGGACACCACCGCCCGCACCGCCGCCGAAACGGTGCTCGCCGGGCTGGACGACGTGCGCAGCAGCCTGCACGGTCTCTACCGGCATCTGCATGCCCACCCCGAGTTGTCGATGCAGGAGCACGAGACCGCGCGGCTGATCGAGTCGCACTTGGCGGAGCTCGGTGTTGCGACCTTCCGGTGCGGCGGGACCGGAGTCGTCGGAGTCCTCGAGAACGGTCCGGGTCCGGTCGTCGCGTTCCGCGCCGACACCGACGCGCTGCCGATCGCCGAGCAGACCGGGCTCGATTACGCCTCGAGTGCGACCGGTGTGCTGGCGGACGGAACCGAGACGCAGGTCATGCACGGCTGCGGCCACGACACGCACACGGCGTCACTGCTGATCAGCGCCACGCTGCTGGCACGGTCGCGGCACGCCTGGTCCGGGACGATCGTACTGATCTTCCAGCCGGGAGAGGAGATCGCCGCAGGTGCCCGGGCGATGGTCGACGACGGGCTCTGGGATCGCGCACCGCGGCCCGACGTGGTTCTGGGCCAGCACGTCGGCCCGGAGCCTGCGAGAACCGTGCAGTACCGGACCGGCACGTCGGCGTCGATGGCCGACTCGTGGCAGGTGACGATGTTCGGGCGTGGCGCGCACGGTTCCCAACCGCATCTGTCCGTCGACCCGATCGTTCAGGTCGCGCACACCATCACCCGGATTCAGACCATCGCCGCGCGCGAGGTCGACCCGATGGACTCGGCCGTCGTGACGATCGGGCGGATCGCGGGTGGGATGAAGGAAAACGTCATCCCCGACTCGACGATGTTCACGGTCAACGTGCGTACCTTCGACGAGCAGGTGCGCGAGCGGGTCCTCGACTCGCTGCGGCGCATCATCACGGCCGAAGCCGCCGCGTCCGGCGCGCCGGAGCCGCTGATCACCGAGCTGTCGACCTTTCCGAGGCTGGTCAACGACGAGGCCACCACCACCCGGGTGATGACCGCGCTCGGCGAGTTCTGGGGCCCCGACAGCGTCGGTGAGGGACAGCTGCTGATGGGCAGCGAGGACTTCGGAGTGCTGGGGGAAGCAGCCGGTGCCCCGTACTGCTTCTGGTTCATCGGCGGGACGGATCCCGAGTTGTACGCGAAAGCCGAGGCCGCCGGTACGATCCCGAGCAGCGTGGCAGGCAACCACTCGCCCTTCTTCGCGCCCGAGATCGAGCCGACGCTGTCCCGCATGGTCGAGGCGGCCGTCGTCGGCATGGTGACGTTCCTGCACGACTGAACGCAGCGGGTCGGTGGTGTCGACGCCGGGGGCCGTGCAGCCGTGGCCGGGTCCCACACGATCAGCGTTCCGGCCCGGCCATGAGGCCGAGCGTGAGCAGCATCCGGTCCCGTGGATCCGCGACCTTGCGCCCGGTCAGGGTCTCGATGCGCTGAAGACGGTAGAGGACGGTGTTGCGGTGGCAGTACAGCCGCTGCGCGGCATGGGTCGCCGAGCCACTGCAGGCAAGCACCGCCTCGAGCGTGCCGAGAAGTACCTGCCGGTCCGCTTCGGGGAGGTCGCGCAGCTTCCCGAAGGCGACCCGGCGCAGCCGGGGTAGCAGTTCCGGGCTGCGCAGCAGCAGTGCTTCCGGCAACCGGTCGTCGAGCGTGGCCAGGCCGGGTTCGCGCAGCGTGTGCGCGGCGGTTTCGGCCATCCCGTAGGCGATGCCCACCTCGGCGAGCCCGTCGATCACGGGAGAGACCCCCACCCGGCCGGTCACGGCCGGTTCCAATGCCCGGAGTACCTCCGTGACGGAGCGGTCGCCGAGTGCGACCAGCCCGGCGACAGCGGCCGGCCGGACGTGCCAGGAGGAGACGAACCCGCGCGTGGCGAGCACGTCGTGTGGTGCGTGCAGCGGCTCGTCGCGGGGCGAGTCGACCGGCGCGACCAGGCACAGCAGCGGGCCGTCCTCCGGAAGTCCCAGGGTCTGCGCCGCCTCCCGAGCGAGCCCCGGCTCGTCGCCGCGACCTTCGAGCAGCGCGGTGACGAAGAGGTTGCGCCGGTCCAGCTCTTGGCTGCGCACCCGTGCCTCCTCCTCGCGGTAGGCCTCGGTCAGGGCGGAGGAACTGCTGTCGATCATCCGCCACACCTTGCCTGCCGCGTCCAGCAGCACGCCGTCGTACTCGCCCGCGCAATGCTCGCGGGAGGCGGTCAGCAGAGCCTCCCAGATCATCCGGCCGCCCAGCCGGTAGGCCCGCAGCACCGCTTCCAGCGGGATTCCCTGGCGGGCTCGTTGGCGCCCGGTTTCCCGGGAGACGTCCTGCGGGTCGGCACCTTGCGGAACATCGCCGGCCAGCGACTGGAGACCGCGTTGCACGTTGCTGCGGAGGCCGTTGCGGAGTTCCTCGTGGGCCACGAGGTCGAGCTGCGCATAGGACGGTTCGCGTTTCAGGACCATCTGCGTCAGCCGATCCGCCAGATCGTCGAGGTCGTCGAGTACCACGTGACTCAAGGTGAGCAGCGCTTCCGCCGCGGAGGCGGGCAGGGGACGAGCAGCAGACCGACCCGTCGGTATGTGCATACCGAACGATGGCATGCACCGGCCCGGGTGTCCATATCCCTACGGGCGCAGCGCCCAGAATCGGAAAAGATGTTTGGGCGCTGCGCCTATGGCTCCGGCCCGGTCCCTGCCCGCAATCTTGGAGCTCGGATCGTGGTCGCAGTCACCCTCCGAGGAATGCGGAGAGGAGGAGCATGGCATCGCCGGAGCAGCCCGACACGCATCGCTCGAACACCGGCACGGCGGGCGCCTCACCCGGCAGCGGCCCCCTGTTCGAAGCCGAGGGTGTCTCCGTGCGGTTCGGTGGCCTCGTGGCCCTCGACGACGCGTCACTGTCGGTGGCACCGCATCGGGTGCACGGCGTGATCGGGCCCAACGGCGCGGGAAAGACCACGCTGTTCAACGTCTGCTGCGGCTTCGTGCGGCCGTCGAGCGGACGGCTCACGTGGCGCGGCAGCGCGATCCCTGAGCTGCGCCCGCACCGGCTCGCCGGGATGGGCATCGCGCGAACGCTGCAGGGAGTCGGGCTGTTCCCAGGCCTCAGTGTCGTCGACAACGTCATGGTCGGCGCCGACCATCGCCGCAGGGCCGGCTTCCTCTCGGCGCTGTTCGCCCTGCCCCGGTCGGACACCGACGAGCGGCGATTGCGCGCGATCGCGATGGCCGCTCTGCGCGAGCTGGATGCGGACTCCTACGCCGACCGGTTCCCCGCGAGCTTGCCCTATCCCGTGCAGAAGCGGGTCGCCATGGCCCGGGCTCTCGCCGCGGAACCGGAGTTGCTGCTGCTGGACGAGCCGGCCAGCGGACTCGGATATGACGAGATCACCGAGCTCGGCGCACTCGTGCGCACACTCGCCACGCGCATGTCCGTGGTGGTGGTCGACCACCACATGGACCTCGTCATGTCGATCTGTGACCGCATCACCGTCCTCGACTTCGGCAGGGTGGTCGCCACCGGAACTCCGGAGGAGGTCCGGGACGATCCCGCCGTCATCGACGCCTACCTGGGTGAGGACGCCCGATCCCCGGAAAGGAGTCGGGATGACTGAGACGGCCGCTCTGGAGGTCCGGGACCTCACCGCCTCCTACGGTCCGGTCACGGCGCTGGACGGCGTGACGATCCGTGCCGAGCGCGGCCGGATCACCGCCGTGCTCGGTGCCAACGGGGCGGGGAAGACGACACTGCTGCGCAGTGTCTCCGGGTTGGTGCCCACCAGTTCGGGGCAGGTGCTTCTCGGTGACCGGGAACTCACCCGTGCCTCGGCCGAGACGATCGCGCGGGCCGGTATCGCCCAGGTACCGGAAGGGCGCGGCGTGATCACCGAGCTCACCGTGGAGGAGAACCTGCGGCTCGGTGACCTGCTCGGTACGGCGCGCCGCAGGCAGCGTCACCGGTTGGAACAGGTCTATGCCCTGTTTCCGGTCCTGGCCGAGCGCAGGCGCCGGGACGCGCACTCGCTGTCCGGTGGCGAGCGCCAGATGCTCGTCATCGGCCGGGCACTGCTGTGCGCGCCGGAGGTGCTGCTGCTCGACGAACCCTCTCTCGGGCTCGCCCCGCAGATCGTCGCGCAGATCTTCGGGGTGCTGCGCGAGCTGGTCGACCACGACGGGATGACGGTGCTGCTCGTCGAGCAGAACGCACGCAGTGCGCTGTCCATCGCCGATGCCGGGTTCGTGCTCAACCTCGGTCGGGTCGTGGCCGGCGACAGCGCCGCGGTGCTCGCCGCGGATGACGACCTGCGGCACGCATACCTCGGTTTCTAGATGAACAGTTCCAAGGATTTGCCGGGGTGGTTGCTCCCACCGCCGTCCCACGCGGCGCCGCGACCACCATGTCGGAACCGCTCATCGAGGGAATTGCCGGGAGGAATCGGCGCACCATGCAACAGTTTCTCAATGTCGCGCTCAACGGGCTGAGCCAAGGCGCGATCTATGCGGCCTTCGCGCTCGCACTCGTGCTGATCTGGCGTTCCACGCGGATCATCAACTTCGCGCAGGGCTCGATGGGCATGTTCACCACCTACATCGCACTCGCCCTGATCGAAAGCGGCCGGTCCTACTGGGTCGGGTTCGCCGTCGCGCTGCTGGCCGGGTTGCTGCTCGGCGCGTTGGTGGAGCGCCTGGTGATCCGCCGTGTGGAGGGCGGGCCGGAGCTCAACGCGGTGATCGTCACCCTCGGCCTGTTCGTGGCGCTGCAGGCCCTCGCGGCGATCCTGTTCGGCGCGACCTACCGCTCCTTCCCGGCCCCGTTCGGGCTGCACGGATTCGATGTCGGCGGCGTCAACATCGCACTGACCCCGTTCAACCTGTTCGCGATCGGAGCGGTCGTGGTGGTGATGCTGGCGCTGGTCGCGCTGTTCCGGTTCACCGATGTCGGGTTGCGGATGCGGGCCTCGGCGTTCAACCAGGAGGTTTCCCGACTGCTCGGGGTGCCGGTGGGGCGGATGCTGACGCTCGGCTGGGCGCTGGCCGCGATGGTGGGTTCGCTGTCCGGACTGCTCATCGCGGGCGGGAGCCTGGTGTTTCCGGCCTATATGGACGCGGTCATCGTCTACGGTTTCGTGGCCGCCGTGCTCGGCGGTCTGGACAGTCCGGTCGGAGCGGTCGTCGGCGGTCTGGTCATGGGGATGACGTTGTCCGTTGTCAGTGGCTACCTGGGTAGCGAGCTGGTCGCGCTCGCAGCACTGGCCATCCTGGTCACGGTGCTGCTGGTGCGCCCGCGCGGCCTGTTCAGCCGGACTGCTGTGAGGCAGGTGTGATGGTTTCCCTCGTTGCCGGCGTGCGTCGCCGACTCCCCGCTTCCACTCTGGGGCGCAACCTGCTGCTGGTACTTGCCGCGCTGGTCGTGGTGGTGCTGCTGCTCGAGCTGACCGACCCGTTCCGCAACTCGCAGCTGGCCACGATGTCCTACTACGCCATCGCCGCCGCCGGGCTGACCGTGCTCACCGGACTCAACGGGCAGATCTCGCTGGGCCATGGCGCCCTGATGGCGGTCGGTGCGTACGCCATGGGGCTGCTGCTGAACACCGGCGTCGTACCGTTCCCACTGGCGATGCTCGCGGCCGCCGCGGTCACCGCGGTGGTGGGCGTGGTGGTCGGTGCGGCGGCTGCTCGGCTGCACGGCCCGTACCTGGCCGGGGCGACCCTGGCGTTGGCGATCGGCGTGCCCGGGCTGGCCATCCATTTCGACGGGGTGTTCGGTGGCGAGCAGGGCCTGCAGATCAGCTCGCCACGGCCGCCGGACTGGTTCGCCGACGTGATCTACTTCCTGTTCGCCAACGAGGCAGGCAGCGCGAAGTATTTCGCCTACATCGGCTGGCTGACGCTGCTCGCGGTTCTGCTGCTGCTGTCGAATCTCGTCGCGAGCCGCTACGGGCGGGTGTGGCGGGCGATTCGGGACGACGAGGTCGCCGCCGAGCTCGCCGGGGTGCCGCTCGGGCGGCTCCGCGTGCTGGCCTTCGTGGTCAGCGCCGCATGCGCGGGGCTTGCCGGGGCGGTTCTCGGGATCGTCGTGCGGCTCGCCGCACCCAGCGGCTTCACCATCGTGCTGTCGCTGTCGCTGCTCACCGCCGTGGTGGTGGGCGGGCTCGGCAGCCTCGGCGGTGCGCTGCTCGGCAGCGCCCTGCTCGTCTTTCTGCCGCCGGCCGTCACCGGGCTCGGAATGCAGGCCGGGTTGACCGGTGTGCAGGCCGCTCAACTCGCGCCGCTGGCCTACGGCGTGGTGCTCGTGACGGTCATGCTGCTCGCCCCGGGCGGGGCGATGGGAATCGCCCGCGCGCTGTGGCATGCCCGGCCGCGCCGGCGCTTCGCGCAGCAGCCGGCGAACACACACCGGATGGACGAGGAACCGAGCACGACGGATGCCACCGAGCCAGGAGGTCGGACATGAACAAGCACATCGGACGCCGTGATCTGCTGCGGGCCGGAGGATGGGGACTCGCGGCCGCGACCGCGGGCTCCCTGTTCGGGGCGTGCGGCGCCGGTGGTCGCCCGGGCGGCTCCTCGGAGGTCGGCATCACCGGCAACACCGTGAAGATCGGCGCGCATTTCCCGCTGACCGGTGTCGCCGCGCCCGGGTACAGCGACATCCCCACCGGCACCAAAGCCTACTTCGACTACGTCAATGCCCACGGGGGAGTCAACGGCCGCAAGATCGAGTACATCTTCCGGGACGATGCCTACAACCCGAGCAACACCAGTCAGGTGGTCAACGAACTGGTGCTGCAGGATCAGGTGTTCGCCATCGTGGGCGGGTTGGGAACGGCGCCGCACAGTGCGGTGCTCGACTTTCTCAACAGCGAGGGTGTACCCGACCTGTTCGTCTCCTCCGGCTCGTTGCTGTGGGACCAGCCGAAGAAGAATCCCTACACCTTCGGCTGGCAGCCGGACTACGAGGTCGAGGGCAAGATCATCGGCCGGTACGTGCACCGGAACATGCCGAACGCCAGGGTGGGGCTGTTCCTGCAGGACGACGACTTCGGTGACGACGGCGAGAAGGGAGCGCGGGCCTACCTCGGCGATCAGGTCGTCGCCGCGCAGCGCTACGTGTCGGGCAACACCGATGTCGCGCCCCAGATCGCGGCACTGCAGGCAGCCGGCGCCGACCTCGTGCTCGGCTTCAACGTGCCCTCCTACACGGCGCTGAGCCAGCTGGCGTCGCTGAAGCTGAACTACCGGCCGCAGTGGTTCTACAGCAACGTCGGTTCCGACCCCGCGCTGGTCGGCTCCCTGCTCAGCCGTTTCTCCAAGGGCGAGGTCAGCGGTGCGAGCATGCTCGACGGGGTCATCACCACCGAGTACCTGGCCGGGGTCGAGGAGGCCGACGACCCGTGGGTCGAGCTGTGGCAGCAGGTGTGGGACGCCCATGGCGGCGAGGGCGAGCTCACCAATTTCCGCCTCTACGGCATGGCCGAGGCCTACACCTTCGTGCAGACCCTGCAAGCGGCCGGGCCCGACCCGACACGGGACGGACTCGTCGCCGCACTCGAGAAGGTCGGGGCCGAGTTGCAGGGGCCGGGGCTCGCGCCGTTCCGCTACTCGGGTGACTCGCACGCGGGAATGGCGGGGGTGAAGGTGTCCCGACTCGCGGGGAACTCCACGGAGAAGCTCAGCCCCGTGTTCGTCACCGACAACGGCAAGGCCGAGATCACCGAGTACACGGGCAGGAACCCGGGGCCGCCGCCCAACGGGATCCCCAGTGTGGAGCCGGTCGGCTGAGCAGCACCTCCTCGAGTGGTGAGGTGTCGTCGGCGAGGACAGCAGTCGCCGACCGCATCGCCACGGCGCCGGCACAGCGGGCCTTGCGGAGTTGGTGGATCGACACGCGCGATCACGGCGAGTGATTCCTGCGGCACTTGCATACGGCTTCACGTTTTTGGGTATTGCGGAATCACGACATCGAGCCCGCATTCCCAGTGGGGTGCTGTGCAAGGAGGTACCGATCAGTATGGCCAACACCGCACATCTGTTGACCGCAGGCGCCGGCCAGGAGATACGGATCGTCGTGCGCGACGACCGAGGGACTTCCGTCGCGGATCGGGAACTGTTCCCGGCGTCCGAATTGTCCCGGGCGGACAGTCAACTTCGTGCTGCCGGCTGGAACCGCAGTGCCGAGTGGATCGCCGCCAAAGACGGGTGGATTGCCCCGGTGATTCCCGTGTGATCAGCAGGAACAGCGCTGATCGGAAAAAAACGGGCTGATGTGCTCTTCGCCTTTCTTCGAATTGTGCGCCCGTGGAGTGAAGGAAGGAGTAATCGGTGGGTGTCCTCAGCTGGATCCTGTTCGGTTTGATTGCAGGTGCCATTGCCAAGCTCGTTCTCCCGGGCAGCGATCCGGGTGGCATCTTCGTGACGATCATCGTCGGAGTCCTCGGTGGCCTGCTCGGAGGGTGGCTCGGCAGTTCGGTCTTCGACAGCGGTGGGGTGTCCGGCTTCAACCTCACGAGTTTCGTCTGGGCCGTGATCGGATCGTTGATCCTGCTGGTCCTCTACCGCCTGGTGTCCCGCCGGGCGCGCGCGTGACGTGAGGGGCACCCGGAGGGCTGCCGGCGACCGTGGCGGCCCTCCGGGACCGCGCTCGGTTCCACGCCGGGGACTGTCGGACTGCTCACGGGCCCGGAAAACCCGAGTAGGCGGTGCCGGTAGTGGCTATGCCTCTGTGGGCGTGGCTTCGACGTACGGCCGCCGAGGTGGGGAAGGATGTGGCACTTGTGAGCAACGGCGAGCACGACGACGCACGCGCGATCCCCGACGATCCGCAGGACAAGCCGGAGGAAACCGTGGAGGCACTCGAGGAACGTGCCCTCGGGACGCCGGAGCACCGAGTGGGAGAGGAGGAATCCGAGGAGGAGTCCCCCGCGATCGAGCAGGATCTCGATGCCCAGGACATGCATGTGGGCAGATACTCGGAACCTCCGGACTGACCCGGTGTCGCCGATCACCACGACCCTGAACCGTCCGCGGTGCCAGCGGAGCGGGAACAGTGTGTACGGCAGGCCGCGTGGTGGTGGTGCCGACCGGCCTCGGATTCCGACAGGGCAGGGTGGTTCGCCGGGCCGAGTGGTTTGGAAGCCCCGGCCCGCGGGTAGAAAGCCATGCGGGAGCTCCGTCCCCGCATCGGGGGAGAGACCGGAGCGTTCCGGCATCGCCGGGAGTCACCCGTCCGGAACGGTCATGCGCGGCCGTGCGGGCATCACGAGAGACCGGGAAAGCCGCCAAGGAGAATCATGTTGGTTCGCAGCCTCGAAGACGTCGAGGGCACCGACGACGACATTCAAACATCGAACTGGCGCAGCAAGCGCATCATCCTCGCCAAGGAGAAGGTCGGCTTCTCCGTGCACGAGACGACGTTGTCGGCGGGGACGGTGAACAACTTCTGGTATGCCAATCACGTGGAGGCAGTGTTCATCACCCAGGGCGAGGGGGAGCTCACCGACCAGGAAACCGGCGTGACCTACCAGTTGCGGCCGGGCACGCTGTACCTGCTCGACGGCCACGAGCATCACCAGGTCCGGCCGAAGACCGAGATCAAGGCTGTCTGCGTGTTCAACCCGCCGGTGACCGGCCGCGAGGTTCACGACGAGAACGGCGTGTATCCCTTGATCACCGAGGACGAGTGATCCCGCTCGACGTGCAGGGTGCCGTCGTTGTCCATACATTGGATGTTCAGGCTGTTCCGGCGGCTGGAGGAGGGGTTGTGACTACGACGACGAGGACTCGATCCGGTGGGGCCGGTGGCACCCGGTCCAGGGACGCGGCGCGTGGCTCGCGAGCCCGGGGCATGAGCGCCGTGCCCGGCGAGTCCTCGCCCGGAGTCACGTCGTCGGAGGGGCAGGACCGGTCGCGGTCGAGCTCGACGAGTGCTTGATCCGCGATGCCGGTGAGCGTGGGCGCACTTGCCTCCCGATTGCTGACGCCGGTGACGGCTGCGGTCCGCACCGTCGCCCGGCTCGGCGCTTCCCGGGCCACCTGGTCGTCGAACGGCCGAGCCTATGTTGCGGCGCGGGGAGTGCACGTTCCCGGCAACGAGGAGCGGGCCGGGCTGATCTCCCGGCATCTGGAGCACCTCGGCGGAGTCGAGTGGGCGGAAATCAACGCCGCACTCGGGTGCGTGGTCGTCGGCCACGACCCGGAGACGATCGGCGTTGCCGAGTTGGCCGACGCGGTGGAGGAAGCCGAGCGCTTCAGCGGGTTGGCGGATGAGCCCCATGCCGAGGCCGGCACCATTCACCCGGCGAATCCCGGTAGCGCTTTCGGGCATGCGCTCGTGATTGCGGCGAATCTCACCGGTCTGGGCTATGCGACGGTCGCCCGGGCTCTGCCGGTGCCCGCCCTGCCGGAGTCGGTCCCGGCCATGCTGACGACCGCCGACTCGGCCCCACAGATCCGCGGGCCGTTGGAGGAACGCCTGGGGCGGGTTGGTGCCGATCTGGTGCTCAGTCTGGGCAGTGCCGCGGCGCACACGTTCGCCCAGCAGCCGACCAGCTTGCTCGCCGAGTCCGCGCTGCAGTACTGCCTGTTGCGGGAATCCCAGGCGTCCCATCGCAGTTGGCTGCGGTGGGACGCCCGATTCGGCACCCCGCCCGAGACGCGTCGCAGCGTCCCGCAGGATGTGCAGGACCGCCCCGGCTCGCTGCCGTTCGGGCCGGTCGAGCGGGTCGGCCACAGTGCGGTACTGGCGGGGCCCGCGGCATTCGCGGCGGCGCTGGGGATGACGCGCAACGTGCAGCGGGCGCAGGGTTTTCTGGTGGCGGCAGCGCCGCGTGCGGCCCAGCTCGGCCGGGAGGCCTTCGCCGCGCAGCTGGGTTTCGGCCTGGCCGAGAAGGGCACGCTCGTGCTGGATCCGCGCGCCTTGCGCAAGCTGGATCGCCTCGACACGGTCGTCGTCGATGCCGCCGCACTGACCACCGGGAGACGGGCCGTCCAAGATCTTGTTCCGCTGCACGACGATCTCGACAGCGCAGAGCTGTGGGAGTGGGCGCACGCACTCATCGGGCAGGGCGAATCCGTGGAGACCCCCGCGGAGGGCTGGAGTGCCCGGCCGGTGCGCGACCGCTCCACGCTGCCGCACCAGTGGCGGAACGGACCCACGACCCCGGGTGGTCGGTTCTTCTCCCTGGACCGGGGTGCCGACACGGTGGCGATGCTCGAGGTGGCCGACGAGATCGACCCGTTGACCGACAAGCTGCTGGCCGCAGCGCGCGGGGTCGGGACCGTGCGGATCGCCGGGCGCGGAAGCCGCCTGGCCGAGCGGCTCGGTGTGGAGGAGACGGTCCCCGGAGGGACCCATCTGGCGGGATCCGTACGCGCGTTGCAAGCCGAGGGCAGAGGCGTCGCCGTCGTCTCGCCGCACGGGGGTGCCGGTCTCGCCTCGGCCGACCTGGGGATCGGTATCGCGCGGGAGAAGAGCCCGCCGTGGGGCGCGGACATCTTCGGTGGTCCTGGCCTGGGGGAGAGCTGTGCGGTGCTCGGGCTGAGTCCGCTTGCGCGCACGGTCAGCCGGCGCAGTGCGCAGTTCGCCGCCGTCGCTTCGGTCAGTGGGGCGGTGCTGGCCCTGCTCGGGCCGGCCTACCGCAGCCAGGGCCGCGCCGGAGTGCCTGTTTCCGCCGCGACCGTGCTCGCCTTCGGTGCCGGCACCTGGTGGGGCATGCAGGCTGCCGGACGTCCGATGCCGCAGGCGGCCCCGCGCACTCCCTGGCACACCATGTCTCCGTCCACTGTGCTGCAGTTGCTGAGCAGCTCCCCGGATGGTTTGTCCGATGAGGAGGCACGGAACCGCGGGACGGAGCAGGCGCAGCGGCCCGAACGCCGACAGGTGAGTCTGGTGCGGGCGACCCTCGAGGAGCTGGAAAGTCCGTTGACTCCGGCTCTGGTCGGGGGTGCCACGCTCTCGGCGGGTATCGGAGCCGTCACGGATGCCGCCGTGATCGGTGCGGTGCTCGGCATGAATGCGCTGATCGGCGCGGTGCAGCGCCTCAGGGCCGACCGCGCGCTGGGCAAACTCCTCGAGGCGAGCACGATTCCCGTGGCGCTGCGCCGCGACGGCAGGCAGGTCAGCGTCGTCGAGAACGAGTTGGTGCCCGGCGACGTGGTCGAACTGGTCTCCGGCGATTCCGTGCCCGCCGACTGCCGCCTGCTGCACGCCGACGGTCTCGAGGTCGACGAGTCCAGCCTCACGGGGGAATCGCAGCTGGTGACCAAGACCGAGGCGGCGACACCCGCGGCAGCGGTCGCGGAACGACGCAGCATGCTGTATCAGGGCACGGCCGTCGCCGCCGGTGAGGCCAGAGCGGTGGTGGTGGCCACCGGGACGGACACCGAGGCCGGGCGCACGGCCGGGTTGGAGGAGGGCCCGGCTCGTACCTCGGGGGTGGCGGCGCGGCTGCAGTCGTTGACGAAGGTGACGGTTCCGCTGTGCGTGGGTGCCGGAGTCGTGTTGCTGGCAGCGGACCTGCTGCGTGGCCGCGCTCTGGGAGTGGCGGTGGGGCGCGCGGTGAGCTTGGCCGTGGCCGCGGTGCCCGAAGGCCTTCCGTTCGTGGCCACCGCCGCGGAGCTGGCGTCGGCGCAGCGGTTGTCCCGGCGGGGCGCTCTGGTGCGCAATTCCTCGACCATCGAGGCTCTCGGGCGTGCCCAGGCTCTTTGCTTCGACAAGACCGGCACGCTGACCGAAGGGCAGATCTCGCTGCGCTACGTCTCCGACGGCACGCGCAGTCTTCCCGTCGAAGAGTCCGCACGGGTGCATCGCAGGGTGGTCGGCGCGGCGTTGCGGGCCAGCCCCGCGGGGGAGAACGGGGAAGTCCTGCCGCATCCCACCGATCGTGCCGTGGTCGAGGGGGCGCAGGAACTCGGTGTGTCGCCGGACGAGGGTATGCCGGGGTGGTGGCGTCTCGAGGAGTTGCCGTTCGAGCCGTCCCGCTCCTATCACGCGATACTGGGGACTTCCGAGCAGGGACAGCTGCTCAGCGTGAAAGGTGCCCCGGAAGTCGTGCTGGCCCAATGCACGCACCGATATGCCGACGGCGAGCGGGTCCCGCTCGACGACGCAGCTCGGCAGTCCATCATGGACGAAATGGACAGGTTGGCGCGCAAGGGGTTGCGGGTGCTCGCCGTCGCCGAACGACCGGCCTCCGATCGTCGCGATCTCGACGAGTCCCGGATTCGTGACTTGACGTTGTCCGGCATGGTCGCCTTGGCGGACACGATCCGGCCCACTGCGGCCGAATCCGTTGCCCAGCTCCAGCAGGCCGGTGTTCAGATCGTCATGGTCACCGGCGACCATCCCAGCACGGCCCAGGCCATCGCCGCCGATCTCAATGTCCTCAATGGACACAGTGTGATGACCGGTCCGGACCTGGATGCTCTCGATGACACGCAACTGTCGACGGTGGTCGGTGATGTGGCCGTGTTCGCGCGCGTCACGCCCGAACAGAAGGCCCGCATCGTCCGCGCGTTGCAGGAGATCGGTCGCATCGTGGCGGTGACCGGTGACGGCGCCAACGATGCTCCCGCGATCAGGCTCGCCGACATCGGTATCGCTCTGGGCGCGCAGGCCACCCCGGCCGCTCGTGGAGCCGCCGATCTCGTGGTCACCGAGGACCGTATCGAGACCATCGTCGATGCCCTCGTCGAGGGCCGCGCCATGTGGGCCTCCGTGCGTGATGCGCTGGCGATCCTGCTCGGCGGCAATCTCGGCGAAATCGGCTACACCGTCATCACCGGCCTCGTCACCCCTCGGGGCGGGATGAACGCGCGACAGTTGTTGCTGGTCAACGTTCTCACCGACGTTCTCCCGGCGATGGCGATCGCCGTTCGCCCCCCGCCGCAGATCACCCCGCAGATGCTGCTGGCCGAAGGGCCGGAAGCCTCCCTCGGTGCTGCCCTGACCCGCGACATCTACCGCCGCGGTGCCATCACCGCCGGCGCCGCCACCGCGGCATGGTTCCTCGGCCGCATGACCGGCACCGCCCGGCACGCCAGTACGGTCGCCCTCGTTGCCCTGATCAGCGCGCAACTCGGTCAGACCATGGCCATCCGCGGGCGCACCCCCCTGGTTCTCGGATGTGCCCTCGCCTCGGTGGCCGCTCTCGTCGTGGTCGTCCAGCTTCCGGGGCTGAGCCAGTTCTTCGGCTGCACCCCGCTGTGGCCACACGGCTGGGGCATCGCACTCGGTGCCGCGAGTGCCGCGACTCTGGCCGGTCTCGCCGTCCAGTGACGGTGCCACCGGCCCGGGTCCTTCTGGTTCAGTATGCCCGCGCGGGCATACCTATCCCCATGATCAACCTTGCTGTGAAGGCGCTACACTGACTCGCGTCACTCGCTCGTGACCCCTGCGAGTGAACGTTCCGATGCCCTGAACACGTCTCCCCCCGCGTGTTCAGGGCATCTCCCGAGCGTCAGCACGGTGGCGCAGTACCGGCACGGGGGGTAGGTATCGCCGAGTCCGGGGACCTGCCACCGGGTGTGCGGTAGCGCGGATTCGAGGGTCATTGCGGAGCGTGGCCGGCCGGATCCCGCCTGGCCACGTAGACGGTGTTGGCCGACTGTCCGGCCGTGTAGGGGTTGTGGAAGGTCACCACGTGTGCCTCCGCGCTCGCGAAGACCTCCGCGAGCGCGGCGGTGACGTCGTCGTCGGGCGGATCGTCCGACCACAGCGCGAAGACTCCACCCGGGTGGAGATGGTCGGCGAGTCGACGCAAACCCTCGGGCCGGTAGAACGCGGCATGGCTCGGATGCAGAACCCGGTGTGGCGTGTGATCGATGTCGACGAGAACGGCGTGGAAGCGCCGCCCCGGCACTTCGGGGTCGAATCCCGAGTCGCTACCGGCCATCGCGAAGAAATCGCCGTGTACGAGCCGGCTTCGCGGATCCGCCGTCACGGAGGTGGCAAGGGGGAGCAGCTCACGCCGGTGCCACTCGATCACCTCGTCGAGCGCTTCCACCGCGATCAGTGAGCGCACACGCGAGTCCTCCAGCACGGTTCGGGCGGTGTAGCCGAGCCCGAGCCCGCCGACCACGACGTCGAGCTCGGTCCCCGCCTGCTCGGCCAGGCCGAGCCGTGCAAGCTCGATCTCGGCCACCGTGAACAGGCTCGACATGAGAAACTCGTCGCCGAGTTTGACCTCGTAGACGTCCGCTTTCAGGACGGGATCCAGTCTCCGCCGGAGACTGATGGCGCCGATGGGGGTCTCACGCCAATCGATTTCCTCGAAACGTCCACTCACCGAGCCCATCCGTTCCTCGCCGTATCGCGTGCCCCGGAATCGTACGGCGTTTCGAGCCCGACCGGCCGGCCCAGGTGCGGGAGTCGGGAACACGTACCGGCTGCGGTGGCAGCCTCTTTCAGAACAGCTCCCGAGCGAACAGCCCGGCCCCGGCCTTGGGATGGAAGCACGTCGACTTCGGCGGCATGACCAGCCCGGCATCCGAGACGGCCATGACTTGCTCGACGCTGGGCGGATGGGGAAAGAACCCGATCGCGTCCCGCTCGGCACACCAGCACGTGGCCCCGCCGGTGTTCTCCGCGGCGAACACCGGTGCGCCCCGGGGCCGGGATTCGACGGTGCCGAACATCGCGGGAAGGAGCTCCTCGTCGAGCGTGACAATGTCGAGCGAGGCACGAACGTGCTCGCTCTCCCGTGGCGCGCGGAGCCACAGCCGGTAGGAACGGCCGTCGAGACGCACCGTCACGATGCCGGGCGCGGGGCTTGCCGTCTCGGTGGAGGCGCATTCCTCGACCCGCGCGGTCACGGGCTGTGCGGCGAGCCGTTCGAGCACGTCCGACGCGGACATTCCTTCCGGAAGCGGGAGGCAGCGGTGGTAGCCGAGGATGCGCATCTCGTCGCTCGGGAAGAGCGCGGCGAGCGTGAAGGCCCCGGCATGGTCCTCGCCGAGGCGGCTGCGCCTGCCGGCGTATCGTTCCGCGGCCGCCATCCGGTGGTGCCCGTCGGCGATGTACAGCGTGTCGATGTGTCCGAGCTCGTCCTGGATGGTTCGCGCGAGTTCGGCGTCGTGCCGGATCCAGGCGGTGTGGGTGATCCCGTCGGCGGCGTCGAGGTGCACATCGGGTTCGCCCGCCGCGATCTCGGTGAGCAGCGAGCTCAGCCGAGCACGGCTCGGGTGGGCGAGGGTCACCGGCATGTGTTCGATACCGGTGGCCTCGATGATCTCGTTGAGTCGGCGCTCGCGTTCGGGCTGGGTGGCCTCGTGACGACGAATACGGCCGGTGCGGTAATCGTCGATCGACACCTCGACCACGACTCCGGTCTGCCGGTGCCGGTCGGAGCCCATCCGGTACACGATCACGGCCGGTGCGGGCGGACGGGTGTAGCCGCCGGTGTTGAGGTGCTGCCGTATCCGCACCGGGTCGGTGGCCCCCTCGGTGGTTCCCGCGCATCGTTGCGTGGCCACCAGTACGCGCGGCGGGCGCGTGGTGATCCCCGTGGTGCCTGCGGGGGATTCGGGCGCGGTGGTCGTCTGCTGGGCGTGGGAAGCGTTCATGAGACACCGCCGGAATCCAGCGACGACGTGATCCGGTCGGGCTGCACCGGCAGTGCGGTGTCGAGGTTGACGCAGTGCAGGACCCGGCCTGACTCGAACGTGTCGATCATCCGCACGACCTCGTCGGCCACCGCCTGCTGCGCCTGTTCGGTCGACGCTCCGATGTGGTGGGTGCCGTAGACGTTCGGATGCTTGGCCAGTTGTGAGTCGATGCTGCCCGTGCTCGCGCCCGGTTCGTCCGCGAACACGTCGAGGCCGGCGCGCACCCCCTTGGTTTCCATCGCCTCGATGAGTGCGTCCTCGTCGACGAGCTCCCCGCGCGAGGTGTTCACGATGAGTGTGCCGGGCTGGACGTGGGTGAGCAGGTCGCGGTCGATCAGCTGCCGCGTGTCCTCGGCTGCGGGCACGTGCAGGGACAGGACATCGCACGTTCGTGCGAGTTCCTCGAGGGTGTCGACGAAGCTGATGCCGATCGCCCGGGCCCGGTCGAGGGTCTCCTGGTCGCGCCCCGGCTTGGCCACGGCGTGGACCTGCGTGCCGAATGCTGCGGCTCGTTCGGCGAAGGCCAGCCCGATCTGGCCCAGCCCGACGACGCCGACCCGGCGCCCGAAGATGCCTTGCGCCCGGGAGTAGCGCTTCTTGTCCCAGCGGCCCGCGCGCAGGTCGGTGACGCTGTCGGCGATGTTGCGGTCCAGCGCCAGCATCAGGGCGCAGGCGAGCTCGGCCACCGCGAGTGCGTTCCGCCCCGGCACGTTGCAGACGTAGATCCCACGCTGGGCGGCCGTGTCGCAGTCGATGGTGTTGGTGCCCGAACCCGCTCGGATCACCAGACGCAGGGTGTCGGCTTCTTCGAGAACCGAGGCGGGGACTTTGGTGCTGCGTACGACGAGGACGTCACATCCCGCGAGCTTGTCGGGAAGCTGCTCGGTGGTCGTGTCCGGTTCGTAGGCACAGTCGTGAGCGCGCTCGGTCAGCTCGCTCAGGGACGCGTCCGGGAAGGCATCGGCGACAAGGATCCTCATCGGCTACCCCCTTGCGATCGGTGGACTCATCCGGGCGGTTCCCTGTGTGTACCCAGGCCCGGCGTCGTCCATGAGTCGAGCGGTGAGTCCTGACGCGGCACCATGCCCCACAGAACTTCCCTGTTGCTCATTGCGCAAGATATTGCTTATAGCGCAATGGTGGCTGCGCCGGTGGGGGACGTCAACACCCGCGCCCGAGCGGGTGGCGCCGACTCGCTCGGCAGCGTGACCACGCGTGTTTCGGTCTGCGAGCCGAGGTCGGAGTGGCTACCATGCGGGTCTGCGGTAGGCAATATCCGACTGCCATCACGGCAACGGCATCGGCGGGGCGCGTGGGCGCCGATGAGGTCCCTGTGGTCCACGAGAGGAAACGCGATGTTGGACGTGATTGGTGCCGGCTTCGGTCGTACCGGTACCGCCTCGTTGAAAGCCGCTCTGGAGCATCTCGGCTTCGGCCCCTGCTACCACATGTTCGAGGTCATCGCCCGGCCCGAACGGATATTCGAGTGGGCACGGGCGATCGATGACGAGTCCGTGTGCTGGGACGAGGTGTTCGACGGTTATCGAGCCAGCGTGGACTGGCCGGGAGCTGCCTTCTGGCGGGAGCTCACCGAGACCTACCCGAGCGCCAAGGTGATTCTGACCGTCCGTGACCCGCAACGGTGGTACGACAGCACCTACAACACCATCTACCGGTTCTCCGAGCAGACCCGCGATTCCGCCGGTGTGCTGCCGGTGGAACGAGGCTTTTCCGATCGATTCTCGTCCACGATCGACCGGATCATCTGGGGCGGCACCTTCGACGGCCGTTTCGCGGATCGCGAGCACGCGATCGAGGTGTTCGAACGGCACAATGCCGAGGTACAGCGCAGCGTTCCCGCTGAGCGTCTGCTGGTCTACCGGGTCGGCCAGGGCTGGCAGCCGTTGTGCGAATTCCTCGGTGTGGACGTACCGGACGAGGATTTCCCGCACGTCAACGAAGCGGCGTCGCTGCCGGAGCTGGCGGAGACGGTCCGGCGTGAGGGCCGGATTCCGTCACCGTTCACTTCGCCGAGCTGATACGTCGCTCAGAGCGGCAAGTCGCTCCCGCGCCGGTGTTGTTTCCCGGTACGGGAGCACAGGTGGGCGCTGAGTCCCTTGCAGGAGGAGAAATCGGCCGGTCACCACTCATTCTTTCCGCAAAGCTGAGACATCGCCCAGCAGCCGGGTGGTCGCCGCGCAGGCTTCGTCGGTGATGATGTGCTCGGTACCGGGATCGATGCGCAGGTCGACCCCGGCACCGGCGTGGGTCAGCAGCGCTGCGGTGTCTTCGACCCGGGAACGGGGAACCCACGGGTCCCGGTCGATGCTGCGCAGGACGGCGGGAACTTCTCGCAGCGGTTCGCCTTCGGGTGCTTGCCGTGGTCCCGGACCGAGATAGCCGCCGGTGAACAGGATGATCCCGGCGAATCGCCGCGGCGAGGACAGTACGTAGTGGGAGAGCAGGCAGGCGCCTTGCGAGAAACCCCAGAGAACTGTCCGGTCCGGCCCGAATCCGACCTCGGCGAGGTGGCCCAGACACAGGTCGATGGTGTGCAGGGCCTCGTCGAGATCAGGCTGGTTGCGTTCCAGTGGTTCGAGGAACGGCTGGGGATACCAGCTGTTGCCCGCGGCTTCGGGAGCGTAGAACCGTGCCGGACTCGCACCGAAGCGCTGCGCCGTCTGCTGCATGAACGTCGGGTCCTGGCCGCGCCCGTGCACGGCGAGCACCGCCAGTTCGGCGTCGGCCCGAGCGACGCCGAACTGCAGCATGGCGCCACCGTCGTGCCTGTTCGACAGGTACTGATGCATGCTCAAGCCAGCACCGCCGCTTCGTCGAGTGCGTACCACGTTCGATTCCGGTAGACGAGCGGCGAGTCGAGGTGCCGGCCGGCCTGCACGTGCAGGACACGGACGATGACCACGGTGGCGCTGCCTGCTTCCACCCGGTCGACCGTGCGCCCGCGCAGCCAGCTGTCCACTCCCGCCAGCAGCGGTTCCCCGGTTGCCAGGCGGGTCCAGCTGCCGGTGTCGGCGAACCGGTCGATCCCGCCGGTCGCGAACCTCCTGGCCAACTCCAGCTGGTCGGAGCCGAGCAGGTGGACGACCACCGTGTCGGCGCGTGCGATCAGCGGAGTGGCCGAGGAACTCGACGACAGCGAGAACGCGAGCAAGGCCGGCTCGGCGGAGACCGAGATCACCGAGGTGGCGGTCAACCCGGACGGTCCGCTGCCGTCATCGGCGGTGATGATGGCCACGCCCGCGGGATGGTTGCGGAAGGCGGCCTTGAAATCCGCGGTGACGGGCGTCTCCGACGGCAAGTCCCCGGTGGAGTCGGTGGGCGCGCTCGCGTCGTGCGAAGCCATGTCGTCGGCAACCTCCTTCGACGTTGTCGAGCATTCGCGCGGAAGCGGTTCACTCCTGTTCTTGCAGGTCCAGGAAAACCCACTGCGCATCGGGGGCCAGACCGCTCAGCCACTTGCCGCAGTTCTGCAGCACCACCGGACCGGAGGTGATGTGCTGGGTGCCCGCGTGGAGATCGCGGAAGTAACGCTGGAGAACGCCTCGCCGCAATGCGGCCGTAGCCGCCCACTTGTACACCGTTTGCCCCACGTCCTGCACGGACCATGTCGTGTTGTTCAGCATCAACCGGGTCAGGGTCTCCTGTTCCGTGCTGAGGAATTCCCCTCGATCCAGCGCCGCCTCGTTGTTCGCCCAGACCTCCATGGCCCATGCATGCGCCGACCGGAGCTTGCTCTCCGCGTTCGCGTACTCGGCATGGAACTGGTCGGTGTCCACCGGGGATTTCGGTGCTCCGGTTTTCTTCTCGGCCAGGGATTTCATCTCGTCCAGCATCCGGCGTCCCACACCGAGGGCCCACCCGGTGTGGCAGATCCCGGACATGTTCGCCAGGCCCATGCGGTAGATCGCTCCGCCGTTGCGGACGTCCATCGTGGCCACGTCGTGGACGTGGCTGTCGGGAACGAAGACGTCGTCGCAGGTGTAGTCGATGCTGCTGGTGGCTCGCAGCCCCATCACATCCCAGTTGTCGATCAACCTCGCCTGGTCCTTGGGCAGGGTGAACACCAGTGCCCGACCGTTTTCCTCGCACAGCGCGGCGGTGTGGATGTGGCTGGCCAGCGAGATGCCGGAGGCGAAGTGCCAGTGGCCGCTGATGCGGTAGCCCCCGTCGACCTGCACCGCTTTCCCGAGTTTGGTGCCCTGCCCGGCGATCAACGCATGGTGGCCGCCGGCGACATCGGGATAGAGATCGCGGGCCGCCTCCTGCCCGAGGTAGGCCGCCGTCGTGCCGGTGACCATTTGCAGCGCCATGAACGCCCAACCCGCGGAGGCGTCCGCGTAGGAAATCCGGGCGATGGTTTCGATCACCTGGCGCGGCGAGAATTCGTAGCCGCCCAGGCTGCGCGGGATCCCCACTCGGAAGGCGCCCGCTTCGTGCAGGGCCTTCGCCACCTCGTCGGTGAGCTGCCCCAGTTCCTCGCCTTTCTCGGCGTTGTCGCTCAAGATGTGGCTGATGCCGTCCAACCGCTCCAGGAGCGCATCGAACTCGTCGCTGACGTTGATGCCGGGCGTGGTCGTGAGCTCGGTGGTCATGCTTGTTCACTCCTCGATGGGCGTTTGATCGTGCTCGGTGATCCAATCGATGACCGGTGTGATCGTGTGATCGGAGTTCGCTTCGAAGGTCAGGCCGTGCCCGTTTCCGGTGATGCCGTACTCGGGCAGGTGCACGGGCTCGGCGCGGGCGCCTGCGGTGTTCAGGAAGTCGACCACGTGGGGGGCGAACTCGGCGAAGGCGGACGAGCCGCCGCTGACCACGGCGATCGGTGTGTCGGCGAGTGCGGGAATGCGCAGCGTGGCCGGGTCGGCGCTTTCCGCCTCCTCGGGGCGGTGCAGTGGCGGGTCGTAGGTGATCCGGTGCGCGGTCAGGCCCCAGGCGAGTTTGCCGAGGCCGGGGAAGTCCGCGAACGGCGGTCCTACCGGTTCGATCGCTGCGATCGCCGCCACCTGCTTCGGCCGGGAGTCGGCGACCAGCCATCCGACCGGTCCGCCCGCGGAGTGGGTGACCACCACGGCCGGCCCCACGATGTCCAGCAGGCGGGCGAGCCGGTCGGCATCCATGCGTTGCGATTCGGCCAGGTCCGCGGGCAGTGATCCCATGGCACCCAGCAGCTGATCGAGATCGTCGGAGCCGATGTCGCGCTCGTAGGTCCATTGGGTGTGCGTGGTGCGGGCATCATCGGGCAGGAACAGTGCCTGCGCTGCCTCGTAAGGGAACTGCTCGCCCATGGCGCCGACGATGTCCGGGTGGAGCGGGGAGCGGCCGTGGCCGCAGCGATCGACCACGTAGACCGCGAAGCCGGCCTCGACGAAGCGGGTTGCCCATCCGGGGCGCCCGTCCGGGGTGCCCGTCCAGTCGGTGCCCTGCCCACCGCCACCGTGGACGAGCACGAGCGGCTCCGGACGTGTGACCACCGGCGGTGCCTCCCAGTGGACGAACATCGGTGCCCGCTGAACGGTTCCGTGTTCGGCCTCGACCCGTTCCCCGGGGATCCAGAAATGCCCGCGCCTGACGGTGATCTCGTGGCCGGTCGTCAGGTGTGGTGCTTGCTGCGGTGTCATCGCACCTCCTTCGACGTTTGCTCGAAGCCCCGAAAATCCCTTAAATGTCGATCTTTTCCAACCGCTCGAAAATCTCCTCGCGGCGGTGCTCGAACTGCTCGGGCAACTGGAACCTGGTGCCCAGTTCCCGAGGGGATTCGTCGCAGGTCCATCCGCCGCCTTCGTGGGTGACGGCGAGTTCGAAAAGGGCGCCGCTCGGGGTGCGCACGTAGACGCTCTTGAAGTACTTGCGGTCCTTGAGTTCGGAAATGTCGGTGTAGCCGCGCCCTTCGATGGCGAACTTGACATCGTCCTGGTTGGTCAACGTGTCGACGTTCCAGGCGAAGTGGTGGAAAGTTCCGGCCCCGTACCCCCAGGTGCCCTGCTCGTCGGTGCGGTTGACGGTGATCTCCAGATGGTTTCCGTACTTCTGGTTGCCGATCTGCAGCGCGGCCTTGTCGCCTTCCTCCAGCAGCCGCCCTTGCGAGTGGAAGGACTCGTCGGCGAACTCCACCATGCGGTCGGGGGTGGTCACGTGGACGCCCACACCGTGCAGCCCACGAATGGCGTGCTCCTGGGGAACGCCGTAGCCCGCATGGCCGACACGTTCGTCGGCGGTGTTGCCGACGAGGACGTACTCGATTCCGGACGGGTGCCGAAACGCCAGCCGGCGTTGATCGAACACGTCGATGTTGTCGACGTCGATGCCGTGCTCGGTCAGCCGCTGGTGCCAGTAGTTCATCGATTCGTGCGGAACCGACAGCAGCACTTCGCGAGCCTGGTTGGTGCCGCGCTTGCCGTGGAATCCCGCTTGCGCCCACGGGAATGTGGTGACCACGCTGGACGGATCACCGTGCGCATTCGAGTAGTAAAGATGGTAGATGGGCAGTGCACCGTCGAACAGGACCGTGCGCTTGATCATGCGCATCCCCAGCACTTTGACGTGGAAATCCACGTCTTCCTGGGCACCTGCCACGGACAGGGTGACATGATGTGAGCCCTCGACGTACGCCATTGGTTTCTCCTCACCGAGTGCCGAGCGTTGCTGTTGCTTTCCGCAACCGGATCGGTCCGCTTCCGAGTTGCGTGGCGGAAACGCTAGGTCACCGGTTGAGCAGCGTTCATCGCTTGTGCGTGCACAGGAATGTCGAATGCGTGCACAGCAAATCCCTCAGCGCTTGCCGGCCGCGCCTCGCTGTCGTAGCAGCGAAGTGCGCTGTCGAATCCGTGCACGGATCAGGCGATGCCGATCTTGTACCTGATCGGGATATCCCGGCCCGGGCAGCGTCAACGGCGACCGGCGGCTCATGATCACATTTGTATGGTGACGTAGATCACACTGTGCTCTGGATCTCAGCATGTCAGACTCAATCCACTTCTTCGAAAACTGGCGTCTCCGCGCGGAGGCGAGGACGAGACTGCGAGCGGTTGGAGAAGAGGATGACGTTGCCGGTGGACGAGTTGCTGACCTCCGGGCTGGTGTCCCGCGACAGGGGGCCGGAGGTCGCCTTCGACTCCTGGAAGACCGTTGTTCAGCGCAGTGTCCTGCGGTTCGACTTCGACTGCGACCATCCTCGGGCGTTCAGGGGTGCCGTCAGTCGACGATCCCTGGCCGGGGTCGACTTCGTCAGCATGGAGTCCGAGAAGCACGGCGCGTATCGGGGTCCGGAGACGATTTCCTCGTCGGACATGGGGTATTACGTGATGTCCCTGCAGATGTCCGGAGAATTTCGGATGTTGCAGGACGGCCGGACTGCGGTGCTCAGGCCCGGCTTGTTCGCGATCTACGACTCCTCCAAGCCGGTCACCCTCGTTTCCAGTGACGACTACAAGTCGGTGTGCATCAAGTTTCCGAAGGAATCCATCGGGGCCCGGCGCGAGGACTGCCTGGCCGGCATCACTGCGACGGCGTTCGACTGCGGCGTGGGATTGTCGTCCGCGGTCTGGGCGATGGTGCTCAGCTTGAACCGGAGCTTGGGTTCACTGGGGCACAGTGGCCCGCTGGCCGTTCGCAACATGATGGAGCTGGTGACGGCCATGTTGCGCACGGAACTCGGCCAGAACGAGCTCGACGAGGCGGAACCGCGGGAGGCGCTGCTGCGACGGATTCGCGAGTACATCGACGCTCGGTTGTCGGATCCGGACCTGAGTCCGCATACCGTTGCGGCGGCGCACTACATCTCGCCGAGATACTTGCACAGCCTGTTCGCGGGGACGGATTTCACGGTGTCGGCGTGGATACGGGCACGGCGGATCGAACTGTGCCGGCGTGATCTCGCGGACCCGCGGATGGTGGATGTTCCGGCCGTGGCGATCGCCGCGCGCTGGGGCTTCAAGGGCGCCTCCCATTTCGGCCAGGTGTTCAAGCGGGAGACCGGATCGACTCCGGCGGAATTTCGCAGGCAGGCCATGGCGCAACTGCACGAGAGTCGGGGATGCTCGAGCTGAGAGCGTTCCCGCAGCCTGGCGAGGCTGGAATTCTGGGACTCGTCGCTGCACAGCCGCTGTATCCGGGCCTCCACCGTGCTTCGTTTCGGGGGACCGAGACCGCCGAGTCGCCGGCAGGGGCGAGTGCGTGACCGAGATGGGGCCGTGCCCGTCGAGGATCTCTCCGGGAGCAGGGCCTTCTTCCGGCAGCGTGCCTGCGGGGTTCGTTCAGTGTGGGAGTCTCCGCCTGCGAGCGCTGCGGGGGCGGTCGGGGTCGGTGCGGTGGAACCGGATCCGTTGCCCCGGCCGGGCCTGTGCCGCCGCGTCGACGTCGCTGGAGACGACCACCGCGATCACCGGGTAGCCACCGGTGGAGGGGTGGTCGGCGAGGAACAGGGTCGGTCGGCCGGACGGTGGCACCTGCACGGAACCGGCCACCATGCCTTCGCTGGGCAGTTCGGTGTCGGTGCGGCGCGCCGGCACCGGGCCGGACAGGCGCATGCCGATCCGGTTGCTGTCCGGCGTGACCTCGTACGGTTCGCCGAGCAGCGTGGCCAGGGCCTGCTCGGTGAACCAGTCGTCGCGGGGCCCGGTGACGACGGCGAGGGAGATCTCCCCCGCGCCGGGTGGGGCCACCGGCGCGGTCTCCACCGTCGGGAACTCCGCGGGTGCGGGCCCGACCGGCAGCAGGGTTCCGGAGGTCAGGGGATCCGGGCCCAGCCCGGCGAGCACGTCCGTGCTGCGCGAGCCCAGCACCGGCTCGACGGCGATCCCGCCGCGCACGGCCAGATAGCTGCGCAGCCCGCGGTCGGGTCTGCCCAGACACAGCTGTGCTCCCGCGGGCAGGCGCAGCACCGTGTTCGGCGCGGCACCGCGCCCGTTCACGGTGATCGGGCAGGGTGCCCCGGTGACGGCCACCGTCAGAGCTTCCCGTGCCCGCACGACCAGCCCACCGAGGGTGACCTCGACAGCGGCCGCGCCCTCGTCGTTGCCGACCAGGCGGTTGGCCAGCCGCAGCGATCCCCGGTCGGCTGCTCCCGAGGTGCCGACGCCGATCTCGGCCAGCCCCGGGCGGCCGAGGTCCTGGATCGTCGCCAGAGGGCCCGGTTCGACGACGTCGAGGCCGGGCTCGTGGCGCCGGTGGGTTCGCCGTGTGACGGGTTCGGTGCGGTTCACGGATCGACCTCCTCGAACCGCACCCGCACCCCGGGGCGCAGCAGCGCGGGCGGGTCCCGATCGACCTGCCAGATCCGCAGGTCGGTGTGCCCGATCAGCTGCCATCCTCCCGGGGAGGCTTGTGGGTAGATGCCGCTGAACTCGCCGGCGAGTCCGACCGAGCCGGCGGGAACCCTGGTGCGGGACTCGCTGCGCCGGGGGACGTGCAGCGTGCCGTCGCCGCCGGTGAGGTAGCCGAAGCCGGGGGCGAATCCCCCGAAGGCCACGGTCCACTCGGTTGCGGTGTGGGCCTGCACGACGGCCCGCTCGGACAGGCCGGTCAGGCGCGCGACCTCGGCGAGGTCCGCACCGTCGTAGCGCACGGGTACGGTCACCTGCCCGCGATCGGCCAGGGTGCCCTGTCCGGTGGGTGCGGATCGCACGGCCCGTTCCACCTCGGTGATGTCGGCCTGCTGCGGGTCCAGGCGCAGCAGCAGTGTGCGTGCGGCGGGGACCAGGTCGGTCACTCCGGGCGGTGGCCGGTCGGCCAGTGCGTTGTAGAGCGCGAGCACACCTGCGAGCTCGTCGAGCTCCACGAGCAGGCCCGAGTCCGCGCAGCGCAGCAACCGCACCGTGATCACTCCTGCCCGTCGGGGCGGGTGAAGGGGGCGATCGTGATGCCGTCGGCGGTAAGCGCGTCGCGGACCGCGCGAGCGATCGCCACCGCCCCGGCGCTGTCGCCGTGCACGCAGATCGACTCCGCCTCCACCGTGATCGGGGATCCGTCGATGGCCTCGATCGGCTCCCCGCGCACCAGTCGCAGGCAGCGCTGCGCGATCACTTGCGGGTCGTCGAGGACCGCGCCGGACTCTCGGCGCGACACCAGTGTTCCTTCCGGGGTGTAGGCGCGGTCGGCGAACGCCTCCCGGTAGCACCGCAGGCCGGCCGACTCGGCCAGGGTCAGCCACTGCGATCCGGGCAGCCCCAGCACCGCCAGGTTCGGGGCGTAGCGCAGGATGGCCTCCACGAGCGCCGAGGCCTGTTCCCGGTGCTGCACGATCGCGTTGTAGAGCGCGCCGTGCGGCTTGACGTAGGTGACCTCGGTCCCGGCCACGCGGGCGAACGCCGACAGCGCGCCGATCTGGTAGAGCACGTCGTTGACCAGGTCCTCCGGGGCGACGTCGATGAACCTGCGGCCGAACCCGGGCAGGTCGCGGTAGCCGACCTGGGCGCCCACCGCCACACCCCGCTCGGCGGCGCCGGTGCACGCCCGGCGCAGCACGCTCGGATCCCCGGCGTGGAAACCGCAGGCCACGTTCGCGCTGCTGACAATGCCCAGCAGCGCCTCGTCGTCGCCGAGTTCCCAGCGGCCGAACCCCTCCGCCAGGTCGGCGTTCAGATCGATCCGCGCGGTTGGTGCCATCGGTCTCGCTTCTTTCGGTTTCGTCCTGTCTGCATCGCGTGGCGGGTCATTGCCACAGGGCGGCGATCCCGCCGAGGGAGTTCGCGCCCAGGTACACCGTGAGTGCCCACGCCAGCGCACCGAGCACGAGCAGCCAGCGCGGGTAACGGTAGCCGCCGAGCAGGTCGCTGCGCCGGGCCGCGGCCCACATCAGCACGCCGAAGCCCACCGGAAGGATCAGCCCGTTGAGCGCCCCGGCCAGCACCAGCAGGGTGGTCGGGGTCTGGTCGACCATCAGGAACACCGCCGCCGACACGGCGATGAAGCCGACGACCAGCCAACTGCGCACTCGTTGCAGCCGTGGCGAGAAGGTCACGAGGAACGACACCGACGTGTAAGCTGCGCCGATCACCGAGGTGATGCCGGCCGCCCACAGGATCATCCCGAACAGCCGCAGCCCGACCTGTCCGGCGGCCTGCTGGAACGCGTCGGCGGTGGGGTTGTCCTGTGCCAGCGACACGCCCCCGGCGACGACGCCCAGCACGGCCAGGAACAGCACGATACGCATGACGCCGGTGACGACGATCGAGGTGATCGAGCTGCGGGTCACCTCCCCCACCCGGTCGGGGCCGGTCACACCGGCATCGACCAGCCGGTGTGCTCCGGCGTAGGTGATGTAGCCGCCCACGGTGCCGCCGAGCAGGGTGGTGATCGCCAGGAAGCTGACCTGCTCCGGTAGCACCGTCTGGCGCAGCGCGTCACCGACCGGTGGCTGCGAGACGACCGCGACGTAGCAGGTCAGGCCGATCATCAGCAGGCCGAGAACGACGACGATACGGTCCATCGCGATCCCGGCGCGCTTGCTGAGAAACACCGCGATCGCGATCAGCGCCGAGAGCAGTCCACCGCTCTCGGTGTCCATGCCCAGCAGTGCGTCCAAACCGAGTGAGGTGCCCGAGACGTTGCCGATGTTGAACACCAGCCCGCCGAAGACCACCAGCGCGGCGATCACGTAGCCGGCGCCGGGCAGCACCCGGTTGCCGAGGTCCTGAGCCCGCATCCCGGATACTCCGATCACCCGCCAGACGTTGAGCTGGACCGCGATGTCGAGCAGGATCGAGATCAGGATCGCGAAGGCGAACGTGGCACCGAGTTGCACGGTGAACTCGGTGGTCTGGGTGATGAAGCCGGGGCCGACGGCGCTGGTGGCCATCAGGAACACGGCACCGAGTACCGTGCCGCGCCCGACCGGCTTGCGCGTGCTTCCGGTTGCCGCGGCGGGTTCGTCCGTCATGCCACTCCGTTCTTTCCCCGGATGTGCTCCGGTCAAGCCGGATCGGTCCGTTGTCCTGCGGCGGCCGGTCACCACGTGCGTAAAACGCCGGTGCGTGCCCGTCGAAGGTGGCCGGAAGACTATTGAATTGTTGAACAATCCGTCAATCCCCGGGTAGACTGCTAAACTCCGGCCACGGATCACGGCAGGCAGTCACACGAGGACGGTGCAGGAAGCGACAATGACCACGACCGACCCGTGGATGGAGGCGCTCGCGGCGGACCGGGAACTGCTCGAGCGCACCGGGACGGCCGAGCGGGTCGCCGATGTACTGCGCCGGCACCTCATCGAGGGGCGCCTGCTCCCCGGAACGCGGCTGTCCGAGGAAAGTGTCGGGCGCGCGCTCGCAGTCTCCCGCAACACGTTGCGAGAGGCCTTCCGGTTGCTGGTGCACGAGCGGCTGTTGGTGCACGAGTTCCACCGCGGCGTGTTCGTGCGGACGCTGACCGTCGACGACGTCGCCGATCTCTACCGCCTGCGGCGGATGTTGGAGACCAGCGCCGTCCGGCACGCCCGCACTGCCGACTCCGAGACGATCGCGACCGTGGTCCGCGCTGTCGAGGAAGGGGAACAGGCCTCCCTACGGCAGGACTGGCAGGAGGTGGGCACGGCGAACATGCGCTTCCATCAGGCCATCGCCGCGCTGGCCTGCAGCCGGCGCGTCGACGAGATCATGCGTCAGCTCCTTGCCGAGCTGCGTCTGGCCTTCCACGCCATGTCCCGGCCCCAGGACTTCCACGGGCCCTATCTCGGTGTGAACCGCGTCATCGCCGACCTGCTCACGGCCGGGGAGTACGACCAGGCCGAGCGTCGCCTCGACGAGTACTTCGACACCGCCAGTACCCAGTTGGTGCGCGCCTACGAACAGTTGTGATCGGTTATACGTAGCGCGCAGACCCGGTTTCAACCGTGGGAGGACGTCAACTCGGAGCTCGGCGCCGGGTACATCATGCGGGCTCCTCACCGCCGGAAGCGGCGGTGAGGAGCGTGACCGCAGCAAGAACCCGTGTGGGTGCCGACGCTAGTCCTGCCGAGTGAGCGCTGTTTCCGGCGTCGACGGTGCCGGACGGCGGCCGAAGTACAGCAATCCCGTCAGCAGTGCGGCCACCAGGAGCACCGCCATCACGATCAGCAGCGGGACCGCCCCGAATTGCGCGATCAGCGGAATCGCCGAGGCGGTGACGAGTCCGCCGCCGAAGAAGGGCTCGACGATGAGCTGCTTGTACCCGAAAGCCGGATAAGCCGGGGTGCGCAGTTCCGGATCGGCGATGCGCATGAGGATCAAACCGGTGGCCGTCACGCCCATCGACTGGCCGAAGTCGCCGATGCCGCGTTCGAACCAATGGTCCGGCAGCATGCGCGGGGCCAGCAGCAGGAAAGCTCCGGCACACCAGATCAGACCGCATCCTGCCAGCAGCAGGAACGGAACGATGTTGTTGGCGATGACTTCCAGGGACAGCGTGCCCAGCGCCGCAATGATCAACATGTCGAGGGCGAATCCCTGGATCCGCTCGATCATCAACCGGTCGACGATCTGTGCCCGGTCGAAACGGTCGATGACGAACTGCAGCAGGATGCCGCCGAGCATCGCCAGGGGAAAGAGGGGAACGTAGCCGAAGATCTCGATGGTCTCGACCCACAGCATGTTCTCCAGCGCTTGGAGTCCCCACAGCAGGAGCTGGCCGATGATGATGGCCACTGCCAGGAGGCCGAAGTGCAACGCGAGCGGTTCGATGGAGGAGGGGTGCACGGTCAGTGTGGCGGCAGCGCGCCGGTTTTCCTTTTCCACCAGGCCCATTCGCTCGGCCACCGACGGTGTGGCGTCCGAGCGCAGTTGCGTGGTGCGGCCGCTGCGGACTCCCCAGTTGATCAGCACGATACCGAGGACGATGCCCGAGATCAGGCCGATGGTGGCCATACCGAGCGCGAGGTCCTGCCCCGCGGGGAATCCGACTTCGGAGAACGTGTTTCCCAGGCCGGCGGCAGTGCCGTGTCCGCCCTCGAAACCGATCTCGATGAGCGCGCCCGACAGCGGCGGCAGCCCGAACACCGGAGACAGCAGCAGCAGAGCCAACAGCAGCCCCACGACATACTGGCCGCTGCTGAGTGTCAGCCCGAACGCGATCTGGGGTCCGGCGAGCCGTCCGGCTTCCCGCATCTTGGGCATCTTCTGTCCGAGGAACAGGCCGGCGAAGACCACCGAGATGAGCAGGCCGGGCAGCGAGGACCAGACCTGCTGGATGTCCGAGCCGAACAGCCCGCCCTCGGTGAACCGGTCGGTTCCCAACGCCGAGGCGATATTGCCGAATACGTCGGGGCCAAGGAGCAGAGCGATCGCCCCGCCGATGATCGAGCCCGGCAGGAACAGTCTCTGCGCCAATCGCCACTTCACTCGTACGAGCTTGGCCACGAGCAGCAGCACTCCCAGCAGCAGGAGCGCGAACCCGATGTTGTCGGCAGACATGCTCACCTTTCGACAGCCGGTGGTTACGGCGATACCGCCACGGACGCGTCCGAGAGTGTCGGACCAGGAGCCGAACTGTGTTTACGGCGGCGCAATCCTAGAACCTGCTCGGTTGATCACGGAGTGCGGTTGCGGTACCAGAGGTGGAGACCGGCTGCGGTGGCGCGGTGGAATCCGGATGCCTACGGGCGCAGCGCTGCGGTGTCGACGGCGTCGAGGCGTGCTGTCCCGTCGTAACCACCGGCGGGCTCGGTGAGCTGGAACAGGGAACCCACGGTGGGGGCGATGTCGACCGTGCGGGCCGGTGCCGCCGAGATCTCGCCTAGGCGCACAGCGGGATGCCCACCGGAGACGAAGAACGGGATCGGCTCGGTGACCGGGTGTCCGTGGTTGCCGGGGATCGGGTTGGACACCACGGTCGGCTCGGTGAAGCGCCATCCGGGCAGGCAGTAGGCGACGAGGTCACCGGCTTCGGTACCCAGCCGCAGGTCCGCCGGGGCGTGCACGGCGAGCACTCCCTCGGTGGAGGAGGCGATCGTTCGCATGCGGTCGACGGCGTCCGCCCGGCGATCGGCGGGGCCGGTGTAGCTGAGCAGGTCGGCCCCGCCGTTCTGCGCGATCACCACGTGCCCGACCAGCATCGGGTCGGCGTCCATGACGGGCTGCAGCGAGACAGCCCTGTGCGGCAGGGACCAGTCCATGGAATGGTCGGCCAGGATCAGCAGAATGCTGGAGCTCCACCGGCCGGTGTGCACGAGGTGGTCGACGAAACGACCGACCTGGAGGTCGGTGGCGGCCAGCGCACTGGTGCGGGCTGCCTGCAGCGTCGTGCCGGTCACGTCACCGTGGCCGACGCGGTCCACATCGCCGAGGTTGGTGAAGATCAGATCGGGATCGGCGTGGTCGACCATCGAGATCAGCGCGTCGACGGTCGCGGCGTCGGGTGCGTGCTCGCTGACCGGGATCACCGGCTTCGGTTCCCAGCGCACGCTCGCCCGCTGCCCGAAGATCCCGTAGAGGTACTCCTTGCTGAGCACGCTGCCGGTGACTCTGCCGGTGCCGCGGAGCCGGTCGAGCAGCGTCGGAAACGTCAGATCGGAAGGCCGGTCGAGATCGCGCACGACCCCTTCGGCACGGTCGTAGACGGAGTTGGCGGGCACTCCCGAACGGTCGGGCCGTACCCCGCTCATCATCATCACGTGGTTGGGGATGGTCTCCATGACCGGCAGTGAGCGTGCCCGAGGATAGGTCGTTCCCGCGTTGCGCAACCGGTGCAGTCGGGGTGTGAGCACCGGGGTGATCTCGTCGGGCCTGCACCCGTCGACCACCACCGTGTAGACGCGCAGCCGCTCGCCCTGCGACGCACCGCCGGCGAGCGCTGTGCCGGAGGTCGACAGCGTGACGGCGGCGCCACCCGCGCCGGCCAGTCGCAGGAAGGTGCGGCGGTCCAGGGTGTGCTCGTGTCGTGCGCGGGTCATCGCAACGGCTCCTCGGCGGTGGTCACGTGCTGGGTTCCTGCGGGCACGGCGAACGAGGCGGCGCGGCCTACGCGGAGTGGATGTCGCCGGTCAAAAAGACGGTGTTGTGCACCCCGTTGCGCCGCAGCGTCGAGAACAGCTCGGCCCGGTCGGCGGTGTATCCGTCCCACTGGTCGACGTTGTAGGGCACACCCTCCACGGGAGGAGTACCGGTGAGCTCGTGGAGCGCCTGTCGATCCCGAGTGGACAGATTGGAGGGGAATCGCACCGGGGCGATCATCACCGGGTTCCCGATGAGCTTCCACTGCGCCTCGGTGGTGGTCACCCCGTTGGTCAGCCAGGTCATCTGCGCGTCCCCGGTGATGGTGCGCGCGGGATCGTCGATATCCGGGTCGGCCGGGCCGGAGGCCTGCTTGCTGCGGTAGGTGCGCAGGTCGAGCATCGACAGCTGCGCCAGACCGCCGAACGTGAAGCGGCGGTAGAGGTAGTCGCCGAGATGCAGTACGAGATCGAGGTCGTCCCTTCTTGCGAGGTGGCGGTAGGCCGCGAAGTGACCGGCCTGCCAGTTCGAACAGGACACCACGCCCATCCGCAGCCGGGAGACGGCCGCTCCGCCGGCGGGGGCCGTGCGGGTGCGCCCGACCGGGGAGGTCTCGGCGCCGCACCGGAACCGGTACCAGTACCGGGTCGCGGGGTTCAGACCTCTGACGTCCACTTTCACTGTGTGGTCGCGTCGGGCTCCGGTTCGGAGACTGCCCCGTGCCACGACCTGCCGGAACTGCTCGTCCGTGGCCACTTCCCACCGCACCGCGACGTCCGGGCCGTTCCCGGAACCCGGGGTGGCGTCCTCGGAGGGGGTGACCCGGGTCCACAGCAGCACGCTGTCGGGAAACGGGTCGCCGGAAGCCACTCCGTGCCGGAACGCCCGTCCGGTCGGGGCCGCGGCTGCGCCGGAGTTCGACAACGGGGTGGCGGCCACTCCGGCGACGAGCGCACCGACTTTCAACACGCCACGACGATCCACGGGACTCACGCGGAGCAACCTGCCAAAGTGAACCCTGCTCGTATCACTCCTTCGGGGAGACTGTCGATCGCTATTCACCCGAGCGATGCTCCTGCTTCTCCGTTTTCGTCGGTTGCCGCCCGGGTCGTGTCGCCTGCCGTACCGGGGCGCCGACTTCGACGACCTGCTGGAACGTCGGCCGGTTGACCCAGTCGATCTCCGGGATCGAGGTGAGCCCGAGTGGGGAGTGGACGATGGCGTCATCGGCAGGCACACGGCGCCAGCCCCGGACGGAAGGCGAGCCGAAGTCCTTTTCCAACTCACCGGCGACCGCCGACAGTGACTTCCACAGCGCGTGCCTGCACGCCTCGAGGTCACCACCGCCGCAGTATGTCGCTTGGAAGCGGTCGCGTACCGGCTCGTTCAGCACCTGCCGCAGGTCCTTGACGACGTGGCTGCCCGCACCGCCGTTGAAGGCGGAGCCGGTGTGGGTCAGTGGGGAATTGGCGATCGGGATGCTCAGGGTCGCGAAGGTCTTCCCGAAGATCGCTTCGATCAGCTGCGACGAGGCGTTCGGGTTGGTTTCGGTGTCGGTTGTGGCATCCGGCGCGCCACCCCACCAGGCGTCCATGATCGCAATGGCCGCGGCGTGCTCGTAGCTGCCGTCGGCGTCGTGGTCGCGCCGGTGTCCCAGATCGTCGGCGGCCCAGGCCCGCAACCGGTTCCACATGTCCTGGGTGCGGGGATCGACACCGTCCGGGGCCTGGCGGCCCATCACCCGATGCAGCCACGGCATGATCTCCTGAGCGCGCAGGTCCGTGGTGCCGGCCAGTGCCATCACGTCGACCAGGTCGCCGCGGTCCACCGGCCCCTCGGCGAGTTTCGCCCGCAGTCGCTGTTGCAGCATGTCGCTGCGATACACCGGCCCGTAGGCGAACTCGGCGTCGTTGGCCGCAAAGCCCGGAGCCTGCTTGTTGTTCCACGAGATCAGCGCGCCGTCCGGCGGGTTCACCGCATGGGGCTGCTCGGCGAAACCGAGATGCCCCTCGTGGTCGAACTCGCCGGTGCCCCACACCGGCAGGTACGGGTCGATGCCGTCGGCCCGGTCGGGGCACTTGCACGAGTGCTGGTAGGCGATGTCGTCACCGTCGACGTAGAACCAGTTGAAGGTGTAGTCGATGCCCGTGCCCATCGCTTCCCGGAAGGCTTCGGTGCCGCCGGACATGAACTGCGGGTCGTTGACCCGGGAGAAGCCGACCGTGGAGGTCACCTCCGACCGGTACGTCGACCGGTCGGAGGTGATCGCGATCGGGGTTCCGTCGGTGGTCTTGCCTCGGGCGGTCAGGAAGCCGTAGTGCTCGGTGCGCTGCACTTCCTGGTTCCACACGATCTCGTCCGCCGTATCGATGCTCGGCAGTCCGCCTGCGCTGGGCTTGGCGACCACGGTGTGGTCGAACGACTCGATCGGCAGGCACCGCCCGTGGTGGCGGTATCCCATCGATCGCACGGTCGGTGTCCCGCCGCCGGGTTCGCACAGCTCGAGCGTCCAGGTGTCGACGTTGTCGGCCCCGGCCGAGGTCGCCGACCACGCGTAGTCGGTGCCGCGGCCCATCTGGACGTAGAGGTCGGTGCCGGCGAAGGCCACGCCACGGGCGTCGATGCCGGGACCGTGGATGTCCTTTTCGACGAGCAGCTGCGGGCTGAAATACCCCGTCTGCGGACCGAAGACCGCGATCGGGTTCCCGCTGCCGGTGTGCTTGCCGCTGACCAGCAAAGCATTGCTCGCGGCCTGCTGGAAGGGCAGCCGGATCGTGCCGAGCGGGCCGTCGATGACGGCCGGTGCCCGCCGGCCGCTGTCGGCGGGATCCCAGCCGGTCTCGGCGGCTTCGGCGCCGTCGCCGCCCTCGGCCGGCGGTACGGGTGCCGCGGAGACGATCGCGTCGACGAGGTCCTCGGGTTCCGGGGCGCCGGGCGCGATCGGTTGCAGCGTGCCGCAGTCGATCCGCGGTGTGGCGGCGGGATCGGTCGGCCCCGCGGCGGTCATGTACGGAAACCGCCGCTGTGTCGTGGTCGGTGCCTCGGCATCGTCGGCGAAGTGCAGATCGTCGAAGGTAAGCCGTGCTTGCTCGGCGCTGCCGGTGCTCTCGGACAGTGCTCGCAGGTTGCAGTAGTTGGCCAGCTCGGAGCCGCCGCCCTTGCCGAAGATGCCACCCACGAGCGAGGCGATCGCGACGATGTCGGTGAGCTTCCACTGTTCCGGTACCTGTTGCAGCGCGGGATATTCGGCGGGCAACTTGGTCGGGTCGGCGATCGCCTCACGGATGTAGGCGTTGACTCCCGCGCTGTAGGCCGTGGCGTCACGGTGGATGCGGCGCCCCATCGGACCGCGGTTGCGCAGCCGCTCGACCTGCTGCCGCAGGTCCTGCTCGGTGTAGGGCGCGACCGCCAGCTGGCTGCGGTCCATGGCGAGGTTGGCTGCCGAGGGGCCGAGGAATTCGGACAGGCGCGCGCGGCCGAGGTGACGCAACACGTCCATGAGGAACAGCCGGTCCTCGGCGGCCGTGTAGCCGGCGGCGAACATGGTGCCCTGGCGGGTGTCACCGAAGATGTGGGGCACGCCGTGGCTCGCATCGCGCAGCACGACGACGTCGTCACGCCCGCCGGGACGGTAGCGGCGGGCGATGTCGCCGGGGGCTGCCCCGAACGAGGCGTCCTTGAAGTGCTCCAGCAGGTCGGCGTCGGTGAACCCCGGTGTGGCCTGCTCGTGGACGAGTTCCTCGTACCTCGCCAGCTGGTCCGTGACATGCGGAGGGTAGTGCCCGGTTCGGGCGGCGAGTGCCTCCGGCGCGTTGAGCGTGCCGTCCTGGCCCGGCGGCATGATGTTGACGAACCCGCCCGGGTCACCGAAGTCCCGGTAATGTCCGTCCACCTCGGTCGCCGCTGTGGTGATCTCCCCGGCGTGCGAGCGTGCTGCCGGCGCAGTGGGAGCGGAAAACCAGGCGGCGGCCAGAGCCAGGACGGTGACGGTGCGGGGCATGCGCATGCTCCTGAGCGGTCCGGTATTCGGCTGTCCGGTGGCTCGCCCGCAAGCCGGGAGCTGGCCTCGCGGCAGGGCGATCGTGCGGCCTCGTGTGGCAGAAGATCGTGCCGGACCCGACCGCGGCCGGGCAAGAGGCGAATCAGGTGATCGACGGCAGGATCATCACCCGGCTCCGAAAGCGCCCTGCTCGCGCTCTTGTGGCCTCTTTCGACCGTGTCCTTATCGGACTGCTGAATCCGGGTGAGGCGGCGTCACGTCCGGCAGTGTGATTCGTTGCACTCGGCATGGGCAGTAGTGGATTCCGATTGTTCGCGGTCCTCGCGATGACGTTCTCGTTTCTGGTCGGCGGGATGCTTCCGGCTCATGCCGGTGACGGGCCGGCGCTGCGGACCCCACAGTGGAGGCTGGAGCAGGCTCTGGAGTGCGGCGAGAAGGTCGCGAGCGCCGAGCGGACACCGGTGATCCTGGTTCACGGGACGGGAGCGACACCGGAGGAGAACTGGTCGGGCGGTTACGTGCAGGCGCTGCCGCGGGCGGGTTTCCCGGTGTGCACCGTGGAACTGCCCGAGCGGGCACTGGTCGACCTGCAGGTCTCCGCGGAGTACGTCGTCCACGCGATCCGAGAGGTGTACGAGCTCAGCGGCCGAGAGGTCGGTCTCGTCGGGCACAGCCAGGGCGGTCTGCATCCGGTGTGGGCACTGCGCTTCTGGCCAGACCTGGCCGACATGGTCGAGGATTCGATCGGGCTGGCCGCGCCCTATGGTGGCACCGCCGCGGCGAACGCGGATTGTGGCGACGGTTCCTGCGTGACCGCCTACTGGCAGATGCGGCGCGGGGCGGACTACATCACGGCATTGCGGCGGCAATCCCCGCCTGCGGGAGTGGCCTACACCTCGATCGGCACCCGCACCGACGAGCTCGTGCAGCCCGCACCGGAGGCGACGCACCTTCCGGGCGCGCGCAACATCTTCGTGCAGGATGTCTGCCCCGCCCGGCCGGTCGACCACCTCGCGATGGCTTTCGACGCGGCCGGTTACGCGCTGGTGCTGGACGCGCTCACTCATCCCGGCCCTGCCGAGGTATCCCGGATTTCGCCGCTGGTGTGCACGCGGCTGTTCGGTCCGGACATGGACCCGCCGCGGGTCCTGCTCGGTGGCCTGTCGTATCTCGAGGCCGAGACCAGCAGGACCATTGAGGGCTATCCGGAGCGTGACAGTGAGCCGCGGCTGCGCCCCTATGCCCGATGAGGCGGGCAGCGCTGTTCTCTGCTGAGGGCATGCCTGCCTGATCACGATGAACGGCAGTTTTGCCTCGGTCGATCGCGGGGCTGGCCGCGACGTGCGTCCGGCGCCAGTAATGTCCGGCTGCGGGAAGAGGTGCCAGTCGAGGGGGACCCGTGGCCGTGTGGATGTTGCTGCTTGCCGGAGTGATCGTGCTGGCCGGCGCCGTCGTGCAGGGCTCCGTGGGTTTCGGGATGAACCTCGTCGCGGCACCGCTGCTGGCGATCGCCGACCCGATCCTGGTGCCCGTGCCGCTGTTGCTGGTGTCCTCGGCATTCGCGCTGCTGCCCGTGCTGCGCGAACGGAGTCACACGGATTGGCACGGCGTGGGCTGGGGGATGCTCGGCCGGGTGCCCGGTACGGCACTGGGCGTGGCGGCGCTGGCGCTGCTTCCGGCGCGGTGGGTGGCGATCCTGATCGGTGTGGTCGTGCTGATCTCGGTGGGGCTGTCCCTGCTGGCCTGGCGTCCCAGGCCGACGCGGCCCGCCCTGCTCACTGCGGGCATGGCCAGCGGCACGTTCGGGACTGCCGCCGCGATCGGGGGACCGCCGATCGCGCTGGTCTATCAGCACACCGCCGGCCCGACCGTGCGGTCCACGCTGGGGGCCTACTTCGCCGGGGGCTCGGTGCTGTCGATCCTGGCGCTCTCGTTGGGCGGGCAGGTCCACGCTGACCAGCTGCTGGCGGCGCTGGCCCTGTTCCCGTTCGCCGTGACCGGTTTCCTGATCTCCGGGCCCCTGCGCAAGGTGCTCGACGCGGGCCGCACCCGGCCCGCGCTGCTGGTCGTGGCCGCCCTGAGTGCTCTGGCTCTGCTGCTCAAGGCCATTCTCTGACCACCCCCGGATCCCGCCGGGCTCGCTCGCCGCCCTCCGTGTCGCACCCGGGACGCGCACCCGAGGCACGTGTGCTGTGCGCGGCGCGGTGGCTCCTGGTAGAAGCACGGTCATGCAGACAATGTCCGAACAGCAGTGGCGGGAATTCGCCCTGCACGGCACCCGCACCGGCAAGCTCGCCGTGACCAGGGCCAATGGTGCCCCGCACGTCACCCCGGTGTGGTTCACCATGGACGGCGATCACGTCGTGTTCACCACAGCGGTCACCTCGGTCAAGGGCAGAGCGCTGCGGCACGAGCCGCGATTCGCCCTGTGCGTCGACGACGACGCGCCGCCGTACTCGTTTGTGCTGATCCGGGCACAGGCGCAGTTGTTCGAGGACACCGAGCAGCTGCTGCGGTGGGCCACTGTGCTCGGCGGGCGCTACATGGGTGCCGAACGTGCCGAGGAGTTCGGCAGACGCAACGCGGTTCCCGGCGAGTACCTGGTCCGTGGGCGGATCACCGAGGTGACCGCACTGGCCGGAATCGCGGACTGACCGGCCCTGGGGCAGGCGAGCTGTGCGCGAATACCTGTGCAACCACGGTGGGGATTCGAGTTGACACCGCCGCAGCGGGCACGGTTATTCTGAACGCACTATGAAGAACTGACATCGAGTCCGGCCCGCGCCCGAGGCCTGCGCGAGCGTTGCTCTCGCGCGTTTCCGTGCCCGGCGGGTATCCCTACCGCACTCCGGTCGGTGCTCCTCGATGTCTGCTTCCGCTCTGCTCGCTCGTGATCTCGCCAAGTCCTACGGACACATCCGCGTTTTCGACGGTGTGTCGATCACCGCCGCGCCGGGCCGTCGCATCGGGCTGGTCGGTGACAACGGCGTCGGCAAATCCACCCTGCTGCGCCTGCTCGCCGGTGTGGAAGACCCCGATGCCGGGGAGATCACCCGCCCCGATGATGCCGGGTTCCTGCACCAGGAGCTGCCCTTCGACCTCGCCGGCACGGTCGGTGACGTGCTCGAGGACGCGCTGGCTCCGCTGCGCGCCGCCGAACGCGAACTCGCCGAAACGGCCGAGGCGCTGACCCGGCGGCCGGACGATGCCGACCTGCTGGCGACCTATGGACGGTGTCTGGAGTGGGCCCAGGTCCACGAGGTCTGGGACGCCGACCATCGTGCCGGGAGGGTCCTCGACGGACTGGGGCTGGAGGGCGTCTCGCGGCAGCGAGTGCTGGCCACCCTGTCCGGTGGCCAGCGGTCCCGACTCGGGCTGGCCGCGTTGTTGCTGCGGCAACCTGGTGCCCTGCTGCTGGACGAGCCGACCAACCACCTCGACGATGCCGCGATCTCCTTCCTGCAACGGCATCTGTGCGACCTGCCGGGTGTGGTGGTGCTGGCCAGCCACGACCGGGTGTTTCTCGACGCGGTGTGCACCGACATCGTCGATATGGATCCCGGACTCGACGGGCCGACCCGCTACGGCGGTGCGTTCTCGGACTACCTGCGAGCCAAACACGCCGAACGGGCGCGCTGGGAACAGCGTTATGCCGCCGAGCAGGACGAGTTGGATCAGCTCCGGCACGCGGTGGCGGTCACCGCACGCAACGTCAGCCACGGTGCTGCGCGTGGCAACACCAGCAAGTTGGCCTACGACTACAAGGGTGCCCGGGTGGAGAAGCAGGTTTCCCGGCGGGTGCGCGACGCGCGGCAGCGCCTGGAGGAACTGGACCGCAGGCAGGTGCCCAAACCTCCCGCGCCGCTGCGCTTCGCCGCCGCGCTGACCAGTGCCGCCACGACCGGCGACGTGAGCGTGCAGGTGCGCCGGGCAGGGGTGCGCGGTCGACTGTGGATCGACGAGCTCGACCTGTCCGGTGACGGTCGCCTGCTGATCACCGGCCCGAACGGTGCGGGCAAGTCGAGCCTGCTGTACCTGCTGGCCGGGTGGCTGCACCCGGAGTCGGGCACGGTGTGGCACCGTCGCGGTCTCCGGGTCGGTCTGCTGGAGCAGGATGTGGTTTTCGCCGACGGTGCCCGCACACCACGCCGGGTTTATGCGGAATCCACGTCCGGGCGTGGTGACGTTCCCGCCTTGTCCGAGCTCGGGCTGCTGCCCCCTCGGGACATCGATCGTCCGGTGGGGACGCTGTCGGTGGGGCAGCGGCGCCGGTTGGCGCTGGCGACGCTGATCGCCGACCCGCCGCGAGTGTTGCTGCTGGACGAGCCGACCAACCACCTGTCGTTGACCCTGGCGAGCGAGCTGGAGGAGGCGCTGCGTACGGCGCCGGGGGCGACCGTGGTGGCCAGCCACGACCGGTGGCTGCGCCGCCGCTGGGATGGTGCGAGTCTGGCCCTGGTCTCCGGCAGGATCGCCTGAGAAAGTGTGCGGATTGGCGTGTGTGGTGGGGCGGAATCGACATCGATTCCGCCCGGTTTTCGCGGCCGAGAACCTGTTCTGCTCACTTCACGTGGGTCGCGAAGAACCGCGTGGTGGCCTCCCAGGAGTCGAGCGCGGCTGCGCTGTCCGGGCCGTCGTTGAGGAGCCCGCGCAGGAAGCCGTGCCCGACACCCGGGTAGATGGTGTGGTCGTAGGAAGCCCCGGAAGCGCGCATGGTGTCGCGGAATTGGTGCATCTGGTCGGTGCCGATGTAGTCACTGTCGCCCCAGAACGCGAGCACGTTGCCGGTGATGTGGTCGGTGAGGTCGATGGGACGTGGCACGGGGTCGGGATTCGGGTTGGACACGCCGAAGGGGAAGGCGTAGTAGCAGGCGGTTTCGAGATCGTCGCGCCGGGCGGCCAGGTCGAGGGCCAAGGTGCCGCCGAGGCAGAACCCGAGTGTGCCGAGCCGGGTACCGGTTGTCTCGGGCTGCCGGGACAACCAGTCCAGAGCTGTGTCGAGGTCGTGCAGCGCACTGCGCTCGCTGAGCCGGGAGTGGCGGGCGAAGGCCTCGTCGCGGGTGTCTTCGGTGAGACCGCCTTGCCGGAAAAAGTAGTCGACGAGTAGTACCACGTACCCGTCGCCGGCAAGTCGGTCCGCGATCGCCTGGTAAAAGGGTGTCGGCCCGTAGATATCGGTGATGAGCACAATCCCGGGACCGGACCCGTCGAGCGGTGTGTAGCAGGTCGACGGGAGAGCCTCGCCGGAATCCAGCGGTATGTGCACCTGCTGCGACGGCATGCCGAGGTCGTACGGGGGCGTGTCATGGCGGTGGCACATGGGGTTTCCTTGACGTCGGCTATGTGCAGGGGCGGTGAGGAATTCCCGGGTTGGTGCGTCGGCCGCAGGCTCGGTCGGTGGGTGATCCGAAAATGCCCGTTCCTGTTGAGGAAAAGTCCGTTGTGGACCGGTCTCGCAGTTGAGCTTTGTGGAGTTGGCGTTCGTGCTGAATGCGGTTGCTGTGGAAGGTGTGAACCGTGGCCGCCGGTGCGAGCCCTGGGAGGCTGCTGTCCGGGGCCGGTCGACTGCCTGACTGGCAGTCGTATGTAGCCGCTTTGCGTACAAAGCGACCGTTATTCGGTAATTTCGTTACTGTGGCTCGAGCCGTGCGGCCTGTCAAGAGTCAACGCGAGACGGGCCCGCTTCGCTCGATGTGGCGGCCCCCGGCGGACACAGTGCTCGCCGACGGCGAAATGCTTCCGCGTCTGCATCGATGGTTCGAACGAGCGGATGAGCAAATCCTGATTGCGGCATTCCTGTACGAGTTCTTCTCGGATGTGGTGGCACCGGAGCACCCCGGACGGTGGTCCTTCCCGGGGCTGTGCGGGCACATCATGAAATGTTCGGGATTCGCCGAAATTTCCTCTTGACAGGGACTGTGCCCCACTTCATAGTAGCGAACACCGGATAGCGGACAAATAATACGCATTGCGTACATCGGAGGGGCCCATGCGGATCGACCCCCGGCAACTCAGGAACTGTCTCGGCCACTTCGCGACCGGTGTCACCGTGATCACCTGCGACGTGGAGGGCGAGCCGCACGGCGCGACGGTCAATGCCTTCAGCGCTGTCTCTCTCGACCCGCCGCTGGTGCTGGTGTCGCTGGATCGCAAGACCAAGGCGTGCCAGTACCTGGAGGGCCGGCCGTTCACGGTGAACGTGCTGCAGGAAGGGCAGGACGACGTCGCCCTGCACTTCGCGGGCAAGCCCCGCAGCGAGCCGATCGAGTGGGTGCGTCCGGAGGGGGTTGCCCCCTGGTTGCCGGGGTCGCTGGCCCGCGTCTCCTGCCGGCCGTGGGATGCCCACGACGGTGGGGACCACGTGCTCTATGTCGGTGAGGTCGAGGAGTTCGAGTTCGACGATGGTCGGCCGCTGGTGTTCTACCTCGGCGCCTTCCGCCATCTGGGCGAGGCGTTCGAAACGGTGCCGTGGCTGGAGACGGGCGACTGCCCATCGGGTTTGAGCCGTCTGGTCGGGATGCCTGAGCCGGTGCGGGACGAACCCGTTGCCCAGTAACGAACCGCATCACCCAATGAACAGGAGTGACGACGTGACATCGCAGGAACAGCAGGCGAACCCGGAAGTCGCCCCGGAGGCCAAACAGCGTCCGATGACCGGCGAGGAGTACATCGAAAGTCTGCGCGACGGCCGGGAGCTGTTCGTCTACGGCGACAAGGTCGATGACGTCACCACGCATCCGGCGTTTCGGAACTCGGTGCGGATGACGGCGCGGATGTACGACGCGCTGCACGATCCGGACACCAAGGATGTGCTGACGACGCCGACCGACACCGGCAACAACGGGTTCACGCACCCGTTTTTCCGCACGCCCTACACCAGCGAGGATCTGTTCGCCGACCGCAATGCGATCGCCGAGTGGGCCAAGATCTCCTATGGCTGGATGGGCCGCAGCCCCGATTACAAGGCCTCGTTCCTCGGCACGCTGGGAGCCAACGCCGATTTCTACGAGCCCTTCGCCGACAACGCCCGCCGGTGGTACACCGAGTCGCAGGAGAAGTGCCTGTACTGGAACCACGCGATCATCAATCCGCCGGTCGACCGCGACAAGCAGCCCGACGAGGTCAAGGACATCTTCATCCACGTCGAGGAGGAGCGCGACGACGGCCTGATCGTTTCCGGCGCGAAGGTCGTGGCCACGGGATCGGCGATCACCCACTACAACTTCATCGCCCACTACGGCCTGCCGATCAAAAAGCGCGAGTTCGCCCTGGTGTGCACCGTGCCGATGGGTGCGCCGGGAATGAAGCTGATCTGCCGCACTTCGTATTCGGCCATGGCCGATCAGATGGGCAGCCCCTTCGACTACCCGCTGTCGTCCCGGTTCGACGAGAACGACACGATCTTCATTCTCGACAAGGTGTTCATCCCGTGGGAGAACGTGTTCATCTACGGTGATGCGGAGAAGGCCAGCACGTTCTTCCCCGGTTCGGGCTTTCTGCACCGCTTCACCTTCCACGGTGTGACCCGGCTGGCCGTCAAGCTCGATTTCATCGCCGGGCTGCTGATGAAGGGTGTGGAGTCGACCGGCACCAAGGACTTCCGCGGCATCCAGACCCGGGTGGGCGAGGTCATCGGCTGGCGCAACATGTTCTGGGCACTGTCGGATGCGATGGCGGCCAACCCCGACGATTGGGTCGACGGCGCCAAGCTGCCGAAGCTGGACTACGGGCTGGCCTACCGGTGGTTCATGACCGTGGGCTATCCGCGGATCCGCGAGATCATCATGCAGGATCTGGGGAGCGGACTGATCTATCTGCCGTCCAGCTCCGCCGACTTCGCATCCCCGGAAATCCGGCCCTACCTCGACCAGTACGTGCGTGGCTCCAATGGATACGACTCGGTCGAGCGCGTCAAGTTGATGAAGCTGATCTGGGACTCCATCGGCAGCGAGTTCGGCGGCCGCCACGAGCTGTATGAGCGCAACTACTCCGGCAACCACGAGGGCGTGCGTGCCGAGCTGCTGTTCGCCGCGCAGAATTCCGGTGCGGCCGATGCCATGAAGGGCTTCGCCGAGCAGTGCATGGCCGAATACGACCTCGACGGCTGGACCACCCCGGACCTGTTCAATCCCGACACCCCCGAGTGAAGATTCGGGTGGTGACCGGAGGTCCTCACCGGTCACCACCCTTTCCCGTGTTTCCTCCAGCGGCGGCACCGGTGCGCGCCCGCTGAACGAGAAAGGAGTGATCATGACGACGACGGAGAACACCTCTCCCACGGCCGCGGGTTCCGGCGCGTCGGCCACGCAGGCCTTCCGCGCCAGTCAGCAGCAGGGGGCGCCCGAGGGTGGTGTGTCGGCCGAGCGCGTCAGCACCGTGGTGCAGGCGGTGCTGGCCGGTGTGCACGAGGCCATCCACACCCACCAGGTCACCTACCCGGAGTTCCAGGCTGCCAAGCAGTGGCTGATCGACGTCGGCGAGGGCGGTGAGTGGCCGCTGCTTCTCGACGTGTTCGTCGAGCACGAGGTCGAAGACGTGGCTTCCCGAACTCAGCAGGGCAGCAAGGGAAGCATCCTCGGCCCGTACTACCTGCCCGACCAGCAGAAGCTGCCTGCGGTGACCGCACTGCCGATGCGCGCCGACGAGCAGGGCACGCCGCTGACCTTCGCCGGCCAGGTCCGCGACACCGCGGGCAACCCGTTGCCGGGTGCCGAACTGGACATCTGGCACGCCGACGACGAGGGCTACTACTCCGGGTTCGCCCCACACCTGCCGGAAGGCAATCTGCGCGGGGTCGTCGCCGTTGACGAGCAGGGTCGGTTCGAAATCGACACCATCCAACCGGCCCCGTATCAGATCCCCACCGACGGGCCGACCGGCATGCTCATCACCGCCGCAGGCTGGCACCCGTGGCGGCCGGCGCACCTGCATCTGATCGTGCGCGCGCCCGGCCACCGGTCGATCACCACCCAGTTGTACTTCGAGGGCGGCCAGTGGTTGGACAGCGACGTCGCACAGGCCACCAAGCCCGAGCTGGTGCTCGACCCGCACCCTCAGGAGGACGGTCGGCTGCGCTCGGAGTACGACTTCGTCCTCGAACCGGCCTGAGTCCCGGGCGCCGACGCATTCGTGGTGGCCGGATGTTTCCGGTGCGGGCATCCGGCCACCACGGGCCGCTCCGCCCGATCTCTGGCATCCCCTTTGTGGTGCGCATCCTGAACGAGTCCATCCGGCCGAGAGGCCGAGAAGGAGAGCCGTATGTCGTCCTTGACGATCCAGTCCGTTGACACGGTCATCGTCGACCTGCCCACGCGTCGCCCGCACAAGTTCAAGTCGGTCACCATGGATTACCAGAGTTACGTGATCGCACGGGTGCGCACCGCCGACGGGATCGAGGGCATCGGGGAATCGACGACCCCGGGCGGGCCCTGGTGGGGCGGCGAGAGTGTGGAGACGATCAAGGCGACCATCGACACCTACCTCGCCCCCGAGCTGATCGGACAGCAGGCTTCGCGAATCGACCTGCTGCTGGAGCGGATGGATCGCATCGCGGCGGACAACCAGTTCGCCAAGGCCTGCGTCGAGATGGCCTTGTTCGACGCCTGGGGCAAGGCTCTCGGAGTGCCGGTCCATGATCTGCTGGGAGGCCTGTTCCGGGAATCCATCCCGGTGACGTGGGCTTTGAGTGCCGACGACGCCGACATCGTCATCGGCGAGGCCGAGGAGAAACTCACGGCCGAGGGACACCGCAGCTTCAAACTCAAGGCGGGAGCCCAGCGGCCCGAGGAAGACGTCTCCCGCATCCTGTCGGTGGCCAAAGCTCTCGGTGATCGGGCCAGCGTGCGCGTCGACTTCAACGCCGCCTGGGACGCCAACACCGCGGCGCGCTGGTTGCCCAAGCTCGAGTCCGGAGGCATCGATCTGATCGAGCAGCCGATTCCCGGCTGGAACATCGAGGCCATGGGCCGTCTCGCCGCACAGCTGACCATCCCGATCATGGCCGATGAGAGCGTGCGCAGCGTGCAGGACGCCTACACGGTCTGCCGCTACGCCGCCGGCGACATCTTCTCGCTCAAGGTCAACAAACTGGGCGGATTGTCGCGGACCAAAAAGACTGCCGCAGTCGCCGAATCGATGGGAATACCGTGCCACGGTGGCACCAGCATCGAAAGCTCCATCGGCACGGCCGCTGCCGCGCACGTGTATGGTGCGTTGCCCAACGTGACCTTCGGCAGCGAACTGTTCGGTCCCAAACTGCTGGCCGATGACCTCACCGAGGAATCCCTCGTCTACGACAAGGGTGAGTTGCAGGTGCCCGACGGGCCGGGGTTGGGAGTTCGTCTCGACGAGGTCAAACTCGCCGAGTACCGGCGTTCGTGACGAAGCGGGTGCGGAGAGGAGGCCGCCATGCCAACCACCGTTTCACATGCGGTTCACCAGGAGCCGCTGGTTCTCTCGGGGCCCGGTGCGCTCGGTGAACTGGGGGACGCATCGGACCGACTCGGTATGGACCGGATCGTGGCCGTGTGCTGCTCGCAGGACGTGCCTGTCGCTCTGGGGCAGGTGATCGGCATACTCGGTAGCCGTGTCGTCGCAGTCGTCGACGACGCCGAGGAACTCCCCACGCCGCAGGCCGTGTTCGCCGCCGCCGATATCGCGGTCACCAGCGAGGCCAATGGTGTCCTCGCACTTGGCCGGCCCGGCCCTGTCGAGTTGCTCAAGGCTCTGCCCCTGGTCGTGGATGTGCCGACGGCAGTGGTGTCGGCGACGTGGCCGAACACGGCCGACGAGTGGTGGGCACTCAGCGATGGCGGCATCCTCACCAGTGGTCGACAGCAGCACGCACATCTGCGTCTCGTCTGCGACGACCCGCTTTTGAACACGCACCACTAATATACGATATGCGGCACATTTCACCGCTATGCGGCAGAAGACGAGTCGAGGGAGCACGATGGTGAAGCCGCAGGAACGCAGGGACTACCTCCAGTCCCTGGAACGAGGATTGTCGGTCATCCTCGCGTTCTCGAATCATCGTCCCCACCTCAGTCTCGGCGACTTGGCCGAAGCCACCGGGTTGAGCAGACCGACCGTACGTCGCATCGTGCTCACCTTGGAAGAGCTCGGCTACATTCACAGCGAAGGCCGCCAGTTCTCCCTCACACCGCACGTACTGGCGCTGGGCAACGCCTACCTCTCGTCGCTGAACATCACCGAGGTCGCCCAACCGTTCATGGAGGAGGTCACCCGGATCACCGGGCAGACGTGCTCCTTGGCCGCGCTCGACGGTGACCACGCCATGACCCTGGCACGCGTGCCCACGCGACGAGTTCTGAGCATCACCCTCACCACCGGATCCCGGCTGCCTGCCTACGCCACCTCGATGGGCCGGGTGCTGCTGGCCGGACTTCCCGACACCGAGCTGGACTCGTTCCTCGAAAACGCCGAGTTGGACCCGCTGACACCGCGGACCACGACGGACCCCGATCAGCTGCGCACGATCATCGCCGAGGTCCGTCAGCAAGGATGGGCGCTGGTGGACCAGGAGCTCGAGGAAGGGGTCCGTTCCTTCTCGGCGCCGATCCGGGACTTCACCGGGCGGGTCCTCGCCTCCTTGAGCATGTCGTGCGCGACCGTTCAGGTCTCCTTGGAGACGATTCGCGAAGAACACCTCCCCGCTTTGATCAAGACCGCACGGGACATCAGCGAACGTCTCGGTGCTCACATCGGACGGGACGACGAAGCGGGATAGCCGGTATCCGGATCGCGTCGCCGATGCCGACCGTGGCTCGGTCGAGGACGTCTCAGCTCATGAGCGCGATGTAGCGCCAGTCGAGCACATCGATGACTTCGTCGTCGGCGGGGTTGCTCGCGCGCACCAGGGAGCGCAAGTGCACCAGTCCGCCGCCGCGTGGCAGGGGTTCGGTGTTTTCCACCGTGACCGTGGAGAACAGGGTGTCGTCCTCGTGGACCGGTCCGGTGTGGTCGCAGGAGTGCCATCCGAGGACGGTCACCAGATTCGGGAGCGCGCGCAGGGTTTGGTGCAGCGCCAGCCCGATGGTGTGTCCGCCGTAGACCAGCCTCCGGCCGCCTGTGGTCGCTGTGCGGTCGTGGTGCACGGCGGCGATGTTGCCGGTGAGTCTGGCCAGTTCCGGAGCGCAGGAGACCACGTCTCCACCGTCGACGCGCCAGGTCGTTCCGGGGCTGATGTCGGCGAAGTGCATACCGGGGACTGCTCGACGGAAACGCGCCAGGTCCCAGGTCGACGCGACCTCTGCCATGGTCCGGGTATCGGCTTCGGCCCCGACTCGGGAGAAGTCGTCCGTGTGGCCGGTGTCCGTGCCGGCGCTGCGCAGCGGGAGCATCGCGCAGCGCCAGAAGTCCAGTACGGTGCGCTCGTCCTGGTCGGTGGTGGTCATGCGCAGTACCGCCAAGCCGGTGGGCCGGGATCGGTTCTGTTTCAGTGCGACGACTTCGGTCCTGGTGTGCAGGGTGTCGCCGATCGAGGGTGCGTGGTGGAAGGCGAATCCGCGGTAGAACAGGTTCGCCACGACGCGGTGGGTGACCAGGGTGCTCTGGCCGATGGCGACATCCCAGACCAGGCCCGGATGGGCGAGGGGGCGTTCGCGCCCGGTCACGTACCGCGACAGTCGCTCGTCGAGTGCGAGTCGCATCCGGTTGCCGAGCACCGACTGGTGCGTGGTGGCGTGGCCTGCCGTGAGGGTCACGGCGGGGGCCTGGTCGACGACGTCTCCCACAGCCAGATCCTCGAAATACGGACCACCACTGACGAACTCCGTGTTCGTCGGATTGCTCATCGGCATTCACCTCTCGCTGTTGACAATGCACGCGGGGACTTCACTGCCACGGCTTCGTCGCGCTTGCGGCCGGTGCACGAGGGCATGGTCACTCACGACCACCGACGATGCCCGCGTCTCGCAGTCGGCCGAATTCGAGCTGGGTCAGGCCCAGCCCGCCGCACAGCACTTCCTCCGTGTGCTCGCCCAGCGCCGGAGCAGGGGTGGGGCAGAGGCCGGTACCGGACCACCGCAGTGGTGAGCCGGTGGCCAGGACGGGGCCGACCTCGGGCTGGTCGACTTCGCCTGCGAGCGGGCCGGCCTCTCCGGCGGCCGCTTCGGCGGCGACATCGCTGACGCCGCGGTATCGGCTCCACAGCACTCGGGTTCCACCGAATGCCGTGGTGATGTCGTCGATGGTGCGTCCGGCGAACCAGGGGCGCAGGATCGCGGCGATGGTTTCCCGATGCCGGTACCTGCCCTCTTCGGAAGCCAGTTCGGTACCGAGGGAGGCTTCCAGTTCCGTGAAGACGGTGCTGGTTCCGGTGACCTCGGTCAGTGCGTGCCACTGTGCGGTGGTGAGTGCGACGATCATGACGCGGCCTGCGTCCGCGGTGGGAAAATCGCACCCGAAAGTGCCGTAGAGATAGTTGCCGTGGCGAGGGCGTTCCTGGCCGCTGAGCTGGGTTTCCGCGAGCCAGCCGAGATCGCCGAGGGCGCTCAGGGCGACATCGGCGAGAGCGAGCTCGATGTAGCGGCCGTGGCCGTTGCGGTCGCGGTCTCGGAGTGCCGCGAGCAGGCCCGAGACCGCCGTCATCCCCGTGAGCAGGTCCCATGCGGGCAGAACATGATTGACAGGTGCGGCGTGCTCGCTGGGTCCGGTCCATTCCGGAACGCCCATCTCGGCGTTGACGGTGTAGTCCACGGCCGGCCGCCCGTCGGAGTGCCCTTGGATGCGCAGATGAATCAGGTCCGCACGACGCCGGCTCAGGTTCTTGTGGGAGGTCCAGCCGTGATCGGGAGCGTTGTTGAGGAAGATCCCCCGGTCGGGACCGGGGCGGGTGATGAGTGCGGAGGCGAGCTCTCGCCCCTGTTCGGAACGTAGGTCCACGGTGATCGACCGCTTTCCCTTGTTCAGCCCGGTCCAGTACAGGCTTCCGCCATCCTCGGCCAGCGGCAGCCTGCGGTGGTCGGCCGCACCGCCGACGGGGTCGATGCGGATCACGTCGGCACCCATCCGTGCCAGGGCCATCCCGCCCGACGGGCCTGCGACGAAGGTGGAGCACTCCACGACCTGCAGCCCGTCCAGTGGCTGGTGTGCGTGCGATCCGTCGGCGTGTGGATCGCCGGAATGCGGCATGGCCGGCCTCCTGTCGTATTTCGCTCGTGGTTCTTCTGCGGTGAGTACCGCTCAACGAGCGGAGCCCTCTCCCCGGTAGCGCTGGTCCAGCGCCCCGGCAGCAGGTCTCCACTCGATGCGGCCGGGTGCCCAGCCGGAGGCCAGCGGTCCCCAGAAGAAGAAGGTGACCTTGCGCTCGCGGAACCGCCATTGCCCGTCCGAATCGCGAACCACATCGTCCTGGTAGCGCCCGGCGGCGATGTGGGCTTCACCGTCGACGACGCAGGGCTGATCGAGCCAGGTTTCCCCCCGGGCCTCGTCGCCGTCGACGGTGATGGTCTCGTTGCTGCTGAAGTGCCACCACGCCTGCAGCGGGCCGCTTTGCAGTTCGGCGAAGAAGGTGCGCAGCTCGTCGCGCCCACGTGCGGTGGAGAGCCCGACGAAGGCACCGTCGGCGGTGAACAGCTCGGCGAGCTCGCTCCACCGGCCGTCGTCGAGGTACTGGCAGTAGCGGGCGCGGAGTTGCCGGATCTCCTCGATGTCCTCGAGTCGGCGGATGCGTGCTTCCAGATCTGTCCGGCTCATTCGATGCTCATCTGCCCTTCCGGAGTGTGTTGCGGCGACTGCTGAGCGGGCTGGGAGGTCTCGTAGAGATCGCGGCGGAAGTGCTCGCGGATGGTGAACACCGATACGAACGTGATCGCGGCCATCGCGATGATGTACAGCGATACCGACCAGGCGGAGACGGTCACGGCCAGCAGGGCGGTCATGATGAACGGAGCGAAGCCACCGGCGAACACCGACGCGATCTGAAAACCCAGGGACGCCCCCGAGAAGCGCACGTCGGCCGGGAACATCTCGGCATACATGGCGGCCTGGGGCCCGTACATCACGGCGTGAATGGTGAATCCGAGGGCCAGCGAGAGCAAGACCAGCGGCAGCGACCCGGTGTCGATCAGCCAGAACAGCGGGAAGGCGAAAGCCGCCATCAGGACCGCTCCGGCAAGGTACTGCTTGCGACGCCCGAAGCGATCGCTGAGAGCACCGAACAGGGGGATGCTGATGATCTGCGTGGCGCCGGCTGCCATCACGCAGACCAGCGCGGCCGTGCGTGACATTCCGACCTGCTCGCTGGTGGCGTAGCTGAGCATCCCGGAGATGAGAATGTAGAAGGTGCCGTTGACGACGAAGAACGCGCCGGCCGCCTGCAGGATCTCTCGCCAGTAGCGCCGGAAAGCCACCCCGAGGGGCGTCTTGCGGACCCCTGCGGCTGCGTGTGCCGCTGCCGACTCCCGGCGCATCGCTTGGAACACCGGAGTGTCTTCGATCTTGAGCTGCACGTAGATCCCGATGGCGACCAGCAGCAGGCCCGCCAGAAAGGGGATGCGCCAGCCCCACGCCTCGAATTGGGCGGCGGAGAGAGCGCTGGTCAGCGCGAGGAACATCGCGTTGCCCGCCACGGCTCCGATGATCGCGCCGGTCTGAATGAGGCTGCCGTAGTACCCCCGGCGTTCGGTGGGGGAGTGTTCGACGAGCAGCAGGGCCGCACCACCCCACTGCGCTCCCACGCCGAGCCCCTGCATCAGCCGCAGGACGACCAGCAGGACCGGAGCCCACAGGCCGATCGAGGCGAAGCCGGGCAGCACGCCGATGCCGAAGGTGGCCACGCCCATGATCACCATCGCGGCGACCAACGGCGGTTTGCGCCCGAACCGGTCACCGAGGTGACCGGCGATGATCCCGCCGAGCGGGCGGGCGAAGAAGCCGGCACCGAAGGTCGCGAATGCCGCCAGCGTGCCGGCCACTCCGCTGAACGACGGGAAGAACAACGTCCCGAAGACGAGCGCGGCGGCCGTGGAATAGATGATGAAGTCGAACCACTCCAGTGCCGTGGCCGTCACCGCGGCCGCGGCGAGATTGCCCATCTTGGTGGGCACGGCCGTTTGGTCGGGAGGAAGGTCCAGATCCGTGCGCATTCGTGTCACCTCCGGGCTGCCGCTCCGCAGCCTCAGTACGAACGATCGTTCACAACGTAAGCGGGACCGCGGGAACTGACAAGGTGTGCGGCGAAATTCCCTCAGGGCCGTGCTTCGAGCAGGGCCAGCGCGTAGCGGGACTGCTCTTCGGCCAGCTGTGTCTTCGACAGCCGTCCCTCGGGGCGGTACCACGTGGAAATCGCCGAGCACATCGCCGTGATGTTGCGGGCGGCATCGCCGGGGTAGGGGGTGGTGAATTCTCCCGCGGAAACCCCGTCGGCCACGATCTCCTCGAAGATCGCCTGGGTCTGGTCGCGTGCTTCGACGACGTGCTCGCGGTTCTTGCCTGCGAGGTAGCGGATCTCGCTGATGGCGACCAGGGCGGCGACCTGGTGATCGACGACGAAGCCGACGTAGGCCTTCACGGCTGCACGCAGGCGTTCGGCGGCGGTGGTGGCTTCTGCGTTCGCAGCGTGGCGGGTGCGGGCCAGTTGTTCGTCATTGGCGCGCCGGAGCAGTTCGGCCAGCAGTTCGGATTTGGACGGGAAGTAGTTGTACAGGTTGGACAGGCTGGTCCGGGCACCGCGGGCGATGTCGCGCATGGAGGCGCCGTTGAACCCTTGTTCGCCGAATGCGTCGAGGGCCGCGTTCAGGATCGCGCTCTCGTTCCCCCGGGTGGAGGGAGCGATCAGTTCCGGCGCAGGAGAACGATCGTTCATAACCAGAGGCTATGGAGGGTCGCTCGGGGCGTCAAAAGGGGGTCGCACTCTTGACTGTGCTTGCCGTGCCTGCTTCTCTGAAGTGAACGTTCGTTCTCTGGAGGAGTCCGATGACCCACCGTCCGTCCCAGCGCGCGGAGCCCGCTCCGCACTACCTCACCGAGGAACGCCGGGAGATTCGGAAGTTGGCGCGGGAGTTCGCGATGAACGAGGTGCTGCCGCTGGCCGATGAACTGGATCCGCAGCACGGAACCATTCCCGACTCGTTGCGGGATCGCATGGGTGAGATGGGATTCTTCGGGATTCTCATCCCCGAGGAGTACGGCGGTCTCGGATTGGGTGTCTTCGAGTACTGCCTGGTGGCCGAGGAGTTGGCTCGGGCGTGGCTGAGTGTCTCCGGCTTGCTGGCCCGGGGCAACGGCATGGGAGGAGGCTTCACCGAGGAGCAGGAAGCTCGCCTGCTTCCCCGGGTGGCCCGCGGGGAGTACCTGGGTGCCTATGCGCTGTCGGAGGCCGATGCCGGTTCCGACGTCGCCAATCTCGCGTGCCGTGCACGGCGGGACGGTGACGAGTGGGTGGTGCACGGCACCAAGATGTGGTGCACCTACGCCGATGAGGCCGACTACCTGGTGCTGTTCGCACGGACCGATCCGGACAAGGACCCGCAGCGCCCGCACCGCGGCATCAGTGCCTTCCTGGTCGAGAAGGAACGCGGCTCGTTTCCCGCCGGGCTCACCGGCACGCCGGTGCGCAAGATCGGCTACTTCGGGTGGAACACCTGGGAGCTGTCCTTCGACGGCCTGCGGTTGTCCGCCGATGCCCTGCTCGGTGAGGAGGGGCGTGGTTTCTACCTGGCGGTGAGCGGGCTGGAGGTGGGTCGTGCCCACACGGCAGCGCGCGCGATCGGCCTGGCCCGGGCCGCGCTGGAGGATTCCCAGGCCTACGTCAAGCAGCGTGAGCAGTTCGGCCAACCGCTGGCCGATTTCCAATCGATCCGGTTCAAGATCGCCGATATGGCCTCCCGGATCGAGGCGGCACGGCAGTTGATGTACTCGGTGGCCACCGAGATCGACAGCGGCGGTCGCTGCTCGAAGGAGGCCGCGATGGCCAAGTTGGTCGCCAGTGAGATGGCCGAGCGGGTCACCAGCGAGGCGCTGCAGATCCACGGTGGTGCGGGCTACACCACCGACTTCGCCGTGGAACGGCACTGGCGCGATGCGCGACTGACCAAGATCTTCGAAGGAACTTCGGAAATCCAGATGCGCGTGATCGCCGACGAATTGCTGGGGAGGGCATGATGACCACGAGTGCTGCGCAACCGTCCTCGGCCACGGCCACCGGCGAAGGCGGGGAGAGGTATTTCGAGGACTTCGCCGTCGGGCAGCGATTCACCAGCGCCACGCGGGAAGTCACTCAGCGGGACCCGGAGGCGTTCACGGAGATCAGTGGTGATGCGCATCCGTTGCACACGGATCCGTCCTACGCCGCCACCACCCGATTCGCCCGGCCGGTATTGCAGGGCCCGTTCGGTATCGCCGTGGTGGCGGGGCTGTTCCACGACCTGGCTGTGGTGGACTCGACGGTCATCGCGATGCTGGACACGCACTGGCGCTACCTGCAGCCGATCCATGTCGGCGACACTCTGCACTTCGAGATGACCATCACCCGCTGCCGCCGCAGTTCCAGCGGTGACCGGGGTGTGGTCAACCGCCACGTGGCACTGATCGACCAGCACGGGCAGCGGGTGCAGGAGGGCACCACGGCGGTGCTGGTGCAGGCCCGCGAGACTCGGGACCCGAGCGAGGATCCGGTTGGTTGTGCCTTCGGGACCGCCGCCTGGGGTGAGGCGCTGGCGCGGCGACTGGAGGCCGACCGGGAGTTCGGTTCGGCCACCGCGAGCTGGGACGGCACGTTCGGGCTGCGCTGCGGCGAGGACGAGGTGCACCTGCGCGTCTACCGCGGGCGGGTCCTCGAAGCGACCCGCCGGGCGCCGCTGGGAGCCACGTTCACCGTCGAAGCCGACGAGCTGACCTGGACCGAGTTGCTGACCGGCCCCCGCAACGACTTCACCCACCGGGCCATGCGCGGCCAGTTCCGCACGCGCGGCAGCGGCTACGACTATCTCCGATTCACCAAGGCCCTGACGGTGCTTGTCGACAACGCACGCAGCCTCGCAACCGAGGAGACCCGATGATCCACGCCCAGTACTCGGAGATCGACGGTGCGTCGGCCTATGTCGAGCAAGCCGGCGCGGGAACGCCCGTGCTGTGCCTGCACACGGCCGGACAGAGCGGGGTGCAGTGGCGGCACGTGATCCGGGAGCTGGCCGAGCTCGGATATCGCGCCGTGGTGCCCGACCTGCCCGGGCACGGCCGTTCGGAACCCGCGCCCTCCGGCCCGGTCCGGGACTTGAGTGTGTACGCGGACTGGTGCCGGTCCCTGATCGGGGCGCTCGACCTGCAGCGCCCGTACGTGGTCGGCTGCTCGATCGGAGGCAAGATCGCTCTCGATCTGGCCGCCCGTGCAGGCAGTGCACTGTCCGGTGTGGTCGCCATGGCCGCCGACGCCCACAACGGAAACGTCAGCCTGCGAGGGCTGGAGCGCGAACTGGAGGACGCGGCCGCTCCCAGCCGCACCGACCGCACCTACTACGGCACCCTGGCCTCGGTCGGACGTTCGGTGCCTGCCCGGCAGGCGGAGCTCATCGCCACGATGCACCGCCGCGAGGACCCGGCGGTGTCGACCTCCGACCTGATCGGCTGGGGCAGCCACGATCTGCGCGCCGCGCTGCCTGCCATTGCCTGCCCGGCTCACCTGGTGGTCGGTGAGGACGACCCCTGGCTGGATTCCGAAGCGGTGCGGTGGGCGGCCGCGCAGATCCCGGGTGCGTGCTGCACGGTTCTGGAAGGGATCGGCCACTACCCGATGGAGGAGCTCGACGGATTCGCTCACGTCCTGCACGGGTGGCTGGCCGAACTGGGTGAGTCGGTTCCACGCGAGGCGGTGCGGCCATGAAGGTGCTGTGGCTCTCCGCCCATCCGGTCCTGCGAGACCACCTGGTTCCCGGACAGACGGGATCGGGCGTCCACGTGAAACGGGGTGAGACGAGATGAAGCACCGAGTCACCGACGAATCACCGCACGACCTGCTGTCCTTTCTGGAGGCACTCGTGCGGCAGGATCCCGACGCCATCGCCGTGATCGACGCGGATCCGGAACAACCTGTGCTGGTCAGCCGTGCGCAGTTGTGGCACCGCACGCTGCGGCTGCGCCACGATCTGCGGCAGTCCGGGATCGGCCGAGGCGACTGTGTGGCGGTGTGGCTCCCGAACTGGTCGGATGCGCTGTGCTGGCAGTTCGCCGCCGCCTCATTGGGTGCGCACGTGATCGGGGTGAACACCCGCTACAACGTCGACGAGGTCGCCCACGTCCTCGAGCGTGCCCGCCCCCAGGTCATGGCCCTCGCCCACGAGTTCCACACCCTCGACCTCGCCGACCGGTTGCACCGTGCGGTGCAGGCCGCGGATGCTTCTCCACCGGTGGTGGCGGTGGTGTCCGGGCCCGGCCGACCACCGGCCCAGGACCCGGCTCGCTACGACGTGGGGGCGGGAAGCTGGGTGCCTGCCACCGGTGCGGAGGACGCACCGTCGAGCCACGAGGCATTCGCCGACGAGTTGGCGGTGGCCTTCACCACCTCGGGCAGTACCGGCAAACCCAAGCTGGCCGCGCACACGCAGCGGGGGGTGACCGCGCACGCTCGAGCCGACGCCGGCGCGCTCGGCATCGGAACCGGCGACGTCATGCTGTGCGCGCTGCCGTTGTCGGGCGTGTTCGGGTTCAACACCGCCATGGCCGCCCTGGCCGGCGGCGGGACCTGCCTGTTCGAGCCGGTCTTCGACGAGAACGCCGTGGTCGCCGACATGGCGCGGTTCGCCGTCACGCACGCGGTCGGTGCCGACGACTTCGTCGTGCGTCTCGAGCGGGCCTGGCAGCACCGGCCGCACGACCTGACGAGCTGGCGCTGGCTCGGCATCGCGGACTTCCTCGGCAAGGTCGCGGAGCTGGCCGAATGGGCGCGGTCGGAGTTCGGCACGGTCACCGCCGGGGTCTACGGTTCCTCCGAGTTGTTCGCCCTGACCGCGTTCTGGCCGCACGACGAGCCGTCACCGCGACGATGGTCGGGCGGTGGCCGGGTGGTGTCGCCGGACATCCGGGTTCGGGTGGTCGATCCGGTGTCCGAGGAGGTCCTGCCCGCCGGACCCCGCGGTGAGCTCCAGTTCCGCGGGCCGAACGTGGTCGACGCCTATCTGGGTGATCCGGAGGCCGCGCAGCGCTCGTTCACCGCCGACGGCTGGTTCCACAGCGGTGACCTCGGCGAGCTCGACGCGGACGGCAGTTTCTCCTACGTCTGCCGGATGGGCGATGTGCTGCGGTTGCGCGGTTTCCTGGTCGAACCCGCCGAGATCGAGTACCGGCTGGTCGCGCACGAGGCGGTCGAAACCGCCAAGGTGGTCGGCGTCCGGGATGCCGAGGGGGCTGACCAGGCCGTCGCCTTCGTGGTCGCAGGCCAGGGGAGCACTGTGGAGGCCGAGGAGCTGCGCGCCTGGTGTGCGCAAGGGCTCGCCGGTTTCAAGGTGCCCCGGGCGGTGCACGTGGTCGAGGAGATGCCCACGACCTCGGGGACCAACGGCACCAAGATCCGTGCGGCCACGCTGCGGGAGTGGGCACAGCAATGGGAAACGGAAAAGCAAGGGGTGAGTCGGCAATGATGAGCGAGGTCGTGATCTGCGAGCCGATCCGCACACCGGTGGGTCGCCAAGGGGGAGTGTTCGCCGGGCTGGATGCCGCCAACCTGGCGACCACGGCCCTGACCGGGCTCGTGGAACGCACCGGCCTGGGGGAGGGCGATGTCGACGATGTGCTCCTCGGCCAGTGCTATGCCAACGGTGAGGCCCCTGCCCTCGGGCGGGTGGCCGCGCTGAATGCCGGTCTCGGTGTCGATACCGGCGGTCTGCAGATCGATCGGCGGTGCGGGTCCGGGCTGCAGGCCGTGCTGTACGCCTGCCTGCAGGTGGCCGCCGGGGTGAGCAATGTGGTGATCGCCGGCGGGGCGGAATCGATGAGCCAGGCCGAACATTACGCTCTCGGCCTGCGCAAGGGGGTCCGCGACGGTGGCGTCGAGTTGCGGGATCGCATCGCCCGGGGCCGCGTGACCGCCGGGGGAGATCGGTACCCGGTCCCGGGTGGCATGCTGGAGACCGCCGAGAACCTCCGAGCGGAGTACGGAATCTCGCGCCAGGAGCAGGACGAGCTCGCGCTGCGCTCGCAGCAGGCCGCCGGCGCCGCGGCGCGTGAAGGCCGTTTCGACGACGAGATCGTCGGTGTCACGGTACCGGCCACCCGCCGCGCTGCCGAGCGTGTGATCACCGCCGACGAGCATCCCCGGCCGGAGACCACCGGGGAGGAGTTGGCGTCCCTGCGGCCGGTCCGACTGGGGGTGGACGAGGACTCGACCGTCACCGCGGGCAATGCCAGCGGCCAGAACGACGGTGCAGCCGCCTGCGTGGTCACCACCCGCGAGCATGCCGAGCGGTTGGGGATTCGCCCGCTCGTGCGGCCGCTGTCCTGGGCGGTGGCCGGGGTGCCACCGGCCACCATGGGCATCGGTCCGGTACCGGCCACCGCCGAGGCTCTGGCCAAGGCGGATCTCACCCTGGCCGAGATCGACCTGATCGAACTCAACGAAGCCTTTGCCGCCCAGGTGATCGCCTGCTTGCGCGAATGGAAATTCACCGAATCCGATTACGAGCGCCTCAACGTCAACGGCTCGGGGATCTCCCTCGGGCATCCGGTCGGCGCGACCGGAGCTCGCATCCTGGCCACGCTGACTCGCGAAATGCACCGCCGGGACCACCGCTACGGGCTGGAAACCATGTGCATCGGTGGGGGACAGGGTCTGGCCGCGGTGTTCGAACGGGTCACGTGACCACGGGGACGCCGGTCATTCGTGGCGCCGGATGGCGGTGTTGAAGGCCTCGTAGGAGCCGTTGTCGAAGAGCACGAAACGCACCACGTCGACGTCGGTGGCAGTGTCGTGGACGGCCCGCACGGCGATGTCGGCGGCCTCGTCGAGCGGGTAGCGGTAGACACCGGTGGAGATGGCGGGGAAGGCGAGAGTGCGGGCCCCGAGGGTGTCGGCGACTTTCAGCGATTCGCGGAAACACGAGGCGAGCAGCTCGGAGCGGTCCTCGGAGGCGGCATAGGTGGGCCCGACGGTGTGGATCACCCACCGGGCGGGCAGCTTGCCCGCGGTGGTGGCCACTGCCTGCCCGACCGGGAGCCCGTCCGGGTAGTCGCCGGCTCGGAGCTTCTTGCAGGCTTCGAGGATGTCCGCGCCGCCGCGCCGGTGGATCGCCCCGTCCACGCCGCCCCCGCCCAGCAGCGCCGAGTTCGCCGCGTTGACCACGGCGTCGACGTCCTGCTCGGTGATGTCGCCCTGCACCGCTGTGATCCGCATACCCGGCAGTGTGCCACCCGTCCGCAGCGGTCACCCCGAACGACGCGTCCCCCGTCCCGGTAGCGGTGCGGTATTCGGCGCGCTGCGGGAGCAGTGCACCGGCATTAGCCTGCTGCTCGCCGGAAGTGGGAACATTTCGAGGACACGGGTGCGAGGACGGGTGCTATGGCCGAGTCGATCACCGGCAGAGCCGGGTGGAAGGTGATGTCGGTGGCGGCGGCCGCCGCTCTGATCCTGGTGGGGTGTTCCCCGCCTCCGGCGGATACTGTGGCCGGTGCCGACGGCCCGCAGGCCGCGCCCGCGCCGGCCACGGAGACCGGTGAGGACAGTCGTCCGGAACCCGTTCGGGTGATGTTCACCGGGGACATGCTGCCCAACGACGAGTTGCTGGCCCAGGCGAAGCGCAACGCCGGCGGCCGGGGATACGACTTCATGCCGATGCTGGAGGACATGGCCCCGATCATCTCCGCCGCCGACTGGGCCGTGTGCCAGCAGGAGACCCCGATCTCGGCGGACAATTCCACGATCAGCACCTACCCGCAGTTCTCCGCGCCCCACCAGCTGGCCCGGGCCGAAAGCGCGATCGGCTATGACGCCTGCAGCACGGCCTCCAATCACAGCGCGGACTACGGCGCCACCGGGATTCGGTCCACTCTGGAGGCACTGGATCGCTACGGAATCCGGCACACCGGCACCGCCCGCAGCCGCGCCGAGGCACGCGAATCGACGATCTACGAGGTCAAGGGCGCGCGGATCGGGCACCTGGCCTACACCTACGGGCTCAACGGGCTGCCCGAGCCCGAACCGTGGTCGGTCGATCTCATCGATGCGGAACAGATCCGAGCCGACGCACGCCGCCTGGATCGGGCCGGCGCCGAGATCGTGACCGTGAGCCTGCACTGGGGCACGTCGAAGCGCAAGCAACCCTCGGAGTATCAGCAGCGGGTGGCCGATGCGGTGCTGCGCTCGCCGCACATCGACCTCATCGTCGGCCATCACGCTCACGTGGTGCAGCCGATCGAGCAGCGCGCGGACGGGCAGTGGGTGCTCTACGGGCTGGGCAACTTCCTGGCCCAGCAGGACGTTTCCGCCTCCGATCCGAACCCGCCGCACCGCGACGGGATGATCGCCGAGGTGACGTTCACGCCCACATCCGGTGGCGACTGGCGGATCGACCGGGTCGGCTACATCCCCACCTTCTACGACGCCTCCCGCGGGCGGGTCGTCGTGGCTCCGCCGTTTTCCCGCAAGCGCACCACGAAAACGGTGACCTCGATGGGCGCCGACGTGGTCGAGCGCACTCCCGCCGAGCCGAACTGATCCGCACACTCTCTTACTGACCGCGCGGATTGGGGTCGGCTGACCGGTTGTTTGCGGTCGTTTCGGCAAGCGGCGTCAGCCGCTTCCTTTTCCACGTAGGCAGCCGGCACCGCTGCGGGTTCTCGCCGCACAGCCTCGCGAGGACAGTGCCGACGTGATGTAGTGACTACCTGATGTCGGGGCTCCCGCAGCGAGGCGCAGCCGGAGGTTCCGCCACCCGCACCGCCACCCAAGCCCATCCGCATACTCTCTTACTTGCTTTTGTTCTGCTCGACGATGGTCTGCCGGGCGGGCGTGACCCACAGGATGACGCGTTCGGACTTGATGCCTTCCGGCGGGTACTGCTTGCCGAGGTACTTCTGGGCCAGCTCGTCGATCTGCTCGCGCGCCTGCGGACCCGTGGTCGTCGCCGTGACCTCGCCGCGGACCTCGGCATAGCGGTACGGGTCGTTCTCGTCGCGGATGAGGACGGTGATCCGCGGATCACGTGTGATGTTCTGATATTTCGTGCGGTGGGTTTCGGTGTTCAGCACGATCTTGCCGTCCTGGGCGTGCACCCAGATGAATTGGGTCTGGATCGTGCCGCTGGGCAGCAGGGTCGAGATCGAGGCGTAGTTCTTTCCGGTGGCCAATTCCTCGGTCACCGGGTGCAGATCCGGACCGTTCTTCGTGTCCGCCATCGCGGAGCTCCTCTCGTGCGTCGGTGTCTTGGAACCAGCCGTTCGGAGTCAGTCGTACCGCACATGTGCCGGCCTTGCTGCCTCGGTGACCGGCCCGGCCGTCGGCATGGCAGCGCCGGTGAGCGGGTAACCGGGAGTGTCCCGCGTGGGTAACCGGAGGATCGGAGGGCTGCTGTGACGAGGGTGACCGTGCTGGGTACCGGGTTGATGGGGGCCGGGATGGCCCGGAACCTGGCCGGTGCCGGGCTGGACGTGACGGTGTGGAACCGCAGCGTGGACAAGGCGCGTCCGCTCGCCGACGCGGGCGCCACCGTCGCCGAGGACCCCGCCCGCGCCGTGTCGGAAGCGGACGTGGTCGTGACCATGCTGTTCGACGCCGATGCCGTGGCCCGGGTGATGGAGCAGGCACTGCCCGCTGTCGGCTCGGAGGCGGTGTGGGCGCAGACCAGCACGGTCGGTCTCGACGGCACCACCCGGCTCGCAGAGCTGGCCGAGCAGCACGGTGTCGGATTCGTCGACGCACCGGTGCTGGGCACGAAGCAGCCTGCCGAACAGGGAACACTCATCGTGCTCGCCGGTGGTTCGTCGCGGCTGCGCGAGGCCGTCACGCCGGTGTTCGACGCGATCGGCTCGCGCACGGTGTGGGTGGGGGAGCGGCCTGGTGACGGGCACCGGCTCAAGTTGGCCGCCAACTCGTGGGTGCTCTCGGTCGTCGGCGCCACGGCCCAGGCCATCGGGTTGGCCGGTGGCCTGGGGGTGGATCCGCAGCAGTTCCTGGATGCCATTTCCGGAGGGCCGCTCGACTGCGCCTATGCCCAGAACAAGGGGGCGGCGATGATCGACGGGGAGTTTCCGGCCGCGTTCACTCTCGGTGGGGCGGTCAAGGACACCGCGCTGATCGCCGAGGCGATGCGCACCGGCAGTACCGACGATCGGCTGATGGAGGCGCTGCACCAGCAGTTCCGGACGGCGGCCGAGGCCGGGCACGACGCGGAGGACATGGCCGCGGTGATCCACGCCCTGCGCTGCTGAGGAGCGTGCCTCGCCGCGTGCGAGCGGGTGCGCCCCTTCGTGATGTGCCCCGAAAGGGATCGATACAGCTGCCTTGTTCGCTCGGCGAGTTCGGTCCTTTTCATGCCCCTTTATGGGGAAAGTCAGACTGTGCCTGCTGCCGTAGAATGCGTGTTGAAATTGCGTTCCCCGTCTCCGCTGTCATGGTTGTTGCTTCCGGTCCGATCCTTCTTGTCACCTACTTTTGTCCTCGTGGAACCGGCCGAGACCGCATCGGTCGTTCGGATTCCGGTAAGGGGGTGTCGGTCGTGAGTGATCTCCCCGGCTTTGCCGGTGGAAGTACCGAGCCGGCTTTGTGCGTGTGGTGCCGGGAGCCCCTGGGCACGTCACCCTCGGACGATTTCTGCTCGGAGGGCTGTCAACAGACGTGGCACGCCACCCATCAGGCCGACCTGGCCATCACGAGGAACCAGCGCTCGGCGGCCTGACGCGGTGCTGCTCGGTGGGTTTGAGGGCGGTCAGTCGTTGGATCGCTCCGAGCCGGAAGTGTCGACGGTAGACGATGGTGAAGCCGGTATCGCGGACCAGCGGGGTGACCCGGCGGGTCTGGAAGTCCTGGACACCTCGTCGGGCGGAGAGCCGTTCGAGGAGGTGCTGCGCGGCGCGGACCGGACGATGGGGACTGGCGACATGCCCGAGCAGGATCAGGTGTCCGCCGGGACGCAGGACACGGTGCATCTGAGCAACCGCGGCCCGGTCGTCGGGGATGCTGCTCAGTCCGAGAGTGCAGAGCACGGTGTCGAAGACGGCGTCGGCGAACGGCAGATCCTGGGCATCTCCTTCCACCAGGTCGACCGAGAGCTCCGACTCGTCGGCCCGAGCGCGGGCGAGCGCGAGCATTCCGGGACTGAGGTCGATGCCCGTCAGGTGCACCCCCGGTGGGTAGTAGCCCAGGTTGCGTCCGGTGCCGACGGCGACTTCCAGGGTTTCCCCGCGGGCCTGTGAGCAGGCCCAGGACCGGCCGTCATCGAGCATGGCCCGTTCGTAGAAACTCGTCTCGGAGTCGTAGCGCGGTGCGTAGGCGTCGTAGTGGTGGCGCGCTCGCGTGGTCGCGTCCTGTTCGGTCATCGAGGGTGTCCTGTCGGGTCGGGGCCTGGCCATTGTGTGGTGCCGAGGATGCCGGGATGTTGCTGCTGCGGCTGTTCCGATGTGTCCACGACTCATTTCGGGGTTCTCCCCGATGCACCGGAGTGGTTCGCGTGGTGAGCTGAGCTCATGGTGACGAGGCTCATGAAGGTGCTCGATGCGGCTTTTGGTCATCCGCGTGGTCTCAGCGGACGGGTGGGCGGCATCATCATGGCACGCGGGAACGCGGAACAGGAGCGCTGGGCGGTACGGCAGGCCGGATTGCGCCCCGATGCGCGGGTCTTGGTCGTCGGGCACGGGCCGGGTATCGGGGTGGCCATGGCCGCAGCTGCGGTCCGGCCACCCAGCGGGCACGTCGTCGGTGTGGATCCGTCGTCGACGATGCGTGCCATGGCCGCTGAGCGATGCTCATCCCGGGGCGTGACCGGGCACGTCGAGCTCCGAGAGGGCCGTGCGGAACGGACTCACTGCTGCGATACCTCGATGGATGTCGCGATCTCGGTCAACAACATCATGCTCTGGGACCGAGCTGCGGGGTTCGCCGAACTCCATCGGGTGCTCAAGCCGGGCGGACGGCTGGTGGTCACCGTGCATCGGCACGTCCTCGACACCCGGCCGGAACAACTCCGCACCGACGCGGTCGCGGCCGGGTTCGTCAACGTCGAGGTCGCCCTCCGACAACGTCGCCTCAACAGCCCCGCCGTGGACCTGCGCGCGCAGCGTGCGCAGGTCCACGATCGGGTGGCCGATCCCGGCCGCGAGTAGTCCTCAGTGCAGGCCCATGAGGTGCTCCAGGGCGAGTTGGTCGAGTGTTTCGTAGTGCATTCCGCGGGTGGCTGCGGCCTCGGGATCGAAGTCGTCGCCGGAGGTGAGCAGATCCTCCGGTTTCTCACCGGAAGCCATGGTCGCCTGCGCCAGTTCGGATGCTCGGGTGGCTTCCCGAGCTTGTTGCACCCGTGGGTCGGCGCGGAAGGCCGCGGCACGTTCCTTGAGGATCAGGTAGTTGCGCATACCCCCTGCGGCCGAGGCCCACACGCCATCGTCGTTCTCGGTGCGCGGGGGTTTGAAGTCGAAGTGCCGCGGCCCGGCATAGCCGGCTTGCTCCAGGAGGTCGACGGTGAAGAAGGCGTTTTTGACGTCGCCGGCGCCGAAGCGCAGGTCCTGGTCGAATTTGGCGCCGTGTTGGCCGTTGAGGTCGAGGTGGAACAGTTTGCCCGCCCAGAGTGCCTGGGCGATGCCGTGGACGTAGTTGAGCCCGGCCATCTGTTCGTGCCCGGTCTCGGGATTGACGCCGACCATGTCGGGATGCTCCAGCTGTTCGATGAATGCCAGGGCGTGTCCGACGGTCGGTAGCAGGATGTCGCCGCGCGGCTCGTTGGGTTTGGGCTCCAGGGCCAGCCGCAGGTCGTAGCCGCGATCCCGGATGAACGCGCAGACGAGATCGATACCTTCCTTGTAGCGGTCGAGGGCGACTCGAATGTCCTTGGCCGCGTCGGTTTCGGCTCCTTCGCGCCCACCCCAGGCGACGAAGGTCTTGGCACCCAGTTCGGCGGCCAGTTCGACATTGCGCAGCATCTTGCGCAGCGCGAAGCGGCGCACGTCGCGATCGTTGGCGGTCAGCGCGCCGTCCTTGAACACCGGATGGCCGAACAGGTTGGTGGTGATCATGGGCACGACCAGGCCGGTGGTATCCAGCGCGGAGCGGAACCGGGAGAGTATCCGGCTGCGCTCGGATTCGGTGGCGCCGAAGCCGAACAGGTCGTCGTCGTGGAAGGTGATTCCCCAGGCGCCCAGGTCGGACAGGCGGTGCACGGCCTCGACCGGATCGAGTTCCGGGCGGGTGGCGGCGCCGAACGGGTCAGCGCCCCGAAACCCCACGGTCCACAGTCCGAACGAGAACTTGTCCGCACGGGTCGGTGTGTAGTCGTTCACGGGTGTTCCTCCTCGGTGCCGGCCATCGACGGTGGTGCACCGCCCGGCCTCGCTCGGTGTTGCAGCCTCTCGAACATTCGGGGGCGCGTGTGCGTTCCGGTTCAGTCGCCGGAGCCGAAGGCGGCGTCGAAGGCCGCAGCGGGTGGGGAGAAGTTGAGCTTGCGGACGAACTCGAGTGCTTCGGGTGCGCCGGTCAGGCGATCCATGCCTGCGTCCTCCCACTCGATGGAGATGGGGCCGTCGTAGCCGATCGCGTTGAGGGTGCGGAAACAGTCCTCCCAGGGCACGTGCCCGTGCCCGGTGGAGACGAAGTCCCAGCCGCGCCGCGGGTCCCCCCACGGCAGGTGCGATCCCAGCACCCCGCTGCGGCCGTTGCCCGTCTGCAGCCGGGCCTCTTTGCAGTCCACGTGCAGGATGCGGTCCTGGAAGTCCCACAGGAAGGTCACCGGGTCAAAGCCCTGCCAGACGTAGTGCGAGGGGTCGAAGTTGAGCCCGAACGCCGCGCGGTGGCCGATCGCCTCCAAGGTGCGCACCGTCGTCCAGTAGTCGTAGGCGATTTCGGTGGGGTGGACCTCGAGTGCGAATCGCACCCCATTTTCGTCGAACACGTCGAGGATGGGGTTCCACCGGTCGGCGAACTCCCGGTAGCCGCGTTCGATCATGGAGTCCGGGGTGGGTGGGAACATCGCGACGGTGTACCAGATCGGGGATCCGGTGAAGCCCACGACGGTGTCCACCCCGAACTTCGCCGCGGCCCGTGCGGTGTTCTGCATTTCCTCGGCGGCTCGTTGCCGAACGCCTTCCGGGTCGCCGTCGCCCCAGATCCGCGCGGGCAGGATCGCCTGGTGGCGCTCGTCGATCGGGTAGTCGCAGGTCGCCTGGCCGACCAGGTGGTTGGACAGGATCCGGCAGGAGAGGTTGTATTTGTCCAGCACTTCGCGCTTGCGCTGGACGTAGGTGTCATCGGCGAGTGCCTTGTCGACCTCGAAGTGGTCGCCCCAGCAGGCGATTTCGAGGCCGTCGTAGCCCCATTCCGAGGCCAGTCGGGCAACTTCCTCGAAGGGAAGGTCGGCCCACTGGCCGGTGAACAGTGTGATCGGTCGTGCCATGATCGTTCCTTCCGACGGATCCGGTGTGGATTCAGGTGGTCGATGTGGCCGGCTGTCGCAGCCCGGACAGTCGCAGCAGCAGGTCTTTGATCTCGGTGGCGTGGTAGCGCTCCCGGCCGTGAGCGGGGTCGGAGCACAGGAGTACGGGGCCGTCGGCCGGGGCGTCGGGCAATCGGCCGTGGGTGCCGCGCACCGGTGAGGGGTCGAGTCCGACGACGTTCATCCGGTAACGGAATCCGAGCTTCTTGCGGGCCAGCGCGGTCGCCGCCCGGAGTCGGACCGTGCGGTCTGCCGGGTCCATGAACAGCTCGGCGGGGTCGTAGCCGGGTTTGCGGTGGATCTCCACGTGCGTGGCGAAGTCCGGTGCCCGGTCGTTGTCGAGCCAGTAGTAGTAGGTGAACCACGCCCCGGGTTCGGCGATGGCGACGAGGTCGCCGGCGCGTTCGTGGTCGATGCCGTAGCGGGCCTTGCCGTCGACGTCGAGAACCTCGTCGACGCCGGGCAGCGCCGCGACGAGGTCGCGCACGCGGGGTCGGTCGGCCGGGTCGCGGACGTAGAGGTGCGCGGCCTGGTGGTCGGCCACGGCGAAGGCCCGCGAGGTCCACGGGTCGAGGTATTCCATGCCCGCCTGCGTGTGGACGTGCAGCAATCCCTCCCGGCGCAGCGCGCGGTTGATGTCGACCGGGCGACTGGCCGGTGTGATGCCGTACTCCGACAGTGCGACCACGGTCGCGCCCTCGGCATGCGCCTGGTCGAGCAGCGGGGCCAGGGCGGCGTCCACGTCGCGGGCGGCGGTGACGGCCTGCGGGCTGTCCGGCCCGTAGCGCTGCAGGTCGTAGTCGAGGTGGGGGACGTAGGCCATCGTGAGGTCGGACGAGCGGGTGACGAGCAGGTGGCGGGTGGCGCCGGCGATCCACCGCGACGAGGCGATCGAGGCGGTCGGTCCCCAGTAGTGGAACAGCGGGAACGTCCCGAACTCCTCGGTGAGTTCGTCGTGCAACTCGGGGGGATGGGTGTAGCAGTCCGGGGATTTGCGCCCGTCGGCGTGATAGACGGGCCGTGGGGTCACGGTCTCGTCGGTGGTCATCCCCATCGCGTACCACCAGCAGACGTTGGTGGCCCGGTAGTCGGGGGCGCTCTCGCGGGCGGTCTCCCAGATCTTCTCGCCCTGCACCAGGCGGTTGTGCTGGCGCCACAGGTACACCTCGCCGAGGTCGCGGAAGTACCACCCGTTGCCGACGATGCCGTGCCCGCCCGGGTAGCGGCCGGTGAGCAGGCTCGACTGCACCGAGCAGGTCACCGCGGGAAACACCGTGCCGAGTTCGGCCTGAAAACCTCGTTCGGCGACACGCCGGAGATTCGGCATGTGTGCCAGCAGCCGCGGGGTCATGCCCACCACGTCGAGCAGCAGGACCGGCGTGCGCGCGGCAGGGGGAGCGTTCATCGGGTGACCTCCGTGAGTCCGAGTGCGAGCAGGTGGCGGCGGGTCCAGTCGAGTTCGGCGGCGATGCCCTCCACCGGGCCGCCGGCCGGGCGTTGTTCGGCGGGGAGCACGTTCCAGGTGTAGGTCTCGACCTCGATGTGCCGGGTCCGGGCCGCCTCGCCGCCCAGCAGCTCCTCGAGGGAGGAGGCCAGCACCGGGCGGGTGGTGGCCAGCGGCGGGGGCGGGTCGGCGTGCAGCGGCACGTGGAAGTGCACGCGCCAGGGCTGCTCGCCGGGCAGTGGCCCGTGCTCCGCGAGCGCCTCGTCGAGGTCGTCGGTCCCGTGTGGACGCCCGATCGCGGCTTCCCGGGTCTGGTGCAGGAAACGTGGTTCGACGAAGGACTCCAGGGCCGCCCGGGCCTCGGGCCGATGTGGGTCCGGCACTTCCAGGGCGCACGAGGCCTGCGCCTTCACCACCGGCAGGCCGGCGGCAGCCAGGCGTTGCCACGCCTGTCGCGGGTCCTCGAAGCCGACCGCGAGGTGGCAGGTGTCGAGACAGACCCCGAGGTGGTCGGTGTCCACGCCCGCCAGGCGGACTGCGGCGTCGGCGGTGGTTTCGACGACGCAGCCCGGCTCCGGTTCGAAGCCCACGCGGATCGTGCGGCCTCGCTCGACGGCGGTCTTGGTCAGGCCGGCGGCGAGCTCGTCGAGCAGAGCACGGCTCTCCCGCGCGTGCTCGTCGGTCCACGGCAGGCGCCAGCCCAGCGGCAGTGTCGAGATGCTGCCCTGTTCGACGTCGTCGGGCAGCAGCCGGGTCAGCAGCCGCGCCAGGTCGAGCGTGTAGTCCAGCCGGGCGCGCTGGGTCCAGTCCGGGCGGTAGACGGCGTGCTTGACCACCGGCTGCTGGAAACCCCGGTAGGGAAACCCGTTGAGGGTGACCACCTCCAGGCCCCGCGCGACCAGCTCGGCACGCAGCCGCGCCAGTGCGGCACCGTCCTCGGTCAGGGTGGTCGCGACGTCGCGAGCCAGCCACAGGCCGAGCCCGAGCCGGTCGGTGCCGAGGCGTTCGCGGATCGGTACGGCACAGCGGTCGAGTTGCGCGATGATCCCGTCGAGGTCCTCGGCGGGATGCACGTTCGTGCAGTAGGCGAGATGGACGGTCGAGCCGTCGGGATGCCGCAGTCGCATGGGATCAGCTCTCCGGCCGCGCGCCGCGCAGGATGGAGTTGCCCGCGAAGGTCGCACTCCGGTCGACGGGGATGTCCGTGTCGCCGTCGAGGTCGAGCTTGCCGCTCTGGGCGTAGAAGGCGACCGGGTTGTGCCAGAGCACGGTGTCGACGTCGTCGTCGGTGAATCCCGCCTTCAACATCGCCTGCGCGGTCTTGGCCGTTTTCAGCGGGTCGCTCTTGCCCCAGTCGGCGGCGGAGTTCACCAGCATTCGCTCGGTGCCGTACTCCTGCAGGAGCGTCACCATCCGCTCCTCGTCCATCTTCGTGTCGGGGTAGATGGAAAAACCCATCCAGCAGCCGGTATCGGCCACCAAGTCCACGGTCACCTCGTTGAGGTGGTCGACCACGACATGCTCGGCGGCGATGCCGGACTCGCGGACGACGTCGAGGGTGCGGCGAGTGCCTGCGATCTTGTCGCGATGCGGGGTGTGCACCAGGGCGGGCAGTTCGTGCTCGACGGCCAGCGCGAGCTGGGCGGCGAAGACCTCGTCCTCCTCGGCGGTCATCGCGTCGTAGCCGAGTTCGCCGACGGCGACGACGCCGTCCTTGGCCAAGTACCGCGGCAGGATGTCGAGCACCTCGCGGCAGCGCGGGTCGTTGGCTTCCTTCGGGTTGAGCCCGATGGTGCAGTGGTGGCGGATGCCGTACTGGGCGGCCCGGAACGGTTCCCAGCCCACGAGCCCGTCGAAGTAGTCGACGAAGGTCTCCACGGAGGTGCGGGGTTGGCCCACCCAGAACGAGGGCTCCACCAGTGCCCGCACGCCCGCCTGGTGCATCGCGGCGTAGTCGTCGGTGGTTCGCGACGTCATGTGGATGTGTGGATCGAAAAGGCGCATCATGCCTCCCGGGACAGGGTGATGTCGGTCGGGTCGACGAGCCCGAGCACGTCGGCGGGGACGTCACGCCCGGCGGCTCGGCGTTCGCGGGCGTAGTCGGTGAGCATCCGGGCGAGTTCGGCATCGGCGCGCTCATCGAGCCCGGCGATGTCGGCCAGCGGGATGCCGAGGAAGACGCACTTGAGCACACCCTGGCGATACGCCGCCGGCTGCAGGTACCGGGCGCCGTAGGAGGCCAGGGCGGCGGTGATGAGCCGGGTGTCGTTGGTCCGCAGGCCGTCGTGGACCAGCGGTAGTGCGTGGTCGCCGAGCTTGCCGTCGGTGTCGAGCGGTCCCAGGCCGCGCAGCACCCCGCGCTTCTCCGCGGCGTCGCCGTACCGGTACAGCGCGGCCACCTCGTCGCCGAGGTCGGTGCCGTGCAGCGGCAGAGCCGCCATCATGAGCGTGCGCGCGGCGTCGTCGACGGTCCATCCCCGGAACCGGGGGTCGGGCGGGCGGGAGGATTCCACGTCGAGGAGGGGACCGCGGCCGCAGCGCCGCCCGGCCGCCGGGAACAGCGCTCCGATGGCAGCGCGGTCCTGGCGGGTCCGGTCTAGCGCGGCGGTCAGCCACTGCTCGCCCTCGCCGGTCAGCCGAGTACCGAGCAGAACATGCAGCTCGTCCGGGCTCGTCTTCCGAGTCATGCGGGCACCTTTCGCGACGCGTGCTCCAGGAAGTGGATCGAGCGCTGCGAGACGGCCGGGGCGGCGTGGCTGTGCCGGGGCAGTTCGACGGAGACCAGGCCGGAGTAGCCGACCTCGGTCAGTGCCGCCAGCACGGGCGGGAAGTCGATCTCGCCTTCGCCGAACTCGAGGTGTTCGTGCACACCGCGGCGCATGTCGTCGATCTGGACGTTGACCAGCCGCGTGCCCGCGCGGCGCACGCAGTCGGGCACGCTTGTCGGTTCGAGGCAGCGGCAGTGTCCGATGTCGAGCGTCATCCCCAGCGACCGCGGGTGCCCGAGTCGGTGTGCCAGCTCCTCGAAACCGTCGAGGGTCTCGACGAACATGCCGGGTTCGGGTTCGAAACCGAGCGTGACACCGTGTTCGGCGGCGGTGTCCAGCACGGCCGAGCACCCGTCGGTCAGGCGCTGCCATGCCTCGTCGTCACCGAGGTCCGGTGGTCTCGTGCCGCTCCAGAAGGACACCGCCTCGGCGCCCAGCTCCGTTGCCAGGTGCACGGCCCGGCGGAGGAAGTCGATCCGGCGTTGCTGCCCGGGATCCGACAGGAGAGTGGGGTGGTGCTTGTGCCGGGGGTCGAGCAGGTAGCGAGCGCCGGTCTCGATGACGACGCTCAGGCCGAGCCGCTCGAGACGGCGGCGAAGCCGCGCCGCGTGGGCGGAGGCCTCCGGGGCGAAGGGGTCGAGGTGCGCGTGATCCAGCGTGAGCGCCACTCCGGAGTAGCCCTGCTCGGCGAGAACGTCGAGGGCGTCGTCGAGCCGGTGATTGGCGAAACCGTTCGTGCCGTAGCCGAAGCGCAGGGCCTGCCCGGAGGAGGTGCCGGCCGGGGGAGCAGCCGGACGGGAGAACGTCGGACCACTCATGTCGGTGACACCTTCCTGGAGAGCCGTCGTGCCAGGGGGAAGGCCGCCATGACGGTGGCGGCGGAGCGGTAAGCCCCGCGGCTCGCGGCGAGGGAGGACTGCAGCGGGATCATCCCGAGAATTCCCGCACCGACCGCTCGCTGCAGCTGTCTCGGTTCCGGCCTGAGTACGGCCTGGATCTGGGCGCGGCCCACACTGGTGGTGTAGACGGCCAGCGGTGCGAGCCTGCATGCGGCGCGCAGGAATCCGCGAGCCGTCCGGCCGCTGCGGGCCGTGGTGTTCGTGGTCCCGGTGGTGTCGGTGCGCCGGGTGGTGTCGGTGATCCCGACCGCGGCCGTGACCCCGGCGGTGGCGGCCAGCGCGGTCGCGGGCAGGCGCCGGTCCGAACCGGTGACTTCGGCCCGGCTCAGCGTGGTGACCGCGAGCGTGTGGGCGCCCATCGTCACGGCTGCCGGAGCAGCTGGGCGCAGCCTGCCCGCACCTGCTCCGTGGAGCACGTCCAACGCTCGGGCGGTCGCCATCGCCGCGGGCCCCGCGGGGGTGTTTTTCAGCCCGAGGTTGTAGCCCCACACCGTGGCCGTCAGCGGTGCCGTGACCGCGAGCGCACGCCGCCCTCCGGCCAGCGCGGCGATTCCCAGGCCCGCTGCGGTGAGCCCGCTCGCCAGCCCCAGCGCGAAACGGGCGCTGACCTGTCCGGCCGGGATCGGTCGTGCGGGCCGTTCGGCCGCGTCGATGTCGCGGTCGGCGTAGTCGTTGAGTGCCATCCCGGCCCAGTACAGGCAGCAGGACGAGGCAGCCAGCGCCGGTGTTGCCGCACCGAACGTTCGTCCGGCCGCGGCGCCTGCGAGGACGTCTCCCGGCACGGACAGCGCCGCCGGTGCGCGGACCAGCTGGATCACCGATCTCGGTTCCATCATTGTGTCCTTCCCAGCGAGCCCGCGAAGTCCCGCAGCATCTCGTACTGCGGGATCAGCCGGTGTTCGTCGACGCCGAGCGGGTCTTTGAAGAAGAAGGCGAGTTTCTCGAGGGGGCCTGCGTGCCCGGTTTCGTGGGCGCGGGCGAGCAGCCGTGCGAGGTCGAGGATGAGGGGGGCGGCGAGGGAGGAGTCGCATCCCTGCCAGGTGAACTGCAGGGACATGCGGGCGCCGAGGAAGCCTTCGAAGAGGATGTGGTCCCAGGCGGTCTTCCATTCGCCGAGTTCGGGGACGTAGTCGATGTGCACGTTCCCGTCCACCGGGTAGCCCAGCGATTCGCCGATGGCCCGTTGCTTCGAGGTCGTCTTGCTCGTCACGGTCGTCGGGTCGGCGAGGTTCTCCCCGTCGCCGCCGCCGAGCAGGTTGGTGCCCGACCAGGCCAGAACATCGAGCCTGCGGGAGGCGAACATCGGCAGCAGTGCGGATTTCACCAGTGTCTCGCCGGTCTTTCCGTCGCTGCCTGCGTAGGGAAGTCGCTGCTTGCGGGCGAGTTCGTCGAGCGCGGGCAGGCGTGCTCCCAGGGAGGGAGTGAAGTCGACGTAGGAGCAACCGGCCTGCAGTGCCGCGTAGGCGTACAGCGAGCTCGGTGGCAGGACGCTCTGTCCACGGAGGGTTGTGTTGTCCAGTGCCCGTTCCAGTGCCGCCAGTTCCGCGTGTTCATCGCGTGGTTCCGGCCGTGGCTCCGTCGACGACACGTTGATGACGACGACGCGGGCGAGGTCGTGGCGTTCGCGGAACGAGCGCAGGTCTTCGGTGAGGATCGCAGCGGTCTCGCGCTGGCTGCGGTCCGCTTCGATCGCCGGGGTGCCGGGGCGTATCTCCGCGTCGGCCGCCGTGAGATCGGTGTGCACCAGGTCGGGGAGCTGTCGTGGGACGACGCCGGCGTGGGCGAGCTGCTCGGCACGCTTGGGCAGCGATGTCTCGGCGATGTCGTGACCGCCGAAGACCAGGTCGCCGAACGCGGGCAGCGTGGCTGCGGCGAAGTCCGGACTCTCGGTGACGCATCCGGTCGTCGGGGTGATCCGGTCACGAACTCCCGCTGCTCCCATGATCGCGGTTGTCGCGACCGAGCCGCGAGCGCCGACGAGCCAGACTCCGGTCCGGTATGTGGTGGGGGTGTTCGTCATGGGTTTCCCTCCGGTCCACCCTCGGAAATCTGGGGCCCTGGCGCGGGCGGCGAGGTCGGTGCTCGCCGCCCGCACCGGGGCGAATTTGCGGTTGCGGTCGCATCGACCGCTGCCTCGATCGCTATTCCATCAGTGACAGATCTTGTGGACACGGGCATGACGGAACTGCACCGATGTAGGCGGATGGTTCTGCAGACCGATGTAGCCCTCGGACAGGTCCACGCGCGGATCGTCGTCGACCCAGTGATTGACCTGCGTTCCGTTCAGGTGCACCGTGATCGCGTCCTCGCGAACGACGATCTTGTAGTGATTCCACTCGCCGATCGGGTTGGAGGCTCTCGCCGCAGGCTGCTTTTCGTTGTAGACCGCACCGGTCTTCTGCGGATCGCCCCCCGGATTGTCGTTGATCTGGATTTCCTCGCCCTCGCGCACCGCGCCCCAGGGATCGTCACCGGGGTCGGGGAAGCCGACGAACACACCGGAATTGTTGCTCTCGTCGAGCAATCGGAAATCGAGGTGCAGCGCGTATTCCTCGAATTTCTCCGCTTCATACCACAGCAATCCCATGCCGCCCTGAGTCTCGATGACTCCGTGCTCCTCCACGGAGAAGGAGCCGGGTCCGGCCATGTGCCATCCCTGCAGCGGGTTGGCACCGTCGAGCAGCTTGGTCGGTTTGGCGCACTGGTTCCCACCGCGCCCCTGGGGTGTTGCTTGCTCTCCGGCCACCGCCACGCCGCTCGTGAGCGGCAGGATCAGAGCAGCCGACAGTGTCAGCGCTTTGGCTAGTGTACGCAATGTATTCGCTCCTCCTCGGAACGTGTCACTCGGTAAACCCCTGTTTCCCGGGAGCCGCGATCCGTGCGAAACCCGGAGTTCTTCGCTCACCTGCCGATATCGGAACGGCCGGCGGCGCGCATGATGCGGCCCTTCTCCTTGCCGGAGATGACGTCGGCCGCCATGAGTTCGTTGGTGACCCGGTTGACGTGGCTGACGAAGGCACCGTGGTTGGCGTAGGTGGCGTCTTCGGCGATCAGGTCGTTGATCGTGCAGCCGTCGCCGGTGTTGGCGTTGTCCACGCCGGTGTCTTCGTCGCCGACGATCACCGTGTCGCGGGTGTCCGAGTCGGGGCAGGAATCCTCGGGTGCCGGTTCGGCCACGGTGAACGTCACCGATTTCGGTGTGGAGGTGTTCCCTGCGGTGTCGGTGGCCCGGTAGCTCACCGTGTGCTCACCCAGTTGGTTCACCACGATGGGACCGGTGTAGAGCGCGTAGGGATCCCCGTCCACCGAGTACTCGATGTCGGCAAGACCCGACTGCGCATCCTGGGCCGATACTGTCACTGTTGCCGACTCGACGTAGTTGCCGTCGGTGTCCTGTTTCCCGGATACCGTTGCCGAGGTTTGTGGTGCGGTGGTGTCCTCGGGTGCCGGTTCGGCCACGGTGAACGTCACCGTTTTCGGTGTGGAGGTGTTGCCCGCGGTGTCGGTGGCGCGGTACTGCACTGTGTGCTCGCCCGGCTGGTTCACCGTCACCGGGCCCGAATACTGCGTGTACGAAGCACCGTCCAGCGCGTATTCGACCGTGGCCACCCCGGACTCGCTGTCGCTGGCCGACACTGTCACCGTCGCGGCACCCACGTAATTTCCGTCGGCGTCCTGGTCTCCGGACACAGACGCCGAGACCTGTGGAGCCGTGGTGTCCTCGGGTGCCGGTTCGACCACGGTGAACGTCACCGTTTTCGGTGTGGAGGTGTTGCCCGCGGTGTCGGTGGCGCGGTACTGCACTGTGTGCTCACCCGGCTGGTTCACCGTCACCGGACCGGAATACGCTGCGAACGGTTGCCCGTCCAGCGCGTATTCCACCGAGTCCACTCCGGACCCGCCGTCCTGGGCCGATACTGTCACTGTTGCCGACTCGACGTAGTTGCCGTCGGTGTCCTGATTGCCGGATACCGTTGCCGAGGTTTGCGGTGCGGTGGTGTCCTCGGGTGCCGGTTCGGCCACGGTGAACGTCACCGTTTTCGGTGTGGAGGTGTTGCCCGCGGTGTCGGTGGCTCGATAGCTCACCGTGTGCTCGCCCGGCTGGTTCACCGTCACCGGGCCCGAATACTGCGTGTACGAAGCACCGCCCAGCGCGTATTCGACCGTGGCCACCCCGGACTCGCTGTCGCTGGCCGACACTGTCACCGTCGCGCTGCCCACATAGGCACCGTCCGTGTTCCGGTCTCCGGATACTGAGGCGGACACATCGGGGGCCGTGGTGTCCTCGGGCGCCGATTCGACCACGGTGAACGACACCGAACCCACCTGCGAGACGTTCCCTGCAGCGTCCGTGGCGCGGTACTGCACCGAGTGCTCACCCGGATCGTCGACCGTCACCGGACCCGAATACGGCTGGAAGCCGGTATCGTCGATCTCGTACTCCACCGAGTCCACTCCGGACTCGGAGTCGTTCGCCGAGACGGTGACGGTGGCACTACCCACGTAGTTGCCGTCCGGGTCCTGCTTCCCGGAGACGTTTCCCGAGACCTGCGGCGCCGTCGTGTCCCCACCACCGTCATCGGTGACCACGAGTTCACCGCTCATCGTGTGACCGTTGATCTTGCAGAAGTAGTAGTACGTCCCCGGTGTGAGGTCGACCTGGACCTCGTAGCGTCCTCCGTTGGAATCGAAGGGGTTGGCCAGGATGTCGACGTCGACGTCGTGGTTGTAGCCGGGCTTGGAGACGTCGAAGGTCAGGGTGTGCGACATCCCCATGGTGTTGCCGGTTTCCGTGCTGTTTTCGAACACGAGCGTCGCCGGCCCTGCCGTCGCCGTCGTCGGCGCGGAAACGTACTCGGAGACGCTGTTGCCTGCGGTCCAGGTGAGTACCTGCTCTTGTGCCTGCTTCGCCTGTGCCTGCGCCTGGGCAGCGGCCGGTAGCGGCACCAGCCACAGCGCTGTCAGCGCCGCGCCCAGCATCGCCGCAACCATGCGACGTGCTGTCGGCGGTCTGTACACCGTCCGTCGACGGCCGCCGGGCATGGCGGAAAGAAACCGTTCGAACATGGAAGTGCTGCACCTCTCGTGATCTCCGGAAGCCCCGGGCAGGCACCACGCTGCTGGTGGAACCGAGCCGGCCGGGTGGGTGCCGGGGACGGCCCCGGCACCCGTACCGGCTGACCACCGGGCTACGGCTCCCGTATCCGAATGTTGCGGAACTTGGTCAAGTTGTTGTCGCCGTGGTCTGCAGACCCACGGAACCGTTGCTGAGCCGGGTCACCTCGGTCCGGTCCCGCCGGTCCGCCCGGTGTTGTCCTTCTTGCCGATGTCGGACCTTCCCGCCGCGCGAGAGAGCATTCCCTTCTCGCGGCCGCTGATGATGCCGTCCTTCTTCAGCCGGTCGGCCAGCTCGCCCACGTAGCTCACGAACGTGCCGTGGTCGGACCAGTCGCTCTCGTCGTCGATGAGGTCGTTGATTGTGCAGCCGCCACCGAGCTGATGGTTGGCCACGCCCGTGTCGGTGTCGCGCAGCCGGACCGTCGGTCGGGTGTCGGGTGCTGCGCATTCGACGTTGACCTCGGTTTCCGTGGTCGCTGTCGCACCGTCGGCGTAGGTCACCGTCAGCGTTGCTGTGTAGGTGCCGCCGCTGGTGTAGGTGTGCGTCGGGTTGGCCTTGGTTGATGTGGCACCGTCGCCGAAGTCCCACTTGTAGGAGACGCCACCGGACCTCTCGCCGGTGAACGCCATTTTCATGGGGGTGTTCTGCGCGGCGGGTGTCGCCGACGCTGTCGGTGCCGGCGTGGCCGGACCCCCCTCGTAGGTGATGCGGATCAGCTTCTGGTTGTCGGTCAGGCTGAAGAAGCCGCCACCGTAGTCGATCATGTAGAGCGCACCGTCCGGACCGAACTGGGCACCCATCCAGCTCTGGAGCTGGTTGTCGCCGCCACCGACCTGGATGATGTGGCGCAGGCTTTCGGCGAACACGGGCGGGGCCTGCTTTTTGACTCCCTCGGAGGTCACGCTCACCGCGACCCGATTGGCCGGGTTGCACTGGTCCCCGATGAACCACTTGTCGTTCCAGTGCGCCGGCCAGGCGACACCGCTGTCGGTGTTGACCTCGGACCGGTGGTAGACCGGCCCGGGCATGATCGCCTGGCAGCCGCCCTTGACATAGGGCTCGGTGTAGGTCGCGTCCTCCTGCCTGTAGGTCGGGACGCCGCTGCCGTCGCCGCGCTCCGGGAAGACCGGCCCGCCACCTCCCGGCGAGTACCAGATCATGTTGTCGCGGGCATCGGGAATGTCGACGAGACCGGTGTTGCGTGGCGAGGTGTTCTTGAGGTCGTCGCAGTCGTACCAGTTGGTGGGGACACTGGCGTCGGTGTTGCTGCGGTTGCGGTAGGGCTGGCTGTTACCCATGCAGTAGGGCCAGCCCTGGTTGCCTGCGGAGGTGATGACCGTGGCGGTGTCATATTTCGCCGGGCCCCAGGTCGGGCTCGGCTCGAACGCGTCCGGGCCGACCCATCCGGTGTGCAGCCAGCCGGTTTCCTCGTTGATGTGCAGCCGCGTGGGGTTGCGCACGCCCATCACGTAGATCTCCGGGCGGGTCTTGTCGCCCGGGTCTTCGGACTCGGGGAACAGGTTTCCCTCGGGGATCTCGTAGGTCGAATCGACGCCCGGGGTCGGCTGCTCGCCGTCCGGGATCGGTAGCGGGTCGATACGCAGGATCTTGCCGTTGAGGTTGTTCGTGTTTCCGGAGGTGCGCCGCGCGTCCTGGAACGAGAGGCCCTTGTAGTCCTTGGTCCAGTTGTTGCCGGAGTACCCGCTCGATCCGCGGGAGGAGTTGTTGTCACCGACGGCGATGTAGAGGTTGCCCTCGTCGTCGAAGTCCAGCCCGCCGCCGGCGTGGCAGCAGCTGTGGATCTGGGCGTTCCACTGCAGAAGGTCCACGCGGGAGCTCGTGTCGATCGACTCCGTGGCGAAGTCGTAGGTCAGCCGCGAGACCGTCCGCTTGCCGATCCGCTTGTCGCGGTCGATGGACTCGTGCGGCATCCAGTAGATGTAAATCCACCCGTTGTCGGCGAAGTCGGGGTCGAGGGTGATGCCGATGAGGCCTTCCTCGGTTTTGACCAGCTCGCTCCCGCTGCCCCGGTTGCCGAACACATCCAGCGTGGTCAGCAGCTTGACCTTCTTGGTCTCCGGGTTCCACTGGTGGATGGTGCCGCAGCCGAGGCCGACGTCGGGGTTGTCCCAGTCGCGGACCGGGCCGGACGGGCAGGCCGCCTTGCCGATGTAGAAGACCGTGCCGTTGGGGCCGATGGTCAGGCCGTGCATCTCGCCGTGCTGGTCGAGCTGTCCCGACTTGTTCTCACCGGTCAGTCGCTCGATCTTGTAGTTCGATGCGATGGTCGCCTGGCAGTCACCCCGAACCATGCCGGTCGTCCACTGGATGGCGCCGAGCAGGTGGCTGCGGAAATTCTGCTCGGTGTAGCTGGCCTTGGTGGCACCCATGCCGGTGTAGAACGATCGCCCGCCGTCGTAGTCGCGGCACCACGAGATCGGGTGGAACGGGCCGTTGGCGCCCTCGCCCGGCTTGTACTCCTTCTCCTTGACCTGTGCGACCGTGTGGACCTTGCCGACCGGGTTGGGGGACCAGTTGAGCCACTGGTCGGAGCGGGTCCAGGTGAGTGGTAGTCCCTGGTTGGCCGGATGTTGCCGGTCGACGAGGCTGACGACGGCTTTCTGCACGTTCGTCGGGCTGGGCCCCGGGCGGGTGCCGATGAGGCCGGTGAACCAGTCGGAGCCGGATTGGGCGCGTGCGGCGTCGTGGATGCCGAGGAAACCGCCGCCGCCCTGGATGTAGTTCTGGAACGCGGTCTTCTGGTCGGCGTTGAGTGTCACGCCCTTGGCGGACAGGAACACCACGCCCCGGTACTGCTCCAGGTTCTCGGTGGTGAACACGCCCGGGTCCGTGGACTCGTCGACGGTGAAGCCGTTTTCCTCGCCCAGTTCCTCGAACGCCGTCGTGGCCTGGCCGACCGGATCGCCTTGCTTGGCTGCAGGGCCGTGGAACACCAGCACGTTCACCGGAGTCTTCGGTGCCCCGGGGTTTTTCGGTTTGCCGGGAGTACCGGGTTTCCCGGGGTTTCCCGGTTTCCCAGGGTTGCCGGGCTTTCCGGGAGTCCCGGGCGCGGCCGAGACGGGGATCGCGGAGAGCCCCAGAGCCAGCGCAACGCTGGTTATCAGAACCATCGCGCGTCGCCATCTCTTCGGCCGTGCATGTCTCTTGTGCGATGAGAGCAAAAGAGATCTTCGATCCATGCCTGCTCCTTCACTCGTGGTTCGACTCGGCGGAGTTGTGGGCTGGCGGACCCATGAGGTCTCCTAGCCGCCGTCGCGGTAGCGGTCCAAGGCGGCTTGTGCGCCGTCGGGAACGCTGCCGTCCTCGTTGAGGACGAGGAAGATCCCGGCCATTCCTTGGTCGGAGTGGAACTGCACGTGGCAGTGGTACATCCACGCTCCCGCCCCGACGCCTTCCCCGGCGATCACCTGGAATCCGAACGAGTCCCCGGGGTTGAGGTCCTTGTTGTCGATTGCCGGGCTCGGGTCATTCGGGCCTTCGAGCATGCCGGTGCGGTTGTCCACCCAGCGGTGGGCGTGCATGTGGAACGTGTGGAAGGTGTTGCCGTGCCCGATCGCGATGAACTCCACCCGTTCGCCGAGCCGAGCTTTGTACAGTGGCGCATCCGGGGCTATCCGGTTGTTGATCGTCATGTCGTTGAACACGACCGTGAACTGCCGGTCGGGCGTGATGTCGCCCTTGCGTCGAACGATCAGGGCACCGTAGAGGCCTTTGCGGATTCCCTCGGTGCCGTGCGGGGTGCCCATGGCGTGATCGTGGTAGTGCCAGTACCCGGCACTGCCGGGCATCCACCGGCCGCCCTCGGCCTTGTACGGGCTGTGCGTGCGCCAGACGTACGTGCGCCGCTCGCCGGGCTCGTTGAAGGACGCGTTGAGTGGGCTGCCATCGGAGTCGACGCTGTAGTCCACTCCGTGCGGGTGGATCGACAGCTGCCGGTCGGTGTTGTTGACCAGCTCGATCTCGAGAGTGTCCCCTTCCCACATTTCAAGGATCGGGCCCGGCACCGTGGCTTCCCCGGGGGCGAGCCCGTAGCCGATCATGCCGCCGGAGATCTCCTCGGCGTACATCGTGATCCGTCTGGTCTGGCCACGGTTCGGGTTGCCACGGCCGTTGCCGGGGGCAGCCGTGGCGGGCGGGGCACCCACAGTGGTGGCGGCGACGGGAACGGCAGCGCTCGCCGCGGCACCGGCCAGCATGGAGCGGCGGGACATCTGCCGCTCGATCGGGCCGGTCCGAGGCTGCTTGTCGGTCATGGGTCTCCCTTCGGTTCCCCCGGCCACAGGCACGGAAGTCTGAGGGCGTCGGTGCTTGAGCGGTGTGGTCGCCGAACTCGTTGCGGTTCGGTGCGGTAGGCGGGTTCGTGCGGTCCACCCGGTTGTGGGCGGCTCCTTTCCCGGGGCCCGGGTCCCCGGCAGTGGTGGCTGCAGGGAACCCGGGCGGTGGCGGGTGGGGATTACTTACTTGCCGACGTCGGAGCGCCCGGCGGCCCGCATGATGCGGCCCTTGTCCTTGTCGGTGATCACACCGTCGGCCACGAGCGTGTCGGTGACCTTCTCGACGTGGTCGACGAAGGCGCCGTGGTTGGCGTAGGTGGCGTCTTCGGCGATCAGGTCGTTGATCGTGCAGCCGTCACCGGTGTCCACGTTGTTCACCCCGGTGTCGGCGTCACCGATGATCACCGTCTCGCGGAGGTCCGAGCCGGGGCAGGCATCCGGCACGATCTCGAAACCGACCTTCGCGGTCTTCGAGGTGTTGCCCGCGTTGTCGGTGGCCCGGTAGGCCACGGTGTGCTTCCCGGCGGCTTCGACGGTCAGCGGATCGGTGTAGGTCTTCCACTGGCCGTCGTCGAGGGAGTACTCGAGCTCGGCCACACCCGAGCCCTCACCGTCGTCGGCCGACAGCGAGGTCGTCACCGGGGTGTTGTAGGTGCCCTCGTACTTGCCGTGCGGGTCACCGTTGGGGTCCGGTGGGTCCAGCTGTGCCGACACCGCCGGCGCCGCCACGTCGACGGTCGTGTCGATCCGGACGTTGCGGAAGGACACGTCGTCGCTGTCACCGTGGTTCTGCAGGCCGATGTAGCCCTGGGTCAGGTCCACGTTCGGGTCGTCGTCGACCCAGTGGTTGACCCTCGTGCCGTTGAGGTGGACGGTGATCGTCTTCTTCGTCACGACGATCTCGTAGGTGTTCCACTCCCCGTCGGGCTTCAGTGCCTGCTGGACCTTCTCCGGGTTCGGGGCCTGCTCGTCGTAGATCGCTCCCGTCCGGTTGGCCGGGTCGTCGGTCGGGTCGATCTGGATCTCCTCGCCCTTGTCGACCGCGACCCACGGGTCGTTGCCGGGGTCGGGGAAACCCACGAAGACACCGGAGTTGTCGTCACCGGGCTTCTTCCAGTCCAGCTTCAGCGAGTACGGCGCCTGGAACTTCTCGGCCGAGTGCCAGTACAGGCCCATGCCGCCGACCGAGCGCAGACTGCAGTTCTCGGTGTGCTCGAACCGACCCGGACCGGCCTGCGACCAGCCCTGCATGCTTTCGGTCGTGCCGTCGAACAGGCTGGTGTAGCCCTTCTCCGGATTCACCGGCTCGCAGGTTTGCGGGGGTGGTCCGTCGGAGCCGTGGAGGGTGAACGAGTCGACGTCGAACAGGCCGCCGGAGCCGCTGCCGGTGAAGACCAGGAACAACTTGCCCGTACCGCCCGGATCCGTCACCGGCACGGGTCCGGTTTCGGCGTAGTTCGTCCAGCCACCGGTGTTGGACACCTCGGCGGTGGCCACGAGCGGGCCGTCGGGGGAGCCGGAGTGCACCTCGATGGTGCCGCCGTCGCCGCCCGAGGAGACCCGGAAACTCATCGAGTTCACTCCGGCGAGGTTGTACGGCTGGAACGAGAGCCAGTCACCGGGCTGGATGTGTCCGACCCGGGCACCGGCTTGCGCTCCTTCGCTGTCCTCGACGACCTGCACGCCGTTGCTGTCGTCGAAGAACTCCGCCTGCTTGGTGGCGGGCTGCAGGGTGATCTCGGCTTCACCGGTCAGCTCGGGGGCTTTCCCGTTCGGTGAGCTGTCGGTGTAGCCGGCGTGCAGCACCCCGTAGATGTCGGCGCCCTGGTGACCGTCGGTGCTGGCGGTTTCGATCGTGCCTTCACACCCGTTGGCCTGGCTCAGCGGGTGGCCGTGGGCGTCGTCGCCGGTGGAGTGGCCGAGGATGTATTCGACCTCGACCTTCGAGCAGTCGACCGGCGTCCCGTCGGGGTCGGTGACCGAGACCTGGTACGCAACGGTGTCACCGAAGTCGAAGACGTGCCCGTTGGCCGGCTTCTGGAAGGTCACCTGTGGCGCGGTGTTGCCGACCACGATGGTTTCGCTGGCCGTTCCGGTCTTGCCGGTCTCGTCGGTCACGGTCAGTGTCGCGGTGTACTCACCGTTGCCGGTGTAGGTGTGGGTGGGGTTCGGGTCCGTGGCGTCGGTCTGCCCGTCACCGTCGAAGTCCCACGCGTAGGTGATCGAGCTGCCCGGATCCGGATCTGTGGATCCCTCGGAGGAGAAGCTCACCTCGAGTGGTGCCTGCCCGGAGGTCGGCTCGGCGGAGACTTCCGCGTTCGGCGCGCGATCACCCTTGACGTAGTCGATCCGGTACAGTGCCGAGTCCTCGGCCCCGCCGAAGTAACCGCTGCCGTAGTCGAGCACGTACAGCGAGCCGTCCGCGCCGAACTCGATGTCCATCGGCCGGGTCAGTTCCATCGTCGGGAAGAACGGGTCGATCTCGGCCGGCTGGCCGTCGTCGGTCGTGGAGATGGTCTTGATCCAGCCGCGGCCCCACTCGTAGGCGAAGAACTTGCCGCCGAAGTAGGCGGGCAGCTTCGTCTCCGAGGTGTTGTCGGCGTCGAAGTGGTAGACCGGTCCGCCCATCGGGGACTCGCTGCCGCTGCCGAATTCGGGGACGGAATCGCCGTTGTAGGGCAGCCACGCGGGCTTGGCCGCAGGAAGCTGGGTCAACCCGTCGTTGTTCGGCGATTCGTTGACCGGGTTCGCGCAGTCGAATTCGGGCCCCGATTCGCCGGTGGCGAAGTCGTAGTCGTGGTAGGCCTTGTTTGTGCCCACGCAGTACGGCCAGCCGTAGAAGCCCGGCTCGGTGATCCGCTCGAACTCCACGATGCCTGCGGGGCCACGCTGCGGATCGGCGGTGGCCGCGTCCGGGCCGTAGTTGCCGACGTAGAGCGTTCCGGTCTTGTGGTCGACGGAGATCCGGTACGGGTTGCGAAAGCCCATCGCGTAGATCTCACCGCGGGTTTTGTCGCTGCTGTCTCCGGCGAACATGTTGCCGTCCGGGACGGTGTACGAGCCGTCGTCCTGCACGCTGATGCGCAGGACCTTGCCGCGCAGGTCGTTGGTGTTGGCCGAGGTCCGCTGCGCATCGAAAGCGGGGTTGCGGCTACTGCGCTCGTCGATCGGGGTGTAGCCGCTCGACTGGAACGGGTTCGAGTCGTCGCCGGTGGACAGGTAGAGGTTGCCCTGCGGCCCGAAGGCGATGTCCCCGCCGACGTGGCAGCACATGCCGCGCGTGGCGTCGACCCGCATGATCTGCTGCTCGCTGGCCATGTCCAGCTTGCCGTTCCGGAACTTGAAGCGGGAGAGCTGATTGTGGCCCTGCCACTGCTCGAACACCGCCGGGTCGTCGGCCGTTTCCGGCGCATCACCCGAGGGGGTGTCCAGTGGCGGTGCGTAGTAGACGTAGACCCAGCGGTTCTGCGCGAAGTTCGGGTCGATCGCGATGGACTGCAGACCCTCTTCGTCGTGGGTGTAGACGGGGATGTCCGCCGCCACGCTGGTTTCACCGTCGGCGGTGGTGTAGGACAGGGTGCCCTGCCGTTCGCTGTGCAGCACGCCGCCGCCCGGCAGCACCGCCATGCCCATGGGTTCGCCGACCTCGTCGGGGCCCTGCGCGAGGGTCACCTGGTCGAAGTTGGACCAGTTCGTCACGCCGCAGTCGGCGTTCACGTCACCCGCGGCGGCGCGGATACCGCCTGCGATGTGGTCGAGGAACTTCTGGTCACCGTAGGACGCCGCGGTGTGGCCCATGCCGGTGTACCAGGCGCGGCCGCCCTGGTGAAGCTGACACCAGCTGATCGGGTGGTCGGCACCCATGGCCCCGCCGTCGTAGGTCGACTCGTCCAGCGCGGCGAGGACGTGCACGTCACCCCGGGGGTTGGACGCGTAGTTGTACCACTCGTCGGTGCGGGTCCAGGTTTTCGGCAGCGGCTTCGTTGAGGGGTGCACCCGGTCGGTGGTCCGGACCGTGGCTTCCTGCACGGACGGGTGGGAATCGAAGTACGCGCCGACGAGCTTGCCGTAGAACGGCCAGTCGTACTCGGTGTCGGCGGCGGCGTGGATGCCGACATATCCGCCGCCGCCCTTGATGTACCGTTCGAACGCGGCCTGCTGGGCCTCGTTGAGCACATCGCCGGTCGTCGACAGCCAGATGACGGCCTCGTACTGCTCGAGGTTGTCGTCGGTGAAGGCCCCGGCGTCCTCGGTGGCGTCGACACCGAAGTGGTGCTGGGCACCGAGTTCCTTGATCGCGGCGATTCCGTCCGGGATCGAGGCGTGCCGGTAGCCGGCGGTCTTCGAAAAGACCAGGACGTTGAACGCTTCGTGCTGGGCTTCGGCTTCGTTCCGGTTTTCGGTGGTCTGCTGGGCGCCCGCGGTTTCGCGGATTGTCGGGGCGGTTCGGCCCTGGGCGGGCGCGGCGAAGGCGACCAGGGTTCCCAGAACGAGTAAGGCGCTGAGTGCTGATCCGACTGCTCTGCGTAATGGTGTTGGCACGGCGTCTCCCCTGGAAGACAATGTCGAATGGGGGGTCTTGCGGGTCGGTGCCGGGCCGCGATCACGGAAGTGTTCTCGCGGCTTTTGGTGCGTACTGCCTCCGGGCGGATTTGCGATCCGCCGGTGGAAATACGCTTTTCGGAACTGTTCTCGGCTTGGTGCTGGGTATTTTTTCGCTCGGGTGGCCGAACGCCGCCGAAACGGTGGTCGGCCAACTGTCCGAGCAGGACGTCACGGCATTTTCTAGAAGGTCAGTTGCCGGAGGTGGCGGTAACTGTCCCTGGCGGTTTCCTTCGGGTGCGGCAGGTCGTCGCGTTCCACGAAATAGTGCTGCATGCCGGCGCGTTCCTTCTCGGCGAAGATGCGCCCGTAGTCGAGAACACCCTCTCCCACGTCGGCGAAGGAGCCGTCGGCGGACATGCCCTTGACGTGGCTGAGCGGGAAGCGCCCCGGCGCCCGGTCGAACAGGTCGGTCGGGTCCACGCCCGCCTTGATCGCCCAGTAGATGTCGAGCTCGAAGTCGACCAGGTGTGGGTCCGTCTCGCGGAGCAGCAGGTCGTACGGGCGCGTCCCACCGAAGGAGTCGAACTCGTGGGCGTGATTGTGGTAGCCGACGCGGAGGCCGTGCCTGCGGGCGATGTCGCCGGCCCAGTTGAGGCGCTCGGCGAGCTGGTGATACTCCTTCAGGGTGTCGGCGGCGAAGTAGGGCAGCACGACCCAGCGCTGCCCCAGCGTGCGGGCCTGTTCCAGCAGTTGCTCCAGCTGGTCCTGGTTGGACGGGATGCTGTCGTGGCTCGCGGGCGCCTGGAGCTTGAGGTGCCGCAGCAGGTCGCGCATGCGTTCGGGGCTGTAGCCGTACAGGCCGGCGAATTCCACTTCCGCGTATCCGACGCGGGAGAGGAAGGTCAGTGTGTCCTCCACGGACTCGCTCATCAGGGAGCGCATCGTGTAGAGCTGGATGCCGATTTTGTTCGGGGGAAGATGCCGCCCGCGGGCCGGGGTCTGCCCGGCGACGGCGGTGCCCATCCAGGCCGTCGACGCTCCTGCCGCGAGGACGGTTCCCGTCGCGGCACGGAGGAAATCGCGGCGGTTGCGTGCTGTGGATCTGTCCATGATCAGCGGTTTTCCTTTCTCGGTGGCGTGCAGGGCGATCGGTTCCTTACGGGGTGCTCACCTCCGTCCATCGGCTGCGATCGGCTGCGCTGCGCTCGACGGCGTCGAGCACCTGCTGCACCGCCAGGCCGTCGGCGAACGACGGGGCGGGGTCGGTTCCGGTCGCGATGTCCTCGAGGAGGTCGCGCATCTGGTGCGTGAAGGTGTGCTCGTAGCCGAGCCCGTGACCCGGCGGCCACCATGCCTCCAGGTAGGGATGCGACGGTTCGGTCGTCAGGATTCGGCGGAATCCGCCGGTGTCGGGGCTTTCGGTGTGGTCGTGAAACTGCAGCTCGTTCATCGCCTCGAAGTCGAAGGCGAGGCTTCCTGCCGAGCCGTTGATCTCGATGCGCATCGCGTTCTTGCGTCCGACGGCGAAGCGGGTGGCTTCGAAGGTCGCCATGGCTCCGCCGGTGAGGCGGGCGAGGAAGGCCGCTGCGTCGTCGACGGTCACCCGGGCGTACTGTCCGCTGCCGTCCGCGCGTGGGCGTTCGGGTACGAACGTGGTGGTCAGTCCGGACACGCCCGCGATCTGCTCACCGGTGAGGAACTGCGTGAGATCGACGATGTGGGCTCCGATGTCGCCGAGCGCGCCCGAGCCCGCGCGTTCGCGGTCGAGACGCCACATCATGGGCAGCTGCGGGTCGGCGAGGAAATCCTGCAGGTACTGGGCGCGCACGTGCCGGATCGTGCCGATCCGCCCGTCGGCGATCATCCTGCGTGCCAGGGACAGCGCGGGAACGCGCCGGTAGTTGAATCCCACCATGCTGCGCACGCCGCGCTGCCGGGCTCGTTCGGCGGCCTCGGTCATCGCGGTCGCGGCGGCGACCGAATTCGCCAGCGGCTTCTCGCACAGCACGTGCTTGCCTGCCTCCAGCGCGGCGATCGCGATCTCGGAGTGGCTGTCGCCGGGGGTGCAGATGTCGACGAGTTGGACGTCGTCGCGCCGGATCAGCTTCTGCCAGTCGGTTTCGACCGCGGCCCATCCGTGTCGGGTGGCTGCCGCGGCGGTGTTGCCCGCGTGACGGCCGCACAGCACGGCCATGGCGGGGTGCACGGGCAGGTCGAAGACTCGGCCGACGGTGCGCCAGGCCTGCGAGTGGGCCGCGCCCATGAAGGCGTATCCCACCATGCCGACGCCGAGTGGCTGCCTGTCTGTCATGTTCACCTTCTCCGGAGAATGTGGGTTGGGTATTGCCGGGACACAGCGAGCGTCGGGTAAGCGGCGTGAGCCGCTTTCGTCACGTGAGCAACCGGCACCGCCGCGGGTTCTCAGACGTCGCCTCGCGAGGACAGACGGCACGCGGCGCAGGTGGCTACTCGATGTGCCGAATCCCGGAGGCGAGGCGGCGCCTGAGGTGCCGCTACCCGCATCCTCACGCAAGCCGATCCGCTTCCGTTTCTCAAAATGCGATGTCGAGGTACTGGTCGACGTTGTCCTTGGTCACGGTGGCCGAGTGGAGCGTGATCTCGCTGGGAACAGCACGCCCGACCAGGTCCGTCATGCTGCGTCCCTGCGCGATGAGCCGGGCGAGGTTGACTGCCGAGGCGGACATGGTCGGCGGGTAGAGGACCGTGGCGGCCATGGGGCCGTCTCCGGAGCGGATGTGTTCCATCATGACTTTCGAGCCTGCGCCGCCGACCATGAAGAATTCGCCGGAGCGGTTGGCCTGCTCGATCGCCGCCAGCACGCCCACACCCTGGTTGTCGTCGTGGTTCCACACGGCATCGATCCGGTCCTGGGCCTGCAGGACGTTGCCCATGACCGTGCGTCCGGACTGGGGGGTGAATTCGGCGGCCTGGCGCATCGTGACCGTGAGCCCATGGGCGTCGAGCGCTTCGGAGAAGCCTTTGCTGCGTTCCTGCGTCAGCGGCAGGTTGTCGATGCCTGCGACCTCGACGATGACCGGGTTGTCGGTCTTGCCCTGTTCGGCGAGCCTGTTCGCGATGAAGTTGCCCGCGTTGACGCCCATGCCGTAGTTGTCGCCGCCGACCCAGGTGCGGTAGGCGAGTTTGGACCCGAAGATCCGGTCGATGTTGACCACGGGGATCGAAGCCTGCATGGCCTGCTGTGCCACGGCGGTGAGTGACTCGCCGTTGAAGGGCAGGATCGCCAGGACGTCCACCTTCTTGTTGATCAGGGTCTGGATCTGCGAGATCTGCTTGTTGACGTCGTTGGTGCCTTCGGTGGCCTCGAGCTTGACGTCGTCGAAACTTTCGGCCTGGGCGAGGGCATTGGCGCCGATGGCGCCCATCCATCCGTGGTCATCGGAGGGGATGGACAGTCCGATCGTCACCGTCTTGCCGGGTTTGGCGTTGGAGCCCTGCTGGTTTTGGTTGCCGACGAGTTCGCTGGCGTTGTTCTCCTCGCTGCTGCCGCTGCCGGTGCAGGCGGTGAGCAGTGCGCCCGCGCCGACGGCGGCGCCGCCGAACAGAAAGCGGCGACGGTGCGTGGTCCCGTTGGTGGATTGCGACATGATTCCGCCTCCTTGAAGGGAGTTGCGTTCGGCGAATGACCGGATCGGTGGGTCTAGGTGGCCGCTTCTTTGTTCGCGCGGCGCTGGAGCAGCACGGCGACGACGATGATCACGCCTTTGGCGATCTGCTGGATGGGTGTGGACAGGTTGTTCAGGACGAAGATGTTGGTGACCGTGGTGAAGACGAGGACGCCGAGAATGGAACCGATGAGGGTTCCGCGGCCGCCGGTGAGCAGGGTGCCGCCGAGGATGACGGCGGCGATGACGTCGAGTTCGTAGAAGGTGCCGTGGGTGCTGGCCCCGGTGTTGGTCCGCGCGGTCAGCATGATCGCCGCGATGCCGCAGCACAGGCCCGAGAGCGCGAACACGGTGGCCCGCACTCGCCGGACATCGATACCGGCGAGTCGAGCGGCTTCGGGATTGCCGCCGATGGCGAAGACGTGCCGTCCGAACGTCGTCCGGTTGAGCAGCAGCCAGCCGACTGCGACGACGGTGGCGAAGATGTAGACGAGCAGCGGGATGCCGAGGATGTCGGTCGTGGCGATCGCGCTGAAGGCCGAGGTCTCCACGACCTGGGACCGTCCTCCGGAGATGAGCGTGGCCAGGCCGCGGAAGCCGGCCATCCCGGCGATCGTCACGATGAGCGAGACGAGCCCTCCGTAGGCGATGAGCCCGCCGTTGACGAGGCCGCAGACGGTCGCCACGACGATCGCGGTGAACAGCATGCCTGCCAGCCCGAAGTCCTGCGTCGCGCCCGTGGTGGCCCACACCGAGGCGAGCGCGATGATCGCTCCCACCGACAGGTCGATGCCGCCGCTGATGATGACGAAGGTCATGCCGATCGACACGACGCCGATGATCGAGGCCTGGGTGAGCAGCAGGACGAGGTTGGAGATCTGGAAGAAGTTCTCCGTGGTGACGGATCCGGCCGCAACGAGGAGTGCCAGCACCGCCACGAGCCCGAGGACCTGCCGCTGGTTGGCGCCCGCGAGCCGGAGGCGATCGGTGGGCCTGCCTGACCGGGGGGTTGCCGTGCTGGTGTCCGGCGTCGCCTCGGGCACCGTTTCGGCGGCGGGGGGCTGCTCGGTCATGCCGCGCTCCCTTCCATGAACAGGTCGAGGACCTGGGGCTCGTCGATGTCGCGGGCGTCGGCCTCGCGGACGATGCGGCCTTCGCGCAGGACGAGGACGCGGTCGGCCAGGCCGAGGACTTCGGGGATTTCACTGGAGACCAGCACCACGCCGACACCGGAGTCGGCGAGCCGGCGCACCAGCGCGTAGATCTCGGCGCGGGCACCGACGTCGACGCCGCGGGTCGGTTCATCGAGCAGCAGCAGCCGGCAGTCGGCGAGCAGCCATCGCGCGACGACCGCTTTCTGCTGGTTGCCGCCGGACAGGACGCGCACCGGGCGCCGAGTGTCCGCGGGTTGCAGCTGCAGCGAGTCGGTCGCCGCGCTCGCGGCGGCGTGTTCACGTCCACGGTCGACCCAGCCCAGGCGGGAGTACCGCCCGAGCGAGGCCAGGGAGACGTTGCGGGCGATCGATTCGTACTGGACGAGGGCCTGGCTTTTGCGTTCCTCCGGGGCCAGGCCCATCCCCGCCCGCACGGCTGCCCGGACACTTCCCGGCCGCAGGTGTTCGCCGTCCACCAGGATCCGTCCGGTGGCGGGGGTGCGCGCGCCGTAGAGCGTCTGCAGGATCTCGGAGCGTCCGGACCCCACGAGCCCGGCGAGCCCGACGATCTCTCCGCGTCGCACGGTGAAGGAGATGTCGTCGAACTCCCGGGGGCGCGAGAGATGCTCGGCCCGGAGCAGTTCGGGGCTGTGTTCGCGGGCGCCCACCTGTGGGCGCTGCGGGAAGGCGTACTCCACGTCACGGCCGGTCATCAGCGACACGACCTGCTGCGTCGGTGTTTCCTCCGCCGGGAGCCCGCCGGCCACCGTCCGGCCGTCCTTGAGCACGGTGACGCGGTCGCCGATCTCGCGGATCTCCTCCAGCCGGTGGGAGATGTAGACCACGGCGATGCCCTGCTCGGTGAGCTGCCCGATGACCTCGAACAGCCCCCGGATCTCGTCATGGGCGAGCACGGCCGAGGGCTCGTCCATGATGATCAGCCGGGCATCGTGGGACAGGGCGCGGGCCATGCTGACGATCTGTTTGAGGGCCGACGGAAGCTCTCCGACTTCCCGTGCGGGGTCGAGGTCGCCGTGCCCGAGCCGGTCGAGCACTTTCCGGGCGGCCTGCAGCATCTCGGCGCGCCGGGAGAAGCCCAGTCGGGAGCGTTCGTGTCCGAGGTGGATGTTCTCGGCGATGGAAAGGCCGTCGACGAGGTCGAGCTCCTGGTAGATCGTGGCGATGCCCAGTTTCATCGCCGCCGAGGGGCTGCGCAGCGATACCGGGGTGCCTTGCCAGGTGATCGTGCCCTCGTCGGTGCGGTGGGCGCCGGACAGAATCTTGATCAGGGTCGACTTGCCCGCACCGTTCTGGCCGAGCAGGCAGTGGACCTCACCGGGGCGCACGTCGAGGTCGACACCGTCGAGTGCCCGCACACCGGGGAATGTCTTGACGATGTCGCGCATTTCGAGCAGGGGTGTGGTCATCGACATCTCCTCCTAGCGCTCCTCGGCTCCGCCGGAGACGGAGAAGACGTGGTCGCTGATCAGGCGAGCACCGCCGACGACACCGGCGGCATCGGCCAGTTCGGACAGGACGATGGGCAGGTTTCCCGTGGCCAGCGGCAGCGAGCGGCGGTAGACGACGCTGCGGATCTCCGCCAGCAGGGAGTGTCCGGCGCCTGCCACGCCGCCGGCGATGACGACCAGGCCGGGATTGAAGAAACTCACCAGACCGGCCAGCACCTGGCCGACCCGGTGCCCGCTGCCACGCAACATCTGCACGGCGGTCGGGTCACCGGCTGCGACGGCGGCCGTGATGTCGGCGGCGGACAGCGTGCCCGTCTCCTCGAGCCGCTCGGCGAGGTAGGTCGACTGGCCGACGCGGGCGGCCGCCGTCGCGTCGCGGGCGAGGGCGGCCCCACTGGCGTAGGCCTCCAGGCATCCGATGTTTCCGCACGTGCACGGGGGGCCGTCGTCGTCGATCCGGATATGGCCGATGTCGCCGGCGCTGCCGGACACGCCCCGGTGGACGTCACCGTCGGCGACGATGCCGCAGCCGATCCCGGTTCCGATCTTGACCAGGAGGAAGTCGTCGACCGAGCGGGCCACGCCCGCGTGGTGCTCACCGAGCGCCATCAGGTTCACGTCGTTGTCGACCAGCACGGGCGCACCGAGTTCCTGGCTCATCGCCTCCCGCACCGGATACTGGTCCCAGCCCGGCATGATCGGCGGCACCACCGGAACGCCGTCGCGGAAACTCACCGGGCCGGGGATGCCGATTCCCGCGCCGTGAATGTCGGTGGCCACCCCCTCGGCGCGGAGCTTGCCGACCAGTTCGAGCGCTTTGCCCAACACGGCGGTCGGACCCTCGTACACCGCGATCTCGGTGGAGAGGTGACCGAGCACGTCGAGCTCACCGTTGGTGACGGCGACATCGACCGAGGTCGCGCCGATGTCGATGCCGACGAACCGGGTTGTTCGGGACAGCCGCACGATCGACGAGCGGCGCCCGCCTCGGGAGGCGGCGAACCCGTCGCTTTCGACGAATCCCTGCTCGGTGAGCCGGTCGATTTCGAGTGCGAGCTTCGAGCGCGAGAGGCGCAGGGACTCACCCAGTTCCGCGCGGGAGGTGGGGCCGTTCCCGCGCAGCAGACGCAGCACTCGCGCTTGCTGCGCATTCTCCGGCCGTAGCGACATCCGCCTCACACCGCCTCGCCTCCTGGGCGTCGCCCTTGTCGAGTCGCGTTGAGACGTTAATCACTTTCGGGTCCGGCTTCAATACCTATCGACGCGAATGGACGAACTTTTGCTGTGTTGAGAACAAAGTGGGTAGTCCAAACGGGTCAGTGTTGGGCGGCTTTTCGGCCGAAGCAGCTGTTCCGCGCGGCAGCGGAGACCGGATAGTCCACAGTGGCTGCCTGTTGCGCACTGTCATTGCCGGGACGTGCTGCGGGAGGGAGGCGGTGCCGTGCGCACGAGCTCGGCCAGGTCCGCGGCGTTGGTCTGGGCGTAGTCGCGGTAGCAGTTGTTCATCACCACGTGCGTCGTGGTGGCCGAATCGGCGAGTTCGCGAAGCCTCGGTGCCCACTCGGCCAGTTCGCGATGCGAGTACTTGTAGCCGAATCGCTCTTCGATGTCGCGGCTGGTCCAGCGCTCCGAGCGCCCGTGGAACCGGACGACTGCGAGGTCGGCGGTGGCCGCCACCACCGGTGGGATCGAACTGGTGTGTCCCTGCGGCATGTCCACCACGACATACGGCAGGCCGTGGCTGGACAGGAACTCCAGCGTCTCCTCGCGGTTGCGTTCCTGCATCCAGGTGTAGTTGCGGAATTCCACGCACACCGGCATCGGTGCGACGCGGTCCCGGCACTCCAGCAGGTACTGCTTGTTGGTGCGGCCGATCGGGAACCACTGCGGGAACTGCAACAGGATCGCGCCGAGCTTGCCCGCCTCGTACAGCGGTGCCAGGGCGCCCAGGAATCGCTGCCAGAGCTCGTCGACCACGTGCGGGTCGAGATCGCGCAGGTAGACGTTCTTTCGATCGATGTGCTCGGTGGCCGACCGCAGGTCCTTGGGCAACGCGGAAGGCTTGGTCGGGTGCTGGGTGAACAGGCTGAAGGCCTTGACGTTGAAGGTGAAGTGCTCCGGCGTGCGCTGTACCCACAGTGCCGCGGTCCGTTCCGCGGGCAGGCCGTAGTAGGTGGCATCGACCTCGGCCAGCGGGAACGTGCCCGCGTAGAACTCGAGTCGCTTGGCGGGGGTGTTGGCCTCGGGTGGGTACCAGCCCGAGGCGATCAGCGTCCGGTCGGTCCAGGAGGCCGTACCGACGAGCAACTCTCCCATCCGGCCAGGGTCGCACCGTCACGCCGACCTCGCCGGTGCTCCGGCTCGGCCCCGATTGCCCCTCGACGAGGTGTTCGGTAAAACCGACGATGTCGAGGACGGGATTTCACCGTGCTCCACGCCCACCTGGGTGGCCGGCTCTCAACGGCTGCAGTGCCCTGTTCTCCCGAGTCGTCGAGGGGCCCGATGACCCGCTCCGTGAAGAGGAGGCTCAGTGGCTCGGGCACTCATCGTTTGTGGAGGAGGGCGACGAGGAAGTCCGAGTCGTCGGTGAACGGGCGCAGGTCCCAGGTGGACAGCAGCAGGTCGGGCTCGAGCGCGGCCGCTGCCGCGTCCTCGAAGAACTCGCTGAACGCGTAGCCGCGGCCGGCGCCGAAGCCGATCGCGGCCCGGCCGCCCGGCGCGAGATGCGCATGGAGCCGCTTCAGCACCTCGCCACGCGTGCTCGGAGCGAGGAACGGCAGCACGTTGCCGGCGCAGACGACGGCATCGAACGGTGTGGTGATGCCCTGGGCGGACAGGTCGAGTTCGGCCAGGTCGCCGACCATCCAGAGCGGGCCGGGATGGTCCTGCTCGGCGGCCTCGATCAGGACCGGGTCGACGTCGACGCCGACGACGTCGTGGCCCGCCTCGGCCAACGCGCCACCGACCCGGCCGGGTCCGCAGCCGGCGTCGAGGATGCGGGCATGGCGCGGCACCATGGCGTCCACGAGGCGGGCTTCTCCGGCGAGGTCGTCGCCGGCGCGAGCCATGGAACGGAAGCGCTCGACATACCAGGTGGAATGCCCGGGGTCGTCGGTGACCTTCTGCATCCAGATGCTCTGCTCGACCATGCCCGCATTCTCCCGAAGCGACGTGGACGCCCAGCCACCGGCCCGACCGGACGCCCTTCTGACCGCCAACCACGGCTACGACCACGGCCAGTACCGAAGACAATGCGTGAGGAACTCTTGGTGGAAAGCACGCAGGAGCGGTTCGACGCGGTGATTCACTCCGGATATCACTTCGGTGAGTGAGGGTTCTCGTGTAGCACAATTCAATACATGGTGAAGACGCAGATCGATCTCGATGACGAGGCTCTCGAACGGGCTCGTGCCGCTCTCGGTACGCAGAGCAAGGTCGATACGGTCAATACCGCCCTTCGCCTGGCTGCCGAGGTCGGCCCCAGACCCCGGCGGCGCTACGTTCCCGCGCGCGAGCTGAAGGCCGCTCTCGCCGACCTCCCGGATGTCGACATCGAGGACCTTCGTGCTGATGCCGATCGGTCCGGTGACGACAGTTTCGAGACCGAAGAGACCCATCTGGAAGAACTGTTCAACAACGCCGCCGATTCGGTCTGGCACACTCGATGAGCGACGGAGGATCGCGGGCACCGCTGGACACCAGCGCTGTGCTGAATCTGAAGAGGATTCCCGACGAGCAGCTTCCCGATTCGATCACTGTCAACCCGCGGGACTTCACCGCAGCCGAGGGCTTCATCCCCATTCACTCGCTCTGAGCGCCACGAGCCGTGGCGAACCGGTTAGCGGGCCGGAGGGCATCCCCGTCGGGGATTTCCCGGGGTGGTGTCCGGATCTTTTCCGGGACGTTCCCGAAGGCCACCGCCCGCGCGAAGCCGCAGGATGCGGGCATGCACCAGCGAAAGACGTACTCGCCTGCTGCCTCGTTGTCGCCACTGCGCAGCACGGCCCTGACGCAGCCCCGGACCGGGATCCCGCGGTGACCGAGTGCGTCACCGCGCTCCTCGGCACGGCGAGCGCCTCGCCGTGGGCGTATCCGGTGTTTGCCCTGGTGTGGGCGGTGGATGCTGTGTGCGGGCGGGAGATGCGGAAAGGTCGCTGACCGCAGCGGCGGCCTTCACCCGGCCGGTTCCGGCTCGGATGGGTCACCCGGAGGCGACCTCGGTGTCGCTGAACTCCTCACGCAGGACACGTTTGAGCAGCTTGCCCGCACTGTTGCGGGGCAGATCGTCGACGAAGCGGATCCGCTTGGGCACCTTGTAGCCGGCCAGCCGGCTGCGCACGTGTTCCAGCAGGGCGGATTCGTCCACCTCGGAGCGTGCGACCACCACCGCGGCGATGCTTTCGATCCACTGCGGGTCGGGCAGGGCGATCACCGCGACCTCGGCGACCGCCGGGTGGGTGTAGAGCACGTCCTCGACCTCGCGGGAGGCGACGAGCACCCCGCCGGTGTTGATCACGTCCTTGATCCGGTCGACGACGAAGAAGTATCCGTCCTCGTCGCGGCGCACCAGATCGCCGGAATGGAACCAGCCGTTTCGGAACGCCTCGGCGGTGTCGGAGGGCTTGTCCCAGTACCCGGTGCACAGCTGCGGCGAGCGGTAGACGATCTCGCCGAGCTCGCCGGGGGCGACCTCCTCGCCTTGCTCGTCGACGACCTTGGCCTCGACGAACAGGGCCGGGCGCCCGGCGGAATCGGGCCGGGTCTCGTGCTCCTCGGGGCGCAGGATCGCTGCCAGCGGGGCGATCTCCGACTGCCCGAAGCAGTTGTAGAACCCCAGCTGCGGCAGTGACTCCCGCAGCCGCTGCAGCACTGGGCCCGGCATGATCGAGGCCCCGTAGTAGGCCTTGCGCAGCGAGGTGAGGTCGCGCCGGGCGAAGTCGTCGTGGTTGGCCAGGCCCACCCACACCGTGGGTGCCGCGAAGAACGCCGTGATCCGCTCGCTTTCGATCCGGCGCAGCACCTCGCCCGGTTCGGGTGTTTCCACCAGCCGGTTCGTGGCACCGACCATCAGGTACGGCACGAGAAACACGTGCATCTGCGCCGAGTGATACAGCGGCATCGCGTGCAGCGGGTGGTCGTCGGCGGTGAAATCCAGCCCGACCACGCAGGAGAGGTACTCGTGCAGCAGCGCCCGGTGGGTCATCATCGCGCCCTTGGGCTGCGAGGTCGTGCCCGAGGTGTACAGCAGTTGGGTGAGGTCGTCGTCGGCGACGGAAATCTCGGGGTCGGTGGCCGGTCCCTCGGAGCACTGCTCCAGCAGCGAGCTGTCCGCATCGCGCAGCGGGATCACCCGCTCAACCCCGGTGTCCGCCCGGACTTCGGCCATGTTTCCGGCCAGGGTGGGGTCGACCAGCGCGACCGTGCTGCCGGACTGCTCCAGCAGGTAGGTCAGCTCCGTACCGGTCAGGTTGAAGTTGATCGGCACGTGCACCAGCCCCGCCCGGGCGCAGGCCAGGAAGCCGATCAGGTAGGCATCGGAGTTCTTGCCGTAGGCCGCGACCCGCTCGCCCTTGGTCGTTCCGGCTGCCACGAGCAGGTGCGCGGCCCGGCTCACCGCCGCGTCGAGTTCGGCGTAGGTCCACTCCCGCTCGTTTCCGGCGCTGTCGGCGAACCGCAACGCCACCCGCTCCGGCATTCGGTCGGCGCTGCGCCGGAGGACGTCGGCCACGGTGTTTGTCCGAGGATCGAGCATGTGCCCACCTTTCACCCGCGTGATGGGGCGCACACTAACCGCAGCATCAATCCCGCACCAGAGGTGACAACCTCCGAATGGCCCACCGGGATGCCCTGGCTCCCGGAGATCCCCGCTCGCTACGATCAGGAGGCCGGCAGGAACGATCTTGGCGGTTCCCGCCTGCGGTGGGCAGACGTGAATACGAGTATTCGCCTCCGGGAGGTGGGCCGTGCACCTCGATTCGTGTCGTGAGCTCAAACGCAGCGTGCTCACCCGGTTGCCCGACCTGGGGTTGCGGCCCGAAGCGGCGGCTCCGTGGCTGGCGTTGGGGGTGACGCGCCGAGATGCGGGGGCGTACTCGCTGGCTGTGCGGGTTCCCGAGACCGGTCCGCTCGGTGAGGTGCTGGGCAGGATCACCGAGGAGGCACGCCAGGAGGTCGACGTCCGCGGTGTGGGGCGGATCGAGCCGGTGCAGACCGCCGGCGACCTGCAGCGGCGCCGGCGGCCGCTGGTACCGGGGTGCTCGATCGCGCATCCGGACGTCACCGCGGGCACGCTCGGCGGTTTCGTCACCGTGGACGGCGTCCCGCACGTGCTGTCGAACAACCACGTGCTTGCCGACAGCGATCGGGGTGCCGCCGGTGACGGCATCCTGCAGCCGGGCCCTGCCGATGGTGGGCAGAGCCCGCAGGACCGGATCGGATCCCTGGCCGCCGCGGTCGAGCTCGTCACCGACCGCGGCAACCTCGTCGACGCCGCCGTCGCCCGCCTCGACGACGGCGTGGCCACTGAGATCGCTGCCTACCCGGGCGGGCACCTGTGCGAGCCGGTCTCGGGGCCACCGGACGGCGATGCCGTCGAGAAGGTCGGTCGCACCACCGGGCACACCACGGGTCGGATCACCGCCTTCGAAATGGACGGTTTGCGGATCTCCTACCCGGAAGGTGAGCTGGTCTTCGACGACCAGATCGAGATCGCCGGTGATTCGGGGCCGTTCAGCAGGGGCGGTGACTCCGGCTCGGTGATCTGGACCCGAGAGGGGAGGAATCCGGTGGGGCTGCTGTTCGCCGGGAGCACGCAAGGTGGTCCGGACGGTACGGGACTGACCTACGCGAACGTGCTCACCACCGCCCTGCAGCAGCTCGGCGCCACGTGGCTGCAGCGTTCATGAGCAGCCTGGAGCAGGCCAGGCACGCCAAGCGGGAGCTTCGCAGGCGCCTGGCCGAGCTGGCCGATGTCGTCGGCATCGGCGTGGCCCGGGAGCAGGGTGCGGCCGACAGCTACGCAGTCGTGGTGCGCCTGAGCCGCCCTGTCGGCGAGATCCCGCGCTCGGTCCGGGTGTTCGACACCGAAGCCGGTGACGTCGACGTCACCGTGCACACCGAGATCGTGGGCCCTCTCCGGCCGGAGTAGCCGTTCGGCCTGCGGCATCAGCCGCAGACGTCGTCGAGTGCGGCGGCGAGCAGGACCGGGCCATCGCCCCCTGCCCGGTGGTGCGGACCGTGAGTGAGGTGCGGGAGCGGCTGTTCCGCCGTCATTGCTGGTGACAGAGAGTTAGGTATGTCACCTGTTCGAGCTAACGATCAGCGGGGCGAGGTTCAATGCCGGGCAGGCGCCGTAGCCGTGAGGCCTGCGGCGGATCCCTTTTTTCTCGATGAGGGCGGCTACCGGTAACGACAACGGCGACCGGTGCGGCCGTCCGGTGGCAGGAAGTGAACGAGCCAGATGTCTTTCGAAGACGCACGTGCCGCCTTGACCAGCCTGTCGGACGTGGAGCGGCGGATCGCCGAAGGGGTGCTGTTCGGCAGCGCCACCCGCAGCACCGAGACCGGCTCTCCCCGCCTGGCGCAGTTCTGGCGCGCGCTGGCCGAGACCGTGGTCGACGAACGTGACCGGCGCCGCGAACTCGAAGACCACGCCCGCTCCGTGCTCGAAGCCGAGCTCTCCGAATCTCTCGGCGCCGAGTTCGACGAGACCCGTCCCGAGCCGCCCGACGTCACCCGCTGACACGAACGAACGGATCCGGGCAAGCGGCGTCAGCCGCTTCTACCCACGTAAGCAACCGGCACCGTCGTTCAGTGCCGGATCTTTGCTCTGGCTTTTCGCTTGAGTGACCGGCCTGGGCGGGGTGACCGGCTCCGGCGTTCCATTTGGATGCATTGCAAGGCAGCGGGGCACGTGGCGTAGGTGGCTACTCGATGTGCCCTGCAACGCCGCAAGGCGCCAAATGGGGCGGCGGTTCCCGGACCACCGCGCCAGGCCGATTCTGCAATGATTTCCTACGGGCGGAGTTTGGCGACGGCTGCCAGCAGCCGGTCCACGTCCTCGTCGTTGGAGTAGGGCGCGAGCCCGGCCCGCACCGCCCCGGCATCACCCAGTCCCATCCAGCGGGAGGCCTCGAGGGCGTAGAAGCTGCCTGCCGGGGCGTTGATGCCCTCCGCGGCGAGCTGCTCGTGGACCTCGCGCGGTGATCGGTCGGCCACGGAGAACAGCGCCAGGGGAGTGCGGTGGGCCGGGTTGCCGTGCAGCGTGACGCCGTCGAGCTCGGTCAGCCCGTCGAGCAGCCGGTCGAGCAACCGGTCCTCGTGCTCCTCGACGGCGCTCATCGACGCCAGCACGCGGCTGCGGCGATCGCCGTCGCCCGGGACCAGGTCGGCGATGACGTCGACGGCGGCGCGCGTGCCCGCCAGCAGCTCGTAGGGCAGCGTGCCGAGCTCGAACCGCTCGGGCACCGCCTCGGTCGACGGCATCAGCTTGTCGGGTGTGAGGGTTTCCAGCAGCGAGGGCGCCGCGACACTGACCCCCAGGTGCGGGCCGAAGAACTTGTACGGCGAGCAGGCGTAGAGGTCGGCGCCCAGGGCTTCGAGATCCACCGGCGCGTGCGGGGTGAGATGCACGCCGTCGACGTGCACGAGCGCGCCCACCCCGTGCGCGGCGCGCGCGATCTCGGCCACATCGGGCCGGGTGCCCAGCAGGTTCGACGCGGCGGTGACGGCCACCACCCGGGTGCGTTCCGACAGCAGGGTGGTCACGGACTCCAGCGGCAGGTCACCGGTGGCAGGATCCGGTTCTGCCCAGCGCACGGTCGCGCCTGCCGCGTGCGCGGCATGCACCCACGGCCGGATGTTGGCGTCGTGATCGAGCCGGGTGACGACGACCTCGTCGCCGGGAGCCCACTGCTTGGCCAGCGCGCGGGACAGGTCGAAGGTCAGCTGCGTCATCGACCGGCCGAACACGACCCCGTCCGGGGGACAGCCCAGCAGGTCGGCCACGGCCTGCCGCGCCTCGGTCACGGTCGTCTCGGCTCGCCGCTCCGCGGCCGTGACGGTGCCGCGGTTGGCGATGCCCGAGCACATCGTGTCGGCCACCGCCTGGGCGACCTCGGCGGGCACCTGCGAACCGCCGGGGCCGTCGAAATGCGCCACACCGTGGGCCAGAGCGGGAAAGTGAGAGCGGACTCGGGCGACGTCGAAGGCCATGCCCGCATCCTGCCAGGCAGCAACGGCGACACGGCAGCAGGGCACATCGCCTACTGCCCCCGGTCGGCGTGCATGGCTCCTGCGTTTTCCGCACGCCCGCCTCCGGGTATTGCTGCGCCACCGGCAGCCGCGCGAGGAGGAACGATGAGCCAGGACGTCGCCGACATCGCCGCAGCGGCCCTGCCGCTGCGTTCCGAGGACGATCTCGACCCGTTGCTGGAGCGCATCGGCGGCTCGCGGATCGTGCTGATCGGTGAAGCCACGCACGGCACCTCGGAGTTCTACCGGTGGCGGGCGGCGCTGACCCGGAGGCTGATCGCCGAGCGGGGTTTTTCGTTCGTCGCCGTGGAAGGCGACTGGCCGGACTGCCACGCGGTGCACTGCGCCGTGTCCGGTGCCGCGGGCAGCCCCGAGGACCCGGCCGAGGCGCTGCGCGGTTTCCACCGCTGGCCGCGCTGGATGTGGGCCAACGCCGAGGTCGCCGACTTCGTCCGCTGGCTGCGTGCGCACAACACGGCACGGCCCGGGCAGCAGCCGGTCGGTTTCCACGGCCTGGACGTCTACAGCCTGCAGGACTCGCTGCAGTCGGTGCTGGACTACCTGCGCGAGCACGCCCCGGAGCACGTGGACACGGCGCTGGCCGCGTTCCGCTGCTTCGAACCCTACGGCGAGGACCCGACCGCCGGGCCGCTGGTGCCGCTGTCCTGCAGGCAGGAGGTCGTCGCGCTGCTGCGGGCGGTCCGCGAGCGTCGTGAGCAGCAGTCCCGCGACGGGCTCGCCCCGGGGTTCGTGGCCGAGCAGAACGCCGCGGTGGCGGAGGGCGCCGAGCGGTACTACCGCACGATGCTCGGCGGCGGGGGAGACTCGTGGAACGTGCGCGACGAGCACATGGTCGACACGCTCGATCGCCTGCTGCAGGCGTACGGGACCGGGGCCGTGGTCTGGGAGCACAACACCCATATCGGTGACGCGGGCGCCACCCCCATGGTCTCGGCGGGGATGACCAATGTCGGCCGGCTGGTCCGGGAGCGGTACGGCGAGGGTGACGCGGTCCTGGTGGGCATGGGCAGCTACGAGGGTGAGGTCATCGCCGGACGACGGTGGGGGGCCACGCCGCAGCGGTTCCCGGTGCGGCCCGCCCGCCCCGGCAGTGCCGAGGCGCTGATGCACGAGGCGGTGTCGGGCGACGACGCGCTGTTCGTCTTCCCACCCGAACAGCACCAGCCGGACTGGCAGCAGCAGACGCTCGACCACCGGGCGATCGGGGTGGTCTACGGCACGGAAGGCGGCGGCTACGTGCCGAGCGTGCTGGGGCGGCGCTACGACGCTTTCCTGCACCTGGATCGCACGCGGGCACTGGAACCGCTGCACGAGCGGGAAACCACCGCCGAGGAAGCCGAGACCTACCCCAGCGGTGTGTGAACGGCTTTAGCGGCTCGTGGCACTCATCCCCGGTCCGGCACCGCAGGCAGCACCTCCTCCTCGCCCCGAGGTCCCGGCCGGACTCCCGTCCGGTGGGGCAGGAGGGAACCCACCACGCAGATCACCAGGTTCAGCAGCAGACCGACCATGCCGCCGTGCACTCCGTAGATCGCCTCGACACCGACGATCGTCATCCCACCTGCCAGGGCAGCACCGGCGGCCATGCCCCAGAAGACGGGACGAGCAGCCAGGCGGTTCCAGTACAGGCCGAGGATGAAAGCAGGTGCGAGCTGCACGAGCAATTCGATTTTGAGAACGAAGATGTTCACCAGCGTGCTCGGCGGGTTCCAGGCCAGAACGAGCAATCCGAAGACGACCACGACGCCGATGATCTTGCCGGCAAGCACCTGCCGGTGTTCGCTCGCCTCGGGACGTACGTAGCGCGCGTAGATGTCCTGGGACACGATCGAGGAGAAACTCAGCAGTACCGAGTCCGCCGTGGACACGATCGCCGCCACGACTCCGCCGAAGAGCAGGACCATCGCGATGTAGAACACGATGTTCACCCCTGCGACTTCGTTGGCGATCATGCCGACGAGCTGTTCCGCGTCACTGTCGGACAGTCCCGGAAACAGCCGGATGCCCACCATGCCGATGCAGAACACCACACCGGCTGTGATCAGCGGCATCCACACCATCGGCAGCAGCGATCGCTTCAAGGTGCGCTCGCTGCGCGCCGAATAAATACGCTGAATGGCGTGCGGGTACAGCGCGAGCCCGACCCCGACCATGATGATCATCGACAGCCAGTTGATCGACTCCGTCAGCGAGGGAACCGCCATGGCCTCGGGCTCGTTGTCGACGAGATACTGTGCCGTGTCCACCGGTGAACCCCCGGCGAGGGAGAACGCTCCGATCAGGAGGGCGAGAACTCCGAGCAGCAGCGCGACGCCCTGCATGACATCGGTCAGCGCAACGGCACGCATACCGCCCATCCACGAGTAGGTCAGCATCACGCAGACGAATACCGCGACTCCGGCCTGATAGGGCACCGTGTTGCCGGTCAATCCCGTGATCGCGTGCCCCATGGCGATGAGCTGTTCGAGCAGGTAGTTCGCCAGTCCCCACAGCATGAGAAAAGCCGCCAACAGGGTCACGGCCGGCGAGCCGAAACGATGGCGCACCCAGTCGGTGGGAGTGATGAACGAATGCTTCTTCGCAAGTACGTACAGGCGTGGCGCGAAAAGCATGTATCCGGCGATGATGGCGGTGAAGAAGGTGACCGACTGCCACCATGGGAATCCCTCGCGATAGGCTTGCGGCGCATATCCGATGACGGTGTTTCCGCTGTACTGCGTGGCGTACAGGGTGAAGAAGAGCACGATGACGCCGAGGTTGCCGCCGGCGAGGTAGTGGCCCTTCATGTCGTGGCGCGTGCCCTGTTTGCCGCGCCCCACGAAATAGCCGATGAGCAGCATCATCGCGGCGTAGGCCGACAGGACGACGATGCCGGCCGTACCGCTGAAGGTCAGGGTGTCCACGTCAGTGCCGCCCTTCGGTTCCGTCGGCGCCGGTGTCACTCGTCGGTGCGGCCGCCTCGGCTTCTTCGATGTCTTCGACGAGATGCCAGTGGCGGGTCAGGACCCAGGACAGGTACGCGCACAGCGCCACCGAGGATCCGATGGTCACCCATGTCCACAGTGGCATGCCGAGCACGGTCGGCCCGATCGTGCCTTCCGGCAAGTACCACGGGATGCCGGCCACGAGCAGTGCGACGAGCCCGGCCCAGATCCAGGGGATGCGGATGGGTTCTCTGCTGCGCGAGGGGTTGTCCGGTGCTGGCACTGGACCTCCTGTCATTCCCGTGGCCGGCGGTTCGGTTGTTGTTGCCGCGGTATGGCCGGTGATTGCCGGCCATGTCGAATCCGTCGGCGAGGCTGTGCGGTCCGACTGCCGGTCGGAATCATGTCAGGTGACCGCAACACCGGATGCGTCCAGAAGGGCGTATATCCCCACCAGAATGATGGCGATGCTGCTGAGCATGAGGAACACGTGGAAGGGGTAGCCCCCTCGAAGCCGCGGATCCGTCTCGTTGCTGCGTAGGTACCAGACAGCCACCACGATGGCGAGCAGGAATCCACCGCCGGCGATTCCACCGATCGTGACCATGAATACCGGTGCCGAGATCAAAAGATACGCAGCAGCCCAGGTGATGGGGAATGCCACGGTGAAGAAACGTATCCAGGCCATCCGGCGGCGTGTGTTCGTCCATTCCAGAACCCCGAGAAGAGCGAGCGCATTGGTGGAGAACCGTGTCCAGGCAGGCAGCGCTGCCCACAGTGTCGATCCCAGGACCGCGATCGCGCTGATCAAGAACAGGGTGCCCGCCCATTCGCCCAGCGTGTCGGTGTAGATCCGGGACAGCGTCGTGATCATGTCGTTGCCCTCAGGGGCCACTCCCAGCGGATGCAGGACCGCGGCGCCCATGGCGTAAAAAGCGAGGGTTCCCGCGGTGTAGATCGCCCAGGAGAACGCGGCGTCTTTGTACATGACCGTGATCCAACCGGTGGCGCGCTGTATCCACGCATCGCTGCCATCCGGTGGCCCCGACCACCGCGCGTATCCCTTTTCGAGGCACCAGTACGAGTAGGCTGTGATCTCTTCCGCGCCCACTCCGGTCAGTCCGAACATGGCCAGGGCGATTCCGAGCGAACCGGCCGGAATCCGGAAAGCGAGCCCGCCGGCGAGATCGTCGACTCCGTAGCCGAGCGGAGTGAACGGCAGGCCGATGGCGATTACCAGGGTCAGCAGTACGAACACGACCACGAGCAGGGCCGCTCCGCGCTCGATCAGGCCGTATCGGTTGGAGTAGAGCAGGCCAATGGTGACGGCGGTGACGATCACCGTCCAGATCGCCAACGATGTGAACCCCAGAGGAGCACTGCCGAGTGGTATCAGGATGCTGCAGGCGGCCGCGACTCCGCCGACGAGCCCACCGGTCTGGACGATCTTCACGAGAGCGAGCACGATCCACAAGAGGTTGACCCACCCGATCCGACCGATGTGCGGTGGCACCTTGTTGAACCCGGTCAGCGCGGGCTCTCCGCTGGAGATCGTCCATCGGGCGAGCTCCACCTGCAAGGCCACCTTGACCGAGGTGCTGACGATGACCAGCCACAGGAGAGCGAAACCGGCCTCGGCCCCCAGCGACGTCGTGGCAATGAGCTCTCCGGCACCGACGAGCGCGGCACTGAGGACCAGCCCGGGGCCGAAGAAACGGAGGCTCGCACGCCATCCAGCTGGGGGATCCTGTATGCCCTCCGGTGTCAGGTGGTACGGGTCGTCGACGTCGATGGTTTCCGTCGCGTTGGCCATGAATACCTCTGCGTGCTTCCTGTCGTTTTCCGGAGTCCTGCGCAAGCTCGCCTGGTGATTATTCGGGCAGGTCCTGGCTTGCCTCGACCATCAGCACCACATGCACGGCCGTCGGGCCGTGCATGCCCTGAATGTGGATCATTTCGATGTCGGCGGAGGCGCTGGGTCCGGTGATCAGCTGCATTCCCGAGGGGATGGGCGAGATGTCGGCCATGTGCTCGAGGAGTTCGGCATAGCGACTCACGAGGCGGGCAGCCGGGAGGACGGCGATGTGGCATGGTGGCACCAGCGAGGTGCTGCGCGCGTGCCGGCTGTCGAAGGCCAGGGCGAGGGTACCTGTCTCGGCGCATGCCGCGAACGCGGTGGTGATGCCGATCTCGGCCTGCCACGGATCAGGGGCATGGTGCAGCCCCGTGGTGGTCGCCCGCAGCAGTGGATCGTCGTCGATGACGGCAGGGCGGCCCTGGGCGATCTCGGTAACGCACTCGTGTGCGGTGGTGGTGTCGGACACCAGGTGGGTGTGGCCGCCCACGCCGGCCAGTGCCTCGCGGAACCGGGCAATCAGCGCGCTCGGGGCGAGCTTTTCGGTGACGTTCATCGGTGTGACCTCTCTGCGCCGTGCAGCCGCATACGTCGCAGTGCCTTGCGGAATCGTCCGGATTGGCGGAGATCCGGCAGCTTTCTGCCTGTTGCCCAGCGGCGTGGTGCTCCGGGCAGGGCGGCAGGCAGCCATCGCGGGAGCAGGCCACCGAGCCGTGTCACGACGATCGACAGGCGGTAGCCGAGCGGATGGGACCACAGTGCCGACCACGCCTTCCACCCGGCGCGGGCGGTGGCCGACTCCTGCGTGCGGGTGTAGTCCGCCCGGAGATCCACCAGCATGTCGGGCAGCGGAATCTGCACCGGGCACACATCGGCGCAGGACCCGCACAAGCTCGACAAAAACGGCAGCTCGGCGTCCTGCGGATGCTCGCCCAGCAGTGGGGAGAGCACCGCGCCGACCGGGCCTGCATATACCGAGCCGTAGGCGTGGCCACCACCGAGCGTGCGAAACACCGGGCACGCGGTTTGGCAGGCTCCGCACCGGATGCAGGCCAGAATGTCCCGGTATTTCGTCTCGGCGATGTCGCTGCGCCCGTTGTCCACAATCACCAGGTGCAGCTCTTCCGGCCCGTCGTCCTCGCCGTCGCGGCGCGGACCGGTGACCATCGTCTGGTAGGTCGTCACCTGCTGATGCGCCCCGGAGTGGGACAACAGCGGAAGGAGTGTCCCGAGGTCCCGCATCCGAGCAATGACCTTTTCCGGCGTCATCACAGCGATATGCACCGGTGGCTGGGAGGTTGCCATCCGCGCGTTTCCCTCGTTGGTGACGGTGACCAGGGTGCCGGTCTCGGCGACCGCGAAGTTCACACCGGTGATGCCGATGTCGGCATCCTGGTAGTCCTGCCGCAGTCGTTGCCGGGCGAAGGCGGCGAGTTCGTCGGCATCGGTGCTCATCGGTTCACCCGCGAGCGCGCTGAAGCGCTGGGCGACGTCCTCGCGGGAGAGGTGTGCGGCCGGTGCGACCAGGTGTGACGGTCGCTCATCGCCCAGTTGCACGATCCACTCTCCGAGATCGGTCTCCACGACCTGCACCCCGTCGGCTTCCAGCGCATGGTTGAGCCCGATCTCCTCGGTCACCATCGACTTGGACTTCACGACGAGCCGGGCCTGCCGTTCGGCGATGACACCGCGGATGGCGGCCAGTGCCTCGCTCGTATCGGCGGCGTGGTGCACCACCCCGCCGTGCGCGGAGACCTGGTTGCTCAGCTGCGCCACGTAACCGCCGAGGTCGTCGAGGGTTTCGCGGCGGAGGCGCGCGGCGTGCTCCCGCAACGGCACCAGGTGTTCCGGCCAGCCCTCGCCATGCCAGTCCTGGCTGCGCTGTCCGAGCCGATCGGCGGTCGGTGCCGCCGCTGTGCGTTGCAGTGCCTGTGCTGTGACCAGCGGTAGTGCCTCGCGCTCGGGCGGTTCCGGCGATGCCGCCCACGCGGGCCGCTCGGGGGCGATGCGCTCCCTGCCCTGTAAGGCATGGGAAATGTTGGATGCGCTCATGCGATTTCCTCCACGGTCGAGACGCCATCGGGCAGGGCGGCGGCCAGCAACTCGGCCACGTGTACCGTGCGCACGGCTGACCCGGTCGCCGCGGCCCGCCCGCCCAGCTGGAGCAGACACGTGGCATCGGCCGAGGCGACATGGGTGACGGGAAGCCGCATGGCGTCGGTGAGTTTGCGGTCGGCCATCGCGCAGGACAGTTCCGGAAACTTCACCGCGAAGGTGCCGCCGAATCCGCAGCAGGTCTCGCTCTCGGCCGCCTCCACCAGCTGCAGTCCCCGTACCCGCTGCAGCACCGCCCGGGGTGCGGCACGTTCGCCCAGCGTGCGCAGCATGTGGCAGGAGTCGTGCCAGGTGATGCTGCCCTGCAGGGACAGGTCCATGTCCCGGCCGTGGCGCTGTAGGAATTGGGTGAACTCGACGGTGCGCTCGGCGAGCTTTTCGGCGCGCCGGAGCCACTGCCCGGACAGTATCCGCGGGAATTGGTGATGGATCGATGCGGTGCACGAGCCGGAGAGACCGATGATCATGTCATAGGGCTCGAAGGTCTCGATCCAGTGCCGAGCCAACCGGGCCGCCTGTTCGGGATAGCCGCTGTTGACGGCGACCTGCCCGCAGCAGCTCTGAGCTTGCGGGCAGGTCGCCGCCACGCCGGCGGCGTGCAGCACATCGAGTGCTGCCAGCGCGGGCCCCGCCGCGGCCAGATCCGCGGCACAGGACGTGAACAGTGCGATCCGAGCCGGGCCGGCGTGTGTCTCCGACTGAGTCAATGGGATTGCCTCGCTACCGTGGATCCGCTTGCCCCGACGAGAAAGTCGAGGTCACAGCCCTGGTCGGCCTGCAGCACGTGGTCGGTGTACAGCTGTGCCCAGCCTCGTTGCTCTCGTGCCGGGGCGGGTTCCCATTCGTCGCGGCGGCGCGCCAGTTCCTCGTCGGTCACGTCGAGGTGCAACCGTCGGGCCTCGACGTCGAGTTCGATCCAGTCTCCGGTGCGCACCAGCGCCAGTGGACCGCCCACCGCGGCCTCGGGGCAGACATGGAGCACGACGGTGCCGTAGGCCGTGCCGCTCATGCGGGCATCGGAGATGCGCACCATGTCCTCCACGCCTTGCTCGGCGAGTTTGCGGGGAATGGTGAGGTTGCCGACTTCCGGCATGCCGGGATAGCCGCGCGGTCCGGCGTTTTGCAGCACCAGAACCGTATCGGCGTCCACGTCCAGTTCGGGATCCTCGGCAGCGGAGTCGTACTCCTCGATGCTGGTGAACACGCGGGCCCGCCCCCGGTGGCGGGCCAATCGGGCGGACACGGCCGATTGCTTGACGACTGCCCCGTCGGGGGCGAGATTGCCGTGCAGCACGGCGGTGCCCGCACCGAGCCCCAGCGGTTTCTCGCGGGTTCTGATCACCTCGGTGTCCGCGACGCGCGCAGCGGAGGTGACGGTGCTGAGCAGGCTGTCGCCGGTGACCGTGATCGCCCGGTCGTCCAGGAGATCGGTCAGCTCCGCCAGTACCGCGGGCAGTCCGCCGGCGTAGTAGAAGTCCTCCATCAGGAACCGGCCGGAGGGCTGCAGGTCCGCCAGCCACGGTACCTCGCGGCTCCAGGCGTCGAGGTCCTCCAATCGCAGCGGCAGTCCGAGACGGCCGGCGATGGCCAGCAGGTGGATCACGGCGTTGGTCGATCCGCCCAGGGCGGCGTTGGCGATCACGGCGTTGCGCAGGGCGGCGCCGGTGACCACGCGGCTGATCCGCAGGTCCTCGCCGACCATCTCGACGATGCGCTGCCCGGCGCGCTGGGCGGTGGCATAGCGCCGGGAGTCCACGGCCGGGATCGCCGCCGAGCCCGGCAGCGCCAGGCCCATCGCCTCGGTGAGGCAGGCCATGGTCGAGGCGGTGCCCATGGTCATGCAGTGCCCGTTGCTGCGGGACATGCCGGCTTCGGCGGCGGTGTAGTCGGCGTGACTCATCCGTCCCGCGTTGACGTCCTGGGTGAACTGCCACACCGCGGTCCCGGAACCGATGTCGCAGCCGCGGAACTTGCCGTTGAGCATGGGGCCGCCCGTGACCACCAGGGTCGGGAGATCGACGCTGGCTGCGCCCATGATCGATCCCGGAGTGGTCTTGTCGCATCCGGTCAGCAGCACCGTGGCGTCCACGGGATTGCCACGCAACGATTCCTCGACATCCATCGAGAGCAGGTTGCGAAAGAGCATGGCCGTGGGACGCAGCAGCGTTTCGCCCAGCGACATGACGGGGAACTCCACGGGGAAGCCACCGGCCTGCCACACTCCGCGCTTGACGGCCTCGGCCACCTGGCGCAGGTGCGCATTGCAGGGGGTGAACTCGGAGAAGGTGTTGCTGATTCCGATCACGGGTCGACCATCGAAGACTTCCTCGGTGAAGCCTTGCGAGCGCATCCAGGAGCGGTGGATGAATCCGCTCCGTCCCGTTTCGCCGAACCACTGTCGGCTGCGGTTTCCGTCGGTGCTCATCGAGTGCTCACCACCGCAGCCGTGTGCTCACCGTTGATGCGGCGCGACAGCCCGAGAGGGTTGTCATCGGCCAAGGGTTCGGGCAGCAGCGGTGCGGGGGTGTCCTGGTAGCACACCGGCCGCAGGAAGCGGCGGAGAGCGGTTGTGCCGACGGAGGTGTGCACCGAGGCGGTGGTAGCCGGATAGGGGCCGCCGTGGTGCATCGCCGCGGTCACCGCGACCCCGGTGGGCCAGCCGTTGAACACCACTCTGCCGGCACGAGCACGCAGCGTCGCCAGCAGTGGTCGCACCACTTCGGTGTCGGCGTCGGATTCCGTGCCGATCTCGCAGTGCACGGTCGCCGTCAGCGTTCCTCCGAAGGCCGCGGCGGCGGCCTGCAGCTGGTCGGTGTCCTCATAGGTCACCACGATGGAGGTGGGCCCGAAACATTCGGTGAGTGCGGCGTCGGCATTGTCCAGCAGTTCGGGAACGGTGGTTTCGAGCAGCGTCGCACCGACCTGGTCCTCGTTGTTGCAGCTGCGTGCCAGGGGCCGCATCCCCGGCAGTGCCGCCAGCCGGTCGCGCTCGGCGGCATGGGCTTGGTGGATGCGTTCGTTGAGCATCGTTGCCGGGGCCGTGCGTTCGACGGCGTCGATGATGTGTTGCTGCCGGCCGTGTCCGCTGGGCAGAAACAGCAGTCCGGGTTTGGTGCAGAACTGGCCCGCACCGAGAGTGAAGGAGCCCACGTAACCGTCGATGATCTCCGTGGCACGCGCCTGCCACGCCGATGGTGTGACGAAGGCGGGGTTGAGGCTGCCGAGTTCGCCGTAGAACGGAATCGGCTCGGGGCGGGAATTGGCGATCTCGAGCAGCGCCTTGCCTCCGGACTCCGATCCGGTGAAGGCGGCGGCGGTGATCCGCGAGTCCCGCAACGCGTCCGCACCGGCGGATTCCCCGTGCACCACGGACAGCGTTCCCTCCGGAGCGCCGGCGGCGCGGAGAGCCTCGGCCAGCAGGTCGCCCACGCGTTGGGACAGCTGCGGATGGCCCGGATGCGCCTTGACCACCACCGGGCATCCCGCGGCCAGCGCCGAGGCGGTGTCACCGCCGGGAACGCTGAAGGCGAAGGGGAAGTTGCTCGCGGCGAACACCAGCACCGGCCCCAGTGGGATGAGCATGCGGCGCAGGTCCGGCCGCCCACTGCTGGTGGCGGTGTCGATGATCGGTTCCAGGTAGGTGCCGTCCTCGAGTTCCGCGGCGAACATTCGCAGCTGTCCACTGGATCGCCCGACTTCGCCGGTGAGCCGTGCTTGTGTCAGGCCGGATTCGGACATGGCCTGCGGCACCAATTCCTCGGTCGCGGCATCCAGGGCGTCGGCTGCGGCACGGAGCAGCTCGGCTCGTTCGGCGGGTCGCAGCGCTGCCAGGGGGCCGGCGGCCTTCTGGGCGGTGGCCAGGACATTTTCCAGTTCGGCCGGGCTGGTCTCGGTGGGGATCGTGGTGGCAGACGTCAACGAAGCACACTCCTCACGTTGGGTTGATCGAGGGATTCGACGAGCCACGACATCGGCTCGCGGCCCCGGACCACGGGGTTGGACAGGCTGGCGACACCGTCGATCTCGATCTCGACGCGGTCGCCGGCGTGCAGCGTGAAGCTCAGCTCGGGGACGATGCCGGTGCCGGTGGCCAGCACCGCACCGTCCGGGAAATCGGTGCCCGCGAAGAGAGGAGCGACCAGATCCTGCAGTTTCCGGCGCAGCCGGCTGGTGGAGGTCTCGCCGTACCACACCTGTTTCCCGTCGCGGTGAATGCTCATCCGGATGGTTAGATCGGCCGGGTCCTCGACCTGCCAGAAGGGGCGGATGCCGGTGGCGAGGCTGCAGCTACCGCTGTAGATCTTGGCCTGTGGCAGGTACAGCGGATTGTCGCCCTCGATGGAGCGAGAGCTCATGTCATTGCACGCGGTCAGGCCGAGGATCTCACCGCTGCGATTGAGCACCAGCGCCAGCTCGGGCTCCGGCACGTTGAGCGGGGAATCCTCGCGGATGGCCACGGGCTCGCCGTGGGTGACCACCCGCCATGGCTGTGCTTTGAAGAACAGTTCCGGCCGCGCCGCGTCGTAGACCTGCTGGTAGATCGAGCCGTCGCTGCTCTCCTCGACCCTGGCGCCGCGCGAGCGCTCGTAGGTCACCCCGCTGGCCCAGACTTCGGTGCGGCCGTCGATGGGTGGTAGCAATTGCACGTTGTCGACGGGGATCGGCGCCTCGGTCGGGGGCTCCTGCGTCAGTCGCCGACGGAATTCGGCAAGCGGGAGGCGGAGCAGCTCGGCGATGGTTGCGGTCGAGGACAGTGGTGTCACGACGTTGTCGTTGCGGACACCGATGGTGGGTGTGTCCGTTCCCGGTAGCAGATAGCGAACGAGGTGCATGATGGGTGTCTCCTTGTTTCCACCGTTCACGGTGCGGGGACTGCCAGGTCGGCGGGCGGAGTGACCGGATCGGGACGCTCTGCCAGCTCGGGTGCGAGTTCGGTGAGCAGCCGTAGCATCAGCGCGGCTCGGCGTACTCGTTCCCGGCCGAGGTCGGTGGCCAGCGCGAGAAGGTGGCGGCCACAGGGGTAGAGGTTGGGGGCATTGCGGACCCCGAGCTTGAGATGTACCGGGGCGGCCTCGCGCACGATCTCGGGCACGTCGTAGTAGCGCACGAACCCGCCCTGGTCGTCGGGCACCTCCACGTACACGTCCAGCGCTGCGGTGCAGGCGGTGCGCAACTGCGCCAACTGTGCGGTTGTGAGATCCGTCGAGGCGTTGAGGCTGGTGGCACCGAGTCGCTCGTAAACAGCACCGGTGGAGGCATTGGGGAGTGGAAGCAGCACGGAGGTTTTCAGTGCCAGTTCCGCCGGCAACTCTCCGGCGGCTTTGAGTTCTCCCAGCACCGACAGGACTCCGAGGTCGGCGACCAGGAGGCTGCGAATCCCGAGCCCCACGGCGCGTCCGGCTTCGGCCACGCAGGCCTCCACGGCTTGGGAACCGCGGGCCACGCCGGCGGCCGATCCGGTTGTGGCGGCCTGTGCACCGATGTCCCAGCCGCCGCGTGGGCCGAGGAACAGATTCACCTCGATGTGGTGCTCGGCTCCGAGCCGAACCATCTCCCGGATCTCGGTGTCGGTGAGCATCATGATTCCGCTGCCCTGCGAGATCCGGTCGATGCGGATGTCGTGCTCGGCTGCTTCGGACAATACGGCCTTGAACACGTCCGGTCCTTCACAGCTCGGGATTTCGATCCGGAAGCGTGCTCCGTCGGTGAAACGGGTTTGCCGCGGCAACGTTCCTTGGCCAGTGGTCACGGGGTCGCCTCCTCGGCAGTGGTGAAGGCGGCCAGCGTCTGTTGCAGGGTGCCGGCATCGCGACGCGCCCGTCGGACTCGGAACAGGCAGAACAGTGCGGTGGCTGCCGCAGGCACGGCGAGTGAGGGCTCCACGAAAAGCAGCCCGGTGCTGATCACCGCGGCACCGACGGCCAGAATCCGCCAGCGCCGGATCGCACCACGGTGGGCGCTGCAGGAGCGAAGCAGAGTCTCGTGGTCCGGCAGCGGTGGAACCTGCGTGGGCCGCAGCCGTCGGCGTCCTTCGTGGACGGCCAGCCAGGCATTGACGCCGGCTGCCGCGGCGAACACGAGCCCCCACGTGAGGGCACCGCCGCTGAAGCGCACTGCGGCGAGAGCGATGAATCCCAGTGTCAGCAGCACGTATCGCCAACTCACCGGTATCGCGGCCGGGCTGCTCATGCGATCACGCCCGTGTAGGACAGCAGCGCCAGGATCCCCGCGATGGCCAGGAATGCCGAACCGAGTGCGACGAACAGGCGAAGGGCCGGCCCCATTCGATAGGCCAGGGGCATGTTGACATGATCGACGTAGAGCAACCCTGCCCCGTAAAGCCCGCAGGCGAAGACGCCGCCCAGTAGTGCCGCGGGGGTGATCAGCGCGACGAAGCTGGCTCCGGAGAGGATCATCATGGCGCTGCCGAGAGCGATCCAGCCGTAGACGTAGGGCCGGATACCACGCTGACCGCGGCGGCGGATCGACGTCGACACCGCGGCGAGGCTCTCGTAGGTTGTCCAGGTGTAGACCTCCCACAACGCGTAGACGGTGCCGAAGAGCACCATCACGATCGCCACGATGTAGAAGTACTCGAACAGCGGTGCCACCGTCGCCAGGAACTGGCTCTGCAGGTTCAACACCTCGTTGTCCGTCGGAACCTGGTGCTGCGTACCGAGAATGGTGGCACCGTTGATCATGAAGGCGGCCGCGATGATGCCCATCGCCACGAAGGCCGCCAGCGTGTCCAGCTTCGGTGCCCGGCTCCACGCCTTGGCCTTGGCCACCTCGGCGGGCTCGCTGCTCAGCGGGATCGGCGCGTGCTGGTCCATCGAAGAGAGCCGTTGTCGGATGGCGGCGATCTCGGGATGGCCCAGCATTCCCCACCGCTTCTCGCGGAGCATGCCCGAATATCCGATGTAGTCGTACATCCCGCCCCCCAGGCCGCCCATGAACACGGCGAGTTCGACCCAGGCAGGTGTGGCCGCGATCTCGGGATAATCGCTGAGGACGAACGGTGCATAGTCGAAATGTCCCGGAACGAGACCGCTGAGCACTCCGAGCCAGTCGGGACGGGCCACGAAGACGGCGGCGAGTACGAGCACGACCATGAAGCCGGCGATGGCGACCTGGGCCTTTTCGAGAAGCCCGTATCCGCCGAGGAAGGACAGGATGCCTGCTGCGGCGACCACGGCGAGGGCGTAGAACGTGGCATTGCCGGCTCCCAGGGATTGCAGGTAGTCACCCAGCGCGACGGCGACGCCACTGGCCCAGCCCGGAAAGGAAACCAGGCAGATGGCGGCCAGCAGCAGCGGGAACCACCCTCTCGGCCCGGGAAACACCTGCGCGAACCGGGTGATCGGATGTTCTCCGGTCAGCGTGATGTGCCGGTTGGAGGCGTAGACCAGCGCTCCTTTGGCGATCACGCCGATCATGATCGCCCACAGCACGGTGTAGCCGAAGACGGCGCCTTCGCGGGAGGCGAGAATGGACTCGCCGCTGCCGATGGTCAGTGAGGCGATGACCGCCCCGGGGCCGAAGAACTTCAGCGCCGTGATCACGCTGATGCGCTTGGTTTGCAGGGCGGCTGGGGGCGTCGGTAGACGCAGCACCGGTTCGGCGGCGGTATCGGTGTCTTGCGTGGTCATGCATCCCTCGCTTCGCAAGTGAGAGCGGGTGAACGGCGAGGAGAGCTCGCTTCGTTGAACATCGTTGCGATCGCGATCATTGGATCCTATAGGAAAGTTCGTATAGGATCCGGAGTATGAGAGTGGTTCACAGCACAGTCAAGAGTGTGGGAGTCCAGGCAGGACACAGGAGATCGGAATGAACCAACAGGGACCTGGTGATGCCGGGCCGCAGTCGGCGGATGGATTCGGAATCGAGGTGTTGCCTCGGCGACAGGCACTGGCCGATGAGGTCCACGAAGCGATCAAAGCCCTGCTGATGGACCATCGCATCGCCCCGGGGGATCGGGTCTCCATCGATGGCATGGCGCGCGAGCTGGGAGTTTCGCCCACGCCTGTGCGGGAAGCGTTGGCACGGTTGGAATCCGCGGAACTGGTGGTCAAAGCACCTCTACGGGGATACCGGGCGGCACCGCTGCTGACCGAGCAACAGCTCGAGGATCTTTACAGATTCCGGTTGCTCATCGAACCGTGGGCCGCGGCGCGTGCTGCCGAGGGGATTTCTGCGGCCGGAGCAATCCGGTTGCGTGCCGAGATGGATTCCTGCGACGCGCCGACCGAGTCCGGTTACCGCTCTTACAAGGAGCTCACCGCCCACGACACTCGTTTCCACCTGCTGACCGCCGAGCTTGCCGGTAGCGAGCAAGTACGACTGGCGCTCGAACGTACGCACTGCCACCTGCACATCTTCCGGCTCTACTTCGATCGCGCGGTCGGTTCGAAAACGCTCGAGGAGCATCGTGCGATCACCGAGGCGATCGCCTCCGCGGACGCGAGTGCTGCGGAGCAGGCGATGCGCCACCACCTGGAGGCTGCCTTCCAGCAACGGCTGCGCCCGCTGTATCACGCGCCGTCCAGCACGGAGAGGTAAGCCGCACGCACCGAGAGATCGCCACAGCCTGGGAGGGCTTTGATGAAATTGATGCGCCTGGGGCTGCCGGGAGCCGAACGGCCTGCAGTGCGCTCCGATGACGGCACGACCTATGATCTCGGTGCACTCACCGAGGACATCACCGGAGCGTTTCTCGCGGCTGACGGCATCGAGCGGACCCGCGAAGCCCTGCAGCACGGCCGGCTACGTCCACTGTCGACCACCGGGGTGCGAGTCGGTCCGCCGGTCGCGAGACCGGCCGCCGTGGTCTGCATCGGGCAGAACTATGCGGCACACGCTGCGGAATCGGGAGGTGCCCCACCGGCAGAACCCATCGTGTTCTTCAAGCATCCGAACACGGTGGTCGGTCCGCACGACGACGTGGTCCTGCCGGAAAGCAGCGGATGCACCGACTGGGAAGTGGAGTTGGCGGTGGTGCTCGGTCGTCGGGCGAGCAGACTTGGTTCGACAACCGAGGCCTTCGATCACATCGCCGGCTACGTTGTCGGCAACGACCTCTCGGAACGGAACTGGCAACTGGAACGTTCCGGGGGCCAGTGGTCCAAAGGCAAGTGCGCGCCCGGGTTCAACCCGCTCGGACCGTGGTTGGTGGCGGCCGAGGACATCGGTGATGTGCAGGCATTGCCGCTGCGGTCCTGGGTCAATGGACAGCTTCGGCAGGATTCCACCACCGCCGACATGATCTTCGGAGTCGCACACCTGGTCTGGCAGTTGAGCTGGTTCATGACCCTGGAAGCAGGGGACGTGATCAATACCGGGACCCCGGAAGGGGTCGCGCTTTCCGGTCGGTTCCCCTATCTGTCGCCGGGCGATGTCGTCGAGACCGAGATAGCAGGGCTCGGGCGCCAGCGTCAGCAGGTCGTCGGTACACAGTTGGAGGCAGCACGATGAGCAGGATCGTCTCGCTCGAGGTGTCCGATGTCCGGTTTCCCACCTCGCGGCAGCTGGATGGCTCGGATGCCATGAATCCCGATCCGGACTACTCCACGGCGTACGTGGTGCTGCGCACGGACGACGGGCCCGACGGGCACGGGTTCGCCTTCACCATCGGTCGGGGCAACGATGTCCAGTGCGCGGCGATTTCGCTGCTGACCAGCCAGGTGGTGGGCCGCGATGTCGATGCCCTTTGCAGCGCCCTGGGGGAATTCTCCCGCGAGCTGTCCGCCGACTCGCAGTTGCGGTGGCTCGGCCCGGAGAAGGGGGTCGTGCACATGGCGGCGGGGGCGGTGGTCAACGCCGCGTGGGACCTGGCCGCCAAACGGGCCGGTAAGCCGCTTTGGCAGCTGCTGGCGGAGATGCCCCCGGAACAGCTGGTGGATCTCGTGGACTGGCGCTACCTCGGTGACGCTCTCACGAGGCAGGAGGCGCTGGAATTGCTGCGCGGTGCCGAGCCCGGGCGTGCCGAGAGAATCCGGCAGCTGCACCGTGCGGGCTACCCGGCTTACACCACGACGCCGGGCTGGCTGGGTTACGACGATGCCAAGCTGGCGCGGTTGTGCCGCCAAGCGGTGCTCGATGGCTATGATCTGATCAAGCTCAAGGTCGGCGGCGATGTCGAGCACGATGTCCGGCGGCTTGCCATCGCACGGGAAGCGGTCGGGTCGGACGTGCGCATCGCCATCGACGCCAATCAGCGCTGGGACGTCGACGAGGCGATCCGATGGCTGGAGCGATTGGCACCTTTCGACCCGTGGTGGATCGAGGAGCCGACGTCCCCCGATGACGTGCTCGGCCACGCCGCGATCCGGCGAGCAGTGACTCCCATGCGGGTCGCCACCGGCGAGCACGTCCACAACCGTGTGATGTTCAAGCAGCTGCTGCAAGCAGGCGCGATCGACGTGCTGCAGCTGGACGCCACCCGAGTCGCCGGGATCAACGAGAACGTCGCCGTGTTGCTGCTGGCGGCCAAGTTCGGTGTGCCGGTGTGCCCGCATGCCGGCGGGGTGGGACTGTGCGAGCTGGTGCAGCATCTGTCGATGTTCGACTATGTTGCCGTCTCCGGCTCGATGGACGGCCGCGCGATCGAACATGTCGATCACCTCCACGAGCATTTCGTGGACCCGGTGCGCATGACCTCCAACAGATACCTGCCGCCGTGGAAGCCGGGGATGAGTGCCGAGATCCGGCACGACTCCCGGCTGCGGTTTCAGTACCCCGGTGGGGCGGCGTGGGAGGTGGCCTCATGACGGGGGCTTCCGGATCGAACCCGGCCGTATCCGAATTCGCAGGTCTGTCGGCACTGGTGACCGGGGGTTCCTCCGGCATCGGCCTGGCCACCGCTCGGCTTCTGTCCGAGCGCGGGGCGCAGGTGGCGTGTGTGGATCTCGCTTTCTCGAATCTTCCCGAACCGCTGGTGCCGGTGGTCTGCGATGTGACCGACGATGCTGCGGTTCGGGCGGCTGTGGAGTATGTGGCCTCGACTTTCGGCGGGTTGGATGTGGTGGTCAACAACGCCGGTATCGGGGCCCAGGGCGGTGTGGAACACGCTGCCGACGAGCAGTGGCGCGAGGTGTTCGAAGTCAATGTCCTCGGTGTGGCCAGGACCAGCAGGGCGGCCCTGCCGATGCTGCGCCGCTCGGAGCATGCCGCGATCGTCAACACCTGCTCGGTGGCCGCGGAAGTGGGCCTGCCGGACCGCGCTGTCTACAGTGCCAGCAAGGGAGCGGTGCTGGCACTGACGCGGGCGATGGCTGCCGACCACGTCGCGGACGGGATCAGGGTGAACTGCGTGACCCCGGGTACTGCCGACACTCCCTGGGTGCAGCGGCTGCTGGACGCCGCACCCGACCCCGCTGTCGAGCGCGCGGCTCTGGAAGCGCGCCAACCCACCGGGCGGCTGGTCGGTGCCGACCAGGTCGCCCATGCGATCTGCCACCTCGCGTCACCGGCCGCGCTGGCGAGCACGGGTACGGCGCTGCCGGTCGACGCGGGCATGTCCGGACTGCGACTGCCGGCATCGGGGAAGGGCAGGTATGACTGAGCCGATACTGCGGGAGCTGCGAGCACAGCTTCCGGATGATGCGATCCTCACCGACCCTGCCGGCACCGAGGCCTACCGCTACGACAAGGCCGGCTTCTGTACGGCGGGTACCCCGCTGGCAGTGGTGCGGCCGAGCACCGGCGAGCAGGTACAGCACGTGTTGCGGGTGGCCACCCGACACCGTGTGCCCGTGGTGCCGCAAGGGGCACGTTCGGGGCTTTCCGGCGCGGCCAACGCCGTCGAGAGTGGGCTGGTGCTCTCACTGTCGCGGATGAACCGCGTCCTCGAAATCGATCCTGTTGACCAAGTGGCGGTGGTGGAGCCCGGGGTGATCAACGCCGACCTCTCGCGAGCCGTCGCCGGGCACGGGTTGAGTTATCCCCCCGACCCCTCTTCGTGGGAACTGTCGACGATCGGTGGCAACCTGGCGACCAATGCCGGCGGGCTGTGCTGCGTGAAGTACGGGGTGACCGCTGATTTCGTACGTGCCCTCGAGGTGGTCATGGCCGATGGGCAGGTGCTGCATACAGGACGGCGCGCGGCCAAGGGGGTGGCCGGCTATGACCTGACCCGGTTGCTGGTCGGTTCCGAGGGCACGCTCGGAGTGATCACGAAGGCGGTGCTTGGCTTGCGTCCCGCGCCGGAGACCGACCTGACCGCAGCGGCGGTGTTTTCCGCGGCCGAACCTGCGCTGCATGCGGTGAACCGGATCGTCGCCGACCGGGTCCAGCCCTCGATGCTGGAGTTCCTGGACGGCACCACGATGCGCGCGATCCAGGACTATCGGGACATGGGTCTGCCCGCCGAGGCGGAAGCGATGGTGCTGGTCCAGTCCGATCGTGGTGTGCGAGCCGCCGACGACGTCGCGGCAATCGGGCGGATCTGCGCCGAGGAGGGGGCTGTGCAGGTGGCCGATGCCGCCGATGCCGCCGAGTCGGCGATGCTCTGGCAGGCACGCCGGATGGTGAATCCGGCGATCGAGCGGCTCGGGGCCACGCTGGTCGACGACGTGTCGGTACCTCGCTCGCGGCTGGCGGAACTGCTCGACGGGGTGGCACGCATCGCGGGGAAACACGACGTGCTTGTCTCGTGCCCCGGCCACGTTGGGGACGGCAACATGCACCCGACTGTCATCTTCGACCGCGGTGATGATGCCGCAGCGGTCCGTGCCGAGCGAGCCTTCGACGCCATCATGCAACTCGGCCTGGAGCTGGGCGGAACGATCACCGGGGAACACGGCGTGGGGCTGCTCAAGCGGCGCTGGCTGGAGCACGAACTCGGGCCGTTGAGCACGAGTCTGCAGCACAGCATCAAGGCTGCGTTCGATCCGCTGGGAATTCTCAATCCCGGCAAGGTGCTCGACTGACCTGTCCGCGTGCTGTTCCTCGACTTGCGAGTGATCACGGTTGACGAGGGGACGCTCCTGCGGATCCACTGGGATGCAGGCAGGGAGGAGTGGTGGCAGTGCAGCGTTTCTCGGCCGAGGCGGAGCCGGTGCGGATCTTCACGGCCCGGCGGATCATCACGATGAGCACCCCGGAGCCGCAGGCTCTCGCCAGTCGCGGAGAGTGGATCGTGGCCACCGGCGGCCTGGAGGAGTTGCGGCGGGAGTTCCCGTCGGCGCACGTGTGCGACTTCGGGCAGGCCACCGTCGTGCCGGGCTTCAACGATGCCCACCAGCACCCCACGATCTGTGCCGAGCAGTCCCTGCAGGTGGACCTGTCGCCGCAGCGCATCGGCTCGACCGGCGATCTGATTGCCGCTCTGCGGCAGCGGGCCTCGCAGACGCCGCCGGGGCAGTGGGTGCTCGGCTGCGGCTACGACCACTTCCGCAGCAATGCGGGAGTGGAGCTGACCCGGGCGGAGCTGGATCGCGCGTGTCCCGACCATCCGGTTCTGGTGGTGCACGTGACGTTGCACGCGGGTGTGGTCAACACCCGCGCGCTGGAACTCGCCGGCCTCACCGACGACAGCGACCCGCCCGCCGGGGGTGAGCTCGGCCGCGATGCGAGCGGCGGGCTCACCGGGGTGCTGCACGACCAGGCCCTCTACGATCTGGCCTTTCCCGCCTTCACGCGGCGGCGCACGATCGTTCCCCAGCCCTCGATGGACGACCGCGCGGAGGCGTTCCGGCGCTATGCGCACGCCCTGCACGCGGCCGGCATCACCTCGGTCGGCGACGCCCTCGTCGGGCCGCAGAGCTGGGAGCTGCTGCGCCGTGTCGAGCGGGACGGCCGGCTCACCCTGCGGGTGAACGCGCTGGCGGCCCACGAGCACTTCGACCACTTCCGCTCCCTGCAGCTCGAGCCACCCGAGCCCGGCGATCGGCTCCGTCTCGGCGGGGTCAAGGCCTTCGCCGACGGCGCGGTCAACGGCGGGACCTGTCTGGTCGAGCAGCCCCTCGAAGGCACCGATCGGCACGGGATCGAGCGCCTGTCCGCGGCGGAGCTCGACGACCTCGTCCGCGAGGTCCACGAGGCCGGGTGGCGGGTCGGTGTGCACGCCAACGGCGACCGCGCCATCCGCCGGGTGCTCGATGCGGTGGACAAGGCGCAGAGCAACGACCCCCGGCCCGACATGCGCCACCGCATCGAGCACTGCTCGATCGTCGACGACGAGCTGCTGGTCCGGATGCGGCAGCACGGTATGGTCGCCGTCCCCTTCGGCAACTACGTCGCCGCGCACGGTGACAAGCTCATCGGCTATTACGGGCCGCAGCGGGCCGAGCGGATGTTCGCCCATCGCGGGCTACTCGATGCGGGTGTGGCGGTCGCCGGCTCCTCGGACTATCCCTGCGGACCGTACGAGCCGCTGTTCGCCCTGCGCAGCTGCGTGACCCGGCTCGCCCCGGACGGCGAGCCGTTCGGGCCGACACAGCGCATCACCGCTGCCGAGGCACTCGCGCTGTACACCACCGGGTCGGCGTATGCCTCGGGGGAGGAGACCACGAAGGGACGGCTCGTGCCCGGGCAACTGGCGGATTTCGCGGTGCTGGGCGAGAACCCGCTCACCGTGGACGCCGACCACCTGGCCCGAGTTCCCGTCCTCGAAACCCGGGTCGGCGCCGAGGCCGTGTGGGCGGCCGAATGATCGGCCGGCGCACACCCGCCACCCGGGTGATGCGGTTGATTTCCCCTGCGCACGGGTAAGACGGGCGTGGGTGTCCGTATGCAGCCCTCCCACTCGGGCCGGTCCCGCCCTGGGCCGGCGCGGAGGGCGCTCACCAACGGAGAGGTGAATGACTCGTCCCGACGCAGGCCCCTGGGCCGGAAACGGGCAGCGCACCATCCCCACCTTGGGAGTCGAGGAGGAGTTCTTGCTTCTGGACTCCGAGAGCCTGCAGCCCACGGGGGACGGGGGCGCTGCCTCGCGCATCCGGCGCAGCCAGGAGGAGGGGGAGGTGCAGCTCGAGCTCGCCCCCGCCCAGATCGAAACCTCCAGCTCGGTGTGTCACGAACTGGAGGAACTGCACCGGAAGCTGGCGTATCTGCGCACGGACCTGGCCGCTGCCGCCGGGCAGCGTGGCCGCAGGTTGGCCGCGATCGCCGCGCCACCGACCGGGCAGGCGGGGCCACCGCCGGTGACCGATACCCCGCGCTACCGCCGGATGTACGACAACTACGGCGTCCTCGTCGAGGACCAGGGGGTGTGTGCCTGTCACGTGCACGTCGGCACGCTCGATCTGGAGTCCGCGTTGCTGGTGAGCAACCATCTGCGCCCGTGGCTGCCCGCCCTGCTGCTGGTCACCACCAATTCTCCGTTCTTCCGCAGCGCCGACACCGGCTACGCGAGCTGGCGCACCGTCCTGTGGTCGCGATTGCCCACCGCGTGCCCGCCCCCGCATTTCACCTCGGTCGAGCACTACCGCACCCTCGTCGACACCCTGGTGGATTCGGGCATGGTGCTCGACCTCGGCATGCTCTACTGGTACGTGCGGCCGTCCGAGCGTCTGCCGACCCTGGAGATGCGGGTCGCCGATACCGCTGCCACCGCCGAGGAGGCGGTGCTGCTCGCCGGTCTGGTCCGGGCGCTGGTGATCACCGCGCTGGACGACATCGCCGGTGGCAGGCCCGTGGCGCCGGTGGACGATCAGATGCTGCAGGCGGCCTGCTGGCGTGCCGCGCGCGAGGGGTTGGAGGGGGTGGGGTTCGATGTGTTCACGCGTCGGGTGCTGCCCGCCTGGGATCTACTCGATGGGCTGGTGCGGCACGTGCACCCGGCGCTGGAGGAATCCGGTGACCTGGACCGGGTTGCCTCGCTGCTGCGGGAGCTGCGGGAGCGGGGCAGCGCCACGAGCAGGCAGCGCGAGGTGTTCCGCCGCCATCACGACATCGGCGAGGTCCTCGAACACGTGCTGACCGAGACGATGCGCGGCACCACCGCGCAGGCACGGTCCGCAGACGAGTAACGCGCAGGCAACCTGCCGAAAGCCCCTGCTCTCTGCCGGCGGGCAGTGTCCCGGCGTGGGCAGTTCTGTGCTGTGTGATGCCTTGCTTTCGGTGGCACCGCCCTGCTCAGGAGCCGCTGCTGGAGTGCCCGGCGCCGCGCGTGACCAGCAGTTCCAGCAGGGCCGGATCGTCGGCGGTGGGTTCCTCGGGCGGTTCGGCGTGGCCGCTGCGATCACCCGCGGCCAGCACGCTCAGCCAGGCGGCCACGGTGTCGGGTGCCGGGATCACGCCCGCGGCGTCGGCTTCCCGGGTGACCCGATACGCGCGGCTGCCGTCCTCGGTGTTCAGATACCACCCGGCTGCGGGGACCCACTCCACGGTGAGTTCCGGCTGCGTGGCCGGCCGCACCGAGATCCGCGTCCCGTCACCGGCCACGTCGACTCCGGCGAGTGCGACACCGACGGCTTCGGCCGCTTCATGCACGGCCTGCGCGTATCCCTCGGCCGCATCGCGGAGCCCGAGCTTGCCTGCGGTGTGGGCCAGCAGGGATTCGTTCAGCGCCGCAGCATCCATACGCACCTCGCACCGTGGTTGTTCGCGGCCAACGCTCGCATTCGGGGAGATACCCACATCCTCGGCGCGGCTCACCGCGTCGGGGCGGATCAGTGTGGTCAATGGACGAGCAGACTCTCGCGCAGCACTTGCAGATGCTCGGGCGAGCAGGCGGTGAGCACGGTCGCGGTGCCGTCGACGGGGTCGTGCGCCAGGCTGCGCAGCACGGTGCGGGAGTCGAGCACGCGCCCGCACCGGTGACACCGGGGCGGGCGGGCCCCGCCCGTCTCAGCGCGTGCGGGCACGTGCCCTCCTGGCACGGAGTCCCTCGGCATGGTGCTCCTTTACGTGTTCATCACGCGGTGCGCCCCGCATACCCGGCAGATCAGCCGTGAGCTCAGCTCCTGCACGAACCCCTCGTGCAGCTCCTGGGCTTGCAGGGCGGGATGTCCGCAGACCTGGCACGTCATCGCGGACGGTGGTACCGAGAGGGAATCGGCATCGGGACGGGCAGCGGAGGGAATGTGCGGGTCGGTTTCCATGAGCAGTTCCTGCTTCGTCGATCTTCAGGGAGGGGTGCGCTTCCGGAAACAAGCCTGCGGGATGACAGCGAGCATCGATCCTTTCCTGAAAGCCCGGGCTCCCGGTTGGTTGCTCAACCGGGAGCCCGGGCGGGACGGCACCGAGGGGTTATCGGGGAGCCGGCACGGGACGGGGGGTGTGTTCCCGGCCGGTGGTGTCGTCTCCACGCATGTGCGTCAGGGCGTCGGTCACCGTGCCGAAGCACGGCAGGACGGTGGTGAGTCCGCCGGCTGCCAGTGCGCGGTCGACGGCGTGGTTCCGGTTCACGGCACACAGCGGAATGCCGCGGTGGGCGGCATAGGTATGGGCGTTTGCCAGCAGTTCCAGTCCGGTGAGGCCGAGGAACGTCACTTCACCGAGGTCGAGCACCAGCGCGGACACCGTGCTGTTCAAGCGTGGCCACAGCAGCCGCTCGAGCTGCGGGGTCGTGGCCAGGTCCAGGTCACCGGCCACGCTCAGCACCGCCACTTGTGGGGCGGCGTAGCTCATGCGCAGCAGCAACGGGGGGCTGCCCGCGGGCGTGGCCCGCCTGTCGGTGGAGACTCCTGCGACGTCCGCAGGAAAGTCGGTACCGGCCGGGCCGAGGTGGTTGGTGATCGGAACGTCGGTGGGCACGTCATTCTCCTCTGGGTCGAGGGCTCACGCCGTGCGTTCGTCAGCAGCAGCGCAGCCGCAGGGGAGGGCCCGCAAGGAAGATCCCATCGCCGTGCCCCTCGGCGTCTGAGCGGCATGGGAACAACCAACGCGGCGACCCTCACGCGGTCGGTCTGCCGGCTGCTTGTTCAACCAGCCACCTCCACCCTAAGGAAGACAGACAGGTCCGTCCACGTGGAGCGCTGCCGCTCCGCGGAGTTTCTGTGCCCTCGGAGGAAGCGGTAGAGTGGAGAGAATATGGCTACTGTCGGCGATGTGTCTGCGCGTGCGGGTCCGCGGGAGCGCATTCTGGACACCGCCTATGCGCTGTTCGCCCGGCGCGGGGTCGGCGACGTCGGTATCGACGAGGTCATCGCCGGCTCCGGGGTGGCCAAGGCCACCCTGTATCGGCACTTCCCGTCCAAAACCGAGCTGGTGCTGGCCTTTCTGGCCGAGCGCGAGCAGCGCTGGACCCGCGAGTTCCTCGCCGTCGAATCCGCCCGGCGCGGCACCACGCCGCAGCAGCAGCTGCTGGCCCTTTTCGACGTGTTCGACGAGTGGTTTCACCGCACCGACTTCGAGGGCTGCTCGTTCATCAACGTGCTGCTGGAAATGCACGGCCACGGCCCCGAGCACCCGCTGGGCCGGGCCAGCGCCCAGTACCTGGACAACATCCGCGCCCTCGTGCGGCAACGGGCCGAACGTGCCGGGCTGGCCTGCCCGGCAGAGTTCGCCCACTCCTGGCACATCCTCATGAAAGGCTCCATCATCGCCGCCGCCGAAGGCGACCGCCACGCCGCCCGCCGCGCCAAACCCATGGCCCACTGCCTCATCCAACAACACAGCACCCCCTGACACCGCACAACGCGGCCGGGTGGAGTCTGCATGCTGCCGGAGTTCGTTCGGCGGAACTACTCGGCGTCGAGAATCGCCCGGAGCAGGCCGGGAAAACGTTCGTCGAGTTCGGTGGTGCGCAGTTCGCTGTAGCGGGCCGTGCCCTCCTCGTACTGCGAGATGATCCCGCTTTCCCGGAGTACCCGGAAGTGGTGTGTCGAGGTCGACTTGGACACACCGAGCTCGAAGGCGCCACAGGACATCGGGTGCTCGGCGCACGCGAGAGCCCGCACGATCCGCAGTCGCACCGGTTCACCGAGTGCCCGCAGCACCTGCTCGACACCGATGTTTCGAAGGTCGGGCTGCTCCAGTGCCTTCCCCGCCGCGGGACTCCGGGCTCGACTGGTGAGCATGCCCACAGTGTACGACAGGAATCGTACGAGCAGAGGACGTGTTTGTAGGGCCGAGTTCGTAGTACGACAAACGTCGTACAAGCCTGGACGAGCTCGCGTGCCGACGACAAGGAGACCTGCGATGCGACTGTTCGACCCGTACCGTCTGGGGCCCCTCACGCTGCCGAATCGGGTCCTGATGGCTCCGATGACCCGCAGCCGCGCTCCGGAGACGGTGCAGGGCCGGATCAACGCCCGCTACTACGCGCAGCGGGCCGGTGCCGGACTCATCATCAGCGAGGGCACCCAGGTCAGCGTGCTGGGGCAGGGCTATCCCTACACGCCCGGCATCCACACCGAGGAGCACGAGGACGGGTGGCGCGAGGTGACCGAGGCGGTGCACGCGGCAGGCGGGCGGATCTTCGCCCAGCTGTGGCATGTGGGCCGCATGGGACACGAGTCCGTGCACGGCCGGACCCCGGTCGCCCCCTCGGCGGTCAACCCCGACACCGACATCTTTACCCCCTCGGGGATGCAACCCGTTCCGACACCCAGGGCGTTGAGCACCGAGGATCTGTCGACGGTGATCGGCGAGTTCCGTCAGGCGGCCCAGCGGGCCCGGAACGCGGGCTTCGACGGCGTGGAGGTGCACGGCGCGAACGGGTACCTGCTGGACCAGTTCCTGCAGAGTGGTTCCAACCGGCGCACCGACGAATACGGCGGTTCGGTGGCCAACCGGACCCGGCTGTTGCTGGAGGTGACCGAGGCGGTGGCCGACGTGTGGGGCGCCGACCGGGTGGGTGTCCGGCTGTCGCCGGGCGGCACTTTCAACGGCACCTTCGACGACGACCCCGTCGAGACGTTCGGCTACGCGGCCAAGGCCCTAGACGGCTTCGGTCTCGCCTACCTGCACGTGGTCGAGACCTCACAGGTCCTGCCACCGCAGGGGTTGGAGCACGTCGGGGGGCCCACCGCGCTGTCGCGGTCGGCGTATTCCGGGACGATCATCACCAACGGTGAGTACACCCGCGACACCGCCGAGGAGGCGCTCGCCTCGGGTGCGGCCGACCTGGTCGCGTTCGGGCGCTCGTTCCTGGCCAACCCCGACCTGCCGGAGCGATTCCGTGTCGGTGCCCCGCTCAACGAGGGTGACCACGGCACGTTCTACGGCGGTGACGAGCGCGGGTACACCGATTACCCGTTCCTCGCCGAAGCCTCCTGAGGCTGCTCGGAAACCCCGAGGGCGCGCCGGGCTCCGCACAGCGGGGCCCGGCGCGCTCGCTCGGTGCGCAGCGGGCAGGACGCCGTGTCGTGCTCGCTGCCGAAGGCCCCGGCAGGACTGGTCAGTCCCGGTGCACGATGACGCAGCAGCGGCCCGGCCGGGGGTCGAGGGCGGCGTGTGCACCTGCGCCCACACCGGCGATCACTCCCTCGATCAGGTGCAGGTTGAGGCCGCACACCAGGTCCCGGTGATCCCGGGCGAGGCGGTGGAACGGGCAGTTGCGCAGCTCGATGTCGTTCCCGCTCTCGCACGGCTCGTAGCCGCACTCGCGCAGCGCCACCACCATGCCCGCGCCCGGTTCGGTCACCATCCGCATGCCTGCCTCGCGAGCCGTTTCGTCGATGGCGACTCGCACCGCACCGGAGGTGTCGTGTTCGGCGGATTCGACCAGCAGCCGCGCCAGCAGTTCGTAGTCGCGCGGGGGGACGCTGACCGCCAGTTCCTGCTCGGCCCTGGTGTAGAGCTTGGCCGGCCGCCCGGCGCCCGGTCCACCCCGCCCGGCAGGGCGCTGGTAGGTGGTCGCCAGCAGACCGGCCTCGACCAGCTTGTCGAGGTGGTAGGCCGCCAGCGTGCGCCCGACTTCGGCCGCGGTGGCGGCCTGGTCGCGCGAGACCGGCTCGTCGTGCTCGCCCACGTACTCGTACAGCCGCCGCCGCACCGGGTCTTCGAGGCTGCTCAACCCGGCCAGTTCCGCCTGATCGGGCGGTCCGTTCGTCGCCATACCACATTCTAGCGCCAACGAGTATTGACAAATCGCGGCGACGTGCGATTCTAAAAATACATCTCGTTGTTTTTACATGGAGGCTCACAATGACCACCACCGAACTCCACCCACCCAGCGCACACGGGATGAACGAGATCGCACACCGGGTTCGCACCGAACCCGCCTATGGCGCGTACCTGCTGCTGCGGGTCGGTTTCACGGTGCTGCCGATCGTGGTCGGGGCGGACAAGTTCGCCAACCTGCTCACCGACTGGCAGCAGTACCTGGCTCCGTGGATCGCCGCGCTCGTTCCGTTCAGCGCTCACCAGGCGATGCTCGTGGTCGGGGTGATCGAGATCGTCGCCGGGATCACCGTGGCGGTCAAACCCCGCTACGGGGCTCTGCTCGTGGCCGCCTGGCTCGCCGGGATCGTGATCAGCCTGTTGAGCTATCCGGGATTCTTCGACGTCGCGCTGCGCGACTTCGGACTGATGTTGGGCGCTCTCAGCCTGGCGTGGCTGGCCACGGCTTACGGATCGGCCCGCTCCCGGCGCCGGAGCACCACCGGCAGCTGAGCTCGCCTGCGGAACCGGTGATCACAGGGCAGACTCCGCTCAGGGGTCTGCCCTGCGCGGCCGGTCACCGCGCCGATGTCCGGGACAGCAGCAAGTGGCGGCCGAACATGATGATGCCCACGGCGATCAGGAGCATGGCACTCGCGGTCGGCCAGCCCTGGCGGCGATGGGGGGGCTGCCCTGCCTCGAGGTGAACGCTTACCAGATCACCCCCGCCGCGAGCGTGGCGATCACAAGACCCCCGACAACCGGTAGGAAGAGCCTGCGTGCCAGCTCGATCACCGATACGCCGGTGACTCCGGCAACCGCGATGAGTGTCGACCAGATCACGAGAGTGCCGCCGCCGACCCAGGTCGAGCCGTTCTGAGCCACTGCGGCCAGAACCGCAGGGTCCACACCCGTCTCATCGCCCAGGGCCGAGGCCAGCGTGCCGGTGAAGGGCAGCCCTGGCCAGCCGTTGCCGTCCAGGCCGAGCATCATGCCGATGAACAGCATGGCGAAGAGCACGACGAATGGATTGGCCGGAATGTGTTCCTGCACCTTCGCGACGACGTCGAGGAGGAGGCTGGGTGCTTCGGCATCCTCCGGCAGGCCGAGGATCCGGCCGGAGAAGCTACCGAGACCGACATAGATGAAGCCCGCTACCGGGATCACCATGCCCATCACTCGGAACGCGAACGACACGCCGTGCACGAAGTGGTCAGCGGATCGCTCGAGCCACTTCGGTCCTGCGGACAACCCGGTGATCGCTATGAGCAGCAGCGCCGCGGTCCCACCGACCAACGTTGCTCCCGCACCGTCGTCCATGGTGGGGACGACCGAGGTAAAGCGTCCCAGCAGGATGAAGACGAGCAATGCACCGAAGCACACCGGGACCGAAAGAGACAGCAATTTCGAGCGCTGCTCGCTGATCACCTCTCGTGGAGCCTGGTGGCCCATGTCCAGCTCGTCGTTGACCGCCTCGCTCTCGCCGGCGTCGGTGCTGCCGCCGGAGCCACTGCTCGGCCCGCCCGCCATGGCATGCATGGGTGCGCGCACTGTGTCGGATTGGGCGATCGTGCTTCGCACCGTGATGAAGTAGGCGGCAACGAGCGCGACCGTCCCCACGATGAGGGCGATCACCAGCGCCCGGTCCGCGATGTCACTCGCGGGAACCCCGGCTCCTTGAGCGGATAGACCCGGTGCCACGCCGAGGATGTAATCCGAAGAGAGAGCCATGCCTTGCCCGGCGATCGCGATGGCGATTGCCGCGCCCATCGGGCTCAGTCCGACCCGCAGTGCCGCCGGGATCAGGATGGCAGCCAGTAGTGGGATCACCGGGGTCGGCCAGAACACCAGCGAGAGCCCGAAGGTGATCACGGCCAGTACCACGTACGCGGTCGGACCGTTGCGCATCAACCGTTGGAACGGGCTGATCATGCGTTCGTCCGCGCCGGCGGCGCGGAGCGCTTGAATGAGCGAGGTCATGATCGCGATGATCAGGAAAATGGTCAGCAGTTCGGTGGTGGAGGTGAGTGTTGCCCTGAAGACGGCGCTGATGCCGGTCGTGATGCTTTCTGTCATCACCGCCGCGGTGAGGAAGGTGGCGGCGATGGCAGGCGCCACCACGTTCTTTTTCAGTACGACCAAGGAGATCAGCAGTGCGATTCCGGCGAGGTAGATCCAATGGGCAGCGGTGAGATCCATACCGGCACCTCCGGTGGGTGATCGGCCAGCAAGTCGAGAGCGATGCGAGTTGAGGTTCGACTCGATGCACAGTGCACCGGTTCGATCGAGTCGTGAGTCCGACCGGCACGGACTTCTCGTGTGGTGACATCGGGGACCGAGGGAATCCCCGCGTGGTGCCGAACGTGTTGCCGTTGTTCGCACAGCCTCCGGCGGCGCTGAATGATGAATCAGGATGACAGCCGCGAGTGCGATTGAACCAGGAACAACTGCACAGAATGCTTCGAATTCATTGTGCAGTGCGTCCCATTGACAATCCGGGAATTCGTCGAATGCGTCCTCGGACATGGTGCCCGAAATATGTGCTCCGCTCTGTGCAGAGTGGACATGGCTCTTGGTCGTCCGCAGCTGCTAGGACTGATCCATATGCGCGACCGTTGTCGGCGCCACGGGCGAGCCGAGGATATCGCGCAATGCATCGGACCCGAGCACGGGCACTTCTCAGTGGAGGCGCTATGACGAGCACATCGGACGTCGAGTCACTGCGTATCGAAGTCAATGGGGTGGAACTCGCGGTGAGAATCGCGGGGTCGGGCCCGCCGGTGGTGCTGGTGCACGGATCGTTGGACGATCACCACGCCTGGGATCGAGTGGTCCCGTCTCTCACCGGCAAGCACCAAGTGGTGACCTACGATCGCCGAGGCCACAGCGGGAGCAGTTGCCCACCCGGTCAGGGCACGATATGGGAGGACGTCGAGGACCTGGCCGAGCTGCTGGGCGCACTCGAACTCGACGCCCCGCTGGTGGTCGGTCACTCGTACGGCTCGAGCACGACGTTGTTGCTCGGAGCCCGTCATCCCGACCTGACCGGTGGCTTGTTGGTGCACGAGCCGCCGCTGTTCGCTCTGCTGCGCGACAGGGAGCCGACCCGGCACCTGGCCGAGGAGGCCGGTGAACATCTGCGCCGTGCGGCCGCGCTCATCACCGAGGGAGCCGTCGACGAAGGGGTGCGGCATTTCGTGAACAATGCCGCATTCGGTCCCGGCACCTGGGAGCACGTGTTCACCCCGGAAATCCGGCAAACCTGCATCGCCAATGCCGACACGTGGCTGGACCAGTCCCGCGATCCACAGCGGCTTGCGGTCCGGCCGGAGTTGCTCGCCGATTATCCGCATCCGATCACGGTCAGCCACGGTGACGTGAGTCTGCCGGCCTACGCCCCGGTGGCCGAGATGCTCGCCGCCACGCCGCCACGCTGCCGCCGTCATGTCGTGGCCGGAGCCGGCCACGCGCCACACCTCAGCCATCCGGCGGTATTCGCCGAGCTGGTGCTGGATTGCGCACGGCAAACCAGTGCACGAAAGGTGTGATGGCAAAAAAGGGCCGACCGAGCAGGCATGGTGCCTCTGCACAGGATCGGAGAGGTCACATGTGCACACTGCCTCTGGCGGTCATGGCTCATAAGGCGGAGCCTGCGACTATGGTCTCGATCATGGCGCAGCAGAGGGGCACGGTGTGACGGCGGTGGAGCCGACTTCCCGGCGAGCATGGTTCGCGCTCGTGCCCCTGCTCATCGGCACGTTCACCGGTACCGTCAACAACAGCGTGGTCAACGTGCCGATGACCGAGATCCTGGCCGACTTCGACGTGTCTCTGGCCTACGGTGCTCTGGTCGTTGTCGCCTTCGTCCTGGCTTTCGCCGTGTTGATGCCTCTTTCCGGCTGGCTCGGTGATCGGCTTGGTCACCGCCAGGTCTTCTGCGCCGCAATGGTCCTGTTGGCGGTCGGTGCGGCCGGTGCGGCGCTCGCGCCGAGCCTGCCGCTGCTGGTCGCCTTCCGCGCCCTGCAAGGGGCCGCGACCGCTGCGGTCCTGCCCGGGGTCATGGTGCTGATCGCGGCGATGTTCGGCCCGGGGAGCCGAGGCCGCGCACTGGGATTCTGGGCCGGCGTCAATGGCGCCGGACAGGCGGCCGGGCCCGCTCTCGGCGGCCTCCTCGCGGACTGGGTCGGGTGGCGGGCGATTTTCTGGCCCACGATTCCGTTGGCGCTGCTCGCGCTGGTGATGGCTCTCCGGCTCGTGCCTCGGGGCTCGGCTCGGCCGATTCCGCTCGAGTGGCGTGGCGCGCTGCTTCTGACGCTGAGTGCCGCTCTGTGTCTCGGTTCCGCGAGTCTCGTCGGGCCGTTGGGCCTCTCCTCTGTGGCGGTGTGGATCACTGCCGCCGGCGGCGTGTGTGCCGGTATGGGGTTCGTCCGGGTGGAATCGGGGCGTCGGGATGCTTTTCTGCCTCCGGGGCTGTTGCTGGAGCCGCGCTACCTCCGGTCGTCGATCGCTGTCCTGACCCAGATGTTCTGCCTGGGTGCCACCTTGCTGGGTGTGCCGCTGTATGTGACACAGCGCCACGGCGTGGCGACGGCTACGGCGGGACTGCTGGTACTGGCCATGCCTCTCGCGATGGCTGCTCTGGCTCCTCTGGCAGGGCTTGCCACGGAACGATTGACACCGCGCATCGCACTGCGCACCGGCTTGGTCGCTCTTGTCCTGGGGCAGGTGGTGCTCACTGTCCAGCTCGGAATCGGTCGCCCCCCGGATGTGCTCGTGATCGTCAATCTCGCGGTGGTCGGTGCCGGCGTCGCATTCGTGCAGACTCCGGCAGCCGCGGGGTCGACACGTTCCCGAGCCGGTCAGCGCGGGTCCGGCCTGGGTCTGTTCAATCTGCTCCGCTTCGGAGGGTCCGCGCTCGGCGCGTCCTGGGTCGGTGCGGTCGCCGGCCCCGATTCGTCCTATGGGCTCGTCTTCGGGGTCTGCACCGGCATCGCGGTGCTTGGCCTGGTTGGTTCCTTCGCCGGACGCGATACGGCAGTGGTGTCGAAAGCCGGGGAAGCCGAGGCGCCCTCCGCTGAGGCCGCTGCTTTCCGCTGACCGACTCCCGGCCGTGGGGCGTGATTCACTCCGTCGGCGGTGTGAGCTCGTTGTCGAGGGCGCTGTGCACCTCGCTGAGCGTGTCGATGTGGCTGGCGAGCCAGACCATGAATTGCGTCTCGGACATCCGCACATCCATTTGCAGTGCTCGCGAAGCCCGTTCCAGCTTGTAGAGCATGGTGTTGCGATGCAGCTGTAGTCGTCGGGCGGCGGCGTTGAGGTTGCCGGATTCCTTGATGTAGGCGAGAACGATCTCTTCGAGATTGCCGGTCTGTCCGTCGGCTCGGCGCAGCGGTTCGAGCAGTTCCGTCGCGAATGTTCGGCCGGGCTTGCTGTCGGCGATCTCCTGAATCGCTGCGAACACGCGCAACTCGTCGTAACCGCAGACGGACGGCACGGTGACTCGCTGTCCGAGAGCCACTGTCGTACGTGCCTCGCGGTAGCTGTCCGCCACGCCGGCCGCACCCGTACCGCCGCGTCCGTAGACAATGCGCACTCCGTCACCGAGGCGAGTACGCATCATCCGGCTCAGCTGCTCGGCGAAGTGGCGCAGGGCCCGGCTCTCGGCGAGTGCTTCGCCACGTTGTGGAGGAATGGAGTCCGGCAGCTGGCGGACGACCACGATCATGGAGCCGATCTGGGTCGTGAGGGTGAGCATGTCGACGTTCGGCTCCAGCTCCGCGGCGGCTCTGGTGGCCGCGGCGGCTCGGGACACGTCCGGCCTGCGCTCGGGATCCATGTCGTGCAGGGTCACGACGAAGACGGCGAAACGCCCCTCCGGATCGAACCGGTAGTGCCGGGAGCGAGCGGCGAGTTCGTGTTGATCGGTGAATCGTCCGTGGAGCAACGCGTCCACGAAGTCGTCGCGTGCTCGCTCTTCGGCCTCGTGTACCGAACGCTGCCGCAGCAATTCCGAGCCGGCGAGTGTCGCCCCCTGCTCGGCGATGACGCTGTGCTGGGCGAGGTCGTGCTCGTCTGCGGGCCAGACCGGCTCCACGATCGCGACGAGACCGTACGGATCACCTGCGACCGTCACCGGCGCCACGACCGCGTGCGTGGGGTGGTCCTGTGATCCGAGTGCGGCGGTGTGTGCGTGTGGCACGGTCCCATTGCCCGAGGCCGCGGCCCGATCCTGCCCGTTCCGGGTGATCAGCCGGGTCACGATGGCGGGGTCGACGTCGACGGGGGGCTCTTCTGTTTCCGTGGCGCCGGCATGGGCCAGTACCTCGCCGTCCGCGCCGAAGAGGAGCACCGGGGTGCGGGACAAATGCGACATGGTGCGCGCCATCGCGGCGAGTCCGGAACCCCGAGCGAAGACTTCTCCGAGAGCTTGGTGCACCCGCATGCTGTACTCGAGTACATGCGCGCTCTGCGCGAGCACCTTGGTGGCCACCAGATGCCCGATCCGTCGGAAGGTGGCTTCCTGGCCGAGCGCGAGCAGCGGGATCGAGGTGGTGTCCGCCGAGCGGGCAGCGGCATCCAGACCGGTCTTGATGCCATTGTCGGGCCAGGCGAGTACGGCGGAGGCACCTCGCTGGGCGAGTCGGGTCATCAGGGACTGCGCCCGATCGCCGGTGGCGAAGTGACTGTTCGGGACATGAATGGCGACTCCGGCGAGATCGCAGCCCTTGTTCCGGGCCGGGAACGAGCTTGTGCCATCCACTTCGGACAACGGCAGGCACCAGGTCACGCCATTGGCGAGACCGGAGCGCCCGCCGACCAGGCAGCCGCGCAGCAACGGCTCGGCCAGCAGCATCTCCACCGTGACGTGCGGTTCGGAGTCGGTGCGGTCACCCGCATACGAGGAAGCGGATTCATGTGCCATTTGCCCATATCCTCCTCGAATTATCGTGCAGATCATATGGTGTCACGGCGGTCGCTTCAATGGTCAACTTTTCGGTACCGGATATCCATCCCGTGCTGAGGAGAATGATGAGCCAGGCGATCGGGGAGATGAAATCAACGGTGGCGAGCACGTCCTTCTGGTCGGTGAATCCGGCGGTACCGGGCCAGGTGGGGCGCGAGTTCACCGCTGCCACTGTCGACCAGGTGCGCGATGCGGTACGCACGGCAAGGGCTGCTGCCCCCGAATGGGCTGCCACTCCACCGGGTCGGCGCGCCGCCGTCTTGTCCGGGGTCGCCGACGAGTTGACCGCTCGCACTTCCGAACTCGCACTGCTGATCACACGTGAGGAGGGCAAGACACTCGCTGCCGCTACCGGTGAGGTGGGCAAGGCCGCCGAGCAGTTCCGATTCGCAGCGCAGCTTGCCCACCAGGTGGAGGGCAGCACGTACCCGCAGGAAAGTCCGGGTACGTTCGCCTACACCCTGCGGTCCCCGCTCGGTGTCGTCGTCGCGATCACGCCGTGGAACTTTCCGGTGTCACTCGCGGCCCGCAAGATCGCTCCCGCTTTGGCCGCCGGAAACGCCGTCCTGTTCAAGCCTTCCCGGGTGACTGCCGGTGCGGGTGAGATTTTCGCCGAGGCCTGCCATGCCGCCGGTGTCCCCGAGGATGTGCTGGCTCTCGTCCAGGGTGACGATCGTGCGGCGATGGACGCCCTGGTCGGGGGCCCCGAGATCGATGCTGTGTCTTTTACCGGTTCCGACGCCGTCGGCGAATTGCTGCGGGGCACCACGAACGCGCGAGCGCGGCTGCAGTTCGAGTTGGGTGGCCACAATGCCGCGGTTGTGTGCGCCGATGCCGACCTCGCTCGTGCCGCGCGTGCCGTGGCTTCCGGCGCATTCGAGCTCACCGGGCAGGCGTGCACCGCCACGGACCGCGTACTGGTGGAGCAAGACGTCTACGACGATTTCGTGACGTTGCTGAGCCAGGAGGTCCGGGGGATGCGTGTCGGCTCGGGCGAGGATCCTGCCAGCAGGGTGGGGCCGGTGGCGACCGCGGCCCAGTACGAGCGTCTGAGCGCGCTGCTCGACTCCGCTGCCGGTGCGGGGACGGTGGCCGGCCAGGCCGAACTGGATCCCTCCGTCGACCCCGATGGCTACTGGGTGCTGCCGACGGTACTCACCGACGTGCCTGCGGAGCATCCGCTGAACACCGACGAGATCTTCGGGCCGCTGCTGTCGGTCGTACCGGTCGATTCCGTCGAGACCGCCACGGCGAGGGTGAACGCCTCCGCCCACGGCTTGGTCACCGCCCTCCACACGACCGATCTGCGCCGGGCACATCGCTTCGCTCACCAGGCGACCTGCGGGATCGTCAAGATCAACGAGCGCACGACCGGCAACGGGCTCGCACCACCTTTCGGTGGCTGGAAGGCCTCCAGTTCCGGGGCTTTCCCCGAGGGAGGGCGTACAGCGCTCGATTTCGTCACCGACACCAAAACCGTGTACTTCGGATACGAGGAGACCTGATGCTGACCGTTCACCGCCTGACCCTCGACGAGGCGCTCACCATCCTGCAGGCCGCGGAGAAGGAGGCCGAGCGGATCGGTGTCAAGGAGACGATCTGCGTCGCCGATGATGGTGGCCACGCGATCGCCCTGCATCGCATGACCGGCGCCCGACTGACGGGGGTGGACATCGCGACCGCCAAGGCGTTCACGGCGGCCGGGCATGAGCGCGCCACCCACCTGTTCAACGAGCCTCCGAACGGGCCCGCACTGCCGGGCAACGAAGCATTCGGCATCAATCAGATGCATCCCGGCAAGTTCGCCACCTTCGTCGGTGGGTTCCCCCTCGTCTACAACGGCAATGTCGTCGGTGGTGTGGGAATCAGCGGCGGCAATGGGGAACAGGACAAGGCCGTGGGAGCCGCGGCGCTGAAGGCGTTCGAGGAGAGCGTGGCCGACTGACGGCTCTCCGGGACCACATCGAGCATCACCACCGGAAAGAAGTCCGGGGTGATGCTCGCTGTGTTGTGTTCGCCGACCTACGGCGGTGTTGATACGGCGGCGGTGAGTTCGACCTCCACCGGCGCACCGGACGGCAGGGATCGGACGCCGATCGCGCTGCGCACCGGCAGTGCTGCGGTGTCCGTGTGCTCGGCGATCGCCGCTGTCGCACCGTCGGCGACCGCCGACAATTCCCGGAATTCGTCCGTGCAGGCCACGAACACGCTCAGGCGCAGACAGCGTTCGATTCGTTCGAGGCCGCCTGCCGCGCCGGTGATCGCCGCCAGGGCGTTTCGCGCAGCGATGGCCGCCGCGGACTGCGCCGCTGCGACATCGAGGTCCCGTCCGACGATGCCGCGAACGGCGAGTTCACCGTGCACGCGCGGGGTCATTCCGGCACTGAAAGCGATCCCCGCGTGCACGAGAGCCGGGCCGTAGGTTCCCTGCGGGGCAGGAGCTTCGGGCAATGGTTCAGGCACCGAGAGCCACCCCTTCCTGGCGTGAGTCCGCGCCGCCACGGAGGCATCCGCGCGCGGAGTCGGCCGAGATGACGAGGGCACTGCCACCGGCATCCCAGGGCCCGTCGACGCGTACTGCGTGGCCACGGTGCCGCAGGCGTTCCAGCACCGTGTCACCGAGTCGGGATTCGCACCGTACTTCCTGGGGACTGCCGAGAACATCGGCGTCGCTGCCGGGGAACACGGTGAAGCGGGGAGCGTCGACAGCTTGTTGCGGGTCACATCCGTGGTCGATGAGGTGGGAGAGAAGTTGCATGTTCCACTGCACCTGACCATCGCCGCCCGGTGTGTTGCCGACATGCAGGAGATCGCCGGCTTCGTCGGTGACGATCCAGGCGTTGAGGGTGTGCAAGGGTCGCCGGCGCGGAGCCACCGCGTTGGGGTGCTCCGGTATCGAATAGGCACCCCGGCCCAAACGGTTGTTGAGCAGTACACCGGTTCCGGGCACCGACAGGCGTGCACCGAAGGTGAAGGCCAGCGAGTGAATCAGGCTCACTGCCCGCCCTTCCGCATCGACGGCGACCATGGAGGTGGTGTCCCCGTCAGGGGCGCCGACGGGTCCGGTCGGGGCATTGTCGAAGGCGATGCGGTCCCGAGCGGCCGCGATCGCCGACGACTCCATCGTCGCCCGCCAGGAATCCGTGTCGCTGCCGCAGTGCTGTACTCGGTCGGCGAAGGCGGTGTTCGCGGCACCTGCCATGACATGTACGGCTTCCGCGTCCAGCCAGGGCATTCCCGCGATCCACCGATCACAGATCGCAGCCTGCTGCAGCACCATCCACCCCGGTGTCGGCAGCGGTGTCTGGTGCACGATGTGGCCCCCGTATCGGCCGAACAGCGCCGGTTCCGGCACCACTCGTCCGCAGGCGGCCCACTCGTCACCGCTGAACGGTGCGCCACCTGCCTGCAGCGTTGCAACCGCTTGCTCGGCGAAGTCGCCCGTGTAGAAGGACGCGGGGTTCTTGGCCAGCGTGCGCAGTGTCGCCGCGAACTCGGGGTGGTGCAGGCGCCGGCCCACCTCGGGAATCCGGCCGTCGGGAAGCAGGACCCCGGCGGCTCCGGGATCCCGGCCGAGCACATCGGCATGGGCCGCGATGTCCGCCCGTGTCTTCGCGGTACACGGAACACCCCGCTCCGCGGCCTCCGTCGCACGCCCCCACAGGGCGGAAAGTTCGCGCGTCGCGCCGTGGGCGTGCAGCGCCGCAAGGCCTGCGACGGCACCCGGTACCGCCACGGCCAGCGCCCCCTCGAGAGGGACTGCGGTCAACTCCCGGGACGAGTAGAAGTCGAGATCGCCGCCATCGGGGCCGAAGCCACTGCCTCCCACGGTCCGGACCGAACCGTCCGGTTCCCGTACCACGGCGAAGGCGTCACCGCCGAGGCCGCACTGTCCCGGCAACACGAGCCAGGACATCGCGGCCATGGCGAGCGCGGCATCAACGGCGTTGCCGCCGTCGGCCAGGATGTGTGCCCCGGCAGCGCTGACAGCAGGATGGCTGGAGGACACCATCCCTTCGCCGGCGAGGACAGCTGGGCGTTGGGGGCCGATTTCCTGTTCACGGACGCTCATTCACCCGAGTCTGCAGCGATTCCGGCATCACTTGCCATGGGCGAATTGCCCTGCCCGCCCTTTCCTCCATGGGCGACGTGCACACGAAGTATCCCGGGATTTCCGGTGTCAGTATGCACAACCCCCGGCGGCCGGAATGTGCACGGGTCTCGTTGATTCACGGCCTCCGAATGGTGAATCGTGCCCAGCCATCCGTGCCACGTGGCGCCGGGATGAAACCCGAGCGCCTGAAGGGAAGGCGCACATGGAGGTTACAGCTGCACATTGGGTGTATCTGGCGGGGGTCGTGGTCATCATTGCCGTGATGATCATGCGCAAGAACGTCGTTGTTCCGGCTGTCGCGGCGACGTTCTTCACGGCCTGGGTCTTCACCGGAAGTCTTCCGACGGGGCTCTCCTCCGTCTTCAATGCGAGCCTGGTCGCCGCGTCGGAGTTGTTCAGCATCTTTCTCATCATCGCCTTGATCACTGCTCTGCTCGGATCGCTGCGAGCTCTCGAGGCGGACAAACGCATGATCATGCCATTTCAGCGGATCATGCGAAACGGGTCACTGGCCTTCGTCATCGTGTTCGCGGTGACCTACGTGATCAGTTTGTTCTTCTGGCCGACACCGGCGGTGCCGTTGATCGGTGCGATTCTGTTGCCGGCCGCGATCCGGGCGGGACTGCCTGCGATGGGCGCGGCGATGGCGATGGCGATCGCCGGGCAGGGCATGGCTCTTTCCAGTGACTACGTCATCCAGGTCGCTCCGGGGTTGTCGGCGGTCTCCGCCGGTGTGGACACGGGTGCCGTGACCGATCGAGCCATGCTTCTGTCGCTCATCACCGGTGGAGTCGCCATCGTTCTGGTGTTCATCAGGGTGCGTGGTGCGATCGCTGCTCCGAGCGAGGCGCATTTGACCCGTTGGGAAAACACCGCCGAGGACGGCACGCTGCACACCGCACAGAACGGTGGCGAGGGCTCCGCGGATGACACGGTGCTCTCCGAAGAGGCTCCCGCCCGACGTGCCGGAGCCGACAGCGGCGACGGGACCGTCGTGGGGACGGGCGACGAAGCTCGACATGGCGATCGGGTGCCCACCAGCGGCAAGGACGATGCGCCGACGCTGTCCCGCGTTCCGGCGGGCGACGTCACCCTGCAACAAGGACGTATCGCCACGCGGTCGAAGACCTTCGCGATCCTCGTGCCCGTCATGTTCGCCGCCCTCGTCGGCTACATGCTCCTGGGCAAGTTCACCGGCCTCGTCGAGGAGACCTCGGGCGGGGATGCCGCCGGCCTGGTCGGCGGTACCGCAGCGCTTCTCCTGCTGGCGGTGACCATCACCAGTGACGGTCGCGGTTGTCTGGAGACGTCGGCCACGCACGTGGTGGACGGTCTCGTCTTCGCGTTCAAGGCGATGGGCATCGTCATCCCGATCGCGGGCTTCTTCTTCATCGGCAACGCCGACTTCGCAGGGCGGATCATGTCGCTGAGCGAGGACGCTCGGGCACCGGGATTCCTTCTCGACCTCGTGTCCCGGGCGCAACATGCCATCCCCGAGTCCCCCGTGGTGATGGGCATCGGAATCCTCCTCGTCGGCATGGCCACAGGACTCGACGGATCCGGTTTCTCGGGACTACCGCTGACCGGGTCGCTCGCCGGAACGATGGGCTCGGTTTCGGAGGTGGACATCGAGACGCTGGCTGCCATCGGCCAAATGGGCTCCATCTGGACCGGTGGCGGCACACTCATCGCCTGGTCCTCACTGCTTGCGGTGGCAGGCTTCGCCAGAGTCCCGGTCATCGAATTGGCCCGCCGTTTGTTCCTGCCGGTCGTCACCGGCCTCACCGTCGCCACGGTGGCGGGTGTCCTCCTCTTGTGAACCCCCGTGGTCACTGTGCACACATTCTCCGACGTTTCCTGTGCCGAATAACCCTAAGAACACGACATGTCCCCGCCTAATATATCCATCGGGGATCACGGAAGGAGAAACCGATGACCGAAGTACTCACCCGGGATACCGAACTCCTGTCCAAGGAGGATTTCCGCACCGCTCTCGAAGACGCCATCAAGGGGCGCGAGGCAAAGGACGCGTCATTCAGCACGGCATGGGCGGAAGGTAAACTCACACGCGAGCACTTCGCCCGCTGGGCGGAGAATCACTACCACTATGTGGGGCCGTTCGCGGACTACCTCTCCTACATCTACGCGAACATCCCCGAACAATTCAGTTTCGCCAAGGACTTCACGCTGCAGAACATGTACGAGGAGGAATTGGCCGACGTCCGGCACACCGACCTTCTCATCAAGTTCGCCGAAGCGTGCGGTACGACGCGGGAGCGCGTCGAGGACCCGAGGAACATGAACCCGGTGACTCGCGGTCTGCAGTCGTGGTGCTACGCCATCGCGATGCGCGAGAACTTCGTGGCCGCCACGGCGGCGCTCGTCGTCGGTCTCGAGTCTCAGGTACCGAGCATCTACAAGAAACAGATCGTGCCGCTGCGCGAGTCGTACGGCTTCACCGAGGACGAGATCGAGTTCTTCGAGCTGCACATCACCTCGGACGTCGTACACGGTGAGCGCGGGTATCAGATCGTGCTCGACCACGCCGACACGCCGCAACTGCAGCAGCGCTGCTTGCAGCTGGTCCGCTGGGGTGCCGAGATGCGGTTTGCCTACACCCGGGCTCTCTACGACTACTACGTGGCCCCCGACCTCGAGGGCAGCAAGTAGTCATCCACCGACGGCGGGGAGGCGGGGCTGCCCCTTCCCGCCGTCGCTGTTTTTCGGACGTGCAACGGATTCGGTGTGGGGAGAGCGCGATGTCCGAGTGGGTTCATGTGGCGCACCTCGAGGAATTGACCCGGGGACGCAAGAAGGTCGTCACGGTCGGCAGTGAGGAGATCGCCCTGTTCCTGGTCGGCGATCGCGTGTACGCGCTGCACAACGTGTGCCTGCACAAGCAGCGGTCCCTGGCCAAGGGCACCGTGTTCAACGGTCGAGTGGTCTGTCCCGGTCACCAGTGGGCTTTCGACCTCGAAACGGGCTGGGAGGAGGAGAAGGAGGAGTGCCAGCCGACCTACGAGGTCAAGGTCGAGGGCGACTCGGTGCATGTCATCCCGCAGCGCCGGGTCCTCACCGAAGCCCCGGCTGTTCGCGACTAGTTGTCCGCTCCACGGAGGGAGAGCGCCATGCCTCACACAGTTGTCACCATCGGTGCCGGCCAGGCTGCGGCTGTCGCCGCCCGCACGCTGCGGCGCCGCGGCCACGACGGCCCGATCGTCCTCGTCGGCGACGAGAAGTACCGCCCGTACCAGCGTCCTCCGCTGTCGAAGGAGTATCTCTCCGGCGAGCAGGAACCGGAGGACGGTTTCCTGCTCGACGAGCAGTGGTGTGCCGATCACGACATCGAACTGCGCCTCGGTGTCCGTGCTGCTCGGCTGGATACGACGCAGCAGTGCGTCGAGCTGGAGGACGGGAGCCGAATTCCCGGCGACGGGATTCTCATCGCCACCGGATCCCGGGCCCGCCGCCTTCCGGGAGTGGAGGGCGATCGCATTGTTTACCTGCGCGATCTCGATGATGCCGCGCGGCTGCGTGGATATCTCCAACCGGGCAGCCGAGTCGTCCTCGTCGGTGCCGGCTTCATCGGCTCGGAGGTCGCCTCGACCGCACGCTCCGCAGGCGCGGATGTGACCATGCTGGAGCAGCTCGATGTTCCGCTCGAACCGGTTCTCGGACGCGAGATGGGGGAGGTCTGCGCGCGTCTGCACCGTGACCACGAGGTCGATCTGCGCACGGGTGAGGTGGTGGAATCCGTGACCGAGACACCCGACGGCGTCACCGTGCGGACCCGGCGCGGAACCGTCGTCGACGGCGACGTCATCGTCATCGGCATCGGCACGGTGCCCAATATCGAGGTGGCCGAGCGGTCCGGTATCGCCGTCGACGATCACGGAGTGCTCGTCGACGAGTACTGCCGCACGAATATCGACGGGGTGTTCGCCGCAGGGGACATCACCAGCCACTGGCATCCCCTGTTCGGGCGCCGACTCCGGGTCGAGCACTTCGACAACGCCAACAAGCAGAGCATGGCCGCCGCCAAGAACATGCTCGGTCGCACGACGGTGTTCGACGATCCGCACTGGTTCTGGTCGGATCAGTACGATCTCAGTCTCCAGTATGCGGGCCATGCCGAGCGGTGGGACGAGGTGGTCGTCCGTGGCTCGGTGGAGGCCCTCGACTTCGTCGCGTTCTACCTGGATGCCGGTGTCGTCCGTGCGGCTTTTTCCGTGGAACGTGGTGCGGAGATGTATCTGGCCAAGGAGCTCATTGCCGCGCAGGCGAGGGCGGACCCGGCGAAGCTGCGCGACGAGGACATCGACCTTGCCGCGCTCGTGTCCTGAGCGGCTCCGACCTTTTTTCGATACTCGGGCATTACCGTCAGCGCCTTCACCATCCCTGGTGGCGCTCTCATCGAGGGAGTTTTTCCGTGGACTACGTTCGGGTGGCACGTTCGGGGCAGGTTCCCGACAAGACGGTCCGTCGTTTCTTCGTCGACGATGTCGAGCTGGCCGTCGCGCGCTGGGAGGGAACGATCTACATCACCTCCAACTACTGCACTCACCTCGACTGCCTGCTGTCGAGCGGCAGGGTCACCGATGACGGGCTGCTGTGTTCCTGCCACGGCAGCGTCTTCGACTTCGAAACCGGGGAACCGTTGGCTCCACCGGCCAAGAAGCCGATCCGGCTCTACCCCGCCTACGAGGAGGACGGGGAGATCTACGTCGGCCTCGATCCCGAGGCGATCGCCGACGGGGGGCCGCGTCGTAGGAAGCGGCTGCAAACCGACGGGTAGGGGCGGGAGTTCGGCACCGTCGCAGCCCGCTCATCGATGACATGTGAGGTCATCGGGTGCTTCGGTGCCGATGATGTCGCGCCACTCGCCCGCCGTGAGGCCACGGCCTGCTGTTGCGCAGGCGGTCCGTAGCCACGCGGCTTCGTCGAATCGCCATCGGACGAGCTTGCCGCCGGAGGTGGCGGTCAGCAGGTCACCGCTGGAAGTCGAGGTGAGTGCCGTGGCACTCCATGGACTGATCAGAGAGCCCCGCGTCATCGGAGGCAGGGAGAAAGAGCCCAGTATTTTTCCGGAGGTGAGGTTGGCGATGACCGTGGTGCCGTCGGCCCGCAGCCGTGCGACCAGGTTGGTTCCTGCGAGCGGAGCCAGGGAACGGGTGTATCCGGTATCGCCGGGAAAGGAACGAAGCTTGGTCGTTCCACGGAGGTCCCACACTTCAAGTGTTCCATTGTCGCGCTGGACGAGGAGGTTCTTGCTGCTGAAGGCGACGGCACTTGCCTGTTGCCCGGGCAATTGATGCGACTGCTCGGTCTCGGTGTCGATCACCGTCACGAAGCGGTCCGGACTGCCCTGGGAAGCGCTATCGCTTTTGCGGTCTTGTATCACGGCGACCATGCGGGCATCCTTGCTCACTGCTGCAGAACCTCGTTGCCCGGTCAGTATTTCCTCGATCCCAGATCCGCTGGCAATGGTGCGTACTACCTGACCGTTTTCAGCGTCCCGAACGTGGACGCCGCCCTTGTAATCGACCAGAACGAGACGCTCCCCATCGGCTGTGACACGTCCGTCTATGATCGGGCTGTCCCCGGCTGCCGGCCACCGTGCGGTGACCTGCCCTGCGGTGACGACTGTCGCAGCGCCTCCCCTGCCGATGAGGAACAGGCGGGAGCCATCGGCGCTCCACACCGGGAGAAGGTCGCGCCCCTCGACATCCAATTTCCTGCGCTGAGGTTCTGCGGAACTCAGGTCATGGACAGCAGGCCGGTCACCGTCGCCGGAGACCACGGCTATGCGTTCCGCACCGGAGGTCACAGCGAGCCGTGGCGGCCCGCCCGCGTTGCTGGTCGACGGCATGTCCAGAGCCGGTCCCCGACTCAGGCGAGACCACTGGTGCGGGTTCCACAGCGTCAGAGTCTCATCGGCGGCTGATACGAGCATGGGACCGTTTCCCAGGAAGGTGATCGCATCCACGTGCCCGTGGCCGGTCAGTGCCGTGTCAACGTGCACATGTCCGGTCTGTGCCAGTTCATACGTGTTCTCCCGTAGCTCGATGAGATGAAATGCTCCGCCTCCGGCGGCCGCAGCGTAGGTGCCGTCATTGCTGATGATGAGGTGCTCCGGTTGCTCAACCGGAACGTTGACGGTGTCCGTGAGACCGTCCTCGGGCGTACCGCGAGTGGCGGTCGTGGTGATGTCGCCGTATTTGATGTAGCCGAATCGACTGGCATCTTGGGAGAACCCCCCGAGGAAACTTCCTGCGGGAGTAAACCCCGGTCTCTCCAGGCTTGCTGATTCCTCCAGACTTTCCATGGAGAAACGACGCCATTGCCCGCTGGGACCGACGAGGGCCAGCGTCGAATCATCGGGCATGCCCAGCGCATCCCAACCGGACCCGTACGAGTTCCACCCGATCTTTTTCCGGTGCAGCTGCTTTCCGGTCCGAGTGTCGACCAGAGAGAGGACGGAAGACCCGGAAGGCTGCCGACTCTCACCCGAATCCGACTGTGTGGCCAGGATTTTGCCGGAAGGCGGGAGAGCGACGGACCGGGCCTCGATATCGAGGGGACGCGTGGACTTTTCTTCGGTGGTGGTATCCCACAGGACGGTTGTGGATCCGTCCGCGGCGGCGATCGTTTGCCCGTCGGCGTCGACGGCGATGTCCACGACTGCTCTGTCGCCGACGGTGACCTCGGTGGAAGCGTTTCGGTTGATGTCCCAGCGCACCAATCGCCCTGTACGGGTTCCCGCCACCACGATGCTGCCGTCACGCGAGCTTGCCAGAGCTGTGACCGGTGCGCCGACAGGATGCTGGCGCACCAGGTGCGGACTGGCTGTGACCGCTTGGAACAGTGCGGAACGGCTCTGCGCGCTACGGTCCAGTCGGTACGCTTCAACGGCAAGCAACTGAGCCAGCCCCAGCTGTGTGTCCAAGTTGGCCACTGCGGTGGAGGCGAGCTGTCTGGCTGTGGCGATCCTGGCCTGAGTGCGTGCTTCGTTGCGCTGCACCATTGCGATTCCCCAGGCGACGAGGGCGAGCACCAGGAAGATCGCGAGCGCCGTCACCCCGGACCATGCGGTCCACATGGCCTTGCGGTGATGCCGAATGTGCTCGCCCACGATCTCGTCCTTCGCGACGCCACGAACGGCTGCCGCGATGTCGGCGACGCAATCCCGCACCGTCGGATTGGAGCGGTCTGCCTGCTCGGCATTGCGCAGGGATCGCATGTCGACCCAGCGCGGCTCCTCGTCGAACGCGCCGTGCAGTGCAGGAGGCACTGCTGTGCTGAGGTCTCGGTCCACATCCCGCCCCTGTTCGTCCCACACGAACTCGCCGCTGGTCACGACGAGAAGGATTCGATGCGGGGAGCGGTTCGCGAGCCACCACGAGACCTCATGGTTGACCCAGGGCGACTGTGCCGCCTCCGGTGAGGCCATCAGCACCAGCCACGTGGAGCCGGCCAGGGCTCTCTCGATCGACGACCACAGCCCCGGGCTGGCCGACAGGCTGACGTTGTCCCGGAAGACGCGGAGAGCGCGCATCCGGTACCACGGTTTCGCGAACCGTTCCAGTTCTTGCTGGATCGTGGGTGCCAGCTTTCCGTCCAGAGCATGGCTGTAGGAAATGAACGCGTCGTATCCTGCTGCCTCGGCCACGGATGCCCCCAGGGATCATTCGGGTCGACCGGGAGCACCGAGCATAATGATCTTCACGGAACGGCGGAAGACTCCGGGCGAGTGTGGAGCGCGTGCCGATCGCCGTAGGCTCCGAACCACCGTTCCACGGTGATTACCCTGCTTGCCCGCCGTGCGAGGAACGCCATGTGCTGTGTTCGCGGCTGACCGCTGCTTCGGCGTCGGCGACGGCGTTGGCCCACTGGTGCTCGTCGGTGCAGTGCCGGAGACGTTCCCGAGCCAGGGCGAGGTCGTGGGTGGCGACGATGTAGGCGTTGGCAGTGGTGGTGTGCTGCCGGGTCGCCGACCAGGCCGCGAATGCCGCCAGGGTGGCTGCGATGATTCCGGACAGGTCGAAGGTGATCGCGCCGAAGGCTTTGGCGAGTGCGGCGGCGACACCGGCGATTTCGAAGCTCAGCACGAGTGCCTGGTAGATGTCGGCTCGGCGTTGATGGAACACGGCCTTGTCGGCGTACCAGGATTGTTGTTCCTGAATACGTTCGGCGAGATACACCTTGCGCCGTTCCGGCAGGGAAGCAGCGCGCAGTTCCCGCATGCGTTCGCTGATCACCGCAGACAGTGTCGGCAGCAGCCGCACGGCTGCCAGGTCGCGGTGGAGCGCGCCCAAGCGTTCGATGAACATCCGGTCGGCTTCCGCCGCGTCCAGCGACCGGGGAAACGGTGCTCCCCCGGAGACGTAGCGCCAAGCGAGGGTCTTCGTCGATTCCGCCAGGGCCCGGCCCTGGTACCAGGCTTCGTTGGGTTTGCCGCGCAACACCAGCATGTCGATGCCGAGCGCGCTGACGAAGAACAGCGCTGTGCCCACTGCAGCGATGTCGGCCACGCCGACGGTGATCGTGATCGCCGCCGAGGTAGCCGCGAGTACCGACAGAACAAGACGTGCTCGGACAGCTCGCAGGTAGCTCCGCTGGCCACGCAGCGATGCCGCGTCCGCGGCCTGGAACAGTCCGGGGTAATCGTGGTGTTCCAGTGCCGATGTCGTGGACGACTCGGTTGTGCTCATTGCTGCTGTGGTCTCTCGCTCGGGGTTCGGAGTCGGCCGGAGGAGGGTCGGGACTGCTCGATCAGTCGTCCTCGACAAGCCGCGACTCTACCCGGTTTTTCAGCACGGATCGGGAGAATGCGTCGAGCGGCCTCCGGCGTTGTCGTCGAAGGCCGTCGGGGTGCGCACAGCGGGAGAGCACTGTCCACGCGGGATCGCTCGCCCGATCTTCTGATCTCGTCCCCACAGGGGCTCGGTGCACGCCACCGAGTCGACGGAGGCTTCGACGACATCCATCGTCCTCGGGATGCTCCTGCCGATACTCCTGCTCGGTTTGTCCGTGATGAGCTACCTCGTCGCCCGGAAGTATCTGCCCCCACGGCCCGACGTGCTCCGCAAGTACGGTCTGTCGGGTGTGGTGGTCGGACCACCGGCTCCTTCGAGCCCACCGCAGCACTGAGTTCTGTGGCGGCTGCCGCAATACGGACGGATTCCTTTCGAGTCGGCCCTACCCGGCGTCCAGCACGGGTTGCAGGAACTCGCTGGGCCGGCCGTGCCAGGTCACGCACAGGGAGTCGCGGGCGCGGGTGCAGGCGACGAACAGCAGGTTGCGTTCGGCCTGCAGGTCCTGCTGGTGCTGCTGTGCATCGACGGCTTCGTCGGTGACCGCGCTGGGCATGGGCACGGTGCGCTCGCCGACGTCGGCGACGAGCACGCAGCGGAACTCCAGCCCCTTCATCTTGTGCATCGTGCCGATCCGCACGCCGTCCTGACCGGCGTCGCCACCGAGTTGGGCCGTGCCGATCCCGGCGGCTTCCAGCCCGGCGGCGACGTCCTTGCCGAACTGGGAAGTCCGCGCGGCGATGCCGATCGTCTCGGCGGGAATCCCGGTGGCCAGCCATCCCCGCACGCGGTCGACGATGCCGGCGATCTCGGCGGTTTTGTCGTCGAAGGCCGCGGTTGCGGGGATCTCGCCGCGGAAGCTGGAGCGATAGCCGGCGAGGTCCTCCTCACCGCCGTCCATGTCGTCGGCGCGCTCACCCAGCAGCAGGGCGGTGCTCCACACCAGGATCTCCCGGGAGGTGCGGTAGTTGATGCGCAGCTTGGACGACCGCCCGGCCACGTGGATGCCGAGGCTGCGCAGCGAGGCCCTGTTGTCGTAGATCCGCTGGTGGGTGTCTCCGGCGATGAACAGGTCGTCGGTGCCGTGCTCGACGAGGGCGCGCAGCATGCGCCACCGCGAGGGGTGCAAATCCTGGGCCTCGTCGACGACGACGTGCCGGTACGGCTTGTCGGTGTGCTCGCGCAGGGCATGCGCGGCGGTGTCGGCGACCTCCTCGAACGTCCAGTACCCCTCCTCGCGGAGTTGGGCGGTGAACTCCGCGAACACCTCCCACAGCGCGTCCTTCAGCGTGGGCGGGAGTGCCTTGCCGCGCCCGCGGCGGTCGGCGGCGCGGTACTGCTCGGCGGTGGTGATCTCCTGGGCGAGCACCACCTGGCGCCATTCCTGGTCCAGGAACGACTCGGGCAGGTCGAGCTCGTGCTTGCGCAGCAGCCGCCGCCAGCGCACGAGCCGGTCGGTGCGGTCGATGATCGCCGGGATCTTGCCGCTGCCCTGGGGGATGTGGCGGCGGGCGATCACGTCGACGTTGACGACTTCGATGCGGGAGCGCACCACCGGGTCGGCGATGAGGACGTCGAGGTTGCGGGCGAGTTCCTCGGCGAGGTTCTTGGTGAAGGTGGTCAGCAGGATGGCGTTCTCGGGCAGGTCCGGGTTGCGGGCGAGGTGGTGGGCGCGGTGCAGGGCCACCACCGTCTTGCCGGTGCCCGCACCGCCGGTGATGCGCGCGGGGCCGCTGTAGGGCGCGTGCTCGGCGATGCGCCGCTGCGCCGGGTGCAGGAACACCCGCCACAGGTCGAAGGGCCATTCGAGGATGTCGGCGAGCTCCTCCGAGTCGTTGACCACGGCGATGTAGCCCTGGGAGCGCTTCATCGCCGCGGCGAGCTCGTCGGTGTCGCCGGTTTCCCCGGTGGAGGACTCGGGTTCCTCGGCGGGAAGGTGGTGCTGGGCGAGTTCCTGCCACACGGCTTCGGGGGTGAGCCCCGCGGCGAGTCCGGCCAGCGCGTCGTACTGCGTTTCCGGGATGAGGTTGCCGAGCGCGTCGAGCTCGTCGGCGCTGCGCAGCAGCCGGCACATGGTGCGGATGTCGTCGTCGATGCCGAGCCGGCTCAGGTCGGCGTCGGAGACGTGGTCGAACAGTTTCGCCGACGCTTCTGCCGGGGCGGAGTCGAGCCGGCGGAAGTTCTGCGTGGCGGTGGCGAGGGCGACGTCGTTGCGGACCTCGATGCCGCCGCTGAGCTTGTTCTCGGTGACGCGGCGGTTGCGTGCCCACTCGATGGCCTTGTCGTGCGGCAGCACGTTGAGCAGCAGGTAGCTGCTGCCGGAGTCGTGCGCGACGACCACGCCGCGCCAGAAGTCGGTGATGCGGATGGTCCGGATCTTCGAGTCCTTCGCCCCGGTGATCTTTTCCAGGTGGAGCCCGGCGTGGGTGTGGGCGTCGAACTTGCCGAAGACCTTGTCGACCCGGTCCCGCACGCTCTTGTCCAGCTTGGCGTACTGGGGCAGGAAGTCCCGGTGCAGACCGAGAGTGGCCACGCGGAGCTCCTTTCGCGCTACGGCAACCTGTCCCGACGGTGACACAGATGATCACGCATGTGGGTGATCGTGAGGGAATCGTTCACCGGGGCGCCGTGGGGGCGTCGGACGGGTGCTTTCCGGCGGCGGCAGGCGCCCGCGAGCCCGCAGCAGGGATCGGGAGCAGGCCGGTGCACGGGGAAGGGGACACCGGCCTGCGGCGGTCGGAGGAGACACCACTCGACCGTTGGCAGCACGCGGTGGAACACTCCCTCCGCCTGGAGAGCATGCTGTCCGAGGGTGAGCTGTCCCCTCGGACGTCGTTCTTTCTCTCAGTTGCCGAAGATGGTGGTTTCCACCATGGGGGCGGCTTTCTTGACCAGTTTGCAGGCTTTTCCGGCAGGTGCCGAGACGTCCACTGTGCTGTTCACCGACACCGAGGTGGCGTCCGAGGTCGCGAAGGCAAGTGAGCACTGATCTTTGTTCGGACGGACCAGTAAGGCCTTGTGTCCCTGGAAGGTTATCGAGGTCTTCTCATCGCCGGAGAAGTTGATCTCATCGAGTGCCATGTCCTTGTAGACGGACACGTTGATCAAATGGTCGCCTATATCCCATTTGCAGGTGGAGTCGTCGAACTCGCTGATGGCGCCTGGTCCGTTCAGTCCGAGTTGCTTCGCCTGGTGGGGGGTGAAGACCTCACAGGGTTTGACGTCGGCCAACGGCCGATCGGTGGATTGGTCCGGCTCCGACTGTGTCGGCTTCGGTGCGGCTTGACCCGGAATTTCGGTGTTGCCGGCGGAGTCGCCGCATGCCGACAGAACCAGTGCTGCCGTGGCGAGTACGGTCGCAGCGGACGAGTGCCGCATGTTCCTGTGCACTGTGATCGTCCTCACTGCTGTGCCCGCTCGCCGAAGCCGGTGGCGTTGCCTTCGTCGATTTCCTGGTACAGGGCGATGCCCTTCTTGATGGCCTCGATCACCTGCGGAATCTGTTCACGGCTCTGCAGGATTGCTTGCTCGAAGGAGTCCTCGCCGCCTGTGGCGACCTGCTCGTTGAAGTCCGCGATGGCCTGTCCGGCGGGGCTGTCCCCCAGCGGTGTCCGCCGCTTGACGATGTGCATGTCGCCGAGTCGGGCATTCAGGTAGTCGGCGTACTCCTGGAAGATAGTGATGAGTTCGTCGCCGGCTTCGGGGGTGACCTGGAACTGGCCTTGGCCCGCCGAGCTGATGATCTCCTGCATGGCGTTGTTGGTGGCCGACAGGCTGCTTGCCACCTGTTGCGAGTCCGTCATGACGGGTTCGCGTCCCCCAGCCGTTCGCGTGCGCGCGCGTGCGCCTTCCGGTGATCGGACTGTACTGATCATGGTACGGAAGTTCAACGCACGATGTGAAGGAGCTGCACAGCGGCGCGACAGACGGAGTGAACGGAACTTTCGCCTCGATAGATGTGACGAAAGTTCCGTTCACTCCGTACCGCGTACGCTCACGAGAGGGTGGATCAACTCTCTACATCTGGGACATGTGGTTTCTGGTGTGGGGTGTACTGCTCGGGCTGGCGATGCTGCGGTTCACCCGCCTTCGCGCGCGGCACAGCACACATGACGGCGAGAACCATCAGGCGTAATGTTCGGTGAGCATACTCGCAGGTCAAGCGGATGCCGGTGTGGAGCGCGCCCCGAATTCCCGATAATTCGGACAACTTTGGCAATGTCGACACCGCTTCGGCAGTAGGTGACGATCGATTTCGCGGGAAACTGTCCAATCCTGAGCCGGAGGCAGAATCGACCGGACACGGCGTGCCCCGCATCTCCCGGCTGCTGTTGCCTCTCGGGCCGGTGGGGAGCCGCAGGCCGGTGCACGGGGGAAGGGGAGACACCGACCTGCGGCGACGGTCCGGGTACCGCGTGTCGGGGGTTACGGGCCGGACCGTGGTTTCTGACAACCGCGCAGCCCGTCGAGGACGCGCTGCAGCGGCGGCAGTGTTGGTTCGGAGAACGTGCCGGTCTCGTCAACGAGCGGCGAGGCGCTGTAGTTCCTGGCTCGTGCTGGAGTCCCGGTACCGGGGCGTTTCCCGGGGATTGTCGGTGGGGTTGCCGTCGGGGTCGGTGGCGGGTCAGGTGATCGCGGGCGGGTCGGTCATTCGGCGTTGCCGTCGATGACGGTGGGTTGGTCGTGGCCGCGCAGGGCGTGGGTGAGTTGTTCGAATCCGGCGGCCAGGTGGGCGAGTTCATCGTTGCTGTAGTGCCCGGCGGCCACGTCATCGAGGGCGTGATCGAGTGCCGTGCGGGCGTAGCGCATCAGGCTGACCAGGTGGGTGTGGCCGGTCATGATCCCTCCCGTACGCGTGCTGCTTGCTCGGCGATCGCGGCCCGGCTGGGCAGTCCGGCGAGCTGGCGTGCTTGCTCGTCGCAACCGGGGCAGGTTTCCCACAGCCACGGGATCTCACCCCGCTCGGTGGTCACCTCCCGACCGCACAGGGTCGTGACAGTGGCCTCGGCCGGAAACGCGCGGCCGGGACCGGGCACCGGATCGCAACTGGCGTGCCGCTGCCGCGCGGCAGGAACCCAGGTGAAGGGATGGGGCATGATCTCGCCTCTCGATCGCCAGCGATAGCTGTTTGGTTGCAAACCAATATGACGGTTGCGCAACCACTTACACAATGCCCCGTTCGCATGACTATGGGTAGTTGCTTCGCTAGGATTGGTTCATGCCTGCAACCAGTGGGACTCCGCGTGGCCGTGCCCTTGCTGCCGCTCTGCGAGAGGCTCGAACCTCTCGCCAGATCGGTCTGCGTGATCTGGCTCGGCGCATCCGCATCTCCCACACTCTGGTGTCCCAGTGGGAGCACGGTCATCGCGTCCCGAAGACCGAGGACGTCTCCGCTGTGCTGACCGGATTGGGCGTGGATGCGCGTGAGCGCGAACGCATCATCGAGTTGGCGCGCAATGCCGGTGAGAACGACTGGCTGACCTCGGGGCTTCCGGGCATGTCCCAGCAAATGGCGGGAATGCTGGAATGCGAGCGGGAGGCATCGACCATCGTCGACTGGTCACCGTTGCTGGTACCGGGTCTTTTGCAGACCTCCGACTATGCCCGGGCAATCCTCGGCGCAGGTGGGGTGCCGCGTGAGCAGGTTGAACCGCGAGTCCTGTTCCGTTCGGGGCGGCGCGACATCCTCAGCAAGAACCCGCCGGTTCAGTTACGTGCGCTGATCGGTGAGGGTGCTCTGCGCGTGCGGGTGGGTGGTGACGCGGTATTGGCAGACCAACTGCGCTACCTGCTCAAGACTGCGGAGAACTGGGAGAACGTCACTGTCCAGATCGTTCGTAACGACGTTCCGTGGCATCCGGGTACGGCAGGACCGTTCGTGCTCTACGAGTTCGAGTCCAGCCCACCAATCGTGCTGCTCGAACACCACCGCTCGTCCGTGTTCTTGCACAACGAGGACGACCTGGTCGAGTACCGCTCCGCAGCGGATAGCCTTCGCGAGGAAGTGGCGATGGGCCCGGAAGCCTCGGCGGAGCTCATCGCCGATGTCATCAGGGCACTGGAGACGACAGGATGACGATATCGCAGCTCCCCGGGAACTGGCGCAAGTCCAGCTACAGCGGCCAGGACACGAACTGCGTCGAGGTCGGCCGTGTCGCCGGTGGTGCGGCGGTTCGCGACAGCAAGGACCGATCCGCCGGCTACGTCACGATCACGGGTACTCAGTGGCGGGCGTTCGTGGCGGCGATCAAGACCGACCGGTTCACCTGACCCGAGCCGGGTCGTGCCGGCCGGGCGTCTTGCCGGGGTTTCCCGGTGGGCCCCGCGTGCTTCTCAGGCGGTGCACGTGGCAACCCGCCGCCCACGCGCGCGTCCGCGATGCGCTCGGTCCGAAGTTGTGCCGAAAACTTCGGGCCTCATAGGCCGTCCGGTGGGGCATACTCGCCGTGAAGCAGTGATCAAGTGGCAAGAGGAGATCGGCGTGCGTGAGGGGAACAGCCCGAGGGTGGAGTGCGAGGTGCACGTCGAGGCGGATCCGGATCGGGTGTGGGAGCTGGTGACCGATATCGAGCTGCCTGCTCGGTTCAGCCCCGAACTGCAGCGCGTGCGGTGGCTGGACGGTGCCGACCGGCTGGGCTTGGGCGCCCGCTTCGAGGGCCACAACTGCAATCAGGCGCTGGGCCAGTGGCGCACCGTCTCGCAGGTGGTCGAGCTGGAGGCGCCGCGCGCGTTCGCCTGGGCCGTGCTGGATCCGGACGGTCGCTACGGCAACGGCGCGACCGACCCGCAGGCGCCGATGGCCACCTGGCGGTTCGACCTCACCCCCGCAGCAGGCGGCACCCGGCTGCGGCACGCCGCGCGGCTCGGCCCGGCCCGTTCCGGGCTGGACCTGGCCATCGAGGACATTCCGGACAAGGAAGACGCCATCATCGAGCACCGGCTCGCCGACCTGCGCGCCGCGATGCAGGAGACGCTGCACGGCATCAAAGCCCTCGCCGAGCAGTCCCGGTAGTCACTCGATGCCGGGGCCGGAGATCGCCTTCGTTGAGGATTTCCTCGGTGGAGCACGGGAATTGCTCTCCGGCAAGGCCAGGGCTGGCGAAGATCTCACCACGGCGCTGCGGCATCGATAATCCCGTATCGAGCGATCCTGTGGATTTCCCGCATCCATCGACTCCGGCCGGGAACGAGCAGCCTTGCCCACTCCCGGCCGTCGCGTAGTCGGAAGTCATGCCCGTGGGGCGTTCGGGTACCACGAGGTCACAACGGTGGCGAGATGCTGCAGGTTCTGCGTGCGCATGACGGGTGCCGAAGCAGCCTGCTCGAAATCACGACCTGCCTCGGTGCGGCGCCAGATCCCGTCATCCGGAACCGGTGCGGCCATGTGCGGTGCGAGCGTGGTGAAGAACGCGGCGATGTCGTTTTCCGCCACATCCTTCTCGCGGAGTGCCCGGTAAGTACCCGCGAGTACCCGCAGCATGCCGACGGAGCCCAGCAGCGATCGGCTTCGCAGGTCCGTCGGGGTGAGTGTGCCATCCGCGACATCGGCGAGATCCGGAAACGCCGTGGTGATGCTGTCGAGGAAGCCGTGCACCTCTTCCACCACTGCTTCGTCGGACAGTTCCGATTCCCGGCGTTTGCTGACCCGGCCACCCACTCCGACAGCGACCGCCTTTGTCAGGTCGGCGACGTGTTTGGCTCCGAGCAGGTTGACGCTGTTACGGGTCATGCGGTCCTGTTCGAGGTCGACTCGGCCTTTCAGCAAGGCGTGGTCGATGACCCGGTCCAGAGTGCGATTGACGATTTTCGACCCGTCGAAACGAGCACGCAGTGCTGTGGAGATGCCCTTGGCGTTGTCGGCGACATCGACGAACATCTGCCGTGCCTGCACGGAGTCGGGTTCGACATAGATGTCCAGGCCGATTGCTTCCTGCTGCAATCTGTCCAGGGATGCGCGCAGCCGTTCGAGTTTGGTGCGCAGTGTGGCGATCCGGTTCTCGGAGCGTGTGCGCGTCAGGTCCCGCTCGACCTTGTTGATCTCTTCCGACAGGCGCTGCGTTTCCAGGCGGGTGCCGAGGATCCGGTGCTGACCGTCGATGGTGCTGAGCGCACCGACTGATCCGGTGGCCCAGGGGATGTTCAAATAGCCAACCCGGTGATCACCGTCGTCCAGTGGTTGAAACGTGCATCCGCCGTTGTCCCGGGCGAGCAGCGTGGGGGCGACCCAGTTCTGATGTGTGGTCATGTAGTCGCCGAAGGACTTGGCGTGGCGGGTGTTGACCTTGCGGTTGTCCGGGTCGGTCTGGTTCGGATTCGGTACGGGCAGGATCTTGTCCAGGTCCAGCAGTGGCACGCGTGTGCTGTAAACGACCCGACCGCCTTGGACGCTGCGCATGGCGAGGTAGGTGTCCGAGCGGCGGCCGGCGGTGATTCGGTCGGCGTCGATGCTGAGTGACATGGGGACTCCTGAATCGTGATGAACGCTGTCGTGAAGGGGCGCTCCGGCGGGAAGAGCAGGCGATCGCCCTGCTCACCGGCCGGGTCGGCGGCACTGCTCGCCGGAGTCGTCGGAGGTGTGGGGGGAGTAGGTGGCGTTGCGGCGGTTGAAGCGGGCGTCGTTGCCGCAGTAGGGGCAGACGCGCCACTCGGTTTTCGAGTGTCCGGTGCCGGATCCGGCGCCGTCGCGCGACTCCGCTCGGTTTCCCGGCTTTTTCGCATGCTCGTTGTCCGGCAGTGCGATCACGCGAAGCGAGTTCGCCACGTACCTGCGGACGAACCATCTGCGTTGACCCATTCCTTCCCTCCGGGAGCTGTGTGCCGTCGGTGTCGTCGAATGAGGACGGTGTTTCTTTCGGAAACGGCCGGGATCGTGCAGTGTGCTGCGGTGAAGCGGAGCCGCCTTCGGGAGGAGATTCGCGCCGGGACGGCACGGGGCAGGCTCGAGGTGGAGAAAGCGAGACATGGCCGGTGGGATCGCGGGCCCCGGCGCCGGAGCCCGCGGGGATCACCTCACACGAACAAGGGCACCTGCTGGCCCTCGCCGACACCGTAGGAGTCGGCGATCTTGTTGAGTTCCGCCTGGTAGTACAGAACGCCCAGGCCGAATACGAGCATCAGCACCGTGCCGGCACCGGGTGAGCAGGTGGCCTGCAGTCCGGCGGCGCGTTGGGCGTTGCGGATCCGGTCTCCGCAGTTGTAGTAGCTCACCAGGGGCGCGATGATCGTCCAACTGAGCAGGAGCAGCACCAGCACCGGCCCGGCCGTGGGAACCGCCCGGCGGCGGTCGAACTCGGCCATCTCCTTGTGGATCTTGTAGTACCACACCAGGACGTAGATGCCGAGTGTGAGGCACGGCCACAGCAGCCACGCGGCCACGGGATGCCGGTTTTTCATGGCGAGGCCGAACGCGGCGGGCTCGCCGGGCACGGCCGGAGGCTGCGCGCCGGGGTGCGGCGGCTGGTGCGGCATGGCGGGCACGTTCGGCGTCTGGCTGTATGGGTTCGGCTCGGTCATTGCTTCGTTCCTTTCGTGAGTGGTGTCAGGCGGCGGTCGCGGCGGTGCGGGCGAGGTTCTCGGTGTGCGTGGTGTCGCCGAGGGAGCCGCGAGGGCGGATGTTGAGCAGCTCGGCGAGTGCCGCGGTGGCCTCGGCGCGCAACGCGGCGGTGGCTTCGGCCAGCTCGGGGTAGGTGGCCGCCACGTGCTCGGGCAGGGCCGCGTTGTCGTCCGGGAGCTGCGCCCACCGGGTGTGTGCCGCCTGCGCGCGGGCCAGTGTGGACAGTGTGAGGGTGTCGGGCGTGGTCAAGGCGGGGACCCGGGCGACGAGTTCGCGGACGATGCGGGCGTGCTGGCCGACCGCGTTGCGGGCCTGCCGGACGGTGGTCAGCCTGGCCTGGTCGTCGGCGAGCTGGTCGAGCACGCGCCGGCCCCATTCCTCGTCGAGAGTTCCCTCGCCGCAGACCGGACACGAGGTTTCCCCGTGCCGGTGGTGGAACTCCAGGGCCTGCCGGAGCAGATCGGTGCGGCGGTCCTCACCGAGGAGGGAGTCGTCCAGCAGACGGGCCGACTCGGCGATGGCCGAGCGGAGGTTGCCGACGGCGTTGTCGACGTCCTGCTGGGACGGGATCCACGTGTGGGCCAGTTTCCGGAGCCGGACGAAGTCGCCGCCGTGTTCGTCGGTGCCGTGGGGTGATTCGACCATCGGGTTTCCCGCCTTTCGGCGTTGAGGAGCTCGCGCACCGCCGCGCGAGCGTGGGGGGGCAGGGGTCCTGTCGGGCAGGAGGGGGAGCGCGGCAGGACCCTCGATGGGTCAGCGGGGCAGGGCGGCAGGACCCGCCCGGCCGCCGGAATCCGTCAGAACTGGCCGGAGAAGTACACGGTCTCGGCGGCGAAGGGGTTCGGCTGCACCGAGATCTGCAGCTTTCCGGCCTCCTCGCCGATCTCGTAGACCGAGGTGAACGTGGTCGAGCCTCCCGGCGGGAGTTCGACGTCGGGCAGGGTGTCGCCGGCCGCGTAGTTCTGCTGGGCCACTTGCCCGTTGTGCTGGGCGGTGAGCTTGGTGGACATGGCGTTGTACTCGTCGTCGCCCTTGTTGGCGATGGTCACGTCGAGAGCGACGAAGCGCTTGCCCTCCGGGGCCTGCAGGAACTGGTTGGACGGGGTGTACTCCTCCGGCGCGGAGACCGTGATGGCCTCGCCGCCGCTCCAGGTGTGGGTCTCGCCGAACTCGAGGCGGGTCACGCCGCCTGCGTTGCTCTGCTCCGCTTCCGGTGACTTCTGCTTGCCTGCGGACTTCGCCTCGGTGCCCGACTCCGCCGAGGGAGTGGTGGTTTCCTGCCCGTTGGCCGCGGCGAACAGGAAGACGATCAGCACGAAGCCGCCGACGATCCACGGCCACTTCTTGCGCTTCTTCGGCTGCGGCGGCTGGGGCTGCTGCGGGTACATGGCGGCAGGCTGCTGCGGATATGACATGGCTCTTCCTTGGTCGTGCTGGGGAACGGAGTGCTGTGTGGCTTCCGCGGTGGTCCCTGCTGGGCGGGGCTGCGGCTGACGGAGCGATGTCCGGTGGGTCGCACCGGCGCTGCTCTCTCGTTGACAACAAGAGATAACCATAGCCATGTGAACGTTGTCAACACACATCTTTGGTGTGCTACTGTTTTCGGTGTGACCGAGCACGAGGGGGCGCCGGCGGGTTCCGGCGCCACGATCAACGCGGTGGACATCGCCCGCCTGGCGGGCGTGGGCCGGGCAGCGGTGAGCAACTGGCGCAAGCGTTACGCGGACTTCCCCGAACCCGTCGCGGGCACGACGAGCAGTCCGCTGTTCGACGCCGAACAAGCTCGTGCGTGGCTCCGGGAGCAGGGCAAGCTCCGAGAGCTACCGCTGCGCGAGGAGTTGTGGCGCGCGCTGGATGTGCTGCGCGGCAGCACGCCCCCCGGAGCGGCGTTGGCACTGTTCGCGGTGGGCCTGTGCTACCTGCGTAGCCGGGGCGGCAAGCTGACCGAGGAGCTCGGCGACGAGGTGCTCGCCGATGACGCCTCGCTGGTCGAGGCGGTTCGGGAACGCATTGCCACGATGCGGCCCGAGCAAGTGCCCATCGAGCTGCCCACACCGGATCGGACGTGGGCGACGTTGCTGCGGCTGCTCGACCGGGTGGCCGACGAGCCGGATGTCTTCGACGAGCTGGTTCCGTCCGCCGTGGAGGGGTCGGCTCGGCATGGCGGTTCGTGGAGGATTCCTCCGGAGTTGGCGGAGCTGATGTATCGCCTCGCGGGGGGCACCACGGTCCTCGATCCCCACTGCCATGCCGGCGAGCTGCTGCGGCCCGCGCTGCGAAACGGCTCGGAAGGGGCGCTTGTTGCCGGTCAGTACCCGGACCGGCAGGCCGTGCAACTGGTGAGGGCGGCGCTGTGGCTGCACTCCGAGGACGTGCCCCGGATCGAGGTGGGCGACGCCCTGCGTGCCGATGCTTTCCCGGGCGAGACCTTCGGCTCGGTGCTGTGCGTCCCGCCGTGGGGTGGCAAGGACTGGGGTTTCGAGGAGCTGCAGTTCGACCCGCGTTGGGAGTACGGCCTGCCGCCTCGCTCGGCCCCGGAGCTGGCGTGGGTGCAGCACGCGCTGTCGCATCTCGAACGGGAGGGGGTCGCCGTGCTCGCCCTGCCCGTCGCGGTGGGGACGCAGGCGCGGGGCAGGCGCATCCGCGCGGAACTGGTGCGGCGCGGTGTGCTGCGCGCGGTGATCGCGCTGCCCGCCGGGGCGTTCACCACCTCGTCGGCGTTGACCGTGCTGTGGGTGCTGCGTTCTTCCGCGGCGACACAGCCCGGGGGGATCCTCATGGCCGACGGTTCACGGGCGCGGGCTGCGCGCGGCCCGGACTGGCGGGCCGTGTCGGACCTGGTGCTGCCCGCGTGGCGCGAGTTCGATTCCACGGGCGAGTGCGCGGAGCAGCCGGGGGAGTTGCGGGTGGTGCCCGCGATCGATCTGCTCGACGACGAGGTGAACCTGACCCCGGCCCGGCACCTGGCTTCGGCGCCCGAGACCGATGTGGACGGTATCCGCACGACCCGGGATCGGCTGCTCGACGTGCTCGGGCAGGTGCCGCAGCACGTTCCGGAGGTGACTGCGCGGACCGAACCGCCCGCGCCGTCCACCACGGTCAACGAGCTGGCCCGCATCGGTGCTCTCACGCTGCTGCAGCAGAGCGGCTCCGGTTCCCGCGAGGAGCAGGAAGGATTGTTCACGGCCCTGACCTCGCGCGACGTGATCCAGGGTGGTGCCCCGTCGGGGTCCTGGGGTGGGTCGGGAACCCGCGAGCCCGTCTGGCTGCAGCCCGGCGATGTGGTGCTGCCGATGCTGGGCGGGCAGTTGACCAGCCGCGTGATCGGTGACGAGCAGGCCGTGCTCGGTACGCACCTGTGGTTGCTGCGCCCCAACCCGGAGCAACTCGACCCGTGGTTTCTGGCCGGTTTCCTGCGCAACTCTGCCAACGCCACCCTGAGCAGCGGGTCGTCGATGTCGCGTCTGGACGTGCGGCGAGTGGAGCTGCCGCGCCTCCCGCTGGCCGAGCAACGCGCCTACGCGGCCGCGTTCCAGCAGCTGTTCCGGCTCGAACACGGCTTGAGTCAGGCTGCGCAGCACGGCAGCGAGCTGATCACCGCGATGATCGACGGACTGACCGGCAACGGGCTGCAGCCACCCGAGGAGGCGGGACAGGACGGCGACGCCTTCGGCGCTTCCGGCAGCGCGCGCGAGTGACCGGCCCCAGCTCGCTTCGAGTCTCGCTGGAGCCCTTGGTTGTTCAGGCGGGACCAGCAACGATGCTCGCTGTCGTTCAATTCCTCACGGTTCTTCTCCAGACCCGGATCCTGTACCGCTGCTACTCAGGCCCCTGGGCACGGTGCGCCGTGGGTGCCGGACCATGAGTCGCTGAGTGAGCTGGGGAGGCGATCGCGGCGTGCCAGGCGGGGGTATTCGGCGAAATTTTCGATCGCGTCTTCGATCGCGTCTTCGATCGCGGCGGCGTCGCCGGGCTGTTTGCGGGCGAGCTCGTCGAGTTCTTTTTCGGCGCGGGGTACGAGGTTGATCTCGTAGCGCACTCAGGTGTTCCGGCGCTGGGTGCGACGCACGAACGGGACCGGCTGTTCTTCGCCGGAATCGATCGCGGCGAGGCGGTCGCGGGCTGTTTCCAGGTCGTCGAGGTCTTCGAGGAGTTCGGCGGCTTGGGCGGAGACGACGGCGGCGGCGCGGCGGCCGTGTTTGGTCAGGTAGGTGATCTCACCGGTGTATTCGGCGCGGTCGGTGACTGGACCGATGTCGGTGCGTGCGGAGGAGACGGGCATCTCAGCGGACATGTTTTTAATGTGCATTATGTATATATGGGTGTGCCAGGCTTGCCCGGCTCTGCTTGCCGTGGCGTCGAGCGCGGGTACGGCGGGCCGCGGGGACTCGCGCGCGTGGACGTGAACACCTGGGGTCGCCGTGTTTGTCGTGGTAGCCGAACATGCTGGCGACCACCGGTGCCGGGGCTTGCAGGACGAGGTGGCGTAGGCCGCACCTCCGCGCTGCGCTACCTCGTCGGCGCCGGCGGCCTCGGCGCGCTTGGCTTCCCTGACCAGTATTGCCCGGGCCTCATCCCAGCGTGATGCGGCCTGCAGCGCTTCAACCTGGGCGAAATCGACTGGCAACAGCACGCACTTTGCCGAGTGCAGCCCTCCGAGCCGATCACGGACCAGCTCGTTGGCCAACCGGTAGTACTGCGCGCTGGACTCCAGCTTATCCCTCCCAGCAATCCAATGGTCAACACAGGAGTCATGCTGTCATAACGTTCCGAAATTCCGGATAGCTCGTAAGCCCCGCGACTCAACGGCCGAGGAGTGCCTGCATTGTTCGAGTGCCGACCGGCAGGCCGTGGCGGTCGTAGTAGGCGAACATCGCGTCCAGCCACGCTCCTTGCCCCGACGGGCCAGGCACCCGCGTCGCCGTCACTCCTGCTTCGGCGGCGAGTTCGGCGACGGTGGCGCTGCGGGACGCCAGTTCGTAGGTCGCGCCCGTGTGACCGGGCTCGGTCAGCACCGTCGCGGCCACCTCGGCGACATCGTCGAGATCGGCGAATCCGAACACGGCATGCACGTCGTAGGGTACCCGCACGGGGCGAGTCAGATCCAGATTCTGCACATAGGCCCCGGGCTGCAGGATCGTCCACGCGAGACCGCAGCGGCGGAGCAGGTCCTCGGCGCGTGCCTTGCCGAGATGGTGGGGCATGTCGGGGGTGTATGGCGCGGCCACCGAGTGGTAGACGACCTGCTCGATGCCGCAGGCCCGCAGGTCGTCGAGGACGTCGGCGACGTAGCCGGGCTCGTCGGCGTGCATGTTCGGTGCGATCAGGTATGCCGCACTGCATCCGTGGAACGCGAACGAGCCGCACGCCCGCTCGGCCCGGCCGAGCGGAACGGCCTCGACTCTCCGCTTCCGGAGCGCCGAAGCCACCGCCCGGCCGGTTTGGCCGTGTCCGCCGGGAATCGCGACACGCATCAGAGCAGGTCGACGGCTGCGTGTTCGGCGCCTGCCGCCAGCGTGGCATAACCCGCGCCGCGGTCGAAGAACGCGGCGTCGGCCTCGGTGCGGCTGGCCCGCTCGGCGGTGGTGGCCGCCGCGTCAAAGGACAGCGTGTCGTTCTCAACGGACCCGGTCAGCACGATGCCGTAGTCCTTCAGCGCGCCTTCGGTGGATACCTTGCGCCATAGCACGTCGCGCACCACAGCTTCCGGATCGCGGCACAGTGGATCGCCCCAGCCACCGCCACCCGTGGTGCGGATCCGGATGACCTCGCCCGCGGTGACCGGCTCGGCGTCTACCAACGCGTCGACGTTACGCTCGTTCGGCCCATCCGGGTCGATTGTGACCTCGAACGGCCGCCCTGCCTTGCCGCCCTTGACGCCCCAACAGGACAGAATGGATCGATCCGCGATAGACATGAAATGCCCGTCCTTGAGCATCCTGATGTGCTTCTCGTAGCCGAGCCCACCCCGGAACTGCCCGGCGCCGCCGCTGTCCACAGCAAGCGAGAGCGACTCGACCCGCAATGGGAACCGTGACTCGGTGAATTCGGTCGGCAGGTTCCGCGAATCCGGGACGACATGGATCGTGTCCTCCCCGTCGGCGTAGTAGCGGCCGCCCGAGCCACCGCCGAGCACCTCGCGCATCAGATACGTACGCCCCTCGAAGTCCTCACCGTACACGCCGGTGTAGCGGATCGTTTCCTGATCGGCGGGCATCTGGCCGTCCACGGCCTTGGCGACGACCCCGGCCAGCACCCCAAGCAGCCGCAGGATGACGAAGGTGCGGGCGTTGGTCGGGGCGGGAAATACCGGGGTGAGTAGCGTGCCGGGTGGCGGGAACCGCATTTCGATCAGCGGTACGATCCCCTCGTTGACGTCCAGTTCGGCCATTCGCTCGGGGGAATCGGCCAGGTTGCGCAGGATAGGCGCGAGCCACTTCTTCAGGAAAACCCCGTCGGAGTAGTCGCCGCAGTGATTGATGGGCCCGTTCGCCTGTGGGGACGTGCCCGCGAAGTCCAGGATCAGTCGTTCGCCGTCCGGGTCGTCGGCAGCGGTGCGGGTCAGCGTGATCCGCTGGGCGTGCAGCTTGGGCTCGTCGATGCCGTCGTGCTCGGCATAGTCCTCCCAGGTCCAGGTGCCGACCGGGATGCGGGAGAGGATCTCCCTGCGGTAGGTCTCCGTGGTTTGGGAGATGATCGCGTCGAAGCAGGACTCGACGGTGTCGATGCCGTAGCGGTCGAACAGCTCACCGAGCCGCCGGGCGCCCATGATGCAGGCGGAGCACTCGGCGTCGAGGTCTGCGGCGAGCGAGTCGGGCGTCCGCGAGTTCCGAGTCATGATCGACAGCGCGGCACGGTTCGGCACCCCGGCGTCCCACAGGCGGATCGGCGGGACCATCAGCCCTTCTTCGAACACGCTTGTCGCGTTCGACGGCATCGAACCGGGCACAGCGCCGCCGATGTCGTCGTGGTGTCCGAACGCTTGCACGAACGCGACCAGGCGCCGCTGCCCTTCGGGGCCCGCGAACACCGGCACGGTCACGCACAGATCCGGCAGGTGCCCGATGCCGCCTTCGGAACGGTACACATCGTTGTGGAAAAAGACGTCGCCCTCGCGCATTTCCTCGATCGGGAACTCGCGGGCGATCGGGTGCACAAGTGCGGAGTAAGAGCGTCCGGTGAGTTTGCGCAGCCGCCGGTCGTGGATACCGGCGCGGAAGTCGTGCGCGTCGCGGATCATCGGACTGCGGCTGGTCCGGGCGATGGCTGTCTCGACTTCCATCTCCACGCTGGCCAGCGAACCCTGCAGGATCTCGACAAGGACGGGATCGGCGGTCGCGCCGTTGTCCGGGGTAAGCGGGCCGAACGGGAACTGTGTCGGGGCCCGCCGGGAGTCGGTGTCGGTCGTTGCGGTCACTGCGCCACCTTCCGGGTCACGATGATGTTCAGGTACTCGTCGATGCGGGCGGTGAAGCCCGGATGTAGCGGGACGGTCGAGCCGAACTCCTCGACGATCGCCGGGCCATCGAGAACCGTGCCGGGCACGAGGTCGGCTCGGCGATACACCGGGGTATCGAGGAAAGCGTCATCGGCATCGAAACAGACCGGCCGCCGTTCAAGCTCGGTCACGACCGGGTTCGCGGCCAGCTCATAGGTCGGGATCTCGGGTTGGCGGATCGGGCCGAGCCCGGAGACCCGCAGGTTCACCCACTCGACCTGCTGGGCCGGGTCGCCGGCGAAGTCGTATCCGTACAGCGCGCGGTGTGCGGCGTGGAACTCCTCGGCGACGGTGTGCAGGGTCGCCGCGTCGATCGGCCCGTCGGGAACGTTTACCCGCACCTCGAAGGCCTGCCCGAAGTAGCGCAGATCGGCGGAGCGGACGAACTGGTGCTGCTCGGCTGGGAAGCCTTCCTGCGTCAGCGCCGTGGCCGCCTGCCCGGTCAGTTCGTCGATGATCCGGGTGACATCGGTGGGCCGCAACGAGTCGGCCAGGGCGATGTGGGTCTGCACGTAGTCGTTTTTGACGTCCACGGTGAGTAGTCCGAATGCCGAGACGTTGCCCGGGTCCGGTGGGACCAGCACGGTCGGCACGTCGAGCACGTCGATCAGCCTGCACAGCAGCAGCGAACCGGACCCACCAAATGTGGTCAGCGCGAAATCCCGGACATCGAGGCCGCGTTTGACGGTGACCTGACGCAGCGCGTTGGCCTGGTTCCAGGCGGAGATCTCCAGGATGCCGGTCGCACAGGCCTCCGGGGTCAAGTCGAGCTGCTTGGCCAGCGCCTCGATGCCGCTGCGGGCCGCGTCGACATCGAGCGGGATCTCGCCGCCGAGCAGATGCGCCGGCACACGGCCGAGGAAGACGTGGGCGTCGGTGATGGTGACCTCGGTGCCGCCGCGGCCGTAGCACAGCGGGCCGGGATCGGCGCCCGCCGAGTGCGGACCGACCTTGAGGGTGCCTTCCGGGGAGATCCAACCGATCGAGCCACCGCCTGCGCCGACCGTCACAACATCGATCATCGGGATCTTGGATGGGTACTGGCCGACGGCGCCTTCTGTAGTCAGTGTCGGCTCGCTGTCGATCACCAAAGAAACGTCGGTGGAGGTACCGCCGCCGTCGGAGGTCAGCACCTTGTCGAAACCGGCATTCTTGGCGATCAGCGCCGTGCCGAGCGCGCCCGCCGCGGGGCCGGAAAGGACTGTGGTGATCGGCTGGTGCACCACTTCCTCCGCGGAAAGCACACCGCCGTTGGATTTCATCACGTAGAACGGCACTTCGCGGTCGCCGTAGGCGGTGAGGCGGTTCTTGATGTTGCCGACGTAGGCCGATAATTTCGGTTTCACCGCCGCGTCGACGAGCACGGTCGTCGCCCGCTCGAACTCGCGGTACTCGCGCAGCACCTCGCTGGAGAGCGAGACGATCGCCTCGGGATGTTCCTCGGCGAGGATCTCGCGCATCCGCTGCTCGTGCGAGGAGTCGGCGTAGGCATGCAGGAAGCACACTCCCAGTGTGTTGATGCCCTTGTCGCGAAACCAGCGTGCGACGGCACGGGCGCCGTCCTCATCGAACGGGCGAACCTCGACTCCGGTGTGTTCCAGCCGCCCCTCGACGCCTTTGACCAGATCTCGCGGCACGATCCGGCTCGGCTTGACCCAGAAGTAGGAGTTGCCGTAACCGTCGGGAACGGACTGACGGGCGATTTCCAGCATCGCTTCATAGCCGCTGGTGGTGATGAACCCCAGCCCTTCGACCTTGCGCTCGAGGAGCTGGTTCGTCGCCACAGTGGTGCCGTGGCTGATGGCATCTACCGCCGATCGATCCGCCTGAAGAGAGGTCAGGACCTTGTCGATGCTTGCCAGGAACCCATCTGCCGGATTGTCGGGTGTGGACGGTGTTTTGGTCGAGACGAGTTCGCCCGCGTCTTCGTCGAAGGCGACGACGTCGGTGAACGTTCCACCGGTATCGATACCGATTCGGATACGGCGAGTCATACGGTTCCCTCCTGCCTGCGTGCTCGTGCGACGGGGCACAGCAACGATTAAAGCGCTCGGCCGAGGTGGCGGACATGGCAATTCTTGCCGAGGCATGCCCGCATGGCTGGTAAGTTTCGCCGAGACGGCCCAGGGCCTGCCGCGAAAGCCCACGTTGTGTCGCGGAGGAGAAGGCTTTCCCGACAGGCCCTGGGCCGGTCGTTGATTACTGCGGTTTTGTTTGTCGCTATCGCGGTTCGAGGTCGGAGTCGCCCTGTCCGGCATCGGTGAACGTGCTGTCGTCGCCCCCGCCTGCGGGGACAGCGTCGCGTCGCGAGCGCCTGCCGCGCAACATGTGGAAGTAGACGATGACGAAGATCGTCCCGAGCGCGATACCGCCCAGTGCGAAGTTGTCGGTGATCTCCAGTTTTACGCCGCCGATGCCCGCGATCAGGCCGCCAGAGAGGCCGATCAGGTTGACCGGGTCGCCGAAGTCGATCCGGTTCTCTACCCAAATCTTCGCACCGAGTAGCCCGATCATGCCGTAGAGCACCACGGTGATGCCGCCGAGCACTCCACCGGGGGTGGCGCTGACGATCGCGCCGAACTTGGGGCACAGTCCGAGCACGATCGCAACACCCGCCGCCGCGTAGTAGGCGGCGGTGGAGTAGATGCGGGTGGCGGCCATAACACCGATGTTCTCGGCGTACGTCGTGGTCGGTGAGGCGCCGAATGCGCTGGCGAACGCGGTCGCGATACCGTCCGCACCGATCGCGCGCCCCATGTAGGGATCGAGGTCCTGGCCGGTCATCTCCGAGACCGCTTTGACGTGGCCGGTGTTCTCCGCGATCAGGGCGATCACGCCGGGCAGCGCCAGTAGGATGAAAGTCAGCGAGAAAGACGGGGCGTGCATGACGGGGACACCGTCGGCGAGTTGCCCGCTGGGCAACCCAAACCAGTCCGCGCTCGCGACCGCGTCCCACGAGACCCGTTCGTGGGGTACAGCCTCGCCGTTGCTGTTCGGGGTGACCGAGGTGATCTCGCCGAAGAGCAGGTCGGCGAGCCAGGACAGCGCGTAGCCGAAGATCAGCGCGAGGAACACCGCGATCCGCGACCAGAAGCCCGGCAATCGTACCGCCGCGAACGCTAGGGCACCGGCGGTGATCAGCGCGATCCACTGGTCCTGCGGCCAGTAGGTACTGGCGACCACGGGCGCCAGATTGAAGCCGATCAGCATGACGACCGCGCCGGTGACAGCCGGTGGCAATGCACTGTGGATGAATCTGGAGCCACCGAAGTGAATCAATAACCCGACGAGTGCGAGTACCAGGCCCGCGACGAGAATCGCCCCGGTGACGTCTGCGGAGTCACCGCCCTGGGCCCGGATCGTCGCGACAGCACCGACGAACGCCGCACTCGTACCCAGATAGCTCGGCACCCGGTTCTGGCAGATCAGCAGGAACAGGATCGTGCACAGTCCGGAGAACAAGATGGACAGGTTAGCGTCGAGCCCCATGATGAGCGGGAAGACGAATGTCGCGCCGAACATCGCCATCACGTGCTGCGCACCGAGACCAGCCGTTCGCGTGACACTGAGCCGTTCCATGGGGCCGACATACTCGCCGTGCGGCGGCGTCTTACCGCCGTGCACAACCTGCCATCTGAACATCGACATGGCACGCCCTCTTTTCCGTACTGAACTCTTGCACCCGTGCGGAGACCCTAGTGCGCCGGATCACAGCCGAGCATTAGCAGTACTTGCTGAACGATGACGTGCTGAACTGGCACAGGTTGCCGATAGCGCTTGGATCCAGGTCGGCCAGTGAGCGCGACAGGAAGTCTGCCTGCTTCTGATTGTTTCCCTTGATGAACACGCGGTCTCCGCTGCGCACCAACGTGCGCAGAGCCCCGGCGATGCGTCGGGTCGGCAGACGTTTTCCGTCAGCCAGGCCGGCCACCTCGGCTAACCTGCGCTTCTTGCTGGCGCGACCTGTCGCCCAGTCACGATTCGCGGGCCGGATCGGCAGCGGAGTCATCTCCTCGTGGAGGTTGCTGGACACAACTCGATCATCCCAGGAAGAATCGTAAATCCATATTGGATATCAGAGCCCGACCGAATGCCAACGAGTCATACGAGTGTCGATGCGTTCCTGAATCGCGTGCGCGGGCATGTCCGCGAGTTCAACGTCGATGGCTCTCGCGATGCGCCGCAGAAAGGTCTCCGGTTCGCGACTCGCGTCCGGCTGCTCCGGCACAATCCTGTCGACCGCTCCGGTTTCGAGCAGGTCGATGCTGTGGATACGCTGCTCTGCGGCGAGTTCCGGCGCTCTGTCCGGAGTTCCGTGCACGATCGCGCTCGCGCCTTCCGGGGGTAGCGGTGTCAGCCATGCGTTTTCGGCAGCGAGGACACGGTCCGCGGGTAGCAGAGCCAACGCCCCGCCGCCGCAGCCCTGCCCGAGCAGCACCGACAGCGTCGGCACCGGCAGCGCGCCGAGGTCGGCGAGGCACCGAGCGATCTGTCCGGCCAACCCAGCCTCCTCGGCTTCTGGTGAGAGCACCGCACCGGGCGTGTCGACCACGGTCACGAGCGGGAGCCCCAGTTCGGCTGCGAGTCGCATCCCGCGCCGCGCGGTGGCCAGACTGTCCGCGTTGAGCGGTACCTCATCGGGCGCGGCGCGGTCCTGTCCTACCACGACGCATGCGGATGAGCCGAACCGTGCCAGACACAGCACGACGGCACCACCGCGGTTGCCTTCCCCGGAGCCTGATAGCTCGACGACATCGATGGCTTGTTGTCGAATCAACGCCACCACTCCAGGACGCTCAGGTAACCTTGTCGATTCGACGGCGTGCCAAGCCTCGGGTGCCGGACGCTCCGGCGACTTGTATGTCGCGACATCGTCCGGTTTGCCCGGACCTTGCCGTAGCAGCGACAAGAACCGGCCGACGGTCGCGGCGAACTCGTCAGCGGTAACGACGGCGTCGACGATGCCGTGCTCGTACAAGTTCTCCGCGATTTGCACACCACGTGGGAAATCGATCCCGGTCAACGCGCGGTACACCTTCGGCCCGAGGAAGCCGACGAGCGCACCGGGCTCGGCGAACGTGAGGTGGCCCAGCGAACCCCACGACGCCAGCACACCGCCGGTGACGGGATGGCGCAGGTACACCAGGTACGGCAGGCCGGCCGCCTTGTGCTTGGTGACCGCGTTACTGATCGACACCATCCGCAGGAACGCTGGTGTGCCTTCTTGCATCCTGGTCCCACCTGATGCCGGTGCGGCGATCACCGGCAGTCCCTCGGTTGTCGCGCGCTGCAGCGCGGCGAGGACACGTCCGGCCGCGTCGCGGCCGATCGACCCGGCGAGGAACGAGAACTCACTGCACACCACAGCGACCCGGTGGCCGCCGATGAGCCCCTCACCGGTCACGATCGACTCGTCAACCCCTGAGCGTTGGGCCGCACCGGCACGCTCTTGACGGTAGCCGGGGGAATCGGATACATCGCTGAGCACGCTCTGCGGAGCCTGCCACGGCAGGAACGAGCCCGCATCGAGTACCTCGCGAAGCCACCGCTGCGAGCGTGACTCGTCTTGTTCGTCGGCTGTCCTTGCCGTTCCTTCGACAGCGGCCCCGACATCGGCCAAAGACTCGCTCACGGAACCTCCTCACGCTCGGCACGTTGGCAGGCGCACCGCTGCGCGACGCGCGACGCACTTGCTGTACTCACCATGAACTATCCACGAGTAGCCGGTCGCCGGAGAGTGGCGAAACTTGACCAACAATCGGAAGTGGTGTCGGCAACTTTTGCCGACGGTATTCGCCGGGTGCCCTTCCTACGGTGGAGTCGTCTGCTCGTCCTTGCGGATCTGTTGGCTCGAGGGACGGGGGTTGTTCACCGGAGAAACCAGATTGGATGGAAGGTATGACACGACCAGTCGAGGTCCACAAGGTGGCGATCGAGAGCGTCACGGATGCATCTGGTCTTGCCACGCTGATCGACAAGGGCGTATTCGCCGCCGACGACGTGCTCGCCGTCGTCGGCAAGACCGAAGGCAACGGTGGGGTCAACGACTACACCCGCATTCTCGCCGACCGTGCGTTCCGTGAGGTGCTGCTGGACAAGGGCAGCCGCTCACTGGCAGATGTCAAGCAGGTACCGCTGGTGTGGTCCGGCGGCACCGACGGCGTCATCTCGCCGCACGCGACGGTTTTCGCCTACGCGCCACAAGGCCGCTACGAACCCAGCGATGAACCGCGGGTGACGGTCGGCGTGACCATGAGCGAGGAAATCCTTCCCGAAGACATCGGCAGGCCGGCGATGGTGAGCAAGGTCGCCGACGGCGTGCGGGCGGCGATGAAGGCGGCGGGGATCACCTCGGCCTCCGACGTGCACTATGTGCAGACCAAGACACCGCTGCTGGTGCTGGACACCATCAATGATGCGAAAAGCCGCGGCCACGACGTCTTCACCGAGGACACGCTGAAGTCGATGGACGTGTCGAACTCGACGACCGCGCTCGGTATCGCCGTCGCGCTCGGCGAGATCGATGAGCCGACCGCGGAACAGATCCACAGCGACCTGTCGCTGTACTCCTCGGTCGCGAGCTGCTCGTCCGGTGTGGAGCTCGACCGCGCGCAGATCGTCGTGGTCGGCAACGCGACCGGCATCGGCGGCAGGTTCCAGGCAGGCCACTCGGTGATGCAGGACGCGCTGGACGGCGACGGCATCTGGTCGGCGATTCGTTCCGCCGGGCTGTCCCTGCCGGATCGACCACACTACAGCGACCTGGACGGCCGCCTGGTCGGCGCGTTCCTCAAGTGCGAGGCCGACCCGACGGGCAGCGTGCGCGGCCGTCGCAACATCATGCTCGATGACTCCGACGTGCACTGGCACCGCCAGATCAAGGCAACCGTCGGCGGCGTCACCGCTGCGGTAACCGGCGACCCGGCGTCGTTCGTGTCGGTCGCAGCCGTGCACCAGGGTCCCTCCGGTGGCGGTACGGTCGCCGCGATCGTCGACCACGGCGACAACCCCACCGGCTACCGGTGGCCGCAGAACTGACCGTGCGACATACGCTGGTGGGGCGGCGCGTTGATCGGCATTAGCCATCGACCCGCCGCCCCACCAGAGCGTATCTCCTGATCAACAAACTCAGTGCGCGAACTCGTATGCCTGTAGTGCGACGGCGACGTTCAGCCGCAGCCGCGGGTTGGTGGTCAGTGGCCCGAGTAGGCGTTCGAGCTTGCTGAGGCGGTAGCGCAACGTGTTGTAGTGAAAGAACAGCTCACGCGCGGCCTGCGCGAGATTGAAATTCGTGTCCAGCAGCGTCTGCAGTGTGGTGCGCAGCCCAGCGGCCTCCTCGGTGTCCTCGGCAAGCGGGCCGAGGACATCGACGACATAGGTGCGCAGTTCTTCCGTTCGGTCGATCAGGGCGATCAGGCGGTGTAGCCCGAGCTCGTCGAAGTGCATGATTGTCGAACCTTCGGAGGTCCGCCGCGCGACGTCGAGGGCGCGGCGCGCCTGCATGTAGGCCTCGGGCAGATCGTGCAGCCCTTCGGTGCGCCTGCTGGCGCCGACCGAGAAGGGCCGCCTGCCGCCGCCGCGATCGCCTGCGACGTCCCGGGTGGCTTGCCGCACGATCTCGGCGGCCTCGTCCACGGTCGCGGCAGGCATTATCGTGACGACTTCCGAGCTGTAGTCCACACACGCTGCTGCGGGATCCGTCTCCTGCGCCACCTTGCGCCAGCCCGCGGCGAACCGTTCGTGCCAGCGCCGACGCTGGGTTTCGTCCACGGTCAGGCTGTCGCGGTCGAGCATGGCGACGATGACGACAGACGGCCGTTGCAGGTCCCAGCCGAAACCACCCGTGTGGTGCAGCACGTACTGCTCGTCGCCGGTCCTGCCGAGTAGCACGTCGCGCAGCAGGTCGCCTTGGTACTTGTTCTCCACCGCGGTCACGGCCTGCTCGCGAGTGATCAGCAGCGCCGCCACCGCGGCCGCCCGTTCCAGCGCTTGCACGTCGGCGGGCCGGATCGGCCCCGAACACCGGACCGCGATGAGTCGGCCGAGCTCGACGCCGCCTGCGGCGACGCGCACCATGAGGATCTCGCCGTCGTGGACGCCGACCGGGTGGGCCAGGCGCTCGACCCGCGCCCGCCCGGTCATGTCCAGCAGTTCCCGCTCGGATAGTGACTCCGTGGTGGCATCGGTCAGGGCATTCGCCCATTGCCTGCCGTCGGTCGTGGTGAACAGCACTTCCAATTCGAGCAGGCGGGAGGTTTCGCCCGCGATGCGGTCGAGATTCCCGCCGTCGAGCACGATGCTGGTCAACGCGGTGTGCAGCGCGTCGATCCGCAGCAGTTCGGGGTCACCCTCGGCGCCGCGCATCGGCTCGGGCTCGAACGCGACCGGCTTAGCCGGGAACATCGCGGAGGTGGCTGCGCCATTTCGGTCGGTACCAGCTGAGCCGGATGCGCGGGGACTCATCGCCGCAGTCCTGCTCCGAGTGCCACACCAAACGCCACCAGTCCCGCGCCGATACCGACACCCATGAGCAGTTCCCGGCTCGAGTGTTCGCTGCTTGCCGCGACCGGCGTGGTGATCGCGCGAGCAGGTGCGGATTCGGCCGTCGCGCCCGTGGCCTGCTCGCCGGCCGAGGTTTCGACAGTCGGGGCTTCGACGGCCGCGGTTTCGGCTGCCGGACCACCGTTGTCGATGATCTTGCCAACGTTGCCGAAAAACTCGCCTGCCATGCGTTTGGACACCGACGTGAGCATGCGGCTGCCGACTCCGCCGACCATGCCGCCAACCGTGGCGTCGGCCTCATAGGTGATACGGGTGCCACCACCGTCGGTCGCGGTGAACGCGACATCGACCTTCGCGTCCACTGTGCCAGGAGCTCCGGAGCCACTCAACGACATCACCAGCGACTCGTGTTTGACCAGGTTGCTGAGCTCGCACTGGCCGCTGTAGGTGCCCTTGACCGCTGCTACCCCGGCGGTCACGGTCATCGCATAGGAATCGGGGCCAACCGTCTCAATCTTCTCGCACCCAGGAACCGCATGACGAAGCGTCTGCGGGTCCAAAATGGCGTCCCAAACGGTTTCCACCGGATAGGGAACCACGTTTTCGCCGGCGAACTTCATGCTGACTCCTCTCCTGACCCGTCCTGCTTCGGCGGGCGTGCTGATGTGGTGCTGGTGTGCTCGGCGTGGCGCTGCCGAAGGTCGTACAGCTCCGCGGGGGATATCGGCATCGACGTGATGGAGAATCCCTCGGCGTTTTCGACGGCTGCCGCGATGGCCGCCGAGACAGGAATGACGCCTGCCTCGCCCGCTCCCTTGATCCCGAGCGGATTCAGCGGGGAGGGGGTTTCGAGATGGTCGACGTCGATCTCGCCGGGGATTTCGGTGACGTACGGCATCAAAAAGTCCATGAAGGACGCATTGAGTAGCTGGCCCGAGTCGTCGTATGCCATGCGCTCGTACAGCGCACCTCCGATGCCCTGTGCCATGCCGCCGTGGATCTGTCCCTCGACGATCATCGGATTGATCATCCGGCCGCAGTCGTGCACGATGGCGTAGCGCAAGATCTTGATTTCTGCGGTTTCCGGGTCGGTTTCGACGATGGCGGCGTGCATGCCGGAGGCGAAGGTCGAACGGTTCGGCGAGTAGAAGTCACGCCCCTCAAGGCCGGGCTCGTCGTCCTCGTCAACCGGCGGCTTGTCCTGATCTCCGACCGAGAACTGGGTCGCCGCCTGGGAGGCCTTGTCGAACGCGTAGCGCAGCGGGTTGGACAGTACAGCGAGCGTGCCCAGCGCGATACTGTTGGACGGGCTGCCCTTCACCTGCACGGATCCGTCCACCATTTTCAGGTCGGCCTCGTCCGCCTCGAGCGCGTCGGCCGCGAGTCGCAGGGCCTTCTCCTTCGCGCGCAGCGCCGCCAGGTGCATCGCCGAGCCGCTCATAACCGCGGCCCGGGACGCGAATGTGCCCACGGAGTACGACATCCGTCGCGTGTCGCCGGTGACGACCTCGACGTCCTCCATCGGTACGTCGAGTGTGTCCGCGACGACCTGCGCGAACGCCGTCTGATGACCTTGACCCTGGGTGGTGAGTCCGGTGGCGACCTTGACCTTGCCCGAGGTTTCCACGTGCACATGGGCCCCTTCGTAGGGACCGACGCCGGTGCCCTCGACGTAGCAGCCCAAGCCGATGCCCACGCGGCGACCTTCCGCCTCGGCCTCGGCCTTGAACTGTTCGAATTCGTCCCAGCCGATCAGCTTACGGATCTTCTCCAGCATGGCCGGGTAATCACCGGAGTCGTAGATCAGCGGGCGCCCGTCCTGGAAGATGAGGCCCTGGTCGTAGGGGAACTCATCCGGCTGGATGAGATTGGCCGCGCGCACCGCGGTGCGGTCGAGTCCGAGGTGAGCGGCGATCGCGTCGATCGTGCGCTCCATCGCGAAGCAGCCTTGCGGTCGCCCTGCGCCACGGTAGGGCGTGACGATCACCGTGTTGGTGTAGAGGCTGTCGAAACGCACCCGGTAGTTGGCCGGCTTGTAGGGACCGAGCAGCTGGGTCGAGGTGATGATCGGCACGATGAGCCCATACGGCGTGTAGGCGCCGTTGTCGTGCCAGAACTCCACATCCAGCCCCTGGACGCGCCCCTGATCGTCGAACCCGACTCGGATGTGGTGTTCCTGCGCGCGCTCGTGCGCGGCGGAGATGAAGTGCTCTCGACGGTCCTCTGTGAACTTGACCGCCTGTCCCGTAACCTGTGCGGCCCGGGTGACCAGCAGGTCCTCCGGCCACGGATGATTGATCTTGACGCCGAAACCACCCCCGGTGTCTGGGCAGATGACGTCGACCTGGCCGAGGTCGAGTTCGAGTTTCGCGGCGACCGCGGCGCGCACCCCGGTCGATGCCTGGGTCGATGTCCACACCTGCAGCCTGCTGGTGTCGTGATCCCAGCGGGCGACGGTGCCGCGGCCTTCCAGAGGCATCGCCGCGCTGCGTTCGATGGAGAGATCGAGTTCGAGCACGTGCGGCGCGGCGTCGATCGCGGTGGGTGCGTCACCGACGTTCTGCTCCATCCGCGCGGCAACGTTGCCAGGGACGTCGTCGTGCACCAGATTCTCCGCCGCGCGTGCCGATTCGATGCCCACTACCGCGGGCAGCGGCTCATAGCTGACGCTGATGCGTCCGAGCGCGTCCTCGGCGAGGTAGCGATCGTCGGCGACAACGAAAGCGACCGCTTCGCCCACGTAGTTCACGGTGTCCTTGGCCAGCGTGTACTGAGTGCGCCCGTGGGTGAGCGCGGGATGCGGGATCAGCAGCGGTAGCGGTTCCGCCATGGCGCCCGCGAGATCCTCATGAGTCCACACCAGGTGGACGCCGTCCATGTCGATAACGTCACTGACGTCGATGTCGAGGATCCTGGCGTGTGCGTGCGGGCTGCGCAGTACCGCGGCATGCAGGGTCGCGGATGGCGTGTCGACGAGGACGTCGTCGACGTAGCGGCCCTGACCGCGAAGGAAACGCTGGTCCTCGACCCGTGGTACTTTCTCGCCGAACAGTTGTGTGCTCATCGCGAATCCCTCTTCAGTTCGGCGGCACGATGCACCGCCCCGACGATGTTCTGGTACCCGGTGCACCGGCAGAGGTTGCCCGCGACCATTTCCCGCGCCTCATCGTCAGTCGGTGCGGGTTGCTGTTTCAATCCCGCCTCGATGGTTGTCATAAAGCCCGGCGTGCAGAACCCGCACTGCAGCCCGTGGCATTCCAGAAGCGCTTGCTGCACGCATCCCAGCGATCCGTCGGGATTGGTCAGTCCCTCCACGGTGGTGATCTCTTGGCCGTCCAGTGCGACCGCGAGTACGAGGCAGGACCTGGTTGGCTTGCCGTCGATCAGAACGGTGCACGCCCCACAGACCCCGTGCTCGCAGCCCACATGCGTGCCGGTGAGTTTGAGGTCGTGCCGCAAGCAGTCACTGAGCAGTCTGCGGGCGGGCAGGTTGAGCCGATGCGGCACCCCGTTCACCGTCAGCAGCACGTCGTGTCGGGTCTCTGTTGATGTCATGCTTCGCTCCCTACGGCCGGGCGGGTGGCGGCTCGATGCGTCGCGTCGGAGAAGGCGGCGGCAACAACACGCTTGGCGAGTACGCGTGCCAGGTGTGCCCGGTAGGCTTCGGAGGCGTGTACGTCGGCCGCGGGATCGAGCGCGCCCATCGCGTGTTCGACGGCCGCTTCAAGGACCACCCGACCTTCCTGCGTGCTCAGCGACATTCCCGCGAGATGCTCGGTCAACTCGGCCACCACGGGGACGTCGTGCACGGACATGAACCCTGCCCGCGCCGAGCGGACGTGTCCGCCGTCGACCTCGACGACTGCTCCGACGCCACACAGCGCGTAGTCGCCCTGGCGGCGCGCCACCTCCTCGAATGCGATACCGGTCATCGGCGGCAAGGCAGGGAAGAAAGCCTCCACCGCGACCTCGTCGTGTTCCAGCGACGACTCCAGCGGACCGATGTAGAGAGACTCGGCGGGGATCGTGCGGCGTCCGCGCGGCCCGACGACATCCAGTGAACCAGCCAGCAACAGCAGTATCAGCGGCATCTCGGCCGAGGCGTCGGCGTGCACGAGTGATCCGACGGTGGTGCCGCGATTGCGGATCGTGGCATGCCCGACATGGCTCAGCGCGGCGGCGACCAGTGGCTGTACCTCACGGGCTGCGGTGTTGGCGAGGACATCGGCGTGCCGGGCGAGCGCGCCGAGGTGCACTCCGTCGGAGTCCGCACGTACCTCGTCGAGCCCCGCGATGCCGTTGATGTCGACAAGCAGACTCGGACCCGCCAGGCGCATCGACAGCAGCGGGATCAGGCTCTGCCCGCCCGCGAGGACCTTGCCGTCGCTGCTGCCCGCGAGTGCTTCGACGGCCTGCTCGATGCTGTCGGCGCGGACGTAGTTGAACGGGGCGGGTTTCATGTCGCCGCCACCACCTTGTGGTTGCGGGCGGGGAACGAAGTTCGGAGAGTAAACGGCTCAGGCATGGCACCCTGGTCTTTCGGATTCCTGGTGTTTCGCGCATCGTGTCGTGGATCACGGAACACGGCGTTTCCAGTGACCGTAGGGCCGTATGTGGTGGCGGTCACCACCCTGCTGAGGTGGTTCCACACCACACGAGAGCGGGCCGATATCACCCCAACGGGGTGATGACGATCACCCGCCGTTGAGGCTCACTGTTGGCAGCCGTCGCAAGGCCCCGCAGGGAGTCCCAACTAGAGCAAGCCGAGGGATCGGCCTCGCTCCACGGCGCCGCGCCGACTGCCGACACCCAGCTTCCGATACAGGCTGCGGAGATGAGATTTGAGCGTATTCACGGAAACGAACATCGCCGCGCTGATCTCCGGGAGGGTGGCGAGCCCGTCCAACGCCTGCAGCACTTCGAGTTCGCGTTCGGTGGGCGGTTCCTCGACATCGACGCCGCCGGCATGCAGCTGCGGGCCCGCGTTCACCGGCCATAACGATGTGGCTCGTGCGCGGATGAGGTCGGTGAAATCCCGATGAGGGCTGCCGTTGCGTTCGGCGGCGCTCAGCAGCCTGGCAACGGGCTTTCCGAACTGCAGGAACGGCTGCACCAATTGTTCAGGCGCGGCCACTTGAATCGCCTCGGCTGCGGTCGTCACGGCCGCCTGCTCATTACCGCCTTGCAGCTGTAGCAGTGCCAGCAAAACGATTGCTTGCAGCCGCTGGTCGGTCAGGCCCTGCCCGATCCGGATGGCCGGGTCCAGCAACTGGATAGCCGGCTCCGGCTGACCGTCGCTTGCCAGTAACTCGGCTTTGGCGATCGTCAGGTGCACGGGACCGCCGGGGTCGTCGGGATACTCCTCGAGCAGGGCGCGTGCTTCGGCGACATCCCCGATCGCCAACCGCAGACGCGCGCGTTCCACGAGCAGGTAGTCGGCGAAGACGTAGCGCGCCCGCAGGCGGGCCATGACCTGCGCCGCGGACTCGAGCATGGCTAGCGCGTCACGTTTTCGCCCCTTGAGCCCGACGATCAGACCTCGCACGAGCAGTACTGTCGTGCTGACGGCCGCGTCCTGCCTGCGCACCGCGACGCTCGCGCCGTCGAGATACTGTTCCGCGAGGTCGAGATCGCCGCGCATATATGCCGCCCAGCCCAGGGCGTGCCACAGTTCGGCCGCCGCACCGGTGAACTCCCAGCCGTGCTCGCGCACCAGCGTGAGCGCATCGTCGGCTTCCCGCAATGCGTCCGTGATGCGGTTCTGCGGTGTCAGCACGCCGACGAGCTGCCCTCGGCAGCCGAGTTGCACGTAGGCCCGCCCATTATCGAGTGCCACGGAAAGAGCTTCCCGCAGATGTGCCTCCGAATCGGTACGTCGACCGGCCCAGAATTCGGTGACACCAAGCTGTTGCAGCGCAAGTGCCTGCAGGTCGCTCGCCGTGGCACTGCCGCGGTACTCATCCGATTCGGACAGCGCGATCAACCGCCGTGCGATGCACACCGCCGCGACGAGATCGCCCGCGAGGCGAGCGCGTTCCAGCGCGACAACAAGTGCGGGCGCCGAGGAAGGGGACTCGGTGCCCGCCTCGTCGATGAGTTTTTCGATCCCGGCCGGTTTGGCGGGTTCGTGGGCCGCGGCCTCCATTCGCTGTGTCACGGGGACAGCTGCCGGGCCGGTGTAGGAGTCGAACCCCGCCCCGGTCAGTGCACTGTCCGTCGTGTTGTGGTTCCCGTCGCCGAGCGCGAGCCCAACCGCGGTGCGCACGTCCGCCAGCTCTGATCCGGCGACGCGCTCGGCCGGTAGCCGGTCGATCAGCTCGCGCAGCGTCATCAGCTTGCCGTCGAGATACATCGACAGCCAGCGGTCGCCAAGGAGGTTCTCCGCCGGAGCCCAGTCCTCGGCGCGCACCGCGTGGTCGAAGGCTTCCGAGGGCATGTCGTGTGCCGCGTACCAGGAAGACGCCGACCGATGCAGCTTGCGGACGGCGTTGGAGCCGAGACGATCGAGTCTGCTGCGTAGCAGTTCCCCAAGCATGGGGTGGTAGCGGAACCAGACCTGGCGCGGGTTCTCCGCGGTGGTGAACAGGTTATGTCGCGCCATCCAACGCAGCAGCTCCATGCTGTCGTCTCGGCCCGTCAGCTCCGCCGCGAGGTCGCCGGTCAGCCTGCCACAGATTGACGTCTTCAGCAGGAAGTCTTCCACGTCGGGCGGGAGCCTGGACAGCACCTCCGCCATGAGGTACTCGGCGACCTCCATGTGCTCCCCGCCGAACTCGTGGAGCAGATCTTCGGCGGGCAACCCGTCCAGCAACGACAGCGCCGCGAGCCGCAATCCGGCCGACCAGCCCTCGGTGCGCTCACAAAGGACGGACGCGACCTGTTCCGGAATGTCGACGCCGGATTCGGCGAGCATGGCAGCCGATTCGCCGAATGTGAACGCCAGATCCTTACCGGTGAGCGCATAGACCTTGTGCTCGACACGAAGCCGCGCCATCGGGAGTGTCGGTAGGTAGCGGCCGGACAAAACCAGCCGAACCTGTGGGGGCAGGTGTTGCACCAGCCGAACAAGTTCCGACTCCACAGCCGAACGTTCGAACAGGTGCACGTCGTCGAGTACCAACAGCAGTGGTTCCTCGATCGCCAGCAGTGCTTCGACGACCGGCGCGACCGAGTCCACCGCGCCGCCCGCGGCGCGGTCCCTGGTGCGGGCACGTGCCACGGCGGACATAACGGCAGGCCAGAACAGCCGCGGATCCGTGTCCGAGTGTTCGACGGTGAGCCACGCGCAGCTCAGCGAGCATTCCGGTGAGCGAACCCAGGACGTCAGGAGCTGTGTCTTGCCCCAGCCTGCCGGGCCGGTCACCGTCGTGATCGGGTAGGCCGTGGCTTCGCCGAGGCGGTGGAACAAGCGGGAACGGTTGACGACTCCGCTGGGCAGTTCGGGCACCCTCGTGCGGTCGAAGAGGTCACCAGGTGCTCCGGCCTCGACGGAGCGAACCTCGGTGTCGTGCCGCATCCAGCCTCCACTTCTTCCGGTCGGCACGGGCAAGGGCCGCACACCGTCCGTGCACCGGATATCAGCCGAGGGGAGCGCACCTGCCTCGTCGCATTCGGCGCGCTTTCAGCCTACGCTCGCCGTCCCGGCGCCGGAAAGCCGTTGAGTGCAGCGCAGACCTGCCTTGTGGCAACCGGTAGCGCTCGCGCTACGTCGGGTCGTCGGCGACCCATTCCCGAACTGCCTGGGTGTGCTGACCCAACGTGGGAGGAGGGAGGTGCTCGCTGCGCCCGCCCGAGTAGGGCTGGGAGTCGAACCGCAGCGGCGAACCGGGCAAACCCAGCTGGCCCTGTGTGGCATGCTCGACTTCGAGTAGCAAACCCTGCGAGCGGGTCTGGTGCCAGTCGTAAACCTCGTCCAGCGAACGTACCTTGCCGCTCGGTATCCCTGCAGCGGCGAATTTCTCCAGCCATGCCTCGGCGGGTTCGCCGCGGAAGTGCTTCTCCAGCAGCTCGCAGAGAAGGTCATGGTTGGCTACCCGATCGGGGTTCGTGGCGAATCGCGCATCGTCGGCGTCAATGCCGACGACCGAGCACAGGGCCTGCCACAAGCCTTCCGATCCGCAGGCGATTTGGATGGGGCCGGTGGCCGTGGCAAACATGCCATACGGCGCGATCGACGGATGGTGATCGCCTGCCGGGGCGGGCACCTCGCCCGCGACCGTGGCGCGGGTTCCCTGGAAGGCGTGCACACCCACGATCGAGGCCAGCAGCGACGTCCGCACGACACGGCCACGCCCGGTCCGCGTGCGCTCGTGCAACGCGCCAAGGACACCGAACGCACCGTTCATCCCTGCGAGCAGATCCGCGATCGGCACGCCGACCTTGGTCGGCTGGTCCGAGCCGGTCAGCGACATCAACCCGCCCTCACCCTGGGCGATCTGGTCGTAACCGGAGCGGTGCGCCTCCGGCCCGTCGTGGCCGAAACCGGTGATCGAGAGGATCACCAGCCGCGGGTTGAGTTCGTGGAGCTCCTCGACACCGAATCCCAGGCGCTCCAGCACTCCGACGCGGAAGTTCTCCAACAGCACATCGGCTTTGCGCACCAGCTTGCGCAGCACATCGGCGTCCTCGGCGGCCTTGAGGTCGAGGGTGATCGACTCCTTGTTGCGGTTGGCCGCCAGGAAGTACGTCGCGACCCGTTCGTCGTCTTCGCCGACAAACGGAGGTCCCCAGTTTCGGGTGTCGTCTCCGGAGGGGGACTCGACCTTGATCACGCGCGCGCCGAGGTCGCCGAGCATCATCGCGGCCTGCGGGCCGGACAGCGCGCGGGTCAGATCGACGACCACAAGGTCCGAAAGCGGTCCATCGGTCGTCATCAGGAATGCACCTCCGTCCCATTGAGCGCGGAATTCTCCAGTAGCTCCGCTACCGCGAGGGCAACGTCTTCGCGGCCGGGGCGAGCGACGACCTGCACCCCGATCGGGCGTTCGTCGGGTAGCGCTCCGACTGTCGCGACAGCGGCGGGAAGCCCCAGAAGCGTCACCGCGCGGCAAGCTGACACGATCTGCCAGCCATCGAGCGTCTGGCCCTCGACGTCTACTTCCCACGCTTCCGTCGCCGGTGCCGCCACACTGGAGACCGGCAGGATCAGCACATCGGCCATCTGCGCCAGGAACGTGTCGCGAAGCTCGCGAACCCGGCCCCACAGCCGCTCGACGTGCTCGCGGCTGACCGGTCGCACGCTCGCCAGCAGTTGCCGCACCACCGGCCCGAACTCCTCGGGTGCTGCCAGCGCGCGGATACCGTCCTGCTGATCGGTCGCGCGGAGTTCGCTGAACAGCGGGTCCGCAGCTGTCAACGTTTCCGGCCGGTCGTGCACCACGCTCGCGACCCGATCGGCCAGAGATGATGCGGCCTGTGCCACGGCGGCCCGGATCCGGGCGTCCACCGGCATCGTGCCCTCGTCGTCGCACCAGCCGACCCGCAGCCCGGAAACATCCGGCGTGCCGAGTGACTCGCCGAGCAGCACCTCGGAAAGCAGCCGAACATCGGCGATGGTTCGCGCGATCGGTCCGACGACCTGCAACTGGCCCTGCGCGGAATCAGCATCGAGCTCGGGGTGTTGACCGGGCACAAGGCCCGGCAGCTGACCGTCGGCGGGGACCCGGCCGACGCCGGGTCGAAGCGAGGCGATGCCGGTGCAGTGCGCGGGCCACCGAACGGACCCGCCGAAGTCCGTTCCCATGCCGAACGCGCTCATGCCGGAGGCCACGGCCGCCGACTCACCACCGCTGGAGCCGCCGGGGGAGAGGCGCTGGTGCGGCGCGATCGGGTTGATCGTGTACCCGTGTGTCGGGCTCCACGTCTGGGTGGACAGCGCGAACTCGGGTGTGTTCGTCTTGCCGAGGCAGATCGCGCCCGCCGTGCGTAACCGAGCCACGGCTGTGGCATCCTGCTCGGCCCGCACACCGGCCATCGCCGGGCTGCCGGCCTGAAGCGGCAACCCGCTGACCGCGATCACATCCTTCACGCTGAACGGCACCCCGGCCAGCGGAGGAACCTCCTCGCCCGCGGACAACGCATCGTCGACGGCGCGAGCGGCAGCGAGCGCCTGATCATCAACGACAGCGGTGAACGCGTTGAGATCGGTATTGAGGGCAGCGACTCGCCGCAGGTGTTCGGAGACCACGTCTGTCGCGGTGACGACGCGGCGGCGCACCAGGTCGGCGATCTGCCGAGCGGGCAGCCCGGTTGTGGTGACAGCGGCCTCCCGGCCCACGTCAGAGCTGGTACTCATGGCACTCCCGAAGTTCGGCTCACAACTCGTGTAGCCACGGTAAGAACCATGCGTGCACCAGCGAACCGGCAAGAATCGCCATAACTCGGCACTCCCGCTGGGCAAAGTTTGCCAAGTCGCTTTATCGCCAGCACACCGGAAACTCGAGCAGACCGCCGGTGAGGCTGGCGGTGTTGATCTGGAGCCGGTCACCGGCACGGCCAGGTGCAGGTTGGGGAACCGTGCGGTCAGCTCGGTGAACACGGCTCGCAACTCCAGGCGCGCAAGCGGGGCCCCGATGCAGTAGCGCGGACCGTGTCCGAACGCCAGATTGGTGGCCTGACGGCGGGTCGGGTCGAACCAATCCGGGTCGCTGAAGATTGTCGGGTCGTGGTTGGCCGCGTCGGTGTCCGGCAGTTGCAGGTCTCCGGCCCGGACGTGCACGTCATCGATGTGGAGATCGGTGCGGATCGTGCCCGGGACCTCTGACAGTTCCGGCGCTGCCGGGTGGATCTGCGCTGCTTCGTGGTGCTTCTCGGGCCGGTGGGGGCCGCAGGCCGGTGCACGGGGGAGGGGTGGCACCGGCCTGCGGTGACGGTCCGGCCCGCGTGTCGGGGGTTACGGGCCGGACCGTGGTCTTTGACTACCGGCGCAGCCCGTCGAGGACGCGCTGCAGCAGCGGCAGTGTTGGTTCGGGGAAGGCGCCGATCCCGTCAACGACCGGCGGGGCGCTGTGGTTCCTGAACCCCGCGGGAGTGCCGGGGTCGGGGAGTCTCCCGGGAGGGATCGGCCTGTCGGGGTCGGTGACCGGCCAGACGATCGCGGGCGGGTCGGTCATTCGGTGTTGCCGTCGATGACGGTGGGTTGGTCGTGGCCGCGTAGTGCGTGGGTGAGTTGTTCGAATCCGGCGGCCAGGTGGGCGAGTTCGTCGGCGTTGTAGTGCCCGGCGGCGATGTCGTCGAGGGCGTGGTCGAGTGCTGCTCGGGCGTAGCGCATCAGGCTGACCAGGTGGGCGTGGCCGGTCATGATGTCTCCTGCGTGTGGGGCGCCTGCTCGGCGATCGCGGCTCGGCTGGGCAGTCCGGCGAGCTGGCGGGCCTGCTCGTCGCAGCCGGGGCAGGTTTCCCACAGCCACGGGATCTCGCCCCGCTCGGTGGTCACCTCCCGACCGCACAGGGTGGTGATGGTGGTCCCGGCCGGGAACGCGCGGCCGGGTCCGGGTACCGGATCGCAGCTGGCGTGCCGCTGCTGCGCGGCAGGAACCCAGGTGAACGGATGGGGCATGGTCAGCGCTCCTCTCTCAACATCCACTGCTGTCGCTAGCAACGAACTATTGTCGCTAGCAACAGATTCCGCAATAGCTTGATCGAGTGACAGCGCTACCCGTCACCGGGGCGGGTTATTGTTGGCGCATGGGCGGCGACAGTCGAGGATCACCCAAGATCCGCACACTGGGCGCTGAGCTGCGAGAAGCACGCGAAGCGGCCGGGTTTTCCACGCGCAAACTGGCGGAGAAGCTGCAGAAGCATCACAGCGTGCTCGCCCGGTACGAGACCGGAGCAAAGCGTCCGGAGCCCGAGACCGTAGCCGCCATCTTGACTGCGCTCGATGTGTCGGATGCCGAGCGGACACGCATTGTCAATCTTGCCCGTGCTGCCGAGGATGCGAACTGGGTGGCGGTCGGCGACTCGTCGCACAGGGACATGACCACGCTGATCGAGTACGAGCGCACTGCGAGTGCGATCGTCGAGGTGGCCACGACAGTGATTCCTGGTGTCTTGCAGACCCATGATTATGCGCGGGCCATCATCGCCACCTGGTCACCGCGAGATGCGGATACGCGCACAGCTATCCGTCTCGGGCGTCGCGACATATTGACCAAGCGTGAGGCGCCTACGTTTACGGCCATCATCACCGAGAACGCGCTTCGCGAACCGATCGGTGGACGTGAGGTGCATGCCGAGCAACTACGCCACCTGCTGAAGATGCAGGAGCTTGCCAACGTAGAGGCTCTGCTCGTCCCGAGCCGTACGGAGCGCTGGAATCCGGCACATGCGGGCAACTTCATCCACTTCGCATTCGAGAAGGCTGCGCCCATCGTCTACATCGAGCACTTCAGCTCGCTGACGTTGCTGCACACACCGAAGGAGGTGAACGCGTTCGAGAACGCGATTACTCATCTTCGGGAGGTCGCGATGGGTCCTGATGAGTCAGCCGAGCTCATCGCCGAGATCGCTCATGGACAAGGAGAGCCCAATGACTAACAGGGATGTTCCGGAGAACTGGCGAAAGTCCAGCCGGAGTTCCACCGGTAACGCATGCGTCGAGGTCGGCCGTCTCGCCGGTGGTGCGGCGGTGCGCGACACGAAGGACCGCACTGCCGGGTACTTCACGACCACCGGCCGTCAGTGGCGGACCTTCGTGGCAGCGATCAAGGCCGACCGGTTCGCCTGACCCGAGCCGAGCTGTGCCGGCCGGGCGTCTGCCGGGGCGTCCGTGGGCGCCCGGCGTGCTCTTCGGGCGGTGGCACGGGCAGCTCGCCGCCCGTGCGCGTCCGCGATGCGTTCGATGACACCCCCGGCAACGGCTGGCACACCCGGTCGGTCACGGTCACCGTTACCGGCAATGCCCGGCCCGGCGAATACGATATGCACGCCTGAATCACCGGCAGTGACGAATACCCGGGCAGCCCGCACGTGCAGGCCGTGCTCGACTGGCGCTTCCCTGCCGAATAGAGCTGTCCATTCCGTACCGTGACGGGATAGTAGCGGCGAGTAATCCGGTCACCGTGCTGCGCACAGTAGTCGCCCTCTTCTCTTTGGTGCCTTCTGCCGGGATTTCCTCCTGCTGTCTACAGTGGACTACTTTCCGAAGTCATTCTCTCGCTCTGCGTATTCACCAACCCCTGTGCATGCCGTGATCGCGCTGCTCGGTTCGCAACTTCCTCGTTGTAGGAAAGAGACACAAACCGGCCATGGTGAAAGCAGTGGTTTCCAACCCTCAACCATGAAGTCACGATCCGGACAAACCTCTCAAGTTTCCCTGGTGAGCCCAGTACCTTCGCTGCCGTGACAGGGGAGACGCAGGCATCGGACATCGCGGCAGGCGCACAGATCGTGGTGCGGGACGAGGAGTGGTTGGTTCGTTCGGTACATCGCACCGAGCACGACGGATTGCGTATCGAAGCCAGTGGAGCTTCCGAACTGGTCCGTGATCAGGACGCGGTGTTTTTCACCGAGCTGGACGATGTCGAGGTGCTCGATCCGCGCAAGACCGAGCTGGTCGCCGACGACACCCCCGGTTTCCGTCGATCGCGCCTGTGGCTGGAATCGCTGCTGCGGCAGAGTTCCACGCCGGTCACCAGCAGCGACATCGTCGCCGGTCACCAGGGTCTCGCCGACCGGATGGACTACCAGCTCCGGCCCGCCCATCAGGCCCTGTCCAACCTGCGCCCGCGCATCCTGATCGGCGACGCGGTGGGGCTGGGCAAAACCCTGGAGATCGGCATCACGCTGACCGAGCTGATCGAGCGGGGCCGCGGCGAGCGGATTCTGGTGGTCACCCCCCGCGCGGTGCTGGAGCAGTTCCAGCACGAGATGTGGACCCGTTACTCCATCCCGCTGGTGCGGCTGGACTCGGACGGCATCCAGAAGGTGCGCCAGACCCTGCCTGCCTCGCGCAACCCGTTCAGCTACTACCGCCGCGCGATCGTCTCGATCGACACGCTGAAGAACCCGGCCCGTTACCGGCACCACCTGGCGGGCCAGCACTGGGACGCGATCGTCATCGACGAGTGCCACAACCTCATCAATCGGGGAACGCAGAACAACGAGCTCGCCCGGTTGCTCGCCCGGCAGACCGACGCGCTGATCCTGGCCAGCGCCACCCCGCACAACGGCAAGCCGGAGTCGTTCGCCGAGCTGATCAACCTGCTGGACCCGACCGCGATCGCCGACCCCTCCGACTACCGTGCCGGCGACATCAAGCACCTCTACGTGCGCAGGCACCGCAACTCCTCCGACGTCAAGCTCGAGGTCGGGCACAAGTGGGCCCCCCGCCACGAGCCGAGCATCGTGCCGGTGACGCCCACCGCCGAGGAGCACGCCGTGCTCGACGAGCTGCGGGACGTGTGGCTGCACCCGGAAAGCGGCACGGCCCCGGTCACCGGCAAGGGACGCAGCCTGTTCCCGTGGACCCTGTTCAAGGCATTCCTGTCCTCCCCGCACGCACTGCGCAGCAGCATCAAGCGACGGCTGGCGACGCTGGAATCGCGCACCGACGGCGCGGCCGAAGCCACCGCGCTGAGCAGGCTGGACGAGCTCGCCGAGGCCACCCAGCAGCGCGGGCCCGCGAAGCTCGAAGCCCTGATCGACTACCTGCGCGAGATCGGTATCGCCCGGGGCAGTGATGCCCGCGTTGTGGTGTTCTCCGAGCGCATCGACACCTTGCTGTGGTTGCGCGAGCAGCTGCGCAGCCGGCTGAAGCTGCCGGAGAAAGCGGTGGACCTGCTGCACGCGCAGTTGCCGGACGCCGACGTGCAGGACGTGGTGGAGGACTTCGCGCTCGCCGCGAGCCCGATACGGGTGCTGCTGGCCAGCGACATGGCCTCCGAGGGCATCAACCTGCACAGGCAGTGCCACCGGCTGGTGCACTACGACCTGCCGTGGAGCTTCATCCGGATCCAGCAGCGCAACGGCCGCATCGACCGCTACCTGCAGGAGAACGAACCGCGGATCACCGCGCTGGCACTGACCGCCGACGATCCGACCACCGACAGCGACCTGCGGGTGGTCACCAAGCTGCTGGACAAGGAACACACCGCCAACCAGGCCCTCGGCGATGCGGGCGCCCTGCTCGATCTGCACGACGAGGACATCGAGGAAGACACCGTGATGCGCTACCTCGAACAGGGCCAGGACCTCGACGAGGCGGTGCCGCAGCCGGAACCCGAGCAGCTCAACGAGTTCGCCGCCCTGATGGCCACCGGTGGCGAGCACGAGGGCGAGCCTGCCGTGCCGACGGCGCCGAGGCGCACCCTGTTCGACGACGACGACAACTTCCTCACCGAAGCGCTCGAGGAGATCGCCCCCGACGCCGGAAAGCTGAACCTCTACCGCGAGCGGGAAACCGACCTGATCGCGTTCGACACGCCGAAGGACCTGGCCGAACGACTCGGCGACCTGCCGGAGAGCTACCTGCGCGAGCGGGAGATCCGGGACCGCATCCGGCTGTCCGCCCAACCCGGATTCGCCGAGGAGCGCCTGGCCAAGGCCCGCGCCGAAGGGGACACGCTCTGGCCGGACGTGGGCTACCTCGCGCCGATCCACCCGGTGCTGGAGTGGGCGACCAGCCGCGCGCTGGCCCGGTTCCGGCGCGATCAGGCACCGGTGGTGGCCGCCGAGGTGCCCGAGCCGGTGTTTCTCACCCAGGCCACCTGGTCGAACGCGCTCGGCCAGGCGGTGCTCACGCACTGGGGCGCGATCACCGGGCTGCCGGACCAACCTGAGGTGGGTGACCTGCGCGAGGTGGTGGAACGCGCCGGGCTCAAGGAGCAGGCCCGCAACCCCGGCGAGGTGCAGGACTGGCTGGAGCGGATGCAGCCGCTGGTGCCGCAGGCCGTGGAGGCCGCGAGCGCGGACCTGCGCCACCGCCGCGAGGCGATGGAGGGTGACCTGCTCGCGCGGCTGGACGAGCACCGCAAGCGGCTCGGCAAGTGGGAGCAGCAGGCGCTGTTCGTGGTCGAACGCAGCAACGCCTCCACCAAGCGCAAAGACGACGTGGCATCCACCCGCGACGAGACCTCCGCCCTGATCGACTCGCTGGCCACCTCGGGTGAGCCGTTCGTGCGGGTGGTCGGGCTGATCGTGCCCGCGGGCCGCGCGGCGTAACAGGAAAGCAGAGAAAAGGGCGATGTACGACTCCATCCGCAATGTCGGTGACTTCCTGTCCCCGCACTGGCTGTCCGAGGCCTTCCCCGGCAAGCTCAAAGCACTGGCCAAGGAGTGGCGTGAGCGCGGCGAATACGGCAAGCACAGCCCGCTGCGGGGCCTGTCCGGGGTCTCCGGCGTGTTCCTGAAGGCCAAGGCCGAGCTGCCGCAGCCCCGCGAGGAGGGCTACGCGGCGGCGGTCACCGAGCTGCACCGGCTGGTGCTCGGAGCGCTCGGCATCGAGGCCGAGACGACCGAGCTGGACACCGAACAGTCCGAGACGCCGGTGACCGTGCCGCTGCTGGCCCGCAACCAGAGCCCCACGGGTGAGGCGCTGCACGTGCTGCAGGCCGCGCCGGTCGACGACGTCGACGACCTGTTCGGCGAGGAGGGCCGGCTGCTCGACCCGGTACGGGTGCACACCGGCGCCCGCGCGGACACGGCGAAGTCCGAGTCGATCACCGCGGTGCCGAAGGCCGTGCAGCAGCTGTTCCTCACCGAGGCCGCGCCGCGTTTCGTGCTGGTGCTGGCCGGCGGGTGGATGGTGCTGTCCGATGTGGAGCGCTGGGCCGAGGGCCGCTACATCGCCTTCGACATGGACACCGCGCTGTCCCGCAAGGACGACAAGGCCACCGGCGAGCTGGCCTGGCTGGCCGGGCTCGCCTCGGCCGACGTGCTGCTGCCCTCTCAGGAGGGCACGAGCCTGCTGACCACGTTCAGCGAGGACTCGATCAAGCACGCGGTCGGCGTCAGCGAGGACCTGCGCGAGGGGTTGCGCATCTCGGTGGAGCTCATCGCCAACGAGGTGATCGCCCAGCGTCGCAAGCGCGGTGAGCCGGTGGAGGGCATCCCGGAGCTGCCGCGCGAGCTGACCACCCAGTCGCTGCGGTTCCTGTATCGCATCCTGTTCCTGCTGTATGCCGAGGCCCGGCCCGAGCTGGGCATCCTGCCGGTGGGCGCGCCGGAGTACGACGCGGGCTACGGGCTGGACCGGCTGCGCGAGCTGATCCAGGTGCCGCTGACCGGCCCGTCCCGCGACGGGCATCACCTGCACGACTCGCTGCGGCTGCTGTTCCGGCTGGTCAACGACGGTCATCGCGTGGGCACTTCGGGCGGCGACGGGCTGGTGTTCGAGCCGCTGCGCGCCGACCTGTTCGATCCGAAATACGCCCAACACGTGGACAACGTGAACCTGAGCAACGCCGTGCTGCAGCGGGTGCTGGCGTTGCTGCTGCTGTCCAAACCGTCGAAGCGCAAGGGCGACCGGCGCGGCTTCGTCTCCTACGCCCAGCTCGGCATCAACCAGCTCGGCGCGGTCTACGAGGGGCTGATGGCCTACAGCGGGTTCCTCGCCGACCGCGATCTCGCCGAGCTGGCCAAGGACGGCGACGCCGACAAGGGCTGCTGGCTGGTGCCGGTGGAAAACCTCGGCCGCTACGACGAGAAGCACGTGGTGCGCCGGGAGGACCCGATCTCCGGGGAGAAGCGCAACGTGGTGCACCGCACCGGCACGTTCGTCTACCGGTTGTCCGGGCGGGACCGGCAACGCAGCGCTTCCTTCTACACACCCGAGGTGCTGACCCGCACGGTGGTGCGACACTCGCTGGCCGAGCTGTTGTCCGAGGACACCCGCGCCGAGGACATTCTCGAGCTGCGGGTGTGCGAACCGGCGATGGGCAGCGGCGCGTTCCTCAACGAGGCGCTCAACCAGCTCGCCGCCGAATACCTGCGGCGGCGGCAAACCGAGCGGGGCGAGCAGATCCCGCCGGAGGCCTATCTCGACGAGCTGCAGAAGGTGAAGGCCTACCTGGCGCTGCACCGCTGCTACGGCGTGGACCTCAACGACACCGCCCGGGAGCTGGCCGAGGTGTCACTGTGGCTGAACGTGATGCACCCCGGTTTGCAGGCCCCGTGGTTCGGCCTGCACCTCAAGCGGGGCAACTCGCTGATCGGCGCGCGGCGGGCCGCCTACGATCTCACCTCGCTCGGTCGCGCCAAGAAGAGCTGGACCAGCACCCCGCCCACCGACCGGCCGCTGAACGAGGGGGCGCTGCCGGAGGGGGAGATCCATCACTTCCTGCTGCCCGCCGCGGGCTGGGGCGCCCCCGGCGATGCCAAGCAGGCCAAGGAGCGCGCCCCGGAGCGGGCCAAGCAGCTCCGGGACTGGTCCAAGTCGGTCACCAAGAAGCCGAGCGAGAAGCAGGCGCAGCGGTTGCGCGGGCTTGCCCGGCGGGTGGAGCGGCTGTGGGAGCTGTCCCTGCGGCGGCTGGAGATCAGCGAGCGCGAGGTGGCCCGGCACGTCGACGTGTGGGGCGCGACGGTACCGCAGGAGGCATCGGCGGTCAGTCGGGAGCAGGTGGAATCCGAGCTGCACGATCCGGACGGGCCGTATCTGCGGCTGCGGCTGGCCATGGACGCCTGGTGCGCACTGTTCTTCTGGCCTCTGACCGGCGAGGCCGAGCCGCCGGACCTGGAGGAGTGGATCGGCACCCTGGAGGGGCTGCTCGGGGTGCACGGCAAGCAGGCCCCGAAGGGGCAGGGCTCGCTGCACGAGACCGTGGAGCGGTTCGACGAGCTGGCGAACCTGGACGAGCTGGAGCGCGGCTACTTCGGCATGCAACCGGTGGCCACACTCCTCGGCAAGCACCCCTGGCTCGGTGTGGCTCGCACGATCGCCCAGCAGGAAGGCTTCTTCCACTGGGAACTCGACTTCGCACAGGTCTTCCGTCGCGGTGGCTTCGACCTGCAGCTCGGAAACCCGCCGTGGGTGCGGCCGACGTGGAAAGACGACGAGACGTTGGCCGAGTTCGACCCTTTCTTCGTGCTACAAGAGAAGATCCCGGAAGCCACTTTCCGCAAGTGTCGCGCCGAAGTGCTCGCCGAGCCTGCTGCCGAGCGGCAGTATCTCGACGAGCTGGCCTCCTGGTCCGGCTTGAACGAGCATCTCGGCTCAGCGGTGGAACATTCGGTACTACGTGGGGTGCAGACAAATCTGTACACCAACTTCATGGAACGCACCTGGCAGTCCATGGCCGATACCGGAATTGTCGGGTTACTGCATCCGGAGGGCCACTTCAACGATCCCAAGGCTGGGAAATTGAGGACTGTCACCTACCAGCGACTACGACGACACTGGCAGTTCGTCAATGAGTCCCAGCTTTTCGTGGACGTGAATCATAAGGAAATTTACGGGGTGCATATATACGGTGCTCCACGCGAGGTCGATTTCGTCCAGGTAGCCAATCTGCTCGTGCCGGATACCCTGGAGCGCTCGCTGGATCACGACGGTAGTGACGAAGTCCCTGGCATCCAGCGCCCGTGGGGCGGCTGGGATCATCGGCCGCATGCTTCTCGTGCTATGCGCATCACCGAGCAGACTCTCGCCCAGTGGGCGGCCTTGTTCGATGAGCCGGGAACGCCCGCGACGCAGGCCCGCCTGCTGCGTCCGATTACTCGGGAGCAGCTCGACGCACTCGGTGCGATCTCCACATATCCCACGCGGATGGCAAACCTCGACTACCGCTGGTCCAGCGGTTGGCACGAGAAGGGCGCCAAGGAAGACGGTTACATCGAGTGGTGCACCGAGTACTCACCAAGCTGGGACGAGGTGATTCTGCAAGGCCCGCAGTTCTCGGTGGCGACCCCGTTTGCCAAAGAGCCGAATGAGAACTGCAAGAGCAATCTCGACTACTCCGACTGGACTCTGGAAGAGCTGCCGGAGCGGGTGATTCCGCGTACCAACTACCAGCGCGCCACCGATCGCGACCGCTACGACGCGGGCCTCGACATGTGGAACGGCCAGCCCTACACCGACTACTACCGCCTCGCCTGGCGAAGTATGTCTCAGCCAGGACTAGAGAGGTCCTTGGTTGCCGCATTAATACCGTCTGGTCCCGCGCATATTCATGCTGTCAATACGCTTACAGCCGGGTCACTGCGAAACACAGCAGTTACTTCCGGGATGTGGGCATCACTGCCACTCGACTATCTCGCCAAGAACAGCGGCGGAAATATCAAGAAAGATATTGTCGACCGTTTCCCCGCGCCGCTGGACCATCCGGCCGCGCCGCTCCTACTCCTCCGCACGCTGCGGCTGAACTGTCTGACGCGGGACTACGCGCCGCTGTGGGAGGAGCTGTACGAGTCCGGTTTCGCCGAGGACTCCTGGACCGAGCCGTTCGCGGGCTGTGCCAAGCGTGGCTTGGCCAAACTCGGCGTGGAAAAACGGGAGTGGAACTGGGAGACGCCGCTGCGCTCGGAGTTCGAGCGTCGGGCCGCGTTGGTGGAGATCGACGCGCTGGCCGCGATCATGCTCGGGCTCACGGCCGATCAGCTCTGCCTGATGTATCGCGGGCAGTTCGCGGTGCTGCGCAAGTACGAGTACAACATGTACTTCGACAACCTGGGCCGCAAGATCGCCAAGGACCACCACGCCCACGGCGTCAAGCAGCAGCCCGAGGACTTCAAGCTCCTCCAGGCTTACCTCGACGAGGAGGACTCCGGCGACCTCCTGGACCGCTACGAGGAACCTATCACCCCGGTGGACCGCGAAGCCGAAATGCGCGCCGCCTACGCCGACTTCACTCGCAGGCTGGAGCAGGAAAACCGATGAAGTCCGACACGCACACGGTCAAGCAACTGTTCAAGCAGGACGTTCGCTACATGGTGCCGCTCTACCAGCGGCCCTACGTCTGGAACAGGGCGGAGCAGTGGGAACCACTGTGGAAGGACGTCACCGATCTGCTCCAGCACCAGGAGAGCGGCACCGAGTCGTGGTCGCACTTCCTCGGCGCGGTCGTGCTGGACCACGAGAAGACGGTGCCGGGGCAGATCCCGCGCTACACGGTGATCGACGGGCAGCAGCGGCTGACCACGCTGCAGCTGCTGATCGCGGCGGCGGCCAGGGCCGCGGCGGAGGCCGGAGCGGAGAAGGACGCCAAGCTGCTTCGTGGCCTGGTGGCCAACGATCCGCTCGAAGCCGAAGGCATCGACCGGTTCAAGGTGTGGCCGACGAACGCGAACCGCGCAGCCTTCGCGGCCGTCATGGCCGAGGACGGGCCGCCGCAGGGCCACACCGACGACCCCGGCAACCTCATCGACGAAGCGTTCGACTACTTCACCGACCGGGCCGCCGAGTACCTCAAGGGCGAGGGGGTGGAGCACCCGGACGAGGAGGAGATCGCCACTCGTGCCGAGCGGCTGCGGATCACGCTGTGCGAGCTGCTCAAGGTCGTCGCGATCACGCTGGAGCAGGACGACAACGCGCAGGTGATCTTCGAGACGCTCAACGCGCGCGGAACTCCGCTGCTGTCGCTGGACCTGGTCAAGAATGCGGTCTTCCACCGGGCCGGCAACGAGGGCCGCGACACGGACAGGCTCTACGAGCGGGTGTGGAAGCCGCAGCTCGACGACGACCACTGGCGCGAGGAACAACGCCAGGGCAGGCTCAACCGCCCCCGGGGTGAGCTGTTCCTGATGCACTGGCTGACCATGCGGCTGGAGCGCGTCGTTCCCGCCACCGAACTGTTCGCGACCTTCCGGCAGGGCATCCTGGACCGGACCGGCGACGCGGAGGCGCTGATCCGCGAACTCTGCGCCGACGCCGAGGTCATACGCTCGTTCGAGAACATGTCCCCGGACACGCCGGAAGGCGAGTTCTTCGCCCGCTTCGAGGCGCTGAACGCGGGAACCTTCCAGCCGCTCGTGCTGCTGCTGTTCCGCTCGCCGGAGGTGACCGTCGAACGCAGGCGGCGGGCGCTGCGCATCCTCGAGTCCTGGCTCGCGCGGCGTGCGCTGATGCGGCTGACCACCCAGAACTACAACAGGCTCGTCGCGAGCCTGCTCGGGAAGATGAAGGCCGACCTCCCGCGTGCCGACGAGGTGCTGCGGGATGCGCTCGCCGGCCCCGAGGGCGCCTCCGGCCACTGGCCCCGCGACGCCGAGTTCGTCGACCACCTGTGCAGCCGCGAGGCCTACAACAACGTGGCCAAGTACCGCCTGACCATGGCGTTGGCGGCGGTCGAGGCGAGCCTGCACTCCAACAAGACCGAGCAACTGCTGGGCGGTGAGTCCTACTCGTTGGAGCACCTGCTGCCGCAGAACTGGGAGCAGCACTGGCCGCTGACCGACTCCACCGGCGCCCCGCTGGAGGGGGAAGCGCTCGCGCGGGCTTCGGAGGAACGCTCCGCTCGGCTGCACCGGCTGGGCAACCTGACCATCGTCGCGCAGTCGCTCAACTCGGCCCTGTCCAACGCCCCCTGGACGAAGAAGCGCAGCGAGCTGAACCGGCACAGCGTCCTGCTGCTGAACTCCCGGCTCGCCGAACGCGACACCTGGGACGAACAGGCCATCGACGAGCACGGCGAATGGCTGGCCCGGCGCCTGACCGAAATCTGGCCCGGCCCGGAAAGCAGCAACTGGGCATGAATCCTCAACGCGACATCACCAGTGCCGTGCGGCTGCACAAGCCACAAAACGCGATGACCTGCGTCAGCTCAGCGACAACGTCGAACGCGGTAGTGCGGGTAGGTGTCACTCGCATCGAGACGAGCGAACTCGCCCGGGGAAGGACATGACCATGTATCCGTCGTTGCTGGCGGAGGAGACCAAGCGTGCGGTCACCGAGTACCTGTCCACGACGTTCGCCCTGACCGACGACGACACGCGCGCGGCACTCGAGGACTTCCTGCTGGACCCCTCCGGCGGCATCTTCCGCGGCCCCTACCTGCGTGTGCGGACACCCTTCCAACCGGTGACCGAAACGTGGCGCTCGCCGCTGGACTGGCAGCCGAAAGATTTCCAGCCGTACCGGCACCAGGCACGTGCCTTCGAACGCCTCGCCGACCGGGACTCACCGGCTCAGCCGACGATCGTCACCACCGGAACCGGCTCGGGCAAGACCGAAGCCTTCCTCTTCCCGCTGCTGGACCACGCGGCACGTGCCAAGGCACGCGGCGAGACCGGCATCAAGGCCATCGTGCTCTACCCGATGAACGCGCTGGTGTCCGACCAGGCCCGGCGCATCGCCGAACTGCTGCACGACGAGCCACACCTGCACGGGGTGACCGCCGGCGTGTACATCGGCGGGGAAGGAAACCACACCCGGCTCAGCCGCGAGCACCTCGTGGACTCCCGCCAAGCACTGCGGGAAGAACCGCCGGACATCCTGCTGACCAACTACAAGATGCTCGACCTGCTGCTGCAGCGCCCCGCCGACGCGCCACTGTGGTCGCAGTCGGCCACCAGCCTGCGCTACCTGGTGCTCGACGAGTTCCACACCTACGACGGCGCCCAGGGCACCGACGTGGCGATGCTGCTGCGCAGACTCGGCGCCACGGTGAAAGTCGCCGAACCCGGCAAACCGCTCGGGCGCATCACCCCGGTGGCGACCTCGGCCACGCTCGGCGGCACGACCCGCTCGGCCGAACTGCGCACCTTCGCCGAAACGATCTTCGGCACCCCCTTCGACCCCGACTCCGTGGTCACCGAGGAGCGGCTCGACGCGGCCGACGTGGTCTCCGATGTGGACTTCGAGCTGGACCCTCCCGACGTGGAGTCGGTGACGGCCCTGCCGGTACCGGACGCGGCCCGGAAGGACTCGTGGCAGCCGCTGGCGCACATGTTCCTGGGCGGGGCCATGTCGAGCCGCACCTCCCTCGGACACCGCCTCAGCCGCAGCTACCTGACCCGCGCGGTCATCCAGGCGCTGTCGTCCGGACCGTTGACGCTGACCGAAGCAGTCGATGCGGTGGCCAACTCGGGAGTGCTGCAGTGGGGCGTTGCCAAGCAGCGAAACCCGCGCAAGGTCGAACAGGCGCTGCTGCGGTTCCTCGCCGTCCTGTCGGCCGCGCGGGTGCACACCGACCACGGCCGCACCCGGCCCCTGGTGAACCTGGAAGTGCAGCTGTGGGTCCGCGAGGTCACCCGGATGCTGCGCGCCGTGTCCTCCACGCCGCACTTCGCGTGGTGGCACGACGGCCCCCGCGAGGACGAAGTCCGGTACCTGCCCGCCGCCTACTGCCGGGTGTGCGGACGATCCGGATGGCAGGCCGTGGCCACCGAGCTGGACGAAGCGCTCGAAGGCGCCCCGGAGAAGATCTGGCGGGCCAGCGTCACCGACCGCGCCAGCATTCGCACCGTGCTGCTGGCCGGAGAGGACGAACCCGGCGCGCGCCGGATCGACCCCCACACGCTGGCCTACGGCCGCGACAACGAAGAAGGCCTGCCCGTCCTGGTCACGCCCGACGCCGACGCGGCCAAGGAGCAGCGCTGCCCCTCCTGCGGTACCGACGACGCGGTGCGGTTCCTCGGCTCGTCGGTGGCCACCCTGGTCAGCGTCGCGCTCACCCAACTGTTCGGCTCCGACCTGGTGGCCGACGAGGAGAAGAAAACCCTCGTGTTCACCGACTCGGTGCAGGACGCCGCGCACCGGTCCGCGTTCATCGAGGGCCGTGCCTTCCAGTTCAACCTGCGCTCGGCCGTGCTGTGCGAAACCGGCCGGGAACGCCGCAGCCTCGCCGACGTCACCCGGGGCCTGGCCGCCAGCAGCACCGACGATCTCTACGCCATCGCACCGCCCGACTTCTCCCAACGGCTCGGGCTGACCGGGCAGTGGCTCGACCGCGATTCCGGCGGTCAGTACCGGTCGCTGCTGGGCACCCGCTTGGGCTTCCAGACCCACCTCGAACTGGGACTGCGCTCCCGGATGGGGCGCACCCTCGAACTGACCGGGGCGCTCGCGGTCGACTACGACCTGGACCTGGACCGCCACGCCGACCTGGCCCGCGACACCCACGAGGGCCTTCCCGAGCGGGGCCTCACCATGCCCGGCACCGCGGCCTACCGCACCTGGATCCTCGGGCTGCTCGACCGGCTGCGACGCCGCGGCGGCATCGCACACCCCTGGCTGACCTCCTACATCGCGCGGGACGGCAATCCGTGGCCGATCTCGCTGGGCAGCCCCCGAGGCATGCAACGGTTCCCCTACGGCAGGCGAGCACCGCAGTTCTTCACCGACGCCTCGAAATCCCGCTTCGACAGCCTGCGCCCGCGCAGCGACTCCTGGGTGACCGACTGGACCGTGCGCTGCCTCGGCGCCACGCCCACCGAAGCTCGGGCACTGCTGGAATCGGTCATGCGCACCCTCGCCGACAGCGCCGAGTCACCGCTGGTGCGGCACACCTCCCACTCCGGGGCCTCGATCTACGGGCTCGACCCGGCCCGCATCCTGCTGACCCCGCTGGAGAAGGCACAACTCGAAACCGCGCAGCTGCGCTGCCCCAAATGCCACCACATCCAGCCGGTTTCACCCGAACGCCGCGACTCGTGGCACGAAGCGCCGTGCCCACGGATGCGCTGCACCGGGGCCCTCGAACCGCACCCGGTGCGCGAGGACAACTTCTACCGCCGCCTCTACCGCTCGGGACGGCTGCGGCACCTGGTCACCCACGAGCACACCGCCCTGCTGGACGACAAGACCCGCCAGCGGGTCGAGCGCAGCTTCTCGTCCGGGCAATCCCCCATCGACCCGAACGTGCTGACCTGCACGCCCACGCTCGAGCTCGGTATCGACATCGGCGACCTGTCCACCGTCGGGCTGGCCTCCCTGCCGCGCAGTCCCGCGAACTACCTGCAACGGGCGGGACGTGCCGGACGTGCCACCGGCAACGCGCTGATCCTCGCGGCCGTGCCCAGCAGCCCCCGGGACCTGTACTACCTGTCCGAACCCAAACACCTCATCGACGGCGAGATCACCCCGCCCGCCGCGTACCTGGCCGCGACCGAGCTGCTGCAGCGGCAGTACCTCGCGTTCTGCCTCGACCGGGTGGCGAACGGTGACCTGCGGCTGGGTCGCGACATGCCCCGGCTGCTCGGGCCGTTGCTGGAACACGGGCTGGCCGAGGGGAGCTGGCTGCGGCAGTTCGTGGACACCGTCACCGAGCGTGCTGCCGAGCTGGCAGCACAGTTCCTCGAGCTCTACGCCGAGCAGCTCGACGAACCCGCCAGGTACAGCATCCGCGAATTCGCCGCGAAGGGTCTGCGCAACGCGATCGCGCAGGCCTCCGCCGAATGGTCGGCACACCGGCAGGAACTGCAGAAACGGTTCGGCGAACTCGCCACGGCCATCAGCGACCTCGAAAAGCAGGGCCACCTCGACGACACCCAGCTCGAGGACCGCAGGCGCTGGTCCGGGGAATCGAAGGCAGTCTCGGCGATGCTGCAGGAAAGCTGGCAACGCAACGCCCTCACCGGGCTCGGCGAGCTGGGCCTGCTGCCGAACTACAACCTGCGGGACGACTACACGGAACTGGACGTCTCACTGTGGTGGACCACCGACGACGAAGGTGACCGCAGCCTGCAGACCAGCGAGCACAGCTACGGCCGGGGCAGTAAAACAGCGCTGACCGAATTCGCCCCGGGAGCCGTGTTCTACGCGCAGGGCTACCGGGTGGAGGTCGACGCCCTCGAAATCGGTCCGGCAGGGCAGCCGCACTGGCGCTCCACGCGGCTGTGCCCCGAATGCGGCTGGGGCACCACCACCGTGACGCCGGCGCCCGGCTCGTGCCCCCGGTGCGGCAACACCGGGGTCGCCGACGCGGGCTCAGTGCACAAGGTCCTGGAGCTGCGCAGGGTCTCCGCGGTGCACCACCGCGACGAGGCGCTGATCGAGGACGAGACCGAGGACCGCACCCGTACCCGGTTCGCCACGGTCACCGGAGTCGATGTCGCACCGGAGCACATCGAGCACGCCTGGCGGCTCTCCGAGCGTGTTTTCGGCGCCGAGTACGTCCGGCAGGCCACGATCCGCACGCTCAACCTCGGCAGGGCGGACCGGAAGGGCTCGGAAGCGGCGATCAGCGGCGAGCGAGGATCGACACCGCGCTTCACCACCTGCGGCTACTGCGGCGTGGTCTGGCAGCACGGACCCGAGGAGAAGGTCCGGCACCGCGGCTGGTGCTCCACCCGGCGCGGAACCCCCACCAGTTGGGAAGAGCTGCTGCTGTCCCACCAGATCACCACGCAGGCCGTGCGGCTGCTGCTGCCGGTGTCGACCTTCCACGCCGACACGCGGCTGACCTCCTTCAAAACCGCCCTGCTGCTGGGGCTACGGCACGACTTCGGCGGAGACCCGCAGCACCTCGACGTGGTCACCGCCCGCATGCCGGACGAGTACGGCCGCACCCGGCGGTTCCTGGTGCTGCACGACACCGTGCCCGGCGGCACCGGCTACCTCGACCGGTTCGGCGAGCCGCAGCGGATGCGCCGGATCCTGCAGCAGGCCCACGACGTGCTGGCCTCGTGTTCCTGCCAGCACGAAGGCAGGGCGGCCTGCCACCGCTGCCTGCTGGGGGTGGCCACGCGCAACGAGGTGGAGCACGCGCACCGGCGCGTCGCCCGCGAACTGCTCGCGGACCTGCTCGAAAACTGGACCGTGGAGGACATCGGCAGCGTCACCGGCATCGACATCTCCTCGGTGCAACTGTCCGAACTGGAACTGCGCTTCCGCGAACAACTCAAACGCGGGGTGGACCAGCACAGCGGCCAATCGTGGACCGCCGCGATGGGCAACAAGGGCGAAGAGCTCGACATCCGGCTGCTCGGCCCGGACGAGCAGCCGCGGCGGTGGACCCTGCGACCGCTGGTGCCGGTGCAGGCCGGAAGCGTCGCCACCGAACCGGACTTCCTGCTCACCCGGCAGGATGCCCAGGACGCTCCCGTGGCGATCTACCTCGACGGCAAGGCCTACCACGCCTCGGCGGAAACCGACCGCACCGCCGATGACGCGCGCAAGCGCTGCGCCCTGCGCGACAACGGCCACCGGGTCTGGTCCCTGACGTGGGACGACGTCGAGAGCTACACGCGTCTGCTGGACGGGCACCGCAGCAAGCAGCCCGACCTCGTCGACACCGCCGTGCGCAACGCCGCTCGCTCCCACGTGGCCGACACCCGAGTGGAAGCGCTGTGGGGCAACCCGATGGCGGCGCTGCTGGCGTACCTGTGCGACCCGTCCGCACCGGTGTGGGAGGAAACCGCGGTACAGACCTGCCTCGCCCTGCTGAAAGCGCAGAAGGACGCCGCCACGAAATTCGTCCAGCGCGAGCCCGACGGGCTCGCCGGTGCGCTCGCCTCCTGGGCCGGCGGGGAGAAGCTCCCAAGCGGCAGCGGCACCATCATCCTCGCCCCGCGTGCGGGGCTGTCCGGGCTGCCGATCGCCGTCGTCGGCAGTACCGAAGGCAAAGGAACACACAGCGTCGGTGCCCTGACCGTGCTCGACGACCGCCCCAGCGAAGTCGGCGGCCCCACCCATGATCAACAATGGCGAGACTGGCTGCGCTGGTCGAACCTGCTGCAGTTCCTGCCGCTGCCCCGCATCGGCCACACCATGCCGCTGCGGATGGCCGAAATCTGGACACGTCGATCGCTCGACGTGTTCCGGGGCCGCACCCCGCCGCTGGCGCTGAGCGGCCAGGAGAAGGTACCGGTCACCGTCGACGTCAGCCACCCACAATGGGAGATCGTGCTCGAATACACCGACGAATGCCTGGAGCACGTGGGCAGACGGCTCGCCGAACTCGGCATTCCCGAACCGGAAGCCGGCGGCGAGGTCGGTGACTCGGAACTCTGGCAAGTCGAGTACAGCTGGCCCGACAAGCGGATCGCGGTCGTCGTCGACACCGATGGCGAGCGCGACAACTGGCTCGCGGACCACGACTGGCACACGTTCGTTTATCACGGCACGGATGACGAGGAGGAGCTCGTGCAGGACATCGCATCGGCCTTCGGGGTGCATACCGGATGAGCGTGCGCGTGGTCATGTCCGATCTGTTCAGCGGCTCCTACTCCGATCTGGACGGCAACGTCAAAAACCGGGTCCTCGACTTCGTCGTCAAACTCCAGGAACGGCCGGACATGCCCGGCCTCGACGTGAAGACCCCCACCGGGGTGTCGGACTCGCGGATCAAGACCGCCCGCGTCAACGACTTCTGGCGAGCCGTGCTCATCGAGCTGCCGGAATCCAGCGGGTACGTCCTGGTGGCGGTGAAACCCCACGACGACGCCTACACCTTCGCCGGCCGGTTGCGGTTCGGCGTGAACGAGGTGACCGGCGCGCTCGAAGTGGTGGACCAGGCATCGTTGAACGAAGCCATCACCCGCGTCGAGACGACCGACACGGCCGCGGAATCCCCGGCACCGATCCTGAAAGGCCTGCGGGCACGCGATCTGCGCCCCTTCGGGATCGACGAAGAAGTCGCCGAAAGGTTGGTGGCGATCACCGACGAGAACCAGCTGTTGACCGTCGCCGAAGAGCTTCCCGGGCTGCAGGCCAACGCCGTCCTCGACCTGGCCGCCGGTCACGACGCCGACACGGTGTGGACCAACCTGGTGGCCGAGCAGGAACGCGACATCGACACCAGCGACGTGATGCGGGCACTCGACCGGCCGCTGTCCCGGCTGACCTTCACCGACGGGCGCGACGCCGAAGAGTTGCGAGCCGTGCTGGAAGGAAGCTTCAAGGCCTGGCGTGTCTGGCTGCATCCTCTGCAGCGCAAGCTCGCCTACCACGACGGGTGGCGCGGCCCCTACCGCGTCACCGGTGGCGCGGGAACCGGCAAGACCGTCACCGCCATCCACCGGGCCCGACACCTGGCGAAGCGTCTCGAACAGCAGGGCGACGACTCCAAGGTGCTGTTCACGACCTTCACCAAAAACCTCGCCCAGAACATCGAGTCCCAACTGAAAGAGCTCGCAGGCCCGGACATCCTGAAACGGGTCGACGTGCTCAACATCGACGCACTCGCACAGCGAATCCTGACCACCGGCAAGGACAGCGGAGCCCGCCCCCGACCGCGCGGCGACAGCGACTCCCCGATCACCGAGGCCTGGAACACCGCACGAGCCCACGCCGCCGAGCACTGGGACATCGACTTCCTGCAAGCCGAATGGTCGGAAGTCGTGCTCGCCCAAGGCATCGAGAAACGCAGCACCTACCTGCGTGCCTCCCGCAGCGGCCGGGGCAAGCGAGTGTCCCGCCCGCAACGGGCGGATCTGTGGTCGGTCTTCGAACGGTTCACGCAGTTGCTGACCGCGCAGGAGTTGATGACGTTCACGCAAGTCGCTGCGCAGGCTGCTTCGGTGGCCGGCCAACTCGCACTCGGCGGCGACGACATTCACGACAGCAGCAGCCGCCGCCTGGAGCTGCCCCGGTACCGGCACGCCATCATCGACGAAGCCCAGGATCTGCATCCGGCGCACTGGCGCCTGGTGCGCGCGCTGATCCCGGACGGCAACGACGATCTGTTCATCGTCGGGGACGCGCACCAGCGCATCTACGGCAAACAGGTCGTGCTGTCCCGGCTCGGGATCGAAACGCGGGGCCGTTCGCGCAGGCTCACCGTCAACTACCGCACCTCGCGGCAAATCCTGAACTGGTCCCTGCGTGTGGCCTACGGGCAGTCCGTCGACGACCTCGACGGACAGGGCGAGTCGCTGGCCGGGGCACGCTCGGAATTCGACGGCCCCGAACCCGAGCCGTGTGGTTTCGACAGCAGCGCCGACGAGAAGTCCGCACTCCTCGACAAGCTCCGCGCCTGGTCCGAGGCCGACATCCCGTGGTCGCAGATGGCGGTGGTCGCGCGTACCCGCTCCCTGGTCGGCGAGCTGAGCGAGGCGGTGAGCGACTCCGGCATTCCCGTGGCGACAGTCGAAGCGGGCACCGACGAGAACACGTTGGGCGAACAGGTGCGCGTGATGACGATGCATCGTGCCAAGGGGTTGGAATACCGCGCCGTGGCGCTCGTGGGTGTCGGCAGCAAGGAACTGCCGCCACGGACGGTGCGGCAACTCGAAGGCGAGGAGAGCGAAGCAGCCCGGGCCCGGGAGCGGAACCTGCTGTACGTGTGCGGATCGCGCGCACGCGAACAGCTGTATGTCTCCTGGGTCGGAGAACCCTCGGAACTGATCAGCGGCGTCTGAACCGATGCCGGTGGCCGCTGTCTGGAAACCCCGTGGCAAAGCCGCGGATGATGGACCGGGCGCGTCGGCTGATCGACTCTTCGGCAGGGCTTTCCATCAGGGGGAGCTGTTTCGGCACAAGCCGCACCGCAGCACGGATCTCGGTGACACACTGGTAAAGCTCGGTGTGCCCGGACTTGTCGAGAGCAGGCTTGCTTCCCACGGAACGGAGGGACCAACGAGGTGATGATGCGCGCGCGGGACCGTTCTCGGGAGGGAACGTGGCGGCACGAACACTGATCAACGATCGCTACGAGCTCCAGCCTCTTCCGCTCGCCAAGGGCGGCATGGGTGAGGTGTGGGAAGGACGCGACACCAAGCTCGAGCGCGAGGTCGCCGTCAAGTTCATCCGCCTTCCCGAAGGAACCACCGACGACGAGCTGGTGCGCAGGTTCGTCCGCGAGTCCCGCATTACCGCGTGCCTGCAGCACCCGGGAGTGCCCGCCATCTTCGACGTCGGCACCCACGGGGAACGCCCCTACCTGGTGATGCAGCGCATCCGCGGCATCAGTGTCTCCGACCTGGTCGCCGAGCACGGTGCATTACCGCTGGGCTGGGCCGCGGCGATCGCGGCCCAGGCGTGCGCGGTGCTGGAGGCCGCCCACGGTGCCTCCCTGGTACATCGGGACCTCAAACCCGCCAATCTCATGCTGGAACCCGACGGCACCGTCAAGGTGCTCGACTTCGGACTCGCCGTTGCACTCGACATGACCGACGAGTCCCAGATCACCCGCACTGGCCAGACCGTCGGCACCCTCGCCTACATGGCCCCGGAGCAGATCAAGCTGGCGAAGAGCTCGGCGCAGAGTGACCTCTACTCGCTCGGCTGCGTGCTGCACGAGATGCTCACCGGGCAGCAGTTGTTCACCGGATCGACCGCCTTCGAGGTGATGAAGAAGCAGGTCGACGACCGGCCCCTGCCGGTGCAGCAGTACCGCTCCGATGTTCCCGCCGAGCTGGACGAGCTCATGGCCGCGCTGCTGGACAAGACAGCGGAAAACCGGCCTGCCAGTGCCCACGCGGCTTACGAGCGCCTGCTGCCGTTCGCCGAGAACTTGGGAATGTTGCCCGGCGCGTTGCATTCGCCGTCGGCTCCCAGCCCCACCCGGATGTATGCCTCGGTGCTGAGCCGGGTGTTCCGGCAACCCCCGCAGCCGCAGCAACCGGACCCGGACGGAGTAGCCGATACGGACTCGGAAGTCCCGGAAATTCCAGGGGATTCGGGCATACGGGCAACGGCGGAAACATCCAGGACGGAGAACTCGGCTCCCTCCGGGAGGGAAGCCCCCGAGCCGGGTACCGCCTCCACGGGCTCGGCGGCGATCCGCTCCGACATCAGTCGCAGCGAGGTGGAGAAAGCCAAGACCGAGGCCGCTTCCTACATGCAGCAGTCCCACTACAGCCGGGCCGCCGAGCTGCTGCGGTCGACGGTCGACTCGGCCGACCACGCTTTCGGGAGCACCGACAGCGACGTCATCGACCTGCGCCTGGAATGGGCCAACGTGCTGTTCGAAGGCGGTGAGTACAGCCGAGCGGAACCCGTCTACCGGGAACTGGCCACCGACCTGGCCGAACGCGACGGACCCGACGCCGAACTCGTCTTCCGCTGCCGCTTGTACAACGCCACCTGCCAAGCCCTCGACGGGAACACGAGCCAGGCGCTGCAAACCATGGACAGCCTGCTGGCCGATGAGCAGCGCGTGCTGGGTTTCGACGATCCCCGCACTCTCGACCTGCGTCGCGAGATCGGGCGGCTGCAACTGGGGGCCGGGCGCAACGAGGACGCCGAAACCACCCTGACCGCCCTGCTCGACGACCTGCTCCGGATCCACGGCACCGAGGACCACCCCACCGTGGCCAAGGTGCGCGAGCTGCTCAACGATCTCCCAGGTCACAAGAGGTAAGCGAAACGACATCTCGATGATCGAGCGGGCCCGCGTCGTACTGCCTTCCGGCGCGGTGCAGGCACACTCGCCATGCTGTGCGCGCGCCGGGTCACCTCTCAGGTAGCCGAGCACGACGGAGCTGGTCACACCACTGATACACGGAGGATGCTCGAACGAGCCGCATCGACATAGCATTTTGTTGACGCTGTCGTGCAAACGTATGTTTGTGAACGTTGTCAACGGCAGATTGGTGTGCTACTGTTTCGATGTGACCAAGGAAGAGGCAGCGTCGGCGGGGCAAGGGGTGAGTCCGCCATGATGAAAATGAGCGCTGGCGTCCTGCCCGAGGCCATCGAACACGTGCTGTGTCAGGTGGAGACGTTCGCCTCCGACTGGACATCCGACATCCCGACGATCACCGACACGCCCGCGTAACTACCACTTTCTTCAGCGCCTCCTCGTATTGCCGCGAAGGCACACTTCCACTTCAGGTGAGACTTCGCCCGGAAAGGAAGAGCTTCACTTCCTTCCCGGGTTGACTCGTCCTGTCTCGAAAAGTCGGCGATGTGCCGTGTTTCCATCCTCTGTCCGCGCACCACGAAAGGGATCCACCATGAGCGATGGACTGAACTTCACCATTCCCGTCGATTCCATTCCCGGACCCGGCGAAATCATCGAGACCGAGCAGAACGGCTACCTCCTGCTCGTGGAAAACACCCACCCGCCGCGCGAAGCCGGTGAAGCGAGCGACGAGGCCGGTTTGCCTGATGCTACCGGGAGTGGTTACTCGTGCCCGGGCCCGCATACGGACGACATCGTCAAGTACGTGCCGGTGGAGACCACCGCACGCCAATCGGTGGTGCGGCACGCGGCGCCGGTGTATCAGCGACCGAAGTCCACCCGAGTCGACCGGTGGACCCTGTGCGATCGGTCCGGCACCCGTGAGGTCGAGCGCAGGCTGGACCGCGAACCGCTGACGAACGTGACCTGCACACAGTGCCGCAACGCCCTGATCGGCGAAGGAGTATTGGCCTGATCCGAAGCGCCGCGGCCCGCACTGATCGGGACGCGGCGCTGTTCCTCCTCTTCTGCTCCGCGACGCATCGCACGCTTCGAGCTTCCCCCGGATTCCTCGCCCGAAAAAGGACACGACCATGGCTCATGAGCACTTTCCCGAAAAACCCGATCCGCTGAGACCCGATTCGGATCCTCCGCAGGGTCCGTCGCAATCCCCGCAGGAGCAGCAGAATTCCGCTGCAGCCGGCTCGGAAGCTGTATCATTCGGAGCGCAATCCTCCGCTCCGTCGGCCTCGCCGCAGTACACAGCAGCGCAGCAAGCCGAATTCGATTTCGCTCGATATTCCGCCGGCCCCATCGCCCCGCGACGACGAAAAAACAAGACCGCACCGATCGTTCTCGGTGCTGTTCTCGGGACGGTCGCGATGGTGGCCGTGGTCGCCGCCGTGCTGTTCAGTGCCAACCGCACGTTCGTGCTGCACGGCACGTTCACCCTCCGGGACACCTCGTACAGCAGCTTCGGCGGCTCGAGCGTGTACACCCACAACGACGGTTCGTGCTCCGGAACCGGCGGTTACAACGACATCGCCGAGGGAGCCTCGGTGCAGGTCTACGATGCAGCCGGAAAGGTCATCGCCACGGGCGTGCTGGGCGCGTCGGACATGGTTTCCTCCGAGTGCGTGTTCACGCTTCTCGTCCCCGAGGTGCCCACCGGGGAGGAGTTCTACCAGGTCGAGGTCACCAACCGTGGAAAAGTCACCGTCACCGCAGAGGAAGCCAAAGCGGGCAAGGTCGCTTTGACCCTGGGGAATTGATACGGCAACCGGATGGTGAAGCGAGCCGTTCGACGTCCCGGTTCAGAGCCGATGCATCAAACCGATGATCGTTTACCAGCTACTTTGCCGGGACCGCCTGTCCGGGGTGGCGGTAGTGGAAAGTGAGGAAAAAAGTGTCTAAACAGCCGAAGTGTGGACGCCTGTTGAAGACGGGCTCCCCGTGCCGGACGACCGTGCGCCGCTCCGTGCCGTTGGATTCGTTCGCTCCGGCATGCCGGCGCCACATGACCACCGCAGAACGGACGGAGCTCGAGACGAATCCGCTGTGGTTGACCAGGGGGCAGGTCCTGTGGGCGTTCGATCAGCAAGGCGAAGACTCCGAGCTGATGATAGCGGCAGAGATCGCCGAGCGGCTGCAGCTGCCGAAGGCAGCGGTGTCGCAGGTCCTTCGGGGGTTACGTTCGGAGGGCAAGGCGCTCAGCCGGAAAGTCGACCGGTGCGAACTCTGGGGTACGACTGATCAGGTCGAGCGATGGATCGAGCGACGCGAACGAGAAGAACGGCGAGTTGCCGCGGAAAAGGCAGCTGCTCGCGCGCGCACCGTGGAACGCAACGACGCGCTGGCCGAGGCCGCACAGCAGTTGCGGGAGATCTGTACCGACCATCAAGTAGAAGTATCGATTTTCGATTGGTCTTTCGGACGCTCGGAGGAACCGTGCAAACACACGCTGGTTCTGTCCGTCGACGATCCGGCAGCCGCGAACTGGTTGCTCGGGAGGTTGAACATGCCCGCACCGGACGAGGGGAAACCCACCGACGAGCAGTGGAGTGAGCACTTCGACCACCTTGAGCGGCTCCTGGGCTGCTTGACCTGGGCCGGGTGGCTTGAAAACGAGGACAACTACTTTGGTGAGTACGACCGGGAAGTAGGTCCGGTGCTGTGCACGACGCTACACCGAACTTGTATGGAGCTCTCCGCCGAATATCGCCCGGACGAGCACGTGCTCCGGCTGCAGCCGTTCGAGAATCCTGCCGGTGGATGGCCGCAGACCTTCAGCATGCTGGAGGACGAGGTCGTCATCGAACTGGCCGGAGATGTCAATGAGCAGGCGGAGAGCGTCGCTCGGCGAGCGGGCGAGCTCGGTCTCCTGGACGCCACGCGAGTCGAGATCGACGAAGATGCGGACGTGTCGCTGAGTCGGTTCATGAGTGTCCAGTACGACGAGTGGATCTTCGAGGAGGTTGCGCAGTATCGCGGGATACCCGTGTCGGAGCTCATCGAGGAATTCGATGAGAATCCGGAGCTGAAGAGCTACCTCAATGCGGTGGTCGGCATGTTCGGGCGCAACGTGCTGCCGGATGCCGTACCGGACGCGGCTGTTCTCGGCATCGCGGCCTGGTGTTGGCGCAACGAAACAGCGGTCGAGGACTGGCACGTGCCGAGCGACGTGCTGATGGCCCGGATCAACATTGCGGTCACCAAGGTCATCGACGAACACGTGAACCCCATCGAGGGTGTGGACTGGGTGAATCTCCGAGCATCGCTGACCGACCCCGAGTGGGCGTTGCCCGACGGGCGCAAAATCGCCGAGCTCTTCGGGGAAGGGTGGCCGCAGGTGCGAGACACCGTCGGCGAGCAACTCGAACAGTGGCGCCTGCTCGACGAGAATGTGCTCGGCCCCGAGGTGACCCTCAGGTTGCTGACGATCGGAGGCTCGACCAGCTACACCCAGAACTGGTGGGGCCAGGGACGTTGGCCCGCGATCTGCCGCGCCATCGTCGAGGACGCGGTCGAAGGTGGCATCGCGCTGCCCGCGCCCTACGACACGGCGGGTGTCGAGCGGTTCATCGCCGACCTCGAGGAACCGGACCAACTCGATGACGATGTCCTGCACTGGCTCATCGACATGCCCGCGAGCGGCGTCGAGGGACCGCGCGGACTCCGATCCCACAAGGCTTCACAACCGGTGATGCGTGTCGTGGAACCGATCAGCTGGGATCTGGACTGAGCGACTGTCGGTAGCTGGTGGTCAGAAATGACAGCACCAAGCTTTCGTTTTGTTCGTTTTGGGTCTAGATTGAGGGTATGAGGTCACCCATGTCCGAACGCACCGTGCTCCCTCCCCGGCGGACCGGCGAGCTGTCGCACCTGCTCTCCGCGCTCAACGACACGGCGGGGGGCGCCCAACCCGCTCTCGTGGCCAGGGACGGCTCCCGCATCGAACTTCCGGACGAACTGTTCGAGGTGTTGCAGGACGTCGCCACGGCACTGAGTCAGGGAATGGCCATCACCGTGGCGCCGCAGCACACCGTGCTGACCACCAGTGAGACAGCGGAGCTGCTCGGAGTGTCCCGTCCGACCGTGGTACGCCTGCTCGAATCCGGTGAAATTCCCTATGAGCAGCCGGGGCGGCATCGCCGTCTGCGCTTGGCCGACGTGCTGGCCTACCAGCAGCGGCGGCGGCGCTCCCGCGCGGCGGGGCTCGACGAGATGGTTCACGAGTCGGAGGAGGACGGCATCTACGATCTTCCCGATGACGCTGTCACACAGCGGTCGAGTGACCTCAGCCGGGAGGACTGACCGCAGCGATGATCCGCGTCCTTCTCGACACGTGTGTCCTGTTCAAACCTCTGCTGTGCGACACCCTGCTTTGCATTGCCGAAGAGGAGGTCTACCAGCCCCTGTGGTCGGTCGACATCCTGGAGGAACTCGAACGCAACCTGATCAGGCACAACATCACCGAACAGGCGGCGCAGCGCCGTATCGGCCGGATGCGGCAACACTTTCCCGATGCCCTCGTGGAGGATTACCAGGACTTGATCCCGGCAATGCGCAACGATCCCGGAGATCGGCACGTGCTCGCCGCAGCCGTCGCCGGTAACGCCGAACTGGTGGTGACCGAGAACCTCCGCCATTTCCCAGAAGAAGCTGCCAATCCCTATGGGTTGGAGATCGTGAGTCAGGACAAGTTCCTGCTGGATCAGGTCGACCTCGTTCCCCGGGCAGTCCACGAAGCATTGACACGCCAGGTATCTCGCTACCGGCGGGAACCGCGCACCCTGGAGGACCTCGTGATCGCCCTGGGCACTCCGGGCAACGGATGCCCCCAATTCGCCAAGCGCTGTCACGCCGACAGCTGCTGATCAACGTTTCGATGGCTCCGTACCTGTAGCTGCTCATCGTTCGTGAATCGCTCCTCGCGTGAACGACTCACCGGACCCCGGTAGGCGAAGGGCCGTCCGGAAACCCGCCATACTCTTCGCCTCGTGCCGGCGTCGTGCTGTCTCGACCCGAAGACATCGAAGGGAACTCGTCCAGCGCCGTGCTGCGTCAACCTGTGATGCGGGACACGGGCAGCGATCGCCCTCCGGAGCCCGAAGCAGCGCCCTGAACGCCAGGTATGCCCGGGGTGAGCATCCCGGCGTCCCGAGGGGAGCGGCGGTTCCTCGGTGAATTCGCTGTGGAAGGATTGATCGGCAGGATCGAGGACGGAACGCCGAGAGGTGGAGATGGCCGGCCACGGGGGCACGCGGGACGATGGTTCCGCCGCGGCTTCGAACGCAGCAACCCCGGCACGCCGCCTGCTCCGTCTTCCCCGGCGACGCGGGAGCAAGCGGGCGTCGACGCCGGCCTCCGAAACCCTGCCCGGCAGCAGGCGACGCACCCGCCGGATGCGGAAACTGATCCGCCGGGTCGACCGGCATCCCGGATTGCTCACCGTGACGGAATGGCTGCGGCGCAGCCTGCCCGGCGACTCGAGCTATGGCGACCCGTTGTCGGTCGGTGGTGCCGGTGCGAGCAGCGTGGTGGGTCGCCAGCTGACGACCGTGGCCGCGCAGCAACCCAGCGTGCTGCGCGAAATCGGGCTCGGCGCCCTGCAGGTCTGGCAGGCCCACGCGGACAGCCACCCCGGCGACGAGGGCGAGCGCAAGATGGCGGTGCTGTTCACCGACCTCGCCGGATTCTCCACCTGGACCCTCGAAGTCGGCGACGACCTCGCCGTGCGGATGCTGCGGGAAGTGGGTGCGGCCGTCGAGCCGCTCGTCCGGCAGCGCGGCCACGTCGTCAAATGGCTCGGTGACGGGCTCATGGCGGTCTTCGACGACGCCGACGACGCCGTGGCGGCCGCGATCGCCGCCAAGGACGCGACCAGTGCCGTCGACGTTGCCGGCCACCGCCTGCACCTGCGTGCCGGAGTGCACGTCGGCACGCCGCGCCGGCTCGGCGACGACTACTACGGCCAGGACGTCAACATCGCCGCCCGCGTCGCGGCCGCCGCCGGACCCGGCGAGGTGCTGATCTCCAACACCGTCCGGCAGAACCTGAACGGCAGGCAGATACGGCTGCGCAGGCGGGGCCGCTTCGAGGCCAAGGGCGTTCCCGACGACGTTCGCGTGTGGAGCGCCACCGGCGCGTAGCCCGGCTCTCCCGCGAGCGGCCCACCCGAACGTGCTGTCCCTATGATCGCTTCGCGGTCTCGTCGTGATCGCCCGGCGCCTCGGTGCCCTGCGCCAACTCGTGCGGGGGCGGCAGGGGCCGATGCGGATCCAGTTCCACGCCACCGGCGCGCAGGGTGTGGTCGAGGATGGTCCAGATCGTCTCGGTGAGCTGCTCGACGAGTTCCTCGCGGCCGATGCCCGCGGGATTGTCCAGCCAGCGAGCGCTGGCGGACTCCACATAGCCGACCAGGCCGAACGCGGTCGTCTCCGCGGGCCGCGGATCGAGACCGAAAGTTCGCAGGTACTCGCCGAACAGTTGAGTGAGGTGCCTGCCCAGGGCGGTTTTGATGTCGGTGAAGCCGCCGGCGGCCTCACCGGCCGGGGAGTACCGCAGCAGGTAGCGGTACAGGTGGGCGTGCTCGGTCAGCCAACGCAGGTGCGTGTCGACCGCCACGGTGATCATCCGCATCGGCGATCCCCGCGGGTTCCACACCGGTTCGAGCTCCTCGGTGATCAGCTCGGTGACCCGGCGCGAAACGGCGCGCTGCAGGTCGCTCGCGCCGTCGAAGTGCTTGTACAGCCGGGTGCGGGCCACCCCGGCCCGCTCGGCGATCCGCTCGGTCGAGACCTCGGGGCCGTGCTCGGCGATCGCGGCCAGTGCCGCGTCGACGAACTCCGCCCGGCGGCGCTCGTGCTGGCCCGCCCACCGCGTCGCGCGGCCGTCCGGCCGGAGTTGGCGGGTGCTCGTCGGCATGCCGTCGAGTCTACCGAGTAACCGGTACAGGATGTACGCTCCCAACTGCCGAGTACAGCTTGTACCCCGTAATGCTGTGCAGCCCGTAGTGCTCGGTGCAACTGCCCGGTGATGTGGAGGACGACCATGGCCCGAACAGAGCAGATCAGGGACCGCGAGACCACGGCCGCGCGGCTGCTCACCTCCTCGGCACGCAGCTCCTTCGACCCGGACCTGGACGTGGACTGGGACGCGCCGCTGGTCGAGGGCAAGCCGTTCATGCCGCTGGAGCGGACCTCGCTGTACGGCACCGAGCTGTGGCAGCGCCTGTCCGACGAGCAACGCATCGAGCTGTCCAAGCACGAGATCGCCAGCATCATGTCCGTCGGGCTGTGGTTCGAGATCTGCCTGATGCAGGCGCTGACCCGCTATGCCTACGATCGAGACCCGCGCAGTGCGCACGCGCAGTACGCGCTGACCGAGATCGGCGACGAGACCCGGCACTCGGTGATGTTCGCCCGCGCTGTGGAGAAACTGGGCGTGCCCCGCTACGGGCCCTCCCGGGCGATCCACAACCTGGCGCGACTGTTCAACACCACCGCGGCCGGACCGTCGATGTTCGGCTCGGTGCTCGTCGCCGAGGAGACGCTCGACCGGCTGCAGCGCTCCATGATGGACGACGAGAACATCCAGCCGCTGATCCGCGCGATCAACCGGATCCACGTCGTGGAGGAGGCCCGGCACGTGCGCTACGCCAAGGAGGCGATCAGCCGCACGATGCCGAAGCTGGGTCCGGCCGCCCGGCACTGGCACCGGTTCCAGACCGCGCTGGTCTCGTACTTCGTCGTCGACAGCCTGATCGACCCGAACGTGTACGCCGCTGTCGGCATCGACCCGCAGGAAGGCAGGCGGGCCGCGCTGGCCAACCCGCACTACCAGGACACCCGGCGCTGGATGGGCGAGAAGATCATGCCGTTCCTGCGCGAGGAGGGTCTGGTGGGTGGTGCCGGGATGCCGCTGTGGCGCCGCGCCCATCTCGTCTGAGAGCGCACCGATGATCGCCGGTGGTGCACTGTCCGGCACGGCACCGGGCAGTGCCGAGGCGAGCCGAGTGGGCCCTTCCGGCAACCGGGGAAAGTGGTGGACCGGTTCCGGTGAGCGACGGCTGTGTGCAGTTCATGTGGAGGAACCGCCGGACCGAACTCGGCGAGATGCTCGTGCACGATGCCGCGGATCCGCCACGCACCTCACCGGCCCGGGTCAAGCTGCCCGCCCGCGTTCCCTATGGTTGTCACGGAAAGCCGGGCCGCTCAGCAGCTTCTGGAACATGGCATCGCCGTGCTGCAGCGATCCGAGTGAGCATCGACGAACGTCCATCGCGAAACACCGAGGAGCGATCATGAGCATGCTGGATCCGGAGGTCTGGGCCGGCAAGATCCACGTCAACGGCTGGCGGGCCGGTTCCGGCGGTAGCCGGTCGGTGACCGAGCCTGCCACCGGCGACAGTCTGGGTGAGATCGGGGTGGCCACGGCCGAGGACGTCTACGAGGCCTCGTCGAAGGCCGCGGCGGCCCAGCAGGACTGGGCCGGTAGGAAACCGGCGGAGCGGGCGGCCGTGCTGCGCCGGGCGGGGGAGCTGTTCGAGCAGCACGCCGACGAGGTCAAGGAGTGGCTGGTCCGCGAAACCGGCGGCATCGACGCCAAAGCCGCGCTGGAAGCCGACATCGCCGCGGCCGAATGCCACGAGGCCGCCGCGCTGCCGACGCACCCGCACGGCGAGGTGCTGACCTCCAACGCGGACCACTGGTCGTTGGCGCGGCGCCGCCCCGCCGGGGTGGTCAGCGTGATCTCGCCGTTCAACTTCCCGCTGATCCTGTCCATCCGCTCGGTGGCCCCGGCGCTGGCGCTGGGCAACGCGGTGCTGCTCAAACCCGATCCGCGCACCACCCTGTCCGGTGGGGTGAGCATCATGCGCGTGTTCGAAGAGGCAGGCCTGCCGGAGGGGCTGCTGCAGCTGCTGCCGGGTGAGGCCGACACCGGTAAAGCCGTGGTCGACGCCCCCGAGGTGCGCATCGTGTCGTTCACCGGCTCCACCCCGGCCGGACGAAAGATCGGCCAGGCCGCCGCGGCCCACCTCAAGCGGGCGCATCTGGAACTGGGCGGCAACAACGCCCAGATCGTGCTGCCCGGCGCCGACGTGGCCAAGGCCGCCTCGGCCGGGGCGTTCGGCTCCTTCCTGCACCAGGGCCAGATCTGCATGGCCACCGGCAGGCACCTGGTGCACGAATCGCTGCACGACGAGTACGTGGCCGCGCTGGCCGACAAGGCCCGCACCCTGCCGGTCGGCAACCCGGCCACCGAGCAGGTCGCCATCGGGCCCATCATCGACGAGGGCCAGCTGAAAAACATCGATTCCCTGGTGCAGCAGACCGTGCAGGCCGGAGCCACCCTCGCCGCCGGCGGCACCCACGACGGCCCCTACTACCACCCCACGGTGCTGTCCGGACTCACTGCGGACATGCCGGCCTGGCGCGAGGAGATCTTCGGGCCCGTGGCCCCGGTACTTCCCTTCTCCACCACCGACGAAGCCGTCGAGATCGTCAACAGCAGCGCCTACGGGCTGTCGGTGAGCGTCCTCGGCAACGTCGGCGAGGCCATGCCCCTGGCCGACCGCATCGCATCCGGCAAGATCCACATCAACGAGCAGACCGTCGCCGACGAGGCCAATGCGCCCTTCGGTGGCTGGGGTGACTCCGGAACCGGCTCCCGCTTCGGCGGAGCCCAGGCCAACATCGACGCCTTCACCGAAACCCAGTGGCTGACCATGCGCCCGGACATCGCCGACTACCCCTTCTGACACCGGCTGGTGCTGCCGGGACCGCGGAGGGCGAGTCCCGGTAGCACAACCCGGCGACGGCCCCCCGGGGTGCGCTCCGGGGCGATACGACGGGTGCGGGTGTGCACCGAGCCATCTTCGACTTCGTTCTCGTGCTTGCCGAACGCATCGGCCCGGACGGCGATGCTGAGCAGCGCCCGTCCATCCCGGTGTCTGTGATGTTGACGACTCGGGCAGGACGTCGGACAGGGGGGACACGAACAATCCCCGCATGTCGACGATCGCGGGAACCGTGGAAGCCGCCTCGGAGTTCGACCGAGGTATCGCGCTGGAGCAGCGCCACGACGAGCCGAGTGTCCTCGACGCGGACGTGGGCGGCGGCTGGCAGGTCAGCAAAGGCATCAACGGGGGATTCCTGCTGGCCGTGGCGGCCAACGCACTCCGGTCGACCTGCGCCCCGGCGGGGCATCCCGATCCGCTGTCGATCAGTGCCCACTACCTGAGCCCGGCCCGGCCCGGGCCCGCGGTGCTGCGCACGGATCTCGCCCGCACCGGCCGGTCGATGTCGACGGGCAGTGTCTCGCTGCTGCAGGACAAAGACGGCGCGGAAACGGAACGGATCCGGGCCACCGGCACCTACGGCGATCTGGACTCGCTGCCCGACGAGGTGCGCACCACCGCCACTCCTCCCGAGCTGCCCGCCCCGGAGGAGTGCGTGGCCTGGAGCGCCCGGTTCTTCGACAACTCCGGGGAGTCGGCCCTGCTGGAACGTCTGGACCTGCGCCTGGACGAGGAGAGCACCGCCTGGATCGACGGCACGCCGAGCGGACGTGGGCGCATGCAGGGCTGGTTGCGGATGGCCGATGGCCGCGAACCCGACCCGCTGCTGCTGTTGCTCGCCCTCGACGTGCTGCCCCCGGTGACCCTGGATCTCGGCCTGGGCGGGTGGACGCCGACGCTGGAGTTGACCGCGCACGTGCGGGCGAAACCCGCACCGGGCTGGCTGCGCCTCACACATGCCACTCGCAATTTCGCGGGCGGGCTGCTCGAGGAGGACGCCGAGGTGTGGGACTCCGCCGGGCGTCTGGTGGCGCAGTCCCGCCAGCTCGCCAGTGCCCCGCGCCCGGCGCAGTCGTCCTGACGCCCCTGAGGTTTTGAGTGAACGGAACTTTCGTTACTTCTACACGGGCGAGAGTTCCGTTCACTCCTCACGGGCGGTGCTGTCTGTCCGCCGCGCTCACGCGGGTTCCGGGGCCGTTCGGCCGAGCAGCCGGGCGAAGGCGTCCTCGGTGACGATCGGGATGCCGTAGTCGCGGGCCTTGCGGGCCTTGACGGACAGCGAGTCGGGGTCGGCGGCGACCACCAGACGGGTTTTCCGCGTGACATATCCCTGGACGGCGAGCCCGGCCGCTCGGGCTCGCTGTTCCCACATCTCGCGGGGTTCGCGGGTTTCTCCGGTGAAGGCCACGAGGTCCCCGGTGGCCGGACACGGAACCTCCCGCGCCGTGGGCGCGATCTCCGCCGGGGCAGAAGGCGCGGGGGCGATGTCGCGACGCAGCACCCGGCTCGTGCCCGCGGGCACCAGTGGCCAGTGGGTGCGGGAGGCGCGGGAGAGGAGATCCGCCCAGGGTGGTGCCGGCCGCGTCCGGCCGAGGAAGCATGTCAGCAACCCGGCAGCGGCGCGAGCGTCGTGCAGCGCCGAGTGCGCCCTGGTCAGCGCGACACCGGCCGCTCGGCAGCACGCGGCCAGCGAGCGGGCCGTGGCGGTCAGGTACCGCTCGGACAGGTCCATGGTGCACAGGCCGGAGTCCGTCGACAGCGGGACGTCGAGACCCAGCCGCGCGTATTCCGCGGCCAGGAAGCTCAGGTCGAAAGGCAGGTTGTGGGCGACCAGGACCCGCCCGGCCAGCTGCGCGGCGAGCTCGGCTGCGATGTCGGCGAACAGCGGGGCCTGTCGTGCCTGCGCGGCCGTGATGCCGTGAATGTGCTGCGGTCCCAGATCCCGTTGCGGATTCACCACGGTGCACCACTCGCCGGTGACCGTCCCCGCCGGGTCGAGCTGGACGACGGCGACCTCGACGATCCGGTCGTGCCCACCCGCGCGGAAACCGGTGGTCTCCACGTCGACAACCGCATACCCGGCCGTCATCACCGATCCTCTCGCCACGCACTGCAGGACACCTGCCTGCGATCATCGTACTGGCGAGCGCGGACGATCGAGGAGCCGCCGAGGTGGTGACCAGCGCGACACGGTCTGCGCACGAGTGCGCGGCAGGAAATCCTCTTCGACAGAACCCGAGGACCACGGTTCGGTGCCGGACTGCTTCAGCTCTCCTCCGGGACAGGAACCGATCCCTGCTCGAGAAGGGCGCGAAAGTCGGCGGCCGGGATCGAGGCCGAGAAGAGAAAACCCTGGAATGCGTCCACACCCAGACTCTTCAGCATGCGGAACTGCTCGGCGGTTTCCACGCCTTCGGCGACGCAGTGGCGCTTCATCCCGAGACTCATCTCCACCACGGCCCGCACGATCGCGAAGTCGGCGGGATCGTGCTCGACGCCGGAGACGAACGCGCGATCGATTTTGAGGACGTGCGTCGGCAGGTCCCGCAGTCGCTTCAACGAGGAGTAGCCGGTGCCGAAATCGTCCACGGCGAACCACACACCCTGCTCGGCCAGCTCGGCCATGTCCGCACGAGGCCGTTCGGTGAGATCTCCCAGGGAGCTTTCCACCACCTCCAGCACGACCCGACTCCCGTCGATGCCGCTTTCCTCGAGGATGCCGGAAACCTCGCTCAGGAAGTGCTCGTCGTCCGGCAACAACCTACTCAGGTTGACCGCGACCCGGACGGGCCTGCCGGACACCGTGGGCCAGTTCGCTGCCTCGCGCAGTGCTGTGCTCAGGACCCAGCGGTCGAGTTGGCCCAGCAGGTTGCCTTGCTCGGCCACGGGCATGATGATGCCCGGGCTGAGGAGCCCGCGGTGGGGGTGTGGCCACCGGACCAGCGCTTCGGCCATGAGCACGGATCCGTCGCAGTCCACGATCGGTTGGTACTGCAATGTCAACCGATCGTTGTGAATCGCGTCGCGCAGTTGCCCCTCCAGCTGCACTTGCTGGCCGAGTGAGTCGATCAGCTCCCGATTGGCGATCGAGACGGAACCGGGGCTGTGGCTTTTGGCCGTGAACATCGCCGCGTCGGCGAACCGCAGCAGGTCCTCGCCGGTCGTGCCCGGGGCCGTGATGACCGCGGCCCCGACCGAGGCCGAGGCAGTGACCAGCTGACCTCGGACCGGGACCACTGTGTGCAGCAGGTTCAACGTCAGCGTGGTGAGCTTTTCGAGTCCGCCGACAGCATCGAGATCGGAGCAGATGATCAGATACTCGTCACCGAAGAGCCGCGCGGCTGTGCACGCGGGCGGCAATCCCGTGGTCAGGCGCCGAGCCAGTGCCACGAGCAGCTCATCGCCGGCCTCGTGCCCGAGTGAGTCGTTGACTCGCTTGAAGTTGTCCAGATCGCAGAACAGCACGGCGATCTGGTCGAGATCACCGTGGCCGAGCAGCTCGTCGAGCCGTTCGCTGATGCCCGATCGGTTGGGTAGCCCGGTCAGCTCGTCGTGCGTGGCCCGGTGCTGCAGCATGTCGGTATGGCGGCGCTGCTCGGTGACATCCTGGAACACCACCTGCCAGAAGGGGTTGCCGTTGTCCTCTGTCGACACTGCGCTGTGTACTTCGCAGGTCAGCTGCCTGCCATCCGAGCGAATCAGCCTTCGTTGGGACACCGGCGCGTGTTCGTGCGGGGAGAGCGATGTGGGTGACTTCGGGATGATGCCTTCCGCGGGATCCTCCGACAGCAGCAGCTCGGAGCCGCTCATCCCGTGGAGCTCGTCCAGTCCGTAGCCCAGCAGCTCGCACAGGGCGTTGTTGGCGTGCAACAGGCGATCGGACTCGTCGAACAAGCCGATGCCCACCGGAGCGAGATCGAACAGGTCGGTGAACCGCCGGGTCGATCGCTGATGGCGAGCTCGCTTCTCGCTCTCGTCCCGAATCACCGTGATGAAGCCGTACAGACTGCCGTCATTCGACCGTTGCGTCGTGATCGCGATATGTGCCCAGAACCGGGATCCGTCCTTGCGCAGGCGCCAACCCTGATCCAGGTAGAAGCCTGCTCGAATGGCTTGGGTCAACTCCCACTCCGGGCGTCCCGCGGCGACCTGGTCCTGCGGGGAGAACACGGAGAAATGCTGCCCGATGACCTCCTCGCCGCTGTACCCCTCGATCTTCGCGGCTTGGTCGTTCCAACTGCGCACGAGCCCCTGCGGGTCCAGCGAGAAGACCGCCTGCTCCGATGTCGCCGCGATCGGGTTCTCGGTGTCCGGAAGCGAGGAGCCGTTGCCCTCTCCGACACCGGACGGGTTCCTGCGGTCCATGTGATCCGACATTGTTCCCCGGGTGTGAACGTAAGTGAAAGTTGCTCACTGACTTCTGCCGCGCTGGACGGAGACGAGCACGGCAGCCTGCATGGTCGCCGGCTGTACGGGACGAGGCGTGGCCTGCGGGGAGGGTGGGGCTCTTGTGTTGCCCGGGCGGCGTGTCCGAGCTTTTGCGCTCATCGTAGCAGCGATGGCCCGTGTCGGGATGCTCGTCGCTGCGGGCCCGCCTGTGGTTGCGCGCTCGTGCCGTGTCGTCAACCCTGGTGGCGGAGTGGTTGGCTTCGGGGTGTGGCAGCAGGCGCGTATCCGCAGGGCGAGCACCTCGCCGGAAGGCGGGGTCGGAGGGTGATGCCCGTGGAAGGCAAGGTGTTGATCCTGTTGGCGGAGCGCGATCCCTACTCTGCAGAGCTCACCGAGCACTTCCTGCGGACCGAGGGCTACGAGGTGGAGGTGGTGTTCAGCGCGGAGGAAGCGCTCGATGCCGCGATCGAGCGCACACCGGACCTGGCGATCGTGGATCTGCTCATCTCCGGGGTGCGGGGTCAACGGTTGTGCTCGCAACTGCTCGAACGCACCGAAACAGCGGTGGTGGCGATCTCCTCGCTGGCCTCGGCCGAGACCGCGTTCGCGGTGGGCGCTTCGGCTTTCCTGCAAAAACCCATCGAGCCGCTACAGCTGGTCAGCACGGTTCAACAGCTGCTGGAACGCGGCGCGTCCCCTGGGACAGAGTGACGATGATAGACCGGATTTCGACTGGCAACGCGCGGCTGGACCAAGTGACCGGCGGCGGCCTTCCCTCGAACGCGATCAACCTCGTCATGGGGCTGCCCGGAACGGGCAAAACGTTGCTGGCTCAGCAGTGCGTGTTCAGCAACGCCGATCCGCAGCGCCCGGCGCTGTACCTGTCCACGGCCTCCGAACCGTTCGAGAAGATCCTGCGCTATGTCCAGGGCCTCTCGTTCTTCGACCCCGCACTCGTCGGCAACGGCGTCGTCTACGACGAGCTCGGTTCGACGCTGCTCTCCCACGGAGTGACCGGCGTGGGAGAGCGCGTCAGCGCATTCATCCGCGAGTACCGCCCGGGGATCCTCGTCATCGACAGCTTCAAAGCGCTGAGCTCCTACGCGACGAGCAGCATCGAATTCCGCAACTTTCTGCACGAGCTGGCCGCGACGCAGAGCGTCTTTCCCGTCACGACGCTCTGGCTCGGTGAGTACGAGGAAGGCGAAATGGCCACCGCCCCCGAGTTCGCCGTCGCCGACAGCATCCTCGAACTGAGCAGCCATCGTTTTCAGAAACGCTCCTCCCGCTCCATGCAGGTGCACAAGCTGCGTGGTGGGGACTTCTTCTCGGGCCGCCACACCTACGGCCTTTCCCGCGAGGGCCTGGAGGTCTACCCTCGTTTCACCGATGTCGGTGATCACCATGCCTACCTGCGTGAACGGGAGCGTGCCTCGTCCGGGATCCAGGCTCTCGACGACATGCTCAACGAGGGGTATCGCGTCGGTTCGTCGACACTCATGGCAGGACCGACCGGTATCGGCAAGACCCTGATGGGCCTGCACTTCCTCTTCGGGGGCGTTCGCCAGGGCGACCACGGGGTGATGGCGACCTTCCAGGAAGACCCCACACAACTCGAGCAGGTCCTGCACGGTTTCGGGTGGTCGTTCAACACCGAGGGAATCACCCTCAAGTACCGGCCTCCTGTCGAAATCAACCTCGACGAGTGGGTGTACGACATTCTGGACACCCTCGAGCGGACCGGGGCGCGGCGATTGTTCATCGACTCCCTCAACGACTTGGAAAGTGTCGCCGAGGATCCCAGCAGGTTCGACGAGTCGCTGTACTCCCTGCTGCACCGGTGTTCCCGGAACAATGTCAGCGTCATGATGAGTTACGAAGTTCGTCACCTGTTCGGGGTGACCAGCCTGACGGACAGGGCTGCCTCCAATCTCGCCGACAACGTGGTGCTCCTGCAGTACGTTCCCACCGAATCCGCCATGTATCGCAGCGTGACCGTTCTCAAAACCCGCGGCAGTACCCACGATCTCCGGGTCCGCTTCTTCGAGGTCGCCTCACGCGGCATCGTGCTCACGGACGATCCCTCTGATCCCGGCAGCACCCCGTCCTGAGCAGGGCAGTGCGGGCACTGCTCGGTGAAGACGCTCTCAAGTTTTCCCGGACAGCCGCCGAAGACTCCGGTGTGCGGTGTGTGCGGGCCCCTGCCGGGGTCCGGGTACCGGCACGGCAGTGACCAGCAGTAACGGAGCGTGGCATGGAATTACTGACCTTCCTGGGCGGTATCGCGGTCCTGACTGGGATCGGGATGTTTCTGGCCTGGCCCCGCGAGGAGGAGCTGGATTCGGCTGAATACCGGGCGGAGTCCGCGCGGGGGCTGCGGCGGAGGGAACGAGTATGAGCGCCCCGGAAGTCGGTTCGTCGCGGGAGCACGCGTGGATGGCCGGGGCCGGTGAATCCGGCTGGCATGCCGTGGCGGTTTCGGCCGGGGGCAGCGCACCGGCGGCGGTCTGCGGGTACCGGCTGGCCGGGCCGGTGCACCGCAGGCTCGGCCAGCGCCCGCCGCAGGACGGCGTTCGCGAGGTCTGTGTGTCGTGCACTCGAGCCATCGGCAACGGCGAGCACCACCGCAGCTTCGCAGACACCGGTTGCCTCCCAGCGGACCCGGACATCCAGTGGCCGACCACCGACCCGGACAGCACGGAAGGCCCCACCCGGCGGCGCCCCACCCTGGATGCGGCCATGGCGGTTCTGCTGACTCCCGACGTGCCCGAGCCCCGCGCGGTCACCGTGAGCGCGGCGAGTGCCGGCGCGGTAGCGCGCAACGTGCCGAGGTTCGTCGCGGAGCCGGGCCGGCCGCGGACCCGCTCCGGCCGGATCCCGGCCGGCCGGTGAGGACACGACAGCGCCATGACCGGGGATGATGCCTTCACTCGACGCTGCCGACCGCCATGAGAGTGAGACTTGTGCCACGAATTTACCCTCCGGTAGTTTTACCGTATGAAGGCCGAGATCACCTCCCCTTACCGGTCCGTGTCGGAGATGCTGCAGCGCCGCGTCGAGGAGTCCGCGGACCGTGAGGCATACCGTTACCCGGCGGGGACCGGGTGGCAGTCGCTGACATGGGCGCAGACGTTCGAGCGCGTCCGCGCGATCGCGCTGGGGCTGCACGCCGTCGGTATCGAAAGTCAGCAGCGGTGCGCCATCCTGGCGAGCACCCGTTTCGAGTGGATCCTCGCCGACCTCGGGATCCTGAGCGCCGGCGCGGCGACGACGACGATCTACCCGTCGAGCACGCCGGAGGAGTGCGCCTACATCATTGCCGACTCCCAGTCGCAGGTCGTCTTCGCCGAGGACGACGAGCAGGTGGACAAGCTGCGCGGGCAGCGGGCGGAACTGCCGGACCTGCACACGGTGATCACCTTCGACGGCACCTCCGACGGCGACTGGGTCCTGCGGCTCGACGAGGTGGAGGAGCGGGGCCGCACGCTGGCCGCACAACAGCCGGAGCTGTTCGACGAACTCCTCGGCGGTATCGAGCCGGAACACCTGGCCACGCTGGTCTACACCTCCGGCACGACCGGCAGGCCGAAGGGCGTGCGCCTGACCCACGCGAACTGGCTGTACGTGGCCGAGTCGATGGACGCCCTCGACGAGAGCATGCTCACCGAGCAGGACCTGCAGTACCTGTGGCTGCCGCTGTCCCACGTGTTCGGCAAGGTCATGGAAATGGGCCAGCTCCGCAAGGGTTTCCCCACGGCGGTGGACGGCAACGTCGACCGGCTCATCGACAACCTGCCGGTGGTGCAGCCGACCATCATGGCCGCAGCCCCACGCATCTTCGAAAAGGTCTACAACAAGGTCGTCACGCAAGCCAAGGAAGGCGGCGCCCTCAAGTACCGGATCTTCCGCTGGGCGTGCGGCGTCGGCGCTCGGGTGTCGCGGCTGAACCAGCGGCACCAGCCGATCGACCTGCGGACCAGGATCCAGTACGCCATCGCCGACCGACTGGTGTTCCAGAAGTTGCGCGCCCGGTTCGGCGGCAGGCTGCGCTACTTCATCTCCGGCAGTGCCCCGCTGTCGCCGGAGATCGCCGAGTTCTTCGACGCCGCCGGGGTGCGCATCCTCGAAGGCTACGGTCTCACCGAGACCTGCGCGGCGACCTTCGTCAACCTGCCCACCGACTACCGCATCGGCACCGTCGGCCGCCCGTTCCCCGGTACGGAGATCTCGTTCGCCGAAGACGGCGAGATCCTCATCCGCAACGGCGCGGTCATGCACGGCTATCACCGGATGCCGGAGGAGACCGCCGCCGCGCTCGACGAGGACGGGTGGTTCCACACCGGCGACATCGGTGCCATGGAGGACGGGTTCCTGCGGATCACCGACCGCAAGAAGGACTTGATCAAGACTTCGGGCGGCAAGTACGTGGCGCCGCAGAGCGTGGAGGGACGCTTCAAGGCGGTGTGCCCCTACGTCGGCAACGTCATCGTCCACGGTGACGAGCGTCCGTACTGCACCGCCCTGGTGACCCTCGACGAGGAGGCGATCGCGCAGTGGGCTCGGGACAACGGTCTCGGTGACCGCTCGTACGAGCAACTCGCCGCCGAGGAGCCGGTCCGGGCGCTGATCGAGTCGTATGTGGACGAGGTCAACGCGGGCCTGGCCCGGCACGAGACGATCAAGTCGTTCGCGATCCTGCCCCGCGACCTGACCATCGAAAACGGCGAGATCACGCCCAGCCTCAAGGTCAAGCGCAAGGTCGTCGAGAACAACTACACCGACCTGCTCGAGGGGCTGTACCCCAACGTCCGGCAGGCGCTGTAGAGCGCCGTTCGGCGGGCAACGGCCGCACCGCTTGCCGAAGTGGTGCGGCCGTTGCCGTGTCCGGAGTGATGCCATAAAAAAAGCAAGCACGATTGCTTGATTATCGTGACGGGCGCTGCCACGATGACGTGCATGGGTGGTGCGCAGCGAGAAGGAACGCACTCCGCAGTGGACCTGACAGGACTGTTGGGGGACCTGCGGGCGGAGAGCGAAGAGCTGGACGGCCTGGTCGCCGACCTCGATGAGCACGACTGGAGGCGCGAGACCCCCGCGCCGGGATGGACGGTCGCGCACCAGATCGCGCACCTCGCCTGGACGGATGAGAAGGCCCTGCTGGCAGCGACCGACCAGGAGGGATTCCGGGCCGAGGCCGAGGCGGCGCCGGCGAACACCCGGGGATATGTGGAAAGAGGTGCCGAGCGAGGTGCTCGGGAAGCATCCGCCGAGCTGCTCGAGCGATGGCGGGAAGGCCGGAAGCGACTGTCGACCGCCCTCGCCGCCACCCCGGAAAGTACTCGCCTGCCGTGGTTCGGCCCGTCGATGAGCGTGGCGTCGATGGTGACCGCGCGGCTGATGGAGACCTGGGCACACGGCCAGGACGTCGCCGACGCTCTCGGGGTGACGCGCACACCCTCGCCCCGGCTGCGTCACATCGCCCGGATCGGCGTGCGCACGCGGGACTTCGCCTACGGGGTCCACGGACTGCAACCACCACCGGAGGAGTTCCGCGTGGAACTCACCGGGCCGGACGGTGACGCGTGGCACTGGGGTCCACCGCACGCGCAGCAGCGGGTGACCGGGCCGGCGCTGGACTTCTGCCTGCTCGTCACCCAGCGCAGGCATCTCGAGGACACCGCGCTGCGCGCTGTCGGGTCCGACGCGCTGCAGTGGGTCCGGATCGCACAGGCCTTCGCCGGGCCGCCCGGGCAAGGTCGCGCACCGGGGCAGTTCGCATGACGGGCGACGAGCCGTTGCGGATCGGCAACGCGTCGGGGTTCTACGGCGATCGACGCTCGGCCGTGCACGAGATGCTCACCGAAGGACCGCTGGATGTCCTCACCGGCGACTATCTGGCAGAGCTGACGATGCTCATCCTCGGCCGGGACCGGATGAAGGATCCCACTCGGGGATACGCGAAGACGTTCCTGCGCCAGATGGAGGAGAACCTGGGCGTGGCGCTCGATCGGGGCGTCAAGATCGTCGTCAACGCGGGGGGACTCAACCCCGCCGGGCTGGCCCGAGCGTTGCGGGACCTGGCCGAGCGTGTGCAGCTCGACGCCGCCGTCGCGCACGTCGCGGGCGACGACCTGCTCGATCGCGCCGCCGAGCTCGGTTTCGGCGAGCCGTTGACCGCCAACGCCTACCTCGGTGCGTGGGGCATCGCCGAATGCCTCCGCGGTGGAGCCGACGTGGTCGTCACCGGCCGGGTCACCGACGCCTCGCTCGTGGTCGGACCTGCCGCGGCGCACTTCGGTTGGGCCCGCGACGACTACGATGCCCTGGCCGGTGCCGTGGCCGCCGGACACGTCGTGGAGTGCGGCGCGCAAGCCACCGGCGGCAACTACTCGTTTTTCACCGAACTCACCGAGGCCGGTCACGACCTCGGCAGGCCCGGCTTCCCGATCGCCGAGGTCCACGCCGACGGGTCCAGCGTCATCACCAAGCACGAGGGGACCGGCGGAGCGGTCACGGTCGGCACGGTGACCGCGCAGTTGCTGTACGAGATCGCAGGTGGGCGCTATGCCGGTCCGGATGTGACCGCTCGTTTCGACGAGATCGAGCTCTCCCGGCTCGGCCCGGACCGGGTGCGGATCAGCGGAACGCGGGGTGAACCGCCACCTCCGGCGCTGAAGGTGGGGCTCAACAGCCTCGGCGGGTTCCGCAACCAGGTCGAGTTCGTGCTGACCGGCTTGGACATCGAGGCCAAGGCCGCACTCGTCCGCGGGCAGATGGACTCGGCCCTGGCGGACACGCCGCCGGCCGAGGTGCGGTGGTCGCTGGCTCGGACCGATCGTGCCGATGCGGAGGTCGAAGAGGAAGCCAGCGCGGTGCTGCGGTGCGTGGCCAAGGATCCCGACTCGGCGGTCGTCGGCCGCGCGTTCAGCGGCGCGGCCGTGGAGCTCGCCCTGGCCGGCTACCCCGGCTTCCACATGACGGCGCCACCGGCCGATGCGGCTCCGTACGGGGTGTTCACCTCCTCCTGGGTGGATGCCGCTGCGGTGGAGCACCTCGCCGTGCTGCCCGACGGTGAACGGATTCCGGTCCCGCCGGCGCCAGAGACCCGAGAGCTGCGGCCGGTGGAAGAGCCGCCGCTGCCCGAGCCGCTGCCGGACGGGCCCACGCGCACGGCACCGCTGGGACGGATCGCCGGCGCGCGCAGCGGTGACAAGGGCGGCAGCGCCAACATCGGTGTGTGGGTCCGCACGGACGAGGCGTGGCGGTGGCTGGCGCACACGCTCACCGTCGCCGAATTCCGCCGAATGCTGCCGGAAACCGCCGACCTGGAGGTCACGCGGTACCTGCTGCCCCGCCTGCGTGCGGTGAACTTCGTGGTGGACGGCCTGCTCGGCGAGGGTGTGGCAGCCCAGGTGCGGTTCGACCCGCAGGCGAAAGCCGTCGGCGAGTGGCTGCGAGCCCGCTGTGTGGACATTCCGGAGGTGCTGCTGTGAGCGATCCGTTCCGCACTCCCGAGCGCGACGAACTGCGCCGGACCGTGCGCCGATTCGTGGAAGCGGAGGTACTGCCGCATCTGGACGGTTGGGAGCGCGACGGCGAACTGCCGCGTGCGCTGCACCGCAAGGCCGCCGAGATCGGATTGCTCGGAGCGGCGTTTCCGGACAGCGTCGGCGGTGGTGGCGGGAACGTCCTCGACATGGTCACGGTGACCGAGGAGATGCACTACGCCGGTGCCTCCGGCGGAGTGATCGCCTCGTTGATGACCTGCGGCATCGCGCTGCCCCATCTCGTCGACGCCGCCGATCCCGCCCAGATCGCCCGGTGGGTCCGGCCGACCCTGGACGGCGAGATGATCGGATCGCTGGCGATCACAGAGCCCGACGGAGGCTCGGACGTGGCCTCGTTGCGGACCACCGCCGAGCGCGACGGGGATCACTACGTGGTCAACGGTGCCAAGACGTTCATCACCTCCGGCTGCCGTGCGGACTTCGTCACCACGGCCGTGCGCACCGGCGAGTCCGGAGCCCACGGTGTTTCCCTGCTCGTCGTCGAGCGAGGCACGCCGGGCTTCGAGGTCTCGAACAAGCTGGAGAAGATGGGATGGCTGTGCTCGGACACCGCGGAGTTGTCCTTCACCGACTGCCGCGTCCCGGCCGCGAACCTGGTCGGTGCGGAAAACACCGGATTCATCCAGGTGGCGCAGCACTTCCTGACCGAGCGGCTCATGCTCGCCGTCCAGGCCTACGCCGGTGCCCAGCGCGCGCTCGACCTGACCGTGGAATGGTGCCGCAACCGCGAGACGTTCGGGCGCCCTCTGATGTCTCGTCAACTCGTCCGGCACACGCTCGTGGAGATGGCCCGCAGGGTCGACGTGGCGCGCAGCTACGTGCGCGCCGTGGCTCGGCGCTCCCTCGAGGAGGACGACCTGGTCGCGGAGGTCTGCTTCGCCAAGAACACGGCGGTCGAAACCGGCATGTGGGTCGTGGACCAAGCCGTGCAGCTGCACGGTGGTGCGGGCTACATGCGTGACTCCGAGGTCGAACGGCAGTACCGGGACATGAAGATCCTGGGAATCGGCGGCGGCACCTCGGAGATCCTCGCCGAGCTGGCCGCGAAGCAAATGGGGTATGTGGCATGACGACCTTGGCATCCACGGTGGACACGAATGCCGACGGGTTCGCGGGCAACCGTGCGGCGATGCTGGACAAGCTCTCGGAGCTGGAGGCAGAGCACGCGAAAGCGGTGGCCGGCGGCGGGCCGAAGTACACCGAGCGCCATCACTCGCGGGGCAAGTTGCTGGTCCGCGAACGGATCGAGCTGCTGCTCGACGAGGACGCGCCGTTCCTGGAGCTTTCCCCGCTGGCGGCGTGGGGATCGGAGTACCAGGTCGGTGCCAGCGTCGTCACGGGCATCGGCGTGGTCGAAGGCGTCGAATGCGTGCTCGTCGGCAATGACCCGACGGTGCGTGGCGGTTCGAGCAATCCCTGGACGACCAAGAAGATTTTCCGGGCCGGCGAGATCGCTCGGAAGAACCGGCTGCCCCTGATCAACCTGGTCGAGTCCGGGGGTGCGGATCTGCCGAGTCAGAAGGAGATCTTCGTCCCCGGTGGCCGCATGTTCCGCGACCTGACGCAGCTGTCGGCGGCAGGCATTCCCACGATCGCGCTGGTGTTCGGCAATTCCACGGCCGGTGGCGCCTACGTGCCCGGCATGTCGGATCACGTCGTGATGATCTCCGAGCAGTCCAAGGTGTTCCTGGGCGGGCCTCCGCTGGTGAAGATGGCCACCGGCGAGGAGTCCGACGACGAGTCGCTCGGCGGGGCGCAGATGCACGCGCGCACCTCGGGTCTGGCGGACTACTTCGCGGTCGACGAGCTCGATGCCCTCCGGATCGGCCGGGACATCGTCGCACGGCTCAACTGGCGCAAGCAGGGGACCGCGCCGAAGCAGGAGGTCACGCCGCCGCGTTTCGACGACGAGGAGCTGCTCGGCATCGTCCCGGCCGAGCTGAAGATGCCGTTCGATCCGCGCGAGGTGATCGCCCGCGTGGTCGACGGTTCGGACTTCGACGAGTTCAAGGCCTCGTACGGGTCGAGCCTGGTGACCGGGTGGGCCTCGGTGCACGGCTACCCGGTCGGCATCCTGGCCAATGCCCAGGGCGTGCTGTTCAGTGAGGAGTCCCAGAAAGCCACGCAATTCATCCAGTTGGCCAACCAGGCCGACACGCCGCTGTTGTTCCTGCACAACACGACCGGCTACATGGTCGGCGCCTCCTACGAGCAGGGCGGCATCATCAAGCACGGCGCGATGATGATCAACGCCATGTCCAACTCGACGGTGCCGCACATCTCGATTCTGATGGGTGCCTCCTACGGTGCGGGGCACTACGGCATGTGCGGGCGGGCCTACGAGCCGCGGTTCCTGTTCGCCTGGCCCAGTGCGAAGTCGGCCGTCATGGGCCCGCAGCAGCTGGCGGGGGTGCTGTCGATCGTGGCCCGGCAGAGTGCGGCCGCGGCGGGCAAGGACTACAGCGAGGAGGACGACGCCGCCATGCGCGAGGCGGTGGAGGCCCAGATCGAGGAGGAGTCGCTGCCGATGTTCCTGTCCGGACGGCTCTACGACGACGGCGTGATCGATCCGCGCGACACCCGCACCGTTGTCGGCCTGTGCCTGTCGGCGATCCACAGTGCCCCGGTCGAAGGCGCCTCCGGCTACGGCGTCTTCCGGATGTGAGGGGAGTTGCAGTGACCAGCAACCCGGCAACGGTGCGCCTCGAGCGGCAGATCTCCTGCCTGCTCGTGGCCAACCGCGGCGAGATCGCACGTCGCGTGCTGCGCACGTGTCGCACGCTCGGGATCGCCACGGTCGCGGTGTTCTCCGACGCGGACGCCGACGCCCCGCACGTCGCGGAGGCGGACGTCGCCGTGCGGTTGCCCGGTGACACGCCGGCCGAGACGTACCTGCGTGGGGACACGGTGATCGAAGCGGCCGTGGAGGCCGGCGCGGACGCCGTGCATCCCGGATACGGATTCCTCTCCGAGAGTGCCGAGTTCGCCCGGGCGGTGCAGCACGCGGGCCTGACCTGGGTGGGACCGCCGCCGGAGGCCATCGCCTCGATGGGGTCGAAGACCGCGTCGAAGCGGATCATGGCCGAGGCCGGTGTCCCCCTGCTGGACGTCATCGATGCCGACGAGGTCTCCGAAGGAGATCTTCCGGTCCTGGTGAAGGCCTCCGCCGGGGGTGGTGGGCGCGGAATGCGCGTGGTGCGCTCCCTGCCGGACCTGCAGGACCGGATCCGGTCGGCGAGCACCGAGGCCGCCTCCGCGTTCGGTGATGCGACCGTGTTCTGCGAACCCTACGTGGAGTCCGGCAGGCACATCGAAGTGCAGGTGATGGCCGACGAGCACGGCTCGGTGTGGGCGGTCGGCGAGCGTGAGTGCTCGATCCAGCGGCGGCACCAGAAGGTCGTGGAGGAAGCACCCTCCCCGCTGGTGGACGCCGGGATGCGCGAGCGGCTTTTCGACGCGGCGTGCACGGCGGCGACGGCGATCGGATATGTGGGCGCGGGAACCGTGGAATTCCTGGCCACCGCAGACGGCCGGTTCTTCTTCCTGGAGATGAACACGCGACTGCAGGTCGAGCACCCCGTCACCGAGTGCGTCACGGGACTGGACCTCGTCGCGCTGCAGGTACGTGTCGCCGAGGGCCGTCGGTTGCCCGACGACCGGCCCGAGCCGCACGGCCACGCCATCGAAGTCCGTCTCTACGCCGAGGACCCGGCCGCGGGCTGGCAGCCGCAGAGCGGAACCCTGCGCCGACTCGAGTCCCGTGACGTGGACGCGGAGTTCGCCGTTCCGGCGAACTACGGGATCCGGCTGGACAGTGGTGTGCGCAGCGGCTCGTTGGTGAGCATGCACTACGACCCGATGCTGGCCAAGGTCGTCTCCTGGGCACCGAGTCGGGAGGAGGCCGCACGTCGGCTGGCCCGTGCCCTGGCCGGAATGAAGATCCACGGGTTGCGTACCAACCGCGACCTGCTGGTGCGCGTGCTCGGCCATCCCGCGTTCCTGTCCGGAGACACCGACACGGCCTTCTTCGACCGGCACGGCCTGGAGGCGCTGTCGACACCACTGGCGGATGCCGATTCCGAGGCGCTGTCGGCGCTGGCAGCCGCCCTGGCTCAGGCCGCGGACAACCGGTGCGGCGCCCGGGTGGCCGGTGGCCTGCCGAGCGGCTGGCGCAATGTGGTCTCGGCGCCGCAACGCAAGCGGTTCACCGGTGTCTCGGGAACCCATGAGGTCACCTACCGGTTGGGCAGGTCGGGGCTGGTCGCCGACGGCCACGACACCGCCTCGCTGGTGCTCGCCGAACCGGAGCGCGTCGTCCTGGACGTCGGACGCGTGCGCAGAACTTTCGCCGTGGCCCGCTACGGGGACCTCGTCTCCGTGGATTCCGCGCTGGGGTCGGTCGAACTGACCCGGTGCGAGCGCTTCCCGGACCCGTCGGCGCAGACCGCTCCGGGATCGTTGCTGGCGCCGATGCCCGGCACCGTCACCCGGGTCGCCGTCGAGCAGGGCGAGGAGGTCGAGGCCGGTCAGCCGCTGCTGTGGATGGAGGCCATGAAAATGGAGCACCAGGTCGTCGCCCCCGTCGACGGTGTGGTCGGCGCACTGCCTGCGGCGGCCGGGCACCAGGTGGCCACGGGCGCGGTGCTCGCCGTTGTCCGCGCCGCGGATTCCGAAGAATAGCCGGGTTCGAGAGGGAGGCACCGTGAGTTTCCGGGAAAGCGAAGAACGGCAGGCACTGCGCACCGCCGCGGCCGAACTGGGCCGCCGCTACGGCTACGAGTACTACGTGCAGCAAGCCCGATCCGGCGGCCACACCACCGAGTTGTGGCAGGAAGCGGGCAAGCTCGGCTACCTCGGGGTCAACCTCCCCGAGGAGTACGGAGGCGGCGGCGCGGGCATCGGCGAATTGTCGACGGTGCTCGAAGAGCTCGGCGCGGCCGGGTGTCCGCTGCTGATGATGGTGGTCTCGCCCGCGATCTGCGGAACGGTCATCGCCCGGTTCGGCACCGACGAGCAGAAGCAGCGCTGGCTGCCCGGTCTCGCGGACGGATCGCTGACGATGGCCTTCGCGATCACCGAACCCGACGCGGGCTCCAATGCGCACAAGCTCACGACCACCGCACGCCGCGACGGCGACGACTGGGTCCTGTCCGGACGCAAGGTGTTCATCTCCGGAATCGATGTCGCCGACGCCGTGATGGTCGTGGGCCGCACCGAGGACGCCCGGACCGGCAAGCTCAAACCCGCGCTGTTCGTCGTGCCCACGGAGGCGCCGGGGTTCGAATGGCAGGGTATCGACATGGAGCTGGTCAGTCCGGACCGGCAGTTCTCGCTGTTCTTCGACGAGGTCCGGCTGCCTGCGGACGCGCTCGTCGGCAGCGAGGACGCCGGCCTGCTGCAGCTGTTCGCCGGCCTGAACCCGGAGCGCATCATGGCTTCGGCGATGGCCACCGGCACTGCGCGCCACGCGCTGGACAAGGCGGTCGCCTACGTCAAGGAACGGTCCGTGTGGAGCACTCCCATCGGCGCCCACCAGGGGCTGTCCCACCCGCTCGCCCAGATCAAGATCGAACTCGAGCTGGCGCGGTTGATGACGCAGAAGGCCGCGTTCCTCTACGACAGCGGTGACGACACCGGAGCGGGAGAGGCCGCCAACATGGCCAAGTACGCCGCGGCGGAAGTGTCGACCCGAGCGGTCGACCAAGCGGTGCAATCGTTGGGTGGCAACGGACTGACCACCGAGTACGGGGTGGCCTCGATGGTCGCGGCGGCACGGTTGGCGCGGGTCGCCCCGGTCAGCCGGGAAATGATCCTCAACTTCGTGGCCCAGAACGCGCTGGGCCTGCCCAAGTCGTACTGAATTCCCGCGGTCCTTGTCGGGCACCGCCGAGTCGCGGTGTCGCGGACACGACATTCTAGGCTGGTCGGGACGGAACCGGAGCGAAGGAGAGTCGTGACCGAGACCGCAGCGCGGGAGCCGCAGCAGGACCGCAGCCGTGCGACGCGACGCCGCTTGCTGGAGGCCGCTGTCGAGTGCCTGGCCGAGCACGGCTGGACGAGCACCACGGTCTCGGTCGTGGCAGAACGTGCCGGGGTGTCGCGCGGTGCGGCTCAACACCACTTTCCGACCCGCGAGGACCTGGTCGCCGCGGCCGTGGATCACGTCACCGATGTCCGGCTCGGAGAGATCCGCCGGGAGGCCGCGGAGCTCCCCGAAGGGGGTGCACGGACCGAGGCGATCGTCGACATGCTGGTCCGCCACTACACCGGCCCGCTGTTCCGTGCCGCCCTGCAGCTGTGGACGGCCGCTTCCTCGGACGAGTCGCTGCGCGCTCAGGTGGTGCCCGTGGAGGCGAAGGTCGGTCGCGAGGCGCACAGGGTCGCCGTCGAACTCCTCGGCGTCGACGAGTCCGTACCGGGAGTTCGCGAGACCGTCCAGGCCACGCTGGACATGGCGCGTGGCCTGGGGCTGGCCAACGTCCTGACCGACGACAGCAAGCGGCGCCGCCCCATCGTGCGGCAGTGGGCCACAACGCTCGATGCCGTGCTCGAGGGCTCGAAGGAGTGTCGATGACTCGCTCGGGGTGCGGACAGCGGTGCGGGGCCGTTCGCTGTCGACCGTCCGGCAGTCGGTGCTGGTCCCGGCCGTGATCGGGGTCGGCATCGGACTGGCCTGCGGGGCCATGCCCGCGCTGATCACGGCGGCCGTGCCCGTGTCCGAGACCGCCGCCAACAGACTCAACACCCTCATGCGCTCCATCGATACCTCGACCTCCAGTGCGGTGGCCGGGGTCGTCCTCGCGCAGATGACCGCCGCGGTCGGCTCCGTGACCCTCCCTTCGCAGAACGACTTCCGCGTGACCATGGCCATCGACGCCTGCGCCGCCCCGGCCGCTCTGGCAATCGCGGCTTTCTTGCCCTGCCACCGCCCGGCGGGCACCACGACGGATTCGCAGACAGCCACCGCGACGTCCGCCGAAGCGCCCGCCACCGGCTGACAACGGCATGTCCGTAGGGAGAAGGTTCAAGTCGTATGCCGCTGCACGGCCGGGTCAGCTCCCGGCGGGTCCCTGCAGGGATCGCGTGATGCGTTCGGTGGCTCGGGTGACCAGGGGGATGGCGCGGTCGGCGATGTCTTGGCGGTGCGTGATGATGTTGACGGCCGCGGTGCGCTCGCCGGGGGGTGTACGGATGGGCGCGGCGATGCCGTAAGTGCCGGACACGACCTCGTTGTGGGTCACGATGTGGCCCGTCCGTCGCGTGTCGCCGACACGCTCGGGTTCGCCCTCCTGCGGTGGTCCCGCGGCGAGCAGAGCGATTCCGGCAGCTCCCCGATCGAGCGGGTCGCGATTGCCGATGCCGTAGGAGAAGCGCGGCCCGGATCCGGGAGGCTCGACGACGGCGATCGCGACGGCGAAGTCGTTCTCGGCGACGACGAGGCAGGCGGTGGCGTCGAGCTCGGCCGTGACCTCGTGCAGGACAGGTTGGGCGATGTCGAGCAGCCTGGGGCGCACCTGCTCGGCCAGGGTGAAGAAGGCCAGCCCGGCGTGGTAGCGGTTCTCCCCGTCCCGGGTGGCGAAGTCCTGGCGCGTGAGCGCCGTCAGTAGCCGGTAGGCGATCGACCGGTGCAGACCCAGGCGCGTGGCGATCTCGCCGGCTGTGAGGCCCTCGGGATTCTCGGCGAGCATGCGCAGCACGAGCAGGCCGCGCTCCAATGTTTGTGAGCCGTCGGCCTTGCGCGCCTCGGCCATGCGTCCTCCGGGGGATATCGGCGGGTTCGCCCGGGCCGAATCGGCTCACGGTATTGACATGAGTCACATCACGGCCCGATAGTGATGCAACATTCGTAACACACCAGCTCGATAATTGCAACAGAGGTTGATGTGTACTTCACTCCGCGCCGCTACGCCTTCACTCCGTTTCCCTCGTCACCGCCGGATGCCGAGCCCGAGACCGCCGTGGTCGTGGGGGCGGGCCCGGTCGGGCTCGCCCTGGCACTGGGGCTGTCCCGGCGCGGTGTGCCGGTGACCGTGCTCGAAGCCGGCGACTCGGTGGTCTACGGCAGCCGCGCGATCTGCCTGTCCCGGCACTCGTTGGAGGTGCTGGAACGCCTCGGCGTCGGCGAGGAGTTCGCCGAGCGCTCGCTGCCGTGGACCTCCGGGCGCAGCTTCCACCGGGACGCCGAGGTGCTGTCGTTCGAGATGCCGCACGTCGACGGTGACGTCCGGACACCGATGGTCAACCTCTCGCAGTCGGTGGCCGAGCAGATCCTGGTCGACGAGATCGGGAGAACCGACAGCTGCACCGTGCGGTGGCAGTGCCGCGTGCTCGACTGCACCGAGCAGGACGGTGTCGTGACCGTCCGGATCGCCACGCCGGAGGGGCAGCGGGAGCTGCGCACCCGATGGCTGATCGCAGCCGACGGTGCCCGCAGCACCGTGCGGGAGTCGCTGGGGTTGCATCTGAACGGGACGAGCTACGAGGGGCGCTACGTCATCGCCGACATCCACTGGCGCAGCCCGCTGCCGACCGAGCGCCGGGTGTGGTTCGACCCGCCCAGCAATCCCGGCTCCACGATCATCCTGCACCGCCAGCCCGACGACATCTGGCGGGTGGACTACCAGCTCGGCCCCGACGACGATCCCGAGGCCGAGATCGCCGAGCAGCGCATCCGCGACCGGATCACCCGGCATCTGGACTGGTTGTTGGGCAACACCGAGCCGTGGACGCTGGAGTGGTCCAGCCTCTACCGGGCGCACTCGCTGTCGCTGGATTCCTACCGGCACGGCCGGGTCCTGTTCGCCGGCGACGCCGCGCATCTGGTGCCGATCTTCGGGGTGCGGGGGCTGAACTCCGGACTGGAGGATGCCGACACGCTCGCGTGGACGCTGGCTTCGGTGGTCGGCGGCACGGCCGACCCCGCCCTGCTGGACACCTACGCGGCCGAACGTCGTGAGGCCTGGCGCCAGAACGTCGAGCAGGCCGAGAAGAGCACGCTGTTCATGACGCCGGGTACGCACGGCTACGCCATGACCCGTGATGCCGTGCTCACCCTGGCCCATCGCCGCCCCGTGCTGCGGCACCTGATCAACCCGCGCCAGTCCAGCGCCACCCACAGCCGGGCCTCGCCGCTGACGTGCGCCGCGACCCGGGACGAATCTCCGGACCCGGTTCCGGGGGACCCGATTCCGGACCGAGCAGTACTCGCCGAATCCGCACCCGGACAGGTGCCGTCCAGTGTGAACATCGAACGCGGTTCGGACTTCACCGTGCTGGGCGTGCGCACCGCGCCGGGCGCGCTCACCGACTTCGCGCAGAGCCTGCGCAAGCGACTCGCCCCGGCCGTGGGAGTCCGCGCGCTGGTGACGCACCACGGCAACGGCCACGAGCGGGCCATCCCGTGTCCGGAGGAGCGGCTGCTCGACGACTCCGCCGGAAACCTGGAAAGCGCCTTCGGTGCCGAGCCCGGTGAGGTGTTCGTCATCCGCCCCGACGGACTGCTGCTGGGACGTTTCCCCGGCCCCGACCACCTCGGTGCTCCCGAGGAGTTGGCCGACCACATCCTGCAGGGAGGGAGTCGATGACCACCGTTGGATCCGCGCACGGGCTCGAGCAGTCCGTCGCCCATGCCGAGTTCGTCTGGCGCACCGTCAGCGAGGCGATCGACACGGTTCCCGAGTCCGACCGGGAAGCCTTTCTGACCCGGTTCGTTCTGCTGGCCGCGCTCGACCACCTCGACGCCGACGAACTCACCGCCCTCATCGCCGAAGCCCGCGAGTCCCGCTGACGGAGTCCGCGAGCGAAAAACACCGTCGGAAACGAGCAGAAGGGAGAGGATCATGGCGTACTACCGCCAGGTGGGGCAGGTGCCGGGCAAGCGGCACACTCAGCACCGCAAGCCCGACGGAGGGCTGTATTACGAGGAGTTGATGGGTGAGGAGGGGTTCTCCTCGGACTCGTCGTTGCTGTATCACCGCAACATCCCCTCGGCGATCGTGGACTCGGCGGTCTGGGAGCTGCCGGAGATGGACACGCAGCCGAATCACCCGCTCAAGCCGCGGCATCTGAAGTTGCACGAGTTGTTTTCCGGTCAGGAGCACAAGAGCCGGGACGTGGTCACCGGTCGCCGGCTGGTGCTGGGCAACGGTGATGTGCGGATCTCGTACGTGGCCGCGGGAGAGACCTCGCCGCTGTATCGCAACGCCGTCGGCGACGAGTGTGTGTATGTCGAGTCCGGCGAGGCCACCGTGGAGACGGTGTTCGGGGTGCTGGCCGCTCGTGCGGGGGACTACGTGCTGCTGCCACGGGGCACGACGCACCGCTGGATCCCGCAGGGCCAGGAGCCGGTGCGGGCGTACTGCATCGAGGCGGGCAGCCACATCACCCCGCCGCGGCGGTACCTGTCGCGGTTCGGGCAGCTGCTGGAACACGCCCCCTACTGCGAGCGGGACCTGCACGGACCGGACGAGCCGCTGCTGGCCGAAGGCACCGACGTGGAGGTCCTGGTCAAGCACCGCGGCTCCCGGGGGATCGTGGGCACCCGGTTCGTGTACCCGCAGCACCCGTTCGACGTGGTCGGCTGGGACGGGTGCCTGTACCCGTACACGTTCAACATCGACGACTTCGAACCGATCACCGGACGGGTGCACCAGCCGCCGCCGGTGCACCAGGTCTTCGAGGGCGACAATTTCGTGATCTGCAATTTCGTGCCGCGCAAGGTGGACTATCACCCGCTGTCGATCCCGGTGCCCTACTATCACTCCAATGTGGATTCCGATGAGGTGATGTTCTACTGCGGCGGCGACTACGATGCCCGCAAGGGATCGGGCATCGGCCAGGGCTCGATCTCGCTGCACCCCGGTGGGCACAGCCATGGCCCGCAGCCGGGCGCGTACGAGCGCAGCATCGGCGCGGAGTCCTTCGACGAGCTGGCGGTCATGGTCGACACCTTCCGTCCGCTGGAACTCGGTGAGGGCGGACTGGCTGCCGAGGACCCGGCCTACGCGTGGTCCTGGTCCGGAAGGGGGCCTGCGTCGTGAGCATGGCGGATCTGTTGCACGGGTTGGTCGACGACGCCGGGTTGTTCCCGCCCACGGCGCTGGACATGCCCGCCGCCGTCGAGCGGCACCGGGCCGATCAGCAGGCCGGTGAACCGATGCTGACCCACCGGTTCCTGTGCCCGGCAAGCCGGCTCGACGAGCTGCGCGGGCAGCTGACCGGCTCCGATCGCTTCCGCCTCGGACTCATCGCCGACCAGGGTGCCGACGGGCTGAGCGAGGTGCTGGACGCGGTGATCCTGGATCATCGACTGTCGCTGGCACTGCTGGAGATCCCGCTGGCGGCCTTCCGGGATCAGCACAGCTCCTCGGGAGTTTCGGCGGCGCTGCGGGAGCTGGAGCGCATCTCGGTCGAGGTGGCGGCCTACTTCGAGCCGGCCACGCTCGACGACGTCGACGAGGTGATCGCCGAGCTGGCCGCCTCGGCCGGCGGTCGGCGCCGTGTGGGCGGCAAGCTGCGCTGCGGCGGGGTGCGCGCCGAGCTGTTCCCCGGCCCGCAGCAGGTAGCGCACTTCCTGCTCACGTGTGTGGGCGCCGGGCTGCCGTTGAAGGCCACGGCCGGGCTGCACCAGGCGGTGCGCCACCAGGATCCCGAAACCGGGTTCACCCACCACGGCTACCTGAACCTGCTGCTGGCCGCCGCCGTCGCAGCGGGTGGGGCCGGGCAGGACGAGGTGCGCACGGTGTTGGAGATCGAGGATTCCGGCGAGCTGGCACGGCGTATCGGTGCCCTCGACCGGGATGCGGCGTTGCGCGCGCGATCGGTGCTGGTCAGCTACGGCTCGTGCAGCACGGGCACTCCGCCGCAGCAGGCACGCGACATACTGGAATCGACACGGGAAAGGAAGGGCGCACAGTGACGGTGACAAGCTGGGTTCCGGTGCCTGCCGGTTCGGATTTTCCGGTGACCAATCTGCCCTACGGGGTGTTCGAACCCGCGGGCGGGCCCGCGCGGGTGGGGGTGGCCATCGGCGAGCACGTCCTCGACCTCGCCGCGGTCCTGGACGAGGAAACTTTCGCGCAGCCGAGCCTGAACACGTTCATGGCCCAAGGCCGCGAGCGGTGGCAGCAGACCCGGGCGCGGGTCACCGATCTGCTCACCGACGAGGCCCATCGCAGCGAGGTGGAACCGGCGCTGTACCGCCTCGGTGACGTTCGGCTGCTGCTGCCGTTTTCGGTGGCCGACTACGTCGACTTCTACGCCTCCGAACAGCACGCGAGCAACATCGGGCGGATGTTCCGGCCGGACTCGCCGCCGCTGATGCCGAACTGGAAGCACCTGCCGGTGGGCTATCACGGCCGGGCGGGCACCGTGGTCGCCTCGGACACGCCGATCGTGCGCCCCAGTGGGCAGCGCAAGCCGCCCCAGGCCGAGGCACCGATGTTCGGCCCGTCGCAGCGGCTGGACATCGAGGCCGAGGTCGGTTTCGTCGTCGGCGCGGGCAGTGACCTGGGCACTGCGGTGTCCACCGAGGATTTCGCCGAGCACGTGTTCGGGGTGTGCCTGGTCAACGACTGGAGTGCCCGCGACATCCAGGCCTGGGAGTACGTGCCGCTGGGCCCGTTTCTGGGCAAGTCGTTCGCCACGTCGGTCTCGCCGTGGATCGTGCCGCTGGAGGCACTGCAGCAGGCTCGGGTGTCCACACCGGAGCAGGATCCCCAGCCGTTGCCGTACTTGCGGGAGAAGCAGCCGTGGGGGCTGGACCTGGACTTGGAGGTCAGCCTCAACGACGAGGTCATCGCCCGGCCGCCGTTCGACGCGCTGTACTGGTCACCGGCCCAGCAGTTGGCGCACATGACCATCAACGGCGCCTGCCTGCGTACCGGTGACTTCTACGCCTCGGGCACCGTGTCCGGTTCGGAGCCCGATCAGCGGGGTTCGCTGATCGAGCTGAGCTGGAACGGCGAGAACCCGCTGACTCTCAAGGACGGCTCCCAGCGGGTCTTCCTCGCCGACGGAGACACGGTGACCATCCGCGCCACCGCCCCCGGGGCCGAGGGCACCCGCATCGGATTCGGCGAGGTCACCGGCACCATCCACCCCGCGCGGGAGGAGCTGTCGTGAGGGACAAGACTCTGGCCACGGCCACCGAGGCGGTCGCAGTCCCGAGGTGAGCAGGCCACGGCGACAGTGCAGTGCGGCCTCTCCACCTGTAGCAGGTGGAGAGGCCGCACTGGATGTTCGGGGCGTGGACCCCTGGGAGCCTCAGAGGGCGAGGTCGGCCTCGCCGGCGAGGTCGGCGCCGGTGCTGCCGCCTGCGGCCTCGAGGTCGGCGTTGCCGAAGCCGGTGTCCGCACCGAGGTCGACGTTGGCATCGAGCGGGGCCTCGACCTCGACCTGGCCGCTGCCCTGGCCACCGACGGCGGTCCCGGAGTTACCGGCGGCGTAGGTCTCACCGACGGCGTCGACACCGGCCCCGGCGGAGCCGGTGCTCGCACCGAAGTCGGCCTCGACGGATCCGGTGTCGGCCTCCAGGCCTGCACTCGTCCCGCCCGTGGCGGCGAGGTCGGCACTGCTCTCGGCGACATAGGCAGCGTTGCCGTTGCCTGCGGCGCTGAAAGCGGCGTCGGCGTCGATGTCGGTGTCGGCACCGAAGCCGCCGCCGGCACTGCCGGAGGCGTTGAGACCGGCTGTGGTCATCGCGTGTACTCCCGTGTGTGCTGTGCGAAACCGGCAAGTCGGGCCGGTGCCTCCCCGCGGACAGCGCGGAGCCCGCTCGCCGAAACTGATCGTTCCGGGCGAAGTCTACACACGTGATGCGCTTGGCATCCACGGCGAAGCCGGCGGAGACGAATGGTGCTCGCGCCGCCGCGATCGGCCACCCTCCCGCACCGAGCACGGCATGTCCCGGCGCGCAAGAGACTCCGGAGGCTCGAGGCGTGTCAGCGGCCGGGATTGCCGGTACGGTGACGTGCTGCTGGATCGGCCCACCTGAGCTGGGCTGATGATTCCCGCATCGGGAGAGGACGCGCAGACCGTCCGTTTTGCTCACGCAGCGTTGTTGTGATCCGTCGTCGTGACTCGAGGGGACGAAGACGCTCAGGTCGGCGACGCGCCGAAGGGCGCTCCGAGCGGCGGTTCGGTCGAGGACGTTGCCGCCCGGCATCGACGTGCGATCTCGGTGGGGGAGGAGTACATGTCGAGTCGTCGTGACCGGTTCTGCGGCGGGCCGTGCCGTGTCTCGAAGAGGTGCTCGGCGTCCGTGCATGTGCAGGGGGAGACATGAGCGAGCAGGAACAACGGATCGTCGTCGGGATCGACGGGTCGGCAGGGTCACGAGCTGCGTTGCGGTGGGCGCTGCGGTACGCGGACAAGACCGGGGAGGAAGTCACAGCTCTGATCGCATGGGCACATCCGACCTACTACGGGGTGGGGGCACCGATGCCCGAAGAGGATCCTGACAAAGACGCCGAACGTGCACTGCGGAAGGCGGTCGAGGAGACCACCTCGCTGCTGGGGTCGCAGGTGTCCGTCCGGCAAGAGGTCGTGCGGGGGCATCCGGCCGAGACCTTGGTGAACGCGGTCCGCAGCAACGACCTGCTCGTGGTGGGAAGCCGGGGACACGGTGGATTCGTGGGAGTGCTGCTAGGGTCGGTGAGTCAGCACTGCGTACACCACTCCCCGTGTCCGGTGCTCGTCGTCCGTCACGAGGAAGAGCCGGAAGGCGGACCCGCGTGAGGGCGTGGAAAACGTCCACGGGGGCGTCATGAGTGGCCGCAGCGAGCCGACGCAGGAACCCGCACCGGGATCGTTCCCGGCTGTTGCCCGTGCTGGATCCGACAGGGCGCGAACTCGTGATGCGTTGTGGTGCGGCGGCCGAGGCCGAGCCCGTCGCGACAACCTTCGCTCGTGAGGAGGGGCCGGGCGGGAACTCGGCATCGCGTTCGGGGCATGGGTGGTTTCCGGTGGGGAGGTGGCTGCCGGTCGTGTCACAGTGCGTCGTGCTGTTCCTCCTGGGCAGCGTGGCGATCGGACGGGCGGTGTAACTCGCTCATGCCTTCGTGGGGTGCTTCCCGTTCGCGAGACCCGGTCGCCGTGCTCCGGGGGCACAGCAGTGAACAGGAGTGGCGATATGGCAACAGCAGTACAGGCGATCACTGCCGGGATCGACGGATCGAACGGGTCCTTCCACGCTGTTTCTTGGGCGGCTGCAGAGGCCTCCCGTCGGCATGCACGCTTGCATCTCGTGGTCGTCGACGACGACCCGCAGCGTGCGGGACACGCCGAGGACGTGATGCGGTACGCCCTCGAGCAGTGCCGCGCGCGGGAACCCGAGGTGGTCGTCACCGATGAGGTCGTCAGCGGTCACCCGGTCGAACAACTCCTGCAGCACTCCCGAAGTGCCCACATGCTTGTCCTGGGTTCGCGCGGACTGGGTGGGTTCGCGGGTGCACTGCTGGGCTCGGTCAGCGCAGCGGTCGCCACGCACAGCAGCTGTCCGGTGGTCGTCGTGCATGACGAGGAGGTGAACCCGAGCGGCCCCGTCGTCGTCGGTCTGGACAATTCACCCGCCAGCGATGCGGCTCTGCGTTTTGCCGTCGAATCCGCCGCTCAGCGACACTGCGAAGTGCTTGCCGTGCAAGCATGGCACGAGGAGGAACTGCTGGCCGTACCATTGCCTCCCTCCGAGCGGGACCAGGTTCGACAACGGATCGAGCACACTCTCGCCGACCAGGTGGCCCGTGTGAGCGAAACATGGCCCGCGATCCCGGTGCGGCGATCCGCGCCTCGTGGCCACCCGGTCGCGGTTCTGACCGATGCGGCGCGCGACGCGCAACTCCTCGTCGTCGGTCACCGAGGGCGAGGCGGTTTCAGCGGTCTGTTTCTCGGCTCGGTAGCCGCCGGTGTCCTCCACCACGCCCGGTGTCCCGTCGTGGTGGTGCGCACGGTAGAAGGGACGTAGTGCTGTCGATCGGCGACTCCCGAACGTGAGCCGCTGATGGTTGGCGACAGCGGTCATGGGGCGAGCTCGGTGCGGTTGTCACGGGTGCCCGGTGTCGGGTGAGGCCCGTGCGCCCGTCGGGCGCACGGTGATGGCGCCGACTCCGGTGACGACGGCGTGCGCGCCTGCGTGCAGCAGCTGCTGCGATGCTCCCGAGCTGTCGATCCCGACAACCAGAGCAAACCCACCCGCACGTGCGGCGATGACGCCGGCTCGGGCGTCGTCGATCACGGCGAGCCGGGAGGGCGGGAGTCCGAGTCGGCGTGCGGCCTCCAGCAGGGTCGCCGGATCGGGTTTGCCGGAGAGACCGAGTTGTTGTGCTACCGCCCCGTCGACGCGGGCGTCGAACAGTGCGACGAGGTGGGCTCGCTCCAGAACGTCGGCGCAGTGACGACTCGCGGAGACGACTGCGGTGGCAAGCCGGTGCCGCCGCAAGTTGACGAGCAGAGCGTGGACCCCCTCGAACACCCGCACACCCTGGTCGGTCAGAGAGTCCAGGAAGAACCGGTCCTTGCGGGCTCCCAGCCCGTGGACGGTATCGCGGTCGGAAGGATCGTCCGGGTGACCGGCCGGGAGCGTGATCCCCCGGGAGTGCAGGAAATCGGCGACCCCGTCCGCGCGCGGCTTTCCGTCGAGGTACTGACGGTAGTCCTCCGCGCTCAGCGAACCGTGATTCTCCCCCGCTCCCGGCGGTCGCTGCAGGAGGTATTCGTCGAACAGGCGTTTCCACGCGCGGAGGTGCACCGTTGCGGTGTCGGTGAGCACTCCGTCCATGTCGAACAGGACTCCCCGGTGGCGGGAGGGGTCGATATTCGCCGTCACCACGACCACCTGCCGGGTGAAGAGAGGTTGCCGGGGGTGTTCTCACCGAGGGTTTCTTCGGTGGTTCGGTGCAGGAGCTCCGTTGCGGTGCTTCGGGACGTGTTTCCTGCGCGAGGTCGGCCGGTGCCGAATTCGTTTCGCTCCGGCGATCCTTCTGCGAGGAGGATAGTCCCGGAATCCCGTCCCGAGAAAATTGATCACGATCTTTCGGCGAGCGATCCGGAGGCGCGTTCGTCGAGCGGTCCGTGATGTCCGGGTCGTGCAGGGTGCGGCCGGCTGCGGCGTCGCCGCGGAGGTGCCATGGTTGTGTGCGTCGAACACGTTGTGCGCGACGGCAGCGTCGACCGGGCGAAGAGGCGAGGCCGTGGGGGTGCGGGAGCCGGTCGGTGTGACCGGCGCGTGGTTGTCGTCGATGGTTCCCCGCACGAGGCGGCTGAGGATCTGAAGTGGGCAGCGAGGTGGGGCATGAGCGCTCGTGGTTCGAAGCCGATCGTGGTGGGCATCGATGATTCTCCTGCCTCCTTTCAGGCGCTGCGGTGGGCGGCGCGTGAGGCCGCCCACCGCAGCGCTCCCTTGCGCGTGGTGCATGGTGACGTGTCCTCGATGACGCATGGCCCCGACATGCCGATGGTGTCCTTTCCCGACACCTACCAGCACGCCGTGCAGCGTCAGGTCGAGCAGTGGCTGCGTAAGGCGGTGGAAGCGGTCGAGGTCGAGGCTCCCGGGGTGGAGGTGGACGTTCAGATGCGGACCGGGTCAGCGCGGACGGTGCTGATCGACGAATCGAAAACCGCGCAGCTGGCAGTGGTGGGCAGCCGTGGATCCGGTGGTTTCGGTGGCTTGGTCCTCGGCTCTGTGGCGGTGGCCCTGTGTCGGCACGGGCACTGCCCGGTCGCAGTCCTGCGTGGGCCTGACAACGGTGCTGCGATCGTCGGCCGTCCCGTGGTAGTGGGGGTGGACGGCTCCCGCGGAGGTGACCCCGCTTTGACGTGGGCCTTCGAGGCCGCCTCGGCGAGGTCCGCGGAACTGGTGGCGGTGCATGTCTGGCATGACCTGGTGGCCGGAGAGATGTGGACGCGGGCGCAGGTCGACTGCACTCGCGACTCGGTGCAGGCCGACGAGGAGCGCTTGCTCGCCGAGGTCCTGGCCGGATGGCGGGAGAGCTATCCGAATACAACGGTCCAGCAGGTCGTCTCCTGCGGAAAACCGGCCAAGGTTCTGCTGGAACGCGCCAACAACGCGCAGCTTCTGGTGTTGGGAGCGCGTGGACGAGGTGGTTTCGCCGGCCTGCTGCTCGGGTCGACCAGTCAGGTGTTGATCCACCACTCACCGTGTCCCGTCCTCGTAGCCCGCTGACAGCGACGGAAAGGCTTCCGGGGCTCGTGGTCGAACTCGGCCGGGTGCCGCTCGAGGAGGCGGAGTTGCCGTTCAACCGTGGAGAACGGACACGGCACAGGGCGCCCGTTTCAGGAGCTCCAGACGTGTCGAACCACGCACGTGATGCTCGGAAGCACTGCGCCCGCCTCCGACAACGACCATTCCGGCGTGCCGGCGGGCGGCCGTGTCCAGAAGGGCGCCCGAGCCGGTGTCGTCGAGGCCCATCACGATCGGTCCGCTTCTCGGTTGCCGAGGACGGTTGTCGGAACCGGTGCGCAGCACGAGTAGGGGGCAGTCGGTTCGGGTCGCCAGTGCGGTGCTGACGGATCCCACCATGAGTCCGGTGAAGCCGCCGGACCCACGATCCGCGGTGACCAGAAGATCCGCGTCGTGTGATTGCGCGAGCAGAGCCGGCACGACCGGCTGCGCGATCAGATGGGTACGCACCGCGCTCTCGGGTGCTCTCCGGTGACAAGCGCGCGCTGCGCGGTGAAGGAGATGTTCACCGCGGTCGCGGTGCAGTCGACCTTCCCGAGCGCCGACTTCGGGGTGGTAGTACGCATGGACGACATCTACGTCACCGGCTCGTGCGGCGGCCTCCGTGGCTGTCCACAGGGCTGCATGCCCCAGGTTTGATCGGAATGGTCGACCCCGACGACCAGGCGGGGCCGTGGTGTTGCGGTGCGCAACTCGGACACCATGCGCGGCTCCTCGAGGAAGGGCGGTTTCGCCGTCGGGTCACGGTCGGGGTCTGCCGTTGTCGAGAGGGAACGTCGCTGTGGCTCCTGAAGCGAGGCGCGCGCTCCGACGGCCGCACCGGATGAGCACGGTGCGGTCCTGCAGAGCGGGCAGGGCGCTGACAGTGACCGAGTGGTCGTCGATTCTGATGGTGACCGGCTGTTGCCGGTACCGGATGGTCAGTTCCAGCGTTCCGAGTTCGGTCGGCCAGAAGGGGTTGATGTGCAGCACGCCCCCACGGGGTTCGATGCCGGCGAAGCACCGCTGCAACAGATCCATGCTGCCCACCATGGCGGCCAGGTGGATGCCCTCCGGTGTGGTGCCGTGCTGGGTGTTGTTGAGGTCGCTGGCCAGCGTGCGTTCGAAGAAGTCGACAGCTCGTTCCCGGTGCGCGCGCGCCAGCACCCAGGAGTGCACCACGGCGCTGAGCGTGGAACCGTGGCTGGTGCGCCGAAGGTAGTAGTCGATGTTGTCCGGTATGACTTCGGGCGTCAGCATGTACCCCAGTCCGCCGAGGATCTCTCCGAGTTCCTCGGCGGAGAAGAGGTAGAACAGCATCAGGACATCGGCCTGCTTGGAAATCTTGTACCGGTTGGGGTCATCCCCTGCGCTCTCGAGGATCCTGTCGAGGCGTTGGACGTCTCCGTAACGTGTGCGGTGTTCCTCCCAGTCGAGCTCGGCGAGCTGCTCGTACCCTTCGAACTGGCTGATGATGCTTCCCTCGTGGAAGGGAACGAACATGCGGCGGGACAGGTGCTTCCACCGGTCGATCTCCTCGTCGCGGATGTCGAGTGCGGTGATGAGTTCGGCGCGGCGCTGCGGGGAGAGAGCGGCCAGAGTGCGAACTGCGGTGCTGCACAGCCAGGCTGTCATGACATTGGTGTAGGCGTTGTTGTCGATGCCGAGCTGTTCCCGCCCCGGGTAGCCGGTGTGGTACTCGTCGGGTCCGACGACGTGGCGGACAACGTACCTTTCCCGGATGGGGTCGTACTGGGCGATCGAGGAGAAGAATCGAGCGACATCGAGGATGATCTCGGCGCCGTAGTTCTCCAGGAAATCCCCGTCTCCGCTGACTTCGCAGTAGTGCCAGACGTTGTGGGCGATGGCCGTCCCGATGTGGCGCTGCAGGTGGGTGGCATCCGGAATCCACCTTCCCGAACGGGGATTGAGGTGGATTCGCTGGCTTTCCTCGCGGCCGTTGCTGCCGCTTTGCCAGGGAAACATGGCGCCGCGGTGTCCGCAGGCGCGGGCGCTCTCGCGAGCACGAGCGAGTCGTCGATACCGGTAGAGCAGCATAGCGCGGGCCACGCGCGGAAGACGCAACGTGATCGTGGGGAGCACGAACAGCTCGTCCCAGAAGACGTGCCCTCGATAGGCCTCACCGTGCAACCCTCGAGCGGGCACGCCCGCGTCGATGTCCACCGTGTGTTCGGAGATCGTCTGCAGCAGGTGGAACGAGTGCAGTCGAATCGCCTGCTGAGTCGGTTCGCTCGTCGAGGGGCTGAAGTGGAAACGCGACCGCAGCCGGTCCCACGCGCGAGTGTGGTCCTCGAGGAGCTCGCCGAAGGCGGGGGAGTTGTGTGCGCTGTCCACGGCTTCGGCGGCGGGTTCGGTGATGGCGACGTCGCGAGACGTGTACAGCGAGACGATCTTTTCGACGCGGACCTCCTCGCCCCGCTCGACCCGGGTGGTGATGTCGTGGGCGATGGTGGCCTCGCGTCGGTGAACCGCGCGTTCCGGGGTCGCGGGGCTCTCGTTGAGCCACATGCGGGTGCGAGCGGCCTGCGCCACGCGGATCCGGGACTGGGAGGTTTGCGCGTGCAGCAGGATCACATCGGGAGCATCCTCGCGTGTGACGTGGTCCGTGAGGTGCTGTCCACCGAGTGCGCTGTAGCGTACGACGCCGCTGTTGGTGACGCCTCCGTCCAAGCCCGCGCGGAAAGTGATGTTGCCGGACCAGTTCTCCGGGTGAAGCGTTGTCTCCAGCCCCGCGACGTGGGGGGAGTCCATGCTGACGAAGCGGCGCTGGGTCAGGCGAGTGGTCCGTCCCGCTCCGTCCCGGAACCGGATCTCGCGCAGCAGCACCCCTCTCTTGAGGTCGAGTTCCTGCTGGTACCCCACTATCGTGACGTTGGTGAGATCGAACCACTCGGCGTCCTCGGCGCGGAAAGTCAGCGGTAGCCAGTTGGGCATGTTGACCAGTGATTCGTTCTCCACTTCTCGCCCGGCAACGCAGGCGGTCAACCGGTTGTAGCATCCCGCGACATAGGTGCCCGGGTAGTGCACGTCGTCGGCGCGGGACTCGGGCGCGGCACCCCGGGTTGCGAAGTATCCGTTCCCCAGCGTGCACAGCGCTTCCCGGCGTCCCTCGTCTCCGGGGACGAAGTCGTCGAAACGAAGATTCCGTGGTTCCGTGGTCACTGGCGATCCCTGCGGTGCTTCTGCGCTCCGGACGGTGCGGAAGAGCTGAAGCGGGGACCATCGGTTCCGGTGGTTGTCACTGCTCTCACCTCGCTGTGGCCGCAGTGCTTCCAGTATGCGGATCCGGACGCCTGATCTCAGTGGATGTGGGCGCGAGCAGCAGCGCAACCGCCGCTTTCGAGTCGCGTGGAAACCTTGAACAGGTCGGCGGGACAGCGGTGCTGCTGTCGGAGCGCACCCGGCAGTCACCCACTGTTGCACGGCAGGCTCAGCGGCCGGGATTGCCGATGCCGAACTCCATGAGGTCGCGGCCGACGACCAGCCGCCCGGAGAAGTGCCTGCGCGCCACGTTCAGGTGCTCGTCCGGAGCATTGCCGGGCACGATGTGGGAGAACACCAGCGTGCCGACCCCGGCTTGCTCGGCGAGCAGACCGGCGTCCTCGGGCAGGGTGTGCGCGCTCAGCAGGTGGTTGCGCAGGGCTTCTTCCGTGGGGGTCAGCGGTGGCGGCATGAGCACGTCGACCCACTGCTGGGTGATCACCTCGTGCACCAGGATGTCGGCACCGCGAGCCAGTTTGACCAGATTGTGGCTCGGTCCGGTGTCGCCGGAGAACACCACGGAGCCGTCGTCGGTGTCGAACCGGAACGCGAAGGCCGGGACAAGCGGGAAATGGTCGACCAGGGTGGCGGTCACCCGGACCTTGTCGTCGCGGTAGACCTCGAACGGTTCCATGCCCTGCGGGGTGTGGTTGTCGTTGGGGTGGTAGCCGATGCCGTCCGGGATGGCGATGTCGTTGATCGTGAAGATCTCCCGCAGGTCGGGATACCGGTTGTCGCGCATCCGGTCGTTGATGTCCAACGCGAAGGCCTGGTACAGGGAGTCGGTCATGTCCACGGTGCCCGGCACCGGATTGTCCGGGTTCTCCACCCGGATGTCGGGAGCGGATTCCCCGGGCTTGGTGAAGATCGGTTCCATGACCACGTTGCCGTGCTCGTCGACCCGCCGGCCGGGACCGAACACCTGGATCGGCTGCTGCGAGGGACGGCTGCGCAGGCCGTTGGTCCAGCCGAGCATGAAGTAGTCGAAGTAGTCCGCCACGTGGTCGGAATGCAGGTGGGTCAGAAACATCGCCCGGATCATTTCCTCGCCCCAGAATCCGCCGGGAGTCCGCATCTCCGGCGGCACCAGTGCGGCCTGCTTGAACCGCTTGCCGGACCCGTCACCGAAATCGACCAGGTACACGTCGCCGTCGACGACCACGGCCGAGCCGATGCCTTCACGTTCCGAACCCGGCCACCACACCGGGCCTCCGCTGGTGCCCAGCAGCGTCAACCGGGACCGGTGGTTGCGCGCCTCGGCGTCCCCGACCGGCTTTCCGGCCGACTCCGGTGGTGCTGCCGCAGCGGTTCCCGTCGCAGCCGTCACCCCGGTCGCCAACGCAGCGGCACCGGCGCCTCCCAGCAGTCGGCGGCGGCTCACTGCCTGCTGCACAGCCTGAGTGACGATCTCGCACATGAACGGCACCTTTCGCAAAAAGGACACGGGGGTTGCGCCGAAAACTAAGCGGCACCGTTCATGAACGGAAATATCGAATCACGGTCGATCGAGAGGCAGTGCCTATCGATTGTGCGGGGTCGAGTAGGTGATGATCACCGCTGACCCGGCCCGGTCACCGGCATGTTGTCGCATGATCCGAAAGGGAGACACATCTACTGCTGCTTGCGGTAGCGCTCTGCGAGATCGGGCACGCTGCCGCGGCGCAGCTCGGCCTCTACCGTGACCAGCCGGTCCACGGCCTGCGCGTCCTCGAGTCCCGGGGCACAGAGAACCTCGCCGTTGTCCAGCGCCACCAGGGAGGCGGTGACCACGTCCTCAGCGCTCATGCCACCCTCGGCGTGGGTGCGTTCCCGCTCACCGGTCACCGGTTCCTCACCTTGGGTGAGGTGGAATTCGGTGGCGGTGAGCCCGGGGCACAGGGCCTGCACCCGGACAGGGGTGTCGGCGAGTTCGGCGGCCAGGGTGCGGCTGAAGGTCACCATGTGGCTCTTGGTGCCCGCGTAGGTGCTGCGGTGGGGCAGCGGTTCGGGCGGCAGCGCACCGGCGAAGGCCAGCAGGGAGGCGACGTTGACGATCGCGCCGCGCTGCTGTTCGAGCATCCCCGGCAGAGCCGCCCGGGCCAGCAGGGTAGGGGCGGTCACGTTGACGTCGATGACCCTGCCGAGCAGTGCGGGATCGACCTGATCGAACGGGCCGTAGCCGTTGATCCCGGCGTTGTTGACCAGCACGGTGACGTCCTGCTGCTGCACGCGTTCGAGAAGCCGCGCGCGATCGTTGCTGTCGGCGAGGTCGGCGACGATCGTTTCCACCGGTGCCGCGGCCGGGCGCAGCTGCCGCGCGAGCTCGTCCAGTCGCTGCTCACGGCGGGCGACGAGCACCAGGCCGTAGCCCCGCTCGGCGAGCCGCCTGGCGAACACGGCGCCGATACCGGAGGACGCTCCGGTGATGACGGCGACCCCTGCACCCGGCTGGTCCTGCTCGGTTCCCACGTGACCCTCTCGCTTCGTGCCGACCCTGGCTCGGCTCCAGGCTATTCGTCAGCCCGCAGCATCGCAGGCAGGCGTGGCGGAGTGGGGATCGTTCGTGCAGAGGAGCAGGATTCTTGCCGACGGTTGGCCCTGAGGTCTTGACCCGGCCGTGCCGGACAGTGCACTGTTACCAGTAGTAACAGTTACCGTTGGTAACCCATCGCCTTGCTGAGGGAGACCCATGGCCAGCGCCACTGCCGGAGCCGACGCGGCACCGACGCAGTCCGACCGTGACGATGTCGCTCGGAGGTTGCTGCACTCGTCCGAGGCTCTTTCCTACGACCCCGCCCAGGAGGTCGACTGGGAGACGCCCCTGGACACGAACCATCACGGTGCGAGTCCGGAGTGGAGCACCCTGTACGGGACGTCGTATTGGGCGGAGATGACACCGGAGCAGCAGCGCGAGCTCACTCGCCAGGAAGCGGCTTCGGTGGCCAGTACCGGCATCTGGTTCGAGATGATCCTGCAGCAGATGATGCTGCGCGACTTCTACGCCAAGGATCCGACCGAGCCCGCGTTCCAGTGGGCGTTGACCGAGATCGCCGACGAGTGCCGGCACTCCATCATGTTCGCGCGGGGTGCCGCGAAGCTCCGCGCTCCCGCGTACCGCCCGCGCCGTCTCGTGGTCGAGCTCGGCCGCGCGTTCAAGACCCTCGCCTTCGGGGAGGCGGCCTACGCCGCGATCCTGGTCGCCGAGGAGGTCCTCGACGTCATGCAGCGGGACTGGATGCGCGACGAGCGGATCGCTCCGTTCGTGCGCACCATCAATAACATCCATGTCGTCGAGGAGTCGCGGCACATGAAGTTCGCCCGCGAGGAGACCCGAAGCCGACTCGCGGGCGCGGGTTGGCTGCGCAGGCAGATCAACGCCCTGGTCGTCGCGATCGTGTCGTACTTCATCGTCACGAGCATGGTGCACAAGAAGGTCTACGCCAACGCCGGTCTCGACCCCGAACGGGCCACTCGGGAGGCGAAGAACAACGAGCATCACAAGTCGCTGCTGCGCTCGAGCTGCTCGGGCCTGATGGAGTTCCTCGGCTCGGCCGGGCTGCTCACCAAGGCCTCGATGTGGATCTACAAGCGCGCGAACCTCCTCTGACACTCATGGCCTACGCGATCACCCAAACCTGTTGCAGCGACGCGTCGTGCGTGTCGGTCTGCCCGGTCAACTGCATCCACCCGAGGCCGGACGAGCCGGACTTCGGCACGACCGAGATGCTCTACATCGATCCGCAGACGTGCATCGACTGCGGCGCCTGCGCGGATGCGTGTCCGGTCGGTGCGATCTTCCCGGCCGAGAACCTGACCGGACCGCTGAAGGCGTATCCCGAGGTCAACGCCTCCTACTACGCGGACCGGGCGCCGACATCGGAGGAGCCCGACCCGGCGCCGAACTTCCACGCCTGGGGTCCGCCGGTGTTCGACCGCACCATCCCCAGCGACTTCGCGCCGCTGGACGTCGCGGTCGTGGGTACCGGCCCTGCGGGCATGTACGCCGTGGAGGACCTGCTGCTGCACACGAACGCGCGGGTCACCCTGATCGACCGGCTGCCGGAGGCAGGCGGGCTCGTGCGCTACGGCGTGGCACCCGACCACGTGTCGACGAAGCAGATCGGCGAGACGTTCGCCCGCTTCCACACGCATCCCCGGCTGACGATGCGGCTGGGTCTCGAGATCGGCAGGGACGTCACCGTCGACGAACTGGCCGAGCACCACGATGCCGTGATCTACGCGGTGGGGGCCTCGTCGGCGCGCCGGCTCGGCATCCGCGGCGAGGACCTGCCCGGCAGTGTTGCAGCGACGACGGTGGTGGCCTGGTACAACGGCCATCCGGACGTTCCGGCCGACGCGATCGACCTGTCGGCCGAGCGCGTGGTCGTGGTGGGCACCGGCAACGTTGCGCTCGACGCGGCCCGGATCCTGACCATGGACCCGAGCACGCTGGAAAACACCGCGATCGCCCCGGCGATCCTGGACAAGCTCCGATCGAGCGGGGTCCGCGAGGTCGTGCTGCTGGGACGCCGCGGCCCCGAGGCGGCGGCCTACACCAGCCCCGAACTGCTCGGGATCGCGCAGCGGGAGGACGTCGAGCTGGTGGTGGACGCGCACGATGCACAAGTCGGACAGACCATCGATGCCGCGGCGTCCGAGGACAAGGCCGGTCTGCTGCGGGGCCTGCCACGCGAGACCGTCGACTGGTCCGCACCGCCGGCGCACGGAGGGCGCCGCATCGTGCTGCGCTTCCACTCCGCACCCCGGGAGATCCTCGGCGACACGGAGGTGCGAGGACTGCGCGCCACCGGCCGCACCGATGACGTGGAGATCGCGGCCGGTCGGGTGATCCGGGCGGTCGGGTATCGCGGGGCTCAACTCACCGGCCTGCCGTTCGACGAGGAGTCCGGGACCATCCCCCATGCAGAGGGGCGTGTGGACGGCCTGCCGGGAACCTACGTCGTGGGCTGGATCAAGCGTGGTCCCTCGGGCGGCATCGGCGCCAACAAGGTCTGCGCCCGGGAAACCGTCGGCACGCTGCTCGACGACGCCATCGCGGGCCGGCTCCCTCGACCGCGCCGAGGCCGCAAGGCCTTCGCCGCGCTGTCCGCGCGCCGCCTGCGGCGACGCCGCAAACGCGCCGCCGGTCGGGCTGTGTGAGCCTGAGCTGAAGGCCCGGTGAGGTGAGCCCGCTCGTCGGTCATCCGGGCCTGCGAAAGCGAGCCCATGTGGGGGCCTTTTCACGTGGACATCGTGGACTGAGCTGCTGGGTCAGGACGAGGCCCTGGCCCAGCTGCCCTGCGATGCGTAGAGCCGTGCCGCTGCCTGCTCGAGACGAATCACAATGATAATTGCCTCGATAACTTCAGTGTTGAATGAAATCAATCCGAAACCGACGCATCCACCTCCGAAGCAGCGGCGAGACAAAGGCCAGGAAGAGGAGTGACTGCGCGGTTACGAGCCGCGGTTGTCCTTGCGGCTGCGGCGGCCGGTCCAGTGCCACGGCCCGGGCAGGTTCACCCGTTGCCTGCGGTGCCGCGAGTTCCAGGACCACGGGCCCAGTTTGATCGACCAGGAGGAGAGCCCACGTTGGGTGACGTGCAGCGTGACCGGGCCGAGCCGCAGCGGCTTGCGGAACCGGAGCCCCATGAACGACCTCCTCAGGTAGGCACAGCGGACTGAGCATAGCGGGCCAGGATGCCGACCTGGTCCAGCAGATCCTGCGGTGCGGCCTCGAGATCCAGCGGGTATTCGACGACGGACACTCCGCATTGCGCAGTGGCATCCTCGGACCACCGCAGCCACGACCGGTTGACCAACGGGCAAGGCATGTGGAGAGCCGGATGCGGGGAAAGCCGCGCGTCCGGTTCGAGCGGGCGGCCTTGAGGGCTGCTGCAGGATCTGACCAAGCAGATCCCACGCCGGCCCGCCTCAGCACCGCGCTTGGCACAGAAGGGCTCGACAGTCCCTGGTCACAGCGCGCTTGCGCGGTGGTCGCACCCGCAGCTGCGTCGGAGGATCAGAGTGGCGGCGGACGGGGCCGGTGATGGGCTGCTGGTGCCCAGCAGCTGATCGACGGCGTGTTCTGCCATGGCGTGCAGGGGCTGCTGAGTCACCGTCAAGGCCGGGGCGGTGTAGGCGCTGTCGGGAGTTCCGTCGAGGCTGATCAGTGCAAGGCGGTCGGGGACGACAAGTCCACCTGCCCAGGCCCCGGCGAGGATCCCGATGGCCTGTTCATCCGTGGCGGTGATCAGGGCACGCGGCATGGTGCCGTCGGTGATGCGGCGCTCGGCCACGGTGGCTGCTGCGGCGCGGGAGTAGTCGCAGCGCAGGAGTTCGGCGTCGGCGACAGCGGCGTGCCAGGCCTGCCGTCGCAGGCCCACGGGCCCGATGTCGTGGGGACCGGCCAAAAACGCGATCCGCTCGTGCCCGTGTCGGCGCAGATGCGCCACCGCCTCGTGCACTGCGGTGCGGTTGTCGGCGGCGATCACGGGAGCATGCGCCTCGGTGGGCTGGTGGTGCACGTACACGGCGGGTACACCGGCCTCCTCGGCGTGGGCCGCCACATCGGCGCCCCCGTCCGCGGAGACGATCACGAGCCCGTCGACCTGGGCCGCCAGGAATCGCTCGACGAGGTCCTGTTGGCGGTCTGCGGCGTATCCGGCGTTGCCGATCAGCGTGAGTTTGCCGCGCTCGTCCAAAGCCCGCTCGATGTGCCCGGCCAACGTGGCGAAATACGGGGTTTGCGCATCAGCCAGCACCAGGCCCACCACGCCGGTCGTGCGAGAACGCAGCGCGCTGGCCACCCGGTTGGGCCGGTAACCCAGTTCGGCCGCCGCGGCGAGCACCCGCTCGCGGGTCTCGGCAGCCACCGGACGGGGACCATTGTTGATCACGTAGCTGACCACGGCGGTCGAGGTCTCCGCCCTGCGAGCTACGTCCGCCAGTGTCACCGCCCGATCCGTTCTCCTGGCCATAGTCCTTGCATTCTGTCATCTAAACGATTAGACAAGAGAGGGGTCCACGAACCACGACCCGGCGGACCTCTGCTTTGCCGCACCGGTCACCACCTCCAGCTGTGCACGAGGGGAGAAGCCACGTCTGCTCTTCGGCACCTGCGCCACGAACCCGCAACCTGCCTGAGCCGACCACCGGGGAAAGACATCGATGACTTCGGACACCGCACCAGCACCCGTGCCGCGCTACGAACTGCACTGCCATCTCGACGGGTCGCTGCGCCCGAGCACGATCGCCGAATTGGCCCGAGAGCAGGGCATCGCCTTGACCGCACCCGTCGAGCACCTGGTCACCGCGCCGGCGGACTGCGGCAGCCTGACCCGGTTTCTGCCCTACTTCGACCTGCCGCTTCAGGTGCTGCAGACCCCGGAGGCGCTGCGCCGGGCCGCCCGCGAACTGGTCGAGGACTTCCACGCCGACGGTGTGGTCCACGGCGAGGTGCGCTTCGCGCCGCAACTGCACGGCCACCGGGGCATGACCCAGGACGAGGCGGTGTCCTCCGTGGCCGAAGGACTGACCGCAGGTCGGGGCGCCACGGGGGTTGCCACCGGGCTGTTGCTGTGCTGCCTGCGACACCAGACACCGCAGGAGAGCCTGGCGGTCGCCGAGACCGCGCTGCGCCACCGGGGCGTGGTGGCCGGACTCGACCTGGCCGGTGACGAACAGCTCTATCCCGCCACCCCGCACCGGGGCGTGGTGGCCGGACTCGACCTGGCCGGTGACGAACAGCTCTATCCCGCCACCCCGCACCGGGGCGCTTTCGAGCTCGCCCACGCCGCGGGGCTCGCGTGCACGGTCCACGCCGGTGAGGCGGCCGGCCCAGCCGGCATGTGGGAAGCCATCGACGTGCTCGGCGCCCGCCGCATCGGCCACGGCGTCCGCTGCGTCGGCGACCGTGCCCTGCTCGACCGACTGCGGCGCGAGGGCATCGCCCTGGAGATGTGCCCGACCAGCAATGTCCAGACCGGAGCCGTGGCCGGCCTGCTCGACCATCCCGCCACCGCCCTTCTCGGCGACGGACTGTCGGTCACCATCAACACCGACGCCCGCACCACCTCGGCCACCACCCTGGGCCACGAGTTCCGCATGCTGCGCGAAGCGGCCGGGTGGACCACCGAGCACGAAGCACGCGCTCAATCCCACGCCGCCGAGGCGGCCTTCACCCTGCCTGCAGCCATCGAACCATCCCGAGCCCGTCGGCGAGAGCAGTGACCTCTACCTGGGTCCAGCGCCATTGCGAAGCACATACACGAGGGCGTCGACCACCTGCACCCCGCAAGGTGTCCACGGCCTCTCCCCGGCGACGGCGGCGCCGGGGGCGGAGCATCCCCTCACAGGAAGGACGCAAGCATTGCCGCACAACCTCGTCTTCGACGCCGACGACACCCTGTGGGAGAACAACGTCCTGTTCGAACGCGCCGTCGAGCTGTTCCTCGACCACGTCGCGGGATCAAGCTTGCCCCGCGAACAGGTCCGGGCCCGGCTGGACGAGATCGAGAAGGTCAACAGCCATCGGTACGGCTACGGCGTCGACGTCTTCGAGCGCAGTCTCGGCGAGTGCGCAACCGAGTTCCGAGGTCTGCTCGGCGAGACCGACCGCCAGGTGCTCCGGGTCGCGTGCGCACCGATCCGCGCCCAAGAGGTGGAGCTCATCGACGGGGTTGTCGACACGCTGCGCGCGCTGTCCCAACGGCATCGGCTTTTCCTGCTCACCAAGGGAGATCACACCGAGCAGACCGGCAAGATCGAGGCCTCGGGCCTGGCCGGGTTCTTCACCGACATCACGATCGTCCGGGAGAAGGAGACCCCGGTCTACCGGGACTTCCTCGCTCGGCGCGGCCTGGCTGCCGCCGACACCTGGATGATCGGAAACTCGCCGCGCTCGGACATCTGGCCCGCACTGGAGGCCGGGCTCGGCGCGGTCCTGGTGCCGCATCCGATGACGTGGTCGTTGGAAAGCCGCGATCTGCCCGACGGACACGCGAAGTTCCACACCGTCAGCCCGTTCGCCCAACTCGGACGGCACTTCTGAAGCAGCACTCGGTGGCTCTCGACCCGGTCCGCGACCGTGCGCGGGAGTCCACACGAGACGTCCCGGGGCGTTCCTCCGGTGGGGACAGTGCGCCGAAGAGAAAAGCCTCCCCGCGCTGTGCTTGGCGGCCGCGCGGGGAGACATCCCTTACCAGCGATTTTCGTCTGATAGGGACCTTTGATGCTAGCTCCTCACCCGGAGGGGGCGACATACCACGATCCGGTGATCCGCAAGCGCCACCGCCATGTGGCCACCGTGGCGATCCAGCACGGCAATGCGCATCGGGATGGCCCGCGCCCGGTTGTGCCGCGCCACAGTGCTCTCTGCTTTTTCGGAAATCACCGTTGCGGCAGCGCGGTGTGCTGCAGCATGCTAAGCAGATCAACTTACTCGCCGGTAACGAGAGTGCCCCGGAAAGCGAGGACGGATATGAGGTGGCGGAGTGGAAGGCCGTCGAGGACGAGAACGAGAATCGTCACCGCCATCGCCGCGGTGATGCTGGCCGGGGCTTCCGCGGTGTCGCCGGCGCCGACATCGGTCGCCGACGGTGCTCACGAGGGCAGGGACCTGCGCGAGGTGCTGTTCGTCGGCAACAACTGGGACGGCACCGTGGACGTGATCTCCCAGGACGGGCAGTTTCGGCACCTCGGACGGATCAACGTCGTCCCGGACCTCGACGAGCGGATGCGCGAGATTCACACCGATCCCGTCCGCCTGGGTTACTACCTCGGTATCCGGGCGCTGATCGGTGAGGGCCACGACCAGTACGTCGACGACATGTACACCAGCCCCGACGGCCGGCTGCTGATCGTGTCCCGGCCGAGCCTGGCCGACGTGGTCGCCATCGACATCGCCACCGGCGAACTCGTCTGGCGCTTCCGCGTCGACGGTCAGCGCTCCGACCACATGGCGCTCTCTCCCGACGGACAGCACGTGGCCGTGTCCGCCTCGACCGGCAACGTCGTGCACATCCTCGACATCGACACCGGCAAGGAGGTCGGCAGGTTCCCCTCGGGCGACTCGCCCCACGAGAACGTCTACTCACCCGACGGCGAGAAGATCTTCCACGCCAGCATCGGCTACGTCTACACCCCGCTGGACCGACCGGCCCTGGACTCCACCAAGGGCAAGCGCTACTTCCAGGTCGTCGACGCCGACACCCACGAGATCCTCGAGCGCGTCGACATGGGCACCAAGCTCGACGAGGCCGGCTATCCCGACCTGAGCGGGGCCATCCGGCCGATGACGTTCTCCCCCGATGGGCGCTACGTCTACTTCCAGGTGTCGTTCTTCCACGGCTTCGTCGAATACGACCTGCGGCAGGAGAAAGTGACCCGGGTGGCCAAGCTGCCGATCGCCGACCATGTCGAGGACACACCTCGCGAACAGTATCTCCTCGACTCCGCCCACCACGGCATCGCGATGAATCCCCAAGGGTCGAAGCTGTGCGTGGCGGGCACGATGTCGGACTACGCCACGATCGTCTCGCCGAAGACCTTCCGGCACCAGGAACTCGTCCGGGGCGGCAAGAAGCCGTACTGGGCCACCGAGAGCAGCGACGGGCGCTACTGCTTCGTGTCCTGGAGCGGCAGCGACCGGATCTCGGCCATCTCCTACGCCACCGGCGAGGAGGTCGCCCGCGTGCCGGTGGGTGACCACCCGCAGCGGATGCGTCTGGGCCACGTGTCCGCCGACTGGATCGGAAAGCAGCAGAACAGCGGCTGAGCAGCGGGCGCGGCGGCTCTCACCACCCGGCAGGGGAGAGCCGCCACGTCGTGTCCGGGGTGTCCGGGTTCAGACGACGCCTTCGGGGGTGGCTCCCTCGATGGAGACGCCCTCGGCGGTGATCCGCTCGATCTCGGCGAGGTCGTCGTCCGAGAGCCGCACATCGGCGGCGGTGAGGCTGTCCTCGATGTTGCGGCTGCTGCGCGCGCCCACGATGGCCGCGTGCACGCCGGGCTGGGCCAGCGTCCAGGCGATCGCGAGCTGGCCCACGGTGATGCCCCGCAGGGCGGCGAACTCGGACAGCTGCTCGACCACCGCGAGGTTGCGGCGCAACGTCTCGCCCCGGAACGCCGACGAGTGGGCCCGCCAGTCGTCTTCGGCGAACGTGGTTTCGGCGTTCATCGTCCCGGTCAGCAGCCCGCTGGCCAGCGGACTGTAGACGAGAACACCGATGTTGTGCTGCCGCGTGTAGGGCAGCACCTCCTGCTCGATGCCGCGTCGGAACAGATGATACGGCGGCTGCAGGGTCTCGACCGGCCGGGTGTGCTCGAACTCGGTCATGTGGGCGACGTCGTAGTTGGACACGCCGACATGGCGGATCTTGCCCTCGTCGACGAGCTCCTGCAGGGCTTCCGCGGTCTCCTCGGCCGGGGTCTGCTCGTCCGGCCAGTGCACCTGGTAGAGATCGATGTGGTCGATGCCGAGGGCGCGCAGGCTCTGCTCCACACCCGAGCGCAGGAAGTCCCGGCTCGCATCCCGGGAACGCTCGGCGCCGGGATTGACGCCGCCCTTGGTGGCGATGACCAGTGCATCCCGGTCGCGTTTGAGCTCGTCGGCCAGTGCTCTGCCGAGGACGCCCTCGGAGCGGCCGAACCCGTAGGCCTGGGCGGTGTCGAAGAAGTTCACACCGAGGTCGCGGGCATGGCGGATGGCACCGATCGCGGCGTCCTCGTCGAACACGCCCCATTCGCCGCCGAGCTGCCAGGTGCCGAACGCGATGCGTGACACCTGCAGTCCCGTCCTGCCCAGGGTGGCGGTCTGCATGGACCAGGCCCTCCTCAGTCCTGCGAGATGCTGCTCGGTCGTGTCCAGGGTAGTCGGATTCTTGATCGATCGAGGGCGGGTCGGGGCGGGTGGCTCCGTCGAGAGCGGATGACGTGTCGCTCGAAGAGGGCCCTTCCGATCACTGCGCCGCGATGAGGGCCTGTGGAGCGGTCTGTTCCATGCGAGTTTTCAACCAGTCCAGATGCGTGCTCGTCTCCTTGTGGCAGCGGGCGACGAGTTCGAGCAGTTCACGGTCCCGCAGTGCCTCGGCTGCTTGTCCGACCAGCTTCCAGGTGATCTCCACGACGGAGGCGAGCATGTAGACGTCCTGGAGGTCACGCAGCAGTCCCACGGGTCCGCTGCGGATCCGGCCGAGCCCTTCGGCGTGCAGACGCTCCGGTTCGTCTTCCTGACGAGCTTCGCCATAGCGCTGCACGATCGGGTCCAGTGCTTCGTAGTGCGCCAGGCACTGCTGAGCCAGTGTGTGGGACAGGAAGTGAACGTCGGGTTCCGCGGCGTGCCCGTCGGCAACCTGCCGGAAAGACTCGGCGAGGACACGTTCGGCTTCGCGCAGTAACCCCAGGTAGACGGGCAGCTTCATGGATGCTCCTCCCGCGTGGCGACGGCGGGCGGTTCGACGGGGGCGATGCGCTCGTCGGCCATGGCCTCGCTGCCACCGACGGTGGGTCGCACCGTGCCCGGCCGAGCCGGGCGCGAGGCCGCCGTGGTGGGGGCCGGAGCCGGACCGTCACCGGTGGCGACTTTGTCGACACGAACGGCGGCGACCTTGTAGACCGGCTGCTTGGACACCGGATCCCATTCGGTGATCGTCAACTCGTTCGCGCTGCGCGGGTGCTCGCCGGGGCCGACACCATCGGTGTCCCAGTAGCCGTAGTGGAAGGGCGCGAAGACCACACCCTGCCGGCCTCGGCCGATCCGCGCGGCGACGACGATCTCCCCGCGGCGCGAGGCGACGCGGACGATGTCGCCTTCGATGACACCCAGCCGCTCGGCGTCTTCCTCGGCCAGTTCCACCCACGCTTGCGGTGCGGCTCGGTCCAGCGGCTCGGCACGGCCGGTTTTGGTGCGGGTATGCCAGTGGTACACGGTGCGGCCGCTGGTGTAGCGCAGTGGGTAGTCCTCGTCGGGTTCCTCGTGCGGCGGTTGGTAGGGCGCTGCCTTGAGCAGTGCCCGCCCGGCCGGGTTCATGGCGCGGTAGGCCTGTTCACCCACGACTGCCCCGGTCACGAGGTCGTGACCGTAGGTTTCGCAGTAGTCCGGATCGGTGGGGAAGACACCGTCCTCGTAGAGACGCACGGTCCCGTCGGGATGCTCGTCATTGCAGGGCCACGGGATGCCACTACCTCCGCGGAACCGTTCGTAACTCAGTCCCGTGTAATCACACGGCCGACCGCGGGTGCACTCCCGCCAGGCATGGAACGCTCCTTCGGGGTCGGACCAGGGAACGAGCGGATTGCCGTCCCGGTCGCGGAAGTCCATGCGGTGGGCGTAGTCGAGGAAGATGTCCAGGTCGCTGCGCGCCTCGCCGGGCGGTTCGACGGCCTTGTCGCTCAAGTGCACCGTGCGGTTGACATTGGTGAACGTTCCGGTTTTCTCGCCCCACGCAGCGGCGGGCAGGACCACGTCCGCCAGCTGCGCGGTCTCGGTGAGATAGAGGTCCTGGACGACGAGGAACAATTCCTCGCGGTGCAAAAGCTCGCGGATGCGGGCCAGCTCCGGCAGGGACACGGCGGGGTTGGTCGCCTGAACCCACAGAAAATTGATCGAGCCCTGCTCGGCGTAGCGGAAGATCTGCATCGCATGGGTGGGCGGGGCCCAACTGGGAATGTCGAGCGGGTCGACGTTCCACACCCGGGCCAGTTCGGCGACATGGTCGGTATTGCCCCAATTGCGGAACCCCGGCAGGTCTCCGTCCGCGCCGGTCTCCCGGGTGTTCTGTGCGGTGGGCTGCCCGTTCATCTGCAGAATGCCGCAACCGGGACGGCCGAGCAGACCGCGCAGCAGATGCAGATTGTTGACGTTGCACGAGGCCGCGGTGGCCTGATGGGACTGATAGAAACCCTGCAGGACGGTGGACAGCACCCTTTCGGTGGTGCCGAAGATCTCGGCGGTCCGACGCACGTCGTCGGCGTCGACACCGCACACCTCGGCCACCCGTTCCGGCGTCCACGGCTCGACCACGTCGCGCAGCTCGTCGAAGTGCAGAGTGTGCGCGGCGACGTAGTCCTCGTCCATCCAGCCGTTGACGATCACTTCGCGGACCAGCCCGTTCATCAACGCCTGGTTGGTGCCGTTGCGGACGGGAAGGTGCACGTCGGCGTGGCGGGCGACCTCGGTCTCGCGCGGATCGACGCACACCACTTTCGGCGGGTTCTGACCGGCGAGTCGGTCCAGTACCCGCATCCACAGCACTGTCTGAGTCTCGGCCATGTTGTGGCCATAGAGAAAAATCGCGTCGCATTCGTCGATGTCGACGTAGCTTCCCGGCTGCCCGTCGGAGCCGAAGCTTTCCTTCATCGACGCGGCAGCCGTCGCCGTGCACAAGCGTGTGTTGCCGTCCATGTGCGGTGTCCGGATGCCGGCTTTGCCCACAACCGACAGCGTGTAGTACTCCTCCAAGAACAGCTGCCCGCTGGTGTAGAACCCGTGCGACAACGGTCCTTTCTCCTGCAGCAGTCGCCGGCTGTTGTCCACCACGCGCTGCATCGCGGTATCCCAGTCGGTGGCGACCAGGCGGCCGTTCTCCCGCACCAGGGGCCGGGTCAATCGGTCCTTGTTGTCGACACCTTGCCAGCTGCCGAACAGGCCCTTCGGCCCCAGGCGACCGTGGTTGACGATGTCGGTGGCACGTCCCCGCACACCGACCATCCGCCCGTCCTTGACCGCGATATCGCAACCGCACCCGTTGCTGCACAGCACGCAGGCCGACTGCACCCACCGGTCGACATCGTCGTCACCCACCCCCTCGGCCAGCTTCTGGTCGACACGGACGGGCCAGCGCTGATCCTGCTCGTACGGGGTCCGAGTACCCCATACCTCGGCGATGCGGTCGATCATCCACAGTCTCCCGTGAGCGTGCGGGCAGTGACAGCATTCGATGTGCGGTCGTGTTCTTTTCGGGGCGGGACGCCTGCCGGCGGCAGTGCCGGGTCGCCGGCTGTGCTGCTGTCCGGACGCTGCTGCGCAGCGTCCGGAACCGAGTCGACGTTCCGGTGCCCGGCCGGGATCGAAATCAGCCGATGGCGTGCAGCAGGGTCTGGCAGGTGTCGGCGCAGCGCCGGCACTCCTCGGCGCAGATCCGGCAGTGCTCGTGCATGCTCGCGTGCTGGTGGCACTCGCTGCCGCAACTGGTGCAGGCCTGGATGCATGCCTGCAGCTGCGCGCGGGTGATGTTGGCGTCGTAGCCGGTGTGGCGGGACAGCACACGGGCGGTCGTGTCGCAGATGTCGGCGCAGTCGAGGTTGCTGCGCACACACTTGCGCAACTGGTCCACCGACTGCTCGCTCAGGCACGCGTCCGCACAAGCGGTGCAGGTCTGGGCACATTGCAGCGTTGCCTGCACCGCGTCGGCGAGCAGACCCCGATCCAGGTTGATCGTGGCCGGGTAGCTGTCCATCATCTCTCGAACGGGCATGCGTTCCTCCTGACTTTCGGTGGCCTCTCGTCCATACCCGCAGCAAGGCGCCGGTATTCAGTGGTGCCACCCGTCGGGAGCGCGCGCATCGATGCCTCGCCGCTGGACGGGTGTTTGAGCTGGTGAGGCGTTTGGGGGCGGGGATCGGCGGGTAGGCATCCCGGCGTGATGGGAAAAGTTCCGCACGCGCGGTCGAGCGGCATGCCGGTGCCGGGACACGGCGGGGGATGCCGACAGCGTGCGGTGACCGCGGGGCCGTTGTCGAGGGGATGGATCGAATGAGCAGCCCGGGAGCGAACCGTCCTTCCGCCCGTCCTTCCGCGAGCGCTCGGGGCGATTACGACAGTGCTGCGGTCGAGTACGTCCTGCGGGACCGCCGGTGGCAGGGCTGGAGCGAGCTGCTGGAGTGGCTGCGTGCCGAAGGGGTCAACGATCCGCACCTGGCACAGGGCGAAGTGCAGGCACTGCGCCAGGACGCCGAAAGTGCGGCCGCGCGCGATGCTCCCTTCACCAACGATGCCGACCGGTTGTGGCGGGAGTTGAAGCAGTGAGCAGCCCCGGAACCCGCGGGTGGATGCCTTCCGCAGAGCACGGTGCGCGCCGAGCGGGGAGGTCATGATGAGCGAGCGCGATCGCAAGCAACGATTCCCGGTCGAGGACGAGCCCGACTTCGCCGAGGAGCACACTCGGTCCACCTACGCCGAGGAGAACGCCGAGTCCCCCGGCATGTCCGAGGACGAGGCGGTTCCCGAGGACGAGAACACGGGCGGGCAGACGACGAAGGAGCCGAAACGGCCGCTGTGAGGCTGCCGCCGCTTCGATGCCCGGTGACGGAGCACCAGCCTTCCGGGGATCGGCGGTGTGTGGAAAAAGGACGGACAGGCAGGAAGCGAGGTGACCCACCGTGACGGATCGGGAACGCTCGCCCGGTGTGGACCGGGAGTCCACCGGGGAACCGGTCGAGCCCGGCACAGTCCGGCAGCCCGCTTCGGACGAGGCGGAGGACGAGGGCTACGACGAGGGAGCCGGGGACCGGATCAGCCCGGAGGACACCCGGGAAGACGGGCCCGAGACGCCGGAGGAAACCCGGCAGGTGCCGCCGTCGTCGACCCGGCACCTGCCCGAGGACATGCCGCCGGAATGAAAGGGGTGCGCGGACCGGGGTCGCTACCCGGGCCCGTCTGCGCTCTGCTCACCCCCGCTCGTGGTGCAGCTCCACGAGTCGATGCTCGGACGGGACGGACGGCTGGTCGGCGTGGCAGGTCAGCCTGCGTTCGGGGTGAGAGGGAACCGAGCGCAGGCGCACCCGGTAGTGACCCCCGTCCGGGGCGGTGAACGTCGCCTCGACCTCGTCGCCCTCCCGACGGGAGGAGATCAGCGGCAACTCGTCGACACCGCAGATCTCGGTCTCCTGCCGCAACAGGCACTCGGCGGCCTGCGTGGCGAAACCGTAGGCAGTGCGCCCCCGTAAATACCTGGTGTCGAGCTCGCCTCGCGCATAGGCCTCGGCGAGCGGGACGGCATCGTCGGAAGGAACCCGCCCGAAGTAGAACCCGTGCGGCAACGCGAGGAGGTTGCCCGCGAACCGATCCCCGCCGATGTGCGAGACCTCCCAGGTCTGTTCCGGAAAGTGCTTGCTGAGCGCTTCGGCCACGGGTCGGCCCTGCTCGGCGCAGCAGGGATCGTGCCGTCCGTGGGTGCAGACGAAGTACAGCGGGTCCGGCACGGGCTGCAGCCCGGGGCGATCCCCGCGGGCCAGCCCCTCCAGGTCGAGGTCGAAGACGTCGGCGGGACCGTCGAGCACGGCCTGCTCCACCCAGCCTTCACCGAGGCCGGTGCGGGCGAGGAAGCAGTGCCGTTGCCCGGAACCCTGGCCCTGGCGCCGTACCCGCCGGATGAGTACCACGCGCAGCCGCAGTCTGCGGCAGATCTCGTGCAACCTCGTCGACACGTCCGCATCGAGTCGGCTGTCGCGCAGCGCGTCCACCCCCCACGGCCCTGGTTCTTCGAGCAGCACCCAGCCGCGGACCGTGGAGGCGGTGCCGTGCAACGGTTCGTGCAGGGAGCGGCTGCGCGTCTGGCAGCGTGCCCGCGCTTCACCCATCCGTGACCTCGAGCAACCCCTCTCGGACGAGCCGCCGCAGGAGAACGAGACGGCTGGCAGGATCCAGGTGCGACGCGAGATCGCGGGCGGTGAGAGTGCTCCCGGCGGCGATCTCGCGCATCGCCGGTTCGACCCAGCCGGGCACGCGCAACTCCCGGTCGCCGAGCAACACCCGCACCGGATCGGTGCCGCCGGAGCGGATCTCGCACACCGCACCCGGGCGCCGGCGCAGCCGGGTGTCGTCGTCCAGCGTGGCCAGGCGCATGCGGTCGACCAGCCCACCGTGCAGCAACGAGGGGCGGCCGGTGAGGAAGCGGTCGGCGAGATCGTCGGTGACGTCGCGGGCGTCCAGCTTCTCCAGCCGCGTGCCCAGTTCCTCGAGCCGTTCGCCGAGCTGTGTGGCCAGCGCTTCGGTGTCGCGGTGGAACCCCACCGGTAGTGGGGCCTCCAGCGCCGGGTCGTCGAGGAGCTGGGTGAGTGCCCGTTCCAGCACCTGCCGCCACCGCGTCGGGTGGATGCCGACCGTGAGGTGCCCGGACAGGGTGTGCTGCGTTCGCGCGGCGTGCCGAGTGCCGGTCGGCAGGTAGACGGCGGTTCCCGGCACCAGCTCGACGTTGTCGGCCGCGTGCTCGTCGGCGGTGCCGTCCTCGTCGGGGCCTTCCCCCGTGTTGCCGCTCCCGCCGTGCTCGGCCGGGGCCGGCCAGATCTGCCAGGTCTTGCGCCCGAACGCCTGCAGCACGAACACGTCGTGGGTGTCGCTGTGCGGATGGAAGCCCTGCGAACCCGGTGGAGTGAGATAGGCGTTGACCTGGCACGAGTGGCCGAGGGCGAGCTCCAGCGACCGGCAGAAGCGGGTCAGGGGCGGCCAGTAGCGCTGCAGCCCCTGCAGCACGAGGGTCGCTCCCTGTTCCACGGCGCTGAACACCCGGGCCGGATCGGCGATGCCGCTCATCGGCGCGTTGCCGATCCGGGCCGACTGCGTGTACTCCGAGGACGGAAGGACCCGGCCTTCCCGCACGAGCCGGAAAGCCGGGGTGCGCAAGCCGTATCCCGACAGCAGCCGGTCGACGTCGTCGAGGCCGAGCAGGTCCTCGAATCCGTCCGGCGTCGGGCCGTGCACCATGACCCGTCTGCCCCACACCTGCTCGGCGAAACGGTCGGGGTCACCGACGCAGCGCCGCAGGGATTCGGTGTCCACGTCCGGTGCCGTCACGAGTCCCGCGAGTCGCTGTCGGAGTCCTGGGTGTCGGCGTCGTCGGACTGATCGGTGCCGTCGGCGTCCTGCGTGTCGGCGTCGTCGGACTGGTCGGCGTCCTGCGTGTCGGCGTCCTTGGTGCGGGCGGCGATTCCGCCTGCGCCCACGGTTTCCATGTCCTCGTCGCGCAGCGGGCGGTTCGGGTCCTGCTCCATGGTGGCCTCCACATTCTCGAGCGCTCGTGCATTTCTCGCCGGTGCGGGAGTTTTCCACGCCTCTTCTCGCCCTGCCGCCCGGAAAGCGAGGCAGCGGCACAGTACTGCCCACCCGGGTGAATCCGGCTCCCGCGACGGTGGTTCTCATGGTCGCCGAGGCGTGGTGCGGCCGCCCTGCGCTGCCGGTGGCACATTCGTCGTCTCGGGCGCGATGAGTTTTCACCGCCGACGTTGTCGATATCGGCGAGGCGGTCCACGCGGGCGCCTCGATGACCTACAGTTGGTTTTTCGGGTGGGAGGGGTGAGGAGCATGGCCACGGTCAGCAAGCCGGCCGGCACCGACAAGCCGGTCAGCACGGGCAGCCCGGTCGACGGGGATTTCCTGCGAATGGCCGACCCGTATCGGCGCGAGTTGCTCGCGCACTGCTACCGCATGCTCGGCTCGGTGCACGACGCCGAAGACCTGGTGCAGGAGACCTACCTGCGCGCGTGGCGCTCCTACGACCGCTTCGAGGGACGATCCTCCCTGCGCACCTGGCTCTACCGGATCGCGACCCGCACTTGCCTGACCGCGCTGGAAAGCCGCGGGCGGCGTCCACTGCCCACCGGCCTCGGCGGGCCCGGTTCCGACGCCGCCGACGACCTGGTGCAGCAGCCGGAGACGCCGTGGCTGGAGCCCATCCCCGACGGCATGGTCGATGACGAGCGCACCGACCCCGCCGCGATCGTGACCTCGCGCGAGAGCATGCGGCTGGCCCTGATCGCCGCCATGCAGCACCTACCGCCCCGGCAGCGTGCCGTGCTGATCCTGCGCGACGTGCTGCAGTGGCGGGCCGCCGAGGTCGCCGAAGCATTGGACACCTCGACCCCCGCCGTCAACAGCATCCTGCAGCGCGCCCGGGCCCAGCTCGAACAGGCCGCGCCGAAACCCGAGGAGGTCGTCGAACCGGCCGGCTCGGAGCAGCGTGCTCTGCTCGACCGCTACGTCGCGGCTTTCGAGGACAAGGACGTCAGCGCCATCGTGGAGCTGTTCACCTCCGATGCCGTCTGGGAGATGCCGCCGTTCACGGGCTGGTACCGCACACCGGAGAACATCGGTCGCCTCATCGACACGCAATGCCCCGCCGGGCCGGGTGATATGCGACTGGTGGCCACCGAGGCCAACGGCCAGCCCGCCTTCGGGGTGTACATGCGCGGCGACGACGGGGTGTATCGGCCGTTTCACCTGCAGGTGCTCACGCTGACCGCCGCGGGCGTGGCCCATGTCGCCGCGTTCTTCGACCACCGCCTGTTCGCCACGTTCGGCTTGCCGGAAACCGCCCCCGACCGGCCGCTGCGGCCGGCGCACTGACGCGGGCACCACGATGTCTCGCGAATCCGCGACGGCACCGCTGATCGGCGGTGTCGGGCTGCTCGAACGAGCAGTTGGCTACACCCTGGGCAGTCTCCGGCTCATCACGCAGGAAATGCTGCCGTATCCCACGCCCTGCCGGGAGTGGGACCTGCGCACGCTGCTGGCGCATCTCGACGAGTCCCTGACGGCGCTGCACGAGGGACTCGACACCGGGCATGTCGACCTGGGTGCGGGTGGCGCGGGCGGTGCTCCGGCCACCGACCTCGTCACCACGGTGCGCACTCGTGCTCACCTGCTGCTCGGGGCCGGAGCTCGTGCCGACAGCGACGAGGAGATCTCCATCGCGGGCTCGCCGTTGGCGACCAGCATTCTGACGAGTACCGGAGCCGTCGAGATCGCCGTCCACGGGTGGGACATCTCCCGGACCTGCGCAGAGCATCGGCCGATACCGCCGCCGCTGGCCGAGGAGCTGCTCGAACTCGTACCGCTGTTCGTCACCGACACCGACCGCCCCGCACGTTTCGCCGCGCCCGTGGACGTGCCGCCGCAGGCCGGTCCGGAGGAGCACCTGATCGCCTTCCTCGGCAGGAATCCCTGACGGTTCCGAGGCTCACGCGGTCGTGTGCTCGCTGCGACCGTGTGCCGCACATGCGGGCGGGCCTGCCGGGCACGCATCCTCGGGACGGTTGCCCGCTGCATCCGAGGGAGGTCTGCGATGGGCAGGATCCGGTTGCTGGCCACCGGAGGAACGATCGCCAGCCGCTCCGGCGCCGCCGGGCGGGTGGCCGCGGCCACCGGGGCCGAGCTGCTGGCCCGGGTACGGGTGCCCGATCGTGTCGAGGTCGAGCCCGTCGACGCGGTGACCACCGGCAGCTTCGCCCTGCAGTCGACCGATCTGGAAGCGCTGCTGCGCAACCTGGCCGCGGCGCTGGAGGAGGGCATCGACGGTGTCGTGGTCACCCACGGCACCGACACCATGGAGGAGGTCGCCTTTCTGGCGGGTCTGCTGCACGCCGATCCGCGGCCGGTCGTGTTCACCGGAGCGCAGCGCCCTGATGACGATCCCGCCCCGGACGGGCCTGCCAACCTTGCCGACGCGCTGAGACTGGCGGCCGATCCGCACGCCCGCGACCGCGGGGTGCTGGTCGGTTTCGACGGGTACGCCTATCCCGCGCGCGGCGTCGCCAAGGCCGACACCCTGGGCGCGCATGCCTTCACCGCTCCCGGGCGGGGCCCGGCCCTGCGCGTGGCCGAGGACCGGGTCCGGTCGCTGACTCCGCCGTCACCGCCACCGACGTTGCCCGTCCGCCCGGGCGAGCTGGTCCTGCCGCGGGTCGACGTCGTGCCGCTCTACGTCGGTGCCGACGCCGCGTTGCTGCACGCCGCGGTGGCGGCCGGGGCGCGGGGACTGGTGCTCGCGGCGTTCGGAGCGGGCAACGCCACTCCCGCCGTGGTCGATGCCGTGCGGGACGTGGTGGCCCGTGGTATGCCGGTGCTGGTCTGCTCCCGGGTTCCCGCGGGCCCTGTGGCACCGCTCTACGGCCATGGCGGCGGAGCGGATCTGCAAGCCGCCGGAGCACTCTTCGGCGGGGACCTCAGCCCCTGGCAGGGCCGGATGCTGCTGGCCACGGCCCTGGCCTGTGCTGCCGAAGAACCCGCGGTACTGGTGCACCGCTGGCTGGAGGCCGGTGGCGACGGCGAGAGCTGACGGTGCCGCACGGAATCGGCACGGTGAACCGTCGACGAGCAGGAGGAACCATGAGCAAGGACATCCTCGTCTCCTACGGAGTGGACGTCGACGCCGTCGGCGGTTGGCTGGGCTCCTACGGCGGGCAGGATTCCCCGGACGACATCTCCCGGGGGATGTTCGCGGGCGAGGTCGGGGTACCTCGCCTGGTCGAGCTGTTCCGTCGCCACGGGATCACCCAGAGCTTCTTCTGGCCGGGGCACTCGGTGGAGACCTTCCCCGAGCAGTTCGACGCCTGCGTCGCGGCCGGCCACGAGATCGGCGTGCACGGCTACAGCCACGAGAACCCGATCGCGATGAGCCGTGAGCAGGAAATCGAGGTGCTGGACCGCTGCGTCGAGCTGATCGAGCAGCGGTCCGGCAGGCGCCCCACCGGCTATGTGGCGCCCTGGTGGGAGTTCAGCCCGATCACCAACGAGCTGCTGCTGGACCGCGGCATTCGCTACGACCACTCGCTGATGCACCACGACTGCCTGCCCTACTACGTGCGTACCGGGGACAGCTGGACGAAGATCGACTACGAGCGGCCCGCCCGGGAGTGGATGCAGCCGCTGGTTCGCGGTGAGGAAACCGACCTCGTCGAGATCCCGGCGAACTGGTACCTGGACGACCTGCCGCCGATGATGTTCGTCAAGGCCAGCCCCAACAGCCACGGCTTCGTCAATCCGCGCGACATCGAACAGCTCTGGCGGGACCAGTTCGACTGGATTTACCGCGAGCACGACTACGCCGTGTTCACCATGACCATCCATCCCGACGTGTCCGGCCGGCCCCAGACACTGCTCATGCACGAGCGGCTCATCGAGCACATCAACGCCCACGAGGGCGTTCGCTGGGTGACCTTCGACGAGATCGCCGCGGATTTCGCCCGTAGGCAACCGCGCCACTGACTCCGGCACTTCTGCTGCCGGGCTCCTGTCGCCGGGCCCGTCGACGAAGCCCGTCCCGCACCGACCTCCGGTCGGGTGAATGTCCCGGGCAGGCTCCGTGCTGGCACCGCAACGGGCTGTCACTCGAACGGCGGGGAATCCGTGCGTTCCCGGAGGTGGGCGCGAGCAGCGCGGTCGCGCAGGTTACCAACCAGTAGTAGCGTGAGGTGACCCCAGGATTACAGGAGGTCAGCGATGACCGCAGTGGATCCGAATCGCACGGCTCAGCCGCAGCAGCGCTCCGTCGATGAGCGCGAGGCCAGGCAGGTCGCAGAGCAAGCCCGCGAAACCCGATGGGACAAACCCAGCTTCAGCAAGGAGATCTTCCTCGGCCGGTTCCGGCTCGATCTCATCCACCCCTATCCGGAAGGGGACCAGCAGCATCGCGAGCGCGACGAGGAGTTCCTCGCCCGGCTGCGCCAGTTCTGCGAGGAGAAGGTCGACGGTACCGACATCGAGCGCAACGGGGTCATCCCGGATGAGGTCCTCGCCGGGCTCAAGGAACTCGGCGCGCTCGGCATGAAGATCGGCACCGACCACGGCGGGCTCGGCCTGTCCCAGGTGTACTACAACAGGGCGCTGGCGATCGCGGGCTCGGCGCATCCGTCACTGGGCGCGCTGCTGTCGGCGCACCAGTCGATCGGGGTGCCGCAGCCGGTGAAGCTGTTCGGCACCGCCCAGCAGCGCGAGGAGTTCCTGCCGCGCTGCGCGCGCACCGACATCAGCGCCTTCCTGCTGACCGAACCGGACGTGGGCAGTGATCCCGCGCGACTGGCCGCCACCGCCACCCCGACCGAGGACGGTGACTACCTGCTGGACGGGGTGAAGTTGTGGACCACCAACGGCGTGATCGCCGACCTGATGGTGGTCATGGCCAGGGTGCCGTCCGCGGAAGGTCGCCGGGGCGGGGTCACCGCCTTCGTGGTCGAGGCCGACAGCCCCGGGATCACGGTGGAAAACCGCAACGCGTTCATGGGGTTGCGTGGTATCGAAAACGGCGTGACCCGGTTCCACCGGGTGCGTGTTCCGGCGAAGAACCGCATCGGTGCCGAAGGGGCCGGTCTGAAGATCGCGCTGACCACGTTGAACACCGGCAGGCTCTCGCTGCCCGCGATGTGTGCGGGTACGGCCAAGTGGTGCGCGAAGATCGCCCGCGAATGGTCGGCGGCGCGGGTGCAGTGGGGCCGGCCGATCGGCGAGCACGAGACGGTCTCGGGCAAGATCGCTTTCATGACGGCCACGGCGTTCGCGCTGGAGTCGGTGTCGGAGCTGTCCAGTGAGATGGCCGACGAACAACGGCACGACATCCGCATCGAGGCCGCCCTGGCCAAGCTGTACGGCTCGGAGATGGGGTGGTCGATCGCCGACGAACTGGTGCAGATCCGCGGTGGCCGCGGCTTCGAGTCCGCCGAGTCGCTGGCGGCCAGGGGTGAGCGCGGGGTCCCGGCCGAGCAGGTCCTGCGCGACATGCGGATCAACCGGATCTTCGAGGGATCCACGGAGATCATGCACCTGCTGATCGCACGGGAGGCCGTGGACGCCCACCTGTCGGTGGCCGGCGACATCATCGACCCGGACGCCGGACTCGGCCGCAAGGCCAAGGCCGCGGCGCGGGCGGCCAAGTTCTACGCGGGCTGGCTGCCGACGCTGGCGACGGGCAAGGGACAGCTGCCGAACTCCTACGCCGAGTTCGGCCCGCTGGCCGGTCATCTGCGCTACGTGGAGCGCGCCAGCCGCAGGCTGGCGCGGCAGACGTTCTACGCCATGTCGCGCTGGCAGGGCAAGATGGAGCTCAAGCAGCGGTTTCTGGCTCGGATCGTCGACATCGGTGCGGAACTGTTCGCGATGAGCGCGAGCTGCGTGCGTGCGGAGATGCTGCGCAAGCAGGATCCGGAGCAGGGGCGCTCGGCCTACGAGCTGGCAGGGACCTTCTGCGCCCAGTCCAGGCTCCGGACCGAGGAGCTTTTCCGCCGCCTGTGGACGAACACCGACACGGTGGATCGATCCCTGGCCCGGACGGCCCTGGAGGGCAGGCACACCTGGCTGGAAGAAGGCGTGCTCGACCCGTCCATCGAAGGCCCCTGGATCGCCGATACCCCGCCGGGGCCGTCGGCGAAGGAGGACGTCCACCGCAGAGCGGGATAGGCGAGCCGGAGACTGCGCCCGGGACGCCGGTTCGCCGGCGTCTCGGGCGGTCGCTGTCCGCGGTGAAGTGCGAGACCATGTCGGCACGCTCTCGGTGACCGGCGAGGCGTGCGGTTTCTCGGCAGGCGGCCACCGCCGCGAGCAGTACCGTGCGAATCGGGGCGGTCACGCAGGGTGGATGCTCGTAGGGTGGGTCGAGGGGCGCAACCGTTTCCTGACAGGCTTGCACCGAGGCCGACGTTCGGCTCGCCCAGCCGTCGCAGGTCGGCAACGACAAGATCGCTTGTCCGAAGGAGGAAATACCGTGTTCAGCGACGATATGCGGCTGATCGCACAGCAGATGGTTGCCGAGGGTAAGGGCATCCTCGCGGCTGACGAGAGCACCGGCACGATGGAAAAGCGCCTGCACGCCGAGGGGCTGGACTCCACCGAAGAGGTGCGGCGGCAGTACCGCGAGCTGATCGTGTCCACGCCGAAGCTCGGCAACTCGATCAGCGGTGTGATCCTGTACGACGAGACGATCCGTCAGTCTTCGGACGAGGGAACTCCGCTGCGCCGGATCGCGGCGGACAACGGGGTCATCCCCGGCATCAAGGTGGACAAGGGAGCCAAGCCGCTCGCGGGCAGCGACGGTGAGAAGGTCACCGAGGGGCTGGACGGGCTGCGCGACCGTCTCGCCGAATACGTCGAGCTCGGCATGAAGTTCACGAAGTGGCGGGCCGTGCTCGACATCGGCGACGGCCGTCCGAGTGACTACGCCATCCACGCCAACGCCCACGCTCTGGGCCGGTATGCGGCGCTGTCGCAGGAGGCGGGACTGGTGCCGATCGTCGAGCCCGAGGTGCTCATGGACGGCGACCACTCGCTGCAGGCCGCCGAGGAAGCGACCACGCGCACGCTGCTCGCGGTCTTCGACGAACTGGCCAAGCAGAACGTCGAGCTGGAGGCGATGGTTCTCAAACCGAACATGGTGGTGGCGGGCAAGGACCACCAGCCTCAGCCCAGCTCCGAGGAAGTGGCCGAGGCCACCGTGCGCACGCTGCGGCGCACCGTGCCCGCCGCGGTACCGGGCATCGCCTTCCTCTCGGGCGGGCAGAGCGACGAGATGGCCACGACGAACTTGAACGCGATCAACCAGCTCAGGCCGCTGCCCTGGCAGGTCACCTTCTCGTTCGGGCGGGGCCTGCTGGCGCCGACGCTGCACGAGTGGGCGGGCAAGAGCGAGAACCTCGGCCGTGCCCAGGAGACACTGGCCCACCGGGGGAAGCTGAACGCGGCTGCCCGTGACGGCCGCTACAACGCCGAGCTCGAACACGCCTGATCCCACTCACGGCGTTTTCGCCGTGCCGTGGGGCGCTGCCGGGACCCGGGCTCGCACGCTCGGCTTCCGGCACCGCCCGGCTACGGACGGACCGGCACTCTTGCTGTGGTGCCGGCCGGACCGGGATCAGGAGGAAGCGTTGCCGAAGTCCTCCGGGGAGATCCGATCCAGGAATGTCCGGAACTGGGTGATCTGATCCTCCGAGGGCTCGTCCTCGGCAGCGGTCTCATCGGTGATGTCGTCGGCGGCGATACCCTGCTCGGCCAGCAGGGTGTCGTCGGCGACGATCGGGGTCCCGGTGCGCACCGCAAGGGCGACCGCATCGCTGGGGCGGGCCGACACGGTCCGGCCCTCGGGAAACACCAGCTCGGCGTAGAAGGTTCCCTCGTGCAGCTCGGTGATGCGGACTTCGTCCACGTGCGTGCCCAGAGCTTGGATGACATCGGCGAGCAGGTCATGGGTCATCGGCCGGGCAGGGCGCTGCTGGGTGCGAGCCAGCGTGATGGCCATTGCCTCGGCTTCCCCGATACCCAGTGCCAAGTACCGCTGGCCGGAAGTCTCCCGCAACAGCAAAAGAGGCGTGTGTTCCGGCTCCGTGATTCCCACCGTCTGGATGTGCATTGGCAACCACACCGCGCTGCACCTCCTCGATCGACTGTCCGGCCACGTACGGACCGGTCGGCGTGGGCTCGGGCGTTTTTCGCCCGGATGCGCCGAGACCGTCCGGCCTCGGCGCGAGGCCCTACGCCCCACCCTAGAGAAGTGGTTCCGACATGGTGGTTGCGGCGCTGCGGTGGACCACCACGTACGGCGCTCCGTAGCGCTCGCGGAGCTGCTCGTTCACGAGAAGAGAATAGTCTTCTGGTATGAAGAACAAGCCGCCGTATGCGCTGGCGTCCGTGGACAACGCGTTGCTGCTGCTGCAGATGCTTCGCGATCACGGGAGTCTGCGGGTCAGTGAAGCCGCCGAGGAACTGGACATCGCCCGCTCGACCGCGCATCGCCTGCTGTCGATGCTGGTCTACCGGGATTTCGCGATGCAGGACGATCGCCGCACCTACGTTCCCGGCCCCGCGTTGACCGCCAGCCAGGTGGTCGGGCGCCCGCTGCAGCAGCTCCGCCGCTGCCTCGGTCCGCACCTGGACGCGCTGTGTGAGCGGGTGCAGGAGACGGTCAACCTCATCGTTCGGGTCGGTGTGCAGGCACGCTTTTTGGCCAGCGTGGAATCCACGCAGGTCCTGCACGTCGGGGACCGGCAGGGCACGATTCTGCCCGCGCATCTGACCTCAGGTGGTAAGGCCTTGCTCGCGGAGCTGGAACCCGAACAGCTCGAGCGGCTGTACGCTTCCTCGGCTGCCGGCCCGAAAGAGCCCGGCGAGACCGGAACCGGCGATCCGCACCTGTCCGAGCAGGCGTGGGCGGAGCTGCTGCGGGAGCTGGAAGCGGTGCGCACGCGCGGCTACAGCCTCAACATCGAGGGAACCGAAGCGGGCGTGTCGGCGGTCGGTGCTTGCGTCTACGGTGCCTCGGGGGAGGCGCTGGGGGCGGTATCCATTTCCGCGCCCTCGGCGAGGTTCGACAAGCAGCGCATCCCCGGCTTCGTGCGCGAGCTCAGGGCCATGGCCGCCGACGCGCAGGGTGACCTGCGTTCCCTGTCGCAACTGTGAGCGCCGGACGTGCCCGGTCATTCTGGAGAGTGGCAGGGACCGATCCCGGCAGAGCGATGTCGCCGATGGTGAGCAGTTCCTCCGGAGGGTGCCGGAGGTTTCGCTACCGGCGCCGCTACGCACAACGGCCCCAGCCACTCTCATTCACTCGAACATGCGGTAGACGGCTTCGGCGATGCAGGCGGGCCGCTCGCTGCCTTCGAGTTCGATGGTGGCGTCGACGGTGACCTGAACACCGCCTTTGGGCAGTTCCTCGTGCTGTGCGAGGGTGGCGTTCAGGCGCACTCGGCCGTCTGCGGGGACGGGGTTGACGAAGCGGACCTTGTTGAGCCCGTAGTTGACCTTCGTGGTCACGCTGTTCACGGTGAGCACTTCCTCCCACATGGGGATGATCAGTGACAGGGTGAGGTAGCCGTGGGCGATGGGGCCACCGAAGGGGCTTTCGGCCTGGGCACGTTCGGGATCGGTGTGGATCCACTGGTGATCGTCGGTGGCGTCGGCGAAGGTGTTGATGCGGTCCTGTCCGATGGCGAACCACGAGCTGGCTCCGAGTGACTTGCCCTCGAATGCTCGGAGTTCGGCCAGGGTGTCCAGTGTGGTCGTGTTCGTGGCAGTGTCGGTGGACACGGTTCCTCCTGTGGGAGTTGACCTGTGGGGTGAGGAGCTCTCGCGTGACGTGCTGGGTCAGTCGCCGAGGCCCAGCACCCGGAGTGCGTTGTCCTTGAAGATCAGCGGGCGGACCTCGTCTTTGATGTCGAGCTTGTCGAAGTCGCGCATCCAGCGGTCGGGTTGGATGACGGGGAAGTCCGAGCCGAACAGCACTTTGTGCCGCAGGAACGAGTTGGCGGCCTGCACCAGTTGCGGCGGGAAGTACTTCGGCGACCAGCCCGACAGGTCGATGTGGACGTTGGGTTTGTGGGAGGCGCTGGAGATTGCTGCGTCCTGCCAGGGCACCGACGGGTGAGCCATGATGATGGTCAGCTCGGGGAAGTCGGCGGCGACGTCGTCGAGCAGCATCGGGTCGGAGTAGCGCAGCTTGATGCCGTGCCCGCCGGGCAGTCCGGCGCCGATGCCGGTCTGCCCGGTGTGGAACAGGGCGGGCACCCCGCATTCGGCCAGCGTTTCGTACAGGGGGTAGAAGTCGCGGTTGTTGGGTTCGAATCCCTGCAGGCTGGGGTGGAACTTGAACCCTTTGATCCCGTAGTCGTCGACGAGTGTGCGCACGCGCTTGATGGCCGTTTTGCCCTGCCAGGGGTCGACGGAGCCGAAGGGGATGAGCACGTCGTTGTGGCGGGCGGCGCCTTCGGCGATCTCCTCGACGGAGTTGACCGGGTGACCGGTGGCGGAGGAGGCGTCGACGGTGAACACGATCGCGGCCATGTTGCGCTCGCGGTAGTGCTCGGCCATGGTCTCCAGGCTCGGGGTGCGCTCCTGGCCGGACTTGAAGTACTTCTCCGAGGCCGTGATCAACTCGTCGTCGAGCGATTTGTGGCCGCAGCCGTCGATTTCGACGTGGGTGTGCACGTCCAGCGCGGTGATGGCCTCGGAGTCGAGGCCGTATTCGTAGCGGCTCATTGCGCGGATGCCTCCTCGGGGAGTTTCTCGCCGACGGATTCGAGGTGATCGGCGAAAGTGGTCGGCCATTCCTGCTCGATCGCCTCGGCGTCCCAGCCGCCGTCGTGGTAGGCGGTGGTGGTCATGTCCGGGTGCGACCACAGCGCCAGGCGGTCGCCGCCGACGCCGACGGCTTGGCCGGTGACCTCGGCGGCGGCGTCACCTGCGAGGAAGGCCACGATGCCTGCGGCGTCTTCGGGGCCGCCGAAACCGAGCTCGCGGCGGGCGAAGGACGGCAGCTGTTCACCGTTGTGCATGGCTTCGACGTAGGGCTTGAGGAACGGCACCGTTTCGGTCATCGCGGTGGCCGCCACCGGCACGACCGCGTTGACGGTGATGTTCGCCCGCTGCAGTTCCATGGCCCAGGTGCGGACCATGCCGAGGATGCCCGCCTTGGCGCCGGAGTAGTTGGTCTGGCCGAAGTTGCCGCGCTGGCCGGCCGGGGAGCCGATGCAGATGATGCGGCCGCCCTCGCCCTGTTCGCGCATCCTGATCGCCGCGGCGCGCACGCAGGTGAACGTGCCGCGCATGTGCACGTTCAGCACCTGGTCGAAGTCCTCGTCGGTCATCTTCCACACGACCTTGTCGCGCAGCATGCCGGCGTTGGTGACCAGGATGTCCAACCGTCCGAAGGTCTCGACGGCACCGTCGACCAGTGCCTGGGCGACCTCCGTGCTGCCCACGGCGCCGGTGACGGCATGCGCCTTGCCGCCTTCGGCGGTGATCGCGGCGACGGCGGCGTTGGCGGTGTCGGCGTTGATGTCGTTGACCACGACCGCGGCACCACGCCGGGCGAGTTCCCGGGCGTAGGCCAGACCGAGTCCCTGGCCGCTGCCGGTGACGATGGCGACCTTGCCGGTGAGATCCATGGCGACTCCTGATGTTCGAGGCCGATTGCCTAATTTAGATGAAAACAACTACTATTGAGAATGTCAATGATTGATGAATGGTGTATTGTGCGCGGTACGAACGAGAGGACTGTTGATGAGTACGAACCATCCGTTGGCCGAGGACCTCGGCTTCCTGCTGTCCCGGGCCAGTGGCGTGGTGGCCCGCTCGGCCAGCGCGTCGCTGGCGCCGCTGGGATTGCGGGTGCGCTCCTACTCGGTGCTGGCCTTCGCCGGCGAGGACAGCGCCGGGGTGACCCAGCGACGTCTGGCCGCCCTGATGGGGTTGGATCCCAGCCAAGTCGTGGCCCTGGTCGACGATCTGGAAAGCAGCGGTCTCGTCACCCGAGCCCCCGACCCGACCGACCGCCGCAACAAGCTGATCATCGCCACCGAGAAGGGGCACCGGATTCGCGAGGAGGCCCAGCAGCGGGTGGATCGGGCGCAAAGCGGCCACTTCGACGGGGTGCCGCAGCAGCACCTGGAGCAGTTGCGCTCCATGCTGCGACGCATTGCGATCCCGGAGGAGGTGCCGGCGGGCTCCGGTACCGAGTCGGCGAGCGGTGCGCAGTGACGGTCGACCCCCGGGGCGCCGAAGCGGCCCCGGGTCGATGACCTCGACGAGACGCCATCACTGCTCGAGACGCGGAGAGACCTGTCAGAACTTTTCCTGGGTGAGCTCGTTGTCCTTGCTTTCGCGGGTGAGCAGGATGGCCACCATGCTGGCCGAGCTCACTGCGGCGAGGATCCCGAAAACGGACAGGATGTTCTTGCCGGAGGCGGCATACAGCGAGGTGAGCAGTATCGGGGTCAGTCCGGCACCGATGAGGGTGGCGAGCTGGTATCCCAGAGAGGCGCCGGTGTAGCGGGCCGTGGTGCCGAACTGCTCGGAGATGAACGCCGCCATCGGACCGTAGGTCATGGCGTGGCAGTTCAGACCCAAGAAAAAGGCCAAGAAGATGAGCACCACGTTTCCCGAAGCCACCCAGTGCAGGATCGGGTACAGCAGGGCTGTGAAGAGGACGAGACCGGCGACCATGACGGGGCGTCGGCCGAGGGTGTCGGACAGGCGCCCCAGGCCGATGACCGTGAAGATCTGGCTGAAGGAAGCCAGGCTGAAGCAGAACAGAAGGACCGACTCCTCGGATCCCTGGGCCGCTCCGTAGGTGATCGCGAAGGTCGCGAACAAAATCTGCATCGCGAAGCTCGCGCTGCATCCGAACGTGGTCAACAGCAAGTTCTTCGGCCGGCGCAGCACCTGCAGGACCGGCACGGTGGGTTTCTTCCCGGTGGGTTCGGCCGTCGCCGCCCGGAAGATCGGACTCTCCGAGACACGGGCGCGAACGAACAAACCGACGACCAGCAACACTCCGGACAGCAGGAAAGGCACGCGCCAACCCCAGTTCAGGAACTGGTCGCGGGGCAGGGATGAGAAAATGCCCATCATCACGGTACCCAGCACCGCGCCGGTGGGGGCTCCGGCGTTGGTGAACGAGGCGGCGAACCCGCGCCGCTTCTTCTCCGAGTGTTCCAGGGCCATCAGCGCGGCACCGCCCCACTCGCCACCGAGGGCCACGCCCTGCCCGATCCGGAGCAGGACCAGAAGGATCGCTGCCCAGGACCCGATGAGAGCGGGCGGTGGGATGAGGCCGATGCAGAAGGAAGCCAGTCCCATGATGCTCATGGAGATGAGCAGCATCCGCTTGCGTCCGAGGCGGTCACCGAAGTGCCCGAAGAGCGCGCCACCGAGTGGGCGGGCGAGGTAGCCGGCGGCGAAGGTCCCGTAGGAGGCCACCGTGGCCGCCAGCGGATCGAGTCCGGCAAAGAAGACCGGACCGAAGACCAGCGAGGCGGCGGTGGCGTAGAGGAGGAAATCGTAGAACTCGATCGTGCTGCCGAGGTAACTCGACAGTACGACTCTTCGGATTTCTTTTCTGCGTTGCGCAGCCGGCATGGCGGCGGCGACATCGGTGACCGTCATGGATACTCCCGGTCGGTGGTGGGCGGTTTTCGGGCAGGATCGGGTGCGACAGCGAGTCCCGGATGAAGAAAGTCCCGGGGATCGAAGGTGTTTGGAGCCTGCGGTCGAGGAGTTATCCGGCGTAGTGTTCGCGGAGTTCGTGCTTGCGGATCTTGCCGCTGGCGTTGCGCGGGATCTCGTCGAGAACGAGGAACGTTTTGGGGATCTTGTACTTGGCGAGGCGTTCGGTGAGGAAATCAACCATGTCCTGTTCGGACAGATGGGTGCCGCTTTCGAGGGTGACGGCGGCGCGACCGACCTCACCCCACTTCTCGTCGGGAACGCCGAAGACCGCGCAGCTTGCCACGCCGGGCAGGTCCATCAGCGCGGCCTCCACCTCGGCGGGGTAGATGTTCTCGCCACCGGAGATGATCATGTCCTTCATCCGGTCGACGACGGTCACGAAGCCGTCCGCGTCGGCGACCCCGACATCTCCGGAGCGGAACCAGCCCTCATCTGCGGAAGCATCGGCGGTGGCGTCCGGGCGGTTCCAGTAGTCGCGCATGACGTTGGGACCGCAGATCTGGATCTCACCGCGCTGCCCGGGATCCACCGGTTCGCCTTCCGAATCGGCCAGACGGACGTCGGTGAAGAAGTGCGGAACACCGGCGGTGCCCAGCTTGTGCTCGACGTTGCCGGGGGTGAGGATGAGCGCGCCCGGACCGGTTTCGGTCAGGCCGTAGGCCTGGCACAGCTTGATCCCGCGGTCGGCGTAGGTGCGCAGGGTGCGCGGCGGGACCGGTGCGGCGGCGACGATCATCCGGCGGATCGACGACAGGTCCGTGGCCTCCCAGTTCGGGTGGCTGCTGAGGGAATCGCACATCGTCGGCGCGCCGAACATGTAGGTGATGCCCTCGCGTTCGACGACGCTCAGCACCCGCTCGGCGTCGAAACCCTCCTCGACGCACACGGTGCCGCCCTTGAGCAGGGTGGGCAGCGCGACGAAATCCAGGGCCGCGGTGTGGAACAGCGGCGCGCAGACCAGCGACACCTCGTCGCTGAGCAGGTCGAGGTCGACGATCGCGTTCATCGCGGAGAACACGATGTTGCCGTGGGTGAGCACCACACCCTTGGGGCGTCCGGTGGTGCCGGAGGTGTACATGATGAAGCACGGATCGTCATGGGAGACCGGCTCGTCGATGCGCGCCGTGTCGGCACCGGCGATGATCTCCTCGTAACCGACGGCGTCGGTGTCGGGCGTGCCGTCGACGACGACCCGCTGTGGCGTTCCGGCCTGCTCGGCGGCTGCGATGCCGACCTCGGTCAGCTCGGCGGAGTGGAGGAACACCGAGACACCCGCGTCCTGCAGGGAGAACGCGACCTCGGGAGCCGTCAGACGTGCGTTGAGCGGGACGAAGATCGCTCCCAGCAGGCCCGAGGCGAACAGTGCCTCGAGATAGGAGGGATGGTTCCTGCTCAACAGGGCCACGCGGTCACCCTTACCGACACCGAGGTCGCGCAGGGCATGGGCCAGGCGCGTCACCCGGTCGTCGAGCTGGGCGTAGCTCCGGTTTTCCCCGCGGAAGGTGATCGCGGTCTTGTCGGGATTCAGCCGGAGCCGGCGGTAGGGCCAGGAGCCCACACCTTCATTGCGCATGGTTGCGTCTCCTTGCGGAAAATGCGGACTATTGTTTGGTGAGCTTGCGGCCGATGATTTCCTTCATGATCTCGGTGGTGCCCGCGTACAGGGTGCCGCCGCGACAATCGAGGTAGTCCTGTGCGACGTCGTACTCGGCCATGAAGCCGTAGCCTCCGTGCAGTTGCAGGCAGCGTCCGACGACCTTCTGCTGCAGTTCGGTCACCCACCACTTGGCCATCGCCGCGGTGACCTCGTCGAGCTTTCCGGCGGAGGCGTCGAGAATGCAGCGGTCGACGAAGGTCTGGGCGATCTCGATCTCGGTGGCCAGTTCGGCGAGGTAGAAGCGGTTGGCCTGGAAGTCGGCGATTCGCCTGCCGAAAGCCGTGCGCTGGCAGCTGTGGCTCAGTCCCTGCTCGAAGGTGCGCCGCAGGGCCGCCATCGCGGTGACCGCCACGCTGAGCCGTTCCTGCGGCAGGTTTCCCCGCAGGTACTCGAAGCCCCTGTTCTCCTCGCCGAGGATGTTGGCTCGGGGCACGCGGGCGTTGTCGAAGGCGAGTTCGGCGGTGTCCTGTGCGGACAGACCGACCTTGCGCAGCGGGCCGCTGCGGGTGAACCCGGGGGTGTCGGCGTCGACGAGGACGATGCTCATGCCCTGCCGCCCGGCGGAGGGGTCGGTACGTGCCACGACCAGGAAGACATCGGCGATCATGCCGTTGCTGATGAAGGTCTTGGCGCCGTTGAGCACGAGGTCGTCGCCGTCGGGGATCGCCGTGGTGGTGATGGCGGCGAGGTCGCTGCCTGCCTCGGGCTCGGTCATCGCCAGGGCGCCGATGAGTTCCCCGGAGCACAGCGGTGCCAGCCGGCGCTGCTTCTGTTCGTCGTCGGCCAGGGAAGTCAGATAGGGCGCGACGAGATCGTTGAAGCCGCTGAGGTTCATCGCCACCGCGGTGGCGCCGACCCGGCCGAGTTCCTCGATGAGCACGGCGTGGAACCGGAAGTCGTCGACCCCGCCGCCGTTGTACTTCTCCTCGGCGCTGATGCCGAGCAGCCCCAGCTCACCGGCACGGCGGTAGATGTCGCGGTCGACGTGCCCCTGCTCGGCCCACTTCTCCAGGTACGGAGCGACTTCCTGCTCGGCGAAGGCGCGTGTGCTCTGGCGGAATATGTCGTGTTCGTCGTCGAAGATCGTCCGTTGCAGCGAGACCGAACTCATGCTCGTCCTCTCCTCGTGTCCGGAGCAGGTCGCACCGTGATCCGCCGGACTGGTGGAGCCTGCCGCGCACGACCGCCGTGGCCGTGAAGCTTCGGCACGGTTTCCATGGTGCGAATCACAGGGAAACACCAACCATTGAATATGTCAATGGAGTTATTTCTCAATGGTCTGGCGGCGAGCTCCGTCCGGCGGTGCTCGGGCTCGGCTCCGCGGCGCATTCGGGAAGGACGGTGCTATGCCCTGTCGTCGCCGGGCTCGGTGCGGAAGCGCGCGGCGAGCTCGCCGCGCGAGCCGATGCCCAGCTTGGCGTAGATCCGTGTGAGGTGGAACTGCACCGTCTTCACCGACACGAACAGTTCCACGGCGGCCTGCTTGTTGCTCATGCCCGCGGCCACGAGCTCGGCCACGGCCTGTTCCTGGGCGGTGAGCTGCGTGAGATCGGCACCCGAGCGTTGGGCCTTGAGGCCGCTCGCCTTCAGTTCGCGGTCACAGCGTTCGACATAGGCTCGGGCGCCCAGGGTCGCGTAGGCGTCTCTGGCGTTGCGCAGGACGACATCGGCTTCCCGTCGCTTGCCCGCTCGGCGCAAGGTCTGCCCGTAGGCGAAATTCACCCGCGCCCGGTCGTAGGGCAGTGGCAAGTCGGTGAGCTGGGCAAGAGCGTTGCCGAAGTGGCCCTTCGCCGCCTCGATATCGCCTTCCGTCCCCGCGATGCGCCCGCGTACGTAGCCCAGGCGCGCCAGGGTGGAACGATGCCCCCGCTCGGCAGCCAGGGCCTCGTACGGGGTCAAGAAGGCGTCGGCCTCCGCTGCCCGGTTGGTCATGACGAGCGCGTTGGCGTAGACGTCCTGCCAGGGCCAGAGGCCGGGTTCGTCGATTCCCTGCCGTGGCTGTATCTGGAGGAGGGGTTCCAGGGAGCGGATGACGGTCTCGTAGTCGGCACGGGCTTCGGCGTACTGGGCTCGCGCCAGGCAGGCGGGCACCAGCATGATCTCGTAGGTGTGTGCTGCCACCGAGGCCCGCTGCAGGTGCTCGTGCGCGGCTTCCCAGTTTCCGCGCAGGGCATGGGTCTGGGCTCCGGTCCAGTGCACCAGGGGACGCACCAGCTCCAACCCCGTGTGCTCCAGTTGCGTCACGGCGCGGTCGACGGTGTGCATGGCATCGTCCCAGGCACCGAGGACGAACTCCGCCCGGGCCAGCCAGGCCTGCGCCCACAGCGAGATCCGCGCGGACCCCCTGCGGTACCTGGTGGGGGAGGCGCCTTCCAGTTCCCTTCGGGCGGTTTGCGGGTCGTCGAGGGCCAGATCCAGCCAGCCCTTGCCCATCTGCACCCGTTGCAACTGGGCTCCGGCGCCGACTTTCGCCGAGACTTCCCGATAGGCGGATTTGGCTTCCCGGATCCGTCCGGTCGCGGCCAGGCCGAGCCCTATGATGGCTTCCGATTCGATGGCCGACGGGTTCTGAGGATCCACCGCCAGCTCCACGGCCCGGCGGGCCCATGTGACCAAGTCGGCTCCATGCAGGCGACTCAACGAGTGCAGCACCCGGCGTTGACAGATCAGGGCGGCCGTGTCCGGTTCCCGGTTCGGGTCACATTGCTGCCAGGCGCGTGCCAGGAGCAGCTCCGCTTCGTCCGGACGGCCGAGCAGGATGGCGAGGTAGCCGAGCACGGCATCGCGGGGAGCGCCGGCCGGAAAGCTTTCGATGGCCGGGGAGAATGCGATGGCCTTGGGCAACTCACCCGCACCGACCAGGGCATCGACGGCTCGGACCAAGCGGCGCTCGCGGTCCGCCTGGGCGGGGCTGAGGCGGATCGCGCTGATCAGTGCGTCGCCGACGGCCGACCACGCTCCCAGGGCGGCTTGCCGGGAGGCGAACTCGTCGAGCTCATCGGCCAGACCCGCGTCCGCGAACGGGGCGGCTGCCACCCGATGCATCAGTCGTGTGCCCTCGTTCTCGGTGATCTCCGCTGCTTTCCGGTGCAACTCCTGACGTCGCAACGGCTGCAGGTCGGCGTAGACGGCGGCCTGTACGAGAGGGGACGGGAAAGTGAGTGTGGTCAAGCCGCGACCGACGCCGACGGTCAGCAGGCTCGCCTTGCTGGCCTCGTCCAGCGCGAGGACGGGTTCTTCGAGTTCCGCCAGTGCCGTGGCTTCGGTGAAGGAGATGGTCTGCCCCAGAACGGCGGCGGATTCGACCAGGGCACGTGCCGACGGGCCGCAGGCATGCATGGCGCGCACGACGGTGGCTGCCAGCTGCCGAGGTGCCGGCAGCATCGGTTGCCATTCCAGCCAGACCTCGGAGGGGGCCTCGTTCAGCAACTGCCTGACGTGGAGGGGGTTGCCGCGGGTGTGGTCCGACAGGCGCTGCGCGGTCGAGGAGGACAGGTCCACCCCGGCCCACCGGATGGCCAGGTCCTGCACTTCCGCGGGGGTCAGGGGTGCCACCCGCACGGTGGGACCACGGTGGCCGGAGAGGAACTCGTGGACCTCCGCCGGGGAGTTGTCCTGTCGGTCCTCCCGGGTGGCCAGAATGATCAGCACCTTCTCGCGGGCCATCCGTCGGAAGGCCGACGACAGTGCTCGCAGAGATTCGACGTCCGCCTGGTGAGCATCGTCGACGACGATCACCACCGGTTCTTGCTCCTGGATCCGGGACCAGGAATCGAGCAGGTGACAGCCCGCGTCGACCGGATCCTGTTCCCCCTCGCACGGCCGGGCCGACGCGGCGAACTCCCCGGTGCCGCGCTTCAGCTGCTCCACGACACCGAAAGGCAGGGAGGATTCCCAGGAAACGCCGCTGGATCGGAAAACCCGAACGCCGCCCTGGTGCGCGAGGAACTGCTCCAGCAGTGTCGTCTTGCCGATTCCCGCGGGGCCTTCCACCAGGACCATGGTCGACCGCCCCCCGCGAGCAGTGGTGAGCAGGTGCTCCAGCTCGGAGAGTTCTCGTTGACGGCCGACCATGCCATGCAGTCCTTCGGAGTCCGTCACAGCGTCGACAGTAGTCCCGGCAATCGGCCGGGCACCGGGCACCGCGTCAGGTGTGGAACGCTCTCCTACCCGAGATCACCACCGGCGACGGGCAGTACCGTCCCGGTGATGTAGGAGGCCTCGTCGGAGGCCAGGAACGCGATCGCAGCCGCTTGCTCGTCCAGGCTGCCGTAACGCTTCAGCAGGGACGATTCCGTGGTCTGGTCGACGACCTGTTGGGCCCACCGCTTCTCCTGCTCGCTCTCGGTGCCGGGGCCGCGCGCGATCCGTCGGGGAGGTGCTTCGGTCCCACCCGGTGCGGTGGCCACCACCCGGATGCCGTGCTCGGCGACTTCCCAGGCCAGCGAGGCGGTGAGCGCTCTGACTCCGCCCTTCGACGCCGAGTAGGGGATCCGGTTGATTCCCCGGGTGGCCACCGAGGAGACGTTGACGATCGTCCCGGAGCGCTGCTCGATCAGGTGCGGCAGCACGGCCCGGCAGGTCCACAGCGTGGGGAACAGGGAGCGCTGCACTTCCGCCTGGATCTGCTCGGCGGTGAAGTGCTCGTAGGGCCGCATCCGGATCGCGCCACCGACGTTGTTGATCAGCACGTCGATGCGACCGTACTGCTGCCGGGCCTCGTCCATCGCGGCCTCGGCACCGGCGAACTGCTCCAGGTCGGCGGTCACCCCGTGCGCCCGACCACCGCCGTCCCGGATCTCCTCGGACACCTCGTGGACCAGTTCGGAGCGGTCCACCAGCACGACCGAGGCCGCTTCGGCGGCCAGCCGCCGGGCCACGGTCATGCCGATGCCCTGGGCCGAGCCGGTGACCACCACCACCTTGTCGCGAAAGCGCTCGGGAGAGATCGTGCCGGTCATGCGGGCACGCTCGCTTCCGCGTCCGCCTCCTGCACGGCGGCCACGTTGAACTTCTCGAAGAAGAAGTTCGCCGGGGCGATCCCCTCGGCGCTCAGGTAGGCCCGGACCGCCTCGACCATGGCCGGAGGCCCGCACAGGTACACGTCGACGTCGCCGCCGTTGAGGTGCTCCTGCTCGAGGTGGTCGGTGACGTAGCCCTTCTTGGGGGCACTGCCGGCCTCGTCGGACATGCAGTAGTCGAAGGTGAATCCGTCGATGACCTCGGCGTAGTGCCGCAGCTTGTCCAGCTCCACCAGGTCGGCATCCCGGGAAACCCCGTAAACCAGGTGTATCGGGTGTTCGAGCTCGGTGCCTGCCAGCTTCTCCAGCATCGACAGCAGCGGTGCCAGGCCGGTGCCGCCTGCCAGCATCAGCATCCGGCGTTTCGGCTCGCGCAGGAAGAAACTGCCCAGCGGGCCGGTGAGTTCGAGCTTGTCACCCACCTCCGCGCGGTCGCGCAGATACTCGGACATGAGACCGCCCTCGGTGATGCGCACCAGGAAGGACACGGTCTTGTCCTCGGGACCGCTGGAGAACGAGTAGGACCGCGTGGCCTCGGTGCCGGGAACGGAGACGTTGACGTACTGGCCGGGCAGGAAGGCCAGCGCGTCGCGGTCGTCGAGCTCCAGCCTGAAACCGACCGTGGTCTCGGAGAAGCGCCGGATCTCGGTCATCGTGGCCGAGTGGGTGGCCGCCTGCGTCTTGGCCGCTGCTGAGGTGCTCGGAATCTGCAGCACGAGGTCGCTGTGCGGCGTCATCTGACACGGCAGCGCGTACCCCTGCTCGGCCTCGGAATCGGTGAGCGCGTCCTCGATGTAGTCGCCACCGTCGTAGTCACCGGACTCGCAGAAGGACTTGCAGGTGCCGCAGGCACCGTCCCGGCAGTCGAGGGGAATGTTGATTCGCGCCTTGTAGGACGCATCGGCCACGGTCTCGTGCGGAGCGCAGGTGATGAACCGGGTAACACCGTCCTCGAAGCTCAAGGCAACCTGATGAGTCATGGAAAAGCTCGATTCGCCAACGAAAGAGGGATAGAGGAAAAGAGAAAAAGAGCAGGAGAATCAGATGTGGTAGATGTCCACCACGTGATGGATGTAGTCGTTCGTCAGCACGACCTTCTTGCGGGTGATCAGCGGACTCTCACCCGAGAAGTCGATGGTGTAGAACGACGTCCCGAAGTACGTGTCGGTGTGGTGGTAGCGGTAGTACAGCGTGAACCAGTTGAACCGGACGTCGACCACGTCGCCGCGCTGCTCGGTGATCTCCACGTTGGTGATGTTGTGCCCGGTGCGGGGCTCGGGCATGCTCGTGGCCGCCGAGCGGTCGGTCCGGATGCGAAACACCCGGTCCTCCAGCCCGCCCTTGTTCGGGTAGTAGATCAGCGAGATCTCGCTCTGGGGGTCCGTGGTGAGTTCGCCGTTGTCGTCCCAGGCCGGCATCCAGAACTCGACGTCCGGGTGGTAGCACTCCAGCCAGGTCTCGAACTCGCGGTCGTCGAGAAAGCGCGCCTCGCGGTAGAGGAACTGCCGCACGTCCTCCACGGTCACGGTCGCGGTATCGGCCACTGCGGTCATGGTGCTCGCCCTTCTTCTGCTGCTGAAAAGCCTTACCGGCTGCTCTCGGCGGACTTCTTCTCCTCGGCTTCCACGGCCTCGCGCATGGCCTGCTTCCAGTAGCCGTGCTGAACGGGGTACAGGCCCTCGTCCTCGTTCTTCTTGCCTGCCGACAGGACACCGGTCATGCCCAGCGACTGGGCCACCTCGTCCGGGCCGGAGAGCTCATGGGTCATGCCGCGGGTCATGTCGTTGAACGGAGCCGCCGTGGCCAGGTAGGTCTTCTGGCAGGAGCGGAACTCCTCGAGGTCGTCCGGGGTGGCCATACCGGAGGCGTTGAAGAAGTCCTCGTACTGCCGGATCCGCCACGCACGGGCCTCGGCGCTCTCGCCCTTCGGGGCGATGCAGTAGATGGTGACCTCGGTCTTGTCCGGTGCGATCGGGCGGAAGTGCCGGATCTGGGTGCTGAACTGGTCCATCAGGTACACGTTCGGGTACAGGCACAGGTTGCGGGATCCCTTGACCATGAACTCGCCCTTGGCCTCGCCGTGCTCGCTTTTGAGCTCGTCCATCTTGTCCCACAGCGGGCGGTCCTGCGGGTTTCCCGCCCAGGTCCACAGGCACAGGTGCCCGTTGTCGAAGGACCAGTAGCCACCGCCGGACTTGCCCCAGCTGCCCGCGTCGAGCGTCTTGGTCTCGTTCTTCGACTCGCCGGTGTCGCGACGTGCCGTGGTGGCGGCGTAGTTCCAGTGCGTGGCGGAGACGTGGTAGCCGTCGGCGCCGTTCTCGGCCTGCAGCTTCCAGTTGCCGTCGTAGGTGTAGCTGGAGGAACCGCGCAGCACTTCCAGACCCTCGGGGGACTGGTCGACGAGCATGTCGATGACCTTGGTGGTGTCGCCGAGGTGCTCGAGCAGCGGCTTGACGTCCGGGTTGAGGCTGCCGAACAAAAAGCCCCGGTAGCTGTCGAAGCGTGCGACCTTGGTGAGGTCGTGCGAGCCGTCGGTCTTGAACTGCTCCGGGTAGCCGGCCTCGCGCGGGTCCTTGACCTTGAGCAGCCTGCCGTCGTTGCTGAACGTCCAGCCGTGGAACGGGCAGGTCAGCGTGGTGCGGTTGTCCGTGCGGCGGCGGCAGATCATGGCGCCGCGGTGGCTGCAGGCGTTGATGAGCGCGTTGAGCTCGCCCTTCTTGTCCCGCGTGATGACGATCGGCTGGCGACCCATGTAAGTGGTGAAGTAGTCACCGACGTCGGGGATCTGACTCTCGTGGGCGAGATAGATCCAGTTGCCCTCGAAGATGTATTTCATCTCGAGCTCGAACAGCTCCTCGTCGGTGAAGACATTGCGGCGGATCCGGCGGACACCTTTCTCGTGATCCTCCTCCACCGCGTTGTCGAGGATGCTGCGGGCATTGTTCAACGTCTCGATCATCGATGCCTCCAAATCGCCGGTGCGGGTCCCGCCGAGTCACTCGGTGTCGAGCAGTGCGCAACCCGCTCGCAACGTTGTCGCAACACCCTGGCACCGACGTGTCCGCCGTCACGTCAGGTATTTGCCTAGTGTTGACCTAGACATCCACTAAGAGGCATTGACTCTGAATCGGATGGCACTGAGTATTTGTTGACACTCAATGGTGTGGCTTACGCTCGGCCGGACACACTGCTGTGTCCGGCAGCACAGGCGAGCCGGCCGCGCCACCGTTCGAGCCGCCGTTCTTCGGCAATCACGCGCAAGCCCGACAGGTGTGCGGCGTGGTGCCGTACTCGGCAGGGCAGCTTGTGGGGCCGGTTTCGTAGGGAGGCGTCCGTGGAGCTCAGGCATCTTCGCTATTTCGTCGCCGTTGCCGAGACACGCCACTTCGGCAAGGCGGCGGAGCGACTGCACATGGCACAGCCCCCGCTGTCGCAGGCCATCCGGCAGCTCGAGGCCGACCTCGGAGCCGAGTTGTTCACCCGGACCACGCGCCGGGTCCAGCTCACCGGTGCCGGGGAGGCCTTCTACGACGATGCACTGCGCATCCTGCAGTCCGTGGACGACTCCGCACGCCGGGTGAAGCGCATCGCCGAGGGATCCCATGGTGTGCTGCGTCTCGGCTTGACCGGGCTGGCCTCGTACCGCTACCTGCCGGAGATCGCCCAGGTCGTGAAGCGGGACATGCCCGGCGTCGCTCTCGAGATCCACTCGGAGATGCTCACTCCGGCTCAGGAGCTCGCTCTGATCGGTTCCACCATCGACGTCGGGATCCTGCGACCGCCCATCCGCGAGGACGGGATCGCCCAGCGCGGCATCGCCCGCGAACCGCTGGTGCTGGCGCTGCCGGAGAACCACTGGCTGGCGGACGAGCCCACCGTCAACGTGGGAGACCTGAGGATCGAGCACTTCATCATGTACTCGGCCGCATCGCGGTCGGTGGTCAACGATGCGGTGGTGCGGAGCTGTCTGGCCGCCGGCTTCTACCCGCACCGGGAGCACGAGGGGGCTGAAACCTCCATCCTGCTGGCTCTGGTGGCGGCCGGACTCGGAGTCGCCCTCGTACCGGATTCGGTGCGGGCCATCGCGCTGAACGGCGTCGTGTTCAAAACGGTCCACGGTGCCGAGAGTGTCGAGCTGGCGCTGGCCTGGCGGGAGAACGACCCCTCCCCGCTGCTGCGGAACCTGCTGTCCACGTTGGACAACAACAATCTTTTCGTCACCGCTGATGCCGTCGAGGATGTCCGTGAAGATCACCAGAGTTGAGGCGATCCCGTTCGCCATTCCCTATACGAAGCCGCTGCGATTTGCCAGTGGAGAGGTGCACACCGCCGATCACGTGCTGGTGCGGGTGCACACCGACGAGGGCCTGGTCGGTGTGGCCGAGGCTCCACCGCGGCCGTTCACCTACGGCGAGACCCAGGCTTCCATCGTCGCCGTGATCGAGCAGGTGTTCGCGCCGGAGATCGTGGGCCTGCCGGTGACGGACCGGGAGGGGATCCGGGACCGGCTGGAACGGACCGTGGCCAACCCGGCGGCCAAGTCCGCCATCGACATGGCGGTGTGGGACGTGATCGGCAAATCGGTGGGGCTGCCGGTGACGGAACTGCTGGGCGGCTACACCGACCGGATGGCGGTGGCGCACATGGTCGGGTTCGCCGCACCGGAGAAGATGGTGGCCGAGGCCGAGCGGATGCGGGCCGAGTACGGGATCACGACGTTCAAGGTCAAGGTGGGGCGCCGACCGTTCAGCCTCGACGTCGAGGCCTGCCGCGCATTGCGGGAGGGGCTCGGCGACGACGTCGAGCTCTACGTCGACGGCAACCGGGGCTGGACTGCCTCGGAAGCCGCCCGGGCGTTGCGCGCGATGGAGGATCTGGATCTGACCCTGGCCGAGGAGCTGTGCCCGGCCGATGACGTGCTGAGCAGGCGCTGGTTGACCGGGCAGAGCCGGATCCCCGTCGTGGCCGACGAGAGTGCCACGACCCCGGGCGAGGTCACCCGGGAGTTGCTGGGCGGATCGGCACATGCGATCAGCATCAAAACCGCCCGGAGTGGTTTCACCACCTCGCAGCGCATCCTGTTCCAAAGCGAGGGGATGGGGGCCGAGGTCGTCATGGGCAACCAGGTCGACGGCCAGATCGGCACCCTGTGCACCGTCACCTTCGGCACGGCCTATTCGAGCACCTCCCGACGAGCGGGCGAGCTGTCCAACTTCTTGGACATGAGCGACGACCTGCTGACCGAGCCGCTGGAAATCGTCGACGGCACCGTGTTCGTCCGTCAGCGTCCCGGTCTGGGCATCGACATCGACGAGGACAAGCTGGCCCACTACCGCCAGGACCGCTGACCGGTAAAAGTTCCGCGCAGGACATGTCCCCGACGCGGTTGTTGAAGTGACGAAACAGGAGTAAGGCAATGACCGAACAACTCACCGAGCAGACCGCGACCGCCGCCGCCTCGGGCAATTCCGCCACCGAACGCTTCCTCGAGAAGGGGGTGGGCGCCGACAGCAGCACCGAGCGTGTGGACATGCTGGCGTCCGAGCTCGTCGGGGCGGTGCACGACATCATCCGCCGCCACAAGGTCACCTACGCCGAGTACGACGCCCTGAAGGCGTGGTTGATCCAGGTCGGCCTCGACGGGGAGTGGCCGCTGTTCCTCGACGTGTGGATCGAGCACGTCGTCGAGGAGGTCGCCAACGAGAGCCGCGAGGGCACCGCAGGCAGTATCGAGGGGCCGTACTACGTGCCCGACTCGCCGAAGCTGCCCGCCGAGGCCACGCTGCCCATGCGTGACGACGAGCCCGGCACGCCGCTGCTGTTCCAGGGGCAGGTCACCAGCACCACCGGGCAACCGCTGGCCGGGGCGCACGTGGAGATGTGGCACGCCGACGACTACGGATACTACTCCCAGTACGCGCCGGGGCTGCCGGAATGGAACCTGCGCGGCACCGTGGTGGCCGACGACCAGGGCCACTTCACAATCCGCACGATCCAGCCCGCGCCGTACCAGATCCCGCACGACGGGGCCTGCGGCAAGCTCATCTCCGCCGCCGGCTGGCACGCCTGGCGCCCGGCGCACCTGCACCTGAAGGTCTCCGCCGCCGGCCACCAGTTGATCACCTCGCAGCTGTACTTCGCAGGCGGCGACTACGTCGACAACGACATCGCCCAGGCGGTCAAGCCGGATCTGGTTCTGCACCCCACTCCGGCAGGCAGTGGTAACGGCAACGAGGTCACCTACAACTTCGTCCTCGACCCTGCCTAGAGGGATTCGTGATCGCTTTGCGTGGCGGTGCCGGTGGCGGAACCTCAGCCGCCGCCTCGCTGCGGGATCCCGGACTCAGGTAGCCACCTACATCACGCTCGGGCTTTCCTCGCGAGGCGACGGCTGAGAACCCGCGGCGGTGCACGTTGCTTACGGGGGTGCAATGCGGCTTCGCCGCATTGTGAAGAATCCCTGAGGAATGGTTCCGACAATCGACCGTATGATTCGGAGGAGGAGACCGTGCTGTTTGCGGTGAAAATGGACGTGCACTTGCCGCCGGACATGGATTCCGACGTCAAGGCCGATATCCTCGCGCGGGAGAAGGCCTACTCGCAGGAAGTGCAGACGTCGGGTGAGTGGCCACACATCTGGCGCTGCGTGGGCCAGTACTCCAACCTGAGCATCTTCGATGTGGACAGCAACCAGCGGTTGCACGACATCCTGTCGCAGTTGCCGTTGTTTCCCTACATGCACATCGATGTGACCCCGCTGGCCACGCATCCCTCCGACATCGCATTGCTGGAGCGGAACCCCTGACCTTTCCCGGGCTCCTTCCGTTCCCGGGCGAGTCCGCCGCCGGAGCCGTGGGTGAACGCGCCGATGCCACGCGCCGCCCACGGCTCCGGTGACTGTGCACCGTCCACACCACTGACGATTCCACTGCCGCACCGCCGAATGCGAGGCATTCGGCGGTGCCTTCGGCGTGCGCGAGAGGCGAGGACACGGCGAGTATGACCATCGAGCAAACGGAACGCACGGACAGCGGAAACCGCCTGTTCGAGCCTCCCGTGCGGCCATTTCCCACCGTGCGCCGCATGGCCCGGGATTTCGGCGCCCTCTACGCCGCAAACGGGCTGATCGGCCTGATCTTCGCGGCCACCGGACCGGTTGCGGTGATCCTCGCGGTCGGCAAGCAGGGTGGACTGTCACAAGCGCAGCTGGCCTCGTGGATCTTCGGGGTGTTCTTGCTCAACGGCATCCTCACGGTCCTGGCGTGCTGGGCCTACCGGCAGCCGCTGTCCTTTTTCTGGACGATCCCCGGCACCGTGCTGGTCGGTCCCGCGCTGGACCACCTGGCATGGCCGGAAGTGGTCGGCGCGTTCCTCGCCACCGGGGTGTTGATCCTCGTTCTCGGCCTGAGCGGATGGGTCGGCCGGGTGATGGAAGCCATCCCGATGCCGATCGTGATGGGCATGGTCGCCGGAGTGTTCCTGAGCTTCGGTCTCGATCTCGTGCATGCGCTGGTCGGCGACATCGCGATCGCGGGCCCGATGGTGCTGCTGTTCTTGCTGTTGAGCCGGCGCAGCTCGCTGGGCCGATGGATCCCGCCGATCATCGGGGCATTGCTGGTCGGCGGGATCGCGGTGGCACTGTCCGGGCGCTTCGCGCCGGATCCCGCTGCGACGCAGTGGATCGCCACCCCGATGCTCCAGGCCCCGCAATGGTCGTGGCAGGCAATGCTCGAACTGGTCGTTCCGCTGGCGATCACGGTGCTGGTGGTGCAGAACGGGCAGGGCGTGGCAGTACTGCGCTCGGCAGGCCACACCGCGCCGGTCAACACGGTCGCCATCGCCTGCGGAGCCTGGTCGATGCTGACGTCGTTCGTCGGATCCGTGTCCACCTGTCTCACCGGGCCGACGAATGCCCTGCTGACGGCCTCGGGGCAGCGGTCACGCCACTACATCGCCGGAATTTCCTGCGGAGTGCTCGCGATCGTGTTCGGGCTGTTCGCCCCGTTGTTCACCGACCTCATGCTGGCCACGCCCGGTGCGTTCATCGCCACGCTCGGCGGGTTGGCGATGCTGCGGGTGTTGCAGTCCTCGTTCGTCACCGCGTTCAACGGCCGGTTCACCTTCGGTGCGTTGATCACCTTCGTCGTCACCGTGGCCGATGTGGAGATCCTCAACATCGGTTCGGCCTTCTGGGGTCTTCTCGCCGGCCTGACCGTGTCGTGGCTGCTGGAGCGCTCCGACTTCACCACGCTCGACGAGGAGCGGGCCTGAATCCACGGGCCGGCGAAAAAATCGTTCCCGGTGGGTTGCCGGTCGTTCTCAAAGGGCAGCCGAGCAGTGCCTGCTGCACGTGGCAGCCGAGCAGTGCCTGCGGTAATTTCCTGCGGGATGACACGTCGAGCGGTGATAGTGGCAACCGATCCGACGGGACGTAGCCGATGAGTGCCGTTCTCCGATGGACGGGGATCGGAAAGCTGATCTCCTTCTACCGACACATCCAGTTCAGTGCCCCGTGGACGACCACGGGATCGGCGAGCATGCTCGTCTGCGGCATCGGTGCGATTCATCTGTACCTGCTGAGCGGCAACTTCGGTTTCCCGACCTACCTCAATGCCTATTTCGCGCTGCTGTCGGCCGCTGCGCTGCTGTCGGCGGTGGGGATGCTGCTCGGGCGCAGGCCGGGATGGGGACTGGGAAGCCTGGTGGCCCTGGCGGCGATCGCGGTCTACGTCGCAAGCCGCACCCTGGGACTGCCCGGCCTTCCCGAGTTGGTGAGCCGGTGGGACGACCCGCTGGGTACTTTTTCCCTGGCGCTCGCGGTGCTGTTGTTGTTCGTGCACGTGTCGGTGGTCACCGGCATGAACGTCGCCGTTCCCCGGCGGCGGGACTGGCACGACTAGGAAGTCACCGGCACGATCCGCGCGAAAGGAAAGCGCGATGTACGAGCTTGATTTTCCCGTCTGGATCCGCATCACACACTGGGTCAATCTGCTGTTCATCACCCTGCTCATCCGCAGTGGGGTGGAAATCCTCGGTACTCACCCCAAGCTCTACTGGCGCAACGACAGCAAGCCGGGCACCGAGTGGGCGAGATTCACCCGCAAGACCATGCCGACCGACAAGCTCTACGACACGTTGGACGAGGAGGAGAGCTACTCCTCACTGGTGTCCATGCCCGGTCACAAACAGCTCGGGCTGGGGCGGCACTGGCACTTCTTCAGCGTGATCGGCTGGATCCTGACCGGCCTGACCTATGTGATCCTGCTGCTGGCCACCGGTCAGTGGCACCGGTACTGGCCGTACTCGTGGTCGATTTTCCCGACGGCGTGGCACGACCTGCTCACCTACCTGAGCTTCAACCTTCCGCCTCTGCTGCCGGGACAGCCCTACGACGCGCTCCAGAAGCTGACCTACGCCTTCGTGGTGTTCGTCCTGGCGCCGTTTCAGATCCTGACCGGGGCCGCGCAGTCACCGGCGATCGAGGCCCGCTTCCCGCGGTACGTCCGCTTGTGGGGAGGGCGCCAGGCGGCCCGCAGCCTGCACTTTTTCGGCCTGATTCTCTTCGTGCTGTTCATCGTCGTCCACGTGACGCTGATCGCCGTCTGGGGCTGGGGGATGCTCACGTCCCTGATGATCTTCGGTGACGTCGAAAGCAGGCAATGGGCCATTGTCCTGTCCCTGGTCATCATCGCCGCGGTCGTGGCCGTGCACTGGGCAGCCACGAAATACACCCTGAGATATCCCCGCCGCACGCAGCGAGCGCTCGGTGCGGTGGTCATGGGAGTTCGGAAGTGGTCCCTGAAACCGCTGGTGTCCAAGCAGAACTACTCGGCAGCCGAGCTGTCCCCCGAACACCGGGTCAACGGCAAACCACCGATCAGCGACGATTACAAGATCATGGCTGCGCACAACTTCGCCGACTGGAGACTCGAGGTCGCGGGCCTGGTCGAGAATCCCATGACCTTCACCCTGCAGGAGCTGCAAGAACTGTCCGGCACGCAGACTCAGCGAGTCCTGCACAACTGCGTCCAAGGCTGGTCCAGCATCGGGGAGTGGAGCGGCGTGCCACTGCGGACGATCGTGGAGCTGGTCGGGCCACTGCCTGAAGCTCGCTTCCTCTGCGTGCTGAGCATGCAGGACTCGGGTCGGGACGAGCCGAGCGCACCGGGTCAGGGACAGTTCTACGAGATCATCGACCTGAGCCTGGCACGGCATCCCGACGCCCTGCTGGCCTACGAGATGAACGGCGGCTTGCTGCCCATCGAACACGGCGCCCCCCTGCGTCTGCGACTGGAGAACCAGGTCGGTTTCAAGATGGCCAAGTGGATCGACCGCATCGAGTTCGTCTCCGACTACTCCGGTATCGGCGAGGGAATGGGGGGATGGCGCGAGGACAACGTGTTCTACGACAAGAACGTGGAGATCTGATGGGCACCGAGAAGACCCGTCCGGAGAGCACGGTGCTCAGCGACCGGCAGAAGCACCGGGTCACCGAACAGCTCCGGCACGAGCAGACCACGTGCGCAGGCTGCGGTTCCGGGGATTTCACGGTCGGACAGGCCCTGTATGTGGGATTCTTGTTCCTCGACGAGGAAAACGGGAATTACATGGTGGCACTGACCTGCAACAATCCCGAATGCCCCGCTCCTCGTACCGGGATCACCCTGCACGAGTCGGCGTTCCTCGACGTCGGTTAGCCGACCGGGAGCAGGCGGGACGTCGGCTGCGGCCGAAAACGGCTCCCGGGCGGCCACCGGCAGGCCCGGGAGCCGGTCAACGGCGGTCCTCCAGCGGGATGGTTGGGCGCGCGATGCCCAGTCGCTCGGCCAGCGGCTGCACATCGCGCAGCTCCGTTCTGAGCTTTTCGTACCGTGCCTGCTCGTGTGGGGTGAGCTCTCCCCGGTGGTGGTAGTGCGCCAGGCGCTGCAGCCTGCCCGACAGCAGCGCTCCCCACCGGATGCCGAAGTCGTAGACCCGCGCACTGTCCCGCGCCTTGTCCGAATCGGAAGCCAGCTCCCGCAGCGCCTCCACCTCGGCGAACAGCGAGTCGAGGTCGGCACCCACTCCCACCACGCCATTGTTGTCCCGCTCGCCGGTCATGCTCCTCCTTGCTGCGGCCGGGCGTTCTTCGTCTTCACGGATCCGGCTCCTCACAGGCTCGGTTTGTCGATGCTCACGGCAGCCGGTTGCCCGCGGAGCGTGAGGTAGACCCGGTCGGAGCCGACGGCCAGGCCCGACAGCGGTGCGTTCCTGAGTGCCCGGTTTTCGAGGTGTCGCCGGAACTCGATGGTGTCGACCTTCGTGAAGTGCCCGTGCTCGAAGCCGGTGAAACTGTTCGTCTCCAGCACCACCAGCTTGTTGTGGGTGGCCGCATAGATCCGGGTGTGATCCACGCCGAGGTGTTCCACCGGCTCACCCAGCCTGGCCTCGGCCGCGACCCTCAGGTGCTTTCCCTGCTTGTCCAGCCCCACGGCCAGAAGGCGATCGGTTCCGGCTTCGGCGACATAGACCCGCGAGACCTTGATGGTGTCGCCGGCGACCGCACTGACACCGATACCGATGTCGTCGGTCTTTTCCAGCGGGGCCGGGTGGCCCTCGTAGACAGCGATGCCGCGAGGACCGAGCACGAAGAACTCGGCCGGTCGTCCCCGTTCCGGGCCGTGCAGTTCCGCCTCGGGCCCCGCTCGCACCTCGACAGGAGGGATACTGGTGGAGTTGTTCAGGTTCGTGCCGGTCACGGTTCTGCCGCTCTTCGACAGGGCGAACAGGATGTCCGATCCCACGTCGGTGGCCACCCGTGACGGAGTATGCCCGGTGGGCAGGGTCCCAACCCGGTGCAGGTTCGCGATGTCGAACACGGCGATCCGGCCGAGAGCGGGCTGAGGCAGGTAGACCTCCTCGCTGCCGGTGGGGCTGAGGGCGAGGTTCTCTCCGGTATCGGGCAACCGCGCGGAGAGGGTGGTGCGGGCCGTGGAGCCGGTGCCGGAGCTCCGCGCGCCCGGATCGATCCGGGCGATCCGGGACGACTTCTCCGTCAGGGCGAGCATGTCGCCCGTGTCGTGGGACCAGATCGGCTCGTGCACGGGGACCTCGATGGGCAGGGTCGTGACGCTGTCCGCGCTGCCGGCCGCACCGCCGCCCACCGCGCACCCGGTGAGCACGGACATCCCTGTCAGCACCAGTGCGAGCGCGCTGCGGAGGCTCCACCACAGCCGCATGAACATGATCGCTCCTCCTCGTCCGTGGCGGTGCACGAATGGCCCTGACCCGCGAGGTTGCTGGGTGGGGGCGGTATGCGGCCGGGCCGCACGGCGGATGCCGGTGTTCGCTCGTTCGTACCGCAACTCTTTCGATGATCTCGCACGCTGGGTGAGCCGCAACCGGATGGCTTCACGCGCGTCTACTCTGGTGGTGAAGCGAGAGAGGACGGGCGGTACAGCGGATGTGGCGTCGGCTGCTGTTCATCGTGGCGGCGGGTCTCCTGGCGGTGAGCCTGCTCGTGGCGCTGGGCGTCGTTCCGGTCCCGCCGCTTCGGGAGTCCTCCGACACCGCGGGACCGTCCGGAGCCACGAACCCACCGCCGACCACGGCCTCGCCGCCTTCCCCGTCTTCGCCACCACCGTCGCCCGCACCGACGGCGGGGCCACCGGTACTCGCGGTCAAGGTGGACAATGCTCCCGTGGCCCGGCCACCGGTCGGCATCGGTGCCGCGGACGTGATCTACGTCGAACCGGTGGAGGGCGGGATGAGCCGGTTGATCGCGGTGTTCGGTTCGCACAAGCCACCCGTGGTGGGGCCGGTGCGCAGCGCGCGGGAAACGGACCTGCGGCTGCTCCCGCAGTTCGGGCACCCGGCGCTGGCGTTCTCGGGTGCGGCGCCCGAGCTGCTGCCCCGGGTGAGGAGTTCTCCGCTGCGGAGCGTATCGCAAGACCGCGTGCCCCGAGCCTACTTCCGGGGCGAGTCGCGGGACGCTCCGCACAACCTGTTCGTCCGCCCGGCCGAGCTGCCTCCGGGAGGACGGTGGGCCCCGGATGCCCGGCTGGAATTCGGCCCCGCACCTCCGGGAGGCGTGTCGGACGGGAGTCACACGGTGCACTACACGTCCGCCACCATGGGCTTCGACTGGGCACCGCAGCAGGAGCGATGGCTGGTCTCCCTGGACGGGCGCCCGTTCCACGCCGCCGACAGCGGGCGGTTGAGCCCGAGCACCGTCGTGGTGCAGCGGGTCCCGGTCGTGAACTCGGCCATCACCGACGTCCTGGGCAACCCGTCTCCGGTTGCCCGGACGGTCGGCGAGGGGCGGGCACTGGTCCTGCGCGACGGCCGTGCTTTCGAGGCGAGATGGTCGCGCCCCGCGCCGGAAGCCGCCACGACCTATACCACGCCTTCCGGGCAGCCGATCCCGTTTGCCCCCGGCCAGGTGTGGGTCGTCCTGGCCCCGGCCGGAAGATAAGGCGGTAAGGCACCCTGGAGAGGACGAATCGCGTGCCCGTGAGGCGCTCCGGCGCCACGACGGGTCGCAAGTATCGAACGGAGGTCCCCGTGTCCGCTGCCAGTTCCGCATCCCCGCTGCCCACCCGGCACCTCGGCACGAAAGGCCCGGAGGTCAGCGCCATCGGGTATGGCGCCATGGGGCTGTCCGGCGTCTACGGGCCGGCCGACGATGCGGAATCGACGGAATTGCTCCGGCACCTGCTCGACACCGGTCTGACGTTCCTCGACACCGCCGACGTCTACGGCGACGGCCACAACGAGCGGCTGATCGCACGCGCCATCGCGGGCAGGCGCGACGAGGTGTTCCTGGCCACGAAGTTCGGGGCGGGCAGCGACACCGGGCGCGGCCGGCCGGAGTACGTGCGCACCGCGATCGAGGCGAGCCTCGGTCGCCTGGAAACGGACCGCGTCGATCTCTACTACCTGCATCGGGTCGACCCCACGACGCCGATCGAGGACACCGTCGGTGCCCTCGGTGAGCTGGTGCAGGAAGGCAAGGTGCGCCACATCGGGCTGTCCGAGGTCAGTGCCGAAACCCTGCGCAGAGCCCACGCCACGTATCCCGTCACCGCGGTACAGCAGGAGTACTCCCTGTTCACCCGGGAACCCGAGACTCGTCTGCTGCCCACGTTGCGCGAGCTCGGGGTCGGTTTGGTGGCCTACTCACCGCTCGGGCGGGGCGTGCTCGGCGGTGGCATCCGGGATGCCGAGCAGGTGGAAAACCTGCAGCAACGCAGGCAGCGCTACCCGCGCTTCAGCGAGGAGAACCTACGCCGGAACCTGACGCTGGTGGAGCGTCTGCGGCAGCGCGCCGAGGAGCTGGGACGTACTCCCGCCCAACTGGCGCTGGGGTGGTTGCTGGCCCAGGGTGAGGACGTCGTACCGATCCCGGGCAGCCGCAAGCTCGGCAACGTGATGGCCAATGTCGAGGCCGCTCGCCGGCCGCTGGAGGACTCCGTCGTCGCCGAACTGGCCGAGCTGTTCCCGGTCGGCGCAGCGGCCGGGGACCGCTACGCCCCGGAACTGTCCGCCCGACTGGAGCAGTGATCCTTCTGCGCGGTGCCCTCCTCCGCGCTCGCGGGATTCCGAAAGCTGCGGGACCGTCCCGTTCTCGTCCGGTGCAGGTGAACGGGTCACCGGGTGTTGCCGGGACCGCTCGCGGAGTTCCGCCGCACTGCGCGGGTCAGGGACCAGAGCATGGCGGTGAACGTCGCCGCCCACGCGGTGAGGGCGATCCAGAGCTCGTGTGTGCCGATCATGGTCAGCAGGGGAAGGTGCACGGTGTCGCCGAGGGTGCGGGTGGCGACTCCGTACATGCCGAGTGGAAAAACGATGTTCCACCACAGGGATTCGTACCGCAGCGGAACCCGGTGCGTGACGTGTCGCCACCATCCGGCGGCCAGCAGCGCGGGAATGAGCCAGGTGCCGAACGCCCAGAAGAGCACCGAGACACCGGTGACGAGTTCTCTCGTGGCGGTGATCACTGCCGTGTCGGCCATGCTCAGGATCCGCGCACCGGCCAGGACGGTGATCGCGGTGGCGCCCATGCCCACCCAGTACGGCGGGCTGAGATCCGCCGGGCTCGGTCGGTCGAGCATCAGCCGAGTGGCAACGAGGATGCCGACGACGGCATAGCAGAACACGCCGACCGACCAGGCGAATACCGCGAGCAGGGCCAACTCCTGCCTGGCGGTGCCCGTCCCGCCCTGTAGCGCTGCTGCGAGCACCGCAACCGACTGGGCGGCGACCACCCAGGTGAACCACGTGCCGTCGGCGCGCGTGGCAGCCGACCAGCCACGGTGATGGAGCATCACGGTGACCGGAAGGAGGTAGCCGAGCACGAGCCAGGCCAGTCCACCCACCACGAGCAGGACTGCCGCGGTGGTGGTGTGCCCGTCGAAAGCCAAGCGGGTACCGAGCACGTTGGTTCCGGCCACGAAGGTGAAGAACCCCACTCCTCGACTCGAGCGCGTCAGGTCCTGCCGCATGTCGTGGCGGAACACTGCGGCCCGCCGCACGTTCAGGGCGACGAGGACGAGGTAGCAGGCTGCCGCCAGCCACAGCAACGCGGTGGACAGGGTCCGCAGACCCTGCATGAGCAGGCCGACCGAGACAATGCCGGTCGCCATGACCAGAGCGAACAAGCCCGGATTGAGGGTTCGTACGGCCTCGTGGGCCGTGGCACGGGGTCCGACTGCGAACTGTGAACTCAGCAGAGCCTCCCCTCTTGCGCCGACTGCGCCCGCTGGTTTTCGGATTCGGGCGGCCAGCCGGGAACGCGACTACGGTAGATGATGGAGGAGAGCCCGGGAACGGCGGCGGCACGCTGCTCGGCAATGCCGGCGACAGTGGCTTTGGCGGTGCGGTCGTGTGTGCGCGGTCTACCGCGCAGTGGTCGCCGTGGAGTCCTGGAGGTCTCTCCAAGTGGGAACGGCGAGTGCTGTGGCCAGATCCTGCAGGAGCTGGATGAGGCGATCCAGCAGGTTGAGGGTGCGGTGCAGCGAGGTGGGATCGCTGGTGACCGACTCCACGATATCGTGCAGGCTCTCGGTCCGGGCGCAAGCGGCTTGCAGCGCTTCCCGGAATTCCCGGGAGGCTTCGCCGGTCAGCGACTCGGCGGCGTCGGCCGTCTCCCAGAGCGTCTCGGCCAGGCGCTCTCGCGTGTCGGCATCGACCATCTCCATCGTGCTCGGCAGTACGCTGGCCAGGTTGCGCACGTAGTACGCGCATCCGTCGACCATGGTCAGCCACCGGTCGAGCTGGCTGCGATGGGGGCGTAGCCGATAGTTGGTCAGCGGCCGGACACCGCTGCGCAGCCGATGCAGGCGATCATCCAGCTCGCGTACCGACTCCCGCATGCTCGTGACGGTGCCGCGGGTACCGGCCTCGGTGCCGGTTCCACGCAGCACGTCACGCAGGCACAGCAGGAAATCCTCGGAACGGGCTTTCACGATCGAGCGGGTCCGAGTCGGCAGGATCACCAATGCCGCGAAGATCCCGGAGGCCGCTCCCGCGGCGGTCTCCACCAGTCGCGTTCCCAGCACCGTGATGGTGAACGTGCCCAGGATCCCATAGACGATGCCCAGCATGGTGGTGAGGAAAAACGTCATCGCCGCATACGAGTATCCGAGGAAGTAGAAGGCCAGGAACACGCAGAGCAGGATCAAGGCCAATTCGGTGGCGGGATGGCCGACGACCTGGCCGGCGACCAGGATGCCCGCCACCACGCCGAGCACGGTTCCCGCCGTGCGCTGCCACGCACGAACCAGGAGTTCACCCCGGCTGTGGGCGCTGATGAACACCACGAAGGCGGTGATCACCGCCCAGTACCAGCGGTTGGGTGAGATGAGTTGGCCGAGAACGATGGCCAGCCCCGTCGCGCAGGTGACCTGGATGGCCGTGCGGACCTCGGGACGTTGCAAACCCGTTTCCTCGGCAGTGTCGCCTGCGCGCTCCTCGTCGGTGTCCTCCTCGTCTTCGGTGCCGTTTCGCTCGTCGTGCCGGTCGGTGTCGGGGCTGCTGCTGCCGAGCTCGGCGGTGGCGGTGGCCAACTCCGCGATGCCGGTACCGAGCCGCCGGATCGTCATCGCGACCTCGGCCGATTCCTCCTGCTCGAGCCGGTCGGCCACGTTCCTGCCGATGTGGCGGATTTCGGTGGGGTCGGTGCCCAGCATCTCGAGCAGGGGGCGGAGGTCGTGCGGCAGGGGCATCGCGCCACCGGGAGTGTCGATCGCGCGCAGAAACGGTGCGAGCAGATTTTCGGCCGCGAGTTCGATGTCGAGAATGCGCTGGCGCAGGTTCTCGCGGTCGGATTCGTCGAGACTGTCGAGCTGTTGCACGGTGCTTTCCAGCATCAACGCGGTCTCGTTGAGCCGCATGGACCGGATGCGCAACTGTCTGCGGCGCTGCGAGGACTTCGGGTTCCGGACGACGTCCCGCAGCGCGTGCAGCAGACCGTGCACCTGGGCACGAAGGGTGCGCCGCCCTCGACTGAGAATGCCCTGGGGATCGTCGTGCAGCACCAGAAAGCGCAGAACGAGTGCGACCAGGGCACCACAGCCGGCGGCCACGGCCATGGAGGGAAGCTGCGGCGGGTCGGGACGCAGGAACATCGCGAAGAAGTAGCCGAAGAAGCCGACCATCCCCAAGGCGAAGTAGCGCGGGCCGAAGCGCCGGATGTAGGTCGCCAGGAAGATCACCACGAGGAACACGAGGATGTTGCCCACCGGCCAGGGACTGATCGCCGTGGACAGGGCCAGAGAGGCTGTGATGGGCAGGGGCATCAGCAGCGTGGTGATTCGGCGCTGCCGGTCGGTGCTGTCCTTGACCGATACCGACGACTGGATCGCCACGATGGCACCGATGATGGCGTTGGTCAGTGGCTGCTCCCACCATGCGAGCAGAGGTAGCATGATCAGCAGGGTGAGTGCTGTCGACAGAGCCACGCGGAAGGCTGTGCGCAGCCGGCGCAGAGCCGGGTCAGAGGCGACGAAGCGATTCCACCACTCGCTCCACATCCGAGGTCGGACCCCTTTCCTCGCCGTGCGTGGTGTTCCCGGACGTCCGGGTGCCGAAAAGCGCAAGATTACGCGCCGGCGTTCGCAGCGGCATCGAAAGTGCTCTGCGCCGGGGCGGTCAGGGGCCGCGGTGGCGGCGGACGCTCTCCTCGACCAGATCGAGCACCGGCCCGAGGTCGTCGGCGGGGAGCCCCATGGCCAGGTGGGAGACGAGTCCTTCGAGAACCAGTTCGAGGTAGGCGGTCAGGACATCGACGTCGACGTCATCGCGCAGATTGCCCGCACGCTCCTGCCACTTCAGGCGGGCTTTGGTGGCGTTGGTGAGCTGCTCGGAACGCTGTGCCCACCGCAGGCGGAAATCGGCATCGGTACGCAGCCGGCGAGACACCTCCAGCCTGGTTCCCAGCCAGTCGGCCTCGGGCATCTCGCCTCCGTCGCTGCCGGGATCGGCAAGGAGGTTGCGCATGACCTGGACCAGTCCTTGCTCGGCCACGACATCGGCCATCCGCCCGGCGTCGTCCTCGGCCAGAGCGAGAAACAGCGACTCCTTGTCCTTGAAATGATGGAAGATCGCGCCTCGGGACAGACCGGTGGTCTCTTCCAATCTGCGGACGGTGGCGCCCTCGTAGCCGTGGCGTGCGAAGCAGGCCCGCGCCCCGTCCAGGATCTGGCGACGCCTGGCTTGCAGATGGTCCGGACTTACGCGGGGCATGCTCTGATCGTCCCAGGTCGACGGAGCTTCTGGCAATCCGTACGTACGTTTTGCTTGCTGCTCACGCGGACCGCGGTCCTGTCGCTGCCGGGTACGGCATGGCCGGTGCAGGAGCATTGCTTTAGCAAACCAGCGCGGGCGGTACAAGAGGGTGCGGTCCTCGTCCCGTGCCGGTAGCGTCGATAACGGACAACGACAGGTGGTGATCCACGTGACCGTGTCGATCGACCCGAGTACCCACGATTTCCCCACGTCCCGTCTCCGTACCCGCGCAGAGGCCGAAGCCTACGTCGCCTCCGTGTGCTTCAAACACGGCCCGCCACGATTACTCGGTATCGAACTCGAGTGGACCGTGCACCATGCCGACAATCCCGGCAAACCCCTCGACGTCGAGGTGCTGACCGAAGCTCTCGGCGTGCATGCTCCCCCCTCCCTGGCCCCGCAGAGCCCGCACCGACCGTTGCCGAACGGCTCGGTGCTCACCATCGAGCCCGGTGGCCAGGTCGAGATCTCCAGCCCGCCACTGCGCTCCCTGTGCTCGCTGTTCGACGCGGTCGACGCCGATGCCACCTACGTTCGGGAGATGCTCGCCACCGCCGGTCTGATGCTCGGTGAGCAGGGCATCGACCCCTGGCGACATCCGCGGCGAGTCCTGCAGGTGCCGCGCTACGCGGCGATGGAGGCCGCCTTCGACCGCATCGGCCTCAACGGGCGACTGATGATGTGCAGCACCGCCGGGATCCAGGTGTGCCTGGACATGGGCGAATCCCATCGGGTGGCGCTGCGCTGGGCGGCGCTGCACGCGCTGGGACCGGTGATGATGGCCACCTTCGCCAATTCGCCGACACTGTTCGCGCGCCGCACCGGGTGGGCCTCGACCCGAACGCGCGCGCTGCTGCGCACCGACCCCCCGCGGACCCGGCCGGGACCGATCACGGCCGACCCGGCAGCAGGCTGGGCCAAGCGGCTGCTGGACACGGCGCTGATGTGCCTGCGGCGCGATGGCGACGACTGGAGCGCGCCGAGCGGAATCAGCTTCGCCGAGTGGATCCAGGGCGCGCTGCCCGCACCGCCGACCCTGGAGGACCTGGACTACCACCTGACCACGGTGTTCCCCCCGGTGCGGCCGCGTGGCTACTTCGAGGTGCGCTACCTCGATGCTCAAGCGGGCCGGGACTGGATGCTGCCTGCCGCCGCGCTGATCGCGTTGCTGCGGGAGGAATCCACCGTGGACGAGGTGCTTCGGCTGACCTCGCCGACCACCGGTCGGTGGATTCACGCCGCCCGGCACGGTCTGGCGGACCCCGAGCTGGCCCGCAGCGCTCGGGCGGTCTTCGCGCTCGCGAGCCGGTGCCTGGACAAGCACTCCGATGCCCCGGAGGGGATGGCCGAGTGGCTGGACACGGCTGTCGAGCAGCGACTTCGTGCGGCACAGCACCGTCAGCGATGAACCGAAGGGAGATGCCGGTGGCAAGCGAGACGGTTCGCCCGGATCCGGCCGATCTGGGTATCGAGGCCCTCAGGACTCACGTGGCCGGTGAGATGCAGCGGACACGGGACCGCAGTATCACGTTGACCAGCGCTGTCGACGACGACGAGCTCGTCGAGCAGCATTCGCCGCTGATGTCTCCCCTGGTGTGGGACCTGGCACACGTGGGCAGTCAAGAGGAGATCTGGCTGGTGCGTGATGTCGGTGGCCGGTCCGCGGTACGGCCGGACATCGACGATCTCTACGATGCGTTCCAGCACGCGCGAGCCGATCGCCCTTCGCTTCCGCTGCTGGGGCCGACCGAGGCCAGGCAGTACGTGACGACGGTGCGGGACAAGGTCCTCGACCTGCTGGAACGGACTCCGCTGGAAGGGCGGCGCCTGGTCGAGCGGGCGTTCGCCTTCGGCATGATCGTGCAGCACGAACAGCAGCACGACGAAACCATGCTGGCCACCCACCAGCTCCGCAGGGGAGCGCCCGTTCTCGACGACGTTCCCCCGCCCGCGGCGATGGAAGCGGACTCGCTGCCCGCGGAAGTGCTGGTACCGGGTGGCCCGTTCGTCATGGGAACCTCCACGGAACCGTGGGCGCTGGACAACGAACGCCCCGCCCACGAGGTGCATGTGGCGGACTTCTGCATCGACACCACTCCGGTCACCAACGGTCAGTTCCTGCGGTTCATCGACAGCGGCGGATACGACCAGCCACGGTGGTGGAGCGAGCAGGGCTGGCAGTACCGACAACATGCCCAGCTGCACGCCCCCTTGTTCTGGAGCAACGAGGACGGCACGTGGTGGCGGCGCCGCTTCGGCCGCGTGGAACCGGTGGCGCTGGACGAACCCGTGGTGCACGTGTGCTTCCACGAGGCCCAGGCCTATGCCAACTGGGCGGGCAAGCGCTTGCCCACCGAGCAGGAATGGGAGAAGGCCGCGCGGTTCGATCCGCACAGCGGTCGCTCACTGCGCTACCCCTGGGGTCAGGAGGATCCCCGGCCGGAGCAGGCCAATCTCGGTCAGCGGCACCTGCGGCCGGCGCCGGCCGGGGCCTATCCGGCCGGCGCGGCACCGTGCGGGGCACGGCAACTCCTCGGTGACGTCTGGGAGTGGACGGCCTCGGACTTCCTGCCGTATCCGGGCTTTGCGGCGTTCCCGTATCGGGAGTATTCCGAGGTGTTTTTCGGAACGGGGCACAAGGTGCTGCGCGGGGGCTCGTTCGGCACGGATGCCGCCGCATGCCGCGGTACCTTCCGCAACTGGGATTACCCGATCCGGCGTCAGATTTTCGCCGGGTTCCGCTGTGCCCGGACACCCGGCCGGGACGAGCTGAGCTGAGCGGCAGCCGATGTGTCGCCATGTGGGGTACCTGGGGCCACCCGTGTCCCTGGAGGAACTGTTGCTGCGACCGACGCATTCGCTGCGTGAGCAGACCTGGGCGCCCAGCGACATGCGTTCGGGTGGAACGGTGAATGTGGACGGTTTCGGGGTCGGCTGGTATCCGGCCGGATCCGACGTGCCGACCCGGTACCGCGCCGCGGACCCGATGTGGACCGATGCGAGTTTCACCGCGCTGGCCTCCACGGTCTCGAGTCCGGCGATCGTGGGAGCGGTGCGATCGGCGATGGTCGGCACTCCGGTCGTGCCGACGGCCTGCGCGCCCTTCGGCGACGGGCACTGGTTGTTCAGTCACAACGGGCGCGTGTCCGGCTGGCCGGAGTCGCTGGCCTGCCTCGCCGAGAAACTCGATCCCGTGGATCTGATGACGCTGGATGCACCGGTGGATTCCGCCGTGGTGTGGGCCCTGCTGCGGCATCGCCTCCGCCGGGGGCAACCGGCGGAGGAGGCCGTCTGTGACGTACTTCTCGAGATCGTGGCAGCTGCCCCGGAATCGCGGATGAACCTGTTGCTGACCGACGGCACCGTGCTGATCGCCACTACATGGACCCACTCGCTGTTCGTGCGGCGTGACCGCGGAGCCGTGACCGTGGCCTCGGAACCATTCGGGGACGGCACCTGTTCGCAAGATCCCGGAGAGGGTGGGGTCCGCTGGGAGGAAGTCCCGGATCACCACCTTCTCGTCGCCAACACCGACCACGTCGCCCTTACTGCACTACCGGAATCGGGAGCATCATGAGTCGACCGGAACTGATCGTCGGATTCACCGAGGCCGAGGCGGCCCGCGCACTGCGCGCCGATGCCCACGCGGGATTGAGTGACACGCCGAAGTGGTTGTCCCCGAAATGGCTCTACGATGCCCGCGGCAGTGAGCTCTTCGAACGTATCACCGAGCTCGACGAGTACTATCCCACCCGCGCCGAGCACCGGATCCTGCAGCGCCGCGCGATGGAGATCGCCGAGATGACCGAGGTGGACACGCTCGTGGAGCTGGGATCGGGATCGTCGGACAAGACCAGGCTTCTGCTCGATGCCATGCGCAAGAACGAGACACTCGAGCAGTTCATCCCGCTGGACGTGTCCGCCTCGGCGCTGCGGGCCGCCACCGACGCGATCGCCGTCGACTACCCGGAGTTGACGGTGCGGGGTGTCGTCGGCGACTTCACCACCGGCCTGGCGAACCTGCCTGCCGGAAATGCCCGCATGGTGGCCTTTCTCGGAGGTACGATCGGCAATCTGCTCCCCGCCGAACGTGCCGAGTTCCTCGCCGCCGTGCGCACGGCCCTGCACCCGGGGGAGTGGTTGTTGCTCGGCACCGACCTGGTCAAGGATCCGGACCGCCTGGTGCGTGCTTACGACGACGCCGTCGGGGTGACCGCCGAGTTCAACCGCAACGTGCTGCACGTGCTCAACCGCGAGTTGGGTGCGGACTTTCCGGTCGCCGAGTTCGAGCACGTGGCTCGCTGGAACCCCGAGCGGGAGTGGATGGAGATGCGGCTGCGTGCCACCCGCCCGATGCGAGTGTCGGTGCCGGAACTGGAGCTGGTGGTGGATTTCGCCGAGGGCGAGGAGATCGGCACCGAGATCTCGGCGAAGTTCCGGCTCGAGCGGGTTCGCGACGAACTCGACGCCGCCGGATTCGCCCTGCATCGGTGGTGGACCGACGAGGCGGGGGATTTCGCGGCCTCGCTGGCCTCGGTACGCTGAAGCCGCCTCGGAAGATCACCCGGTCGCCGGCGTGATGTGGCGCCGGCCGCCGCGTACGGCCGTGCGGCGGCCCGGCACTCGACTCACTCCGACAGCTGTACCGATAACCCGCACTTTCACTGTGGTCGGTCGCGCCTTTGCCACGAAAGCCGGGTCTCGGGTGCAGCGGGCCTCGATGCCTGGTATGCCGTGTTGCGGCGTCGGAATTCGCTGCTTTCGCGCGACGCGACGATGTCCGGGATGGACGGTGAGCGTTCACGTGCGAAGTAACGTGAGACCGACCGTGGAGACCGCGAACAGGGATCGGAGAATGAATCGTGATGGCCGCAGACATCGAGTGGGTGGTCTTCGACCTCAACGGCACCGTCCTCGACCCCTCGGGGATCAGCGCGGAGCTGCCCGAACCCTTCGACACCGAATCGGTCGCGCTCGGCCTGCTCGACGAAGCGGTGCAGCAGGCGATGGTGGACACGGCAGTCGGGCAGTACCGCCCGTTCACGCAGTACCTTCGCGCGGCGTTGACCCGGCGGCTGCTGCTGGCCGGGATCGACACGGTGCAGCCGCACGTGGAGACCGCGCTGGATGCCGTCGGGCGGCTGCGAGCCTTCCCGGAGGTTCCGGCGGCCCTGGACGCTCTGCGCCGCGCCGGATTCCGAGTGGCGGCGATCACCAACAGCGTGACCGGGTCGGCCGAGGCGACGCTGGAGTCTGCGGGAATCGGGGACTACTTCGAGAGCGTGGTCGGCAGTGACCAGGCGCGGGCGTACAAGCCGGCCGCGGTCGTCTACGAGACCGGCCTCGCCCGGATCGGTACCGAGCCGTCCCGCGCCTGCATGGTCGCCGCGCACGGATGGGACATGCACGGTGCGAAAGCCGCCGGGATGGTCACCGCATGGGTGAGGCGCAAAGAGGGGATGCTGCTGGACACGGTCAATCCCCCGGACTTCTCCGGCGGTGATGTCGCCGAGGTCGGCGATCACCTCGCCGGGCACTCATCCGCATGAGTCCCCGGCTTCCACGGCGGGCCCGGTTCCTGCCGCCGAGTGCATCAGGCACGGCAGGCACGGCATCCCGTCCGGCCCCTGGGACACCTCGGCGACTTCGACGGGGATGTGCATGCCGCAGAAGGTGGTCCAGAACTCGTGTGTGGCGCCCGGAGCGGGGACGGAAGCCAGGTGGGCCTGCCGCCGCGTTTCCCCGACCACGCCGGAGGCGAACCGAACGGCCACCATGGTGCTCAAGCCGGGACACCGATGCGGCGCTTGGCGGCTTCCATGCATTCGCTGCAGGTGGGCCACAACCACGTGATCTCGGTGCGGACAGCGGCCTCGACGGAACGCTCGCACAGCGTGACGATCCGCTCTCCGGCCTCGTGCTTCTGTCCTGCGGGCAGGCGCCCGGCAATCGCGTGCCGCTGCTTCTCGGCGGGCTGCCAGTGATGCTTGAGTTCAGTTGTCATGATCACACCTCCGGGAAGAAGACGGAGACACCGGCACGGTGCGATGCACACCCCTGCGCTGAATGTGACTCATATCACTATTGTGTGGCGTAGCCTTCTGTAACGCGCGCTGATTCCAGCCCCGGAAGGAGGAAATCTCCCGCTTGGAATCCGCGGCTCACGGTACCGGCGCCCGCTCATGGCCGGTGCACGGGCATCGCCGATGTCGCCCGAGGAACGGATCTGCGGTGACCTCCCCGGGGCTTGTGACAACAACGGGGCCGCCACGGCGAGAGCGTGGCGGCCCCGTTGCGTTCCGGCGGGTGGATCAGGAACGGATCATGTTCCGCAGCACGTACTGCAGGATGCCACCGTTGCGGTAGTAGTCCGCCTCACCGGGGGTGTCGATGCGGACATCGGCATCGAACTCGACGGTGGAGCCGTCGCTCTTGCGAGCGGTGACCTTGACCGTACGCGGGGTTTCGCCCGTGTTGAGTGCGGTGATCCCGCTGAGGTCGTAGGTCTCGGTGCCGTCCAGCCCCAGCGACTTCGCCGTGGAACCCGCCGGGAACTGCAGCGGGATGACGCCCATGCCGATGAGGTTCGAGCGGTGAATGCGCTCGAAGGACTCGGCGATGACCGCCTGCACGCCGAGCAGCCGGGTGCCCTTGGCCGCCCAGTCGCGGGAGGAGCCGGAGCCGTACTCCTTACCGGCCAGCACGACCAGCGGGGTGTCCTCGGCGGCGTAGTTCTGCGCGGCGTCGTAGATGAACGCCTGCGGACCACCCTCCTGGGTGAAGTCGCGGGTGTAGCCGCCCTGCACGTCGTCCAGCAGCAGGTTGCGCAGCCGGATGTTGGCGAAGGTGCCCCGGATCATCACCTCGTGGTTACCGCGACGGGAACCGTAGGAGTTGAAGTCCTTGCGCTCGATGCCGTTGTCGCGCAGGTACTGCCCGGCGGGGGAATCCGGCTTGATCGCACCGGCCGGCGAGATGTGGTCGGTGGTCACCGAGTCGCCGAGCAGCGCGAGCACACGCGCACCCGAGATGTCGGTCACCGGATCGGGCTCGGTGCCCATGCCCTCGAAGTACGGAGGCTTGCGCACGTAGGTGGATTCCGGATCCCACTCGAAGGTCTCGCCCTGGGGCGTGGGCAGCGAGCGCCACCGCTCGTCACCGCGGAACACATCGGAGTAATCCTTGGTGAACATCTCCTGGGTGATCGCGGAGTCGATGGTCTGCTGGATCTCCTGCGGGCTCGGCCAGATGTCGCTCAAGTAGACCGGATTGCCCTCGGTGTCGTGGCCCAGCGGGTCCGTCTCGAAGTCGAAGTCCATCGACCCGGCCAGCGCGTAGGCGATCACCAGCGGCGGCGAGGCCAGGTAGTTCATCTTCACGTCGGGGTTGATCCGACCCTCGAAGTTGCGGTTGCCGGACAGCACCGACACGACCGACAGGTCGTTGTCCTGCACCGCGGAGGAGATCTCCTCCGGCAGCGGTCCGGAGTTGCCGATGCAGGTGGTGCAGCCGTAGCCGACCAGGTGGTAGCCCAGCTTCTCCAGGTACGGCCACAGGCCTGCCTTCTCGTAGTAGTCGGTGACCACCTGCGAGCCGGGAGCCATCGAGGTCTTCACCCACGGCTTGACGGTCAGGCCCTTGTCCACCGCGTTGCGGGCCAGCAGCGCGGCACCGAGCATCACCGACGGGTTCGAGGTGTTGGTGCAGGAGGTGATCGAGGCGATCGCCACCGCACCGTGGTCGAGTTCGAATTCGCCCCGCTCGGCGGAGGAGACCCGCACCGGGTTCGACGGGCGGCCGTTCGCACCGTCGGCCGCCGAGAACAACTTCGGTTTGTCGCCCTCGTCGTGGTGGGTCACCGCGGGCGCGTCGCTGGCGGGGAAGGACTCCTCGCCGGCCTCGTCAAGAGCGGTGTCGTCGGAGTGGACGGTGACGTAGTCGGTGAGCGACGCGCGGAACGAGGACTTGGCCTCGGACACGGCGATGCGGTCCTGCGGCCGCTTCGGGCCGGCGATCGAGGGCACCACGGTGGACAGGTCGAGCTCGAGGTACTCGGAGTACTCGGGCTCGTGGTTCGGGTCGTGCCACAGGCCCTGCTCCTTGGCGTAGGTCTCGACGAGGTCGAGCTGGTCCTGCGGGCGGCCGGTGAGCTTGAGGTAGCGCAGGCTCTCCTCGTCGATGGGGAAGATCGCCGCGGTCGAGCCGAACTCCGGGCTCATGTTGCCGATCGTGGCGCGGTTGGCCAGCGGCACCGAAGCCACCCCGGAGCCGTAGAACTCGACGAACTTGCCGACCACACCGTGCTCGCGCAGCATCTCGGTGATGGTCAGCACCACGTCGGTGGCGGTCGCGCCGGGCGGGATCTCCCCGGTGAGCTTGAAGCCGACCACGCGCGGGATGAGCATCGACACCGGCTGGCCCAGCATCGCGGCCTCGGCCTCGATACCGCCGACGCCCCAGCCGAGCACACCCAGACCGTTGACCATCGTGGTGTGCGAGTCGGTGCCCACGCAGGTGTCCGGGTAGGCCTGCCCGTTGCGGGACATGACACTGCGGGCCAGGTGCTCGATGTTGACCTGGTGCACGATGCCGGTGCCGGGCGGGACGACCTTGAACTCGTCGAAGGCGTCCTGCCCCCAGCGCAGGAACTGGTAGCGCTCCTTGTTGCGTCCGTACTCGAACTCGACGTTGCGTTCGAAGGCATCCGGCTTGCCGAACACGTCGATGACCACCGAGTGGTCGATGACCAGTTCCGCCGGTGCCAGCGGGTTGACCTCGGAGGCCTCGCCACCGAGCTCGGTCACCGCCTCCCGCATGGTGGCCAGGTCGACCACGCAGGGCACACCGGTGAAGTCCTGCATGATCACCCGGCCCGGGGTGAACTGGATCTCGGTGGACGGCTCGGCCTGGGAGTCCCAGTTGGCCAGAGCACGCACGTGCTCGGCGGTGATGTTGGCACCGTCCTCGGTGCGCAACAGGTTTTCCAGCAGAATCTTGAGGCTGTAGGGCAGGCGCTGCGCGCCGCCGACCGCATCGAGTCGGAACACCTCGTAGGAGGCGTCACCGACCTTCAGCGTGCTGCGGGCGCCGAAGCTGTCCTTGCTCGCAGGTGCAGTCACGTTCAACTCCATCTCGCGACGGGCGCAAGTTCGGGAATGACAGCGAGTCTCGCGCACGTCGGCCGAGCGTGCGCGGGGACCCGAGTCTCACCGTAAACAGTACGCTTGTCCTGTATTTGCCCTCAAGGCAGGGTCGTCGAAGAAGCGCCCCGACATCACCATGCGTGCAATCGCGCACTTTTTTCGCCGCAATCGGTGCGATGCGATCCGATACGGGCAACATGCCCGTCGGGCAGCAGGCGGATGATCGGTCTCGTTCCGGGGTTTCCCGCGGCTGCAGTGTGCAATATATTGCATTCCGGTTGGGAGGTGGAGCATGGCGAAGCTCGGGCGGGCCGCACTGCCCAGAGTCAGTGCGGCCGAGCAGGTGTACCGGGTGTTGCGCGAGAAGATCGAGGACGGCTCACTCGCTCCGGGGGAGCACCTTGCCGACGGCGAACTGGCCGAGGAGCTCGGCGTGAGCCGGACACCGGTGCGGGAGGCGCTGCGCCGGCTGGTTGATCAGGGCGCGGTGGAGACGGTGCCCGGCAGGTACACCCGGGTCGCAGCGCTCGACGAGACCGAAGGAGCCAAGGTCTTTCCGCTGCACGCCCTGCTGTACGGCTTCGCCACGGAATCGGCGTTGGAGACCCTCGACAACACGGACCTGACGGAGATGACCGCGTACAACGAGCGCATGCGCATCGCCGTGGGAGAGGGCGACCTGGAGGCCGCCCGGGAGGCCGACCGGCAATGGCACGGTGTGGTCCTGCGCCGCGTGGACAATCCGTACCTGTCCTTGCTGCTGGACACTCTGTCTCTCCACTCACGACGGCTGGAAGCGCTGTACTTTCAGGACAGTCGGCGTGCGCGGGACTCCTACCGCCAGCATGCGGACATCATCGCCGCCCTCCGGCAGGGGGACCGGGCAGCGGCATGCGCGCTGGTCCGCGCCAACACGGGGCAGGGCCCGTGTCCGCGGTGACGGCCTCGAACAACATCCGAGCGGTCGGACTGTCCTGTGCGGTGGCATCGGCGTTCTGCTTCGGCGGTTCGGGACCGTTCGCCAAACCCCTGATCACAGCGGGCCTGACCCCGCTGCAGGTCACCTGGCTACGCCTGGCCGGGGCGGCCCTGCTGATGCTGCCGTTCGCCGTGCGTCATGTCGATCTCGTGCGTCGCGCTCCGAGATTGCTGCTCGGTTACGGGTTGTTCGCCATTGCGGGAGTACAGGCTTTCTACTTCGCCGCGATCGCCACGGTCCCTGTGGGGGTGGCGTTGCTGATCGAGTTCCTGGGGCCGGTGATCGTGCTCGGATGGCTCCGCTTCGTCCTGCGCAGGACGGTGACGCGGGCGGCCGCTGTCGGTGTGGTCATCGCCGTGGCCGGTCTGGCCTGCGTGGTGGAGATCTGGGCGGGGCTGAGCTTCGATCCGCTCGGGCTGCTGCTCGCACTGGGAGCGGCCGGATGCCAGGCGACGTATTTCCTGCTGTCGGACAGTGGAGCCGACGTCGAGCCGCGCGCATTGGCCGCTTATGGACTGGTGCTCGGTGCGGCGGTGGTCACCGTGATCGCCGAGCCGTGGCACCTCGACTGGTCGACACTGGGCTCCGGGATCGTGCTCGCCGGGTACGAGTTCCCCGCGATGTTGGCCGTGTGCTGGATCGTCGTGGTCAGCACAGTTGCCGCCTACCTGACCGGCATCGTCGCGGTGCGCAGGCTGTCGGCCCCGATCGCCGGTGCGGTGGCCTTCCTGGAACCGGTGGTCGCCACGGTATTGGCGTGGTGGCTGCTCGGCCAGCATCTCGGCCCCGTTCAACTCGTGGGGGGCGCCCTCGTGCTCACAGGGGCGTATATCGCCCAGCGCTCGGCGCCGCACACCGTTCGTGAGGACGAACCACTGATGACGTGAGGGGCCGCGGTCCGACTCGGCGAGGTATCCGAGAGCGTTTCCGGAAGGCCGAGTGGGACTGTGCCTCAGGCCGGACCGTTCACGGTCACGCGGGCCAATGTGGCCTTGGCCAGGCGTACGAGCAGTGCCTCGACCACGGCGGCAGCCACACCGGTCAGTACGGTCGTGAAGAAAGCGGGCATGGTGATCCGTTCGTATCCAATGCTTGGGGTACTGCCACGGACAGCATGGCCGGTCCGGGTGAGCAGCGAGTGCGCTGCAGGTAACCAGCAGGTGAATCGGCCGCGAAAACCCGCCGTAACCCCTGTGGGGGTCATCACGGTCCGCCTGCACCGGGCGGGTACCGCGTTCGATATGCCGTCCAGTGTGCCAGATCGTGGCGGCGAGGGCGGTCATGATCGCCGTGCCGAGTGCGGTATCCCACCGGAGGCGACAGCAGTGGTCGGTTGCCGCAGATGATCCCCGGCGGTTGCACTACTGTCGGGACGTGCCCTGTGTGCCGGGAACCGGCGGTAGGGCAATGGCGTGCCGGGGAATGCGTGCGTGCTCGACGAGGGCAGGTCTGCCTGCGGCTTGCATGCCCGAGAACGTGCCGAGCCCGAGGGCGCACAGTGTCGCTGCGTGGACCGGCATCGAGGCGCGGGAATCGGCGCCGAGTTCGGGCCCGAGCGCTGCCAGCAGGGCACCGAGGCCGGATCCCGTCGCCGAGAGTGCGGCGCTGCGCCTGCTGAGGGTGCGGGCGTTGTCGGCAGCAGCCAGCAGAGTGCCCACATGGGCCGGACTCGAGCACAGCACGTGGGCGTTCCACGGGACGGCGCCGGACTCGGCGGGTATCCCGAGGCCGATATCGGCGGCAGCCAGCGCGGCATGCCCGCGGGCCGAGACGAGGGCCACGGCACGGCCGTCGGCTTGCAGTTCACCGATCGAGTTCAGCAGGCGGTTGCCGCCCGCCACAGCGCCGTCGAGCGAGAGCCGCCGGTCGAGATGACCATCGAGGCCCGCCACCAGGACGGTCCCCGCCCCGCGGGCGGCTCCGGCGAGAGCCTCGGCGTACGGATCGAGTTCGGCGACCACCCGGACCAGCGCGACCGGATGTGACCGGTAGGACAGCGCGAGGACGTTACCGCCGTGCTCGGCCTGCTCACGAGCGGTGTCGCGGGCATGCTCGGGGAGTTGTTCGGTGACCTCGCCGACCGGGGCGACGGCCCAGTCGCCGTGCTGGGCGTGCTCCCGCGGTCGTTGTGGATCGAGCAGTTCGTCGGCGCGGTGGAACAGGGCGGTCGGATCGTCGTCCTGGTCGACGGGGATGACCGTGTCCACCACTTGCCGCCCGGTCAGCAGGATGGGTGCGTCGAGTACCACCGTGTCGACCCGGTCCAGGCGTCGCAGTGTATCGGGCTCGAGAATCAGGTCGCCGCGTGTGGAGATCGTGCCGGCCAGATGCGCGGCGAAGGCCTCTCGGCCTGCCTTGCTCGCGCGAGGCAGGCCGGCCTGCAACAGGGCGCGAGCGCGCTGAGGTGAACCGATGATCGCCGACGCGGTGCCGTAGCCGGCAAGTGCGAGCGCTCCCGATATGTTGGCGACGTATTCGACGGGCCCATCGGGCAGCGGGCCGGGGCGGGGCGGAGTTTCGACAGGCTCGGTGCGATGCGAACCGGGGCGGCTTCCCGTGGTGCGTTCCCATCGACGCCACGCCTGATTCCTGGCGAAGGCCTCCTGTGCGGTGCAGAACCGCTGACAGGTGGCGATGAACAGGGGGAGTGGCTGCTGAGCGAGGGTCTGGGCGACCGTGGTGCCGAGAGCGAGAGCCGTGTCGGTGGCAGGACGTCCGAACCGGGATTCCACTGTCGAACGGATCCACGGTACGGAATCCGTCAAAGACAGGGCTGTGGGCAGCAATGGGGGCAGGGTGCGCACCGGCAGCAGCGAGGTGATCGCCGTGTACCCGATCCCGGTCAGGCTCGTTGCGAGAGCTCCGACTTCGCGCAGGACGGGAGCGGCGTTGCCGGGGTGGCGGGCACTGGCGGGCGCGTAGCCGGAGCTTTCCAGGCCGTGCTCCCGTTCGACCTCGGCGATCACGTCGGTCAGCACGGTCGGGGCGACGGGTTCGGCGCCGTGGAAGATCACCACCCGGCCGAGGGCGGCGTTGACTTCGGCGCTGTGGACGTGTTCCACCTCGGTGAGCCTGCGTTCCAGCGCACGTGCCGCTTCCTCCGTGCCCGGGCGGTGCATTCCCCGGACTTCGAGGTGGATTCGGCCGTGGCCGGCCCAGCTGCGCCTGTCCGCGGGAGAGTCGGTCAGGGTGCGTACTGCGTCCAGCATCGGGCTTGCGATCTCCGAAGCTGCGGAGACCAGTCGGCCAAGCGCCATCGGCGTTCCTTTCACATCCGCAGGCGGCAGGAGCGGCGCGCGGTCACCCGAAGGGCTCTCGCCAAGCCGGTGGCACGACCGGTGTCATCCGGAGGAGGGTTCGGAGTGCTGGTGGCGGTTCAGCAGCGCGTGCCCTGCACCGATGGCCAGCGCTACGGGCCATTCGATGAATGCGAATGCGGTTCCGAGAGCGAGACCGCCGTAGAACAGCGAGTGTTCTCGGGAAGGCATGTGCGCGCGCACCGATTCCGTGACCGAGGAGAGGTCCTGCCTGCTTGTGGGCAGAGAGATTTCGGGTACGTGGAATCGTGCGGTGACGAACGGAAGCTCGACCGTGGTGCTGTAGCCGTGGTCGTGCCCCTGCTGCGCGCCGTCCGAGCGTTGCGTGCCGGCCGACTGCTGTGTGCCGGTCGAGCGTTGTGTTCCGCTCGACCGCTGTGTGCCGGTCGAGCGTTGTGTTCCGCTCGACCGCTGTGTGCCGGTCGAGCGTTGTGTTCCGCTTGACCGTTGTGTACCGCCTGAGCGCTGTGTACTCGACTGCTGCGATTGCTGCTCCGGTTGCTTGGCGGGCCGACTGGCCCGGCGAGACTGTTGCTGCTTGGTTCGGCCCGAACCGGCTGCCGTGGTCATCGCCCACTCCTCTCGCGCCTCCCGGAATCCTTGCAGATTACGACACGATAAACAGCGAACGCGGTGCTCGCATGTGGCGTCCTTCGAACGAGTGGCGTGCTTGCGCGCTGGCGACGCTGCGTCATGCAGCACAGGAGCACCCACGGCTCGCGCTGCGGTAACGCCGGCTGATCAGATCCACCACGTGTGGATGCGCACGATCGGCTCGGCCACGGCATCGGCTCCCCGGATCGCCTGCCTGACCAGGGGCGTGGCACGGTGGACGTGTGACTGAGCGTGGTAGCGACACCGCTGTGGAGTGGCAGCGGGCGCGGGAGTTGTTCGCACAAGCGCAGCGGATCACCGCATTGACCGGTGCCGGGCTGTCCACCGGATCGGGGATCCCCGACTTTCGAGGACCCAACGGCGTGTGGACGAAAGATCCCGATGCCCAGCGCCTGAGTGACATCAACAGTTACGTCGCCGACGCCGAGGTACGGCGCCAGGCCTGGCAAAGCCGTGCGACTCACCCGGCCTGGGGCGCCGTGCCCACTGCCGGGCACCGCGCTTTCGTGGACCTGGCCTCCTCCGGACGCCTGCGCGCAGTGCTGACCCAGAACATCGACGAGCTGCATCAGCGAGCCGGTCTCGATCCGGCTCTGGTTCTGGAGTTGCACGGCTCCATGTTCGGCACGATATGTCTGAGCTGTGATCTCCGCGGGGAGATGCGCGAGGCTCTCGACCGGGTCGCAGCAGGGGAGGACGATCCCGACTGCCCCGACTGCGGCGGGATCCTGAAATCCGCCACCATCTCGTTCGGGCAGTCCCTGGATGAAGAGGTCGTGCGTGAGAGCCAGCGCGCCGCGCTGGATTGCGACCTGTTCCTCGCGGCGGGAACCTCGCTGACCGTGTTCCCGGCCGCCGGGTTCGCCGAGCTGGCCGCCAGGGCGGGCGCGGAACTGATCATCTGCAATGCCGAGCCCACACCGTTCGACGAGCAGGCCGCCGCCGTGCTGCGGGAGCCGCTGGACGAGGTCCTGCCCGAGCTTGTGGCCGTGCCGCAGAGCACGCAGCAGCACGCGGTACGTACCTGGGGCGACCCCAGCACCTGGAGCTGAGCATCGCCGGTCGGCCCGTGGTGCCGTGCCGATGTCGACTCGTGGCTGTCCCCGCCGGTGCGGTCCCCGGCCCTCATATCACCTGAGTAGTGGATGTTGGACGTGTGGCCGGGGTTCCAACTGGTGGAGAAGTGATCGGGATGGCACAGTCCGTGATCGTCTCGCCAGTCCATTCGGAGTAGTCCCGCGCGGGTTTTGCCTCCCTCCACCCGGGACTGCGGTAGGAGGTGACGGTCGTGACGCGATCCCGGGACAGCGGCCACTTCGGGCAATACGGCCGCCTGCGATGTCTGTCCGTGCTGCTGGCTGCCACCGTCGTCGGCCTGGTGCTTCCGGCGGGCAGCGCCGCCGTGCCACCCCGGCCTCCCAATCCGGGCGAGGAGCGCATCGACGCCGAGCGTGCCCGGGCGCGCGCGATGGCCGAGCGAGTGGGCGCACTGGCCAATCGGCTCGCCGCCACCGACTCCCGGTTGCGGAAACTCTCCGCTCGCGTCGAGAGACGGATGGAGGAGGCCAACAAGGCCAGAGTGGACCTGCGCCGTGCCGAACAGGCTTACCGGCGGGCGAAGCAGGATGCGGAATTCGCCGCCGCCGAGGCCGATGCGGCCCAGCGGCGGGTCGACGAGCAGCGCCACCGGCTGGACGAGTTCGCTGCGAACAGCTACCAGCAGGGCAGTCGCCTCGGCTCGATCCCGGCATTCGTCGGTGCCGAGAGCCCGCGGGAAATGCTGGATCGAGCTGCCCTGCTCGACGCGGTCAGTGACTCGCAACTCGATGTTCTCGGCGCACTCCGGCGCGCTCGAACACAGCAGGCGAACAAGGATTCCCTGGCACGTCAGGCAGTCCGGGAAGCCGAGAGCAAGCGCGCTGCTGCCGACCGCGCCCGTGCCGCTGCCGAGAAAGCCAAGGACGCCGCCGTGTCGGCACGGCAGGGACAGCAGGAGCAGGCTCGCCGGCTCCGTGCCGAGAAGGCCAGGGTCGAACAGCGGCTCGAGCAAGCGCGTGCGGAGGTGGCCGGGCTCGAACAGCAACGTGACCGCTACCGGGAATGGCTGGCGGCCAAACGGCGTGAGGAGCGCGCAGCTGCGGCGGTCGCGCAGTCCGGAGCGGGCACCACCGAGCAGCAGACCTCGCCCGGCGCTGCTCCGGAGGACAGCAGTGCCGTCGAGACCGTCGTCCAGCGTGCGGTCTCACAGGTGGGAGTGCCCTATGCGTGGGGCGGCGGCAATGCCCACGGGCCCACCCGGGGCATCCGCGACGGCGGAGTGGCCGATGCGCACGGCGACTACCGCAAGATCGGCTTCGATTGCTCGGGGCTGATGGTGTACGCGTTCGCCGGAGTCGGCATCGAACTCCCGCACTACAGCGGCTACCAGTACCAGTCGGGCCGGAAAGTGCCGGTGTCGCAGCGGCAGCGCGGGGACATGCTGTTCTGGCGGGACGGGGGAGGGATCCACCACGTCGCGCTGTATCTCGGCCAGGGACGGATGGTCGAGGCCCCGTACTCGGGCGCACATGTGCGGGTGACCTCGGTGCGCTACGACGGGCTCGCTCCCTACGCCGTCCGCTTGCTGTGAGCTGCGCTGTACGCGTGCGGGAGCATGTCGGGTATGGCAGAGGAATTCGCGGCGATCATCCTGGCGGGAGGCCGAGGCAGCAGGCTCGGTGGAACGGACAAGGCCGCGCTCCGGATCGAGGGGCGTTCCCTGCTGGAACGGACACTGGCGGCGGTGGAGTCGGCGGAGCCGGTGGTGGTGGTCGGTCCGCCGCGTGTGGTGAGCCGCGAGGTCGTGTGGACACACGAGGATCCGCCCGGTGGGGGGCCGCTGGCGGGACTGGATGCCGGGCTGCGGGCCGTGCCACCTGCCGTGGAGTTTGTCGCGGTGTTGGCCGTCGACCACCCGTATCTGGCGCCGGCCACACTGCGCCGCTTGGTGCGGGCGGTGGTCACGGAGTCGAGAGGAGCGGGGGCCGTGCTGACCGATACCGAGGGCATTCCCCAGTGGCTGCTGGGGGTGTGGCGCACCGGGGCGCTTCGTGCCGGGATTCCCGGACAGGTGGGTGGTGGGTCGGTTCGGTCCGTGCTGCAGCCGCTGGAGCCCGTGCTCGTGCCCGGGGAAGGCTCCGAAGTCTCCGATGTGGACACACCGCGGGATCTGTGGCGCGCGGGTGAGCAGCCCCTGAGTTGACCCGACCCTCTCCCGGGTCGGCTCGTTTCCTGGGCTGTTCGACTCGACGCCGCCGTTCTCGAGTGCGCGACCGAGGGTTCTGATACGTTTGTTGAAACTGTTGTTTCAGTGCAGACAAAAATAAATCCACGACCAACGACCACACGACCAAGCCGGGAACCGGCGGCCTCCTTCACAATGACCACACGGTTCCTCCGTTTCACTGGCACCGAGTTGGTGGAGCAATACCGACGCATGCCACGATCCTTTCGGAGACCGTGTGGCACTGGTGGGCGGTGAATCCCGCTGTGGTTTCGACAGGAGGATGCTCAAGTGACCGATCCCGGGCAGGGCGAGGGTGGGAACGGCAGCGCGGGGCCGGACACGGCTGCGTCGGCCCCTTCGGCAGGCCAGGTGAATACGCCTGCTCGGGACGCGCAGTTGCTCGAGCGCACGGTGTTCGAGGTCAAGCGCGTGATCGTGGGGCAGGACCGGCTGGTGGAACGTGTCCTGGTGGGCCTGCTGGCCAAGGGACACATCCTGCTCGAAGGTGTTCCCGGGGTGGCCAAGACGTTGGCCGTGGAAACGTTCGCCTCCGCCGTGGGCGGGACGTTCTCCCGCTTGCAGTTCACCCCTGACCTGGTGCCCGCCGACCTTCTGGGCACCCGCATCTACCGCCAGCACAGCGAGCGGTTCGATATCGAACTCGGGCCGGTGCTGGCCAACTTCGTGCTGGCCGACGAGATCAACCGTGCTCCGGCGAAGGTCCAGTCGGCTCTGCTGGAGGTCATGGCCGAGCAGCACGTCTCCATCGGCGGTGAGACCTACCCGATGCCCAGCCCTTTTCTGGTCCTGGCGACGCAGAATCCCATCGAGAACGAAGGGGTTTATCCCCTTCCGGAGGCGCAGCGGGACCGGTTCCTGTTCAAGCTGCAGGTCGAGTACCCCACGGCCGAGGAAGAGCGCGAGATCGTCTACCGGATGGGGGTGGCCGCGCCGGAGCCGCAGACGGTGCTGACCCCCGGCGAGCTGACCCGGCTGCAGACCGTGGCCTCGAACGTGTTCGTCCACCATGCCCTCGTCGACTACGTCGTGCGGTTGGTGCTGGCCACGCGGATGCCCAACGACCACGGGCTCTCCGACATCGCGGGGTGGGTCTCCTACGGCGCCTCGCCGCGCGCCACTCTCGGCGTCGTCGCCGCCGCGCGAGCGCTGGCACTGGTCCGTGGACGCGACTATGTCATCCCGCAGGACGTGGTCGACGTGGTGCCGGATGTCTTCCGGCACCGCCTGGTGCTGTCCTACGACGCCCTGGCCGACGGTGTCCCGGTCGATCACATCGTCAACCGGGTGCTGCAGACGATCCCGTTGCCCCAGGTCTCCGCCCGCCCGCAGCCCGGTACGCAGGGTCCATCGGCGTATCAGCAGGCACCGGCCGGTGCGAACCCCCATCAGTGAGGAGCACATAGCCGTGTCGGCAGCCGATGACCAGCGGCCTTCCTGGTCCCCGCCCTCCCTGCACAGCGGCCGGCTACAGGTGGCGTTGCGCAGCCTCGAGCTGACCGTGCGCGGACGCCTGGACGGTCTGCTGCAGGGAAACCACCTGGGGCTGGTGCCGGGCCCGGGAACCGAGCCGGGGGAGGCGCGGGCCTACCAACCCGGTGACGATGTGCGCCAGATGGATTGGGCGGTCACCGCCCGTACCGCCGAGCCGCATATTCGCCAGACGATCGCCGATCGTGAACTGGAGACGTGGGTGGCGCTGGACCTCTCGCCGAGTCTCGATTTCGGTACGGCGGCCTGTGACAAGCGGGAACTGGCGATCGCCGGTCTGGCCGCCGTCGCGCACCTGACTCAAGGAGGCGGCAACCGGATCGGCGCGGTGGTGGCCAACGGCCAGCAGACCTGGCGACTGCCTGCGCGGGGAGGCACCGAGCACGCGCGTGCGATGCTGCGTCGGGTGGCCGAGACGCCGCGTGCTCCGGAAGGCACGCGCGGCGACCTGGCGGAGGTCCTGGAGTCGCTGCGCAGGCCACCGAGGCGGCGTGGGCTGGCCGTGGTGATTTCCGATTTCCTCGGCAGTGTCACCTGGCAGCGCGCCCTGCGCGGGCTGGCCGCGAGGCATTCCCTGCTGGCGATCGAGGTGCTCGACCCGCGCGATCTGGAGTTACCGGATGTCGGCACCGTGCTGTTGTCCGATCCGGAGACGGGCAAGCAGCGCGAGGTGCGTACCACCCCGGTACTGCGCCGCGAGTTCGCCGCTGCCGCGGCGGCGCACCGCAGCGAGGTGGCGACTGCGCTGCGCCGTGCGGGCTGTGCCCACCTGACCCTGCGGACCGATTCCGACTGGATCGCCGACATCGTCCGGTTCGTGGTGGCGCGCAAACGTGGTTGGTCCGGGGGCGTGGCGTGATGCTGAGTCTGACCGGATTCACCGCACCGGGCTGGTTTCTGCTGCTGCTGGTGGTGGCTGCCCTGGCAGCAGGCTACGTCTGGGTTCAGCGCAAGCGTGAGCGTCACACCCTGCGTTTCAGCAATCTGGAACTGCTGGAGCGAGTGGCGCCGAGGCGGCAGGGCTGGTCCAGGCACGTGCCGATGGCGCTGCTGGGAGTGTCGCTGATCCTGCTGACCGTCGCGCTGGCCGGTCCGACCGCCGAGCAGCGGATTCCGCGCAACCGCGCGACCGTGATGCTCACGATGGACGTGTCGTTGTCGATGATGGCCAAGGACGTCCGCCCGAGCAGGTTCGAGGCGGCCAAGGCGGCGGCCAAGGAATTCGCCGACAAGCTCACTCCGGGCATCAATCTGGGGCTGGTGTCGTTCGCCGGCACGGCCACGGTCATGGTGATGCCCACGACGGACCGCAAGAGCGTCAAGCAGGCGATCAGCAGTCTGCAGCTGTCCGAGGCCACGGCCACCGGTGACGGCATCAAAGCCGCCATGACGGCGATCGACTCCTTCGGCCGGATGGTCGGCAGTGCCCAGGGGCCACCCCCCGCGCGGATCGTGCTGATGGCCGATGGTGGCCAGACCATCCCGCGGGAGCTCGACGCGCCGAGGGGGGCCTATACCCAGGCGCGGGAAGCCGGCCGGGCCCACATCCCGATCTCGACGATCTCGTTCGGTACCGAGTACGGCACCATCCGCATCGAGGGTGAGTCGCAGCGCGTCGAGGTCGACGACGAGGCGATGCGTTCCATCGCGGAACTGTCGGGGGGCGATTTCTACAAGGCCGCCAGTGCCGAACAGCTTCGGCAGGTCTACGACACGTTGCAGAAGCAGATCGGCTACGAGACCAAACGGACCGATGCCAGCAAGCCGTGGCTGGTGCTGGGCACGCTAGCGGCGATCGTTGCGGCCGGGGTGTCGCTGTTCGTGGGCCGTCGCCTGCCGTAGACGGGCTATCGCGGGCCTCGGCGTGTGGGGCGGCCCTTTTGTGGACGGTCGGTGTCGACTGCTCGGCTCATCGGCCGGTGGTCGGCGCTTCCACGGGATGGCAGTAGGGGAGATCGTCGATGGCTTGGTCGGTGCAGAACCTGGTGACCAGTTCGGAGAATTCCCGCATCCGTTCGAGGGGGAGCAAGTGGTCGGCTTCGTGCACGGTGGTGAACCGGGCGTTGGGGAGTTTCGTGGCGAGTTCGCGGCCCATCGCAGGAGGGGTGAGGGTGTCGGACTCGCCGGTGAACACCAGCGAGGGTGTCTCGGGCACGATGTCGGGCCGGTAGCAGTCGTGCGTCACCAGCCGCTCGTTGTGTTCGGCGGCCATCCGTATCTGGTTGCGGGTCTGGCTTCGGAACTGGTGGTAGAGCATCCGTGAGACCGCCCCGTGCTTGCGGACCGGTTTCGTCGCTGCCGAGGGTGACATGAATTGGGCGACCAGCTCGGCAGCCACGGTGTCGTGTTCTCCGCGTTCGATCATGCGCCACCAGCGTGGCACCGCATCCCAGTAGTCCTGCGGGATGCGGGTCGTCATGCCGACGAGCGCCATGCGGCGTACCAACTCGGGATGGTGCTGGGTGAATCGGAGTCCGATGATGCCACCGAAGCACGCGCCGACGAGATTGACGCGGGAAATGCCGGTTTCGTCGAGCATGTGCCGGACGGCCTCGGCGAGGAAGTCGATGCCGTACCGGGAGGGCAGGAAGTCGGAATCGCCGTAGCCGGGCAGGTCCACCGTGATCACGGTGCTCACCGCGGCCAGCCACCTTTCGTGCCGCGTCCACGAATATCTGTCCTGCGATGATCCTCCGAGTATCACGATGGGTTCGGTGCGGGGTTCGTTCTGGCCGACGATGCGGCAGCGATACTCGAATCCCGAGAACGCAAGGTTCCGTTCCGTCACCTCTCCGGTTTCGGAGGGGACTCGAGTGGGGTCTGCAAGATCCGAACCGGGTCCTGGTGCGGTGGGAGTGGACATGGATGACTCCGCAGCTGTGATCGGGGATCGTCCCCCTTGCCTACCAGCCGGCCGCGTGGTTTCTCTCTGTGGCGACACGGTGGAAGGACAGAGGGAATCCGCACGGGTGAAGCAGGGGCAGGAGCCATTCTTGTCGCCGAGCCCGGTGGTTCGATGATGGCGCGGCGAGCCGAGGACGGGGAGGCACCCCGCTTCGGGGAAGCTCGGAGGTGAGGGGCGGATCACGAGTGTGTGACATGCCCGCTCTCGGCCGGTTGCGTTAGGTTCGTCCGATGAAGGGTGCGCTGCCGGGACTGGCCGAGCTGCCACTGCTGGTGGAGCTGGGTGCCGCGCTGCTGCTTTCCAGTCTGATCGGGCTGGAACGCGAGGTTCGTGCCAAGAGTGCGGGGCTGCGTACCCATGCGTTGGTCGGGGTCGGCGCCGCCCTGTTCGTGCTGGTGTCCAAGTACGGCTTCACCGACATGCTCGGCTGGGAGAATGTGCAGTTGGGGCCCTCGCGGGTGGCGGCCCAGATCATATCCGGGATCGGTTTCATCGGCGGCGGATTGATCTTCGTACGCCGGGACGCGGTGCGGGGACTGACCACTGCGGCCACGGTGTGGGTGGTGGCCGCGGTCGGCATGGCCTGCGGCAGCGGGCTTCTCGTGTTGGCCGCGGCCACCACCCTGGCCCACTTCCTGGTGGTGGTCGGCTACCAGCGTCTGGCGATGCTGCTGCGCAAGGCCATGCGCGAGCCGCAGCTGGTGCGCATCGGTTATCTCGACGGCCACGGTGTGCTGCGCAGCGTGCTCACGATCTGCACCAGTCGCGGATGGCGGGTGCTGGATCTGCAGGTCGAGCAGGAGGACACCGACGACGAGCAGGGCCGTACGGCCGTGGTCGCGTTGCGGCTGCAGGGCAAGGGGCAGATCGCGGCACTGGTCGACGAGCTCGGCGAGTTGGGCGGTGTGCTGCACGCCGCCGTGGGAGAGACGGCGGAAACCAGCTTCTGAGCCGCCGTGCCCCGAGATGTGCCGACCCGGCGGGCACGCTCGATCAGCACGATCCGGCCACGCCGAGGGCGCGGGCGACGAGCGTGGCCAGGTGCACCGGTTCGGTGCCGAGAGCCTGGCGCAGCTGGGTGCGGCAGCTGAACCCGTCGGCGACCACCTCGGTGCCGTCCTCGGCGGCACGCACGGCAGGCAGCAGGGAATCCTCGGCACAGGCCATCGACACGTCGTAGTGCCCGCGCTCGAATCCGAAGTTGCCCGCCAGCCCGCAGCAGCCCGAGTCCAGCACCCGCGCCTGCACCCCGGAGGCCTCCAGTATCGCGCGGTCGGACGCGAACCCCATCTCCGCGTACTGGTGGCAGTGCCGCTGCACCAGTGCCTCGGGCACCGTCTCCGAGGGGGTCTGCTGCCAGTGCCGCCGAGTCGGCTCGGCCCACTCGGCGAAGGTCTTCGTCGCTCCCGCCAGCGCTGCGACATCGGGATCGTGGGGGGCCAGTTCGAGCGCGTCGTTGCGCAGGAACGCAGTACAGCTCGGCTCCAGCCCGACGACCGGCATCCCGGCTTGCACCTGCGGACGCAGCACGCGCGCGGTGCGGCGCACCACCGCACGTGCCACCTCCAGCTGCCCGGTGGAGTGCCAGGTGAGTCCGCAGCAGACCTGTCCCGGTGGCAGTTCGACCGACTGTCCCAGCGCCTCCATCGCGGTGATGGCATCCCGGCCGATCCGGGGATCGAAATGGTTGGTGAACGTGTCCGGAAACAGCACGAGCCGTTCACCGCCCGAGGGACCGGCGCCGCCGCCGGCGCGGCGATGCCGGTCCCACCATGCACGCAGGGTCTGCGACGCGAGTGCGGGCAGGTCACGTTCCGGGGCGAGCCCGCCCAGCCGTTTGAGTATCGGCGCCATCCGTCCGGCCAGCACCCGGTTGATCACGTGGGGAACGTACTGCCCGGCTGCCAGCCACAGCGGCAGGAACCCCATCGAGTAGTGCGCGGCAGGCCGTAACCGGTTGCGGTAGTGCTGATGCAAAAACTCCGCCTTGTAGGTGGCCATGTCCACGCCGACCGGGCAGTCGGTCTTGCATCCCTTGCACGACAGGCACAGATCCAGGGCGTCATGGACCTCGGTCGAGCGCCAGCCGCCCGTGACGGTCGTGCCCGCCAGCATTTCGAACAACAGGTGGGCCCGCCCGCGGGTGGAGTGCTTCTCGTCCCGGGTGGCCCGGTAGCTCGGGCACATCACTCCGCCGCTGGAATTCAGGCACTTGCCGATTCCGACACAGCGGCGCGTGGCCGGGGCCATGTCCCCGTCATCGTGGTGCAGCGCCAGCATGGTGCGGCTGGGAATGCGTGGCGGGGCCACCAGCACCCGCAGGTCGGCATCGAGCGGGCGCGGGTGCACGATGTGACCGGGATTGAGCAGATCCTCCGGGTCGAAGGCGGCTTTGAAGCGCTCGAAGGCGCTGATGATCTCGGGTGGGTACATCCGCGACAGCAGCTCCGAGCGTGCCTGGCCGTCGCCGTGCTCGCCGGAGACCGAGCCGCCATAGTCGGTCACCAGGTCGGCCGCCGACTCCAGGAACGCCCGGTAGTCCGCCGCGCCGGTGGCCGAGCGCAGCTCGAAGTCGATGCGGACGTGGATGCATCCGTCGCCGTAGTGGCCGTAGGTGACACCGCGCAGACCGAACCGGTCCAGCAGCGCATCGAACTCCCGCAAATAGGCGCCGAGATGCTGCGGGGGCACGGCGGCGTCCTCCCAGCCGGACCAGCGTTCGGACCCGTCGGCCATGCGGGTGGAGTAGCCGGAGCCCTCCTCGCGGATCTTCCACAGCGCGGCCATCCGGGTGGGGTCGGTGTGCACCACGGTCTCGGCACGGTCGCCGAGTGCGCGCACGATGCGCTGGGCGGCGGCTTCGGCCTCGCCGGGTTCGTGGCCGCCTGTCTCCACCAGCAACCAGCTGCGCCCGCCGGGCAGCAGCCGCAGGGCGGGAGAGTCGGGGTTGCGATGGGCCACGACGTCGACGAGTTCGGCGCTGAGCCCTTCGATGGCCAGCGTGTCCAGGTCGCGCAGCCGGGTCACCTCGTCGGCGGCGGCGTAGGTGTCGGCGAAGCCGAGCACGACCATCGCGCGGGACCGCGGTGATTCCACCAGCTCCACGGTCGCGCCGAGCAGGGTGGCGCAGCTGCCTTCGGTACCGACCAGGGCGCGGCCCAGATGGAAGCCGTTCTCGGGCAGCAGCTGGTCGAGGTTGTATCCGGAAACGCGCCGTGTGAGCTCGGGGAAGCTGCGCCGCACCTCGTCGCCGACGTCGTCGGCCAGTCCTCGCAGCGCCTGATACAGCCGTCCGGTGCGGTCGCCGCGCGCGCACAGTGCCTCGAGTTCGGCCGCCGAGGTCGGACCGGCCTGCAGTCGAGTGCCGTCACTGAGCAGCACATCGAGTTCGCGCACGTTGTCGACCGTTTTGCCCCAGGCCACGGAATGGGTACCGCAGGAGTTGTTGCCGATCATCCCGCCGAGCGTGCACCGGCTGTGCGTGGAGGGATCCGGGCCGAAGGTCAGCCCGTACGGCGCGGCGGCCGACCGCAACGTATCCAGGACCACACCGGGCTGTACCCGGGCCAGACGCCGCTGGGGATCGATGTCGAGGATGGTGTTCATGTGCCGCGAGAAGTCCAGGACCAGCCCGACCCCGGCGGCGTTGCCCGCGATGCTGGTTCCCGCACCCCGGCTGGTCACCGGCAACCGGTGGGCGCGGGCGACGGCGAGAGTGGCTGCCACGTCGTTGTCGTGCCGCGGGAAGACGACCCCGGCCGGAACCCGGCGATAGTTCGACGCGTCCGTGGCGTACAGCGCGCGGGTGCCGGGATCGAACCGGGCCTGGCCGTCGAGGCCGGAGCGGAGCTCGGCGGCGAACTCCGGAAGGGGCGCCGCCGCGGAAGGTGTGGTGGTCAACGATGCGCGCTCCTGGACGGGTCGGGACGTGAAGGCGGCACCGAGAAGCCCGGTCCCGGCAGGCCCCAGTCTGTCGTGTGGAGGCTGCGAGGGAAAGCCACGACAGGTGAGCGACCACGCCGAGATCGGGTCCGATGCGGGGATACGCGCCGGTAGCCGATAATCTCGCGCTCGATCGACGACAGTCGTGGAAGACACGTCTCAGCGGTGCGCACCTCGGGTTGCCGCGTGGTCACACGCCGGCGGCGGGGCACAGGGCCCGTGACGGCGGTTTTCGCAACGAAACGCCTTTCGTGCAGGAGGAGGATCGACAGTGGCACGGTCCGTACTGGTGACCGGCGGCAACCGCGGTATCGGGTTGGCCATCGCCAAGGCATTCCAGGCTGCCGGGGACAACGTGGCGGTGACCCATCGCGGTTCCGGTGCTCCGGAAGGCCTGCTGGGTGTCCAGTGCGATGTCACCGACCCGGACCAGGTGGCCGCCGCTTTCGACGAGGCCGAGGCCGCCCACGGCAGGATCGAGGTGCTGGTGGCCAATGCGGGGATGACCGACGACGGGTTGCTGCTGCGAATGGGCGAGGAGCAGTTCGATCGGGTTCTCGACGCCAACCTCGCCGGCTCCTACCGGGTGGCCAAACGCGCGGCAAGCAGCATGCTGCGCAACCGCAAGGGACGGATGATCTTCATCTCGTCGGTGATCGGTTTGTCCGGCGGAGCCGGTCAGGCCAACTATGCGGCGAGCAAGGCCGGACTGGTCGGACTGGCGCGGTCGATCGCCCGTGAGCTGGGGTCGCGCAGCATCACCGCGAATGTCGTGGCCCCCGGCTTCGTCACCACCGACATGACCGACGCGCTGCCCGAGGAACGCAAGCAGGAGATCCTCGCTCAGGTCCCGCTGGCGCGTCTCGCCGAACCCGACGAGGTGGCCGGGGCGGTCACCTGGCTGGCTTCCGACGCGGCGGCCTACGTGACCGGGGCGGTGATCCCGGTCGACGGTGGTGTGGGTATGGGCCACTGAGCGGTTCGTGTCTTCCCTGCTGTTCCCCTCTCCGTAGTTTTCGATTCGCGAAAGGATGCAACATGGCCGGACTGCTCGAGGGCAAGCGGATCCTGATCACCGGTGTGATCACCGATGCCTCGATCGCCTTCCACGCCGCCAAGATCGCCCAGGAGCAGGGCGCCGAGGTCGTCCTGACCGCCTTCGGTCGTGTGCGGCTGGTCGAGCGCATCGCCGATCGGCTGCCGAAGAAGGCACCGGTGATCGAACTCGACGTCACCAACTCCGAGCACCTCCACGGCCTGGCCGAGCAGGTGCGCGAGCACGTCGACGGGCTCGACGGTGTCGTGCACTCCATCGGTTTCGCCCCCGAGTCCTGCCTGGGCGGGGATTTCCTCGAAGCGCCGTGGGAGGACGTCTCCAACGCCCTGGAGATCTCGGCGTACTCGCTGAAATCGTTGACCACGGCCTGCCTGCCCCTGATGAGCGAGGGCGGCTCGATCGTGGGGATGGACTTCGATGCCCGCGTGGCCTGGCCCGCCTACGACTGGATGGGCGTGGCCAAGGCGGCGCTCGAATCCACCTCGCGCTACCTCGCCCGTGAACTCGGACCGAAGGGGGTCCGGGTGAATCTCGTCTCGGCCGGCCCCGTGCGCACCATGGCGGCCAAGTCGATTCCGGGATTCAAGGGTCTGGAGGACACCTGGGGCGAACGCGCGCCGCTGGGTTGGGACGTGGAGGACCCGACCCCGGTGGGGCGGTCGGTGTGTGCGCTGCTGTCGGACTGGCTGCCGAAAACGACCGGTTCGATGGTCATGGCCGATGGGGGTTTCCACGCCGTCGGCGCCTGACCGAGCGAGAGATCCCACCCGGCTGCTGCACAGCGGTCGGGTGGCCGCGCTCGCAAGGGTGATTGCCGTGCGCAACGGGTGCGCAGCCTCTGTGGAGATGATCACGCGTGTGGCCGCTCACCTGGGCAGACCCCGGGTGGGCGGCTGCGAGTGCGCAGCGTCATCATGGTCGGGTGAGCTACCCGGGAAGCTATGATGCGTTGCTGTATCTGTCGTTCGGCGGGCCCGAGGGCCCCGAGGAAGTCCGGCCGTTTCTGGAGAACGTGACCCGGGGTAGGGGAGTGCCCCCGCAGCGCCTGGACGAGGTCGCCGAGCACTACCACCACTTCGGGGGTGTCTCGCCGATCACCCGTCTCAACCGGGACATCATGGCGAGGTTGGGGACCGAACTCGCCGACCGGGGGATGGACCTGCCGGTGTACTTCGGCAACCGCAACTGGCATCCACTCGTGGAGGACACCGTCGGTCGGATGGCCGATGACGGGGTGCGGCGGGCGCTGGTGTTCGCCACCTCGGCCTGGGGTGGCTACTCGGGCTGCAAGCAGTATCACGAGGACATCGCCCGGGCCCGTGAGGCCGTGGGGGACCGAGCACCGGACCTGGTGAAACTGCGGCAGTTCTACGATCATCCGCTGTTCGTGCACGCCAATGCCGATGCCGTCCGCCGTGCGTACGCCGAGTTGGACACCTCGTCGCGTGAGCAGGCCCGGCTGGTGTTCACCGCGCACTCGGTGCCGCTGAAGGCCGACGAGCAGCCGGGAGCCGACGGCAGCCCGTGGTGGTACTTCCGGCAGGTGCACGAGACGGCACGGCTGGTCGCCGAAGCAGCCGGGGTCGACGGCTACGACGTGGTGTGGCAGTCCCGGTCCGGTCCGCCCAGCGTTCCGTGGCTGGAACCGGACATCGTCGATCATCTCGACGAGCTGCACGCCCAGGGCGTCGGCGCGGTCGTGACCAGCCCGATCGGGTTCGTCTCCGACCATCTCGAAGTTGTCTGGGATCTCGACAACGAGGCCCGCCAGAAGGCCGAGGAACTCGGGATCGGATTCGCCCGGGCCGACACGGCAGGCACGGATCCGCGGTTCGCCCGGATGATCGTCGACCTTGTCACCGAGCATCTCGACGGGCAGGAGCCTCGGAAACTGTCCGCGCTGGCCAGTGCGGGATGCACCACCAACGGCGAGCCCTGCGCCCCCGGTAGCTGCTGAGACCGTGCCGCCGGGCGCTTCAGCTCGGGTGTGTCCCGGCGGCACGGCGGAAACGGGTCAGTGGTGCTCGGCGCGTTCGGCCAGGACCCGCACCATTTCCGCCACGGCCGAGCGCCGGGCGGCGCGCACCGAGTCGAACAGCGGCCGCAGCGCATCGGTACGCGCGCGGGTGGCCGACGCGGACAGCGCACCACCGGGGGTGTCGTCGGTGGCCGCCCAGAGAATGGCCTCCACTTCCGAGGCTCGCTGCAGGATCCGCAACGAGCGTTGCGGCACACCCTCGGGCCACGAAAGATCCGGGCGGGCCGAGACGGTCTCGGCGATCTCGGCGCGAACACCGGGACGGTGCTTGGCGATGTCGAGATCGGTCAGGGCACTGGCGGCCTCCCGCATGGCCGAGGACATGCCGTGTTCGGCCTCTCCCAGGGGCAGATGTTCGGCGGGGGGCATGTCTCCGAGTTCGAACACCGTCCACCGCAGGATGCCCTCGGCGGCAGGGTCGGGGCGCTGGGGCACCAGTCCCAGACCCGCGTCGGCGAGCACGGCTGCCTCACCCCGGCTCAGCGCCGTGCGGGAGAACGCGGTGGCCCCGTCGAGGCCGCGCACGTCGCCGGCCACCGGCATGACCAGTTCCCCGCGGGACGCTCCGGCCTTGCGCAGGGACGCCAGGAGCAGCGCCGGGCCGGCGGGAGTGTCCTCGGGTCCCGGAAGCTCCAGCCGTGCGGCCAGGTTCTGCTCGGCGGCGCGCACTTCATGCGCCTCGGCCCACACCTGCAGGGCATCGAGCACGTCGTCCGATGCGGCGGTCCCGTGCAGCCACGCGGACGCCCAGACGACCATGGTTGCGCTTGGGCATGGCACGCTGACCAGGATACGGATGTGCGTGCCGCGTTCGCGATCGGGCCTGCGATCGTGCGCGTTCTTCGCTGTGTCGCTGTGCCGGTGGCGAGTGATCGCGGCTAGGGTGGCGCATCGTGCGTTCGATCGACTATGGCAGTGCTGTGGGCAAGGGTGGCAGGACTCGCCGGACGGTTCCGGAGATCGCCGCGGAGACCGGCCTCGTGGTCGAGGACGCCGCCAGCGGCTTTTGCGGTGCGGTCGTGCGCGTGGAACGCGGTAACCAGGTCAAGCACAACGTGGTGCTGGAGGACCGGCACGGCCGCCACCGGGTGTTTCCGATGCGCCCGGCGGCCTTCCTGTACGAGGGCACCCCGGCCACCCTCGTGGCGGTACCGGAAGCTGTCGGCACCACGCCGGCACGGTCGGCTTCCGGCTCGGTGCGCGTGGACGGGCTGGAGGCTCGTCGTGCCCGTGGCAGTCGCCTCTGGGTGGAGGGGCTGCACGATGCCGAGCTGATCGAGCGCGTGTGGGGACACGACCTGCGCGTGGAAGGTGTGGTGGTCGAACCGCTGCACGGCCTCGACGCCCTGCCTGCCCTGCTGGCGGAGTTCGAGCCCGGGCCGGGCCGGCGTGTCGGGGTGCTGGCCGACCACCTGGTGCCGGACAGCAAGGAATCGCGCCTCGTGGCCAGTATCGACGACGCGAACGTGGCGATCGCCGGCCACCCGCACGTCGATATCTGGCAGGCGGTCAAGCCGCAGTCGCTGGGCATCACCGCCTGGCCCCGGGTGCCGCGCGGCATCGCGTGGAAAGACGGCGTCTGTGCCGAACTCGGCTGGGGTGAGCCGGCCGAAGGGTGGCGCCGCGTGCTGGGGGCGGTGTCGAGCTTCCGCGATCTGCAGCCGCCGCTGATCGGGGCCGTGGAGAGACTGATCGACTTCGTCACGGCCGAGGCCGACTGACCCCGGGTCGGCGGTACAGCGTCGGCCTGGTGAAGCAGGCGCCGTGATGGCTGGTGCCACGTCCCCGGCGATCAAGCTTCGATTACTTCTGTGATCGAGTGGCCACGGTATGTGGACACGTCTGACACTATTGGGGTATGGCCGCATTGCTGTGGCTGATCGCGGGAGTAGTCCTGGTGGCAGCCGAAGTCGTCTCCGGTGAACTCGTGTTGTTGATGCTCGGCGCCGCGGCGATCGGTACCGCCGGGGTGGCGGCCCTGGGTGCGCCGCTGTGGGTCGACGCCATCGTGTTCGCGGTGCTGTCCGGCGGGCTGACCGTGCTGGCCAGGCCCGCGCTGAAGCGCCGCCTGGAGCGGGGACACGAGCTGCGCACCAACGTGGACGCCCTGATCGGGGCGCGGGCGACGGTCGAATCCACGGTGGATGCCACGGATGGCCGCGTGCGTATCGGTGGTGACGTGTGGTCGGCGCGAGCGTTCGACGAGACACAAGTACTGGAGCAGGGCCGAACGGTGACGGTCATGGAAATTTCCGGGGCCATCGCCGTGGTGTGGGCCGAACCGTGAGGAGGCTGATGTGGACGCGGTACCGCTGATCATCGCGGCCGTCGTCGTACTGCTGGTGATCGTCATCGCGGTGAAGACGATCCTGTTGATCCCGCAGGCGACGAGTGCGGTCATCGAACGGTTGGGGCGCTTTCGCACCGTGGCCGAGCCGGGACTGAATTTCCTGGTGCCGTTTCTGGACCGCGTGCGCGCCAAGATCGACCTGCGCGAGCAGGTGGTCTCGTTTCCGCCGCAGCCGGTCATCACCCAGGACAACCTCACGGTCTCGATCGACACCGTGGTGTATTTCCAGGTCACCGACTCGCGCTCGGCGGTCTACGAGATCTCCAACTACATCCTCGGCGTGGAACAACTCACCAGTACCACGCTGCGCAACGTCGTCGGGGGGATGAGCCTGGAGGAGACGTTGACCTCCCGCGACCAGATCAACACCCAGCTGCGCGGCGTACTCGACCAGGAGACCAGCCGGTGGGGGATCCGGGTCGCGCGGGTGGAGTTGAAGGCCATCGATCCACCCCCGTCGATCCAGGACTCGATGGAAAAGCAAATGCGCGCCGACCGTGAGAAGCGCGCCATGATCCTCAACGCCGAGGGCGAGCGGGAGTCGGCGATCAAAACGGCCGAGGGCTCCAAGCAGGCGGCGATCCTGTCCGCCGAGGGAGCCAAGCAAGCGGCGATCCTGTCGGCGGAAGGGGAGCGCCAGTCCAGCATCCTGCGGTCGCAGGGTGAGCGGGCAAGCCGCTACCTGCGGGCGCAGGGCCAGGCGAAGTCGATCGAGAAGGTCTTCGCCGCGGTCAAGCGGGGTAAGCCGACGCCGGAGTTGCTGGCTTATCAGTACCTGCAGACCCTGCCCGAGATGGCGCAGGGGGATGCCAACAAGGTGTGGGTGGTGCCCAGCGACTTCAACAAGTCGCTGGAGGGCTTCGCCCGGATGCTGGGTGCCCCCGACGAGCAGGGCGTGTTCCGCTACGAGCCCCCGGAGGAGGAGCCGCCGGAAACCGCCCCGGAACAGGACGAGGAATCCATCGCATCCTGGTTCGACATCTCGACCAGCCCGGAAGTGGCCGAGGCGGTGCGTGCGGCCGAGGCCGTGGCCCGCAAGGAGGTTCCCGACATGGGCAGTCTCGGCGGTGGCCGGTCCTCCGCGCCGTCGCCTACCTCGCCGACCGCAGCCCAGTCCGCGACGTCGTCCGGGACGACCGAGGAGTCCGAATCGTCTGCGGCCACGGAGCTCTCCCGGCAGGACTCGGAATCCGGCCGGCCCAGCTGAGCAGCTGAACGCAGCGAAGTGACCCGCTGGGGTCTGCGGCACCGGATGCCGCAGACCCCAGATCCGCTGTGACGGCTGCGCCCTGCTGTGTCGCAAAATTACAGTAATCATTATTTCTTCAGTACTCGCCGAAACAGACGCATCAATAATCATATGAAGTCCGAGCAGCAGACACTCAGAACCCTCCACTGAAAACGGTCATCCCTGGTCAGGATGACATTCAGGGAGCCGATGCCGATTTGACGAGCACTGCGTGAGGCATCCGGCAATCCGAGTCGGCGAGCCAGTCCGCTGATCCGCTGCCCGCGCACGCTACAGGAGTGTCCGAAGTGGTCTCGACTGGTCTTGTTCACCGGACCCGTCCGGAAGGGTCGTCACTGAGCTGGTCGAACGGCGTGACCGTGCCGTCCTTGACGGTCTGGATCGTATTGCGATAGTTCCAGGCGAACTGGGCGATTGCGAGTATCCCGTACAGGATCGACAACACGATGATCGTTATCCGGTTGACCTGAGTGCCTGCGGAAACGCTGACGAAGAACTGTACGAGGAACAGCGACAGCAGGGCGATCGCGCCTTTGAAGGTGAGGCTGCGGTCGATCAGGATCGACACCGCGAACAGCGACTGTGCCGCCGTGATGAGCAACTCGAAGCGCTGTTGGGTGTCGATCGGGAGCCCGTGCATGGTCAACGCCGATATCGCGAACACGAGCGGCAGGCTGCCGACCAGCAAAGTCCACTGGTTGACCTTGCTGGACAGCAGCGTGCCCAGCGAGTCGCCCGCCTTGAGTCGCCAGGCGTACAGGCAGGCCACGATCAGCTCGGGCGATTCACTGGCCAGCGGTGCGACCCATTGCACGAGCAGGAACTGGGATATCCCGAGTTGCTCGCCGGTTTGTACCAGGCTCTCCGCGAAGTGTTCTGCCGTCAGCAGGATGATGATGGCCGCAACCACGAACATCCCGATCACCCAGCTACGCCTCGGGCGTTTCTCCTTCGAGCCCACCCAGTGCGACACGCCGATCAAGTCCGGTTCGGTCGGGCTCATCCGCGACAGCCGCCACGCGTACAGCGCGAAGATGAGTATGAACACCGCCGAGTCCCACAGCGTCAGAGTGCTCTTCAGCGGCAGGGTCAGCGAGTAGAGAGTCGCGATGCCGAGAAAGGTGACCTCCGTGGCCATCGCGGGGGCCAAGCGCACCTCCCCGCCACGAGTGGAGGGCGAAGTGGACTCCTCCGAGGCCGTCCCGGCCTTGCGTGCGCGCCACACGGCGAGAGCGGCCACCAGCACCACCAGCGGCCAGCCGATACCGACCAGCACTCGGTTCGCGCCCGTCATATTGGCCAGTGCCAGCGAGCACACGTTCGATTCACCGGTCAGCCCCGGCGGGCCTTGTGCCCACGTGTTGCCGCATCGCCAGGTGAACACGAAGTCCACGGCGTACTCCGGCAGCACCGCCAACAACGCCAGCAGTGCCAGCGCGAGTCCTGCGTTGATGTCGACCTGCGCTGCTTCGGCCGCCCACGACAGGATGAAGGCGCCACCGACGATGGCGATGCCGTAAACAAGCGCGGCCAGCACGGGCGGCAGGTCCAAACTGGGCAGACCAAGGTAGGCCGCCGCGCCGAGGTAGGCACCGAAAGCGGAGGCCAGCGCCGCGAGCGGCAGCTGGTATGGCAACTTGTGTGAGGCCTGCTCGTCCTGCGCCGATGTGGTCACGTCCGACTCTTACCCGCTGCGGCAGCGACCACAAACTGGCGCTGGGCATTGAGTCCGCCCGGAGTCGGGGAAAGCAGCAGCGTCATCACGGCGAGCGGAAAAGATGCCAGCACACGGTCATTATAATATAATTAGTACTGTCATTTCAGTATTGAATGAATTCAAAAACCAGCACAACTAACACCCCCACAGCCTCCAAAAACAAGCAACGAAGACGTCAACCCTCGTTCATCGGTGTCAGGAATGTGCTTCCTGCCGTGCCGAGGGCTTGCGCGGTGTGCGCGAGGTGTTCCCGGAGCCGGGTTTTGGCGAGCTCGGGGTTGCCGTCGCGGAGGGCTTCGGCGACTTGGGTGTGTTGGTGGGCCACGGTGGCTCGGCGGGACGTCTCGTGGGTGCGGGCGGTGGCGGTGATGCGCAGTTGCCGGTCGCGCAGGGTGTTGTAGAGGTCGGCCACGACGGGGTTGCCCGCTGCGGTCACGAGATGGGCGTGGAAGGCGCGGTCGGATTCGTGCATGGTGGCGTCGGGAAGTTCGGCGGGGTGGCAGGCGGGGTGTTCGAGGAGTTCGCGGCCGACGGTGCGTAGTGCGTCGGTGCTTTGTCCGGCGAGTTTGTCGATGGCGAAGCTTTCCAGGGCCAGCCGCGTTTCCAGGAGAGCTTGTGCCTCGGCCGGGTTCACCGGGACCACGAGGGCTCCGCGCTTGGGATACAGGTGCAGGAATCCCTCGGCTTGCAGGCGCAGAAAGGCTTCGCGGACCGGGGTGCGCGACATCTGCAGGGTTTGGGCGATCTCGCCTTCGGACAGCAGGTCGCCGCCCGGGTAGTTGCCGTCCAGCAAGCCGGCCTTGACGTGCTGGTAGGCGCGATCGGCGGCCGGTTGTTCCCCTCCTGCGCGACCGGAACCGGTCCGGGTTGGGGAGCCGGGTGTTGAGGAGTTCGAGGGTGTTGCGCGCGACACGTGCCCATCGTCTCACATACGGCTTGTATCTAAGCTGTATACGAGTTGAGGAGGTGGCAGTGCGCGCGACTGCGGAAGAGGTGATCCCTGCCGGTCCGGATGCCGCCGGGCGGGCGCTGAACCGGGCTGTGCGCTCGTGGCGCGGGGCCTGGGTGGTGTGGGGTCTGGCAGCGTTGTGCTATTTCACGTCGCTGTTTCACCGGGCGAGTCTCGGGGTGGCCGCGCCGCAGGCATTGGAGAGGTTTTCGGCCGGTCCTGCCGTGTTGTCGCTGTTTTCGGCGCTGCAGCTCGGTGTGTATCTGGCACTGCAGGTCCCCTCGGGGTTGCTCGCCGACCGGCTCGGGCCGCGCAGGGTCATTACCGGCGGCATGGCCGCGCTGGCGGCGGGGTCGGTGGTGTTCGGTCTCAGTGGTTCGCTGCTGGGCGGGATCGCCGGCCGGATGCTGATCGGCTTCGGGGACGCGTTCATGTTCACCAACGTGCTGCGGCTGGCGGCGCACTGGTTTCCACCCCGCCGGTTCGGCAGGATCGCGGCACTGACCGGTTTGGTGGGTGGTTTCGGTCAGGTCGTGGCCACCGTGCCGCTCAGCGCCGCTCTGTACGGTCTCGGCTGGGTGCCGACCTTTGTCGGGGCCGCTGCGGTGACCGCGGTGCTGGCCGGAGTGGCTGCCGCGATCATCCGGGACAGACCGTCGGTCGACGCGGCGAGGGAGTCCGGCGGATATGAGCCTGCCGAGGGGATCGGGCAGGCGCTGCGCACGGTGTGGGCGCAGCGCGGTACGCGTCACTCCTTCTGGGTGCATTTCGTGCTGATGGGCCAGTTCGTGGCGGTGACCGCATTGTGGGGGCCACCGTGGCTGACCCGGGCTCAGGGCTACAGCAGTGCGGATGCGGGGATGCTGGTGTTGGTGTGCGTGCTCGGTTTCCTGGCCGGGTCGTGGTTGGCGGCGCAGTACGTTGCCGGTCGGCCGCAGCGCCGCGAGGGGGGCACGCTGGTGGTGTCCTCGGTGGTGGTGCTGGCTTGGGGCCTGGTCATCGGGTGGCCCGGTGCGTTGCCGTTGCCGCTGCTGCTGGGGGTGCTGATCGTGATCGGCGCAGGCGGGGGCGCGGCGATGCTGGCGTTCGACGGGGCTCGCGCGGCCAATGCCGCACACCGATCGGGTGCGGCGTCCGGGGTGGTCAACATGGGAGGTTTCACCGCGGCGGTGCTGATCCAGCTCGGGGTCGGTGGCGTGCTGCGGATGGTCGGGGAAGTTCCGGCGGTGCAGGCCTATCGGTGGGGGTTCGTGCCGGTGCTGGTGCTGCTTGCCGCCGGTACGGTCGCCCAGTGGTTGCGGTGTGCGCGGCGTGTGGGCCCATCGGTGAGTCGGTGCGATGGTTCCGGGGCGAGCACCGAGGTCTCGCCGCGCTGATCGCCGGCCGCGGCGGGCACGCGTCTCGGGGCAGCGGGATCGGCTACGGACGCTCGTGCGGTGTGCGGCGGGGGCGGTCGGATTTCGGCCACTCGTAATCGAGGTCGGGTGGTACATCGGCGAACCAGCGGCGATAGTGCTCGGGAGCTTTGCGCAGGAGTGCGGATTGATGGCTGTGGTGGAACTGCGGGTCGCCCAGCCACGGGGGCAGCTCGCCGGCTGCGGCCAGCGAGTCCTGCGTGCGTATCTCGGTGGTGCCGGTGGCCCGTTCCAGCTCGTCCCGCAGGGAACGGGCGCAGGTGTCGGCTCGCCCGGTCGCGCACCACGCCCGGCATATCTCGATGCCGTAGCGGGCCAGGGCTTCTTCGTAGCCGGACCACATGCTCGCGGCGGGATGGTGGCGCCAGCCGTATCCGGCGGTGGTCAGGGCACGGAGCACTTGCAGCGCCTCCACTCGCTGCTTGCCCAGTCGCCGTGGATCGAGAATGTGTGCGGTCGCCGAGAAATCCGGCCACGGGAGAAACGTTTGCACCACAACCAGTTTCCCCCGGTGAACGGCATGTTGTCGACGGAGGGCGGTGTCGGTGTGTCCCCGCATGGCGCGACGGTGACCGGCCCGGATAGTGTTGCCGTTTCCCGGAGTGTGCGCGGGAGGGTGGTAGGACTTGTTGTTGCCATACCGAGCGGGAAGCTCTCCTGACATCGCCTTGCGGTTCTCCCGGTATCGGTGAGACGAGAAAGCGCTCCTCGGCATTCCCGAAAAGGCCCGGAAGGCGTTGCCATGTCCTCGTGTTCGTCCCCGTGCTCGCGATCGGCCGTCGTCAACAGGCTTCGAGTTGCCGGTTGTGTCTTCGCCGAGGAGGAGGCGCGGTTGCTCATCTCCGCGGCGCGGACGCCGTCCGAGCTCGCCACGATGGTCGACCGGCGGGTCGGTGGTCTTCCGCTGGAGGTCGTCCTCGGCTGGGCGGAATTCCGCGGTTTGCGGATCGCCGTGGACCCCGGGGTGTTCGTGCCTCGCCAACGTAGCCGTTTCCTGGCCGAGCAGGCCGTTTCCTTGGCTCGGCCGGGAGCTGTTGTCGTCGACTTGTGCTGCGGCTCGGGCGCGCTCGGTGCCGCGGTGGCTGCGGCGCTGGGGCGGGTCGAGTTGTATGCCGCCGACATCGACCCGGTCGCGGTGCGATGCGCCCGCCGCAACATCGCCGCCGCCGGTGGGCGGGCCTACGTCGGTGACCTGTACTCCTCGTTGCCTGCGACGGTGGCCGGCCGCGTCGACATCCTGATCGTCAACGCCCCGTATGTTCCCACCGGCGCGATCGAGCTCATGCCCGCGGAGGCTCGTGAACACGAGCCGCAGGTCGCGCTCGACGGTGGCCCGGAGGGGCTCGATGTCCAACGGCGGGTGATCGCCACGGCGCCGTTGTGGCTGGCCCCGGGTGGCCACCTGTTGATCGAAACCGGCGAACATCAGGCGCCGCGGACTGTCGAAGCCATGGCCGAGAGCGGATTGGTTCCGCGGGTGGTCGGTTCCGAGGAATCGAACGCCACCGTCGTCATCGGAACCGGCCCCGCCCTGCAGCGAGGGGCCGAATCGGGGGTGCCTGCATAGTTCCGTGCCGGTGTGCGAAAACGTCGGTCACGTTTGGGCAGGCGCCGCCACGGGAAACCTCCGCGTGTTCGGCGGGAACATGTGCCCGGGCAGAAAGGTTGTTTTCGGTGCGGTGGTTGAGCCAGCAGCTGCCGACGAATTGTCCCCTGATGTTGGGAGCTGCTGATGGCTTTCGTTTTTCGTGCCTCGTCCACCGATGATGGTGGTTCGTCGGCGACTTCTTCGCCGCGGACTTGCGAGGTGTGCGGCAGGAATGCCCTGGAAGAAGCCACTCCCCACGAGTACGCCACCGGACTGTCCGACCGTCTGACCTGCGGTGTCTGCGGTGCCCACCACGCAGGCACGGTCTGATCCACCTTCGTTCGCCCACACACGCGGGCTTGCCGGGTCGGGGCTGCGCGGGGAATATCCGGTGGTGATCGGTTGGTTGTGGGGGAGAGCTGCCGATTTTTTCGAGTTCGTGCAGGACTCGTGAGCCCATCGGCTTTCCGCCGTCGTGTGGATGACCGGCAGTTCGATTCAGTGACGAGTTCTCCAGAGCCCCAGGCGTACCGCAGGCCGGCGGCGTGCGCGCGTTGTGATCCCCTCTCCGATGGTGCCTCGGCCGGCCAGGCTGCCGTCGGCAGGCAACCCCCGGGGTCCCAGAATGCACAGCCCCCTTTCCACTGTGGGGAGGGGGCTGTGCGGATTCGGTTCTCTCCGGGGGAACCTGCCAAGATCAGGAAGGAACTTCATCACCACGCCAACACAGCACCGCAACCAGATCACGCATCGACAGGACATCCCCTTCCACCGTGGCCTGTTCCGAGCCGCTGCCGGGGCAGGCGCCCCCGAATCTCGGCCACCGGCCGGCCATGGGGGCACCCGCACCACCACACCGGTCCGCCCGGTTCGGTTTCAGCAACCGCCGGGCCGCACCGAGACCACCGAGCGGCACTGCCCGGCTGTCGACAGCAGCGAGGCCGCGATGCGCCGACTGCGCCACCCTTTCGAGGTCGATCCGGCCTGAGTCTCCGTGGCCGGCCACAGCACCCGGCGAGCCCGTGCCGGCGCTCTCACGTCCTGATCCGGTAGCGGACGTGGACCATACCGTTGCCGAAGCGGCGTTCCTCCAGCAGCTCGAGCTTCACGCGAGCATGGTCGGGGAAGAACCGCGTGCCACCTCCCACCACGACGGGTGCGAGAAACAGGTGGCACTCGTCGATCAGCCCGGCCATGAGCGCATGGGAGGCGAGGTCGGGGCCGCCCACGGCGAGGTCATGCCCTGCGGCTGTTTTGAGCTGCCGGATCGTTTCGGGGTCGAAGTCTCGTTCGATCCGCGTCCTGGCGGTGGAGACCGTCTCCAGCGTCCTGGAGTACACGATTTTGTCGGCTGCCTGCCAGAGTTCCGCGAAGTCCCGCATGACGGGCGATTGGTCGGCGAGGGTGGGGTCGGTCTCCCAGCCGATCATCACCTCGTACAACCGGCGTCCGTACAGATACGTGCCGATCGGTCGTTGAAGGTCGTTGATGAAGGCGTGCACCTCTTCGTCCGGCACGGCCCAGTCGAATGTGCCGTCCTCGTCGGCGATGTAGCCGTCGAGCGACGCCAATGACGAGTAGATCAGCTTGGCCATGGTGTTCCTCCGCTCTGCGGTGCACTCAGCCGGCGCTTTTCGCCTCCACCGGTGGATCGGCGATCCTCTCGTGCCTCGCCGTCGACGACGCCGGGAAGAGCGCTCATCACATTCGGACCTTCGCGTGTTGCCGCACTCATCGGCACATTGCGCATGAACGACGGACAGGCTTCGCCTGCCACATCCGACCGCGTGTGCGTCCTGCTGGTTTCAGGGGCTGTCCTCGTCGGTGACGAGGGGGACGAAGCCGACGGAGCTGAGGGTTTCGCGGTGGCCGTTCCGCAGGCGCACGAGGTCGCCGAGGCCGCCTTGCCCGACCGGGCACACCAGGGTGCCGTGCGGGGTGAGCTGGTCCAGCAGGGGCTGGGGCAGTGACTCGGCCATGGCGGTGACCGAGATCGCGTCGAAGGGCGCGCGGTCGGGGGCGCCCCGAGCGCCGTCGCCGTCGCGGACCTCGACGGTGGAGTAGTTCAGCTCGGACAGTCTGCGGCGGGCCTGTTCGGCCAGGCCCTGGTGGCGTTCGATGGTGGTCACCCGGCGGCAGCACTGGGCCAGCACCGCGGCGGCGTAGCCGCTGCCCGTGCCGACTTCCAGAACGTTTTCGGTGCCCGACAGTTCCAGCGCGGCGGTCATGCGGGCCACGATCCAGGGCACGGAAATCGTCTGCCCGGATCCGATGGGCAGCGGCTGGTCGTCGTAGGCCTCGTCGGCCCATGCGGGGTCGACGAACCGCTCGCGGGGCACGGTGGCCATGGCCTCGAGCACGAGGCGGTTGTGGATGCCGTTGTGGCGCAGGGTGTCGACCATGGCTGCTCGCCGTGTCCGGTCGGCTTCTGTCACGGCGTTCCTCCCGTGACCGCGGGCTGCGATGGTCTCGACGATAGTGGTAGTTGTCTCCAGCGGCAGCTTGTCGACGTGGAGACGTGGCCGGCCCTGGCGTGCTCGATACCCCTGTGGATGCCAAGCCGTATCGGTCAGGTGCTGTCCGACCCGCTGACGTAGCCGCGGTGCTTGTCGACGGCATTGGCCGGTTCGTTGCCGTGGAAGTACTCGCGCAACTGGGTGGTAAACAGCTGCACCAGGTTCTCGGTCCAGCCGGTGGCGTCGCCGGACATGTGCGGCGAGATCAGCACGTTGGGCATGTCCCACAGCGGGGAGTGCGGGGGCAGCGGTTCGGTGTCGAAGACGTCCAGGGCCGCTCCGGCCAGATGCCCGGCGGTCAGTGCCTGCACGAGGTCGTCTTCGACGAGCAGCCGGCCGCGGCCGACGTTGATCAGCCGGGCGGTCGGCTTGAATTGGGCCAGGACGGCACTGTCGATCATGCCCGTGGTCTGGGGGGTCAGCGGGGCGACCAGGATGACGTAGTCGAACTCGCCGACGATGTCGAGCAGGTCTGCCGAGGCGTGGACGGTGCCGAAGTCGGGGTCGCCGTTGCGGGCGGTGCGGCCGGCGCCGGTCACCGACAGCCCGGCGGCGGACAGTTGCGCGGCGATGGCCCGGCCGATCGGGCCGGTGCCCACGATCAGTGCCGCTTTGCCCGCGATGCGTTCGGTTTCGCGGTGCTGCCAGCGTTTGCGGTCCTGCAGTCGCAGGCTGGTGTGCAGATCTTTGGCGAAGGTCAGGATGAGCCCGAGGACGTATTCGGCCATGGGGCGGTCGAAGACGCCACGCGAGTTGGTCACCGCCACCGTCGAGCGCCGCAGCTCGTCGAACAGGAGCCGGTCGACACCGGCGCCGGCGACGTGGATCCAGCGCAGGTGGGTGGCGGCGGGCCAGGCTGCGGCGACGGCCTCGGACAGGAAGTGCCAGACGAACAGCACGTCGGCGCCGGGCAGGGCGTGGGCAAGCTCGTCTTCGGTGGCGTAGCGAACGTGGGCGAGGCGTTCGATCTCGCCCATCCCGGGAGGGTGGGTGCCGTCGTGCAGGACGACGACGGTGGGTGCCGTGTCGATCATGACCTGCTTTCGCTGCCGAAACGAAACGATCGCCACCTGGGGATCTCGGACAGGGGCACACTACGAAGCGCTCGCAGGAGGGTCAACGATCTGCGAAGTCGGCGGGGCGAGCACGCCGGCCCAGCAGGGGCCGGCCCATCGTGCCACGGTCGCACGCCGTGAGATCTCCCCGATGATGCCGCGCCTCGCAGGCCTGCACTCCCGAAGCTGTCCTGAGCTGCAAAGTAACTGGCTGGTCAGCCAGCGCTCGTGGTCCATGCTCGATAGCGTGCACGTGTGCAACGTGAGTGGGCTCCGGATGAGCTGGTGGGGTCGTGGACGCTGGTTGGCGACGACTGGCGCTGGGTGGGCAACAGTCCGGAGTGACTCGGCTGGGGTTTGCCCTGCTGCTGAAGCTCTTCGAGGTCGAAGCGCGGTTCCCGCGGTATGCCGAGGAGGTCCCGCCACAGGCAGTTGGCTACGTCGCCGAGCAGGTCGGTGTGCCGGTCGAGGAGTTCCGCCGCTACTCGTGGCGTTCCCGCTCGATCGAGTATCACCGCGCCCAGATCCGGACCGCGTTCGGCTTTGGTGAGTTCTCCCGCGGTGATGAGGACAAGCTGGCTGGGTGGTTGGCCGAGGAGGCCTGCCCGGTCGAGCTACGTGAGGACCGGTCAGGTCGGGTTGGAGACGGTGCTGGCCGAGATCGACAAACTGACGTCGGTGCGCCAACTGGGGCTGCCGGGCGGGTTGTTCACCGACGCCTCGGAAAAGCTGGTGGCCGCCTGGCGGGCGCGGGCGATGCGTTCGCACCCGTCCGGCCTGCGTGAATCCCCACGCGAGGTGTGGCTGACGCTGTTGGCGGCGCTGTGCTGGATGCGGCAGAGCGAGATCGCCGATGCGTTGGTCGACCTGCTGATCGAGCTTGTGCACAAGATCAATACGAAGGCGGAGCGGAAGGTCGAATGCGAGCTACGACGGCACGTGCGCCGGCACTTCATCACCCGCGGCAACCTCCGCCCGGATCGCGGGTCAGGTCGGCGTGGTTGAGTCTTGGCCCTTGGTCCGGGCGGACAGCGCGATCATGGCTCGTCGCCTGACTCGGCGAGAAGGTGGCGGATTTGTTCAGCGGCGGTGGGGTCGTGCTGGGCCGTGGTGGTGATCATGGCGAGGAGTTGGTCGGTGAGCCAGGTTTCGAGTTGCTCGCGGGGTAGGTCGGTGTGTTGCAGCCAGGACAGCAGGGTGGTTTCGACCACGGCGATCCAGCCGCGCAGCGTTCTCTCCAGCATCGGGGACGATGAGCTGTGGCCGAGGCGTTCGCGGAAGAGGTCGACGACGTGGTCGCGGACTCGGTCGACGAGAGTGTCGGTGGTGCTGGTGGCGATGGTGGAGCCGCTGCGCAGCAGGGCGGTGTAGCTGGTCGCGTAGGTTTCGACGAAGGTGACAAACTCGGCCAGCGTGTGGTGCAGCTGCTGCCGAAAGTCGCCGTCGGGTGGCAGGGTGAGCCGGCCGATGAGCTCGTCGACGACGGTACTGAGTGCGGCGACGTGGACGTCGCGGATGTTGGTGAAGTAGCGGTAGAACAGGGCGCGGGAGACGTCGGCGGTGGTGACGATGTCGTCGATGGAGACGTCTTCGAGGGACTGTTGGCTGTAGAGCCGCAGTGCGGTGTTGATGAGGTGTTCGCGGCGCCGTGCGGGCGTCATTCTGCGGGGTGAGCGGCCACCTGCTTGCGGGTGTCGGGCGCTACCGGCCGGGTGGGGGGTCATCGACTGCTCGTTGTGGACGACATCGGTGTGCATGGTGGCATCACAGATCGAGTTTCAGGTGTTGGCTGGTGGCGCGGGAGACGCAGATCATCATGTTTTCAGCACGTTCGGTGTCGGTGAGCACGTGGTCGCGGTGCTCGACCTCACCGGCCAGCACACGGGTCTTGCAGGTGCCGCAGAAGCCTTGTCGGCAGGAGTAGGCGACCTCGGGCACGTGCTCGCGGATGACTGACAGCGCGGAGCGGTCGGCGGGTACCTGCAGGCTGTGGCCGCTGTGTGCCAGGTCGATGTGAAACGGCGTGCCGTTGACGATGGGTGGGGCGGAGAAGCGTTCGAAGTGCAGTGCCTCGGCGCGACTGGCCGGTAGGTCGAGGCGCACGCCGGTGATCATGGGAGCGGGCCCGCAGCAGTAGACGGTGGCCCCCTCGGGGGCGTGTTCGAGGAGTTCGGCGCCGGAGGCGGGGATGCCGTAGTGGGTGTCGGGGCGGATCCACACGCGGTGCGGGTCGAGCTGGGCGATCTCGTCGAGGAACGGCATAGATTCACGAGAGCGCCCGGCGTAGACGAAATGCCAGTCGACGCCGCGGGCAGCGGCCGTGCGCACCATCGGCAGGATGGGGGTGATGCCGATGCCGCCGGCGAGGAACAGGTAGCGCTCGGTGGTGACGAACGGGAAGGCGTTGCGGGGTCCGCGCACCGTCACGCCGCTGCCGGCCTGCAGGGTGTCGTGGACCTCGACCGAGCCACCGTCGCCGTCGGCGAGACGACGCACGGCAATGCGGTAGGAGTGGCGGTCGGTCGGATCTCCGCACAGCGAGTACTGCCGCATTCGGCCGGAGGGCAGCACCACGTCGAGGTGCGCCCCGGGCTGCCAGGCCGGCAACGTGTGCCCGCGCGGGTGCACCAGGCGCAGGCTGACGACCTCGTCGGCCTGCTGGCGCACTTCGTCGACGACGAGGTGCAGGTCCCGGTTGACGGCCACGACCGGAGGGCGGCGGCGCCAGCTGTACCGGGACAACCGTTCGTAGCCGGTGATCAGCGCGCCGAGCATGCGGTAGGAACGGTCGGCCCGGCGGCGTCGATACAGGTCAGGAGGAATCTGCTCGTGGCCAGCCATACTCGTCGTCGTTCCTGTCTTCTCCGGAGCGGTCATGATCCGTGCTCGGCTGCCTGCGCCGCGGGAGATTTCGCGAGGTAGGCGATCGCTTGGCTGGTCGAGCCGTGCTGCGACGGGTGGTACTGCGCCCGGAAGTAGGGCGGCAGCGAGCGCAGGAACTGCCGATAGCTCGGGGTCAGGCCGCGTTTGCCGGTGCGCAGCCAGTCGCGCCACCGGGCCTTGGCTTTTTCGTCGAGTGTGGGGTCGTGGGCCATGAGGTAGCGCACCCCGCGGGCCCACAGCCACGCGAAGACCGGGGCGGCGATGGCCATGGTGCGCACACGCCGGAAGTAGCGCCCGTCGAGGTGGAGGAACAGGTCGTAGGCCACCGAGCGATGTTCGACTTCTTCGGCGCCGTGCCAGCGCAGCAGGTCGAGCATGGTGGCATCCGCTCCGGCGCGGTCGAGTTCGGCGGCATCGAGGACCCACTGGCCGAGGAACGCGGTGAAGTGTTCGATCGCGGCCACTATCGCGACTCGTTCGATGATCCATTCCTGGCCCTGCTTGCCGCCGTAGCCGCGGTCGCCTAGGACTTTTCCGAACAGCCACGCGATCTGGTCGACGTAGGGCCGGGTGTCCAACCCGTGGGCGTCGAAATGATCGAGCACGCCCTGATGGGACTCGGCGTGCATGGCCTCCTGGCCGATGAACCCGCGCACGTCCTCGGCGAGCTGTTCGTCGCGGATCAGCGGCAGGGCTTGCTTGAACACGTGGCAGAACCAGCGCTCCCCTTCGGGCAGCAGCAGGTGCAGCACGTTGATCATCTGGGTGGCGAACGGATCGTTCGGCACCCAGTGCCTGGGCAACTCGGCCCAATCGAAGGACACGTTGCGCGCGTGCAGCGCCACGCGGTCGGGATCGCCGACATCGCCTGGCGGGGAAACGTTCTTGTCGCTCGACATGTGCTTGTCCTCCTGGTTCGTGGTGTGTGGCTCAGCCGGGGGTGAGGTCGGCTCGAGCGGCGGCCCGCAACAGGCCGGGTGTGAGCCGGGACAGCACCAAACCGGCCGTGGCCTCCGGGGTGATCGGGGTGAGCGCGGCATTGGTTTCGACCGTCCGCAGGATCTCGCGTGCGGCCCTGTCCGGCGTGAAATTGCGGCGCCGATACATCCGGGTGGCAGCCTGTTGGCGCTGCTGCTGACCGTCGTCGTTGAGACCGACGAACCGGGTGCGTGCGGTGATGTTGGTGTGCACGAAGCCCGGGCACACGGTGCTCACCCCGATGCCGGAGCTGGCGAGTTCGGCGCGCAAGCACTGGCTCAGCGTCAGCACCGCCGACTTCGTGGTGGCATACGCCGACAGCGTGCGCGACGGCAGGTATGCCGCCGCCGAGGCGACATTCACGATCTGACCGCCCTCGCCGCGGTCGGTCATCTGTGCGGCGAAGGCGCGGCAACCATGGATGACGCCCCACAGGTTGACGTCGATGACCCGTTGCCAGTCCTCGACACTCGTCTCGGCAAACGGGCCGGCCACGCCGATGCCGGCGTTGTTGACCACCACGTCGGGCACGCCCAGCTCGGTCTGCACGTGCTTGGCGAAGTCCTCCATCGCCGCCCCGTCGGAAACATCCACCGCATACGGTGTGGCCTGCGGCCCGAGCAAACCTGCCAGCTCGGCGGTGCGGGCCGCGGCGGTCTGGTCGCGGTCGGCCGCGACGATCTCGGCGCCCTGCTCGGCGAACGCCAGCGCCGTCTCGCGCCCGATCCCGCTACCCGCTCCGGTGATCACCACAAGCTGGTCGGCGCACCGGGGCCGCTTCCCACCAACCCGAGCACGCCGCAGTGGCCGGGCCTGTCGGCCGTGCTCGACGTCCTCGACGAGTTCGCTCGTGCATCGGGTGACCACGTCCGGTCGTGTCCGGGGCAACCAGTGTCCGCCCGGCACTCGACGAATGCGCAGATCGGGCACCCACCGGGCGATGTCGGTCTGCAGCGCCGGAGACACGAACGGGTCACCGGTCGGTGCGAGCACCTGGACCGGGATGTCCGCGCGACGTTCACGCGGCCCGCCGAGGCGGGCGAGCATGTTCGCGCGATACAGCGCCAACCCGCGCAGCCCGTCAGAAAGGCTCGGCCGCGCCGGCTGGGCAGCGGCTGCCGGGTCGAGGCGTTCGAGCGTGCCGAGCAGGCGAGGCAGCAGCCGGCTGCGCCAGGCGAGTTCCGGCAGCAACGGCAGCTGGAAGAAGCCGATGTAGCCCGAACACGCCAACTGGGTCACCAACTCGCGCAGGCGCTTCGGACTCGGGCGACGCAGCCGAGAGCGGAACCAGTGGCCCGCGTGGTCCAGGCACGGTCCCGAGACCGAGGTGAACGAGGCGATCCGCCCGCGCATCCGGTCGCCGGTGACCGCGTGCCAGGCCTGAATGGAGCCCCAGTCGTGGGCCAGCAGATGCACCGGTGCATACGGGCTGACCTCCTCAACCACCACGGCGAGATCGCACTCGAGCTGATCCAATCCGTAGGCCGATCGCTGCGTCGGTGCCTCGGAGTGACCCGCGCCCCGCACGTCGTAGGTCACCACGTGATAGCGCTCGGCCAATGCGGCCACAGCGCCGTCCCAGACAACGTGATCGTCCGGGTAGCCGTGTACCGCCACGATCGTCGGATTCGTTCGATCACCGTGCTCCTGCACGGCCAGCCGCACCCCGTCGGAGGCGGTGATCTGTCGCGTTCTCATGCCGTGGCCACCTTCCCGGACCAACGCCGCACGTGCGGCAGGTCGTCATCGAGCCAGTACGCGTCCCCGTCGGTAGTGACCACCAGGATCTCCTCGAACTTGACCCCCACGCCGCGGAAGCCGATGTGCGGTTCGACGGCCCACATGCCCGGCGTGGCCGGGTGGTTGGAGATCTCGCCGTCTGCCCACAGCGGCGAGCGGTGGTGCATCCGCTCCACGAGCAGGTCACCGAAGAGGGTTTGCAGCGAGCGGATCCCGAAACCACCCACCATGAACGTCGGCAACCGCGAGTGCACTTTGCCCACCTGGTGTGCGATCACCCGGCCGGGATAGACCTGATGCCGGTTGTCGTAGCCCTGCTCGGAGATCAACGCATCGACGGCACCGTAGATATCACGCAGCGTGTTGCCGGCCCGAACCTGCTCGACGATCAGCTGGCGATAGGCACCCAGGTCGTCCATGAGCCGCTCGAAAACCCGGTTCTCGCCCAGGCAACCCGCGTAGCCGATATCGGCGACGTAACCGTCCCGCACCGGGGCGCAGTCCAGGATGAACGGCATCCCTTCGGCCAATCGGCGGTTCGTCGGGAAGAACTGCAGCGGCACCTTGAACCGGCGAAAGGCGGTGCGGTCCCCGAACCACGCGAACGGCGTGTGAAACCAGTCCTGCACTCCGCGAGCAACGAGGTACTCCCGGATCCGCCGCGCGGCCTGGCGCTCGGTCACCCCCGGCTCCAAGCCCTCGCCGACGGACTGAGCCGCCTCGTAGGCAAGCTGCTGCAACTCCCGAAACCGCGCCAACTCCGCAGCGTCCACCACCGCACTGTGAGACATAGTGTCAAGGTAGACATCATGTCAATAGTTCGTTCGGTAGGGGCCCTTGCGCACACCCGCCGACGAAGCGACCGGCGGCCCGTGGCCTGGACCTGCGGCGTTGCAGTTGCCCCGTACGGTGAAAATTCCGGTCGTCGGGGGTAGACGTACGCTCGCGCGCCATGAGCGAGACGATCATCGGCTACGCGCGGTGCTCCACCGACTAGCAAGAACTCACCGCCCAACGCCAACGGCTGGGCGAGGCGGATCTACCTCGATCACGGACTGACCGGCACCACCCGAATCCGCCCTGCTCATGTATGGGACTGGCGAGTACACCATCGCCGACCTCGCCGAGGCCTTCACCGTCTCCCGGACCACGGTCTACCGCACCCTGCATCGAGACCCGACCTCAGCCAAGGCTCGATGACCACCGACTTCCCACTACTTTGCGGCTCAGGACAGCTTCAGGAGCACAGGGCCTCGCAGGGCTGAAACCGGCGAAAGTCCTTCTCTGCGGGGAGGGCGTCGAGCAGCACGGGTAGCATTGTCGACAATCGACCGGCCAATCGGCGTGGTGTGGCTCGACGAGCTCGAGGTGTGCTTGGGCAAATCGGTGCTCACCGCCAACACCGCCGGGCCGGCAGGGGAGAGGGAAACCGCCCCGGAGTGAGGAAAGGGTGTGTCGTGCTCGGAATCGACGAGCAAAATCAGCCCGGCGAGTTGGAGCCGGTGCAACGCAAGTCCACGGCGGCGATCGTGGCCGACCAGCTGCGGTCGGCGATCATGTACGGTTCGCTGCCGCCGGGCAGCCAGATGGGCGAGGCGGACCTGGCCGCGCGGCTCGGAGTCAGCCGGGGCCCGTTGCGGGAGGCCATGCAGCGCCTGGTGCAGGAGGGTCTGCTGCACAGCGAACCGCACCGGGGGCTGTTCGTGGCCACGATGGACGCCGACGACATCCGCGACCTCTACACCGCGCGGCTGGCGGTGGAGCGGGCGGCCTGCGAACAGATCATCCGGTATCGCCGAGTGGAGGCAGTGGCCGAGCTGACCGCCGCGCATTCCCGGATGGTCGCGGCGGCGAGCAGGGGCGACCGCGGCGAGCTCACCGATGCCGACCAGGAATTCCACGAAACCCTGGTGCGGGGCTCGGGTAGCCCGCGACTGCAGCGCATGGCCCGGACACTGCTGGTGGAAAAGCGGATGTGTCTGACCGCGCTGCAGGACAAGTACCCTGCCGACGCGCAGGCCCTCGTCGACGAGCACCGTGGCTTGGTCGCCGCGCTCGAGGCCGGTGACGAGCTGTTGCTGCTGACGCGTTTGGAGGCGCACATGAACGATGCGCTGGAGCGGCTCAACGGCTCTCTGGCCGAGTAGCACTGTTGCCGAACACGCCCGGGCGTGTTCGGGGCGTGCTGCGGTCCTTTCCCCGGCGGCCGCGCTGCACAAGCAGGTGTGGTCGGGCAAGGTCGTCGAGGACGACACCCTTCCTGTGCGGAAAGGACATGGCATGGCAACGCTGACCCTGGACGATGCGCGGACGGTGATCGCCGCGGCAGAGCAGAAGGCCACCGAGATCGGGCAACCGATGAACATCGCCGTCGTGGACGGCGGTGGCAACCTCGTCGCGCACGTGCGTATGGACGGGGCCTGGATCGGCAGCATCGACATTGCGATCAACAAGGCGTGGACGTCGCGGGCCTTCGACCTCGCCACCCGGGACCTGGCCGAGAATGCCCAGCCGAACCAGCAGTTCTACGGCATCCACGCCAGCAACGGCGGCAAGGTCATGATCTTTGCCGGTGGGATCCCGCTGAGCCGGGACGGTGCGGTCGTCGGAGCGGTCGGCGTCAGCGGCGGAACCGGCGAGCAGGACCAGGCCGTCGCCGAGGCCGGAGCCGGGGCGTTCTGATCCGGCCACCGCCGGCCTCGAGCGTCGGGCCGGTGCGTGCGCTGCAGGCCCTTTTCGGGGGTGGGGTCACGGGGATGGTGTCGTGGCCCCATCCCGCTGGTGTGTGCGGCTCACAGGCCGCCGATGGCGACGTATTTGGTTTCCAGGAACTCCTCGATGCCGACCTTGCCGCCCTCGCGGCCCAGCCCGGAGTGCTTGACCCCGCCGAAAGGCGCCGCCGGGTTGGACACCATGCCCTGGTTGAGTCCGACCATGCCGGTCTCCAGTGCTTCGCTGATGCGCAGCGCGCGCTGCACGTCGCGGGTGTAGACGTAGCTGACCAGGCCGTATTCGGTGTTGTTGGCCTCGTCGAGGACGGCCTGCTCGTCGGTGAAGGTGGTGATCGCCGCCACCGGCCCGAAGATTTCCTCGCGGGTCAGCCGAGCGTCGGTGGGCACCCCGGTCAGCACGGTGGGCTGGTAGAAGTGGCCCTCGCCTGCACCCGGCCGGCCGCCGGTGACGACCTCGGCGCCGCGCTCGACGGCGTCGTCGACCAGTTCGGTGACCTTGCTGCACTGGTCGGCGTCGATGAGGGGGCCGACCTCGACGTCGTCACTGACTCCTCGGCCGACGCGCAGCCCCTGCATCCGCTCGGTGAGCTTGGCGGAGAACTCCTCGACGACATCGGCGTGGACGTAGAAGCGGTTGGCCGCCGTGCAGGCCTCGCCGATGTTGCGCATCTTGGCCAGCATCGCGCCGTCGACGGCGGCGTCGATGTCGGCGTCGGCGAAGACGAGGAACGGGGCGTTGCCGCCGAGCTCCATGGAGGTTTTGAGCACCTGCTGGGCCGACTGCTCGATGAGTGTGCGGCCGACCGCGGTGGAGCCGGTGAAGGTGAGCTTGCGTGCCCGTGGGTCCCGGATGACCGGTTCCATCACCCGGCCCGCGCTCTGGGAGGTGATGATGTTGAGCACGCCGTCGGGCAGCCCGGCTTCGGTGAGCAGGTCGGCCAGGGCCAGCATCGTCAGCGGGGTCTGGTGTGCGGGTTTGAGCACCATCGTGCAGCCGGCGGCCACGGCGGGCCCGATCTTGCGGGTGCCCATGGCCATCGGGAAGTTCCACGGGGTGATCATCACCGCCGGGCCGACCGGTTGGCGCAGCACCAGGAACCGGCCCTTGCCGTTGGGGGCCACCGCGTAGTCCCCGTCGATGCGCACGGCCTCCTCGGCGAACCAGCGGAAGAACTCGGCGGCGTAGGTGATCTCGGCGCGGGATTCGGTCAGCGGCTTGCCCATCTCCAGGGTCATCAGCAGCGAGAGATCCTCGTGGCGGGCGGTGATGAGCTCGAAGGCCCGGCGCAGGATTTCCCCTCGCTCGCGGGGTGGGTACTGCGCCCAGTCGTGCTGGGCCTCGTCGGCGGCGGCCAGGGCCGCCAGCGCGTCGTCGGGGCCGGCGTCGGCGACCGTGCACAGGCTGCGGCCGGTGGAGGGGTCTTCGACGTCGTAGGTGCGGTCCTGCTCGGCTGCGCGCCACTTCCCGCCGATGAGCAGTTGTTTGGGGGCCGCCTCGACGACGGTGCTCTCGCGGGGGTGGGAGGGCTGCTCGTGCGCATTCATGCTCGGTGACGCCTCTTCTTGGCTCGGCGGTGGACAGGACGCAACCGCGATGGTTGCATGTCAGCATAGATTGTCAACAATCATACCGATTGTGCCGCGTTGACAGGGTCCACGCGGGCGGTGACCTGCCCGAGGAGGTTGGGTTCGATCATGGCTGAACTCTCACCGGTGTTGAAACAGGCCACGCCGGTGCTGGCCGCCCGGGGCGAGGGGGTCCATCTCTACGACGAGGACGACCGTCGCTTCCTCGACTTCACCGCCGGCATCGGCGTGACCAGTACCGGCCATTGTCACCCGCGCGTGGTCGAAGCGGCCCAGCGCCAGGTGGGTACCCTCATCCACGGCCAGTACACGACCGTGCTGCATCGGCCGCTGCTGCAGCTCACCGAACGACTCGGGCAGGTCCTGCCCGCCGGGCTGGACCGGTTGTTCTACGTCAACTCCGGCAGCGAAGCCGTGGAAGCCTCCGTGCGTCTGGCGCGGCAGGCCACCGGGCGCCAGAACATCGTGGCCTTTTCCGGCGGGTTTCACGGCCGCACGATGGGAGCCGGCGCACTGACCACCTCGGGCACCAAGACCCGCGCCGGGATCGGGCCGATGATGCCGGGGGTGGCCTTCGCTCCGTTCCCGGAGCCCTACCGCCACGGGTGGTCACAGTCCGAGGCGGTGCGTTTCGCGCTGACCGAACTCGACCACGTGCTGGCCACCGTGAGCCCTCCGGCCGACACCGCGGCGTTGATCGTCGAACCGGTGCTCGGCGAGGGCGGCTACATCCCGGCACCGCCGGAGTTTCTGACCGGGTTGCGGCAGCGCGCCGACCGGCACGGTGCGCTGCTCATCGTCGACGAGGTCCAGACCGGGGTGGGCCGCACCGGCCGGTTCTGGGGCCTCGACCACGCTGGGGTGCGCCCGGACGTGGTGATCACCGCCAAGGGACTGGCCAGTGGGTTTCCGCTGTCGGCGGTCGCGGCGCCGGACGAGCTCATGAGCCGGGCCTGGCCGGGCTCGCAAGGCGGCACCTACGGCGGCAATGCCGTGGCCGCCGCCGCGGCCGTGGCCACCCTGGACATCGTGCACGAAGAGGGGCTGGTGGCCAACGCCGCCGAGCAGGGCGCCCGGCTGGCCGAAGGGCTGCGCACCGTGGCCGCCGACCACCCCGTCCTCGGTGACGTGCGCGGGCGTGGGCTCATGATCGGCAACGAGTTCACCGCCCCCGACGGAAGCCCGGATGCGGCCGGTGCGGCGCGGGCGCAGCAGGCCGCCGCCGAGCGGGGGCTGTTGCTGCTGACCTGCGGTCCGCACGGCAACGTGGTGCGGATGATCCCGCCGCTGGTGGTCACCGCCGAGCACGTCGACGAGGCGGTGGCGGTGTGGGCCGAGGCGATGCAGGCGGCCACCGCATAGGACATCCGGGCGGCCCCGCCAAGGAGGCTTTCCGCCGGGCGGGCGTGACCTGCGGTGATTGTCGACTGTGGCGGTGATGCGGTAGTGGTGTGTCGGCGACCGCGGCGCTTCTGGAATGCTGCCGGGCGCAGGTCGGCATGTCACCACGGGTGCCGGCGAGTCGATACCGCGGGTGTGAGGTCATGAGCGATTGGTCGGCCAACCAGCCCCCTCGAGGTCGGCGGCCCCAGCCGAACCGGCCCCAGGGTGGCTACGACTACTACCAAGGCATGCAGCCACCGCAGCCCCCACCGCCCCAGCAGCCACCCCGGCAAGCGGCCCCGCCGCCCCAGCAACCCACTGCCCCGCGCCGCCCGCAGGCGGGCGGGGGACGGCCCCCCGCGCCGCCGCGGAAGAAGCGGTGGCCGCGCCGGGTCGGCATCGCCTTGGGGCTGGTGGTGCTGCTGCTGGCGGGCCTGATCGGCTACGTCGACAGCGTGCTGCAGCGCACCCCGGCCCTGGCCGATTACGAGGGGCGGCCGGCCGACACCCCGGGGACGAACTGGCTGCTGGTGGGTTCCGACAGCCGCCAGGGGCTCGACGAGTCCCGGCGGGAGGAACTCTCAGCCGGTGATGCCGGAGGACGCCGCACCGACACCATGATGCTGGTGCACATCCCCGCCGGAGACGGGCAGCCGTCGCTGATCAGTCTGCCGCGGGACTCCTCGGTGCCGATCGCCGGGCACGGGCGCGGCAAACTCAACGCCGCCTTCTCCTACGGCGGCCCGAAACTGCTCGTGCAGACGGTGGAAACGGTCACCGGAGTGCATCTGGACCACTACGCCGAGATCGGCCTGGGAGGATTTGCCGAGCTGGTCAACGCCGTCGGCGGTGTCGAGATGTGCCTGGATCAGCCCCTGCGCGACCCGAAGATCGATCTCGCCCTGGAAGCCGGCTGCCAGCAGCTCGACGGGCCCCAGGCGCTGGGTTTCGTGCGCAGCCGCGCCTTCGCCCAAGGCGATCTGCAACGGGTGCAAAACCAGCGCAAACTGCTCGGGGCGCTGATCGGCAAGGCCACCAGCCCAGCCACCCTGTTCAACCCGTTCCGGCTGTTTCCGCTGATCTCGGGAGCCGGCGACACCTTCCTGGTCGACAACAACGATCACGTCTGGCATCTGGCCTGGTTGGCCTGGACCATGGGCGACATCAGCAGCGGCCAGGGCGTGACGGCCACGGTGCCCATCGCCGGGTTCGACAGGCTCAACGGCCAGTCGGTGGTCAAATGGGACTCGGCGCAGGCCTCGGCGATGTTCGAAGCCATCGCCAACGACCGGCCCATCCCGCCCGGGGTGCTGCCGGACTGAGCCGTGTCAGCCGGCGAACCGCACCAGCTGCCGTCTGTCGCCGTTGAACGTGTTCTGGTCACCGGGAAACGTTCCGTGGTCGTTGAACTGCCAGATGGTGTGGTAGTTCCACCCGGCGGGCAGCGCCCCCACCTCGGGGCCGTAGCGGGCCACCCACAGCGGGTGGGTGGCCGCGAAGCTCTCGTTGCCGCCGGTGCAGGTGTTCCACCAGTGGCGGGTGGTGTAGATGGCCGGATATCGGCCCGTGCGGGCCTGGTAGGTAGTGCTGAACTCGGTGATCCACTGGGACAGCTCGTCCGGGCTCATGCCGTAGCACATGGGCCCGTACGGGTTGTATTCGATGTCCAGGGCCCCGGGCAGGGTGCGCCCGTCGGCCGACCAGCCGCCGCCGTTGTCGACGAAGAAGTGGGCCTGGGCCGCCCCGTCGGAGACGTTGGGCAGCGCGAAGTGGTAGGCGCCGCGGATCATGCCGACTCGGTAGGAGCCGGTGTACTGCTGGTTGAACACGGGGCTGTGATACGTGGTGCCCTCGGTGGCTTTGACGTAGGTGAACCGAGCGCCGTCGGCCCAGGCCTGCTGCCAGTTCACCGTGCCCTGGTGGCCGCTGACGTCCATGCCGGCCACCCCGTCGCCGGAGGGGCCTGTCGAGGCCGTGCGGGCCGTGCTGCTGTGGCCGAGGCTGTAGCCGGCCCATGCGCCGTGCGGGGCGCGGGGATCCAGCAGCGGCGCACTGCGGCCGGGGGAGGGCGCACCGGCCGAGGAGGCGGCACCGCCCACACCGGGGGCGGCCAGGGCGAGCAGCATCGTCGAGAAGGCCACGACCACCCGGCGGGTCGTGGGCAGGCAGCGGTGGAGCACGCGGGTGCCACGCGGGACAGGGGTGGTGCACGGCAGTACCACTCGGTTCGCCTCCTTGGCGACGCGTTACCGGGCCACCGCGCGGCGACCGCAGTCGCCACTGCCGGCCCGTCACACAGAGTAAGAGATCATGTGCGCGCCGCAGAATAACCCGATCTTGCCGGCTTCGCCGTGTGAAGCCGGCCCCGCACCCGTTGCAGGCCTGCGGTGAGCTGTGCCTCGGCGGCCGAGACCGGCATTGGATATTCCCCGCGCTGTCGGGTACTTGTCGGGGAGATGGCACAGCGAACAGGCAGGCAGGGCGGCCCGGCAGGCCGCGGTCGCAGCACCCCCGCAGACCGGCGCGATGCCGCCGGTCTGCGCCACGAGCTCCGCGGTATGCACGGCTCCAGTTACGGCCGGTACAAGGCGTTGATGGGCACGTGGCACTTCGACGGTTTCACTCTGGAAGTGCACAAGGTCCAGCCGGACCCGTACGCGCCGGCCAGTCGCTGCCAGGTGCGGGTACCGGCGGCCACCGCCGGTTTCCCCGAACAGCTGTGGTCCACGCCGGTGCGGGCCCGGGGGTTGGCCGGGGTGCTGCTGCGTGCGGTGCACCGGCAGCTGCGGGACAGCCGGCTGCGGGTGGACGCCGGCCACCAGCAGGTTCTCGACCGCAGCGCCTGCCAGATCCTCGACGGTGAGGTGGTGCTGCGGCTGGGCATCGACCTGCCCGGCAAGGGCCGCACGATCGACGGGAAGCAGGCCGAGCAGGCACTGTGCACTGATCTGCCCGAGGCTGTGGCGGCCGCACTGCGGTGGTCGAGCGCCGATCAGCAGCGTGTGCGGGAATTCGTGCACTCGGTCGAGGACACCGACGCCCTGCGGCGGCAGCTGCCCGAGCTGGGGCTGGTGGCGTTCGTGGCCGACGGGGCGGTGCTGCCTCGCCGCAGCGGGGTCGACGACCGGCCTCTGCCGGACGGGTTGCCGTTTTCCTCCCCGGATTCGCTGCGGGTGCACGTCGATCTGCCCCACCGGGGCCGCATCAGCGGCATGGGCGTGCCCGAGGGGATCAGCCTCATCGTCGGTGGGGGCTTTCACGGCAAGTCGACGCTGCTGCGGGCTTTGGAAAACGGCATCTACGACCACATCCCCGGCGATGGGCGCGAACTGGTGGTCTGCCGGGACGACACGGTCAAGGTCCGCGCCGAGGACGGCCGCCGCGTGCACCGGGTCGATGTCAGCCCGTTCGTCAGTCATCTGCCCACCGGCACCGACACCAGCGACTTTTCCACCGACAACGCCTCGGGATCGACCTCGCAGGCAGCCTCGCTGGTGGAGTCGGTCGAGGCGGGAGCACGGGTGTTGCTGCTCGATGAGGACACCGCCGCGACGAACCTGATGATTCGTGATGCGCGGATGCAGTCGCTGGTGGCCAAGGAATCCGAGCCGCTGACTCCGTTTTTGGACCTCATCCGCCCGCTGCACCGTCAGCAGGGCGTGTCCACAGTGCTGGTCATGGGGGGCTCGGGCGACTACATGGACGTGGCCGACCGGGTGGTGATGATGGATTCCTACCGGACCTATGAGATCACCGACCGCGCTCGCGAGGTCGCTGCCAACCCGACCGGGCGGCATGCCGAGGCCGAGCACTTCCCGTCCGTCCGCGCCCGCGTGCCCGACCCGCGTTCGATCAGCACCGACCGCCCGAAGGTGCGCAGCCGGGGCACCGACGCGCTGACCCTCGGGGAGGCCACGGTGGAGCTGCGGGCCGTGGAGCAGCTGGTCGATCCCAGCCAGGTCACCGGCATCGGCCTGGCCCTGGTGACGTGTGTGCGCTCCGGCCTGCTGGATGGCACCCGCACGATCGCCGAGATCCTCGACGCGTTCGGCGGCGAGGTCGACAAACGTGGTATCGCCGCGGTCGACGAGCGCTATGTGGGCGACTTCGCCGTTCCCCGCCGGTTCGAACTGGCTGCGGCGCTGAACCGGTTGCGCACCTTGCGGGTGTCGGCGTTTCGCCGGTGACGTCGCCGGCGGCACCGCCGCGACGGGTGGTGGTGTTTTTCCCGACGCGATTGCGGGCATCATCGAAGGCAGCAACAACGCGCACCTGCCGAGACCGCTTGCGGGCGGGTTGCTGGAGGAGACCACCGATGTCGCGTCCGGATCTGCCCGGACCCGCCGAGCACGGCTTCGCCGACCGGCGCCACGGCGGGCGGGTTCTAGCCGAATCGTTCACCGCAGGCGAGCTGGTCGATCCCGTCGTGATCGGTCTGGCCCGCGGTGGGGTACCGGTGGCTGCCGAAGTGGCGCGGGCCCTGCACGCCCCGCTGCGGGTGGGGGTGGCCCGCAAGATCGGCGCGCCGGAGCAGCCGGAACTGGCGCTGGGTGCGGTCACCGCGCACGGCCCGGCCACCTACGATCAGCGGCTGCTGCAGTCCTTCCACACCGACGAGCAGCGCCTGGCCGAGGCCTGTGCCCGGGAGCAGGAGGAGGCCCGCAGGCGTGAAGAGCTCTACCAGCAGGGTCCTGCACCGGCGCTGGAGGGCCGTGATGTGCTGCTCGTCGACGATGGTCTGGCCACCGGTGCCACGGCCCGTGCGGCTGTGCGGATGGTGCGCCAGTACGCGCCCCGCAGCATCGTGCTCGCCGCCCCGGTGGGGGCTGCCGATGCGGTGGCCGCGCTGAGCGAGGAAGCCGACACGGTGCTGTGCCCGCTGCAACCGTCCTCGTTCCACGCCGTCGGTCACTGGTATCGCGACTTCCGGCCCACCGAGGACGCCGAGATTCTCGCCCTGCTGGGCGAGTTCGCACCCGGTTGACCGGCCCCGCCCCGGTGTGTGCACCGGGGCGGGCCGTCGTTGTCAGTCGCTCGGCCGCTCCTGCGGGGGAGGGGGTTCCGGCCGCATCCGGGTCTCGGGGTCGTCGTCGGCCGGGGGTTCGGCGTCGAGGGACTCGTCGGACCGGGTGGGGTGATTGCCCTGCAGCAAGCCCTCCACGTCTTCTTCCAGGGCGTCGTCCTGGCGGGGGTTGTGCTTGTCGCTGCCTCGTTGCACGGTGCTTCTCCTTTCGCCGTCACCGGGGTGCTACCCACCCTCGGGGGTCACCAATCCGGGTGCTGCGGGGTGGGTGGGGCAGGACCGGCGGGTTTGCCGGAGGCCGCAGCGTGGATATCCCCCGGCTCGGCGGCCTTGCCCGACGCCGGAAGGGGACATCGACGATGAAGGCAGTGACATGGCACGGCAAACGCGATGTGCGCGTCGACACCGTGCCCGATCCCGCCCTGCAAGACCCCACCGACGCCATCGTGCGGGTGACCACCACGGGGGTGTGTGGTTCGGATCTGCACCTGTACGAGGTGCTGACCCCGTTTTTGGAGGAAGGCGACATCCTCGGTCACGAACCGATCGGCATCGTCGAGGATGTGGGCAGCGAGGTGACCGCGATCCAACCGGGTGATCGCGTGGTGGTGCCCTTCCAGATTTCCTGCGGTTCCTGCTTCATGTGCGACCGGGGCCTGTACACCCAGTGCGAGACCACCCAGGTGCGGGAGCAGGGCACGGGCGCGGCCCTGTTCGGCTACACCAAACTCTACGGGCAGCTGCCCGGCGGCCAAGCCGAGTACCTGCGGGTGCCGCAGGCGCAATTCAGCCACATCAAGGTTCCCGACGGTCCTTCCGACGACCGGTTCGTGTACCTGTCCGATGTGGTGCCCACCGCCTGGCAGGCGGTGGAGTACGCCGAGATTCCACCCGGTGGCAGCGTCACCGTGCTCGGGCTGGGGCCGATCGGCAGCATGTCCTGCCGGCTGGCGCTGCAGCGCGGCGCCGGTCAGGTCATCGGTGTGGACCGGGTTCCCGAACGGCTCGACCGGGCCCGCGCCGATGGGGTGCAGGTGTTGGATCTGCGGGAGCACAGCGGCGGCGGCACCTCCCTCGGTGACGCGGTGCGCGAGCTCACCGACGGGCGCGGCACCGACTCGGTCATCGACGCGGTGGGGATGGAAGCCCACGGTTCCCCGGTCGGCCGGTTGGCCCAGCAGATGGCCACGGCCCTGCCCGACAGCCTGTCGGTTCCGATGATGAATCGGATGGGGCTGGACCGGCTCGGGGCGTTGTACTCGGCCATCGACGTGGTGCGCCGGGGTGGGACGATCTCGCTCAGCGGGGTCTACGGCGGCCAGGCCGACCCGATGCCGATGCTGACCCTGTTCGACAAGCAGATCACGCTGCGCATGGGCCAGGCCAACATCAAACGCTGGATCGACGACGTCATGCCGCTGGTGACCGACGATGCCGACCCGCTGGGGTTGGAAAGTTTCGCCACCCACCACCTGCCGCTGCAGCAGGCCCCGCACGGCTACGACATGTTCCAGAAAAAGGACGACCAGGCGATCAAGGTACTGCTGCAGCCCTGAGACGGTCCGGCCAACCGGAGGGCGGTGACGGCAATGGTACGGCTGGGTCTGATCTGTGACCCGGACTTTCCCACCCGTATCGCGAAGAACCTGGCCGAGGTACTGCCCGACAAGCTCCAGCACCGCGGGGAGGATCCCGCCTCCTGGTCGGTGGAAGTGGTCAGCGACCCGCTCGCGGCGGGCCGCACCAGCAGCGAGGAGATCCTGGCAGCCACCCGGGACCAGCTGCGCCACCACGGCTGGGATTATGCGGTGTGCCTCACCGATCTTCCGCTGCGCCGGCACAAGCACCCCGTGCTGGCCGACATCGACACCGACCACCGGGTGGGGGCGGTGTCGTTGCCCGCCCTGGGCGGGCTACAGCCGCACCGGCGGGCACGGCAGATGGTCCTGCAAGCCCTCGACGACGTGGGCGCCACCACCCGGCAACCCCCGGGCGGTTCCCAGCACGAATTGCGCAGCAAGCTGACCGAGATTCTAGCTCCGGTCCGGCGCTACACCCCGCAGCACGACCGCATCGACATCCGCTACACCGCCACGGCCGGACGAGGCCGGGTTCGGCTGCTGACGGGCATGGTGCGCAGCAACTCCCCGTGGCAGCTGGTGCTGGGCCTGTCCAGCGCGCTGGCGGCCGCGCTGGCCACCTCCGCTTTCGGGCTGACGTCGTCCACGGTGTGGCAGATCGGGGATCTGCTGGGGCCCTGGCGCAAACTCGTGGTCACCTTCGGCGTGATCGCGCTGATGACCACCTGGCTGGTACTGAGCCACAACCTGTGGGAACAGCGCCACCGCATCGGTGACCGCGAACAACGCTTCTTGTACAACGCCTCGACCGTACTCACTCTCGGCATCGGAGTGGGGTGCCTCTACGCCGCGCTGTTCCTGATCAACCTGACCGCGACCGTGTTCCTCATCGATGCCGCGCTGCTGCAGAGCAAACTCGGCCACCCCACCGGGTTCGGCAGTTATCTCGTGCTCGCCTGGGGCGCGACCTCGATGGGAGTCGCCGCTGGTGCCCTGGGATCGGGACTGGAATCCGACTCCGCCGTGCGCCAGGCCGCCTACGGCTACCGCGAGGAGCAACGCCGCGCCGAGCAGCAAGAACTCGACCGGAACGCCCGGCAGCAGGACCGGTGACCGACCGGCGTCGGACACAGCGGCAGGCAACCCCGGTGCCGGCTGCTGGGACACCGGGGGACGATGACGACCATGACCGAGCAGACAGCAGGCCCTGCGTGGGTGTCGTTCACCACCGACTACGGGCTGGCCGACGGGTTCGTCGCCGCGTGCCACGGCGTGCTGGCGCGGCTGGCACCGCAGACACGGATTCTGGATGTGACCCACCAGGTGCCCCCGCAGGCCGTGACGGCCGGGGCGGCGGTGCTGGCCCAGACCGTGCCGTACCTGCCGCAGGCGGTGCATCTGGTGGTCGTCGATCCCGGCGTGGGCACCACTCGCCGCGGCGTGGTCGTCGCCGCCGAACAGGGGCTGCTGGTCGGGCCGGACAACGGGGTACTCCTCCCGGCTGCCGAAGCGCTCGGCGGGATCCGCGCGGCGGTGGAGCTGACCGAGCCACAGTGGTGGCTGCCGCAGGTGTCGCAGACTTTCCACGGCCGGGACATTTTCGCCCCCGTGGCCGCGTGGCTGGCTCGCGGAATCGCTCCCCAGCGGTTGGGGCCGCCGGTGCCGGTTTCCGAACTTCTGCGGCCGCCTGAACCCGAGTGCACCGTGGACGGTGACGCCGTACGGGCCGAGGTGGTCACCATCGACCACTTCGGGAACCTGCAGCTGGCGTTGCCCGCCGAGCGCAGCCCGCATCGCCCGGGAACACGGCTGCGGCTGCACGCCGGGCCGGTCACGGCCGAGGCCCGCATGGCCACCACCTTCGCCGACGTCGCCGCCGGCGAGTGCCTGGTGCTGGCCGATTCCGCGGGGCAGCTGGCCGTCGCGGTCAACGGCGGTTCGGCTGCCGAGAGACTCGGCGCCGGCCGGGGCCTGCTGGTGCAGCTGGAACCGGCGGCCACCTGAACGCCACCGCAGAGGGGAATACCGCACTCGGTCACCGGGTATGCCGGGGCCATGGCCGCCCCGCGGGTATTTCCCTTCCGTTTCGCCCCCGCCTACCGCCTGGCCGGGCTCCCGTTCGGCGTGACCGGCGCGACCACCCGGGTCGAGGTCACCGACGGGCAGCTGCTGGTGCGTTTCGGGCCCTGGAGTCTGCGCAGCCCGGTGAGCAACGTCGTGGCCACCACGACGACCGGGCCGTTTTCGTTCTTGCCCACGGCCGGTCCGGCACATCTGTCGCTGACCGACCGCGGCCTGACGTGCGCCACCAACGGCGAGCGCGGCCTGTGCATACAGTTCGCCGAGCCGGTGGGCGGCATCGAACCGTTCGGGCTGATCCGGCACCCGGCCGTCACCGTCACCGTCGCCGACTGCCGCGGCCTGGCCCGGATGCTGCACCGGACACGCCCACGCAGGCTGCGCCGGTAAGTCACCGAACCACACGACACGATCCCGTGCTACAGCTGCTCGCGGACTCCGGCCTCGTTGTCGATCCCGACGAGCTGCTCAGCCGTCGTTGCCCGCATCGATGTTGCGCCCATGCCCATGCGCAGCACGGGCAACACCGTGCGGCGCCGGACGTCTTCCAGCGCCAGCGCCAGCGCGGCATACAACGCGATGGCCACCAGCACCACCCCCACGACACCGGCCGCGAACTGCACCGGCGCCAGGGTGGTGACCTGGTGGGCCCCGCTGAGCAGGAGCCGGGCCGCGGCGGTGAACAGCACCAGAGCCGGTACGAGCTTGCCGAAGGAGGCAGCCAGCGCCGGGATCATCAGCGCGGCACCGGCGAACAGCAGCAGAATCCCCAACGCCGCGCTGGTGGCCCCGGGCGGGGACAGGAACTTGACGATGCCGGTGGTCAGCCAGCTCACCGCGAGCACACCCATGCCGGTCGCGGCTGCCCCGTCCCGAGCCAGGAACCCGAAGATCGACGCCAGAAGCTGCAGCGGGAACCCGAACAGCACCAGCACCAGCGCGGCGATGTTCGTCTCACCGGAAGCCAGCCACCCCAGCTGCAGCCCGCTCAGCACGAGCGTGGCCCCGCCGAGCGCGATGAATCCCAGAGCCATCGGTGAGGCAATCGGCCGCAGCACGATCCGGGCCCTGGCCGCGCTCTCACTCGTGGGCTGCTGTGTGCCGCTCTCGCCGGCCATGGTCACTCCCTTGCCGCGTCAGCCGTCCGCGCGAGCACCGCATCGCGCGCCGCGTGCGGTGCTCACTGTGCACCAGGACCGTGCCGGTGGCAGGTCGAAGGATAGGCTTCACCCCGAAGGAACAGGCGCGGCACACGGCAGGAGGCACCGGCAATGACAGTGCGCAGGCTCGGTTTCCTCGCTGTGCGCACCGCGGTGTTCGTCGTCGTGGCCTGGATCCTGGCGGTCACTACCGGGTGGTCCATGCCGGCTGCAGTGGCCGTGGCGCTGACCACGGCGGCACTGGTGGTGCAACTGGCCGGCATGGTCTGGCTGCGCCACCGGACACAGGGCTCGGTCACGCAGAACTCGGCGAAGCACTAGCCGGTTTCGCACCGCTTCCTGGCGACATGGTCGGCAGGCAGCGAGCGCCACCGAGGCGCAGCACCCGGGTCCTCTCCGCCGGCGCGCACCGGTGATCGTTTCAACGTCCGGGACCGCGGGTAGTCCCACCGTGGACGGCGGCACTGGTGGACCGTGCAGAAAGGGTAGCGTTCGATGGCACGCAATCTCGCCCGCAAACTCATCGCCTCCCACCTGGTCGAGGGCGATATGTCGCCGGGCTCGGAGGTGGCCGTGGCGATCGATCAGACGCTGACCCAGGACGCCACCGGAACGCTGGTGATGCAGGAACTCGAGTCGCTGGGGCTGCGCCGGGCCCGCACCGAGGTCAGCGTGCAGTACGTCGATCACAATATTCTGCAGACCGACGAGAAAAACGCCGAGGACCACGAGTTCCTGCGTTCGGCCGCGCAGCGCTACGGCATCTGGTTTTCCAAACCCGGCAACGGTGTCTCGCACCCGACACACATGCAGCGGTTCGGGATCCCGGGCAAGACGATGGTGGGATCGGACTCGCACACCTGCGCGGCCGGCTCGCTGGGCATGCTCGCCATCGGTGTGGGCGGGCTGGAGGTGGCGCTGGCCATCGCCGGGCAACCGCTGCGGATCCGCATGCCCGAAATCTGGGGGGTGCGGCTGACCGGCGAACTGCCGCCCTGGGTCTCGGCCAAGGACGTGATCCTGGAGATGCTGCGTCGTCACAGCGTCAAAGGCGGCGTCAACCGCATCATCGAGTACCACGGTCCCGGCCTGGCCGACCTGTCGGCGATGGATCGCCACGTCATCGCCAACATGGGCGCCGAACTCGGGGCGACCACGACGGTGTTTCCCGCCGATGAGGCGGTGCGCGACTTCCTGCGCAGCGAGGGACGCGAGCAGGACTTCGTCGAACTGGCCGCCGACGACGGCGCCGACTACGACGTCACCGACGAGATCGACCTGTCGCAGCTGCAGCCGCTGATCGCCGCACCCTCGGCGCCGGACAAGGTCACCCCGGTCAGCGAGGTCAGTGGCACCCCGATCAGCCAGACGGTGATCGGTTCCTCGGCCAATCCGGGATTGCGCGACTTCGCCATCGCCGCGGCCATGGTGCGCGGCCGCCAGACCAGCGATGCGGTCAGTTTCGACATCAACCCCACCTCGCGGGAAATTCTCGAAGACCTCACCCGCATGGGCGCCACCTTCGACCTGATCACCTCCGGTGGGCGCATCCACCAGTCCGGCTGCATGGGCTGCATCGGCATGGGCCAGGCCCCCGCCGTCGGGCAGAACTCGCTGCGGACGTTTCCCCGCAACTTCCCCGGCCGTTCGGGCACTGCCGAGGACTCGGTGTGGCTGTGCTCACCGGAGACCGCCGCTGCCTCGGCGTTGACCGGGCAGATCACCGACCCGCGTGTCTTCGCCGAGCAGACCGGGATGGAATATCCGAAACTGGCCCTGCCCGAGACGGCCTCGGTCAACACCTCCATGCTGCAAGCCCCGCCCGACGAGCAGCAGGCCCTGTCCGTGCAGCTGGTCAAGGGCCCCAACATCTCCGCGCTTCCGGAATTTCCGCCGCTGCCGGATCGCCTGGAACTGCCGGTGCTGCTGAAAACCGGCGACAACGTCTCCACCGACGAGATCTCCCCGGCCGGGGCGCGGGCACTGCCGCTGCGCTCCAACATTCCCGCGCTGTCCGAATTCACCTTCACCCGCCTCGACGAGACCTACCCGGCCCGAGCCGCCGACCACCGCGACTCCGGGGGACACGTGGTGGTCGGCGGCGCCAACTACGGGCAGGGCTCCTCCCGGGAGCACGCCGCGATCACCCCTCGCCATCTGGGGCTGCGTGTGGTGCTGGCGCTGTCGTTCGCCCGGATCCACTGGCAGAACCTCGTCAACTTCGGGATCCTGCCGCTGGAGTTCGCCGATGCGGCCGACTACGACCGCATCGCCGACGGCCACACCCTCGTGTTCGACAACCTGCACGAGACACTGCCCAACGGGGCCGAACTCACCGTGCACAACACCACCCGCGACGAGAGCTACTCCCTCCGGCACCGGCTGTCGCCGCGGCAGATCCGCGCGGTTCTGGCAGGCGGGCTCATCCCGATGCTGGCCGAACATTCCCCCGCGTGACACCACCGGCATTGTCACTCGAACGTGGCAGCGCTTGTTGCCGTGACGTGCGGATTCTAGGGTTGGAAGTGCGGTTGAGCAGACAGCCACGACAACCACCGTCGCCGGCGTGAATCGAACTCACGAACGCGTGGCTCGACCGACCCGGTGCCGAGTCCGTCACGCGGCGCTCCCGCGCCACCGGCGGCGGCTGACCGAGGGAGGTAGTGTGATTCTTTCGCACTCGGCCGCGAATTCACCCACGCAGGGCGGTGACGCGGCGACCACGCCCCCACAGCCTGCCCCGCCCGTTTCCCACGCTTTCGTCCCACCTCGCCGAGCACCCGACCACGACATCAGCCGGGATCAGCAGCGCATCGATCCCACACTGCGTCTGGCCGTCGAGCGTCCCGTTCCCGGCGTGTCGGTGGTGCACATGCACGGCGAGATCGACCTGTCCTCGGTGCCGCGCCTGACCGAGCTCATCCGGCAACGGTTGACCGCTGCCGTGCTGAACGCCCTGGTGCTCGACTTGACCGAGGTTTCGTTCGTCAGCAGCCACGGCATCGAGCTGCTGCTGCACACCCAGCACCGCGCCGAGCAGCGCGGCATCGAGTTGTCTGTCATCGCCGAGTCCACCTGCGTGTGCCGCATGCTGGAGCTGACCGGCCTGGTCGGACGGTTCACCTGCTACAGCAGCGTCACCGAAGCCGTCGCCGCGGCCCGAGCCTGAAGCCGCGGCAGGCATCCGGCGGCCGGCCAAGCGAAACACCCACTCGGCACGGCTCCGCGGAAAATGCGGGATGCTGTGGCGATACGGTGCACGGGCACCGCATCGCACCACAAACGGGAGGTTCCGTGGACACCGGCCACACAGCCGCGCACCGGCCCGCCCTCGGTTTCGAGGGCCATGAACCGCAGCTGGCCGAGCAGGCCTGGGCCGCACCGGGCAGCACCGTGCTCGGACAGGTTCGCCTGGGCGAGCAGGCCAGCGTCTGGTACGGCGCGGTCCTGCGCGCCGACCTGGATGCCATCACCATCGGTGCCCGCAGCAACATCCAGGACGGCTGTGTCCTGCACGCCGACCCCGGATTTCCTCTCACCGTCGGTGACGGGGTCACGGTCGGGCACCGCGCGGTCCTGCACGGCTGCACAGTCGGGGAGGGGTCGCTGATCGGCATGGGCGCGGTCGTGCTCAACGGCGCCACGATCGGTCGGGGCTGCCTCATCGCGGCCGGGGCGGTGGTGCTGGAAGGCACCGACATTCCGCCGGGCTCGCTGGTGGCAGGCACACCGGCCAAGGTCCGCCGGGAACTCACCGAGGAGGAGCAGGACGCGCTGCAGCTCTCGGCGCAGCAGTACGTCGACCTGGCCGGGCGGCACCGCCACGCTGCCGCCGATTCACCGGCCCGGTGAGGGAGTCCGAGCAACACACGTCATCGTCCCGGCCTCGCCGTCGAGCTCCACCAGCTGGCCGTCCGAGACCTGCTGGGTCGCCTTGTCGATACCCACGATGCACGGCTTGCCGTACTCCCGGGCGACGAGAGCACCGTGCTGGAAGCTTCCGCCGGTCTCCAGGACGATGCCTGCAGCGTTGACGAACAGCGGGGTCCAGCCCGGGTCCGTGGCCCGGGCCACCAGAACCTCGCCGGGCAGCACGGGTTTCTCGCCGACGTGGCTCAACACCTTCACCGGTCCGCGTGCCGTCCCGGTCGAGACGCCCTCCCCGGAGAACACACCGGGCCCTGCCGCCGTGCTCGCCGGGCGCGGTATGTTGCCGCGGGAATCCACCAGGACCGGGAATCCGGCACCCGGCGTGCGAGCGATCTCTCTCCGGTAGCGGGTGTTGCTGTGCGCCCGGGCGCGCAGATCCGGCTCCGAGACGTCGAAGCCGCCGTGCAGATTCTCGTAGTCCAGGTCGAAGACCTGCTCCGCCGAGTCCAGCCGTCCCCGTTCGACGAGTTCGCCGCCCACCTGCAGCGCGCGCCGGCGCACCTCGTAACCGGCCATCACGAGATGGTACTTGTGGATCTCCCGGAAACCGCTGAATGTCTCGGCGGCGCGGTAGAGCCTTGTCACCAACCACCTCGTGACAGGGTTCCGCGTTCCGTCGAGCAACTTGCGGTAGGCCTCGCGGCGCTCGCGCTGGCGGCGCTCGTAGGCGTGCCCGGGGCGCTCCTGGGTCGACTCGTCGAGCAGCACGTACTGCCGCATCTGCTCGAGGGCCAGCATGGGATCGTCGGCGTAGCGGACCGAGGCGAGGTCCAGCTCGTTGGGCCCGCGGAACCCGTAGCGGTCCATAAACGCGTCCCACTCGCGCAGGAACTGCTCGGGCAGCTCTCGCGTTTCGATCCGCCGGGCCAGAGCGGTGAGGTCGGCGTAGCCCTCCTCGCCGACGGACTCTTCGAGCGACCGTGCGAGGCGATACAGCGCAAGACCCATCTCGATGGTGATGTTGTGCGGCATCGAGCGAAAAGCCGCATCGAGCAGCTGCCGCTGCCGGCTCGGAGCACCCAGGTAGAGCAGCCGGAGGAGCGCTTTGGCCGCCTCCGCCGCGTACGTCAGCGGCAGTCCCTCGCGCATCAGCAGGTGCACAGCCGGCATCAGCACCCCGTCACCGAGCTCCGGCACCGACCGTGCCTGGCGCGCCACCTCGGCCAGTTGCCGGCGATGCCGCTCCACAGCGGCCTCGTAGCGCCTGCGAGCGCGGTCCGGTGCTGCCACCCCGGCCAGCATTGTGCCGACCGGTCCGGCGAAGCCGGTGAGGGTGCCCCACGCCAGGCCCGCGATCTTTGCGACCTTCGGCTGTGCGGCCGCTTTCCGGTAACGCTGCACCTCGACGTTGCGCATGACCTGCGCCGCGTGGACGTCGAGAGCTTCGAGGGACGTCGCGAGCCGTTGCCTGCCCAGCCACAGAACCCGGGAGACGTTCATGTACCACCGGCCTCCGACGGTCAGCACGAGCCCATCCCCGTCCTGCGTGGAGATCCGCCGACCGGTCGCCTGCCGGATCATCTCGACGATGGCATCGGCCATCCACCGACTGCCGAGCACCGACAGCGGCTCGTGCAGGCCCTCCTCGAGCAAGGTGCTGTCCGCATAAAGCCGCCTGGGAGCACCCGGTGCCGTGCGGAGTTCTGCGGGCAGCGGGAAATACGTCGTGACAGGGCGAGCCTGCAGCAGAGACAGCGTTCCGTCGGAGCCGTAGGCCCACTCGACGTCGACCGGCACCGCGGTGATCGTCTCGACGCGCTGCACCATCCGTGAGATCTGCACGGCCTGCCGGTCCGTCAGAGCGAACCGGCCGCCGTTGTTGCCGTGCTCGTCGTGTGCCTGCACAGAGCCGCCCTCCGGGCGGGACCACAGCGAGGTCTCCTTGGTGCCGGGCTTTTTCTCGACGAGGCGCTCGGAGGGCTTGTCCACGATGAACCGGTCCGGGCCGACGCTGCCCGAGACCACTGTCTCGCCCAGTCCCCAGTTGGCGTGGACGACGGCCTCGTCGTAGTCGTTGTTCTGCGGATTCAGTGAGAAGGCGACCCCTGCCGACTCGCTGTCGACCTGCTGTTGCACGACGACGGCGATTTCCACCTGGAGGGGGTCGAAGCCGCGGCGGCGCTTGTAGGAGACCACCTTGAACGCCAGGCCGGAGACGAACACCGCGCGAACCGCCTCCCGGAGATTCCCGGCCGTGATTCCCACGAAGCTCTCGTACACCCCGGCGAAGGACGCTCCCACCAGATCCTCCTGCGGCGCCGACGAGCGCACGGCGACAAGGCCGGAGCCCGACACGGGGCCTGACGGGGACTCCGGGTCGCGCAGTTCCTCCAGCGCCTCGGACAGCTGCCGCTGTTGCGGTTCGCTGAACGACAGGTCCTCGCAGGCAGCCTCGAGGTCCGCAGTGCGCTTGCGCAGTTCCTCGTCCGATGGTTCGTCTGCGCCGACAGCCGCCACGAAAGCGTTCCACTCCGCCGTGGCCCGCAGCTCTTCGAGCCAGGGCCGGAAAAAGCCGGTGGTCAGGACGAAGCCCGGTGGGACCGGCAGTCCCGCGCGGGTCATCTCGATCAGTGCCGACCCCTTGCCGCCGACCTGCGCCGGATCGGGTGTTCGAGTGGTTGCCAGTGAATACAGCGCTTCGTTGCTCTCTGGGCGCATACCCTTTCCTCTGCCCCCGGGGGCTGTAGGACTTCATGGTATGCCGCGCTGCGCCCAGGAGTCGTCCTGGTGATCGCCCGTCCGGACCGGGACGGGCGCTGCACTGCTTACCTGATCGGATTACTCGACGAATTCGGCGCATCTCCGTCGTGCCGGGGCCGCACTCCACGGTGCGGCCCCGGCACGACCCGGCACCACGATTCGTTCCCGTCGCATGCTGCGGCGGTGCCCGATCGTCACCGTGCCGGAGACTGTGGGTGCCGCATCATCTCCCGAGCCCGTTCCATCTCGCGGGCGAGGTTCCCGAGCCAACGAACCAGACCTGTCATTGTTGTGCCTCCGGCTTCTTTTTCACCGACGGTCCAGTGAAATTCGGTACCGGAAACTCTCGGTTCCCGGTGAAGGAGACAACTTCTCTCGGCGCGAGGATTCCCCGGTGCATGCCACCCCCGCAGGGCCAGTGCCACGGGAGCGGAAAGCAAGGAAAACGACCACCACGGCCGTCGACCGCCGCGACATCACCGTATCCGGGCCGAGGAGAACGCGTTGCTTCTTCTGCCCGGAATATCGCCGCAGGCGCCATTTCCGTTACAGCCTCGAATCCGGCCACATCGCCGATGCCGATCACGGCCCCACGCCGTCACCCGGGGTGGGCTCCCACGGCATCGCGCAGCTCGCCGGCCATCGACGCACCCGCCTGCCGGGCGCAGTGTGCACAGCAGAAAAACTGCCCACTGTCTTCCACACCGTGTCCGAGAACGCGGCACCCGCAGTGTTCACATCGCGGCGCCAACCGGTGCGCGGCGCACTCGAACGAATCGAACACGTGCACATTTCCGCCGGCGGTGTGCACTTCGAAAGTCATCCAGTACTCGTTGCCGCACACTTCGCATGTGGCCATGATCTGCCTCCTCACCGGTCCTGCGAAGTATCCAGCATGAAAGGTGCCCTCCGGACCGGCAACCGCAGAAACCCGGGCAGGCCACCACACCTTCGCCCGTGTTTGTCGACTCCGCTTCGCATTCGTCAGCGAACAGGCCCGCGGCTACCCTCGATGCCATGCATTCCTGTTGACAGTTCCTTCCCCACCAGGCACGCACCCTGGCCCGACGCAGCCTCGGCTGGGCGCTGCTGGCCGACAGCGTGCCGCTGTATCCGCTCTACGCACTGCTGTTCGCCGACACGGGCCTGTCCACCGCCGAAATCTCGGCCCTGTTCGCGGTCTGGTCCGCCGTGGCCCTGCTCGCCGAGGTGCCCTCCGGCATCCTGGCCGACCGCTTCTCCCGCCGCAGCGCTCTCGTGGCCGCAGGCATCCTGCAAGCCCTCGGATATGCACTGTGGACCGTGCTGCCCGGCTTTCCCGCCTTCGCGGCCGGATTCGTGCTCTGGGGAATCGGCGGCTCCCTGGTCTCCGGCGCGCTCGAGGCGCTGCTCTACGAAGGACTGGCCGCCGCAGGCGCCGAAACCCACTACGCACGACTGCTCGGCCACGTCCAGGCCGCCGGACTGCTCGCACAACTGCCGGCCGCGGCCTCGGCCGCGGCACTGTTCTCCCTCGGCGGCTACGTCCTCGTCGGCTGGGTCAGCGTCGGCTGCTGTCTCACCGCCGCCGCACTGGCCTGCCGACTGCCCGAACCGCCTCGTGCCGCAACACCCCCCACCGGCTACCGGGCAATGCTGCGTGCCGGCTTCACCGAATCCGCGGCCCGGCCGACAGTGCGCTACGCGGTCCTGGCCGTGGCGGTGCTGACCGGGCTGGATGCCTTCGAGGAATACACCCCGCTGCTGGCCCAGGCCTGGGGCTGGGCGACCGGACTGATCCCCCTGGCCGCGCTGAGCGTGCCGATGGCCGCAGCCGCAGGCGCCGCACTCAGCGGGCCCGCCCACCGGCTCCATCCCCGCGCCCTCGCCGGAATCCTCGGCGTCGCCGTGCTCGTCCTCGTCCTCTCCGGCCTGCTGCAGCATCCGGCCGGGCTTGTCGGGCTCGCCGCTTTCCACGGCCTGCACCAGCTGGTCCTGGTCGTCACCGAAGCCCGGCTGCAGCACCACATCGAGGGATCGGCACGGGCGACGGTGACCTCGGCAGCCGGGCTCGGCGGGGAAATCGCCGCCCTGGCGCTGTATGCAACATGGGCGCTGGGAGGACTCATGCCGGTGGCCGTCCTGGCCGCGATGATCGCGGTCGCCTTGCCCTTCTGGCTGCGCACACCGGAGCCCGCCCCGCATCCGGATTCCCTGCCGAGCCCTCACTGAGAGCAGGGCATGGGGTCGACAGCTGCCAGCGCGCCCACCCCAGCATCGAGGTCAATGCCACACCGGGAGGAATCCGGCAGCCCGACCCGGTAGCGTGGACACGCACCCCGTCGAGATCCGGAGGACACTCGTGCGCCTGGAACGCCCCACGCGCCAGGCGTGGCTGGTCTGGGGATGCGCAGCCCTGATCTACCTCGCCGCCGTGTTCCACCGCGGCAGCCTCGGCGTCGCCGGCCCCCAGGCACTCGAGCGATTCGCCGTCGGCCCGGCCGCCCTGAGCACGTTCACCGTGCTGCAGGTCGGCATCTACGCCGCGATGCAGATCCCCACCGGCATCCTCGTCGACCGCTTCGGCGCCCGCCGCGTCCTCACCGCCGCCGCGCTGCTGCTGGGCTTCGGACAGGTCCTGTTCGCCGTGGCCGAAAGCTACCCGCTGGGGCTGACCGCTCGCGCCGTCCTCGGCATCGGCGATGCCCTGACCTGGGTCAGCGTGCTCCGGCTCGTGGCCGCGTACTTCCCACCACGCATCTACCCCCTGGTGGTGACCTTCTCCTCGGCCCTCGGCGCCCTCGGCGGAGTCGCCGCGACCTTCCCCTTGACGATCCTGCTCGACCAACTCGGCTGGACCGGCACGTTCCTGCTCGTGGGCGCTGCGACCGCCGGCTACGCCGCTGTCGCGGCGACCGTCGTGCGAGACGTCCCGCGAGGCGAGCACGCACCATCCCGCCCCCGGGTGGGCTCACCGGCCGAACTCGCCCACGGGGTCCGCTCCACCTGGACGATCCCCGCAACCCGGTTGGCGTTCTGGGTGCACTTTTCCACCATGTTCGTGATGAACGCCCTGACCCTGCTGTGGGGATACCCGTACCTGATCGAAGGGCTGGGCATGCGCCCACGCCTGGCCGGCGTGGTCCTGAGCGTGCTGATCATCGGCCAGATCGTCGGCGGCCCCATCATGGGAACGATCATCGGACGCACCCCACCGCACCGCATGCCGATCGTGCTGACCTACCTGGTGATCGCGCTGCTCGGCCTGGCACTGCTGATCGCCTGGCCGGGAGGGCAGCCGCCGCTGCCCGTGGTCGTCGTGGCCTTCCTGATCTTCGCCTTCGGCGGCCCCGTCTCGGCCACCGCCTTCGCGCTGGTCCGCGACTACAACCCGCGCTCCAGCGTCGGCACCGCCACCGGCATCGCCAACACCGCCGGGCACACCGCCACCGCCCTGGCCGTGCTGGCCATGGGGATTCTGCTGCAGCTGACTGCCGACCCGACCGACATCACCGACTACCGCATCGCACTGCTGGCACCGCTGACGCTGCTGCTGCTCGGCCTGGAACGCACCACCACCTGGTGGCGACGTACCCGCTCAGTGGTGCTGGCCGCCCAGGAACGCGGTGACGAAGTCCCCGTCCGCGTGCGCCGCCACCGATGGGATCGCCGTTCGACTCGATGAGCGAAAGCCACCGGCCGTGCTCGGGAAGCGGCCGGCCGAGTGGCTGCTGACCAACACGACCAGCGAAAAAGGCTTCGGCGCCGGACTGCTCACTCGTTCCGTGCCCGAACAGCGGTCACTTCATTCGCCGACTCCCGGTCGCAACCCGAGCAGCACACGATCGAGGGTGCGACCGGTCTCCTCGCGCGCCGTGGCCGGGTCGGTGGACCGGGCGATGTAGAGACTGGCCTCGGCGATGAGCGCGGCCAGCAGCCGTGCGAGCGGGTCGACGGGCAGCGCGTCGATCTGGCCCTCGTCGACGGCCTGGCGCAGCCAGTCACGCAGCAGACCCAGACCGTGCTCCTCGACCAGGGCGTCCCAGGCGGCATGGCCGAGTACGGCCGGTCCGTCCACGAGCACGATCCGCTGGAAGTCACCGTCCAAACAGGCGCCGAGATACGTCTGGATGCCGTTGCGCAGCTGGTCCCACACACCCGCGGTGGACTCCTCGGCCCGGGCGGTCTGTTCCTCGACCAGCCGCCCGGCGAGCTCGGCGGCGACCGTGCGCATGACGGCGCGGAACAAGTCGGCCTTGTCGCGGAAGTGGTGATACAGCGCGCCCCGGGTGACCCGGGCGCGCGTGACGATCTCCGCCGTGCCCACCGCCGTGTAGCCACGCTCGGCGAAGAGCGCGCGTGCGGCCTCCAGCAACGCGTCGCGGGTATCGGCCACGTGCTCGGCGCGGCGGGAATCAGCAGGCATGCGCAAAGCCTAGAACATACACTGCGTTTCGGGCATACACGTTGTATGTTGGCTGAGTCCGGAGCGTATCGAACACACAACCGCACGTCACCGACGATGAATGGGGCGAGGCAGTATGGCCATGCCGGCACGGTTGAAGGCTCGGATGGGCACCTACGTGCTCAAGCAGAAACTCGCAGGCCGCAAGAAGTTCCCCCTGCTCGTGGAGCTGGAGCCGCTGTTCGCCTGCAACCTGTCGTGCGGGGGCTGCGGCAAGATCCAGCATCCCGCCAGCGTTCTCAAACAGCGGATGCCGGTGGAGCAGGCCGTGGGGGCCATCGAGGAAAGTGGTGCGCCCATGGTCTCGATCGCCGGTGGCGAGCCGCTCATGCACCCGCAGATCGCGGAGATGGTCGACGAGCTCATCAAGCGCAAGAAGTACGTCTTCCTGTGCACCAACGCGCTGCTGATGCCCCGCAAGATCGACCAGTTCACCCCCTCGCCGTATTTTACCTGGACGGTGCACATCGACGGGCTGCGCGAGCGTCACGACGCCTCGGTCGAGAAGGAAGGCGTGTTCGACCAGGCCGTCGCCAACATCAAAGACGCCCAGCAGCGCGGCTTCAAAGTCGCCACGAACACGACGTTCTTCAGTGACGACACCCCGCAGAGCGTCATCGACGTGCTCGACTACCTCAACGACGAGCTCAAGATCGACAACATGCAGATCTCGCCGGCCTTCGCCTACGAGAAGGCTCCCGACCAGGATCACTTCCCGGGAGTCGAGCAGACACGGGAGCTGTTCAAAAAGGCTTTCGCCAACGGCCGCCGCAAGCGCTGGCGTCTCAACCACTCACCGCTGTTCCTGGACTTCCTCGAGGGGCAAATCGACTTCGAGTGCCAGGCATGGGCGATCCCCTCCTACTCGCTGTTCGGCTGGCAGAAGCCGTGCTACCTCATGTCCGACGGCTACGCGCAGACCTACCGGGAACTCGTCGAGGAGACCGACTGGTCGAAGTACGGCCGTGGCCGCGACTCCCGGTGCGACAACTGCATGGCCCACTGCGGCTACGAACCGACCGCCGTCATGGCCACGACCAACTCCCTCAAGGAATCCATCCGCGCCCTGACCGACGTGTAACAACGGGTACCGCCACAGGATGTTCACCCGTCCTGTGGCGGGGGAGCACAGCGCTCTTTGCCGGGCGGTGAACCCGAACCGGCGCGGTGGCAGCCCGCCCCCGTCGTCCACGAATGGGACTACCGGGGGCGGCCATCGCTTCGAGGTCGCTGATCTCCCTGACGCTCGGTACCGCGTTGGGAACCCCGGAGTTGCTTACGACCGCTGGGGGATTCGGGGCCCGAAGGCAGCCGAACGAGTTGCCAGCACTCCCAGTATGTCGTGCGCCTGGCCGGCGCACGCGCTCACCACATGCAGCGTCTCGTCCGTGCGCTCGTCCAGCCACGACGTGATGTGGCCCTGGAGCAGGCGCAGCCGACGAGACAACGGAGAATCCTCATCGGCATACGGCTCGTGCCATGCTGCCCAGTCCCTCGCAGCTACCACGGTCAATGATCCTGCCACCCCGCATCGAGCTCCCGAGTCAGGCATACGGTGCATTCCGGAACGGGATCCCTGAGCGCGCAGAGTCAGAAACGTGCGGAGAACGCTCCGTCGGTGTGAAGAAGCTGTCCAGACACCCAGCGGCCCTCTCCTGAGACCAGGAAGGAGACGACGCCTGCGATCTCTGTTGGTGTTCCCAGCCGTCCGAGCGGATGGTGTTCAGTGAGGCTGCCTCGCAAGCCATCGTCCATCCAGCCGGTGTCGATGGGGCCGGGGTTGACTACGTTTGCCGAGATGCCCCGAGGGCCGAGTTCACGTGCTGCGGAGATGACGATGCGGTCGAGGGCACCCTTGGACGCTCCATACGGCAGGTTTCCAGTGGTGTGATCGCTGGTCAATGCGACGATCGCCCCGCCGTCGTCGGGAATCTGTCGCGCGAACGCGGCGATGAGCAGCAGGCTTGCGCGCGCGTTGACGGCCACGTGCCTATCGAAGCTCTCGGCCGTCGTGTCGAGGATTCCCGACTCGACGACAAGACGGGCCCAGCAGCTGATAGGGGTCTACTTTGCAGCTGGCCGCAACCGGAGAACTGGGCCTATTCCGCCTGTTCTTCGGGCTGTTGGGGTGGTGGATGGAGGGCTGTGGCGGTGGTGGTGATGGTGGTCAGGGCGGTCGTGATGACGGGATGATCGCGGCTGCCGAGACGGGTGGCGGCAAGGATGCGGCGCGCGGGGGCGGGTTCGCCGTGCAGGGGGATGCGGGCGACGGGCCAACCTTCGTGGAGCCGGGCGAGTCGGGGTACGAGGATGATGCCGAAACCATGGGCGACCAGGGCGGTTCCGGTGTCCCACTCATCGGCGTAGTGGGCGATGTTGGGGGTGAATCCGGCGGTCATGCAGGCAGTACGCACGAGATGGTGGTAGGTGCTGCCGGGTCGCCCCAGGATCCACGGCTCGTCGGCGGCGTCGGCGAGGGTGACAACCCGGCGGGTGGTCAGCGGGTGCCCGCTGGGCACGACCAAATCGAGGGGGTCGTCCAGCAGGGGCTGCTGGTCGAAGCGGGTATCCGATGCCGGTGGAGTGTCGGCGGTGGCGATCAGCAGTGCGAGGTCGGCATCACCGGCCAGTAGCAGGTCGAAGCAGCGGGCGGGTTCGGCTTCGATGACCCGCACCGCGGACTGGGGGTAGTGGTCCCGCAGGGTTGCCGCGGCCGGGGGCAGCAGGTGGGTGGCCGCAGTGGAGAAGCCGCACAGGGTGACCGAGCCGCCGGTCTCGTCCGCGGCGGCGGCCAGTTCGGCCCGGGCGCGCTCGGCTTGGGCCTGCAGCACGTTGGCGTGACGCAGCACGGTGGTCGCTGCGGCGGTCAGTCGGATGCCGCGGCCGGACTGGGTCATCAGCTCGACGCCGAGTTCTGCGGCCAGCTGGCGCAACTGGTGCGAGACCGCGGAGGGCGTGTAGTGCAGTGCCGCTGCGGCGGCGGTCACTGTGCCGTGGTGGGCCACCAGCTGCAGCACGCGCAGCTTCGGATCGATCATGTCATGATTTTACACGGTTGCGTGTATGAACGTTTGCTTCTCTTCACCAATTGTGCGCGCCACGCTGGGAGTGTGCTGCTTAAAGGGATCTTCGACGATGGTTGTGCCGGTGCCTCCCACAGCCGGATCGTGCACCGGACTCGCCGCGACACGCGCGAGGTGCGCACGGCGGTATACCTGCTGGTGGTACTCACGGCCGGGGCATACCTGCCCAGTCCGCTGTATCCGAGCTATCAGCACGCCTTCGGGTTCAGCGACCTGACGATGACACTGATCTATGCGATGTTCGCGCTGGTCAGCGCGCCCGCGCTGCTGCTGTTCGGGTCGGCGGCGGATACGTTCGGGTGTCGAGCAGTGCTGCGGATCAGTGTGGTGGTGGCCGCGCTCGCCTCAGGTTGCTTCGCACTCGCGACCGGCCCGAGCTGGCTGCTGGCCGGCCGCGCCGCGCAAGGGCTGGCGTTGGGCGCGGCCACGGGAGCAGCCACCGCGTTGATCACGGAACCTGCTCCCGCAGGAAACCGAGCCCGGGCATCGGTGCTGGCCAGCACGGCGTTCGTGGCCGGCACCGCCGCGGGCCCGATCGCCGCGGGTGCGCTGGCGCAGTACGCTCCGGCACCGCAGGTGCTGCCGTACGGGGTGCACCTGGTCCTGCTGGCGATCGGGTGGAGCCGCATCTCCACCCTGGCCGTCCCCGCGTCGCGCGTGCGCCGCTGGAGGCCCACGCGACCGCACATACCGGGCGGCATGCACCTGCTGTTCACCACCGCTGCGGCGACCGGCTTTCTCGCCTGGACCGTCGCCGGTCTCTTTTTGGCGGTCATACCGACAATACTCAGTCGAACAGCCCAGATCGACAATCTGGCGACCATCGGAGGCGTCGTCGGCGCCGTACTGGCCAGCTCCGTACTGTCCCAACCCCTCGTGGCCCGCTGCGGCGCAAGCCTGGCACAGCTCACCGGCCTCAGCGCCCTCTTGATCAGTCTCGGCACCCTGTCCTGGACCGGCGGGGGCTCGGTACCTGTCACCGTGCTCGCGGCCGTGGCAGCCGGAATCGGACACGGACTGGCCTACGGCGGGGCTTCCGCTGCCATCGATGCGGCCGCACCGGCGGGCAAACGCGCGGCGATCAACTCCACGCTGTATCTCGCGTTCTATCTCGGCGCCGGAGGACCGGCGATCACCATCGGCCTCCTGACCCTCTGGTACCCCCTGGCCACGGCGGTGTCCTGGCTCAGCGCCGCCGCAGCCGCACTCGTACCGTTTGTCGGAACCGCCATCGTGCTCACCCACCGCACGCCACGACCGCCACTCACCGACTCCGGGCAGAACCACCACCGCAGGCAACACACGACGACCCCGACCGGAAGGACGCAGCAATGACGACGATGACCGCGGCTGTCCTGAGAGGACACGGTGGGCCGGACATGCTCGACGTACGCACCGACTGGCAGGCACCGGTCGCTGGCACCGGCCAGGTGCTGGTACGGGTCACCGCTGCAGCGATGAACAACACCGACATCTGGACGCGGGAAGGTGCATACGGACTGCCCGGCGATCCCGACGCCTCAGCGGGATGGCGTGGGGAACTCTCGTTTCCCCGGGTACAGGGCGGTGACATCGCGGGGGTGGTCGCCGACGTCGGAACCGGAGTGCCTGCAGGGTGGAGGAACTGTCGCGTACTCGTCGATCCGGCCCTCTACGCACACGAGGGAGACGACGCGCCCCCGGCCGGGCTGCTCGGCAGCGAGGCCGATGGTGGCTTCGCCGACTATGTCGCAGTGGCAGCGGACCAGGTCCATGACATGAGCGACTCGCCGCTATCGGATGAAGAGCTGGCCTGCCTGCCGGTCGCCTACGGCACAGCGCTGGGCATGCTCGAACGTGCCGGGATCGAGCCCGGGGAGACCGTGCTGGTCACCGGGGCCTCCGGCGGGGTGGGGTTGGCACTGGTTCAGCTCGCAGCCGCCCGCGAGGCCAGGGTGATAGCCCTGACCAGCGGCGCGAAACAGGATGCGGTCCGGGCCGCCGGAGCCACCTCGGTCGTCTCCCGCGAGACCGGTGACCTCACCGACGCGGTCGCCGCAGCGGCCGGTGGGCAACATCTCGACGCGGTCGCCGACGTCGCCGGCGGGGCGTTTCTCGACCAGTTGATGCCTCTGGTGCGCGACGACGGACGCTGGGTCATCGCCGGTGCGGTCGCCGGGCCGGTCGTGACTGTCGATCTGCGTCGGCTATACCTGCATAACCGGCAACTCATCGGGTCCTCGATGCACACCCGGGCACACTTCCGCCGGCTCGCCCGCATCGCCGCGAACGGCACCCTCCGCCCCCGCATCGCCGCGCGCTACCCGTTGACCGACATTCACCACGCCCAACAGGCCTTTCTCAACCACCACCACGTCGGCAAGATCGTCCTTACCGTCTGATCCAGCACCGACCGCGCAACCGGATGGTGCGCGATCGCCCGCGGACCCTTTCCGTACGTCAGGGGAGTGCGGTGCCGAGGTGGGGTGGGGTAGTGCTGGTTTCGCAGATAGTCGGTGCCTGTCTGCGGTAGCGTGCTCGACGATCTCGGAGAACACCGCCCGCCGGCGCGGTGGCTCCACTTGCTCATCTGCGATAGCGCTGGGAGGGCCGGTGGTCACTGCAGCAGCTGGAGCCACTGCGGGTCGAGCATGCCTCGGAGGCTTTCTCCGTATTCAACGACGTGCGACTGCATGTCTGGACCGGCGGGTCACCGTGCTCACGGGAACAACTCGAAGCCCGATACCGGCGGCAGTCGGCCGGGCAATCGCCGGACGGCACGTACGGGTGGCTGAACTGCTCGAACGACTGTGGACCTGTTCATGCTTGCTGGTTCTGTCGTTCGGAGAAGCGGCGTATCACCTCCGCGGCGGCGCCGAGCGTGATTCCTACGGCCACTGACAGCAGCAGGGTCAGCCACGGCTTGCCCGAGAACGCCTCGCCGAACGCCACGGTTGCGCCCACGTGGTATCCCGCCCATAGGACGACGGCGACCACGTCGGCGAGGATGAAGCGGCGCCACGGTACTCGCAGAGTTCCCGCGGCGAACATCACCACAGTGCGACCGCCGGGAAGAAACCGTCCGCCGATGATGATGACGTTGCGGTGCCGATGCATCCGCCGACGCGCCCAATCCAGGCGCTGCCGAGATCTATCGCTCCGAAAGAGGTAGTTGACCAAACGTCCGCCGCCGTACTGGCCGATCAAGTACAGGATGTTGTCGCCGACCAAGGCCCCGACGACGGCAGCGGCGGCCACGCCCACGACCCACAGGTCGCCGTGCAGGGCAATCAGCGTCGCGGTGATGACCACCGTCTCGGCGGGCACAATACCGATGATGTCGAGAACGGCCAGCGCAGAGATCACGGGATAGGTGACCGGCGACCCGGAGATCCACTGTGTGATGAAGTCGAACACCGTATGTACGTACCCGCGTCGCGCAGCCATGACCCGCGCGCGGTTGCGCCGTGGCCGATACCGACAACGCCGTAGCGGCGCACTCCGCCGACCACTCGAAACTGCTTCGGGGATCAGGGGGAGGGGATCACCGTCAGCCGCTCCCGAGCACGCAGGACGGGAGAGCCGTCGGCAGGCAAGACACTCGTCCGGTGGCCCGGAAAGATCCGCCGACCAGGATGCCCCGAGGGTGCTCGGTGAGAGCAGGGCCGGGCACAGCACGACCGGCACGATCGAGAACACACCGAAGTGATGGATAACGTTTATTATCCATCACTTGGAGAAGGAGAGAGGAGGGGCACGTACGGCAGGGGACGGCACTTGGCCGCATCGTTGAAAGCCGGCCACAGAGCTGCGCCGAGTGGCTCGCGTCCGGCCTTGGCGTCGGCTCGTGCACCGCTGTGGAGTCGGCTCGGCAGTATCCGGGACCGGCGGCTTCCGGGCCTTGCGGATGATCACAAGAAGCCGATGCCGCCGTCGCGTCGCGCTGCATGGAGCAATGGAAGGCGCCCGACTACAGCACCGCCTCTTCGTCACTGTGACGAATATGGGGACAGTGAAGTCCCTCTTGAGAGGCCGACCCTGTGTCCGCCACCAGCGCTGGCCTGGCCGCACGCGGAAAAAGTGCCTCGCAGGGATGCGGCAAGGCAGGCACACCGGCACAGCGCCCGGCTCGTGCTGTCGCACGCGTCCCGTGCGGGCCGGCACTCGCGGCGGCCGCGCGGAGATCACCGAATCGGCGCCGACGGCAGCCGGTGGTCTTGCGTTGCACGGAGTCGCGAGGCCGCCGAGAAACCCCTCTCGGGCTCGTGCTCTGCCGCTCCCAAAGTGCCGATAAGATACATTATGTCAAGTAATGCCGTCGAAAGGCCTCTCCTGCCGCATGCCAGGATCAGACCATGGCGATGATCGAGTGGGACGACTTCGACAAGGTCGAGTTGCGTGTCGGCACGGTGGTCGACGCGGTCCCGAATGCGAAAGCACGCAAGCCCGCCTACGTGCTGACGGTGGATCTCGGCGAGTTCGGCGGTATGAAGACCTCCAGCGCGCAAATCACCGAGCACTACCCCACCGAGACCTTGATCGGACGTCAGGTGCTGTGCGTGTGCAATTTCGAGCCCAGGCGGGTCGCCGGCGTCAAGTCCGAAGTCCTCGTGACCGGTGCTCATGACCAGGACGGGAAAGTCGTCCTCGCCGGTTTCGATCACCCTGTTCCGAACGGTACTCGACTTCTGTGACGAGGAGTCCTGTGTGGACACCCGGGCCGGATCAAAAAACAACTGGACGGGTCGTCGACAATGAGCAGTGTGCTTTCCTCGACGCCGCTGTGGACGGTCACCGATGTGCCGGTCTCCGACCGGGATGCTGCCGATATGTTGCGTACCTATTTCGCCGAGGTGATCAGCCGCTACACCCACCACCCCGCCGGTGCGGACGAGATCGATGCCGCCATGGCCGAGGACCCCAGCGATGCGTTGGCTGCTCCGTCGGGGGTTTCCTGCTGGCGCGGTATGCCGATCGCCCGGCCGGGTGTGTGGGTGTGAAGCTCCTCGGCACGCACGTCGCCGAGCTCAAGCGGATGTTTCTCCGTTCCGAGGTGCGTGGTCGAGGGGGCGGTGGGCTGCTCCTCGATGCGGCGGAGAGGAAAGCTCGTGCGCTCGGTGCCACGAGCATGCGGCTGGACACCCGTCACGATCTCGTCGAGGCGCGCCGCCTGTACGCCAAGCACGACTATGTCGAGATCGCACCGTATTCGGACTCTCCCCACGCCGAGCACTGGTTCGAAAAGTCCCTCGTGTGACGAAGGCAGGACTGCACGGGAGGTGTTCGCCCGGGTGGTCTGGTGAGGTTGGTGTTCATCCTCCGGTGGCGTGCACGGTACCACTTCCCCGGCGGGGATGTCACTGCTGCCTGCTCTTCTGAACACAGCGGGACCCGACACAGATCGAGCGGTGGGGGGCGCTGCGGAAGGTCGCCCCGGGACGTGCGCACCGGTGTGTTTCGGGTTGGTGAGCGAGGCACGGTCATGCGGTCGGCGCCTCGCCTGGCTGGTGGCCGGAGTCGCGCGGGCCTGCGACGTTGGCCTGGAGGCGGGCAAGTAGGTCGCGGAGGCGCTCGACGTCGTCGGTGTCCAGGCCGCTGCGCAGTTGTTCGTCGAAGGCGACGGCTGCCCGGCGCAGGTCGTGGAAGGCGTTCTCGCCGTGCTCGGTGAGCTCGACCAGGTGGACCCGTCGGTTGGCCGGGTCTCGGCGCCGGGTGAGCAGGCCGGCGGATTCCATGGCGTTGAGGTGGTGGGTCAGGGTGGCGCCCTGGATGCCTACTGCGGCGGCGAGCTGGCGCTGGTTGGCCGTGGGTTGCTTCTTCAGGGCCATCAGGACCAGCCAGGTCGGTCGGGAACCGCCTGCAGCGGTGAGGGCGTCGTCGAAGGCCCGGCTGATGGTTCGGGCGGTGTCGGCGAGCTGCAGGCCGAGTGGGGGGTTGGCGGGTCCTGCGGGCATGATCGCACGTTATCACGAACCGTTTGCCATATAACTCATTGACGACTAATGATTAGATATCTATCGTTTATGGTGTTCCCCGGAGCACGAAGGAGAAGGACGATGGCAGACCGTGACCGCTGTGCCCAGGTGCGCGACGTGGTGCAGAGCTGGGCCGCTGCGGAGGGTTCCGGCGACGCCGCGACGCTGCGCACGTTGCTGACCGACGACTTCACCGGCATTGGCCCGCACGGGTTCGTGCTGGACAAGCAGCAGTGGGTGGCCCGCTACAACGCCGGAGAGCTGGTGAACGAGGAGTTCGCCGTCGACGAGACGGCGGTGCGCACCTATACCAGCACCGCGATCGCCGTGGGGGTGCAGAACCAGCAGGCCACCTACCGCGGCCATTCCGTCGACGGGAGCTTCCGGCTTTCCGCCGTGCTGGTCGACGGGGACCGCGGGTGGTCGATCGCCCACATTCAGCTGTCGAACCTGCCCAGCCGGTAGTCCCCTCCCGCCATCGGAGCTCGTGACCTGCCGCCCAGGAAGAGAACTCCAATGCGCATCAGCCTGAACATCACCAACTACTCGTGGCCCGGCGGGCCCGCGAACCTGGCCGGACAGCTCGGGCGCATCGCCCGCGCCGCCGACCGGAGTGGTCTGGACACCGTGTGGGTGCCGGATCATCTGCTGCAGGCCGACCCCACCAGCCACCCGCGGGCCGAGATGCTCGAGGCATACACCACGCTGGGATTCCTCGCCGCGCAGACCCGCCGGGTACGGCTCGGCACCATGGTCACCGGCGCACTGAACCGGCCCCCCGCCCTGCTGGTCAAGGCCGTGACCACTCTCGACGTGCTCTCCAGCGGGCGAGCTTGGCTCGGCATCGGGGCTGGATATCACAACGACGAGGCCCGCGCGATGGGTCTGCCGGTGGCCTCGATGCCCGAGCGGTTCGCCCATCTGGAAGAGATCCTGCAACTCACCGAACAGATGTGGGCCGGTGACGACGCGGCCTTCGCGGGTCGTCACTACCGGCTCGAGCATCCGGTCAGCAGTCCCGCGCAGGTGACCCGGCCGCACCCACCGATCTTGATCGGCGGTATGGGCGAACACCGTACCCTGCCGCTGGTCGCCCGCCACGCCGATGCGTGCAACCTGTTCGACGTCCCCGATGGCGGCCGGACCATCACCCGCAAGCTGGCCGTGCTGGCCAAGCAGTGCGCCGCGGCCGGACGGGATTACGACGCGATCGACAAGACGGTGAGCACGCGCCTGGAGCCGGGTGAGTCCGCAGTCGGCTTCGCCCGGCGCTGCGCCGAGCTGGCCGAGTTGGGCATCCAGCATGTGGTCGCCATCACCGCCGGTGCCTGGACTGGGGACACCGTGGAGACGCTGGCCGAGGCCACCGCGGTGGATCCGATGGGCGGTACGCGATGAGCAGTCCCGCCGCGGCCCGCGGTCGGCGCCTGGGACCGCGCAGAAGGAAAGGCGTGCTGGTGCTGCACATCGTCACTGCCGGGGCGTGGATCGGCATCGACGTGGTGCTGGCGGTCCTGGTGTTCACGGCCCTGCTCACCGACAACGCCCGCACAGCCGCAGTGTCGTACCAAGCGCTCGGGCTGTTCGCGATCTGGCCGCTACTCAGCGCGGGCCTGGTCTGTCTGGCCAGCGGGATCGTGCTGGGGTTGGGTACGAAGTACGGGTTGGTGCGGTACTGGTGGGTCGCCGTCAAGCTGGTCATCAACGTCGTGTTCGTGCTGCTGGTGCCGCTGGCCCTGCAGCCGACGGTGACCGCTGCCGTGCGGCACGGCCGCGGTCTCACCACGGGAGAACCGCTCACGTTCGCTATCACCGAACTGATCTTTCCGCCCGTCGTGTCCCCGGCCGGGTTGCTGATCGCGGTGATCCTGGCCGTGTACAAGCCGTGGGGCCGGATCCGCAAGGGACGGTCCTGATGTGCATCGCCGCAGCACGGCCACAGGCACGGCGCTGGGTCGCGCTGGTGTTCATCGCGCTGGCTCAGCTGAGGGTGGCCCTGGACGCCACCATCGTGACCATCGCCCTGCCCTCGGCCCAAGCCGACCTGAACATCGCCGCCGCCGATCGGCACTGGGTGATCACCGCCTACACCCTGGCCTTCGGCGGTCTGGTGTTGTTCGGCGGTCGGGTCGCCGACCAGACCGCCGGGATTCTGACCACCGCGGCGGTTCTCGCCGCGGTACTCGTCAACGCCAACAAACCGGTCGACGCGAACGACGGCAGCGGATCCCCGGACTGCCGGCAGTCCGAACCCTGACAAGAACGATCACTACCGCGCACGAGGAGTGCCCATGACTACGAGCACCACCGCCCCTGCTCGCCCGAATCGGCCCCACCGCGCGGGGCCGCCCCTACCCGTTCCCGCGCTCGCCTGGGCCGGCCTGACCATCGCCGGAGCCGCTCTGCATCCGGGCACCCGCCCGAGCGCTGACGCCGCCTCGATCCAGACCACCCTGCAGTCCGCTCCCCTGCTCGCCATGGTCTCGGCAGCACTGCTGGTCGCGTCGGCGGTGCCGCTGGCGGTATGGGCCGCCACGGTGCACCAGCGCCTGCACGCCCTCGGGGCCCGCGTGGCCGGGCCGACCATCGGGCTGGTCGGCGGGGTCACCGCCGTGGTGGCTCTGGCGGTCAGCGGCCTGGCGAGTTGGACCGCGGGCGCCGTGGCTCCGGCCGCCGACGCGACGCTGGCCCGGGCGTTCACGCTGTTGGCCTTCGGGGCGGGTGGCCCGTTGTTCGCGGCGGCGTTCGGCCTGCTGATCGCCGGCGTCGCCGTACCGGCGCTGATCCTGCGGTTGCTGCCCCGCTGGCTGGCCCTCGCCGGACTCGTCATCGCCGTGTTCGGCGCCGTAGCCGTGCTCGTGCTGCTGGTGCCCGCGCTCGGCCCGCTCCTGCCCGTGGTGCGATTCGGCGGTCTGCTTTGGCTGGTCGCAGCCAGCATCGCCCTACCGCTCAGCCGCACCCGTGCCACCGCCTGAATCACCGCGCCCACAGGTCGGTTCGCTACCGGTCAGCTGTTGGCGCCCAACGCCTTGGCCACCGTACCGTGACGGCGTTGTGGCGGTTGTCTCCATCGGGTAGCTCGGCCGGTTCGACCCCGAGCCGCGTCGTGGCAGGCCGTGCGACCCTGCCGCGGATCCGAGGGTGCGGGGGGAAGGCAGTGGGGAATTTCTAACCGGTCCGCTCGGAGGTTTCCCAGGCTTTCCGGATGTCCTCGCGGTTCACTTTGCCGATGGCGTTGCGGGGCAGTTCCTTGGTGGTGATCTCCCATTTTGCCGGCACTTTGTAGTGCGCGATGCCGGCGCTGGTGTGGGCGTGCAGTTCCTCGGCGGTGACTTCGGTGCCGGGTCGCAGTACCACCACGGCGGCGACTTCCTGTCCCCAGTCGTCGTCGGAGATGCCGAACACGAGGCATTCCAGTACCGCAGGGTGGGTGGCGATCCGGTCTTCCACCTCGGCGGGATAGATGTTCTCTCCTCCGCGCAGGATCAGATCCGAGCGGCGGCTGGAGAGGTGCAGGTGCCCGTCGATGATCGTGCCGAGGTCGCCGGTGCGGTACCAGCGATGTGGGTCGGTGGAGGCCGTGGTCGCTTCCGGGTTGCGCCAGTAGCCGAGCATCAGTTGGGCGCCGCGGAGGTGGATCTCTCCTTCGGTGCCGTCGGGGACCGGGTTGTCGTCGGCGTCGCGCACCTGCAGTTGCAAGGTCGGCACCGGTCGGCCGACGGTGTTGGGGTCCTCCCGCAGCTCGGCGGGGGAAGCGAGAGTGGCCGCCGTCGACGATTCCGTCATGCCGTACGTCGTGCCCAGGGATTGTCCGGCTTCGGGCAGGGTCCGGCGCAGTCGTTCCTTCAGGTGCGCTGACGACGGTGCGCTGTTGATCGACAGGGTGCGCAGTGAGCTCAGGTCGTAGTCGGTGATCCGGTCACCGAGCTCCACCAGGCGGGAGAGCATCGTGGGGACCGCGCCCCAGTTGGTGACCTGCTCCTGCTCGATGAGCCGCAGCACCCGGTCGATGTCGAACCGGCCCAGGTGCATGACGGCGGTGTCGCCGGCGGCCAGTCGGACGACGGCCAGGTTGTGCAGCGCGGCGATGTGGAACAGCGGTGTGGCCAGCAGGAAGCGCCGGTCTGTCGGGGGGTGTCCCAGTTGTGTGGCGACAGCATCGTTGAGGAGGTTGAACCACAGGGCCGCGATGACGTTGCGGTGGGAGTGCGTGGCTCCCTTGGGTCGGCCGGTGGTGCCGCTGGTGAAGAGGATGACCGCGGGGTCGTCCTCGTCGACGGTTTCCTCGGCCGGGTCCGCGCCGCGGTATCGGTCGATGAGGCCGGGGATGTCTTCCTCGACGGAGAGCACGGGCAGGTCGGGGGCGTCGATCAGCGCACGACGGCGCGCGTCGGCGATCAGGACTTTCGGGTCGGTGAGTCCGATGCTGTGGGCGATCTCCGGTCCGGCCCACATCGAGTTCATCCCGACCGCGATGGCGCCGAGCGATACGGCCGCCCAGAAGCCGACGACCCACTCCGGGCAGTTGGCGCTGCAGAGTGCCACCCGGTCGCCCTTGCTCACGCCGTAGTCCTCGCGCAGTGCGCGGGCCAGTGCGGCGACCTGCTCGTAGTGCTCGGTGAAGGTGAGGCGGCTTTCCCGGGTGACGAGGTATTCCCGGGTGCCGAACCTGCGTGAGGCGCGCAGCAGCTCCCCCAGCGACCGCTGTCGATGCGCGAAGACCTCGAGCTGCTCGCCGAGCACGTCTTCGAGGCGGATCTCGAAGGGTGCGCCGGGGGCGGTCAGTCGTGTCATGGCTTCGTCACGAGTGGGCATCGGGCTTCTCCTCGTCTGCGTCAACGGAGCACTCGTCCGCGTTGGAGCGTGGGGCCAGGAGCAGGTGGCAGGCGAGCCGGATCTCCGGTTCGGCATCGGTCATCGAGGTCCGGCCGTTGAGAGTGGACATCAGCACGCCGTACCAACACTGCTCGACCAACCGGATCAGGGTGATGTCGTGGGTCGTGGGGTGCCGGATTCGCAACATCCGCGCCATCAGGTCCTTGAGGGCCCGGTCGATCTTGTCGGTGTCGTGCGTCGTGGTCGCTTGCGCTGCCTGGCTGGACTGGAGCATGGCGTGCGCGAGAAGCGGACGGAAGAGCAGCTGTCTGCTGACATCGATCAGCAGGTCCGCGACCGCATCGACCGGGTCCTGGCCCGGCGCCGGATCGGGTGTCTCGGTGCTCAGGCGGCCCAGCTGATCCGCGAGGACGGCGGTGAACAGGTGGGTTTTGGACGGGAAGTATCGGTACAGCGTGGCGATGGCGACCCCGGCCTCCTTGGCGACGTCGTGCATCTGCATGCCGTCCAGGCCCTTGTCCGTACCCAGCCTTGCGGCCGCCCTGACGATACGGCGGTGGCGCGCCTTCTGGTCGGCAGAGCTCGGCTCGGCTGCGGGCCTGCCTCCGGATCGTCGTGGCACCTGTTTCTCCCCGTGCGTCCTGGCCGTGCGGCGGCCCGGGTCATGGGATCTCCTCGCCGAGTCGTGGGCTCATGCGGGCGGTCACGGTGCCGAGTCCGGCGAACTCGGCGCGGAACTCGTCGCCGGGGCCGATGTCGATGGCGCGGGTGCACGAGCCGGGCAGGATCACGTGGCCGGCTTCCAGGGTCACGCCGAACGACGCGACCTTGCGGGCGAGCCAGGCCACCGCCGTGGTCGGGTTGCCGAGCACCGCGCTGCTGTTGCCGCGGGTCACCTCGGTGTCGCCGGTGTAGAGCACCGCTTCGATGTCGGCGAGGTCGAGGTCGTCGGGCGCCGCCTGCGTCGAGCCGAGGATCACCCCGGCGGAGGAGGCATTGTCGGCGATGGTGTCGGCCAGCCCGATCTTCCAGTCCTTGATGCGGCTGTCGATGAGTTCCAGGCTCGGAGCGACGTACTCGGTGGCGGCCAGCACGTCGGCCTCGGTGCAGCTCTGGCCGGGCAGTGTCGTGCCGAGCACGTAGCCGATCTCCACCTCGATCCTCGGGCAGCAGTAGCGGCTCGTGTCGACGGGGGTGTCTTCACTGAGCACCATCGTGTCGAGCAGGTGGCCGTAGTCGGGCTCGTCGACACCCATCATCTGCTGCATCACCGGCGAGGAGAGGCCCACCTTGTGGCCGCGGACGAGTGCGCCGGTGTCGAGCCGGCGGCGGATGTTGAGCCGCTGGATCTCGTAGGCGTCCACGACGTCGATGCCGGGGAGCAGTTCGGTGAGCGGGTCGATGGGGGTGCGGTCCTGCTGCGCCTGCCAGAGCAGGTCGGCGGCGTGTTGACGGGATGTCGCCTCGAGCATGCGCTCACGGTTCCATCGGCTTGCCCGCCCCGGGACCGCTCTCCCGCTCACCGGGACGTGTTCGGGTGCTCGGCCGGAGCGCCACCACGGTCGCCGAGCGTGCTCCTGCGGTTCACAACCGGTCGTTGGATTTCGCGGCGAGCATCCGGTCGAGGGGCTCCCCTGGCACCGGGTTTCGGGGTTCTGTGGGAACCGCCGCCATCCGGCGTTGTGCCCACCGGGTTTCCATGGCCGGGTGCAGCGCCTGGGACACTTGGCGGGCCGCGTGCACCACGAGCGGGGCGGCTTTTTCCAGCGGGGTGTTCACCTGTCCGACCAGCGAGATGCCGGCCAGTGGGCCTTCGGAGCCGCGCACAGCAGCTGCGGCGCAGGCGATGGTGGGGATGCACTCCCCTCGTTCGAAGGCCAGTCCGCCGCGCCGGCGGATCCGGTCGAGTTCCTGGTGCAGCAGGCCGAGGTCGCTGATCGTGCGAGTGGTCAGCCGGGCGACCGCGGTACCGAGCAGCGTGTCGACCTCCTCCGGGGCCAGCCAGGCCAGCATCGCTTTGCCCAGCGCGGTGGAGTGTGCCGGTGCGCGTCCGCCGACGCGAGACGGGACGCTGGCGGCGAATCGCCCGCCGACTTTGTCGAGATAGAAGACCTCGGGGCCGTCCAGAGTCGCCAGTTGCACGACCATTCCCGTTCTCATCTGCAGGTCGTGCAGGAATGTCGCGGCAGCCGCGCGGATTTCCCCGTGGCCGTTGTCGAGTCCACCCAGGCTGAGTGCGCGCCGGCCCAGTGAGTAACCGAACGAGGTGTGTTCCAGCCACTGCAGTTTGACCAGCTGGTCGAGGATGCGGTGCGCGGTGGAGCGCGGCAGGTGGGTGCGTCGTGCGACGCCCTCCAGCGTCAGCCGCGTCAGGGGGCCGTCGAACGCGTCGAGGATCAGAGTCATCCGCTCCACCATCGACGGCGGCAATTCGCGGCGGGGGGAATCGGTCTCCTCTGCGCTGCCGGCCGACATGGTTGTCCCTCCACGAAAACTGAAACGAATTTCGCTTCGTGGGCAAGCTAGCAGGCCACCCGGGGCGCAGACGAGACTTCGATCGTGTTCGGCTTCCGCCCTGCACCAGGTCCACTCGATCCTCGACGACCACGTCAGCACGGAGGAGCTGGGCGGCATGCTCCGGCTGCGGCAAGCGGGGTTCGCCCCACTCAGCGGGATTGTCGGCCAGGCAGGAGCACGCCTTCTCCTAAGGTCGACGACCCACAGGTCGGCAATGATCCCATGCACTGCAGGACAAGGAGTGAGTCGATGAGCAAGACAGATCTCACGGGCCGCACCGCCATCGTGACCGGCGCCGGTGCCGGTCTGGGCCGGGCCGAGGCATTGGCGCTGGCGGCCCGTGGTGCCCATGTCGTCGTCAACGACATGGGCACCGGCGCCGACACGGTCGCCACGGAGATCGAGCAGGCCGGCGCCGAGGCCCTGGCCGTCCAAGGCGACGTCAGCGACTGGACGTTCGGTGAGGAGCTGGTGAACGCCGCGGTCGACACGTTCGGCAGTCTCGACATCGTCGTCAACAACGCCGGGATTCTGCGCGACACGATGCTGTTCAACCTCACCGAGCAGCAGTGGGACGATGTCATCCGGGTGCACCTCAAGGGCCACGCCGCGGTGTCGCGTGCCGCCGGTGCCCACTGGCGGGCTGCCTCCAAGGCCGCGGGCGGTCCGGTGTACGGCCGGGTCGTCAACACTGCTTCGGAGGCGTTCCTGTTCGGCGCCGCGGGCCAGCCGAACTATGCCGCGGCCAAGGCCGGGATCGCCGCGCTGACCCTGTCGACCTCGCGTGGCCTGTCCCGCTACGGCGTCACCGCCAACGCCATCTGCCCGCGGGCGCGTACCGGCATGACGGCGGACGTCTTCGCCGGGGATTCCGGCAGCGGCCAGCTCGACCTCATGGCTCCGGAGCGGGTCGGCACTTTCGTGTCCTATCTCGCGGCGCCGGCTTCCGCCGAGATCAACGGGCAGGTCTTCATCGTGTACGGCGACATGGTGGCGCTGATGGCGGCCCCGACGGTGGAGAACAAGTTCACGGCCGAGTCGGGCACCTTCTCCGTCGAGGAACTCGACGCCCAGCTCACGCCGTACTTCGAGGGACGCCCGGAGTGGCGGACCTACGCCGCGTTCAGCGTCGCGGAGCTCGACACCACCGGTGCCGGCAACAACGCGAACTGATCCGGCAGCAAACGCGATTACCTGCGAGGTGGGCAACGTATTCCTCGGTGACCATCGGTGGTGGTCGAACACCCCGGCGGGGTGGGCACGAGACCCACCGCGGCGGTCTTCCGGTGGCAGCCGCGGTCGTGGTTCTGCCTCAGGCGCCGTAGACGGGCTCGGGCGGTTCGGCCTTCGCCAACAGGTCCCGCAGGGCGGGGCCCACATCGGCGGACTCCCAGCGTCGGCCGATGTCCACGGCAGGGCCGTGCCGCCAGCCCTCCTCGACACAGATCCTGCCGCCTTCGACCTCGATCACGCGGCCGGTCACGTCGGCCGAGTCCTCGCTCGCCAGCCACGCGACGACCGGCGAGACGTTCGCCGGGTCCACCGCGTCGAAGCCCGACTCCGGCTTGGCCATGGTCGCGGCGAAGACCTCCTCGGTCATCCGCGTCCGGGCAGCCGGAGCGATCGCGTTGACGGTCACGCCGTAGCGGCCGAGCTCCTGGGCCGCGACAAGGGTCAGTCCCGCGATGCCTGCCTTCGCAGCGGTGTACGTCCCCTGCCCGACGCTGCCCTGCAGACCGGCGCCGGAGCTGGTGTTGATCACTCGCGCCGCCCGGGGCCGGCCTTCCTTGGCTTCGGAGCGCCAGTAGGCCGCCGCATGCCTCAGCAGGGCGAAGTGGCCCTTGAGGTGGACGCGGATCACCGCGTCCCACTCGTCCTCACCGGTGTTGACCAGCATCCGGTCTCGGAGGAATCCGGCGTTGTTGACGAGGATGTCGAGCCCGCCGAACGTGTCGATCGCCTGCTGCACCATTCGTTGGGCACCGTCGAAGTCCGCCACGTCGTCGCCGTTGGCGACCGCCTCTGCACCGAGCTCGTCGATCAGGGCGGCGACGTCGTTGGCCGGGTCGGCCGAGGTCCCCATGCCGTCTGCGGAGGCCCCGAGGTCGTTGACCACCACCTTGGCCCCCTGCCGCGCCAGCTCGAGCGCGTGCTCGCGGCCGATGCCGCGTCCCGCGCCGGTGACGATCGCGACGCGTCCTGCACAGATCCTGCTCACATCCACTCCTGGTTTTCTCGGTGCTGAGGTCGGGACTTGAACGGAGGCCGCGACCGCAAGGAAGCGCCCGGTCGTGTCGAGTCGGTGGCCACGCGACCTTCGTCGCCTTCCGACCGAACCAAGCAACTGTTAGGGTACCAAGCAAATGTTAGGTTAGGAAGGCGACATGGGCATCAGCTCGACCCTGCACGACGGGGGCATCCGCGTCGTGACGATGGACTTTCCCCCGGTCAACGCACTGCCGGCGGCCGGGTGGTTCGGCGTCGCGGAGACCCTGGACGAGGCGTCGAAGGACAGGAACACCCACGTGGTGGTGCTGCGTGCCGAGGGTCGTGGGTTCAACGCGGGTGTGGACATCAAGGAGATGCAGACCACCAGCGGCTTCGACGCGCTGATCGAGGCGAACCGCGGCTGCTACGCGGCGTTCAAGGCGGTCTACGAGTGCGCGACGCCGGTGGTGGCGGCGGTGCAGGGGTTCTGCCTCGGCGGTGGGATGGGCCTCGTGGGCAACGCGGACACGATCGTGGCCTGTGACGATGCGTTCTTCGGACTGCCGGAGGTGGACCGCGGTGCGCTGGGGGCGGCGACACACCTGTCCCGGATGGTGCCGCCGCATCTGATGCGGACGCTGTACTTCACCGGCCGCACCATCACCGCCCAGCAGCTGCACCACCACGGATCGGTGCTCGAGGTGGTCTCGCGCGAGGAGCTCGACGACGCGGCGATGCAGGTCGCCGGAGAGATCGCGAGCAAGGACCCCCGCGTGATCCGCGCTGCGAAGGAGGCGATCAACGGGATCGACCCGGTCGACGTCAACCGCAGCTACCGCTTCGAGCAGGGCTTCACGATGGAGCTCAACCTGTCCGGCGTCGCCGACGGGCACCGCGACGAGTTCGCCGGCACGAGCAAGGCGGACCGCAACGACGAGGCGGGAAACCACTGATGACCGAGGCACGCACGAGAAACAAGGTGATGTCGGTCGACGATGCCGTCGCCCGGCTCGAGGACGGCATGACGATCGGCATCGGCGGCTGGGGGTCACGCCGCAAGCCGATGGCGCTGGTCCGGGCGATCCTGCGCTCCGACCTGAAGGACCTGACCATCGTCTCCTACGGTGGGCCGGATGTCGGCCTGCTGTGCGCGGCGGGCAAGGTCACGAAGCTGGTCTATGCGTTCGTGTCGCTGGACTCCATCCCGCTCGAGCCGCTGTTCCGCGCGGCGCGGGAGAACGCGGCCGTCGAGGTCGAGGAATGGGACGAGGGGATGTTCCAGACCGGCCTGCGTGCCGCGGCGCAACGTCTGCCGTTCCTGCCCATGCGCGCCGGCCTCGGGTCGGACGTGATGACCCACAACCCTCGCCTGAGGACGGTCACCTCGCCGCACGACGACGGGGAGGAACTCGTCGCCGTACCGGCACTCGACCTCGACGTGGCCCTGGTGCACATGAACCGCGCCGACGAGCACGGCAACGCGCAGTACTTCGGACCCGACCCGTACTTCGATGACCTGTTCTGCCTCGCGGCCTCGCAGCGGTTCGTCTCCACCGAGCAGATCGTGGACACCGCCGAACTCACCGCCGACGCACCCGTGCAGACGCTGCTGCTGAACCGGATGATGGTCGACGGAGTCGTGGAGACCCGCAACGGGGCGCACTTCACCACCTGCGTGCCCGACTACGGCCGCGACGAGAAGTTCCAGAAGACCTACGCCACCGCCGCGGCGGACCCGGCGAGCTGGGTGGAGTTCGAGCAGCGGTTCCTCTCCGGTGACGAGCGGGCCTACCAGGACGCCGTCGCCGCCTTCCACGCCGAGCAGAGCGGAGGCAACTGAATGGACGCGACGAGAGCGGAGGTGTGCGCCGCAGCGCTCGCCGACTTCTTCGAGGGCGACGGCGAGATCATGGCCAGCCCGATGGGACTGCTGCCCACGCTCGGGGCACGGCTGGCCAAACTGACCCACTCCCCCGGCCTGCTGCTCACCGATGGCGAGGCGATGGCCCTCGACGGTGTTCCACCGCTGGGGGAGAGTTCCGGCGTCGTCGAGGGCTGGATCCCGTTCCGTGCGGTGCTCGACGTCGTCGTGCCCCACGGCAAGCGCCACGTCATCATGGGCGCGACCCAACTCGACCGGCACGGCAACCAGAACATCTCCTGCATCGGCGACTTCGCCCGGCCCGAACGCCAGCTTCTGGGCGTGCGCGGCGCACCCGGCAACACCGTGAACAACAAGACCAGCTACTGGGTGCCCAAGCACAGCGCCCGGGTCTTCGTCGAGCAGGTCGACATGGTCTCCGGTGTCGGCCGCAAGCGCGCCGGGCAGGCCGGGGCCGCGGCGACACGTTTCCACAACGTCCACCGCGTCGCGAGCAACCTCGGGGTGTTCGACTTCCACGGTCCCGACCACGCCCTCCGGCTGGTCTCGGTGCACCCCGGCGTCACCGTCGACGAGGTCCGCAAGGCCAGCGGCTGCGATCTCCACGTCGAGGGAGACGTCCCCGAGACCAGGACGCCCTCGGCGGAGGAGCTGGCCCTGATCCGCGAGGTGCTCGACCCCACGTCCCTGCGCGACCGCGAGGTTCCCGCGGCATGATCGAACAGCTGATCCGGACCCCGCTGACCGAGCTGGTCGGTGTACGCCACCCCGTCGTGCAGACCGGCATGGGTTGGGTCGCCGGCCCCCGGCTGGTCTCCGCCACCGCCAACGCCGGCGGCCTGGGCATCCTGGCCTCGGCCACGATGACCTACGACGAGCTCGCCGCCGCGATCCGCGAGGTCAAGCAACGCACCGACGCCCCCTTCGGGGTCAACCTCCGCGCCGACGCCGGTGACGCCGGTGAGCGGGTGAAGCTGCTCATCGACGAGGGCGTGGCAGTGGCGTCCTTCGCGCTCGCGCCGAAGCGGGAGATGATCGCCGAGCTCAAGGACGCAGGCATCGTCGTCATCCCCTCGGTCGGCGCGCCGCGCCACGCGGAGAAGGTCGCCTCCTGGGGGGCCGACGCCGTGATCATCCAGGGCAGCGAGGGTGGCGGCCACACCGGCAACGTTCCCACCACGCTGCTGCTGCCGACCGTGCTCGCCGCCGTCGACATCCCCGTGCTCGCCGCCGGTGGCTTCTTCGACGGCCGCGGCCTCGCGGCGGCGCTGTCCTACGGTGCCGCCGGTATCGGCATGGGCACCAGGTTCCTGCTCACCAAGGACAGCGCCGTGCCCGACGCGGTGAAGCAGGAGTACCTCCGGCACGACCTCAACGGCACCGTCGTCACCACCAAGGTCGACGGCATGCCCCACCGCATGCTGCACACCGACCTCGTCGAGGAGCTCGAGGGAGCCGGCCCGCTCAAGCGGCTCGCCCCGACGATACGCCGCACGCTGGAGTTCAAGAGGGCAAACGGCCTGTCCTGGCGTCGGCTCCTCGCAGACGGACGCTCCATGAAGCACGGCAGCGGCCGGAGCTGGTCGCAGATGGTGCTCGCCGCGAACACCCCGATGATGCTCAAAGCCGGGCTCGTCGAGGGCCGCACCGATGCCGGTGTTCTCGCCTCCGGCCAGGTGGTCGGCGTGATCGACGATCTTCCCACCTGCGAGGAGCTCCTCGACCGGGTCGCCACCGAGGCGGCCGACCAGCTGCGACGGAGGGGCACCCTGCTCGTCTGACCGGCCCCGCCTCGGCAGCCCACGGAGTTCAGACGGCGTCGACGAGGCAGGCCTCGGGCGCATCCGACCGCAGCAAGGGCGCCCGCTCGGGGTCTGAGGAGCAGCCGTACAGGATCCTCCGGAGGTCGCGGCCGGCGGCCGGGACCAGGGCGGCGGGCCCAGTCGAGCGGCGAGATCGTACGTACACGCCCGGCCGGGCCGCCCCGGGCCACGGTGCCCTGAGCACTCTCCACTCAGCCGGCGTTGAACGCCTCGTCGACGGTCAGCGTGTCCTCGTACAGGTGCATGCGGACGATCCGACCGTCGTCGACCACCAGGTGCATGGCCGCCGGTGTGGTGAACTCCTTACCGCTGGCCACGACGGTGTGCGTGAAGTTCGCCAGCAGCATCACGTCACCACCGTCGACGATGACGCGCTCCAGCACGACCTTGCTCCTGCCGTGCGCGAAATGCGGCCACATCGTGGTGAAGTACGGCGCGACCTCCTCCCGGCGGGTACGGCGCCCGGTCCAGGGCAGCGCGTCACTGCCGGGAACGTGCCAGTCGATCTCCTCGGCGAACAGTTCCTGGATGCCGTCGGGGTCCTGCCTGCCGAGGCGCTCCACGAACTTCTCGGCCACGGTCCGCGAGGTCTGAGTATCTGTTGCCATCGCCCTTGCCCTTTGTCTTTTTGCTCGCACGAGGTGTGTCGGTCGGGCCTCAGCCCTGGAACAGAAAGTGCTTGCCGCTCAGCGGCCCGCCGAGCTGCATGAGCGCCCCGCCTTCGCGCAGCGCGCCAAGATCGACCGGCGCGAACCCGAATTCGGTCAGCAGCCGTGTGAACTGTCCCATGAGAAGCTCCCATTCCTTTTCCTTGATGTAACCATTTTTGTTACATTTATGGGCGCGGGCTGTGATCTGCCTCGATCAGGGGAAGTCAACAGTCCGAGGTCAGGCGGCTTTCAAGACGTCCCGCAGCACGTCCTCCAGCGTGGTCTTGGCCAGCTCCCCGCGCAGGGCTGCCTCCACCTCCTCGTACACGGCGGCCATCGCCGGCCCGATGCCGTGGCCCACGACGCACTCGGGGTCCGGTGTCGCGCGGTGCAGGGCGAAGACCGGTCCCGGCTCGATCGCCTGGTAGACGTCGAGCAGGGTGATCGCCGCCAGGTCCCGCACGAGCATCCAACCCGCCCCCCGCTGCGAATCGACCAGGCCGGCCTTGCGCAGCTCGGCCAGCAGGCGGCGGATCACCACCGGGTTGGTGTTGACACTCGTCGCGATCTGCTCGGAGGTGGCGACCTCATGGCCGCGCCGCTGATACAGCCCGATCCATGTCAGGGCGTGCGCCGTGATGGTCAGTCTGCTGTTGGCGCTCACGTCGGACTCCATCTCCCTCACCCCTCGGCTCTACTCGTAACAGTATTTGTTACAAAGACGTACGACAAGTCCTGCGGGCAGCCCCCGACCGGACCGGGCGCGCGCCCGGTCACAGGGCGGAGTCGAGAGCATTGCTCGGCCCTCCGCTGCTCGCCCGGGGATCTCGTTCCGGACGCCGGGTCGCCCGATCGGCACCCTTTGCGACGCAGACGGATCCCCCCGTCGAGCTGATGGCCACCACCCCGCTCACGGTGCCGACGCGCTGGCCACGCCCCCTGCCCGAGCAGGAATGGTCTCCACCCGTGTCCAGGTTCGCGCCGCCAGAAACTCATCCACCTCGCTGGTCGACTGAGCCGTGCCTGCCTTGGTGACTGCGCGGAACGGCACATTCGTAGGGGGCGATGCCGTGCTCACGGCCGCAGCAGTTGCCGCACCCGTGCGGTTTCGCGGGTGAGGTGGTCGCGCTCCGGCACGCTGGTAGCGGCGCGGGAGGCCTCGGCATACAGCTCGGCGGCGCGGGAGAGGTCACCGGCGCGTTCGTGCAGGTATGCCGCCACCGCGGTGTAACGGGGCAGGCCGGGATCCACGTCGGCCAGCGCCGCCAGGCCGGCCTGCGGTCCGTCGGCCTCGCCGGCGGCCACTGCGCGATTGAGCCGCACCACCGGATTGCCGGTGAGCAGCAGCAGTTCGTCGTACCACTCCACGATCTGCACCCAGTCCGTCTCGCCGGCGCTGCGGGCGTCCGCGTGCAGGGCGGCGATCGCGGCCTGCGCCTGGTATTCGCCCAGCCGGTCGCGGGCCAACGCGACCTGCAGGATCATCACACCCTCGGTGATCAGCTCGGTGTCCCAGCACGATCGGTCCTGCTCGGCAAGCGGCACCAGACGGCCTCCGGGGCCGGTGCGAGAGGCGCGACGCGCATGATGCAGCAGCATGAGCGCGAGCAGCCCCACGACCTCGGGCTCGTCGGTCAGGGCGGCGAGGTGGCGGGTGAGGCGGATCGCCTCGGCCGCCAGGTCGACGTCCCCGCCGTACCCCTCGTTGAACACGAGGTAGAGCACCCGCAGCACCGTGGCCAGATCGCCGGGCTGGTCGAGCCGCAGCCCCGCGATCCGCCGCTTGGCCCGGCTGATCCGCTGCGCCATGGTGGCCTCGGGGACGAGGTGTGCCGTGGCGATCTGCCGCGTCGTCAGGCCACCGACCGCGCGCAGCGTCAGGGCGACGGCCGAGCCCGGAGACAGGGTGGGATGCGCGCACAGAAAGTAGAGCCGCAGCGTGTCGTCCGTGTCGGGCACCGGGCCGGCCGGGGGTTCGACCTCCACGGCAAGCTCCCGTCCCCGCCGCGACGCCTCGGCGCGGGCGGCGTCGAGGAACCTGCGCCACGCGACCGTGACCAGCCACCCCTTCGGGTCGCGCGGTGGATCGTCCGGCCAGGTCTCCAACGCACGGATCAAGGCCTCCTGCACGGCATCCTCGGCCGACGCGAAGTCGGCTCCGCGTCGGACGAGGACACCGATCACCGCGGGCACCAGCTCCCGCAGCAGCGACTCGTTCACTCGGCCACCGTGGACTGCTCGGACAGGAACGGGCGCACCTCGAGCCACTCGTGGATCGGCTCGCCGCCGGCCCCTGGAGCGGCGGACAGCTCCCCGGCCAGCGCGACCGCGCGGTCCCAGGACTCCACGTCGATGACCATCCAGCCGGCGATGAGGTCCTTGGTCTCGGCGAACGGACCATCGGTCACCGGTGGGCGCCCCTCGCCGTCGTACCGCACGAACGTGCCCTCGGGCGCCAGTGCTTGTCCGTCGACGAACTCGCCCGTGGTTTCCAAGCGTGCGGCGAAGTCGCGCATGAACCGGATGTGCGCGTCGACCTCCTCCGGTGTCCACTGGTCCATCGGCGGATGATCGGCAGCGGGGGTCGGGCCACCTCGGTAGTGCTTCAGCAGCAGGTACTTCATGGTGGTTCTCCTTCTTCGTCGTGCGGCCCGGCGTGGCCGCTGGTGTCCCTGGGACGGAGCCGGCGGGACATTCTCGACACCCGCAAGCGTGCCGAGTTCCAGGACCTGCTTCCGGGCGCCACCGCTCCTGGGACATCCGTGTCCGAGCGGCCGACCGCAGCAACCGGAGAACTGAGGCTACTGGCGCGTTTCGTCGTCGGAAAGCAGGTGCCTCCAGCTGTCGGTGAGCAGCTCGAGCGCGCGGGGATCTCCACTGCTCTCGTCGTGGAGGCCACACCCATCTGGTGGACCTCGCGTGACCACAGCGCCGCCCGCTCACCGCGCTGCTATTCCTGTTCGGTGAGGACGGCCTGGGTTTGGGTGGTGTGGGCGACGAGACGCTGCTGATCGTCGAACAGCTCGGTCCGGACGGTGATCGTGGTGCGACCGGCGTGGAGCGGCCGGCACACGCCGTGCAGTCTGCCTGCCCGGATGCCGTGGAAGAAGTTGCTTGTGGATTCGATGGTCGAGGTGGTGGCGCCGTCGGACAGGTGCAGGTAGCCGCAGATCGCGCCGAGGCTGTCGGCCAGCGTCATGATGGCGCCACCGTGCAGGTATCCGCCGAGGGTGCACAGGCTTGCTGCCCAGTCGAGGTGCCCGCGCACCTCGTGGGCTTCGGCGGAGTCCAGATGTATTCCGAGGGATTCGGCCAGGGGCATGGAGGCGATCAGCAGATGGGTCTGGTCGGAGGACGGCTCGGTCATCGGGGCTTCTCCTTGTGATCGGGGTTGCGGTCGAGGGCTGCGGTGACGAGTTCGGCGTTGTCGGTGGCGATGCTTCCGTCGGGCAGTTGCAGCGTGTCTTCCAGACCGATGCGGATGTCGAGCCGTAATCGTGTGGCCATGTCGAGCACCGGCCAGGCACCTGCGGCCTGACCGTGCAGCAGGATGGGTGCGGGGGTCTGCGCCAGCCGTTGCAGGAAGGTTCGGGCGGTGCCGACCGAGCCGCGTGCGGTGCGGTCGGTGATGGTGGCCAGCACGCGCAGGGTGCGGTGGCGCAGGGGTGAGCGCAGGAAGTCGCGTTCGGATCCGGTGCCCGAGTGCAGGCCTGCTTCGAGGCCGATGCCGCGTTCCAGCAGGGCCGTGGCGATCTCGTCGGCGCCGTGTTCGTGCCAGTTGACCGAGGCGTGGTCGGGCAGCAGTGTCCAGGTTCGGATGGCTGTGATGCGTGCGCGCGGGTCGGGGATGGTCCAGACGCCGGTGGGGATGCCGATGGGAGTGCCGGGGACGGCCGCGCGCACAGCACGCAGGGTGGTGGCCAGAACGGGAGCTTCGAGGCTGTCGGTGCCGTCGGGGGCTTTGGGATGCAGGTGGATGTCGCGGGCTCCGGCAGCGACGCTGATGGCGGCGGCACGAGCCAGGTCTTCGGGGCGCACCGGCAGGTGGTGGTGTTCACGGGGAGAGCGGGCGCCGTTGAGACAGACCTGCAACATGGGTTGATTCTGCGTGATGAGCCCGGTGCGGGGCAGGTCGCGACATTGTCTCGTGTTCGCCACCCGTGTCTGTTGACATCTCACCGTGTGGAACACGACGATCATTCGTCATGGATCTGTCGGCGGACCGGGCGGTGGTCGAGGCGCGCCGGGTAAGGGCCAGTGGAAAGGACTGAGTCCCGTGGACTTGCTCAACGGCGTCATCGTCGCTGTCAACGATGCGTTCTGGTTTTATCTCATCATTCCCCTGCTCGCCGTGCTGAGCGTGTATTTCACGGTGCGTTCGGGCGTGGTGCAGCTGCGATTGGCGCCGGAGATGGTGCGTTCGCTGCGCAGCCGGTCCGAAGTGGCCTCCGACGGGGGCAAGGCCATCTCGTCGTTTCAGGCCTTTGCGATCTCGGCGGCGGCCCGGATCGGGACCGGCAACATCGCCGGGGTGGCCACGGCCATCGCCTTGGGTGGTCCCGGGGCGGTGCTGTGGATGTGGATCATGGGGTTTCTCGTCGGTTCGACGAGTTTCGTGGAGTCGACCCTGGCGCAGCTGTACAAGGTTCGTGACCGGTCCGGCTTTCGAGGCGGTCCGGCGTATTACATGGAGCGTGGCCTGGGGGCGCGCTGGATGGGTGTGCTCTTTGCCGTCGTGATCACGGTGACGTTCGGTTTCGTGTTCAACGCGGTGCAGAGCAACACCATTTCCGGTGCGGTGCGGAATTCGGCGCAGGCCTCCGGTGTGGACACGACCGGCTGGCTGGCCCCGGTGGTGGGTCTGGGGCTGGTGGTGCTGACCGCCGTGGTGATTTTCGGTGGTGTGCGTCGTATCGCGCAGGTGGCGCAGACGCTGGTGCCGTTCATGGCACTGATCTACCTGGGGTTGGGCCTGATCGTCGTCGCGCTCAATGTGGAGCGTGTTCCCGGTGTGCTCGCCGAGATCGTTACCCACGCCTTCGGGTTCCGCGAGATGGCTGCGGCCGGTATCGGTGCCGCGATCGTGCAGGGCGTGCGCCGGGGCATGTTCTCCAATGAGGCCGGTCTGGGTTCGGCGCCCAATGCGGGGGCGAGTGCGTCGGTGAGCCATCCGGTCAAGCAGGGGCTGGCGCAAACGTTCGGGGTGTATTTCGACACCCTGGTCGTGTGCTCGACGACGGCGTTCATCATCCTGCTGGCGGACCCGTCCTACGGCCAGAGCCGTGGTCCGTCGATGACGCAGGAGGCGCTGCAGACCCACCTGGGGACGTGGTCGCTGCACCTGCTGACGCTGATCATCCTGCTGGTCGCGTTCACCTCGGTACTGGGCAACTACTACTACGGGGAGTCCAACATCGGTTTCATCACCGATCGCCCCGCGGTCATGACCGGATACAAGTGGGTGTTTTTGGTGATGACGTTTCTGGGCGCGATCGGCTCGGTGGAGTTGGTGTGGAACCTGGCCGACACCACGATGGGCGTCATGGCGCTGGTCAATCTGGTGGCGATCGCTCCGCTCGCTGCCGTTGTCATGCGTTTGATCTCGGATTACACCGAGCAGCTCGGGCAGGGGCGCGATCCGGTGTTCACGCGGGACCGGATGCCCGATGTGTCCGGGGTGGAGTGCTGGCCTCCCGAGGAGGAGATCGAGCAGGATCGCCAGGCGGCGCGGACCTGACGTCTCGGTGCGGAGTCGCAGACGACGGTGTGACCATCGTCTGCGAACCGCTGTCAGGCCGAGTGACCCACGGTGCGGGTGAACTCGGCCACGACGCGTCCGAGTTCGGCTCCGGCGTCTTCCTGCAGGAAGTGACCGGCCCCGTCGATGGTGGGATGGTCGAGCCCGGCCGCTCCGGGAATCGTGCGGCGCAGGATGGGCCCCATGGCGCCGGTGATCGGATCGTTGTCGCTGAAGGCGGTCAGGAAGGGAGTGTCACCGGCCGCCAGGGCCTTCCAGGCCGTGCGGTTGGCCTCGGTGGCGGGATCGTCCGGGCTGGTGGGCACCAGGGTCGGCATGACACGGGGGCCGGCCTTGTACTCCTCGGACGGAAACGGTGCGTCGTAGGCGGCGCGGGCTTCGGGCGCCAGCGGCCGGTGGCAGCCACCGGCGACGAAGCGTCCGACGTCGAGGGTCTCGGCGCGTTCCACGGCGTGACGGAACTGCCACCACACCTCGGGCATGCCGTAATCGCCGGTGGGCATGCCGGTGTTGGCGGCGACCGCCCCGGCGAAGCGGTGCGGGTGTTCGGCCAGCAGGCGCAGCCCGATCAGCCCGCCCCAGTCCTGGCCGACCAGGGTGACGCGCTGCAGGTCCAGGTGGTCGAAGACCAGGCTGCGCACCCATTCGACGTGGCGGGCGTAGCTGTGGTCGGCCTGCTCGGCCGGTTTGTCCGAGCGGCCGAACCCGACGAGGTCCGGCGCGATCGCCCGCAGGCCCGCGGCGGCCAGCTCGGGCATGACCGTGCGGTACAGAAACGACCAGCTCGGCTCGCCGTGCAGCAGCAGCACGACCGGACCGTCGGCGGGCCCGTCGGTGACGTAGGCCATGCGCAGTGTGCCGCCGTCCTGGTCGGGCACATCGGCGTAGTGTGGTGGGTAATCGAAGTCGCCGATCTCGGCGAAACAGTCGTCGGGCGTTCGCAAAACACGCATGAGCGGACGCTACAAGGTGGTGTGCGCACCGTCCACGAGATGGCGACTGAATCGGTCCCGCTCCCCCGGTCCGGTGGTGTGGGTGTGATCCGTGGCGGGGCTTGCCCTGGTCGCCGGCCGGCGTGGATAGCATCGCTGCGACAACCACCCGGCGAGCAGGAGAGAACTGCATGACACCGTCTCCCGTCACTGTCACCGTTACCGGTGCGGCCGGCCAGATCGGCTACGCGCTGCTGTTTCGGATCGCCTCCGGCCAGCTGATCGGGCCGGACATCCCGATCAAACTCAAGCTGCTGGAGATCCCGCAGGCGGTCACCGCCGCCGAGGGCACCGCGATGGAGCTCACCGACTGCGCGTTCCCGTTGCTGCACAGCATCGACGTCACCGACGATGCGCGGCAGGCCTTCGACGGCACCAACATCGCCCTGCTCGTCGGCGCTCGCCCGCGGACCCAGGGCATGGAGCGCGGTGACCTGCTCGAGGCCAACGGCGGTATTTTCAAGCCGCAGGGCGAGGCCATCAACGCCGGCGCGGCCTCCGACGTGCGGGTGCTGGCCGTGGGCAACCCGGCCAACACCAACGCGTTGATCACTCAGGCGCACGCACCGGACGTGCCTGCCGAGCGGTTCACCGCGATGACCCGCCTGGACCACAACCGTGCGCTGGCCCAGCTGGCCGCCAAGCTCGGCGTCGGTGTCGGCGACATCCGCAAGCTGGCCATCTGGGGCAACCACTCGGCCACCCAGTACCCGGACCTGTTCCATGCCGAGGTCGGCGGCAAAAGCGCCGCCGAGCAGGTGGACCGGTCCTGGCTGGCCGACGAGTTCATCCCGACCGTGGCCAAGCGGGGCGCGGCGATCATCGACGCCCGGGGGGCCTCGTCGGCGGCCTCGGCGGCCAACGCCGCCATCGACCACGTGCACACCTGGGTCAACGGCACCGCCGAGGGGGACTGGACCTCGGCCGGTGTGGTCTCCGACGGCTCCTACGGTGTGCCCGAGGGGCTGATCTCGTCGTTCCCGGTGGTCGCCCGCAACGGGCGCTACGAGATCGTGCAGGGGTTGGACATCGACGAGTTCTCCCGCGAGCGGATCGACGCCTCGGTGGCCGAGTTGTCCGAGGAGCGCGACACGGTCCGCAAGCTCGGCCTGGTCTGATCCCGGTCGCTGTTCGGGGCCGCGCCACCACCGGTGGTGGCGCGGCCCCGAACAGCCGACACCGCTGCCCCTGTGACGGTTCGCCGGTGTTTCAGGACTTGCGCATCGACCAAAAGCCCGGGCCGACCGGTTCGACGAAGTCACCTCGGGCCACGAAGTATCCTTCCGCGTTGACCGTGATGGGCAGTTGCGGCAGGGGGCGGGTGGCCGGCCCGAAGACCGGCTTCGCCGATGCGGTGATGAGAAACTCCGACTGGTGGCACGGGCAGAGGCTGATGTGGTTCTGCGAGTCGTACTGCGAGGCGGGACAGCCCAGGTGCGTGCACACCTTGGAAAAGGCGTAGTAGTCGCCGTAGTTGAAGTCCTCCTGGCCGGGACGTTTGGTGACGTGCGTGCCGGGGCGGAGCCGGATGAGCATCACCGGCGCGTCGGAGGCGCGCTCGGCGGCCAGCAGCAGTTCCTTTTCACCGCGGTCGGATTCGCGGAACGGGAACACCGTCATCATCGAACCCGGCTGCATGTCCTCGGGCCGAACCCGTTCGATATCACCGAGAACACCGGTCTGGGCGCGCAGGTAGACGGTTTCGCCGTTGACCGGTTTCCAGCCGGTGACCCACAAGGCGGCCTGGCTGCCGCCTGCCCAGGGATTGCGGACGAAGCCGCCGATCAACAGCACACCGGTGGCGGCGCCGAACAGCCCGGCCGCGGTGAGCATCGCACGTTTGATCAGCGGACGACGAGGGATGCTGGTGTCTTCGCCGATCTCGGCGAGTTTGGCCGCTGTCGTCAGACGGGTCGTCTCCTCGGACGGGCCGTCGTGGCGCTGTTGCACCGCCAGCTCGTCGGGAAAGAACTTCTTGATGTGCAGGATCAGGCCGATACCCAGCGACAGCACGGCGAGTCCGAAGGTGCCCCCGATGACCGGGGTGTAGAGCGCGTAGTAGGTGTAGCCGTCCTCGGACGGGCGCACGTACTCGTCCGGCCAGATGCTGTAGGTGACCACGAACGCGACCGCCGACAGCGCCGACAGCACGAACCACAGTGCCACCGTCCATTCGGCCCGTTTCTCGGTTCGCCTCTCGGCGCTGGAGGCAGAGGTCGGCCACTGGGGGGTCTTGGCCACCACTTCGACGTCTTCGAGGTGGTCGGCCAGCCGGGCCAGCTGCTGGTGGCTCATGCTCCTCGGGTCGCGTTCACCGGGGCTGTCTTCGGTCACGTCCTGGCTCCCAACCACAGGGCGATGGCCACCAGCGCCACCACCCCCACCAGCCAGGCGACCGCGCCTTCGGCTGCCGGGCCGATCTCGCCGAGGTTGTAACCGCCCGGGGTGTTCTTCTGATCGCGCACCGACAGGACGTAGGCGATGATGTCCTCCTTTTCTTCCGGGGTGAGCTGGCGGTCGCCGAAGGTGGGCATGGCTTGCGGACCGGTGAGCATCGCGGCGTAGAGCTGATCAGGGGTGGCCGGGTTCAGGATGGGGGCGTACTTGCCCGCGGTCAGTGCGCCGCCGCGGCCGGTGAAGTTGTGGCAGGAGGCGCAGTTGAGGCGAAACAGCAGACCACCGCGGGCGGTGTCTTCGCCGATCAGGGCGGTGCCGCTCTGCGGTGGCATTTCCGGGCCTCCTCCGTGGGCGTGGACATAGGCGCTCAGTGCCCGCAGGTTCTTCCTGCCCCGGGCGGTGTCCGGGTCGAATTCCGGCAGCGGGGGTTTGCGCAGTGCCTGTGCCTCCTGCCGGGCCAGCGGCATGCGTCCGGTGGAGACCTGGAAGTGGACGGCGGCCTCGCCCACCCCGATGAGGCTCGGCCCGCGGTTGTGCACGCCCTGCAGGTTTTCCCCGTGGCAGCTGATGCAGGTGTTGTTGTAGAGCTGCCGTCCCTGGGCGAGCAGGGTGTCCTGGGCGGTGACGACCTGTGGCTGCGGAACGAGCATCGTGTAGAGGACCCCGGCTGACAGCAGGCCGATTCCCAGGGTGAGGCCACCGCGGAGCCTGCGACGGAGCTTGCCGCGCGGCCGCCGGCTCCGACGAGCAGTGCGGGAATCCGGGGAGTCCATCGTCGGCGTCGTCCACCCCTCAAAGCAGTCGTGGTTTCGCAGCGTGCGACGGGAGAAGTGAAACCGTCACGGCAAACCGGTGCCGACCCGTCGTGCCCACCTTCTCGAGCGCCGGTTCCGCAGGCCGCTGCACCGATTCGGTGGTGAGCGCACGCCCGGCCTCGTCCACGGGGCCGACCGGCGCGGTCCATCATGGCCGATCGTGCCGGCGTGTGCACGGCGCCGGCGCTCTCATTGCCGCAGGGACACGAAAAGCACTCGGTCGAGTGATGCCCGAGTGAGCCCCAAGGAACTATCCACTGTGGAAATCCGCGTGCCCGGTCCAGCAGTGACCAGGCAATCCGGCAGTTCCTCCGCAGAGGACCGAAAAACTCCGGAAGGGAGCTGCCACCCGGCTCACCGTTTTGACAGGGGGTAGTGGGGACTCCACCCTGAGTAGGCGCTACATCATCACGCGTACTCACCGGCATGATCGAATCGCTCCGTCGGGATGCGGGAGTGCCGGGCGGGCACGCCATTCCTACATCGCCGAGTCGCAGCAATACCCGGGACTCGCCCGGAGGAGGTCGCATGCCGTTTTCCACCGTGTTCGACCAGCTCTTCACCGTGTGGGCAGCGATTGCCGGGGGTGTGTTCGTCCTGGTCACCGGTATCGTGCTCGTGGCGGTCCTGATCAACCGCGCCAAGCGGCGTCGGAAACTGCCCTTTCGCGCCTCGGAGAACAAACCAGTGGAACTGGGCTACGTCGTGGTGCTCGCCGGCATCGTCGCCGCCCTGTTCTACGGCAGCTACCAGGCGAACTCCGCGCTCAACCACGGCAAGGGGCTCGCCGCCGAGACGACGACCCCGGCCGCACGCATCGACGTCACCGCCTACCGCTGGTGCTGGGACTTCGCCTACCAATCGGCCCCGGTGACCGTGACCGGAACGTGCACGACCAACGACTTCCCCACCGTGGTGGTGCCTGCCGGCCAGCCGGTGGAGTTCAACCTCACCTCACGCGACGTGGTGCACGCGTTCTGGCTGCCCGACTTCGCCGCCAAACGCGACGCCTACCCCGATCACGTCAACACGCTGCGGATGGTCTTTCCCGAGGAGGGGCGGTGGCGGGGGCGCTGTTCGGAGTACTGCGGCACCCACCACGTCACCATGGACTTCTACGTGCGCGCGGTTTCCCCGGCCGAATACCAGCAGTATCTGGACAGCGGCGGGGCCGCGGTATGACGACCACAGCAGGTCGGTCCACGCCCACCGAGCCCCGACCCGGTGTCAAGGCCGGCTCGGTCGTCGGCTGGCTGGCCAGCACCGACCACAAGCGGATCGGGCTGCTGACCGTGGGCACGTCGCTGGTGCTGCTGCTGGTGGCCGGTGGTCTCGCGATGGCCATGCGCGCCCAGTTGACCCAGCCGCAACTGGAGGTGCTGTCCAACGACCTGTACAACCAGTTCTTCACCATGCACGGCTCGATGATGATCTACATGGTCATGACACCGTTCGCCATCGGAATCGGGCTGTATCTCGTCCCGCTGCAGATCGGTGCCCCGAACGTCGCCGCGCCCCGCACGACCATGCTCTCCTACTGGCTCTACCTCACCGGCGCGGTGGTGATGCTGTCGGGATTCTCCGCCGATTCCGGAGCGGCCGATCACGGCTGGTACGCCTACCCGCCGCTGGCCAGCAGCCGCTACACCCCCGGCCAGGGGGTGAACCTGTGGATCATCGGGGTGGCCCTGTCCAGCCTGGGCATGCTGCTGATGGCAGGCACCGTGCTGTGGACGGTGCTGCTCAAGCGCGCCCGGGGCATGGCCATGTTGCGGATGCCGGTGTTCAGCTGGTCGATCGTGGCCACGAACCTGATGGTGATCGGGGCGTTCCCGACATTGCTGGTCGCGGTGGGCATCCTCGCGGGAGGCCGCGTATATCCGGACATGTTCACCGAGAACATATGGAACATCGGCTACCAGCATCTTTTCTGGTTCTTCGGGCATCCCGTGGTGTATGTGATGTTCTTTCCGTTCGTCGGTGCGGTGGCCGAGGTGCTGGCCACCTTCGCAGGCCGCCGGTTTTTCGGCTACAAGTTCCTCGTGCTGTCGCTGTTGCTGTTCGCAGCGCTGTCGATGAGCGTGTGGGGCCATCACATGTTCACCACCGGCCAGGCGGCGAGCAACTACTACTCGCTGACCTCGATCATGCTGGTGATCCCGGCAGGCATCGAGTACTTCGACATGCTCGCCACGGTCGTCGGTGGGCGGCTGCGATTCACCACGCCGATGCTGTTCGCGCTGGCGTTCCTCCCGCAGTTCCTCATCGGCGGCCTGACCGGCATCATGGTCGGCACTCCGGCACTGGATTACCAGATGCAGGACAGCTACTTCCTCGTCGCGCACTGGCACTACACACTCGCCGCGGGCAGCCTGTTCGCGCTGTTCGCCGGAGTGTATTTCTGGTTTCCCAAAGCCAGCGGCCGGATGCTGCGCGAGGGGTTGGGCAAGGCGCATTTCTGGCTGTGGGTGGCCGGTACGAACCTGACGTTTCTGCCGATGTTCTGGCTCGGGCTGAACGGCATGCCGCGGCGGATCCCCACCTATCTGCCGCGGGACGGGTTCACCACCGAAAACCTCATCGCCACCATCGGTGCCGGTCTGCTGGCGGTGGGCGGCCTGGTGTTCATCGCCAACGTCGTGGTCGCGCTGCGGCGTCCGCACCAGGCCCCTCCGGACCCCTGGCAGGCCCACACCCTGGAGTGGGCCACCTCCTCGCCGCCGCCGACGTTCAACTTCAGCGAGCGCTACCCGATCCCGCCGATACGCAGCTACGCCCCGCTGCTCGACCTGCGTGAGCAGGAGCAGTCGAGTCGGGCGGAGGCGGGATGAAATCCGCGCACGCCGTGGTCGGGGCCTGGGCGACGGGCAACCTCGTGCTCGCCCTGATCCTGCTGTTCGCGTTCCGGCCCGCCGGGTTCATCGAGCAGCTGCTCTACATCTGGTCGACCGCCCTCGTCGCGGGATTCGGGGTGGCCGTCCTGCTGGCGACCCGGGCGGGCCGGGTCGGCACGCAACGGCGCCAGCCCAGGCGCGCCGCCGCCGGGATATTCGCCGCGCTCGGGCTGGCGGTGGGGCTGACCGGTTTCGCCTACGGCTGGTGGCTGTCGGTGATCGCGTTCTACCCGCTGGTGCTGGCGGCGTGGCTGGCCCGCGGCGAGCGGCTGCGTCGCGGAACGCGCCCGTGGCCGGCCGCGCTCGGCGACACCGAGCCCGCGGGCCCGCCGCGTTTTGTCCACTACGGTTCCTCCCTCGGCACCGCCACGGCGGTTCCCGCCGAGCACGCCGCTCACGGGCCCCCCGCACCGCCGCCTCCGCGCCCGCCGCACCGGCTGCGCAAGGCGGCTTTGCTGGCTGCCGGGGCGCGCGCCGTCGTGGAGATGCTGAGGAGGCGCCGGCGATGACCGCGCACATGGCCCACATGGCGATGATGGGATTGCTCGTCTCGGTGGCCGCGCCGGTGCTGCTGCTCGTGCTCACCCGCCTCGCCCCGCGCTCGGACCGGTGGACCGTGCCCGCTGCGGTGGCTCTGCCCGGGTTCGTCGTGCTGCACGCTGCCGTCACCGTGGCAGGTCATCTCGGGGTGCCGCCGCCGTGGGATTCGGCGGCGCGGATCACGATGCTGGTCGGGGCGATGCTGTTCTGGGCGCCGGTGCTGGGAGTGCGCCACCGGCTGCCGGACACGGGTCGCACGCTGTACCTGTACACCGCCATGCCGCTGCTGGACCTGGCCGGGGTCTGGCTCGTGATCGTCGGCGACAGCACCGGCGGCCTGTCCATGATCGTCGGGATGCTTCCGCTGGGCATGAGCGCGGTGGTCGTCACCTGGAACTGGATCCACCGCGAGGAGCGGCGCGTCGCCGCCGACGAGCCGGTCGAGCAAGGAGTGGGGAGGTGAACGCGTGAGCCGCCGCGGAGGCCCCAAGCAGTCCATCGCCCAGCGCGTTGCCGACGGGGCCGACCAGCGCTACCTGCTTTCCGGTTCCCTGCGCAAGGAACTGTCGCACGTCTTCCCCAAGCACCACTCGTTCCTGTGGGGCGAGTTCGCGCTGTACTCGTTCATCGTGCTGGTGCTCTCCGGTACCTTCCTGTCGCTGTATTTCGTCCCGGACACCACCGAGGTCGTCTACACCGGCTCCTACGATCCCCTGCGGGGTCTGCACGCCTCCCGCGCCTACCAGTCGGCGTTGGACCTCTCCTTCGAAGTGCGTGGCGGCCTGTTCATCCGCCAGATGCACCACTGGGCCGCGCTGGTGTTCGTCGCCACGATCGTGCTGCACATGATCCGCAATTTCTTCACCGGCGCCTTCCGCAAGCCGCGTGAGCTCACCTGGGTCAGTGGCGTGGCGCTGCTGCTGCTCTCCCTCGTGGAGGGCTACACCGGCTATTCCATGATCGACGACCTGCTGTCGGGCTTCGGGGTGCGCATTTTCTCCGGAATCTTTCTGTCCATACCGGTCATCGGCCCGTGGGTGCACTGGCTCGTCTTCGGTGGCGAGTTCGAGGGGGATCTGTGGATCTCGCGCTTCTTCGTCGGCCACGTGTTCCTGATTCCCGGCCTGTTGATCGCGCTGATCACGGTGCACCTGGTGCTGGTGTGGTACCAGAAACACACCCAGTTTCCCGGGCGGGGTGCGCACGAGTCCAATGTCGTGGGCGATCGCACCATGCCCGGCTTCGGCAGCAGGACCCTGGCCAACGGGCTCTGCGTCTTCGGTGTGCTCGCGCTGCTGGGCGCGTTCTTCCAGATCAACCCGATCTTTTTGTGGGGTCCCTACACCCCGGCCGACATCTCCACCGGGGCGCAGCCGGACTGGTACATCGGGTTCATCATCGGTGCCCTGCGGCTGTTCCCGCCCTGGGACATCCATCTGGGCCCCTACACCGTGGTGGCGCCGTTCTGGCCGGGCGCCGCGATTCCCCTGCTGATGTTCCTGTTGCTGTTCGCCTATCCGTTTCTCGAGAGACTGGCCAGCAAGGACAGGCACCTGCACAACCTGCTGCAGCGGCCACGGGACGCCCCGGTCCGCAGCGGCCTGGGTGCGATGGCGCTGACCTTCTACCTGGTGCTGTTCATCGCCGGAGCCGACGATGTGCACGCGATCGCGTTCAACATCCCCTTCGAGTGGTTCGTGTGGGGAGGGCGGGCCATGGTGCTCGTGTTGCCGCCACTGGCCTACATCGTCACCCACCGGATCTGCCGCGGGCTGCAGCGCGCCGACCGGGACGTCCTCGAACACGGTGTTCGGACCGGCCTGCTGCAGGAACGCCGGCAGGGAGTGTTCGTCGAGGTGCGCCAGCCACCGGGCGGGGTCGATCACGAGGGCCGGCCCGTGCCGATGGCCTACGGCGGGATCCGGATCGACCGCAGCGTGTCCGGGGACGAGGACGGCGATGAGCGTTCCGACTGAGCCGCTCGCCGCCGGCGCCGGCACGCCGGCGAACCGGTCCGGAGGGGCCGTCCCCGGATCGGGGTGTGCCGAGGACGGGGCAGCATAGTGCGAGCGGTGATGGGTACACAGCCGGGTATGCCGAGACACCGGACAGGTGCGGCCGATGCGTGCCGAGCAGCCCGGCTACGCACCACGGTGCTGATCGCCACGGTGATGGGCCTGGTGGCGCTGATCGCCGGATGCGGTACCGGACAACTCGGCCCCCGGCATCTGCAGCGAGTCGGAGCCGGTTCCGAGGGCCAGGTGGGCAGCATCGCGGTCCGCGACGCCATGTTCGCCCACACCTCCTCGATCGAGGGCGACACCGTCTACCGGCCGGGTGAGACCGTTGCGGTGCAGGCGACCATCGTCAATGAGGGCACGCGCCCGGACCGATTGGTGTCGGTGAGCAGCCCGATCGCAGGTGAAGGCCTCGTCCTCGGGGAGAGCACCCTGCCCGGCCATCACACGCTCACCGCCGGCTATGTCGAGCCCGTCGCCTCGATCGAGCTGCCCGAGACGACCTCGATCGAGCTGCGGCTGACCGGGCTGACCACCACGATCCGGGCCGGCCGCACCTACCCCGTCGTGTTCACCTTCGCCCACGCCGGACAGGTCCGGCTCCCACTGCGGGTGGCCAACCCGGACGTACCTCGCGAGTACTGCCCGCTGCCGCCGAACGGCAAGGCCCCGAAAGTGCTCACCGCGCCTCTCGGCCGTGCCCCGGCACCACCCCGCAATCCCCTGCCGGACTGTTCCAGCCTGCCCACGAGCATCCCCGAGGTGCAGGTACTCGACGTCGCACACCCCCTGAGCCATCCCACCTGGGCCACCGAGCGCAACGTGCTGCTCGGTTTCGTCGAGCAGGACGGCCGCCGGCGGCTGGTCCGGGTGGATTCGGAGACCGGCGAGGCCCTCGGCTCGCGCACGGTCGAGGGTGCCGGCGAGAAATTCGCCCTGATCACCCGGCCCGACGAGAGGGTGGCTGTTCCGCTGACCGAGGCCGGCCGGATCGCCCTGCTCGACACCGAGACCCTGACCGAGGTCGGCAGTCTCGGCGACATCCCGACACCGTCTTGGGTGGTGGTGGAGAAAGCGGCGAAGTCGCTGTTCGCTCTGTCCGAGGACGACTCGACGGTCACCGGCGTGGATTACGAGCGCAGCGAAGTGCTGTTCCGGCACGAGGTGCAGGCGGGCCCGGAGGCCGTGGTGGAGCCGGGCAACCACGTCGACCCCTCGTTCTGGCTGGTCACCCGGGAGGGATTCACCTACTTCCACGAGACGCCGCAGGGGCCGCAGCCTGCGGGCACGCGCCGGGTCGCGTTGAGCCACACGACCTTCAGTTCGGACGACAGCGTGTCGAAGAGCGCCTACTTCGCCGAGGAGGGTTCCCGCCGCGTGCAACTGGTGGAGGGAAACGCCCACGGCGGGCTGGAGGTCGTGGCCGTCAACGAGCTCAGCGAGACGGTCGAGCACGTCGTGGCCGAGCCTCAACAGGAGCACCGCGTGTATGCGGTGACCGCCGACAAGCTGATCAGCATGCGGCCCGAGACCCTCGAGGTCATCACCATGATCGATTTCCGCACCACCCTCGAGCAGTCCGGCCTCGGCCACGCCCGGATCTCGGGCGTGGCCGTCGGCGACGACTACGTGTACCTGGCGGTGGAGGGCGAACCGTATGTGGTCAAGGCCAGGAAGGAAGAGGCACTGACCGAGTAAAGCCGCCGAGTAAAGCCGCAGCGCCCGGCAGTGTCAGCGATCGCCGTGCCCGCGCTGGGGTGGCGACAACGGCTCGACAGCGGCGTCGTACAGATACGCCTCGGTCGTGTGCTTGCTGTAGAGGCCCCGCTGGACGTAGGGCACCTTCTGCGACGGCATCGACGAGTGCAGCTGGCCCACGGTGCCGGTGACCCGCACCCGCTGACCCGGTACGACCTCGACCGGATGGCCGGTCACCGGGGGCATCACCAGCAGCGTGTCGTCACCGGCGTCGCCACCGGACAGCTCGAACGCGTGGGGTCCGCGCACCTCGGCCACCGCGGCACTGACCGTGACGGTCCGCCCCAGGTGTTCACCCTGGTAGAAGTACTCCTTGTGCTGGATGTCGCCGACAGTGACGCCCCGTTGCGGGCCGGCGGTGTCACCACTGCTGCACGCGGCCGCCAGCGGCACGGCCAGGGCGCCGATCAGGATCATCCGCCCGATCCTGCCCGGCACGGACTCCGCCCGAACTTCCATGGTCCGGGGTTACCCCGCACATCGTGCGGTACACGCCCCGACAACGGCAGGGCACTGTTGGTGTGCGCACAAGGCTCTACCATTGTCCTCCGCACAGGCCGGTGATCAGCGAAAGATCGAAACCCGAGCTCGCCGTGCAAGGAGTTGAGTACAGTGGCGGCGATGCGAAAATCGGGGTTGGCCCAGGACGCGCGGGGCCTGAGCAGGCACGATCACCTGTGCTGGCGCTATGACGAGCCGGCCGAGTTCCGCTCCCGGATGCGGGAGTTTGTCGCCGAGGGCCTGGCATTGGGGCAACGTGTCTGCTACGTGGCCACGGGCACGGCCGAGGCATTGACCGACGAGCTGCGCGAAGTCGTCGGTATGGACCAGGCGTTGCTTTCCGGCGCCGCGCAGGTGACCTCAGTGGGCGGCACCTGTGCCGCGGACACGGCCATCGAGCCGAGCACGCCCGCCAGTACGCCGCCACCGCCGTACTCCGCACCTCCCGGCCGGGGCCGGCCCGCATCGTGGAGGTGCTCAACCTGGACACCGTACGTGTGGAGTCGCTGACATGACCCCGAGCGCGGCAACGCACCCCGATCGATTCGTCCACGAAGCCCTCTTCTACGACTCCGACACCGACTATCTCGACGAGCTGGTGCCGTTCATCACCGACGGCCTGGCCCAGCGCGATCCCGTGACCGTGGCAGTGCCCGCCCCCAAACTCCGGCTGCTGCGCGAAGCCCTGGACGAGGACGCCGGGCGGGTCCGCATGCTCGACATGACCGAGGCCGGCCGCAACCCCGGCCGCATCATCGCCGACGTGCTGCACGCCTCCGCCGACGAGCACCCACACGAGCATGTCCGCATCATCGGCGAACCCATCTGGTCCGGCCGCACCGCCACCGAATACCCGGCCTGCGCCCAGCACGAAGCTCTGATCAACACCGCCTTCACCGGACGCGACGTCACCATCGTGTGCCCGTATGACACCGCCGGGCTCGATGCCTCCGCTCTGGCCGACGCCCACGCCACGCACCCGTGGCTACGGGTCACGGGCCGGCGGCACGCCAGCGAGCACTACGCACCCGAGGAGGTGCTCGCCCGGCACAACCAACCCCTGGGCAGCGTGCCGGACGCCGCGACCTACCCGGTCACCACAGCGGGCGCACTGCCCGGCGCGCGTCGCTTCGCCACCGACCACGCCCAGCGACTCGGCCTCTGTCCGGATCGGACCGTCGAATGGGAACTCATCGTCACCGAACTGGTCACCAACGGTCTGGTGCACGGCGGTGGAGACTGCCTCCTGCGAATCGGGCGCGACGGTGACGATCTCGTCTGCGCCGTCGAAAACAGCGGAACACTGGCCGACCCGCTGGCCGGGCGCCGACCACCCCAGCCCGGCCAGCTCGGCGGCCGCGGTCTGCTGCTGGTCCACAACCTGGCCGACCTCGTGCGCACCCACACCAGCCTGGCAGGTACCGCCATCCACGCCCACCTGCGCCTCACTTCCCCCCGGTAGACACGCGCGCCGACCGCCCCGGCTGACCACGGCCTGGCGCACGTCCGCGGACGGTCCCCGGTGCTGTACCTCCACCGTCCGCAGATCGCGCCGCGGTCGTTGGCAGCACGAGGTACGAGTGTGTGCCGGACGGTGACGGGTACACGCGAGTGGTGACCTCTCTCGACACGTTCCGGACCAGGACTGATCGGCCATGAGCGAGGACCGCGACTCGAAGAGCCCGGCTCGTTGCCGACCGCACGAGGCCGATCACGGAGACGCATCCGAGCATCGGGACGGTGGAACCGGCCGGGAGCAGCACGAGGAGCCGCCCGATGCGCGAAACGACGAGGACCGGCGCGCTGACGAGGACCTCGGCGACGAGGAGGGACTGTCCGACGACGAGGCGGCCCGGCGGCTCGACCGCTACGGGGCGAACGAGCTCGGCGAGCGGGGCCGGTCCACGATCGTGGAGTTTCTCCGGCACTTCTGGGGACCGATCCCGTGGATGATCGAAGCGGCCGCTGTGCTCTCCGCCGTCGCCGGGAAGTGGCCGGATCTGGCGGTCATCCTGGTGCTGCTGCTGATCAACGGTGTGGTGGGTTTCTGGCAGGAACACCAGGCGGGCAGGGCGATCGAAGCGCTCAAGCAGCAGGTGGCCGTGCACGCCACGGTCAAGCGAGGCGGGAATTGGCAGGAGCTGCCCGCGCGGGAGGTGATTCCGGGAGACCTCGTGCACGTGGGCGTGGATCAGATCGTCCCGGCCGACGGCCTGCTGCTGTCCGGCAGCCTCTCCTCCGACGAGTCGGCACTGACCGGAGAGTCCCTGCCGGTAGACAAGGAACCGGGCGATGCAGTGTATTCGGGATCCTCGGCATCGCGCGGGGAAGGGCATGTGCGGGTGGCCGCCACCGGCACGAGCACGCGCTTCGGACGGACCGCCGAACTGGTGCAGGGCGAGGCACCCCCGTCACACTTCCGGCGGGCGGTGCTGCGGATCGGTCGCTACCTCATCGCGCTGTCGTTGGTGCTGGTCGCCGTCATCGTTGCCGTGTCATTGCTCCGCGGCAACCCACTGACCACAACCCTCGAACTCGCACTGGTCGTCACGATCGCCTCGGTTCCGGTGGCGTTGCCCACGGTGCTGTCGGTGACCATGGCCGCCGGTGCTCGCGCGCTCGCCCGCAGGAAAGCCATCGTCAGCAGACTGCCCGCTCTGGAGGAGCTGGCCGGGATGCAGATCCTGCTGGTCGACAAGACCGGCACGATCACCCGCGACGAGATCACCGTGCACGAGGCGGCAGGCTCGGACACCGGAAACGGCGATGCGGCAAGCTCGGACGAGGTCCTGCTCGCCGCCGCACTCGCCTCCCAGCGGGAGCGCAAGGATCCCATCGACCTGGCCATTTTCGATGCGACAGAGGAAGAACAGCTGGCCGGATACGAACTGCTCGAATTCACTCCGTTCGACCCGCAACTCAAGCGCACCCAGGGGCACGTGCGCGGGCCGGACGGCGCCGAGTTCCACGTGGCCAAGGGGGCGGTGCAGTCGATCACCGACCTGGTCGACGCCTCCGGCGACGTACGCGAGCGGGTCGAGGAGCAGGCAGGCGGATTCGGCGAACAGGGCATGCGCACGCTGGCCGTGGCGCGCACCGACGGCGGTGGCGACTGGGAGCTCCTGGGTGTGCTGGCTCTGCGCAACCCACCGCGCGAGGACGCCACCGAAACGCTGGAGCAGGCAGCGGAGCTCGGCCTGCGGGTTCGGATGCTCACCGGTGACCGCGTGGAGATCGGCAGGCAGGTGGCGGACGAGGTCGGACTGGGCGACGACGTCCGGCAGGCCGACGCCGTTCGCGAGGCCGCCGACGAGCGCGAACTCTCCGAGCGGGTGGACACGGTCAGCGGATTCGCCCAGGTGGTGCCCGAGGACAAGCACCGCATAGCCGCCGCGCTGCAGGACCGCGACCGGATCGTGGGCATGACCGGCGATGGCGTCAACGACACCCCGGCGTTGCGGAGAGCCGAGGTCGGCATCGCCGTGGCGGGCTCGACCGAGGCCGCCACGGCGGCCTCTGAGGTGGTGCTCACCGAGCCCGGGCTGTCGGTCATCGTCGAGGCGCTGCGTCGTAGCCGGGAGACGTTCCGGCGGATGACCAACTACACCGTCTACCGCATCAGCGAGACGATCCGCATCGTCGTGTTCGTGACGCTGACGGTCGTGGCGCTGAGGATCTTCCCGATCAGCCCTATCCAGGTGATCCTGCTGGCGCTGCTCAACGATCTGGCCATCCTGTCCATCGCCTACGACCGAACCGAGCCGGCAGGCAAACCCGTGCGATGGCGGATGCGCCAGGTGCTGGGCGTGGGCTCCGCACTCGGGATCGTCGGCGTGATGTCCTCGTTCGTGCTGGTTGTGCTCGCCCAGGGCCCGCTCGGCATCACCGGCCCCGCCATCACCACACTGGTCTACCTCAAGCTGTCCGTGGCGGGCCACCTGACCTACTTTGCGGCGCGCACCCGCGGTCCCTTCTGGTCCTCCCGGCCCGCCATGATCGTCCTGGTCGCTGTGGTCGGGACGCAGATCCTGGCCACCGCCATCGCGCTGACCGGCTTCCTCATGCCGTCCATTGGTTGGTCGCAGGTCGGACTGGCCTGGGGTTGGTCCGTCGTGTGGCTGTTCGCCCTCGATGCGGCCAAGGTGCTCCTCAATCGCCGCTTGGCGGGTGACGACTCGGGGGCCACCGCCGGGTCGTCACAGTAGTCGGGTCGGCGATGCTGCCACCCCTGAACGGCCTCGCCCGGCATCATCGACGTGTCGAATTCCACTGTGGAGAACGTGGACGGTCTGGCCGCCCGCATCGACGTCGCCGCGACCATCATGGACGTCGACGACATCGCGATCTCCACCAACGGCGGCTTCCACGTCGTCGGGAGCGCCGCGGCCGAGTCCGAGCACGCCAAGCTCCAGCTGGTCGAGATGGTTGCCCGTTACGTCTGGGGCAACGAGCTGTGATCTCCGCTCTCACCGCGACGTGATGGTAGTTTGCGCCCATGGCCACGCCTCCTTTTCCCTCCGCCGTCGGTGTCTGGTGGACCAGCGACACGTTCCCGATCACCGAGGTTCGGCATGCGGCCGGCGAGCTGGAAGAACTCGGTTACGGGTCGCTGTGGTTCGGCGAGGCCGCGGGCAAGGAAGCACTGACGCAAGCCGGTGCCCTGCTGGCCGCCACGCAGCGCCTGCGGGTGGGCACCGGCATCGCCAACATCCACGCCCGGGACGCGATGGCCGCCGAGGCCGGGGGCCGGACACTTCTCGCTCAGCACCCGGGGCGTTTCCTGCTCGGTTTGGGCGTCAGCCACGGACCGCTGGTTCAGCACCGTTCGGGCACCTACGAGAAACCACTGGCGACCATGCGGGACTACCTTGCGCGCATGGACGCGGTGTCCGACAAGATCGAACCGGGATCCGGACGGCCTCCTCGACTGCTGGCGGCACTGGGGCCGAAGATGCTGGAGCTCTCCCGCACCGCCGCCGACGGTGCCCACCCGTATCTGGTGACGCCGGAGCAGACCGCGCGCACCCGGGAGGCGGTCGGTCCGGACAAGATGGTCGTCGTCGAGCAGGGCATCGCGGTCACCACCGACAGGGAGACCGCACTGCGGCGGGCACACACCCACCTGGACACCTACTCGACGCTGCCGAACTACCGCAACAGCTGGCTGCGCCAGGGATTCACCGAGGATGACCTCGCACGTGGGGGCAGCGACCGCCTGGCCGAGGCGCTGGTGGTCTGGGGCCGGACCGAGGACATCGTCGCGCGAGTACGTGCGCACCTCGACGCGGGCGCCGACCACGTCCTGGTGCAGGTGCTCGGCGACAAACAGACCGACGACCCGCGTCCCGCGCTGCGTGAGCTGGCCCCCGCACTGGCCGCCGCGCCGTAGGCGGACACGCTTGCAGGGGTCGCAGACCGGGTGCTCGCTCGCGGCTGCGCAAGGAATTCGAAGATCCGCGGTGCGCCGGCAGAGCGCATGCTTGGTCAGGGTGTCGGGGTTGTTCCGTCGCGGAACCGGCCTCAGCCGGGAAGCCATCGCCGCAACCGGCTGCGGACACCGGTGCCACCGATGATGTCCTGGGCGACAAGGTGGCCGCTGGCACCGGCGAGTCCGGGCCCCGGGTGCGTGCTCGCGCCGATGTGCCAGAGTCCCGCCACCGACGTCCGGTGACCGGGGGCGCGGGCCATCGGGCGCCACAGCAGAAATTGGTCGAGTCGGCAGGAGCCCGCGTAGGGGTCGCCGTTGACCAGATTGCAATTTGCCCGCTGCAGGTCGGCCGGGCTGATCACCGCGCGATCGACCAGCGCGCTGTCGAGATTGTCGATGTGCTGAGAAAGCCGGTTCAGCACACGATCGGCATACCGGTCGGCGAGCTCGGGTGTCCACTGGCCGTCACCGACGTCGATGTCGCCCGCGGCGTCTCCGGTCGGCCGGAAGGGTGTTTCCTGCAACTGGATCCACAGTGCACCGCCGCCCGCCGGGACGCGGGTGGGATCGAGCGCCGCGGGCTGCCCGCAGACGATGGTGGGCGAGCTGGGCAACAGGTTCCGGTCGGCCTCGCTCACGGCCGCGCTCACCCCGTCCAATCCCGGTGTCGCGTGCACCACGGCGGTCCGGGAGAGTCGCTCGTGATCGTGCCGCCACCGCGGTGGCTCGGACATCGCCAGATGCACCTGCATGTCACCGCGCCCGTAGCGGTAGCGATCGGCGGCGGCGCGCACACTGCCGGGCACGGTCGGCTCGTCTGCGAGGAGGTCGAAGTAGAGCGCCTGCGGGGTGACGCTCGCCAACACGCCCTCCCGCGCGCCGATGCGCTCCCCGTCGCACAACAGCACACCACGGGCGCGACCGTCCTCGACCAGCACGCGGGACACGTCGGCGCCGGTACGTACCTCACCGCCCGCGTCGCGGACGATGCCGCTCAGCGCTTCCACCAGGCGGATGCCACCACCCTCCGGAACCGGGCAGCCGCCCTGAGCCAGCGCCAGCGCGATCACCTTGTTGATCAGCGCCGAGCCCGCGTCCTCGGGCCCGAGTCCGTTGTGTCCGATCCATGGGCTCAGCAGCGCGCGAGCACCCTCGCCGGCGAAAGTGCGCCGCAGCCACGCCCTCGCCGGCTCCAATGCCGACTGCGCGAACTCCAGCGTGCCCAGAGCGCCGAGCCGGCGGGCAGCCCGGGCACCCAGTTTCATCCCGTCGACCGACCACAGCTCGGTCCCCAGCGCGGCGAACGCGAGGTCGGCCCGCTGCCCGAACTGCTCCAGCATCCCGCGCCAGGCGTCACCGTCGCCCGGATGCAGGTCGTCCAGCCCCGTCGCCGTGGCTTCGGTGTCGGTGGACAGCACGGCAGTGGTCCCGTCGGCCAGCGCCACCCCGGCCGGAAGGTCGGTGTTGCGGTAGACCACACCCCGGCGCTGCAGCTCGTCACGTAAGCCGGGGTGGGCGGGCCCGCCCACGAACAGCGGATGCCAGCAGGAGAACACGTCGGTGGTGTAGCCCGGCGCCGGGAAGTCGGACTCGGTGCGGATCGCTCCGCCCGCTCGAGAGTTGCGCTCACACACCAGCACGTCGCGCCCTTCACGGGACAGCTCCGCTGCCGCAACGAGCGCGTTGATGCCACTGCCGATGATCACTACGTCGTGCTCGGTCACGCACCGGTGCTACCCGAACGACCCGGTAACGGAAACCACGCGGCTGCCTCCGGTCGGTTTGGCAGCGTTTGTCCGCACAGCACAGCGGGAAAACCAGCGGGCGCGCAGCCGAGCCGAAAGGTGCCGCAATGCCCACACGGATACAGGCCGCAGTGGCCCGAGAGAAAGGACAGCCATGGTCGGTCGAGGATCTGGAGCTCGACGACCCGCAGCGTGACGAGGTACTGGTCCGGGTGCACGGCACCGGGGTGTGCCACACCGATCTCATCGCCCGCGACCAGCTCTACCCGATCCCGCAGCCGATCGTGGGCGGCCACGAGGGCGCCGGTGTCGTGGAACGAGTGGGCGAGGCGGTGCGGGACGTGTCCGTCGGCGACCACGTCGTGCTGTGCAACCTGTCCTGCGGCACCTGCCGGCTGTGCCTGACCGGCAACCCGTCCTACTGCCTACACTTCGCCGAGCTCAACTTCGCAGGCACTCGGCCTGACGGCACGCAGACGCTGCGCCACGAGGACGGCCCGGTGCACGGCTCGCTGTTCGGCCAGTCCTCGTTCGCCACCCACGCGTTGGCCAAGGAGCGCGGCGTGGTCGTCGTCGACAAGGAGCTGCCGCTGGACATGCTCGGCCCGCTGGGCTGCGGGATCCAGACCGGCACCGGGGCCGTGCTCAACTCGCTGCAGCCGCAGGCGGGCAGCCGGCTGGTGGTCTACGGCGCCGGCTCGGTCGGACTCTCCGCGATCATGGGCGCGAAGATCGTCGGCTGCCACCCGATCGTGGCCGTCGAGCCGTTCCGCAACCGGCGCGGCTTGGCCACCGAACTCGGTGCCACGCACACCATCGATCCCACAGACCAGGATCCCGTCGAGGCGGTCAAGGACCTCACCGGCGGCGAGGGAGCCGACTACAGCCTGGAATGCGTGGGCAGCGCGGACACGTTCCGCCAGGCTGTCGACAGCATCACCCAGTGCGGCGAGGCCGCGATGGTCGGCGCCGCCCCGATGGGCACCGAGTCCGCCATCGACATCAGCTCGCTGCTGTTCGGTCGCCGTGTTCGCGGGGTCGTCGAGGGCAGCAGCATGCCCCAGGTGTTCATCCCGCGACTCATCGAGCTGTGGCGGGCCGGTCTGCTGCCGTTTGACCGGCTCGTCGAGCACCACCGCCTCGACCAGGTCAACGACGTCTTCCGCGGTGCGTTCGAGGAAGGCAGCCAGCTCAAGCCCGTGCTGTATATGTAAGGGTGCTCTCCGGTCCACACCGTTTCATGATGGTCTCGCCGCGCAGCACTACCTCGCCGGTGGCTCCGGTGGGCACGTCACTGCCGTGTTCGTCGGCGACCCTGGCCTCGGTGTACAGCCGCACATCGGGCGCGGCCTCGACCAGTCGTTCGATGGTCGCCGGTGGCATCGCCTGCGCTACCGGATTTCCCCGTCGGATGATTCGGCCTCTGCCTCCGACAGAGCCGAAGGTTGTCCGGCGTTGTCCTGCTTGCCGGCGTCCCGCAGTGCGTGCAGTTCGGTCAGCGCCGCATCGAGCTGGCTCTCGGCGCGCTGAGCACGAACCAGGGTCTGCGCTCGGGCGTCGTCGAGAGCCACCAGCCGTTGCGCCACCTCGTCTTTGGCTTGCTGCACGGACACGGCGGATTCCCGGCGCAGCGTGGCCACCTCGTCGGCGTGCTGCTTGCGCAACTCGGCCAGCTCGGCGCGGCTGCTGCGCTCATCCTGCCGAGCCTGCTGCAGTTCGGTTTTGACCTCGTCGAGTTGCGTTTCGGCATGCTCGCGGGCCTGCTCGGCGCGCGCCGCGCGTTGCAGCGCCGCATCGCGCTCCCGTGTGCGTTCGGCCAGCTCCTCCCGCGCGGCACGGACCTCGTCGGCGGCTTCGCGCTTGGCCTCCTCGGCTTCGGCACGTGCCTGCTGGCGCTCCTGCGTGGCTTCCCGCTGGGCCTGCTCGGTCTCCTCCCGCGCGGCCGCGACCTCCTCGGCGGCCTGGCTGCGGGCTGCTGCCACGGTCTGCTCGGCTTCGGTGCGCGCCGCCTCGACTTCTTCGGTGGCGCGCTGCCGAGCCGATTGCGCCTCGGCGGTGGCCGCGTCGCGTTCCTGCCGAGCCTGCTCGGCCTCGCTCTCGGCGTGTTCGGCGGCGACAGTGGCGTCCTCGGCTGCGGCTTCGGCAGCTGCCCGGGCCTGCTCGGCCTCGTGGTGGTGCTGCTGCTCGGCGGCCAAGGCCTGTTCGGCCGAAGCGACACGCTGGGCGGCATCGGCGTGCACCGCCTGGATCTGGGCCTCGGTCGCGCTCGGATCGCTCAGTGTGCGCAGCTCGGCCACGGCCTGCTCGAGCGTGTGCGACAACTGCGTCGACACCGACCGGAACTGGGTCAGAAGATCATCGGCCCGCAGCCTCGCCGCCGTCACCGGCCCTTCGGATTCCGTCACAGTGACGGGCTGAGTGGAGGATTGCTGCTCGTGGTCCCGGCGCTGCCGTTCCTTCCAGGCCCGCCACCGGGTGTGGCCCGGCAGGTCGCAGTACTCCGCGGGCCGGCCCGGCCCCCCGGAACGCGGCACCACGCGGTCGCATCCGGGAAAATTGCAGGTATTGCCCGCAGCTTCTCCACCGGCCTCGGTGCCCGCCGCCTCGGTCATGGCTCCACTCCTCGTCACACCCGGAACTGCCCGTCACTGCACCCCATCACGGCTCCTCGTGGCCTGCTGCCGGTGTGTTCCCGCCGGTGGCCGCGGCCACCAGATGTGCCGGGTCCCGCGTGACCGACAGGGCGACGTGGTCATACAGCTGCGTGATCGCCGCCGAGGAATGCCCGAGCGCATCCCGGCGATCCTCCAGGGAGGCACCCCGCTGGCGGGCGATGGTGTTGAACGCGTGCCGCATCGAATGCGGCGTGATCCGTTCCGGCATCGGCACTCCGGCTTCCCGCGCGGTGCGCTGCACCAATCGATAGATCTGATGCCGGCTCACACGCCGCCCCCGCCGCGTCACCAGTAGCGCCTCGGGATCCCCGTCATCGGGACGGCAGGCCAGGTATTCGTCGAGCAGCGCGGAGGCCTGCGCCGGAAGGGGACGCAGGCGCACCGTTCCCCCCTTCATCCGTACCGCCAGGATCCGCATTCCCGCCTGCTGACCCAGATCGGTCAGATTCGCCTGGCACAACTCCGAAACACGCACCCCCAGGTCGACCAGCAGCACCATCACCAGTGCGGCACACTCCGCTCCCAGGATGCGGTGCCCCCCTGCGCGGCTGGCGGCCAGCATCGTGGTGGCCTGCTCTTCGGTCACGCTGGCGGTCGGGGAATGCTTGCGATCATAGCGTGGCCGGGAGACGTCCCGGGCGGGATTGGCGTCGATGGCATCGGCACGCACCAGGAAGGTGTACCAGCTCGAGATCGCCGCCAGCTTGCGGGCACTGGTCGAGGCCGCATACGGGCGTCCCGTCCGCGGGTTGGCAGTCACGGCGAGCTCGGTGGCATACATCTGCACCTCGGGAAGCCGCACCTCCAGCGGGTCGAGCCCACGGCGGGTGCACCAGGCGACGTACTCGCGCAGATCGCGGGCATAGGCCGCGCGCGTATCGGCCGAGGCGGTGAACGATCCCAGCCACGCCGAGATCAGCCTGGATACGGTGTGGCCCGTCCGCGTCGTGGTGGCCAGAACCTGCGTCTGATCGCTGTGGACGATCCCGTCCCGGTCCGTTGCTTGCGCCATCGCTGCCCCCGTGGTTGCCGACCGATCATCGAACCGCTGCGATCATGGCAGAACCGGATCGGCCTCGCTCACGGCACCGGGGCGCGCCGGCGCTCGGATCATCCGGAGGACCGGACTCGGCGCGTGAACCGGTGCCACCACCGGGGCCGCCGGGACGGCGTCGCCGGTTGTTCGACCGGTGCGGTCGCAGCGGCCCGGCGCTGTGCTGCCTGCCGATCCGCGCGCCACTGCTGCACCACGGCCTCCGCATCGACCGGGCCGACCGGCACCTGTGGGCCCGACGGTGCCCGCAGCCAGTCCACGATCCGCCGGTTGAGCTCCTCCACGGTCTCGCGCACCGCCTGTTCGGAGGGCAGTTCGCGGACGGTGTCGGGCAGCCGCTGGATCTCCTTGCGCAGCTGTACCGGGGTGGGCAACAGGGCCTCGGCCGACAGCCCTTCCCGCTGGATGTAGTTCTTGACCCACCACAGCTCGTCGTGGGGCTTGCCCGCCCCGGGCAGCGGCTTGCCCGCACCGGGCAGGTCGTCGAAGTCGCCGCGCTCCTGCGCCGTGCGGATCTGCTTGTCGATCCACGTCTCGAAGGTCATGCCCGGTGGCTTGCGCTCGGTCATGGTGCGATTCTCCCCGCGCAGGTCGCGTGTTGCCCTCTTCCTCAGACAACACAGAAGGGCCCCGGCAGCCATCCTGTTCCGTCACGGTGACGTCCTCGGGTTGTGCCGCCCGCAGGGCAGCACCGTGCCTCGCACGGCCGGTGCGGGCCTGCGCGGGCAGCAGGCCCGCAGACAACGACTACAGGAATGATGGTCTTGGGGCCACGCGCGAAAGTGCGCACGGACGCGTCGGATACTGTGCCTGTCGGGTCGTTCCGATGATCGGCCGCCGGTTCCGATGTCGACCTCGAGTGAGTTCTGTCCGTGTCGAAACACGTCACATACGTACCGAAGCACCTCCTGCCACGCCTGGGCGCTCACGCAGGGAAACACCTGGTGTTGAGCCGATGACCGTGGCCGACCTCGCCCCCGAAACGCGGATCGTGCTGCTGGCCGCCGGCCTGGTCTTCCTCTGGGCGCTGTCGCTGGGCGTGGTGAAATACGCCCAGATCCGGCAGTCGCCGAATGCGGTGGCGCACCCCTACATCGACATCGCCCACCGGTCCGCGCTGCTGTACGCGTTCGCGATCGGACTGATCGCGGTGTTCGCCGAGCTGAGCGACTGGCCGACGTGGGTCGATCTGACCGCGGCGCTGGTGCAGATCGCGTTCTTCGTGGCCGCGATCGCGTCGTACCAGTGGCACGGGCTGCGGCGCGACACGGACAACCAGCTCCGGGACCCGTCTCCGGCGATCGGATGGTTCATGGTCGCCCTGATCGTCGGCGAGATCGGTGGGTTCGCCGTCCTGCTCGCCGGGTTCGTGCACGCCTGGGCGTGACGTTTCCCGGACAGGACGTCGCCCCCGCGTCGAGTGCGGTAGTCGAACTGCTCCCCGGCCGGACCGCCCTTCTCGACGAAGCCCATCGCGAGCACGGTCTCCCGGCTGGGCCGTCCTCTCCGCGAGCGCCTGCTTGGTGCGGGACACCGTGCAGCGCGTACGGTCCCGTCAGGATCTTGTGCCGCGAGGCTTTCCGGTCCGTTTGAGGAGATTATTGTGAATGGTGCCATTGCCGGTGAGCACAGTCCGACGATTCGCGCCGCGGCGATCCAGCTACAAGGTGTGGTGGGCGACGTCGCCGAAAACGTGCGCAGGCTCGAGGTGATGATCGACGAGGCCGCCGGCAAGGGCGCGACGCTGATCGGTGTGCCCGAGTTCGCGACGTCACCACTGCCGTTTCGCCCCGAAGTGCATCAGAGCGTTTTGACTCCGCAGAATGCGGCAGTCGAGATGTTGCAAACCACAGCGAAGCGGCACGGCTGCCACATCGGCGGGTCGATGCTGATCGCCGACGGCGGGCAGATCTACAACCGGTATCACCTGGTCGAACCGGATGGGCAGATCCATCTGCATGACAAGGATCTACCCACCATGTGGGAAAACGCCTTCTACGCGCCCGGTCACGACGACGGCGCGTTCGAGACCAGTATCGGCAGGATGGGCGCGGCCGTGTGCTGGGAACTGATTCGCACCCGAACGGTGCGACGCCTGCTGGGCCGCGTCGACGTCGTCATGACCGGCACCCATTGGTGGACGCTGCCTTCGAACTGGGGCCGGCTCGTTGACCGCACCTTCGCATCACTGGCCCAGTTCAATCGCTACCTGTCGGAGAACGCGCCGGCCGAGTTCGCTCGCCGGGTTGGAACTCCGGTCTTGCAGGCGTCGCACTGTGGGCCGTTCCGGTCCGACTTCATGCTCGCGCCGGGCCTGCCCATCGCAGCGCCGTACGACACCGAGTTCGTGGGGGCGACCCAAATCGTCGACGCTGACGGTCACGTGCTCGCCGCGCGCAATACCGCTGAAGGACCGGGTGTCGTCGTTGCCGACATCGAGCTGGGTGCGCGCGAGCCAGTGCAGCCGCTGAAAGACACGTTCTGGATTCCCAAGCTTCCGTTGGCTTTGCGGGCGTATTGGCATCACCAGAACATGTGCGCCAAACCGTACTACCGCAAGACCGGCCGCGCCGCTGGTCTCCGGGCAGCAGAAGCCAACCTTCCCGCTGAGTCCGACGAAACGCCGGGAAGAACAGCGGCGATGTGACCAGCTCTGCCCGCAGGCTTGGTGAGCCCGAGCAGGGTGCGGCGCATGCCACTGGCGCCAGTGTTGCAGCGCATCCGGGAGCTCCACGCCACGAGCGTTCTGGCGGTCGAAATCGAACCGCGCCCGGGCGAGATCAACCACGAAACCGAGCCGCGTCGTCCGAGCCGTGTCGACCAGATGGGCGACCACGTCGTGCACGGTCCACTCTCCGCAGAGCGACGGCTCCTCCCACCGCTGGTCGTCGAGATTCTTGAGATCGTCGATCAGCGCTGCACGCTCCGCATGCACCATCGACCAGACATCTCCCACGGTTTCTCCCTTCGGTCGGCCACAACGCATCCCGGGAGAGACACGCGGAGCCGTGGGAACTCATCGCTCCTCGGGGCGGCTTCACGAGATGCCCCCTTTCCCGACCCTATTTCGTCACGGTGACGAACCTCTGGTTTCACCGGCTCCACAGGACGCCACCCCATTGCGCCCGGCGCCGGCGCCGGGCTGCGCGGGCGCGGTTTCCGCGCATAAGCGTCCTTATGCGCGGTTCTTCTTCTGTATTTTGTTTGGTTTGTAACGTAATTTCCAAACGAAACATAATAGTAAGCACGTGTGGGCGCGAGGCAACGCGAAAAGGGGGCGCGACGGGAAGGCGGCGAAGCTGTAGCGGGCCCGGACCGTTGAAAGTGGACCGCTTCAGTGGGCAGCCGCGCGGGGCCGTCCTCGAGGCCGGGAGCCGGTCAACGGCGTGCCGTTTCCGGCGACGGCACACCGTCGGCCGGCACAGAGCCTCTCCGGCCTGCGTCGGTGTCGCGGTGCAGGCACAGTGCAGTGGACAAGGCATGTGCTTGTTCGCCCGGATATCGGGGCCGGTCCGCACAGGAATCCCGGCTACGGGGCCGCGAACAGTTCCGGGGCAGGCACATCAACCCTGCGAGGCAGTTCTCGCACGAGCAGTACCCGTCACCTGTCCGGGCCGTGATCCCGGGACCGGCAGCGTCCGGTGGTGGCAGACAAGGCGGCGTCATGGACAGTGCACGACGAAGCACCCTGCGGACCGTGGACACGATCGCCGACTTCCTGCGGGTGCTGAGCCTGGTCGGCCTCGTCCTGGCCGGGATTCTCTACTCCTGGTCGACGGCGTTGGTGTTCATCGTCGTCGCGGCAGTGATGCTGGTGCCCAGGATCGCCGCGTTGCCCCGGCCGATCGATCTCGCGGTCGGGGCCACCTGGCTGTTGGCCGGCTGGGCCAACGTCGCCGGCTGGTACCTGACCGTCCCGTGGATCGACATACCGATCCACGTCGTCACTCCCGGGGCCACCGCAGCGGCCATCTACCTGCTGCTCGTCCGTGTCTCGCTGGTGCCGCCCCTGCAGCAGCGCCAGGTCCGCTCCCTCGCGCTCGTGGTGCTGACCTTCGCTCTCGGTGCCGCGCTCGCTGTCCTGTGGGAGTTCTACGAATGGTTCCGATACGCCGGTCCGCAGTCGCCGTTCGTCGGCTACAGCGACACCATCGGCGATCTGTTCAACGGCTGCCTCGGTTCGGTGATCGCAGGAGTGGGTTTGGCCGTGTGGGCCTGGCGCGGGTGGGGGACCCGGCGGATCCCTCTCGGGTCGCCGCACCGAGCCTCCGCGTCGTGATCGAGGCGGTTCGAGATTGCCGAAGTCGTCGTCCTCCCACTTCCCGAAGCCGGGAGCACGGCGGTGCGCCCGCTGAGTGCACCGGTCATGGATGTTTGCGGGCTCGGAGGACGGTGTCGTGCAGGGTGATCTCGCCTTCGCCGTGGCCGGTGGCCGATCGGGTCCTGGTCTCGGCGACGGCGATGTCCCACCGGTCGGGATCGAGGTCGGCTGCGATCTCCTCGGCGGTGAAGTGCACCTGGGGTCCCGAGGCGTGCGCGGTGGAGTGGGAGTCGCAAGGGTGGTGGCCGACGACGAGCAGCGTGCCGCCCGGTGCGACCGCTGCCGCCAGCCGACCGAACAGCGCCTCGCGCGATCCCGCCGGGTGCACGTAGTGGGTGGTGACCAGATCGAAGGTTTCCTCGGTCGGTGCCCACGCGGTCAGGTCGGCCTCCACCCAGGTGATCCGGTTGGTGACCTCGCCACCGAGGGCCTCGGCGCGCTCGCGCGCGTGGTGCAGCGCGGTGGTGGCGAGGTCCACCGCCGTCACCTGCCAGCCGCGTGAGGCGAGCCAGCGGGTCTCGGTTCCGTGTCCGCATCCCGCGTCCAGTGCGGTGCCGGGCTGCAGTTGTCCGGCTTCGGCCACCAGGTGCGGATTGGGCTGCTCGCCTCGGGGTGCGGTGCGGCCGTGGTAGTGCTCTTCCCAATACGCCTTGTCGAACTCTTCGGACACGGGCGATTCCTTTCCGTGATTCACAGGCCGTGGCGACGGTCGCCCGTCACCAGTTCGCAGGTGCGGGCTTCGGAGTCGGCCGAGAACGGGTCCCGGTGGGCGGCGACCGCCTGGCGGGTGTCCTCGGTGACCAGGTCGGCGTTGATCCGGGCCGCCGCGGTGGTACCCGCCGCCGCGGCGGCACCGACCTGGGCGGCCGGATCGGTGACGTTGCCCGCGACCCACACCCCGGGCACCTCGGTACGGCCGGTCGCGTCGGCGGGGATGTGCTCGCCGATCCCCGAGGGGTGTTCCACCGCACGCAGTCCGAGCGGCTCCAGGAAGTCGGCGCGGGCGACCATGCGCGGCGACACCGCCAGCGCTTCGCGGCCGACCACCGTGCCGTCGGCGAGTCGTACGCCGGTGAGGCGGTCCTCGACGATCTCCACCGCCGCCACCGCACCGTGCACCACGCTGATACTGCGGGCGGCCAGCTGCTCCGCTTCCTCACCGGTCGGTGCCGGCCCGGTGTGGGTGAAAAGCGTGACATCGGCGCTCCACTGCCGAAACAGCAACGCCTGATGCACCGACGGTGGCCCGCAGGCCAGCACACCGATGGCCCGGTCGCGAACCTCCCATCCGTGGCAGTACGGGCAATGCAGCACGTCCCGCCCCCACCGGCCCCGCAGCCCGGGGATGTCCGGCAGCTCATCGGCCAGTCCGGCAGTCACCAGCAGCCTGCGCGCACGCACCGTCCGGCCGTCGGCCAGTGCCACGGTGAACCCTTCCCCGAACGGTCCCCGGTCCTCGCGCGCCACGGCACCGACCTCGCCGGAAATCACCTGGCCGCCACAGCCGCGAACTTCCGCCCGGCCGCGCTCCAGCAACTCGGCCGGTGGTGTCCCGTCGAGCGCCAGCAGCCCGTGCACGCCCGCGGCCGGGGCGTTGCGCGGGGCGCCCGCATCGATCACCAGCACCGACCGCCGTGCCCGAGCCAGCGTCAGCGCCCCGTTCAACCCGGCGGCGCCACCGCCGACCACCACCACGTCGTAGTCGTCTCTCGATTGCTCGGTCACCTCGACCACCTCCACGGCCACCATGCGTCCGTACCAGCCATTTCAGCAAATTTCTTTGCCGTTCTGGCAAAATGGCGGCATGGACGACGACCTCGAGCAAGCGCTCGGCGCGGCCGGGCCCCGGCTCCGCGCATTGCGGCGGCAGCACGAGACCACGCTGGCCGACCTCTCGACGGCGACCGGCATCTCGGTGAGCACCCTGTCCCGGCTGGAGTCCGGTGCCCGCCGGCCGACCCTCGAACTGCTGCTCCCGCTGGCCCGAGCCCACGGCGTCACGCTCGACGAACTCGTCGACGCCCCGCCCACCGGAGACCCGCGCGTCCACCTGCGCCCGATCACCCGCGGTGGCATGACCATGCTGCCCCTGACCCGCCGAACCGGCGGTATCCAGGCCTACAAGCTCGTGCTCCCGGCCGACAGCCGCCCCGGCGATCCGGATCCCCGAACCCACGAGGGCTACGAATGGCTCTACGTTCTCAACGGACGGCTGCGGCTCGTGCTCGGTGAACACGACCTGGTGCTCTCGCCCGGTGAAGCCGCCGAGTTCGACACCCGCACACCGCACTGGTTCGGTGCCGCCGACACCGAATCCGTCGAGTTCCTCAGCCTGTTCGGCAAGCAGGGCGAACGGGCACATTTGCGCGCCCGGCCCCGGACAACACACGCATCCGGGCGAGCCGAGTAAGGCGCCGCACGGTGCGAGCGGCGGAGCCGGAAGCTGCGCCACGCTCCGTCGAGCCCCGACATCAGGAGGCCGTCTACGGGGTCGGACGGGCCACGGCCGTTGCCTGTCTCGCCGCTGACCAGCACCGCAGTCTGTGAACAGGCCTCCACGGCACGTATCGTGGAAGGTGGCGGAGCGTTGCTGTGCACTCCGCCACCGCGCCCACGGGCGCACCTCTCTCCGGTTGCTGCGTGGTTCGGGGCCGACGCCGACCGGAGGTCCGCGGCCGTGCTGCACGCAGCACGGCCGCACCCGGGCGCGGGGAGAATCGCAGGCGCCGTTCGGGGGGCTTGCGATCTTCCCGCGCCCAACCGTACCTCTTTCGCACGTGTCCGTACCGCTACGGGCGCTGCGGGATGCAGCAACCGAAGTTCGCGGCCACGGCCATCGCGGCCGGGCCGCCGCGAGCGAGGTGGGGTTATTCTCCGCGGTGTCGCCGGTCGTCGACGAGATCGGCGTATTCCGGATGCTTGCGGATGTAGCCGGCGACGTAGGGGCACAGCGGGGTCACCCACCGGCCCTCGGCACGGGCGGCGTTCAGCGTCTCCCGCGTGAGCTGCCCGGCCAGTCCCCGGCCCCGATGGGCGGGGTCGATCTCGACATGGGGCAGCACCATCCGGTCCGGATGGCGCTGGTACTCGGCGAATCCGATCACCCGGTCCTGGAGGCGGAGCTCGAATCGGGTCTGTTCCGGGTTGTCGAGGACCTGCGCGTTGTCGGTGTGGCTCATCTCGGTGTCCCGGTCGGTATCGGTGTGACAGGCTCGCTGCCCTCACGATAGCGGTTCGTGCTCGCACGGGCCGCGCACCGCCTCGGCCCCGTGGTGGGTGGTCGGGGCGAGGCCGTCCCGAGAGGGATGTCACAACCGGCAGCGGAAACATCACCCGAGGGCCACGACGTTGTCCCGGTGGTCGAAACGCACCCGTCCCCCGGGCCACACGTGCCGGCCTTGCACCGGATCCCTCCGGTGGGAGCCGACCGGGCGTATCGACCGGCCCTCGTTTCTCTCGGCCGTGCGCTGCCGGACAGCCGCAGGGCCGACAAAAGAGGTCTTCCACAGTCAGCTCGCCGCACGCCGGCCGGGGTACGGCCCGGCTGCGGCACCACGTCATCACACACGCCTCGAAAGGGGGCGGCAGGCCATGGACGAACACGACAAGACCGACTGGCGGCATCGCGCCGCCTGCCGCGACGAGGATCCCGAACTGTTCTTTCCCATCTCCGACATGGGCCCGGGCGCCCGGCAGGCCGAGCAGGCCAAGGCCGTGTGCGCGCGCTGCCCGGTGCGTTCGGAATGCCTGAACTATGCCCTGAACAACGGGCTCAACCACGGGATTTTCGGCGGCATGACCGAACGGGAGCGGCACCAATTCAACCGCACGTCCCACAGCCGGTCCCGGGCCGCCTGACCCGCCGCGCCGGCGGGCGGCGGCTGTGGGCCGGTGCTGCTGTGTCAACAGCAGCCGACTGTGGTGCTTGTCGGGTCGCCTCACTCGGGCACGTGCCCGGATGAGGCGACCCGACTTGTCTCGGTCCCGCCCGGAAGGCGGTACCCGACCGTGCGTGACCAGCGGATATCGCTTGTTGCGGCCGGGCGGACCGGTGTGAGCTCGGGCGCGCTGCCGCGACCCCGGGCATGTGGGGGTGTTTGATCGAATCGTGACCGGTAAGGTCAGGCCCGCCGGTGGGATTCACTCGCCGGTGGTACTGGCCGCTGCTTCTCACCGAGTCGATACGGATGACACTTCAAGACGACCTTGCTCGAACGTGGTTCCAGCCGATGGACCCGAGGGAGCCCTCGCAGCAGGACCGGCAACGGCCGGAATCAGGGCCGCTGACCACTCGTGTCGTGGGCGAATTGCCGCTCGACGAGCCGCACCCTCCAGCACCGCCCGAGCCCGAACGGCTCGAAGTGACCCAGCCCTACATCCCCGCCATCAGCGACCGTCCTCCCGAGTTCGCCAAGCGTCTCAATCCCGACCGGCCTCCCGAGCCGGCCACCGGCGGGTCGGCCGTGGACGGGCCGACCACATTCACCCCACCACCTCCGGCGGCGACCGATCCCCCACCCGCTGTGGAGGCACCGACCACCGGTGTCCCCACCCACGCGCAGGGAGCCACACCGGCAGGCAGTGCCCCTTCCGGTAAACGCCGAAGCCTGGCGCGGCGCGTGGTGCGCCGAATCCTCGGCCCGGACTTGCTGCGCAAGGACCCGGCACCGAAGCAGCGCTGAGCCGGCGGCCGACGTCCGATCGCCGCCCGCATGATCTCTTCCACCGGCAGTGCGCCTTCCGCGCAGCTGCCCGCGTCCCCGTCCGCCCGAGGGTCTCTGGCAGCACCGGCCGTCGGGCCGGTGCTGCTGGTGGCCGCAGCGCTGGCGGCCGCGTTGCTGCTGACCAGCCACCGCTACGGCTACTTCGGGGACGAGCTGTACTTCCTCGCAGCCGGTCAACACCTGTCCTGGGGCTATGCCGACCAGGGTCCGGCCGTGCCGCTGATCGCCCGGATGATGCAGACGCTGGCTCCGGGCTCGCTGGTGGTGCTGCGCATTCCGCCGCTGCTGGCCACGGTGGGCTGTGTGGTGCTGGCTGCGGCCATGGCCCGGGAGCTCGGCGGCAACCGCCGAGCTCAGGTACTCGCCGCGGGTGCCTGTGCGATCTCGCCGCATTTCCTCGGTTCGGGACATCTGCTGGCGACCTGGTCGTTCGATCAGGCCTTGTGGGCGTTGATCACCTGGCTGCTCCTGCGGTGGGTGCGGTTGCATGCCCGGGGCGATCCCGATGATCGGTTGCTGCTGGGGGCCGGTCTTGTCACGGCGGCAGCCCTGCAGGTCAAGTTCCTCATCCCCGCGTTCTGGCTGGCGCTGGCCGTGGCCGTGCTGACCGACGGCCCCCGCGTGTTGCTGCGGCGCCCCCTGTTGTGGGCCGGTGGGGGCGTGGCCGTGCTGGCGAGTGTGCCCGCGCTGGTGTGGCAGGCCACGCACGGCTGGCCGCAGGCGAGCATGACCGAAACGGTGGCCACCGAGACGGGCAGCGCCTGGTCGTTTCTGGCCGTGGCCGGGAATCAGGCCGGGGCGGTCGGCGCCGTGCTCGCCGTGCTGGGCCTGTGGTTCCTGCTGCGCGCTCCCGGGTTGCGGCAGTACCGGTTTCTGGCAGGCACGACCCTGCTGCTGCTGGTGGTGTTCCTGACCGCCGGGGGCCGCCCGTACTACATCGCCGGGCTGTATCCGCTGCTGTTCGCCGCGGCGGTGGTGGGGTTGCAGCATCACCGCGTCGCGGCGGGCGTGCTGCGCCGCGGGTGGCTGATGGCCGGGATTTACGGGGTCTCGGCGGGGATGGCGATGACTGCGCTGCCGATCCTGCCCGCCTCCACGATCCGGCCGTCCGAGGTCGTCAGCACCGCCAGCCTCGGCTGGCCCGAACTGACCGCCGACGTGGCCGAGGCCTACCGCACGCTGCCGCCCGGGCAGCGCCCCGACACGGCCGTGCTCACCCACGATTACTGGTCGGCTGCTGCGATCCGGCACTACGGTCCGCAACGCGGGATCGCCGAGGTCTACAGCCCCAGCCGAGGGTTCTGGTACTTCGGGCGCCCCTCGGCGGCCACCGAGCAGGTGGTCTACCTCGGCGCCGACCGGTCGGTGCTGGCCCGCCACTTCCGCAGCGTGCGCCGGGTGGGCACGGTGCGCACCGGGCAGGCGGTGGCCACCTACTACGAGGGGATGCCGATCTGGGTCGCGCGAGGACCCGAGCAGCCGTGGCCGGTGCTGTGGCCACGGCTGCAGCACATGAGCCTGTGGGGGTGACGATCACGCGCCGGCTGCGGCCGGTTCGGTGCCGGCGGTGCAGCACCCGGAGGCATCGGCGCCGCCGGGTCCGAAGGTGGCGGAGTCGGCCTTGACGACATAGATCTCCCAGGGTTCGCGGCCGGGGCCGTGGACCCAGACCTTGTCCTGCTGGGCGTAGCAGCAGGTGCTGTCCTGCTCGGTGTCGATGGCCAGTCCCCCCTGCCGCAGGCGGGCGGTGGCCGCCGCGACTTCCTCGGTGGTGGCGACTTCGGTGCCCAGATGATCCAAGACGGTGTCCTGGCCGGTTTCCCCTTCGAGCAGCACCAGCTTCAGCGGGGGTTCGGCGAGGGCGAAGTTGGCGTATCCGGGGCGGCGCTTGGCGGGTTCGGCGCCGAGCAGCTTGGTGTAGAAGTCGATCGATCCGTCCAGGTCACCGACCCGGAGGGCGAGTTGCACGCGGGACATGCCGGCTCCTTGCTCGTGGTCTTCTGATTCGATGTGTATCGAATCAATGGTATCGGCAAGTGTGTCCCCTGTGTTGACAGATGTCAATACAGAGATATGTCGAAACAGCGGTGGGATCGGCCCGCGCCCCGACAGCCACTGCGGGCGGGGCTTCGCCGAGAACGGCGCACCGCAGGGCGGCAGGCACGTGTGACCGGCCACGTCGGTGGGCATCCCCGCAGGTGCGGTGGTTGCCGCCACAGCAACCGCCGGGCGTGAACGACGACCTCACCGCAGGACGAAAAAAGGGGAGTTCCGATGCCTCTGCTGCTGACCCGCATGGCAAACTTCACCCGCGAGATCAACCGGTGCCGCAACTGCATGTACGGCCGCACCACGCGCAGCGACCGGGGCAGCCGTCAGTAGCCGTCCCACTGCAGTCCTCTCCCACTGCGCCGCACCCGCAACCCGGCTACGGCGCCGACATCCGCACCCGCCCCACCGCGTGAACCCGTCCGCCGGTCGAAGCCCCGGCCGCGACTGCCCGGAGCCGCCCGGGGCCGAGGGCGCGGTTCGACGCAGGAGGGCGGGAAGCAGGCCTGGGGCAACCGCGTCGACCGAGGAGCAACCGTGGTGAATCCGAGCATCCCGCAGCGGCACTCGCCGCTGGCACCCCCCGGGGAACCGACGAGCCGCTGGCGGGCCACGCTGGACGCGGGAGCCAAGGTGCTGCAGGAGACCGGTCCGCTGCACGGATTCGACGTGTACGTGGTGGGATTTCACTGCGCCAAGGGCGACCCGGACATGCAGATGGAGGCCCACCACTACTGCCGGGTGGTCAACGACGAGATGCTGCAGTGCGTGCTGTTCGACGGCAACACCACCGAGGCGAACCTGATCGGGATCGAATACATCGTCTCCGAGCAGCTGTTTGCCACCTTGTCGCAGGAGGAGAAGTCCTTGTGGCATCCGCACAACTTCGAGGTGCTGTCCGGGCAGCTGGTGGCCCCCGGGCTGCCGGAAAAGGCGGAAAAGGCCTTGATGAAGTTGCTGGTGAACTCCTACGGCAAGACCTGGCACACCTGGCACACCGGCCGCCACGACGGCGAGCCGGGCACGGCGTTGCCGCAGGGAGAACCGACGCTGATGTGGTCGTTCAACCGCGAGGGGGAATGCGACCCGGCGCTGGCCGCCGATCGCAACCGGCTGCTGGATATCGATACCGCGGCCAAATCCGCCGACCGGCAGGACTTCGTGCCGCTGGCCCGTCCACAGCACGGTGTCGACGACATGGCCGCGGACTTCACCGACACCCGCCCCATCCCCGGGGTGGTCGACGAGCGGGCCGAGGAGCGCCCGGACCACGGCTGAGCGTGCCGGTTCACCCGGCCTTCGGCCGATGTCGGCCCGGCCGGGGATTCAGGGGGCGGTGAGCACCCGCGGGCCGTGCTCGGTGACGGCCACCGTGTGCTGCACGTGGGCGGATCGCGAGCCGTCGCCGGTGTGCAGCGACCCGTCGGCGGCGCGTTCGAGGTCCTGCCGGCCGCCGGCCAGCAGCACCGGCGCGATCGTCACCACCATGCCGGGACGCAGCGGGGTTCCCTGCCCGGGCCGCCCGTCGTTGGGCACGAACGGGTCCTGACGCTGCTGCCGCCCGATGCCGTGACCACCGAGCCGAGCGGGAACGCCGTATCCGCCGCTACGGCTCACCACCCCGATCGCGCGGGCGATGTCGCCGGTGTGGTGGCCGGGCACCGCTGCGGCGATACCGTCCTGCAGCGCCTGCCGCGCCGTGTCCGCCAGCACCACATCCTCCTGGCGAGGGGTGCCGACCGGAACGGTCATCGCCGCGGCGGCATGCCACCCGTCGAGGCAGGCGCGGCAGTCGATGCTGAGCAGGTCCCCGCCGGTCAGGTGATAGCGCCCGGGGAGGCCGTGCAGGACGACGTCGTTGACCGAGGTCGCCACCATCTGCGGAAACGGGGTGGGTGCTCGGCTCGGTCGGTGGTGCGCCTCCGCCGGTGTCGCCCCGGCCTCGGCGAGAACCGTCCCGGCGAGCTCGTCGAGCTCGGCCAGGGCCGTGCCGGGCCGGGCGTGGCGGCGCACCGTGGCGAGCACGTCGGCCACCACCAGCCCCGTCCGGCCCATCGCGTCGAGCTCCGTGGGAGTCCTGAGTTCGATCATGTTCCACTCCGGGTATTCCGGCAGAGGCCCGCTCGTGTTCGGCCGCCGCACTGCCGAAGGGGCCCGGCAGCATCGCTTGCGAACGTGACGCTGTTTCAGCGTTCGTCGTCCGGGCCGGCGCGCTGAAACGACGTGGTCAGGGTGTGGTTCTTCGTGGGCCCGGCCACCGTCCAGAGCTGCTGCCAGTGGTCCGGGCCGAACACGTGGAACTCGCCGCGGTAGAGATCGTCGCGGCACGGGTGCCGGGTGCGCCACCAGCCGGTGCGCAGGTCCAGGTCGTGGAAGAAGTCGCCGTAGTCGAACGAGACCTGTGCCTGTCCCGGCCCGATGATGCGGTATCGCAGCCTGCGGTGGGCCGGTCCCCGGTAGGTGTCCCACTGCAGGGTGCCCTGCTCGTGATACATCAGCGTGTCGGTCTCGGCGGTGAACGTTGCCGTTCCGGTGAACGTGCCCCGGGGTGTTCCCGCCGCGTCGGTGATCCGCCGCTGCAGCAGCCACCGGCCGGTCAGGTAGCCGGCCAGATCCGAGACCGGATGCATGGGCCCGCCCTCAGGCTCCGGTCGAGCCACCGACCACCGCCTCGGATGCGGATTCCTGCTCGTCCTTCGGCGGCAGCACCCCGGACAGGTCCGAGCCGGTGTCGTTGGTCTTGATCACGAACGGCCGCGTTTCGGTGTAGCGCACCACGCTGATCGAGCACGGCTCGACCACGATCCGCTGGAAGCTGTCCAGATGCAGCCCCAGCGCGTCGGCCAGCACCGACTTGATCACATCGCCGTGGCTGCAGGCCGCCCACACCGCGTTCGCACCGTGCTCGGCGGTGATGCGCGCATCGTGCTCGCGGAGGGCGGCCACCGCGCGGGCCTGCACCTGCGCAAGTCCCTCACCGCCGGGAAACACCGCCGCGGACGGGTGCTGCTGCACCACTTTCCACAGCGGCTCCTCGGTCAGTTCCTTGAGGGCGCGGCCGGTCCAGTCGCCGTAATCGACCTCCGCCAGACGCGGCTCGGGCGTGGGAGTCAGGCCGCGCTCTGCGGCCAGCCCGGCCACCGTGTCCGTGCACCGCTGCAGCGGCGAGGTCACCATCGCATGCAGCGGGATGTCGGCGAGCCGGCCGAGCAGCCCTCCCGCCTGCCCGGTACCGGTCTCGTCGAGACCGATTCCGCCGGTGCGTCCGGCCAGAGTGCCCGAACCGTTGGCCGCCGAGCGTGCATGCCGCAGCAGGATGAGAGTCGCCACGGCGCCGAGGGTACGACCCGGCCCGGCCGGGCGGGCCGGGCCCCCGGCGCTGCATCAGGGGTGCATCACCCCGAATCCCAGCAGCGCATACACCAGCAGGCCCACCACGACCCGCCACCACACGAACAGGTGGACGCTGTGACGCTGCACGTAGTGCAGCAGCCAGGCGATGCAGGCATAGCCGACCAGGCCCGCCAGCACCGTGGCCACGACCATCTGGGCCACGCTCGGCTGCAGACCCGGGCCGGCGGCGTCGAACACGTGCTGCAGTTCCAACAGGCCTGCGCCGAACACCGCCGGGATCGCCAGCAGGAACGAGAAACGCACCGCCGTGGGGCGGTCCAGCCCCAGTGCCAGGCCCGCGGTGATCGTGCCCCCGGAGCGCGACACTCCCGGCACCAGCGCCAACGATTGGGCCAGCCCCATCAGCACTCCGTCCCGCAGCTGCAGCTGCTGCTGGGTGCGAACCTGGCGCCCGTAGTGCTCGGCCAGCCCCAGCAGCAGGCCGAACACGATCAAGGTGGTCGCGGTGATCCACAAACTGCGCAACGCCCCCCGGATCAGGTCCTGGAAGAAAAAGCCCAGTATCCCGATCGGGATGCTGCCCACGATGACGTACCAGGCCAGCCGGTAGTCCTGCGTGCGGCGCACCGCGGCATCACCGAACCCGCGAAACCAGGTTGTCACCAGCCGCGCGATATCGCCGAAGAAGTAAATGACCACCGCCAGTTCGGTGCCCAGCTGTGTCACCGCCGTGAACGAGGCGCCCGCGTCGGCGCCGAAGAACAACTGCGACACGATCCGCAAATGTCCGGACGAGGAGACCGGCAAGAACTCGGTCAATCCCTGTACCACCGCAAGCACCACGGCCTGCAACCACGTCAACGAAACCCACTCCCACATGCCTCGACAGCTCGTGCGCGCCACCTGCGCACGCTTGTATGACCCCTGGCCGACGATCTTGCAATACGCACCCACCGTCCCCAGGACGCCCCGCACCTGCACCGGAAACCGCATCACCGCAGGGCACGGCGGCTCCGTCCGCTCGCCGCCGGTGCTCGCCACCGTGTGGCGCCTTCTCGGTACCCCCGACGGCATCGGTGTGATCCGGCCCACGATCGTGCCGGGGGACGGTGCCGGTCCTGCTCACCGGGCACGGCCTGCAACAGTTCCGGCACGGACCGAATAAGCTCCCCACCGTGGATCATCGACAGCTCGGCCGCAGCGGCCTGCGCGTCTCCCGGCTCGCGCTCGGCACGATGACGTGGGGACACGGCACCGACACCGACGAAGCAGCCGACCAACTGGCCACGTTCTGCGAGGCGGGCGGCACCCTCGTCGACACCGCTGATGTCTACCAGGACGGCCACAGCGAACAAATCCTCGGCGAGCTTCTCGGCACCGTCGTCGCCCGCGACGACATCATCGTGGCCACCAAGGCCGTGGCGCGCCGCACCGACGGCCCGTTCGGGGGCGGCGCCTCCCGCGGCGCGCTGCTGACCGCACTCGAGGGATCCCTGCGGCGGCTGCAGGTCGACCACATCGACCTGTGGCAACTGCACGCCTGGGATCCGTCGGTGCCGCTGGAGGAAACTCTCGCCGCCCTGGAGACCGCCGTGACCGGCGGCAAAGTCCGCTACATCGGGGTGTCCAACTACACCGGTTGGCAATTGGCCACCGCGGCGACGCTGCAACAGGCCCGGCCGGGCCGCAGCCCTCTGGTCTCGACGCAGCTGGAGTACTCGTTGCTGGAACGCGGCGGAGAACACGAGATCGTTCCGGCGGCCCAGCACCACGGTATCGGTCTGCTGCCCTGGGCTCCTCTCGGACGTGGCGTGTTGACCGGCAAGTACCGCAACGGCACGCCGGCCGATTCCCGCGGCGCCGACTCGCGGCTGGCCCGCTACGTCGAACATCACCGCACCGAACGCGCCACCCGCATCGTGCAGGCCGTGTTCACCGCCGCCGAGGGACTCGGAACCTCGCCCCTGGCCGTGGCGCTGGCCTGGATCCGCGACCGTCCCGGTGTCGCCGCTCCCGTGGTCGGTGCCCGTAACGCCACCCAGCTGACCATGGCGCTGACGTCCGAGGACATCCACCTGCCCGCGGCCATCCAGGCCGCACTCGACGATGTCAGTGCCGGTGAGCACGCCCCCGCTGTGACCAGCGGGTAATCGAGAACACGACATTCGACCCCACCCGCAGGGGTGACGCGCCGGTCGGTGTCGGGGATGCTGGACACGGAGACTTTCCGCCCACTCACGGCGGTGTTCACCTCGAGGAGGTCGTCGGTGCGTCGTCTGGTAGTCGCCTGCCTTGCCGTCTGCGCACTGCTGGCAGGATGCGGTACCACCGGCACCGGAAGCCCCCTGCAGGTCACCGATACGCTCGTCGCCGCCCGCCCGGACCGGTCCCCACCGACCGGCACCGCCCCGGCCGGCACGGTTCTGCCGGGTCCTCCGGCCGACCTCAGTGCCTTCGATCCCGCCACCCACACGCTGGTGCTGGCCGGCGCCGATCGCCCCGCACTCACTCTGATCGACCCCCGCGCACCGGAGCAGCGCTCCCGCACCATCGCGCTGCCCAGCCCCGCCGCCGGTCTGCACCTCACAGGCGGGACCGTGCTCGCCGCCCTTCCCGACCACGGCAGCGTCGCCCGCGTCGACCTGCGCAGCGGCAGCGTCGAGCACACCGCGGTGCCGAACCGGCCCGTCGACGCCGTGGAGACGAACGGGCGCCTCGTCGTGGCACGGCAGGGCAGCAAGGACATCGCCGTCCTCGACGGCGGCACCCTCGTGCGCACCATCGGCGGCTTCAACGGCCCGGCACGACTGCTGCGGCAGAGCAGGCAGGAGGTCCTCGTGCTGGACCGGCTGGCCACCTCCCTGACGCCGGTGAACATCGTCACCGGCGACAAAGGGGCCGCGCTCCGCGCCGGGGAGGGCGCCACCCACGCCGTCACCGACCGCTACGGGCGCGCGCTGACCGTGGACACCCGCGGCGGTGAGTTCCTGGCCTTTGCGACCGACCCGCTCATCCTGAAGCAGCGCTACCCCGTGTCCGGGTCCCCCTTCGGGCTTACCTACGACCCCACCCGCGACCTCGCCTGGATCACCTTGACCGCCCGCAACGAACTCGTCGCCTACGACGTCGCCGGCGGCCAGCCGGAGGAAAAGCACCGGCTTCCCACCGTGCGTCAACCCGAGGCGGTCTCGGTCGATCCCGACACCGGAACGGTCTACGTCGCCTCGGCAACCGGACGGGGAATACAGGTGGTGACAGTGTGAGTAGCACGCGAACCGACAGCAAACGGCAGGCCGGCGATTCCGATTGGGAATACCGGCCGCTGCGCCTTCCGGCGGGAATCACCCGGTTGAGCGCGGCGACCCAGTTGTCCATCCACGCCGAATTCGCCGGATGGGAATTGTCCCGGGTACTGCTGTATTCCGACGGCAGCCGTCAGGTCTGGCTGCGGCGACGCCGCACCACACCCGGGATCCCGGAACCGCCGACCTGATCCCGGGGCGGGTCCGGTGGTCACGGCACCCGGTGGGGCCGTTCCGGTGTCGCGAACTTCGCGGTGATCAGTTCCTCGGCGCGGTGTTGCTCTGCGGTGGTGACCGTATCGCCGACCAGTCCGTGCCTGCGGCGGGCCGAAATGGACGCGAGGCGGGCAGGATCGCAGACTGTGGTGCGTGGCGAGGTCGTCCAGCGGCGAGTCCGTGCTGTCGCGGGTGGTGCGGATCGTCGAGGTTTTCGATGCCGAGACGCCGGCTCTGCGGGTCTCCGAGATCGCCCGGCGGGCGCAGCTGCACATTGCCACCGCATCGCGGCTGATCGAAGAGCTCGTCGGCTACGGCTGGTTGCAGCGCGACGCCGACCGGCGAGTGCGGATCGGGGTGCGGATGTGGGAGCTGGCCTCGCGAGCGTCTCCCGCCCTGGGACTGCGCGAAGCGGCGATGCCGTTTCTGGAGGACCTGCACGCCGTCGTCGGGCATCATGTCCAGCTCGGTGTTCGAGACGGTGACGAGGTCCTGTTCCTCGAGCGGCTGTCCGCCCCGGGGGCCGTCATCAACGTCACGCGCATCGCCGGCCGGATTCCCCTGCACGCGTCCTCCTCCGGGGTCGTGCTGCTGGCGCATGCTCCCGGCCACGTGCAGGAAAAGGTACTCGCCGGCCCGTTGCGGGCCTACACGCCGCACACGATCGTCGATCCCAAGCAGCTGCGGGGGCTGCTCGCCGACGTACGCAGAGGCGGGGTCGCCGTGTGTCGCGGCTTCATCGACGTCCGTGCCACGGGTGTGGCCGTGCCGCTGCGTGACGCGGACAACACGGTGGTCGCGGCGTTGTCGGCGGTCGTGCCCAACGACGACAACGCCCGTGTGCACATTCCCGCCCTGCAGGCCGCCGCGCGCGGTATCTCCCGCGCCATGGGCGTCCATGCCCCGCGAGACGGATCACAGCATTTCTCTTATTGAATGAGAATGCTGTAGTGGTGTGCACCACGGCCGCTTCATCCTCGGCGTCAATCACGGACCCGAGGAGCAGCAATGGCAATGGAATCCACCCCTGCGGGTGCAGCGACGGCGATCGAACTGCGTGTCGCCGCCAGGACCGAGGTGGCCGACGGGGTCGTCACGCTGACCCTGCAGCATCCCCGCGGCAAGCGCCTGCCGGACTGGGCTCCCGGAGCGCATGTGGACCTGACGCTGCCGTGCGGACTGACCCGGCAGTACTCGCTGTGCGGAAACCGGTGGGACGCCTACACCTACCGCGTCGGGGTGCTGCGGGAAGCCGACAGCCGCGGCGGCTCGGCCTTCATCCACGACGAGTTGACCGAAGGTGCGCGGGTCGCGCTCGGTGGGCCGCGCAACAACTTCGCGCTCGTGCCGTCACCGCGGTACGTGTTCATCGCAGGCGGCATCGGGATCACCCCGCTGCTGCCCATGATCGCCCAGGCCGAGATGGTCGGCGCCGACTGGCGGTTGCTCTACGGCGGGCGTTGCCGGGCCTCGATGGCATTTCTGGACGAACTGCACGCCTACGGCGACAAGGTCACCGTCGCCCCGCAGGACGAGGACGGCCTGCTGGACCTGTCGGCGTGGCTGCCCGCGCCACGCCAGGACACCAAGGTGTACTGCTGCGGGCCCGGCCCGCTGCTGGATGCCGTGGAGCGCCGCTGCGCCGACTGGCCGGCCGGTCTGCTGCGCACGGAACGCTTCCTGGCCAAGGACCAGACCCCGGTCCGCAGCGAGGCCTTCGAGGTCGAACTGCGCCGTTCGGGAGTGTCGCTGACGGTGCCGCCGGATCAATCCGTGCTGCAGGCGATGAACACGGCCGGAGTCCACGTGCTCTCGTCGTGCCGCCAGGGACTGTGCGGAACGTGTGAAACCACCGTGCTCGCCGGCGAACCCGACCACCGGGACTCGATCCTCGACGACGAGGAGCGCGCACACGGCGACTGCCTGTTTCCCTGCGTGTCCCGCTCCTGCACCGACCGCCTCGTTTTGGACCTGTGAGCCTGTCCCCGCCTGCCGAAGGAAGAACCATGACCTCCACCCTGCCGAACCGGCAGCTTCCCTCCACCGACGTCGATCCCTTCTCCCCCGAGGTGCTCGAGGACCCCTTGCCGATGCAGGCCGCGTTGCGCGAGGCCGGTCCGGTGGTGCGTCTGAGCCGCTACGGCATCTACGCCATGGCCCGCTACGAACAGGTCCACGCCGCGCTGACCGACTGGCAGTCGTTCCAGTCCGCCGCGGGCGTGGGGCTGAGCAATTTCCGCTACGAACAGCCGTGGCGACCGCCGAGCCTGCTGCTGGAAGCCGACCCGCCGCACCACGACGCCCCGCGAGCGGTCCTGTCGAAAATTCTCGGCCCTCGCGCGCTGCGCACACTGCGCGCGGACTGGTTCGCCGACGCCGAGCAGCTGGTCGACCAGGTGCTGGCCGAGCACGAATTCGATGCCGCCACGCAGTTGGCCGAGTCGTTTCCGCTGCGGGTGTTTCCCGACGCGGTCGGCCTCCCCCGACAGGGCCGGGAAAACCTCCTGCCCTACGGCGATTTCCTGTTCAACGCATTCGGCCCGGCCAACGACCTCGTCGAGCGGGGCCGACCGCACGTCGCCGAGCTGTCGGCGTGGGTCGACGAGCAGTGCCGGCGCGCGAACCTGGAGGCCACCGGTTTCGGCGCGGCGATCTGGGCCGCCGCGGACCGCGGCGACATCACCCACGAGCAGGCACCGCTGGTCGTGCGTTCGCTGCTGTCGGCCGGCGTGGACACCACCGTGCACGGCCTGGCCGCGGTGCTGTACGCCTTCGCCACCCACCCCGAGCAGTGGCAGCGGCTGCGCCGGGAACCGGGCCTGGCCCGCGTGGCCTTCGACGAGGCGGTGCGCTGGCAGTCACCGGTGCAGACCTTCTTCCGCACGGCAACGACCGACGTCGACCTCGCCGGGACGCGCATCGCCGAGGGCGAGAAGGTCCTGATGTTTCTCGGTGCGGCCAACCGCGATCCCCGCGCGTGGCACGATCCCGACGTCTTCGACCTGTCCCGCGACCCGTCCGGCCACGTCGGTTTCGGCATGGGCATCCACCAGTGCGTCGGCCAGCACGTCGCCCGCCTGGAAGCCGAAGCACTCCTGACCGCACTCGCCCACCGCGTCGAGCACCTCGAGCTCGCACAACAGCCCCGGCGCCACCACAACAACACACTGCGCGCCTGGCACTCGCTGCCGCTGCGCGTGCACCGCGCGCCGTAGCCGGGCGCCGGGGGTGCACGGCGCCGTGCACCCCCGGCGATCACCCCATCGGGGCTTGCCCGGTCGCTTCCCGGCGCGTCGACCTGCGCAGAGACACCGCAGCGCGCACCATCGACGTCGAACACCCCGCCACACCGGAGGAGCCGCACGTGATCTCCGACGAACACGACGCCGCAGCACGGCACCGGAGCGCCGCCGACACCGCGACACCGCCGTCCTCGCTGGTGCCGCCGCAGGCAGCCCCCTCCCACACACTCCGGCGCACTGCGATCCACGACCGTGACGACGCCGACGAGAGCCACCTCGTGCGCGGCTACGACTGACCCCGCCGGCCCCGAGCGGGCACCACGACCGAGTTCCGGCAGAGACCCGGCTTCCTGTGTGATCACCTCGCTGCGAGGGCTACTCGCACACGGGGTGATCTGATATCAACGAACTCCTGTCGACGACGATGGGAGTGTCCATGCCGGCGCCTGCCGATCGCACACTTCGCCGAGCACCGCTCGGCTTCCGGCGATGGTCACGCGCGCACACCGAACCGGCCGGGACACTGGCCATGGCGCGCCGTGTGGCCGGCGACCTCAAAGACGGGCTGAGCGGCCCCCGCGTCCCGGCCGCCGCCCGTGACCTGCGCCGCCTGCTCGGTACCGAGGCGGCCGTCGGGCTGGGTGATCTGTCCGGCCGGCTGCAGTGGGCGGGCCATCCCGCTGCCGAGACCACCGCGGTGGCCCTGGTCGACGAGGTCCTGCACACCGAAACCCGCCGCGGCAAGCCCCCGCTGACCGCCGTGCCGCTGCACGTGCACACCGAACTCGCCGGCGTTCTCGTCGTGGCCGGGCCGGTGGGCACCGCCGCGCTGCGCGAGGTGACCGGCTGGGTCGAAGACGCCCTGGAACGGGGCCGGCTGGAATCCTCCGCCGAGCAGGCCGCCCAAGCCGAACTGCGGGCCCTGCGCGCCCAGATCTCTCCGCACTTCGTCTACAACGCGCTGACCGTCATCGCCGCGCTGGTGCGCTCCGACCCCGACCGTGCCCGCGAGTTGATGCTCGACTTCGCCGATCACGCCCGTTACAGCCTGGCCGGGCACACCGAGTACACCACGGTGGCCGACGAGTTCCACGCGATCGAAACCTACCTCACGCTGCAGCGGGCGATGCTGGGCGACCGGCTGCGCATCCAGGTCCGCGTCGCCCCCGAGGTCCTGGCCGTGGCCATCCCCCACCTGGTGCTGCAACCCCTGGTGGAAAACGCGGTCCGGCACGGCATCGAACCACACGGCAAGGCCGGGCTGGTGCAAGTACGCGGCGAGGCCGAAGGCACCGACCTCGTCATCAGCGTCGACGACGACGGAGTCGGCATGGACCCGGCCACCGCGGAGGCGATCCTGGCCGGGCGGGGCGACGACAACAGCGTCGGATTGACCAATGTGGACCGACGGTTGCGTACCGTGTACGGTCCCTGGTTCGGTCTGGTCGTGGAAACCGCCGAAGACGCCGGGACGCGCGTCGTGGTCCGAGTGCCCCTGTTTCAGCCGGGAGTGATGCCGTGACCGCGGCGGGATTGCACGTGCTGGCCGTCGACGACGTCTCGCCGGCCCTGGACGAGCTGTGCCTGCTGCTGCGCGAGGCCCCCGAGGTCGCCGAGGTCACCGCGGCCGGTGATCCCCTCACCGCCCTGAAGACGATCCGGGCCGGGCGCTTCGACGCGGTGTTCGTCGACATCGCCATGCCCGGGCTCGACGGGTTGGAACTGGCCTCGCTGCTGGCCCAGCTCCACCGACCCCCGGTGATCGTGTTCGTCACCGCCTACGACGGCCACGCGGTCAGCGCCTTCGACATCGGCGCCGTGGATTACCTGCTCAAACCCGTGCGCGCCGAACGCCTCTCGGCGGCCCTGGACCGGGTGGGCAAAATGGCCTCGAGCGCTGCACCCGACACCGCCTCGTTCACGCCCCCACCCGATGCCATGGCCGCGCTGCCCGTCGAAACCGCCGGCCGTACCCGGTACGTGCGGCGCAGCGAGGTCTTCTTCGCCGAGGCCCACGGCGACTACGTGCGGCTGCACACTCGCTCCGGGGCTCACGTGGTCCGGATACCGATCTCGCGGCTCGAGGAATACTGGGAAGGCCACGGTTTCGCACGCGTGCACCGCAGTTTCCTGCTCGCGTTGAGCGCCGTGCGGGAACTGCGCAGCGGCTCGGCCGGCGGGGTGATCGCCCACACCGATCTCGGAGACGTTCCCGTCAGCAGGCGACACGCCCGCGAGCTGCGGCAACGACTGCTGCACAACGCCCAACGCAGCGAACTCGGCCGGACCGGGCGGAGACAGTGATGACCACCAGCAGGCGAGTGGCCGTGACCAGCCCGCAAACCCGGCTCGCCCGCTCGCGCCGCCGAACCCGCGGGCACATCCACCTTTCTCGGTGGGATCTGGCCGAAACCGAACGGGCCACCGCCCTGTACCGGGCGCAGCGCCGACGAGCGCTGCCCGCGCTGCTGTTGCTGTTCACCCTGCTGTTCGGGCTGCCGGTGGTCTTTGCCGCGTTGCCGCAGCTGGACACGCTGCGCTTGCTCGATTTTCCGCTGTCCTGGCTGGCGCTGGGCGTGCTGCCCTACCCGGCGATGGTGCTGCTGTCGTGGTGGCAGCTGCGCCGCGCGGAACGCATCGAGGAACGACGATGATCGCCGCGCTGGCCGTGGTGCCGGTGGTGCTGGCAACCCTGCTGATCGGGCTGCGCGGGGTGGCCGCCATGCGCACCACCTCGGATTTCCTCGTGGCCTCGCGGCGGGTTTCGCCGCTGCTGAACTCCGCCGCCGTGTCCGGGGAGTACCTTTCGGCCGCCTCCTTTCTCGGGGTGGCCGGGCTGATGGTCAAAGACGGGGTGGGAGCGCTGTGGTATCCCGTGGGCTACACCGCCGGCTATGTCGCCATGCTCGTGCTCGTCGCCGCCCCGATGCGCCGCTCGGGTGCGCTGACCGTGCCCGACTTCGCCGAAGCCCGCCTGGCCTCTCCCGCACTGCGCCGCCTGGCCGCCCTCGTCGTGCTGACGATCGCCGGTCTCTACCTCGTGCCGCAGTTCCGCACCGCCGGGCTCGTGCTGAGCACGGTCAGCCCCACCCCGTACTGGGTCGGCGTGGCGCTGGCAGGGGCTGTCGTGAGCACCACGCTGGCCCTCGGCGGGATGCGCGCGGCCACCTACGTGCAGGCTTTCCAGTTCTGTCTGAAGCTGATGCTGTTCACCGTGCCCGCACTCTGGCTGGTGCTGCAGGCGGGAGCAGACGTGCGTCACCAGGCACTGCACCCGGTGGAATTCACCCACTTCACCCACGACACCCCGGTGGAGTTTCGCACCGATGTGACCCTGCGACTCGGCAGCGAGCTCACCGTGCACACACCGCGCGGCGACACCGTCGTGCTCCCGGCAGGCACCCGCACAGTCCCGGCCGGACGGACCCTGATCTTTCCCGCGGGCAGCCCCGCCCCCGATGTCCGCGGAAGCACCGCACCGGGCGGGCCGCAGTGGCAACGCCCCCTGCTGGATCTGCGCGAGACGGGCTATCCCCTGCTGGGCACGTGGGCGGTGCTGATGGCCACCATGTTCGGCACCATGGGGCTGCCGCACGTGCTGGTGCGTTTCCACACCAGTCCCGACGGCCGTGCCGCCCGGCGCACGGCCGCGCTCACGGTGGGCCTGCTCGGCACGTTCTATCTCTTTCCCGGCGTCTACGGGGCGCTGGGCAGCGTCCTGGTGCCGCAGCTGTACCTGTCCGGGGCCACCGACACCGTGGTGGTGGCCCTGCCCGCCCAGGTCGACTCCGGCCCGCTCGGCACCCTGTTCACGGTGCTGCTCACCGCGGGGGCCTGTGCCGCGTTCCTGGCCACCTCCCTGGGGCTGCTGCTGGTCGCGGCAGGAGCGCTGTCGCACGACCTCGTCCCCGGAGGGCTGCAGCGGCTGCGGGGCACCGTGGTGGCCGTGGCCGCCGCCGTGGTGCTGCTGGCGCTGCCCGCTGCGGGCGTGGACGCGGGCATCCTGGTGACCTGGGCTTTCACCGTGGCTGCCTCCACGTTCTGCCCGCTGCTGGTGCTGGGCATCTGGTGGTCCCGGCTGACCGTGGCCGGCGCGATCAGCGGGGTGCTGGTGGGGTTGCTGGCCTCGGCGGGGGCCATCGCCGTGGCCCTGTTCGCTCCCTGGCTGGGGGGCTGGCCGGCGCTGCTGGCGGCCCAGCCCGCGCTGTGGTCGGTGCCGCTGGCCTTCGCCACCATGGTGGCCGTCTCCCTCGGTGGGCAGCCACCACCACGAGCCGCCGCGGCGATGCTGCGGCTGCATCTCGACGAATCCCGCCTGCCGCGCCATCGGGACCCCGCCGGCAAGCAGTAACGCTCCCGGATCCGGCGGGCCGGACCGTTCGGCGCGCCCGGCCCACCGCTCGTGGACCACTCGTCGCACACGCCGTCGATCGAGCCGCCGACGATACCCATACGGGTGTGACCTGCCTAACGTGTCGTCGATTCGTCATCGCCGCCCGAGGAGGCATGCGTGAGTACCACCGACCCTGTGGCCGGGGAGCCGAGCCCCGACGTGTGGACCGAGGTCCACTCCAGCGCGGAGTTCGTCGCCCTGCGCAGGAGATTGCGGAGCTTCGTGTTCCCGATGACCGGGCTGTTTCTGGCCTGGTACCTGCTCTACATCCTGCTGGCCGACTACGCCCACGGGTTCATGTCCATCAAGCTCGTCGGCAACATCAACGTCGGGCTGGTGTTCGGGCTGCTGCAGTTCGTGTCCACCTTCGTGATCACGGGGCTGTACGTGCGCCACGCCAACCGCAATCTGGACCCGATCGCCGGCAAGATCCGCAGCGAGGTCGAAGGAGACGAGCAGTGACAGTGAGCACCCTCGCCCAGAGCATCGAGGGCACCAACCCGGCTCTGAACATCAGCATCTTCGCGGCCTTCGTCGTGATCACCCTGCTCGTGGTGTTCCGGGCCAGCCGCAACACCAAGACCGCTTCCGACTACTATGCCGCCGGGCGCGCCTTCTCCGGCCCCCAAAACGGCATCGCGATCTCCGGTGACTACCTGTCGGCGGCCTCCTTCCTGGGCATCGCCGGCGCGATCGCGGTGTACGGCTACGACGGGTTCCTCTACTCGATCGGGTTCCTCGTGGCCTGGCTGGTGGCGCTGCTGCTGGTCGCCGAACTGCTGCGCAACACCGGCAAGTTCACCCTCGGCGACGTCCTGTCCTTCCGGATGCGGCAGCGACCCGTCCGCGCCGCGGCAGCCACCTCCACCCTGGCGGTGAGCTTCTTCTACCTGCTGGCCCAGATGGCCGGGGCCGGGGTGCTCGTCTCGCTGCTGCTGGGCATCACCGGCGAGGTCGGCCAGAGCATCGTGATCGCCATCGTCGGGGTCATCATGATCGTCTATGTGCTCGTCGGCGGCATGAAGGGCACCACCTGGGTCCAGATCATCAAGGCCGCGCTGCTCATCGCCGGTGCGGCGGCCATGACGCTCTGGGTGTTCGGCACGTACGGCTTCAACCTCTCGGCCCTGATGCAGGCCGCCGTGGACCGTGCCGGCGCGGGAGGCGAAGAGCTGCTCAATCCCGGCGCCAAGTACGGCGAATCCGCAGCGAGCAGGCTCGACTTCCTGTCGCTGGGGTTGGCTCTGGTGTTCGGTACCGCCGGATTGCCGCACGTGCTGATGCGTTTCTACACCGTGCCCACCTCCCGGGATGCCCGTCGTTCGGTGGTGTGGGCGATCGTGCTGATCGGGCTGTTCTACCTGTTCACCCTGATCCTCGGCTACGGTGCTGCCGCCCTGGTCGGGCCGGAAGCCATCCAACAGGCCCCCGGCGGGGAGAACTCGGCGGCACCGCTGCTGGCTCTGGCGCTGGGCGGGCCCGTGCTGCTGGGCTTCATCGCCGCCGTGGCCTTTGCCACCATCCTGGCCGTGGTCGCCGGCCTGACGATCACCGCCTCGGCCTCCTTCGCCCACGACATCTACGCCAACGTGATCAAAAAGGGCCAGGTCGACAGCCACAACGCCGAGGTCCGGGTCGCGCGGATCACCGCCGTGGTCATCGGGGCGCTGGCCGTCATCGGCGGCATTCTGGCCAAGAACCAGAACGTGGCCTTCCTCGTCGCGCTGGCCTTCGCCGTGGCCGCCTCGGCGAACCTGCCCACGCTGCTGTACTCGCTGTTTTGGAAGCGGTTCAACACCTCCGGTGCCCTGTGGAGCATCTACGGCGGGCTGACCACGGCGATCGTGCTGATCGTGTTCTCCCCGGCGGTGTCCGGCAGCGAGTCGGCCATGCTCAGCAGCGTCGACTTCCACTGGTTCCCGCTGCAAAACCCCGGGCTGGTGTCCATCCCGCTGTCGTTCTTCTTCGGCTGGCTCGGCACCGTGCTCTCCAGCGAACACAACGAAGCCAAATACGCCGAGATGGAGGTGCGCGCGCTGACCGGTGCGGGAGCCGAGAAGGCCACCACGCACTAGCGACACACTGCTGGATGGCGGGGCCGTGGGTGCGGATACCGTGCCGCGGTCCCGCCGTTGCCGCCGTGGTGTGCGCCTGCAGGCAGGGCACACCACGGGCTCGCGGTCAGGACGGGGGTCGGGTGAGTTCGGTGAGATCGCCTGCCGCCGTGCGCACTTCACCGGCCAGCGTTGCCAGGGACTCCGGCAACGCGGGCAGCTGCAGGTCGCCTACCGGCAGGGCCAGGGCGTGCGCGTGTTGTCTGCGCTGGTCGTCGAGGGGGTCGGTGGCGAAGGTGTCGGCTGCTGCGGCGAGGTCGTCGAGGGCCTGGATGAGCGGGGCGGGGGCTTGCGCAGACTGGGGCATCGCCGCGTGCAGGGCGCGGGCGATGAGCACGGTGTCGGTGTGGACGCGTTCGATGTTGACCAGGCGGGCATCGAGTTGTCGCACCCGGTTTCGTTGACGGTGTCCGCGCACGGTCTGTTGGGTGATGGCCCGGCTTCTTTCCCGGGCCGTTTCGAACGTGGCGAGTTCCTGGTGGCCCTTGCGCACCAGGTCGAGAACGTCCGCGGCGGCTTCGGGATCGGCTTGGTGCAGGGCGTGGGCAGCGCCGCGCAGCCCCCGGGTGGCCGGGGTCAGCGCGTCCCGGGCGGCATCCGCGAGCAGGGCTGAGGGGTTCGGTGTGACCAGCACCTGGCTGACCACCAGGGCGAGCAGACCGCCGAGCAGGGCGCTGTAGAGGCGGTCGAAGCCGAGATCGGGGGCGTGCAGGGCGATGACCAGCATCGCTGCGATGCCGGCCTGGATGAGGGTCAGCGGGTTGGTGCTGAACGCCGACACCAGCAGCATGGAGATCGCCATGGCGGCCACGATCTGCCAGGGCCCCGTGTCGAGGTAGCGCACCAGGACTTCGCCGACCACGACGCCGACCAGCACACCGCCGATGAGGCGGAAGACGCGGCGGCCTCGCACCCCGGGCTCGTCGATGAGACTGACGATGGCGGCGATGGGCGCGAAGATGGGCGCCGGCTGCTCGAGAATGCGCTGGGCCAGCCACCAGGCCAGGGCGCCGGTCACCGAGGCCAGCCCGATCCGCCACGCGGTGTGGCGAACGCGCTGCTCCGCCGCACGCAACACCACCATGGTCACACCGGTGCCCGGAGGGATTCGAGGGGCGTGTCCCCACCGTGGGGCTGAGGGGGTATCACCCCGACCACGATCCGCCGAAACGTCAGCAGCGAGATGGTGGTGCATTCGCAAACGCAGGCCGCGCGCGGCAACCCGGTGCCGGAAGGCGTCATGGGCTCATGATTGCAGCCAGACGGAGACACGGCCTGCTTACTGCGCCGAGGTCGGTTCCGGACAGGTGGGTGTGCGGGTCCATGTGTACTGCCCCGGTGGGTCGGCAGCCGGGGACATCGTGCGCACATCGCGCCGCTGCTCGCAGCCGGTTTCCGACCCACTGCGGCACTGAGTGCCATTCACTGGTCGTCGGAGAGTTCCGCCAGGGCTCCGGTGACCCGTGCCCGCACGGTCTCGGCCGAGGCGGCCGTGCGCACCACGCCGACCACGACCCGCTCGTCAGCGGCGGACTCGCTGCCTGCGGGCTGCTCGCCCCAGGGGCTGTGCACCGATGCGGTGGCCAGCCGCAGTGCCTCGCGCAGCTGTGCGCGGGCATCGAGGGAGCCCGCGCTTTTGAGCCATTGCCGCAGGATGTGGTTGTGCGTGGCCACGACCGCCGAGGCCCCCACCGCCGCCCGCAGGTCCCCGTGCGGCTCGCCGCAGTAGCGACCGCGCAGGTAGCGCGCGAAGACGCGCTGGTAGCGGTCGATACTGGCGATCTCCTTGTCCCGCAGCGACGGCACCGCGCGGGTCAACTCGAAACGTTTGAGCGAGATCTCCGGTTCGGCCAGATACATCTCCAGCACCATCTCGGCCGTGGCACCGACCACCGCCAGCGGCGGCTCGGCCGGATCGGCGGCCTCGAGCCGGGCGACCACCTCGGCGAGTCGCTCGTCGTGGTCGGGGAAGACGACCTCCTCTTTGGACCTAAAGTAGCGGAAGAAGGTGCGGCGGCCGACCCCGACCGCGTCGACGATGTCCTCGACGGTGGTCGCCTCGTAGCCCTGCGAGGCGAACAGCTCCAGCGCGGCCACCGCCAGCGCACTGCGCAGTCGCCTGCGCCCGGTGGCGGTGCGCCCGGCACGGGGCTTCGGGGCGGGTGCGGCGGCCTCGGACATGGTCGCAATGTAGCAGGCCCCGATTGTTAGTGGCACTCAGTGCCGCTACGATTGGCGTGTCGGCATGCAGGCGGCATCCCGTGCTCTCGGCACGAGGTCCCTTGTTCTGCCCTGCCTGATGCCGCCGGCCCGAAACAGGCACGACCCGCGGTAAGCCCGCGGACAGGAGGCACGTGGTGGACCCCAGCTTCGAGACCTACCAGCTGACCGACGAGCACAACGCCCTGCGCGAGGCGGTGCGGGCGATGGCCGAGAAGGAGATCGCCCCCTACGCCGCCGAGTGCGACGAGCAGGAACGCTTCCCGCGCGAGGCGCTCGATGCCCTGGTCAAGTCCGGTTTCGCGGCGGTACACGTTCCCGAGGACTACGGCGGCCAGGGTGCGGACTCGGTGGCGACCTGCATCGTCATCGAAGAGGTCGCCCGCGTGTGCGGCTCCTCGTCACTGATCCCGGCGGTGAACAAGCTGGGCACCATGCCGATCCTGCTGTCGGCCTCCGAGGACCTCAAGCAGCAGGTGCTGCCCTCGATCGCCTCCGGCGAGGCCATGGCCTCCTACGCTCTGTCCGAACGCGAGGCCGGTTCGGACGCGGCCTCGATGAAAACCCGCGCCCGGCAGTACGGCGACAACTGGGTGCTCAACGGCTCCAAGTGCTGGATCACCAACGGCGGCGAATCGAGCTGGTACACGGTCATGGCCGTGACCGACCCGGACAAGGGCGCCAGCGGGATCAGCGCCTTCGTCGTGCACGCCGACGACCCGGGCTTCGAGGTCGGCGGCAAGGAGAAGAAGCTGGGCATCAAGGGCTCGCCGACCACCGAGCTGCACTTCACCGACTGCACGATACCCGGCGACCGCATCATCGGCGAACCCGGCACCGGGTTCAAAACGGCCCTGCGCACCCTGGACCACACCCGGCCCACCATCGGCGCGCAGGCGCTCGGCATCGCCCAGGGAGCGCTGGACGCCGCGACCGACTACGTCAAAGAACGCAAGCAGTTCGGCACGGCCATCGCCGACTTCCAGGGCGTGCAGTTCATGCTCGCCGACATGGCCATGAAAATCGAGGCCGCCCGCCACATGGTCTACGTCGCCGCCGCCCGCGCCGAGCGCGGCGAGGGCGGCGAGGGCGACCTCGGGTTCATCTCGGCAGCGGCCAAGTGCTACGCCTCCGACGTGGCCATGGAGGTCACCACCAACGCGGTGCAACTGTTCGGCGGCGCCGGCTACACCCGCGACTTCCCGGTCGAGCGGATGATGCGCGACGCCAAGATCACCCAGATCTACGAAGGCACCAACCAGATCCAGCGCATGGTCATGGCCCGCTCGCTGCTGAAATGAGCCACGCCCCCGGAGGGCCTCGTTACGGTGCCGAGGCCCTCCGGACAATCATGTGGCCTGCGATGCCGCACGCTCGTCGCAGCCGTAGCGCCGCAAAAGGATGCACAACCACGCAGACCCGACTCCCCGGTGGGAGTGTCCGTTCGGATCCTCGCCGGACTGACACTGCCGGTCGGCGCCACTGCAGAAACGATCGTGCGGTCGAGTACATCGATGGCGACGACCTCGGCCATGAACTGCGCAAGCATGCTCGTCTGGGCCGCCGCTGCGGTGGCCGCAGGCGTGGTCATCACCCGATTCCTCACCACGCGGCAACAGGCCCGGCGTGGCAACGGCGCGGGACTCACCGGGAAACGCTCCCCGCCCCGGTAAGAAGGTGCTTCGAGGGGCCGAGCCTGCTGCAACCACACCGCCGCCCCGGAACGTTCACCCGGACGAACATCGCCGACTTCGTTACCGTCGTGCTGACTGCCCTTCCTTCGGATCCCTGCGCGCACCGCCGTCAACGGCACCGACCGGAAACGAGGACTCCCCGTGGTCGACCAGGCCAAGACACCGGCCGGAACCCGCTCCCCCTCCCTGGGCCGGGCCAGTGGGGCCATGGCCATAGCCACCCTGACCAGCCGGATCAGCGGGCTGCTCGCCAAGATACTGCTGGTGGCCGTCCTCGGCCTGAGCATCGTCAACGACTCCTACACCGTGGCCAACACCCTGCCGACCGTGATCAACGAGCTGCTCCTCGGCGGTGTGCTCACCAGCATCGCCGTCCCCCTGCTCGTCCGCGCCCAGCAGGACAGCCCCGAATACGGCGAGTCCTACGCCCAGTGGATGATGACGATGGCCGCCGTGCTCCTGGCCGTCGCGACCCTGCTGGCCGTGGCCGGCGCTCCCCTGCTCACCCAGCTCTACCTCGGATCACAGACCCGCGCCAACGCCGCACTGACCACCGCCTTCGCCTACCTGCTGCTGCCGGGCATCGTCTTCTACGGCATGTCCGCCCTCCTGGCCGCGATCCTCAACGTCCGAGGGATCTTCGGCCCACCCGCCTGGGCCCCGGTCGTCAACAACCTCGTCGTGATCGCCACCGTGGGCCTGTACGCGGCCGTACCGGGCGAGATCTCCACCGACCCGGTCCGCATGGGACAGCCCAAACTGCTCATTCTCGGCATCGGCACCGCCCTGGGTATCACCCTGCAGGCCGTGACCATGGTCGCGGTCCTCAAACGCACCGGCTTCCGATTCCGCTGGCGCTGGGGATGGGACCGGCGACTGTCCGAATTCGGCTCGCTGGCGTTCTGGGTCCTGATCTACACGATCTTCAGCCAGATCGGCATGATGGTGGCCATCCGCGTCACCAGCCAAGGCACCCCCGGCAGCGTGTCCACCTTCCACTACGCCTGGCTGCTGTCCCAAATGCCCTACGGCGTGCTCGGCGTCTCCCTGCTGACCGCCCTGATGCCCCGGATCAGCCGCGCAGCCACCGAGCAGGACACCGGCAACTTCGTCAACGACCTCTCCCTGGGAACCCGCATGAGCACGGTCCTGCTCATGCCGATCAGCGCGCTCATGCTCGTCGCAGGCGGAGCCATCGGCATCGCCTTCTTCTCCCTCGGCGCAGGCAGCGTGGCCGCCGCGGACCGGCTGGGAGTCACCCTGGGCTTCTTCGCCGCAGGCATGGTGCCGTTCGCCATCACCATGCTTCAACTCCGAGCGTTCTACGCCCTCAAGGACTCGCGCACCCCGGCGATCATCAACGCGATCATGGTCGCCGTCCGCTGTGCCCTCTTCTACGTCTTCCTGGCCGTGCTCGACCCACAACACCTGGTCGTGGGAGTCGCCGTGGCGATGTCGCTGAGCTTCCTGCTCGGCGCCGTCGTGGGACAGATCTGGCTGCACGTGCGGCTGGGACGACTGCACACCGGCAGCGCACTGCTCAGCATCGGACGCGCCGCCGCCGCATCCGGCGTGGCCTGCGCGGCCGCGGTCGGCGCGGTCGGCGGCATCCACACCCTGACGGGACCACTGGCGCCCATCCCCGACGCCTGGCTGACACTCGGCGTGCACAGCACCGTGATCCTCGTGGTCAGCTTCGGTCTGCTGGCCCTGTTCCGCGCTCCCGAACTCACCCCGGCCACCGAACGCCTCCGCCGGATCCTGCGCCGCGAGTGACCCGAAACCGCCGGACCTCTTCGCCGACTACGCCCGCCGAGCCGCCACCGTGCGGATCCGTTCAGCACGCAGAGCGGTCAGTTCCGGAAACTCCGGCAACTCGGGCAACGGCGCACCGACCGCCCATTCCAGGACAGTGTCGGCCAGCGCCGGGTTCCGCGCCAGCACCGGGCCGTGCAGGTACGTGCCCACGATGTGCCCACTGACCACACCCTCCACCGCCCCGTGACCGTTACCGGTGCCGTGCAACACGTGACCGAGCGGCCGGGCCCCCTCGGCAAGTCTCGTGCGGCCGAGGTGGTTTTCGAACCCGGTCAACGTGCCGACCCCCTCCAGAGTGGATTCGACCGTGATCTCGCCGATCGCGCGGCCGGACCCCGGTTCACTGACGACCTCGACCAGCCCGAGCCCCTCGTGCTGCGCCCCGTCCCCGGTCCGGAAACGCGTCCCCAGCACCTGCAACCCGCCACAGATACCCAACACCGGGCTGCCCGCCTGCGCGGCACGCTGCAACCCCCGCCCCCGGGACAGGAAACGCACCGCGGCCTGCTGAGCGACGTCTTCCCCCCCACCGAGAAGATAGAGGTCACAGGAGTCGGGAACCGCATCCGACGAGGACACGAACGTCACGATCTCACTGGGGATCCCCCGCCACTCCAGCCGCCGCTGCAGCACGACCGCATTACCGCGATCACCGTACGTACCCAGCAGATCCGGCAGTACCACCGCGATACGCAGCACCGATTCGTTCGTCATGGCCGCACGCCCTTTGCGAACAGGTCACGGAAGGCCGTGTAGTTGGCAATCACATCCGGAGTCTCCTGCGGCATCGCTGCCAGCGCGGCAGGCACGCTCGAAGCCACCTCACAGCGCACCCCGGCATAGCGCAGACGCACGGCCAGGTCCAAAGCCCGATCCCCGGACACCGTCACCGCCCGGTCCTGCAAGGACTCGAACTCGATGTCCCACAGCCACGACACGTCGTGGCCGTCGGCTTCCCGGCTGTTGAGCACCAGCAGCAACGGTCGCCGATGCGTCGCAACCAGATCGAGCATCTCCAGCCAACTCGCCGGATTCTTGGCCAGCAACAACCGCACGGTCCGCCCCGCCAGCGACACCGCACCGTAGCGGCCATTGGCCTGCTCGATACCACTGATCCGATCCAGCACCGCCCCGGCCTCGCCCCCCAACACCAGGGCCGCCGACAACGCGAACGCGGCATTGACCCGGTTGACCTGACCGGGCAGCCTCAACGAAAGATCACGGTGCTCGCCGTCCGGACCGATCAATCCCGTCGCATCGACGGTCCAATCCGCCGCCGGACGCGCCAACCCACAGGCACACTGCCAGTCGCGCTCGACATCCTGCAGGAACGCACCACACCGCGGGCAGTTGAGAGCATCGTCCTTCCAGCGGCCACCCCCCGAGACCCAGGTGACATTCGGATGGTCGGCAGCCGCCGAGACGACGTTGGGATCATCGGAGTTGGCGACCACGTGCGCCCCCGGCGCCTGCCGCAGAGCCCGGCGGATGCTGTGCTCGACGGTGCGGATCTCCCCGACCCTGTCGAGCTGATCCCGGGTGAGGTTGAGCAGCACGATCACCGCAGGCTCGAACTGCTCCGTGACCTGAGCCAGGTGCAACTCGTCGACCTCGAGGGCGGCGTACGGTGCCTGCGGACGCCTCATCAGTGCCGCGACATGACCATCGAGCATATTGGCGCCGGTGGCGTTGCTGACCGTCTCCCCGGCCGCTCGCAACGCCTCGGCCACCATCTGGGTCGTGGTCGTCTTCCCGTTGGTCCCGGTGATCATGACCACCTGCTTGCCCTGCCCCAGATACGGCAGCGCTCTCGGTTGCAGCGCCATGGCCACCCGGCCACCGATGATGGCACCACTGCCCATCCCCAGGCGCCGGGACAGGCCCGCAGCCAGCTTGCCCACCTCGAACGCCACCCTGGTCCGAAGATCCTTCGCCCGGGACGCGGCGGGCAGCACCGTCGGCGCCGGCCGAATCACGCGCCATCGCTGCTCGGAAGAGTCCTCACGCGCAGAGACCGCACCGCTGTGCCGTCGCGTGCCCGTTTCCCCCGACCGGGTCTGTTTCATGCGGCGCCCCCTCCCTCGTCCGGCACACCATCGGTGAACATCCGCGCCACCTCCTCGCCGGCGCGGTGTTCCCCTCGGGCGATCATTGCCCTCGCCCGCCGGAGCGAAAACCTCTCGAGCGCCTGCGCCCTCCGCCCCGAGGACAACAGCCCGCAAAAATGCGCACGAGACGTGATCGTCACCAGTCTATGGTGCTTGCCCGGTTCCAGCGCGCTGACAACAAGATCCGAAAATGCCACACCGCCGTGTGGATCCTCGTTTTTTCCGACATTACGCGACAGCACCGGCCACCGGACACAGCCGAACAGGCTATGTCCGTACCGGCGCTTCCCCGGATCGGCAGCCGGCGTGCCACTCCGGGGATGCGCAGGGACTTTTCCCGCCATACCGGTTGACGCGGGCACATCGGGCCCCGCACGCTCGTGGAGAGCACATCAGCAAGCACCGGCAACGTTCGCGGTTGGCCCCTTTTCGCCAAGGAGCGACGTCATGACCGAAATTCTGATTCTGATATTGCTCTCCGGTTTCGTGTTCACCGGAATCGTGTGGACAGCCTGGGATCTCAACCTGGACCGCCGCCGCAAACGGCGGTGACATTCCGCACCGGACCACACGCACGGCCTGCATCCACTTCCTCCCGGCAGGCAGGCATCGTCCTGGCCGGACACCGGCAGCAACAGTTCGTTCTGTCGGTCGGTGCTTCTTGGTTGGTGAGGTTGGTTGTGTGATGGCCGTGTTTGGAAGGTGATTTATTTTAGTTAACACTGAAACTATAGATATTATTATCTGAGTAAGTCACATCAGGTCCGCTGCCGGTGCACACGCTTCAACAGCGTGCGGTGGCGGAAGTCTTCGGACCTGTGCAGAGGGTTCGGTATCCGCAAGCGGATGCCGAACCCCCGTCGTCAGGGCAGAGATCACTCGCTGTGCAAACCGTCCGTATGCATGGCCCGGCGCAGGGCGGGCAGGGTCAGCGCGGTGACCACCAGCACCGACAGCGCCGCGATCGCCACCAGGCCCAGCATGCCCGGCAGGTCGAAGGTGAGCGTATCCAGCGAGGCCACCCCCACCACGAGCATTCCGAGTCCCAGACCGACCAGACAGGCCAGCACCACGGCGACCAACATCGGCACGGCATTCTGCAGGAAGGCCGCCCAGCCCAGTGTCCTGCGGCGGGTCCCGACCGCGGCGAGCACGGCCATTTGCCGACGCCGCTCCTGGATCTGCTCGGCCGCCGTCACGAACAGGCTGCAGCCGATGAGCGCGAAGGTGACCAGCGCGCCGAGCAGCAGTCCGTAGCGGATGAGCGCGTAGGTCGTCATAGCGTCACTGCCGGCGGAGGCGGTACCGTACTGGTGTGCCCCGCTGAAGTCCAGGTACTCCGCGGCGACATTGCGCACCCGCTCAATGGCATCCGGGGAGGCCGAGTCCGTGAAGTCGAGCCCCACCTGCACGCTGCGCGCCCACCACGGGATCTCCTCGGCGGCCTGCGGAGTCAACACCAGGCCGGACAGCGAGAAGGTCCCGGACGGTCCCGTCTGTTCCGGGAGTTGCCGGAACTCCTGCGGTGCCTGCCAGGTGGCGGCCTCGGCAGTGTGCTCCTGTGCACCGGCGGGCCCGTGGTGGCGAGCCATGGCCGACAACCGTTCGCCGGGACGCACCGGTTCCCGCCACGGCTGACGATCCCGCGTCCGCTGCGGATCCTGCGGAGCTTCCCGGAAAACCTCGCCGTTACGGCACCGGCTGATGTCGCGCAGTTCCCTCAGCATGGCGCAGTCGACGATCGTCGCCCGGGTCCGATACCTCTTTACCCGGGTTTTCCGGGGTTCCTCGACCTCGAGGGTTCCGAACCGCACGGTGGTGACACCCTCGACGTGGCGCGTCGCCGGAAGACCCGCCAGGGCCTCGGTCAATTCCTCCAGGCTCTGCTCGGGCCCGGCGAGTTCACCGCGGACGGAGACCTCGTGCCGTGGCTGGAACGAGCGAGAGCTCGGCGATTGCGTGCTCTGGCTGCGTTCTTCTGCCTCGATGGTGGCCATGAACGTCTGCAGTCCGATGATCCCGGTCAGCACGACGGCGATCGCGCTGACCGAGCGTGCGGCGGTGCCGCTGCTGAGCTGCAGTCGCCGCAGCGCGAGCTGCCACGGCAGCGATTTCGCGCTCCCCCGCTGCACGACACGCTCGACAGCCCAGGGCAGCACCAGCGGCACCCCGATGAGCAGCAGCACGATCGAGCCCAGGAAGGGAATCTGGAGATCGGTGACACTTGCCGAACTCGCCCCCACGAACAGCAGCCCCAGTACCCCCAAGATCATCGGCACCAGTCGCCAAATCATCCGGTGCCGTCGCGGCGCGACCTGACGCACCACCCCCAATGGCTCGATGATCGTGCGTCGCATGGCCGCCTGGGCGGTGGTGACCGTGATGACCGGGATGGCCAGCGTCACCAGCAGTGCCATCCACCAGTCGGGACGGATATCGGAGACGAAGGTGGAGAATCCGAGGATCGACAGGTGCCCGGCCAGTTGCCGCCCGCCGAGGAAGAACAGCCACCCGGCCAGCACGCCGAGCACCGCGCCCACGAGCGCCTCGCCGGAGGCGATGCGACGGATCTGTGCGCCGTCGGCGCCGACCAGCCGCAGGGCCGCCAGCCTGCGCGAGCGGGCGGCCTCGGCCAGCCGGGTGGTGCCGGCCACGAACACGACCACGGGCACCAGCAACACGACCACGCCGAATGCCAGCATGATCCACAGTTGCGGGGGCAGCGCGTCGCCCGGTTGAGTCCGTGAGGATTTCTCCGGGTAGACAGCGGCCACGCCTACACCCGCTGCCGACAGGTCCGTGACACCGGTGTAATAGCGCAGTTCGCCGGGACTGACCAGTCCTTCCTTGTCGATCACGCCGACGACCTCGCCGGGCAGGCGCGGCCGCAGCAGTTCCGCGCCCGGGCTTTGCAGCAGGTCCTGCAGTGCGGGTGAGACCACCATCTCGCCCGGTCCGGGCAACTGCTCCAGGCCCGCCGGAACCGGCGGATCCGGAACCTGCGGCTGCAACGCCCGGCCGGTGATGTGCTCACCGCGAAACGTCGTGCCCTGCGGGGCCGTCAGCAACACGGGTTCCTGATCGACCGAAGACGGGCCGGCGGAGTAGGCCCCGTAGACCCCGGCAAGACGGGCCTCCTGCCGCTCGTCGCGGGCCTGCTTCATGTTCGGCACCGAGGAGGCCAGCAGCAGCACCGCCACCCCCAGACCGATGCCGATCGCGGCCAGGGACAACCGCCCCCAGGGGGTCCGACTGCCCCCGACAGCCAGCCGGACCCCGAGCCGGAAGTCGCCGATCCGGGTGCGCAGGGCACGGAGAGTCCGGGCATTTCCGCGCGCGCTCATCGAACCGGCTCCTGCTCTCGCTGCGTGCTCCCGTCCCGGATCACGACCTCGCGGTCGGCATAGGCGGCCACCCGGGGCTCGTGGGTCACCAGTACCACGGCCGTGGTCGACTCCTCGGCCACATCGGACAGCAGGGTCATCACCTGCTCACCCGCCAGGGAATCCAGGGCCCCGGTGGGTTCGTCGGCGAAGACGACGACCGGGTCGGCCACCAGTGCTCGGGCCACGGCGGTGCGCTGTCCCTGGCCGCCGGAGATCTCCCCGGGACGGTGATCGGCGATTCCGGTCACCTCGAGCCGCTCCATCCAGTGCGCGGCCCGGCGCCGTGCTTCCTTGTGGCCCACACCCGCCAGCCGCAGCGGCAGGGCGACGTTTTCGTCCACGGTCAGTTCCGGGACCAGCTGACCGAACTGGAACACGAAACCGAAGTCGGTGCGGCGCAATGCGCTGCGCTGTTTGTCGGGCAAGGCCGTGATGTCGTGGTCGCCGTAACGCACCTGACCGGATTCCGGCATGAGGATGCCCGCCAGGCAGTGCAGCAGCGTCGACTTTCCGGATCCGGACGACCCTGTCACGGCCACCGTTTCTCCGGCGCCGACGGACAGGCTCGCCCCTCGCAAGGCTGGTGTCGGGCCGAAGGACAGGTGCAGGTCCGAACCGGCCAGGACCGGTTCGGCGTCCTCCCGGTGATCGGGTGATGCGTCCAGAGTCATGGAGCGATCTCCTTGGTGAGTTGTTCGAGGCGGCTCACGGCCAGTTCGAGCCACCGCAGGTCGGCTTCCAGGTGAAACAGCGAGAAGTCGTGCACGAGCTGGGCTGTCGGGTCGGCTTTGGACTTGCGGCGCGTCAGATCGCGCATCACGTCCATATGCGCCCGGCGCTGCGCATCGAGCACCTGGTGGGCATCGCGCCCGGACAGCACTGCCAGCACCACCTTGGTGAACAGGGTGTTGTGCAGGTCGGCCACCGGCTTCTCCGAGGTGGACAACCACCGCTCGAGCGCTTCCACCCCTTCGGGGGTGATCGAGTACCGCTTGCGTTCCGGCCCCTCGCCGGACTCGACGCCGTCCACGGCGACCAGACCGTCCCGGAGCAGTCGCGACAGGGTCGAGTAGACCTGCCCGTATGCCAGGGAGCGGTTCTGGCCGAAGCGATCGTCGTAGGCCCGCTTGAGGTCGTAACCGTGCCGCGAGCCGCCTTCCAGGAGCCCGAGCAAGGTGAGACCGATCGACATGGAAAGCACTATACACTCGGTATATACCCGTCGTCTATACACCCGATACATAGTGCCCGCACGAGCACTGTCGATGTCGTGAGCAGGACATTCGGGAAACGAAGAACCGATGTCCGGAGGCAGCGCGGGCTACTCGCCGGTGACCAGCGCGGTGTCGATGGCCCGGGACCGGTCGGCGGAGGAGGACCGGGCGTGCACGCGGGTGGAGTCGAGTTTGGCGTGGCCCATCAGATCGGCGACGGTGACCACATCGACGCCGCTGCGCAGCAGTTGGGCGGCGAAGGTGTGCCGCAGCGTGTGCGGATGCACGCGAGCCTTGCCCGCGTGCGCGCCGGACTCGTGCACCAGCCCGGCCACCACGGCGATCTCCCGCACGATCGTGTTGACACTGCGCACGCTGAGCCGACCACCACGCCGGTTGAGCCACAGCGCCTCCGAGCTCCCGGAGCCTGGCCAGCTGGAGCGCTCCTGCAACCAGACATGAACGGCTTCGCGGGCAGCGCGATGCAGCTGCACCTCACGACGGGTGCCACGGTCCCGTCCCCTTCCGGCGCGCACGAGCACCGTGCCCCGCCGCGCCGAGACCGGCACATCGGCGACATCGAGCCGAGCGAGCTCCTCGGCCCGCAACCCGGCGTAGAGCAGCATCAGCACGATCGCACGGTCTCGCGTGGAGGCGTGCTGCTGCACCGCCTGCAGAAAACGACGCTGTTCGCCCTCGTCGAGTGCCGCAGGCGCGGTGGCCGGCCGGTTCTCCCGGCAAGCCACCGGACGCCCCAGACCGAGGTGGTGGGTGTAGAAATGGTCCAGAGCGGTCAGCACCGCATTGATCGTGTTCGGCTTCGCCCGGCGCACGGTCTTGAGATGAGCCCTGTAGTCACGCACCGCGGCATCCCGCGCGGGTGCCTCCCGCAGCGGGTCATCTCCTGCCTGCGGATCCCGTCCCGTTGCCAGCCAGTCGAGGAATCCGGCCACCCGGGAGGCATAGGCTCGCCGCGCATCGTCGGAGAGATTCGCCCGCGCCAACGCAGCCCGGTACTCGGCAAGGATCCGGTGTGAACGCGGCGACGAAGAGGAGCCGGGCCTTCCGGGCTCGGCAGGCTGCTCGGCGGCGGGCACAGTCACCCGGCCCTCCCTCACCTCGGACGTGGATTGCCGTCAGTGCGTCCGTGATCATACTCCAATATCGGAACCCATCTGCTATGATCACTTCCGATATTGGCGGATATCAGCATAATCGAACCGAGGTCATGGAGGCCTGCTGCATGCACGGAACCGATCCCGGGTGGGACAAACGGACGGAGCAGCAGAACCGTTCGTCCCGGGATGCGGAGGGTAAGCAGCGCAGATCCATGGCCGAGGTGGCGCGAAATCTCCCCAGGAACTCATCGGCGGCCGATCCGCCCGGCCGACGGGCCGACCGCGTGATCCGGCGCTCGCACCGATCGGGGACACGATGAGCTTGCAGCAGCTGTACGTGGCGCTGCTGGCAGGCGGCCTCGTCCTGCTGGCCAGCATCGTCTCCACCCGCATTGCCGTGCGGATCGGACTGCCCAGCCTGCTGGTGTTTCTGGCCGTCGGTGTCGTCCTCGGCGAGGACGGCCTGGGAGTGGACTTCGACAACGCCCAGCTTGCCCAGAACCTGGGCACGGCAGCCCTGGCGGTCATCCTGGTCGAAGGCGGATTGACCACCAAATGGTCCGACGTGCGCAAGCTGCTGGCTCCCGCCGGCGTCCTGGCCACCGTCGGAGTCGGAGTCAGCACGGTGCTCACCGCCGCGGGGGCGCACCTTCTGCTGGGGATGAACTGGCAGCTGGCGCTGCTGCTCGGCGCGATCGTGTCCTCCACCGACGCCGCTGCCGTGTTCTCCATCCTGCGAGTGCTGCCACTGCCCAAGCGGGTTGCCGGTCTGCTGGAGGCCGAGTCCGGCTTCAACGACGCCCCCACCGTGATCCTGGTGCTGCTGTTCAGCACCACTCCGCTCCAGCTGGACCCGTTGAGCATCGCCGGTAACCTGCTCTACCAGCTCGCGGCCGGCACGGCGATCGGACTCGCGGTCGGCTGGCTGGGCTCCAAACGGCTCCCCCACATCGCGCTTCCGGCCTCCGGCCTGTATCCCCTGGCCATCTTCGGGCTCGGTGTCGTGGCCTTCGCCGCCGCCGGCGCGGCCCAGGCCAGCGGGTTCATCGCCGCATACCTCGCCGGAATGGTGCTGGCCAACGCCGGACTGCCGCACCGCTCCGCCACGGAGTCCTTCGCCGAGGGATTGGGCTGGCTCGCCCAGATCGGCCTGTTCGTCCTGCTGGGCCTGCTGGTCACCCCCAGCGAACTGCATCACGAGCTGCTGCCCGCATTCGTCGTGGGACTCGTGCTGCTGCTGGTGGCCAGACCCGTCTCGGTTCTGGTTTCCGTCGCCGGCTTCAGGATGCCGTGGCGGGAACAGACCTTCCTGTCCTGGGCCGGTCTGCGGGGCGCGGTCCCGATCGTGCTGGCCACCTACCCCGTCGTACAGGGCGTTCCCGGCAGCGACCGGCTCGTGGACATCGTCTTCGTGCTGGTCATGATCTTCACCCTGGTGCAGGGACCGAGTCTGCGTCCGCTGGCTCGCAGGCTCGGGCTGATTCCCGCCGAAGCCGCCCGGGAGATCCAGGCGGAATCCGCCCCCCTGGACGTCCTCGACGCCGAACTGCTGACGATCACGGTGCCACCCGGTTCCCAGTTGCACCACGTGAGCATCGTCGAACTCCGGCTTCCCGAACCCAGCGTCATCACGCTGATCGTCCGCAAGGGGCAGGCATTCGTCCCCCAGCCCGACAGCTGGCTGGAAGCCGGTGATGAACTGCTCATCGTCACCACCGCCAGGCAGCGTGAAGCCGCCGAACGCCGGCTACGCGCAGTCAGCCGCCGCGGCAAACTCGCACACTGGTTCGGCGAGTACGGCGATCTCGATTGAGGGCCGTGTGACCGGATCGCTACTCCTCCTCGGGGTCTCCGAGCCGATGCGACCGGTGGAGCTGCTCCACGATCTGCGCGATCCGTTGAGCACTCTCGTACAGGCGAGCTTCCTGCATGGCTTGCCGCATCCGTTCGAAGGCCTGCTCCATTTCGGAGGTGAAGAGCTGATTCCTGGCGGTCGGCAGCACCCGCTGCAGCCGGTCGACAGCGATGTTCCGGTGCTCGGAATCGAGGACGGGCAGCACATCCGCCAACGTCATGATCGCATTGCTGCAGGTCTGGTGCTGTCCCGACGAGCCGCATGCCGCGATGACACTGGTCAGCGCATCCAGGATCTTGCCCAGGAGCCGATCGTTGTACACCACCGGCAGTGGCCCCCCGAACGATTCGGCCGAGAAGCTTTCCGACACCCGCAGCCTCACGAGCAGGCCGTGCAGTGTTGCCACCGCGACCTGCGCCCCCTGGGGATCCCCGGAGGCCGCTGCTGCCGACCACGCCATGCTGCCCAGATGGTCCACGGCGTAAGCGGTGTCGTGGCCGAGATCGCGCATGCGCCCCAGCAACACCGCATCGAGTACCGCATCGGCGAGCTGGTGCCGTTGCCCGGGGTCGGCACCGCGCACCTCGGCGATGACCGAACCCGGCACCAGATGGCTGCCCATGGCGATGCGGAACTCGATCTCCACCGGACCGTCCACCCGACGCAGGGCCCTGGCCAGCACACCATCGTCGATGTGCACCACGTAGCCGATCAGGTCGGCGGTGACCCGAGTGGCCGGCGCGTCCGGCAGGTGCGGTTCCCGGCGACACCGGGCCAGCAACGGCTGCTGAGCAGCCCGGGAACGCAGCGCGATGCCCTGAATCGTCCAGACCGCGGAACTCGGGCGCATCTGATCGACCGTGGTGTAGACGAACACCAACAGCAGCGTGAACGTGACCACGCCGAGCACGAGAGCCAGCGTGCTCGCCAGGACGGCCTCGTTGGGCGGCACCAGCGCGAGAGTCATCAGACAGTACACGGTCAGGCCGACGAAGGTGCCGAAAAAGAGCCGGTTGCTGCGTCGCCGCAGGAACTGGTCGAGTACCACGGGCGTGTAGCTCGACGATTCGTGCTGCACGGCCATGAGCAGCACGAAAAAGATGATCGAGATGATGGTGATCAGGCCTGGCGTGATGGTCGACAGCACCACGGTGCTGATTTCCGGGGGGACGACCATGGTCAACCCCTGGCATACGGCCTGCCCCCACATCCCCTTGTTGCGATCCAGGACGATCGCGACGATGGCGAGTGCGATCCACACTGCGAGGATCAGCAGCGGCAGGAACAGGAACTCCCGGAGCGCGTACTCCACCCGGTTGCGTTGCCGGGGGCGGTTCCGCTTCCGGGCCGTGTTGTTGCCGTCGGTGAACTCGTCCATGGCACTCCGATCCCGCGTGGCCGACCGTGGTGGCCACGCGCCGGATTCCCGTGGTCACGCCTCGTCCAACCTGCCACGAACGACCCGTGAGTTCTCCCGCGAAAAAGACTCGGCACCACGACCGGGAGGTCGTGCATGCCCCGGTCGGCGAGTCTTCGCTCAGCGCACGGTGATCAAGTGCTCTGCCTGCGGGACGAGTTCACCGACCACCGGAGCGCCCGGCACCTCGCCGGCCACCAGCAACCCACCGGAGGTCTGGGCATCGGCCAGCAGCAGGGACTCCTGCTCGGACACGGCCGACAGGTCGGTGTGCGGCCGGATCCAGTCCAGATTCCTCCGGGTCCCGCCGCTGACATAGCCATCGCGCAGCGCCTCCCGCGCGCCGTCGAGATAGGGCACGGCCGCCGAGTCCACGATCGCCGACACACCGCTGGCACGGACCATCTTGAACAGGTGCCCGAGCAGACCGAACCCGGTCACGTCGGTGGCACACGTGATCCCGGCTGCGACGGCGTCGGCGGCAGCGCCGGCGTTGAGCGTCGTCATCGTCGCGACGGCCTCGTCGAAGACCTCGCCGGTGGCCTTGTGCCTGCTGTTGAGCACACCGATGCCCAGCGGCTTGGTCAGCGACAGCGGCAGCCCCGCGCGCCCCGCGTCATTGCGCAGCAGCGACTCGGGCGCGCACGTCCCGGTGACCGCCATGCCGTACTTGGGCTCGGGGTCATCCACACTGTGCCCACCCGCGACGGGGCATCCCGCCTGCCTGCCGATGTCGGCGCCGCCACGCAGCACTTCCTTGGCCAGCTCGAACGGCAACACCTCGCGCGGCCAGGACAGCAGGTTCACCGCCACCACCGGCCGGGCGCCCATGGCGTACACGTCGGACAGCGCGTTCGCCGCCGCGATCCGGCCCCAGTCGTAGGCGTGATCGACCACGGGCGTGAAGAAGTCCGCTGTGGACACCACGGCCGTATCCGCCGAGATCCGCACAGCGGCGGCATCGTCTCCGTCGTCCAGGCCGACCAGCAGGTCCTCCGCCGCTGCCTGCTGCGACCCCGCGAGCCCGGCCACCACGGACTCCAGCTCGCCGGGCGGGATCTTGCACGCGCACCCACCACCGTGCGCGTACTGCGTCAGCCGATACGTCCGCTCCTGGGCAAGATCAAGGCTCGTCATCGCTTTGAGGCTAGGCCATGCCGACCGCGCCCGCACCCCTCGATAGGGTGGGCTGCGGAGGCGTATGGGTGCCTGGTGGCCCCCGCGGTCTTCAAAACCGACGTGGCCGAGTACCTCGGTCAGGCGGGTTCGATTCCCGTCCGCCTCCGCCACCCACTTCCCGTCCGGCCGGATGAACAGCGACGGTTCGCGCGGGTCAGCGGCCGCACCACCCGACTCCACTCGCCTCGCACGGCGCCGGGTCCCGTGCGAGCCTGGCACGGTGATTCGCACCAGGCGCCTGCCGAGACTGCCGCTCCGGCCGGAACGCAGGAAGGAACTGCTCCACGCGGGGATGCGCGGAGCGATCGCCGCGATGAGCATGAGCGGGATGCGCACGTTCACCGTGCACATGGGCCTGCTCGGGGAAACTCCCCCCGAGACGATCGTGGGCGAGCACGGGCCGCAAGCACTGCGCAGCCTCTCGGAGGATTCCCGAGAGGTGGTCGTGGAGTTGTTGCACTGGACGTACGGCGCGGGAGGTGGCGCGGTCTTCGGCTCCCTGCCCGACGCCGTCCGCCAGCGCCCGTGGGCAGGACCCGTGTACGGGATGGTGCTGTGGTTCGGCTTCCAAACGGTGCTGGCGCGCCTGCTGGATCTGCCGCAGGAAGGCGGCCGTTCCGTGCGGGAACGGATCGCTCTCGTCCTCGATCACGCCCTGTACGGGGCGATCCTGTCGGAGCTGCGTCGGCGGCCGCAGCAGTAGCCGTCTCCTTTTGTTCGTTCGGTACGTGGGTCAGCTTGTTGATCTGTGTGTTTTGCAGTTTTTTCATTCAATACTGAAATAATTATGAGTGCAATAATAGCTGTGCCGGTGTGCTCACGGCGCTGCCGGACGGCCACGGATCCGGACCACTCCCGGCTCCGCCTCGCACCCGTATAGTGATCGGTATGCACGATCATCGACGACGTGTACCGGGTACCGACCGGGTGCTGAAGGAACCACAGGTTGCCCTCGCCGCCGTGCGGCTCGGGCAACAGCGGGTGAAGCAGGCGATTCGCTCGGCCCAACAGCAGGCCCGCGACGGGGGAATCGAACCGGAGCACGTGGTCGAGACCGTGCTGGCCGAGCTCCCGAAGTCGGCCACGAGTCTGCGGTATGTTCTCAACGCGACCGGCGTGCTGCTGCACACCAATCTCGGACGCGCTCCCCTGTCACAAGCCGCCGTGCGGGCGCTGGTGACCGCGGCGGGCACCACCGATGTCGAACTCGACCTGAACAGCGGGCACCGGGGCTCCCGAGGTGCGGGTGCGATGGCCGCACTGCTCGAGGCCGTACCCCCGGCGCAGGCGGCACACGTGGTCAACAATGGCGCGGCCGCCCTCGCCCTGGCCGCCACCGCGCTCGCGCAGGGACGCGAGATCGTGGTGGCGCGTGGCGAGATGGTCGAGATCGGGGACGGTTTCCGGCTGCCGGACCTGCTGGTCTCCACCGGCGCACGCCTGCACGAGGTCGGCACCACCAACCGGGTGCATCTCGAGGACTATCGCGCGGCCCTCGGGCCGGACACCGGCTTCATCCTCAAGGTCCACCCCTCCAACTTCGTCATCAGCGGATTCACCTCCTCGGTCCCGGCCGCGGAACTGAGCGAACTCGGTGCCCCCCTCGTGGTCGACATCGGTTCGGGGCTGCTCGGGCCGCATCCGGTACTGACCGAAGAACCCGATGCCACCACCGCACTCGACCACGGCGCGGACCTGGTCACCGCCAGCGGTGACAAGCTTCTCGGGGGCCCTCAGGCCGGGCTGCTGCTCGGCAGCGAGGAGCTGGTGCACCGGCTCCGGCGCCACCCGCTGGCCCGCGCCCTGCGGGTCGACAAACTCACCCTGGCCGCGCTCGAAGCCACCGTGCGGGGCCCGGTCACACCGACGGAGCATTCGCTGCGGCAGGGACAGGCGGAGCTGCTCCGGCGTGCCGAGCGGATCACCGGGGTTCTCGCCGGAGCGGGCATCGCCGCCACGAGCCGGGCCACCTCGGCGGCCGTCGGCGGTGGTGGCGCCCCCGGTGTCGAGCTGCCCAGCGCGGCGGTCGTGCTTCCACAGCGCTTCGCCGCGCGGTTGCGTGGTGGCGATCCGCCCGTACTCGCGCGGGTGGAACGCGGCCACTGTGTTCTCGACCTGTATGCGCTCGCCGCCGACGACGAGTCCGACCTGATCCAAGCGATCCTCGCAGTGGAGGACTGATGCACGTCATCGCCACCGCAGGGCATGTCGACCACGGCAAGTCGACGCTGATCCGGTCGCTGACCGGGATGGAACCCGACCGGTGGTCGGAGGAACGCCGTCGCGGCATGACGATCGATCTCGGCTTCGCCTGGACCACGACCGCCGACGGCACCACGCTGGCCTTCGTCGACGTGCCCGGCCACGAGCGTTTCGTCCCGAACATGCTGGCCGGGATCGGATCGGTCCCCGCGGTGATGTTCGTCGTGGCCGCCGACGAGGGTTGGATGCCCCAGTCCAGCGAGCACCTGCAGGCCTTGCACGCCCTGGGGGTCCGGCACGGCATCCTGGTGGTGACCCGCAGTGATCTGGCCGATCCCGAACCGGCGGCCGAGCAGGCCAGGCACCACCTGCGTGACACGTCGCTGGCGCAACTGCCGGTGATCCGCGTCAGCGGCGCCACGGGCGACGGCGTCGCCGAGCTGCGATCCGCGCTGCACACCCTCGTGGACGGTCTTGCCCGGCCGGATCACCACGCAGATCCCCGGTTGTGGGTGGATCGGGCGTTCACCGTCCACGGCGCCGGAACCGTGGTGACCGGCACCCTGGCCGCAGGCACACTGCGGACCGGGCAACAGCTGCTCCTGCATCCCCACGGCCACGAGGTCACCGTGCGCGGGATGCAGTGCCTCGGCACCGAGGCCTCCTCCGCCGGGGCGGTCGCGCGGGTCGCGCTCAACCTGCGTGGCACCCGGCTCGAGAACGTGCGCCGGGGCGACGTTCTGCTCGCCCCGGGCCGGTGGCTGAGTACCGACGTGGTCGACGTGCGGCTGCGCGGCACCGAGTCCCGCGAACTGCCCCGCCAGTTGATGCTGCACATGGGTTCGGCGGCCGTGTCCGCGCGGGTGCGCCCGCTCGGGCCCGACACGGCACGACTGTCACTGCGTACCCCGCTTCCTCTCCGGATCGGCGACCGGGCTCTGCTGCGCGATCCGGGCAGTCACCGGGTCCCCGCCGGGGTGACCATGCTCGATGTGCAACCTCCTCCTCTTCAGCGGCGTGGGGCGGCCGGCCACCGTGCCCGCGAACTGGAGGAGATCGGCGACCGGGCGGACGGTGCGGCCGAGCTCCGCCGCCGCCGCGTCGTCCGTACCGACGACCTGATCGCGATGGGAGCCACACCACCGTCCGGGGCCCCGCAGGGCGGCGGGTGGCTTCTCGATCCGGCGCACCGCGACACCCTGGCCGCGCGGCTGATCGACCTGCTGTCCGAGTATCGCCGGAAGTATCCGCTGGAGGACGGGATGCCCGTCGAAGCGGTCCGTCGCGCTCTGGAGCTTCCCGATTCCGCGCTGCTGCCCTCCGTGCTCCGGGCGATCACCTCGGCCGACGTGACGACCAGGGACGGCCGCGTGTGCCGGGGACCCGCCCCGCTTCCCGAAGCCGTTCGCAATGCGCTGTCGACTCTGCACAGCACCCTGACCGACAAGCCTTTCGTCGCTCCCACCGCCGAAGAGCTCGACGAGCTCGGTCTGGGTTCCAAGGAGATCGCCGCCGCCGTCCGGGCCGGTGAACTCCTCAAACTCGACCAGGGCATCGTGCTGCTCCCCGATGCCCTGGAGCAGGCCGTGCAGCGACTGTCGCAGCTTCCCGCGCCCTTCACGGCCAGCCAGGCCAAGAAGGCGCTGGCCACCACACGCCGGGTCGCCATTCCGCTGCTGGAAACGCTGGCCCACCGGCGCTACACCGAGCGGCTCGCCGACGGCTCGCACCGGCTGCGGTGAACACCGCAGCGCCCTTCTCGCCGGAAACCGCCGGAGGCCGCCACGGTTTGACATCGAGCCCCGTGGGCACCCCGGAAGTGGACCGCCCCGGCTGAATGCGGTCCGCAGTGTGCTCATCCTGCCCGCACGGGACGAGCGCGGGGACGGTGGCGGCCGAAGCGGAGCCGGGCACTCCGGAGGAGGCATGTCATGGCACACAAGGTCTGGACGGGATCGATCAGCTTCGGCCTGGTGTCGATCCCCGTCGGTCTGTACAGCGCCACCGAGAGCCACACCATTCATTTCAACCAGTACCAGCGCGGCACCTCCGACCGGGTGCGCTACCGCAGGTTCAACGAGCGCACCGGCGCCGAACTCGACTACGACGACATCGTCAAGGGCCGCGAGGTCGGCGGCAACCTGGTGACGGTGGAGCAGGACGAACTCGATGCCATCGCACCGGGTCGCTCCCATACGATCGAGATCGTCACCTTCGTCGACCTGGCCGAGATCGATCCGGTGTACTTCCAGAAGACCTACTGGCTCGCGCCCACCGACGAGCAGCACGACCGCCCGTACCACCTGCTGCGGCGGGCTCTGGATCGGACGGATCGGGTGGGGATCGCCCGCTTCGTGCTGCGTGGCAAGGAGTACCTCACCGCTATCCGGGCCGAGGACACCGCCCTGGCCCTGGACACGCTGTTCTTCTCCGACGAGGTGCGCGATCCCGCCGAGGTCGTGGATCCGCGCTCGGCTCGCCAGTCGCTGTCGGGACAGGAGTTGCGGATGGCCACCGATCTCATCGAGTCCATGAGCGGTGATTGGCAACCGCGCGACTACGCCGACACCTACACCGCCCGCGTCGAGAAACTCCTCGAGGACAAAAGCCGGGGACGCACGCCGGAACCGGAGGCGACCCCACCCGAGCCCACCGACATCGTCGACCTCGCCGATGCCCTGCGTCGCAGTACCGATCAGGCACGCCACGGTGAGACAACCGGCGATCGGGAAACCTCCGACACAGCGGCGGAAGCCGAGGCCGAGACCCGCACTCCGCGGCAGCGGAGTGCGAGCACACCGCAAGACCCCTCCCAGCTGTCCAAGAGCGAGCTGGCCAGGCGCGCACGCGAACTGCAGATCAAGGGGCGCTCCAAGCTGAGTCGCAAGGACCTGGAAAAAGCGATCCTCGAGTCGGCCGGGACACGCTCGGGCCGCGGCCGCCGTTCCCGGAAGGCCTCGTGAGACCACCGCGCTGCCGCGACCGGTGAGGGCGGCGTCGTGCTCCCTGCCGAGCGAGCACGACGCGGGAAAAGACCTGTGGCCTGCACTCATGTTTGGCCGAACGAGCCTGCAGGGAATTCCGGAACCGGAGCTTGCGAACGAAAGAGGTAATGATGACCAGCTTCTTCGGCCCTGGCGGATACGGTTCAAGTCCCTTCGACGACTTCCTCGCCCGCTTCCTCGGGGGCCAAGGAGGCTCCCCTCGCCCCCAGCGTGTCGACATCACCCGGCTCATGAGCCAGCAGGCGCAGGAGCTCGTGGCCGCAGCCGCGCGGTTCACGGCCGAACGCGGTGGCCGCGATCTCGACGCGCATCACCTGCTCTGGGCCGCGACGCAGACCGAGACCACGCGCGGGATGCTGGAGCGGGCCGGGGCCAATCCGGCTTCGATCGCCGAGGAGATCGAGCAGCGGATCCCTCGGGCGGAGGCCACCGAGCAGCCGCCTGCGTTGACGCCCGCAGCCAAGCGGGCGCTGCTGGATTCCCACCAGATCGCCCGGGCGGTCGGCTCGTCCTACATCGGCCCGGACCACCTGCTGCTGGCACTGGCGGCCAACCAGGAGTCCACGGCAGGGCGGCTGCTGGCGGCGGCCCATGTCACCGTGGAGTCGCTGCAGTCCAGCGCGGCCGGGGGGCGTGCCCAGCAGCACTCCGCGACCGAGGCACAGCAGGCCAGCTCCACGCCGACGCTGGATCAATACGGGCAGGACCTCACCGCCCGCGCCCGTGAGGGCGGGCTCGATCCGGTCATCGGGCGGAGCGACGAGATCGAGCAGACCGTCGAGGTGCTGGCCCGGCGCACGAAGAACAATCCCGTGCTCACCGGTGAGGCGGGTGTCGGCAAGACCGCCGTGGTCGAGGGCATCGCCCAGCGCATCGTCGACGGCGAGGTGCCCGACGTGCTCTCGGGCAAGCGTGTCGTGCAACTGGACCTGTCCGGCGTCGTCGCGGGCACCCGCTACCGGGGTGACTTCGAGGAGCGGATGAACAAGCTTCTCGACGAGATCAGCCAGCACAGCGACGAGCTGATCATCTTCATCGACGAGTTGCACACCGTTGTCGGCGCCGGTGGGTCCGAGGGAGCCGTCGACGCAGGCAACATGCTCAAGCCGAAGCTGGCCCGGGGCGATCTGCACATCGTGGGCGCCACGACGCTGGACGAGTACCGCAAGAACATCGAGAAGGACGCCGCGCTGGAGCGTCGCTTCCAGCCGATCGACGTCCCCGAACCCAGTGTCGACGACACGGTGCAGATCCTGTGCGGGCTGCGGGACCGCTACGAGGCGCACCACCAGATACGGTTCAGCGACGAGGCCGTCAGCGCCGCAGCGGACCTGTCGCACCGCTACGTCACCGACCGGTACCTGCCGGACAAGGCCATCGACCTGCTCGACCAGGCCGGTGCCCGCAAGCGGCTGCGCACCAAGACCCCGACCACCGACGTGCGCGATCTCGAGCAGCAGGCCGACCAACTCCGGAGGGACAAGGATCAGGCCGTGTCCGACGAGGAGTACGAGCGCGCCTCGGAACTGCGGGACCGGATCTCCGAGATGCAACGCAGCATTCAGGAGCAGCGGCAGGGCTCCGACGGGATTCCGGTGGTCGAGGCCACCGATATCGCCGAGGTCGTCTCGCGGGCGACGGGGATCCCCGTCACCCAACTGACCGAGGAGGAAAAGGGCCGGCTGATGCGCCTGGAGGAGCACCTGCACCAGCGCGTGGTCGGCCAGGACGAGGCGGTCCACGCCATCGCCCGGGCGGTGCGGCGCTCCCGTACCGGTATGGGCGACCCGAACCGCCCCACCGGCACGTTCCTGTTCCTCGGCCCGACCGGCGTCGGCAAGACCGAACTGGCCCGTGCGCTGGCGGAGTCGCTGTTCGGCGATGACGAGCGCATGGTCCGGCTGGACATGAGCGAGTTCCAGGAGAGTCACACGGCCAGCCGGATGGTCGGTGCCCCTCCCGGCTACGTGGGCTACGAGGAATCCGGGCAGCTCACCGAAGAGGTGCGGCGCCGGCCCTACTCGGTGGTGCTGCTCGACGAGATCGAGAAGGCGCACACCGACGTGTTCAACATCCTGCTGCAGGTCATGGAGGACGGTCGCCTCACCGATGGCCAGGGTCGCACGGTGGACTTCAAAAACACCGTGCTGATCATGACCAGCAATCTCGGCTCGGACATCATCTCGAACCGGTCCGGTGTGATCGGGTTCAGCACCAGGGACGAGGATCAGGCCGAGGAGCCCGCCCGGGACCGGCTGATGGCGCGGCTGCGGGAGTCGTTCCGGCCGGAGTTCCTCAACCGCATCGACGAGGTCGTCATGTTCCGCAAGCTGGAGGGCGAGCAGCTGCGGCGGATCACCGAGCTGATGCTCGACGAGACGAAGCAGCGGTTGCAGTCCCAGGACATCGACATCGAGTTCGACCGGCCCGCGGTGGACTGGCTGACCGAGCACGGCCATCAGCCCGAGTTCGGGGCTCGCCCGCTACGGCGCACCATCCAGCGCGAGATCGACGACGCGCTGTCGGATCTGCTGCTGGAAGGAAAGCTGGAGCACGGCCAGCGCGTGGAGGTCGACGCAGCCGACGGGCAACTGCGGTTCTCGGTGCAGCAGCCGGAGCCGGCCTCGTCCTGATCCGGGCTCGTACCGGCCTCGGGCTCATGCCCTTTCGGCCACCGAGGTCGGAGCACCGTCACACAATCCCCATCGCGACAGACGACTCCGGAGTGTGCGATCGCGGCACACTCCGGATTCGTTTTTCCGTGCGGGGCGCGCCGAGGGGCACCCCACCACCCTGGCCGCCTCTGGCGCGGCAGGCACCGGTGGTTCACCGCGGCCTCGATGTGTCGTGCACCCATATATCACCACTGGAGTGTGTGATCAGAACACATAGGTCCGTGGCTGTGAGGTAGTTAACGTGCTCCGGTATGACGGATGCCTCCACACCGGGTGCCTCCCCGCCGCCCGGCGCTGCTGCTGATGCCGACCTGACCACGGCGACGGCCCTGGTCACCGGGGCGGGCAGCGGAATCGGCAGAGCCTGCGCACAGGTACTGGCAGCCGCAGGCGCGCACGTCCACCTCCTCGACCGCGAGGCCGAGGCGGTGCGGGACACCGCGCGCGAGACCGGGGGGACGGCGCATGTGGTCGATCTGGCCGAAGCCGGCGCCGTGGCGGCGCTGCCCGCCGAGGTCGACATTCTCGTCAACAACGCCGGGATCCAGCACGTGGCACCGATCCACGAATTCCCCCCGGAGACCTTCACCCTGATCCAGCAGGTGATGGTGACCGCCCCGTTCCTGCTGATGCGGCACTGCCTGCCGCACATGTACGCCCGGGGCTGGGGGCGGTTGATCAACATCTCCAGCGTGCACGGCCTCCGCGCCAGCCCCGACAAGTCCGCCTACGTGGCGGCCAAGCACGCACTCGAGGGGATGAGCAAGGTCGCCGCCCTGGAAGGGGCTGCCCGCGGTGTCACCAGCAACTGCGTGGACCCGGGCTATGTCCGGACCCCGCTGGTACAGGACCAGATCGAGGCTCAGGCCCGTTCCCGGGGCATCGCCCCCGAGGAGGTCACCGACCAGGTGTTTCTGCACCGGACCGCGATCAAACGCCTCATCGAGCCCGAAGAGGTGGCCGCACTCGTGGGGTGGCTGTGCAGCTCGCGGGCCGGCTACATCACCGGTGCGTCCATTCCCATCGACGGGGCCTGGACCGCCCACTAGCCGCGAACGGAGGCATCCCCACCCGACCACCACCCGTTTTCCCACCCACTCAACCACCTACGCAGGAAGCGGTAACGCCATGTCCGCAGCATCACCAGCACACGCAGACCCACCTCGCCGCTCGATCTTCAAGATCGTCGGCGCCAGCATGATCGGCACAACCATCGAGTGGTACGACTTCTTCCTCTACGGGTCGGCCGCGGCGCTGGTCTTCAACGTCCTGTTCTTTCCCACGGAAGATCCGCTGATCGGGACGTTGTTGGCCTTTTCCAGCTTTGCGATCGGCTTCGTGTTCCGCCCGCTCGGCGGGCTGGTCTTCGGGCACTTCGGCGACAAGATCGGCCGCAAGAAACTGCTCGTCATCAGCCTGTTGATGATGGGAGGGGCCACCTTCGCGGTCGGGTTGATGCCCACCTACGCCACCATCGGCATCGCAGCACCGATCCTGCTGACCCTGCTGCGGGTGATCCAGGGCTTCGCGCTCGGCGGTGAATGGGGCGGTGCCGTGCTCATCGTCTCCGAGCACGGCGACAGCGAGCGCCGCGGATTCTGGGCCTCCTGGCCCCAGGCCGGTGTGCCCACCGGCAACCTGCTGGCCACGGCCGTCCTCGCGATCCTGGCTGCGGTGCAGTCCGACGAGGCGTTCCTGGCCTGGGGCTGGCGGATTCCGTTCCTGCTGTCCGGGCTGCTGGTGCTGGTCGGGCTGTGGATCCGGTTGTCGGTCAGCGAGTCGCCGGTGTTCACCGCTGCCGCCGAACGCGCCAAGGACAAGGCCGAGCCGGAACAGATGCCGATCGTGCGGGTGCTGCGCTACCAGTGGCGTGAGGTCCTGATCGCCTCGGGAGCCCGGTTCGCGGAAAACGTGTGCTACTACGTCATCACCGCGTTCATCCTCACCTACATCACCAACGCCCTGGGTCTGCCGAGGGGGATGGCCCTCAACGCGGTGCTCATCGCCTCGGCGGTGCACTTCGTGACCATTCCGATGTGGGGCGCGCTGTCGGACCGGATCGGGCGCAAACCCGTCTACCTGGTCGGCGCACTCGGCATCGGCGTGTGGGTCTTCGCGTTCTTCGGCCTGCTGAACACGGAATCGTTCGCGCTCATGACGCTGGCGGTCACCGTGGGGCTGATCCTGCACGGGGCCATGTACGGCCCGCAAGCGGCGTTCATGTCGGAGCTGTTCGGCACGCGCGTGCGGTACTCGGGCGCCTCGATCGGCTACCAGCTCGCCTCGGTCGTGGCCGGGGGCCTGGCACCCACGATCGCCACGGCGCTGCTGGCCGTATCCGGCAGCTGGGTCCCGATCGCGGTGTACGTGGCAGCCGGTGCGCTGCTGACCTCGGTGGCCATCCTCTTCGCCACCGAGACCCGGGGCAGTTCGCTCGACGACGCCGACACCGACGACACCCCGGGCGTACCGGCCGCCCGGTGACCACGGCCGCGGGCAATCCCGGCACATCCCGATGCCGGGATTGCCCGCGGTGCCAGGATGAACGTCATGGACGACCCGGCCGAGCACCTGCTGCACCTGTTCGAGCTGCTCGCCGGCGACGGTACGAGCGAGGACCTCGCCCAGATCCCGGCAACGGCCCGCGCGGCGGGGGCCGATGCGACCGCACTGGCACGGATCGAGCGAGCCGGCGTGCTCGCCCTGCGCCTGCGCCACACGCTCACCGAGCAGCGCCGCCGCGAGGCCGAGCTGGCGGCACTGTTCGACACCGCCGGTGACCTCGCGCGGGTGCGCGACGTGGATGCGGTGCTGCGTGCGATCGTGCACCGAGCCCGCATGCTGCTGGGCACCGACATCGCCTATCTCAGCCTCAACGACGATGCCGCGGGCTCGACCTACATGCGGGTCACCGACGGTTCCGTCTCGGCACTGTTCCAGCAGGTCCGGCTGGGAATGGGTGAAGGACTGGGCGGTCTGGTGGCACAGACGGTGCGTCCCTACGCCACTCCCTCCTACTTCGACGACGAGCGGTTCAACCACACCGAAGCCATCGACACCGCCGTGCGCGACGAGCGGCTGGTGGCCATTCTCGGCGTTCCCCTCAAGGTCGGCAGCTCCGTGATCGGCGTGCTCTACGCGGCCGAGCGCGCCTCCCGCGAGTTCTCCCCCGACGAGGTGGCCCTGCTGTCGTCGCTGGCCGATCATGCCGCGATCGCCATCGACACGACCCGGTTGCTCGAAGAGACCCGCAGCGCACTGGTCGAGCTCAACACCGCCCACGACACGATCCGCAGCCACAACGAGGCATTGCGCCGCGCGGAGCGGGCGCACGATCGGCTGACCGACCTGGTGTTGCGCGGCGGCAACGTGCCGGAGGTGGCCGGAGCTGTCGCGGAGATCCTCGGAGGCGGCATCCTCGTGCACGATGCCGAGGGAACCGAACTGGCCCGGATCGAGGCCGCACCCCTGCCCCCGCACGCCGTCTCCGTCCGGCGCTCGCACACCAGCGGCCGGGCCGTGCTGTGGCAGGACAACTGGGTCTGTGCCGTGCTGGCCGGTCCGGAACTGCTCGGCAGCCTCACCCTGGTCGGCCGGAGCGAGCTGGCCGACGCCGACCGGCGGCTGTTCGAACGCGCCGGAGTCGTCACCGCGCTGCTGCTGTTGCTGCAGCGTTCGACCGCCGAAGCCGAGGACAAGGTGCGCGGCGAACTCGTCACCGATCTCCTGACCACCTCCGACCGGGACCGTGCGGGCGTGCTCGCCCGCGCGCGCCGGCTCGGGGTCGACCTCGGTGCCGCCCATGTCGTGGCGGTGGCACACGTCGATGCGATGGTTCGCGAACGTCTGGTTGCCGCGGCGTCCCACCACGCCGCCCAGGCCGGCGGGCTCGCGGGAGCGCACGGTAAGCACGTGGTCCTGGTGCTGCCCGCCCGCGAGGCCGGCGCCGTGGCGACCGCGCTCGCACGAGAACTGGGTGCGGCCGTGGGTGGTCCGGTCACGGTCGGCGCGGCAGGGCCCACCGAGGGGATCGACACGATCGCCGCGACCCATGCCGAGGCGGCCCGCTGTCTGGAAGCCATGCTGACCCTGGGCAAGCAGGGCCAGGGCGCCGCGCTGGCCGATCTCGGTTTCCTCGCGGTGCTGCTCGGCGACCGCACCGACCTCGCCGGCTATGTCACCCACACTCTCGGGCCGGTGCTGGACTACGACGCCCGCCGGGGCACCGACCTCGTGCACACCCTGGAGACCTACTTCGCCTGCAGCACCAATCTCACCCGCACCGGCCAGGCGCTGCACGTGCACGTCAACACCGTCACCCAGCGGCTGGAGCGGATCGCCACCCTGCTCGGTGCGGACTGGCACCATCCCGCGCGGGCGCTGGAGATCCAGCTCGCGCTGCGCCTGCATCATCTCACCTGCCGAAACGAGCCGCCCTCGCCGGAGTGAGCACTCGGCTACGGCCGCCGCTCCCGCGACCGTCGAGATCGGCGAACATCGTGAACCGGGTGCTGTTCGATCAAGCGGGTTGTAGCGTGCCCGACAGGCGCGGACCGGCGAGTACACGGAGGGCGAAAGTGCGCGTTCTCATCACCGGCGGTGCCGGTTTCATCGGCTCGCACGTGGCGGACCTGCTCACCGCCCGGGGACACGAGGTGCGACTGCTCGATGCGCTCCTGCCCGCCGCCCACGGAGATACCGGGCGTCCGGATTACCTCGGTGACCACGAGTTGCTGATCGGAGACGTGTCCGATCCGGACATGCGGGCACGGGCACTGCGGGGAGTCGACGTGGTCTGCCACCAGGCCGCGATGGTGGGACTGGAAACCGGGGTGGCCGACATGCCCGACTACGTCGCCCACAACGATCTCGGCACCGCCCGCCTGTTGAGTGCGATGAGCGAGCACGCGATCGGACGGCTGGTGCTGGCCAGCTCCATGGTCGTCTACGGGGAGGGCCGCTACTTCTGCCCCGCACACGGAGAGGTCCGGCCCGGGCCGCGCACCGCCGAGGACCTGCGGCAGGGGGTGTTCGAGCCGCGGTGCCCCCGATGCGGCGGCCTGCTCGACCCCGGCACGGTCCCCGAAGAAGCGGCCACCGACCCGCGTAACGCCTACGCGGCGACCAAGCTCGCCCAGGAGCATCTGGCCGCGGTGTGGTCGCGCCACACCGGCGGGTCCGCCGTGGCCCTGCGCTACCACAACGTCTACGGTCCCCGGATGCCCCGCAACACCCCGTACGCGGGAGTGGCCTCCCTGTTCCGCTCGGCACTGGCCCGCGGTGAGGCTCCCCTCGTGTTCGAGGACGGAGCACAGCGTCGCGATTTCGTGCACGTCCGCGACATCGCCGCCGCCAACCTCGCGGCGCTCGAACACGGCCCGCCCGGATTCTCCGCCTACAACGTGTGCTCCGGCCACCCGCACACGATCGGCGAGATGGCCGTCGAACTGGCCTCGGCAGCCGGCGGGGCGCAGCCGGTCGTGACCGGTCGGTTCCGTCTCGGCGACGTCCGGCACATCGTGGCCGACCCGCAGCGGGCACAGCGGGAACTGGGATTCCGCGCCGAGGTCGGTTTCACCGAGGGCATGGCGGAATTCGCCGCGGCCCCACAACGCGGGTGAACCGTACAGCGCGACCGACCCCGGGATGTCATCGCCGGCGGACGCTGCCTGCGGGCCGGTCGGCCTCGCCGCTGCTCCTGGTCGTGGATTCCGCCATGACTGCCCGCCCCTCCCCGCCGCTTGCTGCGGCACGGACAGCAGCGGCGAATTCGGACCCGGGTATCCGCGCGGCCACGCTGCGAGCCGCGGCCATCGTGTCGACATCGGACAACTCCGGAAGCAGCTGTACCCGCAACCCCGCGGAGCGCAGCGCCTCCAGGGTCCGGTCGCCGGTGTCCGCACGGGACATGGGTACTTCGCCGAGAACGTCGGCCCACCGGGGGTTCCTGAGCCCCAGCGCCCACCAGCCGCCGTCACAAGCGGGCCCCAGCACGGCATCGGGCCCACCCTCGCGGTGCAGCGGCTCGGCGGATCGCTCCAGGAGCGCGCCGGTCACCTGCGGGGTGTCCATACCGATCTGCAGCACCGGATGCTGCGGCATCAACTCGGCGACGTCGGCGTGAGCAGCGGCCAGTCGTCGGGCGAAGTCCTCTCCCCGCTGCCGCACGATCCTCGTCGTGGCCAGCACCGCCGCGATCTCGTCGTGCCGCACGGCCCGCGCGGGCTCACCCGTCCACGCCACCACGGCTCGTCCTCCCGCCACGGCGTGCACCGCGCGCATCGTGTCCAGCAGGCTGCCCGCCGCGATCGCTGCCGCTTGCTCCGGGGTGGCCGGCGGGGACAGGCGGGTCTTGGCGCGGCCCGGTTCGGGGGACTTCGCGACCACCAGCATCGCCGTGGAATTCATCGCAGAACTCCGATCATGTCCCGGAGCGCGCGTGCGGTCCCGGCCACGGAGCCACTCACCTTGGATTCGGTGCCCGCGGCGCGCGGCCGGTACCGCACCGGCAGCTCACACACCCGCCAGCCGGCTCGGCCGGCACGCAGCAACAGTTCCAGGGGATAGCCGAACGCGCGATCACACACACCGAGCTCCAGCAGCTGCGCACGCCGCCCCACGCGGACCGGGGCCAGGTCCCGGACCGGAACCCCTCTCCGGCGCAGCATCGAGGCCAGGACCGCATTGCCCGCACGCGCGTGCCACGGCATCGCCGCGCGCTCGGTCGGGACCCGCCGCCCCACCGCCAGATCGCAGGTGCCCTCGTGCAGCGGGGCGATGAGCGCGGGCAGTGCACCGGGGTCCACCGAGCCGTCGGCGTCGAGCACGCACACGATCTCGGCCGTGGCGTGGAGCAGGCCGGTGTGCACGGCCGCGCCGTAGCCGCGGGCCGGTTCCCGCACCACCCGGGCTCCGCATTCCTCGGCGATGTCCGGTGACCCGTCCGTGGAACCGTTGTCCACGACCAGTGCCGGGCAACCGACATCCTCGATGACCGAACGCACGACGGCGGGCAGCGCCGCCGCCTCGTCCAGGCACGGCAGGACGACCTCCACCTGCGCGGCCACGGCAATCAGACCGTTCGGCAGTGATCGAGGCCGCCATGAGCAGTGTCTTCGACGGTGATGCGCATCATGGTCCTCTCGGTCGAGCGCCGTTGCCGCCGGCTGCGCTTCCACGACGACCGCCTGTGGCGGTGCTGTCGAGCTCCCGGACTTCACCTTGTGTAACAGAGATGCCCCGGCAACGCCCTGCCTTCCCCGGGGCGCGCAGCCGGCACTCACCCGAAAGAGCCAACCGGCCTCGGACGAGCCCCTGCGGCACGTTCCGGTTCCGAAGCGGGTTCCACGGCGGCACCCTGAACGGCGGCACCCTGTCGGCACGGCGACCCGAGAGGCGTTGCCGGCAGCGTATCCTCCGGCCGGATGAACATCTCGGGCACGCCGGACCGGCACGTTGAGCCGTTCCGGCCCGGTTTCTAGACTTGCCCCGCCTCGCCGAACCTCCAGGAGTCCGCGGCAGTTCGCGATGGGCACGAGCCGCCGCCACGACGTGGCTCGGCGGCGACGGTGACCCGGCGAGTGCGGATGATCCGCCACGCACACCGGAGAGGAGAACCATGCGCACCGTTGCCGGACGTACCGATCGCGTCGTCGTGGTGGGGGCGGGACTGTCCGGTCTGGCCGCCGCCCTGCACCTGCTGGGCAGCGGGCGGGAGGTCGTCGTCGTGGAGCGCGATTCCCACCCGGGCGGCCGGGCGGGCCGCCTCGACCTCGAGGGCTACCGCATGGACACCGGCCCCACCGTGCTCACGATGCCCGAACTGCTCGACGAGGCACTCGCGGCGGTCGGGGAATCCACCGCCGAGCGGCTGGACCTGATACCGCTGCATCCCGCCTACCGGGCGCGGTTCGCCGACGGCACGGCCCTGGACGTGCACACCGATGCCGAACGCATGGAACACGCGGTGCGGGAGTTCGCCGGACCACGCGAAGCGCTCGGGTATCGACGGCTACGGCACTGGCTCGAACAGCTCTACCGCGCCCAGTACGCCACGTTCATCGACGCGAACTTCGACTCCCCGCTGGATCTGCTCGGCCCGGAGCTCGCACACCTGGCCGCGCTCGGAGGGTTCGGGCGGCTGGACAGCGCTATCGGGCGGTACCTCACCGACGAACGACTCCGCCGGGTGTTCTCGTTCCAGGCACTGTATGCCGGCATGTCACCGCGCGACGCGCTGGCCGCCTACGCCGTGATCTCCTACATGGACACCGTCGGTGGGGTGTTCTTCCCGCGCGGCGGGATGCGCGCCGTCCCCGACGCGCTGGCAGCCGCCGCGACCGACGCGGGGGCCACGGTGCAGTACGGCACCGAGGTCACCGAGCTGGAGCGCAGCGGCTCCCGGATCACCGCGGTGCACACGTCCCGGCAGGAGCGTCTCCCCTGCGATGCGGTGGTCCTCACCCCGGACCTGCCGGTGACCTACCGACTGCTGGGCCGGACCCCCCGGCGGCCCGTGCCGCTGCGAGCAGCACCTTCGGCGATGGTTCTGCATCTGGGCACATCCCGCGAGTACACCGGACTCGGCCACCACACGCTGTCCTTCGGCGCGGCGTGGCAACGCACCTTCCGCGAGATCATCGAGCAGGGTCGGTTGATGAGCGACCCGTCCCTGCTGATCACCAACCCGACACGGACCGATCCCGGGCTGGCCCCGCCGGGCAGGCACCTGCATCACGTCCTGGTTCCCTGCCCGAACCTGCACCGGGCGCGGCCCGACTGGGATCGGATGGCCGATGCCTACGCCGAGGAGATCATCGGTCGGCTCCAGGATCGGCTCATGCCCGAGTTCGCAAGCTCCGTCGAAGTCAGCCGTGTGGTCACACCCCACGACTGGGCGGCACAGGGCATGCTGGCGGGGACCCCGTTCAGTGCCGCCCACAGTTTCGCCCAGACGGGGCCGTTCCGGCCGCGGAACCTGGTCCGCGGCATCGACAACGCCGTCCTCGCCGGATGTGGGAGCACCCCCGGTGTCGGGGTGCCGACCGTCCTCGTCTCCGGAAAGCTGGCAGCGCAGCGCATTACCGGCCGCCGGCGACACCCGACCCGCACCCGAGCGGCGACGGCGGGGCTCGACACGGCGGCAGGTACGGGTGTCGACCTGCCATGACGCGACACGAACTGCGTACCGCCGGGATCCGGGAACCCGCGGTGTGCGCGGCCTACGAGCGATGCCGGCGCCTCAACGCCCGGCACGGCCGCACGTACTTCCTGGCCACCCGGATGCTCACCCCGGCTCAACGCCCCGCCGTGCACGCGTTGTACGGGTTCGCGCGGTGGGCCGACGACATCGTCGACGATCTCGATCCGACCCGTAGCACGCAGGCGCGTGCCGAGGAACTCGAGAGGCTGGGCACAGCGCTGCACGCCGGACTGCGACACGGCCACAGCGAGCATCCCGTGCTGGCGGCGCTGGTGGATACGGTCACGCGATACGGAATCGACCACGAGTACTTCACCGCGTTCCTGAGGTCGATGCGCCAGGACCTCACCGTCACCGACTACCCCACCCGTACCGCGCTGAACTCCTACGTCCACGGCTCGGCGGACGTGATCGGGCTGCAGGTGCTGCCGGTACTGGGCACGGTGACCGGCCACGAGCATGCCGCCCCCCGGGCGGCGGCGCTGGGCAATGCCTTTCAGCTGACCAATTTCCTCCGGGACCTCGGAGAGGACCTGCAACGCGGGCGCGTCTACCTGCCCGCCGACGAGCTCGCCGCGTTCGGCGTGGACCGCGATCGGCTGCTGTGGTGCCTGCGAGCAGGGCGTCCGGACCGCCGGGTCCGACACGCTCTGGCCGATCAGGTGGCCCGCACCCGGGCGATCTATCGCTATGCCCAGCCGGGGATCAACATGCTCGCCCCCGTGTCGCGTCCGTGTGTGGCCACTGCCTTCACCTTGTACGGGGAGATACTCGACCAGCTGGTCGATGCCGATTACAACGTGTTCGACACGCGGGTCTCGGTGCCTGCAACACGCCGGCTCGGCGTGGCCGGAACCGCCGTGTTCGGGGCCCTGACCACCCGGGCACGCGCACGGCTGGCCGGACAGCGCCACGCCGGGACCGCGCCGACTGCTGCGAATTCACCCGACGTGAGGTAACTGTGAGCACATGAACTCGATCTCCTCCGCGACCACCCCGGAGCTCGTCGTCCTGCTCGACGAGAACGGCCACTCGATCGGCAGCGCTTCCAAGACCGAGGTGCACTGCAACGACACTCCCCTGCACCTGGCCTTCTCCTGCTACGTGTTCAATCCCGCCGGACAACTGCTGGTCACCCGGCGGGCTTTGGGCAAGCGGACCTGGCCGGGGGTGTGGAGCAACTCCTGCTGCGGCCATCCGGCACCCGACGAGCCCACCGAGGAGGCCGTGCACCGCCGCGTGCGGGAAGAGCTCGGGGTCGCGCTGCACGACGTCCGCGTGTGCCTGCCGGAGTTTCGCTACCGGGCCATCGATGCGACCGGAACGGTGGAAAACGAGCTGTGTCCGGTGTACACGGCCGTCACCGCGGACCGTCCCGAGCCCGAACCGACCGAGATCGTCGACTGGGCCTGGGCGGAGTGGCCGGAGTTCGTGCGGCTGGCCGAGCGGGCGCCGTGGGCCATCAGCCCCTGGGCGGCCGAGCAGGCTCCACTCGTTGCGAACCTCCTGGGCAACGACCAGGGCCGGTGACCGATGGACCGGTTTCAGTACCTGCTGCTCATGGCCGGGTGCCTGGCGATCACCCTGCCCCTGGAGATCCTGGGTGCGCGGGTGTATCGCCGGCCCGGCCGGTTGGTGCGCACCCTGCTGCCGGTTCTGGGTGTCTTCCTCGTCTGGGACGTTGTCGCGATCGCCCGGGGACACTGGACATTCCATCCCGACTACGTCACCGGGTGGTCCCTGCCGGGAGGTCTGCCGATCGAAGAGCTGGCTTTTTTCGTGGTCATTCCGATCTGTGGCCTGTTGACCTATGAGTCCGTCGACAGGATGCTCACCGCGCTGCGGCGGCCCGCGGATGCCGGAGAGGACCTGCTCGACTCCCCCGGGAAGCGGTGATCCTGTGCTGTGGGAATACACCGTCCCTGCGGTCGCGGCCGTTGTCGTCGTGGTGGCCGGTGAGCTGCTCTGGCTGCGTACCGGCCTGTTTCGCCGTCCCGCGTACTGGCTGAGCATGCTCATCATGCTCGCGTTCCAGATCCCGGTGGACGGCTGGCTGACCAAACTGTCCGCACCGATCGTGCGCTACGCCCCGCAGGTGATGACCGGCCTGCGGGCGCCATGGGACATCCCCGTGGAGGACTTTCTGTTCGGTTTCGCCCTGATCACCGCGACCCTGCTGCTGTGGGAACATCACCGGCGAGCGAGGGAGGTCCGGTGACGGCATCGCAGGAAAGGCCCCCGCACGGGGTTGTCGACGAGTTCGACGCGGCAGCCGGTTCCTACGACCGCCTCGTCGGTGCCAATCCCGGTTACCACCGGCATCTGGCCCTGTCCGCGAGGCGGTTGCGGCTGCCCGATGACGGCCGGGGTCTGCGGCTGCTGGATGCCGGCTGCGGCACCGGCGCCTCGACGGCCGCGCTGCTGCGAGCGGCTCCCCGGGCGCACATCGTGGCCGTCGACGGATCGGCCGAGATGCTCGCCCGTGCCCGTCGCAAACCATGGCCGGTCACGGTCGAGTTCGTCCACGCACGGCTGGACGAACTCACCGACGCGGGGATCACCGGACCCTTCGACGGCATCCTCGCCGCGTACCTGGTGCGCAACCTCCCCGATGTGGAGGCCGGGTTGGCCACCCTGCTCGCGCTGCTGCGCCCCGGAGCGGGGTTGGCCGTGCACGAGTACTCGGTGCGCGGGCGTATCCCGGCACGGCTGATGTGGAGCGCCGTGTGCTGGAGCGTCATCATCCCGGCGGGGCGGGTCGCCACCGGGCGTGCCGACCTCTACCGCTACCTGTGGCGCAGCGTACTGGACTTCGACAGCACCGCGGAATTCCGGCAACGGATGCGTGCGGCCGGCTTCACCGATGTCCGCAGCTCTCGGATGACCGGCTGGCAACGCGGGATCGTGCACACCTTCCTCGGCCACCGCCCCGTCCCCGCGCCGGGGAGGGCGCGATGACCGGCGGCACCGTCCCGGACCGCACCGCCCCGGCCCGATCCAGGCCCGGACGGGACAGGAAAGCGGTCCTGCACCCGGCCCGCGGCGGCCATCCCGATGTCGGACACCTGCCGCATCGGCCGCGCGTGGCGGTCGTCGGCGCCGGTATCGCGGGACTGGCCGCGGCCACCTGCCTGGCCGAGCGAGGTGTCGACGTCCGGCTGCTGGAGCGCGAGCACTATCTCGGCGGACGTGTGGGCGGTTGGCGGACCGAACTCGTCGACGGATCCGTCGCGAGCATGAACCGCGGTTTCCACGCCTTCTTCCGCCAGTACTACAACCTCCGCAACCTCCTGCGCCGGGCCGACCCGGCCCTGACCGGGCTCGTGGGAATGCCGGACTATCCCCTGGTGCACAGCGACGGCTACCGCGACACCTTCGCCGGTCTGCCCCGCACCCCACCGTTGAACGCCCTGGCGTTCGTGGCACGCAGCCCCACCTTCACGTGGCGCGACGTGACCAAGCTGCGTACCCGCGCGGCATTGCCCCTGGCTCACGTGTCGGTGCCCGACACCTACGAGCAACTCGACCATCTCGACGCCGCGAGCTTTCTGGACCGAATCGGGTTCCCGAAAGCCGCCCAGCACCTGGCCTTCGAGGTGTTCTCCCGGAGCTTCTTCGCCGACCCGACCGAGCTGTCGGCCGCCGAACTGATCACGATGTTTCACATCTACTTCCTGGGCTCCAGTGAGGGGCTGCTGTTCGACGTCGCCTCGGACTGCTTCCCGCAGGCGTTGTGGCAGCCCCTGCAGCACTACCTGACCCAGCGGGATGTGCACCTCCACACCGGCACCTCCGTGGAGTCGGTGCGGTTCGGGCACCGGCGCCGGTTTCACGTGCGGTGCACGCCACCGCTGCGCGGGCACGGCGAGGAACTCGACGTCGACGCCGTCGTGCTGGCCACCGATCCGGCCGGGCTGCGCACCCTCGTGCAGCACTCACCGCAGCTCGGTGACAGCACGTGGCAGCGCAGCATCGCGGATCTGCCCAGTGCTCCCCCGTTCCTGGTCTCCCGGCTGTGGCTGGACCGCCCGATCGCCGGTGACCGTCCCGGTTTCCTCGGCACGAGCGGGTACGGACCGCTGGACAACATCAGCGTGCTGGAACGCTACGAGCACAGTGCCTCCGAGTGGGCTCACCGGCACGACGGATCCGTGCTCGAGCTGCACGCCTACGCCCTGGCGGGCACCCCCACTGTCGAGCAGCTGCGTCCCCGCGTGCTGGCGGAGCTGCATCGCATCTACCCGGAGACCGCCCGGGCCGGCATCGTCGACGAGCGCCACGAGTTGCGTGCCGATTGCCCGCTGTTCCCACCGGGCGGTTTCCGCGATCGACCCGGCGTGCGCACCCCCGACCCGCATCTGGTGCTGGCGGGCGACCTCGTCCGGGTCGACCTGCCGGTGGCCCTGATGGAACGTGCCGCCACCACCGGGATGTGCGCGGCCAACGAGCTGCTGGCCGGGTGGGACACCCGCGGCCACGCCCTGTGGAGTGTGCCCGACCGAGGGAGGTTCGCCGCTCTGCGACGGCTGGCGCCGGCGCATTAGAGAGTGCACGGATTGGTTTGTGGGCGGTGCGGGTGGCGGAACCTCCGGCTGCGCCACGCTCCGTCGAGCCCCGACATCAGGGAGGCCAGATCCGCGCGGTCAGTCAGGTACTCGCCACGGGGTCACCGTCAGCTGGCGGTGAAGGAGATGCTGTCCGATCCCCGGTCGCAGGTGTAGTCGAAGCCACCGAGTGCGTTGCCGGTGGGCCGCCCCTGGCAGGTGAAGCCGTGGCTGCGGTAGGACTCCCCGAGCCGTCCCTCGACGTCCGCGGCGACGTCGCGGGCGAGGTCGCAGCCGAGGCCGTCGGCACGGATGGTGAACGCCCCGTAGTCGGAAGCGGGCGCGAAAGCCACGTCACCGCAGTCGCGCCGGTCCGCTCCGGTGGTGGTCGAGACGGCCGTATCACCGGCACGGGGGGACGGCGCGGGCTGCGGGGAGGCCGCAACCGTTGCCGCACCGCCCAGCGCGGTGAGCGTCGCAGCCACGAGCGCCGCTGTTCTTCCCATCATGTTCGGCAGCCTCCGTCCGTTCGGCGAGTGCTTGTTGTGCTGGTCATCCCGGGATGCGCCGCAGCGCCCGCAGGGTGACGACGTCACCGCCCGAAAACGGCCACGACAACGATACTAACCCGGAAAGTGGCCTGTGCTGCGCAGTGCGTAACGACGCTCGGCATAGGCGAGATCGTCGCGCCACAGCCGCAGCGCCGCCCAGCGCATCGCCGGGCGCATCACCCCGGCCGCGCGACGCGCCACGCGAAAACCCCGCCGCTCGGAATGGGCCACCGTCGCCTCGATCACGGCAGTGCGCGGCCGACCGGCGCTGTCGTGGCCCAGCGGTGTCGCGTGGGTTTCGACGACGCTGCCCGCCCCTTCACCCTCCACGATGTGCATGACCACGGTGCGCGGCTCCGGACAGGTGAAGGTCGCGGTCACCGGCACCCCGAGGTGCCGAGACAGCCGGAAGGACACCTCGACGTCGAACCGGTCGCGATCGGCGTCGTCGGGAGCGTCGATCTCCGGCGCGCGAAGCACCCGCAGGTTGGCGAAGGAGTACGGATGGAACCAGGACCCGTGCCACGGGTCCAGCCGGTTGGCCACGACATCCTCCGGCTCGCACACTCCCGTCACCGTGGCCACCGCCTCGATACCGGTTTGCCGTGGCGGACGGCGAGGAATCACGGGCTCGGGCAACGGTTGCTCGCCCCCGGCCTCGTCCAGGCGCACCCACGCCAGCACACCGTCGTCATGGACGGGAAACGGTGTCCACCACGGTGTTGCCCGCTCCCCCAGTTTCAGGCCGTGCCAGCGGCACACGAGTTCGCCGCAGTGCACCCGGGCCTGGCTGAGCGGGGCACCGAGGTGTGGGCACGCGCCGGGGCCCGCGTGCAGCCGGCCGTCGCCGGTACGCCAGGCCACCACCTCCACTCCCGCGACCGTGCGACCGAACGGCCGGTCCGTGGTGACTTCCCGGCTGGCGGCCAGCACGAACCAGTTCCCCGACGGACGTGCCAGGGCTCGTTTGAGTGCCGCTTCGATCAGCGCCGGATTCGCCGATTTCCAGGTGCCGCCCTGCTCGGCCCAGTGCGGGATCCGCAGGCGCCGCAGCGGGAGCTCGCGTATCCGCCCGGGTCGTTTCGCCGCCACTCCGCCCACGGTCACATCCCTTCTGCCGGTATCGGTACCTCGACTGCGGTGATCACAGCTCGGCGGCGAGAGTACCGCGCACCACCCGACCCCGCCGGGTGCTACGGGCACGGCAGCCCCACCCGCCAGGCGGAGTTCGACCGAGCAGGGCACGGGTCCGTCTCGGGATCAGTGACCGCTCTGGAGTGCCTGGGCGGCCCTGCGGGTGCACGCGCCGAGGTCCTCGGCCGCTGCAGCGGCCTGGTCGAGCGCGAGGTGCGCCACTCGCTGCTCCGGCACCCCGGGATTCTCGTATTGGGTGGCCAGAGCATCCAGGAGTTTGGCCAGCTTCGTTCCCACTTCGGTCACGGTCAGGAGCGCATCCCGCGTCGAACCCGGCTGTTGGGCGCCCGGCACCGTCCTCCAACTGGCTTCCAGATTCTCGATTGCTTGCGTCAATGCCCCGGCATCGTGGGCAACCATGCTCCACGAACGTGCCCCAGTCATGGTTTCCCTTCTTTCCGGCGTGCACGCGCACGCCCTGCTGATCACCAGTCGTCCGCCACCGTCTCGCGGCGGCGGTGCGCACGTCATACCCGGTGAGCAGTAGTGATCACACTTCGCATTCGTTGTGATCCCGCTCTCCACCTCGTTCGGGGATGCATTCCCCCGGCCGTGCCTCCTTGCCGTATGCATCCGGTACAGACCCGGCTTTGCCCTTCCCGGCACGGGGTCCCCCTCATGGAGCCACTCCGCCCCGTGAGCACTCGTCGGGATGGCGCCCCTCGACAACACTCGGGCACACCACGTGTACTGGAAACCGGCACAACGGACCTCTCTTCCGGAGACCCCCTTGAGCAACGAGCGCACCATCGTCGTCGGAATCGACGGGTCAGCCCCCTCCACAGCCGCGCTGCGCTGGGCTCTCGGCCAGGCCGAACTCACCGGCGCCGCCGTCGAGGCGATCACCGCGTGGGAATACCCGGCCTTCTACAGCTGGGAGGGCGGGGCCGTGGCTCCCCGGGAATTCGAGGAGGCCGCCGGTATCGCGGCCGAGAACACGGTGAATACCGTACTCGGCGAGCGCGATTTCTCGGTGCCGGTCCGCACCCGGGTCGTGCAGGGGAACTCGGCCCAGGTCCTTCTCGACGCCGCCCGGGATGCCGAGCTGCTCGTCGTGGGCAGCCGCGGGCACGGGGGATTCGTCGGTGCTCTGCTGGGCTCGGTCAGCCAGAAGTGTGTTCACCACGCGAAGTGCCCGGTGGTGATCATGCACGCCACCCCGGCCACGACCGAGTCCTAGACGACCAGGAGAGTGTACGGATCGGTGTGCGTGGCGGTGCGGTGACGGAACTTCCGGCTGCGCCTCACTACCGAAGAGCCGCCACCTCGAGCGGTTCCGAACCGACGTGGCGGCGCCCTGCGACACCGGCATCCACTCGGGCAACGGCCTCGGCGGCCACACCACCGGGTCAGGAACCGGGTTCCTGCGGCCGCCCCGCGGGCAGCTCGCGCTCCTCGCGCTCGGCTTGCTCGCGCTGGTCCCGCTCGGCCTCCTCCCGCTCGGCCTCGTCCAACCTGCGGGTCTCCTCCGTCGGGTCGGGTTGGAGCAGGCTTCCGGGCACAGGTCTTCCCGCCGCGCCGAGCTTGTTCATCCGTTTCGGCACCGGAGCCCCCTGGTAGGGAAGTTCCTCGGGATGCCCGTGCTCGTCGACCGGCCCCAACGGCTGATGCACCTCGATGAACTCGCCATCGGGCCTGCGCCTGATGATGCCGGTTTCGATGCCGTGCTCGAGCACGGCTCGATCGGCGCGCTGCAACCCGATGCAAATCCGGTAGGTGATGTAGTACGCGAGGGGCGGCCCGATCAGCAGCCCGATACGTCCGGCCCAGATCGTGGCGTTCAGCGAGATGCCGAACTCGAAGGAGATGATGTCGTTGACGCCCGACAGCAGCAACAGCACGAAGAACGTGATCGCCATCATGCCCAGGCTCGTGCGCACCGGGACGTCCCGCGGCCGCTGCAGCAAGTTGTGGTGGGCGGTGTCTCCACTGAGCTTGCGCTCGAGCATGGGATACAGCGCTGCCAGGACGAAGATCGCACCCATGAGAAACGCCGTCGGCCAGAACACCGCCGGGATGGTGAACGAATCGGCGATGTAGATCTCCCAGGGTGGCCACACACGGCTGGACCCCTCCGTCCAGAGGATGTACCAGTCCGGCTGGGCCGCCGCCGAGACCTTCGAGGGGACATAAGGACCGAGGTTCCAGACGGGGTTGATCTGGAAAACCCCACCCATGATCGCCGTGACACCGGTGACCACGGCGAACAACCCACCGGCCTTGATCGCGAATCCCGGCATGATCCGCACGCCGACGACGTTCTCCTCCTTGCGGCCGATACCGGGGAACTGGGTGTGCTTCTGATACCACACCAGTGCCAGATGCACCGCGATCAATCCCAGAATGATCCCCGGCAGCAGGAAGATGTGGATCAGGTAGAAGCGGGGGATGATCTCGTCCCCGGCGAATTCACCACCGAACAGCAGCCAGTGCAGCCACGTACCGATCACGGGAACCGACAGGGTGATCCCGGAGGCGATCCGCACGCCGGTACCGGACAGCAGATCGTCGGGCAGCGAGTAGCCGGTGAAGCCCTCGAACATGCCGGTGATGAACAGCAGGATGCCGATGATCCAGTTCGCCTCACGCGGACGCCGGAACGCCCCGGTGAAAAAGATCCGGAACATGTGGGCCACCAGCGAGGCCATGAACAGCAATGCCGCCCAGTGGTGAATCTGGCGGGCGAACATCCCGCCCCGGATCTCAAAGGAGAGGTCCAGCGTGGTCTCGTAGGCGCGCGACATCGCGACCCCGCGCAGGTTGGTGTAGACGCCCTGATAGACGACCTCGGACATCGACGGGTCGAAGAAGTACGCCAGGTAGGTGCCGGTCAACAGCAGGATGATGAAGGTGTAGAGCGCGACCTCGCCGAGCAGGAACGACCAGTGCGTCGGAAAGACCTTGTTCATCTGCCGCCGCAGGCCCGAGGCCATCTGGTAGCGCTTGTCCATCTCGTCGGCCTGCTGAGCAGCCATGCGAGAGAAACCACTCGATGGTTTGGTCGGCCGCGTCAACCTGCTCATGACACGCACGCCTCCCTTCCGAGGACCACGCGACCATCCGCAGGCAGCCGCGGAGAGAGCCACCAGCGGAGAGCCTAATCAGGAGTCCGGCCACGCGCGACCGGAAGCTCCGGCAACCGGCGACGATCATGCAGGCAGCTTGCGCACTACGCCACTCGGCGTAACGTCTGGCCCGTGACACGCGAGACGGGACAGCTCGGTGCGGAACTCCACCACTACCTGGTGGAGCACGGAGCTCGTCCCGACGAAGTCCAGCGGGACCTCATCGCCGAGACCGAACGGCTGCTGCCCGAGCGGGCACAGATGCAGATCTCACCCGAGCAGGGGGCGCTGCTGACGATGCTCGCCAAGATCGGCCGGGCCCGATTCGCGGTGGAGGTCGGTACGTTCACCGGTTACTCCGCTCTGGCGATCGCCCGGGGGCTGACTCCGGACGGTCATCTGCTGTGCTGCGACATCAGTACCGAATTCACCGAGGTCGCCCGCCGGTACTGGGAGCGCGACCGGATCCGGGAGCGGATCGAGCTGCGGCTGGGTCCCGCCTCCGAAACACTGCGGGCACTCCCGGAGGAACCGGAGATCGATCTGTCGTTCATCGACGCGGACAAGACCGGCTACATCGACTACTGGGAGCAACTCGTCCCCCGGACACGGCCGGGTGGGCTCCTCACCGTCGACAACGTGCTCGCCGGCGGGCGGGTGCTGGACGACGACGAAACGGACATCAACGCGCAGGCGATCAGGGCGTTCAACGAGCACGTTCTGCGCGACGACCGCGTGGAGCTGACCATGCTTCCGATCAGCGACGGGATCACCATCGCCCGTCGGCGCTGAGCCGGAATGTTCTCACCACCGCCCCGAGGAGACCGTGGACGCTCTCTCGGGCGACTGTCCCCCGCTCTCGCCGGGATGCCCCGATGATCCTGAGGGATGCCGTGACGGGTCGCTCGAGCGCTTCCCCCGAACACCGTATCCACACCACCCGAACGGGTTGTCTTTCAGCGGGCTGAGCGAGACGAGTTCGGTTAATCTTCCTCCAACTCCGCGATCTCGTCGAAAGGACGCTGCACGGTGACCCCGCCATCCACGCAATCACCACGGCGTGTACTGCTGGTCAGCGCCACGATCGGCGAGGGGCACAATGCCACCGCCCGCGCGATCGAGGACGCGGCACGGCGCCTGTGGCCCGAATGCGAGGTGGCCTGGCTGGACAGTCTCGAGGTGATGGGGCGCGGCGTCGGCCCCGCGTTCCGGTGGATCTACGTGTTCAATGTGGAATCCACCCCGTGGCTGTACAACCTGTTCTACCGGGCGCTGTGGCGTTACCGGTGGTTCGCCGACTCCTCCCGACGCTTCGTCGGCTCCTGGAGCGGTCGGCGGCTACGGCCCCTGATCGAGCAGTATCAGCCGGACCTCATCGTCTCGACCTATCCCATGGGCACGGCCGGCCTGGACTGGCTGCGGCGCCGCGGGGAGCTGGACACCACCGTCGCCGCCGTGGTGTCCGACTTCTCCCCGCACCCGTTCTGGGTGTACTCCGAGATCGACCAGCACTACGTGATGAGCCACGCCAGCCTGCGCGAACTGCACCGGGCTCAACCCGACGCCGCCGGTGCGGTCTGCGTACCACCCGTGATGCCCGCGTTCCGGCCTGCGGACAAGGCAGTGTCCCGCCACCGAATGGGCCTGCCCGAACAGGGATTCCTGGCGCTGATCTCGTGCGGATCACTGGGATTCGGCTCGATCGAACGAGCCGTGCAGGCCGCACTGCAGGCACCGGGCGTGGATTGTGTCGTGGTCACGTGCGGCCGCAACGAGCGACTTCTCCACCGGCTCACGCAGCTGCACAGCTCCGAACCCCGGCTGGTGCCCCTCGACTGGGTGGACGACATGGCCACCCTCACCGCGGCGGCCGACGTGGTGATCACCAACGCAGGTGGCGCCACCGCGCTGGAAGCGCTCGCGTGCGGCCGCACCGTCGTGATGTTCGAACCGATCGCCGGGCACGGTCATGGCAACGCGGAACTGATGGCCCACGCCGGGCTCGCCGAATTGTGCCCGGACCGACCCGGTCTCGTCGAAACGCTGCAACGACTCACCACGGACCCGCAGCGGCTGCACGACATCGAACAGCGCGCGCTGCGCCACACCGAGTCGGGAGACTTCACTCAACAGGTCGCAGCGCTCGCGGAATTGCCCCGACACCGGGGCAAGCAGACCTTGCGCGCCCAGGACGCCTTCTTCGTGCACGCCGACACCCCGACGGTGCCGCAACAGACCGGCGCGATCCTGCTGGTGGAAGAGGGGCGCGCCGAGATGTCGATCGAGCAGTGGACCGACCACCTCGCCGACCTGATCACCCGGCGTGCCCCACACCTTCCCATGCTGCACCGGCGCCTGGTCCGGCGCCGTGGCCGCCGTGCCGCCTGGGTCACCGAGTGGCCCGACCCGCACAGGCACCTGCACAGCCGGGTGGTCGGCACCCGGCACGATGTGCACTGGCAGGAGGCGGTCACCGAGTTCTTCGCCACCGCGGTGCGCACCGATCGCCCTCCCTGGGAGCTGCTTTTCCTGCACGATGCCGACGACGGCAGGACAGCGCTGCTGATCAAGCTCCATCATGCGTTGGGCGACGGCGTGGCCGTGACGAGCACCATGACGCGGTTGCTCGCCGATCCCGATACCACGCAGCGGACGGGATCGCCCGCCCGCCCGCGCACGCGTGCCCGGCCTCGAATACGGCAACGAGTACAGCAACGTGCGCGCCAGGCCCGGACCGTGGCGCGCGGGCTGGTGAGCCTGGCCGGCGCGGGACCCGCCCCGGTCAGCGAGTTGGACGGTCCCAGCACACCGGAACGTCGATTCGGGTGGGTGGAGCTGTCCATGACGAAGGTGCACGCGAGTGCCCGTACGCACGGTGTCCGCACCAGTGTGTTGCTGGTGACGCTGCTGGCGGAGGCCCTGCATCGACTGCTCGACGAGCGTGACGGCACTGTCCCGGGGCAGTCCTTGCGGGCGATGGTGCCCCGCACCACCCGATCCTCGCGCACGAGAGGCGATACGGAGGCTTCGGGCAATCGAACGGTCGCCGTGTCCGTGGACCTCCCGGTCGGGCCGATGGCACCGGAGGAACGGATGGCCGAGGTGACCGCGCGCCTGGAGGCCACGCAGTGCTACGGGCAGCCGATGGCGGCCGGTTCGGTACTGACCGCGCTGGGAGTGCTGCCCGCCCCCGTGCACCGGTGGGTGGTTCGCCGCATGTACCAGCGCCGCTTTTTCAACGTGATCGTGTCGGCGTTGCCCGGCTCTCGCTACCCACCGCGGGTGGCGGGTGCACTCATCGCGGGCGTGTTGCCCGTACTCCCCCTGGCGCGCGGTGTCGGGCTCGGAATCGGTGCGATCACCTGGGGGGAGATGGTCGGCGTGGGGATCACCGCCGACGCGAGGTTGACCCCGGCACCGCAGCAACTGGCCGACCATGTACGCGCCGCGTTCGATGACCTGCAGAACCTGCTCGAACAGGACCACGAATCGTGAGTTCCGGCGGTGCCTGGCTCGTTGTGGCCGTACCGTGCGCCGTGGCGGGAGCGGCCAGTTTCGGGATGGCCAGTGTCGTGCAGCAGCGCGCCACGAAACAGGTGCCGGACACCCGCGCGTTGAATCCCCGGTTGTTGCTGACCCTGGTGCGTAAGCCGATCTGGGTGGCCAGCGTGCTCACGGTGATCGTCGGGTTGTCCTTGCAGGTCGTTGCCCTGGCTTTCGGGCCCTTGATGCTGGTGCAGCCACTGCTGGTGACCAGTGTGCTGTTCGGGGTCGTGTATTCGGCCTGGATGTCCGGGCGCCGTCTCGACCGGACCATCATGGTGGGCTCGTTGAGCTGTGTGGCGGGGTTGTCGGCGTTTCTGCTGCTGGCTCGCCCCTCGGGAGGTGGCGACCTCATCGAGCGACGCACCGTACCGCTGGCCCTCGCACTGGGGCTCGTGTTCCTGCTGTGCATGCTGGCCGCATCGTTCTTTCCCGGCGAGATCCGGGTCATCGCGCTGGCTCTGGCAACGGGTGTGCTCTACGGGGTCACCGCGGCACTGATGAAGGTGGTGACGAGCCAGATCCGGGCGGGAGGCATCGCCGAACCGTTTCAGCACTGGGTGCTCTACGCGGTGTGTGTGATCGGCCCGTGCGGTTTTCTGCTCAGCCAGAACGCATTCCAGCAAGGCAAGCTGATCTCCCCGGCGCTGGCGATGATCACCAGCGTCGACCCGCTGGTGGGAGTCGCCATCGGTGTCCTCTGGTTCGGTGAGTACACGGTGTCCACACCCGCTGTGCTGGCCGGCGAGGTGCTCGCGGGTATTACGATCATCGGCGGGATCGCCGTACTCACCCACCGCGGGGAGCACTTGCGGCGGGAGACGGAAAGCGCCGAATCCGATGATCCGTCCGGGAGAATCACATGGGGATGACCCTGCGCGGTCGCACTGCGCTGATCACGGGAGCCTCGTCCGGAATCGGTGCGGCCACCGCCTCGGCGCTGGCCACCGCAGGCTGCACCCTGATTCTGGTGGGCCGGGACGAGGAACGACTCGCCGAGGTCGCCCGGCGCACCGGCGGCAGGGTCCTGGTGGCCGATCTGAGCAGCCAGGCCGGTATGGACAGTGTCGCCGCCGCGGGCCACGAGGCCGATCTGCTGGTCAACAACGCCGGTGTCGGATGGGCGGGTCCGCTCGACGCGATGACTTTCGAGGACGTGTCGACCATGATGGCGGTCAATGTCACCGCCGCTGTGCAGCTGACGCGGGCCCTGCTGCCCGTACTGGCACGGCGGCACGGCGGCCACGTGGTGTTCGTGTCCTCCATCGCGGCCGTGGGGGTGCGCGACGAAGCGGTCTACGCGGCGAGCAAAGCCGCGATCCGCGCCTTCGCCGCGAGTGTGCGCCACGAGGCCGAGGACCACCACGTCGGTACGACGACGGTGTTGCCGGGAGCGGTGCGCACCCCGTTCTTCAGCCGTCGCGGCAGGCCGTACGACCGCCGGTATCCCCGGCAGGTCAGCCCCGAAGAGGTGGCGACCGCCCTGGTCAGGGGCGTCGAGCGCGGTGGCGGTGAGGTGTTCGTGCCGAGCTGGTTGACCGTCGCGGCCCGCTTCCAGGGAGCCGCTCCCGCGACGTTTCACCGGCTGGCCCGGCGCTTCGGTTAGCTCGCTTCGGCGAGCCCACGTTGCGCATGCGCTCGCCGCTCCGCTGTGGAGACCACCGGCACTACGGAACCTCGTGTGACGGATCGGACCGGACGGTGTCGTCCGCACAACTTGTGCCGATTGCGGTCGCCCACCGGACCAGGGGTGCCCCGATGTGGCGCAACCGCTGCAGCGCCGCCACTGCTCGGCGAGCGCTGGCCACATCCAGCAGTGGTTCACGGGGCGTGTCCAGCACGATCCGCACCACCGCGACGGGGCGGTTCCCTGCCGCGGCGACCAGTTCGGCCGATTCCATGTCCACGACCAGCGCGCCGGTGTCTGCCAGGGCGGCACGCTCGGCACCGTGGACCAGGTGACCGGTGGTCACGATCGGACCGGTGTGCACAGCAAAGCCCTCACTGCGCAGCTCCTCGGCAGGCCGCCGACAGGCCAGCTCGCGCGGCCGGGACCGCCGGCCACGGACCTGACTTCCCACGACGATGTCGCCACTGCGCATCTCCGGTGTCAGTCCCCCGCCCAGGCCGGCGATCACCAGCACGTCGAAGTCGCTGTCTGCCAGCGCAGCGGCGCTGCACGCGCTACGCCGCATCCCGAATCCGCTGCGGTGCACGACCACCCGTGCCGGCTCGCCCCGATGCCGGGTGACGTCGCTTCCGAAACCGCGGCGCAGGGCACGGGCCTCCGTCCGGAGTGGTGCGCACACCAGCAGCATCGGTGTCATGACTTACCCGCCGTCGACGGCGCGCCGGTAACGCCCGAGGGCAGCGAGCGGGAAGATCTGCCGATACAGGTGGTAGTTGATATAGAAATCGCCGGGGAATCCGGTACCGGTGAACTGGGGCTCGTCCCATCCGCCGTCCTGGCGCTGGTGTGCCTCGAGGTATCCGATGCCGCGGCGTACCGCGGTGGTCTCGTGCCGTTCGAGGGCCAGCAGCGCGAGCAACGCCCACGCCGTCTGCGACGGTGTGGACACTCCCCGGCCGATCCAGTCGGAGTCCACGTAGGAGCGCAGATCCTCGCCCCAGCCTCCGTCGGCGTTTTGATGTTCCTCCAGCCACCGCGCGGCACGGGCGAGCGCGAGGTGATCGCGAGGCAGTCCCGCCTGCACCAGCGCGGGGACCGCGGCTCCCGTGCCGTAGAGGTGGTTGGCACCCCAGCGGCCGAACCACGAACCGTCGCTTTCCTGGTGAGCGAGCAACCACTGCACGCCCCGGCGCACCGCGGTGTCGTGCCCGTTGCCGAGTACGCACAGGGCTTCCACCGCGTGCGCGGTGACATCCGCGGACGGGGGGTCGATGACTTCCCCGAAGTCGCAGAACGGGAGCTTGGTGACCAGTTGACGGGTGTTGTCGGCGTCGAAGGCGGCCCACCCACCGTCGTGGGATTGCATGCCCCGCAGCCACCGCCTGCCCCGTTCGATCGCACTGCGCACGTCCGGGCTGGCGGGGTCACCGGCACGGTGCAGTGCCAGCAGCGCCTCGGCGGTGTCGTCGATGTCGGGATACCCGTCGTTTTCGAATTCGAAGGCCCAGCCGCTCGGCGGCAACGCGGGACGGCGGACCGCCCAGTCCCCGCGTACTTCGATTTCCTCGGCGCAGAGGTACTCCGTCGCCCGGCGCAGCGCGGGATGATCGCGGGGGACGTCGGCGTCCCGCAGCGCTTGCACCGTCAGCACTGTGTCCCAGACCGGCGACTGGCACGCCTCCAGGCGTCGCACGACGCCGGTGTCGGTCTGCTCGCGGATCAGGAAGCCTTCCAGCCCGGCCAGGCCCTCTCGCATGACCGGGTGGTCGAGCGGATATCCGAGCAGGTACAAAGCCAGCAGCGAGTACACCCACGGCGGTTGGATGCCACCCCAGGACCCGTCGGCCTCCTGGTGGGACACGATCCACTCGGCGGCCCGCCGCATCGCGTGCCGTCGCACCGACCGCACGGGGAAGCGCTCGTAGCCGTGCAGGACACGGTCGAGGCCGTGAAAGAGGCGGTCCCAGGACATCAGCGGAGCAGGGGATGTGTCGGGACGTCGGCCCGAGCGCAGTTCCGCGGCGCTGATACCGAGGTCGTGCTGTGGCCGCAGGGTGCACACGATGGTCAACGGGACGACGGTCTGGCGGGCCCAGCAGCCCCAGTCGGCGATGTTCAGCGGCACCCACGGTGGCAGCAGGATGAGTTCGGGAGGCATCGCCGGAAGGTCGTCCCAGGACCACTCGCCGAACAACGCGAGCCAGATCCGGGTGAACACCCGGGTGTTCTCGATCCCGCCGTGCTCGAGGATCCACCGCCGGGCGTCGGCCATGTGCGCGGCATCCACATCATCACCGGCGAGTTTGAGCCCGATATAGGCTTCCACGGTGGTGGACAGGTCACCCGGACCACCGTGGAAGGTGGCCCAGGTGCCGTCCGAGCGCTGCTGGGAGCGGATCCAGCGTGCCGCCTCGACGGTTTCCACGTCGGTTCGGATGCCCAGGAACTGGCGCAGCAGCAGGTCCTCGACATCCATCGTCACGTTGGTCTGCAACTCCCCTTTCCACCAGCCACCGGCATGCTGGAGCGACAGCAGGTGGTCGCGCGCCGCCGCGAGGGCGTCCGTGCCCGGATCGGCGGTGGTGACCCTGGCACTGCTCTCCGGCCGGGCGGCCGTTTCGGGGGACTCGAACACTCCCGAATCAGCCACCGGCGACTGATCGGCCGCATCGGCCAGCTCGGTCACGTCGGACAGCTCGTTCTGCCGGTACAGCGATTCCGTCAACGTTGCCTCCGCAGAATGTAATCGGCGAGTTCGGACAGCCCTTCGGTCGCGGCTCCGCAGTCGGCGAGTTCGAGATGCCGCTGCGCGGAAATGAGTCGGCGCTCGCATTCGGCCTGGGTCCACTCGCGTGAACCGGCCTTGTCCACCATCTCGGCGGCTTCGTCGAGCTGGTCGTCACTCAAGGGCTCGGATTGGACGTAGAGTTCGCGGAGTCGCGCCCCCTCGGGCTTGCCCGACGTCATGGCGTGCACCACCGGGAGCGACTTCTTGCGGGAACGCAGATCGGACAGCACGGGTTTTCCGGTGATCTCCGGGTCTCCCCACAGACCGAGCAGGTCGTCGACGAGCTGGAACGCCATGCCCAGCTCGCGGCCGAAGGCATCCAATTGTTCCACCGTCTGCCGGGGTGCACCGACGAACAGTGCCCCGATCGAGGCCGAGCAGCCCAGCAGTGCTCCGGTCTTACCGGCCACCATGGTGCGGCACTCGTCGAGGGTGACATCCATGCGCTGCTCGAAGTCCAGATCGGCGGCCTGCCCCGCGATGAGCCTGCTGATCGCACTCGACAGGGACCGCGCCGCGTCCACAGCCTGCGGAGACGGGTCCTCCAGGAGCGTGTCGGTGGCCAGTGCCAACAGCGCGTCCCCGGCCAACAGTGCCGCAGAACGGCCGAAGACGGTCCACGCGGTGGGGCGGTGCCGCCGGGAGAGATCCCCGTCCATCAGATCGTCGTGCAGCAACGAGAAGTTGTGCACGAGTTCCACGGCGGCGGCCGCGGGCAACGCAGCGCCGTAGTCGTCGCTGCCGCTGCGAGCGGACAGCATCACCAGAGCGGGACGCAGCGCCTTGCCGGAGCGCGTGTCCGGAACCCCGTCGGCATTGACCCAGCCGAAGTGGTACTCGCTGACCCTTCTGGTGTCCGGATCGAGCCGGCTGAGGATCTTGCGAAGCTCCGGATCGACGAGCTCCTGCGCGGCAGCCAGAGCAGACGGAACGGTTGCTGTCACGTGGTCACCTCCACGCCACTCGGTAGTCGGTGCTGGTGGCGAGATCGACGATTTCGGCAGCGCGGTGGCCACTGGAGACCGCGCCTTCGAGCGTGTCGGGCCAACCCGTGTCGGTCCATGCTCCGGCCAGGACCAGTCCGGGAACGCCGGTCCGTGTCTCCGGGCGCAGTGCCCGCACCCCTGGCTTGGGCAGGAAGGTGGCGGCGGGCTCCCTGGTGACGAAGAAATCCAGGACTTCGGCACGGTGCGCCCGCGGGAACAAGTCCCGCAGAGCGGGCAGAAAGCGCTCACGCAGGTCTTTCGTGCGCGCCGTCAGGTATTCGTGCGCTGCCGACAGGGACACCACCAGGTACTGGCCCTGATCGATCCCGGCGGCGGCAGTGCGATCGAAGACCCACTGCACGGGCGAGTCGATCGCCGCCGCGAACTCGAGATCGGTGACCGGGCGGTCGTAGTGCACGTGCACATTGACGATCGGCGCCGAGGACAGCCGGGACCAGCGATCTGCCTCCGGCAGGGCGAGAGGGTCGAGCAGTTTGGCGGCTGCCGCGTGCGGCACCGCGACCACGACGGCATCGGCGTCGAGTTCCTCCTCACCCCGGGTGCCCACCGTGACCCGCAGACTCTGGTCCGCCTGCTGTACCGACAGCGCCTTGGCGCGTAACCGGACCGTGGCCCCGGCCGCGGCCAGGGCCCGGCGTGCGGGGAAGTCGTGCAACTCGCCGAGCGGCCGTTGCGGAATACCGATGTCGCCACCGGTGACGGTGTCCAGCACCCCGGTTCGGAAGACCTTCACAGCCATGGCCAGCGAGACCTGCCGCGGCTCGGCGTTGAGCGCGGCCACGATCAGCATGCCCCACAACACCTGCACGGTGCGTTCCGGCTCGCGGCGAGCACGGAGCCACTCGGCGAAGCCGATCTCGTCCAGTGCCGGATCGTGCGGATCGAGGCGACGCAGTGCCAGCGCGGTCCGCAGTGCCGCCGACCGTTGCCGCCATGTCAGTGCCCGGTGCCCCAGCAGTGCAGGCAGCAGATGAGCCGGAGCGGGCAACCGGCCACGCCGCAGCAGCCAGCCGCGCCCGCCGGGAGCGACCACGGGAACACGGAAGCGCGGCTGGATGCGCACACTGTCGAACACCCCCAGCCGCCGCAGCAGTGCGGCATAGGAGGAGTAGCAGCGCAGAAAGACATGCTGACCGGTATCGATCATGCGCTCCCCGCGGCGGAACGAGCCCGCGACACCGCCGAGGCGGGGACGGGCCTCCAGCACGGTCACCTCGAAGCCGGCATCACAGCAGTGCAGTGCCGCGGCCGTTCCGGCCACACCACCGCCGATCACGACCACTCGCCCACGGGTCACGACGCCATCCCCGCCAACGACCGCGCCGCGACGGCGATCTTCTGCCTACTCGGTAACGACACTCGTGTGCGCAGCACCGTTCGAGGATCGTCGGTGATGCGCCGCAGCAGCTCGTGGTAGATACCCGCCATGGCCGCGCAGCAGGCGCGGCTGCGGTGATCGAGCATCGGCAGCAGGAGCAGCCCCTCGGCATACCACTGCTCGGCACGGCCGGCTTCGAAGCGGATCAGCTCGGCCAGAGCCGCGGGGTCGTCGGCGGGCATCCCGTCCTCGGTCAGATCCAGCCGGACGCCGAAGCGCTCCATGTCCTGCCGCGGCAGATACACCCGGCCGTTGCGCCGGTCCTCCAGGACATCGCGCAGGATGTTGGTCAACTGCAGGGCCACACCGAGTGCGTCCGCGCGTGCTCGTGCCGTCGGCGAGTCGTCGTCACCGAAGACCGCCAGGGACAGCCTGCCGACCGAGCCCGCCACGCAGCGGCAGTAGTGCAGCAGTTCGTCGAACGTCTCGTATCGCCGACCACGAACATCGGCCTCACAGCCCTCGATGAGCTCGTCGAACACCTCCAGCGGCACCGACATCCTGCGGGCGGTGTCCGCCAGTGCCACGAGGACCGGATCGGCCGAGTCGGTGTCGGCCGACCGCAGTTCGTCGCGGGCATGGTCGAGCCCGGCGAGTTTGTCCTCGTCCGGCCGCTCACCGTCGCCGATGTCGTCGATGCGTCGGGCGAACGCGTACACCGCCGACAACGCCCGTCGCTTCGGTCCGGGCAGCAGACTGATGCCGTACGAGAAATTCTTCGCCTCGCGGCGCGTGATCTCCTCGCACCGCCGGTAGGCGCTACGCACCCGCACCGCCTCACCGCCGGGTGCTGTCCCGCTCAGACACAGCCGCGCCCACTCCCCGAACACTCGGATCCTGTTCGGCCGTACCGCGGCCGAAACCGGATCGTGCCCGGCCGTCGCGAAAGCACGCACGGTGGCTCGTCCACCCGCGACATATCCGGCGACGGCCAACCGGGCGAGTCCCGACAGCCGACTCACCAGCGGGGTGGCCTCGTCGAGGAGCTGCCGGGCACGGTCCACTTCGAACCAGATCAGGTCACGCAATTCCGGAGAGGCACTCGCACTCACAAGGTCCTGCTCCGGGCAGGAGAAGTACTCCAAGTCCTCTGTGGGCAGATACACGCGGCCTCGACGACCGTCCTCGGTCACGTCCTGGCAGTGCTCGAGGATCTGCAACGCGGTACAGACCCGGTCGGACAGCGCGATCAGGTCGGGCCGGGCACAGCCGAAGATGTGCAGGACCAGCTCTCCCACCGGGTTCGCCGAGTAAGCACAGTAATCGGCGAGTTCGGCGAACGTCCGGTAGCGGTGGACCTGCTGATCCTGCCGGTTGGCCGTGATCAGTCGTGCCAGGAGCTCCTGTGGGATACCGCATTCCCGCACCACCGGTACCAATGCCTGCAACAGCGGGATGCGCGGCGTGCCGGCATAGACTCGCCGGAGGTCGTGCTCCAGCAGATCGAGCAAACCCTCACGGGGACCGATCGCCTCGTCACCGACGTAGTCGACGAGCCGGGCGTAGCCGTACACGGCGAGCAGGCGACGACGGATGCTGCGCGGCAGCACGCGTGCGGCGACGGTGAAATTCTCCGAGTCGGCTTGCGTGAGGAGTGTCTCGGCTGCAGGCAACTGTCCGGGAGGGACCATCTCGAACGAGCCCGTCGATTGCTGACCGGTCTGGGCACGATCCGGGAGCGCAGCCATTACCATCTCCCCACTCAGCACAGACGATCTCGAAGGCAACTTCGCTCATCGTATGGCTTCGCCATCGCCGATGCAGGTCGCAGCATGTCACCCGAAAGAAGGTTTTTCGTTTTTTGGTCCTTTTGAGACAGGTGATCGATCCGTTCCGATTGCCGGTACCGGGAACCGGGGCGCCTGAGAAGGCAGCGGCCGGGCCCGCAGCCCGCACTGCTAGGAAGAATCCGTCCGTACCTGCCTGCCCTCGGCCATACGTTCGATGATCCGCGTCGGGTCGGCGGCCACCAGCTCCTTGCCGCGTGCCACCCGCTCCCGGCGCTGCCGGGGATCGCGGTTCAGCTCGTCCAGCGCACCGAGCAGGCCTTGCTCGTCCAGGACGATGTCGGTCAGGCCCAGCCGGGCCAGTGCCTCGGTGTCGTCACGACCGTGTCCGGTGATGGGGCGGAAGCTCACCACCGGCAGCCCACAGACCAACGCTTCCTTGGCACTGAGCCCGCCGGCGTTTTCCACCAGAACGTCGGCTGCGGCCATCAGTCCCGCCATGTCCTCCACCCAGCCCAGGACGATGCCGGCCCGCAGCTGCTCGACACGCCGGCGTAGCTGCTCGTTGCGACCGCAGACGACGACCGGTACCCACCCCGGGTGAGCCGCGATCGCGGTGACCGCCCGTTCGATGGACCCCATGCCCAGCGATCCTGCGACCACCAGCGCGATCGAGTTCTCGCTCGGAGCGCCGATGTCGTGCCGGATCCTCTCCGGCTGCGGGTGCGGCTCACCGAAGCCGGGACGGACCACCGGACCGCAGACGACCGCCGGGCGGCCCGATCGGAGCCTCGCCTCCTGGGCCGCCTCGGCCGAGATGCACACGTTGAGATCGGCGTCGGGATGTGTCCACAGGTCGTGCACGGAAAACGTCGTGATGACGGTGACGGCGGGACAGTGCAGCTCTCCGCGCCCGCGGAGATGGGCCACGGCCAGCGCGGACAGGTGGTAGGTCGAGGCCACGACGTGCGGCCGGAAACGAGCGATCAGCCGGCGCATCCCGGGCAAGGACAGCAGGACGGGCACGCGCACCCGCTCCCCGGTTCGCTGCCGGGCACGGAAGAATCTCTCGTAGATCACCTCGTAGAGCCGAGGGACGCGGTCGACCAGCCACGGGTACAGGCGTTCCAGCCACCGGCCGGTCGGTCCGGGCATCAACCGATTGAGATCGGCGATGAGCACCTCGTGACCACGAGCCAGCAAGCGCCGTTCGAGCTCTCGGCTGATCTGCAGGTGCCCGCCGCCCATGGCGGCCGACACGATGAGAATCCGCTGGGAAGCCGGTGCCCGATCACCGCTCACATTGCTGTCCACTGCTGCTTCGACATCCACGGTCACAACACTTCCCCTCTCTGCTCGAGGGAAACGGCAAGCCGACTGTTTACACCTGCTCGTGTTAGGGAAGGTGCAGGTTCACAAGGCCCCGAGGGCCGCCGGGCCCGTTCGGAACCGAGACCGGAGGAAACCGCCGTGGTCTATCCCCTGACGATCCTCGCCGCGTTCATCGTGGGAGTCGGGACCGTCGTCGAGCAACGAGCCGCGGCACAGTCTCCCCCCGAGTACAACCTGTCGGTGAAGCTGCTGCTGTGGCTGGTGCGGCGGCGGCTGTGGCTGCTCGGCGTCGCCTGTTCCCTGGTGGGCAACATCCTGTTCGCCATGGCGCTCGGGGGAGGCAACGTCGCTCTGGTGGAGGTCGTCTACCTCGCGCGGCTGCTGTTCGCCCTGACCCTGGCAGCTCTGTGGCGCAGGCATCGGGTGGCTCTGCGGGACGTGACGGGCGCCCTGATCATCAGTGCGGGGCTCGCCGGGTTCATCCTCGGCATGGAGCCCCGCGAGGGATCGGGGGCGCACGTGCCGAACCTGGCCTGGGTCCTCAGCGGCGGCTCCGTGGCCGTGTTCGCCCTGGTCCTCGCTCTCATCGCCGCACGCAGGACCCCGGTGCGCAAGGCGACCCTGCTCGGCGCCGGAGGCGGTGCCCTGTTCGGTCTGCAAGCATCGCTGACGCACTCGGCCGTGGTCCTGCTGAGCGGGCCCGGACTCCTGGCCCTGCTGACGAGCTGGCAGGGATACACCGTGGTCGCGGTGGCGTTGTTCGGCATGCTGCTGGTGCAGAGCGCCTACGAGGCCGCCCCGTTGCCCGCCTCGTATCCGGCCATCGTGACGCTCCAGTTGCTGACTGGAATGGCCCTCGGCGTGTGGCTGTTGAGCGGCCGGATCCAGCTCGATACGGGCAGTATCGTCATCGGCAGCGTGGCCATGGTGGGCATGATCATCGGGGTCTACCTGCTCACCACCTCCCCTCTGGTGACCGGCCAGCTCGATCAACTGGTGCGCCAGCAGGAGGTGGGACGCGCCCAGCACCTCGAGGAGCGCCTGGAGCGCGAGCTGCGCCGCACCACCCGGGAAGAAGCCCGTGTCGAGGCAGCACATGGCGCGCGGTCCGGGACACGGCTCAATCGGCGGCTCGAGCAGGATGTGGCCGGACTCGAAAACGGCATCGCCCGGCTGCAGCAGTTGCAGGAGGACATCCGGCGACACCGGGATGCCGAACGGGAACGGCTGCCCGAACTGCCACCTGCGGAGCAGGAGAGCCTGACCCGGCAGGATCGCACGCTGAGCGAGCAGGAACGTCGCATCGACGAGCATGCACACCGGCTGCAGGAGACCATCGCCGACGTGAAGCGGCGAGCCGGGCAGCACCCGCAGGGACGCAGACCATGACGCCGCTCTGCGTATCGGGCGGACGAGCGGTGGGGGGACAGCCGTGAGCCAGAATCTTCAGCTGGTGTTCTCGGGACTGGCCGCACTGGTGGCCGGGGCCTGCCTTGCAGCGACGGGCCTGCTGCAACAGCGCGCCGCCAGCAGCCGCCCGAAGGACGAGCAGCTCTCGCTGAAACTCATCGTCGCCCTTGCTCAGAACAAGGTGTGGCTTGCCGGGATCGGCATGGCATTCCTGTCCTATGCCTTTCAGGCGGTGGCACTGTCCCTCGGGCCGCTGGCGCTGGTGCAGCCCCTGCTCGTCGCCGAGCTGATATTCGCGATCCCGATCTCGGTGCGCTGGCGGGGAGTGCGGATCGGGGCTCGGGAATGGGCTGCGGTGGCCGCCGTCGTGGCCGGTCTGGTCATCGGCATCGTGTCCGCCTACCCGCGCGGGGGCGATCCCCTGCAACCCATCTCGCTGTGGGCCTACGCCCTGGGCGGTGTCTTCCTGATCGCAAGCGTGTCACTGGTCCTCGGCCGAATGACCGGGGGGCCACCTCGCGCCTCCCTGTTCGCGCTGTCCGGAGCGACCGTGCTGGGACTGCAATCCGCGCTGTTCGCCGCGACGATCGCCCTGCTCAGGCAGGACATCGGCCACACGTTCACAACATGGCAGCCCTACACGTTGATCGTGGTGAGCCTCACCGGCATGTACCTGGTGGAAAACGCCTACCACGCCGGCCCACTGGCGGCGAGCATGCCCGTGATGGATGCGACCCTGCCGCTGGTGTCCATCGCGATCGGCGTCACCTTGTTCGGTGAGCAGGTCCGTACCGGCATCCTCGCCTTCGCCGGAACGTCGGTGGGCCTGATCCTGCTGATCGGCGGCATCGTCATGCTGGACACCTCCTCCGTGATCCGCAGACAGCAACAGATCGAACACCAGGACAAGGACAGAACCGAGGAGAACGAACGCGACACCCACAGCTGAATCACGCGTCCTCATAGAACAATTCGATCGCACATGCGCGCACCTCGGCCACCCGAGACGGGTGGCCGAGGTGCGGCTTCACGAGCCGAGCAGTCCTTCAGTCGCGGACCGAGCGCACGGCGAGACGACCGAGCGCGAACGCGGCCAGCGTCGTGGTCAGCGCACCGAGCGCGAAGAAGTAGCCGAGTTGTTCGAGGACCTGGATGACGGTCGAATCGGTGGTGACACCGAACGGCGCGTCCGGCCCACCGGATCCCCACAGCAGGGCGATGCTCGGCCCGACGAGGAACCACATCCCCCCGGCCAGGGCCAGCCAGGCACCCAACCCACCGGTGATGCGGTTGGCGCTGGGTGCCAGCATCAGGCCACCCAGGAGGACGGCCAATCCGGGCAGAATGGACAGCCACAACCGGTCCATGGTGAACAACCACGGTTGGTCGCTGCCGAACCCGTACCCGAAGTACGGGCCGATGAACGGCACCAGCGCACCCCAGATGCCGAGCGGAATCAGCAACATACCGCTGATCATGCCGCGACTCCGGCGCACCGACAACGGCGATCCGCGCTCTTGGCCTTGCTGCGCATAGGCTCCCGATGTTGTCCGATCCTCGCCCTGAGGCCAGTAGTGCTGCGTGAGCCGCCATTCGGCCTCGGGCTGCAGTTCGGAGCCCGCCGGGATCTCGGGGGCGGAGCTCACTTGCTGTTGGCTCGCCGAGACCTGCACTGTTCCTCCGCCGGCCCCGGCCTGGTGCAGCGGCACGAACTGCTGCCGCTGACCGGCCCGAACCAGACCCCAGGTGGGTTGGTTGTCGCTGCGTCCGAGGTAGACGTGCTCCAGCTCGCCGAGAGGAGTCCCGTCTCGATCCACCACGGTGCTGCCGGTCCATTCCCGCACGCGGGGATCCTCGGGTTGAGGTGCTGTGGACATCGTTGTGTTCCCCCTCGTCACATCGCTCGATATGAGCCGCCGTGCTCGGGGCCGGGCTCACCACGCCGACTCGAGGCCGGGCCCGACACGGAGCCCTCCGTTCCGGGCCTGCCCTCGGCGGAGGTGCCGCCGGCACCTGCTTCCTGCATGCTCCAGTTCTGCGTCTCGGCCCTGGCACGCTCCTGGCCGGTCTGCATATCGCGCCGCACGGTCTCCTGCTCCTGCTGGGCGCGCCGATACCCGGAATTGATCATGTCGGCGGCGGCTTCCCGGCCACCGAGTCCGAAAGCCAACGCCGTTCCCAGTGCAAGCGCGCCGATCAAGGCGATGTAGGTGGCCGTGACGATCACCGGAGCGATGCGCAGCTGGGTGAGGATCATGAACACCGCGATGGCCATGACCAGAGCAGGCGCCGCGGTCCGTACCACGCGCCCGGTGGGGGTGTCGCCCATGGCCCGCTGGGCGATACCGCCGATCGCACCCGCGATCGCCGTGGCCACCAGGAAGATGAGCAACGCCGCGATGATCCGCGGCAGATAACCCAACACCGTGTTCATGAAGCCGGTCAGGGCCGGTATCCCCAGGGTGCCGATCGCCGAGGACACCACGAAGAACATGAGCACCGTGAACACCACGGTGCCCACCAGGCGCGCCGGACTGCCCCGGGGGCTGAACCGCTGAGCGTACTGCCCCCCTTGCCCGGAAGTGAGCCGCTCGTCGACGCGGAACCGGTTCAGCAACTTGGTGATTCCGGCCTTGATCAGTCTGGCGATGATGTAGCCGATCGCCAGAACCAGCAGTGCCCCGATGATCTGAGGAAGGTAATTCATCAGGGTGGTGAACGCGTTCTGCAGGCTCTGGAGCACGTTGAACCCGGTCTGTTGCGCAAGGATCATGGTCATGGTGCCTCTCCTTGGCAGGTTTGGTGTCACCGTTGTGGCCTGGTTACCCACCGTGGAAACTCCACAAAACCGGCGCATCCGCACAGTCTTTTCCCACCGTCTTCCACCCGCAGAGCACCGGCGTCCTCGTTGTCTCCGGGCGGGTACGTCCGGACACCGGGTTTCGGTGCCTGCCCCGGTGGGCAACCTGCGGGCGTGGAACAGATGACCTTCAGGCACGAACTGGCGCAACAGCTCCGGGTGGATTCGATTCGGACCAGCGATGCGGCGGGTTCCGGCCACCCGACCTCGTCCATGTCCGCGGCGGATCTCATGGCGGCGATGCTCGACGGTCACCTGCGGCTCGACTTCGACCGCCCCGACAATCCCCGCAACGACCACCTGATCTTCTCCAAGGGGCATGCCTCGCCGTTGCTGTACTCCTGTTTCAAGGCGGCGGGCGCGATCGACGACGCGGAACTGCTCACGTTCCGCACGTTCGGCAGCCGCATGGAGGGCCATCCGACCCCTGCGCTGCCCTGGGTCGACGTGGCCACCGGCTCGCTCGGTCAGGGCCTGCCCATCGGAGTCGGGATTGCCCTGTGCGGCAAGCATCTCGACGCTCTGCCCTACCGGGTGTGGGTCGTCTGCGGCGACAGCGAGATGGCCGAGGGGTCGATCTGGGAGGCCTTCGAGCATGCCGCTCATGCCGGCCTCGACAACCTGGTGGCCATCATCGATGTCAACCGGCTCGGCCAGACCGGTGAGACCATGCACGGCTGGGACGTGCAGTACTACGTCGATCGGGCGCGGGCCACGGGTTGGCATGCGATCGACATCGACGGGCACGACCCCGAACGCGTGGAGGCCGCCCTCGCCGAGGCCGAGGCGCACACCGGCCAACCGACCGTGATCGTGGCCCGCACCAAGAAGGGCAAGGGAGTCAGCTCGGTCGAGGACCTGACCGGTAAGCACGGCAAGCCTCTGCCGGATGCCGCGGAGGCCATCGAGGAACTCGGTGGCGCCCGCGACCTGCAGGTGGAGGTCGCCAAACCGGACAGCGGTGAACCGGTGCGGGGCTTCCGGGTCGAGGGGGCGGAGCTGCCCCGGTACGAACTCGGCGAGGAAGTCGCCACCCGCAAGGCGTACGGGCAAGCGCTGCGCGCCCTCGGTTCGAAGCGGGGCGACGTGGTCGCGATGGACGGAGAGGTGTCCAACTCCACCCACTCCGAGCAGTTCCGGGAAGGACATCCGGAGCGCTACTTCGAGATGTACATCGCCGAGCAGCAGATGCTCGCGGCGGCCGTGGGGATGCAGGTGCAGGGGTGGCGGCCGTTCGCCTCCACGTTCGCCGCTTTCCTGACCCGGGCCTACGATTTCATCCGCATGGCCGCGGTCAGCCGGGCCGACCTGAACCTGATGGGTTCACACGCCGGGGTCGCCATCGGTGAGGACGGGCCGTCGCAGATGGCGCTGGAAGACCTCGCCGCCTTGCGCGCGGTGCACGGCAGCACGGTGCTGTACCCGTGTGATGCCAACCAGACGGCGAAACTGCTGGAACCGATGGCCGATCGCGCCGGGATCTCCTACCTGCGGACCAGCCGAGGCGGTCATCCCGTCATCTACGGCCCGGACGAGCAGTTCGAGATCGGCGGATCGAAGGTGGTGCGCGAGGGCAACGACGTCACGCTCGTCGGGGCGGGTGTCACCCTGCACGAGGCGGTGCGCGCCGCGGACATGCTGGCCGAGGAGGGCGTGCAGGCACGGGTGATCGACCTGTACTCGATCAAACCGGTCGACACCGCCACGTTGCGCGCCGCGGCCGAGCAGACCTCGGGTCTGGTCACGGCCGAGGACCACTGGCCGGAAGGCGGCCTCGGGGACACGGTGCTCGCCGCGCTCGCCGAGAGCGGAACCGCGGCCCCGGTCCGCAAGCTGGCCGTGTCCGGGATGCCCGGCTCCGGCAAACCGGCCGAGCTCCTGCAGCAGGCGGGCATCGACGCCGATGCCATCGCCGAGGCGGCCCGGCAGCTCGTGCGCCAGCCCAGCATGGCCTGACCGCTCGTTCACCTCCGCGAGACCTTGCCTCGCCACGGGCCCGGCATTCGAGAGCCACTCGAGAGCCCTGCCGGGCCCGCGCGCTCGCCGATCGGTGAGAATGTCACCCGACACGTCAGGCGGCAAGCGGATCAGGGTGGCAATGTCGGTTCTTCACAGGATCGCCGAGGAACTCGGCGTGCGCGTGGACCAGGTGCAGGCAGCCGTGGAACTCCTCGACGGTGGCGCGACCGTGCCGTTCATCGCGCGCTACCGCAAGGAAGTCACCGGCATGCTCGACGACGCGCAATTGCGCACACTCGACGAGCGGCTGCGCTACCTGCGGGAACTGGAGCAGCGCCGCACCACGATCCTCGACGAGATCCGCTCGCAGGGCAAGCTCGACGAGGCCCTGCAGGAACGGATCATGGCCGCCGACTCGAAGGCGCGGCTGGAGGACCTCTACCTCCCGTACAAACCCAAGCGGCGCACCAAGGGGCAGATCGCCAGGGAAGCCGGCCTCGAACCGCTCGCAGACCGGCTGCTGACCGACCCCTCCCGAGATCCGCAGACCGACGCCGCCGAGTTCGTCGATGCCGACAACGGTGTGACCGACGAGGCAGCGGCCCTGCGTGGAGCCCGCGCCATCCTGGTCGAGCGCTTCGCCGAGGACGGCGACCTCATCGGAGAGCTCCGGGAACGAGTCTGGTCCCGGGGACACCTGCTCTCCCGGGTGCGCGAGGGCAAAGAAGAAGCCGGTGCCAAGTTCGCCGACTACTTCGACTTCTCCGAACCCCTCACCAAGCTGCCCTCGCACCGCGTTCTGGCGCTGTTCCGGGGCGAGAAGGAGGAGATCCTCGACCTGTCGCTGGAGCCGGAGGCACCGTCCGAGGTGACGCCGGAGGGCCCGAGCGACTACGAACTGCGCATCGCGGAGCGGTTCGGCATCGCCGACCGGGGCCGGCCCGCCGACGCCTGGCTGCGGGAGACGGTGCGCTGGGCCTGGCGCACCCGCATCCTCGTGCATCTCGACGTCGATCTGCGCACGCGTCTGCGGCAGGCGGCCGAGGACGAGGCGGTGCGCGTGTTCGCCGGGAACCTGCGCGATCTGCTGCTGGCCGCACCTGCGGGCACCCGCCCGACGATGGGGCTGGATCCCGGCTACCGTGCCGGAGTGAAGGTCGCGGTGGTCGACGCCACCGGCAAAGTGCTGGCCACCGAGACCGTGTATCCGCACGAGCCACAGCGCCGCTGGGACGAGGCCGTGGCCACCTTGACCCGCCTCGTCCGGGAGCACGGCGTCGAGCTGGTCGCCATCGGCAACGGCACCGCCTCCCGGGAGACCGACAAGCTCGCCGCCGAGCTGACCGGCGCACAGCCGGGTCTGACCAAGGTCTCGGTGTCGGAGGCCGGCGCCTCGGTGTACTCCGCTTCCGCCTACGCCTCACAGGAGCTGCCCGAGCTGGACGTGTCCCTGCGCGGCGCCGTATCGATCGCGCGCCGCCTGCAGGATCCGCTCGCCGAACTGGTCAAGATCGATCCCAAGTCCATCGGTGTCGGCCAGTACCAGCACGACCTGTCCGAGGGGAAACTCTCGCGCTCTCTGGATGCCGTCGTGGAGGACTGCGTCAACGCCGTCGGTGTGGACGTCAACACCGCTTCCGCGCCGCTGCTGACCCGCGTGTCGGGCATCAGTGCCGGGCTGGCGGAAAACATCGTCCTGCACCGGGACCACCACGGCCCGTTCCGGTCGCGCCGGGAACTCACCGGGATCTCCCGGCTGGGACCGAAGACGTTCGAGCAGTGCGCGGGCTTCCTGCGCATCCCCGGCGGGAACGACCCGCTGGATGCTTCCAGCGTGCACCCCGAGTCCTACCCGGTGGTGCACCGGATTCTCGAATCGACCAAGCGGGACATCACCTCGCTGATCGGCAACACCTCGGCGTTGCGTGCGCTGACGCCCGCTGATTTCGTCGACGACACCGTCGGACTTCCGACCGTCACCGACATTCTCCAGGAGCTGGAAAAGCCCGGGCGGGATCCGCGCCCGGAATTCCGGACCGCGGCGTTCACCGAAGGGGTGGACACGCTCGCCGACCTCTCCCCCGGCATGGTGCTGGAAGGAGTGGTGACCAACGTCGCCGCCTTCGGCGCGTTCGTCGATGTCGGTGTGCACCAGGACGGCCTGGTCCACGTTTCCGCGATGTCGAAGTCCTTCGTCCACGACCCGCGCGAGGTGGTCAAGCCCGGGGATGTCGTGCGGGTGAAGGTGCAGGAGGTCGATATCGCTCGCAAACGCATCTCGCTGACGCTGCGGCTGGATGACGAGGTCGAAGCGGGTGGCCGCAAGCAGCAGAGCGGCAGCGGTGGTGGTCGCGATGCCGGCGGCGGCACTGCGCACCGAAACGGCGGGCAGGGCGGCACGTCGCGCCGCAATCGGGGCAAGCAGGGCGGTAACCAGGCCCGGGGTGCCGGGAAGGGCGGTGCCCTCGCCGACGCCCTTCGCCGGGCCGGTTACGACAACGGCTGACCGTGCCGGGCAAGCGGCTCTCCCGGCACGATCCGTCCCGGCGGGAGCGCTTCTCCCGCACCGCGATCTCGGGCAGCGGCAGGCAGAGTTGACTTCGACCCGGCTCGAGATTTCAGGATGACTTCGCCGAGGGCCGCGAACGCTGCGCGAGGAAGGTGGGCGTCATGGACAACGCCGGAGTGAGCTGGGCAACGATGCGCTCGCTGGCCAGCGACAAATCGGTCACCCAACAGCAGCTTCCCGCAGGCCTCGCCCATCGGATCCTGCGCTACGCGCGGCCCTACATCCGGATCATCCTGCCGTTTTTGACCATCGTCGCGGCCGTGGCCGTACTCGGCATCGTCACCCCGCTGCTGCTCAAGGCCATCATCGACAGGGGGATCGTGCCCGGCGACATCGGCGTGGTCGTCTGGCTGGCCGTGGCCGTGGCGGGCGTGGCACTGCTGGAAGCGATCCTGTCGCTGCTGCAGCGCTGGTACTCCTCCCGGCTCGGTGAAGGATTCATCTACGATCTGCGCTGCGAGGTCTTCGACCACGTGCAGCGCATGCCGCTGGCCTTTTTCGTCCGTGCCCAGACCGGAGCACTGACCAGCCGCCTGAACAACGACATCATCGGCGCGCAGCGTGCGCTGACCAACACCCTGTCCTCGGTGGTCTCCAACGTGCTGAGCCTGGTGCTGGTACTGGGAACCATGTTCACGCTGTCCTGGCAGATCACCCTGATCGCACTGATCCTGTTGCCCCTGTTCCTGCTGCCGGTGAAGTGGGTCGGCAAGCGGCTGCAGCGGGTCACCCGTGAGCAGATGGCCGTCGATGCCGAGATGAGCTCGCTGATGACCGAGCGGTTCGGTGTCGGCGGCGCCATGCTGACCAAGCTCTACGGCCGTGCCGACGAGGAGACACGGATGTTCTCCGGACGCGCGGCACGCGTGCGCGACCTGGGCGTGCTCTCGGCGATGTACAGCCGGGTGTTCTTCGTCGCGCTGACCCTGCTGGCCGCCCTGGCCACCGCCGTCGTCTACGGCCTCGGCGGTGCCCTGGTGATCGGCGGTACTTTCCAGCTGGGCACGCTGGTGGCGCTGGCCGCACTGCTCACTCGCCTGTACGGGCCGCTGACGGCGCTGTCCAACGTGCATGTCGACATCATGACGGCGCTGGTGAGCTTTCACCGCGTCTTCGAGGTCCTGGACCTGCGGCCGATGATCGAAGAGCGCACCGACGCGGTGGCACTGCCCGCCGATGCGGGCAGCCTCGAGTTCGACTCGGTGTCGTTTCGCTACCCCGGCCCCGAGGAAGTGTCGCTGGCTTCCCTGGAGTCGGTGGCCCGTCAGGAAAGCACTCCCTCCCACCAGGTGCTGCACGATGTCTCCTTCCGCGCCGCTCCCGGCGAGATGATCGCACTGGTGGGGCACTCCGGTGCGGGCAAGACCACGATCACGCACCTCGCCGGCCGTCTGTACGAGGTGGATTCGGGCAGCGTGCGCATCGGCGGGCACGACGTGCGCGACGTGCAGCTGTCCTCGCTGTACTCGACCGTGGGCGTGGTGACCCAGGAGGCACACCTGTTCCACGACACCATCCGCGCCAACCTCGCCTATGCGCGGCCCTCGGCCACCGACGAGGAACTCCTGCAAGCACTGCGTACGGCCCAGCTCGAGCATCTGCTCGCCGAGCTGCCCGACGGCCTGGACACCGTTGTCGGCGACCGTGGTTACCGGTTGTCCGGAGGGGAGAAGCAGCGGCTGGCGATCGCGCGGTTGCTGCTGAAAGCCCCGCCGATCGTGGTACTCGACGAGGCCACCGCGCATCTGGACTCCGAATCCGAGGCGGCCGTGCAGCAGGCGCTGCGCACCGCGCTGTCCGGACGAACATCGCTGGTCATCGCCCACCGCCTGGCCACCATTCGCGAGGCCGACCGGATCCTGGTCATCTCCGACGGACGTATCGCCGAGCAGGGCACCCATGCCGAACTGCTCGCCCACAACGGCCTGTACGCCGAGCTGTACCGCACGCAGTTCGCCGCACAGCCGGACACGGTCCCGCCGGCCGGGGCACTGCCGGTCGGCACCCACAACGGATCCCGCAGCGGGGCGCCGGTCGGCAGGGGCGAGGCCTGAGGCGGGTCTACTCCTGCTGCTCCTGGCGGGGCGCGTCCGGATCGAGCAGCTGCGACCGTGCCAGCAAGATCGTGCCCGCACCGATGAGCACCGCACCGGCGACCGTGCCCACCAGGAACAGCCCGCCTCGGGCCTGCTCCCCGAACACCGCCAGTCCCCACGCCACCGACACCAGCGGGTTGGTCAGGGTGAATCCCGGCTGAGAGGCGACCAGGTTGCCCGCCTGCAACGCGTTCTGCAGCAGAAAGAACGACACCGGCCCCAGGACCGCGACGCCATAGGTCTGCCAGGTCGTGAACAAGCCGCCCCCGTGGCTGACCACGGCACCGACCCCGGCGATCAGCGCGGAGTTCAACCCGAAGGCCGCACCGGTGGCAACTCCCAGAGCGGCGGCCCGATGCTCGCGCCTTCCGCGGTAGCCCAGCACCACCAGCACGGCCACCCCCGCTGCCGTCGCCCCGATCCCCAGCGCCCATGTCGTGATCGACACGCGCGGGTCACCGCCGGTCGGGGCCAGGCACCCCACGAACGCGGCGAGGCCCACCGACTGCAGGCCGATCGCCGACCAGTCCCGGCGCGGTATCCGCGCTTGGAACATCCACGACGCCAGGATCAGGGTGAACGGCAGTTCGGAGACGAGCAGCGGCTGCACCAGCGCGATCCGCGACAGCGAGATCGCTATCCCGTGCAGGACGAAGCCGGTGATCATCGCGAGAATGCCGAGTATCCACGCCGGGCGCCGGGCCAGGTCGAGGACCATCCCCAGTGAGAACGAGGCCGACTCGGGTTCGTCCTTCGTCGCACGGCGCTGCAGCACTGATGCCGACGCGTTGAGCAACGCCGCCACGATCATCACAACAATCCCGACCACACCCTGCGGGTCCCCACATCGCACTCGTCCCAATAGTGAGACAGCGACATCGGGAGTCTCGGGTGAGTGCTTTTCCGGTGTGCTGCGGTGCTCATGAGCTGTGTCGATCGTGTGAACGGTGGATTTTTTTCAATCAACACTGAAAAGGTAGCATCTGTAGAAATATTGGCACAGGTGTTACCCGGGCAGACGCCTGCGCCACACGGCACACCGAACAGAGCCTGCCGAGCACGGCGCCGGCAGGCCTGCAGGCACACTCGTTACGTACCCGCGCGGGCGCTGGGTGCGACCCGCAGGTCCGCCTCGATCCGCGTTGCCGTCTCCAGCAGCGGTGGGAGCAGGACACGCCGGGCACGCTCACCACTGGTGCGACTGGCGTGGGAGGACACGTTCACCGCCGCCATGATCCGCTCGGAACGGCCGCGTATCGGCGCCGCCAGCGAGCGAAGGCCCGCCTCCAGCTCCTGATCGATCAAACACCAGCCCTGCGACCGGACCCGGTCGAGTTCCTCCCGCAGGGCGTCCGGGGTTTTCAGCGTGTGTGGGCCCAGCGGCTCGAGTCGCACACGCTCCAGGTAAGCCTCCCGCTCGGGGTCGGGAAGGTGCGCCAGCAACACCCGCCCCATGGAGGTGGCGTAAGCGGGAAAGCGGGTGCCGATGTTGATGGACACGGTCATGATCCGCGAGGTGGGCACGCGAGCCACGTAGACGATGTCGTCTCCGTCGAGCACCGACACCGACACCGACTCGTGCACCTGTGCGGCGAGCTTTTCCATGTGCGGCTGGGCGATCTCGGGCAGCGATACGCTCGACAGGTACGAAAAGCCCAGCTCCAGCACGCGAGGGGTGAGCGCGAAGACCCGGCCGTCGGTCCAGACGTAGCCCAGTTGCACCAGGGTGTGCAGGAATCGGCGCGCCGAAGCACGGGACAGATCGGTGGCGCGAGCGACCTCGCTGAGTGTCATCTCGGGGCGGGACTCGTCGAACGCGCGGATCACCGTCAGTCCGCGAGCCAGCGACTGCACGAAGCCGCCGCCGGGCTCGGTATCGGCTACCGGGTCCATCGTTCTCCTCTGGGCCGTTCCACCGCGCGGGCGGAAATCGCCATCAGCGCGGAGCGCTTCCGGCGTCGTCGTGTTCGGCGATGATGGTATTGGCGATCTTGAACGCGGTGTTGGCGCGGGGCACCCCGGCGTAGATCGCCACGTGCATGAGCACTTCCCGGACCTCCTCCGGTCGCACGCCGTTGCGCAGGGCGGCCCGCACGTGCATGGCGAACTCGTCCTCCAGGCCGGTGGCGGCGAGGATGGCCAGGGTGATGCAGCTGCGGGTGGTGCGCGCAATGTCCGTGCCGTTCCACAGCTCCCCCCACGCGTAGCGGGTGATGAAGTCCTGGAACCGCTCGGTGAACTCGGTGGTACCCGCGACCGCGCGGTCGACATGGGCGTCGCCGAGCACGTCACGGCGCACGCGCATCCCCTCGGCGTGTCGGGTGGTGTCATCGCGGTGTTCGGGCATCGGTCCTCCTCGACGAGGTGACGCGGGGTGGCTCACGCGCCGCGCGTGAAGTGCTCCAGCAACAGCGGGTTGACGATCTCGGGTTGCTCGGCGTTGGCCAGGTGCGCGGCCTGCGGCACCACTTCCATGCGTGCCGTCGGTATCGCGTCGACGATCTGCTCGGCGTGGGGCGGCGGGGTGGCCGGGTCGTCGGCACCGGCCACGGCCAGGGTCTGCGCGGTGATCTCACTCAGCCGTGGCAGGAGGTTCATGGTCGCGATCGATTCCGCACAGGCGGCGTATCCCTCGTCATCGCAGGCACGGAGCATGCCCCCGAACTTCTCGGCGATGTCGCCGCGCCCGGCCGCCTCCGGGGTGAACCAGGTGGCCAGGGAGGACTCCACGAGCGCGGCGGTGCCCTGTTCCCGGACCACGGCAGCTCGATCGGTCCACTTCGACGGTGGCCCGAGCTGAGCCGAGGTGCAGATCAGCGCGAGCCGATCGATGCGATCCGGAGCGTGCTCGGCCAGCCACATCCCCGTCATGCCGCCGAGCGAGACACCGGCGAAGTGCACTCGCTCCAGGCCGAGTTCGTCGAGCAGCTCGAGCACGTCTCCGCCGAGGTCCTCCAGGGTGTAGGGACCGGGCTTGGCCCCCGTGCCGCCGTGGCCGCGCTGGTCGTAGCGCAGCACCCGGAAGTGCTCGGTCAGGGCGGGGACCTGCTCGTCCCACAGCCTCGAATCGGTGCCCAGCGAGTTGGAGAGCACGATCACCGGTGCCTGCTCGGGTCCGGTCAGTTCGTGGTGCACGGTCATTGCTCGTTACCTCCTGTGGTGCGCGCGTGGACGGCCAGCGCCCGGTCGACGAAGGCGCCCGCCGAGCCGAGGTAGTCGGCCGGTTCGGTCGCGGCGAGAATGTCGGACTCGGACAGCACCTCGCGCACCGCGGAATCCGCCAGCAGTTCGGCGCGCAACGTGCTGCCGTTGTCGACCACCCGGCGGCACACCTCCGCGACGAGGTCCTGCGCCCGGCTGCGCCCGAGGGCGCCCGTCAGGACCGAGGCCGCACTCTCGGCCATGAGCAGCCCGCCGGTGAGGTCGAGATTGCTGCGCATGCGGTCGGGGTCCACGCGCAGGCCTGCGAGGAGTTCGCGGGCGGCCGAGGCTGCCGCGCCCACCAGGCGCAGCAGCTCGCCCAGCGGCTCCCATTCGGCCTGCCACGCCCCCGCTGCGCGTTCGTGCTCCTGCGGCATGGCCGCGAGCAGGCCACCGACCAGCGCGGGCACACGCTGGGTGGCTGCGGTGATCAGGACCGCCCGTACGGGGTTGCGCTTGTGCGGCATCGCCGAGGAGCCACCGGATTGCCCTTCGGCGAGTTCACCTGACTCGGTCTGTGCGTGCAGCTTCACATCGAGCGCGATCTTGCCCAGCGTTCCGGCCACCGTACCGAGCGCGCCCGCGAGCTCGCCGATGCGGTTGCGGTCGGTGTGCCACGGCACGGTCGGTTCACCCAGCCCGAGCTCCTCGGCCAGCAGGCCGAGCACTCGCTGTCCGTCGTCGCCGAGGGAGGCGAGCGTGCCCGCCGGTCCCCCGAGTTGCACGGCCAGCCGCTGCCGCCACACACGCTCCAGCCCGTCGCTCGCCTCGGTCAGCGCGACGAGCCAGCCCGCACACTTGCGACCGAACGTGGTCGGCAGCGCCTGCTGCAGGAGGCTGCGAGCGACCACGAGGGTGCCGCGATGCCGCTCGGCCAGTCCGGCGCACTGCTCGGCCGCGGCCCGCAGATCCGCCAGAACGAGTTCCACCGAGCGGTGCGCGACGAGCATGGCTGCGGTGTCGACGATGTCCTGACTGGTGGCGCCCCGGTGCACGTGGGGTGCGGCCGTCTCGTCCACGAGGGCGGTCAGGTCACGGACGAGGGCGATCACCGGCGTGGCCGAGGACGCGGCACGGTCACCGATCGATGCCGTGTCGAAATTCTCGGCCCGGCAGTGCCGGGTGATCTCCTCGGCCGCCCGGTGCGGGATGACGCCGGCCCGGGCCTGTGCCCGGGCGAGCGCACTCTCGACGTCCAGCATCGCCTGCAACCACGCCTGCCCGGAGAGGGCAGCCGTGATCGCGGGCGTGCCGAACATCGGTCCGAACAGGTCGGAGGCCGATTCAGACGGCGAAAAAGAGGGTCTCGTCATCGCCTTGCAATCGGATGTCGAACTGGTATCCGCCGGAATCGGCGGCCGCGATCAGGGTACCGCGCCTGCCGGCATCCACAGTGGAAAGGACCGGGTCGGCCGCATTGGCCTCCTGCTCCTCCGGGAAGTAGATCCGTGTCACGACCCGGTTGAGCAGCCCCCGGGCGAGCACGGTGACATCGATGTGCGGGGCTTCGGTGGCACCGTCCGGTGTCGGCAGGGTGCCGGGCTTGACGGTGCGGATCCAGTACCGTCCCTCGGGGTCGGTACCGCAGCGGCCGAAACCGCGAAACGACGTGCTCTCGCCGCGGGAATCGTCGAAGTGGTCGAACCGACCCTGCGAGTCGGCCTGCCAGGTCTCGACGACCGCGTCCGGCACCGGATCACCGTTGCCGTCGAGCACCCGGCCGTGGACGACGATCGCGCCCGGCTCGTCGGCGCCGACGACCTCGGGGCCGTCCTCCCAGAGGATGCCACCGGAAAGAGCGAAGAACGGGCCCACGGTCTGCGACGGGGTGGTGCCCAGCGTGTCACCGGCCATCAGTCGTCGTCCTCCTCGTCGTCCTCGAACGGTGTGGCCTCGCGACCGCGCAGTACGATGTCGAACTTGTAGCTCAACGCCCACTCCGGCACCGTGGTGTCGAGGTCGAACCGGGAGATCATCCGCTCGCGCGCCTTCGGGTCCCGCACCGAGTTGAAGATCGGGTCCTGGTAGAACAGCGGATCACCGGGGAAGTACATCTGGGTGATCAGCCGCTGGGTGAAGGCCTGCCCGAACAGCGAGAGATGAATGTGCGCGGGCCGCCACGCATTGTCGTGATTGCGCCACGGGTAGGCACCGGGCTTGATGGTGATGAACTTGTAGAACCCGTCGGAGTCGGTCAGGCACCGGCCGGTTCCGGAGAAGTTCGGGTCCAGCGGCGCCGGATGCCGATCGCCGGAGTGTTCGTACCGACCCGCGGAGTTGGCCTGCCAGATCTCCACCAGGGTGTTCGGCACCGGCTTGCCGTCGGAGTCGAGCACCCGGCCACTGACGATGATCCGCTCGCCGAGGGGCTCACCCGCGTGCTGGGCGGTGAGGTCGTGGTCGGTCTCGCCGACCCGGTCGTGGCCCAACAGCGGGCCGGTGACTTCGGTGAGGTAATGCGGCAGCACCTGCAGGGGCTGCTGCGGCGCCCGCAGGTGGGTGGAGTTGTACTCCTCCGTGTCCAGCGCCGGGTGGCTGGACTCATCGCGCTTGTAGGAGGGCAGGACCAGCCCGGAAGGTGCCGGTGTGGTCGCCGCTACGTCGTAGGCCGTGTCTTTCGGGTACATGGTTGCTCCTGAAGATTACCGGTCACGCGTGCAGGACGACGGCCAGACCCTGACCGACACCGATGCAGATCGCGGCGAGTCCCCACCCGCCGCCGGCACGGTGCAGCTGGTGCGCCAACGTGCCGAGGATGCGGGCTCCGGAGGCACCGAGCGGATGGCCGATGGCGATCGCACCGCCCTGCACGTTGACGATCTCGGGGTCGAGTTCGGGCCACTCGGCCAGGCAGGCCAGCGACTGGGAGGCGAAGGCCTCGTTCAGCTCGACCGCGGTGAGGTCGTCCCAGCCGATGCCGGCTCGGCGCAGGGCGGTTCGGGCGGCCTCGACCGGACCGATCCCGAACACATCGGGGTCGACCCCGGCCACGCCCCGGCTGACGATGCGCGCCAGTGGGCTCGTGCCCAGTTGCTCGGCGGCGCTCTCGCTGCCGATGAGCAGGCCCGCCGCACCGTCGTTCATCGGCGAGGAGTTGCCCGCGGTGACCGTCCCTTCGCTGCGGAACACGGGCTTGAGCTTGGCCAGCGATTCCGGCGTACTGTCCGCGCGGATGCCCTCGTCACGGGTCACGTCCGTTCCCGGGACGGCCACGACCTCCCTGTCGAAGGCACCGGCCTCCCACGCGGCCGCCGCGCGGCTGTGGCTGCGCAGCGCGAACGCGTCCTGGTCCTCGCGGCTGATCTTGTAACGGTCGGCGAGGATCTCGGCGCTCTCGCCCAGCGAGATGGTCCACTCCGAGGGCATCTCGGGGTTGACCATGCGCCACCCCAGCGTCGTGGAATGCAGCGTCTCGTGTCCGCGCGGGTAGCCACGCTCGGGCTTGGGCAGTACCCACGGCGCCCGGCTCATCGACTCGACGCCACCGGCGATGAGCAGGTCGGCGTCACCGGTCTGCACCGTGCGGCTGGCTTCGATGGCCGCCTCCAGCCCCGAGCCGCACAGCCGGTTCACCGTCGCCCCGGCCACGCTGGTGGGCAATCCGGCCAGCAGCGACGCCATCCGGGCGACGTTGCGATTGTCCTCGCCGGCACCGTTGGCATCACCGAAGAGCACATCCTCCACCCGGGCCGGGTCGAGGTTCGGTGCGCGGTCGACGATCGAGCGGACGACGTGGGCGGCGAGGTCATCGGGACGCACCTCCGCCAAGCCCTTGCCGTAGCGGCCGATCGGGGTGCGCACCGCGTCGAGCACGTAGACGCCGTTGCTCACGACGTGCCTCCTATCGTTGCCTTGAGCTCACGAAGCACCGACAGCTCGTGGTCGGTCGGTGGCTGCAGCACGGACAGTTCCTCGGCCACCTGCAGCGGCCAGCCGGTGGCCTCGCGGACCTGCTCGACCTCGATATCGGGGCCGAGGTGGGTCAGGGTCAGCTCGCGGGTGTCCGGGTCGGGTTCGAGCATGCCGAGATCGGTGATGACTTTGACCGGGCCCCGTCCGGTCATCCCGTGCCGCTGCCGGTCGTCGCCTCCGCGGCCGTACCCCATCGAGGTCACGAAGTCCACCGATTCGACGAACGACCGGGTGCTCTGGCGCATCACGATCAGCACCTCCTGGCAGGAGGCGGCGATCTCCGGAGCGCCTCCGGCGCCGGGCAGGCGAACCTTGGGATCGGCGTAGTCCCCGCCGATGACCGTGGTGTTGATGTTGCCGTACTTGTCGACCTGGGCCCCACCGAGGAAGCCGGTGTTCACCCGGCCGGGCTGCAGCCAGTAGTTGAAGATCTCGGGCACGCTGACCACGGAGTCCGCTGTGTCGGCCAGGATGCCGTCGCCGATGGACAGGGGCAGCCGGTCGGGTTTCGTGCCGAGCGTGCCGGACTCGTAGATCAGCACCAGCTCGGGAGCGTGGGTACGACGGGCCAGGTTGGCCGCCGTGCTCGGCAGCCCGATCCCCACGAAGCACGCGGTACCGTCGCGCAGCGAGCGCGAGGCGGCCACCGTCATCATCTCGTCGGTGGTGAACTCCGGGACCGGGGCCCCGGCGGTGCCGTCGGCGGAAACCGCCTGCGTCTCGGTGCTCATCGCGCACTCCTCTCCACGTTCAACACCTCGGTGTCCAGCCACTGCTGGAAGCGCTCCCGGTCGCGACCGATCGGATCCCAACGCTGGTAGTAGTCGTTGTCCCGCTCGTAGTAGCCCTGGGCGTACGAAGGATGGGCACCACCCGGCACCTCGGCCACCGCGGTGACCGCCCATTTCGGCAGCACGACCGAACCCGGGCGCGGCTCGAGCTCGTCGACGATCTCCTCGACCGTCACCAGCGACCGCTTCGACGCCAGGACCGTCTCCTTCTGGACTCCGGTGATCCCCCACATCTGCACGTTGCCCTCGCGGTCGGCCTGCTGGGCGTGGATGATGCCGACATCGGGGTTGATGGCCGACACCGCGGCCAGCTTCTCTCCGGTGAAGGGGCACTCGATGGTCTTGATCGACTCGGTGTGCTCGGGCAGGTCGGTACCTGCGTAGCCGCGCAGGACGGCGAACGGGAGGCCGGAGGCTCCGGCGGTGTACCGATTGGCCATGCCGGCGTGGCTGTGCTCCTCGATCTCCAGCGGTACCGGCCAGGAGTGCTGGATCGCGTCGCGGAACCGGTGCAGGGATCCCACCCCGGGGTTGCCACCCCAGGAGAACACCAGCTTGCGCGCGCAGCCGGCGCCGATCATCTGGTCGTAGATCACATCCGGCGTCATCCGACACAACGTCAGATCCCGCCGCCCCTGGCGAATGATCTCGTGACCGGCGGCCACCGGGATGAGATGGGTGAAGCCCTCCAGGGCCACGACATCACCGTCACCGACCAGTTCCGACACGGCCACGTCAAGCTGCCGTATGCGAGACACCTACCCACTCCTTCACCAAGAGGCGTTCACATAGAGAACGTTCGTGCTACATGCGAACACTAGCCGAAAAAAGTTCGAGGGGTCAATGCCGGTGAATCGGTTCAAGAGAGCATCGTGCCGCTGGGTGACCGCGCGGCGTCTTCTCCGCCACACACCCGCTTCGGCAAGAACGGGACGTTTACCGGCCCGCTTCCCCCGGGACCCTGCCGGTGGAGGTGATCACCGTGACACGGAACCACAGCCACCCCCCGGCCCGGCTCGCAGGCACCGGAGCGGCTCCAGCGGGGGCAGCCGTCTCCCGGCGGGGGAGCCCCTGAATGGTGGACAATGATCACGGCACCCGGACCTCGGCATTCCTGGCCGTGCTCGGACTGCCCGCCTTCGGCATCGCCTTGGCCTACACGCTGGTCACCACCTACCTGCCGGTGCTGATCGAGCGCCTGTCCGGTCCTGCGATCACCGGAGCCATGGTCGCGGGCGAAGGCGTGCTGTCCCTGATCGTGCCGACCGTGGTCGGGTCGTGGTCCGATGCGACCGGAACCCGGATCGGGGGCCGGATGCCCTTCGTGCTCGTCGGCGCCGTCCTGGCGATCACGGGTCTGGTACTGATCCCGGTCAATGCCGGCTCACTGCTCGGTATCGGCATCGGACTGACCGTGTTCTTCGTGGGCTACTTCGTCTACTACTCCCCGTACTACGCCCTCTTTCCCGATCTCGTGCCCGATGCGCAGCGAGGCCGCTCCCAGGGGGCTCAGGGCACGTTCCGGTCGGTCGGCATGCTCGCGTCGCTGTCGGTCGGCGGTTTGCTGCTGCACTGGTGGCAACCGCTGCCGTTCTTGCTGGGTGCCGTGGCGATCATCGGGGTCACCGTGGTGCTGTATCTGTCCATACGCACGCGGCTGCAGACCACCTCGCCCGAGTCCACGCGGAACCGGACCGGCCGGGCACGCGAGTGGGAACTGCTCAGGGACCAGCCCGATATTCGCCGCTGGGCGGTGGCGAACTCGCTGTGGGAAACGGCGGTGGGTGCACTGCGGGTGTTCGTCGTCCTGTATTTCACCCAGGGGCTGGGGTTGTCCTTGCCGCAGGTGTCGGGAGCCTTGGCGCTGGTCGGCGGCGCGGCGATCGTGGCCGCTCCCGTCAGCGGCAAACTCGCCGACCGCTACGGCCATCGACCGGTGATGACGGCAGCACTGTGGATTTTCGCGCTCGGCCTGCTGCCGCCACTGCTGAGCACCAACACCTACTTCATCGCCGCGATCGTTCCGATCACGTTCGCCGCCGTCGTGCTGATCACACTTCCCTATTCGGTGCTGATGGGCCTGTTGCCCGACCGGCAGCAGCACGGGATCGGAGCCGGGTTGTTCGGTTTCAGCCGTGGCATCGGAGTCCTGCTCGGACCGTTGCTCGCCGGGCTCGCCGTGCAGCTGTGCCGATCGGTGGATGTCCTCGTCTTCGCCGAAACCGACGGATATTCCGCGGTGTTCGGGGTCACCAGCGCGGCCCTGCTGGCCAGCATCCCCGTTCTGCGCCGTATGCCGACCCATCGCGACGGGGCTTGAGCCCGCGTGCCCTCGGGGATACTCACGCTCCCGCTGAAGCGGCAGAGCATCGCGGGGTTCTCACCGGCAATGTGTGGACAGGCCGGATGACGGGTATCCGAGCAGCTGAACACGCCGGTATGACGGGGAGGTCGTCTTGTCCGAACGCCACGTGGTTCCCGACCGTGCCACCGGAGGCGGATGGAAGGTGGTCGGTGCCGGTTCCGATGGGACGGAACCGCAGACCGACACCCAAGCCGATGCGATCGACGAGGCCGAGCGGGAGCTGCGCCACAACGGCGGTGGCGAACTCCTGATCCACGGGATCAACGGCCAGGTCTGCGACAAGCGCCTCGTGCAACCGCAGACCGAGGAGGCCTGAGAAGAGGCCGGGCGGCCCCGGTGGTCACGCCGGTATCCGGGGCCGCAGCTCACGCGAGAAGGCATCGAAGAACTTCTCCTGCTCGGGGCCGATCTGCTGCAAGTACACCTCGTCATAACCCGCATCGGCGAACTGCTGCACGATGTCGAGCAGCCGCTGCGGGTCCGAGCCGCAGGGGAACTGCTCCCCCACCATCTGCTCGGTGACCAGGGTGGAGACCTGCTCGAATTCGCGCGGAGTGGACAGCGTCTGTCCCAGCCCACCGGGCAGCAGCTCATTGCGCCACAACCGGTGCGCTCTCGTCCTGCCCTCTTCCTCGGTGTCGGCCCAGCACAGCTTCAAACCGGCCTGTGCAGGCTTGTTCCCGGCGCCGTCCCGGAAGGTGTTCACCAGCCCGGGGTCGGGCATGGTCGAACAGAATCCGTCCCCGATGCGGCCCGCCACCCGCGCTGCCTGCGGACCGAACGCGGAGACATAGATCGGCACCGGCTGCTCCGGCAGCGTGTAGAGCCGGGCGTTTTCCACGGTGTAGTACTGCCCGCGGTAGGTGACTTCCTCTCCGGTATGCAGCTTGCGGATGATCTCGCAGGCCTCGTCCAGCATCGACAGTCGCACCGCGACCGGGGGCCAGCGATCGCCGGTGATGTGCTCGTTGAGTGCCTCACCCGAGCCGACTCCGAGGACGAACCGGCCCTGGCACTGCACTGCGGCCGTGGCGGCGGCCTGGGCGATCACCGCAGGATGCGTGCGCACCGTCGGGCAGGTGACCGCCGTGGTGATCGGCAATGACGTGACCTGGGACAGCGCTCCGATCACCGACCACACGAAGGGACTGTTGCCCTGCTCGTCCAGCCACGGGTGGAAGTGGTCCGAGATCCACAGCCGTTCGAAACCCGCCTGCTCGGCCATCCGGGCCTGGCGCAGCAGTTCCTCCGGCCCGAAGGCCTCGCAGGACAGGAAATAACCAACACTGACCATTCCGCCGCCGTACCCGATCATCGCCCTGCCCAATCACCACCGGGCCTTCGTCACCACACCGGGTGTTGCGACCGCGACGACGGGGAGGCTCCTGCCCTGTCCGGGTGTCGTCGTCGGCGTCCCGGTTTGGCCTGGGCACCGCCCGGGCAGCCCCCTACCGACCGCGGTGACGGGAAAGGGCCGGCGTATGGATACCCGAATCGAGTTGCGGGTGGACGGCGAGCAACGCTCACTCACCGTCGACACACGCACGACACTGCTGGACGCCCTGCGGGAACGGCTCGGGGTGACCACACCGAAGAAGGGCTGCGATCACGGGCAGTGCGGTTCGTGCACGGTCCTGCTCGACGGGCGCCGCGCCACCACGTGCCTGGCCCTGGCGGTGGCCCACGCCGGATCGGAGATCACCACGGCGGCGGGATTGGCCGACGGCGAGGAACTGCACCCCGTGGCACGGGCCTTCCTCGAGCACGACGGCCTGCAGTGCGGGTACTGCACTCCGGGACAGATCTGCTCGGCGGTGGGCATGCTCGACGAGGCCGAGGCCGGATGGCCGAGCTCGGTCACCGAGCACGGTGAGGGCGGCGCCGCACTCGACGAATCAGAACTCGACGACGAGGAGATCCGCGAACGCATGAGCGGGAATCTGTGCCGTTGCGGTGCCTACGCGAACATCGTCACGGCCATCCGGGAAGCGGCGAACGGGAGCGGCCGATGATTCCCTTCGATTATCAGCGAGCCGACCGTGCCGACGGCGCTGTCGCCGCCGTGGGCGTCCGGCCCGCAGCGGCGTTTCTCGGTGGCGGCACCAATCTCGTCGACCACCTCAAGCTCGGTGTCGCCGAACCCGAGTTGCTCGTCGATGTCACTCGGCTGCCGTTCGACGGCATCGACACGCTGCCCGACGGTGGCGTGCGCGTCGGCGCGACCGTGCGCAACAGCGACCTCGCGGCCGAGGCGATCGTCCGGCAGCGCTACCCCGTCCTGTCCCAGGCGCTGCTGTCCGGAGCGTCCGGGCAACTGCGCAACCTCGCCACCACGGGCGGGAACCTGTTGCAGCGCACGCGGTGCCCGTACTTTCAGGATGTCACCACACCGTGCAACAAGCGCGAACCCGGGCAGGGATGTTCGGCCCGGGGCGGCTACACGCGGTACCACGCGATTCTCGGCGCTTCCGAGCACTGCGTGGCCACGCATCCTTCGGACATGGCCGTGGCCCTGACCGCGCTGGACGCGACCGTGCACGTCACCGGCCCGAACGGACAACGCGACATTCCGGTGACCGAGCTGCATCGGCTTCCCGGAGACGAACCGCACCGCGACACGGTGCTCGAACACGGCGACCTGATCACGGCGGTGGACCTGCCGGAACTGCCGATGGCCGCCCGGTCGCGGTACCGCAAGGTCCGCGACCGGGCGTCGTACGCGTTCGCGCTGGTGTCGGTGGCTGCCGCACTCGACGTCGAGGACGGCACCGTGCGCGAGGCCCGGATCGCGCTGGGCGGAGTCGCACACAAGCCGTGGCGTGCGAATACGGCCGAGCAGGCGCTGCGTGGCGCACCGGCGACCGAGCAATCGTTCCGCGAGGCCGCCGAAGCCGAACTCGCCGAAGCGCAACCGGTGCGGGACAACGCTTTCAAGGTGCCCATGGCCCGCAACACGCTCGTGGCCACGCTGCGCGACCTGGCCGGGGAGGAAGCACGATGACCACCGCCGAGGAGAGCATGCTCCGGGCGAATGCGATCGGCACCCCGTTGACCCGCCTCGACGGAACGGAGAAGGTCACCGGCACAGCGCCGTACGCCGTCGAGCATCCGGTCGACAGTCCCGCCCACCTGCATCCCCTGCAGGCCGCGATCGCGCTCGGGCGTGCAACCGGGATCGACACCAGCGCCGCCGAGGCCGAACCGGGCGTGCTGGCGGTGCTCACGCACGCCAACGCACCGCGGTTGGCGTCCACCGGCAACGGTGAGCTGGAGATCCTGCAGTCCGGCGAGGTCGGCTACCGTGGCCAGTTCCTCGGCGGCGTGATCGCCGAGACACCCGAGATCGCCCGCCGTGCGGCCGATCTGATCCGGGTGCACTACGAGCGGTACGAGCACGATGTGGAACTGCGTGCCGACCGGGACGATCTCTACAAGCCGGAGCAGGTCAATCCCGCATTCGACACCGACACCGCGCAGGGCGATGCCGACGGTGCGCTGGCCTCGGCGGCGGTGACACTGGATGCGACCTACTCCACGCCGATGGAGCACAACAATCCGATGGAGCCGCACGCCACCATCGCGTGCTGGACCGACGGCGAGCTCACGCTGCACGACTCCACCCAGGGCGTGTACTGGACTCAGGCAGCCGTGGCGCCGCTGTTCGAGCTCGATCAGCAGCAGGTACGCGTGATCTCCCCGCATGTCGGAGGCGGTTTCGGCTCGAAGGGCATCCCGCACCCGAATGTGGTGCTGGCCGCGATGGCCGCGCGGCTCGTGCCGGGGCGGCCGGTGAAGTTCCCGCTGACCCGCCAGCAGATGTTCTCCGTGGTCGGCTATCGCACTCCGACGATCCAGCACGTGCGGCTCGGTGCCGACGAGCAGGGCAGGCTTTCGGCGATCACGCTGGACGTGGTCGAGCAGACCGCGAAGGTCAAGGAGTTCGCCGAGCAGACGGCCATCCCGACGCGCACGATGTATGCCGCGCCGCATCGCCGCACCTCGCACCGGCTTGCGGCGCTGGACACGCCGGTGCCCACGTGGATGCGGGCTCCCGGCGAGTGCCCCGGCATGTTCGGGCCCGAGGTGGCCATGGACGAGATGGCTCTGGCCTGCGGTCTGGACCCGATCGAGTTCCGGGTGCGCAACGAGCCGGAGACCGACCCGGAATCCGGCCTGCCGTTTTCCAGCCGCAACCTGGTGGCCTGCCTGCGGGAAGGGGCTCGGCGGTTCGGGTGGCACGACCGCGACCCACGGCCGGGTACCCGGCGGCACGGCGAGTGGCTGGTCGGGACGGGAGTGGCCGCGTCCACCTATCCCGTCTTCGCGATGCCGGGCTCACAAGCCACCATCCGCGCCACCCCCGACGGGCGCTATGCCGTGCGGATCGGTGCGGTCGACATCGGCACCGGAACCTGGACGGCACTGACCCAGATCGCCGCCGATGCCCTGGAGGTTTCCGTCGGCGAGGTCGATCTGGAGATCGGCAGCACCACGTTGCCCACTGCCTCGGGTGCGGGAGGCTCCTCCGGCATCAACTCGTGGGGCTCCCCCATCGTGGCCGCGGCCCGCACGCTGCGGGCACGGCTGGACGAGCACGGTGGCACCGTCCCCGCCGAGGGGGTCGAGGCCACCGAGGGAATGCCCGACAACCCCCACACCAGCCAATACGCGATGCACAGTTTCGGCGCCCAGTTCGCCGAGGTGTGGGTCAACGCCGACACCGGGGAGGTGTCGGTGCCCCGGCTGCTGGGCATCTTCGCCGCGGGCCGGATCATCAACGCGCGGACCGGGCGGTCGCAACTGCTCGGGGGGATGACCATGGGACTGTCCATGGCCTTGCACGAGGAAAGCGTGCTCGATCCCCGCTTCGGGCACGTGGTCAACCATGATCTCGCCGAGTACCACATCGCCACCAACGCCGATGTCGGCTCTCTCGAGGTGGACTGGCTGGACGAGCACGATCCGTACGTCAATCCCATGGGTTCCAAGGGCATCGGCGAGCTCGGGATCACCGGTACCGCGGCGGCCATCACCAACGCCGCTTACCACGCCACCGGGATCCGCGTGCGGGAACTCCCGCTGCATCCCGACAAGTTCCTGCGCTGACGGGCCACGAACACGCCTGCGGATGCCGGTGCGGGTCGGCACGTTACTTCCGCCTTCCGGCGGGGAAACCTCAAGAGGCGGATGGCGCGTGCCCTCCGGCACGCCCACGTTGTGCGCAAGGCCCGAAAAGGGCCGGACACTCGCGAGGAGGTTCCCACATGAGCAGGGACCCGAAGGGGGAAACATCGGGCCGGAACGACAGGGGGACATCGCTTCGCCCGCATCCGGTGTACATCGTGCAGCGGGTCTGGGCAGCGCTGTTCGGCCTCGGCCTGTGGGTTTTCGCGGGCCTGGGCTTCGCCAACGGACTGGCGTTCTTCTCCACTCAGGGGCAGATGGTCGTGGGACTGTCCAGCAACGGTGCGCTGTCGACCATCTCGGTGGTCGTGGGAGCCATCCTGATCGGCTCGGCCGTGTGGGGAGGTCCGACCGCCTCCACCGTCACCGCGGCGATCGGCGTGATCTTTTTGATCTCCGGCATCGTGCATCTGGGAATTCTGCACACGAGCTTCAACATTCTCGCATTCCGGTTGCCGAACGTGTTCTTCAGCCTGATCGCCGGCTTGCTGCTGTTGATCGGGGGCATGTACGGCCGGGTCTCCGGAGGGCTCCCACCGGACAACCCCTACCGGCGATCCCATCCCGTGCGGGAACGGCCGGACCCGGATGAGCAGCTCAACGTGCCCGCCCAACCCAAGGACGAGCGGGAACGAGAACAGATGGAGGCCGAGGTGGCCATGGGGGAAGGGCATCCCACACCGGAACAGCAGGCTCTGGTCGAGCGCGAGCAGGCCCGGCGGCAAGCCCACGAGCGTGCTCACGCATACGAGCAGGCCCGCCGGGAGACACCTCGCCGCAGTGACGCCTGACCGTCCCGGCTCCCTGCTGCCGCTCCCGTCGGCACCCGGCTGATTTCCGAACGAAGCAGCAGAAGCAGAAGACACAAAAAAAGAGCCCGGCCTGCCGCTGATCCTCACAACCGCGTACACACGGATCAGCGGCAGGCCGGGCTCGTGGAATTCGGTGAGCAAGGGCGATTCGATCGGGCACGACCGGGCACAGCCGGCCACGTCAGGCCGACATGCTCAATTCCGCGACATTGCCGCTCTCGAGCAATTTACGCCGTTCGTCCTCGCCAAGCCCGCCCCAGACACCATAGGGCTCTCCAACGCTCAATGCGTGATTCAGGCACGCCTGCTGCACCGGGCACCGTGCGCACACCTGCTTGGCCTGCGACTCGCGAGCGTGGCGAGCCCCACCGCGCTCGTTTTCCGGATGGAAGAAGATCTCGCTGCCCAGCTTCCGGCAGGCAGCATCCCGCTGCCAGTCGTAATTGTCCACATGCGGAACCGGAAGACGAGTCGTCGCTGTCACCGCTCTCCTCACTCCCCCGCGCCCATGCCACACCGGTGTGCAAACACCGGCCGTTCCGGCATACGGGGCATTCTCGACTGTCGGTACGTGGTGGGTTCCTGTCGAAACCTCTTCTCACCTTCCCGCCGCGGGCAGTGTTCTAAACATGCCGCTGTGTCACGGTCGAAGACGGCAACCGCACGGCGCCGGCCGCGACGGTGGTTCGGCGACCACGCCCGCACGTCTTCGGCATCCCTGCGCCGTGTGCCCGTCTTTGAGTCCGGCTCTTTCGCTGCCGTGATCAGTCCGGGCAGGTGGCACGGATCCTGGGCAGGATCTATGGCAGCAGCGGACCCATTCCGAGCGGCAGGACCACTCCTCCTACGACGCCCAGGGCCAGGGAGGCGGCTCCGGCGGTGTAGGCGGCCAGCGCTGACCAGCGCCCGGCTGGGGCAAGCACGTCCGTGTCCGTCTCCTGTTCCGGTGCGGGTCGCAGGAAGGCGGGGGCGATCCAGCGCAGGTAGTAGAACAGGCTGGCGACGGTGTTGACGACCGCGACCACGGCCAGCCAGGTGGCGCCGCCGTCGATGGCGGCGCTGAAGATCTCGAGCTTGCCGAGGAACACCGCTGTGGGCGGTGTGCCGACGAGTCCGAGCAGGCACACGACGAGCACCGCGGCCAGGCCGGGGTGGCGGCGGGCGAGACCGCGGTAATCGGCCAGGCGGGAGGCGCCGGGCAGTTCGGCCACGACGGCGAAGGCGCCGAGGTTGGTCACGGCGTAGGCGGCCAGATAGAACAGCAGGCTCGGCAGCGCGATCTCGCTGCGGGTGGCCACCACGGCGGCGATGAGCAGGTAGCCGACCTGGCTGATCGTGGAGTAGGCCAGCAGCCGGCGGACGGTGTCCTGGAAGAACGCCGCGAGATTGCCCAGGGTCATCGACGCAGCGGCCAGGATGGCCGGCAGCAGCGGCCAGTTCACGGCCACACCGGGCAGCGCCTCGGCCACCAGCCGGTAGACCGCGATGAGCCCGCCGATTTTGGGCACGGTGGTGACGAACGCGGCCACGGGGATGCTCGCGCCTTCGGTGACATCGGGGACCCAGAAGTGGGCGGGTACCGCGCCGATTTTGAACAGCAGTCCGGCGAGCACGACCACCAGTCCGACGGCGACCGCTGCACGTGGGGCGGCGGGCAGGTTCTGGGCCAGCGTGGCGTAACCGGTGGAGCGACCGACTCCGTAGAGGATGGTCACACCGGCGAGCATGGTGACGCCGAGCAGAGCACCCATGAGGTAGTACTTCAACGAGGCCTCGGTGCCCGGCGCGTCCTTGAAGAATCCGGCCAGGGCATACAGCGGGATCGAGGCCAGCAGGTAGCCGGCGACCAGCAGCAGCAGATCCGAGGCACCGGTGAGCACGATCGTGCCGAGCGCGGCGAGCAGCATCAGCACGTGGAACTCGGTCTCGCGGTGATGGGAGTCGACGGTCTCGATCGACAGACACAGCGTCAGCAGCGTGGCGGCGAGCACGATGATCCGGCCGGCATTGGTAGCGGTGTCGACGGCGTAGCTGCCGCCGAAGACCATCCGGGCGGGGGATCCCATCGCGGCTGCGGTGGCGGCCAGGCCCACCAGGCAGGCCAGCGCGGCGAGCAGACGCACCGGCCACTGGTGGTGCCGTGGCAGCCAGGAGCCCAGCAGCAAACCGAGCACCGCGCCCGCGACGAGTGCCAGTTCCGGGATCAGGGCGGCGGGGTGCATGTTCATCGACCGACCATCCCGATCAGGGCCGTGGCAGCCGGTTCGATCACGTCGAGCAGGAATCGCGGGAGCACGCCGATGGCGATCGCCATTGCCAGCAGCGGCAGGATCGAGGCCGCCTCGCTCGGCCGCAGGTCGGTGAAATCGCGAGCGGCGCCGGGTGCGTCGGGGATCCGCAGTGACCCGAGGAAGACCCGGTGCAGCGCCCGTAGCAGCAGCCCGGCGGTGATCAGGATGCCCAGCAGGGCCAGCGCGGTGGCCACGGTGGCCGAGGCCAGACTGCCGGTGAAGATCTGGAACTCTGCGATGAACCCGGAGAATCCGGGCAGCCCGAGGGAGGCGAACGCGACGAGTCCGGTCACGCCGGCGAAAACCGGTGCCGGTCCGGCCAGCCCGGAGTAGGCACTCATGTCATAGCTGTCCCTGCGGTCGTAGAGGATCCCGGCGAGCAGGAACAGCGCACCGGTGAGCAGCCCGTGGCTGACCATCTGAGTCACCGCGCCGGTCACGGCCAGCGAGCGGGCCTGCTCGTCGCTGCCCGCGAGGATGCCCGCCGCACCGACCGCCAGAATGATGTAGCCCATGTGGTTGACCGAGGTGTAGGCGATCATGCGTTTGAAGTCCTCCTGGGCCAGCGCCACCAACGCGCCGTAGAGGACCGAGAGCACGCCGACGACGACCACGACCGACGCGTACTGCCGCCAGGTCTCCGGCAGCAGTGGCATCGCGATGCGCACGAAGCCGTAGGTGCCCATTTTCAGCAGCACTCCGGCCAGGATCGCCGAGCCGGCGGCGGGGGCGTCGGTGTGCGCGGGCGGCAGCCAGGTGTGAAACGGCACGGTCGGTGTCTTGATCGCCAGTCCGATTCCGATGGCCAGCAGCACCAGCGCTCCGTAGGCGCCGCTGCCTGCCAGCGGGGCGGCCCGGGCCAGGGCGACGATGTCGAAGGTGTGCGGCTGTGCGGCCAGGGACAGCCCGATGAATCCCAGCAGCAACGCCAACGACCCGATGAAGGTGTAGAGGAAGAATGTCAGCGCCGAGCGTTTCGCGCTGCCGTGGCCCCAGCGGGCGATGACGAAGTACATGCCCACGATGGACAGGTCGAAGTAGACGAAGAACAGGATCAGGTCCAGCGCGGTGAACAATCCCTGGCTCACCGTCTGCAGACCCAGGAACAGCAGCACGAAGCTTTTCACCCGGTGGGTTTGCCGCAGCGAGTAGATCGCGCATGCCAGGAACAGCCCCGCCGTCACCGCCACCAGCGGCAGCGACAGCCCGTCGATACCGACGTGATAGCTCACGCCGGCGGTGGGGATCCAGGGCAACTGCTGTTCATAGGCCATTCCGCCGCTGGGGTCGTAGCCGATCCAGGCGGCCACGACCAGAGCGAGATCGGCCGCCGCGACCACCACCCAACTCACCGCGAACACTCGCCTGCCGACGGAGGCGGGTACGGCGGCCAGCACCGCGGCGGCCACCAGTGGCAGGAACACGATCAACGACAGCACGGGCTACCTCACGAACACGAGGAACAGGGCCAGCACGGCCAAGGCCACCGCAGCCTGGGCGTAGTACTGGTGCAGCTGGCCGGTCTGCGGACGGCGCGCGAGCGAACCGAGTCCCCTGGCGGTCTGGGCGGCAAGGCGCACCAATCCGTCGACCGGGCTCTCGGCGCCACGGTTGATCAACCGTGCCAACCACAGTCCGGCGGCGGGCACGGCCAGCACGATCCGATGCAGCGCCCGATCGTCGAAGGCCGCCAGCCCGCGAGCCAGCACCATTACCGGCCGCACGGCGAGGACGTCGGCGGCATGTTCGAACCGCAGCCACTGCCCCGCCCAGCGGCGAGCAGCCGCCGGAACCGGAATCGGCCGGTCGCCCCACCACCAGGTGACGGATGCGGCGGCGAGCGCCAGCAGCGCGGACAGCGTGAGCTCCCACACCGCGGGTGACGAGGCATTCCCCGGGGCGTTCGACCAGACCTGCATCACCGGGGGGAGGGCCAGGATGCCGAGCACGGCAGCGGAGCCGGCCAGAAACACCAGTGCCGGCGGAGCCGAGACCACGACCCGCCGAGTACCGGCGTGCTCGGTGTCCCATCCGGCTTCGGCATCGGCTGGCTCCGGCTGCCAGAGCACCCACGCCGCTTTGGTGCTGTAGACCGCAGCCATCACCGCGGCAGCCAGGCCCACCGCATACAGCCAGGGACTTCGCTGCAGCGCCGCGGCGAGCACCGCGTCCTTGGTCACCCACAACGACAGCGGTGGTAGTCCGGCCAGCGCCGCGGCGGCGACCGTGAACGTCACCCCGACCAGCCGGTACCGCCGTGCGGCACCGCGCAGCGCGGGCAGCGCCTTGGTGCCCAGCGCGGTCAACCACGCCCCCGCGGCCAGGAACAGCGCCGACTTGGTGGCCGCGTGCGCCACGAGGTGCATCGTGCCCGCGGCCACGCCACCCGCACCGGCGGCCAGCACGATGAATCCGATTTGGGCGGAGGTCGAGGCGGCCAGCAGCTGCTTGAGGTCGGTCTGGGCGACGGCGACGAGACCGAGCACCAGCGCGGTCGCCGCACCCGTCCAGGCGACCACCGGCTCTCCCCAGCCGGAGGCGGCCAGCAGCGGCTGCAGCCGCAGCAGCAGATACGCCCCGGCGGCGACCATGGTCGCCGAGTGCAGCAGCGCCGACACCGAGCTGGGGCCCTCCATGGCGCGCGAGAGCCAGAAGTGCAACGGCAGCTGGGCCGACTTGCCCAGTGCGGCGGCCACGATTCCCGCGGTGAGCACCGTCAACCATGGCCGGCTCACATCGGGCAGTGCGGGCAGCGCGAGTGTGCTCACCCCGCCGGCGAGTGCGGCCCCGGCCGCCAGGTACAGACCGAGGTCGGCGGCACGGGTGGTCACGAAGGCGACGTTGGCGGCTCGGACACGATGCGGCTGGTGCCACCAGTATCCGATCAGCGCCCAGCTCGTCGCCCCCATGACCTCCCAGCCCATGAGCAGCACCGCCAGACCGGTAGCGGTGACGGTGACCAGCATCGCCCCGGCAAACAGCAGCATCAGACCCGTGAATCGCGCCCGCGCCCGGCCGGGACCGAGCTCCACGGTGGCGAAGACCAGCACCGCCAGGGTGATCGTCGCGACCGTGACCACGAGGATCGCCGAGAGCCCGTCGACGGCCAACCCCGCGTCGATCCCGGCGAACAGCGGCACCGACACAGCCGGGCGCAATACGGCGGCGGTGGCAGCCAACACCAGCGTCACCGACGCCGCCACGATCCCCACCGCGGGAGCGAGCCGGTCGCCGCGGCGACCGGTGCAGGCCAGCACCGCCCCGGTGCCCAGCGGCACCGCGATCAGCAGCCACACCAGCGCCCCCATCGGCTACTCCTTGAGATCGGCGGCCATGTCGGTCATGTCCACATCGCGAGCCCGGAAGATCGCCGTGACCACGGCGAACCCCATCGCCATCTCCACCGCCATCGCCGTGATCACCACGACGATCAGCACCTGACCGTCGGCGGTGGCCGGGGCGAGGAAGTGCCAGAAGGCGGCCGCAGCGACGATGACGCCGTTGAGCATCAGTTCCAGGCCCATCATCAGCATCACGACCGACTGCTGAGTCAAGGCGCCGAACAGGCCGATGGCCAGCAATCCGGCACCGAGAACGAGGAACAGTTCGAGACTCATCGGCCCACCCCACCGGGAATCGGATCGTCGGGGCGGTCCGCGCACAAGTCGTCGCCGAACCGCTCGTAGCGGCCCCGGTGGGTGGACAGCACCACCGTGGCCACGATGGTGGCGAACAGCGCGAGGCCGAGCGTCATCATCGTCAGCATCTGTGGGCCCATGAGTGCCTCACCCAGCGCCCGGGTCGGCTCGGCCGGTGGCCGTCCGGCCCGCTGCGGCCAGTCGACGAGGAAGATCCCGGTGGTCAGCGCGACGAAGAGGCCTCCGGCGATCGCCGCCGCGCCGCGGGTGTTGTGCAACATCGCCATCGGCATCAGCCCGGCCGGGTTCATCATGTACATGACCATGAACACGGCCATGATCACCATCTCCATGGTCATCATGAGCACGATGACCACGCCGAGGTAGCTCAGGCCCAGCAGCAGCACCTCGCCGGCGACGAACAGGAACGAGGCCAGCAACGCGAACGTCACCCGCGCCATCGAGTCCAACCGGAACACCAGCGCGCCCGAGACCAGGGCGAATACCCCGAGGATCCAGAACAGCACCGTGATCACCATCGAGCCTTCCTCCCCGTCATCAGAGCACCACCAGCGCCACGATCAGGGCCTGCAGGATGGTCAACGGGATCAGCACCACCCAGGCGAACTCGGCGAACCGCTCCATCCGCACCGTGGGGAACCGACGGGCCAGCCACACGATCGCTGCCAACACGGCCACCGTCTTGACCAGCGTCCACAACCACGGCGGCAACAGCGGGCCGTTCCCCCCACCGAGGAACAGTGGTACTGCCATCGCGGCCGCGACCACGAGCAGCAGCCGGCGCCCGCCGAGGAACGCCAGTCGGTCCACTCCGGACAACTCCGCGGCAGCACCCCCGGCGAGATCGCCCCCGACCGGAGCGTCGAACGGACCCCAGAACGCCATGGCCGCAGCGCTGAGCAGGTACACGACGAAGGCCACCGGCATCCAGGTGACGAACCACAGCCCGGACTGGGCCTCGACGATGCCGCCCACGCGCAAGGTGCCCGCCGCCGTCGCGGCGGTGATCAGCGCGAACATGTGCGGCAGTTCGTAGGCCAGCCCCTGGGCGACGAACCGGTAACCACCGGTGAGGGAGAACGCGGAGTTCGGCCCCCACCCGGCCATCCACACCGCCGCCCAGGTCAGGATCTCCATCGCGTTGAACCACACGACACCGACGGCGAGATCGGCCACAGCAACCCCACCCAGCGGCAGGACCACCGCTGCCAGCAACGCCGCGATCGGAACGGTCAGCACGCCGGTCCGCCACAAAACACCGTCGGCGGCCACGGTCGTACGACGCTGGGCCACGAGCAACCGTGCCACCTCGCGCAGTGGAACCATGGCCGTCTGCGATGGTGAACCCGTCGCACCGGTGGCGCGTGCCGCGAGCACCGCATCGAACGCGATCGTGCCTGCGGTGATCACCGCCAGTACGGCGGGCAGCACGAGCACCGACCACAGGGGAACCTCAGTCACCGGCCACCCCCGTGACTTGCCGGCTGTCCAGAGTGGTGATGTTCGGATGGAGACTGGCCACGATCAGCCGCACGGCGGCCAGTTCGGCCCCTTCCAGCAGTTCGGGAAGCACGGCCAATGCGGGCATCGATGCCGGATCCTCTTCGGAAAGCCCCTGCGCCTGCCCCTCTCGCGCGGGAAGCACAGCGGGGTCGTCGACCTCCGGGAGCGTCCGCTCGATCTCGGCCAGCCAGGCCTGCCAGCGCGCCGTGACATCACCACCGGATCGGCTCGCGTTCAGCGCCGGTCCCCGGATCCCGGCGGCCTCGGCGCGGTCGAAGGGCAGCACACCGAGCCCGTCGGTGAGCCACCGCAGCGTCCGCGCCCGGCGCAGTTGCCGGACCAACCGCCGCAGCCGGGTCGTCACCTGGTCAGCGCGTGCTCCGGCGAGTACCTCGTCGCGCAGCCTTCCGGCACCGACCGCGGGGTCGAGCCATCCGGCCACCCGTAGAAGCCTGGCGAGGCCATCCAGGTATGCGGCGACACAACGCCGAGCCCTCTCGCCACGACTCACCTCCTGCCCGGCCGCAGCACGACGCCAGGGTTCGTTCCAGAAGTCCCCGTCAGCGCCGTCCTCGTGGAGAACGTCCACCCGGGCCTGCTGGACGACATCGCCCTGCAGGGTCGTGTGCACCACCAGCCCGACAGGCCAGTCCGGCAGCAGCGGGCCTAGGGGAACGTGCAGCTGATCAAGCTGGAGACCGTCGCGGTCAGGGCCACGATCGGCCATTCCCAGCCCTCCGGGCATCTCCATGCCATCACCGTGGTCATGCCCGCCGCCATGGTCGTGACCGCCATCGTGACCGTCCTCGGCACCGTGGTCATCGCCACCGCTCTGCTCGCTCTCGGCACCGTGGCCGTTCCCGTGGCCGCCACCGTCTGTGTTCTCGTCGTTCTCGTCGTCGTGGTTTCCGCCGCACCGGTCGGCATCACTGCCGTGCTCGTCGTCGTGGTGCTCCTCCTCGGACTCGCCGCTGTTTTGCTCCTCGCCGTCGAGAACCTCGCTCGCCTCTCCTCCGGTCGCCAGCCTGCGACGACCCTCGTCGAGCAATTGCGGAACATCCGAAGGACTGTCCACATGAACGAAAACCCGGGGCTTGGGCATCTGCCGCCACACACGGCCCACCAGGGGCATCAGCCACGCACCGATGTGTCCGGTCAGGACCAGAATGTCGGCCTCGGCGGGACTCGCCGCAGCCGGCCAGCACCGATGACGCAGCTCGGCTTCGACGGCGAACCGCTCCGCGGTGCCGCCGGGGACCTCCAGCAGCAGGATGTGCGGCCGTCCCGCGGCGAACCGCAGCAGAGCACCGGTCACGCCCATCGCAGCGCTCCCTCCCGCCACGCGTAGGTGACACCGGCGAGCAGGATTCCGAGAAAGACGAACATCTCGATCACCGCGCCTGCCCCGGCCGAGGAGACGACGAGTGTCCACGGGTACATGAACAGCATTTCCATCTCGAAGGCCAGATAGATCATCGTCAGCGTGTACCAGCGCACATGGAACCGGGAAACAGCGTGCTCGACCGGCTCGTGACCACTCAGGAACGGGCCGAGGTCGGTAGCCGGCGGAGCCACCGTCACCAGCCGCGCGAGCCCGTAGGTTCCCGCGGCGATCACCACGGCCAGACCGAACAGCGCCGCCACCGCGGAGAAACCGCTCACCGTGAGGCTCCCCGCACCCGAACCGACTGGCGAGGTGGGACATGCCCGGGGCCACGGTGTCCCCGATGGACGTGCACAGTCGGCCTCCCTCCACGACGACACGGCGTCTCACATCCTGACGCACTATCCGCAGTGGCGCCTGCTCAAACCCGGGCGCGAGAAGCGGCGTTGCCGGAGCCGGTGTCTCAGGAGTGCAGTACCGTGTCCAGGGCCCGATGCAGTTGCTGCTGTGCCTGTTCGGGAGTGTCCGGACCCGAGGTGTGGCGCCAGGCGATGTAGCCGTCGGGGCGCACCAGCAGGCAGCCGGACTCGTCGATCTCGCAGACGCGGCGCCAGTCGCCGTAGGCGTCGCGTGCCTGCGGGGTGCCGATCCGCACCAGCCGCAGCGGCAGGCCGAGCTGCTCTCGGCAGTACTCCACCGCCGAGGACCACGCGGTGCCGGACAGGCCCGTCACGAGGCTGAACTGTCCGCGCCCGACCAGATCCAGTGTGGAGACTCGCCGGCCGTGCTCGTCGACCAGCCACACGTGCGGCAATTTGGCGCCGGGCCGTGTCGTGGACTGGTGATGCAGCTCGGGGTCCCGCTGCCAGGCTTCCTCGCTGTCCTCGGCGAGCACGGCCGAGGAGCGGTAGCGTTGGTTGAGCTCGACCCCGTGGGCGTTGAACTCGTAGTTCTTCAACTCGATGGCCTCGGTCAGGGCGAGGCGGCGCTTCTCGCCGTCGGCGTTTTCCTCCCGGCAGGCGGCCAGCCCTCGGGTGATGCCCTCGTCGTCGCTGCCTCCGGCGATGCCCAGCGCCTCGAAGATCGGCCCGAACTGGTCCCGGCTGAGGTTGGCGCGCTCCACGATCTGCCGCCCCACCGGCGCCCGCTCACTGCTGTAGGTCTCCAGCAGCTCCGGGCCCGCTTCGCCGCGAATGACCATCGCCAGCTTCCAGGCCAGGTTGAACGAGTCCTGCACGGAGGTGTTCGAGCCCAGCCCGTTCGACGGGGGATGGCGGTGCACGGCGTCACCGGCACAGAACACCCGACCCGAGTGGTACTCGGTGGCGTAGTTGTGGTTGACCGTCCACAGTGACCGCGAGGTGATGGTCACCGGCACGTCCGCGTCACCGATGAGGTCGTGCACGATCTCGCGCGCCTGGGACTCGGTCAGCTCGTCGGGCGGGTCGTCGATGTCGTAACCCCAGGTCAGCAGCCACTTGTGCCAGGGACGCACCATGCGCACCAACCCCATGCCGATACCGCCCATGTGCGCGCCCGGCCGCATCACCCAGTACAGGACACTCGGCCGATGTGCGACGTAGTGGGACAGGTCGGCATCGAAGACGATGTTCATGCTGCCTGCCTTGCCCTCCTGCCCGGCGATCGGCAGCCCGATCTGCTCGGCGACCCGGCTGCGGGCACCGTCGGCGCCGATGAGGTAGCGGGCCCGCACGGTGAACTCGTCGCCGCGCAGTCGGTCCCGCAGCCGCGCGGTGACCCCGTCGGCATCCTGCTCCAGGTCGAGGAACTCGGTATCCATGCGTACCGTGGCCCCGCGCGAGGCGGCTCGGGTGACCAGGATCGGTTCGAGGTAGATCTGCGGCAGGTCCAGCATCGTGCACGGGCTGGCCGCGTTGTACTCGGTGGCCGAGTCCTCCCCGGTGCCCCAGCTGCGGATCCGGCCGATCTCCTCGCCGGCCAGGGAGGTGCACAGCACGGTGTCGCCCATCAGCTCCGGCGGGGTGCCCTGCGCCAGCGCCTCGTCCTCCACGCCGAGATCGCGCAGCACCTCCATGGTGCGCTGGTTGGTGATGTGCGCACGGGGCGTGTTGGCCACCCAGCCGTACTTGTTGACCAGCAGCGTGCGCACACCGTAGGTCGCCAGCAGCAGTGCGGCCGCCCCACCGGCCGGGCCCGTGCCCACAACGAGCACATCGGTGTCGTGGTTCTGCTCGGTGCTCACGTGTCTTCTCCGTGGTCCTGCTCAATCTCGGCGGCGATGTGGAAGGTGAACTCCAGCAGACGCCAGCTTCCGTCCATGTCGCGCCCGTCCGGTGTGGCGCCGTGCTGCCGTGGCATGTCGACGATGAGCTCGTCCTTGACGCCGAACACCGCATCGGAATCCAGGTAGGCACCGCCGGCCACGAACAGTTGCGTGATCAGACGCGGCCGCCCCGGCGCCATGATCATGAAATGCACGTGCGGAGCCCGGTAGGGGTGCCGCCCGACCGCGTCGAGCATGCTGCCGACGGGACCGTCGTCGGGGATCGGGTACTCCGAGGGGGCGATGGATCGGAATGTGAACCGGCCCTTCTCGTCGGTGCGGAACCGGGCACGCAGCACCGGGCCGTCCAGGTCCGGCAGTTGCACGTCGTAGTAGCCGTCCTCGTTGGACTGCCAGACGTCGACGACCGCGTCCCGGACGGGAACCCCCTCGGTGTCGACGATCGTGATGTCGCCCCACAACGGCTCACCGGGCAACCCCTGGGAGATGTCGGTTCCGTGTTCGGCCGTCGGGGGTCCTTCGACGTAGAACGGGCCGAGCACCGCCGAGGGGGTCGTGCCGGGGGTGCGCGAATTCGTCAGCAGGTCCACCGCGCTGGAGACACCGAGGGTGTCCGACAGCAGCACGAATTCCTGCCGGGTGTCGCTGCACATCCGGCCGGTGCGGGTGAGGAAGTCGACGGCGTACTGCCACTCGCCTTCGGTGACGTCGTTGTCGGCCACGAAGCGGTGCAGGTGGCGCACCAGGTCCGTCAACAATTGCCGCACGCGCGGGTCTTCGGCCTGGTCGAAGCCGGCGACGACCTGCTCGGTCAGCCGGTGCAGCGCCGCCATCGGACGTCCGCCGGAAGCCGGGCGGTTGCCCGCCCAGGCTTCGCGCAGCAGAGCCGCGACGCCTTCGGTGGTCACTTCCCGAGGGTTGGGGTAGGACTTCGCGGTGGCCGACTCGGCGGCGGTACCCAGGTCCTGCTCGGCCATCCCCAGCTGGTGCAGCGAGGTGGGCCCACCCAGCGAGGAGATCAGGTCGTGCACCCCGGCGGGCGCGTCGTCGGTGCCCAGGGCCTCGGCGATGCGCCGCATCACCTCGGGTGCGGCCGGGGCGTTGTAGGCCATGGCATACGGCAGCACGACGGTGTGGGTATCGGCGTGCGGCAGGTCGAAGGAGCCGCCCAGGGTGTGGCACAGCTTGTGGTGCAGTCCCATGCCGACCAGGCCCAGGCAGGTCCCGGCCAGCCACGCCGCGTGCAGCGCCTCGGCGCGGGCGTCGACATCGGCCGGATCGGCCGCGATGGCGGGCAGAGCCCTGCCCATCAGCCTGATGGATTCCAGCGCCCAGCCGTCGACGACCGGGTTGGTCTGCTGCGAGTACAGCGCCTCCACCGCGTGGGCCATCGCATTGATGCCGCTGGTCACCGACATCGCCACGGGCAAATCGAGGGTGAACTCGACGTCGTAGACCACGGTTTCGGGCAGGATCGCCGCATCCGAGCGGGTCATCTTGGTGCCCTGCGCCGTCTCACCCAGCACCGGGGTGACCTCGGAGCCCGCGTAGGTCGTGGGCAGGATGATCTGGTCGATACCGGTGCGCCACGCGAGGGCCTTGGCCAGTCCGGTCGTGGAGCCGCCCCCGACGGCCACCACGCAGTCCACGGAGTGCTCACCGACCAGTTCCATGGCCTGCTCGGTGACCTCGACGGGCGTGTGCATGGCCGCTCCGTCGAAGCGGGCCACGGCCAGCGACTCCAGCGCCTCGTGCACCCGGTCGCCAAGCGCTGCCAGTGGGGGGCTGCCCAGCACCAGAGCCCGCGCGCGTCCGAGCCGCTCCACCTCCTGGCGCACCTGCGCGCTGGTGCCGTACCCGAACACCACCCGGTTCGGGTTCGTGGCGTGGACGAAACTTCTCATCTGGCTGCTTCTCCCGCATTGGTGAAGTGTTGTTCAGCTCACGGTGTGTCGAGTATGGGGAAGGCATGCCCGGTTCTCCTGCAGGTTCCTGCTGCGCTGGCTGCACGAAATCGGCATCACCACGCCCGTGCGGCAGGAGCCTGCCCGGCCCGCGCGGCGGGACGAGACCACTCAGCCCGCGCGGCGCAGCGCGGCCGGCGTGACTCCGAGGTGTTCGCGCATCGTCCGGGTGAGGTGTTCCTGGTGGGAGAAACCGCACCGGACGGCGATCTCGGCGATCGACAGCGTGCCGGTGCGCAACAAGCGGCTCGCCTGTTCCAGGCGCAGCCGCAGCAGGAACCGGTGCGGGGGTGATCCGGTTCTCGCCTTGAACTTGCGGGAGAACTGGCTGACGCTCAGGCCGACCAGCCCGGCCATGCTCGCCAACGGGATCGGCTCGTCCAGCCGGTCGCACATCCACTCGCGGACCGTGTCGAACTGCCGATCGGTCAGGGCCGTGCGTTCGGCTTTCGCCGGTTCGACGAGCCGGCCGCGGCTGTGGTTACGCGCCAGCCGGGCCGCCAGCAGGTTGCCGATGTGGTCGACGTAGGTGCGTGCCGAGGTGTCTCGTTCCCGCAGCACCTCGTCGAGGGAGAGCACGAGCTGCTCCAGCAACGGGTCGTGGCTGCCGAGCACCTCGTCGAGCTCGACGGCGTGCCCGCAGGCCTGCCGGATCGCCGCCTGGTCCAGGTAGACGTGGACGGTGTCGAGCTCACCACCGAGTTCGACCGTGAGGTCTTTGCCCGCGGGATGCAGGAAGTAGCCACCCGTGGGTATCCGCCGGGAGCTGGTCAGTCGGTTGCGGCCGCGCCGCACGGTCACCGGTCCGCTGCGGTGCAGGATCAACTGGTGGCAGCCTGCCGCATCGAAATCCGCCCGGTAGGGCTGTTCCCGCTGGGTCGACACGTACAGCCCGTCCCAGCCGAGCCCCGCACTCGTCCGCTCGGGCCGGATCCAGGGCAGGCAGAGGATGCCGTTCGTATCGCGCAACCCCAACTCCGCCATCACGGCCACTCCGTTCCCCGATCAGGCACTGCACGAGGACGCATCCCGCGGAGGGCGCGCGCAGGATGCCGAGAGCCCTTTCCGGGCAAGGTGGCGATGCGACGTGCGAAGCCTCGGCGGGTCGGGCGAACCACGCGACGAAGCCGGCCCTGCCGACGTTCTGCTCTCCCCTGCGGAGTGAGTCGCATACCCGAGGTGGCTGCCTTTCGCTCGCCTGGAAGACTGCTGTCCCGGTCGATCTCCTACGCTGGAGCATACCGACCCGAGGAGGATTCGTGTCCACCGCTGAACAGCCGCACACGGACTCGAGCGTTCCGCTGCGGGACCAGGTTCGGAAGGCGCTGCACACACGCATCGCGCAGGGCCTGCTCCGTCCCGGGGATCGCCTCTTCGAGCAGGACCTCGCCACGGAATTCGGTACCTCGCGGGTTCCCGTCCGGGAAGCGATCCGCATGCTGCAGAGCGAGGGTTTCGTGGAGGTCCGCCCGCGGCGACGTGGGGTGTTCGTCCGCACTCTCGACCGGCGCGAGACGGAAGAGCTCTTCGATGTGCGGGAGGCACTGGAGGTGCTGGCCGCCCGCCTGGCGGCCCAGCGCAGCCACTCCGACGAGGTGATCCGCATGGGCGAACTGGCCACCCGGGCCCGGCAAGCCCTCGAAGGCGGTGACATCGAGAGCATGTCCGACGCCAATTCGACCTTCCACCACGAACTCGTCGCACTGTCCGGGAATGCACTGCTGGCCTCCATGCTCGAGCCGTTGCACGGCCGGCTGGCTTGGCTGTTCCGGCTGAACATGGAGCCGCAGCGGGTGTGCGACGAGCACGAGCAGTTGCACGCCGCGATCGCCGACGGCGATGCCGCTCGGGCCGAAGAGGTGGCGCGCAGGCACGTCCGCTCCAGCAGGCGCATGGTTCTCGAACGCGCCGTGCAGTAACGATTCGGTGTGGCGGCGAGCCGACGACCCTTTCAGAAGCGGTGTTGGGCCGCTCCCTTCGTGGGAACGGAGACCATGACGTGCAACCCCTGGCAGCCGCAGTGGCACCGGCAGTACTGCCGGATCACCGTGACGGCGTCGACGTTCTCGGACGAGGGCGTCGACCAGGGATGTTCATCGGCGTGGCATCGGCAGGCATCCCGGCTGCTCGGCAACCGGTCGACGACAGCGGCGGAATCCTGCGAGATGGTGCCGGACAGCGTGCTCACGTCGGGTCTCCTCTCGGCAACAGTGGGCGCGGAGCCCGGCCGGTGTTTCGACGATGACGTTGTGGCTGCGGGACGTTGTGCTGTTGGCTCGATACGGGCATTCTGCGGCGCTGCCCCGGCACCCGCATCACGGTTCCGATAATCGGACACAAGCGTGCGCACGACCTCGCGGGCGCGTCTCGCGCACACCGAAGCTCCGAGACCGGTCGACGGGAGGCAGGCACCGGTACTGTCCGGCGGGGCAGGCAGAACGGAGAGTGACACGCATGTCCACGGGCCCCCGGCAGAACCGGGCGCGAGGCACGAGCAGCAAGATGCCCGCGGTGCGGCACGCGATCGGGGTGCTGCGCCGTCTGGCAGCCAGTCCCGACCCGCTGCCCGCTGCCGCGCTGGCCCGTTCTCTGGAGGTACCGCGCAGCACCATGTACCACCTGCTGTCGGTACTGGTGGAGGAAGGACTGGTGGTGCACCTGCCCGAGCAGCACCGCTACGGACTCGGGCTGGGCGTATTCGAACTGGGTTCGGCCTACTTGCGCCACGATCCGCTGGAGCACCTGGCCCGCCCGTTGCTCGCCCGGCTCGTCGGAGACGTGGGCGATACCGCTCACCTGGGCATCCTGCACGGCGCCGAGTTGCTGTACCTGCTCAAGGTGCAGCCCGAACATCCCACCACCCTCGTCACCGACGTCGGGGTCCGGATGCCCGCCCACCTGGCCGCCTCCGGGCGGGCTCTGCTGGCGCACCTGCCTGCCGAGCAGGTGCGCGCCCTGTTCCCCTCTCCGGCGAGCTTCGTGACCCGTACCGGCTCGGGGCCGCGCAACCTGCCCGAGTTGCGCTCGATGCTGACCACCGAGCGGCGGCAGGGATGGTCGGTGGAGGACGGGCTGATCACTCCCGAGGTGGCCTCCGTCGCAGCGGCCTCCTTCGACCACAATGGGCACCCCGTGGCCTCCGTGGCCGTGCCGTTCCGCCGCACGGCGCGGCCTCCGGAGTCCTGGCCGCAGCTGGCGCGGCACGTGCTGCGGGGCGCCGATGCGCTGACCCACCGACTGGGCGGGACTCCGCCGCAGCGCCCGACCGGCCCTGTCGACGACACCGGGCGGTGACCCGTCCTCGGGGCGGGTCGGAGCACGCGCGGGAATCCTCAGAGCCCGCCTTGGAATTTGGTCAGGTGGTTTCTGAACCGCCGTCTCAGGCGGCGCCTTGCGGCGTTGCAGGCCACATCGAGTAGCCACTTCTCCGCCACGTGGCCTACTGCTTGCTGATGCCCGCCTGCGGGCATTCCGATCGAATACGCCGGAGCGGGTCACCCTGCTCAGGCTGATCACCCGAGCGAAAGAGCCAAATCAAAGACAGACACTCAGTCCCCCTCACGGACGGCGGCAAGTGCCGCCGCCAGCAGGGGACCGACCTCGCCCAGCCGCTCGTGCACCCCGTCGCGAGCCACCACTCGGCCGTTGACCACCGTGGTGTGCACATCGGCGGCGGTGGCCGCCATCGGCACCTGTTCCGGCAGGCACCCCGCGGTGGTGGCGGTGTCGGTACGCACCGCGACCAGATCGGCCGGGGCCCCGACCTCGATCCGGCCGGCCCCCGGCCAGCCGAGGGAGGCGTGGCCGTGCTCGCCGAGCGATGCCACGAGCTCGGCCGGGCGGAACCGCCCGCGCTGCCCGGTACGCAATCGTTCCCCGGCCTCCAGGCCGCGCGCTTCCAGCAATGGATCGACCACCGCGTGCTGATCGCTGCCCAGGCAGATCGGCGAGCCGGCATCGGCCAGCTCCCGGGCGGGCCCGATCCCGTCGGCCAGATCGGCCTCGGTGGTCGGGCAGAAGCAGGACGCCGTCCGCGACGAGCCCAGCAGCGCGATATCCCCGTCCTGCAGGTGGGTGGCGTGCACCGCGGTGGTTCGCGGCCCGAGGACTCCGGCGTCGTGCAGCACCTCGGTCGGGCTCGCCCCGTATGTCCGGGCACAGGCCTCGTTCTCGGCGGGCTGTTCGGACAGGTGCACGTGCAGCGGGCGGTCCGTCCCGGCTCCGGCCACCACATCGGCCAACCGCTCCCGCGGCACCGCGCGCACCGAGTGCACCGCGGCGCCGATCCGGGTGTCGGCGTCGGCGTCCATGTCGTGCAGGCGCCGGGCCCACTCTTCGACGCCGCCGTCTCCGAAACGCCGTTGCGGTCCACTCAGCGGCTGTCCGATATCGCCGGTCAGGTAGCACGTATCCAGCAGAGTCAGCCGGATACCGGCCTGCCGGGCGGCCTCCTGCAGGGCCTGCCCCATGATGTTGGGCTCGGCGTAGCAGCGACCGTCCCGGTCGTGGTGCACGTAGTGGAACTCGCCGACACACGAGATCCCGGCCACCGCCATCTCGGCGTAGACCGCACGAGCCAGGGCCAAGTAATTGTCCGGGTCCAGCCGCTCGGCCAGGTCGTACATCTCGCTGCGCCACGTCCAGAACGTGCCACCTGCGTCGTGCGTGCGGCCCCGCAACCCGCGGTGGAACGCATGCGAATGGGCGTTGGCGAATCCGGGCAGCACCAGACCAGCCAGCCGCTCGGCTTCCGCCGGGGCTCGCACTCCCGGCCGCAGCTCGGCGATACGTCCGTCGGGCGCCACACCGACCAGCACCGACTCGGCCGTTCCGGCGGGCAGCCAGGCCCGCTCACACCAGAACCACTCCATTCTCGCTCGCCTCCGGCTCCGTCCTGCAGTCACCGCCGTCCAGCAAACCCCGTTCGGCGGCCTCGGCGCTGCCCGGAGCGGTCACGGAGTGTCTGAAATGGCAGAGAACCGGCAGCGGCTCGTGCACCATCGCGCGCGGAAAGACGGCCGGGTCGGCCTCAGGCCGTGCCTGCGGTGGTCCGGTAGCGCTCCTTGAGCGGCCCCTTGACCAGTTTCCCGGTCGGTGTCCTCGGCAGCTCGTCGACGAAGTCGACGCTGCGCGGCGCCTTGTAGTGGGCAATGCGTTCCCGCACGTACTCCAGCAGCGTGCGTTCCAGATCCGGGCCCGGCTGCTCTCCGGGAGCGGCCTGCACGACGGCTTTGACCGACTCGCCCATCTCCGCGTCCGGCACCCCGATCACGGCGACGTCCACAATGGCCGGGTGCAGGGCGAGCGCGTCCTCGACCTCTTGGGGGTAGATGTTCACACCCCCCGAGATGATCATGAAAGCCTTGCGGTCGGTGAGGAAGAGGTCGCCCTCGGCGTCGACGTAGCCGATATCGCCCACGGTGGCGCAGTGCGGCCGGTGCGGGTGCATCGCTTCCCGCGTCTTCTCCGGGGCATCCAGGTACTCGAACTCCAGGTCCTCGCGTTCGAAGTAGACCGTGCCGACCTCACCGGCAGGCAGTTCCTCCCCGTTCTCGTCGCAGATCCGCAGCGTTCCCAGTACGGCCTTGCCCACCGAACCGGGCTTGGCCAGCCACTGGTGCGAGTCGATGAGCGTCATGCCCGCGCCTTCGGTGGAGGCGTAGTACTCGTACAGGATGGGACCCCACCAGTCGATCATCGCGCGCTTGACGTCCATCGGGCAGGGCGCGGCGGCATGCACGGCGAGCCGGTGGCTGGACAGGTCGTAGCGGGAACGCGTCTCCGCAGGCAGTTTGAGCATCCGCACGAACATCGTCGGCACCCACTGGCTGTGCGTGACGCCGTAGCGTTCGATGGCCCGCAGGGCCCCTTCCGGATCGAAGCGCTCCATCATCACGACCGTGCCGCCCAGTGCCTGCGTCGAGGCGGCGTAGCGCAGCGGTGCCGCGTGATACACCGGCGCGGGGGAGAGATACACCGTGTCCGGACCGAATCCGTACACCTTCTCGAGCAACTCGACGAGCACGTCACCGGGTTCGTCGACCCGGCGCTCCGGGAGTGCGGGCTTGATGCCCTTGGGGCGCCCCGTGGTGCCGGAGGAGTACAGCAGGTCGATTCCGCGGGGCTGGTCGGCGGGTGGTTCGGTCGCAGCGTCCGCGAGAGCCGACTCGTAGTCGTCGAATCCCTCCACCCGCCCGCCATAGGCCAGTCGCGTGTGCACACCGGGGATCTCCGCGCGCAACTCCCGGGCCACATCGGACAGCGTCGCCGAGGTCACCAGCGCGGCGGCTCCGGAGTCATTGAGAATGTAGGAGATCTCGGGGGCCGTGAGGTGATTGTTGACGGCCGTGAGGTACATGCCCGAACGCACCGCCGCCCAGTACACCTCGTAGGCGTACATCGAGTTGTCGGTCAGCAGTGCGACCACGTCGCCCCGGCCCAGCCCGGCCTCGCGGAACACGTGGGCCAGCCGGATGGAGCGTTCCTCGAGCTCGCCGTAGGTCAGACGTTGCCCGGACTCCGCCATGATCACAGCCGGGCGTTGGGGGTCCGTCGCGGCGTGGGCACCTGGATACATGCGACTCCTCCTCGAACCTGCGCGAGAGAAACCGAGCCTCGCACCACGGAATCAAAACGGTCAATGCCGACTGTTCGATTTCGCCGGTACGGACGTCGACATCCTCGGAGGTACGCTGATCCGGTGGCCATGCCCGAACCGACTCCGTCCCGCAGCCGCCAGGAACGCACCGCGGACAGTCGTGCCCTCATCCTCGACGCGGCCGTGGACTGCCTGATCGAGTACGGCTACGCCGGGGCTTCCACCGTGGCCATCCAGGACAAGGCCGGGATCTCCCGCGGGCGGCTGCTGCACCACTTCCCCTCCCGGGACGAGCTGCTGGTCGCCGCGGCACAGCACCTGGCCAGCACTCGGCTCGCCCAGCTCGAGGAGCGCGCGGCACGGCTGCTGACCCACGAGCCCGAGGGGCGCCAGCGGGTCGATCGCTGCGTCGAACTGCTCTGGGCCACGTTCCAGGAACCCCACTTCTGGGCGGCCATGGAGCTGTGGAACGCCGCACGGACCAACCCCGCGCTGAGTGCCGTGCTGCGCCCGGAGGAGCGCAATCTGCGCACCGCCATCCGCGCGGTCACCGACCGCATCTGGGGTCCGGCGGTGACCGCCCACCCCCGTTACGGCGAACTGCGCGAGCTGCTGTTCACCAGCATGCGCGGGGCGGCCATGCCCTACGCGTTCGAAGACCGCCCCGCCGCCACCGACCCTCATCTGGACCTCTGGAAAACCACTGCCCACCGGCTGCTGTTCGACGAGTGACCGCGAGCGCGGAATTCCTCTCCGGCAGGCGCGACTCCCGACAGCGGTCAGACTTGACCAGAAGCCCCGCTGGAATCAGTATGACCTGAGTCACTTTCATCTGTCTGCGCGCTGTGCCGTTGAAGCGAGGGAAGCCGATGCACGCCACCGAGCACGCCATGTCCGGATGCGGTATGACCATCAGCGATCAGCTCGCCAGGCACGCGCGCACGATCCCGGACGAGGTGGCTCTGCGTTTCCAGCACATCAGCCGCACCTATCGGGACCTGGACGAGCGGGTGACCCGGCTGGCCAACGCGCTGCGCCTGCGCGGTGTCGAGCCCGGGCAGCGCATCGCCGTCATGGGGTTCAACGGCCTGGAGGTCGTGGAGTCCTACCTGGCCTCCGCGCGGCTCGGGGCGATCTGCGTGCCGGTCAACTTCCGGTTCGTCGCCGATGAGGTCGCCTACGCGCTCGACGACAGCGGTGCGGTCGCCGCGGTGGTCGACAGCGCGATGGCCGAGACCATGGCCAAGGCACGCGCGCAGGTTTCGGCCGTGGAGACCTGCCTGGTCCTCGGGGAGGATCCGCGTGCGGCCGGTCCCGGTGCGGAAAGTTACGAGCGGGTACTGCGCGATGCCTCCACCGAGCACGTCGAGATCGCCGTCGACGAGCGCGGCCCGGCATTCATCATGTACACCTCCGGCACCACCGGTCGCCCCAAGGGAGCGGTACTCACCCACCACAACCTGCTGATGCACGCGTTCAGCTCGATGGCCCATCTGGGCACGGCCGCCGACGACCGGGTCTGGATGGCGGCCGCTCCCCTGTTCCACATCGCCGGGCTGTCGGGCATGCTGCCCACTCTGCTGCTCGGTGGCCGTACGGTCGTCATGCCCTCCGGCCGGTTCGATCCCGCCGAGACCGTCGACCTGCTCGAACGCGAGCGAGTCTCCTCGGTGTTCTTCGTCCCGGCCCAGTGGCAGGCGATCTGCAGCGTGCCGGACATCGCCGAGCGCGACCTGTCGGCGCTGCGCCGGATCTCCTGGGGAGCCGCACCCGCCTCGACCACGTTGCTGCGCACCATGATCGACACCTTTCCCCAGGCCGAGGTGATCACCTCGTTCGGACAGACCGAGTGCAGCCCGGTCACGACCACGCTGCGCGGTGAGGACGCGATCCGCAAGATCGGCTCCATCGGCACCCCCATGCTCAACGTCGAGGTGCGCGTCGTCGACGACGACATGAACGACGTGTCTCGCGGCGAGGTCGGCGAGATCGTCTACCGCGGCCCCACCGTCATGAAGGAGTACTGGAACAAGCCCGCCGAGACCGCCGAGGTGTTCGCCGGCGGCTGGTTCCACTCCGGTGATCTGGTGCGCCAGGATTCCGACGGCTACTTCTACGTCGTCGACCGCAAGAAGGACATGATCATCTCCGGCGGCGAGAACATCTACTGCGCCGAGGTGGAGGATGTCCTCGCCGGGCACCCCAAGGTCGGTGACGTGGCCCTGATCGGTGTGCCGAGCGAGCGCTGGGGAGAGACCCCACTGGCGGTCATCGCTGCGCACGACCCCTCCGACCCGCCCGGCGCCGGCGAGATCGACGCCTGGTGCCGGCAGCACCTGGCCGGGTACAAGCGTCCACGGCAGGTGGCGCTCGTCCCGGAACTGCCCCGCAACCCCAGCGGCAAAGTCCTCAAGACCGAGCTGCGCTCCGAGCACGCTGCGGGGAACCTACCCGTGGAGTAGACGATGTCCCGCGTCACGTTTGTGGCTCGGTTCGAGATCGGGAGAAACCGTGGGAGTCGGGCCGGCCGACGTAGCCGGTCAGGCCCACGGTGATCGAGCATGGTCACTCGTCGCGGGGCGTGTGCGGCTGGTGACGATGCCGCAGCGACGTGGTCAGAGCACGCCCGCCCAAGCCGACCAGCAGAACTGCGGTGCCGGCGAGCACGCCGGCCAGGGGCAGGGTCGCGGCCAACAGCAGGCAGCCGGCAAGGCCGAGCACGGTCAGCGGGCGCAGCCACCGGCGCCGACGGCCGGGCAGCGTGAACGCCGAGGCATTGGCCAGAGCGTAGTAGATCAGCACGGCGAAGCTGGAGAATCCGATCGCACCGCGCACGTCGGCGATCAGCACGATGACCAGCACCAAGGCACCGAGTGCGAGTTCGGCACGGTGGGGCACTCGGTGGCGCGGATGGATGGCGGCCAGCCAGCCGGGAAGTTCGCGGTCACGGGCCATGGCCAGGCTGGTGCGCCCGATGCCGGCCATCAATGACAGCAACACCCCGGCCGAGGCCACCGCCCCGCCGATACGCACGAGCACCGCGAGCCCGTCGAGGCTGCCTGCGCGGACGGCAGCGGCCAGCGGCGCGGTGGCCTCGGCCAGTGTCCGGGGCCCGACGGCCAGCAGCGCGGCCAGCCCCACGAGCGCGTAGACCGCCACGACCACGAACAGGGCCAGCGGGATCGCCCGGGGGATGGTGCGTTCCGGGTCGCGGACTTCCTCGCCGAGAGTGGCGATGCGGGCGTAGCCGGCGAAGGCGAAGAACAGCAATCCGGCCGCCTGGGTGATGCCCAGGATGCCATTCGGGACCCAACCGGTGAGGTTGGCCGGGCTGGCTTGCCCGCCGCCGAGGCCGGCGGCGACCACTCCGGCCAGGGTCAACAGCGTCAGCGCGACCAGCACGCGGGTGACCCGCGCGGTCTTGCCCACCCCCAGGTAGTTCACCCCGGTCAGCACCACGACCGCCGCGACGGCGATCGGCACGGGATGGGCAGGCCAAGCGTAGGCGCCGAGTGTGAGGGCCATGGCCGCGCAGCTGGCGGTCTTGCCGACGACGAACCCCCATCCGGCCAGGAACCCCCACACCGGCCCGAGCCGGCGCCCGGCATAAACGTAGGTGCCGCCGGACTCGGGGTAACGTGCGGCCAGCTGGGCCGAGGCCGTGGCGTTGCAGTAGGCCACCACCGCCGCCAGGCCCAGCGCGATCAGCAGCCCGGATCCGGCCGCGGCCGCGGCGGGGCCGAACGCGGCGAACACCCCGGCGCCGAGCATCGACCCCAGCCCGAGTACCACGGCATCGAACACCCTCAACCGGCGCGCCAGCTGCGGGGACGACTCAACAGGTGTGGAGGGCACGATGGTGCTTGCTTCCTTCCCGCACGAACGGAATGGGCGGAAACCGCCGGAGAGGCCTCGGCGAGGTCAGGAGCAGAGGATATCGGGCTGCATGCCCGGGTACGGCGGGGTGGCCAGGCGTCGGCAGCCGCCACAGGCAGAAGACGCAGGGCCGACGCGGTACTGCCCCGCAGCCGGTGCGCCGGCCACGAGGTCTCCGGCCTCGCAGCAGCGGCAGTGACGACACACGTTCGGAACGACTATTCGGCCGCCGTCCGTGGCGCCGACGGTTCCGCCGGGGAGTACTGCGCCTGCCCGAACAGGCGCCGGACCTGCTCTTCGGACGGCACGAGAAACGCTCCCTCGGCTTCGACCAGGACGGTGTCCGGTTCCTCGGCCGTGGTGATCGTGGCGGTCGGGGTGGACCTGCGGGTATCGGCATCGTCCTGCCCGCGCCATCCGGCGACGCGCAGCGGTGTCTGCAGGGGTACCGGATTCCGGTACCGCACCGACAGGGTCACCGTCATTCCCGGCCGCCCCCCACTCGCGTGGGCGTGCCCGAGGATCTGGTCGAGCAGCAGCGCGCTGACCCCTCCGTGCGCGTAGCTGTGCGGTCCCTCGTGGATCAATCCCAGCGTGCAGCTGCCGATCGCACCGCCGTCGACCATCTCCACGTTCATCGGCGGGGCGAACGGGTTTCCCCAGCCGATGGCCGGGTTGTACATGCGCCACCCCGCGCGCAGGTCGTCCACCGAGGGAACCGTCTGCCGGGATCTGCTCGCTTTCTCCAGCGGTGGCACCATGTCGCGGGCTTGCCGGGCGACCTGCAGCATGGTCTCCGCATCGACCTCGGTGGACACTGCGGCCTCGGTCAGCTCGCGCAGTGCCGTACCCAACTCGCGCGCGGCTCGCCGACGCTCGTCGAGCCCGGTTCCGGGTTCGGACGATCCCGGCACGCTGTCACTCACGCGATGTTCCCTCCGCCGCTGTCCCTGCGACCCGAAAACGGGACGCCTCAGTTTCGCCCGTCCCTCGGGAGCAGTCAAGACGGACTGTTCCCGAGGGCGTGAGGCCTTCGCCACGGACGGAGCCGTCCGGTGCACGAGCCCCGGAGTGCCGGTTCCGCCTGCCGGGATCGGTGACAGTCGATCCCGGCACGGTTACCCGGTGCTCACCGGGGGGCCATGCGGATGGCGCCGTCGAGACGGATGGTTTCGCCGTTGAGCATGGGGTTTTCGACGATGTGGGCGGCCAGGTCGGCGTATTCCTCGGGTTTGCCCAGCCGCTGCGGGTGCGGCACCTGCTCGCCCAGCGACCGGGTGGCCTCCTCGCCGAGCCCTTCGAACAGCGGAGTGTGGAACAGCCCCGGGGCGATGGTGTTGACCCGCACCTGCTTGCTCGACAGGTCCCGGGCGATCGGCAGGGTCATGCCCACGATGCCGCCCTTGGACGCCGAGTAGGCCGCCTGGCCGATCTGGCCGTCGTAGGCGGCCACCGAGGCGGTGTTGACGATGACCCCGCGTTCCTCGCCGACCGGGTCCTGGGCACAGATACGCTCGGCGGCCAACCGGATCACGTTGAACGTGCCCACCAGATTGATCTGGATGACCTTGGTGAACTCCGCCAGCGGAAACGCCCCGGACTTGCCGACCGTTTTGATCGCGTTGCCGATACCGGCACAGTTGACCGCCACCCGCAGCGTGCCCAGCCGCTCGGCCTCGTCGAGCGCGGCGGCCACCTGCTGCTCGTCGGTGACATCGGCACCGACGAAGACCGCCTTCTCCCCCAGGCTCTCGGCCACCGCCTTGCCGTCCGAGGACGGCAGATCGACGATGACCACCCTGCCCCCGGCCGAGACCAGCCGCTTGACCGTGGCCAACCCCAACCCCGAGGCGCCCCCGGTCACCACCGCAACACTGCCCTCGATCCGCATGCATGCTCCTTCCCACGTGCCGGTGGGCACGGCCGCGCCCACCGGAAGTACCCGGTTGATACAGCGTCACTCATCGCTCGACAAGTGCGCTTGACGCTAAGGTTCCGGACCGGTGCCGTCAACGCATCTGCGCCTCCGCCGCCGTCAGCGAGCGGGCACCGCTGTCCGGGGACGCAGATCGATCGGCTGCCCGTCCTTCGGATACGGCAGGGACGTGAAGTCCAGCGGTGCCCGGTAGCCCGGATCGACCGACCACTCGTAGCGCTGCAGCATGTGGTGCATGATCGTCTTGATCTCGGCTCCGGAGAAGTACATGCCGAGACATTTGTGAACACCGCCGCCGAACGGCTGCCACGCGTAGCGGTGCACCTTGTCCTCGCGGCGGTCCTCGGCGAACCGGCCGGGATCGAACCGTTCGGGATCCGGCCAGTACTCGTGCATGTGGTGGGTGAAGTGCGGCGTGATGGCGACCATGGTCCGTGCCGGGATGAAATGTCCCAGCACCTCCGTATCGGCCACGGTCATGCGCATCATCGACGGCACCGGGGAGACCAGCCGCATCGACTCCTTCATGACCAGGTCCAGCGACACCAGCCGATCGAGCTGATCGAAGCTCACCGAGGAGGTCCCCAACGCCGCGGACTCCTCGCGGCAGCGTTGCTGCCACTCCGGGTGCTGGCCGAGATACTGCATCATCGTGGAAATCGTGATGGTCGAGGTGTCATGGGCGGCCATGAGCAGGAAGACCATGTGGTTGATGACGTCGTCGTCACTGAACCGCTGCCCGTCCTCCGACTCGACGTGGCACAGCGCGGAGAAGAGGTCCTCGCCGTCACCGGCACGACGGGCGGGCAGGTAGCTGCGCAGGAACTGCTCCAGCACCTTCCGGCCGACCAGCCCACGACGCCACCGCCCGCCCGGCACGGGAACGCGCACGATGGCGGTCGCCGCCTGCACACAATCCATGAAGGACCGGTTGATCCGGTCCATGCGGGCGCTGCTGGTGCCCTCGGCTCCGCCCATGAAGATGCTGGTGGCCAGATCCAGTGTCAGTTTCTTGACCGCGGGATAGATCCGGAAGTCCTGCTGCGGTTTCCACTCGTCCAGGCCTGCCTCCACGGCGGGATTGAGCGCCTCGGTGTAGCGGGCCAGGCGCTGGTTGGTGAAGGCCTGCTGCATGATTCGTCGATGTTCGAGGTGCTCGTCGAAATCGAGCAGCATCAGACCGCGGTCGAAGAACGGCCCGATCAGACGGCGCCATCCCGGCCCGTTGGCGAACGCCTTGTCCTTGTTGACCAACGCGACACCGCAGGCATCCGGTCCCAGCAACGAGACCGTCCTGCCGCCGATGGCACCGAACCAGGACACCGGCCCGTACTGCTCGTAGCGGCGGCGCCACAGCGTGACCGGATCACGCATGTACTCCCGGACATAGCCCACCAACGGTGGTCCGGAATCTCCTTCGACCGCGTGCAGATCGCTGCCCTGCGGTGCGGGCATCAGGACCTTGCTCACCCGAGCCTCCTCGATCAGGTGGAAAACCACAAGTGACATGAGTCGCTGTCACATATGGCAGCCTCGATCAATGAGGGTGTGCGCGTCAAGATGTGGGTATGCCATCCACCACCCGCCCCTATCGGGGGCTCAGCGCCGAGCAGCGCAAGGCCCAACGCCGCGCACGTCTCCTCGAAGCGGGCCTGGATCTGCTGGGCACGGCCGGTTGCGAGCGGGCCACGATGACCGCGATATGCAGCCGAGCCAAGCTCACCGAGCGCTACTTCTACGAGAGCTTCCGCAGTCGTGAGCAGCTCCTGCTGGCCGTGGTGGACCAGGTCGCCGACGAGGTGCGCTCCACGGTGCTGGCCGCTGTCGAGACCGCCCCCGACGAGCCGCACGCCAGGGCCAGGGTGGCGATCTCGGCTTTCGTCGACCTGCTGACCGCTGATCCCCGCAAAGGGCGAGCAGCGATCGTCGAATCGGCGGCCGCCGAAACACTGCGCCCCCGCAGGCACGAGTTGCTGCGCGAGTTCGCCGACCTCATCGTCACCCAGGCGCGCTCCCTGTACGGAACGGCCGCACACGCTCCCCCACGGGACGAGATCAACGCACTGCTGTTCGTCGGCGGGCTGGCCGAGCTGCTCACCGCCTGGCTCGGCAACGAGATCGTGGCCACTCCTGCCGACATCATCGAGGCGGGCACCGAACAGCTCGCCGCGGCGCTACACCGCTGACCGCCTGTCGCGTGTACAACGCCTCGCAGGCGGGTACTTCGCGGCGTGTGCGCCGGCGATGCGCCGGTGCGGGGACTCTGCAGCCGGAGCCGACCAGGAGGAACAGGCGAATGCGGACCGTCACGTCCTTCCCGTACCCGGTCACGGAAGAGGAGCACCGCTGGATACCGCTTCCGGACGGCACTCGCCTGGCCGCACGTATCTGGCGACCGGTGTCCTCGGACGACGACCCGGTTCCGGGCGTTCTGGAATTCATCCCGTACCGCAAGCGCGACCTCACCGCCCGGCGCGACTCCATCCACCACCCGTACATGGCCGGGCACGGCTACGCGTGTGTACGCGTGGATCTGCGCGGCACCGGCGATTCGGAAGGCGTACTCACCGACGAGTACCGGGAACAGGAGTTCGTCGATGCCGAAAACGTCCTGGCCTGGATCTCCGAACAACCCTGGTGCACCGGGCGCATGGGCATGATGGGGATTTCCTGGGGCGGCTTCAACGCGCTCCAGGTCGCCGCACGGCGCCCGCCCGGGCTCGACGCGATCGTCACGGCATCCTCCAGCGACGACCGCTACGGCGACGATGTCCACTACATGGGCGGCTGCCTGCTCAGCGACAACCTCTCCTGGGCCTCCACGATGTTCGCGTACAACTCCTCCCCACCGGATCCCGCGCTGGTCGGCGAACGGTGGCGGGAGATGTGGCATCAGCGCCTGGAGCACAGCGGGCTGTGGATCGACGAGTGGCTGCGTCACCAGCGGCGGGACGACTACTGGCGGCACGGCTCGATCTGCGAGGACTTCTCCGACGTCGAATGCGCCGTCATGGCGGTCAGTGGCTGGGCGGACGGGTATTCGAACTCGGTGTTTCGTCTCATGGCGAACCTGCAGTCCCCCCGCAAGGGACTCATCGGTCCCTGGTCGCACAAGTATCCGCATCTCGGCCAGCCCGGTCCGGCCATCGGTTTCCTCCAGGAGATGGTGCGCTGGTGGGATCACTGGCTCAAGGACATCGACAACGGCGCCACGGACGGGCCGATGCTCTACACCTGGATGCAGGAGAGCATGCCGCCCTCCACCGCCTACCACGAGCGGCCCGGACGGTGGGTCGGAGAACCGAGTTGGCCCTCACCCCACGTGCAGCGCATCGACCATCCGCTGGCTCCCCACCGCATCCAGAAACCCGATGAGGACACGCAGACCGAGGAGATCCGTCTCGAGTCCCCCCTGTCGGTCGGTCAGTTCGCAGGCAAGTGGTGCTCGTACAACGCGCCGCCGGACCTGCCCTACGACCAGCGGGAGGAGGACGGCGGGTCGATGGTCTTCGACAGCGATGTCCTCACCGAGCGGTGCGAAATCCTCGGCGGCCCCGTGCTGAACCTGGAGTTCACGGTGAGCCGGCCGGTGGCGATGGTCGCGGTACGGCTCTCCGACGTCAATCCCGACGGCCGCACCACGCGTGTCACCTACGGCCTGCTCAACCTGACCCACCTGCAGGGGCACGACAAGCCGGAAACGCTCACGCCCGGCGAGCGCTACCGCGCGCACGTGCAGCTCAACGGAGTGGCTCAGGTGTTCCCACCCGGCCACCGCATCCGGGTGGCACTGTCCACCTCGTACTGGCCCCTGGCGTGGCCGCCACCGGAACCGGTGGAGCTGACCGTGTTCACCGGGGCGAGCTCGCTGCAACTGCCGATCCGTCCGACCGAAGAGGCCGACGAGTTGCCCACCCCGACGTTCGGCGAAGCCGAGGGTGCAGAGCCGCTGCACACCGTCCAGGTACGTCCCGGGGAACAGCGCTGGACCGTCTCCCGCGACCTCGTCGAGTACGAATCGGCGCTGGAGGTCGTCAAGGACCTCGGAGTGGTGCATTTCCCCGATATCGACCTCGAGGTCACCCGGCGTGCCTATGAGCGGTATCGCTGGGTCGGCAACGACTTCCGCTCGGTGCGCGGCGAAATCGAATGGGAAATGGGCTTCGCCCGCGGCGACTGGCGGGCCGAGACGATCACGCGCACGGTGCTGGATTCGACCACGACCGAATTCCGGCTGCACGCCCAGCTCGACGCGTTCGAAAACGGGCGACGGGTCTCCTCGCAGAACTGGCTCCGGGAAATCCCGCGGGACCACGTCTGACCGAGCGAAAGATCCCCGCCGGCCGCGGTTTGCGCACACCGGCGCCCGGGTAAATCGACGAGGCAGCAGCGGCCCGTCCGCAGATCGTCCCTCGGCCACCGGCCCTGAGACGTCCGGCGACAGCGGTGCCTTCGCCGATCGCCGGGGACGCGGAATCGCCGCCTATTACCACGGCAACGGGTGGAGGAGCAGGAACATGCCCACGAACATCTTCGTTTTGGGACTTGACGACGAGAACCGCAGGACACTGGAATCCCTGCCCCATGCCGAGCAATTTCGCTTCCACCCCCTGCTCAGCGTCGACGAACTGATCCGCGGAGAGATCCATCTGGCCGAGATGCTCGACAAGGCCGAGCAGGAACTGGATTCCTTCGACGGCACCGTGGATGCCATTGTCGGATACTGGGATTTCCCGGTGAGCACGATGGTGCCCATCCTGTGTCACAACCGGGGCCTGCCGAGTGCGAGCCTGGAGGCCGTGCTGAAGTGCGAGCACAAGTACTGGAGCCGGCTGGAACAGCAGCGATCGATCGAGGAGTATCCGCCGTTCGCACTGGTGGGACTCGACGACGAGACCGCGCCGGACAGTCTCCGCTACCCGATGTGGGTCAAGCCGGTGAAGGCGTTCTCCTCGGAACTGGCGTTCCTGGTCGAGGACGATCAACAGCTCCGGGAGGCCCTCGGTGAGATTCGCGCGGGTATCGGCCGGGTGGGGTCACCGTTCGACTTCGCGCTCTCGCATCTCGAGTTGCCCCCGGAAATCGCCGAGGTCGGCGGCCAGGCCTGTCTGGCCGAGGAATCCGTGTCCGGGCAGCAGGTGACCATCGAGGGGTACAACGACGGCGAGACCATTCATGTCTACGGGGTGATCGACTCCTACAACTACGAGGGCGCCCCCTCGTTCCAGCGTTACCAGTACCCGTCGAAGCTGCCGGAGCAGGTCATCGAGCGCCTCGTCGATGTGTCGAAACGCATCATCGGCCGGATCGGGCTGAGGTCGGTGTTCAACATCGAGTATTTCTGGGACCCGTCCGACGGTGCCATCAACCTTCTCGAGATCAACCCGCGGCACTCCCAGTCCCATGCGATGCTGTTCGAGCAGGTCGACGGCGCACCGAACCATCACTGCATGGTGCAACTCGCTTTGGGGCGCACCCCGCAGCTGCCTCACAGGCAGGGTGCGTACGCGGTCGGTGCCAAGTGGTTCTATCGCCGCTTCTCCGAGGACGCGCTGGTGCGCCGCAGTCCCACCTCCGAGGAAGTGGCGGCCGTCGAACGCGACATCCCCGGCGTGCACGTGGAAATCGAGGCACAGCAGGGGACCCGCTTGTCGGAACTGACCGGTCAGGACAGTTACAGCTACAACCTCGCCGTCATCCACGTCGGTGCAGGCGACGAGGAGGAACTGCAGGACAAGTACGAGCGCTGCGTCCGGGCGCTGGCTTTCGAGTTCGAGGAGTGACGGTAGCTGGCCCTGTCGGCGGGGCCCCTTGGCAGGGCCCTGTCAAGGGGCCCTGTTGGCCCCGCCGGAGCCCACCTCACTGATGGCTGCGTCGATCCGTCGGGCCAGCTGCAGGTCGAGTTCCGTGACAGCCCCCAGGGAACGGGTGTGCAGCGAGAACACCACCACGCCGTCGGAGCGCTCCTCGACCGCCGCATGGTGGCTGAGTTCCTGCTGGGCGGCCTCCACTTGCCGGTATATCGGTGTCCACCGTTCCGGCGGAAGGGTCACCTCGCGGCTGATGCGTTCGGTGTCGCCGGACCACCCCACGAGCTGATTCAAGGCCCGCTGCAGCTCGTCGGCGTCCAGGGGCCGTGGCCGGTCGTCGGCACTGGCCGCGCCCCAGTCGGGCGGCGGCCCGCCGCCGGGTGCGGTGAACAGCGCGGAGAACCCGTCCGGCAAGCGGTGTTGCAGCGTGTCCGCCAGGGCGCGATCCTGCTCGGTCAGCGCGGACAGGACGCCTTGGACGAGGTAGCGGGACCGTTCCGGCGTGCTGTCGGTCCGCTGAGCGACCTCCTGGAGGAACTCCTCGAGACTGTGGGCCGACGCATTCTCGATGTCCCAGCGCACCGAACTGCGTAATCCCTGCGGAATCCCCGTTGCCAGTTGCTGCCGGTCCACACCGTCCAGGTGCCGGGCCATGGCTTCGATGACGTGCACCGTGGCCTGTCGTGCCTGTTCGGTCTCCGACAGTCCGGCATGGGTTCGTACACCGTCGAGGAATTGTTGGTACTGGGCGACCATGACTGCTCCTGAGGGCACGGAGACGATGTCGCAACGCGAATGTCCGGTGCCCCGGCAGGGGGCCGGTCGCGACGCGGCGAGACCGGCCCTGCCGGGGGCGCTCACCCGGTCATTCGTGCTCGCATTTCCGGAAGGAATTCCAGGTCCTCGCTTTGGATTCCCTCCAGGTCGATGTCGTGCGGCAGCGCTGTGACCGGGGTCCGCTGAAGCAGGTACTTCATGGACTCGGCGACGAAGCGCTGTTCGTCCGGCTCCGGCATCTCCAGCGCATCGAGCAGGTCCTGGGTGAACATCACCCGGTGTTCGGTGGTCTGGTTGCTTTCGTGGACTTCCGCCGCGTATTCCCGCTCTCCGAGTTGAAGAACCTTCACGTCTTCGGCCATCGTTCTCCTCCTCTCGGGGTCTTACGGTTTGCCCGCCCGGTTGCACCCGCAAACACGGGCGCCGCCCGCCGCCGGCTCTTGCCGCAGCGGCGGCCTCCTGCCTGCTGGAGCAGGCACTACCGGGTGTCCTCGTCCTGCTCGGCAGGTTCGGTGGGTTCGTCACCGTCGAGATCGATCGTTTCCAGTTCCGGACTCTGGCCCAATCCGTCGTCCGGCAGCCGGCGTGGGTCCTCAGGGGTGTCCGCGCTGGGATCCTCGGACTCGGGTGGTTCACTCATCGTCTCCCCCGCGAATGCAGGCTGGTTTCTGCGCGCTTGCGTTGTCGCTTCTCCAGAAGGGATTGACACGATGACGTGGTCGTTAATCCTGCCGGGGACGGGCAACTCACCCGGTGTGTTCGGTGTCGGCGGCGGGATTGTGGCGAGGGTCGGGGTTTGCCCGGACCGCGCTCGCCGTACTGCGGGTTTGGCTGCCCCGAAAGCGGGTACGCCAGGCACGGATCCGAGTCACAGGACGTTACCGGCGCCGGTGGTGAACCACCAGCTGTGACGAAAGGGGTGAGCACGTGCCGAACTCGTACACCTCGGCAACCACAACCCCGAAGTTCGACCGGTGAGAACCGGTCTCCCCACACGGAGAGAAAGAGGGGCTTCGTCATGACCAATGCCGCCAGCGCGCGATCCCAGAGTGGTGACTCCTCCGATTTCGCCTTCTGGAAGGACCATTCACAGATCTCGTTGTCGCCGGTGGCCGCGCCTTCCGTCCTCGGGTTGTACGGTTTCGCGGCCGCGACCTTCATGGTCTCCGCGAATCTGGCGGGATGGTACGGCAATCCGGTGGCCACACCGTTGATCCTGTTCCCCTTCGCGATGGCCATCGGTGGTATCGCCCAGTTCCTCGCCGGAATGTGGTCCTACCGTGCCCGCGACGCGGTCGCGACCGCAGCACACGGCAGCTGGGGCGCGTTCTGGATCGCATACGGGGTCTACCACATCTTCATCGCGGTGGGATTGCTGCCGGGGCCCTCGACCAGCACGACGGCAGCCGTGGCGTTCGGGTACTGGTTCATCGTCCTGGCCGCCATCACCTGGGCGACGGCGTTCGCCGCGATGGCCGAGAACCTCGCCGTGTCCGCGGTACTTCTCACCCTGGCGGCCGGTGCGACGGTGCTCGCGATCGGCTTGATCACGCAGGCGGGAGCCGTGGAGACCGCAGGTGCCGTCATCCTGATCGCCTCGGCCTGCCTGGCGTGGTACACCGCCACCGCCATGATGCTGCAGGCCACCTACGGCCGGGTGATCCTGCCGATGGGCAAGCCCGACAAGCAGAGCAACGTTCCGGGTGAGATCCCGCAGCAGCGCATCCAGTACGAGTCCGGCGAACCGGGCGTGAAGGTCGGCCAGTAACCGCCGATCCCTCTCGTGGAGGCGGTCCGGGACCAGCGAGGCTCCGGACCGCCGACGCGTGATTCCAGCGAGGACAAGGAGCAGCAATGGCCACACCCGAAGGACCGAGTACCCAGCGCCAGAGTCTGGTCGACGTCATCATCGCCGATCACCGGGCCGTGGACGAGGTGTTCGGCCAGCTGGAGACAGGAAGCGGCTCGGACGAGCACCGCAGGCAGCTCGTGGAGCACGTGATCACCGAGCTGGTGCGGCACTCCGTGGCCGAAGAGCAGTACCTCTACCCCGCCGCGCGGGAGAAGCTCTCCGATGGAGACCACGTCGCCGACCGCGAGGTCGAGGAGCACGCCGAGGCCGAGCAACTGATGAAACAGCTCGAAGCCACCGAGGAGGATGATCCGGAGTTCGACCGCATGACCGGTAAGTTGATCACCGATATCCGGCACCACATCGAGGAGGAGGAACGGGACCTGCTGCCACGGCTGTCCGAGGCGTGCACAGCCGACGAGCTCGACGACCTGGGCAAGAAGGTCATGATGGCCAAGAGCTCGGCGCCGACACGTCCTCACCCCACGGCACCGGACACACCACCCGCCAACATGATCCTCGATCCCGGCGCCGGCATGATCGACCGTCTCCGGGACGCGCTCTCCGGCCGCAACCGATGACCCGCCCGCACCGGCGGACCCCTGTGGCCCGCCGGTGCGGACCTCGGGCGACGGGCGAGCCGGCACCGAGTGCGCTCCCCCCGCCCGCACGATGCCCCGGCGCCACCTGCCGGTGACCGGTCACCACATCGGCCGGTTCCACCTGTCGGCACGGCAGGCAATCGGACGCAGCGCGCATGCCACTGTCCAACCCCGACAGAATCGGCCCTCACCCGGATTTGGCAAGATACGGCCCTCGGGTTGATGATCATCGCTCGCCCGGCCGTATACGAAGGAGGGATCCTGGTGAACGCCGAGACCGCCCAGTTCGACGAACTCCGCCTCGTGGCGCTGCCCAGTGCTTTGAATTGCACCGAACTCTTCGCGCGCTTCACACTCACCGAGTGGTCCCTGCGCTCGCTGGCCGAGGATGCCGCGCACGCGGCCAGGCAGTTGATCGAGGCGGTGCTCGGCAGCGCCGATCCGCAGTCACCGGGCTTTCTCTCGGTGCGGCTACGGCTGCACGGCGGCTCCCTGATGATCGAGATCGAAAGCGACCGGCTGGAGCGAGCTCCTGCCGTGCCCACGCTGGAATACGGCCGCACCGACCTCATCACCCTGGAGAACCAGGGCACGCTCATGTGGTGCGAACTACCGCTTCCCGCGGGCACCACCGCCTCGGAGGTGCCACTGCCCCGGCGCGAGCCGAGGAGGTCGGAAGCCGCCGCGCGGATGACCGACGACACCGCCGAAGTGGACCCGCGGGTCATCCAGCGACTGCTGAGCGGGCTGAGTCAGCTCTCCCCCGACGGGCCGTCGTAGTCACGGCCCGTTCCGGGGTCAGGACCGCGGCAGCACGGTCAGCATTCGATGAGGTTGACGGCCAGGCCGCCGCGGGCGGTTTCCTTGTACTTGACCTTCATGTCCTTGCCGGTGGCGCGCATGGTGGCGATGACCTTGTCCAGCGACACGTAGTGGTTGCCGTCGCCGCGCAGTGCCATCCGTGCCGCGGTGATCGCCTGGACCGCGGCCACCGCGTTGCGCTCGATGCACGGGATCTGCACCAGCCCGCCGATCGGGTCGCAGGTCAACCCGAGATTGTGTTCCATGGCGATCTCGGCGGCGTTTTCCACCTGCTGCGGCGTGCCGCCGAGCACCTCGGCCAGGCCGGCCGCGGCCATCGAACACGCCGAACCGACCTCGCCCTGGCACCCGACCTCGGCCCCGGAGATCGAGGCGTTCTCCTTGAACAGCGCTCCCACCGCACCGGCGGCCAGCAAGAACCGCACCACACCGTCGGCATCGGCACCGGGCACGAAATGCCAGTAGTAGTGCAGCACCGCCGGGATGATGCCGGCCGCCCCGTTGGTCGGTGCCGTGACCACCCGGCCACCGGCGGCGTTTTCCTCGTTGACCGCCATCGCGTACAGCGTGACCCATTCCATCGGGTCATCGGCCTCGGTCAACTTGTTGCGCAGCACGGCCGCCCGGCGGGCCACATTCAGCCCGCCCGGCAACTCCCCGATGTTGGTGCACCCGGCCTCGACGCACTCGCGCATCACCTGCCAGATGCGGATCAGTTCGCCACGCACCGAGTCCTCGTCACGCCACGAGCACTCGTTGGCCAGCATCACCCCGCTGACCGGCAGGCCGGACTCGGCCACCCGCTCCATCAACCGGGCACTCGTGGCGAACGGGTAGGCCACCTCGGTGGCATCGGGCTTGATCCGGTCGGTGCCGGAGGCCTCCTCGTCGACGACGAACCCCCCGCCCACCGAGTAGTACACCGCCGCGAGCAGCTCGCCACCGGCACCGTCGGTGGCCGAAAACCGCATCCCGTTGGGATGCACCGGCAGCGATCGACGCCGATGCATCACCAGGTCACGGTCGGCCGAGAAATCGATCTCGTGCGTGCCGTCCAGCCGGATCCGGTTCGTGGCTCGGATCTCGTCGAGACGGTCGGCCACCGCCGCCGGATCGACCGATTCCGGGCGGTGCCCTTCCAGACCCAGCAGCACCGCCTTCGGACTGCCGTGTCCGTGCCCGGTCGCGCCCAGTGACCCGAACAGTTCCGCCTTGACGCAGACGACCTCGGGCAACAGGCCTGCGTCGCGCACCTTTCCGGTGAACAGCATCGCCGCCCGCATCGGGCCGACCGTGTGCGAACTCGACGGGCCGATGCCGATCGAGAAGAGATCGAAGACACTGACGGTCATCCGCTACCACTCCCGTACTCAACCGCGGCGTCGGCCAGCCAGTCCGCAACATACCTGGCGAAGGAGGAACGCACGATCACCCAGTAGCTCGGTAGCTGCGTGTCGCGGCACACCAGGATAACCCCGGCACGGGCCAGCATGGTCTGCGCGCACCGGTCGACGGCGAAGCTGCGGGGATGCAGATCGAGCGCACACCCCTTGTTCAACAGTTCGCGGGTCTTCGGTCCCGTGATGCTGAGGATCGTGCGGTTCGCCGAGACGTCCACCACTGCCGCGTGGTCCCCGTCCAGCGCGGCGTTCACCGTGTCCTGGATGGTCTCCTGGCTGCCCTCGGGCCCCAGGATCAGCCACTCGTCCGGACCCAGCCACAGCACGGACAGCTCACCGGCGACCGCGACCTCGCCGGGCTGGTTGGGCAGCATCGCCCCGAGCGCGGTGCCGATGCGCTCCGCGGCCGGGCTCTTGGGATCCACCCGCACATCGACCTGTGCGACGAACGGCCTCTCGGCGATGTCGATGCGTCCCGGTACCGAGTGCCGGGACAGCACCTCGGTGTAGGTGGCCAGCGGGGATTCGGCGTAGGGCTCAGCCATCGCGGCGGGCTCCTTCCTTGTCGTAGAAGACGGGCTCGGTGATGGTGACCGCGGCGAGCCGGTCGCCGACGGGGCTGTAGATCGTCTCGCCGATGCGGTCGCGGCCGGCCTTGACCACGGCCAGTGCGAAGCCCCGATCCAGGGCGGCGCTGCGGTAGCTGGAGGTGACGTGGCCGAGCATCGGCACCGGGGGTTCCGGCAGCTCGGCGGTGTCCACCAGCTGCGAGCCCTCTGGAAGCACCAGGTTCTCGTCGGCGGGCAGCAGTCCGACGAGCTGCTTGCGGTCGGTGCGGGCGGTATCGGCCCTGCTGAAGGAGCGTTTCCCGAGGAAGTCGGTCTTCTTCTTCGACACCGCCCAGCTCATGCCGAGGTCATCGGGGGTGATGGTGCCGTCGGTGTCCTGGCCGACGATGGGAAAGCCCTTCTCCGCGCGCAGCACGTGCATGGTCTCGGTGCCGTACGGGGTGATGCCGAACGGCTGCCCGGCCTCGTGGAGGGCTTCCCAGACCTCGCGGCCGTACCACCAGGGCACGTTGATCTCGAAGGCCAGCTCCCCGGAGAAGCTGATCCGGCACACCCGCGCCCGCCGCCCGGCCACGAGCCCGTCGCGGAAGGACATGAACGGGAAGCTGTCGTTGCCCACCTCGATCCCGCTTGCCACGCGGGACAACACCTGCCGTGAATCCGGCCCGACCAAGGCGATGGTGGCCCACTGCTCGGTCACCGAGGTCAGATACACCCGCAGGTGCGGCCACTCGGTCTGCAGCCAGTCCTCCAGGTGCGCCAGCACACCGGCGGCGTTGCCGGAGGTGGTGCTGATCAGGTAGCGCTGCTCGTCGGTGCGCGTGACGGTGCCGTCGTCGAAGACCATCCCGTCGGCGGTGCACATCACCCCGTAGCGGATCCGGCCGACCTTGAGCGTGCTCATCATGTTCGTGTAGACCAGATCCAGGAACTCGGCCGCGTCCGGCCCCTGCACGTCGATCTTGCCGAGGGTGGAGACGTCCTGGATGCCCACGCTCTCCCGGGCCGCGCGGCATTCGCGCAGCACCGCGGTCTCCATGTCCTCACCGGGACGGGGGTAGTACCACGGGCGCTTCCACTGGCCGACGTTCTCGAACGGTGCGCCGTGTTCCACGTGCCAGTCGTGCATGGCCGTCACCCGCACCGGGTCGTACAGGTCCCCGCGGTCGCGGCCGGCCAGCGCGGCGAAGGTCACCGGCGTGTACGGCGCGCGGAACGTCGTCGTGCCGAGTTCGGCGACATCCCGTCCCAGCATCTCGGCGATGACTCCGGTGGACAGCGTCCCCGAGGTCTTGCCCTGGTCATGGGCGGTGCCGAGCGTGGTGTAGCGCTTGACGTGCTCCACCGAGTCCATCCCCGCCCGGGTGGCCTTGCGGATGTCGGCGACCGTGACATCCCGCGCGAGATCGACGAACCGGGTGGAGCCATCGGAGTCCGCAGGGCTCGGCAACAGCCACACGCTCCTGCTCGCCAGGACAGGAGCCTTCTCCGCGCGGGGCAACCGCCCCGGTTCGGCGTCGAAACCGGCAGCACGGGCCGCATCCCTGCCCGCCTCGGCACCGCTGCGCAGGGACTCCGACGTGGCGAACAGTCCCGCAGCGGCCCCGGCCGACCGCACCGACCGAACATCCTGTTCGGGCACGAACGCGCCGATGTCCTCGGAAAACCGCAGCGAACCCCGAGCCTGGCTATGCAGGTGCACGGCCGGGTTCCACCCACCCGAGACGAGCAACAGATCGCAGCCGACCACCTGCCGCACGCTCGGGGTGCGGCTGCCGTCGGATCGCAGGCTGCACAGGTGCGCGCTGGAGACCCGATCGGTACCGGAGGTGCTGACCACAGCGGTGTCGGCATGGATGGTGATGCCGCGCTCGATGCACAGCGAGGCCCAGTGGGTCGAGACGACCTCGCGGGCATCGACGATGGCGGCGATCTCCACACCCGCGTCCGCGAGGTCGATCGCCGCGGCGTAGGCACTGTCGTTGGTGGTGAACACGACCGCCCGGTTGCCGGGCCGAACCGCGTAGCGGTTGAGGTAGGTCCGGGCGGATCCGGCCAGCATCGTGCCGGGGCGGTCGTTGCCTGCGAACACCAGCGGGCGCTCGTGCGAGCCGGTGGCCAGCACGACCTCGCGGGCCCGCATCCGCCAGACCCGCTGACGGCTGTGCGCCTGCTCGCCTCGATGTTCGAGTGCGACGAGGTAGTTGTCGTCGTAGTGGCCGAACACGGTGGTGCGCGGCAGCAGGCGCACCTCGGGGCAGGCAGCGAGCTCTGCGGTCGCACGCCGTACCCACTCGGTCCCCGGGGCCCGGTCGAGGGTTTCACCACTGCCCAGCAGGCTGCCACCGAACTCGGTGTCGGCCTCGGCGACGATCACCCGTGCCCCGCTGCGGGCCGCGCTCAGCGCGGCGGCCAGCCCGGCCGGCCCGGCTCCGACCACCAGCACGTCGCAGTGCGCGTGCATGGTGTCGTAGCGCGCGGGATCGTCCCCGGTGGACAGCTGCCCCCGTCCGGGAAGTCCGCTGGCCTGCAGGCCCTCGCGCAACTCGACCGTGGTCGCGGTCAGCATCGGCTCCGGAAACGGCCGCTCGATCTGCACCAGCGCGTTGGGTTCTTCCGCGCCTGCGGCCATGATGCCGCGCGGGCGGCCGTGTTTGATGCTGGTGGCGACCTGGTGGATGCCGTTGGCCAGCAGCGCCGAGGCGAGGGTGTCGCCCTGGTAGCCCTCGTAGTCGCCACCGTCGAAGCGGAACCGAATCGGGCGGTCGCGGTCGATCCGGCCGCGGTCGGCAAGCCTGAACTCGTTACTCACCTCGTCACCGTCCTTGCTGCGCTCGCACTGTCGTCGGGGTGAATCTCGTTGGTGACGGTGTCCCGGTGCACGGTGAACCAGCGCCGGCACCCGGCCGCATGCGACCACCGCTCGGTGAACACGCCTTTGGGGTTGTCCCGGAAGAACAGGAAGTGCGCCCAGTCCTCATCGGAGGTCGACCGGGGGTCGGACGGGTAGTGCACGTCGGCCTGGCCGCCGTAGTGGAACTCGATCTCGTTGCGCGGCCCGCACCACGGGCAGGGAATGAGCATCATGGCGCGATCTCCTCGTATCAGTGAGCGACCCCGGCGGCGCCGTGCTCGTCGACCAGCGCGCCGGTGGTGAAACGTTCCAGGGAGAAGGGAGCGTTGAGCGGATGTGGCTCGTCGCAGGCGATGGTGTGCGCGTAGCACCAGCCCACACCCGGGGTGGACTTGAACCCGCCGGTGCCCCAGCCACAGTTGACGTACAGTCCCTCGAAGGGCGTGAGCCCCATGATCGCCGAGGCGTCCGGGGTCACGTCGACGACACCACCCCAGGTGCGCAGCACATGGGCGCGGGCGAACATCGGGAACAGCTCCACCGCCGCGGTCATCTCCCGCTCGATCGTGTGAAACGCTCCGCGTTGGCTGTAGGAGTTGTGGGCATCGATGCCCGCGCCGAGCACCAGCTCGCCCTTGTGGGCCTGGCTGACGTAGACGTGCACCGAATTCGACATCACCACGGTCGGGTGCACCGGCTCCAACAGCTCGGAGACCAGCGCCTGCAGCGGGTGGCTCTGGATCGGCAACCGCAGGCCGAGCGTGTCGGCCAGCACCGAGGTGTGCCCGGCCGCAGCCAGCGCCACCTTGCCCGCCCGGATCGGACCCCGGCTGGTGTTCACCCCCACCACGCGGTCACCGACCCGTTCGAATCCGGTGACCTCGCAGCCCTGGATGAGATCGACACCCATCCGGTCCAACGCGCGAGCGAAGGCCCAGGCGACGTGGTCGTGTTTGGCGATGCCCGCCCGCGGCTGCCAGGTTGCGCCCAGCACGGGATAGCGCAGGTCTGGCGAGGTGTTCAGGATCGGGCAGATCTCGGCGACTTGGTGCGGGTCGAGCCATTCGGCGTCGATGCCGTTGAGCCTGTTGGCGTTGACCCGGCGCACCCCGTCGCGCACTTCCTGCAGGGAATGGGCCAGGTTCAGCACCCCGCGCTGGCTGAACAGCAGCGGGTAGTCGAGTTCGTCCTCCAGTCCTTCCCACAGCTTCAGCGCGTGCTCGTACAGCCCCGCGCTTTCGTCCCACAGGTAGTTCGAGCGGATGATCGTGGTGTTCCTGGCCATGTTGCCGCCGGCCAGCCAGCCACGTTCCAGCACGGCCACGTTGGTGATCCCGTGGTTGACCGCAAGGTAGTACGCGGTGGCCAGACCGTGTCCGCCACCACCGACGATCACCACGTCATACGACGGCTTCGGATCCGGCGAATGCCACAGCCAATCCGGATGCTCCGGCAAGTCGGCGCCGGGAGTGCGCGGTGCCATCGCAACCTCCGTTCATCGAGGAGGAAACATCGAGCGTTTTCAGGTGTGAGCCACAGCATGCCCCAGCGTTTCACTCAAAGCAACACTGTTGCGGTTAATTTTTCGAGTCGGAAGTGTCGACCTCTCACAACAGGGGGCGGGAGCCCCGCATCGCAGCTCACACACGGGCACATACCACAGGGGAACCCCCTTTCTTCCCCCGGTTCTGACCACGCCCCGATGCGACGCGGGGACACGGGCCATCTTGTGCCCTGATACCGCGATCGGACCAGTTTCATGTGAAGCAACAGAGTTGCAAAACAAAATTCCCCGGGATACGCTGCGACGTGCCGCCGCCGCAGGTGGCAATGGCCGGGACTCTGCGCGCTGACGACGCCGGCTCCTTCGCACGGTTTTCCGCCGGTCGAACAGCGCAGCGCTCCGGTACGGCATCGCCGCAACAAACTCCGGTGCGCGCGGGGCCCCACCCCCCGTGCGCACCGGTCACCACACGAGTACGGCCCGCACCACGACTCGGCGTCGTGGTGCGGGCCGTGAATCGAACGCTCGACTCACCGGCGGGTGGCACACACCGCGGGCGAGCCGAGCGCTTTCTCAGTCTTTGATCTGGTTCTTTCGCTCGAATGATCAGCCTGAGCAGAGTGACCCGCTCCGGCGTATTCGATCGGAATGCCCGCAGGCGGGCATCAGCAAGCAGTAGGCCACGTGGCGGAGAAGTGGCTACTCGATGTGGCCTGCAACGCCGCAAGGCGCCGCCTGAGACGACGGTTCAGCAACCACCTGACCAAGTCCCAAGACGGGCTCTCAGGCAGGCACCTCGGAGATCCGCTCAGGCACCCGTGCCGATCCGCACACGCTCTCGGCGTGGGCAGCGATCTCCTGCAGTGTCGTCACCCACATGCCTTCCAGGTCCTTGGTCTGCTCGATCAACTGTTCCAAGGCATGGGCCTTGGCGGGCCTGCCGGACAGGAACGGGTGATTGGTCAGCACGAAACAGCCGCCCTCGGCGTGGCGGGCCCGGGCTTCGAGGCCCCACATCCGCAGAGCCTTCTGCGGGTCCTCGATCACGCCGCTACCGGTCCAGCCCGGGTAGAAGGCGTACTGCTCCCAGTCGTCCAGCGCCCAGTCCACCGGGATCTCGATGAGCGAGGCCGAGCCGGGCCCCGAGCTCGCGAGACGATACGGCACATCGTCGTCGAGGAGGCTGGAGTCGTAGCGGAAACCGCGGTCGGCCAGCAGCCGTGGCGTGTGCCAGTTCATCTCCCACCACGGTGCTCGGTAGCCTACGGGGGACGCCCCCACGCGCGCCAGCGCTTCGAGTCCGCGATCCAGGTAGCCGGCCTCCGTGCTCTCGTCGACACCCTGCATCGGCTCGTGCAGGTAACCGTGGTGGGCGATCTCGTGCCCACCGTCGACAATGGCACGGACGATGTCGGGATAGCACTCGGCCGTATACCCGGGAACGAAGAACGTCGCCCGGATGTCCTGGCGCTCCAGCAGCCGCAGCAGTCGCGGAGTGCCGACGCGGGGCCCGTAGGCCTGGTGCCCCATCAGCGACATGCGACTGCTCGCACCGGGGTCGTTGACCAGCACGCACGACTCGGCGTCGACATCGAAGGTGAACGAGGCAGCCGCCCGGTAGCCGTCCGGCCACGGGAAGGAGCCGTCGGGAAGTATCACGGTCACTCTCCACAATGCGTCATCGAAATCGGGATCCGGCGGGTGCCGGACTTCGTTCAGGAGCCGTCGGTGACCGTTGCGGGCGAATCGATCCGGTCGTGCTCCTGCGCGGCGGTCGCAGGCGGCGTCACGTCCCGCGCGAGGTAGCGCCGGTGCACGGCGGGCCCCAGCAGGGCGTACAGGGTCGCCGACACGATGCCGCCTGCCAGCCAGGACAGATCGAGCCCGCCCATGGCCGTGGCGATGGGGCCCTGAAAGATGTCCAGGGCGCCGTACATGAACAGCCAGGTGGAGATCACCCCGGCGCCGAAGGCGACCATGGCGGCCCAGTTGACGTTCGGGAGCCGGTCGGTGCCGACGGGCTCGAACAGCCGGGTCGTATGGCGGGCATCACGCTCGAGCCAGTAGAAGTGCACGAGCATGACACCACCCCAGGAGGCGATCCAGGCCACCAGCGAGACGAGCCAGGAATCGAGCACGGTGGCGAACTCGCCCTGGAAGATGAAAAACACCACGCACAGCATCGAGAAGGCGCCCACGAGCACGCTCAACGCCCGGCGGGAGATCTTCAGGTCCATGGCCTGTGCGGCCACGCCGAAGGTGTAGATGTTGAGGATGTTCGTCGCGATCGGCCCGTGGACGACGAGGAACAGCACCGGGACGGCCAGGGAGCCGTAGTTGTCGACGATCAGCCGACCGGGATCGACCTGGCCGTTCTTGGTCGCCAGGGAGGCACCGAGCACACCCAGCCACACCACGGGCAGGAACTGACCCAGCGTACTGGCGAGGTAGAGCCTGCGGCGCGGCACCGCGGTGCTGACGAACCGCGAGTAGTCCGCTGCGTAGGTGAACCAGGTGATGCCCCAGCCGATGCCGATCGCGGTCATGACGGCGGTCATCGCGGCGATGCGTTCCGTGCCGGTGAGCACCTCTCCCGGCGGTCCCGCGTAGCTCCAGTCGATGTCCAGCTGCGTCCACGCCACCAGCGACATCGCGATCAGCACCACGATCGTCGGCGGCACCGTCCACCGCTCGAAGCCGGAGATGGCCCGGTATCCGATCCAGGAGATCACCACCTGGATGCCCATGATCACCGCGGCCGTCGCGATCTTGGCGGCGTAGTTCGACGCCTCGGGGTCCACCATCCCGAGCTCGCCGAACAGCGCCATGACCAGGTCCAGGATGATCCAGGTATTGACGGCGCACCAGCCGATCGCCAGCACCGCCTGGATGGCTGCGGGCACGTAGCCGCCCCGCCGGCCGAAAGCCGCGCGCGCCAGCACCATCCCCGTGGCTCCGGTTCGCTGGCCGAGCAGCACGAACAGGCCGAACAGGGCCATCCCGACGAGGTTGCCCGCGATCAGCACGATCAGCGTGTCGGTCAGCCCCAGACCCAGGTGGATCCCCAGCGCACCGAGCACCCAGTTGATCGGCGCGATGTTGGCCCCTGCCCAGATCCAGAACTGTCCCGACACGCGGGATGTTCGCGCTCGTTCGGGAATCGGTTGCAGGACCTGCTCCAGGTTCTCCTGCTCGCTGTCAGCGCTGTGTACAGCGTTGGTTTCCATGTGTTGCCTCCGCACGGCATCAGTTGATTCCGCCATGCTTCTGGTCCAAAGGAGTCAGGACAAGGTACGTTTTGTCACTCAGAATCTTCGACGGAATGGACACAACGTCATGCCGATACCGTTGAGCGGGGTGCTGAGCCATCCCAGCTTGTCGCCCGCCGAACCGGTGTTGCTGACCGGCCGGGAACACACGGCGCGCTCGGTGCGCTGGGTGCACTCCAGCGAGATCCTGGATATCGCCCCACTCCTGCGGGGCGGAGAACTGCTGCTCACGGGGGGTTTCGTCCTGTCCGAAGCATCCCCCGAACGGCAACGTCGCTACATCCGCGAGCTGGCCTCACGCGGGGTCACGGGCGTGGCGGTGGAGACCTCCGAACAGGGCACCGGACTCCCCGAGGCCTTGATCGACGAAGCCGAGCAGCAGGGGTTCGCGTTGATCCAGCTCGGTCGCACCGTGCCGTTCGTGGAAGTCACCGAGAGCATCAACGCCGTGCTGATCAACGACTCGGTGCACCGGCTGCGGATCGCCGACTCGTTGTCCGACCAACTCTCGACCCAGCTGACTTCCGGCAGTGATCTCCAGGGGCTCGCCGAGACTCTCGCGGCGAGCACCGACACGCACATCACGGTGTACGACGAGTCCGGGGAGCCGCTCGCAGCCACCCACACCGCACCACAGGACCCGGAGGAATCCGCCGAACCACTCGAGGCGCCGATCACCGTCCACGGCGTGGTCACGGCACGGCTCGTTCTTCATCCCGGCCCCGAACCCGACCCCGCCGTGCTCGACGCGGCCCTCGACCGTGCCCCGCAGGCGTTCGGGCTCGCCCTGCTCCGCACTCGATCTCCCGCACCGAGCAGCCAGGCCACCCGAGCTCTCTTTCACGCGCTGCAGCACCCCGATCACTCCGAGACCGAGTTCCTGCCGCTGGTCGAAGCCTCGGAACTGTCCTCGGCCGGCACTTTCGTGGCCGTCACCGCAGCACACGTCAGCAAGGGACATCTGGGAGCGCTCGAACACGCCATGCGGCGGCACGGCAGGCAAGTCCTCAGCCATCTCGCGGAGGGGGAACTACTGGCCATCGTCGCCCTGCCGTCCCACATCCCCGAGCAAGCCAGGCAGACACTCGTCGACGACCTGCGTCAGGCCCACGACACCGATACCCGGTTCCACACCCTCGCCGTGGGGCCGCTGGCCCGCAGCACCGAACACCTCCCCCACACCACCGCCGAAGCACGTCGTTGCCTCGAGGCGGACCTGCCGACCACAGCCGTACGCGGGGTGGTCGACGCGGCCGACTGCTCCCTTCGCAGGCTCGCACACCGGTTGGATGCCGATACGGCCCTGCACGATTTCGTCGCCGAGCAACTCGGCGGGATCCTGCAGCAGCCCGCGCAGGTCCGGGACAGGCTTCTGGGCACGCTCGAGACCTTCTTCGACTGCGCGGCCAGCAAAACCGAGACCGCACAGCGGCTGCATCTTCGGCGGCAGACGCTGTACCAGCGACTCGGCAAGCTCTCCCGGTGCCTCGGGTACGACATCACCGGGCCGGATTCGCCTGCGGCCCTGCACGTCGCGGTACGCCTGCGGCAGGTACTGGATCGGAGTTGAGCAGAGACCGGCGTCTTCAGTCCCGGTCCTCGGGCGGCGATTCGGTGTCGGCCCAGAAGTGCTCGACGGTCGACCAGTAGTTCTCGGCGTCGGCCACGGCCATGTTCAACACCCGGCGCAGATTGTTCAGGTGCTCGATGGCGTGCTCGACCGCCTCGTGCGGATGGTCCCGAAGAGCCTCCCGGCGAACACGCTCCCGATCGATCTGCTCGAGCTGGTCGGCCAGCACGCGGGTGAGCCCGCCGAGTGCGCTCAGGGTGCCCAGCAGCGCCGAGCCGTAGGCGGGCAGGTCCTGCCGCGCGGGATCGGCGTGGGCCTGGGCGGTGGTGGCCTGCTGCAGCGCGTCGCGGGCTCGGTGAACCGATTCGAGCGGATGCTGCGGTGAAGAGCCCATTACATCCTTGCCTTCCTCCTCCGACAGAGGGCAGGGTCCCGCAACGGACTCTAGTGCGTCCGGTCCGGTGGCGCGGTGTGCGCATCACCGGAACGAGCTTGCTCACCGCGGCGCAGCCGCTCGCGCTGGGGAACGACGGTGTACTTGGGATCGTCGGCCGAGGCCGTGCCCGCGTGGAAGACGCCCCACCGGGTGGCGGCGGAAGCCGCGAGCAGAGTCGCGCCGGACAGGGCGTTGACGAGTCGATTGCCCCGCCCCAGCAGCGCACCGGCCAGCCCGACCACGGACAGCACCTTGCCCGCCCGCATGTACCGCCCCGAACGCCCGGACGAGTACGGTTCGGCGACCATGCCGAGGCGGTGCTCCATCCACTGCCCCGAGGTCAGCTCCGTGGCCACTCCGAACGTGGCCATGTTGCGGGCCGGGGCTGCCTGCGCGGCCGGAGCGGCGAGCAGGCCGAGGCCACCGGCGGCAGTGGCACCGGAACCGACGAACACGAACGGCATCTCCCGGTAGCCGTCGTGCCAGGCCGGTACCGCGGTGTCGCTGACGAGCGCGGCGGTGTAGGCGGCCACGGCGGGGCCGAGCGCGGCCGCCCCGGCGGTGGCGGTCGCTCCCCAACGGGGCGCGCGGCCGGTCCATGCCGAGACCGTGGAAATACCCGCCAGGGGGGTGAATCCGGCCAGCAGCCAGGACCCGACGCTCATCGGCGAGGTCACTTTGAACACCCGCAGCATGTTGAGGAACCGGCCGGGTTTGCCGAGATCGTGCACCAGCGCGGCGACCGACAGTGCAGCCCCTCCGAACGCGCCGGCCTTGGCCACGCGCGCCAGCTCGGGTCGGCGGGTGAGGTCCGCGCCGGATGCCAGCAGGGACGCGGCACCGGCGAGGCCGCCGAGGAACAGGTACCCGGGGATGTCGGGGCTCTCCCAGACGGGGCTGTTGATGACGGGGCGGCCGTAGTACGAGGTGAACTCGGTGTCGCCGCCCGGGGGTTGCTCGCCGTCCCGCCCCGCGGCGACGCCGATCAGAGCTTCCCGGTCGGGCCTGGTTCCGCGCAGGCCCTGCCTGGTGACTTCCGAATCGCTCATGGCCGCCTCCCGAACATCGCACCGGCGAACGAGGCCGCCGCTGTGGCGGCGAGAGTGAGCGCGGCGGCGCCGACGCAGCGCCACATCGCGGGCAGGTCCCGGGTCGTGACCACCGGGTCGGGCGGGAACCCGTAGACCTCCGGTTCGTCCATCAGCAGGAAGAAGGCGCCGTCGCCGCCGACCCCGTCGTGGGGATCCTCGCCGTAGAGCCGGGCACCGGTTTCGCCTGCCTCGACCAGTTGGTCGACCCGGCCGCGGGCACGCTCGCGCAGCTCGTCCAGCGGTCCGAACTGGATGGAATCGGTGGGGCACGCCTTGGCGCAGGCCGGTTCCATCCCACCGCTGAGCCGGTCGTAGCACAGCGTGCACTTCCAGGCCCGGCCATCTTCCTGACGCTGGTCGATGACCCCGTACGGGCAGGCGGGGATGCAGTAGCCGCAGCCGTTGCAGATGTCCTCCTGCACGACGACGGTGCCGAACTCGGTGCGAAACAGCGAGCCGGTGGGGCACACGTCCAGGCAGGCGGCGTGGGTGCAGTGCTTGCAGACGTCCGAGGCCATCAGCCAGCGCATCTGCCCGGGTTCGCCGGGAGTGGTCGGGGTGATCCGCGCCTGTTCGGGCGGGGTGCCCGACCCCTGGGAGGCCAGTGCCAGCACGTCGACGTCCTCGTGCTGCACGCCGGGGTCCTGCATCGCCAGCGGCTTGCGCTGCTCGATGAAGGCCACGTGCCGCCAGGTGTCGGCCCCGAGGCCCTCGCTGTTGTCGTAGGACATGCCGGTGAACACGAGGCCGTCCTCCGGGATGGCGTTCCACTCCTTGCACGCCACCTCGCAGGCCTTGCAGCCGATGCACACCGACGTGTCGGTGAAAAAGCCCATGCGTGGCGGGGGCTCGTCGTAGCCGCCCAGCGTGGCCGGATCGGCCTCTCCGTACAACGCGTGCGAGTTCGTGGCCACCTCACACCTCCGTTCCGGTCCGCTCGGTGATTCCGGCGCGCTGCTGGTACTCGTGCACCAGTCGGGCGCGGTCCGCCCCCACCGGGCGACGCCCGGGACGGATGTCGCAGGACAACGCCTTCACCTCCTGAATGTGGGAGTTGGGGTCCAGCGAGATCGAGGACAGATCGTTGAACGAGTCCCCGGTGCTGTAGCCGTTGGGACCCCAGTGGTAGGGGATTCCGACGTGGTGCGTGCGGCGGCCCTGGATGGTCATCGGCGTCATCCGCTCGGTGACCAGCAAGCGGGCCTCGATGGCGCCTCGTGCGGTGACCACGGTGGCCCACCCCAGGTGTTCCAGGTTCCGCTCGGCCGCCAGTTCCGGCGAGACCTCGCAGAAGAGTTCCGGCTGCAGCTCCGAGAGGTAGGGCAACCAGCGGGACATGCCGCCCGCGGTGTGGTGTTCGGTGAGCCGGTAGGAGGTCAGCACGTACGGATACACCTCCGTGCCCGGGTCTTCACCGCTGGGCTGGTAGCGGTTGTTGGGGTGCGGCTGGATCTGGCGGACCGGGTTGCGCTGCTGGGTGTAGAGCAGGTTGCTCACCGGCGAGTCCTGCGGCTCGTAGTGGGTCGGCAGCGGACCGTCGGTCAACCCGGCGGGCACGAACAGCCAGGCCTTGCCGTCGGCCTGCATGATGAACGGGTCCAACCCGGACAGTGCCTCCGCGCCCTGCGCGCCGTCGGGTGGGCGGTAGTGCGGCGACTTGGACTTGTCGTAGTCGGGGATGTCGTGCCCGCTCCACTGCGCTTTCTCCGCGTCCCACCAGATCAGGGCCTTGCGCTCGCTCCACGGGTTGCCTTCCGGATCGGCCGAGGCACGGTTGTAGAGGATGCGCCGGTTGGCCGGCCACGCCCAGCCCCACTCGGTGGCGACCCAGTTCTGCTGCACCTGCGGCTTGCGCCGGGCCGCCTGGTTGACGCCGTCGGTGTAGACGCCGCAGTAGATCCAGCAGCCGCACACCGTCGAGCCGTCGGCGTTGAGCTGCTCGTAGTTGGTCAACGGGTTCCCGTCGGCACCCCAGCCGTTGATCTCGGCGAGCACCGACTCGGCCTCGGGCTCGTCGATCTCGCCCTTGGTGGGATAGTCCCAGGTCAGATCGAGGATCGGAAAGTCCCTCTCGTCGATGCTGCCTGCGAGCTTGTGCCGGATGCGCCGACCGAGGTGGTAGGTGAACCACAGATCGCTGCGCGCGTCGCCTGCGGGTTCGACGGCCTGGTGGTGCCACTGCAGCAACCGCTGCGTGTTGGTGAAGCTGCCGTCCTTCTCGGTGTGCGCGGCGGCGGGCAGGAAGAACACCTCGGTACCGATGTCCTCGGTGTGCAACTCCCCGGTGGCGATCTCCGGGCCGTCCTTCCACCAGGTGGCGCTCTCGGTCAGCGAGAAGTCGCGGACCACCAGCCAGTCCAGGTTCGCCATTCCCAGCCGCTGCATCTTCGCGTTGGCCGATCCGACGGCGGGGTTCTCCCCCATCAGGAAGTAGCCCTTGCACTCCCCGTCCAGCTGGGACTGGACCGTCTCGTAGGTGCTGTGGCTGCCGGTCAGCCGGGGCAGGTAGTCGAAGCAGAAGTCGGTTTCCGGAGTCGCTGCCGAACCCCACCAGGCCTTGAGCAGGCTGACCATGTAGGCCCGCATCTCGGCCCAGTACCCCTTGCGGGTGGCCTCCGCGGTGATGAACGCGTCGAGGTCCTCGTTGGAGTGCGCGTGCGGCATCGGGATGTAGCCGGGCAGCAGGTTGAACAGCGTCGGGATGTCGGTCGAGCCCTGGATCGAGGCGTGTCCCCGCAGCGCGAGCACCCCACCGCCCGGGCGGCCGATGTTGCCCAGCAGGCTCTGCAGGATGGCGGCCGACCGGATGTACTGCACGCCCACCGTGTGCTGTGTCCAGCCGACCGAGTAGACGAACGCGCTCGTCCGGTCCCGTCCGGAGTTGCTGGTGAGCAGTTCGCACACCCGGAGGAACGTCTCCTGCGGCACGCCGCAGATCTCCTCGATCACCTCCGGCGTGTAGCGGGCGTAGTGCCGCTTGAGCACCTGGAACACGCAACGCGGGTGCTCGAGTGTCTCGTCGTTGGTGATCTGGGCGGTGACCTCGGCCCCGCCCGAGCCGTGCGCCTCACCGCGACCCGCCTGGCGCACGCCGGAACTTCCCTGCACCCGGTCGGAGTACTCCTTGTCGCGCTTGCCGGAGGCGGCCTGCACCTCGGTGCCCTCGTACTGCCAGGTGTGGAAGTCGTAGATCCGCGACTCCGGATCCAGCCCCGAGAAGACACCGTCGAGGTCCTCGGTGTCGGCGTAGTCCTCGGTGAGCACCGTCGGAGCGTTGGTGTAGGTGACCAGGTACTCCCGGAAGTACTTCTCGTTCTGCAGGACATGGTTGATGATCCCGCCGATGAAGGCGATGTCGCTGCCCACGCGCAGCGGCACGTGGATATCGGCCAGCGCGCTGGTGCGGGTGAACCGCGGATCGACGTGGATCAGGGTCGCGCCGCGTGCCTTGGCCTCCATGACCCACTGGAAGCCGACCGGATGGCACTCGGCCATGTTCGAACCCTCGATGACGATGCAGTCGGAGTTCTGCAGATCCTGCTGGAAGGTCGTGGCCCCACCGCGCCCGAACGAGGTTCCCAGACTGGGAACCGTGGAGGAGTGTCAAACACGCGCCTGGTTCTCGATCTGGACGGCTCCGAGCGCGGTGAACAGTTTCTTGATGAGGTAGTTCTCCTCGTTGTCCAATGTGGCCCCGCCGAGGCTGGCGATGCCCATCGTGCGGCGCGTGCGCACCCCGTTCTGCTCCCACTGCCAGCCCTGTCGCCGGGTGGCGATCACGCGATCGGCGATCATGTCCATCGCCGTGTCGAGATCGAGGGTTTCCCACTCGGTGCTGTTCGGGCGCCGGTGCAGCACCTGGTGCATGCGGGCCGAGCCGGTGGTCAACTGCAGGCTCGCCGCGCCCTTCGGGCACAACCGACCCCGGCTGACCGGCGAGTCCGGGTCGCCCTCCACCTGGGTGACCTTGTCGTCGGAGACGTAGACGTTCTGGCCGCAGCCCACCGCGCAGTAGGGGCAGACCGATTTGACGACCTTCTGCGCGGTTTGCGTGCGCGGGGTGAGGTGCTCGCTGGTCGAGCTCTTCGCCGCAGCGCCGCGCCCGTAGGGGTCTCCGGCGCCGAGCTGCCGGAAGAGCGGCCACCCGAGCCAGTCACGCACACCCATCGGATGCCTCCCGAATCATGTCTGTCGATGCCGGCTCACCGGCTGCTGTCCTGGCTGCCTGCCCGGCGCAACGTCTCCCCCAGTTCCTCGAGCTCACCGGACGGCATCGCCCGGTGCAGCTCGAGGAACAGGTGGTCCTGGTAGGCCGCATGCTGGTGCGACTGCGAGATCAGCGTCCCCACCAGCTGGTCGAACTCCTCGCTGTCGGCGGGATGCTCACCGAGCGCGGCCAGCGTCTCCTGCCCCTGCTGCTGCCGTTGCGCAGCGCCGTCGGCCCAGCTGTCCCCATCGGGCAATACCCGGCGCACGATGGGCCAGAAGTGTTCGTTCTCGATCGTCTCGTGCCGGCTCATCGCGGTAGCGATCATCTCGACGAGCTGACCGCGCTGGGAGATCTGCTCCTGTGATCCACCGTCACTGTGGCCGGGCAGTGTCTTGAGTTCCTTGACCATCGCCGCGATCCGGTTGTGCTCGCGAGTGAGGACCGCGAGGCCGTTCCCGACGTCCGGCTCCCGGATCCGGCCCGGCACGGCATCACGCCGCGCGGTGGCCTCGCGCAACTGGGGGTCGGCCCGGACTCGGGACCGGATCCACTCGCGCACCATCTCCTTGGACGTCGGGTTCTCCGTGGGCGGGTTGGCCAGGTGCTGGCTCGCCGGCTGCGCTCCACTGCGCCGCCGATCGTCGGCCGTGACCGTGTCGCCACCGTCGGCGGGCACGCCGGTGGCGATCAGATGGGCCTGCCCCGCCGGGATGCCCAGGCGCTCGCCGATGGTTCGATAGTCCAGGCCCTGGTCGAGAAGTTCTCGCACCTGCCGCCTGCTGACCATCGGTCACCTCCGCTCGCCCTGCGCCGCCTGCCTTACCGTGCCTGCGAGCGGAGTGGTACGCCACTCGATTCCCCCAACGAGTGAGACAAGGAGACGGGACGGCTTCCCGTCCCGCGCTGCGTGGGGTGCAGCTGCCCGCAGTGCCACCGGCTTCCGCGTGGAACCGTCCCCGGCTGGGTACTTCGACGGCATGCGGATCAAAGATCGAGTCGTGGTCGTCACCGGTGCCTCCAGCGGCATCGGGCGAGCGGCGGCGTTGGCGCTCGCCGGACACGATTGCGCGCTCGTGCTCACCGCGCGGCGCGAAGGCGCCCTGCAGCAGGTCGCCGAGGAGTGCACCGCTCGCGGTGGGCAGGCGATCGTGGTGCCCGCCGATGTCACCGACGCCGATGCCGTGCAGCAGGTCGCCCGGCAGGCCCTGGACCGGTTCGGGCGCATCGACGTGTGGATCAACGCCGCCGCGGTGACCGTGTTCGGGCCTTTCCAGGACACTCCGCTGCAGGACTTCCGGCGCGTGGTCGACGTGAATCTGATGGGTTACGTGCACGGCTGCCGTGCCGCGCTGGCCGTGTTGCGCGAGCAGGGTCGGGGAGTTCTGATCAACGTCTCCTCGATCGTCGGCGTCATCGCCCAGCCCTACACCCCCGCCTACGGGACGACGAAGTTCGCGATCAGGGCGCTGAGCACGAGCCTGCGCCAAGAGCTGTGGTTGGACGGTGCACGTGGGGTGAAGGTGTGCACGGTGCTGCCCGCCACGATCGACACGCCGCTGTTCCAGCAAGCGGCGAACTACACCGGGCGCGAGGTACGGGCGATGCCGCCGGTCTACACCCCGGAGCGGGTGGCTCATACGATCGTGAGCCTGGTCCGCCGCCCCCGGCGTGAGGTCGTCGTCGGCCCGATGGGGAGATCGCTGGTGCTGCAGTCGAAGTTCACGCCCGGTTTCGTGGAGAAACTGATGGCGTTCCAGGTGCATCGCAGGCACCTGTCGCGCAAGCATCCCGCACCGGCCGGTTCCGGCAATCTCCACGAACCTGCGGCGGGAACCGGTTCAGCCCGCGGGGGCTGGCACGGTGGGCGGCGTACCGCGCTGCGCCGCACCGCCACGGCCGCGATGCTGCTCGGGGCTGCCGTGGCGTCGGCGAGCAGGCGGCAGCGTTGACCGGCTGGGGCCGGCCCGAATTCACCGCGTCCGCAGGTACCCGCGTCCACGCGGCCGTTCTCGGACCGGCGGACGCGCCCGACCTGGTGTGCGTGCACGGGTGGGGATGCTCGCACCGCTACTTCGGCCCGCTGGCGCGGCGTCTGTCCGGCAGGTTCCGGGTGGTCGCCGTCGACCTTCCCGGTTTCGGGAGCACTCTCGGGCCTGCGGAGCCGTTGGACGTGCGGGGACTGTCCACCGCCCTCGGGGACTGGATGCGCGCGACCGGGCGGGGCGGTGCGGCGTTGGTGGGCAATTCCGCAGGCTGCCAGGTGATCGCCGACCTCGCGGTGCATTCCCCGGAACTGCTCGGCCCCGTCGTGCTCAGCGGCCCGTCCGTGGATCGCCGAGCCCGCTCGTACCCGCGCCAGTTCGGACGGATACTGGTCGACATGCGCTGGGAGAGGGTCGGGTTGACCCGCCTCCTCGTCCGCGATTACCTCAGGTGCGGCCCCCGCAGGCTCCGGGCGACCGCGCGGTTCCTGCTCGCCGACCCGGTGGAACGCAAACTGGGCCACATCCGCACCCCGGCGGTCGTGGTACGGGGAAGCAGGGACACGATCGTCCCCCGTGCCTGGACGCGGGAATGCACCGCACTGCTGCCGCAGGGGTATTCGGCCGAGATTCCGGGAGCAGGACACATCCTCAACTACTCGGCACCGGCCGAGCTCGCGCGGATCACCTGCTCGCTGCTGGACCGGACCGGAAGCGAGGACCGATGAGCGGCATGCGGCAGCACGCCCGGGCGGCACGACTGCTGACCGACTTCGACTCGTCGGTCAACATGGTTCGTGCGCTCGGCCGGTTCCTGCGCGGCAGGGATCACCGGGCCATGTCGGCGGGCCCCGCCTCCCCGCTGCTGGCCGGAGCCCTGGCCGCTCTTCCGCACACCGCGCGGCGGGATCTGTTCGAGGCCATGGGGTTCCTGCAGGCCGTACCGCTCGACCGGGTCTCCCGGTTGGACGGTGACGAGCTCGCGCACTGGGCCACCCGGCAGTACCGGGGTGAGCGGTACCCGGCGGTGGTGCTGGGAGCGGCGAGCGGGGCGGCGGTGCATCTCGCCGCAGCGCTGCGGGCCCCTTTCCTGCCCCAGACGCTGCTCGTCGGCGCGCGCGACACCGCCACGGATCCGGACGATCCCGTGGGGGCGATGCGGGCCGTCGCTCCGACGGCTCGGCGGATCGCGCAGCGCAATCCCGAGCTCGCGGTGTATCACATGCACGATCCGGCTCAGGACCGTCCGATGCTGCAGAACCTGGCCTACCTGCGGCTCAAGCGGCTGCGCCTGGGCAGGATCCACGAGCGCTTCCTGGAGCAGCGACTGGCGCCGGGTGCCCCGATCATCCTGCTCGACTGCACCCGCACGTGGCGCACCCGCGAGGTCGGCGAGCGGGCGTATTTCCAGTTCGGATGCCTCGGCGGCCTTCCCGAGGAGGAGTATCACCACAGCGGCGAGCGGGTGGCCGAGTACCTGCGGCAGCAGGGCTCGCCGTGGCGGCACTGGGATCCACCGGAGCCCGATGCGCGCCGTCCCGAGGCGGAATGGGGGTTCGACCCGGCACTGGAGTCCGACGTGGCGTGGTTCGCCGAGCGGTTCGGCCACCCGGTGCACCGCATCACGGTGGCCGAGCCGCAGGACCTCAGCCCCGTCGTCGCCGATCTGTACCGGTGGTGGTACCGCAGGCGCGGCCTGCCCGGCGATCGCCTGCTGGCCGAGAGCTACGTCCAGTTCGATCCGATGTGGGCGTTGCGGCTGGGGGCGGTGCCGTTCTGGCTGCGGTTCAACATGGAGCCCGCCTACGAGGCCCTGCGGGATTACCTGCACGCGACCGAGCGGTTCCGCGACATCCACGTGAATCTCTTCTCGCAGGGCCTGTGGTCGCCGGGCGTGGTGCCCGTCGACCGGTGGCGTGCGCTGGCGGCCGAGCAGGCCGCCGGCGCGGGCGAGGTGCTCGGGGTCGACGAGGATGCCTACCCGCTCGATGCGGGCAGCAGCCTGCGCTACACACCCGCGTTCCGGTCCCTGCCGCCGCGCCACTCCCTTCCCCCGCCGCTGTCCATCGAGGACATCGACGAGTTCCGCGCGCAGACATCGACCATGCACGCGGTCGACTGGTCGTGAACCGTTCGCCGCAACGCATCCGTGTGCACCCGTCGGCGGCAGGTATCGTCATCGGGTGTCGGTTCGGGAACTGGTCGTGCTGGGTACCGCAAGCCAGGCACCCACGCGTCGGCGCAACCACAACGGGTATCTGCTGCGCTGGGACGGCGAGGGGCTGCTGTTCGACCCCGGAGAGGGCACGCAACGGCAGATGCTGCAGGCCGGGGTGTCCGCCAACGACATCACCCGCCTCTGCCTCACCCACTTCCACGGTGATCACTGCCTCGGGGTGCCGGGAGTCGTCCAGCGGCTCTCCCTGGACCGGGTGGCCCACCCGGTACGCGCGCACTATCCGGCGTCGGGGCGGCATTTCTTCGAGCGGCTGCGCCATGCCAGTGCCTTCCACGAGATCGCCGAGCTGTGCGAGGAACCGATCGAGCGCGAGGGGTGGATCGCCGCCGGGACGTTCGGGGAATTGCGGGCCCGGCGGCTCGATCACCGGGTCGAGACCTTCGGGTATCGGCTGGTCGAGCCGGACGGGCGGCGGATGGTGCCCGAACTGCTGGACCGGTTCGGCATCAGCGGGCCGCGGGTCGGTCTGCTGCAGCGCAACGGCACCCTCGACGTCGACGGGCGCACCGTCGGCCTGGGCGAGGTCAGCGAGCCGCGCCGTGGCCAGCGCGCCGCTTTCATCATGGACACTCGCCTGTGCGATGCGGTCCACGAACTCGCCGACGGCGCCGATCTGCTGGTGATCGAGGCGACCTTCCTCGCCGAGGACGGCTCGCTGGCCGACGAGTACGCGCACCTCACCGCGGCCCAGGCGGGGCGGGTGGCCGCCGAGTGCGGCGTGCGCAAGCTTGTGCTCACCCACTTCTCGCAGCGGTATCCCCATCCGGAACGCTTCCGCGACGAGGCCGCCGAACAATTCGGCGGTGAGATCGTGCTCGCCGAGGATCTCATGCGGGTGCCGGTGCCCACACGCCGCTGACTCCCCGTGTGGCCACGCCGAGCATGCGGCGCCTCGCCCGATCGGCGAGGCTGGAGCATCAGAAAGCGAGCCGGTGGTCACGAAGCCGAGCGTCACCGTGGCCGCTCGGTGGCGTTCTTCCGTATCGGAACATCGATCGAGACGATCAGGAGCCGACGTGGCGGGAACGCACCAGCACTACCCGAAGAAGTATGCCGACGTACTCGGGAACCGGATGGCCTATGTGGAGGTGGGCACCGGGGACCCGATCGTGTTCCTGCACGGCAATCCGACCTCGTCGTACCTGTGGCGCAACGTCATTCCGCAGGTTGCCGAGCTCGGCCGGTGCATCGCGCCGGACCTGCTGGGGATGGGCGATTCGGAGGGGCTTGCCGATTCCGGCCCCGGCAGCTACCGCTTCGTCGACCACCGCCGCTGTCTGGATGCGTTGCTGGAAACGCTCGGCATCGACGACCGGGTGACCCTCGTCGTGCACGACTGGGGCTCGGCACTGGGGTTCGACTGGGCGCACCGGCATGCTGCGGCGATGCGGGCGCTGGTTTACATGGAAGCGATCGTCATGCCGGTGACCTGGCAGGACTGGCCCGAATCGGCACGGCGCATCTTTCAGGGGATGCGCTCGGACGCCGGGGAGGAGATGGTCCTGGAGCGCAACATGTTCGTGGAGACGGTGCTGCCCGGCTCCGTCCTGCGGGATCTCTCCGACGAGGAGATGGCCGAATACCGCCGCCCCTACGCGAACCCGGGTGAGAGCCGGCGGCCGACGCTGACCTGGCCACGCGAGGTTCCCATCGAGGGTGAACCGGACGACGTCGTCGAGATCGTCCGCTCCTACGGCCAATGGTTGGCAGGCAGCGATCTGCCGAAGCTGTTCGTCAACGCCGAGCCCGGCGCGATTCTGACCGGCAGGCAGCGCGATTTCGCGCGTTCCTGGCCGAACCAGACCGAGGTGAGCGTCGCGGGCAGTCACTTCGTGCAGGAGGACTCGGGCGAGGACATCGGCACGGAGATCGCGGCGTTCCTGCGGTCCCTGCCCTAACTCGCCACTCACCGGGCCGGGAAGTCCGCCCGGGTGCGGTAGCCGGACTTCCGGTCCCCTCGCATCCGGCTGCGAGGGTCGCAGCGGCGCCATAGAGTGATGCCGGACCGTGCACGCTCCACGATCACTCGGGAGGACGGGCGTGATCCTGCCGGAACACCACACCCGGTCATTCGTCGGTACTCGAGGCCCCGGCTGCCCGTCTTCGGGATCACTCGGTTCCTCGGAGAGCACGGGAGCGCAGACCAGGTCCGCCGGGCTCTGACGTGGCCGACGTACCGGATTTCCGTCCCGAGGTCCTGCGCGAGTACGCGCTGCTGGCCGACGGGGAGCGCGGCGCGCTGATCGGCCCGCGCGGTGACATCACCTGGATGTGCGCCCCGCGCTGGGATTCCGACGCGGTGTTCTCCTCCCTGATCGGTGGAGCCGGTGCGTACGCGGTCAGTCCGAGCGATCCCTGGTATGTCTGGGGTGGCTATTACGAGCAGGGCACGCTGATCTGGCATTCCCGGTGGATGACCTCCTCCGGGGCGATCGAGTGCCGGGAGGCCCTGGCCTTTCCCGGCGATCCGCACACCGCTGTCGTTCTCCGCCGCGTGCAGGCCCTCGACGGGCCTGCCGAGGTGCGGGTTCTGCTCGACCCGCAGGGTGGCTTCGGGCGTCATTCGCTGCGCAAGCTCTCCGTCGACGACGGTGTCTGGACCGGCAGGGTCGGACCGCTGTACCTGCGGTGGTCGGGCGCGGAGGAGGCCCGGCAGGACGGTGATGCCCTCGCGTTCACGCTGACCGTCCCGCACGGATCGTTTCACGATCTGGTGCTGGAGCTTTCCGACCGGCCGCTGCCCTCCGGGCCCGCGGAGGCCGCCCCGACCTGGGAAGCCACCGAGAATCGCTGGCGGCGCAGCGTGCCCGACATGGGAGCGACGCTCGGCAAGCGGGACGCGCACCACGCCTACGCCGTGCTGCGCGGGCTGACCAGTGCAAGCGGCGGAATGGTCGGTGCCGTGACCACCTCGCTTCCCGAACGGGCCGAGGCCGGTCGCAACTACGACTACCGCTACACCTGGATCCGCGACCAGTGCTACGCCGCTCAGGCCGTGGCCGCCGACGGGCCGCATCCGCTGCTGGACAACGCGGTGGGCTTCATCGCCGAGCGTCTGCTGGCCGACGGGCCGTCGCTGCACCCGGCCTACACAGTGGAGGGAGGACGGGTACCCGAGACGTACACGCTGCCGCGCGTGCGCGGCTACCCGGGTGGCGGTAACCGGGCGGGCAACAAGGTCACCGACCAGTTCCAACTCGACGCGTTCGGGGAGGCACTGCTGCTGTTCGCCGCCGCGGCACGCCACGACCGCCTCGACACCGAGCACTGGCGCGCCGTGGAGGTCGCGGTGGCCGCGATCGAGCAGCGCCGAGGTGAACCCGACGCCGGAGTGTGGGAACTCGCTCCCGACCGCTGGGCGCACTCTCGACTGATCTGTGCCGCCGGGCTGCGTGCCGTCGCCAGGTCCGGTGCCGCCACCGCGCAGGCCGCGTCGTGGACCTCGCTGGCCGATGCCATCGTCGCCGAGACCACACGGGACTGCCTGCATCCCTCCGGGCGCTGGCAGCGCAGTCCGAACGATCCCGGAGTCGACGCCGCACTGCTGCTGTGCGCCGTCCGCGGGGCCATACCCGCCGACGATCCCCGCAGCCTGGCCACACTCGGCGCCGTGCGCGACGGACTGACCCAGGACGGGTACGTCTACCGGTTCCGGCACGACCAGCGCCCGCTGTACGAGGCCGAGGGGGCTTTCCTGCTCTGCGGGTTCATCACCGCGCTGGCCACCCACCAGCAGGGCTGGGAAACCGAGGCCCGGGCGTGGTTCGAACGCAACAGGGCGGCCTGCGGCCCCGCGGGGCTGTATTCCGAGGAGTACGACGTCAACCAGCGTCAACTGCGCGGAAACATCCCGCAGGCGTTCGTGCACGCGCTCATGCTCGAAGCGGCCTCCCGGCTCGCTCGTCCTTGGGAACACCTCTGACCGCAGGTGTCACACCTTCCCCTGCCGGGTAACGACCACGTTGTCGGGCATGTTCGACACGGCATGGCCGGACGAGACGACCAGGACGAGGAAGTGGTGACATGGCTTCGACAGCGAACCGCGAGGTGGCCGTGGTGACGGGCGGCACGGCCGGTGCCGGCCGAGCAATCGTCCGGGAACTTGCCGTTTCCGGCTACGATGTGGCGATCCTGGCTCGCGGCCGGGCCGGCCTGGACGGTGCGGCCGGAGACGTCGACAGCGCGGGCGGAAAGGCCCTGCCGATCACGGTCGACGTCGCCGACCAGGACGCGGTGCGGCAGGCGGCCACGCAGGTCGAGGACACGCTCGGCGAGATCGCCGTGTGGGTCAACACGGCTTTCGCCGGATCGCTGGCTTTCTCCTGGGACACCGACATGGCGGAATTCCGGCGGATCACCGAGGTGAGCTACTACGGCCAGGTGCACGGCACACTGGCCGCGCTGGAACGGATGCGCCCACGTGATCGGGGCGTCATCATCAACGTCGGCTCGGCCATGGCCTACCGCTCGATCCCGTTGCAGGCCGCCTACTGTGGAGCCAAGCACGCGGTGAAGGGGTTCACCGAGTCGGTGATGACCGAGCTGGTGCACGACAAGAGCAAGGTCGAGCTGTGCACGGTGCAGCTGCCGGGGCTGAACACCCCGCAGTTCAACTGGAACGCCTCGAAGATGCCGCGCCACCCGATGCCCGTGCCGCCGATCTTCCAACCCGAACTCGCGGGCAGGGCCGTCGCGTTCCTCGCCCGGCACCCGCGGCGCAACATGTGGGTGGGCATCGCCACCGCCTACACGATTCTCGGCGAGCGGATCGCCCCGAAGGTGCTCGATGTCTTCCTCGGCCGCACCGGGGTGAACTCGCAGCAGACCGACGCCGATCTTCCCCGATGGGGAGCGAACCTGTTCGAACCGCAGGACGAGCAGGCCGATCGCGGTGCGCACGGGCCGTTCGACGACCAGGCCCATTCCCGGGATCCGGTGCTGTGGCTGTCGAGGCACCGGCGTGCCGTGCTGACCGGGATGGCCGGCCTCACGGCCACCTGCTCGGCGCTGGCCGCCCGATCCGGCCGCAAGCGCCGGTGAGTCGCACCGAACGGAAACAGGAAAGGAGGCGTGAGCGCGGCGATCGGCGAAAGCCACCGATCCGGTGGCACCGGACGATCCCGCGTGATGCGCTGCTCGACATGGCCGAGGACGACAACGAAGAACGCCGGGACGCGTCGAACCAGTCCGAGCAGCAGGAACAGTCCGAACAGGATGACCAGTCCGGACAGGAGGATCGTCCCGAGCAGCAGGGGCGGTGGGAGGTCTACGGCCGCGGGGTGCGCACGGCGCTGCGCAACAACGCCACGGCCTACGGCTTCTCCATCTCGATCACGGCGGCCTACGGGCTGGTCACCGGGTCGAACGGCACGGCGACCGCCTGGGAGACGATGGCCTTCGCGCTCGGTGCGGCGGTTGCGTTCGTCCTGGTCGGCCTGGTTTTCATCGTGCGCTTCCGGGAAGGCAGCCTCGGCGAGGGCGGCCAGGTCGAGACGATGAGCGGCGCCATCGACCTGATGTCGGTCATCGCCGCCGTGGCGGTGGCGTTCGGCCTGTCCCGGATCCCCGGGTTCTTCGGGTGGCCGCTGACCGCGCTGGGCACGGTGATCACGTACCTGATGGTCGGCGGTCTCGACGTGCTGCTGGCCCGCAGTGCCGCGAGCCGCACCTCCGTCGGGCGGGAGCAGTGAAGCCCGCCACGGCGGGAGGAGGCGGGCCGCCCCGATCAGTGCACGCGGTAGGGCTCGAGGTCGGCGTGTTTGACTTCCAGCCCGAGGCCGGGGCGGGAGCGGTCCGGGCGCAGCAGCCCGCCGGGTTCGGGTTCCAGTGTCCCGTCGAAGGCGATCCGTTCGATGCGGACGTGGTCGTGGAAGTACTCCAGGTGCCGCAGGTGCCACACGGCGGTGCCCACCTGGGCGCTGACCTGCGGCGCGCAGTGCAGTGACAGATCCATGGTGCGCGCGTCGCACAGTGCGGCCACGCGCAGCAGCCCGGTGATCCCCAGGCAGCGGGTGACGTCGGCCTGCAGGCAGTCCACCGCCCCGGCATGGAGCATGTGGTGGAAGTAGGGCAGGTGGTAGCCGTACTCGCCTGCGGCGATGTCCATACCGGCCGGTCCCCGATCCCGCAGCAGCCGCAGACCTTCCAGGTCGTCGGAGCTGACCGGTTCCTCCAGCCAGGTCACCCCGAAGCCGGCGAAGATCTCCGCCCATTTCGCGGCGTCCTTGCGGGTGTAGGCGCCGTTGGCATCGACGAACAGCTGCGGCCCCTCGCCGATGGCGAGTCGGGCGGCGCGCAGCCTGCCCCGATCGGAGACCGGGTCCCGGCCGACCTTCATCTTCACCCGGTAGATCCCTGCTTCGACCCAGCCGCCCAGTTGCCTGCCGAGGGTGTCGTTGTCGTAGGAGGTGAATCCGCCGCTGCCGTAGATCGGTGTGGCCGCGTGCAGGGCACCGAGGGCGATCGCCAGCGGCAGGTCGAGCAGCCGGGCCTGCAGGTCCCACAGCGCGATGTCGACGGCCGAGATCGCCTCGGCCACCACGCCGGGCTTGCCGAGGTTGCGCACGGCGTGCTGCATCGCCTGCCACGACTCCGCCGGGGTCAACGCGTCCCGGCCGGTCACCACCCCGGCGAGCTTGCCGTGCACCACGGTGGCCGCCGACGGGCCCGCATAGGTGTAACCGATCCCGGTTCGGCCGGCGGCGTGCGCCCGCACCAGCACCAGCGTGGTGGAGTCCCAGGTCAGTGTCCCGTCGGATTCGGGCGCGTCGGTGGGGATCTCGTAGGCCGCGACATCGAGGTCCTCGATCGGGACCGCATCCGTTGCTCTGCTCGTCACGACCACGGGCGTACCACGCGGCCCGGACGTGTATTCCCGCCGCGCGTTTCAGCACTGCCCGCCGGGGGTAACGCGGAGCCGACATCCGGCAGCCGCGTGCGAAAGGCTCACTCATGCCGCAGACCGCCGACTTCATTCTCGACCGGCTCCGCCAGTGGGGTATCCATCGGATCTTCGGGTACCCGGGCGACGGGATCAACTCCCTGCTGGGGGCCCTCGATCGCGCCGACGGTGACCCGGAGTTGATCCAGCCGCGCCACGAGGAGATGGGCGCGTTCATGGCCACCGCCCACGCCAAGTTCACCGGCGAGATCGGCTGCTGCATGGCCACATCCGGTGGCGGGACGATCCACCTGCTCAACGGGCTCTACGACGCCAAGCTGGACCACCAGCCCGTCGTGGCCATCGTCGGCCAGCAGAAGCGGATCGCCCTGGGCAGCGGGTACCAGCAGGAGATCGACCCCAACACGCTGTACAAGGACGTCTCCGAATACGTGCAGACCTGCATGCATCCCGCGCAGGCCCGCCAACTGATCGACCGCGCGTGCAAGGTCGCGCTGGCCAACCGGACCGTGGCGACGGTCATCGTCCCGGAAGACGTCGCGATGGAGGAGGCCCAGCCCTCACCGCCGCGCGAGCACGGCGCCGTCTACACCACCGCGGGCTGGTCCGGCTCGCGCACCCTGCCCGAGCAGAGCGAGCTGCGCAAAGCGGCCGACGTGCTCAACGAGGGGGAGAAGGTGGCCATCCTGGTCGGGCAGGGTGCGGCCGAGGCCACCGACGAGGTCACCGAGGTCGCCGAACTGCTCGGAGCGGGCGTGGCCAAGACTTCGCTCGGCCGGGAGGTGCTGCCCGACGACCTGCCGTACGTCACCGGGCCGATCGGGCTGCTCGGCTCGACGGCCAGCCACGAGATGATGATGAACGCCGACACGCTGCTGTTCATCGGCACCAGCTTCCCGTACGCGGAGTGGCTGCCCCCCGAAGGCCAGTGCAAGGGGGTGGAAATCGACATCGACGGGCGGATGATCGGTACCCGCTATCCGATGGACGCCCAACTCGTGGGGGGCTCGCGGGACACCCTGCAGGAGCTGATCCCGCTGCTGCAGCGCAAACAGGACCGGTCCTGGCGGGAGAAGATCGAGTCCGAGGTCGACGAGTGGTGGCGGGTCCTCGACGATCGCGCCCACGACGATGCCGATCCGCTCAATCCCGAGCTGGTGACCCACGAGCTGTCCAAGCGGCTGCCGGACAACTGCATCCTGACCACCGATGCCGGATCGGTCGCCAACTGGTGGGCTCGGCACCTCAAGCTGCGCACGGGCATGAAGGCGTCGCTGGCGGGCAATCTCGCCACGATGGGCCCGGGCACGCCGTATGCCATCGGCGCCAAGTTCGCGTTCCCGGACCGCCCCGTGGTCGCGCTGGTCGGCGACGGCGTGTTCCAGATGAACGGGATGCTGGAGCTGATCACCATCAAGGGCTATCTGGACCGGATGAACCAGTCTCCGCTGATCTTCTGCGTGTTCAACAACCGGGACCTCAACCAGGTCACCTGGGAGCAGCGGGCGATGGGCGGGGAACGCAAGTTCCCGGGTTCGCAGAACATCCCCGACGTGCCCTACGCCGAGTGGGCGAAGTTGCTGGGATTCACCGGGATCCGGTGCGACAGCCCGGACAACATCGGGGCGGCCTGGGACGAGGCGCTGGCCGCAGGCGGGCCGGTCGTCCTCGAGGTCGTGGTCGACAGCGAGATCCCGCCGGTGCCGCCGCACATCAAGAAGATGCAGGCCCAGAAGGTGGCCAAGGCGCTGCGGGAGGGTGACCCGCAGACGTGGGGCATCGTCGCCAAGGGCGCCAAGCAGAAGATGCACGAGTTCACCGAGTCGGCCCGGGAAGCGATGCCGGGACGGGAGCGTTGATGCCGGCCGAACAGGTCACCGTCCCGGCTCACCCGGACTCCCGCTTCTCCACCGGAATGGCCGGGACGGCCACGGTCAACGTCCAAGGGCTCGAAGCGCACCTGCGGCGGAATGTCCGGGGCGAGGTGCGCTTCGACACCGCCTCGAAAGCCCTGTATGCCAGCGACGCGTCGAACTACCGGCAGGTCCCGCTCGGCGTGGTGCTTCCCGCCACGCTCGACGACGTGGTCGCCACGACCGTGGCCTGCCACCGCTACGGGGCGCCGCTGCTGTCCCGTGGCGGCGGGACGAGCCTGTCCGGTGAGACGGTCAACGTCGCCGTCGTGCTCGACTTCTCCAAGTACCTGACCGGTACCGAGGACGTCGACGTCGCCCGCAGGACGGTCACGGCCCAGCCCGGGGCGATCAACGAGGAGGTCAACCGGCTCACCGGTGAGCACAACCTCGTCTTCGGCCCCGATCCCTCGTCGCATTCGCGCTGCACGATCGGCGGCAACATCGGCAACAACTCCTGCGGTATCCACTCGGTGCAGGCCCACTTCTACGGGCCCGGCCCCCGCACTTCCGACAACGTGCACGCTCTCGAGGTGCTCACCTACGACGGTGCGCGGTTCTGGGTGGGGGTCGACGAGGAGGAGTCGCTCGACCGCATCATCGCCGAGGGCGGGCGCAAGGGGGAGATCTACGCCAAGCTGCGCGATCTCCGCGATCGCTACGCCGCCGACATCCGGGCCGGTTTCCCCTCGGTGGACGAGATGCCTCGGCGGGTTTCGGGGTACAACCTCGACGAGCTGCTGCCGGAGAAGGGGTTCAACGTCGCCCGCGCGCTGGTCGGCACGGAAGGGACCTGCGCCACCGCGCTGAACGCCACGCTGCTGCTCACCCCGGCGATGTTCGAACGCACCACGGTGATCGTGGAGTACGAGAACATCGTCGACGCGGCCGAGCACGTGACGCAGATCCGGCAGTGGCAGCCGATCGGGCTGGAGGCGATCGACTCCCGGCTCGTGCACGACCAGCAGCAGGAGAAGATCAACCTCGAGGGTCTGCACGAGCTGCCCCGGCTGGGCGGCAACCACGCGTGGTTGATGGTGCAGTTCGGCGCGGACTCCAAGGAGGAGTCGGTGCACCGTGCCGAGCGGTTCACCGAGTGGTTGCGCAGCGATCTCGGCTACGACGCCGATCGGATCGTGGTGTCCAGAAGTGTGCAGGAGGGCGGCAACAGTCAGATCCTGTGGAACATCCGGGAAAGCGGCCTGGGCTCCACGGCGTTCCCTCCGGGGCAGAAGGACCACTGGCCCGGCTGGGAGGATTCCGCGGTCCCGCCCGAGCATCTCGGCGACTATCTGCGGCGGCTCAGGGCGCTCTATGCCGAGTACGGGTTGCGCGGGGCGATGTACGGCCACTTCGGTGAGGGCTGCATCCACTCCCGGATCGATTTCGACCTGCGCAGTGCCGAGGGGCTCGCCACCTACCGGTCCTTCATGGAGGCAGCGGCCGATCTGGTCGTCTCCTACGGCGGGTCGGTCTCCGGCGAGCACGGTGACGGCCAGCAGCGCGCGGAGCTGCTGAGCAGGCAGTACGGGCCTCGGCTGATGGAGGCCATGCACGAGTTCAAGCGGATCTGGGATCCGGCCTGGAAGATGAACCCCGGCAAGGTCGTCGATGCCTACCGTTTCGACGAGAACCTGCGCCTGGGCACCGACTACAACCCTTCGCGTCCGGAGGTCAAGCTCGCCTATCCGCAGGACAACGGGGATTTCTCGCACGCCGCGCTGCGCTGCGTCGGGGTCGGCACCTGCCGCGTGCCGGAAGCCGAGAACACCATGTGCCCCAGCTACCAGGTGACTCGCGAGGAGAAGCACACCACGCGCGGTCGGGCTCGTCTGCTGTTCGAGATGCTGCAGGGCGAGGTGATCACCGACGGCTGGCAGTCCCGGGAGGTTTCCGAGTCGCTGGATCTGTGCCTGGCCTGCAAGGGGTGCACCAGCGACTGCCCGGTGGGCGTGGACATGCCCTCGTACAAGGCGGAGTTCCGGTATCACCACTACCGGTCGATGCGCCGCTGGCGCCCGCGCTACGCCTACGCGTTCGGGTTCATCGACCAGGCGTCGCGGCTGGCCGCGCTGATGCCGGGCGTGGTCAACACGGCGACGCGGACTCCGCTGCTGCGGTCGCTGGTGAAGTGGGCCGGTGGCATCGACCAGCGGCGCGAGCTGCCGACGTTCGCCCCGATCACCCTGCAGCAGTGGTTCGCCGATCGGGGCGGGACGGCCAACCCGTACGGCAGGCGCGTGGTGTTGTTTCCCGACACCTTCAACAACCATCTGCACACCGATGTCGGCGTGGCCTGCGTCGAGGCGCTGGAGGCGGCGGGCTGGCAGGTCGTCATGCCCGAGCGGCACGTGTGCTGCGGGCGCCCGCTGTACGACTACGGTTTTCTCGATGCGGCCCAGCGCTATCTGCACAACGTGCTGGGCATGCTGCGCTCCGACATCCGTGCAGGCACTCCCGTGGTGGGGATGGAGCCCAGTTGTCTGGCGGTGTTCCGGGACGAGATGGGCAAGATGCTGCCGCATGACGACGACGCGACCCGGTTGGCGGCCAACGCCTACCACTTCGCCGAGTTCGTCGAGGCGTTCGACATCGAGGTGCCCGAGCTGGCCCACCAAGCCCTGCTGTGGGGGCACTGCCATCACCGCGCCACCGGCGGCATCGATCCCGATCGGACGATGCTGGAACGGATGGGGGTCGAGGTGCAGCCGGTCAGCGGCGGCTGCTGCGGAGTCGCCGGGGCGTGGGGCTACGAGCAGGGCAAGTTCGACATCTCGGTGGACTGCGGGGAGCAGGCGCTGCTGCCCGCGGTGCGGGGGGCCGACCCCGACACTCTCGTCGTCGCCGACGGCTTTTCCTGCCAGACCCAGATCGGTCAGGTCGGCGGGGGACGCCGTGCGCTGCACAGCGCGCAGGTGATGCAGCTGGCCCGGGACGGTGCCCGTGACGGCCAACCGGGTGAGACGGCCCGGGGTGAGGCGGCGGAGAGCGCCTATCGCCGGCAGCGGCCACGGCCGGGCCGGCGGCGGCGGGCGGTGCGGCTGGCGGGGCTCGCCGGCGGGCTGGGCGTGCTCGGAGGAGCCGCAACCGCCCTGGCCCGGCGCGGGCGGAGCCATATCGGCTGAGAAGGTGCGCGGGTTGGCCGGGTGCGGCCCGGTCGGCCGACGGGGAGTCCTGTCCCCGCTGCCCTGTTCGGTGTGGCGGGGACACGACTCTTGTGCTTGGCCTGCGTGGTGAGCACCGGGTCCATCATGGCCGGTCGGCGAGCACGTGGAAGGCGATGCCGGCCTTGGCCCGTGACACGGCCTCGATGCGGAATCCTGCCTGTTCGAGCAGCGGCACCGGATCGCGCGTGAGGTGGTCGGCGGCGAAGCGGGCGGTCCCGTGCTCGGCCAGTCGCATCCCCGCACGCAGGATCGCGTTGTCCGACGGCCCGTGCTCGGCCAGCACGAAACGCCCGCCGGGTCGCAGCACCCGGTGGGCCTCGCGCACCGCGGCGGCCGGGTCCGGGATGGTGCAGATCGTGAAGGTGGACACCACCGTGTCGGCACTGGCATCGGGCAGCTCCAGCGCCTGCACGTCCCCGGCACGCAGCTCGACCCGATCGGCGAGCCCCTGCCCGGCCACGCGCTCGCGCGCGAGCTGCAGCATCCGTTCGGACAGCTCGATCCCGACCACGGTGACCTCGTCCGGGTACAGCGGCAGGTTCAGCCCGGTACCGACCGCGATCTCGACGACCCGACCACGGGCGTGCTCGACGGCCCACTGCCGGCTGCCGGGGAACAGGAATCGTTCACACGTTCCGATCTGGCGGTCGTAGCGGTCGGCGATCCTGTCGAAGAACCGACGTACGTCGGTGTTGGTGGACGTGTGCATGGTCTCCCTCTCCGCTGGGTCTGCGATGGGTCGGGCACTCGAAGCAACGCTACTTCCCGCGCGGCGGTCATGAGTTGCGCAGCGCGCGTAGGAGCTTGGCGAGCACGGCCGGGTCGCGGGGATCGGCGAAGCGGATGCAGCGCCAGGAGAGCTCGTGGGGCTGCGGGTGGTGCGGGGCGGGTTCGGCCGGGTCGGGCGTGGTGAACCAGCCGAAGCGGAGTTGGGCCGGCATCGGCGGTTCCGGCGCGGGGTTTCGGTGGGAGAACTCGATGTGTGCGGTGTTCACTGCGTTCCTTTCGAGGCGAAAGCCGTGTGCCGGGACGCCGTGCCGGGGCGTGCGCGGGCACGGGGGTTCGGCTGGGGCGAGCACAGGCGCGGTCGGACGCTCGCCCCAGCCGGGGCCCGGTGCGGTGGAAGAGAGGCCGCACCGGTACTCCGGTGGGGACGCCGTTGTCCCGCACCGGAGCGGGCCCGGCGCGGCGATCCGGGTCGGCGTCCGGTCACCGCGCCGGGGCTGGAAACCCGGCCGGGCGGGTGGGGGCGCCGCCCTGCCCGTGTCGGTTCTCGGCCGGGCACAGGCCCGGCGCCGGGCGGAGACGGGCGGCACCGGGCCGGGTCGAGGGGAGGTCAGGCGGGGACGACGGTGCCGGGCGGCAACACGCCCTCCGGGAGGTCCGCTGCGGTACGCGCACCGGTTCCGGGTGGCCGGGAGTCGAGCAGCAGCTCCAGAGCCTCCCCCAGCAGGGGGCATCGCCGGGTGGGCGTGTCGGCACCGGCCGCCCCGCCGTGGTCGAGGGGCCACCCGGTCCCGTCCGTTCCGGGGCCGGGCGAATCGTCCTCGGTGGGCCTATCGGGGGTTGCCGGTGTTCGCGGGGTGTCGGGGTCCGCGGTGGGCCACCGGATGCGGGCGCTGACCCGCACCGGCCTCGGCTCGGTCCATCCCACTCCCTGCGCGCAGGGTGGGCAGATCGTGCGGGTCCCGTCCTGCGGCGGATCCGTGCCGAGTCTGCGGTGCACGGGCCCGGTCAGGCGGTGCCCGCAGGTCGCCACCGGTGTCTGGCCCGGCTCGGGGGCGGGAACGGCGTGCCAGGTGGATTCCCCGATTCCGGTCATCCACACTCCCGCTCGGGCGACGGCGGGGGCGGTCATGCTTTTCCCCGTCGAGTAGCCGCTGCCCGCACGGCCGCCTCGCGGCGTTGCCGCCGGAGCTCGTCCCCGTGGTGTCGGTTCTCGTCGCTGTCGGGGTCCGTGTCGCGGGGCCAGGCCAGCAGCATCCCGAGTCCGGTGAGGACCGCGACACCGGCCAGGAAGATCGCAAGTTCCATCTCGTCGTGCTCCGTGATCGCTGGTTACTGCCGCGCGGCGGCGCGGCGCGGCAGGGGTGGCTGTGCGGTGGCGGGTTCGGCCAGGCCCGCGCACACCGCGCAGCGGGAGTGCTCGGTCGGTGCCCGGGACGGTTCTCCGGGGGCCACGGCGACTCCGCAGGCGCCGTTGCTGTACCGGACCAGCAGCAGGTGCATGTCCGGGTCCCGGTGGTCGCGGGCCGGTAGCCATCCGGCCCAGCGGGCGGGCGGGTTCATCGTGGGAGCCCGTCTTCGCCGTGCTCGTCCACCAGGCGCTGCCGAGCCTCGCCCCGTTCGGCGGCGGCCAGGGCCTGCACGCAGGCCACGCACGGCATCCCACCTGCTGCCTGCTCCATCCGTTCCGGCCGGAACCACCGGCCGCACGCGGAGACCAGCAGCCCGCCCGGCTCCGGCACCGCCATGTGCACGCAGCGCCACGACTCTCCTGCCGCACCGGCGCGGTAGCGCACCGGCCGCATCCCCGATTCGGGGCCGCTCGGATCGGGATCGGACCGCTTCGGCTCGCCCGAACGCTCGGGATCATGCGATACCATCGACACTCCCTTTCGATAGGGGAACTGGTGAAAGGCCTCCCCGCGTGTGCCGCCAAGCTCAGCGCGGGGAGGTCTTTACTCGTGGTGGCTCTCTGCTGTCTTCGGGCAATGCGCTCCGGAAGTACCGGATCAAGGCCACTCGCCCGTGCCCGGCACAACCGCAAGCGCGACACCCTCGAAGAGGTGCTGTCCGTCCCTGCCAGGAAGGGTTATTCTTCCCGCAAGATCGTGCAGCTCGCTGCTGGATGACAACATCATGACTGCAACTTGCAGGATTTTGTAGTCCGCCGATCGGGTGATCATGCGAGGATCGCGCCCAGCAGCAGCATCCAGCAGGTTGGGAACGGACGAGGGAGCAGCGCCCCATGGCCTTGCGCAAGACCGCACGGAGCCGACGATTGGGCGGTCAGATCCGCCGTCTTCGGGAAGATGCCCAGCTCAATCAGGAGAGCATGGCCGAGCGCATCAATGCCGCCGGGACCATTCGTCGCATGTCCGCCTCGCATCTGTCTCGCGTCGAATCGGGCCTGTCGCGCATCGAACCCGACCAACTCGACTGCTTCATCACCGCGCTCAAGGTCAGCGAAGCCACCGCCGCGCAACTCAAAGAACTACAGCGCCGCGCCAACGAGAAGGGTTACTGGCAGGAGTACCGCGACATCGTGCCGGAACCGGTCGAGATGCTCGCCGAGCTCGGCGAAGATGCGATCACCGCGCGCAGCTTCGACTACGCCTTCATCCAAGGGCTTCTGCAGACCCGTGCCTACGCCGAAGAAGTGGTCAACAATGCGCGGGCCTTCGTGCGCCCCATCGACATCGATCGCCTCGTCGAGCTGCGGATGCAGCGCCAGAAGCGCCTCAACGATCCCGGCTTCGAGGGGCTGACGGCTGTCATGACCGAGGACGTTCTTCGTAGGGTGGTCGGCAGCCCCGCGCTCATGCGGGCTCAGCTACAGCATCTGAACGAGGTGGCACGCGATGCCAAGGTCACGATCCACATCTATCCGCACACAGCCGGAGCTTTGCCCGGCGCGGACAACCTCGTGATCTTCACCTTCCCGCACGAGGACGACGGGGAGGCGGTTTTCGTGGATTCCGACACAGCCTCGCGCATCTACGAGCACGAACGTGATCCGATCCGGCAATGCACCTACACGTTCGACGCGGCGCTGGCACGGTCGCTACCCGCCCGGGAGTCCCTGGACCTCATCGCCGCCGTTGAGAAGGAGTACCGATGACCCCAGCACACAACCCTTACCCGGATGTGGACGATGCTCAGTACGAGGCCGTCGTCCACGGCGACTACACCAAGTCCAGCTTCAGCTCCGGCAACGGCGGCTGTTTGTCGCTGACCAGGGTCGGCGACCACATCGGCCTCCAGGACGACAAACTCCCCGAAGCCGAACGCAAGGCCCGCACCCACGTCTACACCCGCGAAGAGCTGCGGGCTTTCATCGACGGCGCCAAGGCCGGGGAGTTCGACCACCTGCTCTGAAACGAACCCGGTCGCACGGCCCCGCCCGACCTGCACAATCGGGCGGGGCTCACTGGCCGCGATAGGTGCCGCTATTCAGCTCCCCTCCCTTGTTCATGGGCTGCGCCTTGGAGAGAGGGCCATGGGCGGAGTCGTTTCGGGTAAGACGGCCACGGGGCTGTGACCGTGCTCGTCCCCGACGGATTCACCCCCGGACAGCGGGCGGTGCCCGCATCGGTGGGCAGGTGTCGGGGTACCCCGGTGGCACCACCACGTCGGCGTTCCTGCCATCAGGAGCACGGGCGGCGGGGGAACTCGTCCGGCGAGAGCACCGTTGCACCGGGAAAGGCAGGCACCACCGGCACGAGAACGCAGCCCACCGCAGGCCGCACCGCCACTTCCACAGTTTTCCGAACAGGGGGAATCCGTGGCTTCGGAGCACACGAGGCCGGACGTCGTCGACTCCCCGGCCGGGGACGAGCTGTCCGGCTGGATGGACCTCGCGGAAGACCTCGCGCTGCCGCACGCCCCCGTGCTGCTGACCACCCCCGGCGGTATCGTCGTCCGCGCCACCGAGCAGGCCGCGGAACTCGCCGGGCAGCCCTCCCCGGCCGCGCTGCTCGGGCAGTGCCTGACGAACCTGGTGACCTGGACCGACCCCACCTCGTGGCTGCGCAGGCAGGGGAAACCACCTCTGCCGGTGCGCGAGGCGAGCTGGCCGCACACCGGCGACGAGCGGCTGCGCGTGACCCTGCTCGTCGACGTCTCGAACCTGGTCACCGACGAGCAGAGCCACATGCGCCCCGAGCAGTGGAACTGGCTGGCCGAGGCCCAGCGCTTCACCCGCATGGGCACCTCTCCCCTGCAGGAAGCGCAGCAGGAAGCCCGCATCGGCACCTGGGAGTGGAACCCGGCCACCGGCACCATGCGCCTGTCCGGGCTGCTGCACGAACTGTCCGGCATCCCGGCCGAGAAGGACAGCCTCGCCTTCGACGACTACCTGGAACTGGTGCCTCCGGAGGAGCGCGCGCGGGTGCGGGAAAGCTGGACCCCGCTGATCGAGCACCACCAGCCGATCGTCGTCGAACACCACCTGAGGGTCGACAACGGCACGGCACGCGTCTTCCGCGTGCGCGGCATGGCGATCGAGGAGACCGGCGTGCTGGTCGGCACCTCGCAGGACGTCACCGACCAGTACCGGGAAGAGCGCACGCAGCTCCCGGACCCCTCCCTCGACACGGTGACCGGGCTGCGCAACCGCGCCGGGATCCACGACCTGCTCGAAGAACTGTCGAACCGGTCCGGTTCCGAAAACGTCGCGATCCTGTCCTGCAAGGTCGACAACGTGGAGCGCATCACCACGGGACTCGGCCACGAGGCCGGTGACGAGCTGCTGGCCGCACTGGCCCGGCGGCTGACCGACGGCCTGCCCGACGTCTGCACAGCGGCACGCCTGTTCGACCAGGACGTGTTCGTCGTCCTCTGCCTGGACCTCACCGCTGCAGGCGGCCTGGAAGCACTGGCCACCCGGCTCTCCGGACTGCTGCGCACGACCGTGCCGGTGCACGGCCACCTCGTCCGGGTCTCGGCCTCGATCGGGGTGGCCCTCCCTCCCGGCAGCGGCACCAGCGGCCAGGACCTGCTGCGCTTCGCCGACGCGGCCATGCTCAAAGCCCAGCAGCAGGGCCCGGACCAGGTCGCGCTGGCCGACCCCGATCTGATCACCGTCACCGACCGGCAGCTCCCCCTCGAAGAGCAACTCCAGGAGGCACTGCGCAACGACGAGCTGGCGCTGCACTACCAGCCGCTGGTTGCCTCCGACGGCACGATCACCGGCGCCGAGGCCCTGCTCCGGTGGCCGCATCCCGAGCACGGCCTGGTCAGCCCCGGCGTCTTCCTGCCGGTGGCCCGGCGGGGCGGCCTGCTGCGCGACATCGACCGCTGGGTGCTGCGCACCGCGCTGCACGAAGCCGCCGGCTGGCCACTCTCGCACGGGCAACCCGTGGACATCGGGATCAACCTCTCCGGGCTCGTCCCCGGTGACTCAGGCTTCATCGACCTCGTCACCGACGCCGTCGCCGAATCCGGCATCGAGTGGCACCGCATCGTCCTCGAACTCGTCGAGACCGACCTGGTGGACCTGTCCCTGCCCACCCGGCGGGCCATGGAAAACCTGACACGGCGCGGGGTGCGGTTCGCCATCGACGACTTCGGCACCGGCTACTCCTCCCTGGCCCGGCTGAAAGGGCTGCCCGCGCAGGAAATCAAGATCGCCCGCCAGTTCACCTCCGCGACCACCGAGGACACCGCGGACCTCGCCGTCACCAGAGCGATCGCGGACATGGCCCACGCCCTGGGACGACGCTGCGTCGCCGAAGGCGTCGAAACCGCACACCAGCTCCAGCTGCTGTCCGACATGGGAGTGGAGTCCTACCAGGGCTGGTTGTTCTCCCCGGCCCTGCCCGCCGACGAGTTCCGCACCCTCCTCACCCGCGACCGGGGCCGGATTCCGGCCGTCACCGAACGGGCCGGCTGAGCAGGCCGGAGATGACCCCCGGAGGGATCGCTGCTCCGCGGTGCGGAGGAAACCCTTCTCCGGCTGCTCGCTCTCAGAGCAGTGCCGCCTCAGTGGCGAGCGAGGTATTCCTCCAGAGCCTCGCGGACAACCTCGGACTCGGCGCGATGTTGAACGCGGGCAAGACGTTCGAGGCGACGTTTGACGTCGCTGGGCACGCGCGTATCCACCCGAGGCGAGTGCACGCCGGGCGAACTCAGCGAGGGGCGACCACGCTGCGGGAAGACCGCCTGGGTTTCGTCGAGCACGACGTCGTCGGATTCCACCTCGTCGACGGCGGCTGCCACGTACTCGGCGGTGATGCGGCGTCCCCGACTGTCGTAGAGCTCTTCCTGATCGAGATCGACGAACTCGTCTTCGGTACTCATCGCGTTTCACCCTCCCGAACGCGGACCGACTTGGCCTGCTCGTACAACGGGCGGAACTTGGCGCGGAGATCCATCACGTGGGCGACCAGCAACGGGCGCGACCAGCCGCAACCCTGTGCTTGCGCGCTGACTGGGTAAACCGGATCCGCGCCACACGCTTATTGTGTCCGACACAAAGAAAAGCGTCAACACGAACGCGACGCCATCCGACTGATCATCGTCGTGGACACACAGACGTGTCCGAGAGGCCTCGGACTCCGGTGACGACAAACCTCGGCAAAGCCGGGCAGCGTGCGGGGCGGCTACCCGGCGAGCAGGTCGGGGCCGAGTTCGTCAGGGCTGCGGTGCCCGGACAGCGCGACGGTGAGGTCGAGCTCGGCCAGCAGGCAGCGCAACACGTGCGTCACCCCCTCCTCGCCACCGGAGGCGAGACCGTAGGCATAGGTCCTGCCGATCAGCACCGAGTCGGCACCCAGCGCGAGCGCCTTGACCACGTCGGCGCCGGTGCGCACACCACTGTCGAACAGCACGGCCAGCTCCCCGCCGACCGCGTCGACCACCTCGGGCAGCGCGTCCAGCGCCGCCACGGCGCCGTCGACCTGGCGCCCACCGTGGTTGGACACCACGATGCCGTCCATGCCCTCGTCGCGGGCGCGGCGCGCGTCGTCGGCGTGCAGCACCCCCTTGAGCACGATCGGCCCCGACCAGTGCTCGCGGATGAAGGCCAGGTCCTGCCAGGTCTTGGTGGGGTCGGCGAACATGTCCGCCCAGTGCGCGACCGCGGCCAGCGGATCCTCCTCGACCGGCTTGTCCAACCCGGCCAGGAAAGCGGGATCGGACAGATAGTTGGCGATCCCGGTGCGCTGCAGAAACGGCAGATACGCCCGGTCGAGGTCGGTGGGCCGCCACCCCAGCAGCCAGGTGTCCAGCGTGATCACCAGCGTGTGGTATCCGGCGGCTTCGGCCCGCTGCAGCATGCTGACCGTCACCTCGCGGTCCTTGGGCCAGTACAGCTGGAACCAGCGCGACGAGCCCTCTCCGGATGCCTCCGCCACCTCCTCCAGGGTGTAGGACGAGGCGGTGCTGAGCACCATCGGCAGCCCCGCCTTCGCCGCCGCCCGGGCCACCGCGAGCTCGCCGTCGGGATGGACGATGGACAGCACCCCCACCGGGGCGAGCGCCACCGGCGCAGGCATCCGGGTGCCCAGCACCGTGCGGGAGAGGTCGCGGGTACCCACGTCGCGCAGCATGCGCGGCACGACGCGGCGCCGGTCGAGCGCCTCCCGGTTCGCCCGCACCGTCGCACCCCCTCCGGCACCACCGGCCACGTAGCCGTAGGCGCTCGGCGACAGCGCCTGCCGCGCGGTGTCCTCCAGCGCCTGCAGGTCGGTGGTCAGTTCCGGGACCTGCTCGGTGAGCAGGCCCTGCAGGTAGATCTCGTTCTGGAACGAGGAGTACGACTCCGGGCTCACGGTGCGGTCCTTCCCGTCGAGGATGCTGTTTCCGGTGATGCGGCGAAGAGCTCGTGGCGAATTCGTTTCCGGCGCCTGCCGGTTATGCGAGGTCGCGAGCCAGGGCGCGGCCTGCGGCGCGTCCGGAGAAGAGGCACCCGCCGAGGAAGGTGCCCTCCAGCGCTCGGCATCCGCTGCCATGCTCGCTCCTCGCTCGAATTCGGCTGCACCGGTGGAGAGGTCCACCCTTGCCGGGACAACGAGCGGGAGCACCGGCGGTTTCTCCGCCGGCGTCGCAGCGGCCGGGCACAGTTAGCTCCCCCGAGGAAGACGGGACGGGGCTGTTCGGCTCACCGGCCGGCTGATGTGGACACCGGTTGATCGTGGGGGCGCGGCGTGCTGCCGGCTCGATTGGTGAGCACGAGGACGGGCACCAGGGCCACCGCGATGATGCCTCCGGCGAGGGCGAGCAGGGTGTAGCTTCCGGCGGCCACGACCATGCCGGAGGCCAGGCCTCCTCCGGCTCCCGAGACGGCGATAGCGACGTCGACCAGGCCCTGGGTCTTGGCACGCGTGGCCGGCGAGGTGCTGTCGGTGATGATCGCGGTGCCGCTGACCAGCCCGAAGCTCCATCCCAGGCCCAACAGGCCGAGCGCGACCGCCAGCAGCGCGACCGACTGCGGTGGGGAGAACGCGGCCACCAGCCCCGCCGCCAGCAAGGTGAGGCCGGAAGCGCCGGCGATGGGCAACCGGCCGAAGCGGTCGACCAGGAAGCCGCTCAGCGGGGACGGCAGGTACATCGCCGCGATGTGGACGGCGATGACCATTCCGGCCGCGCCCACGGAGTGGCCGTGGTGCTGCATGTGGACCGGCGTCATGGTCATGATCGCGACCATGACCAGCTGGGTCACGACCATCACCGCGGCCCCGAGCACCACGTGGCTCCTGTTGCCGGTTGCCGTGGTGGAAGTCGGGTGGGACTCGGCGCCGGGATCGGCCAGCGTGCGCGCCGTGAGCAGCGGGTCGGGGCGCAGCAACAGCCACAGCACGAGCCCGGCGGCGGCGTAGGCGGCAGCGGCCAGCAGGAAGGGGCCGGCCAGGGGCGGGATGCTCCAGGATCGGGCCAGTGCGCCCAGCGGAGTGACCAGGTTGGGGCCGACGACAGCGCCGAAGGTGGTGGCGACCAGCACGGTACTGAGCGCTCGAGCACGGTGGCCGGGGGTGGCCAGGTCGGCTCCGGAGTAGCGGGCTTGCAGGTTGGTGGCGGTCCCGGCCCCGTAGATGACCAGGGCGATGAACAGCAGCCCCACGTTGCCGATGGTGGCGGCGATCACGACACCGAGAGCACCCAGGGCCCCGGTGGCGTAACCGGCCGCGAGCCCCGTGCGGCGCCCCAGGCGCTGCGAGGTGCGTCCGATCACCGCGGCCGCCGCAGCCGAGCCTGCGGTGAACAGGGCACTGGGCAAGCCGGACAGGCCCGTCGTGTCGAGCATGTCCTGGGCCAGCAGGGCGCCGACGGTGATGCCCGCGGCCAGTCCCGCGCCGCTGAAGATCTGAGCGGTGACGAGGACGGCGAGGATCCGTCGTTGGGCAGGGTGCAGTGCGGCCGCGGTCGCGGTGGCCATCGAGGTTCCTTCGGGGAAGTGGTGGATCAAGCAGCGGTGACGAGCAGGCCATCGCGGCGCCATTCGAGGATGCCGTCCTCCAGCAACGCGGCGTCGCGTCCGCTGGCCTGCAGCAGCCGCACAGCGTCGTAGGACAGCACGCAGTAGCGTCCGCGGCAGTACGCGACGACCTCGGTATCGGCCGGGATCTCGGCCAGCCGGTCGGCCAGCTCCTCCAAGGGAACGGAGACCGCGCCGGGCACGTGCCCGGCCGCGTACTCCTCGGCAGGGCGCACGTCCAGCACCAGCGCCCTGCCCTCGGTGGCGGCCTGCATGAGCTCCTCGCGACCGACCAACCGGATACCCTCGTTGTCGAGATAGGTGCGACGGACGGCCGCCACGTCGGCGCGGTGGGTATCGGCGACCCGGCACAGCACCGACAGCAACCCGGCCACATCCTCACCGGCCAGCCGATACATCACGCTCGTTCCCTGTCTGCGTGTGGCCACCAGCCCGGCCTCGTTCAGCACCTGCAGGTGGGCGGAGGCGGTGGTCAACTTCAACCCCACAGTCCGGGCCAGCTCCTGGACCGAGCGTTCGCCCTGGGCCAGCAGTTCCAGCATTTCCAGACGCTTGCCGTGCGCCAAGGCCTTACCGGTGCCGGCGATGGTGTCGTAGAGATCGGTCTTGTCGGCCACACCGTCATCATTCCACAATTCCATGGAACAATGGACACAAGGTGCTCGACAGAACTTGCCGCGCACGTCGAAGAGCTACCTGCCGGGATCGGCCGAGCTCATCGCCGCGGCCCTACTGGACCTGAGAAGGTGCGCGGATCGGCTGTGTCGCGGTGCGGGTGGCGGAACCTCCGGCTGCGCCTCGCTGCGGGAGGCCGGCACCTCGAGTAGCCACCTGCGCCACGTGCTGACCGCCCTCACGAGGCTGTGCCGGAGAACCCGCGGCGGTGCCGACTGCCTGCGTGGGCACCGGCCGGTTATGCGAGGTCGCGGGCCAGGGCGCGGCCCGCGGCGCGTCCGGAGAAGAGGCACCCGCCGAGGAAGGTGCCCTCCAGGGCGTTGTAACCGTGCACCCCGCCGCCACCGAAACCGGCGACCTCGCCTGCGGCGTACAGGCCGTCGAACACGCTGCCGTCGGGGCGCAGCACCTGGGAGTCGAGGTTGGTTTCCAGCCCGCCGAGGGTTTTGCGGGTCAGCAGGTGCAGCCGCACGGCGATCAGCGGGCCGTGGGCAGGGTCGAGCAGCTTGTGCGGCTTGGCGATGCGGATGAGTCGGTCGCTGAGGTAGCCACGAGCGGCCCGGATCGCGCTGACCTGCATGTCCTTGCTGTAGCTGTGGTCGAGCTCGCGGTCGCGGGCGACGACCTCGCGTTCGACGTCGTCATGGCTCAGCAGCGGTGTGTCGGTCAGCGCGTTCATCCCGTCGACGAGATCGCGCAGGTTGTCCCGCACGACGAAGTCCGCCCCGTGGCGCTTGAACTGCTCGACCGGCCCCGGCGCGCCCTTTTTCACCCTGCTGAGCAGGTCGGAGAGCTTCTTGCTCGTGAAATCCGGGTTCTGCTCGGAGCCGGACAGCGCGAACTCCTTTTCGATGATCGACTGGTCGAGCAGAAACCACGTGTGGTCGTGGCCGGTGTCGAGGATGTGGCGGAACGTGCCCATCGTGTCGAACCCCGGGAAGTAGGGCGCGGGCAGCCGCTTGCCCGTGGCATCCAGCCACAGCGACGAGGGCCCGGGCAGGATGCGGATGCCGTGGCCGGGCCAGACCGGGTCCCAGTTGGCGATGCCCTCGGTGTAGTGCCACATGCGGTCGCGGTTGACGGTGCTGCCGCCGGCGCTTTCGGTGATCTCCAGCATCCGCCCGTCCACGTGCGCGGGCACCCCGGTGAGCATGTGCTCCGGTGCCCGGCCGAGCCACGACGGCCAGTGGCGGCGCACCAGCTCGGGATTGCCGCCGATGCCGCCGGAGGTGACCACCACGGCACGGGCGTGGAAGTCGAACTCCCCCACCGCGGTCCGCGACGACGGCACACCCCGGGCTTCGGCGGAGGGTTCCAGCACGGTGCCGCGCACTCCCTCGGCGGCACCGCCGTTCACCAGCAGCTCGTCCACCCGGTGGCGGTGCTTGATCGTCACCAGGCCGTTGCGCTGGGCCTCACGGACTCGCTCGGCGAAGACCCGGACCACTTCGGGACCGGTCCCCCAGGTGATGTGGAACCGCGGCACCGAGTTGCCGTGCCCGGTGGCGGTGCCGCTGCCCCGCTCGGCCCAGCCGACGAACGGCAGGAACCGCACACCGAGATCGCGCAGGTAGTCCCGCTTGTCTCCGGCGGCGAACTCGACGTAGGCCTGCGCCCACTGCCGCGGCCAGTGGTCCTCGCGCTGCCGGTCGAAGGCCGCGGTGCCCATCCAGTCCTGCCAGGCCAGCTCGGCGGAATCCTTGACGCCCATGCGCCGCTGCTCGGGACTGTCCACCAGGAACAAACCGCCCAGCGACCAGTACGCCTGGCCGCCGAGGTTGTCGGCGCTTTCCTGCTCGACCACGAGCACCGAGCGGCCGGCCCTGGTCAGTTCGTACGTGGCCACCAGCCCCGCGAGTCCGGCCCCGACCACGATGACGTCGGCATCCGCTGCCATGCTCGCTCCTCGCTGCGTCCGACTTGCGCTGGTGGGACACCCACCTCGCCAGGACAACGAGCGGGAGCACCGGTGGTTTCTCCGCAGGCGGCGGCAACCGAGCGTCAAACTACCTGCGCGAGCGGGATCGCCGCCGACCAGCCGACCAACACGGCCGAACGGCCCGCGTGGTGCGCCACGCCGGTCGGTGGCTGGAGCACCACCCCGGCGACCGGCTGCGCGACGACGAAATCGTGGTGACCTGGGCCGTAGCCGATGCCGAACTCATCCGCTACCAGCTACGTGAGCACCTGCTGCCCAGCCGCGTGTTTCCCGCCGCCCCTCGCGTGCGCACCGGAAAAACCTCTCGCGCCCGCGAAGCGGGTGAGATTCCTCCGCCCCGCGGCCGCGACGAAGACGCCAAGTAGGTCCGGTCTCGTAGCGCAGCAAGCAAGCCCCGTTTACCTCTCCGGACTCAATTGCTCGTCGCCGGTGGTTCCTCTCGGCTCAGGAAGCTCTGGTCGAAGCTGCGTGGCAGGTTTCTGGCGTATTCCGGGAATGTGTGCGATTGCATCAGCTGCGATTTCCACACTCGTGTAGGACACCGGTGACCTCGCCTGCAGCGCGGCTGAGTAGAGCCCACTTTCCACGGATGCGACTGCGCTGAAGCGGTGACCAAAACAACCCCCGGTTGGCCACTATTTGCGGGGTCTGGCCCGCGGCACGATCGAGCTCTCCCACGGGCTGGCCGAGCTGGACAGCCGGCGCAGCACCACGCCGCCGGCGGCGGCACCTGGTCGCGCGACACGAACCCGGACTCCTGACGTGATCGGCCGCCAGGACAGCAAAAGGTCCCCGCGACCAGCACGGTCGCGGGGACTACGATGCTGCCGGTCCCCTCTCGCTGAGGGATCCTCAACCGTGAGGGTCCGCTACGATGTTGGCCGCGGGCGCCCAGTTCGCAGACCCCTGGGTGGCGGTTCGACCGGTGTTGGCGCTTCCGAAGTTTCGCGGACCAGGGATCGGGCCCACCGTCTGGCTTCGTCGCGGGTCCTGGACCAGACCGTGGCCTGCCCGGTGTCCGGGCTGAGCACGGTCCAGCCCGGCCCGGAGTTGACGATGAGTGCGTCCGGCATCGGTGTCTTCATGGGCTCACTTCGGGATGGCGAACTTCGGCTTGTCGGTGATGTTCGTGGTCACGGCCGCGGAATAGAAGACCGTCCCCTTCGGGGCGTGCAGGTTGGCCGGGAGCGTGAGCTCGTCGCGGCCACCGGGCTCGACCAAAACCTGCCGCTGGCCGATGTATTGATAGTCGGACTTGCTGAAGATGATCTCCTGCCGGATGTGGCCGGTGGAACTGACGCGGCCGACAGCGATACCGGGTTGGCCGTTGAAGGTGGTGGTCTCCTCGGTGACGGTGACGCCGGGGATCTTCAGAGCCGCATCGTAGAGGGCAGCGCGTAGGTCGGACGGCACCAAACCGCTGGTCAACACCCCGGCGAGGTGCCTGAACTGGGTGTCGGCCCGGCTGTGGTTGAACATCACGGCCGAGTCGCCGTGTCCGGTGGCGAGCGCATCGAGCAGCGCTTCCGGATCGCGGGGCAGCGAGTCCAGGAACGCAGGCGTCGGGAGGTACCACGTAGCGGGTTTGTCCTCGATCGTCGTGCGCTGACCGTCCTTCGAGCTCTGGTCGCCCGTCGCGATGGCCGGATGTCCGGGTTCGAACGAGTGCATGGTGCGGCCGGTCTGCTTGCCGTTGTGACTCGGTCCCGCGAAGTACCGGGTGTTCGGCTCGAACCGGTCGGGATAGTGGTTCATGACGTAGCGCTTGTCGGCAGCGCTGCGAAACTCCGTCGCAAGCGGTCCTGTCACGCTTCGGTACATCGTGCCCTGGGCGTTGGCCGGTATCCACACCTCCTCGCGAGTCTTCTTTCGGAAGTGAATGAACGCCCTCTCCTGAACGGGAACGGACGTGTCGTGCGCCTTCACGGGCGCCCCGGTCCGCCGCCAGCGCTCTGTCGTGATGTGGGTGTACTCGCCAGGGCCCGGCTTCGCGTTGTCCGTGTTCTCGGCCGCGGTGTTCAGCACGTGAGCCACCGTCCCCACATGCGCGGTCTGGGACGTGCCGCCGGCCGGCCCGAAACCGGTCACGCTCAGGCCGGCGCCCGCCACGACCACGGCGACCGCGGCGGCCCCGGCCGTGCGGGCGCGCCGAGCGAGCCGAGCGCGCCTGCCGTGCCGCAGCACCGTTTGCCAGGCCCGGCCCTGACTGTCCGGAGAAGGCCCCGAACCGAGGGACTCGTCTTCCAACGTCCGGAGGTTGGTGATCAGGTCTTCGTCGTCGATGTTCACGATGCCACCTCTTCGATGTCCGATCCGGTGAATAGGTCCCCATAGGCTTTGCGCAGGGTATCGAGTCCGTGGGTGGTCTGGCTTTTGACCGTTCCTGGCGAACAGCCCAGCGCCGCAGCGACCTCGTCGACGGGAAGGTCGTAGACGAATCGCAGCACCAGCACGGCCCGTTGCCGTGGAGGCACCCGTAACAGGGCAGCCCGCAAGCCTTGGCGCTCGAGCTCGCTGTCGTCCTGCTCCATCGAGCGTTCCGGCACGTCGGCCACAGTGTGCTCGCGGCCACGTCTGCCGCGGCGGGTGTCGATGAACAGCCGCGTCACGGTCTTGCGTAGGTAGGCCTGCGCGGTGGTCCGGCGTACCCGGCGCCAACGCGAATACAGCCGCACGAACGCCTGCTGCGCGATCTCCTCACTCTCTACGTGGTTCCCACAGAGGGTGTAGGCATACCGGCACGCGGAGGCGAACTGCGCGGCGAAAAAGTCGGCGAACTCGCCGTCCTTCCCCGCCGAGGACTGTCCATCGTCGTCTGTGCTCGCATGCTGCACCACAAGTCCCTTCCGGGTCCAATACCCGATCTGCTCGACTGCTCTACCCCTACTACAAGCAGGCAGCCAGCCAGGTTGTATGGCGCCACGAACCCCGCCCAGAATGTGACCTGAAACATTGTTCTCAACGGACACGGCAACGTGTGCGCATGCGCCGCCAGTAGGGCGGTATCGCAGGCGGGTTATTCAGCCGCAGGCACTCGCCGACGAACTCGTCCTGGGAGTCGACCTCGGCCAGGATCGGATTGGTGCGCCGCTCGAAGCCGACCGTGATCGACAGACGACTGCCGATGTTGCCTCCGCACAGCGAACCCGCCACGTGGGTCGGATACACCTGCACATGATCCGGCAGCGACAGCAGCTTGGTCTGGATCGTCTCGCAGAACACTCCGGCCGCCCGGCGCGCCTGCTCCTGCTCCCCTGGTGCATCGCGAGCAGCAGTCCGGCCTCGCCAGTACACTGCCGCCTTGCGACCGGGGGCGTATCCACCGCCTCGGGTCAGCAACCAAACAGTGGTACAGCGTTATGGTGTGGCGGCCGCACCAGCGAACCGGGTGCAGTCCGGGCATCGCACACACCCGACAGGTTTCCGCGGAGCTATCCCGCATCCTCGCCCGCGGCGCGTTCGGCGAGCCGTTCGCGCTGCGGCACGACCGTGTACTGCGGATCGCGGGCCGAGGCCATCCCGGCCTCGAAAACCCCGAAGCGGGTGGCCACCGCACCGGCGGTGAGGCTCAGCCCGGCCAGCACCGACAGCACGCGACTACGGCCGGCGAAAGGTGCCGCGAGGCCGCCGGCCACGGTGCACGCCCGCGCGAGACGCATCAGCTTTCCCGCCCGGTCCCGCTTGTAGGCCTGCCCGGGCAGCCCGATGCGCTTTTCCAGCATCGTGACCGCGGCGATCTCCAGTGCCGCTCCCCCTGCGGCCAACCGCCGGGCCGGTCCGGCTTCGCCGACCGGGACGGCCACCATGGCCACCGCCGCCCCGCTGGACAAGGCGCTGCCCGCGAAGACGAACGGCAGCTTGCGGTGACCCTCGTGCCAGGCGGGCACGGCGGTGTCGGCGAGCAGCACCGCCGTGTAGGTGACCATCGCCGGCCCGAGCACGCCCGAGGCGGCGCCGCTGATCCGGGCCGCCACGGGCAGCAGGCCCGTGACCTCGCTGACCGCCGTCGCCGAGGCCATCGCGGAAAACGGGGACAGGATCCAGGTCCCGACGCTCAGCGGGGAGGTCGGCTTGAACACGCGCAGCATGTTGAGGAACCGCTCCGGGCGCCCCAGGTCGTGGATCAGCGCCCCGACACTGGCCAGCGAGCCCACACTCCCGGCCAGCCGTCCGACCCGCCGCAGCCGGGGCCGTCCGGTCCAGGCGGCGAACTCCCCCACCAGTGACGACACGCCTGCCGTGCCCCCCAGGTACAGGTAGGCGGGCACGTCCGGCACCTTCCACACCGGCGGCTTGATCACCGGGCGTCCGTAGTAGGACTCGAACTCCGCATCCGGGACCATGGCCTGCTCGCCCCGGCGGCGCAGGTTGCGTCGGGCTTCACCGCCCACGTGCTGCTCGCTCACCGTCGCCCCCCTACGAACGCCATCGCCACCGCCGCCGCCGTGACCACCGCGGCGGCCCCGGCCGACCGCCACATCGACGGAAGATCCCGCGTCGTGACCACCGGGTCCGGGGGCAGGCCGTAGACCTCCGGCTCGTCGAGCAGCAGGAAGAACGCCCCGTCACCACCGACGCCGTCGGTCGGCTCGTGGCCGTAGAGGCGAGCCTCGGTGATGCCGCGCTCGTGCAACTTCTCCACCCGTTCGGCGGCGCGCTCGCGCAGCTCGTCCAGTTGTCCGTACTGGATGGAGTTGGTGGGGCAGGCCTTGGCGCAGGCGGGTTCGAGACCGTCTCCCAACCGGTCGTAGCACAGCGTGCACTTGAACACCCGCCCGTCGTCCGGGCGCTGGTCGATCACGCCGTACGGGCAGGCGGGCACGCAGTAGCCGCAGCCGTTGCAGATGTCCTCCTGGACCACCACGGTGCCGTACTCGGTGCGAAACAGCGACCCCGTCGGGCAGACGTCCAGGCAGGCGGCGTGGGTGCAGTGCTTGCACACGTCCGACGACATCAGCCAGCGCACCTCGCGGTCGCCCTGGAGCGCCCCCTGCGCGCCCGGCGTGACGGGCGGGCCGACACCGGGCATGCCCAGGTCGGCACCCCGGGTACCGGCCACCTCCTCCGGGGTGGTGCTCGCCGGGGTGGGCGAGCCGGCCCCCTCACCGTCGCTGCGCGCGGCGGACAGCGAGCCCAGCAGGTCGACGTCCTCGTGGACCGGCACGCTCTGCTCGATGAAGGCCACGTGCCGCCAACTGTTCGCTCCGAGCTCGGTGGTGTTGTCGTAGGACATGCCGGTCATGTCGAGCACGTCGCCGGGAACCAGGTTCCACTCCTTGCAGGCCACCTCGCAGGCCTTGCACCCGATGCAGACGCTGGTGTCGGTGAAAAAGCCCATGCGAGGCGGGTGCTGCCCGTCGTATCCCGCTTCACCGGCCGGGTCGTCGAGCGGCCCGGCCAGGCGCTCGTAGGTCGTGTACGTCCCGTCTGTCATCGTGTGGCTCCCTCGGTGCCGGTCTCCGGGCTGATGCCCGCCCGGCGGCGGTAACTGTCGACGAACTCCAGCAGCTCGGGTCCACGTGGTCGGCGTCCGGGGCGAATATCGCAGGTCGAGGCCTTGCTCTCCTGGATGTGCACATTGGAGTCCATGACCGCCGACAGCAGCTCGTTGGCGCCGTCGCCGGTGCTCAGCCCGTTCGAGCCCCAGTGGTAGGGCAGGCCGATCTGCTCCACGGTGCGGCCGTGGATGGTCAATGTCCGCATCCGTTCGGTCACCACCACACGCGCCTCCACCGCGGTGCGCGCGGTGACGATCGTCGCCCAGCCGAGATGCTCCAGCCCGCGCTCGGCGGCGAGCCGGGGCGAGACCTCGCAGAAGAACTCCGGCTGCAACTCGGACAGGTAGGACAGGAAGCGGCTCATGCCGCCCGCGGTGTGGTGTTCGGTGAGGCGGTAGGTGGTGAACACGTACGGGAACACCTCCGCACCCGCTGCACCGTTACTGGGTTGGTAGGGATTACTGCGATGCCGGAGCTCCTCCCTGGCCGGGTTCGACTGCTGGGTGTAGAGCGGGTTTTCGAACGGTGACTCGAACGGCTCGTAGTGCGTGGGCATCGGCCCGTCGGTGAGCCCGGTCGGCACGTAGAGCCAGGCGCGGCCGTCGGTCTGCATGATGAACGGGTCCGTGCCCGCGAGGGCGTCCTCGGACCGCGCATCCGGCGGTGGGGTGTAGTCGGGAGACTTGCTCGCTTCGAAGTCGGGGATGTCGTGGCCCGTCCAGCTCCCCTGCTCGGCGTCCCACCAGACGTAGGCCTTGCGCTCGCTCCACGGGTTGCCGTCGGGGTCGGCCGAGGCGCGGTTGTACAGGATGCGCCGATTGGCCGGCCACGCCCAGGCCCACTCCGGTGCCACCCAGGACTGCTCCCGTTCGGGTTTGCGCCGGGCCGTCTGGTTCACCTCGTCGGCATAGGACCCGCAGTAGATCCAACATCCGCACGCCGTGGAGCCGTCGTCCTCGAGCTGGGTGTAGGACGTCAGCGCGTTGTTGTCGGCGTCCCAGCCGCTGATCTCCCGCAGTACCGCCTCGGCGTCGGGCTCGGCGGTGCTGCCCTGCGTGGGGTAGTCCCACTGCAGCTCCAGCAGCGGGCGATCGCGGTCGCGCTGCTCGGCGGTGCGCTCGTCCTGGCGCTGCGCGAGCTTCTCCCGGATCCGCCGGCCCAGGTGGTAGTAGAACCACAGGTCACTGCGGCAGTCGCCCCGAGGTTCCACGGCCTGGTGGTGCCACTGCAGCAGCCGCTGCGTGTTGGTGAAACTGCCGTCCTTTTCGGTGTGCGAGGCGGCGGGCAGGAAGAAGATCTCGGTGCCGATCTCCTCGGTGCGCAGCTCGCCCGTCTCGATCTCCGGTCCGTCCTTCCAGAACGTGGCCGACTCGATCATGTTCAGGTCCCGCACCACGAGCCAGTCGAGATTGGCCAGACCCCGCCGCTGCATCTTCGCGTTGGCCGAGCCCACGGCCGGGTTCTCCCCTACGAGGAAGTAGCCCTTGACCTTGCCGTCGATCTGGTCGGCCACGGTCTGGTAGCTGCTGTGGTTGCCCGTCAGGCGGGGCAGGTAGTCGAAGCAGAAGTCGTTGTCGACCGTGGCGTGCTCGCCCCACCACGCCTTGAGCAGGCTGACCGTGTAGTCCTGCATGTTGCCCCAGAACCCGGTACTGCCGGAGTCGGCCTCGACGAACGTGGCGAGGTCCTGCTGGAACTCCGCGTGCGGCATCGGGATGTAGCCCGGCAGCAGGTTGAACAGGGTGGGGATGTCGGTCGAGCCCTGGATGCTCGCGTGCCCGCGCAGCGCGAGGATCCCGCCGCCGGGCCTGCCGATGTTGCCCAGCAAGGCCTGCAGGATCGAGGCGGTGCGGATGTACTGCGCACCCACGGTGTGCTGTGTCCAGCCCACCGAGTAGACGAACGCACTCGTGCGCTCGCGTCCCGAGTTGGTCACCAGTGCCTCGGCCACGGCGCGGAACTGCTCACGCGGGATGCCACACGTCTTCTCGACGAGTTCCGGCGTGTAGCGCGCGAAGTGGCGCTTGAGGATCTGATACACGCAGCGCGGGTGCTGCAGGCTCTCGTCGAGCTCCGGTTTGCCCGCGATCGACGGCCCGCCGGACCCCACGCGCTCGGTGTGGGCGGTCGACTTCTCCGCCTTCCCCCTGGACTCCTGCGGCCCTTCACTCTCGTCGCCGACGTACTCGGCCTTGTGCCGCTTGCCGGCCGCGGGTGCCGCCACGGTGCCCTCGTACTGCCAGCTCGCCGTTTCGTAGTGCTGGCCGTCGGGGTCGTAGCCGGAGAAGAGGCCGTCGAGGTCCTCGGTGTCGGCGAAGTCCTCCTTCACGATCGCCGGCGCGTTGGTGTAGGCGACGATGTAGTCGCGGAAGGCGAGATCGTTTTCCAGTACGTGGTTGATGAGCGCACCGAGGAAAGCGATGTCGGTGCCCGCACGCAACGGGAGATGCATGTCGGCGAGGGCGGAAGTCCGAGTGAACCGCGGGTCGACGTGGACGATCGTCGCGCCGCGCTCCTTGGCCTCCATGACCCACTGGAAGCCGACCGGATGGCACTCGGCCATGTTCGAACCCTCGATGACGATGCAGTCGGAGTTCTGCAGATCCTGCTGGAAGGTCGTGGCCCCACCGCGCCCGAACGAGGTTCCCAGACC
>NZ_QPJC01000002.1:647477-674571 GCF_003337235.1 Halopolyspora algeriensis
CGGCCATGTTCGAACCCTCGATGACGATGCAGTCGGAGTTCTGCAGATCCTGCTGGAAGGTCGTGGCCCCACCGCGCCCGAACGAGGTTCCCAGACCGGGAACCGTGGCGGAGTGTCAAATGCGGGCCTGATTTTCGACCTGGATCGCCCCCATGGCCGTGTAGAGCTTCTTCATGAGGTAGTTCTCCTCGTTGTCGAGGGTCGCACCTCCCAAGCTCGCGATGCCCATCGTGCGGCGCAGGCGGCGGCCCTGCGGGCCACGGTCCTGCCAGGTCTCGTCCCGGGTGGCGATCACCCGTTCGGCGATCATGTCCACGGCCGTGTCGAGGTCGAGGTCTTCCCACTCGGTGCCGTAGGGCCGCCGGTAGCGGACCGTGAGCTGCCGCGTCGGGGCATTGACCAACTGCTCGCTCGCGGCCCCCTTGGGGCACAGCCGCCCCCGCGAGATCGGGCTGTCGGGATCACCCTCGATCTGGGTGACCTGCTCGTCCTTCGAGTACACCAACTGCCCGCAGCCGACCGCGCAGTACGGGCACACCGACCGGGTGACCCGGTCGGCGGTCTCCGTTCTCGAGCGCAGCGAACTGCTGTGTTCGGACTGTGCCGCCGCACCACGGCCCAGCGGGTCGTTGCCCACGAACTGGCGCACGACCGGCCACGACCGGAATCCGCTGCTCATCACCGACCGCCCCTTTACGCACAGTGCAGCTTCCTGCAACAGGCTGCGTCGGCCTGCACCACGCCGCAACTTGGCGACGACCTCGGCGGCTGCGCTCGAGGAGCGGACACAGCAGCGACAGCTGCGAAGACAGCAGGTCACCGGGCCACTGCCGCGCCATCATGATCTTTCTCACCCGGCACGCAGCAGGCGAGCTCACCGCGCGGTGCGGAGCGAGCGCAGCGCGGAGCGAGCGGCGTTGAACCCGCACATCCCGTGCACTCCCCCGCCGGGAGGTGTGGCCGCCGAGCACAGGAACACACCGGGAACGCCGGTGCGGTACGGGTCGACGGCCACGCGCGGGCGCATCGCCAACTGCAGTGCGGTGTTGGCGCCGATGATGATGTCGCCGCCTGCGTAGTTCGGGTTCTCCCGTTCCAGATCCGCCGTCGAGCGCACCGAACTGGCGACGATGCGCTCCCGCACCCCGGGGGCGAACCGCTCGAACTGGTCGAGCACAGCACCCGTGGCATCGCCGGTGTAGCCGTGCGGGACGTGGGCATAGGACCAGACCGGATGGACGTCGCCGGACGAGCGGCCGGGATCGGCGAGATACTGCTGGGCGACGAGAACGAACGGGCGCTCGGGCATGCGCCCCCGGTAGGCGTCCCGCTCGGCGGCGGCGATCTCGGCGAAGGTCCCGCCGAGGTGCACGGTGCCCGCCCGGCGGCACGCCTCGTTGCGCCACGGCACCCCGCCCTCCACGGCGAGGTCGACCTTGAACGCCGCGGGAGCACGGCGATAGCGGGTGTAGGCCCGTCGGATCCGTGCGGGCAGCCGGTCCCCCAGTATCGTGGCGGCCTCCCGCGGAGGGAGATCGAGCATCACCACCTCCGCCGGGGGCAGCTCCGCGAACGAACGCACCCGCACTCCGGTCTCGATGGTGCCGCCGGCCTCGGTGAGCAGTCCCGCCAGCGCACCGGTGATCGCACTGGAACCGCCCCGGGCCACCGGCCAGCCGAACCGGTGCCCGGTCGAGGTCATCATCAGCCCCACCGCCGAACTGACCGGTCGCGTCAGGGGATGGGTCACGTGCGCGGCCACCCCGGCGAACAGGCCGCGTGCCTCGTCGGTGCGCCAGCGGTGTGCGAGGACGGCAGCGGGCTGCACCGCTCGCAGCCCGAAACGTGCGAGGTGCACCGGGTGTTTCGGCGCGTGGAGCACCGGACGCATGATGTCCTCGGTCACACCGTCGTCGACGCCGGAGGCGAGTGGTTCGAACAAGGCGCGCCAGACCGGTCCGTCGACACCGAGGCCGCTCGCGGTATCCGCGGGCGAACCGACCAGCACGCCCGCGCTGCCGGAATCCAGCGGGTGCGCGACGTCGATCTCGGGCCACAGCCACTCCAGGCCGTGGCGCCGCAGCGGCAGCGACCGCAGGAACGGGGAAGCGGCTCCCAGCGGGTGCACCGCGGAGCAGTGATCGTGCCGCACTCCGGGCACCGTGAGCTCACCGGTCCTGGTCCCACCGCCGATGTTGTCCGCGGCCTCCAGGACCGTGACCTCGAAGCCCTGCCGGGCCAGGGTCACGGCGGCGGCCAGCCCGTTCGGCCCGGATCCCACGACGATCGCGTTGCTCACACCCGCAACTATTCAGGCTCGGCGGGCTTGCTCGCCAGTTGGTATGCCCGCGCTCGCGAGACGCCGAGCTCCTCGGCGATGCGGGCATAGCTCATGTTGCGCTCCCGCATGTCCCGGACGGCCTGGCGCGTGATCTCCGCGTACAGCGTTTCGAACTTCTTGGCGTTCGCCCGTACCCGGCGGGCGGATTCGATCCTGACGACCGGGTCGTCGATCCCGGCGAGCTCGGTGTGCAATGCCTCGATCAGCTGCAGGACCTTGGCCGCCGGCTGTTGGGCGTCGGTCTCGTCGGTGGTCATGAGCCGAGCGTATACCCCGGGTCTACACAGCACGTGCTGTGCCGTGCAGACCCCGATATCCGTGGCCTTCCGGGAGGCTTGTGCACCCTTTCGACAAGGGCCTCCGACAGCTCGGCTGCTCGGGCCGAGCAGCGAGCTCGAGTTCCCGGGCGGCTTCTCAGCTCGCCCAGGCCGTCAGCGGCCGGCTGCGCTCGGGGCGGCGCAGATTCGCCAGGGCCTGCTTTTCCAGCTGGCGGATGCGCTCCCGGGTCAGACCCAGGCGTGCGGCCACGTTCTGCAGCGTGTGCTGATGCCCGTCGTGCAGGCCGTACCGCAGGGTGATGATGGTCGCTTCGCGCTCGGGCAGGGAATCGAGCACCGTGCGCATCTCCTCGGTGAAGGCCTGCTGCTCGACGATGTCGGTCGCGCGCGGCGCGTCCATGTCCTCGACGAGGTCGCCGATGCTCGTCTCGCCGTCCTCGCCCACCGGCACGTCGAAGCTGACCACATCACGCGCCGACCGGCGGAGCTCGGTGAGCTTGTCCACCGAAACGCCGGCTTCGGCGGCAAGTTCTTCCGTGGTCGGTTCCCGCTCGAGACGCACCCCGAGCTTGCGCTCCAGGCGGTCGAACTTGTTGAGCTGCTCCACCACGTGGACCGGCAACCGCACGGTGCGCCCCTGCTCGGCGAGCCCGCGGTTGATCGACTGCCGGATCCACCAGGTGGCGTAGGTGGAGAACTTGTAGCCCTTGGTGTAGTCGAACTTCTCCACGGCGTGGATCAGGCCCGCGTTGCCCTCCTGGATGACGTCGGCGAAGGGCACTCCCCCGCGGAGCTGCTTTTTGGCCACCGACACGACCAGCCGCAGGTTGGCGCGGATCATGTACTCCTTCGCACGCCGGCCGTCCCGGGCCACCATCGCGAGATCGCGGCGGTCCTCGTCCGAAACCTCGCGCTCACCGGCGTCGGCCCGGCGCAGCAGTTCGGCGGCATACACTCCCGCCTCGATGCGCTTGGCCAGCGCGACCTCGTCATCGGCGGTCAGCAGCGGCGTCGAGCCGATCTCGTTCAGGTACTGCCCCACGAGATCCTGGTCACTGTGCGTGTCGGCAACACGGCCCTCCGCCGGTGCCTTCATCTCCGTCATGAACCCCCCTCATGGCATACGGTGCCGCTCGGGCTCGACCGAATCGGCAAACACGACAACACCTCACCGCGGCCGGCAACGCAACGGACGTCGATCGGCACGTGGCCGCACTCGTCTGCGAGGTCGAAGCATGCGACGAATCACGAACATCGCGTCGGCTATCGCGGCAATCTTCGGAAAGCATCCGGATCCGGGCTGTTCAACGCAGCAGCCCGGGCCTGCATTCCCGCTCGCGCACATTCGCGGACGCCGATGAGTTTCGGCGGCGATCAACCCGGGTACCACCGGCGACAGCGCGCATGTGGATCGCCCGGCAGCGCTCGTCCCCGGGCCCCTCCCCGATCCGGGGAGCAGCAGTACACGGCAGGAGGTCCCATGGCAGCCATGTCCGCGGCCCCACCGGACGAGTACCTGGTGCGCTACACCCCCACTCCGCAGGGACGCGTCCGCAGCAGAACGATCGGCCGGGACCACGAGCACGCGCCACCCGTGGTGTCGCTGATGGGCATGGCGGTCTCGGACTACCTGATGCCGGCGGTGAGCGCTCTGGCGGAAGGGACGCAGGCCCACCTGGTGGACCTGCCGGGCCTGGGCGGGAGCGGGCCCGCCACACAGCCCCTGGACGTCGCCGGCTACGCCCGGTCGGTCTGCGCCTGGCTCGACGCCGCCGAACTGCCGCCCGTGGTGCTGATCGGCAACTCCAGCAGCACCCAGGTCGCCGCGCACGTCGCGGCGATGCGGCCGCACCGGGTGTGCGCCCTGGTGCTGGCCAGTCCGACCGTGGATCCCACGGTGCGATCCTGGCCCCGATTGCTGTTCTTCTGGCGCCGGGACTCCCAGTACCCGCTGCCCGGGCTGCAGCAGCAGCACACACCGGAATGGGTCCGCGCCGGGATGCGGCAGCTCCTGCACCTGATCTCGGTGCACCTGAAGGATCGCCTCGACGACGTCATCGGCACGGTGCGCTGCCCCGTGCTGGTCCTGCGCGGCGACCACGACAGGATCTCCACCGAGGCCTGGGCGAGACGGATCGCCGAGCTCGCCGCCGACGGCCGGTTCGCCGCCATGCCGGGCCCGCACAGCTTCGTGTGGGCCTCTCCCACCGCCTGGTGCGAGCCGATCCGCCTGCTCGCGGCCGAAGCTCGGCAGTGCGACTCCCCGGAAGGCACTCGAGACTGACCGGCGGGCACCGGCCACGGCCGTGCCGCAAGCACGCTGTGTCATCAGCTGATGGTCAAACCGCCGTCGACCACGGTGGTCGTGCCGGTCTGGTACCCCGACGCCGGGGAGGCGAGGTACACGACGGCCGCCGCGAGTTCCTCGGGGTCGCCGGCACGGGCGATCGGCAGCCCACCCAGCTGGGATTCGAGGTAGCCATCGGGATACTGCTCGGTCATCTCCGAGGCGAAGAAACCGGGCGCGATGGCATTGACCCGGATGTTCTTGCGCCCGCTCCACTGGGCGGCCAGGTCACGGGTCAGCCCGAGCAGCCCTGCCTTGGAGGCCGAGTAGGCGGCCTGGGGCAGGCCCGCGGTGACGAGCCCGAGCACGCTGGAGACGTTGACGATGGAACCTCCGTTGCCCATCACCGCACCGGCTGCCTGCGCCATCCAGTAACAGCCCATCAGATTGACGTCGATCACCGAGCGGAACTGCTCCGGGGTCTCCCGGGAGGCCGGGACGGCGGTGCCCACACCGGCGTTGTTGACCAGGACACCCACGGTGCCGAACTCCGCTGCCCGCTCGGCCAGCCGGTGGCACTGCTCCGGGTCGGCGACGTCGGTGGGCACGCACAGCGCCCGGCGACCGGCTGCCTCCACCAGCGCGGCGGTGTCCTGCAGCTGGTCCGAGCGCCGCGCGCCCAGCACCACATCGGCGCCGGCTTCGGCCAGCCCCTTGGCGAAGGCCACACCCAGCCCCGACGAGGCGCCCGTGACGATCGCGACCTGCCCGTCGAGACGGAACCTGTCCAGAATGCTCATGGATTCTCCCTGTTCGTTGCGTGCCCGTGCCGGTGCGTGCCGGAACGCGCGAGTACCTCGGGGCCGAGCGCATCGAGCTCCGGCACTGCCGCTGCTCACCAGGTGTCGATGAAGGGCATCCGCTTGCCGGGGTGTTGCCGGCCGGCGGTCTCGCCGGTGAGGGTCTCGATGATCCAGTGCCGGGTGTCGGCGGGGTCGATGACGTCGTCGAGCTCGAAGACCGAGGCGGCGTTGAGCGCCTTGCCCTGCTCGTAGGCCTGACCGACCAGGCGGTCGAACTCGCGCTGCCGCTGGTCGGCATCGGCGATGGCTTCCAGTTCGCGCCGGTAGCCGAGATGCACGGACCCCTCCAGTCCCATCGCACCGACCTCACCGCTGGGCCAGGACACCGTCGCCACCGGTGCCGTGAAACTGCCGCCCGCCATCGCCTGGGCACCGAGCCCGTAGGCCTTGCGCAGGATGACGGTGCACAGCGGGACGGTCATGTTCGCCCCGGTGACGAACAACCTGCTGAAATGCCGCACGGTCGCGGTCCTTTCCGCCTCGGGGCCGACCATGAAGCCCGGCGTGTCACACAACGACACGACCGGAAGGCCGAACGCCTCGCACAGGTGCAGAAACCGCGCCGTCTTGTCCGCCGCGTCCCGGTCGATCGCACCGCCGAGATGTCCCGGGTTGTTCGCCACGAGACCCATCGGGTGGCCTGCGATCCGTACCAGCGCCGTGCGGACACCGACACCGAAGTCGCGGCGCAGTTCCAGCACGGAATCGGTATCGGCGAGGGTCTCGATCGCGGTGCGCACCTCGTAGACCCGCCGCCGGTTCTCCGGGACGACATGCCGCAGCAACCGCTGATCGGCACAGTCGAACTCGTCTGCCCGCCCCTGGAAGTAGGACAGGTACCGCTTGGCCGTGGCGACGGCTTCGGCCTCGTCCTCCACGACGATGTCGACGACGCCGTTCGCGGACTGCACCTCGACCGGCCCGACCTCCTCCGGACGGACGGTGCCGAGCCCGCCGCCTTCGATCATGGCCGGACCGGCCATCCCGATGGTCGCCTCCCGGGTGGTGATGACCACATCGCAGCAGCCGAGCAACGCGGCGTTGCCCGCAAAGCACCGGCCCGAAACCACACCGATCAGCGGAACCAGGCCGCTCAACCTGCCGAACGCCCGAAAGGAATCGACGTCCAGACCGGACACCGAGGTCGTGTCGGTGTCTCCGGGCCGCCCGCCGCCACCCTCGGCGAACAGCACCACCGGCAGCCGCTTGCGCTCGGCGATCTCCAGCATCCGGTCGGTCTTGCGGTGGTTGAGCAGTCCCTGCGTGCCCGCCAGCACCGTGTAGTCGTAGGACATCGCCACGCACCGGCTGCGCTCGGCCCCCATGTGCTCGCCGTTGACCTGCCCGATGCCGGCGACGAGACCGTCGGCCGGGGTGTGGTCGACCAGGTCCTGCAGCGACCGGCGCCGCCGCTGGGCGGCGATGGTCAGCGGCCCGTACTCCACGAAGGTTCCGGGGTCGCACAGATCGTCGAGGTTCTCGCGTGCCGTGCGCCGACCGATCCTGCGCCGCCGCTGCACGGCCTCCGGTCGTTCTTCGTCGCGCCCGGCCGCGTGGCGACGGTGCACCTCGTCGAGGCTCGCCGGGACGGAGTCCACATCCGGTGGTTCGGTCTCCGGGACCGGATCCGCGCCTTCGCCGTGGTCGTCGGCCGAGACGAACAGCAGCGGATCACCCTCTTCGAGGAGATCCCCCGCTGCGGCGGCCACGTGCCGCACCGCCCCACCGGCAGGCGCGCTCACGACATGCTCCATCTTCATGGCCTCGAGCACGGCGAGCGGCTGCCCGCGCTGCACAGCACCGCCCTCCTCGACCTGCACGCGCAGCACCGTGGCCCGCATGGGAGAGGCCACCGCGCACGTGTCCGGAACGGACTCCGGGGCGTGCGGCTGCTGCGCCGGATCCGGTGCTGCGGTGCTGCCGGGGTCGTCGAAGGGCGGACGCCGCGGTGCGGAGGTGCCTGCCGTGCCGAGCTCGGCGAGATGCTGGGGGACGAACGTCGTGTCGTAGCCACCGGACGCGAAACCGGGATGGGCAAGGATCCCGCGCAGCAGCGGCACGTTGGTCGCGGGCCCGGAGATCGCGAACTCGCCGAGCACCCGGTGAGCCCGTGCCGCGGTCGCCGCGAAATCCGGTTTCGGCACGTGCACGATCACCTTGGCCAGCAGCGAATCGAAGCGTGTCCCGGCGTCGTATCCCCGGTAGCCGTGGGAGTCGACCCGGACGCCGGGCCCGGCGGGCACCTCGAACGTCGTCAGCGTGCCCGCCGAGGGTCTCGCGTTGCCGTGCTCGTCGATCGTTTCCAGATTCACCCGAGCCTGCAGGGCGAATCCGCGTGGCCGCGGGACGGCGTCCTGCCGCAATCCGAGATCTCCCAGCGAGGCTCCCGCCGCGATCCGCAGCTGGGTCTCGACCAGATCGATGCCGGTGATTTCCTCGGTGACCGTGTGCTCCACCTGCAGCCGCGGGTTGGCCTCCAGGAAGTGGACGCTCTCCTGCGAGTCGGTCTCGGTGTCCACGAGGAATTCGAACGTACCGAGACCGCGGTAGCGCGCGTGCTCGGCCATGCGCACCGCCGCCGCGAGGACACGCTCGCGCAGTCCGGCAGGCAGGGCCGGGCTCGGCGCCACCTCGATCAGCTTCTGATGCTGTCGCTGAATGCTGCAGTCCCGCTCCCACAGGTGGGTCACCGCCCCGGTGCTGTCACCGGCGACCTGCACCTCGATGTGCCGGGCGCGCGGCAGGTACCGCTCGATGTAGACAGCATCATGGCCGAAGACGTGGCGGGCTTCCGACGTGCAGTGCTCGAAGGCCGCTCGCAGCTCGCCGGGATCGCGCGCGATCCGCATCCCGCGGCCGCCGCCACCGGAGAGCGCTTTCACCATGACCGCGCCGCCGGCGGGCAGGCTTTCGAGGAACTGCCGGGCCGCCTCGACGGTGGTGGGGCCCGCGGTGCCGTCCAGTACCGGTACATCGAGCTCCGCCGCCAGGGCACGCGCCCTGGTCTTGTCCCCGAACAGTTCGAGCGATTCCGGATCGGGGCCGACGAAGGTGATGTTCTCCCGCAGGCACCGGGCGGCGAACTCCGCGTTCTCGGCGAGGAAGCCGTACCCGGGATGCACCGCCGAGCATCCGGCGTGGTGAGCCACGGTGATCAACTGCTCGATGTCCAGGTACGCACCCGGGCCCGAGCCGTGCAGCGCGTGCGCCTCGTCGGCCATGTGGCGATGCAGCGAGTGCTCGTCGTCGGCGGAGTACACCGCGACCGTGCGGATCCCCAGATCAGCGGCCGCCCTGATCACCCGGACGGCGACCTCCCCGCGATTGGCCACCAACACAGCCGAGAAGCCCACGGGCACCTCCACCACACGGACGGGCCGGGCAAGCCCCGGCCACGCGTTGTGTTGACATTGACGTCAACGCCAACAGCAACATAATGAAACACATGCCCGCCGCACAACCGTGGTCGGCCCGGGTCGACCACGACCGGCTCGACAGCCACACCCGCGCCCTGCTGCTCGACGCCGCGAAACTCGCGTTCGAAACGCTCGGCTTCGCGCGGACGACGGTCGACGACATCACCCGGCGTGCGGGAGTCTCGCGGGCCACCTTCTACGTCTACTTCGCCTCCAAAGCCGACGTGTTCGGAGTGCTGGCCGAGCGGTTGCGGGACTCGCTGCTGCGGGCCCAGGAAGCCCACGGCGTCGACCTCACCGACCCGGTGGCGGTGGCCGAAACGACCGTGGCGGAATTCCTCGACGTCTACGCCGAGAACCTGGCCTTCATCACGGTCCTCGAGCACCAGGCCCTGTCGGACGAGCATCTGCGCACCACGTGGCACGACGTTCGCGAGCGATTGCTCAAACGCGCCACCCGGTTCGTCGAGCGGCTGGTGCAGCAGGGCCGCGCGCATCCGGCCGCCCCGACCGACATCGTCGCCACCGCCGCCTCCGGGATGATCACCCGGTTCGCACCGACGGTCGCCACCGAACCCGGCGAGCGGCCGCGGATCCTGCGGCACCTGGTGGTGCTGTACCTGCAGCTGCTCGGAGTCGAATCCGGACGCGAGCAACCACACGAGCACGCCCCGGCCCGGGGCGACCGAGACAACACCGAGGAGCAGAGTTGATCCGCGAGGAAACCGGACCACCCCCGCAGCGCGGCCGGGACAGGATCCTGATCACGGGCGGTGCCTCCGGGTTGGGCCGGGCGATGGCCGCCCGGTTCGCCGCCGCAGGGTGGCGGGTGGCCATCGCCGATCTCGACGCGGACGCCGGTGAGCGCGCTCGCGTCGAGCTTGCCGGAGCGGTGTCGTTCCACCCCCTCGACGTGCGCGACAGCATCGGCTGGGCGCGAGTGCGGCAGTGGTGCGAGCGCGAGTGGGGCGGTCTCGACGTGCTGGTCAACAACGCCGGGGTGGCCGTGGCCGGCCGGATGGAGGCGGTGAGCACCGACGACTGGGACTGGATCCTGGACATCAACCTCAAAGGCGTGGTCCGGGGATGTCGGGAGTTCGCCCCGCTGTTCACGCGGCAGGGACACGGCCACCTGATCAACATGGCCTCCATGGCCGGGTTGATGAACCTGCCCGCGATGAGTTCCTACAACGTGTCCAAGGCCGGGGTGATCTCGCTGTCGGAGACGCTGCGCTACGAGCTCGCACCGCACGGCGTGCACACGACGGTCGTCTGCCCGGCCTTCGTGCAAACCGACCTCGACCGCCACATGCGCGCCGCGGATCCGTCTCTGGTGAACACCACCGCCACGCTGATGGCCGCCTCGAAGGTCACCGCCGACGACGTGGCCGAGCGGGTGTTGCAGGCCGTGCACCGGCCCCGGTTCCTGGTCCTGACGCACCGCGAGGGCCGTATCGCCTGGCGGGTGAAGCGGTTCGTCCCGGCACTGGTCGACCGGGTGGTGGCGCGAGGCTGGCGGCGGGCGCGAGCCCGGTCGACACAGGCCGGCGGAAACAGCCCGGCCACGGAGGTCCCGGTCACAGGAGACGGGGCCGCAGAAGACGGGATCACAGGGGACGGCAAACACCGGAAAGCAGGAAACGGCGGGCACCGATGACACGCGACAACATCCTGATCACCGGCGCGAGTTCGGGACTCGGCGCGCAGATGGCCCGCGAGTTCGCCGCTCGCGGGCGCAATCTCGCGCTGGCGGCACGCCGGATCGACCGACTCGAGGAACTGCGCACCGAACTGCTGTCGAACCACCCCGACATCGCGGTGTCCGTCCGGACGCTCGACGTCACCGACCACCGGCAGGTTTTCGACGTGGTCGAGGGGTTCCGCACCGACCTGGGCGGGCTGGACCGGATCATCGTCAACGCCGGGCTGGGCAAGGGTCAGCCGATCGGCTCCGGACGCTTCGACGCCAATCTCGAAACCGCGCAGACCAACTTCGTGGCGGCCCTGGCCCAGTGCGAAGCGGCGATGGCGGTGTTCCGGCAGCAGCAGGCCGGGCATCTGGTGGTCGTGTCCTCGATGAGCGCGCTGCGGGGCATGCCCCGGAACATGACGACCTACGCGGCGACCAAGGCCGGCGTTTCGGCTCTCGCGGAGGGCATCCGGGCGGAGATGCTCGGCACACCGATCGCGGTGACCACGCTGCATCCCGGCTTCATCCGCACCGAGCTCAACGAGAAAGTGGCACGGACCCCGATGCGGGCGAGCCTCGAGAAGGGCGTGGGTTCGATGGTGCGCGCGATCGAAAAAGAGCGGGCCACGGCGTCGGTGCCCGCATGGCCGTGGACGCTGCTCGGTCCCGTGATGCGTTTCGGTCCGCTGCGGCTCATCGCCAAGGCCGGCTGATCGGCAGCGAGTCCGCGGGCCGAATCCGGCTCGCGGGCTCGCGGTCACCTCACCGCAGACCCGGCCCGCGCACCGGCCCCGGCACGCTCACCGGGCATCCTCCCGTTCCGCCGCGGGCGCGCTCGCTGCGGCGCGTGCCTCGTAGTTCTTGCGCTCGGCCGAGTTCAGCGCGTCCAGGAACATCCGCTCACCGCCCATCTTGCGGTTGACCCACTCGCCCATCCGGCGCGGCATCAACCCGCCGTAGCGCACCGACACACCGAGCGCCTTGGGAACGTAGACCTCGGGGCGCGGACGTTGCAGGACCTCCACGATCGCCTCGGCGACATCGTCCGGGGTCACTGCCCGCACTCCCCTCGTCCCTCTCAGGCCGGCCGCCAGCTCGGTCCGCACGATCGCCGGGAAGATGCCCGAGACGTCGATGCCCGCCTCGCGTACCTCCATGCGCAGCGCCTCGGTGAAGCCGGCCACGCCGAACTTCGTGGCGCAATAGGTGGCGCCCCCTCCCACCGGGATCTTGCCCGCGCCGGAGGCGAGATTGACGATGTGGCCGCTGCGGCGCGGCTTCATCCGTCGCACGGCCTCGCGGCTTCCGTGAATGACCGCGTGCAGGTTCACCGCGAGCTGCGAAGCGGTGGTGTGATCGGACTCGTCCTCGATCAGCGCGATCGGCATGATGCCCGCGTTGTTGACGAGCACGTCGATCGGCCCCAGGTCACTTTCGACCCGGTCCAGGAACGTGGTGAAATCCGCGTGATCGGTGACGTCGAGCTGCAGCGCGATCGCCGCATCGGAGCCGAGTTCAGCGGCCACCTTCTCGGCCTGTGCGAGGTCGAGATCGCCGACGGCGACCTTCGCACCTCGCCGCGCGAGAGCGGCCGCCGTCGCGGCACCGATGCCCCGGCCACCACCGGTGACCGCCACGACCTTGCCGGACAGGGAGCGGGAGTGACGTGCCATCGTCTTCTCGTCCTTCGCCGTAGGTGGTGATCCCGTCCCCGGGCACGGGGAGCCGTCACCCGGACGGCTCTGTCCCGAACAAGCGCTTGGTAACAAGCTACCGCCCGCGAGTCGGGACGTCCAGACCCCGGCACGGAAACCACCCGGCACACGTGTGGGGGATGGGATTCGCTCCCATCCCCCACAGTGGGCAGTTCACACCCTCTTACGCGGATGCGGTGGCGGCCGCGTCGACGGCGAGAAGCGGCCCTTCCGCACCGGCGTCGACCCGCAGCCGGTCACCGGCATTGAGGTCCCCGTCGAGCACCAGGTCGGCGATGCGGTCGTCGATCTCGTGCTCGATGGTGCGCCGCAGCGGCCGCGCCCCGAACTCGGGCTGGTGCCCGCGCTCGGCGATCCAGTCGATCGCCCCGGTGCTGAACTCGACCTCGATGTCCATCGCCTGCAGGCGCTGCCGGGTGTCGTCCAGCAGCAGGTTCGTGATCGTGTGCAGCTGCTCGGTGCCGAGCTTGCGGAAGACCACGACGTCGTCGATGCGGTTGAGGAACTCGGGGCGGAACTCCTCCCGCAGCCGCGGCATCAGCCGCTCCCGCAGGGGCTCGTCACTGCCCTGCTGCTCCGGCGAGGAGAAGCCGAGACGGCCCGAGCGGCTGGAGATGATCTCCGAGCCGAGGTTGCTCGTCATGATCAGAACCGTGTTGGTGAAGTCCACCGTGCGGCCCTGGCCATCGGTGAGCCTGCCGTCCTCGAGCACCTGCAGCAGGGTGTTGAACACGTCGGTGTGCGCCTTCTCGATCTCGTCGAGCAGCACCACCGAGTACGGGCGCCTGCGCACCGCCTCGGTCAGTTCACCCGCTTCGCCGTAACCGACGTAGCCGGGTGGCGCACCGACCAGCCTGCTGGCCGTGTGCCGCTCCTGGAACTCGCTCATGTCCAGCCGCACCATCCGGCTCTCGTCCCCGAACATCGTCTCGGCCAGAGCCTTGGCCAACTCGGTCTTGCCGACACCGGTCGGGCCGAGGAACAGGAAGCTGCCCACCGGCCGGTTCGGGTTGCCCATGCCGCTGCGCGAACGCCGCACCGAACGGGCCAGTGCCCGTACCGCGTCGTCCTGGCCGACGACCCGCTGGTGCAGCTCCTCCTCCAGGCGCTGCAGACGGGCCTTTTCCTCCTCGGTCATCCGGCTGACCGGCACCCCGGTCGACCGGGAGACGACCTCGGCGATGTCGGTGGCCGTGACCTCGGCAACCTCGCCGTCCCGCACGGTGTCGTCCGCGCTGTTGGCCGCCAGCTCGGCCTGCGCCACACCGATCTCGTCGCGCAACCGCGAGGCGTGCTCGTAGCGCTCCTCGGCGACCGCCCGGTCCTTGTCCCTGGTGAGCTGATCGATCCGCTGCTGCAGCTGCTGAGCGTCTTCGGCCGGCGTCAGCTCCTGCAGCCGTTTGCGCGCCCCGGCCTGATCCATCAGGTCGATCGCCTTGTCCGGCAGGAACCGGTCGGTCAGGTAGCGGTCGGACAACCGGGCCGCGGCATCCACCGCTTCCTCGGTGTAGTGAACCCGGTGGTGGTCCTGGTAGCGCTCCTTGAGCCGGGACAGCACCGCGATCGTGTCCTCCACGGTCGGCTCGTCCACCTGCACCGGTTGGAAACGGCGCTCCAGTGCCGCGTCCTTCTCGATGTTCTTGCGGTACTCGTCCAGCGTCGTCGCACCGACCACGTGCAGCTCACCGCGCGCCAGTCGGGGCTTGAGCATGTTGCCCGCATCGACCGCGCCCTCGGCGCCACCGGCACCGACGACGGTGTGCAACTCGTCGAGGAACACGATGATCTCGTCGCTGTTGCTGCCGATCTCCTCGATGACCTTGGTCATCCGCTCCTCGAAATCACCCCGGTAGCGGGTGCCCGCCAGCATCCCGGACAGGTCGAGCTGCACCACGCGCTTGCCCGCCAGCACCTTCGGTACCCGGCCGTCGGCGATCCGCTGTGCGATGCCCTCGACGATCGCGGTCTTGCCCACGCCGGCCTCACCGACGAGGACGGGGTTGTTCTTGGTCCGCCGGGACAGCACCTCGATGGTCTGCCCGATCTCGGTCTCCCGACCGATCACCGGGTCCAGCTCGCCGCCCCGGGCGCGCGCGGTGAGATCCTGGCCGTACTGATCCAGGGTCGGGGTCGCGCTCTCGCCGCGCTGCTGCTGTCCGGATTGCTGCGCCGAGGGATGTTGCGCCGCCGGATGTTGCGCGGAGCCTTCCGAGGACCGCAAGTCCTCCGGGCTCGCCCCGGCGGCACCCAGCAGCCGGCCCACCTGCGAGTCCTGGGCAGCCGACATCGCCAGCAGCACGTGGTCCGGGCCGATGTAGGTCGATCCCAGCGCACGGGCCACCTGATAGGCATCCACCAACACCTTCTTGCCCGCCGCGGTCAGCGACGGGGCCTGCCGCCGCTCGCCGTCCCGGGCAGGCGGAAGTTGCTCCTGCACGGCACCGGCGAAACCGTCCGGGTCGACTCCCGCGGCTTCCAGCATTCCGCGGGTGTGCGCGTTGCGAGCTGCCGCCCACAGCAGGTGCAGGGCATCGAGGTCGGTGTGCCCACGTTCCCGGGCGTAACCGGCCGCCTCGTCCAGCAGTTGCTGCGTCTGCTGGGTCATCAGTTCGGTGATGTCGACACGACGGCCCGACCCGGGTGTCGCCCGGTCGGCTCCGAACAAGCCGGCGAGGTACTCGTCGAAGAAGCCTCGTTCGAAACCGCCCGGTCCGAAGAACGTAGCCATTCCTACCCTCCTCGACGTGGCGTCACTTAACGCCACAAAGTTGAGTCATTCGCTATCAAGAACATACACAACCTACTTGTCATTCCCAGTGTCGTTGAGCGTGATTCAAGCCACGTCAGCGGTGAGGGGCACTGCCGGGTCCTGCCGAGCTCGGATCCGCGTGGCCGTGCTGTGCGGCCCCGCGCCCCGACCCGGTCATCCGAGGGGGCCTTTCCGCGACAGCGCGGTGCGTGCAGGGACGACACAGCGCGCGAGCCAATGGCATGATCGCAAAGCAACGACCGTGGCACCGGCTACGGCGACGACGTCCGGTGAATCGTGGAGGCATCGATGGAACCGAAGGTCATCGACAACCCGGAACGAGCACGCTTCGAAGTACACGCGGACGAAGAGGTCGCGGGTTTTGCCGAATACCGCACGCACCAGCAGGTGATCGAACTTCTGCACACCGAGGTCGACTCGCGCTTCGAGGGCCGGGGCCTGGGCTCACTGCTCATCGGCGGCGTCCTGGACACCGCCCGGCAACGCGAGCTGGCCGTGCTGCCGTACTGCCCGTTCATCCGCGGGTGGATCGGCAAGCATCCGGAGTACGTCGATCTGGTGCCGCAAGATCGGCGCAGCGAATTCGAACTGTAGAGGAAGAGTGTGTGGGTTGGCTTGCGTGGGTGGTGCGGTAGCGGAACCTCAGACGCCGCCTCGGCTCCGGGATTCGGCACATCGAGCAGTGACTACGCCACGTGCCGTCTGTCCTCGGGAGGCGACGCCTGAGAACCCGCGGCGGTGCCGGCTGCGTGCATGACTGAAAGCGGCTGACGCCGCTTGCCTGGCGACCGGTACGGCTGAAATCGGGCTACTACCTTTCCTCGTACCCATCCGTGCGAGCACTGAGGACCCGTCGATCACTCGCTTCCGGCGGTTGCCGCCGCGCGGAGGCTGTCGTGGGTGGGGGCGTCGGGAACGTGGGCGGGCTTGCGCGCGTCGAATTCCTTGCGCAGCACGGGCACGACTTCCTCGCCGAGCATGTCGAGCTGTTCGAGCACGGTCTTCAGCGGCAACCCGGCGTGATCGACCAAAAACAGCTGGCGCTGGTAGTCGCCGACATAGTCGCGGAACGTCAGCGTCCGGTCGATGACCTGCTGTGGACTGCCCACCGTCAGCGGCGTGTGCTCGGTGAACTCCTCCAGCGACGGGCCGCCGCCGTAGACCGGAGCGTCGTTGAAGTACGGGCGGAACTCGTTCCACGCGTCCTGCGAGCGGTGCCGCATGAACACCTGGCCCCCCAGCCCGACGATGGCCTGATCGGCCCTGCCGTGCCCGTAGTGCTCGAACTGAGACCGGTACAACTCGACCATCCGCTGGGTGTGCTCCTTCGGCCAGAAGATGTGGTTGTGGAAGAAGCCGTCCCCGTAGTAGGCCGCCTGCTCGGCGATCTCCGGGCTGCGGATGGAGCCGTGCCAGACGAACGGCGGCACCCCGTCCAGGGGGCGCGGGGTGGAGGTGAAGCCCTGCAACGGCGTGCGGAAGTTGCCCTCCCAGTCGACGACGTCCTCGCGCCACAAGCGATACAGCAGGTGGTAGTTCTCGATGGCCAGCGGGATGCCCTGCCGGATGTCCTGGCCGAACCACGGATACACCGGTGCCTGGTTGCCGCGGCCCATCATGAGATCCGCCCGGCCGTCGGCCAGGTGCTGCAGCATCGCGAAGTCCTCGGCGATCTTGACCGGGTCGTTCGTGGTGATCAGCGTCGTCGACGTGGACAGGATCAACCGCTCGGTGCGGGCGGCGATGTAGCCGAGCATCGTCGTCGGCGACGAGGGCACGAACGGCGGGTTGTGGTGCTCGCCGGTGGCGAACACATCCAGCCCCACCTCCTCGGCCTTGAGCGCGATGGCCATCATCGCCTTGATCCGCTCCGCCTCCGACGGTGTCCGGCCGTTGGTCGGATCCGGCGTGACGTCACCGACGGTGAAAACTCCGAACTGCATGCTCACCCTTCCGCAAACCCTGATCGCCTGATAGTGCAATTTTCAACCAATGGTCGGAACCCCGGCAGACGGGTGGGTTATTCCTCCTCGCCCCGGAGAGTCGCGAAGCCGGAAACCACCGCGCTGCCGTCCGGTGCCCGCGCACGCCGTTGCCGGACATCGGGGCCGGTGCCAGACTCGGAAGGTCCGCGAGGGCGCGGCGCCGGTCGAGCGGATACCGCCGGTGACGCGCCGGCACGAGGGCGCGAAGGAGCCGGCATGCTGAGCCACTCTCCGGGGATCCACCACGTCACCGCGATCGCCACGGACCCGCAGCGCAACGCCGATTTCTACCTGCAGGTACTGGGGTTGCGGATGGTCAAGAAGACGGTCAACTTCGACGCTCCCGAGACCTATCACCTGTACTACGGCGACGAAGCCGGTGACCCCGGCACGATCCTGACGTTCTTTCCCTGGCCGGACGCACCCCCGGGACGGCGCGGCACCGGACAGGCGACCACGACCTCGTTCTCCGTTCCGGAAGGGGCGCTGGGCTGGTGGAAGCAGCGCCTGGAGGAGCTGGACGTGGCGGTACAGCAGGTGCAGACCCGGTCCGGGGAGGACGCGCTGAGCCTGCACGATCCCGACGGGCTGCTGATCGAACTGGTGGCACACCCCGAAGCCGATCCGCGCCCGCCGTGGGCGCAGGGGCCGATCCCCACCGAGCACGCCATCCGCGGCCTGCATTCGGTGACGCTGACCGAAAGCGGATACGAGAACACCGCCGGGCTGCTCACCGAGACCCTGGGATTCCGGCTGGTCGAGGAGTCGGCCGACCGGTTCCGGTTCGCCACGGGCCCGGGCGGGTCCGGCGCGTTCGTCGATCTGATCTGCCACCCCGAGGCCCAGCGCGGCCTGGTCTCGGCCGGGACGGTCCACCATGTCGCCTGGCGAACACCGAACGACGACGACCAGGCCGACTGGCGGGAGGAACTCCTCGGCCGCGGTCTCGACGTCACTCCGATCATGGATCGGCAGTACTTCCACTCGATCTACTTCCGCGAACCCGGCGGCGTCCTGCTCGAACTCGCCACCGACCCGCCGGGGTTCGACATCGACGAACCGCTGCTGGAACTCGGTCGGGCTCTCAAGCTTCCCCCGTGGCTGGAACCGCAGCGGGAGGCGATCGAGCAAGCCCTGCCCCCGCTGCAGGTTCCCGAGGCCGCCCACCGGAGCACTCCGACCTGATCAGGAGTGCTTTCATGATCGGCCTGGCGCGGTGGTCGGTGAACCGCCTTCTCAGATGGCGTCCTTCCAAGAGAAGGGGTTGCCCAGCGTTGAAGGCCACATCAGGTAGCGACTCTCCATCACGTGGCCCCCTGCCTTGCAATCCATCCATCTGAAAAGCCGGAGCCGGTCGGTTTGCTCAGGCTGATCACTCGTGCAAAACCATGCTGCAAGGACCCGTTAGGCAACTCCCTCAGCCGGCCCGGGAACCTCGCTCCTCGGTACCGAACTCCTCGTGGTGGCCGCGCTGGAAGGTGGCATAGAGCCACCACAGCGAGGGAATCAGCAGCACGGCGCCCACCGCGAGAGACACGAGAGTCGCCCCCAGCACGGCCTCGGTGGCGGCTGCCTCTTCGAGGGTGACTCCGGGCAGCAGGTAGGGATACTGGCCCACGCCCCACCCCCACAGCAGTCCGGTGACGGCCAGCGCGGCGGTGAGGCGCACCGCGAGGTAGGCACGCCACCACAGCAGCAGCAGTGATGCCACTCCGGAGACGATGGAGACCACCAGCAGGGGTAGGGCGCGGCCGGAGGTCAGCGCGACATACAGGTCGGGGGCGTCGGCACGCAGGACGAAGATCCCGGCCAGGGACAGCGCCCCCACGATCACCCCCGTGATCAGTGCTCTCCGGCGGAAGGTCTCCGCCAGGGCGTGGTCGCCCTGACGCTGGGCGTCCCGCGTGAGATACACGGCCGCGAGGTAGGCGGCCACCCCGACGGCCAGTGCTCCGGTGGCCGCGGAGGTCGGGTTGACCCAACTGGACACGAGATCGCCCTCGGCGATCCCGGCAGGCACCCGGCCGGAAGCGATCCCCCCGGCGACCGCACCGAGAAAGTAGGGCGTGACCAGCGACGAAAAGGCGAAGGTCGCTCCGAACAGCCGTTGCTGCCACAGCTCCGTGCTGGCCTTGCGGAAGGCGAACGCCGCGCCGCGGGCGATGATGCCGAGCGCGACCAGGGTGAGCGGGATGTAGAGGGTCGAGGCGATCGCGGCGAACACCGCGGGAATCCCGGTCCACATCATGACGACGACGAAGATCAACCAGACGTGGTTGGCCTCCCATACGGGGCCGATGGAGTGCTCGACCAGCGTGCGTTGTCCGCGCCCACGCTCGGTACCGCCGGCGAGCAGGTCCCACACGCCCCCGCCGAAATCGGCGCCGCCGAACAGGACGTAGGCGGTCAGACCCACCCACAGGACCGCCACCGTTGTCTCGGGAAGCAGCGACATCGCAGCCCTCACACCACCGGATAGTCGGTGACGTCGCGCTCCTGCGGAGCGGTGGGCACGGGTGTGCTCCGGGCGAGCCGGCGCAGGACGTAGACCGTCGCCACGGTGAGCACGAGGTACACCGCCGCCACCAGGAGGAAACCGTAGACGAGACCGGGTGCGGGATTGACCGCCTCGGCGGTGCGCAGGATGCCGTAGACGGTCCACGGCTGGCGCCCCACTTCGGTCGTCGTCCACCCCGCTTCCAGGGCCACCGCCGCCGCGGGCCCGGCCAGCACGGCGGCACGCAGAAACCACCGCGACTCGGGGATCGCACGCCGCCGCCTCCAGACCCACAGCATCCACACGCCCAGAACCAGCAGAGCCAGGCCGATGGCGACCATGATCTGGAACGCCCAGTGCGTGATGTTCACCGGCGGCCATTGGCTCGGCGGAACCTCCTCGAGGCCGAGGATCCGCGCATTCGGGTCCCAGTGCGCCAGCAGGGACAGGCCGTACGGGATCTCCAGCGCGTAGCGCATGATTCCGTCGATGGCAACGCCACCGATGTGCAGCGGCACTTGCCGTTCGGTGGCGAAAACGCCTTCCATGGCGGCGAGCTTGACCGGCTGGTTGCTCGCGACGAAATGCGCCGCCCAGTCCCCGACCCCGATCTGCACCGGTGTGATCGCGGCGGCGACGGTGAACGGAATCAGGAACCCGAGCCGGTGATAGCGGTCCCGGCGGCCCCGCAGCATCGCGAAGGCGTACACGCTGGCCATGCCGAAACCGGCCACCATGAACGCGGCGAGAATCATGTGCACCGTCTGGGGTGGTGTGGCCGGGTTGAACATCGCCGCCCAGGGCTCGACAGCGACCACTCGTCCCTGCTCGAGCTCGAAGCCGGTGGGCTGGTTCATCCACGCGTTCGCCGTGACCACGAAGAACGCGCTCGCCACCCCGGCGATGACGATGGGAATGCCCGTCAGCATGTGCAGGCGGGGCGGCATGCGGTCCCAGGCGTAGAGGTAGAGGCCGAGAAAGATCGCCTCGATGAAGAAGGCGATTCCCTCCAGCGCGAAGGGAAGGCCGATCACCTGCCCGAACGTGCCCATCAAGCCCGGCCACAGCAGTCCCATCTCGAAGGACAGGATCGTCCCGGACACGGCACCGACCGCGAACAGCACACCCATCGCCCTGGCCCACCGCCGAGCCAGGAGCTGGTAGGCCACCTCGCCGGTACGGTTGCCCCTCCACTCCGCCAGCAGTGTGATCGCGGGCATGCCGACCCCGAAACACGCGATGATGATGTGCCAGCCCAACGACAGCGCCATCTGGGTGCGAGCGGCGAGGAGATCGATCGGGCTCGCCGCGGCGGCGAGCACCTCGGAGTCCACCATGCACCTCGCTTTCTTCCGGAACGCATTCCTGCCGGGTCGGCGATCACGCCGTGCCGGGACCGGCCGACAGGAGCGCTGCGTAGAGGGTCAGCCCCGGTCCGAAGGCCATCGCCACCACCGGTCCTCCCTGCTCGAGTGCGCCGCGGTCGACCAGGGCATCGAGGACCAGCAGCACCGTCGGCGAGGAACAGTTGCCCCGCTCGGCCAGAACCGACCGTGACGCGGCGAGCGCGTCGGCGGGCAAATCCAGCTCACTTTCCACCGTGTCCAGAATCGCCGGCCCTCCCGGGTGCACCGCCCAGGTCCGCACGTCCGCCACCTCCAGCCCGTTCCTGCCCAGCAGGTCGCAGATCATCGGGCGCACGTGCTGGGCGAGCACAGCAGGCACCTTGGGAGACAATCCCATGCGGAACCCGAAGTCGGTGACCTCCCAGGTCATGTGATCACTGGTGGCCGTGTCGGTCACCGCGGCGAGGTCGACCAGCTGCAGTGTCGGCCGGCGCGTTCCCGCTCCGGCCGGCGGGTCCGGGACCAGCACCAGGGCCGCCGCCGCGTCACCGAACAGGGCATGGGACACCATCTGCTGCGGGTCGTCGGTGGGTGGCTGCACGTGCAGTGACGTCAGCTCCAGGCACAGCAGTACCGCCGGGCGCTGCCGGGCGACGACGAAATCGGCGACGCTGCCCAGCGCGGGCAGCGCCGCGTAGCACCCCATGTGGCCGATGAGCAGCCGCTGCACGTCGGAACGCAGGTTCAGCGCCGTGGCCAGCCGGATATCGAGGCCGGGTGTGCTGTAGCCGGTGCAGGAGACGACGGTGACCAGCCCGACCTCCTCGGCGGCCACTCCGGCCTCGGCCAGGGCCACCGTGGTCGCACGCTGCCCCAACGGTTCGGCTTCTGTCACGTAGCGCCGCATCCGCTGTTCGGTCGACCAGCCGGACAGATCCTCGGCGAGCGGGTCGGCCACGGTGTGCCTGCGGCGCACCCCGGAACCGGCGAAGATCCGTTCCGCCACGCGGCTGCCCGCGAAATGGTTGCGGAAGAAGCCGTCCCAGAGCGTCTGCTGGCCGGCGGCCGCCTCGGGCAGGGCCGTACCGATCCCGGTGATGGTGGCGCTCACCACCGCGGCACCTGCGCGTCCTGTTCCGGATCGCCGTCCAGGGCGGCAATGCCCAGCCAGTCCGCGCACACATCCGACGTCGCCGGTTGCAGCGCTCCGCACCGAGCATCCCGATAGATTCGCTCCAGCGGGTGTCCGCGCCGGGTGGCCGAGGTCCCCGCAGCTTCGAGTATCGACGAGGCCACCTCGGCGGCGGTGTCGCCGGCCACCAGCTTGGCCCGCCACACCCACCGGTTGGTCTCGGTTGTTCCCGGTTCCTCGGCCACCCGGCGAGCGGCCTCGGCCACGACCAGGTCGGCCTCCGCCACCGCGGCGTCCGCGCGGCCCATGCGTGCGCGCACCGCGGGCAGGGTGTGCAACTCGCGGGCGCGCAGGTGTGCCGCTCCCTCGCGCACGGCGGAACGGGCCACACCCGCATAGACCGCGGCATAGGAGGCAACCAGCCACTGCGGCATCACCTGGGCCATCAGCACCGACAGGCCCTCGACCCCGCCCAGCAGGGCCTCCGGTCCGACCTCGGCATCGAGGTGCAGATCGTGGCTGCCGGTCGCTCGCATTCCCATCGAGTCCCATGTCGGCTCCACCTGCACCCCCCGCTGCCCCGGCACCAGGAAGTAGGACACCTTCGGCTCGGTGGCGTCCGCGTCCTTGGCGGCGACCAGGTAGGCATCGGCATGCCCGGCACCGGAGACGAAAGCCTTGCTGCCGGTGATGTGGAAACCGGCGCCGACCCGGCGGTAGCAGGTCGTGATGTGCGAGAGTCGCGATCCTGCGCCGCGCTCGCTCATGGCCACGCTGTACAGGGCGCCGTCCGCCGCGTCGGAGAGCACCCGGTCCCGCATGGCCGGAAAGTCCTCGGGGCCACCGAGCCGACGCACCATTTCCTCCGGGGTGTGTGCCAGCGCGCCGGTCACCGAGGCGTGCATGTTGAAAATCAGTGCGGTGGATCCCGCACCGGCGGCCAGCTCGGCTGCCACCGCCGCGTAGTCCGCGAACGAGGCGCCGCGACCACCCAGCCGCACGGGGGTCATCAGGCCCAGGAGGCCGTGGGCGCGCAGCTCCTCGATATCCGCGGTCGGGAACGAGCCGGACAGATCGTGCTCGCTCGCGCGCTCGGCCAGCCGGGGCGCCAGCAGGCAAGCCAGCGTGTGCGCGGCGGCAGGATCGGCCGGCGCCGGCGCATCGGGGACGGTCTCGGACACCGGCAATCACTCCTCCTTGCGGCCACATGCCTGGAACAGCACCGCCGTGGTGGGCGCCGGCACCATCCGTACCGCGTTTCGCCGCCCGGCGGCCCAGGCCAGCAGGTCGGTCATCGACGGGCGGATCCCCCACAGCGCCGGCCGCACACCGTGCCGGGCGCATTCCGCGCGGAGCGCGGCGCGATCGACCAGCAGGGCCGGATCGTGGATGCCGGTGGGGGCCATCCCCGGTACACGTTCGGCCACGGTAATGGCCAACCAGCGGCTCAGCGCGGTGGCGGCCAGGGTGTCCAGCACCAGCAGCCCGCCGGGACGCAGCAGCCGACATGCCTGCGCCACGGCACCGGGCAGGTCGTGGACGTGTTCGAGGATCTCCCCGGCGACGACCACGTCGGCACATCCTTCGGCCAGCGGCACGGCGAGCACATCACCGCGCACCGCCTGCACCCCGTGCTGCCCGGCCTGGCGCAGCGCCGACGGCGACAGGTCCACCCCGATGTGCCGATATCCCTTGCCCGCCAGGTGCGGAGCGAGCAATCCCGCACCACAGCCCAGATCCACCAGCACCGCACCCGGCCTCGGAGCCGGAGGCACCAGCCGGCCACGGGCCGCGGCCAGCCAGTGCAACATCGCGAACGCCCCGTGCGGCCGCCACCACTGGTCGGCCAATGCCTCGTACAGAGCGGGGTCGTTGCGCGGCTCGGCTGCCGTACGCGCCAGAGGGTGCGGCACAGCCTCACCCTGGCACACTCCCTGTCATGCGGCATCTCGCGCGGACAGCGCCGGCGCTGGTCCGAGCCTGCCACCCGCAGCCGACGCTGGCGGTGACCGCGGTGGCCACGGGCCTGGCCGTGACGTCCGGACGGGCCACCGGCGAACTGATCGTGGTCGCCGCGGCCATCCTGGCGGGCCAGCTCTCGGTGGGGTGGCTCAACGACCTGGTCGATGCCGGGCGGGACGCCGTGGTGGGCCGTGCGGGCAAACCGGTCGCAACAGGACAGTTGTCCCGAACAGCGGTTCTGGTCGGTGTCCTCGTCGCCGCGGCCTGCGCCGTGCTCCTGTCGCTTCCCTCGGGCTGGCCCGCCACGGTGGCGCACCTGGCCGCCCTGGTCTCGGCATGGTCCTACGATCTCGGTGTCAAGGCCGGGGCACTGTCGGTGCTGCCCTACGCGGTGTCCTTCGGTCTGCTGCCCGCGTTCGTGGTACTGGGTCTACCCGGGACTCCCCTCCCGCCGCTGTGGCTGCTCACGGCTGCCGCGCTGCTGGGTGCCGGGGCGCATTTCGCCAACGTTCTGCCCGATCTGGACGACGATCTCGCCACCGGGGTGCGTGGTCTCCCGCACCGGATGGGGCCCACCGGAAGCCGGATCGCGGCCGCCGGGCTGGCGCTGAGCGCCTCGGTGGTGCTGGTTCTCGGTCCGTCCGGCGGGATGTCCGGATGGGGCCTGCTGGTGCTGCTCACCGCCGCGTCGGCCATCGCCGTCGGGTTGATCCTGGCGCTGCGCCCGGGTTCGCGATCGGTTTTCCAGGCTTTTCTCCTCGTCGCGGTCATCGACGTCGCACTGCTCGTCACCGGCGGAGTGAACCTTCGTTGACGGTGCCTTCCGGCGGTGCCCGTACCGGTCGAGCCCTCCTGACCGTCGGCAGGCCCGGGCTCGACGGGCGCGGGTTCACGATCTCGGGTCGCTGTCCGTCACGGCTCCGGCATCGCCGAAGGAATCCGGGCTCATCGGACCCGCATCGATCCTGCCTGCCAGATAGCGGTTGAGCAGCAGCATGACGACAGCCAGGGCGCCCCATTGCAGGAGCAGTGTGCCCAGGCTGAACGTCTGGAACGGGTTCCACCAGTCCGCGACACCGCTGACCGACTGCAGGATCCACCAGCCGAACAGGACGACGAACATCACCGGGAACGCGTACAGGCACGCGTTCCACCACCGACCGACACGGAAGTCGCTGACCTCGTCGACCTCTCGCCGGGCCCGCTCCACCCCGTACTTCAGCATGGCCATCGCGGCACACAGCCCACCGAGCAGCAACCCGATGCCCCACACGTTGTCCTGATTGGTCAGGAAGTCCACGCTGTATGCCGAGGGGATGCCCGCGACGAAGGCGACACCGACCACCCAGGGGACCGCACGTCTGCGGGTCATTCCCATGTCCATGACGTTGCGGGTCGCCAGCTCGGTCATGGCGATGAGGCTCGAGACCCCGGCCAGGAACAGGGCGAGGAAGAACAGCACGGCGAAGAACACTCCACCGGGCATCCGGCCGAGCAGCTCGGCGAAGTAGATGAACGCCAGTCCCTGATTGCCCGCCCCGGCCGCTTCGGCGGCGAACTCGGCACCCCGGAACGCGAAAACCGCGCAGAGTACCGCCGCCCCGGCCATCAACGAAGCAAGGAGATTGGCGGCGCACACGATGGCCGCATTGAGTCCCAGATCCTCGCGGCGCCGCATGTAGACCGCGTAGGTCAGGTACAGTCCCCACCCCGCACCGGTCGAGAAGGCCATCTGGGTGAACGCCTGCAACCACACCTCGGCCTCGCCCAGCCGTGTCCATTCGGGCACGAACATGTATCGCAGACCGTCGACGGCACCCGGCAAGGTGATCGCGCGGGCGACCAGGACGGCCAGGATGACGAACAACGCGGGAATGACGACCTTGAGCAGGGACTCGAATCCCCCCTTGAGACCACGGTAAACGACCATGCCCACCAGCAGCAGGGACAGTGCCTGGAAACCGATGGTCTGCGCCGGGCTGGAAACGAATTGGTCCCACACCGCCTGGGTGTCCGTTCCCGGTTGGAACGTCCCGGTGAGCGCATGGATCGTGTACCGCAGCGCCCATCCGCACACCACCGCGTAGTAGAACAGGATTCCCACGGTGATGAAGCCCATGTAGCCGCCCAGCCAGGCGAACTTCCTGCCCATGAAGTCACGGAAGGCGCCCACGGTGCCGAGTCGAGCCCTCGAACCGAGCAGCGACTCCGCCATCAGGATCGGAATGGCCCATATCAGATTGGCGACGACGAGGGCGATCAGGAATGCACCGCCGCCCCATTCACCGACGACGCGGGGAAATCGCCAGAGGTTGCCGGTCCCCACGGCCATGCCCACTGCGGCGGCGACAAACGTGAATCTGCTCTTGAAGACCTCGTGTGCCACGACGGAGACCTACTTTCCACTCGGGAGCCGCTCGACCGTCGAGCAACCGCGGCGTGGTTGGGCGGAATGGTTCTTCATCGCAACAATCGGGTCAAGAGTCGAGGCTGTCACGCAACGGATGAACCCGGCGCCTCGCACGCTCACAGCATGTCGTGCACCGCTTCCACCGCGCGAGAGAAGCCGCACCCGGTTTGCCTGCCACACGCGATCACCTCGCCGGTGGCAGCGCACCGGCGAGGCAGCCGCGCACCGTCATGCCAGGATTTTGCGCATCAGCTGCGCGGTGGCGCTGGGGGTTTTGCCGACCTGGACGCCGGCGGCTTCCAGCGCCTCCTTCTTCGCCTCGGCGGTTCCTGAGGAGCCGGAGACGATGGCGCCGGCGTGGCCCATGGTCTTGCCCTCGGGAGCGGTGAAGCCGGCCACGTA
>NZ_QPJC01000003.1:0-37626 GCF_003337235.1 Halopolyspora algeriensis
GCCGGCATCTGGCACAACTGGGCCACCGACACACCCCGCAAACGATCACTAATCGCCTACGACCACTAACACCAGCTTCACGGAATCATTCATCTAGGCCGCAGTACCGACCATGCGAATCCTCACCGGCGAACCCTGTGAACAACCACGGACACTGTGGACAATTTGGTCCCGACCGAGTCCCGCGGCGAACCGTCACACGCAAGCGAGCCGAAAATTTCGATGGCCCGCCTCACGACCTCTCGTGCCAGCCGCCGGGCACGACCACCACGCCCACGGCCCCCGGGCCGATATGCGCACCGATCACCGCGCCGACCTCGGAAACCACGCACTCCGGGCAGTCGGGGACCTGCCCCCGGATCCGCTCGGTGAGTTGGGTGGCCCGCTCCGGGGCATCCAGGTGATGTATCGCGATCGCGGCAGGTCCGGGAGATGCCGACCGCACTGCGATCTCCACCAGCCGGGTCATTGCCCGGGTGGTCGTACGGACCTTTTCCAGGGCCTCGATCCGGCCCGCACGCAGATGCAGCAACGGCTTGATGGCCAGCGCCGTACCGAGCAGAGCAGTGGCCGTGCCGATGCGCCCACCCCGGCGCAGATAGTCCAGCGTCTGCACGGAGAACATCGTGCTCGTGCGTTCCGCGACGCGCCCGGCCGTCGCCGCCACCGCCGCCAGATCCGCTCCGGCTTGCGCGCGCTCCCCGGCAGCCAACGCCGAGAAACCCAGTCCCATGGCGGTGGACCGGGAATCCACGACGCGCACCCGATGCGGGTCGACCTCCTCCGCGGCCAGCCGGGCCGCGTCCCACGTCCCGGAAAGCTGCCGGGACAGATGGACCGAGACGACACCCTCGGCGCCCGTGTCCAGTGCCGCACGATAGGTCCGGGCCAACTCCTCCGCCGTCGCTCCGGATGTCGTCACCCGGTGCCTGCGGGCAAGCGCCGCGGACAGCTCCCGCGGACCGAAAACGCTTTCATCGACGGGCTCGGCCCCGTCCACGCTCACGTGCAACGGCACCGTTCGCAACGAATATCGGCCGGCGAGCTCTTCCGGCAGATACGCGGTCGAATCGGTGACGACAGCGATGGACACGGCGAAGGCCTTACAGCCCGGCGCCCGGGCCGCTCACGCCGCCCCCGGCCGGGAGGTGTGCACGATCCTTCAGCACAGGTGTGGGCTTCACTCGGGAACACCCCCGTTGTAGGTCATCAAACGCCAGTGCCCGGTATCACGGCCGCGCCGGGTCAGTACTACCCAGTGGCAATTACCGACACCACCCAGTCCCGGCCACAGCTCGATCGGCCATTCCAGCAGTCGCGCGGTCAGGCTCGTGATCAGCCCGCCATGCGCGCACAGCAGAGCGGTACCGCCGTGGCCGTGGTCGAGTTCCCGCACGACCTCGAAGGCTCGCTCGGCGACCTCGACCCGGGACTCGCCGCCGGGCGGAGCCCAGTTCGGCTTGACCCGCCAGGATCCCATCGCTCCCGGCCAGCCGTGCTCCACTTCGGCACCGCTGAGCCCTTGCCACTCGCCGAGATGTGTCTCCCGCAGGCGCTTGTCCGGACGCACCACCTGACCGCTGATCTCCGTGAAGGCGGCAGCGGTCATGCTCGCACGGCGCAGGTCCGAACTCAGTGCCACCTCGGGCTGAAACTCGGCGATCACGGGGGCTGCACGCTTCGCCTGAGCGTGTCCGGTCGGGGTGAGTTCACTGTCCAGATGGCCCTGGATGCGCCCGGCAACGTTGTATTCCGTTTCACCGTGCCGCCACAGCACGAGTCGTTCCAGCGTCACGCCTGGCTACCCTGCTCGTCGGAGTCCGCCACCCCGTCCTCGCCGGGGGTGTCGGCCTCCTCGTCGAACCCGATGCGCGGGCAGTCCTTCCACAGCCGCTCCAGCTCGTAGAAAGCTCGCTCGTCCTCGTGCTGCACGTGCACGACGACGTCGACGTAATCCAGCAGGACCCAGCGCCCCTCTCGGGTTCCCTCACGGCGTACCGGTTTGGTGCCCGCGGCGCGCATCTTCTCCTCGATCTCGTCGACGATCGCCTCGACCTGCCGTTCATTCGGCGCGGAAGCGATCAGGAAGCAATCGGTGATGACCAACCGGTCGGACACGTCCAGCAGGACCAGGTCGTTGGCCTTCTTCTCCGACGCCGCTCGCGCCGCTACCAGGGCCAGCCTGCGGGCATCTTCAGTGGCTGCCACATCGCTCCTCTCGGGGTGGGCTCGGGTACGCCCCATGCCGGTCAAGGATAGCCAGCCGAAGCAGGGCCTGCGGCATGCGCCGCAACACCGGCGCGCTCGCGGACTCCTGCTCCGGCCTCGCCCACCACCGGAACCCTGCCTGCTCCGGCACCCGCACCCCGGAGTCGGGCCGTACGGGCAACGTCGATCGTTGCGGCGAGGCCGAGCTTCGGACCGGTCAGGCGCTTGCCGGAGGGCGCTCCACGAGCTGGCTGAGGTAGAGCTGTTCACCCAGCCTGTCGATCAGCTCCAGCTGGGTCTCGAGGTAGTCGATGTGATGTTCCTCGTCCCGGAGGATGGTCTCGAAGAGGTTCGCGGTGGTGATGTCGCCCTTTTCCCGGCACATCCCGATGCCGGGCTTGAGCCGCTCGAAGACTTCGACCTCGATCGCCAGGTCGGACTCGAACTGCTCCCGGACGGTCTGACCGATCCGCAGGTTGAACAGCCGCTGGTAGTTCGGGAGCGCTTCCAGGAACAGGATGCGATCGCTGATCCACTCGGCGTGCCGCATTTCCTCGAAAGACTCCGTGCGGGTGTGCTCCGCCAACTTGGTGAAGCCCCAGTTGCCCTGCATCTTCGAGTGCAGGAAGTACTGGTTGATCGCGGTGAGCTCACTGGTGAGCTGCTCGTTGAGCAGCGAGATGATCTCCTCGTCGCCCTGCATGAAGCGTCGACCTCCGGCCTCGGGATTTCCAAGACCGTATCGGGGTGCGAGCGCATGCTCGCGGCAGCGAGGCGGCGCGTCTGCCGAAACGCCCGATCCAGCGACAGCTCCTACGCCCTTCAGGCGCTGCGGGGCAGCGCCTCACCGGGGGATGCCTCTCCCCGGGACTCGGCCTCCTCGAGCATGCGACCGAGCCGCTTCACGCAGCTGCCGCAGCCGGTACCCGCCCCGCAGTGCTCGCCGATCTCGTCCACCGTGAGCGCCCCTGCAAGGATGGAGGCCCGCACCTGCGTTGTGGTGATCGCGGCGCAGATGCATGCGTACATGGCGCCATACTCCCCTCGACTCCTGATAAGGCAAGCCTAATCAAACCATCCGGAGCGCAGGGTGCGCAAACATCGCCACGAGACCGTGATCAGCCGAAACGGGAACCGCATCGCGAGGACCGGTGCGACGTGAGACTCAACATGGCTACCACGCGCGTCTTCCGCTAGCTTCGGCACCGTGGTCGTCACTCGCCTCGCGTCTCCGATCGACAGCGCACACATCGCCCGCCTGTGGCGGATCGCCTCCGCGGCACACCGGGTCACCAACGAGCTTCCGGCCGCCTCGATCCCGGAACCACCTCGAGAAGGAGCGCACCAACAACGAGTCCTCGGCTATCTCGCCGACCCGAGGACTTTCGCGGTGCTGGGCGAGGACGACGGTGAACCGGTCGGAGTGGCCTTCGCGACACCGGCTCGCACCGAGGACCGTGCGAATCCGCAACCGATACCGGGGGTTGCACACGTGTCCATGCTGGCCGTCAGGCCGGACAGGTGGGGTCAGGGGCTGGGACGCACCATACTGGAGGCGGTCCAGATGATCGCCGGGGAACGCGGGTTCGCCCGTGCCCAGCTGTGGACCCATGAGAGCAACCGGCGAGCGCGGAGACTCTACGAGCGTCTCGGCTGGCGGAGCTCGAAACGAATCGGCGTCGACGACAACGGCGAGCCGATCCGGCACTACACCCGCGATTTGTGAAGGGCCCACACCGCGGTGGGCTTGCGGAGAAACCGGTGCCCGATGATCACGGTCCCCACTCCGGTGCAGGTGAGCGCGAGTCCGGCCGGTACAGACCCCGCTTGGTGATGTATTGCACGATCCCGTCGGGAACGAGGTACCAGACCGGCAGGCCCGCGGCGACCCGCTCACGGCACCCCGTGGAGGAGATCGCCATCGCCGGGATCTCCACCAGCGACACCGACCCCTGCGGCAGGTGCCGGTCATCGAGCGGATAGCCGGGCCGGGTGACCCCGATGAAGTGGGCGAGCCCGAACAGCTCGTCCACCCGGTGCCAGGACAGGATCTGCTCCAGGGCATCGGCTCCGGTGATGAAGTACAGATCCGCGTCCGGGTACTGGGTGTGCAGATCGCTGAGGGTGTCGATGGTGTAGGTGGGACCACCTCGGTCCACGTCGACCCGGCTGACCGAGAACCGCGGGTTCGAGGCGGTGGCCACCACCGTCATCAAGTAACGGTCCTCGGCGGAACTGACGTACTCGTGCCCCTTCTGCCAAGGCTGGCCGGTCGGCACGAAGAGGATCTGTTCCATGCCGAACTGAGCCTGCACCTCACTGGCGGCCACCAGGTGACCGTGATGGATCGGATCGAAGGTGCCACCCATGACACCGATACGGCGCCGACGAGACATGGTTGTCCACCATAGCCAATCCCCGCGCTCGTTCTCGACGAGCCCGCGGCACCGTCGAACGGTGGAGGCAGTCGCCGGTGCGCGAGCCGGCGTGCGACCCGCTCACCGGCACATCGGCGTCATCCTGCCGGCCGCACGTGCCCGTCGCCGAAGGCCAGCCACTTGGTGGAGGTCAGTTCGGGCAGCCCCATGGGCCCTCGGGCATGCAGTTTCTGGGTGGAAATGCCGATCTCGGCACCCATCCCGAACTCGCTGCCGTCGGTGAACGCGGTCGAGGCGTTGACCAAGACCGCTGCGGCGTCCACACGGGCGCTGAACTGCCGGGCCGCGCGAATGTCGGCGGTGGCGATCGCCTCGGTGTGGCCCGTGCCGTAGGTGCCGATGTGCTCGACCGCATCCGGCAGGGAATCCACCACGGCCGCGGCGATGTCCAGGGAGCCGTACTCGGTGCTCCAGTCCTCGTCGGTGACCGGCACGACGTTCGAGGCACCGACTCCGCTGATGTCGGCGACCCGCCGGTCCCCGTGCACCGTCACCCCCGCCGACCGCAATTCGGTGACCATCTTCGGCACGAACTCCCCGGCGATGTCGCGGTGCACCAGCACGGTCTCGGCGGCGTTGCACACGCTGGGACGGCGTGCCTTGGAGTTGAGCAGGAGCCGCAGGGCGGTGTCGAGGTCGGCGTGGGCATCGACATAGAGGTGGCAGTTGCCCGCACCGGTCTCGATGGCGGGCACGGTGGCCTGTTCCACGACGGCGGAGATGAGGCCGGCCCCACCACGCGGGATGACGACGTCCACCAGGCCACGGGCGGTGATGAGGTGCTGCACGGAGGCACGGTCGTGGCACGGCAGGAGCTGCACGGACTCGGCGGGGAGCCCGTGTGCCCGCAGGACGTCGGCCAGGATCGACACCAGGACCGTGTTCGAACGCTCCGCGGAGGAGGAACCACGCAGCAGCACCGCGTTGCCGGACTTCAGGGTCAGCCCCGCGGCATCGACGGTCACGTTCGGGCGCCCCTCGTAGACCATGCCGACGACCCCCAGCGGAACCCGCACCTGCTGGAGCTGGAGCCCGTTGGGCAGCACGTTTCCGCGCACGACCTCCCCGATCGGATCCGGCAGTCCCGCAACCGTGCGCAGACCCTCCGCCATGCTCGTGACGCGGTCCGTGGTGAGAATCAGCCGATCGATGGTGGATTCCGGTAGCTGCGCCTGGCGGGCAGCGGCGACGTCGAGATCGTTGGCCGCGAGGATCTCGGAGCCGCGCTCCACCAGAGCATCGGCCATGGCGTGCAGCAGGGCGTCCTTGGCATCCCGGTTGAGCAAGGCGAGATCGCCCGCGGCGCGCCGGGCGCGGCGAGCGGCGTCGTGCACCTGCTCGCGCAGGTCTTCGCCCTGCGCCGGTGTGGCGTCGGTCGTACTCGGGGACTCGGTACTCGTGGTCACCTCCCCAGATTAGCGCTCGTGGGCAAAGCGCTTCGAACACACGGTGCGCCCGTACCTTCCGACCGGTGTCGAACGCACCGAGGCGGTCCGGTAAGAATCGCGGAGTGGACGAACACGCACTGCGCGAGCTCGCCGAACAGCATCTACGCGCCCTGGCAGGCCCGCAAGCCCACCTCCGGCAGGACCAGTGGAACGCCATCCGAGCGCTGGTTCTGGAACGCAGGCGGGCCCTGGTGGTCCAGCGCACGGGCTGGGGCAAGTCGGCCGTGTACTTCGTGGCGACCGCACTGCTGCGCGAGCTCGGCGAAGGACCGACCGTGATCGTGTCCCCGTTGCTGGCGCTGATGCGCAACCAGGTGGAAGCCGCCGCCTCGGCAGGCGTGCAGGCGGCGACGATCAATTCGGCGAACCCCGAGGAATGGTCGTCGATCGAGGAGCAGGTCGCCATCGGCGAGATCGACGTGCTGCTGGTGAGCCCGGAACGGCTCAACAACCCGGACTTCCGCGACACCGTCCTGCCCGAACTGACCCACACCGCGGGCCTGCTGGTCGTCGACGAGGCCCACTGCATCTCCGACTGGGGCCACGACTTCCGGCCCGACTACCGCAGGCTGCGTACCCTGCTCACCGAACTGCCGGAAGGGGTGCCGGTCCTGGCCACGACCGCCACCGCCAACGATCGCGTCGTCCGGGACGTGTCCGAGCAGCTGGGCGTCGGGGACGAATCCGGCGCCGTGCACGAGGCCCTGGTGCTGCGCGGCAGCCTCGACCGGGAAAGTCTCCGGCTCGGAGTGGTCACACTGCCGAGCGTGCAAGCGCGCCTGGGATGGTTGGCCGAGCACCTCGACAACCTTCCCGGCTCGGGGATCGTCTACACCCTGACCGTGGCCGCCGCCGGTGAGATCGCGAGCTTCCTGCGCGACCAGGGGTACGAGGTGGCCTCCTATTCCGGGCGCACCGACCCGGCGGAACGAGCGGAGGCCGAGCAGGCACTGATCGACAATCGGGTCAAGGCCCTGGTGGCGACCTCGGCACTGGGCATGGGTTTCGACAAGCCGGATCTCGGTTTCGTGGTGCACGTGGGGGCACCGTCCTCACCGATCGCCTACTACCAGCAGATCGGCCGCGCGGGGCGCGGAGTCCAGCGCGCGGAGGTCCTGCTGCTGCCGGGCCCGGAGGACCGGGACATCTGGAGCTACTTCGCCTCCATGGCCTTTCCGTCCGAACCCGTGGTGCGCACGGTGCTGGACGCGCTCGCCGAGGCCGGCGGTCCGGTGTCCACCGCAGCGCTGGAGCCGCGAGTGGATCTGACACGTACCCGGCTGGAGATGGTGCTCAAGGTCCTCGACGTCGACGGTGCGGTCCAGCGGGTCAAGGGCGGCTGGGAGTCGACCGGACAACCGTGGTCCTACGACACCGAACGCCACGAGCGTGTCGCGGCCCAGCGCCGGGCCGAGCAGCAGGCGATGCTCGACTATCTCGACACCACCGGTTGCCGGATGGAGTTCCTGCGCAACCAGCTGGACGATCCGCACGCCGAGCCGTGCGGCCGGTGCGACAACTGCACCGGCTCCGGCTTCTCGGCGCAGGTGGGGCAGCAGGCAGCGCAGCAGGCCGAGACTCGTCTGCTGCGTCCCGGGGTGGAGCTGTCGCCCCGCAAGATGTGGCCGAGCGGGATGGAGGCGCTGGGAGTGTCGCTGTCCGGCAAGATCCCCCCGGGCGAGCAGGCCGAGCAGGGCCGTGCCCTCGGCCGCCTGACCGACATCGGCTGGGGCAACCGGCTCCGCGAGCTGTTGAGCGCCTCGGCTCCCGATCAGGAGCTGCCGGAAGACCTGTTTCAGGCGTGCGTGCAGGTGCTGGCCGGGTGGGAGTGGGAGCAGCGGCCGGTGGGGGTGCTCGCGCTCGGCTCGACCACCCGCCCGAAGTTGGTGTCCAGCCTGGCCGAGCGGATCGCCTCGATCGGGCGCTTGCCGCTGCTCGGCGAGGTCACCACGGCCCCGGATGCCGTGCCTTCCAGGCGGTCGACCAACAGCGCGCAACGGGTGGCCTCGCTGTGGCAGCGATTCCGGCTGCCACAGCAACCGGATCCGTCCTGTTTGGACGGCCCGGTGCTGTTGATGGACGACTATGCCGATACGGGGTGGACGGTCACCGTGGTCAGTCGCCTGCTCCGGCAGGCCGGAGCCCCCGCCGTACTCCCCTTCGCGCTCGCCACCACCGGCTGAACAGGGATCGGCATCAGTACCGACAAGGCCGGTCAGACTGCGAGGAAGCGACGAATCACCGAGCACACATTCGCGATGGTCTGATCATCGGATACATCTGCGGGTGCTTGAAGCCGAGCAAGGGAAACCGCACGTACTTGCTCGCAGAGAGCCCGCGAAGGGACCTTCGAGCCGGTGTCGGACTTTGATCGTGGTGGCCATGCAGCCAGAACACCACCGCAGTACACCGGCTGGAATACCGGGCTCGCGCCGAATCCCACCTCAGCGAACGGCGACGAGGTCGTCGGCGTGCACGACCTCACGGCGTTGCTCAGGCGGCAACTCGTGACTCGAACGGCCGATCAGGTCGGGCAGTTCGCCCGCGTCGTAGGCGACCACTCCCCTGGCCACCACCGCCCCGGACGGGCCGGCGAGTTCCACCACGTCACCACCCTCGAAGGCTCCCTCCAGGCCGGTGACCCCCGCAGCCAGCAACGAGCGCCGACGCTTGACCACAGCAGCGACAGCACCCTCGTCCAGGTGCAGCCGACCTCGCGCGCTCGCAGCATGCGCGAGCCAGAAACGCCGAGCGGACAGGTGCGCGCCGGTGGCTTCGAACGCCGTACCGACATCGGCCCCGTCGAGCGCACGAGCAGCCAGCTCGGCCGAGGTCAGCAATACCGGGATGCCCGCCGAGCGGGCCACCCGCGCCGCCTCGACCTTCGAGGCCATCCCGCCGGTCCCGAGCCCCGAGGTTCCGGTGCTCGTCACGGACACCCCCGCCATGTCCGCGGCGCTGGTGACCTCCGGCACCACGGAGGAATCCTCGTTGCGGGGATCACCGTCGTACAGGGCGTCCACGTCCGAGAGCAGGATCATCGCCTCGGCGCTCACCAGGTGCGCCACCAGCGCGGCCAGCCGGTCGTTGTCGCCGAACCGGATCTCGGCGGTGGCCACGGTGTCGTTCTCGTTGACCACCGGCATCGCACCGAGCGCCAGCAGCCGCTTGAGAGTGCGCCGGGCATTGCGGTAATGGCTGCGCCGGACCACATCGTCGGTGGTCAGCAGGACCTGCCCCACGGTCAGATGGTGACGGGCGAACGAGGTCGCGTAGGCATGCGCCAGCGCCTGCTGCCCCACACTGGCGGCTGCCTGCTGAGTGGCGAGGTCGCGCGGCCGTCCACGCAGTCCCAGCGGTGCGATCCCGGCCGCGATCGCGCCCGAGGACACCAGCACCAGCTGCTTGCCTGCTTCGGCCTGCGTGGCCAGGGTGCCGACCAGAGCATCCAGCCGCTCGTGGTCGAGCCCGCCCTCGGCGGTGGTCAACGACGAGGAGCCCACCTTCACCACGACTCGTTGCGCGGCCGCGATCGCCTTTCGAGCAGGGGACTTCTCTCCGACCGCGCTGTTCACCACTCGCTCTCCTCGTCCTCGTCGACCTCCCCCGCAGCACCTTTCGCGTCTTCCGCACGGTCCTCGGAAATCGGTTCCGCCACGGGTTCGTCCGCCCCTGCTCCCGAGCGCCGTGCCTTCATCGCCGCCCGGCGCTCGTCCTTCGTGACCCGGTCGTCGGCGTCCAACCGCTTGTCCTGCCCGCGGGCACCGTGCAACATGGCGAGCCCGGCAGGAGTCGTCGGCTCCCAGTCGAAGGTGACATCGCCGATGGTCACCTGGTCGCCCGGCTGCGCACCCTGCTTGGCGAGTTCCTCCTCAACCCCGAGACGTGCCAACCGGTCGGCGAGGTACCCGACGGCCTCGTCGTTGTCGAAGCTGGTCTGGTGCACCCACCGCTCGGGACGATCCCCGCGGATGATGAAACCGTCGTCGGCCTCCGGGTCGGGTTCGACCGTGAAACCGGAGTCGCCCAGCGCCTCCGGTCGCACGATGACCCGCGCGGGTTCCGGGGCGGGGCGCTCCGCCCGGTAACGTTCCACCTCTTCGGCCAGGGCGAAACCCAGTTCGCGCAACCCCTCGTGGGTCGCCGTGGACACCTCGAAGACCCGCCAGCCCCGCTCGGCGAGCTCGGGACGGATCAGTTCGGCCATCTCCTGGGCGTCCGGGACGTCCATCTTGTTCAGCACCACCAGCCGGGGACGCTGCGCCAGGTCCGGAGCGCCGTGTTCCTCCGTCAAAGCCGGTGTGTAATCCGCCAGCTCGCTTTCCACTGCCTCGATGTCGGACACCGGATCGCGATCGGTCTCGAAAGTCGCGCAGTCCACCACGTGCACCAGGACCGCGCAGCGTTCGATGTGCCGCAGGAAGTCGAGACCGAGACCGCGTCCGCCGCTGGCACCGGGGATCAGGCCGGGGACATCGGCAACCGTGAAGACGGTCTCTCCCGCGGAGACCACGCCCAGGTTCGGCGCCAGAGTGGTGAACGGGTAATCGGCGATCTTGGGTTTCGCCGCCGACAGGACCGAGATCAGCGACGACTTGCCTGCCGAGGGAAATCCGATCAGCCCGACATCGGCGACCGATTTCAGCTCCAGCACCAGATCGTTGTACTCACCCGGCTCTCCCAGCAGGGCAAAGCCGGGAGCCCTCCGGGCTCTCGACGCCAACGCCGCGTTGCCCAGACCGCCACGGCCGCCGCGAGCGGCGACGAATGTCGTCCCCGGTCCGACCAGGTCGGCGAGCACCTCCCCTTCCGGGGTCAGTACCACCGTTCCGTCCGGAACGGGGAGCACCAGGTCCTCACCGGCAGCACCGTGACGCATGCTGCCGCGCCCCTGCCTGCCGCGGGTGGCACGCGCATGCGGCCGATGGTGGAAGTCCAGCAGGGTGTGCACCCCCGGGTCGACGACGAGGCTGATATCACCGCCCTTGCCCCCGTTGCCACCGTCCGGGCCGCCCAGCGGTTTGAACTTCTCCCGGTGCACCGAGGCGCAACCGTTGCCTCCGCCGCCTGCCGCGACGTGGATGGTCACGCGGTCAACGAAGCGCGACACGGATACCTCCTGGCCGGAAAAACCGGTGCTGGAAAAAGACGAGGGGCGGGCCGGTGGGAACCGGACCCGCCCCTCGTCTTCGACGGTCGTACCGAGAGCCGGGTCAAGCCTCGGTCGGCACGACGTTGACAGTCTTGCGGCCGAGCTTGCGGCCGAACTCGACCTCGCCTGCGGCGAGTGCGAACAGCGTGTCGTCCTTGCCACGACCCACGTTACCGCCGGGGTGGAACTTCGTTCCGCGCTGCCGGACCAGGATCTCGCCGGCGTTGACGACCTGGCCACCGAAGCGCTTCACACCCAGGAACTTGGGATTCGAATCGCGGCCGTTCCGAGAGTTGGACGCGCCCTTCTTGGTTGACATAGCTACTCAGGTCCTCACTTCGTGATGCCGGTGACCTCGACGCGGGTCAGCTTCTGCCGGTGCCCCTGGCGCTTGTGGTAACCGGTCTTGTTCTTGAACTTGTGAATGCGGATCTTGGGGCCCTTGGTCTGCTCGACGAGCCTGCCGGTCACCGAGGTCTTGCTCAGCGCGTTGGTGTCGGCGGTGACCTCTGAGCCGTCGACGACCATCAGCGCCGGGAAAGTGACCTCGGAGCCCGGCTCGCCCTCGAGCTTCTCGACCTCGACGACGTCCCCGACAGCCACCTTGTACTGTTTGCCGCCGGTCTTGACGATCGCGTACATGAGTCGGAAGTCTCCTGCTGCTCGGTTTCGCTAGTTCACCATCTGGGACGGACGCCCTCCTCGGCGAAGAGCCGGGGATCCTCGTACGCCGTTCGCACAGCGCCTCGGTGGGTTCCTGCCTCAGGCGACGGCAGCCGACCTTACCGGGCGGACCCCGCCTCAACAGGCGTTTATCCTCTCCGCCCGTCCGGCGGCGAGAAGTTCTCGCCCATCATACAGCCAACCCCGGTACTTCCGACCGCGAGGGTACCGGCTCGGACTCCCTCACCGCCCGACGACGGTGATACGAGCATCCGGGATGAACAGGGTACCCCCACTGAGCTCGACATTGTGCGCGGTGACATCGGTGAAGGTGAGCTTCGGCAGCTGCAGGAACCCCAGATCGAGGTTCGGCATCGCCAACGAGTCGGGCGACAGGGTGACCGGTGCCAGGGGGTGATCCGCGACGGCCGGCGTTCCGGTGAGTCGACGTGTGTAGAGGTGGATCGGCCCATCGGTGATCGTCGAGACCCGGCCGGGTGCACTCGCCGCCCGCATGACCGTACCGTTGCCCAGCGCACCGCGTTGCACCAGATCGGTGATCTCCAGCCGTTGCGCGGTGAAGTGCAGCGTCTTGACCTGCCTGCCCTCGACCTCCTGCATCGAGTAGCCGTGGTACCGGGAGCCGATCAGTTTCAGCTTGCTCGCGGTCAACGTCCATTGTCTGCCCGGCCCCGGCCGGGCACCGGACGCTTCGGGCGAGGCAGTCGGCAGCGCGGGCCCCGATTTCGGCGATCCCGATGCCGCAGGCCCTGCTGGTGAGGATCCTGATGCCTCCGCTGGGGAAAGTCCGGACGACGAAGCAGGCAACGGGCTCGACGACGGAGCAGGCGAGAGAGCCGAGGGCCGCGGGGACAGCAGGGCCACCAGGCCCGACACCAGGCCGCGAGAGTCGTCTTCCTCCGCACGGGGCTGTGCACTCGCGGGAGCGGTGCCCGCGACGATGCCGACGACCATGGCGAGGCTGACGCACAACGGCATGGTCGGCCACAGGTGATACCGCCGCCGACGCGCACGATCGGGACCCCCGGACGAACACGGACTCGACCGACGACTCCGCAGGCTCACTCTCGCCCTCCGTGAGCTCCGTGAGCGCTCTCGACCCGGGGGGCGGACACGTGTTCTGCCCGGGTCTCCGCCCGGGTCCCCGCCTGCGTACTCGTCACCGTCCGCCACTGCTTCGGAGCAGGCGACCAGGCAAGCCCGAGCGCGGCACCGATGATGCCGAGCAGAGTGCCGAGGAACATGGACCCCAGATTGACGGTCACGATCGCCACCACGGCAAGCAGCAACGTCACGATTCCGGAAGCCATCCGGAACTGGGGACGAATCCAGAACGACACGGCACATATGATCATGACCACGCCGACCACCAACGCCGAAATCCCACCGAGCGTTTTCAAGGTGATCACCACGTCACCGAATTTCAGCGACGCATACGGCGGATACAGCAACACCAGAGCCGCCGACAGGGTGAAAACTCCCGCCCAGAACGGCCGGCTCCGCCGCCACTGCCGAAACGACATCCGCACGGTTCGCACCCGCCCTCGGCGGACATCTCCGCTCATCATCGATTCCCCCGTCAGAAGCACTCGTGACGACCTGCCTCGGCGGTGATCCGAACGTCGCTGAGCCGCAGCGTCGATGCCGTAGTGGACCATGCCACCTGGCGCAGGTTCGCGATGTGCGCGCTGTCGGCCTGGATCCCGAAGGTTCCCGGCTTGCCCTGCAGCCCCTCCGGCCCCTTGCCGAACGTTGCGGCGTCCCGGCCGATCTCGACGTTGTTCAGGGTGAGGTCACCGGTGACCTTCTCCACACCGATCACCAGATTCTCAGCCCGCATGCCCCCGGGGGCCGAAATGCGGATCGTCATGTCACCGACTCCCGGAACGCCCGGCACCACGATCGACTGGCAGAAGTTACTCAACCTGGCATCGCGAAAGCCGTTGACCAGCACCGGATGTGCCTTTTCCGACGAACTCCGGTCCACCGAGCCGTACTGGACGACACCCTTGGCGCGAAGGTCATCCGCCGAGGCCTTGTATCGGGTGCCGGAGACCGCGAAAGACGCCGCAATCGCACCCTGCGACATGCCGGTGAGCATGAGTCCGACACCGAAGACGCCCACCACGAGCACGAGCGTGAACACCCGCCATCGAGTCCGGCCGGTCGCCGAGCCGTCGAATTCCTGTCGGCGGGAGAGTCCGTGCGATGCCATCATGCTTACCCCTGGACTTTTCACAATCGACGGAGCGAACAACGCCGCCCTGGCCCCCGTGGACAGCGTTCGACACTCAGAGTGACCTGCATTACGCCTACCAGCGGGTAACTGTAAGGGAAGGCCAGCGAAAACGCTGTGACAGGCGCCACCGGCACGAATCCGATTCACGGATTTGCTCACGGAACGTACTCATTCACCGGCGTGTTCAAGCACAGGCACAGACACGTACAGCCGTGCGTCTTCGGCGTCATGTCACTGTCGAAGACACACGGCTGTCGTGAACTCGGCTTTGGCTGTGTACGAACTCAGCTCTGCGGGGGTTCCACGGGCGGACCGGCGGGCCGCCCCGCCGCACGGCGGGCGGACCTGCGAGCGACCGTGGCCGGAGCCGGCTGCGGGCTCGGCGCGGCAGCGGGCTCCTCCCGGGAAGGAGACGGTGTGACCACCACCGGTGTCGGAGCGACTCCCGCACTCCCGGCGGGGCGACTGACCTTGCGCCGCTTCGTGCGGTTGTCACCCGACGCCGGCGATGCCGCAGGCGTGGATTCCCCTCCCGAGTCCGCTTCGGTGGTTTCCCGCGTCGCCGCTCCGGTCCTCTCGGGAGCCTGCTCGGGGGCACCGACGGCTTCGGAGCCGCGACCACCGTCGTTGCTTTCGGCCTGCTCGTTCACCGAAGCGGCCGGTGCCGCGGGCTTCGCCTCCACGCGCGCGGGCTCTTCCCGGGCGGGCGCTTCTCGCGCCGGCTCTTCCCTGGCCGACTCTTCCCGGGCAGGCTTTTCCTGCGCGGGTTTCGCCGGTGCGGGCTCCTTCTGCGCAGACTGGGAAGTCTTGGTTCGTTCGGACCGTCCACCGGACTCGGCCGAGGTTTCCTGCTGCGATCCCTTGCCACGCTGGCGGCTTCGCCGCGACCCGCCGCCACCATTGCCGTTTCCGGAGTGATTGCCGTTTCCGGAGTGATTGCCGCGATGGGAATGGTGGTGGACAGGCTCCGTCGACACGAGCAGGCCTCGACCCCGGCAGTGCTCGCAGGTGCTGCTGTAGGCCTCCAGCAGACCGGTGCCGACCCTCTTGCGGGTCATCTGCACCAGACCCAGCGAGGTCACCTCCGCAACCTGATGCCGGGTGCGGTCCCTGCCCAGGCATTCGGTCAACCGACGCAGCACCAGGTCCCGGTTGGATTCCAACACCATGTCGATGAAGTCGATCACGATGATGCCGCCGATGTCGCGCAGCCTCAGCTGCCGCACGATCTCCTCGGCCGCCTCCAGGTTGTTCCGGGTGACGGTCTCCTCGAGATTTCCTCCCGAACCGGTGAACTTGCCCGTGTTGACGTCGATCACCGTCATGGCCTCGGTGCGGTCGATGACCAGGTGTCCCCCGGAAGGCAACCAGACCTTCCGGTCGAGTGCCTTGGTGATCTGCTCGTCGATCCGCTGCTCGGAGAACACGTCGCCGGTGCCGACATGCTTGCTCAGCCGGGAGACGAGGTCCGGGGCGACATGCTGCACGTAGGCCTCGATGGTGTCCCACGCATCGTCGCCCTGGATCGTCAGCGAGGAGAAGTCCTCGGTGAACAGGTCCCGAACGACCTTGATGAGCAGGTCGGGTTCCTCGTAGAGCAGCTGCGGCGACTGCGCCTTCGGTGCCTCGGCCTTGTCCTTGACGATGTCCCACTGGGCCTGCAGGCGGCGCACGTCGTGCTCCAGGGCCTGTTCGCTGATGCCCTCGGAAGCGGTTCGGATGATCACGCCGGCATCTTCCGGCACGATCCGCTTCAGGATCTCCTTGAGCCGCTTGCGCTCGTTGTCCGGCAACTTGCGACTGATCCCCGTCGCACTACCGCCGGGCACGTAGACCAGAAACCGGCCCGGGAGACTGATCTGGGTGGTCAGCCGAGCGCCCTTGTGCCCCATCGGATCCTTGGTGACCTGCACGAGCACGCTGTCACCCGTCGACAGCGCCTGCTCGATCCGTCGGGCCTTGCCTGCCAGGCCCGCGGCATCCCAGTCCACTTCACCGGCATAGAGCACCGCGTTGCGACCACGGCCGATGTCGACGAACGCCGCCTCCATGCTCGGCAGTACGTTCTGTACGCGCCCCAGGTAGACATTGCCGACCAGCGAGCCGCTGCCCGCCGAGGTCACGAAGTTCTCGGCCAGAACGCCGTCCTCCAGCACGGCGACCTGGGTCTGATCACCCTGCTCGCGCACGACCATCCTGCGGTCCACCGACTCACGCCGGGCGAGGAACTCCGACTCCGACAGCACCGGCGCACGGCGACGGCCGGCGTCGCGGCCGTCGCGGCGGCGCTGGCGCTTGGCTTCCAGCCGAGTCGATCCCTTGATCGCGCGAACCTCGTCCTCGCCGCTGTCCTGACGCCCGCTTTCGGCCGCGGCCTCGCGGACGTGCACGACCGTGTTCGGCGGGTCGTCCTCGCGGGTGTTGCCGTCGCCCTCACCGGAACTCTTACGCCGCCTGCGCCGCCTGCGCCGGTTCGGCGCGACCTCACCGGACTCCTCCTCGAGGTCGGTCGCGCCGGTCTGCTCCGACGAGCTCTCCTCGGCAGTCGTCTCGGTATCGGCTGCCGCGGGCTTGCCCTTCTTGTCCGCCGTATCGGCCTTGCGCGAGGCGTCGCCGCCCTTGCTCTTCTTGTCCTTCTTGCCCGGGCGAGTCCCCTTGCCGTCTTTGTCGGCCTGGTCGGTTTTCCCCGTGTCGTCCTCGGCAGACTCCTTCTCGGTGGCCGTCTCGCCGGCCTCGGACTGCTCGCCGTCGCCTCCGCGGCCCCGGCCACGTCCTCGCCGGCCGCGGCGACGACGGCGGCGGCCCGAGCGGTCACCGTCCTCGGCGGTTTCCTCCTCGGTCTCGTCCGCTTCTTCGGCGGGTGCCTCCGCCGAATCAGCCACGCTCTCCTCCGGCTCCGGCGGTGCGGGAGGAGCCGCCTGCGGCTCGGGCGCCAGGAACATCGCTTGCGGGGCGGTCCACGCCGGGGCCTGCGTCTGCGGACGCGACTGCGGCTGATCACCGTTACCGAAGAGCAGCCCGGTCTCGCCCACTCCGGTCTCGGAGGCCTCGGCGGGGGAAACCTCGGAGTCGTCCGTCCCGGACGGGGAAGCCTCGGGGACCGCGTTCTCGGTCGTCGCCGGGGCCTGCGCGGTATCGGCCGCACCGGCGGCCTGCTGTTCCTCCGGCTCCTCGATCTGCTCGGGGCGCAACGCCCGCACGACCTTCAGTGCCACATCGCGACTGATGTTCGACTGCGCGCTGCGCACCGACTCGCCGAGGGTGTTCAGCGTCGCGATGACCTCGCGGCTGCTTCCCCCCAGAAGTTTGGCCAAGGCATGCACCCGCAGCTTCGCGGGCAATTCGAACGTCTCTTGTCCGGCACCCTCGGTACGAGTGTGCTCCTCGGCCGAGGGTGTGGTCGATTGCCCACTGGTATTCCCAGCAGGCGTGTCCATGTTCAACATTCAACTCCTCCGCCCCCCGGGCGCGTCCTCGCGGGACGCGGCCACACAGGGGTCCGTACGTACTGTGTTCTCCACCACAGGGTGGCGGTAATTCTTTGTCTGTCCCTCCGCCCCGGAACGGCGCCCGGGAAGTCTCACGGCGGGTCCGACGGCGTCCGCGCCGACGTCCGTCACCCGGCTGCGGGTTCTTCCCGCCGGACTCCGGCCGCTGCCCTGTCCGGGGCCAACGGGTCGGCGATCCCTCCGGAATCGTCGAGCCGGCCTTGCTCCAACCGGGTCGCTCTCGCGAGCGCCGGCGGGGCCAGATCGGCGACGACCTGAAGAGCGCTCAGTACGTCGTCGGGTCGTACAACCGGCGTTACCTGCCGTACGACCGTCACGAGTATCCCATATGCTCCCCGGTCTTTCGGCCAATCGTCCGGATGGGGGTCACATGGAGATATTCGATCACGCAGTGCAGTCATTTCCACATTGCGCTTTTCCTTGCCGGTGGGGATACCCTCCTGTGCTTCAGCACACACCACGGCAGCTCGTGCATCGAAGGTGCGCCGCCCGTTCTTGGTCATCCGCTCGACCTCGACGGTCTCCGCAGCCATCAGACGCGCCACGGCCTCGTCCAGTTCGGCCGCGCTCACCCCGGGCAACTCGATCCGCCAGCGGCTGGCCTCGAGCCGGTCGGACAACGTCCCCGCCCCGGCCTCCACCGCTTCCAGCAGGTCGAAGCCCTCGGGCAGTGCGGCATCCAGACGTGCCCGCACGAGCTCCGGGTCGACACGGTCGGCCGGCTGCAGCTCGACGTATTCGGCCTCGCTGGCCGCTCCGGTGGGTACAGCCCCTGCCCACGATACCTTCGGACGCGGGCTGAAACCCTGCGAATGCGCCATCGGTATTCCCGCCCGGCGCAGTGCCCGCTCGAAGGTGCGAGCGAAATCGCGATGCGAGGTGAACCGCAGACGCCCGCGCTTGGCGTAGCGCACCCGCACCTTGAACGCAGCCGCGGACGAGGCCGGGCCGTGTCGACGGCTCTCCCCGCGACCGGCCGGCCCGCTGTCCTGTCGACTCAAACCGCCCTCCCGGACTCGTCGACGCGTTTCCCGGTGATCCGGGCCTGCCGCCGGGTTTGCCTTGCGCATTCCACAGTAACGGGCCGGGTCCGGCTCACGCCGGAGTGATGGGCAGCAGTGTCCTGCCGGAAGGGCCGACCTCGATGTCCGTCCCCATCGTCGGGCACACCCCGCAGTCGAAGCACGGCGTCCACCGGCAGTCGTCCTGCTCTCGTGCGTCGAGGGCGTCCTGCCAGTCCGTCCAGAGCCATTCCTTGTCCAGCCCCGAGTCGAGATGGTCCCACGGCAGCACCTCGTCGGGGTCCCGCTCGCGAGTGGTGAACCAGTCCAGGTCCACCCCCGAGGGCTCCAGCTCGGCCTGCGCGCATTCCACCCAGCGGTCGAACGAGAAGTACTCGTTCCAACCGTCGAAGCGGCCACCTTCGCGCCACACGCGCTCGATCACGCGCCCGATCCGGCGGTCGCCCCGCGAGAGCAATCCCTCGATCAGGGAAGGCTTGCCGTCGTGATAGCGCACACCGATGCTGCGCCCGAGCCGCCGATCGGCACTGATGGTCTTGCGGAGCTTGCGCAAGCGCTGGTCAACGGTGTCCGGATCGCACTGGGAAGCCCACTGGAACGGGGTGTGCGGCTTGGGCACGAACCCGCCGATGGAGATGGTGCACCGGATGTCGTTGCGCCCGGCGGCCTTGCGGCCTGCGCGGATGACCTCCTTGGCCATCGCGGCGATCTGCAGCACGTCCTCGTCGGTCTCGGTGGGCAGACCGCACATGAAATACAGCTTCACCTGGCGCCAGCCGTTGGCGTACGCCATCGAAACGGTGCTGATCAGGTCCTGTTCGGAGACCATCTTGTTGATGACGCGGCGGATGCGCTCGCTGCCGCCTTCGGGAGCGAAGGTCAGCCCGGAGCGCCGCCCGTTGCGGGAAAGCTCGTTGGCGAGGTCGACATTGAAGGCATCCACCCTGGTCGAAGGCAACGACAGCCCGGTGTTGGTGCCCTCGTAGCGATCGGCCAGCCCCTTGGTGATGTCGCCGATCTCCGAATGGTCCGCCGAGCTCAACGACAGCAGGCCCACCTCCTCGAAGCCGGTGGCCTCCAGCCCGTTCTGCACCATCTCGCCGATCCCCTCGATCGACCGCTCCCGCACCGGCCGGGTGATCATGCCCGCCTGGCAGAAGCGGCAACCGCGTGTGCAGCCGCGGAAGATCTCCACGCTCATCCGCTCGTGCACGGTCTCGGCCAGCGGGACCAGCGGCTTCTTCGGGTACGGCCACTCGTCGAGATCGGTGGTGGTGCGCTTGAACACCCGGTACGGAGCCCGATCACGGTTCGGCACGACCTCACCGATCCGCCCGTCGGGCAGGTAGCGCACGTCGTAGAACCTCGGGACGTAGACACCACTGTCGGTCAGGCGCAGCAGGAGCTCCTCGCGCCCGCCGGGCTGCCCCTCGGCCTTCCAGTCCCGGATCACCTCGGTGATCTCCAGGACGGCTTCCTCGCCGTCACCGAGCACGACGGCATCGACGAAATCGGCGACCGGTTCGGGGTTGAACGCCGCGTGGCCTCCGGCCAGCACGACGGGATGCTCGCCGGTGCGGTCGGCGGCGTGCAGCGGAATCCCCGCGAGGTCCAGCGCGCCGAGCAGGTTGGTGTAGCCGAGCTCGGTGGCGAAGCTGACCCCCAGCACGTCGAAAGCGCCCACCGGCCGGTGGTTGTCGACCGTGAATTGTGGGACACCGTGCTCGCGCATCAGCGCTTCGAGGTCCGGCCACACCGAGTAGGTGCGTTCGGCGAGGACGTCGGGCAGCTCGTTGAGGATCTCGTACAGGATCATGACGCCCTGGTTGGGCAGGCCGACCTCGTAGGCGTCCGGGTACATGAGAGCCCAGCGCACACTGGCCTCGTCCCAGTCCTTGAGGGTGGCGTTGAGCTCGCCGCCCACGTATTGCACGGGTTTGGACACGCGCGGCAGGAGCGGTTCCAAGCGGTCGAATACGGACTCCACAGGCACCGTTTCAGGGTAAACGGCGCCCTTCGCGCGGTGCAGGCGACGGCGACCGGGTGGGGCGATGTCGGCGACCATCGCCCCACCCGCACGCTGTCAGAGGTCGAGGGTGAACCAGACCTGATCGCGGTGATCGTTCTCGCTCACGTGCAATGAACCGGGCCAGCGCCCGCGCTCGACCCATCCTCGGTCCGCGTAGAAATCCTCCAGGCCCTGCCCCGAGCGCGTGGACAGGGAAAGCTGGGTCAGCCCCAGAGCCCGAGCCTGTACGGCGGCGGCATCCAGCAGCTGCTGTTCCAAGCCCTGCCCCTGCAGCTCCGGGTCGACCAGCAACCACTCGATCTCGCCCCGGTGCCGCTGCACGGGCAGCTTTCCCGGGCGCAGCACCACGGCTCCGGCCAGGGTGCGCTCCTGTCCCGCCGTCAGCACATGCCGAGGTTTCGGGCGCTGCGAAAGGTCGTCGACGATTCGCCGCGCCGCCGCGGTGATGGTGTCCAGCTCGGTGGTCGCGGTGAAGCCCGTCGCCCCGCCGGCGACGGTCGCCCGCCCCAGCAGGTCGGCGAGTGCCTGCGGCAGGTCCGGGTGGGGATCGTCCACCCGGTGCGGCCCGCTGATGAACTCGAGCTCACTCATGCCTGCAGGTCCGGGAACCACAGCTTGAGTTCGCGCTCGGCGGACTCGGGCGAGTCCGAACCGTGCACCAGGTTGTACTGGACCTCCAGGGCGTAGTCCCCACGCAGACTGCCCGCCTCGGCCTTGTCCACCGGATCGGTACCGCCGGCGATCTGGCGGAACGCCGAGATCGCCCGGGGACCCTCGACCACGGCCGCCAGAACCGGGCCGGAGGTGATGAACTCCAGCAGGGATTCGAAGAACGGCTTGCCGTCGTGCTCGGCGTAGTGCTGCTCGGCAAGCTTGCGATCGACCTGCCGCAGGTCCATGGCGGCCAGCTTCAGCCCTTTGCGTTCGATCCGGCTGATCACCTCACCGACCAGGCCGCGCTCGACCCCATCGGGTTTGACGAGAACCAGAGTGCGCTCACTCACGGGCGTATCTCCTTCCGTGCCGGGGCGCACGATCCGTACCTGCCGTCTGCGCCCGATTGGACTTCCAGCGTATCGAGGCAGGCCGCGCGGCCGAGGCGGGGGCAAACCCGGGGCGGGGCTTTCAATCTTCCGGCACGATGAGTTCCACCGGTGGAACTCGATCTCGTCGCCGGGCATGAGGCCGAGCTGCTCCCGCATTTCGATCGGGATCGTGACCTGACCCTTCTCCGCCATGCGCATACGAGCAAGAGTGATACTGCTTCAACACCTACTCCGGAATATCACTCGGACGTGAAAGAGCTCGTGGGTCTGGTGTGCGCGGGCTCACCGCGATAGCTTCACAGTCGGTCATACCGACCGGTCGGACGAGTACCACCTCGCGACAAGCACCGTGGTGAGGAGAGCCGCATGCGCGCTGCCGTACACACCGCCGCGAACGAACCGCTGCGGATCGAGGAACTGACCGACCCCCGCCCCCGAGCGGGCGAGGTGGCCATCGACGTCACCTCGTGCGGCGCGTGCCATTCGGACCTGCACGTGCTCAAGGGCGAACTGCCCTTCCCCACTCCCGGAGTCCTCGGCCACGAGGTCGCCGGCCTGATCTCCGAGGTCGGACCGGAAGTGACCGGACTGTCCGTCGGCGACCGGGTGGTCACCAGCTTCATCATGCCCTGCGGCCGGTGCGCCCAGTGCGCGAGCGGCAACGAGGAGATCTGCCTGGACTTCTTCGCCTACAACCGGGCCAAGGGCCGGCTCTACGACGACGACACCCGGCTGTACCGGCCGGGCGGGGAGCCGGTGTGGATGTACTCGATGGGTGGACTCGCCGAACGCGCGGTCACCCCCACCACCTCGGTGTACCGGGTCCCCGACGGCGTGGAACTGGCCGATGTCGCCTCGGTGGGCTGCTCGACGATGACCGCGTACGGGGCGCTGCGGCATGCGGCGGACGTGCGCGTGGGCGACACCGTGGCCGTGGTCGCCGCCGGCGGTGTCGGCTCGGCGTTGATCCAGCTCGCCGCGGTGTTCGGCGCCGCCGAGATCATCGCCGTGGACATCAGCGACGAGAAGCTCGACGGTGCCCGCAAGCTCGGTGCCACCAGCACGGTCAACTCCGCCGAGGTGGATGCCGCCGCGGCGGTCCGCGAGATCACCGGTGGGCGCGGCGTCGACGTGGCTTTCGAGGCCCTGGGCGGGGAGAAGACCTTCGACATCGCCCGGGATTCGGTGGTCGAGGGCGGGCAGATCGTGGTGGTCGGCATCGCCCCCTCCGGCACCACCGGCACACTCGACCTCGGCACCATCGCCCGGCGAAAGTTGCAGGTCAAAGGTTCCTACGGCGCCAAGCCCCGGCGTGACATGCCGGTGCTGCTCGATCTCGTGGCGCGCGGCCTGCTGCGGCCGCAGGACTCGATCAGCCGCCGCTACGGCTTCGATCAGGTGCAGGAGGCCTACGACGCACTGGACCGCGGGGAGATTCAGGGCCGCGCCGTGATCACCATGGGTTAGAGAGTGCGCGGATGGACTTGCGTGGCGGTGCGGGTGGCGGAACCTCCGGCTGCGCCTCGCTGCGGTAGCCCCGACATCAGGTAGTCACTACATCACGTCGGGACTGTCCTCGCGAGGCTGTGCCGGAGAACCCGCAGCGGTGCCGGTTGCGCACGCGAGCGAAAGCGGCTGACGTCGCTTATCCGGCGTCCTGAAACGGCCAAACCGACCCCCACAGCAATCAGTCCAGGGGGTGGCGCCAGCGGAGTCCGGGATAACGGGCGAACCCGCGGTCGGCGGTGATCCACTCGCAGCCGTGCTCGATGGCGATGGCGGCGAGGTACGCGTCGGGAACGAGGTTGCCCTTGGCATCGGCCTTGCGGCACAGCTCGGTGAAGATCTCCCAGTGGCGCCGACCGGGTTCCACCGGCACGAAAGCCGGCGCGGTACGGAGCGTGGCAACGATCTCCAGAGCATGCTCCGGCGACAGCGTGCGAGAGAACGCCTTCGGGTTGGTCACGATGCGCAAGTACCCGCTGAACACCATCGACGGGATTCCCACCGGTGTCGGTCCGTTGAGAGCATCCTCCAGCCAACGGGAATATGCGGGCTGATCCGGCAGAGCAACGTTCTGCGCATTCAGCAGGACATTGACGTCACAGGCGATCACTCCTCGCCCTCCAGGAATTCCAACAGGGCCGCGTTGTTCGTCAGATCCACTCCCGGCTTGGGCTCTCCGAGATCGAAGGTGGGCAACGCGAAACGCGGAGCCTCCCGAGTCGCCGTCTCGGAACGGCGAAGCTGCGCAAAGCGCACATCCTGTTCGATCAGCGCGCTGACGGTCGTGTGCTCCGCAGCCGCGCGCATCTTGAGTTCGTCGAGCAGGTCCTCGTCAATGGTGATCGTCGTTCTCGTACTCATGCATACGAGCATACGACCGGTGCATCATGATGCACAGTTCTCAATCGAGTGAAGATCACTCTTGCGGCGGGTGCCCGGGAGGATGGCCGAGCTGGTCGGCCAGGCGGCCTTCGCGCATGCGCTTGGCCACATCGCGGCGCAGGTAGAGCATGTATCCCCAGATGCCGGCGAAAATCAGTCCCATCAGACCGATGGCCGGATGCACGATGAAGCAGGCGATCAGCCCGGCCTGCAGAGCCAGCGCCACCCACAGCCCCCATGGCCGGCGCTGCACGAACGCCGCCAACAGGTTGAGCACGGCCAGTGCCGCGACGACGATGAAGCCGATGCTGGAAACCCCGGCCCCGAGCTGCCAGACCACCGGCAGGGCCAAACCGAACACGATGAATTCCAGGACCAGCGTGCCCGCCATGACCCCCCGGAGCCCCTTCCACGGGTCCCGCACCTCCGGGGGTGGTGTGGGCAGTCCCTGAGCTCCCCGGAAGGTCCTGCCGTCCTCCTGCGGTTCGGGCTCCTCGGTCGCGGCACTCATACCGGATCCTTGCCGAACAGTGCCCGTGCCTCCCCGGCGGTGACCACCGAACCCGTGATCACCACACCGCCGCCGGAGATCGCCTCACCGGGCTCGGAGGTTTCCTCGGCCATCCCGATCGCCGCCTCCACCGCATCGTCGAGCCGGGGCTCGACATCGATCCGCTCCTGCCCGAACAGCTCGACGGCCAGCCCGGCGAGCTCGTCCGGATCCATGGCGCGGGGTGAGGAGTTCCGCGTGATCACCAGGTTCTCGACGACGGGCTCCAGCTCGGCCAGGATTCCGCGCGCGTCCTTGTCGGCCATGATGCTCACCACCCCCACCAGGCGCCGGAAGGAGAACTCGGCATTCACCGCGCTCCCCAGTGCCCGCGCACCCTGGGGATTGTGCGCGGCGTCCACGAGGACCGCGGGAGCGGCACGCACACGCTCGAGCCTGCCGGGCGTGATGACTCCGGCGAAGGCTTCCCCGACCGTGTCGGCGTCGAGGCGGTGTTCGGCTCCCGCGCCGAAGAACGCTTCCACGGCAGCCAGCGCGAGTGCCGCATTGCGGGCCTGGTGCTCGCCGTGCACGGGCAGGAAGATCTCGTCGTAGACACCGCTCAGGCCCTGCAGGCGCAGCATCTGGCCACCGACGGCCACGGTGCGTTCCAGCACCCCGAACTCGTGGCCCTCCCGAGCCACGGTGGCCCCGACCTCGGCGATCCGCTCCATGATCACCCGCTCCGCCTCGGCGGGTTGGGAGGCGAGCACCACCACCGAGTCCTGCTTGATGACCCCGGCCTTCTCGGCCGCGATCCCGGCGATGTCCGAACCGAGGTACTCGGCGTGGTCCACCGAAACGGGACACAGCACCGCCACCTGGGCATCGGCGACATTGGTGGCATCCCAGCGGCCGCCGAGCCCGACCTCCAGCACGGCGGCCTCCACGGGAGCCTCGGCGAACGCCGCCAGCGCCATCCCGGTCAGCACCTCGAACTTGCTCATCGCGACCTCGCTGCGGGAGTCCACGAGGGACACATAAGGCGCGACGTCGCGGTAGGCCTCGACATAGCCGGACGGGCTGATCGGGGCGCCGTCGATGCTGATGCGCTCGGTGGCCAGCTGCAGGTGCGGGCTGGTGTAGCGGCCGACCCGCAGGCCCCGGCGGCTCAGCAGGGCGTCGATCATGCGCGAGGTCGAGGACTTGCCGTTGGTTCCGGCCACGTGCACGACGGGATAACCGCGCTGCGGTTCGGCCAGCAGGTCGGTCAGCGCCTGGACGCGCTCCAGCGTCGGGTCGATCTTGGTCTCGGGCCAGCGCTCGTTCAGCTCGGCCTCGACCACCCGAAGCTCGTGAAGCGCGCCGGGATCGGTGTCGGGCACGTGTGTTCACTCTCCTGCACGCAACATCGTGGTGACGTGGGCGCAAGTCTACGTCCACGCTGCTCCGCGGCTTGCACCGCCGGGCGGCCTGCGAGCGGAGTGAACGGAACTTTCGTTACTTCTACACGGGTGAAAGTTCCGTTCACTCACAACCGCTCACGCCTGCGGCAGCGACTCCAATCGGGCGTTGATGCGCTCGATGTCGGCCTGGGCGGCTTCCCGCCGCGACCGGATCTTGTCCACCACCTCGGCCGGGGCCTTGTCGGTGAACGAGGGATTGTTGAGCTTCTTGTCCGTGCCGTCCAGTTCCTTTTCCGCCGCCGCGAGGTCCTTGGCCAGACGCTTGCGCTCCGCGGCGATGTCGATGGCACCGGACAGGTCGAGCTCGACGGTCACGTCGCCCGGGGCGAGCCCCACCTCGATCGAGGCCGAGGCGGTGAAGCCCTCCCCCGGCTCGGTGATCTTGGCCAGGCTTCGCACCGCCGGGACATGCTCGGCCAGGCCCGCGGCCGGGATTCCGTCGAGATTGGCGGCGACCTTCTGGCCGGGTTTGAGGCCCTGGTCCGACCGGAACCGGCGGATCTCGGTGATCAGCTTGCGCACCGCGGAGATCCGCTCGGCGGCTCCCTCGTCGGTCTGCCCACCCGTCGGGCTCGGCCAGTCCGCGACGACCACGGATTCCCGTCCGGTCAGCGCCGTCCACAGCGCCTCGGTGACGAACGGGATCGTCGGGTGCAGCAGCCGCAGCAGCACGTCCAGGACGTGCCCGAGCACCGCGCGGGTGTTCTCGGCGCGCCGGCCACCCTCGTCGAGCTGCACCTTCGACAGCTCCACGTACCAGTCGCAGAACTCGTCCCAGGTGAAGTGGTACAGCGCCTCGGTGGACTTGGCGAACTGGAAGTCCTCCAGAAGTTCCTCCACGTCGGCGGTGAGCGCGTCGGTGCGGTCCAGGACCCAGCGGTCGGCGTCGGTCAGCTCGGCGCGGTCCGGCAGCGCCCGGGGCACGAAGGCTTCCTTGCCCAGCGCGAACTTGGTGGCGTTGAACAGCTTCGTCACGAAACTGCGCGATCCCGCAACCCACTCCTCGCTCATCGGCGCGTCGGCACCGGGGTTGGCGCCGCGGGCCAGCGTGAACCGCAGCGCGTCGGTGCCGTAGTCGTCGATCCACTGCAACGGGTCGACCGTGTTGCCCGCCGACTTCGACATCTTCTTGCCGTGCGGGTCCCGGACGATGCCGTGCAGGGCGATGACGTTGAACGGCACAGCACGGCTCGGGTCACGGTCCTTCATCGCGTACAGCCCGAGCATCATCATCCGGGCGACCCAGAAGAACAGGATGTCGTAGCCGGTGACCAGCACACTGGTCGGGTAAAACTTGCGCAGGTCGGCGGTGTCGTCGGGCCAGCCCATCGTGGAGAACGGCCACAGGCCCGAGGAGAACCACGTGTCGAGCACGTCCTCGTCCTGGCGCCAGCCCTCACCGGTGGGCGGCTGTTCGTCCGGGCCGACGCAGACGACCTGCCCGTCCGGCCCGTACCAGATCGGGATCCGGTGGCCCCACCACATCTGCCGCGAGATCGCCCAGTCGTGCAGGTTGTCGATCCAGTCGAAGTAGCGCTTGGCCATCTCCGGGGGGTGCACCGCGACCCGGCCGTCGCGCACGGCGTCGCCTGCGGCCTGGGCCAGCGGGCCGACCTTGACGAACCACTGCAGCGACAGTCGCGGTTCGATCGGCTCCTTGGAGCGGGAGCTGTGTCCGACGCTGTGGACGTAGGGACGCTTCTCGGCCACGATCCGGCCCTGCTCGCGCAGCGCCTCGCGCACCGCCACGCGCGCCTCGAAACGATCCATGCCGTCGAAGGCGGTGCCGGTGCCCGCGATGTGGCCGGTCTCGTCCATGATCGTGGGCATCGGCAGGTCGTGGCGCCTGCCGATCTCGAAGTCGTTGGGGTCGTGGGCCGGGGTCACCTTGACCGCGCCGCTGCCGAACTCGGGGTCGACGTGCGAGTCGGCGACGACCGGAATCGTGCGGCCGGTCAGCGGCAACTCGATCTCGGTGCCGACCAGATGCTCGTAGCGCTCGTCGTCGGGATGCACCGCCACGGCGGTGTCGCCGAGCATGGTCTCGACACGGGTGGTGGCCACCTCGATCGCGTTCTCGCCCCTGCCGTAGCGCATGGAGACGAGCTCGCCCTCGACCTCCCGGTGCTCGACCTCGATGTCCGAGATCGCCGTGCGCATTTCGGGTGACCAGTTGACCAGCCGCTCGGCGCGGTAGATCAGGCCGTCGTCATAGAGCTGCTTGAAGATCGTCTGGACCGCCCGCGACAAGCCCTGGTCCATGGTGAAGCGCTCGCGGGTCCAGTCCACGCCGTCGCCCAGACGGCGCATCTGGGACAGGATCGCCCCGCCGTGCTGCTCCTTCCACTGCCACACCCGTTCGAGGAAGCCCTCGCGGCCGAGCTCGCGGTGGTCGATGCCCTCCTCGCGAAGCTGCCGCTCGACCAGGGCCTGCACGGCGATGCTGGCGTGGTCCATGCCGGGCAGCCACAGCGCCTCGTAACCCTGCATCCGGCGGCGCCGCGTGAGCAGATCCATCAGGGTGTGCTCGTAGGCGTGGCCGATGTGCAGGCTGCCGGTCACGTTGGGGGGCGGGATGACGAGCGAGAACGGGGGCTTGTCACTGTGCGCGTCGGCGGTGAAGTAGCCCCTGTCCAGCCAGCGCTGGTACAGCTCGGCCTCTACGTCGGCCGGATTCCAGGTCGACGGGAGTTCACGGGGCTGGGCTGCTGCGCTGGTCTGTGTCACGGGGGGAATTCTACGAACCGGCTTTGATCCCTTGTGCGGTGCTCACCCTTGCCGCGTCCGACCGGGTGGGGAAAGATCCGGAAGCCATGGCTCCGACGATCCTCGACCGGGTCCGCGGCGGACACCACCACCTGCTGGACCAGGTCGGCGAACTGGAAACGGCCGAACTCCGGCAGTCGTCCCGGCTGCCCGGCTGGTCCCGCGCGCACGTGGTCGCCCATCTCGCGCACAACGCCCGGATGCTCACGCGGGTGACCAGGCACGCGTTGCGAGGAGAACTCGTCGAGCCCTATCCCGACGGCGATCGCGACTCGGCGATCGAGCGGGACTCGGCACTGGATGCCACTGCCCTCGTCGAGCTGCTCACCTCCGCGCAGTCGGAGCTGGAGATCACCTGGGATTCGCTGGCCGAGCGGGATTGGCAACGGTCGGTCCGGTTCCGCAACGGCACGGTGCACGACCTGTTGCTGTGCCGGTGGCGGGAGAACGAGATCCACACCGTCGACCTCGCCCTGGGCCGCACCGAGGAGTTCTGGTCGCCGGAGTTCTGCGAGCACGCCCTCGATTTCCTCGCCCCGCGGTTGGAGGGCAGCGACGTGCTGCTGGTTCCCGGCGATCTGTCCCGGACCTGGACGTTCGGCGACGGCTCCACCGGAACCGTGCGCGGACCGGTCCACACCATCGCCTGCTGGATGGCCGGCCGCACCCCTCAGGAGAAGCCGGCCTGCGACGGGACGTTCCCCGACCTCGGCCCCTGGCCGTGAGGGCCCCTGCAGACCTCCGGGTGAAACCGCTCCTTACTCGCACTGCCAGCAGAAACGCCCCTGTCCGGTGTTCTCGTCGAGGAAGGCGTAGCCCACGCCGTCCTCGCCGAAGCTCACGTCGAACGGCAGGTCGTCGGTGCTGTCCAGCTGCAGCACGAACCTCCAGGTGCCGGGTTCGTCCGGGGTTTCCTCGTCCTGCAGCCAGCGCGGGGTTCCCCACAGCCTGCTGGCGAAGTCGTTCACGTCGTCGGCGCCGTTCGCTTCGGAAGCCGCCGGATGCGGAGTGAGCTCGACACGGTGGTCCGGGCCGAACGTCGGGCCGCTGCGAATGCCCGCGACCCGGTGGAATTCGGCGGGCTCACCCGGTTGCGCGAAGAAAGCGTTCTCGCCCCCACGCGGCTCGGAGGTGTCCGTGACGTCGTCCTCGTCGAAGTTCTCGGTGAGGAACAGGTAGGCGAGCCGCACCGGGTCTCCGAGCAACCGGATCTGCCCGAGGAACCGCATCGGTCTGCCGGACTCGGCCGACAGCGGCCACATCGGACCGTCCAGCCAGACCGGCTGGCCGCCGAATTTCGTGATCGGCTCCCGGATCGGCTCGTCCGCCTCGACGAACCGGAGATCCTGCCGGGCCGGGGTGGTGCTGCTGGGCATCGCTGTCCTCACTGGTGTTTCGACGATCACCCGACGATACCCATCCCGCCCGGCACGAAAGACCACTTCGCCGCTACGGCTCGGCATCGATCCGGTGGATGGCTGCGGTGCCTTGCCGACCGAGCGCGCCCCGGAGCAACCGGGCGGGCACTCGTCACCGTGATTCCGTGACCGCGCATACCCGTGCGCGCCTGGGTAGGCTCCGGCGCAGCGGCTGAACTCGGATCCGAAGGACGGGAGGCGCAGGCCATGACCAGTGCCGACGGGCAGGTCGTGTTCATCACCGGCTCGACGAGCGGGCTGGGCAGGAAACTCGCCGAGCGGCTCGCCTCCGAGGGCGCCGGTGTGGTGCTGCACGGGCGCAGCAGTGAGCGTTGCGAGTCCACGGTGCAGGAGATCCAGGAGGCGACGGGCAGCGACCGTCTCCCCTATCACGTCGCGAATCTCGCCTCGCTGGCCGAGGTACGCCGGCTCGCCGACGAGGTGCGCGAGCAGCACGGCCGGCTCGACGTTCTCGTCAACAACGCAGGCGCCGGGGGTGGTCCCGCGGAGGAGGGCACGCGGGAAATCAGCGAGGACGGCTACGAGCTGCGGTTCGCGATCAACCACCTCGCGCATTATCTGCTGACTCACCGGCTGCTGCCGCTGCTGCGCTCCTCCGCTCCCGCGCGGGTGGTCAATGTCGCCTCCGGCGCCCAGGAGGCGATCGACTTCGACGATGTGCAGCTGGAACGCGACTACAGCTCCTCGCGAGCCTACACGCAGAGCAAGCTCGCGCAGGTGATGTTCACGTTCGACCTGGCCGAGGCGCTGAATGCCGACGAGGTCACGATCAACAGCCTGCATCCCGCGTCGCTGATGGACACCAAGATGGCGCAGCGGTGGTACGGAAGCGCGATGACCTCGGTGGAAGAGGGCGTGGCGGCAACACACCGGCTGGTCACCGATCCCGAACTGGCCGGGGTCACCGGGCGGTACTTCAGCGGGCAGCAGGAAGCGCGCGCCCACGAGCAGGCCTACGACGCCGAGGCGCGCAGGAGGCTCCGCGAGCTCTCCGAGCAACTGACCTCTCAGGCCGTCGGGTGATCGCCGACAGGGCTCGGCGCGACCAAGGACGCTGCCCTGCGCACCGTTTTCCACATCGGTCCGGATCGGACCGTGGAAAACGTCCGCGATGAGAGAGACCGCCGGATTGTCGAGTCCATGTCCGAGGAGGAACGCGCCGATCGATCGTCTACTCGCGGCATGCTCCTGTTCACCTGCTCTGAACGCGTCCGGAGGGGACAGCATCTCTCGACTGTCCCCTCCGGGTGAGCGGTTCTGCGGTTGTGCTGCGGTCAGCTCGCGTTGAAGGTGACCGTCGCCTCGGCACGGGTGCAGGTGTAGTCGTAGCTCGTCATCTGACCACTGTCGTCCCGCTCGACCCGGCAGGAGAACCCGCCGGACGTGCCGTAGGGCTCACCGAGGTTCCCCTCGGCGGCCGCGGCCACATCCCGGGCCTTGTCGCAGCCCACGCCCGTGGCGGTGATGCCGAAAGCACCGTGGTCGCTTTGCGGGGTGAACGCCACGTCGCCGCACTCGCGGGTCACCGGCTCGTCCGAGGTGCAGTTCGGCGTGCCGACGTCGACCACGACGGCGCTGTTGCGGGTGGTGACCTCGAACCAGGGCCGCACCGGAGCACCGTGGCAGCTGTTCACGCCGATCGCGGCTTCCTGGACCTTCTCGAATCCGCCCAGGTAGCGCACCTCGGCCACGTTCGGCAGGTCCGCCTCGACGACCTTCCGCACGCTTGCGCTCGCGGTCGCGGGCGAGAAACTCGTCTTGAGGAAGAGCTGGCCTTCCATCTCGACCGGTTTGCCGGATCCGGGTCTGCGCGGGTAGTCCTCCAGCCATGTCTGGGTGTCGTCCGGCAACCGCTTGCCGCCCTGGGTGCCGGAGAAGTGGAAGACGACCCGGTCGTAGGAGTCGTCGCCGGACTTGACCTCGATTCCGGTCAGCGTGGCCGGGTTCCGTGCGGGCGGTTGCTGGGCGGCCGGTTGTTGCCGGGAGCTGGTGGCCTGCCGGGCAGCGTGCTGCCGGTCCGTACTCGGCCGTGCCTGCGTGGTGCCCGTCTGCGTGGTGCTTGCCTGCGCCACAGCGTGAGAAGGCGGTCCGGAAGGATCCGGCGGAGCGTTCTCGGAACCCTGGGGCAGCGCGGTGCCCGCACCCCACCCGGCCAGCGGAACCACCAGCGCAGCGGCCGTTCCTGCCATCAACATCCGAGGTGAACGGAGCTTCATGGTCCTCACCCTTTCCCGTCTCGGGTGTTCGTCCTTACACCCTGGGAGACGTGCGGACTCCGCGCCGGGTTGAGAAGTTCGGTTCCACGCGATAACGGTCGCGACAGCGAATGCGTGCAATACCAAGCTATCGGCACCGCCTGGCGGTGTTCCGCCGGTGGCGACGAGAGCCGGTGCACAGGAGGCAAAGCCGAACCGCTATCGGCCGGACCGACTCACTGCCCGGTCGTGGAGTCGGGCGAGCTGTACGGACTCCGTTGCGATCGAGACCGGGCAGCACCGATGGCGAGGATGGTGAGCACGATGCTGCGGAAGGTCGTGATCAACGCACCGATCACGAGTGGGAGCACGAGAATCCCCAGCCATCTCGGAGTGCTCTGCCGGTATTTGGGCTGCCACTCGCTACCACTGCCCATATACACGGGGATCCGTTTCCCGACATCGGACGCACCGAACTGCGAAAATTCCCTGCCGTAGCGATTCGGCCGGTCCTCGAATCCTTCCTTGGGAGTGACCATGCCCTTGCAGGACGAGCGCAGTCCCAGCACCGTCCAGTTCGGCTCACACGACTCCAGGACGAGATGACCGCTGACCGATCGAATATCGCTGCCGCCGTGCTCTCCGGCGATGACCATCCCGTAGCCGAAGTAGGTCGCATAGGCCAGTACTGCGGCAGCACCCCAGGACCGCCAGAGGGACTTCCCGGAGATATGCGGCCGAGCAGCAACTCGCTCGCCCGTCGTTCTTGCCGTCGCCTCCGGGCCGGGCGCCGTACTCTCCGGTTGCTCCTCGGCATTGCTACGGCCTCGTACCTTGTTGCCCGCGATCGCGACACCACGCACCACAGCTCGTGCCAGGAAGAGGTACCAGAACAGGAACGCGAACAGCGCCAGCACACCGATCAGCAGCTCGGCGAGCATCGGCGGCTCGTTCGCTGTCACCCCTTTCCAGGTACGCCCCCGAATCCCCTCGAACGAGTCGAACACGTCGACGGTCCGACCGACGTCCGTCCGGTCGAACCGGGAGAACCACGCATCGTAGTGCACTTTTTCGCCGTGCTGGAAATGCCCTTCCAACGGGGTGATGGTCCCGGTGCAACGGGACCGCAGTCCCAGTACGGTCCAGTTCGGTTCGCAGGACTCCACCACGAGACGCCCCTCGGCAGGCGAGGTGTCCGAATGGTTGTTGGCCAGAAAGGCGCCGTAGTCGAAATACGCCGCGTAGGTCAGTACCACCGCCAAGGTGAAGGGTTGCCACAGGGGCAATTTGTGCGCCGGTTTCCCCGGGTCCCTTCTCAGGGCCAGCATGAATCGCGAGAATCCGCGCCGCGTGGAGGACTCGGGAACCCTCGACTTCCACCACAGGTGCACTCCCCGTGCGAGCTGCCAGAGCCCGGCGATGGCCAGCCCCATCGTCAGGAACACCAGCGCCACCCCGGCATATCGGAATGCGGCACTGTGCAGACCGTTCTCTCCCGCCATGAGTTGAGCCGCATACCCGTCGATCAGTGCGAGCAGCAGGCAGATACCGCCGTTGCGCAAGCAGCGGCGAATTCCCCTCGGTACAGCATCTTCCGCTTCGGTGCTACTGGTCACGTTCGCCCCGAACCTCTCTGGTTTTCGATTCGTGGGGTTTCTCCGACGGCTGCCCCTCTTCAGGATTTCCCTCTTCTTGCCAGAACGCCTTGTTGTACTCCTTCAACCCTTCCTTGCCCGCAGACACGGCATCACCGACCCAAGGCTTGACATTGCCCAGATCACTGAATGATGGCTTGTGCTGGCCGAGGTCGCCCGTCGCTGCCCTGACCCAGTTCCCGCCGTCGAAAGCGCTCTTGTTCAGGTGGGTGTCCGTCTGGTCGACGACCTTGCCGAGCCTGGTATTGGCCAGAGGGCCGCCTTCCTCATCCCATCGGTCGGCAGTGGCTCGCATGTTCTCCGCGCGAGTATCGGCGGAGTTCGTGACGTCGTCCACCCGCTGGTTTCGCGCATCCAGGCCCTGCCCCTGGAACCAGTCACCGAGTGCATCACGGCTGTCCGCCTTGGCACGTGCCTCGGCCGCCATGTGCTCTTCCTTCATCTTGAGCCGACCGTCGAACCCGCTGTCGGAGCGACTCCTGCTGGTTGCCGCCAGGTCGTCGGCACGCTTCCGCAGAGTGTCCGCAGACGACTTGGCCAGCCCGCCCAGCTTGTCGAGAGCGGCGAACAACTTCTTCAAGTGCTGTGCGATTCGCCCCGCGATCTCGACGGCTTTCGACACAGCTCGCGCGATGAAGGCGGCCACGGAGCCGCCGAACGTGAACCAGCTCGACGCGGCCGCAGCAGTACCCCAGGCAATCAGCGTGCCCACCATCTCGGCAATCAGGTCCCGGATCAGTGCACGAGTGGAGGCGACGAAAACACCGGCGAGCTTGACCTTGTTCGAGACCGAGCTGGAAGCGACTTCGGCATTCCTGATGTGCTCGAAGAGGTTGGACGCCGATCCCCGATACGCAGCCCCGGACTGCCCTCGCCACTCCGTGACCTGCGTCAGTGAACTCTTGTACTGTTCGGCCACCTCACCGAGATGCTTCGAGATATTGCTCCACGTATTGGCGGCGGCCTCGATCGCAGGCGGATCACCCGCCAAGGCATCGAACGGTTCACGAACCCACTCGACGTTCTCGATGACCCACCCGACCACGGAGGACGCCAGCGTGGCCAGAGGATCCGTCAGGAAGCCGGCGGCATCCAACGCCATACCGGCACCGTCGATGGCCAGTTGAGTCTCATCGACCTGGGCACCCTGATGAAAGACATTCTCGATATTGGCTGCGAAATCCTCGGCTCCGTCCAAGGGGCCGGCGCCGGTGAACGTCTTGTCCTCGACCTTGATGTCGGCTTGCAGGTCGTCCATCAACGCATCCCCTCGAATCTGGCGACGGCCTCGTCGTCGCGGTCCCGGAACTCCTGGGCGGCTTCTTTCACCTTGTTCCCACTGTCTTCCAACGACTGCGGGAGCTGTCCCAGCAACCTCTCCGCGGAAGCACGCTCTTCCTCGAAAATGGAGGTCCAGAACTGGCAGAGCACCCCCATCACGTCCGGTCCGAGCTCCACCGAGGCAGCGGCCTCGTGCGCCTTGTCCAGGGCCGCGGTGATCTCTCCGGCCAGGTGCTTGCCGTGGGCGTCCATGGCGTCGGTGTTGGTGTGGATGCCGCCACTCATCGCGTGCCTCCGAAGCGCCGGTGACCGCCGTCCCAGTCGTCGTCCCCGTCGTCGTGGCCGAGATCCATCTCCGAGACGCTCTCGCGTCGCGAACCGGTGTCCTGCCCGGACTCCTCCTCGTCCGGCTGCAGCCGGGCGATGCCGGCCTCGACCTGCTCGCCGAGGAAGTTCATCGCCTCGCCGTCACCCAGCAGCGGGCGCATGCTCTCCTGCACCTCGCGCGCGGCCTGCTGCTGCGCCCGGCGGATCGTGGCCATGATCGTGCTCGCCAGCTTGGTGTGGCCGAGCTCCATCGCCTTCGGTCCGAGCTCGAGCGACTCGATGCTTCCCCCGCCCGCCACGGTGACCGTGACGGTGCCGTCATCGCTGGTGGCTCGGCTGCTCGCGCCGGCGAGCGCCTCCTGCGACCGCTCGAGCTGCTGCTGCATCCGGGTGGTCTTGTTCTCGAAATCCGCCAGGAACTGGTAAGGATCCAACGGGGACCTCTCGCTGTCGATGATCAATCCGGCGAGAAGCGTAGCGCGGACGGATCAGCGAATGTGGCCGATTAGGACAAACGGCGGGAAGGAAAAAGCGCTCACCCCAACCAGAGTTGGGCGCCCAGGTGAGCCAGCCGCTGCTTGCGCGCTTCGTAGTCCGGCATGGTCCCCAACAGGTTGGTCGCCGTCGGCCGGTGCACGGCGTTGGCGGCCTGGGAGATGCGGTGGTCGTCCAGCCACGGCTGCCCGTCGAGGGTGTTGATCCGGTGCAGCGCCGCGCGCAGCCTGCCCGCGAGGACGACGTCACGCAGCGAGTCCCGCCCGACCGGGGCGCCTTCTTCGGTGAGCGCGGGCAGGTGGGTCCAGCCCATCGCTTCGAGCCGGCGGATCAGCGGCCACTCGACGGCGTCCTTCTCGGTGGGCAACCCCACGCTCACAGTGCGCTCCACGATCGGGTCCGGCGTCGCCGGTGATCGTAGCGCCGGCAGGTGACATTCGGTCGCACTTTCGATAACGAAGAGTCACACCTCAGTGCGGCGATGTGAGGCATCTGAACGATGCACATAATGCTGCATTGTGTTGACTCGGCCCTATGAGGCATCATGGGTAGCATGAGCGCCGAAACCGTCCGCCGGGAAAGCCTTCCGCTCACCGAGTCCGATGCCACGATCGTCGACAAGCTGATGAACCCGCACAGCCTGGAACGCTGGGCCCTCAACCAGCTCGCCGAGAACGTCGGCACGACCAAAGCCGCTGTACTGCGCACCGCATTCCACATCGGTCTTGATCGGATCGTGGAAACAGCTCAGGACGAGGGGTACCGTCGGCTCGCCGAATCCATGACCGAGGAGGAGCGCGCCGAGCGTCGCGCGACCACGTACTCGCGGCGGCGCGCGCGTGCTCAGCGGGGTGACGAGTGACCCGCAGCGGTGGCCCACCACCACAGGTTCTTCGTGGCCGCATCGTCGCCGCTGTCATCGACGAGGAGCTCGGGGAAAAATACTACCTGGTGGTCAGCAACAATCGTCGCAATCGCCGACTCGACGACTTCCTGGCCGTACGACTGACCACCAGCCGCAAGCCGGACCTGGACACCATCGTCACCATCGACGACCCGCAGTCATCATGGACCGGCGCTGTGCTGTGCGATGACATCGTGGCGATCTTCAAATCGGAAGTGACACGCGAAGAGGGAGCCCTGTCGCCGTCGACGATGAGCAGGGTGGACCAGGCATTGCGTAGTGCTTTGAGTCTGTAGGCCGTGAGCGCACGTGCCAGGGCGAACCGGACCGTGCGCTCACGACCCCGATCGCGGCTCAGGCGAAGCGGTCGGCCTTGATGGCGGCCACGAACGCCTGCCACTGCCGGTGATCGGTGGTGAAGTACCCGGCCGCGCGGTCCTTGGTG
>NZ_QPJC01000003.1:37723-336930 GCF_003337235.1 Halopolyspora algeriensis
TCGCGGCTCAGGCGAAGCGGTCGGCCTTGATGGCGGCCACGAACGCCTGCCACTGCCGGTGATCGGTGGTGAAGTACCCGGCCGCGCGGTCCTTGGTGTCGCGCACGGCGGCACCGCCGGCCACCCGGCCGACCTCGACGCAGGTGCTCGCGTTCTGACTCCGGCTGGACTTGCGCCAGTTCGTGGGATGCTGGTGCGGCGTCATGGGGCTGCCTCCATATCCTTGGCGATCTCGGCGATGAACTCCGAGGACTCTTCGGGGCTCATGGCTGCCCGAAAGACCGTATCGGCGGCCTCCCGATAGCTCTGCACATCCTCCTGCTCGTGCAGGAACAATCCCGATCGGCGACTTTCCAGTTGCACCACGGGCGTCTGCTCGGACTCGATCAGCAGGAACAGGCCCTCCAGCGCGGGATGCCAGCCGCTGGAGAACGGCACCACCCGAAGGTCCACATTGGGCAGCTTGGCCATCTCCCCGAGGTATTCGAGTTGCTCGACCATCACCTCCGGGGCACCGATGACCTGCCGCAATGCGGCCTCCCCCGGTCGCACTTTCGATAACGAAGAGTCACACGGCGGCGCCATCAGTCGCCCGGATGAGCAGTGGCCAACCCGAGGGAGTCCGCTGCGGCCAGTAGTCGCTTGTCGTAGGTGACGAATGCGGTCAGGTGCGCGCCGAAGACGGCCGAAGCAGTAGCCAGATGAACGGCGTCGAGCGACCGCAGGTAGGGGTCCTGGTAAGCACCCGCCGTGGCGCGCACCAGGTCGTCGATCTCGTACAGCGCGACCCTCCGCAGGATCGCGGGTACCGACCCAAGCAGCTCCGGTTCACTACGGCGCAACGCACGCGGCACCTCGACCTCCACCAGCGCCGAGGAGACCAGTGACTGATCACTGCGGTCGTGCAGCCACGTGACCAGTTCCTCGCTGGCGACCTCGGGACGGATGATCTTGATCAGGGCTGCCGTGTCCAGGTAGATCATCAGTAGCGTTCCTCGTCGCGCATCTCGCTGACGAGTTCGCCGCTCTCGTGGTCGGTACGGACGGGTCCTCGCGGCCGGGGCATCGGGTCATCAATGGTGGGCAGGCGAAGCTTGCCGCTCGCCGCCATTTCGGACAGCGGGTTCGCAGCAGCGGGCACCAGCCGGGCCACCACCGCCCCGCGTTCGGTGACCTCGATCTCCTCGCCGCGCTTCACGCGGGCCAGCACACTGGCGGTCTCCTGATTGAGTACACGTACCGGCACTTCGCTCATGAACACAGTGTAGTACGAATACGTCAGACAAGCCATCTGCGCGGCGGTGACCACACAAGAGGGGTTGCCCAACCCCGACAAGGCCGGGCAACCCCGCACCTGCGCGGCTCAGGCGAAGCGGTCGGCCTTGATGGCGGCCACGAACGCCTGCCACTGCCGGTGATCGGTGGTGAAGTACCCGGCCGCGCGGTCCTTGGTGTCGCGCACGGCGGCACCGCCGGCCACCCGGCCGACCTCGACGCAGGTGCTCGCGTTCTGACTCCGGCTGGACTTGCGCCAGTTCGTGGGATGCTGGTGCGGCGTCATGGGGCTGCCTCCATATCCTTGGCGATCTCGGCGATGAACTCCGAGGACTCTTCGGGGCTCATGGCTGCCCGAAAGACCGTATCGGCGGCCTCCCGATAGCTCTGCACATCCTCCTGCTCGTGCAGGAACAATCCCGATCGGCGACTTTCCAGTTGCACCACGGGCGTCTGCTCGGACTCGATCAGCAGGAACAGACCTTCCAGCGCGGGATGCCAGCCGCTGGAGAACGGCACCACCCGAAGGTCCACATTGGGCAGCTTGGCCATCTCCCCGAGGTATTCGAGTTGCTCGACCATCACCTCCGGGGCACCGATGACCTGCCGCAGCGCGAGCCACCGATGGTCCCCGCCAACGGCACGAACTCCGAGCCGGTCGACTACTGGCTCGGCGGCCTGCACCACACCCCGGCCACACACCGAGATCCCCGTCGAACAAGCTCTCGCGGCCGTGGACGAGTTCAAGCGCACCGGACAGCGCCCCACCTGCATCAACTGGCGTCCGAAGGCGCCGGCGACGCAGCAGACGGGTGACCAACCGGACCGACCACCATTCGAGGAGTGGGTCCAGAATGATCAGTGTCTTTATCGAGCGGGTAGTGGATCGAGTGGTTGCGACGACCACGGAAGAGGCCGAGGAGGTTGTCCGGACGCTGCTTTCCGGACCGGAGACCCACCAGACCGGCGTGGTCGTCGACCCCGACCACGGTCGAACGAGCAGGCACACTGGAGATACCGCGAGCCGGGTGACCCGCTTGCGTCGCGGGACGAGGTTGTGTCTCCCGACGAGAAGGATCACGGTATACCCAAATCACGGTATACACAGCGTGGGTGGAACAGCACAAGAGTCCATCCGACCAGACGAGGAGGACCGGATGGGACGGATCACCGTACGGCGCCCGGTACTGCGGATCACCTCCGAGGGCACCCGGCAGCGGCCGGACACCCTCGCCGCCGAGGAACCGCTGGAAATCCGCGTCGATTCTCACCCCCTCAGCGTCACCATGCGCACCCCCGGCAACGATGTGGAACTCGCGCACGGATTCCTGCTCACCGAGAGCGTGATCACCACCGACGCCGACGTGCGCGCCGCGCGCTACTGCGACAGCCCCGGCCCGGACGGGCGCAACACCTACAACGTGCTGGACGTGCACCTCGCCCCGGGCGTCACCCCGCCCGACGCCTCGGTGGAACGCAACTTCTACACCACCTCCTCCTGCGGGGTGTGCGGCAAGGCGGCCCTGGACGCAGTGCGTCTGCGCACCCAGCACCCCCCGGCGGACGACCCGCTCACCATCACCCCCGAGCGGCTGACCGAACTGCCCGACCGGCTCCGCGACGCGCAGCGGGTGTTCGACTCCACCGGCGGGCTCCACGCCGCGGGCCTGTTCGACGCAGGCGGTGAACTGCTCGCCCTGCGCGAGGACGTGGGCAGACACAACGCCGTGGACAAGGTGCTCGGTCGGGCCCTGCTGGACGGGCGTGTGCCGCTGTCCGAATGCGTGCTGATGGTTTCCGGCCGGGCCTCGTTCGAACTCGTCCAGAAAGCCGCCATGGCCGGGGTCCCCATGCTCACCGCCGTGTCGGCCCCCTCGTCCCTGGCCGTGGAACTGGCCGAGGAACAGGGCATGACCCTCGTCGGATTCCTGCGCGGATCGACGATGAACGTCTACACCGGAGCCGAGCGGGTGCGACTCGCCGAAGCCGAGACCCCTGCCCGCCACTGAGAGTTCCGCACCCGGCACACTCACACCCGGCACCGTGCGCGCGGCACGGCAGGCACGGGCGAGGAAGGCGGTATGGAGCACGACGGGCACTCCCGGACGAGCACGGTGACCAGGCGCACGGCACTCGCCGGCGGGGTGGCGGCAATGCTCGGGATCGGCGCATACCGCTGGAACAGGTCCGAGGAGCAGAGCCCGGCCGCGCCGCAGCCGACCACCCCGGAGATCACCTCCCCTGCTCCCACAGCACCGGAGGTGCCCCCCACCGTCACGATCGAGCGGGTGTACTCGCAGGCCCGCCGCCGGGAGGTGGAACTGGTCACGGTGGAACCCGAAGACGCCGGCCGCAGCGGCCTGCCCACCTGCCTCATGCTGCACGGGCGCTGGGCCGGTGCCCGCGAAGCCATCGGCGGACTGCCGGAATGGCTGTCGCCCGCGGTCGCCGCCGGAACCGTCCCCGCGTTCACGTTCGTGGCCGTGGACGGCGGTGAGCACAGCTACTGGCACGAGCACCCCGACGACGACCCGATGGGAATGCTGCTCCACGAGCTGCCCCACTGGCTGGCCGAACGGGGCATGGGCGGCCTCGACGGCCTACCGTTTGCGGCTGCGGGCCTGTCCATGGGCGGGTTCGGAACCCTGCTCTACGCGCGCCGCCGCCACGAGCACGGCATCCCGCTGCGGGTGGCCGCCGTGGTCTCCCCCGCCCTCATGACCACGTGGGAGGAGGCACGCGAGCGCGACGCCTTCGCCGACGAGGCCGAGTGGGCCGCGCTGGACCCCATCCGGCACACCGACCTGCTCGGCGGCACGCCGCTGGGTGTGTGGTCCGGCACCGAGGACAGCTTCATCGAAGGCACCCGCCGTTTCATCCGTCGAGCCGATCCCGAGCTGGTGTCACTGACCCCCGGCGAGCACAACCACGACTACTTCGGTCCCGCCACACTGCAGGCCGTCGAATTCATCGGCACGCGGCGCCCTGACACACTCCCGGAAACGGTTCCCGTGGGCACGGCCTTCCCGACGGAGATCCCCGCGAGGTCGGGGCAAGTGCAGTACAGCCGCTCACACCAGCCGGAGCCGGTCGGGTGAGTACGCCGCCGTGTGCGCCTCCGAGTCGAAGCGGTCCTCCAGCGGCGTGGTTCCGTACAACGCCCAGCGCAACACCGAAGGCCACGGCCCGTAACCGGCCTCGGTGTTGAGATGCTCCCCGTCCGGGATGACGTCGAGCTCCACCTGCAGGGAATCGGCCAGCGAGTGCGCGCTGTGCACCGGCAGATACGGATCTCCGGTACCCGCGACGATCCGGGTCAACCCGGCCGCGCGCCGCAGCGACCGCGCGTCGAGCGGGTAGGGCAGCAAACCTCGCACATCCGGATGGCACCACTCCGAAGCGGGAGGAGAGACCAGGAGCACTCGGTCGGCACGGCGCCCTCGCGCCTCGATGGTCGCGGCATGATGCAGCCACAGCGCTGCCCCGCAGGAATGCGCAGCGACGACGAGTTCCGCGTGCGCGGGAACGGCGTGCAGCCGCCGGCGAAGCGCCGGAAGCCATTCCCCGAGCCGCGGATGATCAGGGTCGCCCAAGGTGGGCAACTCCACCCGGACGTCGTGGTCCGGCAATTGCCCGGCAAGCCACTGCTGCCAATGCCAGGGGCCCGACCCCCCGAAGCCGTGCACCAGCAGAACGTGCATCTCACTCATGGCGCCGCTCCCCGAAGTCGGTGGTCATGGCTGTCTACCGTGCCACCTGTGATCATCTCTCGAGGACGGCGCATGGGCGAGCATCCCCACGCCACTCGAACGACTGATACGTCACCGAGGTCACCGCCGGCGGCAGCACACCCTCTTACGCCGACTTCTCCTGGCGCTCGTGGCGACTGCTCTGCCGCGCCACGATCGTCGGGTTCACGTTCTCCCGCACGGTCTGCTCGGTAATGACGACCTTGGCGACGTCCGAACGGCTCGGGATGTCGTACATCACCGGCAGCAGGACCTCCTCCAGGATCGCGCGCAGACCCCGGGCGCCCGTCCCGCGGGCGATCGCCAGGTCGGCGATCCCCTCCAGTGCCGAGTGCGTGAACTCCAGCTCGACACCGTCCAGCTCGAACAGGCGGGTGTACTGCTTGATCAAGGCGTTGCGGGGTTCGGTGAGGATCCGCACCAGCGCCTGCTTGTCCAGGTTCGTCACGCTGGCCACCGTGGGCAGCCGTCCGATGAACTCCGGAATCAGGCCGTACTTGATGAGATCCTCGGGCAGCACGTCGGCGAAGTAATCGGCCGAATCCACCTCGGCTTTGGACCGCAGGTCCGCACCGAAGCCGACACTGTGCTTGCCCACCCGGTCCTCGACGATGTTCTCCAGGCCACCGAACGCGCCCGCCACGATGAACAGCACGTTGGTGGTGTCGATCTGGATGAACTCCTGGTGGGGATGCTTGCGCCCACCCTGCGGAGGAACGCTGGCGCTGGTGCCCTCCAGGATCTTCAACAGCGCCTGCTGCACGCCCTCACCGGAGACGTCCCTGGTGATGGACGGGTTCTCGCTCTTGCGAGCGATCTTGTCGACCTCGTCGATGTAGATGATGCCGGTCTCGGCGCGCTTGACGTCGTAATCGGCGGCCTGGATCAACTTCAACAGGATGTTCTCGACGTCCTCGCCGACATAGCCGGCCTCGGTCAGCGCCGTGGCGTCGGCGATGGCGAACGGGACGTTGAGCATCTTCGCCAGCGTCTGGGCGAGGTAGGTCTTGCCGCAGCCGGTGGGTCCGAGCATCAGGATGTTGGACTTGGCCAGCTCCACGCTCTCGTCGCGCCCGGAGTGCTGCTGCTGTTCACCGGCCTGGATGCGCTTGTAGTGGTTGTAGACCGCCACCGAGAGGTTGCGCTTGGCGCCGTCCTGGCCGATGACGTACTGGTCGAGAAAGTCGTGGATCTCGCCCGGCTTGGGCAGCTCGTCGAGCTTGGCGTCGCCCGTCTCGGCGAGTTCCTCCTCGATGATCTCGTTGCACAGATCGATGCACTCATCGCAGATGTACACGCCGGGGCCGGCGATGAGTTTTTTCACCTGCTTCTGGCTCTTCCCGCAGAAGGAGCACTTCAGCAGGTCGCCGCCGTCACCGATACGCGCCATGCCGATGACCTGTCCCCTCCGGTACACCGTTCTTCTGGCGTACCTCGCCGTCTCTGCCTTCGACGGTACCTTGCATCCCCCGCTTCGGGGAGATTCCGGAGTTCCCGCTGATCGAAAAGCCCCGAGACCGAGCTCGAACCAGCCGGGGAAACCGGTTGCCGGACCCGGCACCCCGAGACCGACCGTCCCCGTTCAGCTTGCCCCACGCAACGCCGGACGCGGCGGCAGCACCGCCGCGTTCGGCGTGTCGGCGAGGTCAGGACTTCTGCGTCGAGAGCTTGCGATACGGCATGATCTCGTCGACGATGCCGTACTCCTGGGCCTGCTCAGCGGTCAGGATCTTGTCCCGCTCGATGTCCTCGCGGACCTGCTGCGCGGTCCTGCCGGTGTGCGCGGCCAGCGTGCTTTCCATCAGCTTTCGCATGCGCTCGATCTCGTTGGCCTGGATCTCCAGGTCCGAGACCTGACCGTAGATACCCTCGGTGGCCGGCTGGTGGATCAGGGCGCGCGCGTTCGGCAACGCCATCCGCTTGCCCTTCGTTCCCGCGGCCAGCAGCACGGCAGCGGCCGAGGCCGCCTGCCCGAGGCAGACCGTGCGGATATCGGGCCGCACGTACTGCATGGTGTCGTAGATCGCCATCAGCGCGGTGAAGGACCCGCCCGGAGAGTTGATGTACATCTGGATCTCGCGGTCCGGATCGTCGGACTCCAGATACAGCAACTGGGCCATGATGTCGTTGGCCGAGGCGTCGTCGACCTGCACACCGAGGAAGACGATGCGTTCCTCGAACAGCTTGTTGTACGGGTTCGACTCCTTGACCCCGTAGGCCGTGCGCTCGACGAAGGACGGCAGGATGTACCTGGCCTGGGGAGGCTGGAATGAGCTCACGTCAGTGACTCCTCGTGACTGTGATGACCGGCAGGGCTCGCGGATGGACGCGCTCAGGTGTTCGGCATGTTGGCGCGGTTGGCAATGTGGTCCACGAAGCCGTACTCGAGAGCCTCGTCGGCGGTGAACCAGCGGTCCCGATCGGAATCCGCGATGATCTTCTCGACGGTCTGACCGGTCTGCTCGGCGATCAGCTCGGCCATCTCGCGCTTGTGCCGGGAGAACACGTCCGCCTGGATAGCGATGTCGGAGGCGGTGCCACCGAGGCCTGCCGAGGGCTGGTGCATCAGGACCCGCGAGTGCGGCAGCACGAAACGTTTGCCCCGAGCGCCCGCCGAGAGCAGGAACTGCCCCATCGAGGCGGCCATCCCCATCGCCACGGTCGCCACGTCCGGCTTGATGAGCTGCATGGTGTCGTAGATGGCCATGCCCGCGGTGACCGACCCGCCGGGGGAGTTGATGTAGAGCGAGATGTCGCGTTCCGGGTCTTCGGCGGCCAACAGGACCAGCTGGGAGCAGATCTGGTTGGCGATGGTGTCCTCGACCTGGGAGCCGAGCACGATGATGCGCTCGCGAAGCAGCCGCTCGTAGACCGAGTCGTTGAGCGAGAGTCCATTGCTCGTGCTCCGCATCTGCGGCGCCTGTGCGTCGGACGCCGGAACCGTCTGGTGCTGCGTCACGTCTCCCTGCCTTCTTCCACAATGGACCCGGCCGTCACGCCGGCCGGGTCGCGCTGAAGTTTGTCCTTACCGGGCTGCCGGTATGTCGGTGATCCGTTACAACAGACCCTAACGAACGTGGGCGGTACCAGCTTCCCGATACCGCCCACGTTCGCTCTCAGCGTGTTTTTCACCTTGAAGGGTCCGCGGATTGGTTTGCGTAGCGGTGCGGGTGAACGACCGCACACAGCCGACCGGCCGACCCCAATCCGCACGGTCACTCGATCCAGTGGTCTGCGAACGGGTGGTCACCCGACACGGGTCGACCACCCGAACGGCAAACTCCGGGGCGCAGCCGCCGGAGAGTCACTCCGAGGAGTCCGCCGAACGGGACTTCTCCTCGGATTCGGCTTCGACGACCTCGGGCTGCTCAGCGGACTCGCCGCCTTCCGCGTCGCCCTCCTCGGCATCCTCTTCCTGAGTGCCGAACAGCTCGTCCATGTCCAGAGCATTGCCCTCGGGGTCGGTCACCGTGGCCTGGCGCACCACCGAGAACAGGGCCTTGCTCCGGCGGATGTCGGCGTAGATGGCACCCAGCTGGTTGTTCTGCTGAAGCTGCTGGACGTACTGATCCGGGCTGATGCCGGACTGCTGCGCCTGGTAGATGATCCGCTCGGTGAGCTCGTTGTCCGAGACCGAGGTCTCCTCGGCATCGGCGATCGTGTCCAGCACGAGCTGGGTCTTGACCGCCTCCTCGGCCTGCTGGCGAGTCTCGGAGTCGAACTCCTCACGGGTCTTGCCCTGCTGCTGCAGCGACTCGTTGAAGCGCTCCTCGTCGTGATCGAAGGGATGCACGGCATCGTGCTCGCGCACCTCGACCTCGGACTGCACGACGGACTCGGGCAACGGGACCTCGGTGTTCTCCAGCAGGGCCTCCAGGATCTTGTCCCTGGCCTGCATCCCCTGCTGCATCCGCTTGACCCGGCCGAGTCTCTCACGCAGGTCGGCGAGCAGCTCGTCCACCGTGTCGAACTCGCTGGCCATCTGGGCGAACTCGTCGTCGACCTCCGGCAGCTGCCGTTCCTTGACCGAGTTGAGCGTCACCGTGACATCGGCTTCCCGACCGGCGTAATCACCCGCCACCAGAGTGGTGGTGAAGTTCCTGGTCTCGCCTTCGCTCGCGCCGGTCAACGCCTCGTCGATGCCCTCGATGAGCTGGCCGGAACCGATCTCGTACGACAGGCCGTTGGTCCGGGCGTCGGGGACTTCCTCGCCGTCGACGGTGGCCGACAGGTCGATGCTGGTGAAATCGCCGTGCGCGGCGGGGCGGTCGACGCCGGCCAGCGTGCCGAAGCGGGCGCGCAGCTCGTCGAGCTGCTCCTGCACCTCTTCCTCGGTGACCTCGACGTCGTCCACGCTCACGGACAGCTCCCCGTAGGCGGGCACGGTCAGCTCGGGCCGGACGTCGACCTCGGCGGTGAACTCGATCTGCTCACCGTCGGCGATGTTGGTGACCTCGAGCTCCGGACGGCCGAGAGTGCGCACCTCGTTGCTGTTGACGGCCTCCATGTACTTCGACGGGACCGCCTCGTTGACAACCTCGTCGAGCACGGGGGCGCGGCCGATACGGCTCTCCAGCACCCGTGACGGTACTTTCCCGGGACGGAAACCCGGGATCCGGACCTGCTTGGCCAGTTCCTTGTACGCGCGGTCGAAGTTCGGCTTGAGCTCGTCGAACGGCACCTCGACGTTGATCCGTACGCGCGTCGGGCTCAGGTGCTCGACGGTGCTCTTCACGTGGTCTCCTAGTGCGAACGTGCTTGGTAACCCCGGCGGTGCCGGTGGGAGTCCGGGGCAGATCCGCCGGGGCTCCGTCGACGCCGGGCTGACCTCTGAGTCTATTGTGCAAGTTCCGAGTGCTCGGTTCCGGGTTCCTCATGCGGGCGCGCGACACTCCGCGGACCGGCACGGTCTCCGGACCTGCCCCGACACCGCGGGAGCCGCCCGGGCTCTACCGGGAGGTGTCGAGACGGGTCGGGGTGATGGCCGGAGCGATGTCCCGTCCCGGACCGGTGAGGGCCGGCCCCTCCACGAGGGCCGAAACGGCGATCAGGAACACCGCGGCGATCCCCAGCAGTGCGAGCACCGTCACGGCCGGGGCACGCGGAGGCGTCGCGGGAGCGGAAGCCCTCTTCGTCGAGGTGGACACGTTCCCTTCATCGCCGGAGCCCTCCCCTGTCGTTATCGCGCGTCAGCGATCGACATCCACGGAGCCCGACCACACCGCAACGGCGGCCGAGGAATGACCACCGGCGTCTCGGGCGTCCCCCGGCACGAGGAGCGGGTCGTCGGAGACGCGGAGTTTCCGGCAAGGAGGAGAAAGCCGGTCACCGTCCTGACACCGGTGACCGGCTCGCAAGTCGGGGTGGCGGGATTTGAACCCACGGCCCCTCGCACCCAAAGCGAGTGCGCTACCAAACTGCGCCACACCCCGTCGTGAACCCGTACATCCGGGTCCGTTGCGAGTACCCTATCGCGACGGGTTAGGCTGTGGCATGCGTGGTCGGCATGGGCCGTACGCCAGGGGTCCTGAGTCAGGACTCGTGCGGTATGGTTTCATGTGGCACCAACACACGCGGGTGTAGCTCAATGGTAGAGCCCCAGCCTTCCAAGCTGGTCACGCGGGTTCGATTCCCGTCACCCGCTCCAGAAGCGAGCATGGCCTCGCAAGGAAAGCGGCCGCCCGAACGGGCGGCCGCTTTCCTCTGTGATCGGTGTCGCAGAGTCACGAACCGACTTGGTCCCCATCCCCGAGCGGGCGCATGCTGGAAAGTCCGTGCGTCCCTCGGAGACTCCTGCCGTGTTCGTCCGGCACCCTCGACGCACCTGGCCACGATCGCCTGCCGCGGCAGGCACCACTCGAAAGCGGACGGAGAGTGCGGGTTTGCGACGGCTCGAAGGCATGTTGCCGGAGTACAAGTGGCTGGTCGGCATCACCTTCGTGCTCGGTCTCATCATGCAGATCCTGGACATGACCATCCTCAACGTCGCGCTGGCCACGCTGGGAGACGAATTCGGGGTCGAGGCGGGGACTCTGCAGTGGGTCCTGACCGGGTACATGATCAGCCTCGCCGTGTTCATCCCCTCCTCCGGTTGGATCGCCGACCGGTTCGGCAGCAAGCGGACCTTCCAGCTCGCCGTGATCATCTTCACGCTCGCCTCGGTGCTGTGCGGCCTGTCGAACAGCATCGGGATGCTCATCGCGACACGAGTGCTGCAGGGTGTCGGTGGCGGGATGCTCGTCCCCGTCGGCCAGGCCATGCTCTTTCGCGCGTTCCCGGCCCGGGAACGCGCGAAGGCCTCGGCCATCCTGGCCATTCCGATCACCATCGCTCCCATGCTCGGCCCGCTCGTGGGTGGTGTCCTGGTCCAGGCCGCAAGTTGGCGGTGGATCTTCTTCATCAACGTGCCGGTGGGCGCGCTGGCCCTGCTGTTCACGATCCTGTTCCTCAGGGAGGAGCACGGTGAGCGCCCCGGCCGGTTCGATCTGCCGGGTTTCCTGCTCGCCGGAACCGGTCTGGCCACGCTGCTGTTCGGTCTCGACGAGGCCGCCCGGATCGGGTGGTCGACGCCGCAGGTGTGGGCGATTCTGGGCATCGCCGCACTGCTCGTCGCCGGACTCGTCCGGCGGGAACTCGGCGTCGCCGAACCGATGCTGAACCTGCGCCTGCTCGGCAACAGACTGTTCGGCACCGGCAATGCTCTTCTGCTGTGCCAGACCGTGGCGATGTTCAGCGTGCTGTTCCTGCTGCCGCTGTACCTGCAGAACCTTCGCGGCATCTCACCCATGCTCGCCGGTGCGGTGCTGATGCCCCAGGCGGTGAGCATGCTGCTGGTGACCCAGATCGTCTCCCGGGTGTACGGGCGGATCGGCCCGAAACGGCTGATCGCAGCGGGTTTCCTGCTGCTGAGCAGCATCGGTCCGGCCATGCAACTGCTCAGCCCGAGTGTGCCGCTGTGGTTCGTCATCGCCGTTCTGCTCGTGCAGGGCGTGGCCATGGGACTGCTGATGACTCCCCTGCAGACCGCCACGTTCGCCCAGACCTCCCCCGCCTCGATGGGGCATGCGACCTCCATGTTCAACGTCAGCAGGCAGGTGGCCACCGCACTCGGCACGGCGATCGTCGCCAGCGTGCTGGTCATGCTCACCAACGCCGCGACGGCCGCCGCGGACCCGGCCGTGTCCGCCCAGTTCGTCCAGGCCCGGATGCAGGCATTCCGGGGAGCGTTCCTGGTCAGCACGGCATTCGCCCTGCTCGGATTGCTGCTGACCGCGTGGGTGCGCGATTCGGATGCGGCCGCGACCCTCGACCGGCATCGTGGTGATTCGGCAGCGAGCACGGCCGAGGAAACCGGCCGGGGGCGAACAGCGTCACAGGGTGGTGGCGCACACACGTGACAGCACGGGCCCGGCCTTGCGCGCTCGGATGGTGGGGTGTGCTCGCGGCGCCCGACATGCCCGGGCACCATTTCCACGGGCCCGATCCACCGAGCAGGCAAGATTCGACGGGACGATCCGAAAGGTGGCCGAGATGCCGCACGCCGAACAGGTCCGCAACCACGCACGCTGGCGCCCGGGGTGGTCTGCCGGGCGCACCGGTTACGCCTGGCTGCTCCCACTCGGCGACCATCCCGAGCTCCGGGAACTGGCCAACCAGTACCAGTACGCGCTCCGTGACCTGCCGGGCTTCGACCCGGTGCCGCTGGAATGGATGCACATCCTGCTGCAGGAGGTCGGATTCACCGACGAGGTGCCCGTCGAGCGCACCGATGCGCTGCTCGAGGCCGGGCGTGCCCGGTTGTCCGGCGCCTCCCCGCTGGAGCTGACATTCCACGACGGGGTCGTGCTGCCCGAGTCGCTGGCTCTGCCCGCCGCGCCGCAGGCCGTCCTGACCGGGTTGCGCTCGAGCCTGCGCGAGGCGAGTGCGGACGTGGTCACGGAAGCGGCACTACCACCGGAGCCCGAGGAAACCGACCAGCACGTCAGCCTGGCCCACCCCACGGCCGACGGTCCGGCCGCCTTCGCCGCGGCCACGCTGTCGGCCACCGTCGTCGAGCCCGTCACGGTCCGGGTTCCGTCCGTGTTCCTGGTCGAACTCACCCGCGACCACTTCTCCAACGAGTGGAAGACCCTCGACCGGATCGAGCTCGGGAACTGATCCGGGCCGACGCGGACCTCACCGGGAGCACCACCGCTCCCGGAAATGCCCTGCCTGCACGAGTCCCGCTCCGGCCACGGACGGGTACTGTCGAAAGCGTCGGAGTTGCGGCCCGGCCGCATCGGGCCGCTCCCTAGCGCGGGAGGGATCATGGGCACCGCAATTGCCCTCGTCGTGATCGTCGTGCTCCTCATCGGCGGCGCGGTGTGGTGGTTCAACTACCGCGCCGTGACACAGCAAAAGCAACTCGACGACGCCAAGGCCGAGGCACGCCGCTGGGTGGAGCGGCTCGGCGGGCAGGTCCTGAACCTGGTGGGCACCAACGAGGCCGCCAAGCAGGCTCTGGCCGATGCCGCGGAGCGGCACACCGCGGCCGGTTCGCAGATGGAGCAGGCCGACAGCGTGGAAAAGTGCCGCTTGACCACCCAGACCGCACTGGAAGGGCTGTACTACGTCCGCGCCGCCCGCACCGCGATGGACATGGATCCCGGCCCGGAACTGCCCGATCTGGCCGGCATGCAGGGCGCGGGCAAGGTCACCGAGTACCGCGAGGTCGATGTCGAGGGGCGGCACCAGGTCGCCTCACCCCACCCCACCGACGAGACCCCGCACTACTACCCCGGCGGCAGGGTCGCAGGCCGGCCGGTGCCGCAGGGCTGGTACAGCGAACCCTGGTGGAAGCCCGCACTCGTGGCGGGTGCCTGGGGCTTCGGTTCGTTCATGCTGATGGGCGCCCTGTTCAGCGGTATGGCCGGTGTTCCCGCCGCAGCCGCGGCCCCCGAGGACTTCCCCGAGGGCGACGCCGGTGACATGGGCGGCGATGGCGGCGACATGGGCGGTGACGGTGGCGACATGGGTGACATGGGCGGCGGTTTCGACATGGGCGGTTTCGACTTCGGCGGTTTCTGACCGACCGGCGCCGGCGGGATGCCGGCGCTACCCCTGGCAGGAGGGGCACCAGTAGAGCTTGCGACCGGCCAGCTCGTCCGTCAGCACGGGCGCGGCGCACACCAGGCACGGTTGCCCGGCACGGCGGTAGACGTAGACCTCGCCGCCGTGCCGGTCCTGCCGGGGAGCCCGCCCTGTCACCTCCGGTTCGTGCTGCGGCCGCACGGTGTCGATACGTCCGCTGTGCACCCCCTGGTTCATCAGCTCGACGAGATCACTCCAGACGAGTTGCCAGCGCTCCCGGCCCAGTTCCCGTCCGGGTGTGTGCGGCGCAACCCCCTGCCGGAACAGCACTTCGGCCCGGTACACATTGCCGGCACCGGCGAGCACCTTCTGGTCCATCAGCAGCGCGGCGATACTCGTCCGCGAGCGTGAGAGGCGCTGCCAGGCCCGCTCGGGATCGGCGTCCGCGCGCAGCGGATCGGGTCCCAGCTTGGACAGCAACGCCGCGACCTCGTCGTCGGTGATCAGCTCGCAGGCGTTCGGTCCGCGCAGATCCGTTCCGTGCGTCGCTCCGACGATCCGCATGCGTACCTTGCCGCGTGGTTCCTCCAGCGGAACCGGGGACTCGGTGAACGTCCCGTACAGCCCGAGATGGACGTGCACGACGCGGTCGGGCCCGAAACTGTGCAGCAGGTGCTTGCCGTGGGCGTCGACCCGTTCGAGAACGGACCCGTCGATCAGGGACGCACCGGCGGTGAACCGCCCCTGCGGGCTGCACACCCGGACCTGGCTGCCCGCGTATCGCCGGTGATGCAGCCGGGCGAGCCGGTGCAGCGTGTGACCCTCGGGCATCGTGGGCGAAACCGTTCCCTTCCCGTGTGCGTTCCGGTGCTTGCGGGTTCCGGCACTTCCGGCGGCGAATCGGGGCGGAGCGCCTGCCTGTGGCGGCTGCCCGCGGCAAGCGCCGGGGTGGTGGTGACTACACCGCGATCCAGACGAGCGCCGAGGCCACGAGATAGCCCAGCAGGCTCCACAGGCACACGAACGCGCCGCGGCGGGCAGCCGCCCGGGTATCGGTGTCGCGGCGATGCACCATCCCCAGCACGGTGCCCGCGATCATCGAAGCGCACAGTGCCAGGAAGCCGCCGGCGATCAGCAGTACTCCGATGCCGAGAACGCAGTCCGGCGCGCCGCACGGGGCACCGTAGCCACCGGCCACAGCGGGAGCGAACTCGACTTGGGCGAAGAAGAGCGCGGCGGTCCCGGCCAGCGTTCCACCGAAGGCCAGCAGGGGCGTCAGCAGCCAGGCGGCCGGGACTCGTGGCTCGGGCATCGGACTCGGGTGCCGAGCTCAGGTTCCGGGCAGCGCCGGCGGCGTACCGGTCCTCTCGTAGTCGGCGAGCTGGTCGATCCGGCGCTGGTGCCTGCCGCCCTCGAACTCGGTCGCCAGGAACACGTCGACGATCTCCTCGACTTCGGCGACGGTGTGCATCCGCGCACCGATCCCCGCCACCAGCGCATTGTTGTGCTGCCGCGACAACTTCGCGGTGTCCACGCTCCAGGCCAGGGCGGCGCGGGCACCGGACACCTTGTTCGCCGCGATCTGCTCGCCGTTGCCCGAACCGCCGAACACCAGGCCGAGGCTGCCCTCGTCGGCCACGGTGCGCCGGGCGGCCTCGATGCAGAACGGCGGGTAATCGTCCTCGGCGTCGTAGACGCTGGGGCCGACATCGGTGACCTCGTGGCCGAGATCGGTCAGCCGCTTGGCGAAGTGGTTTTTGAGTTCGAATCCGGCATGGTCGGAACCTAGGTAGACGCGCACGCCGATAAGTCTGTCAAACGCCGTACGGGCCGCGCACACCCTGGTTAGGCTCGGCGGCTCCGCGGTTGTGCGAGGGCGTTTTCCGGGCGGATTCCGGACCGGGACGAAAGGGAGGGTGGCCGTCATGAGCCGGTGGACCGAGCTCGCCGACGGAGTGCTGGTGCGACGGTATGCGGAGCTGGACCTCTCGGTCGGCCTGGTCCTCGGCAGCGAGCAGGCCCTGGTGATCGACACGCGCGGCGACACCGCCCAGGGTGCCGAGCTCGCCGGAGCCGCCCGGCAAGTGACCTCGCTGCCGTGGCAGGTGGTACTCACCCACGCCCACTTCGACCACTGCTTCGGCACGGCCGCGTTCCTGCCCGCACCGGTCCGGGCGCACGCGCGGTGCGCGGCGCACCTGCGGCAGACCGCCGCCGCCCAGCGCGCGGAGTGGGCCGCGCACTACCGCGCGGAAGGCCACCACGAGACCGCCCGGGCGCTCGCGGCGACCGAACCCGTCCTTCCCGGCCACGAGGTGCACGCCGAAGCCGCACTCGACCTCGGCGACCGCACCGTACGTCTGGTCCACCCCGGGAGCGGGCACACCGATCACGACCTGGTGGTGCACGTGCCGGACGCGGCGGTGGTCTTCGCCGGGGACCTCGTCGAACACGGTGCCCCGCCCGCCTTCGAGGACTCCCACCCGCTCGAATGGTCCTCCAGCGTGGACGCGCTGCTGCGGCTGCAACCGTCGACGGTGGTACCGGGACACGGCGATCCGGTGGACCGCGAGTTCGTCCGGGGGCAGCGCGACGAGCTCGCTTCGCTGGCGAAGCTGTGCCGGGCCGTCGCCGCCGGCTCACTCACCGAGACCGAAGCGCTGCGCCACTCGCCCTATCCCGCCGAAACCACCCGGACAGCACTCGGGCGAGCCATCGACTGACCTCACCGCGCCCCTCGGTCTCGCCGCTGCCCACCGATGTCCGCATCATCGGGACACGGCGGCCACAGCGGCTACTCCCCTTTGACGAGACGGACTTCGCAGCGAATTCCCCGCGCACGGGACAATCGTCGGTCCCGCGTCACCAGCGGGCATTCCATCGCTTCCGCCGCAGCCACGTACGTCGCATCGTAGGCGGTGGCATTGCCCCGCAACTGCCAGACACGAGTGATGAGCTGCCCCGATTCCACCAGTTCGACAGCCAGCTCCCCCAGCGCGAGGACGGCTTCGTCAGCTCGTTCACGAGTGATCTTTCGGCCGAGGAGCCGCCCACGAACGACGGACAGGATCTCGACAGTGAGGTGTGACGGGGCGGCCCACCGATCGTCGGCAGCGAGTTCGTCCCGACACTGCCGCCCCGCTGGACCATCGTCGAGGAGCGCGTCGGCGAGAACGGACGCATCCACGACGAGCACTAGCAGCCATCCAGATGGCGATCGTGCGCCGTGCGCAGCTCATCGAGCTCATCCGCTGTTTCGCCGCTCGAAACCCGGCTGCCATCGGAACGGCCGCCGAACCGGTTCAGTACCGCCACATTGCCCGAACGACGAGCTTCGTCCTCGACCAGAGAAAGCAGGAAGCTCTGAAGCGACTGCCCCCGGCCACGCGCTCGCTCGATCAGAGTGTCCCGCACTTCCGGGGGCACGTCGCGTATCTGCAATGCCACCATACATGCATTCTACATGCATCCTGGAAGGATCATGCCCGGCGAATCGCCCACCCGAGGGCCCGTTTCAGTCGAACTGCGGCGCCTCGGTGCGGGAGCGCTTGAGCTCGAAGAAGTACGGGTACTCGGCCATCATCCGCGCGCCGTCGAAGAGCTTGCCCGCTTCCTCGCCGCGCGGGATCCGCGTGGTGATCGGCCCGAAGAAGGCCACCCCGTCGACGTGGATGGTCGGGGTGCCGACCTCGTCGCCGACCGGATCCATTCCGGCGTGGTGGCTGGCCCGCAGCTCCTCGTCGTAATCCTCGCTGCTCGCGGCCTTGGCCAGCGATTCGGGCAGCCCGACCTCGGCCAGCGACTCGGCGATGACCTGGTCGAAGTCCCGATTGCCCGCGTTGTGAATCCGCGTGCCCATCGCCGTGTACAGCGGCGCGAGCACCTCGTCACCGTGGTGCTCGGCGGCGGCGATCGCCACCCGTACCGGCTTCCACGCCGCGGTCATCAGTTCCCGGTACTCCTCGGGCATGTCCCGGCCCTCGTTGAGCACGGACAGGCTCATCACCCGAAAGTGCAGGTCGATATCGCGGACCTGCTGCACCTCCAGGATCCAGCGCGACGAGACCCAGGCGAACGGGCAAACGGGGTCGAAGTAGAAATCGACCCTCGGGCGGGTCGTCTGGTCGGTAGCGGTCATCTCGGAACTCTCCCTCGACATCGCCGGTCGGATGCGGCTGGTACGGAAACTGGGCGCCCTTCCCGGTACAACCCGCGAACCGGTCCGTGTCTTCCCGATCATGCCGACACACCGATCGACTGCACCGCCCGGGCGCGCACACGGGTGGAGACGTGATTGGATGCCTGCATCCCCCAATCGAACGCGACATTCCCGAACCGAACGCGCCGAAGAACCGGCAACGATCGACGATCAACGAGGTGATCCGTGGCCCCGCCGAATCTCACCCGCCAGCAGGCCGAACAGCGCGCCGAACTGCTCACCGTGCAGTCGTACGTGATCGAACTGGATCTCTCCGGCGGCGGGAACGGACAGGAAGTGGAGACCTTCGGCTCCACCACCAGGGTGCAGTTCCGCAGCGAACGCGCGGGGGCCACCACCTGGATCGACCTGATGGCCGCACGCGTGCACAGCGCCGTGCTCAACGGCGTCGAGCTGGACGTGTCCGACTACGAGGAGTCCCGAGGTCTGACACTGCCGGACCTGGCCGCCGACAACGAACTCGTCGTGCACGCCGACTGCGAGTACACCAACACCGGCGAGGGCCTGCACCGGTTCGTCGATCCCGTCGACGGCGGCGTCTACCTGTACAGCCAGTTCGAGACGGCCGATGCCAAGCGGATGTTCACCTGCTTCGATCAGCCCGATCTCAAGGCCACCTACCGGATCACGGTGACCGCGCCCGCCGAGTGGAAGGTCGTCTCCAACGCCCGTGCCGAGGTCACCACCGACGAGGGAGGTACCCGGCGGCACGAGTTCGCGACGACGCCGCCCATGTCGACCTACCTGGTCGCCCTGGTCGCCGGCCCCTACGCGGAATGGCATGACGTGTTCACCGGCCAGAACGGGCAGGACGAGATCCCCCTGGGCCTGTACTGCCGCGCATCCCTGGCCGAACACCTCGACGCCGAACGCGTGTTCGCCGAAACCAAGCAGGGATTCGGCTTCTACCAGGAAGCCTTCGGTGTGCCGTACCCGTTCGGCAAGTACGACCAGTGCTTCGTTCCCGAGTTCAACGCGGGTGCCATGGAAAACGCGGGGTGCGTGACCTTCCGCGAGGACTTCGTCTTCCGCTCGCGGGTCACGAGCTACCTCTACGAGCAGCGCGCCGAGGTCGTGCTGCACGAAATGGCGCACATGTGGTTCGGCGATCTGGTCACGATGCGCTGGTGGGACGACCTGTGGCTCAACGAGTCCTTCGCCACCTGGGCGAGCGTGCTGGCGCAGGTCTCGGCGACGCAGTACACGCACGGCTGGACCACCTTCGCCAACGTCGAGAAGTCCTGGGCGTACCGGCAGGACCAGCTTCCGTCCACTCATCCGGTGGCCGCCGACATCGAGGACCTGCAGGCGGTCGAGGTCAACTTCGACGGCATCACCTACGCCAAGGGCGCCTCGGTGCTCAAGCAGCTCGTCGCCTACGTCGGGCTGGAGAACTTCCTGGCCGGCCTCAAGGTGTACTTCGACCGCCATGCGTGGGGCAACGCCACGCTGAACGATTTGCTGACCGCGCTGGAACAGGCGTCCGGACGGGACCTGTCGTGGTGGAGCGCGCAGTGGCTGGAAACCAGTGGCATGAACATGCTGCGGCCGAAACCCGCCACCGACTCCGAAGGCCGGTTCACCGAATTCACCATCGTGCAGAGCCCGGCCCGCCCCGGTGGCGGCGAGTTCCGCACCCACCGGCTGGCCATCGGCGTGTACGACGACGATCCGGCCACGGGCAAGCTGGTACGGACCCATCGCGTCGAGCTCGACGTCACCGGCGAGCACACCGAGGTCCCCGACCTGGTGGGGGTGCACGCGGGCAAGCTGGTGCTGGTCAACGACGACGACCTCACCTACTGCACGCTGCGGCTGGACCCGGATTCGCTGGCGACGCTGATCAACCGCATCGGCGACATCGAGCAGTCACTGCCGCGCGCGCTGTGCTGGTCCACGGCATGGGAGATGACCCGCGAGGCCGAGCTGAAGGCCCGCGACTTCGTGAACCTGGTGCTGGGCCGCGACGTGCACAGCGGCATCGGTGCGGAAACCGAGATCGGCGTGGTCCAGCGGCTGCTGCTGCAGACCCAGACCGCACTCTCCTCCTACGCCGACACGGCGTGGCGCCAGGAGGGCTGGCAGCGCTACACCAGCCGTGTCCTGGAACTCGCGCGCGCTGCCGCCCCCGGTTCGGACCACCAGCTCGCACTCGTCAACGCGCTGACCGGTTCCGTGCTCGACGAGGCGACGGTCACGGTGCTGCGGGGCTGGCTGGACGGCTCCGTCCCGCTGGAGGGCCTGGTCGTCGACACCGACCTGCGCTGGCGGCTCCTGGAGGCGCTGGTGGCGCACGGCGCGGCCGCCGAGTCCGAGATCGATCGGGAACTGGCTCAGGATCCGACCGCGACCGGGCAGCGCCGCGCGGAGCGCGCACGGGCACTGATTCCGACCCCGGAAGCGAAGGAGAAGGCCTGGCAGCGGGCCGTCCACGACGACGAGCTGCCCAACGCGGTGAACGAAGCCATCATCTCCGGGTTCCAGCATCCCGCCCAGCAGAGCCTGCTCATGGGTTACGTACAGCGCTACTTCGACGAGATCGACGAGGTGTGGCAGCGCCGGTCCAGTGAACGTGCCCAGCCGACCGTGATCGGGCTGTTCCCCTCCTGGGCGGTCGAGCAGGAAACGGTGGAAGCCGCCGACGCGTGGCTGGCCGACGAACATCCGGCAGCGCTGCGACGGCTGGTTTCCGAGGGGCGGGCCGGCATCGTCCGTGCACTGGCCGCACGGGAATTCGATCGCTCCTGACGCGGCGGGGTTGTGGCACGTGAGCGGCTTTCCGAGGGAAATCGACGCTCACGTGCCACACCCGCATGGCCACTGCCCGTAAGCTGAAAGATCATCCGGGATCCGGCGAGCACGTACGAGAGGTACCGGCCCTTTCGGAACGTCGGCCTGCTCTGGAAGCTGCCCCAGCAAGCCACGAGCACTGCTCAGTGGTGGCCGGACTCACCGCCGGGTCGGGTACCTGCGGCGTCCGAGAGCATCCGCAGCCCGCTGAGGAGACCCTCGATCAGGTTGCCCTCCTTGAACGAGGCCACCATGCTCATCACAGCCAGGTTGCAGCTCCGGTCCGAGACCCGGCGGTACGCCTCTTCCCCGGTGACGATCTCGAGCGTGCGCTGGCCCGGTGACACCGCGATCAACACGCCCACACCGGCCCGGCCACCCAGGTTCGTGTGGAGCTGTTCGGCACGCTCCCGCGTCTGCTCTCCCAGATCACCGAGGTAGATGGCGAACTCCAGGCCGGTCGTGCGGCTGGACAGCGTGAGCGCCTCGTCCACGCGGGCGAGCTGGGCCGGGCTGAAGGGCAGTTTCGGACGATCGGGGTCGATTCGGCGAGCGATCGACAACCGGCCCGTGGCCATGACAGCCTCACCGGCCTCCAATTCCTCCGAGCGCCCCTCGCCGGACGTTTCGGCGACCTCACCAGTTGCCACGTGCGCCTCCCCGAGCGGTGCTGAGCTGTGCGTCCGACGTGGTGCCCTCGTCCGCCGGCGGGCTGGTCGTGCTCACGCCCTCGGGGTCGGCCACCCAGAACACGGGATCGAAGTCCCACTCCTGGCCTGCGCGGTAGCGGTTACGTGCGAGCCTCGGCCACAGCACGAGGAGTGTGACCAGGCCATAAATGGCCGCAGGGGTCACCACCAAGACGAGCAGGATCTCCACGACAGTCACACCGTGCACGGTATCCGATCGAGTTGCTCGGTCGGTCACGACCCGGGAGACAGCACAGCCGGCGTGCCGATTGTCGAAGCGCTGCTCGGCAACGCGCTCCGCCCCGTGTCAGCCACCCGATGCCCCTCCACCGTGAGTGACAAAGCCTCGCCATCCGACTCGCTGAACTACTCCACGTTACTAGTGTCCGTGATGCACATCACCTAAAATAATCCCTCCAGGTGAGCCATCCCTCAGCAGAATCCCCCAGAAGAATGCTACCGACAGTCAACTTGGCGGATTGCTCCGGAAAGACTTCGACCCTAGTTTTTCACCTGTATGGATCTTGCGTATTCGACCAAAACATTTCAACCACGGTCCACGGAGACCGGAGGTGCACCATGACGATCCCCGAAACGGCTGAACGAGACCGTGAAGCCACTCGTCCGGACTTGCACACGTTCGCCCGACAGGGTGTGCGTATCAGCAACCATCGTTCCCAACGCCCCCTCGACAGCAAGCGACGGGGAGTGCGCATCAGCAGTCACACAGCCGGCCCTCGCCCCGGCACACCGGCTTCGGTCCGCGGAGGGCAGGCCGACAGCCCGGGGCGGCGACCCGGCAATCCCCTGCACCTCGTCGCCACCTCCCGGGCGGTTCAGGCGACTGCTTCGCCCAGGTAAGGCAGCCACAGCGGGTCGGCCTCGTGCACACCCGTGATGAGCCGCCAGTTCCTGCCGCGCGGAGCGCGCGGTGTTTCGGCCAATCGCCACCCCAGCTCGCGCAAGGTACGGTCGGCCTTACGACGGTTGCATTTGACGCAACACGCCACGCAGTTCTCCCACGAGTGGGCACCTCCCCGGCTGCGGGGCACGACGTGATCGATCGTCTCGGCACGCATACCGCAATAGACACACCGATGGCTGTCACGCTGCATCAACGCCGAGCGGCTCAGTGGTACGCGACCCCGATAGGGCACCTGCACGAAAGTGCTCAACCGGATCACCGAGGGGACCTCGACACTGCTCGTGGCCGAGCGCAGCGTCAATCCCGCCGAATCACCGTGCACGATCTCGGCCTTGCCGCACACGACCAGCACGATGGCCCTGCGCAGTGGGAGCGCGGTGAGCGGCTCGAAGGTCGTATTGAGCAGGAGAACGCGCCGTTTGCGCCAGGCCACCCCGTGTGCGGATGCCTGCTCCGGGGCTGTCGCCCTGCTCGCGGATCCGTTTCCCCGGCCCTGCGGGCACCATGAGGCGCGCGGCGCCGACCCCACGGTAGCGCCGGGCGGAGTCGGTTTTCGGTCGGGCACTCGACCACCTCCACCGGTTACCGGGCAATAGTCGAACACAAAACCCGCCCGGAACGCACGTGTGATCCGCATCGCATCGGTCGAAACGATCAAAAATCCTTCGAACGAATATCGAATACGCGGCAAACGGCATCCGAACACGTGCCCGAATCCCACGATGCTCCTGCAACGGGGGAGGCAACGGAGACCGGGACGGAAACGCTCCACACGCGCACAACCCGTATCGTCGACGGGTGTGAGCGACGTTCAATCCGGGCCCGTGTCCTACCCCGCCGCCGAACGCGAGGAGCTCGTGGAGCAACTCCACGGCCACCGCGTCGCCGATCCCTACCGGTGGCTCGAAGCCGCCGACGATCCCAGGACCGTTGCATGGTCGCAGGACCAGGACGAACTCGCTCGCCACCGGCTCGACGCGCTGCCGGGTCGAGCCGCGATCGCCGACCGGATGCGCTCGCTCATGGAGGCCGGTTCGGTTTCCGCGCCGGTGTGGCGCGCCGGGCGGGCTTTCTTCACGCGCCGCCGCCCGGAGCAGGAATTCCCGGTGCTCCACGTGCGTGACAAGGACGGCACCGAGCGTGTCCTGCTCGACGTCACCGAGCTCGATCCGTCCGGTCTGACCACGCTGGACCGCTGGTCCGCGAGTCTGGAAGGCGACCGGCTCGCCTACCAGATCTCGTCGGGAGGCGACGAGGAATCCCTGCTCTACGTCCTCGACGTGCCGACAGGGCAGCTCGTCGAGGGGCCGATCGACCGGTGCCGGTACTCCCCGATCGCGTGGCTGCCGGGCGGCGACGAATTCTTTTACGTCCGCAGGCTGCCCCCCGAGTCGGTGCCCGAAGGGGAGGAGCAGTTCCACCGCAGGGTATGGCACCACCGGATCGGTGCCCACCCGGACGAGGACCTGCTCGTGCACGGCGAGGGCCTGCATCACACCTTCTTCTTCGACGCGAGCGTGTCGCGCGACGGGCACTGGTTGCTCATCCACGGCAGCCCCGGCACGGCCCGGCGCGACTCGGTGTGGATCGCCGATCTCACCCGCAACGATCCGGTGCCTCGCCTGCATCGGATTCTGGACACCTCCGAGGGGGTTCGCGCTTCCGCGTGGGTGGAGCGCGACGGGCGGATGTACGTGCAGACCACGCTGAACGCCACCCGCTGGCGACTGTGCGTGGCGAACCCGGAGCAACCCGACCCGGCGAACTGGACGGAACTGATCGCCGAGGACCCCGACGCCGTCCTGGAAGCCGCCCGCTGGTTCGATCCGGCCGACGGAGCGCCACGGCTGGCCGTGCTGCGGACACGCCATGCCGTCTCCGAAGTGACGCTGCACGACCCCGCCACCGGTGCCCGGACCGGCACGGTGCCGCTGCCGGGCACCGGCCAGGTGACCGCCCTGACGACGGTCGACGAGCACACCGACACCGGACGCGATCGCCTGTGGATCGGCTGGACCGACTTCGCCACGCCGCCGTGCGTGCACTCCTACTCGCAGACCGATGGGGACACCACGCTCGTCGAGCAAGCCCCCGGCACGCAGGAGACGTCCCCGGTCCACACCCGCCAGGTCGCCTACACCTCCGCGGACGGCACCACGGTGCGGATGTTCGTCCTGAGTTCCACGCCGGAGCCGGATGCACCCCGACCGGCCCTGATGACCGGCTACGGGGGGTTCTCCCTGCCGATGGAGCCCGGCTACTCCCCTTCGGCTCTGGCCTGGGTCGCCGCGGGCGGCGTCTGGGCGCTGCCGTGCCTGCGGGGCGGCGGCGAGGAAGGCGAGCAGTGGCACCGCGCGGGCATGCGCGAGAGCAAGCAGAACGTGTTCGACGATTTCCACGCCGCCGCCGAGCATCTCGCAACACACGGCTGGACCACTCCGGAGAAGCTCGCGATCACCGGTGGCTCCAACGGCGGGCTGCTGGTGGGGGCCGCACTGACGCAACGCCCCGAGCTGTACCGGGCGGCGGTGTGCTCGGCGCCCCTGCTCGACATGGTGCGCTACGAGCAGTTCCTGCTCGGGCGTCTCTGGAGCGAGGAGTACGGCTCGGCCGAGGACCCCGAGGAACTCGGGTGGCTGCTGTCCTACTCGCCGTATCACAACGTGCAGGAGCAGACCGCCTACCCCTCGGTGCTGTTCACGATCTTCGAGTCCGACACCCGGGTCGACCCCAACCACGCCCGAAAGATGTGTGCCGCGCTCCAGCACGCGACGGCGTCCGCTCCGGAAGAACGTCCCGTACTGCTGCGCAGGGAAACCGAAGTGGGACATTCCGCTCGCTCGGTTTCACGTACGGTGGGATTGGCGACCGACCAACTCGCCTTTCTCGCGGAGGCGACGGGACTCCGATTCGAGTGACTCCCTCCGCGACCGGTACCGATCCCCCGGTCGGCACCGGTGGTTTCGTGGGCGGCGGGGCGTTCACGAAGCACAGGCGAGCGGCACGGGCCACCCCACGAGCGTCGACCGTGCCCCGGTCCACGCCCAACCCCCGAAATACCGCCATGGAGCCCCGAACCCATGACCACGTCCCTGCTGTCCCAACCCCGGTGCGACGGCGAAAGCCGGTTGTGCCGCTGGATCTCCCACGTGACCGGTAACGACTGGCTGGCGGTCTACTCCGACATGCTGATCGCCAAGCCGCTGCAGATCCTCGTGATCCTGCTCGTGGCCCTGCTGCTGCGGTGGCTCGTACACCGCACGATCACCCGGCTGACCCGGGGCAACGGCAAACCGCCGAAGCTGTTGCAGCCGCTGCGGGAACGCCAGGGGGAAGGGCTGTCCGGCGAGACGCTGGCGGAGCGGCGCAGTCAGCGCGCGAGGACGATCGGCTCGGTGCTGAAGTCGGTGGCCTCGTTCGTCATCTTCGGCTTCGCCCTGGTGTATGCCCTGAAGGTGCTGGGCGTGGAACTCGGGCCGCTGATCGCCTCGGCGGGCGTGGTCGGTGTCGCCCTCGGTTTCGGTGCGCAGAACCTGGTGCGCGACTTCCTGTCCGGCGTCTTCATGATGCTCGAGGATCAATACGGGGTCGGCGACTGGGTGGATCTCGGTGAGGCCACCGGTACGGTGGAAACCGTCGGTCTGCGTGTGACGACGCTGCGCGACGTCAACGGCACTGTCTGGTATGTCCGCAACGGGGAGATCCTGCGTGTCGGCAACTCGAGCCAGGGCTTCGCGATCGCGGTGGTGGACCTGCCGATCGCACACACCAGTGACGTGAAGAAAGCGCAGGAAGTGGCGGCGACCGTCGCCGCCGAGGCCTCGAACCGTGAGCCGCTGACCTCGGAGGTTCTGGAAGTGCCGGAAATGCTCGGCATCAACCAGATCACCGCCGATACGATCACGCTGCGATTGACGGCCAAGGTTCGTCCCGGCCAGCAGTGGTCGGTGCAACGCAGGTTGCATGCCGAGATCAAGCGTGCCTATGACGAGGAGAACATCAAACCGCCTTATCCGGCCGGTCGCGTGATGCCACACTCGGACGGGTACCAGTCATAACGCTCAGGGAGGGCGCGTGAGCACTCCGGAAAAAACCTTCTACGAGCAGGTCGGCGGGGAAGCCACCTTCCATCGCATCGTGGCGCGCTTCTACGCGGAGGTGGCCAAGGACGAACTGCTGCGCCCCATGTATCCGGAGGAAGATCTCAGCGGTGCCGAAGAGCGGCTGCGACTGTTCCTGATGCAGTACTGGGGCGGGCCGCACACCTACTCCGATCGCCGGGGGCACCCGCGGCTGCGGATGCGGCACGCACCGTTCAAGATCGGGATCACGGAGCGGGATGCCTGGTTGCGCTGCATGCGCATCGCGCTCGACGAGGTCGAGCTCAGCCCCGAGCATCGCGAGCAACTCTGGCAGTATTTCGAAATGGCCGCGCACGGCATGGTCAACTCCTGGTTCTGACAAGGCCGGTGGTCGTCACCTCGCCGATTGCCAAGTGCCGCACGAACTGCCAAGCTCCGATCATGTCCGGCGGCAGAACCGCCGCACCGATGTCCGACACCAGGATGAACAATCGTGCCTCGCTCTGCCGATCACTCACCCGCACCGCCCGGTGCCGATCACTCGTCCGTATCGCCCGACACGCGGCCATGGTGGTATGACGCGCTCTTCTACGGGGTCGACCTCCCCTTCTTCGCCGACTCGGATGCCGACGGGATCGGCGATCTCGACGGTGTCCGCAGCAGGGTGGGCTACCTCGAACTGCTCGGCGTCGACGCGCTCTGGCTGACCGGAGTGCCGATGACCGGTGCCGGTCCCACGATCACCGACCCCGGCGAAGCGGCGACGGTGCTCGAAGCCTTCGAGCTGCTGGCTGCCGAGACGCACGACTGCGGCCTGCGCCTGGCGCTCGATGTGGGTGCCGATCTCACCCGGCTCGACGATCCCCGTGAGCAAGAAGAGCTGGCGGAGACGCTGCGATTCTGGATCGGCCGTGGCGTGGACGGGTTTCGCATCGCCTCGACAGCTCCCCGCAGCACGATTCGTACCGACTCCCGGACCGGAGACGTGATACGCGCGGCGGACCGGATGGTCCGTTCCGTGATCGACGAGCATCCGGGACGGATCATGAGCGCGCTCACCTCGGATCCGCACGGGCACGGATGGCACCTGAGCTTCGATCAGCATCTCGCCGATGCCGCATTCGACGCCGAGGAGTTCCGGGAAGCCATCACGCAGGGCATGCTCCTCGTCGACAAGCGTTCCACGCAGCCTGCCTGGATGAGCGCCGGGCGGTGGCAGCTCCGCCCGGTGACGCGCTACGGCGGTGGTGAACTCGGGCACGCCCGCGCCCGCGCGATGGCGCTGCTCGTTCTCGCTCTGCCCGGCATGGTCTGCCTCGACAGCGGTGAGGAACTCGGGCTTCCCGAGCTCGCCCCGTCCGAGTCCGCTCCGGGCAGCGGGAACCTCCGGAACGGTCGTGCTCCCATGCCGTGGGAGGGATCGGGGCCGACCTTCGGATTCACCAGCACCGCCTGGCCCGGCGTATCGCCGGACTGGGCCCATCTCACCGTCGAAGCCCAACTCGAAGACGCCACGTCGACACTCTCGCTCTACCGTGAAGCACTCGACATCCGGCGTACCCACGATGCCTTCCACGGCACCACCATCGAGTGGTACGGCGCCCCTCCGGGCTGCCTCGCCTTCCGGCGTGGCAGCACCGGTCTCACCTGTGCGATCAACACGTCCGGTAGCCCGGTCCCTCTCCCCCCGGGGGAGTTGCTGCTGGCCAGCGCACCGCTCACCGGCAGTGGCGAACTTCCCGCCGATACCGCCGTGTGGTTGGCCTGACCCCGGCCGGACAACACAGCACCACGATTCCTGTCGGCGGGCTGCTCACGGAGACCGTCCATCAATACGGTGCGCAGTCCCGCCAACACCTTCCGCAATGGCAGGATGATCACTGTGCGAGATATCTCCGACACAGCGCGTGCGCGCACCGGACCGCGAGCATGGTGGTCGGACGCTGTCATTTACCGGGTCGATGTCCGCGCATTCGACGATTCCGACGGTGACGGGGTCGGCGATCTGAACGGTGTCCGGGAACGGCTCGGGTATCTGGAACTTCTCGGCGTCGACGCCGTCTGGATGACCGGTGTCCTCGCCGGTCCCGTGGGCAAACCGGGCCAAGCCCGCGAGGTGGATCCGATACTGGGCGATCTCACCTCCTTCGACAGGCTCGTGGCCGAGACACACGCATCGGGTTTGCGGGTGGCGATCGACATCGCCGTCACCCGCCACAGCGCCGAACAACCCGAAGTCCACGAGGAGTTGGAGCGGACATTGCGGTTCTGGATGGACCGCGGCGTCGACGGTTTCCGCCTCGGTGCCGCCCCTGGGATGGCGCATCCGGCCGACGACGCCACCCATCGGATCCTCCGGACGGCACGGGCCGTGGTCGGCGAGTCCCCGCAGCGGCTGATCGGCGCACTCGTCCGGGAGTGGTCCACCTCGCTCGGGAATCTGGAAGCGCTGGACGTGGGCCTCGATCTCGGCTTCTGCGCCGTGCGGTTCCAGGCCGATGCGATCCGTGCCACCGTCGAACGGGTCCGGTCCGCTGCCGAGCAGGTCGGTGCCGTACCGGTGTGGGGCCTGGCCGACTGGGACCACCCGCGCCCGGTCACGCGTCTCGGCGGGAACACCACCGGGCTCGCGCGTGCCCGAGCGATGGCGCTGGTGCAGTGCGCCCTTCCCGGCGTGATCGGTGTGGACAACGGCAACGAGCTCGGTCTGCCCGAGAGCGCCTCGCAGGACGGGATGATCGCCAAATCGATCCGTGCCCCGATCCCGTGGGAAGGGGCGCACGCCCCCTTCGGTTTCTCCGACGCCCCGGGAAACTGGTCGCCGATTCCGGACGAGTGGTCGGAACTCACCGTGGAAGCGCAACTGGCGAACCCGGCCTCGACGCTGTCGCTGTACCGGGAGGCGCTGCGTATCCGGCACAACCATCCGGCGTTCTCCGGTGACCGTGTCGAGTGGTACGGCGCGCCGGAAGGGTGCCTGGCCTTCCGGCGCAGCGGCGGCAACCTGGTGTGCGCCTTGAACACCGCACCGACCCCCGTACCGATGCCGCCCGGTGCGGTGCTGCTGTCCAGCCGACCCCTGGACAGCGAGCAACTTCTGCCCGTCGACACCGCCGTGTGGCTGGTATGAGGGGTGCTTCTGCGCAAAGCACTCCTAAAACAGCAACGGCAGCAGGGCGTGGCGGCGCCGGGCCACCGCACCGAAACGGGAATCCAGCCGCAGCCACGATTCGGTCGCGCTCACCCGCACCACCTCGCTCTCCGACGGCGAGTTCACGAGGAATCCCATCCCGGACAGCGCGAACAGGCACCGCAACGGAATCTTGACCTCGAGCCCGGAGCCGCTGACGGTGAACACTTCCTGATCCAGCAGCGAAGCCGGTGGGGTGCCCTTGGGACCCACGTTGTCCTTGGCCAGGCCGATCCCCTGCTCGGCCACCTCACCCACCAGCTTGGCCGGAAGGTCATCCACGCGCCTCCACCCCTCGACGGGAGGAAGCTCGGAACGCCACAGCAGGTCGCGCGGCGCGCCCGGATCCATGCTCACTCCCCCGGCGACGGTCAATGTCGCCAGCAGCTCGCTGCCCGACACGCTCAGGTCGGCGGGATCGACCTCGCCGCCGACGGACCTGGTACACAGCACCTCGAACGGTGTCGCCGACCACGCGTCGATCCGTCCGGTGCCCGCACGGGCCCGCAGGCGGATCACCGCCTGCTCGTCCAACCGGACGGCACGTGCCACGAAAGCACCGAGGTCGTCACGCTCGACCGCTTCGGGCATTCGCAGCTCAGGCAAGGTCGCGCTCCTTGTTCGTCAAAGCGGGGTCGAGTTGCCATTCGGCGAGGAACTCCCGCTCCCCATCGGTGAGCCGGCGGGGGCGCCCGGCAGCCAGGTCATAGGGGACCATCAGCGTCTCCGCCGTGGCCACCGAGGCGGCGTCCCCGGCGGTGGCCGTGTAGTCGATCACGAACGAGGCCGCTCGCAAGTCACGCACCGACATCCGCACTTGGATCGCTCCCGCCCGGTAGACCAGCGGTGCGTGGTAGTCGATCACCACTCTGGCCACCACCATGCCCTCGGCCATTCCGGACAGGCCCTGCCGCTCCGCCTCGGTGAACAGCAGGCCGGCCCGGGCCTCCTCGAGCAACGTGACGGTCCTGGCATGGTTGACATGGCCGAATGCGTCCATATCGGACCAGCGCAGAGCCACTTCGGCGATGAACGCTCCCACCGGCTTCCCTTCTGCTCTCGCACGGTCGTCCGGTACCGGTACCGGCACCGGACGACCATCGCTCGGCGGTCCGCGCGGAATGCCCGGACTTCTCCCGCTACCGGACCATACTGCTCAACTGCCGCGCGGCGACCGACAGTGTCGCCAGGTCGTGCCGACCGGAGCGCCTGACCTCCTCCAGCGTTGCCCTGGCACGGCTCAACCTGGAGGCATTGGCCTGCTCCCACTGCTCGATCTTGCTCTCCGGGCTGTCCGCCGGAGTGCTGGTGCGCAGCACATCCACGGTGATCGCCCGGAGGGATGCGTAGAAATCGTCCCGCAGTGCCAGCCTCGCCAGCGAATGCCACCGGTTACCGCGTTCCAGCCCGCTCACCGACACCAGCATCCGTTCGATGTCGAAGTACTCGGACAGGGCGTAGTACAGCTCGGCGCTTTCCCGGGGACTGCGCTCGGTGCTGACCCCGGCATCGCGCTCGGCCAGCTCGGCGATCTCGGTGATGTCCAGCAGCCCGTAGGTGTTCAGCAGCGCACCGATCCGCCGGGCCAGGTCCGACGGCACACCCGAGGCAACGAGCTCTTCGGCCTCTTCGGCGGCGTTGTCTGCCGCGCGGCCGTGCAGCATGTCCGGCACGTGTGCGGACAGTTCGGCGACCACCGGCCGGAACCGGTTGATCTCCGCGCTGATGGCCAGCGGCTGCGGACGGTTCGACAGCAGCCACCGCGATGCCCGGTCGAGCAGTCTGCGGGTCTCCAGCACCATCCTGTCGGTGACATGGGTGGGGATCGCCGTGTCCAGATCATCGATCTCCCGCCACAACGCGGGAAGATCGTAGACGCGCGTCACGACGGCGTACGCCCGGACGGCATCGGTGGCGCCGGCGCTCATCTCCTCGGCCAGCCTGTGGGCATAGGAGAGCCCTGCCCCGTCGACCACCTCGTTGACCAGCAGCGTCGTGGTGATCTGTCGCCGCAGCGGGTGCTGCGCGATCGCGTCCGAATGCCGGTTGCGCAACGGCTCCGGGAAGTAGTCCGGCAGTCGCCTGGCGAACGCGTCGGCCTCCGGCAGCTCGCTGGCCAGCACCTCGTTTTTCAGGGACAGCTTGACGTGTGCCAGCAGGGTGGCCAGTTCGGGCGAGGTCAGGCCCCTGCCCGCTTTCTCGAGCTCCCGGAACTGCTCGGGAGTCGGCAGCGCTTCCAACTTCCGGTCGAGACCGTTGCGCTTTTCCAACTCGCTGATCTGCCGCGCGTGGACCCCGACCATCGCCGAGGCATGAGACCGGGAGATTCCCAACACCCGGTTCTGCCGGTAGTTGTCGCCCAGAACCAGCTTCGCGACCTCGTCGGTCATGTCCCGCAGCAGCTCGTTGCGCTGGACACCGTCCAGATGCCCCCGAGAGACCAGCTGGTCCAGGAGCACCTTGATGTTGACCTCGTGGTCGGAGCAGTCCACTCCCGCCGAGTTGTCCAGCGCATCGGTGTTGATCTTGCCGCCCGTCTCGGCGAACTCGATCCGGCCGAGCTGGGTCAAGCCGAGGTTGCCGCCCTCGCCGACGACCCGTGCCCGCAGCCGGTTACCGTCCACCCGCACCGGGTCATTGGTCTTGTCTCCCACATCGGCGTGCGACTGCGTGCTCGCCTTGACGTAGGTACCGATGCCGCCGTTCCACAGCAGATCGACCGGCGCCAGCAGGATCGCCTTGACCAATTCGGCCGGGGCGAGCTGTTCCACGTCCTCGCTGATCCCCAGCGCGCGACGGATCTGCGGGCTCAACGGGATCGACTTCACCGTGCGCGGCCATACTCCGCCACCTTCGCTGATCTTGCTGCGGTCGTAGTCGTCCCATGTCGAGCGCGGCAGCTCGAACAGGCGCTTTCGCTCGACGAACGAGGACGCCGCGTCGGGGTCGGGGTCGATGAACACGTGCATGTGGTTGAACGCGGCGACCAGTCTGATGTGCTCGGACAGCAGCATGCCGTTGCCGAAGACATCACCGCCCATGTCTCCGATGCCGACGACCGTGAAATCCTCGTGCTGGGTGTCGGTGCCGAGTTCCCGGAAGTGGCGCTTGACGCTTTCCCAGGCACCTTTGGCGGTGATTCCCATGGCCTTGTGGTCGTATCCCACGGAACCGCCGGAGGCGAAGGCATCACCCAGCCAGAACCCGTAGGACCGGGCCACCTCGTTGGCGATGTCGGAGAAGCTCGCGGTTCCCTTGTCCGCGGCCACCACCAGGTAGGTGTCGTCATCGTCATGGCGCACCACGTCCCGCGGCGGCACGACACGACCGTCCGACAAGTTGTCGGTGAGATCGAGCATCCCGGAGATGAACATCCGATAGCAGGCGATCCCCTCGGCCTGGCTCGCCTCCCGATCGGCGGCGGCGTCACCGGTCGGTGCCGGGGGATGCTTGACGACGAAGCCGCCCTTGGCGCCCACCGGAACGATCACCGCGTTCTTGATCGCCTGGGCCTTGGACAGACCGAGAACCTCGGTACGGAAGTCCTCCCGGCGATCGGACCACCGAAGGCCACCGCGCGCGACCGAGCCGAACCGCAGGTGCACACCTTCCACCCTCCGCGAGTACACGAAGATCTCGAACTGCGGCCGCGGAGCGGGCAACCCCGGGATCTCCCGGGGCTCCAGTTTGAAAGCCAGGAAGGCACGCGAGTGCCCACCATCGTCGGTGACGAAGTAGTTCGTGCGCAGCGTGGCCCGAATCAGGCCGAGATAGCTGCGCAGGATCCGGTCGGCATCGAGGCTGGTGACCGCATCGATCGACCGGGCGATCTCGTCGACCAACTCCTCTTCCCGGTGCGAGCGCCGGTCGGCGGACAGCGACGGGTCGAAACGCACCTCGAACAACCGGATCAGCGCAAGGGTGATGTCACTGTGCGCCAGAATGGTGTCTTCGATGTAGTCCTGGCTGTAGGCGGTGCCGACCTGACGCAGGTATTTCGCGTAGGCACGCAGCACGCGCACCTGCCGCCATCTCAACGCGGCCTGCAGGACCAGCGAATTGAACCGGTCGACCTCGGACTCTCCCAGCCATGCCGCACGGAAGGCCTCCTCGAAGCGCTCCCGCAGTATGTCGACCCGCTCCGACTCGACGGCGTGCAAGCTCTGTTCCAGCCTCAGGCCGAAGTCGAAGATCCAGCACCGGGTGCCGTCGGAGCGCAGGACCTCGTAGGGGCGCTCGTCGACGACCTCCACGCCCATGCTCTGCAACACCGGCAGGACCTGGGACAGGGTCACCCGCTCGTTGAGGAACATCTTGAAGCGGAATTCCCGCGGTCCGGCATCGCGCGGCGCGTAGAACGACATCGCCAGCTCGCCGGGCTCGGACAGCGACTCCAGCCGCCGCAGATCCACCAGACCCTCGCCCGCGTGGAAGTCCTCTTTGTACGCCTCCGGGAAGGCGGCGGCGTAGCGTTGCCCGACCTCGCTGTCGGCTTCCGAGCCGTACCCGGCGGGACGGCCGTCGTATTCGCGGTCCGGACGCTCGGCCTCGATCGCTTCGATCATCCTGTCGTCCCAGGTGCGGATGGCCTCCTCGAGCCGCTTTTGCACGTGGGCCAGATCGGGCTCGGCAACCTGCCGGCGCGGGTCCGTGTACACCATGAAATGCACCCGCGCCAGTGCCGACTCACCGACTCTGGTGCTGTATTCGAGGTTGCTGCCGCCCAGCTCCGCGAGCAGGACCTCCTGCATCGCCAGCCGCGAGCGTGTCGTGTACCGGTCCCTGGGCAAGTAGACCAGGCAGGAGAAGAAACGACCGTAGGGATCCCGCCGCAGGAACGGCTTGAGCTTGCGGCGCTCGGCCAGCGCCAGGACACCTGTGATGATCTCCTGCAGCGTGTCGGTGTCGGTGGAGAACAGCTCGGTGCGCGGGTAGTTCTGGATTTCCTCCAGCATCCGTTGCCCGGAGTAGGACTCCATCGGAAAACCCGCACGATGGATCACATCCCGTACCCGCCGCTCGATGACGGGGATGTCCAGCACGTTCTCGTGCAGTGCTGTCGTGGTGAGCAGCCCGAGAAAGCGATGCTCCCCGGTGACGCGGCCGTGGTCGTCGAACGTCTTGACTCCCACGTAGTACGGATGCACAGCGCGGTGCACCGTCGACGTCGCGCTTGCCTGGGTGAGTATCAGCAGTTCCTCGGAGAGGATGCCCGCCGGTGCTTCCGCCTCTTGCGTCAAGGTGCTGGACGTGTCGTTGTCGCTGCGCAGCACTCCCAGACCGGAAGCCAGTACGGTCTGCAACGCCGGGTTTCCGTCCGCGTCCCGCACCAGCTCGCTGTGCCGGTACCCCAGGAAAGTGAAGTGGCCGTCGGCGAGCCAGCGCAGCAGCCCGGCGCCGTCCGCGGCCTGATGGCCGGGCAGCGGCGGCGGATCGCTTTCGAGGGCATCCGCCAGGCCACGCGCGGTCCCGATCATCCGATCGGTGTCCTCGACCACCTCTCGGGCATCGTTGAGCACCTTCAGCAATCCCCGTTCGAGAGCGCGGACACGACTCGGGTCCTTCACCCGGTCGACCTCGACGTACATCCAGGACTCGGCGATGGCATCGGGCCCCGGGGCGCTCGGGTCCGCGTCCGGGAACACTTCCAGCAGCTCACCGGCCAGGTCTCGCCGGACCACCACGATCGGGTGCACGATACGTCGCACCTGGGCACCATCGCGGGTCAGCTCGGCGATCACCGAGTCGACCAGGTACGGCATGTCGTCGGTGACCATGTGCACCACGGTCGCCTTGCTGCGCCAGCCCTCCTCGGCACGGCCGGGATTGAAGATCTTCACCACCGGACGCCCGGGTACCCGGGTTCTGGCGAGTTCGTAATGCGAGCGAAGCGCCCCGGCCAGATCGGCCGGATCGTCATGGGCGACTTCCTCGGCCGGAACATGCCGGTAGTACTTGTGCAGCAGCGCAGCCAGCTCGGGCACCGTGCGAGCGGCCCGATCGAGCAGCTGGTCCCTGGCTCGCTCGGGGTTGTGCGGATATTGCTCGGCGACGGTCACAGCGGGGTCTCCGCTGCTCGGATCGTGCTCGGTGCTCAACTGTCCGGATTTCGAGGTCATCTTTCAGGCAGCTCCATATACCGCGGCACCTCGTTGTGCCGACATGGCTCCACCCTAGAACCCCGCAGAAGGCCCCACGCGATTCGGCTGAAAGAGTGAGGCGACCGGTCCCCGGCTTGCGCTGCTCAGCCTGCCGGCGGCGTCCAACCGTACGGATTGTCCGAGGCCGCATGCCGGTGCCGCGCTCGTGCTCCGGAGGTCTCGGTTCCCTCGCCGGACCTGTGGGAGGACCACGTGTCGGACTCCGCCCGCTCGGTCCTGTCCATGCCGCCGCGATCGATGTGACGACTCATCGCGATGTGCGCCGCGTTGCCCGTGTCTTCCGGCTGATTGCGCTTGCCGTTCTCGTAGGCGACCAGAGCCTCGGCGAGCAGGTCGGCGAGGCCCGCATCGCCACCGGATTCGGCATCACCGCCGAAGTCGGCATCGTCGCCGGATTCCCCCTCCTGGTGTGCGCCCCGGGCCGGTGGGAGGCCCTGCAGCAGCTCACGGTGCTTGGCCAGGAAATCGTCGGCGGGGTGCTCCCCGGAAGACCCCGGGACGCCGGCACCTTCGGAAGCGACCTCCGGTGGCTCGCTCTGCCGTCGTCGCCCGGCACGTCCGGAGGGAACCTCGACTTCCCCGACGGGGTCCGGTTCCGGCTCCGGTGATCCCGGAACGACCGGCATGATCGTGGTGACATCAGGGGCGGGCAAGTCCGGCCCCGAGGTCTCCGACTCCCCGAGGCCCGATCGCCGGGACCCCCATTGCGGGGATGGTGCCTCGGTGAGTTCCTCTTCGGCGGTTTCGCCGGTGGGTTCGGCTGCCGCCGCAGCGTTGTTCCACGAACCGGCATCGCTCAGCGCCGCCAGCCGGGGCAGATCGCCGAAGTCGCCGGGAAGAGCATCGTGCTGCCCGGGACGTTCTTCCCGGGCACCGAGGTCGGCGGCCGGGGCCTCCGGCAGCGATACCACGTTTTCCGAATGGTCGCCGCTGCCGTACGTCCCCCCGGGGGCCCATGCAGCGCCCTCCGCGACCGCCTCCTCGTCATCCACCGGCTCACGCTGTGCTGCCCGCCGGATCTGCTGGGCCAGACCGGGCAACTTCTCGACACCACCGGGCATCCCGGTCTCGGTCATCGGCGCGGACGCACCGCCGGACTGCTCCACCGGAAACCGGTCGGCATGGTCAGGCAGGCCCGCATGGTCCGGTGGGTCGGCATGGTGGGATCCCGTCTCGGCTGCGCTCGTTCGCTGCTCGGGTGGCGGAGAAGCCATCCGATTCCCGCCGGCCGTCGAGGAGGACCAGGACGGGGTGTCCTGCGGTTCCCGGAATGCGGACTCGGCGGGTGCCGCCTCGCCCCCGCCGGTCAGCGTGTCCATCAACCGGCGAACCGACTCGCGTATGTCTTCGCCGTGGGCGCGATGCCGCGATTCCGTGCTGTGCGGTACCTGATCGGCCTCGCGCGTATCCGGTGCCTGCTGTCGAGCCGATGCGGGCTGCTGAGGCGGTGCCGGCTGCTGAGGCGGTGCCGGCTGCTGAGGGGGAATGGAGGCCTCGGTGTCCGCAGGTTTCGCCGGGAACTCCTCGAGCAGGCGGATGCGTGCAGCATGGATCCGGGATCGCCGACGCCGGTCGGCTGCACAGGCACCGCGCGCACAGCGCAGTGCCTCCTTGAAGTTCTCGCTGTCCTCGTGCACGTGGGACAGCGTGCCGAGCAGCTCGGCTTGCACATCGTCCAACTCGTGCCGCTCGGCATCGGCAAGAGCCTCGGTGAGCAGCTGCACCGCCGTGCTGTGCTCGCCTTCCGGCAGGTACAGCCGGGTGGCCAGGGCGAGTCTCAGCCATCCTGTCGGGGCGGCCGCGGCCGCCCGCAGGGGCTGCTCCAGGACGGGGGCGGCCACCCGCACTGCCGCCGAGCGCTCGCCGAGGTCCAGCAGCGCCTGGACCCGTTCCAGGGCCAGCTGCGCGTGGATCTCTCCGCTGTCCGCGGTCGGATCACCGAGGCGCTCCAGCAGCTCCAGCCCCGCTCCGGCGGCCTCGGCCGCTGCCGTGTGGTCCGCGTGCCTGCGGTGATGCGCAGCGCGCGACATGTTCACCCGGGCACGGAGCAACCGGGTCATGTCACGCCCGAGGCCGGCCTCCTCGGTGTAGAGGCGTTCGGCCTCGTCCAGTGCTCGGACACGATCGGCACCGGTGCGGTGGGCGGGCAGCGAAGCGGCCAGTTCGAGCAGCGCGTGCGCCCGGAGTTCCGGATCGATCCGTTCGCGGTCCAGGAGCGGCTGCAGTACCCGCAGGGCGATGTCGCGGCTGCCCGCACTGCGGGCGCAACAGGCCAGCTCCACCCGCAGCTCGGCAGCGCTTCCGGGGTCGCCGTGGCTCTCGGCATCGCGCATCGCCGCGATCGCACGCTCGGTTGTGGCCACGCCACGACCGAGCCGGTTCGAGGCGAACAACGCCAACGCTTCGGCATGGAGCCGCAGTTCCGTATCGCCCGCCCGGCGGGCCTGCGCCGCAGTCCGATCACTGAGCAACAGAGCCAGTTCCGGAACCCGCCAGCGCATCTGCCGAGCGGGCTCCAGTAATTCCCGGGCGGGTGCGTTCCATTGCGCACCGCGTACGCTCGCCAAGTCGACTCCCCGCTACTTCAGCTCCGCGTCAACTTACGATGCGTGACACGATGCGGGCGTGCGGCCTCTTCGCCCAGCCGCTCGATCTTGTTCTTCTCGTAGCCCTCGAAGTTGCCCTCGAACCAGAACCACTTCGCGGGATTCTCCTCGTCGCCTTCCCAGGCCAGGATGTGCGTGGCCACCCGGTCCAGGAACCAGCGATCGTGCGAGGTGACCACGGCGCAGCCGGGGAACTGTTCGAGCGCGTTCTCCAGCGAGGACAGCGTATCCACATCGAGGTCGTTGGTGGGCTCGTCCAGCAGGATGAGATTGCCGCCCTTTTTGAGGGTCAACGCCAGGTTGAGCCGGTTGCGCTCGCCACCGGACAGCACCCCGGCCGGTTTCTGCTGGTCGGGCCCCTTGAAACCGAAGGCGCTGACGTAGGCGCGGGACGGCATCTCGACTTGGCCGACCTGGATGTGGTCCAGCCCGTCGGAGACGACCTCCCAGACGTTCTTGTTCGGGTCGATGTTGGCCCGGTTCTGGTCGACGTAGGAGAGCTTGACGGTGTCACCGACCCGGACATCTCCGGAATCGGGGTCCTCCAGTCCCACGATCGTCTTGAACAGCGTCGTCTTGCCGACACCGTTCGGCCCGATCACACCGACGATGCCGTTGCGCGGGAGGGTGAACGACAGCCCGTCGATGAGCACGTTGCCGTCGAAGCCCTTCTTCAGGTTCTCGACCTCCACGACCTGGCTGCCCAGCCGCGGCCCCGGCGGGATCTGGATCTCCTCGAAGTCGAGCTTGCGGGTCTTCTCCGCCTCGGCGGCCATCTCCTCGTAGCGCTGCAGTCGGGAGCGGGACTTGCTCTGCCGGGCCTTGGTGTTCGACCGCACCCACTCGAGCTCGTCCTTGAGGCGCTTCTGCAGCTTCTGGTCGCGCTTGCCCTGCACGGCCAGACGCTCCTGCTTCTTCTCCAGGTAGGTGGAGTAGTTGCCCTCGTAGGGGTAGGTGCGTCCGCGATCGAGTTCGAGGATCCAGCCGGCGACGTTGTCCAGGAAGTACCGGTCGTGGGTGACGGCGAGCACGGCGCCGTGGTATTCGGCGAGGAACTGCTCCAGCCAGTGCACGCTTTCGGCGTCGAGGTGGTTGGTGGGCTCGTCGAGCAGCAGCAGGTCGGGTTTGCTCAGCAGCAGCTTGCACAGCGCGACCCGTCGACGCTCACCCCCGGAGAGGTTCTTGACCTCGGCTTCCGGTGGCGGGCAGCGCAACGCGTCCATGGCCTGGTCGAGCTGGGAGTCGATCTCCCAGGCCTCGGCGTGGTCGAGTTCCTCCTGCAGCCCGCCCATCTCGGCCATGAGCTCATCGGTGTAGTCGGTGGCGAGCTGCTCGGCGATCTCATTGAAGCGGTGCAGCTTCTGCATGATCTCGCCGACACCTTCCTCGACATTGCCGAGGACGGTCTTTTCCTCGTTCAGCGGCGGCTCCTGCTGCATGATGCCGACGGTGTAGCCGGGCGCGAGGATGGCGTCACCGTTGTCCGGATTGTCGAGTCCGGCCATGATCTTGAGCACGGTCGACTTGCCGGCCCCGTTCGGGCCGACCACGCCGATCTTGGCACCGGGGTAGAACTGCAGGGTCGCGTCATCGAGGATGAGCTTGTCCCCGTGCGCCTTGCGCACCTTCTTCATGGTGTAGATGAACTCGGCCATGACACCGATCGTAGTTGCGTCCGGTATCGGACCGTGCACTGCGGTCGACATACGGTCGGCCGGCCACCTCGACGATTGCCACAGCGCTTTCACCAGGCACGGCACCCGGGGTGCAAGCCGGTCGGGCAAGCACCCTCGCGGGCGCTACTCTCCCGCGCCCACCACCGGTGGTGGGTGCTGTGCCGGTCCGGTCGGGCGGGACTCGTCGTCGACGGCGCCGCGGGGCCGCTCCTCCTCCGGCCCGGCAGCGCGGTGGCTGCGGGCCAGGTCGAGCCCGACAGCGGTGGCCTCGATTTCCGTGCTGGATCGTCGCTGACCGTCGACCTCGTAGTCCCGGGTCCGAAGCCGTCCGGTCACCACGACGGGATCGTTCTTGTACACCGCATCCGCCACAGCGTCGGCCAGCTTTCTCCAGCAGTTCACCGTCGCGAAAACACGATCCCCGTCGACCCACTGCTCGGTGGTCTTGTCGAAGCGACGTGCCGTACTCACCATGCGGAAATTCGCCACCCTGCTTCCGTGGGCGGTCTCGCGCACCTTGGGCGGGCTGATGGCGTTGCCCACCAGGGTCACGGTCGTCTCGAACATCCTCGCTCGTCCTTCCTTCGTGGCCTCGGCAGCCCGGATACGGCACCCGCGTGCCTGCGGTTGCTGCCGTCACGCCTGCCTGTATCGCCATCAGCCTGCAGGGAAGGAATACGAATCGCGATGGTTGCGTCGCAGTATGTGGATAGCTGGAGAGCCTGTGGACGATCGTGACCTTGTTCCGGGGCTCACCGACGACCCCGGAGCCCGCTTACCGAGGGTGGCCGGAGGGTGACGACGGCCGTCCGCGGCTGTCGATCGGTTGCCATTCGATACCAGCTCGACAACGGTATCGTGTGGGGTCTACCAGTACCGCCACAGACCGTTACGCTGCTTGATGCGGCTCAAGGCTTGATGCGGCTCAAGCCGAGTGAGCCACGCGAGCCCTCGTAGCTCAGACGGACAGAGCAAGAGACTTCTAATCTCTAGGTCGCAGGTTCGAATCCTGCCGGGGGCGCCACCTATAAACAGGGAAAACAGGATTACGGTTCCTGGCCGGTTCCGTTTCATGACCCAGTTTGTGACCCGAAAGCCGCTATACTGAGGCCATGGCAGGGCGTTCGAAGGGCCACCACCGGCGCGGTGCGATCGATCGTTTACCGAACGGTTCCCTGCGGGTCCGGGTCTCGGCAGGTCTTGATCCGGTCACGAAGAAGCGGCACCGGCTGGTCGAAGTCGTGCCATCGGGTCCCGATGCGGAAGCCGAAGCCGAGCGGGTCCGGACCCGTCTGCTCAACGAGGTCGACGAGCGCCGTAACCCGAAAACCAACGCCACCGTGGAGCAGCTCCTCGAGCGGTACTTGGAGCAGCACTTCGACGGCGAGGCCACCACCCTCAACGGCTACCGTCGAGCAGCGCGCAAGCATGTGCTGCCCTTCCTCGGGCAGGTCAAGGTCGGCCAGCTCGACGCCGACGCGCTGGATTCGCTGTACGCCGAGCTGCGCCGGTGCCGCGATCACTGCACCGGCAAGCGGCGCATCGACCACCGCACCCGCCGGCACCACGAGTGCGACGAACGCTGCCGACCACACCGGTGCGTCCCGCTCGGACCGACCGCGATCCGTCAGATCCACTATCTGCTGTCCGGCGCGTTCAAACGTGCGGTGCGGTGGAAGTGGGTCGCGGTCAACCCGGTCGGCCAGGCCGAACCACCGGCCGCTCCCCGACCCGAACCGAACCCACCCAGCACCGCCGAAGCCGTCCGGATCCTCAATGAAGCCTGGCGCACCGACGAGGACTGGGGTGCGCTGGTCTGGACGGCGATGACCACCGGTGCACGCCGCGGCGAGCTCTGCGGGCTGCGCTGGGACCACATCGACCTCGAGGCTGCCGTGCTACGGCTGACACAGTCGGTGGCCTACGACGAGCGGAACAAGCACTGGTACGTCAAGGGCACCAAAACCCACCAGCAGCGCCGCATCGCGCTCGACGCCGAAACCGTCACCGTGCTGGCAAGTCTCCACTCACGGCACGAGCAACGCGCCGGCCAGTTCGGGCTCGTGCCCGCCCCGGATGCGTATGTGTTCTCCCCTGATCCGGACGGTGCCTGCTTCCTGCATCCCGACACGGTGACGCAGCGCTACGAACGCATGGCGCGCAGGCTCGGCATCCACACCACGTTGCACAAGCTGCGGCACTACTCGGCCACCGAGCTCATCGCCTCCGGTGTCGACCCGCGCACCGTGGCAGGCAGACTCGGCCACGGGGGCGGCGGCACCACCACACTCAAGGTCTACTCCGCGTGGGTGTCCGAAGCCGATCAGCGCGCCTCTCAGGCCCTGTTCTCGCGCGTTCCCACCCGTCCAGAGGGGCCGCAGAGCAGGCAGGAGCGGGCCAAGACGGCCCCGGAGAGTCCGTACGAGCGCATTGCCGCTGATCTCCGGGCGAAGATCGCCTCGGGAGAGCTCGTCGGCGGTGCACCTCTTCCGAGGGTCAAGAAGCTCATGGCCGACTACGGCGTATCCGCCGGAACCGCCAATCGCGCCGTATCGCTGTTGAAAACCTGGGGCCTGGCCGAAGCAGCCCGAGGGCGGCCCACCACCGTGCTTCCCGGCGCAGCCGAGCGTCTGGCAACCGAAGAACCGGCACCACAGGCAGTAACGACTCCAGCCAAATCCGCGATCACGAGTGACAACGCTCCCCCGAGCAGCGAACCGGTTTTACTGGAGTTCGAGGTCCGTCGGCTCGGCGAGTCGATCCGCACCTTCACCGCCGAAGCCGACCCGACCAATCCCGAGCACCTGCGTCGCCTGCTGGCCTCCACAATCCGCCGCGACGGCCGCGACTCTGGCGAGGTCCTCGACTACGAGATGGACGTCCGGAGTTCCAGCGGTGAGCTGCTTACGACCTTCGTCACCATATCGGCCTGACATGGAAGGGCTGACGCCACCGGCCAGGTGCCACGTGTTTCGGTCTCACCGCCGTCGTTGCGATCCTCGCCAGCCCCGGAGGGCTGGCGCCACAGCGGAGACACCGCCCGTTGTGCACGCTCGGAGTGGTTGCGATCCTCGCCAGCCCCGGAGGGCTGGCGCCACCCGCGCCGTGATCTACGTCCGCCAGTCCACGGCCAAAGTTGCGATCCTCGCCAGCCCCGGAGGGCTGGCGCCACCTGACCGAGGCCACCGTTTCCCGCGTGCTCGCCGGGTTGCGATCCTCGCCAGCCCCGGAGGGCTGGCGCCACCTGACCGAGGCCACCGTTTCCCGCGTGCTCGCCGGGTTGCGATCCTCGCCAGCCCCGGAGGGCTGGCGCCACTGCTTGAGGTCGCGGGTGAACATCGGCATGCCAGCGGGTTGCGATCCTCGCCAGCCCCGGAGGGCTGGCGCCACCTCCATCCTGAGCCCCCTCCGTGTAGCTCACGGTTTCCAGTTGCGATCCTCGCCAGCCCCGGAGGGCTGGCGCCACCCATCGCCGCGGTGTCGTCGAGATCGCCCTCCGGCGCGTTGCGATCCTCGCCAGCCCCGGAGGGCTGGCGCCACCTGCTCGTCGGGCGATCGGCCTCGCCCGGACCGATCGTTGCGATCCTCGCCAGCCCCGGAGGGCTGGCGCCACAAGTCATCTCGTCTGTCGCTCGCCTTCGGGGGGAGGTTGCGATCCTCGCCAGCCCCGGAGGGCTGGCGCCACCCGGCACCTCGCCGGACAGGCCGTGATGCGTCATCGGGTTGCGATCCTCGCCAGCCCCGGAGGGCTGGCGCCACCAGCGTATCCGCTGCCGCTCGGTAGTCGTTGACGTCCCGTTGCGATCCTCGCCAGCCCCGGAGGGCTGGCGCCACCTGGACCGACATATCCACCAGCGTTTCCAAAAAGGTCCAGTTGCGATCCTCGCCAGCCCCGGAGGGCTGGCGCCACTCGTCCACTACGCCCAACATTTCGCCGCCGAGGCGGTTGCGATCCTCGCCAGCCCCGGAGGGCTGGCGCCACATTTCGCCGTCGAAGGTCCTGATGGGGTAACCGAGTTGCGATCCTCGCCAGCCCCGGAGGGCTGGCGCCACCCACGGCACCGGACATCGAGGTGTCGCCCGCTCTGGGTTGCGATCCTCGCCAGCCCCGGAGGGCTGGCGCCACCGGGGACTGCGAGTCGCCGAGCTACCGCTTCCACGAGTTGCGATCCTCGCCAGCCCCGGAGGGCTGGCGCCACTCGGCCGTCGCCTGCACCTCGACCAGGACACCGTGAGTTGCGATCCTCGCCAGCCCCGGAGGGCTGGCGCCACCCGCCACGACAGTGCCGTCGATGCCGTCGCGCAGCTCGTTGCGATCCTCGCCAGCCCCGGAGGGCTGGCGCCACCCGACACGCAGCTCCACATGAGACTCGATCATGTTCCGTTGCGATCCTCGCCAGCCCCGGAGGGCTGGCGCCACCGCAGCCCGGGCAGGAGATCGCGGTTGTAGCTGGTGTCGTTGCGATCCTCGCCAGCCCCGGAGGGCTGGCGCCACACTGCGGACAGCGGCACAACCCCGAGGAGCACCGATGTTGCGATCCTCGCCAGCCCCGGAGGGCTGGCGCCACGATGACGCGCATGTAGGCATCCAGCCCGCGTGAGTGTTGCGATCCTCGCCAGCCCCGGAGGGCTGGCGCCACATGTCGTCCAGCAGCTCGCGCTTGGCGGTCCCGCAGTTGCGATCCTCGCCAGCCCCGGAGGGCTGGCGCCACTCGACGCCCACGGCGAGACATACCAGATCATCCGCGTTGCGATCCTCGCCAGCCCCGGAGGGCTGGCGCCACGCACGCCGGGATCGTCGGTGGTGGCCTCGCCGCCTGCGTTGCGATCCTCGCCAGCCCCGGAGGGCTGGCGCCACGCCGACACTGCCCGCGACGAGATGCGCGCCGAGCTGGTTGCGATCCTCGCCAGCCCCGGAGGGCTGGCGCCACCTCCTGACTTCTTCCACGGCGTCGATTCCGGGCGGGTTGCGATCCTCGCCAGCCCCGGAGGGCTGGCGCCACCCGACTGGGGCCGGTGGTGCTGCGAACAGTGCGCCGTTGCGATCCTCGCCAGCCCCGGAGGGCTGGCGCCACCGCGCTTGCCCTCGTCCTTGACCCCGCGCAGCTCGGTGTTGCGATCCTCGCCAGCCCCGGAGGGCTGGCGCCACCTGTCGTCGAGCACGGCCCCGGTCGGGCTGTAGACGTTGCGATCCTCGCCAGCCCCGGAGGGCTGGCGCCACTGGCCATGGTGGCCCCTCCTTATTTCTCGCGCCCGAGTTGCGATCCTCGCCAGCCCCGGAGGGCTGGCGCCACTCGCCGAGCAGGCACTCACCCGCCACGACCAGATCCTGTTGCGATCCTCGCCAGCCCCGGAGGGCTGGCGCCACCCTGCTTATGCAGGCATGACCATATGGCCACTGAATGAAGGTTACTGCTTCGAAATCGACACGCCCGTTGGCCACTTCGGAACCTACCGGTGTGTCGGGTCACGCTTCCGGTTCCGAAGCGCGATGCCTCGAATGCCTCCATGGTGCACACGGAAAGCAGGTTCAGTAGATCAATGGCTCATCATGGGGGGCTGGCGGCGACTGCCCGATATGCTCGGCAGAGACGAAGGTGCCTCGCTGGAGCACATATACTCGGATGCTGTCTTGCTCCGGGTCAATGATGTCGAGCAGCCGTTGTTTCATAAGCACCCAGTCGGCGTCCCGGCAGACGACCTCGAAAACGGATTTCTGAACACGGATCCCGTACGCCTCACAAGCTTTCGCAACGTGCCTCAACCGGCGTCGTCCATCCGCTGTCGTGGTGTCCACGTCATAGGTGATCAGGAGCTCCATGTCAGGTCGCAGCCCAGGGTGTGTACGCCGTCTGATCCCCGCGCAGGTATCGCGCCAGCAATCGCGCTTGCACCACCGGCAACAACGCAGCAGGCACCTCACGCTGTAGCTGATTGTGCTTCCACAGACGCTCACGGGCCTTTGACCATTGACCGAGAAACAACGCGCGTCCTTCCTCCGTCAACTGCACGGCACCACCCGGCAGCGTTTCAGTATGAGCGGCCGTGATCTGGTTTCGGTTGAACAGGGTCGCGACAAGCCTGTCCACAAGCAACGGACGGAACTCCTCCATCAAGTCCAGAGCCAGAGAAGGCTTACCGGAACGGACCCCATGCAGATAACCGATGTACGGGTCGAGCCCGACATGCTCCAATGCCCCCACCACGGCCACTCGAAGCATCCCGTAACCGAATGACAGGAGACAGTTGAACGCGTCCATCGGCGGCCGTCGTGTTCGCCCCGGACGTGCACCTGGGGCCAGGAGATGCATAGCCTGGAAGTAACTGCGTGCTACTTGGCCCTCGATGCCGAGCACCTCGCTCAGCGAGGAGCTTCCGGCGAGTGGATGGAGCGCATCCGCGTGCTGCTGAGCCAATACTCGAAGATTCTCCTTGCGAGTGCCGGATACATCGCGGGCTGTGCGCAGCAGCAACTGCCGATAGTTGTGGATCTTTCCTGCCACGATGGTCTTGGCAAGATTCAGGCGCCTTGACTGATCGTCATAAGCACGAACCTGTTCGAGACGTAGCAGCGGGTTACCTGTCTGTGCGCCCGCGGTGCGGTTGAGGAAGCGACCGTTACGACTCAACCACGTTATTCCGCGTGAATCTTCGGCGCAGCGGTGCATCAGCTCATTGCTGACTTCCACACCTCTCCACACCACGAGCTGCTCAATGCGCACCAGCGGCAACACATGACGCCCCGGACGCTCGGGGTGATGAATGCGGACAGTATCGCCTTCCAGATGAAGACTGGTTCCGGGCGTGGTGAGAAACAGCGTCTTCAGGAGTTCAGTCATCCCAGTCTCCCAGGGATTGTGGGGTGAACAGCGACTCAGGTGGTGCCACGCGTGCTTCCGGCATACAGCCCTCACGTAGTGAACACCGCCTGCACCGCGAGTCGTTTACCGCAGCGGGCAGAGCACCGGCCCGGAACAATTTCCTCAGCTCGGCAACGGCAGTGCTGAGCCGAGCCTCGAGGTCCTCGTCGATCACGACTTCGTAGCGGCGCCTGTTCTGGCCAGCGAAGATGATCCCCTTGGGCACAGGGGCATCGAACATACTGCGCAAGCACAGTGCCTGCGCAGCCACTTGCAAATCCGCAGCACTACCCGGTCGGTAACTACCCGACTTGTGCTCGACGGGAACCGGACCATCCGGCTCGAACTCGACCACGTCACAGATGCCATGAACGCCGAGTTCAGCTTCCCAAACCGGTAATGCTGTCCAGCGCTGGTGTCCTGTGCGGCTGATCCTCGAATCCCCGCGGTCGACAACATCATGCGCGAGCTGACCGCGTGCGGTGTCGACATTGTCTGCGAAGTACCGCTCAAGATGGATGAGAGCGGCCTGCCGAGCACAGTAAGCGTAATGCTCAAGAGCTGCGATCGGGATACTGGACCACGAGGCCTCGGCCGGCCGCTCCTCCGGCTGCATCAGGCGACGATCTTGGTCATCGTCACTCCGCGCGGCAGGTCGTCATCCTCAACGGAGACGCTGTAGTCACCAAATCCGCGAGGGACCACCCCGGAGTCAATCACCTGCGGAACCTTCACCCGCTGGAGCAGTGTGTGTGCGGGAGCACTCCCGAATGCGCTGTCATGACTGAACACGTACAACCCGCGCGCGGTCATCGTTCCTCGCGCCGATGAACGGTCGTGATCGAACATCATGGTCAATGTGCGGTACAGCATGTCCAGGTCCGTGCTGTCGACACCGGTCTGCTGCCCGCGGCTCGCGGAGTAATAGATCTCGGCACGGTACAGGCCGTACGGAACGGTCCACTTTCCACCCATTTCCGTACTCTCACCCTTGTCGATATCTTCTTGCTTCGTCTGGGTGATACGGGTGATCGCGTGATGCTGCGGCATCACTGGGTCGATACTGCGCGCGTTAGTGACCTGCACAGGCCCGTAGATCTGACCGAGATCCTTTGTTGTTCCGGTGTTGAGCACCGCGCCGAACAGACGGATATCGGCATAGCGCTCGGTCAGCCACGACCGTGCTGTGCGCCTGTCCTCCTCGGTCAGGTTCTTCTTCTTGTCGAGTCCGTTCGCGGTCTTGGACTCGCCGAGCCTGGTGTTCAACGCGTGGCCGGCTTCGACGAAGATGCCGTAACGCTCCGCAGTATCGGAACCCTGCGCAGCCAGAGGCAGCGTATCGCGGACTTTGCGCTTGATGGCCACATCACTGACCAGGCCATCCCCGGTTTCCTCGTCCATGCGGGGACGATTGTCGAAGTCGGGATCGCCATTGGGGTTTCCGTCGGCGACGTCGAACAAGAACACCATGTCGTGGCGAACGGACGGGTCGAGGTGCGGTTCGAGAGTCATCAAAGTTCCTTTCCGTGATGCGATGTCGGGTCGGCCATTGCCGTCTACTCGGAAGCGGAGTCGCCCGTGGTGCTCTTGTATTGCCGTACCTGCTCGGCGTCATGGGCTTTCTGGTGGTGATAGCCCAGCAGGAACAGAGCCTGTTGCTCGGCAGGCAGGTAGCCGGTGGCCGGGCGGTTCCGGTCGAGCAGGGCATGCAACTCCGAGAGTTTCCTGTCCAGGGCAACGGCTTTGCCTGCGGTTGCTTGGCGACGCCGCAGCTTGGCCAACCACGAGCTGGCCAGCTTCTTACCGGCATTCAGGGCCGGGGTGGGATTGCTGATCGCGCCGGCCAGGAACCGGTCACCAAACGTGGTATTCGGGCGTCCGTCACTGGCGGCATACTGGATCTGTTCCAGGTGGGCGAAAATGCGGCCGGACACGTACGCCGTGTCCTGGCATGTCTCGTCGAGACCGGCAGGCATGGAGAACTCCTTGGTGGGGTGACGACGTAGCGCCAGGCGCAGCAAGGCTGCCCGGGCAAGATCGAGGTGGCCATCGCTGGTGATGCGGCGCAGAACGTGGTGCAGCACCGATGGGGGCAACGGGCTTCCCCGCAAGCTGCTGGTCAACAAGTCCCGTTGGATATGTGCCGGGCGCTGAGCCGCGGTGGAAGACAGATCGGCGTATAAGTTCCGCTCCGTATCCCATTTGCCGATGGCCAATACGAGATTCCAGAACCCGCTGGGCAACTCGCCGGACTGCTGTCGTGAGACCATGAGCATGTCCTCGTACCATCGGGCGAGGTTGAACACGACAGTGGCCAGCGGCTTGTCGATCCAGTCCCGGATCATGATCCGGGAGGCATTGCCTCCGAGGGACACCGAGCAGAACCGGTCCGCCGAGAACTCCTCTGCCTGCTGAGCGGCCTCTTCCAGACGGCCACTGCGCAATCTCTCCAGGAGTCGATTGACCGCGTCGGTCTCGGGGCGCGTGGACAGCACGGACAGGAAATCCTCATCGGGCTCACCCAAGGTCCACCACGCCATGGCGCTGTCCTGCTGGGCAAAGGTCATAACGTGCTCGGAACTCAAGAGCTGCGTCAACCCGGTGTTCACTGCGTTACCGCATGTGAAACAGATCGGTGTATGACGTAAACCCTTGGTGAGTCCGTAACCGAACACGAGCTCATTGACGCTGACCAGTGCCGGGTCATTACCCGCGCCCGGTACGAGACGCTTGGCGACCTTGCCGGGGATCGTATCGGCCAGTGCCCCATATCGACCGCAGACCAGGCACAGCTCGTGCTCGCTACCGCCTTTGCGGCGGATAACTTCCTCCACCCAAAAGCGCACGAGCGAGTCATGGTGAATGACCGGAATGTCGTCGACGGTGATGAGCACTCCCTGCTTGGCTGTGTACGCCTCTTCGGGAGCGGGCAGCGACTCGACCCCGCCATTGGCATAGAAGTCGCTGACCACGGCCGCTGCGGGGTCCATACCGTCCACACTCGACGCCCAGCGGGACACGAGCTCCACGAACTGCTCGTGACACTGCCGGACACGATCAGGCTTGGTGGTCTCGTCACCCCATCCGAGGACATATTGCACGTCATCGGCACCCAGATTCGGAGCCACTCCCACGGTGCGCGTGACAGACGGCGCCACCTGAAATTCCCCGCGAAGTTTCCCGCGCCCATCAGCCTGCAAGACGGAAAACAACCGGGCCGGTCCTCCGTCGCTGGGAAGGTTGAGTCGCCAGATGAACTCACGTTGGCGGTGAAACGGCGCACTGGTGGTGTGCTGGTGGGCGTAGTCGACGAGTCGTTGCAGCAGCATCAGACACCTGCGCCTTCGCCGCTAGTGATGCCGGTTCGGGGAATGTGTAGGCGCCCACCCTCCAGCCGAGCGGTGAACCACGAGAACGACACGGACTTGGCCCTGTGGTGCACGCTGTGCAGCATGATCCCGAGGTCCTCGGTGATCCTTTGCGGTTCTACATCATCGACGGGCCCAAAGAAAGCGCTGAACTCACGAGTTCCCAGGTAGGGCTGGTGGAAGCACTGCCCGCGTTCGACACGGCGCCGGAACTGATCCCGGTAGGCCGCCTCCGACTTGGTGGCGTGCTCGCGCAGGTCCACATGCGCGTAAATCCGGTAGGCAACATCGCGCAGGCATACGGAATTGCGCTGAGTACGGTTTCCCGGAGCGTCCACGGTCGCCCCGTTCTGGGCTGCGTTCTCCAGGGATACGAGGCCCGTGGTCTCGTTGCGGCGCTGGGTGAACTGGCTGATCGGTTTCAACACGTCGATGGCCACTGGCCGCCACGTGAACTCCGGCTTCCAGAAGATCGCCTCCAGTACACCGATCGCTGCGGTCGGTGTCATCACTGGGTAGGTCACCCGCTCGACCTTCAGTTCCGGCCGCGTGAACAATGCTCCCGGGCCCCAGACCTGCACGCTGACCGGTGGCGCTCCCTGCGATGATGCGGGTAGGTCGTCGGTCACCAGACCTCCTCGTTGATCAGATTAGATGTGTCGATGCCGTATGCGCTGTGGTAATCACCGCGCCAGGCACTCAAGTCGAGTCCGGCCACAATGGGTTTGCACAGATCGCAAACTCCTCGATCGTCCAGTACCCGGCGCGGGAGCGAGACGATGTACGGCTGCAGGCGCCGCAGAACGTCGCCGATTCCCTGCTCACGACCACGAAGCTCATCGATCAGGTCCTCAGCAGTCGATTCATAGTCGGTCACCACGACGGGAACCGTGTCGTCGTCGAGCATCCGGAACGCCAGAGCCGCATCCCGAACCTGACCGGCACCACCAGGTCGTAACGGGCCTTCGGCCACGGCGGTGAAGTCGAACTTGGCGCGGCTTTCCTGAATGGTCCGCGCTCTTTCGGCATGCTCGGTGTTCGAGCGCTGGTACAGCCTCCGATAGTAAAGATCGAGCGTACCCAGATCATCGGGGTCGATCACCCCGTGCTGCTGCGGTCCGAAGAGCCCACGGGTCGCGTCGGAGCCGATCCGGTATCCGGCAGGGGAACCCATATCTTCGGCATCGAAGACCGTGACCAGTCCGGATTCTGCTCGTTTGCCTTCACGGTTGGCCCTGCCAGCGGCTTGCTGCACCGCTTCCGCAGGCGCCATAGCGCGGTAAACCACGGGGAAGTCCACATCCACCCCGGCCTCGATGAGCTGAGTGGAGACAAGGCGCACCGGTTTGCCGCATGCCAGCAGGTCGTTGACTTCGGCCAATACGGCACGGCGGTGCGCCGCGCACATCCGCGTCGAGAGGTGGAACGGATTTTCGACACCTTCGTACTGCCACTGCTGATACACCGTGCGCGCATCGGCGGTGGTGTTGACGACCATCAGTGACTGCTCGTGCTCACCTGCGCGCGAAACGACCTCCGCCAAGCTCGGCTTCGGTGTCACCCACCACTCGTATCGGACCCGTCGTAGCTGCTTGAACAGCGAGTCCGGGTCCTTCACCACATTGGGAATCTCGAGCTGGTTCCACACGTCCAGGCTTTCGAAGGAAGGTTGAGTGGCCGAGGTCAGCAGTACAGTGGTCCCGAACCGTTCCGACAGGGTGCGCAAGGCATCCAGAATCGGGGTCAGCACATGCAGCGGCAGGGCCTGCACCTCGTCGAGGATCACCACGGAGTTCGCCAGCCGGTGTAGCTTGCGCATCCGCGCCGGTTTGCGCGCGAACAACGAATCGAACAGTTGGACCGTGGTGGTGACCACGAATGGCGCGTCCCAGTTCTCCGCAGCCAACCGCAAGCGTTGCGCCTCGGCGGCCGACTCGGGCACATCCACCGCCGAGTGATGCTCCAGCACCGTATCCTGCCCCAGCAGCTCCCGGTATACCTCGGCATTCTGCTCGGTCACCGTGATGAACGGGACGGCGACGACCACGCGTTTCTTACCGGTCCTGGCCGCATGATGCAGCGCGAAGCCAGCAGCACTGAGGGTCTTTCCCACACCCGTCGGCGCGGGCATGCGATAGATACCCGTCGGACCTGCTGCCTCGTGTACTGCTTCCCGATATACCTGTTCCCTGAGGTCATCGATCGGCGAAGCAGCGCGCCCGGCGATCAGCCGCCGGCGGTTCCACTCGAAGTGGTCACGTAGCTGAGCCATGTCACTGTCCTCACGCACACGCGGCGTGCTGAGCCCATCGAAGTGTGCGGCAGTGTCCAGGTGATCAGCGTCCACAAGCGAGGAAAACACCAGCCTGATTCCCAGTTCACTGGCGAGCTTGGAGTCCCGCCATACCGCGGGAATCAAGGACAGAGGAGCACGCTCCAAGACCTCGGCTGCTTCGGGAACCTCGGCAAGAAATCGGGAAAGGACCTCGCCGCCCGGGCTCGCGTCCTCCAACCGGAGATCTTTGAGCTCTCCCGCGGAGGTCAGTCCCCCGTGATGGCCGAGTACGGGCAATGCGGCCACACCCGCCGCCGATCGCAGCAAGTAGGCACCGAGGTCCTTGTGGGGGATTCCCACACGGCCCGCTTCGGTCTCCACTTGGCGAAGTCTCTCCTGCCATGCGCAGCGAACCTTGCCGGCATCGTGGAAGAGTCCGAGGGCATGTGCCAGCTCACCGGCGCCGAACTCCGTGCCGAAGCGTCCGGCCATGGCTGCCGTACCGCGCGCATGATCGGAGAACCGATGGCGTTCACCTCTCCAGTTGGCACTGTGCGCCCACACACCAAGCCTCCATGAAGCGATACTTGCTGTCGCCGGATAAGAGCCAACCGCAGCCGGTTGGCTAAGCTGAGCTCTACCACTGGGGTCCGACACTCACCCTCTGCCCAGAGAGCGAGAACTTCGGGAGCACACGAGGAATCCGCGACCGGCCGCACCGCATACCACGCCTCCACCACCACAGTTCCGACCGGAAAAAGCACTTTCCGTGATCACCAGCGCGAGCGTCCAGGACCAGCGCAGGCCGCAGCATCGCCATTTTTGAGTATTGCGCTCCCGCTCAGCAGATGACGTCAACCATCCGGGCCGACGAGACTCACGAGAGAACGGCGCTCTATTCAGACTGCTTGTAGAAACTCGGTGACCACGGTGCTCCAGTCGAAGGCGGCAAGACCGTCGAGGCCGCGGCTGGTGATGGTGTCGGGGTCGAGGAGGTGGACGCCGCAGGAGGTCAGGAGCTGCACGCTGGTCGAGTAGACCGGGTGCGTGCGCAGGAGGCTCTTGATACAGGGCGCAGCAACGATCGGCAGGTCGGTCCCGAGAAGTTCATTGACGAGGCTGACCGCCAGCGTGTCACTGATGCCGCCGGCGATCTTGTTGAGGCTGTTGAATGTCAGCGGAGCGGCGAGCACGGCATCGGCCTTCGGTAGTGGATCCTGCTCGTGCGGCAGCCGCGGGTGTACGCGGACGGGAACCGCGGTCTCGGCTTCGAGCCCGGCGATATCGATCCAACTCGCCGCGATCGGGGTGAGGATCACGCAGGCAGACCAGCCGGCCTCGTGCAGCAGGGACAGCGGCTCGGCGAGCTCACGCACCGGTGGGGCGCTGCAGGCCACAAGGTAGACGACAGGCTTGCCGGTCACTGCAGCACTCCTGCGCGCTGGGCCAGCGAGCGCAGGCCCGGTGTGGCGGAGCGACGTTCGCGCTTGAGCATCTCGCGGAGCAGTTCGCGCACGATGACGTTGTAGCGCAGCGCTTGCGGCGCGACCCGTTCGGCTTCCATCAGGTTGACCACCACGGCAGCGTCCTCGCGGTGCTGGGAGTAGGCCCAGGCGGTGTCGATGTGGACCTGGGCACGTCGGCTGCGCAGCCCCTCCGGCAACCCCTCGGTATCGATGTTCTCGGCAATGCTGATGGCCTGTTTGGCATCGCCGAGCTCGGCCGCGGCGGACACGCGGTGGATGGCGACATTGGTCGGCCCGAACGCAGTCCAACCATGGTTGCCGTCTGCACCAAGTGCATCGGCCAAGTATTGCGCCCGGCGCAGACGGTCGGTGGCTTCGGCGTGATCACTGCGGCGCCCGGCGATCACGGAGCCGATCAGAAACAGCGCGCCCTGATACGACAACCCGAGGGGACTGTCGTCGGTGAGGTTCTCGGCGGTGGCCATGGCGAGCTGCTCGGCGCGTTCGACCTGGTCGAGCTTCAGAAACGCGCAGGCCACCTGGTAGGCAGCACCGGCGCTCAGCGTGTCGGACTCAGCTTGCAGAGCTGCGGTGACCGCGCGGTCGGCTGCGATCCAGGCGAGATGGCCATCTCCGATCTTGGTGACCAGCTTGGCGGCTGCGATATAAACCTGGTTCTGCACCGACAAGGCCCTGTGCCGCTCGTTGCCGCCAGCCTCGGCGGCCATAGCGTCACTGGTGGTGATGAGGCTGGGCAGAATCTTTGCCGCTGCCCCGTAATCGGCGGCCTGATAGCGCCGATGCACCTCGGTCGTCAACCGTGAGATCTCGTCGAGGTTGCCGGCGGACACGGTGCTGAGCCCGAGTCCGGGGTAGGCACTCAGTGCTGTGCGGATCTCCTCCAGCCCGTCGAGCTCGGGTTGGCCGTTCGGCGCCAGCGCGAACCGGTAACCGGCCAGTGTCTCCACATCGGTCTTCAGTACGCGTGCCACGTCGATGAGCACTGAGAGGCGGTCCACAGAACGGATGCCACGCTCCACCTGGGACAGCCAGGACTCCGAACGTCCGACGAGTTCGGCGAGTTCGCGCTGGCTGAGTCCACGCCGGCGCCGGTAGATGCGGATGCGTTCCCCGATGGGTCCCTCGGTAACCATGCCGCTATACAACCTCTCTCACGCTGCCCGGACCCGCATTTTTGTGCGGGTCCGATCCGCACCGTGGTGCGGGCGTTGCGAAGTGCGGGTTCCGGTCGCGTCGTGCTCCCAGACTACGGGGCAGAACAGGCCATGAGCACGTGCCGAGGAGCGTCGATGTCGGTGCGAGGAAGCAAAAGCGAGATCGCCGAGATACGGAATCGGATTTCCGACCTGCAGCGAGCAGTCGAGAACCTCAGCCGCGCTCGTCGTCGTCAGCTAGCCGACGCTCGATGGCGTCGAGACGCTCGGTGATCGCTGTGAGCTGTTGCTTCAAAGCTTCCAGGTCACTCAGCACAGGGTCACTGGCTTCGGCAGCCGGCTCGCGCGGAGTTTTGCCGGCCAGCACGTCCGAGAGATGGCTGTCGGACAGCCCGAGCGCTTCGGAGATCGCTGCGAGTGTCCGCGGATTCCGGCGGCGTGGTTTCAGGTTGTGCTGCAGCTCGCGCACTGTCATGAGAGCGACGCCCGCCCGGTGTGCCAGTTCCTGCTGCGTCATCCCGAGCTCGTCGAGGCGCGTCTGGATGGCTGCTGCGACGGCGTCCCAGTCCTTGGCCACCGGCCCTCCTGTCACTGCTGGTTTCAGCGCCAAGGCTAGTAGCCGTTTGCGATCTCCTCAGCATCCTGGCCGAATTCGTATTGACAATGCTGATGTTAGTGCTAATATAAGCACTGAAATTAGACAAAAGAGCTTCCCGGGAGCAGTTGAGCATCGGGTGAACAGGAGGACACGCATGGACCGCAGCGGAGCAAGTGCCTTGACTGGTTGGAGGACTCGATCAACCTCTGCGCCGGAACAGCCGCGCTTTTACAGCGTCGCCGAGGTGGCGCGGATGTTCGGGATGTCGTCGATGACGCTGTACCGCGCGATCGCGGCGAGCGAGTTCCCGGCGGTGCGCATCCGAGGTCGGTTGATCGTCCCGGCGAAGGCGATCGAGGAGATGGTCGAGGCCTCGTTCGAGCACAACGGCCTGGTCGACGCCGCCGACTTCGTATCGGAACGGGCGGTCTGACGATCGATCTGCCGAGGCGCGAGGAGCCCCATGAGCATCAAGGTCATGAACTGGGTCTGGGAGCACTCCCCGGCCAAGGGAACGGAACTGCTGATGTTGCTCGCCATCGCAGACAACGCGACCGACGACGGAACGAACGCCTATCCGTCAGTGCGCACCCTGGCGAGAAAAACCCGGATGGGAGAGCGAAGCGTGCAACGCATCGTTCGCAAGCTCACCGAGGAAGGGCATCTGTCCGTAACGGAGCGGGGCGGCCGCAACCCAAATTGCTACGCCGTGTTGATGCATCCGGAGTTGTCCACACCCCCGTCAGATTGGCACCCCCGCCAATCCGCCACCGGTGACACGGATGGCACCCCACGGGTGTCACAGCTACGACACCCCACCCCCGTCACAGCTGTGACACCCGAACCGTCCGGAACCGTCCAGGAACCCTCCTCCGGCTCGCGCGAGCACGCGCGGGGACTCGGGCCGAACGCGGGGGAGGAGGAGTCCCATCCGGACATTGATGCGGTGCTGGACGGGCTCGGCTCGGCGTGGCCGTTGACCCCGGCACAGCGTCGGCGTCTGGCACCGAAGGTCGTCGAGGCGTTGGCGGCGGGTTGGTCGGCACAGCGGCTGGCCACGCATCTGGGTGCGAATCCGGAGGGCGTGAAGTCCCCGGCTGCGGTGCTGAAGGCGCGGCTGGAGGATCTCCCGGCGCCCGTGGACACGGCCAGGGCCTTCGTGCAGCGCCCGACGTGGTGCGGGGCATGCGATGAACCGAGCCGCACCGTCGAGCGCTCTGATGGGCGCTGGGGCCGCTGCCCGCAGTGTCACCCGCAGTCCCGGAACTCGGGGCGGTCGAAGCCGCCAAGCACCCACCGCCCCGAGTCCTCCACCCCTACCGATCACCACACCGGAAGGAGCTCCTCCAGTGTCCCGCAACGGCCGTGAACCACAGCTAGCGGGACGGCACCCAGTCACCGACTTCTGATCCCGCCTCGAGGGCGGCCGAAGCCGCCAAGCACCCACCGCCCTCGAATCGTCCACCCCATCGGCCGAGAGGAGTCATGACCATGCCGGAAAAGTGGATCTGCCCGCAGTGCGGCGAGGAAGCGCTGAACAAGCGCCCGACCTCGGTCACGCCGTATCAGCGCTCGCTGGGCATGCCGGAGTGGAGTCACCACGACGGTGAGGCCCTGTGCCCGGTCATGGGGTCTGAGGGCTATCTGCCCGCCGAGCCCGTCCGTGAACGCTGACCTCTTCCGGTTCGGGGTGGTGCGAAGCCGCCACACACCCGCCACCCCGAGCACCTCCACCCCCTGATTCACCACACCCCCTTTGGGAGATTCCTGTGCACACCGATGCCGCTTTCACTCCTGGCGAGCGCTACGACCGCGACCACGCCAGCGACGGCGAGTCCCGCTACGGCGCCTACCTGCGCCGCACCCTCGCCGCCGACGGCAAGCCCACCAGCAACCCGTTGGAGTTCGCCGCCGCCGCGTGGCGCACCGCCCGGCCGCCGGTGATGAGCCCGGGCTACGTCACCGCGCACCCCGACGTGTCCGCCACCGAGGCTTCTTGGGACTACGACGGCCGTCTGTCGATCCGGGCCGAGGTCATCACCGAGGTTCCCCGCGAGCTCGCCCGGTCCCTGCGGGGCAGCTGGTCCGGCTGGGGCCAGTACCGGCCGGCCGCCGGCGCCGTGCTGCGGTTCTGGATCCCCATCCCGGCCGACGTGCTGCCCGAACCGGTCTACACCGCCACGGCCGCACCGGACACCACCGCAGCCAAACACGCCGTCGACAGCGTCTGCACCCGTCTCAATGCCGCTTTGTCCGATGTGTTCGCCCACCTCGCCCGGAAGGAGGTCGCCTGATGCCGCGCCGGATCACCCACTTTCAGCAGGACCAGCTCGACCGCGTGGCCCGCTTCGCCGATGCCGACGGAGACCGGCTGCAGCTGCGGGTCGCCGACACGGCCGAGCGCAACTGCCGCGACGTGCCCACCGAGGTGTTCTTCCCGGCCACGGACGAATACAGCGACCAGCAGGCCCGGTTGACCGAGCGCCTCCGGATCCAGCAGCAGTGCCGCGGCTGCCCGGTCGCTGATGAGTGCCTGGCCGGCGCGCTGCTGCGCGGCGAGCGCTTCGGCGGCTGGGGCGGAGTCGCCCAACCGGACTTCCAAGCCATCGGCCGCCTCTTCCGCACCCGGCACAAGCGCAGGCAGGAGGAGGCGGCATGAGCGAGATCGCCCACATGGCCGACTACCGCCGCCTGGACTCCGGCCTCTACGCCCCCTGCGAGACCACACCACCGGCCGAGGCCGAGCCGATTCGGAACCCGCCCGAACAGCCCGAACAGGCCGGTGTGGCCGACCCGGTTCCCGAGGTCGATGGGCGTACCGAGCGGGTGCGGGCACTCGAGATCGAGGTGGCCGAGCGCGAGGAGATCGCCGCGCTGCAGGCCCAGCGCGCCGAAACCCACGTGGAATCGGCGACCACGCAGGTGCTGCGGCAGCAGTCGGCCGATGCCGAGGACAAACGCCGCGAACTGGCCAACCCGGCCCGCATCGCCCTGCGGGACGGGCGAGCCCAGTTCTGGATCACCGTGTCGGCCTTCCTCGCGGCGCTGATCGCGCTGGGCTGGTCGACGGCCAACGTGCAGGCCACCGCCGCGATGGGCGCGCCTGCCGGCTCGCCGGGCTGGTGGCTGGCCTGGGGCGTGGAACCACTGATCAGCGCCGCGCTGCTGACGGTGATGGGCGCCAAGGCCTACCTGGCCACCCGCCAGGTCACCATCACCGACCGCTGGGTCGATCTCGCCCAATGGGTGCCGCTGGGCTACACCATCGCGCTGAACTGCTGGATGAGCCTGCCCGCCCCGGTGCTGACCCACCCGGCCACCGAACTCGTGCGCGGGTTGCTCGTGCACAGCGTCGGCCCGGCCGTGGTGGTGCTGCTCGTGCACGCGCTGCCGGTGCTGTGGCAGGCCTTCATCAGGCTGCACAGCCGCTCGGCAGCAGGCTTTCAGAACCCTTCCGAACAGCCACGACCGGACATCGACCACCAGCGCGCCCAGCAGCTGCTCGACATCGTGCGCCCCGCCTACCAAGCAGGCGAAATCACCGGCGGTGTCTCGACGATCAGCCGATACCTGCGAGCCCGCGGCCACCGGGTCGGCACCCCGATGTCGATGTGGTTGCGCGACGCCCTCAAACAGGAGGCCGCATGAGCGGCAAACCGATCGCGGCCGGTGCCTGGCGCTGCGAAGGCCACTGGCAAGCCGACAACCAAATGGACATCTGGCAGTGCCTCGACGAGGTCGTCCTCGATGCGCTGCGTGAGCCCGGCGAGCTCGATGATGAGGAGGGATCCGGCGATGGCCACGACCAGACGTGAGCCCCAGCGGGTGCGGCGTGCTCGACGCCGAGCGGCGTATCACGCCGACCGCGCCCGCAAGGCCACCACACCGGCGCAGCGCTACCGGGTTGCCGAGGACGCCTTGGTCAGCGCGGTGGCCCACGCGCCGCAGCCGGCCGGCACGGCCCGCACGGTGCACGGCGAGGTGGCCGAGCACGCCCGCAAGGTCCTCGAGCGCCTTGAACTCGGCTCGGCCAGCGCGGCCCTGGCCGAGCATCACCTGTCCCGATCGGGCACCGAGCGGCAGCGGCTGGCGGCCGCGTTGATGTGTCTGCGCGGTCTGATCGCCCGCTTGCCGGATACCGAGCGTGATCGCTTGTACGAGCACTACGCGCGCCATCTCGACGAGGAGGCGCACCGCATCAGCACACAGAGAGGTGATTGGTGATGCCCATCCCGGATCCCTGGGCCGATCCGGACTCGACGCGGGCACCCGCGCACGAGCACGCGCACGCCCACGCGCGCGAGGCAGTCCCCCAACCCACGGAATCCGCCGACACTGCCGGTGAGGTCGTGCCGTTTCCCGGCATCACGACCTCGCAGGACACGGACAGTGACTCCACCGGGCAGATGGCGCCGACAGAACAGGTCCCGCTTGCGAAACGGTCTGGGTGGAACTCGGCCGCAGCGGTGTGGGCCGTCGAGGCCCGTGAGACCGCTGCCGCTGCCATGGACGGCTCGGTGTGGCGGGCACGGCCGCCGTCGCTGCGTGATCTCCACGCCCGTGTCCAGCGCGCCGAGTGGGCCGGCGACATTCCCGCACTGCGCGCCGTCGGCCAGTGGTTCGGTTATCTGTCACTGGCGATCACCGCCATCGGCTACGCGCTGCTGTGGATCGCGCGGAGGCCGTTCCGGCTCGTGTTGACCGTCTTGATCACCGTCCTGGTCGTCGTCCTGGCGATCTGAGCACAAAGGAGGGAAGTCATGTCCTGGGCCATCATGATCGTCGCGTTCGGCCTGCTGTGGGTGATCTGGAAGCGCAAGAAAGCCAGCCCTTGGTGGCTGAAGGCATCGCTGGTGTTCATCGGCGGCGCCAGCCTCGCCGAAACCTCGCTCGGCGCGTGGCTGGCGGCGCGGCTGACCGACATTGCCGGTCTAATTCCCGCCCCCAACGCGTATGTGATCGGCGGAGCCACGCTGATCCTGCTGGTGCTGACCATCTACGACATCGGCGTGGACCGGAAGGCGGACAAGACCTCGCTGATCTGTCTGACGATTCTGCCGGTGCTGTTCCTCGCCGGAATCGGCCCGCTCGCCGAGGCCGGCTCCGGCCTGTCCGAGGCCATCGCCCAGGTCGGTGCGAACAGCATCGGCCGGTTGATCGGGGGCTGACATGGGTGCCGACCTGATCATCGCGATGGTCCTGGCGGCGGGAGCCACGCACGCCTGGGAACAGGGCAAGCGCCGCTCCGCTGCCGCGTGGGCCGAGGCTCGCCGCCGAGCTGAACAGCGGGGCGCTGCTCGGGAACGTGCTCGTCAGGAGCGAGCCCGAGCTCGCAGCCGACGCTTCGACCACGCTCGCACCGCCGGGCCTCGGGATCCACTGTGGTGGGCCTACGCCACCGGGTGGCTGGTGGTCGGCTCGGTCGCAGCCGTTGGTGCGGGCCTGGCCGGTGCCTATTCGGGCGCTGTCACCGGTGCTCGTGGTGGCTACAGGGCAGGCCGCGAGAGCGCGAAGAAGGGCCGGTCCTACCGGGAGACGTGGCGACAGTGGCGCACCCGCGACTGGATCGACACCGAGCGGTGCGCTCGCTGCGGCGGCTACGTGTCGGTCGATGACCTCGTCGCCGCTTCGGAGTTCGGCTGGGTGTGCCCGGACTGCGTGCCCGGCTCAGCTGCCGAGCAGCCCTCGGCTTCGGTCGAGGACGAGCCCACCGTGCGGGCCGAGACCAACGGGCACAAACGGCGATCCCGCGAACGAACCCGAGAGTGGACGGCCGGACAGTCGCCGCGCTGCATGCAGTGCGGCAGCCCCGCCAAAGACGACTGGGTGCTGTGCGTCCTGTGCGCGCGGCTGCGCTACGAGCAGCGGCGGGCACAGAACAAGCCCCGGATGCGGTGCTGCCAATGGTGCGCCCGCGAAGTCGAGGCGGACCTGCTGGACGCCGACGGATGGTGCCGGCGATGCGCCGAACTGCACGAGGCCGGCGCCATGGACGACACGAACGAGCACCCTCACCGGATCCACGTCGATGCCGAACGGCTCGACGACCAGGAAGAAACCACGAAGGAGGACCCCATGCCCGAACTGCCCGCTGCTGCTCCGGTCGCTGCCACCGGTGAGGGCTACACCGACACCGTCCAGTCCCTGTCGTCGCTGGCGAAGCTGCTGGCCAAAGCGCACGAGGAAGTCGCCAACCTCGGCGACATGCTCACCGCCAACAGCCTCGATGCGGAAACACTGGGTCAGATCAACGAGCTGGCCGACCTGCTCGACACCGCCGCACCGATGGCCGACACGTTGCACAAGCACGTCGAGTCTCGCCATGCCCCGGTTGCCGACGCCATGGCCGGCGCTGGCGGATCAAGCAACGTCGCCACGAAGTCCTGGTACGACCAGTACTGATCTGCCTGGTGCGTGTCCCGCCCCAGCATCTGTTGGGGCGGGGTGCGGACCAGGGCAGCTCACCAAGGGAGTTCTGATGGTCGCGAAGACCCCACCGAAGCCGGACACCGAAGCATCTCCCGCCACCATCGAGGAGTCGACCGGCACCGAAGCGTTGCGCCAGGTGCGGACCGAAACCGTGCGGCTCGGCAAGCGCTGGCGTCGGCAGGTTCTGCCGCTGGCCGTACTCGGAGGCACCCACGGCATCGGCGCCGCCTCGGCATCTCTGGCCGGGTCTGCCGCGCTGGTGCCGGTCGCTGCCGGCTGGGCCGGTGCCGCCGGGGCCTACGGCTACGCGCACCGGAACGCCTCCCGCTGGGACCGGGCGTATGCCGGGCTGGCCGCGGTGGGCTCGGCCGGATGGCAGGCAGCGCTCGCCTTGACCGGTGCCGACGGCATCACCGCGAGCCTGCTGTGGGCCTGCGGCTGCGCCCTGTCGGTGCCCTACTGGGTGCGCCACGCCGAGCCGGACCCGGACGTGACTGCCGAGCTCGCCACCCCCGCACCGCGTACGGCGCTGCCGGTCGCTCCGGGAACCGCCGACATGCGGGTCCGGCTGTGGGACGAGCACATGGCCGCCCACGGCAAATCCCTGCCCGGTTCGACGATCAGCGACATCGCCGCATTCGACTACGGCTGGAAAGCCGCCATCACCCTGGCGATCGGCGAGCACTGGCACACCATCATGAGCGCCCGCAAAGCGATCCTGTCGGTCTACAACCTCCCCGACGGGCGCGTGTTCGTCGAACCCATCCCGGGCGCCTCGGTGCGCACAGCCCGGATCACCGTGCTCACCAGCGACCCACTGCAGTCGGTGCGGCGCTGGCAAGCTCCGAGCCTGGATCCCGCCACCGGAACGTTTCCCATCATGACCACCGCCGACGGGGAGCTGCTGCACTTCCGGTTCTTCTGGCCCGGTGGGGGCGGCACCCACGCTCTGGTGTCCGGCGTGAACGGCTCCGGCAAAACCAAGGTGCTCGATCTGATCCTCGGCGAGGCCGTCGCCTCGGACCGGATCGTGCCGATGGTCGTCGACGGCGGCGAGGGCGCCTCGCTGCCGCAGTGGAAAGACCGTTCCGAGCTGTTCGCCGAAACTCCGCAGGATGCCCGCACGGTGCTGCGCTATGCGCTACGGCTGATGGACCGGCGCCGTCCGGTGCTGAAACGCCAGGGCGGTGGCTCCATCGAACCGAGCCCGCACCTGCCGCTGATCTGCATCGTCATCGACGAGGCCCACAAGCTGCTGATGGACGACGAGGACGAGGGCGTCAACAACAAGGACATCAAGCGCATGTGCGAGAAGTTGACGCAGGAAGGCCGCAAGTTCGGGATCTCCCTGGTGCTGGCCACACAGGTACCGTCGGCCACCCAGCTCGGCGGGTCGACGGTGCTGCGCGACCAGCTCAAGGGAGGCACCGTCATCGGCCTGCGCGTCGCCGAGCGCACCTCGGGCAACATGATCTCCTCCGGCGCCCCGATGCCGGAAGGGCTGCACGAGCTACCCGCGGAATTCGCCGACGGCACCCCGACCCGCGGACTGGGATATGTGCTGACCTCACGGATGATCCGCGCCCGATCGCTGCTGCTGGAAGACCCCAGCTCGGTGCAGGCGACCGAAACCCGACTGGACCCGGACAGCGCGGCCGAATCGGTGCCCACACTGGACGGACGCAGCGACCTCGGCAACGAGGAATCCACAACTCCCGCGTCCGATGCAGACGAGGCCGGCGACCTCATCCAGAAGGCACTCGCCGACGGCATTGCCTCCACCGACATCGCGGGATTGATGAACGCCACCGGGCTCACCCTCGGCCAGATCCGGCGGGCGGTGAAGCAGTGAGGACCTCAAATCTTGCGGTAGATGTCGTCGACCGTCTTGCGCAGCTTGGCTGCGTCCCGGTCGGCGACTCCGGAGCGCCCGCTGATGACCAGCAGCAGTACGTAGCGCCGGTACAGCTTGTCGGCATCCCCGGTCGACTGGTTGAGCCAGTCGCGGAACTCGTGGACGAACAAATCCACCGCGGCGAACTCGCTGGGCGGGCCGACGATCTGGCAAGCAGCACGCAGCGCGATCAGCCGGTCCATGTCCCTGTCGGTCACACCGGGCAGATTGGTCACCGAGTTGGTGTCGAGATCCATGCCGCTGACCCTACCCAGCACCGAAAGCCGCTGGGCCGTCCAGAACTACCCGACGACTGTCGCCACACCCCCGCACTGACCCCGATTTTCCGGCCGCACGCCGGTCGGATGGCAAGACGACCTGAGTCCTCTCGAAGCCGCCAAGCACCCGAGGGCGCAGGTCTCCACCCCGAACCGAAAGGAAACCCATGTCCCGCAGGACATCCCACCGCACAGACCCACCGGCACTGCACTTTCCGAACCCGCCGTGCTCGCTGTGCCGCCGCGAGACCGTCGAGCTCGCCGGCCGGTTCCGCTGCCGCGACTGCGGCTGCTCCTGGGACGCCGACACCGCCCACCTGTTCCGCGGCCAGTGGGACACCACCGAAGGAGAGGTGGCGTGATGCGGCTCCGACTCACCGGCGGCTGCGCCGAGACCGCCCGGCTCGCCGAGGACCTGCAGGCGCTGCTGGCCACCGGCACTGCCCGGGCTCGCTACGCGGTGTGCGAGGTCAGCGGCTTCTACCCCAACCGCGGCAACACCGACCAGGGCCGCGTGTACCTCGAGCTCGACGTCGAACCCACCGACGAGGGTGGAGGTGCGCGATGATGCTGGATGCCAGCGCTGTGCTCACCGCCGCGGCCATGGCCGGCTCCGGCGGTTTCCTCGCCGCCGGACTCCGGGTGCGGCAACTGAGCCGTCACCTGCGCACGGATGCGTTGACCGGGTTGGCCAACCGCACCGGGCTGCAGCGGGCCTTCACCCGCACCCGTGCTCGTCCTGGAGAGTGCCTGGCCGCGCTGATGATCGACCTCGACGACTTCAAGACTGTCAACGACACCCACGGGCACCGCATCGGCGACCAGGTGCTCGTCGAAGTCGCCCGCAGGCTGCGCCGCCACCAACAGCGGGGGCGGCCGGCGGTGCGGATCTCCGGCGACGAGTTCGTGCTCTACCTCGGGCGCCGGCCCAACACCCCGCAGTCGTGGATCCATGCCCACCACACCGCCCGGCAGGTGGCCGCGGATCTCGCCGCACCCATGCCGCTCGACGGTCCGGTGTTGACGGTCACCGCCAGCGTCGGGGTCGGTATCACCACCAGCAGCCGGCTTGAAGACCTGCTCGAACCGGCCGATCAGGCCATGTACCGGCAGAAGACCCCGAGCCGCCCGGGCACGGAGGTGGCGTGATGGCCCGCGAGTACGGCATCCACCCCTCCACCGTGTGCCAGATCGCCCGCGGGCGACGTCGCAAGCGCGCCACCTGAGCAGCCGCGATCACCACGGCCGGCCGGTGCCTCGGCCCTCGCGTGCGGCACCGGCCGACCGGTTCTACCGAGCCCCGTTGACGTTGGCACGTACGTGTCAACGATTCCGCCATCCAATTCCTGGGGAGGTGAGCAGTCTGTCCACGCAGCACACCAGCATCACGCTGCCGTTGATCAGCGCGCTGGAAGCCATCTGGCGGGCTATTCAGCAGCGGCATCCCGAAGTGCCCGAGGTGGTGCTCACCCTCGGCACACCGAAAGGCGCCGTCACGCTCGGACACTTCGCCGCCCGACGGTGGCAGCAGGCCACCGGCACTCAACTGCCGGAGTCGTTCATCGGCGGCGAAGGTGGCCGCGTCCACCAGCAGCGCCCAGCCCGAACCGAGGGTGGCCACCAGCACGCCGGCGGCGCTGATGGAGACCACCTTGTTCACGTTCGTCGTCAACCCCAGCAGCGCGTTGGCCTGCCGCAGCACGCCGGCGGGCACCAGGCTCGGCACCAGCCCCGTGGCCGCCGGCGTGAACACCGCCGTCCCCACCCCGGCAGTGGCCTGCAGAACCACCAGCATCCCGATCCCGGCCGTACCGGTCACCAGCAGCACCCCACTGGCGACCTGAGCCGCACACCGCAGGAGATCGGCGGCCACCATCACCCACCGCCGGTCCCAACGATCCCCCGCAGCGCGCGCCAACGAGTACCAACACAGCCACCGGCACCCGGTTGGCCAGCAACACCAGCCCGAGATCCGCCGCCGAGCCGGTCACCTCCAGCACCGCGAACGCGATCGTCAACGGCACCAGACTGTCCCCGAACGTCGACAGCGCCTGACCAGCGAAATACCGCCGAAACCCCTGGTGAAGCAAGGGTGTCGACCAATCATCATCCGGCGTCCACCCTGGACGTCGGTGAGGATCTCTCGCCGCAATCACCTTGACCATCAAACGGGGCAATGGCGGGCAGTGGAAGAGCTCCCAATCCCATAGTCACCACAAAGATATAGCAAACTCAGCTATTAGTAGCGAAATCCGCTAGTAATGTTCTAGAGTGCTGACCATGGCACTACGAAACCTCATCGACGACCTGAGCTGGCTGGCCTACCCCAAGGCAACACCGGACAACGTCAACCCGCCCGAGCTTGCCGACGACGCCGAAAGCGATTTCGCCGACAGGCGAGAGAGGCTTGCTCAACAGATACAAGCTGCCTGGGAAGGCGGGGACATCGATCCGCTGATTGGACAGCTCAGCGAAGCTCGAGCACGCCGCGACGCAGCGGACCGCGAGATCCGTCTGCTGATGGCCTACGGGCGAGAGTTCACCGGCACTCGTCCCGACTACACGTGGGAGAGCCTGGCGGCTGCTGCCGGGCTGCCCTACTCCACAGCCCGCAACGCTTTCGATGAAGACGACATCGCCACGGTCTCCGAGATCCTCGGTACTGAACCTCGTCGCCGCACCCCTCGGAAGCAATCATGAGCCACACGCACGCAGAACTACGCCTACTGCACCAGATGCGGCGTCCGATACACCGCCCCATGGCGTCTGCCACCGCGAGAACCAAAACAACGCCAGCGCCCCTGGAGGCCTTGCAAGGGACGTTGAATGGGTGAGCCTGTGCAGCCACGCACAAGCTTACCTACTGCGAGCCCCACCTGTCCTTGTCGCGACAGGGGATCTCCATACTTACGGCAGATCACACTCATTCGGAAGTGGCAGGCGTGAATCCCCGCTCGCACAGAGTATCGATGTCAGTACCACCATCGCCGTACACCACGGTGTCGGACTCCCAGTACAGCTCCACACCATCGAGCCCACGGTTGCGGACCATCCAGTCATAGTTGCGTAGCGCTATACGAGTCTCGTCGTTCATAGCACCGAAGATAGCGTGTAAGGATTCTGCAGCGAGCAGAAACGACATTCGCTTGATGGGATCGATCACCACAACCTGCGCCCCGCTCGGTCAACACTCCGGCAAGGAACGCTCAGCCGCCTCTCGGGCATGGCCGTAGGCATGAGCCTGGTTAAGTCAGCGGCGACAGCAGTGCATAGAACAATCGAAGAAGCAGGTCACAGCGCTGCGTACAGTGTCGACAATCCTCCTCAGAGGCCTTTCCTCAGGGGTTGCCCTGTTGTTCGCTGAGGCGGGTTCGTTCGGCCGGGGCGAGGTCGAAGTCGACGCGGGATTCATCCGGCCAATGCAACGTTGTCTTGGCGATCTTCAGCTTGGGACGTTGATGCCCGGTCGCTCGCCACAGCACCTCGGGCCGGTGGTCGCCGTTGGTGCCCAGCAATACGGCCTGGGAGCGTGACCATGCCAGCCACAGCAGGTCGTGTTCGGCGTCGCGCACCGCGTCGGCGAACGACAGTGCCACGCACGAGGGAGATTTGCCGTGGACGGTGGTCTTGGCCTTGTTGCGGGGTAGGATCTGGATGCCGATGTCGTCCAGCATGCCGAGGACGACGATGACGGGGAAGGCGAGGATCGCCAGCGGTGCCAGCGCCACCGCACGCAGGGCCCGCTTCGCCTTGTTGCTGCCGCGTGGGGTGCCGTCCCGTCTCCGGTCGGGCACTCGGTAGATCACGGAACGAGCGGAGAAGTGCACCACCGAGGTGGTCTCGCCGGCAAGTTGGGCCGCCACGCCGCGGGCCTGCTCGCGATGCTGTTCGGAAACCGGAGTATTCGTGGCACGTCCCATATCAACCGCTGAGCGGCTCCCATCCGAAAGAGTCGAAGATGTCCAGCGCCAACGTGCAGACGTGCTCCCAGTCCTGGAACGAGTTGGTCATGACGGAGACGACAGCGATCGTGGTTCCGTCCGGGTCCGGAATCCAGGCTGAGAGTTGCCGCGTGAGCACGGGGATAGGTTCATCGCCCATGACCAGCGCGTTCTGCTCCTCGGTCACCGTCGCGGCTGCAGGACCTACCGGGAGCCGGATCTCCTCGACGGTACTGTCACTGGACGACCCGTGGAGTTCGAGCAGGTTGGCGACGGCTTCGCTCTTGCGGTGGTGGTCTGACGGCATCGCAATCCCGGTCAGGGTCACCATGATGGGCCGCATCGGATCATCCGGTGACTTGTAGAAGGCGATCGCGGAGTAGTCGACGCCGGAGTCGCCGATCACCGAGCCCAACTGGGCGAACGATGCCGCCGCCGCAATCGAGCTCTCGTCCGTCGCCGACAACCCGAACCGCTCGGCCACGAACGAGACCAGGGATTCGAACTCGTCGGACTCGACGTCGAGGTCGACATCGTCGAGTGGCAGCGGGATGAACCCGTCCGGCAGACCAAGACGGAAGCCGCGCTGTGCGACCGGCGCTTCGTACGATCTCGTCACGACCATCACCGCGCGGCCAGTGCGTTCTGGAAACCGCGGGCCGCGTTGCCGACCGCGTCCTTGACGGCGTTCTCGCCCTTTTCGATGTAGGGCTGAGCTTCCCACTTGGCGACCATGATGGCGCTCTTCTCGGCCGTAAGCACACCCGTTCCGGTGGCTACCGCCGCGCCGCTCTGCGCAGTGTGCGCCATCTTCTCCACGCCCAGCAGAGAACTTCCGCCGGTCTTCCAGGAGTTCACGGCGACGCCCTCCCCACCGAACGCGTTGATCGCCTTGTTCACCATGTTCGCCCGAGACCCAACAGCCTGCGCACCAGCACGGTTGATCGTCTTACTGGCCGCCTGTGCCCCGGCCGCAGCCTTGCCGCTATCGGCGAACTTGGCGGCCGTCTTCCCCGATTTGACCGCCTTCGGCAGGATCTTGGTTGCAGCGAGACCGCCTTTCGCCGCGCCCCCACCAGGGATCATGCCAACCGCATCGAACGCCATCTTCGACCAGGACACGTCGGCGCCGGCGGCTTTCGCCAACGCGTGCGTGCCCATCGCGGCGGCACTCACGCCAACAGCCGCACACGCGGTGACGGCGTTGACCCCGGGGATCCAACTCGTGGCTGCGGCAACGACGCTGAGCACCGTGCCGACGGTGCTGAGAACGTCACCGACCTTGGCGATGATGTCGGCGTGGTCCTGGATCCACTGCCATGCCTGCCCTGCGGCGTCGCTGATGCTCTGGCCGAGCTGCTCGAGCGCGTCACCGAGACGTTCCAGCAGTCCGGGCTTCTTCGGCGCCTCGTCGGCGGCCCGCCGCAGCGCGAGCTCTACGTCTTTGGCCAGGTCGTCGTGCTGCTGCAACAGGCGTTGGGCCTGCCTGCGAATCGCTTCCAGGTCACCGTGGGCATCGTTGAGCGCAGCCTGGGCTGCATCCAATTTGCGCTGTGCCTCCTGCAAGGACGCCTGGTCGGGGAAGTACTGATTGGCCAGGCCCAAGGCCGGGTTCGACTCCGCCTCGCGGACCCGTTGCTGCGCGGCAGCAGCATCGGCCTCGTAGTGACGTGCCTTCTGCTGCATGGAGCTCAAATCACCGGACCATTGGGTCAGAGTCCGCGCGGCACCACCGAGCGAGCGGTGCGCCTGGTCCAAGTACTTCGGCAGTTCATCCACGGTACCCAGAAACGCTTCGGCGGCTTTGCCCTCCCACAGCCCGTCCTGGCGGCCAATTTTGGCCAGGGCCTCGTGTGCGTTGCCCATCTTGGTCGCAACCTGCTGAAGATCGGTGGCCACCGATTCGACCGTGGTCACCGTGCCGGGAGCGGGATCGAAACCCAACGCCGGGTACTCGGAGGTTCCTGTCATCCTCGTTGTCCTTGCCTGATCTCGAATGCCGATGGTCCTCGTAGGACACGGACCGCGCGTGCTTCCCTGAAGCAGTTTGCCGGGATGCTGCGTGTCTCTACGCCCCCGTCAGACGTTGCTCGATCCGGGATGGCTGTCCCTCCGAGATGCGTCCGCCGCCTCCATCCGAGGACGGATGTTGGCCCTCGGCCGCAGAAGCGATCAAAGCAGAGGCCTCGTTCTCGAGCCTGGCGTAGGTGGCCCGGGCGGCATCCAGAACATCACTGGTCACCTTGGCCCCCTTGGAAATCTTGCTGATTCCGTGCGACCAGCTTTCCCGGAACTCCTCGCTGGCGTCGTCGATACCGGGGGTTCCCAGGTCACGGCCTCTGGCGTTGCTCAACGCTCTGTTCGCGGCGGTGATGTCGTCGGCCGCATGATCCAGATCGTTGACCAACTGTGTCAGCTTGTCCATGCTGACGCGATAGCCACCGCTCATGAACCCTCCCCCGTCGGGCGATCGCTGCTTGATCACAGTAGCAAGCGCCAAGCTCGTGCGGTGGCGAACGACAACAGAGGCCAGTGAGCCGACGCCAAAGCCTCCGACAAAATGGGGAAACCTCACAGCGCCGACCAGTCCACGGGCATCCACGCCAGCACCCCTGCAGCCAGCAGCAGTGCCGAGGCAGTCATGCCCCACGCCGAGCCAGCAAGTCGCCCCAGCCGCCGTGTACCTCGCCGCAGTGCTGATTGATCACCGAGCACGGGGGTATTGTGCCCGACTGGACCCGCATCGTGGGCGGCTTTTGTCGAACCGCTGTTGCAGCCCCAAAAGCCTCCGATGCAGCGAGCCGACCGTGACCCACTCCGTGACCCGAAACAGGGTCAACACGGGTGGATACAGCTACCCCGCGAGAGACACGATGTGGCCGTCGTCGCTGGTCGTGGGCACTGTTGCTGCTGGTCAGGCGCCTTCTAATCTCTAGGTCGCAGGTTCGAATCCTGCCGGGGGCGCATCATCCCAGGGTGCAGCAGTGGGGAGCGATCTCGAGCAAGATCAACCCCCGCTTTACCCCCATGATTGGCCTCAGGTCAGTGGTTCCATGCCCACCAAGGGCCCGAGCCGCCGAGACGCCCACGGTCCTGTGGCTCATGTACGCGTCCCGAGCGTGCTTACCTCTCATGTCCGAGATGCTCGGCGACCTCGTCTTCCGCTGTCGCGCAACAGGCCTCTCCGCCTGTCCCACCCCACCACTCCTCGGCGGCGCCACACTCCGCCGACGACACACCTGCACCGAGACCAATCGCTTACACCGCTTGGGATCAAGCCGCATTTGTCGAACGCCTGCCAATTCAGAGGGCCACCATCGTGATCAACATATCTCGTGAGCGGGGATCGACTTGCGATCACTATGTGTATCGTAAGACAATGACTTACGATGGTGGTGTGGAGCTGTGGTGGGCTGAGGAAGATGCCGACTACATCCGCAACCGGCCCACTCGCTATCGGGACGCGCTGGACCTTGAGCCGGAGTGGACCCGGGAGATGATGGTCGATGAGCACCTGGTGGAACTGTCGCCGTACCCGGCATCGCGGGTTCGTGCGTCCGGGTTCATCGGCCACTCTCCAACGGCAGGTCGAGTGCTGGTGGTGATCGCCTATCGCGATCTGGACGGCGAGCTACACGGCATGAACGCGTGGCCCGCCAGCGGGCGCGATCTAGTCACGTACCGGAGGGCGGTGCCTGATGACGAAGCGACTTGACGAGGCGACCGAACGCGCTGCTCGGGCGGATGCCCGCGCACTGGAAGCCGAAGCCGAAGCCACCGGGCCGTATCCCCCGGATACACGTGTCACCCGGCCGAACCGGCCCAGCCGGATGTTCAACCTCCGACTGACCGAGGAACAGTTCACCGAGTTGCAGGAGTTGGCACGCGAGCACCACTTGCCCATGTCGACCATGGCACGCTCGTGGCTGCTTGAGCGCCTCGACCAAGAACGACGTGCAAGCTAGCGATGCGCTCTCGCTGCCGCCGCAACGTAGCCGTTGAAGACCACGTCCACACTTCGGCAGGCCGGGGCACAGCCGTGGGGACCGAGCTCAGCCAGGATCGAGCGGCTCGGCGGTGGGAGTCGCGAGCAGGCCATGCGGCGAGAGCAGACCTTCGGAATGGCCTTGACCACGGGCTTCAACCCGTGGCTGTCGTGGGTATTGGCTGCCGAGACCGCCACCGCCCCGTCGGCGGTACGGACGGAGCCGCGACACACTTCCACTGTGCCGGCACGACCACCCATCTCTTGCCGGACACGTCGTAGCTGGGCACCGGAGAGACTGCTGGACAGCTACCACACCGAACGGCACCCGGCGGCCGCCGACGTGCTGGACAACACCCGCGCGCAGACACAGCTGCTATCCACCGAGCCGGTCCCCTGGTCAGTGCGCCGACCAGCAGGATCTTCCGTGCACGGCCACCTCTCGGGCAAGCGCATGTCCACAGTGGCCAACCAGCGCATCGGGCGCAACGTGCCTCGATGAGGCGGATACCTCGGGCTGCGAACGCAGCATCCGCGTGATTCTCCCGAATCGGGTACCAGCCGTGATCATGGCTGCTACCGTGCTCGCTCGGGCGGTTGGTCGGTTTTTTCGAGCTGCGGGAGGGGACTTGTCCGACTTCACAGTCGACATCGGCGGACTGGAGGCGATGGAGAAAAACCTCGATCGCGCCAAGGACAACCTCGGCAGCGCACTCAAGGCCATGGAGGACATCGGACCCGATTCGATCGGACCGGACTCCCTCGACGAGGCGTGCGCGCAGTTCCGTGAGGACTGGCAGCGGGGTATCGGTGAGATCGGCGAGTGCGTCGACAAGATCACCACCGGCCTCGGTCAGGCCAAGAACCAGTACCAGCAGCTGGAAAGCGCGCTGCAGGACGGGTTCGCGAAGATGCACGAGGCTGTGGAGTCCGGCCGGGCAGGAATGGCCGAACCTCCCGTGGCAAAGCCGGCACCCGCCGGAGGTGTCCAGTGAGCAAGCCCCAGGACTGGCACGCACTGGGCTTCAACCCCGCTCGGGGCAATCCGCAAACCGTGGGCGCGCTCGCACGCCAGATGACCGACACCGGCAACTGGCTCGCGGAATCCTACGAGGTGCTCGACAGCGTCCGGAAGCAGCAGGATGTCTGGACCGGCGAGGCCTCCAAAGCCTTCGCGGAAAAACTGGGGGAACTGCCGGGGCTGCTCGACGACGCGCATCAGTCACTGACCGCTGCGGGCAAGGCTCTCGGCGGCTGGCAGGACACACTGACCGAACACCAGCGCAAAGCCGTCGATCTCGAAAACCGGGCACGGGAGGCCATCGCCGCCGCCGAGCGCGCCGATGCCGCGGCGCAGCAGGCCAGGCAGAAGGCCGACACCTCGATCGCCTACGACGCCGACGACCCGGAGGCCGCGCAAGCGGCCCGCCGCCAGGTGCAGGCCAACGCCGACGCGGCCGCCCAAGCCAACCGGAACGCCGAAGAGGCCTGGGCGCATGTCGACGACATCCGACGCAAGGCACACGACCTGCAAGACCGGTGGGAGGACGATGCCCGGTCGGTCGCCGACAAACTCCGTGACGCGACCGCCGTCGCACCGGGTTTCTGGGACGCCATCGGCGACGCGTTCGCCGACCTCGGAAACTACGTTGCCGATCACCTCGGCGAGATCGGCGACTTCGCGGGTATCGCCGCCGCGGTCGCGGGGACCCTGGCGCTTATTCCCGGAGTCAACGTCGCCGTGGGGGCAGTCGCCCTTATCGCGGGCGGGATTGCTCTGGCGGCCCACGGCGGCGAGATGGCCGTCGAGGGCAAGTGGGACGAACCGACCGCCTGGGTCGGTCTCGGCACCGACGCGCTGGGCATGCTCCCGGTTGTGGGCCCGGCCGCCAAGGGAGGGGCTGCGGCCACGGATGCGCTGCACATGGCCGACGGCCTGACCACCGCCGTGGGTTCCGGAGCGAAAATATTCGGCGACGAGATGTCGACGGCGTTGACCAGGATGAAGGAACCTGCCGAATTTTCCAAATACGTCGGCGACAAAGTTGTCAATGCAGTAGGTGGCAATGTCGATACCATCGCGAGAGCCGGCCAAGGAGCCTTCAATGTAATCACTCAAGGACCGGTCGTTGCCGACCATGTCGTGGGCAACGACACCACGGGCACACTCAAGGACGGGACCGGATATGCCTCGCTGGCCGGAGCCGGAGCACAGAGCTACGGCGAGTGGAAGAATACAGGATCCGCATTCGGCGACCTGGGCGGTTCCATCGCGGACTTCACGAAGGCACTGAAGTAGGAGAGGCCGTCGATGAGTTCCACGGAAGCGACGGACACGTCCAGCGGCTTCCCGCTCACTTTTTCACTGCAGCCGGGATTCGAGCCTATTGACTTCACCGAGACCCCGCAACAGCGAGCCGAGAAGCTGCTGGACTCGTTGCAAAACACCCTGCCGGGGCAAAGCGGGGAGCAGTACTTACGCGTCATCCTGGCCTACGAATACTCGATACAACGGATGCTCGAAGAGGGAGCTCTCTACGCGGCCAACTTCGTCGGTCGCTCGGCACGGGATCCCTCAGCGGCCACCACGGCTCAGCTCACCGTGCTCACACGGGATACGGCGCTGAAGGCTTCCCAACCTCTCACTGTCCTGGCCCGCCAGCTCCGCGAGGAGCGATCAGGGCGTGAAGTGGACTTCGTCGACCTGTCCGTCGGTCGTTGCCTCGCGGTGGTCCAGGAGGACCTGATCATCCCCGAGGTCAACCTCACCGACAACCCACCGCAGAACCCTCGCCGTACCCGTCAGTTCCAGGTCGTCATGCCCTTGGCCAGTCGCGGTCAACTCGTTTTCTTCACCCTGGCGACCGAGTGCCTGCGAGACTGGGACGAGTACGTCGCCATGATGGCCGAGATCTGCAAGACCATCACCTGGAACGAACCACAGCAGAGCTCGATCGCCTCCAGGCTGGAAGGACGACTGTGACAATATCGAGCAGCACGAAGGAACAAGAATGATCTTCTACTACATCTTTCTGGTTGTGTTCGGAATATTTGCTGCCGTATTCCTTATCGGTGGCACACTTGCAATAATCCAGCATCGACGCCAACCGCTGCAGCAGCGTCTGGAGCAGGCTCGAAAGGAATTGCTGAACAAGGAATCGACGACAGGCGCATCGGAACTCAATGCCGACATGCACCCGAAGATCTCCAACGAGATACTGCGAGACGTGGCAGAGGCAGAGGGATTCCGCTTCACCGACGAATCAAATCGTTTCCTCAGCTTCCAACGAGTATTTTCCCATCCCGATGAGACACGAACATCGCCAAATTCCGCCAGTGCAGTCGGAGGCGACTTCGGTGAAAAACGACAACGGGAAAGCCTGCGTCAGACGCTGAGTACAGCCGACGATGCTGCCGAGTTGACTCTTCGCCGTGATCAACTGGGGGCGCTGCCGAAGGCGGAAATCCTGCGCACGGCGTCCGAGCACGGTTGGGTATATCAGACCGAAGAGGTCTCGGGCAACGAGTGGCGGCTGCTCTTCCAGCGGGAGAACCGCACAGCCGCGAGTTCGCCGAGCGCACCCGAAACCGCCGAGACACCCGAGCTGGTCCGCTCGGAGGAACAGGAGTTCCTGGCCCGGCTCGATGGTGTGGCCCCGGGCATCTCCGGTGTGGCCAAAGTAGAGCTCGGTGATGTCTCCCACCGGCTTTCCATGGCCCGGTATCGCGAGCTCGCCGCCGGCCGGGGGTGGGAAGTGGAAGGCACCGAGCGCTCCGGAAGGAATCTCTTCCTGCAGGTCAAACGCATCGGGACCGTGACGACGAATCGACGCCTCGACCTCGGATTCCTCAGCGGCCCCAGCCTCACCGAGCTGCGCGACAGTGCGGCCGCCCGGGAGGAAGCCGAGCGAGTACTCCGGGAAACCGGGGTGGATGTCCTGTCCGAGAAGGTCCTCGACGACGCCCGCCGTCGCCATCTCGCGCTGCGCCGCACGGTCACGCGGTTGACGTGGCTGAGTGCGCTGCCCGGCACGTTCGCGCTGTCCGGCCTGCTGTTCTGCCTCGTGCTGCTGGGGGACGGCAGCACGCATGCGGCCGGCGTCCTCGCGATCGTGTCGCTGGTGGCGGCCGTGATCTGCGCCGCTCTGATCCCTCTGGGCATGAGAGCCGAGAGGGCCAGGAAGGCGGCCGTGGCCGACTACACGACCGCCTACGAACGCGTCGTCGCCGCCGCGCTGACGACGCAGGACCCATCGGTGAGCTGACCGAGCGCGATGGCCGGGATGCCCACGTGGTGCCGAGCTGCGGTGACGCGCCTCGATACACCGGCACCCTCGTGGATCAGCGCAGGAGCACGGGTGAGGCATCCACCGGAACCCGGCACACCGCATAGGGTGTCCGGCGCCAATCGTGCCCGCGCCAGTACGCCGCTTGCCGATGGAGCTGGTTGACCGTCATGTACAGATACCCGTCGGTGGCCAGGGACAGCGTGTCGGGAAACAGCAGCCGCGGGTCGGTGACCAGAGTGCTGTAGGAACCGTCCGGGTCACGGCGCAGGACGGCGTTGTGCTCGTAGCTGGTGACGTACAGCCGTCCCTCGGTGTCGCATTCCAGACCGTCGGTGCCGCCGCCCTTGTCACCTTCGTCGACGACGGTGGCTGCTTCGTCGGCAGACCGGTCGATCAGCGCGTCGGTGCCGGCGCTGTAGAGCTCGCGACCGAGAAACGGGCAGTAGTACAGCCGGGAACCGTCGGCGGAAAGGGCGATGCCGTCCGAACCCAGTGCCGGCGGCGCCACAGGCCCGTCGGGTGGGCGCTGCAGGAACGGCCGACCCTCGATCATGGGCAGATAGGAGGTGTCGGGCTTGGTGCTGGGGTGATCGTCGAGGCCGCGCCAGGATTCTCCGCTGGCCAGGTCGACGACGATGATGCCGTTGCGGGCCTGCATGGCCGAGTCGGTGATGAAGGCGAAACCCTCCTCACCGCGGCGCAAATCGAAGCGGACGTCGTTGAGGTAGGTGGTCGGCAGCGCGACGTCGGGATCGAACAGGATGGTGCGCTCGATCCGGTCACCGGCCAGATCGACGCAGATCAGCTTGGGACCGCCGTAGCTGGTCCGCCCGAATTCCACGCTGCCGGTGTCGAGCAGCCACAGCCGGTCGGCCGGGTCGACCACGACACTTTGCACCGAGATCACATGGTTCTGCTGATCACTGCTGTCGGGCCGGAACAGTTCGGGATCCGGGTACGGTTCGACCCGGCCGTTGCGGACCTCGGCGACCGTGGCGGGCACCTCATCGCCCCACAGCGGGAAACACACGAACATGCGGCCGGTGTGCGAGACGGTCACGCCGGTCGGCATGTTCGTCTCGAAGGTCGCGACCCACTCGGGTTCACCGGTCGACTCCCATGACGCCTGCGCTGCCATCCCGGTCTCCCCTCACGCTCAAGCCAGCGGCGCGGTTCCCGCCTTGTCCGACTGGCCAGTGACTTACCGCCACCCGGCCGTCCCAAACTCGCCGCTCGACGCGACGGGCCACCACAGGCGTATCGCGGCAGGGCGACAGCGAAATCCCGCGGCTTGCGCTGCGCCCGTTGCCCGACGGAGGCACACTGGCCACAAGCGGACCGTCTTCGGCGGTCATGGCATCGGCACACGTGGGGGAGCTGCCATGAGCGTGTTCATTCTGGTCATCGTTGCGGTGCTGCTGCTGTGGATCTGCTGGACGCGCGAGCGCTACATCGACCCCACCATCCGGTGTCGCGGCAGCGATGAGGGTGAGCCCGCAGGTGATGGCAAGCACGGCACTCGCCCGTAACACAGCGCCCGCTGCCGCGCCGAGGCCGAAGTGGCGGACTCGCCGAGCCGCCGAGTCCGCCACCGCCGAAAACAGGTCCTTCGCGGCGGATCCGGCCGCTCGCTATCGCGACCGTCCCGACGGGTTCGAATCCTGACCGAACTCGTCTCGACCGTTCTCGAGCTCGCTCACCATGCGTTGGAGATCGGCGAGCAGGTATCCGTAGATCGGGGACTTGCCGGATATGTCCAACCCGCTGCGGTCGGCCTGCTCGGCCAGGATTCGGCACCGCTTCTCGCTCATCGCCACATCGCGTTCGAACTGCTCCCGTTCCCGGGCGTCGTGATCGTGCATCCACCCGGCATGGCGCAACCCCTGCGCACACCGGACGAATACTTTCGCGTAGCCGTCGAGGAACTCCCTCTGGTCCCGGTCGTAGATCTCGGACTCCTGCCCCACGTAGTTCAATCCCCGGGTGATGGACAGCAACTGGTCGTGGCAGCGCTGGAACATGTCGAACAGGGTCCGGCCACCGGAATAGGTTTCCGGCTGCCGCGTGAGCAGTCGTCGCGGATTGAACCGGCTGCTTTCGACGGCGTTCTCCAGAGCCTGAGAGGTCTGCTCGACCTGCCCGGACAGGTCCTGCGCCCGGCGGGTCCAGTCCTGCGTGCTTTCCGGCTCGGGCGCGCCCTGCCAGAGACGGCAGCCGATGTCGCCGATCAGATACCCCAGGGAATCGCCGAGGCTGTCCACCGCACGTTGGGCACTCCGGTACCGCGTCGGCGGGAACAGCACCATATTGACCACGACCCCCACCGTGGCACCCAGCACCACCAGGCCGGCGATGATGAACACATCGATCGCCGCGTTTATCCCGGGACCGACTTGAGCGTAGGTCGCATAGGCGAACACGGCCGCCACCGACACCTGCGTTCCCTGACTGCCCAGGCGCCGCCAGAAACCGAGCAGCAGTGTGAACAGCACGAGCACCAGGAAGGTCAGCGGGTGGATGCCCAGCAGCGGTCCCAGCACAGCCGTGGCGGAGACGCCGATGCTCACGGCCAGCACGTAGTACCAGGACTGCTGCATCGAGAGCTGGATCGTCGACTGGACCATCAACAGGGCGGTGAAGGGGGCAAACGTCGCCGAGGGCGCCCCCAGCAGGTTGTTGGCCACGAACCACGCGATGGTCGCGGCGAGCGCGCTCTTGCCGATGAGCAGCAGGCGCTCACGCTCCGCACCCGGGAAGCGTGCCGCGCGCCGCACGTCGTCGACGAGGTTGCGCCCGCGACGGCGAAGGCGTTGCCGAAGACTCGCTTTGTCCGAGGAGCCGGTCCCGTCCCGAGTGGCCAACATCTTCCCTTCCCGACTCGCACTCACCCCGCCGACGTGTCCGGAACTCGTTTCCGGGGCGTGGTGCGTGGGCTGCATCGACGTGGCATGGTTTCCGGCGCTTTCCGGCCACGGGCGAACCGGCGGACAGCGGCTTGCGAAACCGACCCACCGGTGGTTCACCCCGTCGCTGCGGTGCATCACTTCGATGGTGGCGAGCCGATCGCGATCCCGCAGCCCGCGAGGGGCACAGTGCGATCCCTTTCACGATCCGACGCGGAGATGCTCGAAACACTTCCCCGGCATCGGCACGTGGATGGTTAGCGCAAGCCCGACGCGGGCATTCCTGGGCCTGCGAAGTCGATGGTGCAGCCGTGCGAGATGGGGAGCGTCCATGAGGATCGATGCCGAGGACTTGCGGGCGCTGCACTCGGCCGAGGCCGGCTCCGAGCTCGTCGTGTACGAGGGCAAGGTGGCCGTACGAGCGACCGCCGACCTCCAGGCCGGCGAGTATCCGGGAGCGCTGACGGTCGTGTCCCGCGACGACCTTCTCGACGAGATGAGCAGGCACAACCTGACCGAGAACGACTTCGACAGCATCGCGGGCAGGCTCAACACCGCGATGACGAACCGCGGCGGGTGAGCGAGTCCCCGGCCGGTTCCGGATGAGCGTCCCCGTCCTGTGCTCGACGGGGTATCGAAGCCCGGCGCCCCACAGGCGTCCGGGGACACGCTGGTGCTGAAAGGTCGGCCTCGTCGGCTGCGAATTCAACCGACGAGGCCTTGATGGATCCGGTACCCGGGCACCGAAACCACCCACACCAGGGTTCCCTTCCTGCTGCGATGCACACCTGCGGATGTTCCGCGAAGCTTTGCGCGTCGAAGATCCGGGGTGCTGCCATGGCCTCCCGCTGCACGCCGACAGCGGACGCCCTCTTGTCGCCTCGCGGGCGAGCCACTACCGTGCTGGAAAACTTACAGCGTTAGTTACTTGCGCCACAGCACAGGATCTCCTGCACGCGCAATCCGTCCCCGCTTCCCCGACCCGAAGGGTGCGTCGAGATGGCCAGCACTACGGCGTCCAGCTCACGGCGCGTGGCATTCGCCAGCCTCATCGGCACGACCATCGAGTGGTACGACTTCTTCATCTACGGCACCGCCGCCGCACTGCTGTTCGATCAGCTCTTCTTTCCCACCTTCGACCCCGTCGTCGGCACCCTGGCCGCGTTCGCCTCGTTCGCCATCGGTTTCATCGCGCGCCCGCTCGGCGGTGTCGTGTTCTCGCACTTCGGGGACAAGGTCGGCCGCAAACCCATGCTGATCTGGTCACTGACCCTGATGGGTACGGCAACACTGCTCATGGGTTTCCTGCCCACGTACGACACCATTGGGGCATGGGCGCCGTTGCTGCTCATCGCCCTGCGGTTCGCTCAGGGCATCGGCGTCGGCGGCGAATGGGGCGGTGCCGCGCTGATGGCCGTCGAACACGCCCCCGGTAACCGGCGTGGCTTCTACGGGGCGTGGCCGCAGGTCGGCGTACCCGCGGGTCTGCTGCTGGGCAACGTGACCTTCTCGATCATCTCCGCAAGCGTCACCGACGATCAGTTCGCGGCATGGGGATGGCGGATCCCGTTCCTGCTCAGTGCGCTTCTGATCATGCTCGGCTTCGTCATCCGGCTCAAGATCAGCGAGAGCCCGGTGTTCGAGAAGACCATGCAGGACAAGAAGAAGGCCCGCATGCCGGTCCTGGAAGCCCTGCGCACGCACCCGAAGACCATCGCGCTGGCCACCGGGACCTTCCTCGGAACCCACGCGACCTTCTACATCGGCAGCACCTGGATCGTCGCCTACACCACCGAGTCGCTGAACTACGACCGCACCACCATCCTCAACGCCAACTCGTTTCTGAGCTTCGTCGACATACCGCTGATGCTCGCGTTCGGCCTGCTGTCGGACCACATCGGACGGCGCAGGATGTTCCTCACCGGGATGGGCGTGCTCGGCCTGTTCGCCGTACCCTACTTCCTGCTGGTGGACACCGGCTCCATCATGCTGTTCCTGCTCGGGGGCATGGTGGTCCAGGCCTGCCGGACCTCGGTATACGGGCCCCAGTCGGCGTACTTCTCCGAGTTGTTCAGCACCCGGCTGCGCTACAGCGGGATCTCGGTGAGCTACCAGCTCGCCTCGATTCTCGGCGGTGGCATCGCCCCCATGATCTGCACCGCGCTGTACGCCTGGACGGGCTCGTCCCTGTCGATCGCCGCCTATGTCATCGCACTGGCCGTGATCTCGTTCACCTCCAGCTACCTGCTGAGCGAGACCTACCGCAAGGACCTCGTCGACGAACAACCGGGCGCATCGGCAACGCTGACGGAAGGGTCAGGGGCGGCACGCACGTAGCTGCGTGGTCTCAACGTTCCTCCAGTGTCTGCGGCCGGGGTGCGCACCCCGGCCGCAGACACGTGGCCTCCCGCATCGCTTTCCATGCCGGCCGTGGTGCTACTCCTGACAGCATTCATGGCATGAGATTGAGTGTGAGCCTGGCCGACGAGGACGTCGTCTTCGTCGACGACTACGCCTCCCGGACCGGCGCCCCTCGAGGTCGGCGGTCCGGGAGGCGATCAAGCTGCTGCGCAATGCCGAACTGGAACAGGACTGCACCGCCGCATGGGCGGAGTGGGAGGAGAGCACGGACGCCGACCTCTGGGACACGGCCACTTCCGACGGAATCACCGATGCACCGCGGTGACCTCTACTGGGCAGTCGACCGACTCCACCGGCGGATTGGAGCACTGCCTCAGGACATCATCGACACACTCGACAGCGCCCTACACCTGCACCTGGACCTTGAGCGGTTACCCCAGCACGGGAAGGCCGACGGCGGCGTCCACGGCGATCGCCACGAACAGCACCGTGAGATAGCTGTTCGACAGGTGGAACAGCTTCATCGGATTGATGCCCTCACCACGACGCACAGCCGCGTGCAGCCGCTGCGCCACGATCAGGAACACCGCTCCCGTCGCGACCGCGCAGGCGACGTAGATCCAGCTCGTCACGGGAACGAGCAGCAGTGTGCAGGCCACGGTCGCCCACGAGTAGGCGAGGATGCGGGCGGAGACCTGGCGGGCCGTGGCGACCACGGGCAGCATCGGTACCCCGGCGCGCTCGTAGTCGTCGCGGTACTTCATCGCCAGCGACCAGAAGTGCGGCGGCGTCCACAGGAACACCACGCCGAACATCACCAGAGCGGGCCATTCGACCGTGCCCGTAACAGCCGCCCAGCCGACCACGACGGGCATGCAGCCCGCGGCTCCGCCCCACACGATGTTCTGCGAGGTGCGGCGCTTGAGCACCAGGGTGTAGACGAACACGTAGAACAGGGTCGCCGCCAGTGCCAGCACGGCCGCGAGCAGGTTCGCACCGAGGGTGAGCACGGCGAAGGACAGGACGCTCAGCGCGATCCCGAAGATCAGCGCATTGCGACGCGGTACCCGGTACCTGACCAGCGGGCGCGATTTCGTGCGGTCCATCACCGAATCGATGTCGGAATCGGCGACGCAGTTCAGCGCGTTGGAGCTGCCCGCCGCCATCGCGCCGCCGAGCAGCGTCAACAGCACCACGACCGGTGACGGGATACCGCGTTCGGCGAGGAACATCGCGGGGATCGTGGTCACGAGCAAGAGCTCGATCACGCGCGGTTTGGTCAGCGCCAGGTACGCGCCGAGCACGTCGCGCAGCCCGCTGTTGCGCCCGGGGGCCGTGGAATTCGTCTCGTGCATGGCCGCCGTCATGATTGTGCCGACCGAGCACCGTCGGTGGCGGTATCGCCCCCGGTGTTCCTCTCCCCGGAGTTGCCGCGCCCGTCCCCCGGCGGCCGGGCGTGGAACCACTGCACCACCTTGCGCTCGGCGAAGAAAGCACCGAAGGGAACGGTGCCCGCGAGCAGGACCAGCAGCATGCTCACGGCCGATATCCCCAGCATCCTGGTGATCAACAGAGCCACCACGAGATAGAGCATGTAGAGCCAACCGTGCGCGATGCCGATCGCGGTGGTCCAGGCCTCCCCGGATTGCTGGATGGCGCTGCCGTCCGGCCAGCCGTACTTGAGTATCACAGCCACGCACAGCCCGATCAGCAGGATCGCTGTCACGTAGGCCATGACCCGGTAGAAGGTCAGCAGAACACTCGGCTTCACGACAACTCCCTCAATCCCGCCTCGTGTCTCCCAACACCCTCGGCGCGTCGGCGACGGCGGACCGGTCGCAGGATCGCGGCGGCCTCGTGGGCGGGAGGGCCACCGCGAGTGCCCATTCCACCAAACCGTACGCCACCCGTCGCGCGCGCTTGCGCCGACCTGAGCCGGTAGTGATGCCGCCCACGTCACGAGCCGGACGCATCCGGCAGCGGGCGCTCCACCCGTACGGGCGGGGCCGGTCGCCCGAACCGGGGCGGCACCGGGATCACCGGACCACCCGTCCCGCTGCTGCGCTACTTCGCCACGGGAGCGCCGGGGAGTCGGTAAGCCTGGGCGATCAACTCGTAGGAACGCAGCTTGGCCTGCCGGTCGTGGAGATTGGCCGTGATCATCAGTTCGTCCACGCCGGTACGGTCGCGCAATTCGTCGAGCTCGGTCCGCACCGTCGCCGCCGAGCCGTACACGACATCGGACAGCCAGTTGTCGATGAAGGCCTGTTCACGCTCGGTGTAGGGGTACTCGGCGGCTTCCTCCGGGCTGGGCATCCGGCCCGGATTGCCCATCCGCAACCGCAGCATGCTCAGCGCGATGGGGCGGGCGAGCTCCAGTGCCTCTTCGTCGGTGTCGGCCGCGATGACCTGGACTCCGATCTTCGCGTACGGCTCGTCGAGCACCGAGGACGGCTGGAACGAATCGCGGTACAGCTTCAGTGCGGGCATCGTGTTGGCGGAGCTGAAGTGGTGGGCGAAGGAGAACGGCAGCCCCAGTGCTCCCGCGACCTGAGCACTGAATCCGCTGGAGCCGAGCAGCCACACCGGCGGGGCGGGGCCGTTCGGAATCGCATGCACATCGGCGTAGGGGTGATCGGCCGGAAACCCGTTGCCGAGAAAGGCGATCAGTTCACCGAGCTGCTGCGGGAAGTCGTCGGCCGACAGCGGCCCTGTGGTGCGGCGCAGCGCGCGTGCCGTGCCCTGGTCGGTTCCGGGGGCACGGCCGAGTCCCAGGTCGATGCGGTCCGGATACAACGACTGCAGGGTCCCGAACTGTTCGGCCACCGCCAGCGGAGCATGGTTGGGCAGCATCACCCCGCCCGAACCGAGCCTCAGGGTATTGGTGGCACTGGCGAGATGGGCGATCAGCACGGCCGGCGAAGAACTGGCGATACCGGGCATGCCGTGGTGTTCGGCCACCCAGAAGCGGTGGTATCCCCAGCGTTCGGCGCTGCGAGCCAGTTCGGTGGTCGTGCTCAGCGCATGCCCCGGCGTGGTTTCCGTGCCCACCGGAGCGAGATCCAGCACCGACAGGGGCACCGGCGAGTCCCCTCGGGCAATCCCCCGGATCGGATGCGGTTCCGGTTCGGGCGGCTGCACGTGGCTCAGTTCGGTGCGCTCCGGGTTGGCAACGGTGTCCTCCATCGGTGGGTACAACCCGTTGACCGGCACGGTTGTTCCCCCTCGTCAGCGCGAGTACACCATCAGCGCCGAGTTCTTCGTGGGCAGCCCGACATCGCGCTCGCGGATGTAACCGGCTTTGCCGAACGCGCCGATCGAGGCCGGATTGTGGAGGTTCGGCTCGGCGACCACTCTGCGGCATTCGGGATCGGCGGCCAGCAGTCCCCGGGCGAGAGCCCGCAGCAGCGAGGAACCCAGTCCCCGCCCGGCCTGGTCGGGATCGCCGATCGCGATATGCACGCCGAGGTCGTGGGGGTGGAACGGGTAGCAACCGGCGAGGGTGTCCCGCACGACCCGGTAAAGCTCCACATAGGCCACCGGACGTCCCCCTCTGCTGACGAGGCAGGGCAGCGAGTGCTCACCGCCGAGCTGGGTGGCCAGCTCCCGGTGCCACTGCGCATGCGACCACGCCTGCTGCCAGTGGGTCGCGACATGCTCGGTGTTCATCCACGCATGCACCAGCGCCACGTCCGGCCCGCCGTCGTCACCGGTCACTTCGACCGCGCGCAGCGACCAGTCCTCTCCCGGCGCCGGCACCGGCACGCCCGGCACTCGTGGCCCGGTGGCTTCTCGCGCACAGAGGGGGTTGGGGATTTCGTGGAACACGGGGACGACCCGCACCGCGCCCGAGGCATCGCGATAGCGCAGCCCGGCCCCGTTCAAGCCTCCGAGATCGGTCACCGTCGGCCTGTTCAGCCAGCGCCGTGCCAGTCGGCTCGTCTCCGGATGCTCCAGCTGCTGCAGCCGGCGGGACAGCAACCGGAGCAGGTCCGTCTCGTCGGCCACGCCGTACCTGCCGAGCAGCCCTACCACCGCCAGGGGACCTCTCGTCAGCAGCGACGCCGTGGCTGCCTCCTCCGAGAGGTGGGCACCGCCCGATGCCGGGAGCAGTTCAGCGGCCACATACCCGTCCAGCCAGTTCTCGAACTCGGTGAGACCGGTGATCGTGTCGAGAAGTCGCGGTGGGTGCTCCGCGCGTTCCTTGAGCAGTTCGTGGAACGCGGCGCTGCGGGCGCAAGGGCCGACCGGGTCGAGGTCCCGGTCGGGTTCGACCAGGGCATGTCGCATCCACTCCGCCAGCGATCCGGCGCCCGCAGCGTTGATCGCGGCGTCCTCGCCCTCACGCGCCCGCGCATCCGCCGAGATCGCCGCCGACAGCGCACTCGGGTCGGCAGGCATGCCCGCAGCGTCGTCTTCGCTCTCGGCCGTGTGAATCGGCCCGAAGCGATGCGCACCGGTCGGCGAGTGCGAACGGATCTCGGTACGCACCTCCAGTGGGCCGATGCGCACCCGCAGCGGTCCGGGCGATGTCGGGGTGTGCGTCTCGCTCAACCATCGCCGCAGCAGCGCCGAGCAGCGCCGGTGCTCCACCGTCGCATCGCCGGTTCCGTCGGCTGTCACGCCGTTCACTCCCACAGGCATATCACGACCGAAAAGCCAAGGCTAACCTAACCCGCGGAGCGATTGCTCGCCCTCCGGGCACCGCGGCGAGGCGCGCTGCCACGCGCGGCGAGCACGGTGCGGTGCGCCCGCAGCGGGAAAGGCGGTCGACCGGCAGCCGAATTCTTTTCACTTCGCAAGAATCCGACGCCGGCGGTGATCATACGTTGGAGTGATTTCTGCCGACCCGCCCCGCGATCGGCACAGATTCGAATCGCGGCCTTCCCCGGCGGTGCATACGATCTCCGGCAACATCGTGCCGAAGAGAAATGCGGTGGGCTATGAACGACGAAACCGTCGTACCCCTGCGTCCGGGGTTCGACAACGAGTTCCGGGGATTCAACCGCAAACAGGTCCTCGAGCACATCGAATTGCTCGAAGATCAGGTCAAGATGTTGACCACCGACCGCGACGAGGCGATGCGGCTCAACGAGGACCAGCGTCGCATCACCGACGAAACGCGACATCGCCTCGAAACGACCATGACCGAACTGAGGCGGATCGAGACCTCCGAAACCGGCCTGCCCCACGCCACCCGGCGTATGCAGAACATGCTCATGATGGCCGACGAGGAAGCCAATGCGATCCGCGAGAACGCCCGGCGGGACGCCGAGACCATCCGGGGCACGGCCAGCACCGAAGCCGAACAGACCCGCAATGAGGCCGAAGCCAGAGCCGAAGCGCTCCGGCAGGAGTGCGCCGAATTGATCAACGATCTCGAGCAACAGCGCGCCCATTTGGCGGAACAGCGCTCCCAGCAGATGTCCGAGATCGATTCACAGCGCGAGGAAATGCACCGCGCGTCCCGCGAAAAGTACGAAGAAGCCATGACGGCGGCGCATCGCGATGCCACCGAACTCCTGCACCAGACCCAACAGCGGTGTCAGGAAATGGAGGCCGCCTCCGAGGCGTATCACGCGAGCGTGGTGGAGGACATCGAGGCGCGGGCGACCAAACTGGACGAATTCCGCCGGCGCATCCTCGAGACCCTCGGCGCGATGCACGAATTCGCCGGGACCAACCACGCGGTGGTCGTGCAACTGGCCGTGCCCGGCCTCTCCGCGGCTTCCGATCAGCAATCCTCCGGGGACCGGTCCCACGACTCCACCGCGGAATCCGCCGACAGGAGCGGGGGGCGTGTGCACATCCCGGTCCAGGCCGGTTACGACGGTGCACAGGGCGGCCACGGGCAATTGCCGGTGAGCGCAGTGGTCGACGACGACATCGTCGGCGAGGACATCCCCGTGAGTACCACGTCCCGGACACACTCCGGTATGGGGCACTCCGTACGCCCCGCAGAGCAGAGAAGCTGATCCGATGCCATTCGATCTCTCCGTCTTGGAGCTCATACGAATGCTGATCACATTCCTACTCGGGATTCTGGTCACCGCCCTCGCTGCCGGTTTCCTGCTGGCACGCGCGCGACGTGGCAACGAACGACTGCGTCAGGAGATTGTGCAGCTCACGACCTCCACGGCGGCATCCGAGGACTCGGCCAAGCCGGCCGAGCCGTACCGCATCGAGCCCGGGCAGCGCCAGTGGGCCGCGCCCCAGGCGCCACCGGAGAGTGCCGGAGCGCACCCGCCCTCGCTTCCGGGGTCGCACAGCCTTGCGGGCACCGCCGCAGAGGAGTCGCAGCCCGGCAGGCTCAGGGCAGCGGACGACGAGCCGGCCAAGGACCACTCCGCAGAAAGCCGATCTCCCGTGGAACATCGCTCCGTGGAAAGCCGGGAGGACGGTGTTCGCCGGGGCCGTTCGGGGGAGCAATCGAGCGCTCCGGCGACCACCACCGGCTCGGAGCAACCGACACAGCCGGTTTCCGTCGACCCGCCCCTGTCGGCGAATGCGGGTGCGGCAGGCAATGGCTTCTCTCCTCTGGGCAACGGCTCCCACCACGGGGGCAACGGTTCCTCTCCCCTGGGCAACGGCTCCCCCCATCCGGGGAATGGCTCTCAACCCTCGAAGCCGCAGCAGGCCACCGCGTGGCCCCAGCAGAGCGGCCGGTTGCCCCAACAGGCCGCCGGAGCAGCCGGGCAGCCCGACCAGGACCGCAGCGAGCACGCCCGCTCTCCGTATGCCGCGGACGGTGCGGCAGCGCCGGTGCAGGAAGGCGACGAGGAACCCATGGAAGTGGCCCGCCGGCGCATCGCCGAACTGCGGGCGCGGCTGGGCGAAGTCAAGCCCGGCCACACCTCGCGGCAGCCCGAGCAGTGACTTTCGAGCAGGGACCCGGCGCCACGGTCACGGACCGGAAGGTCGCCGGGATACCCCGGGCGGTGTGAGCACCTCCCCGCCCACCGAGCGAGAGTCGCCGAACTCGCTTACTCTTCGTACAAGCCGACCCACCCAGGCCCATTCCCGGTAGGTTCGTCCGGAAGGGAGTGTCCAGTATGGATGACGCCGACGAAGCCGTAATCCCCCTTCGTCCGGGATTCGACGTCCAGTTCCGGGGCTTTCATCGCAACCAGGTCATCGAGCATCTCGAGGTCCTGGAAGACCAGCTCAAGATCGTCACGATCGACCGCAACGAAGCGGTCCGGCTCAACTCGGACCTGCGCAAGCTCTATGACAGCACGCGGCAGGACCTGCACGAGACCCGGCAGCAACTCAAGCGCATCGAGTCCTCCGACACCGGATTGCCCGCGGCATCCCAGCGCGTGCAGAACATGCTCGCCAATGCCGAGGAAGAGGTCCAGACGCTTCGGGAGCAGGCCCAGCACCAGGCCGAGAACATCCGTGGGGCCGCCGAGAGCGAGGCGGATCAGCTCGTGGAGGAGGCCGAGAACGCCACCCGTGAATTCCGCGCCGAGTGCTCGAGCCTGCTCGCCGAAGTCGAGAAGCGGCGCGACCAGATGCGGCGTGAGCATGCCGCCCAGGTCCGCGATATCCGGGAACGGGAGCACCGGATGCGCAAGACCGTCCGTGACGAGTACAAGGCGATGGTGGCCGCAGCACAGCAGGAGGCCGACGAACTGATCACCCGTGCTCAGCAGGAATGCGGGCAGCGTGACGCCGCGTCGGAACAGTTCCGCCTCGATGTGCAGGAAGAGGCCTCCCGCAAGCGCACCGAACTGGAACAACTCCGGCAGGCGGTTCTTTCCTGCATGGACAAGGCCGCGGATGCCATCAGCGAGTCCACCACGGTGCTGCATGCCCAGGCGCCCAGTACCGCCCTGGAACCCGAGCCGTTGCCGGAGCCACCGCAGATCCAGGTGCGTCTGCCCGAGCAGCGAGACGATGTCCAGACGTACACGGTCCCGCTGAACACCAACGGCGCAGGCTTGACCTCGGTGACACCGGTGGCCACCGACGGGCACGATGCTTCCCGGCAGGGCTGACAAGCGCTGCACAACACGCGATGCGGTGCCCGGCTGCGAGACGGCTTTTTCGCACGAGCGATCAGCTCGGGCACGATGACCCGCTTTTCGGCATTTCGACCCGCAAGGCAGCAACAAGGCGGCAGGCCACGGAACGGAGAGTTCCTCCCCGATGTGGCCTGCAACGCCGGCACCCTCCTTCCTCGGCAGGACCGCCCACCAGGCGGCGGTTCCCGGGCGGCGGTTCACGGACCACCTACGCAAACCCTGTGAAACACTCCTCAGGCGACAAGGGGACGGCCATGCAGCTCGCGTATTCTCCCGCGCCGACCACGAGCATGCTGCTCCTGACATTCCTCGGCGGCCTCACACTGGTGGCGCTCGTTTTCTGGTCGGTCCTGCACCGTGTGAAACGCGGCGATGGCAGCGACCGCGGTGCCGCGCGGTCCGGCGGCGCGGGAAAGCATGCACTGAACAGGCGACGCGTCTCCCAGCCCACCCGAGTGACGAACACGGCGCCGAAGCACGCCGCCACAGCGGCACACACCACCCTGCGTACAGCGGAACCCGCGGAGACCACCGCAGAGCAATCGCAGGCAGCCGCTGCACGGACACACCCCCCGGCGCAGCACAGCGAGGAACCGGTCGATATCCAGCGCCCTCCGAGCGACCTCTTCCGGCAGCACCACGCCGAGCATTTCCGGCGCGCGCACCAGCGCCTCGACAGCATCCGAGCCCAGCTCGCCGAGCTGTGAGCCCCCTTTTCGGGCACTCTTGACCCCGCCGACCCCCCACGCGGCCGGAGCGGAACCGGAGGTCGAGCGTGTCACCGCCATGGTGGGTTCGGTCCCGGTGACCACCTCGCGGTCCCGCACCTGCGAGAGTGGTTCGCGAAGGCTTGTCCGAGTGATCGGTTCCACCACCGCTTCGATCACTCCCGCCGGCTCCGCGTTGCTACATTCGGTGGCGAATCGCCGATACTCTCGGGTGACATCGCACCGCACAGGAGCCGCCAGTGAGCAGCCACGACTTCCCCGCGCCCGCGATGGTCTACCTGGTCGCCACGACCGGGCATCCGAACTACGGTGACGAGCTCATCGCCGCCACGTGGCTGAAGCACCTGGCTCGCATCGCCCCGGACAGTGAAGTCTGGCTGGACTGCCCGAACCCCGGACCCAGCGAAGTTCTGCTGGGTCATCTGCATCCGAATCTGCGGGTCACCGACACCTTCTGGCGGCTGTGCTGGGAGTCCCCCTCCGACGAGCCCTGGGAAACCGCCTCGTTCGTGCAGCATGCGATCAACAACCCCGGGATGGCCCCGCGCTGGGTCGCCGGGATCGAGATGGCCGCCCGGGCCGATCTCGTGCATCTCATCGGCGGTGGTTTCGTCAACGGCATCTGGCCACGCCACATCGGACTGCTTGCCGCCGCCGCGGCGGCGGTGCGCCGTTCCGGCGGACGCGCGGTCATGACCGGCCAGGGTCTGTGCCCGATGAGCGACGAGACACAGCCGCTGCTGCGCAGTCTCGCCGCACACTTCGAGATCGTCGACGTCCGTGACGAGCCTTCCGGCAGTCTGCTGCACTCTTCGCGCCAGGTCGAGTACACCGGCGACGACCTGTTCTTCGGGATCGAACCCGGACTGTTCCGCACTGACGACCTGCGGAAGGTCATGGTCTGCCTGCAGAGCGACCTGCTCGACATGAGCAAGCCCGCGCTGGCCGGTTTCCTGCTCGACACGCTGCACAGTTGGGACACCCCGCCCGAGCAGGTGGGCTTCGTCGAGGGCATCCCGTGGGTCGATCGTGCAGTGTTCACGCTCGTCGAGCACCACCTGCCCGGTGCCCGCTTCTACCCGTTCTCCGAGATCATCGACAACGGCCTGCCCGCGGCCGCGGGCCAGCTGTGGCTGTCCACCCGGTTCCACATGCACCTGATGGCTGCCGCGGCCGGTGCTCAGGGGGTCGCGGTCTCGATCAATTCCGGCTACTACACCAACAAGCACCGGTCACTGCTCGAGCGGGGATCGGGCTGGGAGCTCAGCGAGGGGCTTCGGATCCCGACCCCGGCACCACCGGACAACGGTGGCTTCTCCCCGAGCGCACTGCAGGACCTGCAGGAAGGGAAGATCGCACTCGCACGCAGGATCTACGGCAGCTGACCGCACCGTTACGCGAACCAATCCCGCAGACCCTCTTCACCCCCACCAGTGATGGAAGTGGTGCACGGGTCCGTGCCCGTGACCGACATCGAGCCGGTCGGCCGCCCGCAAGGCCTCACCGAGGTATGTCTTGGCTTCCCGGACGGCACTCGACCAGTCCGGGCGCTGGGGCCGCAACGCGGCGATCGACGCGGAGAGCGTGCATCCCGTGCCGTGGTCGTTGGTGGTTGCGACGCGCTCGGAGTGCAGCAACTCGGTCGATCCGTCACCACAGAAAACGTCCACACTGGAGTCGCCGGCCAGGTGTCCGCCCTTGAGCAGAACCCGCTTGGCTCCCAGCCCGGTCAACCGCTCGGCCTGCGCGGGCATTTCCCCGGGGTCGTGGAGTTCCTCCGCACCCAGCAGGTCGGCGGCCTCCGGCAGGTTGGGAGTGATCAGGTCCACCCGAGGCAGCAGTTGCTCACGCAGGGTGCGCACGGCCTCGGTGGCCAGCAGCCGATCGCCGCTCTTGGCCACCATGACGGGGTCCAGGACGACGTGGGGCGGTGCGTAGTCGTCCAGGATCCGTACCACCGCCCGGATCACCTCGGCGTTGGCCAGCATGCCGATCTTGACGGCGTCGACGCGAACGTCGTCGAGCAGGGTGACCAGCTGCGCGGTGACGAACTCCGGGGGTACCTCGTGCACCTGCGACACCCCGGTGGTGGTCTGCGCCACCAGGGCCGTGATCACCGACATCCCGTAGGCGCCGTGCGCGGAAAACGCCTTGTGATCGGCCTGGATGCCGGCACCGCCGCTGGGATCGGTCCCGGCGATGGTCACCACGTTGGGAATCCACCCCTCGTCCGATCGAGAAGGTGGTCCGGTCCGTGCCTGCTCGGTCCGCCCGGAATCGCTCCCGGAGAACCCGGTTCCCGAAGTTGCCGTCTGGTTCGACCGCATCGAACGCATCCTGTTCACGACGTCCCTTCGCTAGTGCGAGCTAGTTCAGGTTCGACGGGTCTCTTCTCAGCCCGGCCGACCGTGCGATTCGGGCGGATCGGGCACCCCGCGTCACTGGACTCAACGTAGCAAGCTCGGTCAAGTACCGGGCGCGTTGCTCGATCGGTCCGACCGCTCGAAACGCCGGTGCCTGTTGCGGCGGTTCTTCTTCCGGAATCGCTCGAACGGACCATGTACAGGTCTGCCCTCGCAGCCGAAACTGTGCAGGATCGGATTTCGTGACCGCCCGAGCCCGCCCGAGCCCGGTGGTCGCGCAGACCAGGAGGTACGGGGGATGTTTCTCGGTCGTGAGCAGGTGTGGTGGATCGTTCCAGCCGGTCAGCAGATCAGGCATGCCATCACCGACCACCCGGGATCCCGCCCCGCGGGTGACCTCGTCACCGCCCTGTGCTCGGCGGGGGTGAAGCTGCCCTACGAAACCTGGCCCACCTCCCGGGAACCCGCGAGCCGCCGCATCACGGCCCGTTGCCCGGTGTGCGAGACCCGGGTCGCCGACCGGCAGGAAAAGGTCGAAGGACTCACCGTCAGCACTTGGGACAGTTAAAGGGTCCGCGGATTGGTTCGCGTAGGAGTGCGGGTGGCGGAACCTCCGGCTGCGCCTCGCTGCGGTAGCGCCGACATCAGGGAGCGACGTGCCGGCGAGCGATGTCACATCCGGACGCGGGGACGCGTGGTGAGGGAACCCTCACCACCGGATTAGAGTGGGGGTGATGAACAGTACGACCGACACTCCCCTCTCCGTGCGTTCCGGGCGGACCACCCGGCCCGATCCGACGTCGGTGTGGCCCCCGTTGGCCGAGCTCACCGAGGCGGCTGCGAACGCCTCGACGGGATCCGACACCGTCGCCATCACCCGCGGGTTCGACCGGAAGGGCAGGCAGCGAGCAAAGGCACTGAGCGAGCTGCTCGATGACCGGGGTGTCGCAGCCGTCGAGGTGACACCGGCTCCGGACAGCGAGCAACTCCTCGCGGGCAGCGAAGTCGCTGCGGTGGCCAACCTGGTCGGCGCAGGGTCGTGGCAGCCCTACCGGCTCGCGGCCAAGACCGGATCCCCGGTTCTGACACCCCGACCCAACGGCGATGCCCCTGCCGACGAGGTCGCGCGTGACGTCATCGGTATGGCCGGCACCGAGGGTGCGCGCGATGTCGCGCTCACCCGCGTTGCGGTGCTTCCCGAGAGCTCCGAGAACGCCGACGAGAGCAGCATCACGATCACCCGCGACGGTGAGCCGCTGTCGATCCCCGGTGGCCAGGTGACGGTCACGCTGCACGAGCAGCGCCTGCACGTCCAGCTGCAGGGCCCCGACTTCGCCGCGCAGGAGTTCGCCGCGCAGGAGATCACCATCGACACGTCCGGGACGCCGCATCGCCTCATCCGGGACGAGTTGCCCATCGCCGAGTTCGAAGGAACTCTGACCTTCACGAGCGAACCGCGGGGGCTGGTCGTCCGCCCGGTGTGAGGCCGCAGCATGCTTTGACGGCACGGCACGGTGGCCGGCTTCCACCGTGCCCTACCGCAACCGTGTGAGCCGATTGATTCCGGCCACGATGCCCGCCACGGCGGTGGCCGCGAACGCCAGTGCCAGCGGGGAGAGCGTGCCGGGGAACAGTGCGTTGACCAGTGCCCACCACCCGACCAGCACCGTCACGCAGGCGAGCAGCACGGCGGTCACGGTGAGCAGTGGCCGGTGACGCGGGAGTCCGCGCAGGGCCCGGCGCGCACGGGGCGGCAGCCGCCACACCGCGACGGCTACCGGGACCACCACGATCAGCACCGCCAGGAGACCGAGCAGTGAGTCCGATCGCTCGGGGCGGGGGCCGAGCCCCAACAGCAGCGCCGGGACGGCCACGGCCAGCACCAGCAGTATTCGGTGGAGCAAGCGCCACAGACGTGTGTCGAACTCGATCACGCACTCCAGTCTGCCAACCGGGAGCGACGGTGAGATCCTCGCCGACCCCTTTTCCTCGGAAGTGACGCCAGGCATTATCTACTCACGAGTAGCAACGACGGACGGGAACGCATGGCGATCGACTTTTCGAAGCGGCCAGCACGGCCATCCGGCCTCTCGGACGGGGTCGAAGGCAGGCTCTCGTCCTGGTGCCGGCGCAGGGCTCCAGGACTGCTCAACGTAGTGACGTTGGCCCGGCAGGGAGTCGTGCGGCCGATGCTGCCGGACAAGCTGCTGCGAATCCTGCTCGCGTGGCGACGCTGGGGGATCACGCCACCGCTGGGCTATGCCGTCGGAGCCGTCCGGCATCCCGACCGCCCGGCCATCATCGACGAGCGGGGGGCACTCAGCTACGCCGAGGTGGAGCAGCGCACCACCCGGCTGGCACACAGCCTGCGTGAGCGGGGTCTCGATCGCGACACGCGCGTGGGAATCCTGTGCCGCAACCACCACGGGATGGTCGAAACGATCGTCGCGTGCGCCAAGGTCGGTGTCGACGTCGCCCTACTCAACACCGGTCTCAGCCCGCACCAGGTGGCCACCGTGGTCGCCGAGCAGAACGTCGGGCTCCTGATCGTCGACAGCGAGTTCACCGAGCACATCACCGCCGTCGGCGAAACCGAGGTGGTGCTGGCGTGGACCGAGGGCACCACCGGGCACGCCACCCTGGAACACCTCATCGGCAGCGCCCCGGCACGGCCGCTTCCCCGCCCCCCGCGACACCATCGCGTGATCGTGCTCACCTCGGGCACGACCGGGTCACCGAAGGGGGCCCGGCGGCCGGACCCGGGGGGGTTGTCCCCGGCCGCGACGGTGTTGTCCCGCATGCCGCTGCGCAGCGCCGAACGGATGCTGATCTGTGCTCCGCTGTTTCACACGTGGGGTTTCGCGGGTTTCCAGCTCGGCATCGTCCTCGGCGCCACCCTCGTACTGCGCCGCAAGTTCGACCCGCAGCAGGCACTGGCCGCGATTCAGCGGCACCGCTGCACCTCCGTGTTCGCCGTGCCCGTCATGCTGCGGCGGATCACCGAGCTTCCGGCCAGCGTGCGTTCTCCCTACGACTGCGGATCGCTCCGGGTGATCGCCTGCAGCGGGTCGGCCCTGCCTGCGGACCTCGCGAAGGACATCCAGCAGGAATTCGGTCCGGTCCTGTACAACTTCTACGGATCGACCGAGGTCTCGTGGGCGAGCATCGCCACCCCGAAGGATCTGCGGCAGGCTCCGGGAACCGTGGGCACCCCACCACCGGGGACGGTGCTGCGTCTCCTCGGCAGCGACGGCCGACCCGTGCGCACCGGTGAAACCGGGCGCATCTTCGTCGCCAACGAGATGCTCTTCGAGGGATACACCAACGGATCCGGCAAGGATCTCCACGACGGGCTCATGCCCACCGGCGATCTCGGTCGCTTCGATTCGGCCGGACGCCTGTTCGTCGTCGGCCGCGAGGACGACATGATCGTCTCGGGGGGCGAGAACGTGTATCCGAAGGAAACCGAGGACGTCATCGCTTCCCTGCCCGAAGTCGCCGACGTGATCGTGACCGGGGTGGACGACGAGGACTTCGGCCAGCGCCTGGCCGCGTACGTCGTCACCCGTGAGGGCAGCACCCTCGATGCGGACACGCTGCGGGAACGCGTGAGTTCGAGGCTGTCGAAATTCGCTCGTCCCCGTGATGTCGTATTCCTCGATCAGCTCCCTCGCAACGCCACGGGCAAGGTCGTGCCGCGGGAACTTCCCGACAGCACCGGCTCGGGTGGTGTCTCCTGATACCGCAGGCAGCGGATTCGAAAGGAGACGGACGACACACATCGGCCGCCGAGCACGGCCTCACAGACCCGCGCAGGTGGCTGTGGAACCGGTGTGAGCGGCCCGCTCGGCCCGACCCGCTCGAGCGGGAAGGGCCGGTTCACCGAACGGGCTCTTGGCGATCACCAGCCGTGACACGTTAGGCTCGTGCGAGTGAACGACCGTCTAGTGTGGATCGACTGCGAAATGACCGGCCTGGATCTCGGCTCCGACGCCCTGATCGAGATCGCCGCCCTGGTCACCGATGCCGATCTGAATATCCTCGGGGAAGGCGTGGACATCGTCATCCACGCCGACGACGACGTCCTGGCCGGTATGCCCCAGGTGGTGCAGGAAATGCACGAAAGCTCCGGGCTCACCGACGAGGTCCGCAACTCGACGGTGAGCCTCGCGGAGGCGCAGCAGCAGGTACTCGACTACCTGCGTCGCTATCTGCCCGAGGGGCGTTCCGCTCCCCTGGCCGGGAATTCCATCGCCACCGACCGGGGGTTCATCGCCCGCGACATGCCCGAGCTCGATGCCTACCTGCACTACCGCATGGTCGACGTCTCCTCCATCAAGGAGCTGTGCCGGCGGTGGTATCCCCGGATCTACTACGCGCAGCCGGAGAAGGGGCTGGCACATCGGGCGCTGGCCGACGTCCGCGAGTCCATCCGCGAGCTCGCCTACTACCGGCGCACCGCGTTCGTGCCTCAGCCCGGCCCGAACAGTGAGGAGGCGCAAGCGATCGCCACCGAACTCCTCGAAGGCGCTGCCGAGGTCAGCGGCACGGAGAAGGCCAGGGAAGCCTCCGAGGACCAGTAGGGCTTCACCGGCCTGCGGCGCCGGCGGTACGCTCCTCCGGCCGACCATCGGACCTGCGGCGGGAAACAACCACCGCCCCCCGTCAAAGCGCTCGACGGGGCGCGCTAGGATGGTCGGCGTTGTCCGGGAACGGAAACGTTCCGGGCAGCCCTGGTGGGTGTAGCTCAGTCGGTAGAGCACTGGGTTGTGGTCCCAGGAGTCGCGGGTTCGAATCCCGTCACTCACCCGACGAGAAGCGGCCCTGTTCCGATATCGGAGCAGGGCCGCTTTTCCGTGCGATTTCCCGGTGTCTACTCCTCGATCCCGTCGCGGAAGAGCTTGCCGAGGTCGGCCGCCATCCGCAGCGCACGCCACGCCCAGGCTGCCGAGGCCGAACCCAGACCGCACGACGGTGTCGGCACGCTGCGCTCTGCCAGGATCCGCCGGTGAAAGCCCAGCCGCGCGGCCAGCTCCCATGCCGGCCGTGCGAGCTCGCGCAGCGCGGGTTCCGAGGCGGGCGTCGTGCTCGGCACCAGGCCGAGGAAGAGGGTGACCCCCTCCTCCCATGCCTCACCCAACTCGTCGGCCAGTTCCCCCGGGATGGCATCGAGGCCGGTGGCATCCAGTGCGACCGCACCGGCGCCGGCACGGCGCAGCAGACCCACCGGAGGCCGCGAGGCACAGCAGTGCACCACGACCGGATGGCCGGTGGCCGCGGCGAGCCGGTCGATCACCTCGGACAGCAGACGCTGCACCTCGGGCTCGGGAACGGCAGCCACGTGGCCGTATCCGGACGGGGTGGGCAGGCCTCCGGTCAGCACCGCCGGGAGAGTCGGCTCGTCGAGCTGAACGAGCACGCGCGCACCGGTCCGCTCCGCGACCTGCTTCACGTGTTCGACGAGACCCTCGACCAGTGATTCGGTGAAATCCCGCAGCGCCCCGTGGTCGGTCAGAACCCGGTGCCCGCGCTGCAGCTCGATCCCTCCGGACAGCGTCCACGGCCCCGCGGCCTGCACCTTGACGGTGTGCAGCGGCCCCTCGGTCTCGGAGAGCGTTTGCAGCGCATCGAGGTCCCAGCGCAGCAGGTCGACAGCCCGCCGCTGGTCACGCCCCGTGCGCGCGGCGACCCGGTACCCCGAGGGAACGACTTCGACGGGCAGGTCCAGCAGCAGACCCGCCGTACGCCCCAGCAGGTCCGCACCGACGCCCCGGGCGGGCAGTTCCGGCAGCGGCGTCAGTTCGGGAAGTTCGCCGGCGACGACACGGGTTGCCTCGTACGGGTCGGTTCCGGGCATCGAACCGATCGCGGTCGCGGTACCGGGTGTCCAGGGTGCTTCGGTCACGTGGTCATTGTCGCAGGCACCGCCCTCAGCGAGTGGCGGAGATCTTGGCACTGCCGAGAACGAGGTCCCCCTCGGCCTCGGGGTGGTACAGCACCACGGACTGGCCGGGCGCAACCCCCTTCATCTCCTCCCGCAGCCGTACCCGCACGGTGTCACCGGTGACCTCGGCGACGGCCTCGGCGGTCTCGCCGTGGGCGCGGATCTGCACGGAGCACTCGGTCGGCCCCTCCAGGGGCTGCTCGGACGGCCAGATCGGGCGGGTCGCGTCGATCTCCGTGACGCCCAGGTGATCGGCGTTGCCGACCTTGACATTCCCAGAAACCGGCTCCAGGGACAGGACGTAGCGGGGGCGGCCGTCCGCGGCGGGGGCGTCGATGCCCAATCCCTTGCGCTGGCCGACCGTGAACCCGTGCACCCCGCTGTGCTCGCCGAGCACCTCCCCGCTCTCGGCATCGACGAGATTGCCCGGCCGCTCGCCCAGCTTGGCATCCAGGAACTTCTTGGTGTCGCCGTCGGGGATGAAGCAGATGTCGTGACTGTCGGGCTTCTGGGCCACCGCCAGGTCCCGCTCGGCCGCCTCGGCGCGCACCTCGGTCTTCAGGGAGTCCCCCAGGGGGAACATCGCGTGCCGCAACTGCTCGGGAGTCAACGAGGCCAGCACGTAGGACTGGTCCTTGCTCTCGTCCCGGCTGCGCCGCAGCACCGGCGCCCCCTCGTCGAGCGACAGCCGCGCGTAGTGGCCGGTGCACACCGCGTCGAAGCCCAGCGCCATCGCCTTGTCCAGCAATGCCTCGAACTTGATCTTCTCGTTGCAGGTCATGCACGGGTTCGGGGTGCGCCCGGCAGCGTACTCACCGACGAAGGAATCGATGACCTCCTCGGTGAAGCGCTCGGCGAAGTCCCACACGTAGAAGGGGATGCCCAGGATATCGGCCGCGCGGCGGGCATCCCGGGAGTCCTCGATGGTGCAGCAACCACGCGCACCGGTACGCAAGGTCCCCGGCTGCGCCGACAGCGCCAGGTGCACCCCCGTCACGTCATGTCCGGCCTCCACTGCCCGGGCCGCTGCCACGGCGGAATCCACTCCACCGCTCATCGCTGCGAGCACTCGCACGCTTCACACCTCCGTCGGGGCTGTCGTCGAATCCACCGAAGCCTGGCGCAGACCGGGCAGACCGGCACTGCGCGCCCGTTGCACCGCCGGCCCGATCGCCTCGGTGAGCGCCTGCACGTCCGCGGCGGTCGAACTGTGCCCCAGCGAAAACCGCAACGATCCTCGCGCGGCCTGCGCATCGGCTCCCATCGCCAGGAGCACGTGACTGGGCTCGGCCACCCCTGCGGTACAGGCGGAACCGGTCGAACACTCGATCCCGTTGGCGTCCAGCAGCATCAGCAGGCTGTCGCCCTCGCAACCGGGGAACGTGAAATGCGCATTCCCCGCCAGCCGCACGTCCCCACTCGCTGCGGTGTCGGTTCCGGGATCGCCGTTGAGAATCGCGTCCGGGACCGCCGCACGCACCCCGTCGATCAGCTCGTCCCGCAGCCGGCGCAGCTCGTCGGTGTGCCGCGGCCGGTCCTCGACCGCCTCGCGCACGGCACTGGCCAGTCCGAGCACGCCGGGAGTGTCGAGTGTCCCGGAACGCACATCGCGTTCCTGGCCACCACCGTGCAGGACCGGCGTGCACTCCACGTCCCGGGACAGCACCAGCACACCCGCACCGTAGGGACCACCGATCTTGTGACCGGTCATCGTCAGCGCGGACACGCCCGCCGCCGTGAAGTCCACCGGAACCGTCTCGACCGCCTGTACGGCATCGGTGTGCAGGGGAACACCGTAGGAGTTGGCGACCTCGGCGAGTTCGGAGACCGGGTTGATCGTGCCGACCTCGTTGTTCGCCCACATCACCGTGGCCAGCGTCACCTGATCCGGTGCCGCCCGCAAGGCCTCGTCGAGGACCTCGGGACGCACTCGGCCGTGACCGTCGACCTCCAGCCAGGTGACTTCGGCGCCTTCGTGCTCGACCAGCCACTCCACGGCGTCCAGCACGGCATGGTGCTCCACGGCCGAGGCCAGGATGCGGCGGCGGCGCGGATCCGCGGCTCGCCGGGCCCAGAAGATTCCCTTGACCGCCAGGTTGTCGCTCTCGGTGCCGCCCGCGGTGAACACGACCTCCGACGGCCTCGCACCCAGCGCGGCGGCGATGCCCTCGCGGGATTCCTCCACCGCACGGCGTGCGCGCCTGCCCGAGGAGTGCAGCGACGAGGCGTTGCCCACCATGGCCAGCGCCTCGCTCATCACCGCGGCCGCGTCCGAGCGCATCGGAGTGGTGGCCGCATGGTCCAGGTACGTCATCGCCCTTCCAGGGTAGACGGCCCCGCGTGGGTAATCGGGCTCGCACCCGTCACGGCCACGGCATCGACAGCAATGGCCGGGGATGCGGTATCACTGCAGACACCGACCGCAGGCCGGTCATCGGGTGACAGCCGCGGAGGTTGTCGACGAAGGCTCGATGCCGACTCGTCCGCGCACATGCGTCGGGGGCGGGCCGCCTGCCGTGCGGCCCGCCCCCGAGATGCGACGGTCAGCTCTTGCGCTTTTCGACCTCGTCGGTGAGCTGGGGGGCCACCTTGAACAGGTCGCCGACCATGCCGTAGTCGGCGATGTCGAAGATCGGGGCCTCGGGGTCCTTGTTGACGGCCACGATGGTCTTCGAGGTCTGCATCCCGGCCCGGTGCTGGATGGCCCCGGAGATGCCCAGGGCCACGTACAGCTGCGGCGAGACGGTCTTGCCGGTCTGGCCGACCTGGAACTGCGGCGGGTAGTAGCCGGAGTCCACCGCCGCCCGCGAGGCACCCACCGCGGCGCCGAGCGAGTCGGCCAGTTTTTCGATGACGGCGAAGTTCTCCGCGCTGCCCACGCCGCGGCCACCGGAGACGACCACGCCGGCCTCGGTGAGCTCGGGACGGTCACCGGCCTCGGCAGGCTGATGCCCGGTCACCGTTGCGGCCCGGCCCGCATCCTGGGCGGGCACCTCGGCGGTGACCTGCTCGCCGGCACCGCTGGCGGCCTCGGCCTCCACACTGCCCGGCAGCACCGTGACCACCGTCGTGGCCGTGGTGGCCTTCGCACTGGCCTGATACGCCCCGCCGAACAGCGAATGCGCCGCCACACCCTCGGCGTCGAGGTCGACGGCCTCCGACAGCAGCCCGGATCCGGTGCGCACCGCCAGCCGCCCGGCGATTTCCTTGCCGTCGATCGAGGCAGGCACCAGCACCGCCGCCGGCTGCGCACTGGACACCAGCGACGCCAGCACATCCACCTGCGGCGTGATCAGGTACTGGCCGGCCTCGGCCGACTCGGCAACATAGATCTTGCTCGCCCCGTAGGCCGTCAGGCTGTCGGCCAGCTTGCCGGCCGTGCCCGACTCGCCGACGACCACCGCGGCCGGTTCACCCAACCGGCGCGCCGCGGTCAACAGCTCCAACGTGACCTTCCTGACCTCGCCGGCGGCGTGGTCGACGAGGACCAAAACCTCGGACATAGATGAAAGCCTCTTCCCTTGCGAACCCGGATGCTTCAGCGTCAGACGAGCTTCTGACCGGACAAGAACTCCACGATCTGAACGCCACCCTCGCCTTCGTCGGTGACCTTGACCCCGGCCTCCTTCGGCGGTGCCGGCGCCGACGAGACCACCTGCGTGGGCGCACTGCCCAACCCGACCTCATCGGCGCTCAAGCCCACATCGGCCACCGACAACGTCGACACCGGCTTCTTCTTGGCCGCCATGATCCCCTTGAACGACGGATACCGCGGCTCGTTGATCTTCTCCGTCACCGACACCAGGGCGGGCAGGTTCGCCTCGACCGTGGCCACGCCCGCATCGCTCTCCCGCTCGATCGACACCGACTGCCCGTCGGTGTCGAGCTTGCGCGCATAGGTCAGCTGCGGCCACCCCAGCAGCTCGGCCACCATCGCAGGCACCGCACCGGCACGGCCATCGGTGGACTCGTTACCCGCGATGACCAGATCCACCGACTCCAGCGTGCCGATCGCCGCAGCCAGCGTCCGAGCGGTCTGCACCGCATCCGAACCGTGCAGCGCCTCATCCGACACATGCACCGCCGAATCGGCCCCCATCGACAGCGCCTTGCGGATCGCCTCGTTGGCGCGCTCCGGGCCCATGCACACGACGGTCACCTCGCCGCCCTGGGCCTCCTTGGCCAGCAGCGCCTCCTCCACGGCGCGCTCGTTGATCTCATCCAACACCGCATCCGCCGACGCACGATCCAGCGTGTGATCCGCATCCGACAACTTGCGCTCGGACCACGTGTCGGGAACCTGCTTCACCAGGACGACAATATTCATGGGCCCTCTCCGACCTCCCGCGGACTGACGACGGCTTCGCCGGCTTCGCTCGTTCTCACTGGCACATGGCCATGTGGCTGACCCTGCCATGGGGCCACCCGAAAAGCACAGTGACACCCACCACTCTGGATGTTACTAGCCGGTAGCCCCAGTGTAGCCAGCAGGGTGAAGTGGCGAACCTCACGCTGCGGATACCACGGGTTCCGCGGGTGCCGTCCCGGGGCGGAGCGGGCTATGCCGCGAGCTTGTCCATCGCCCGAAAGATCCGCTTGTCCGAGACCGAATGCGGCGTCTTCAGCTCCTGGGCGAAGTAACTGACCCGCAGCTCCTCGATCATCCACCCGATCGCCGGCAACGAATCACCGACGGGCTGCTCCTGCGGCACCGCGTCGAGCATCTCCTGGTAACGCTGCTCGACGTCGTGGACCCGGTACATCCACTCCCGGTCGCGCCCGGGGTTCTGCGGCAGCTTGTCCAGCCGGTACTCGATGGCGCGCAGGTAGCGCACGACATCCGGCAGCCGTTGCCGCCCCGTGGCCGTGACGAATCCCGGATACACCAGGTTCGACAACTGGGTCCGGATGTCCTCGAGAGATTCCGCGGGCACGGCTCGGGACGGGCTCGCCAGGCGTGCTTCGATGCTCTGCACGGCGGTGAGCACTTGCTCCACTTTGGACATCACGTCGGCCGCGGTCTCGTTCAGGCCCGCGCGCACCCTGTCGGCGAGGCGGGCGAAGCCGTCCTCGTCCGTAGCCGGACCCCCGGCGTCGGCGATCAACGTGTCCGCCGCGCAGGCGATGCAGTCGGAGAACAGGGCCGTCGCATCCCCGTGCGGACTTCGGCTGAACACCAGCTTGGCCGTGTTCGTCACACTCCGCTGGAGAAACTTCATCGGCGAGGGGGTGTTGAGCAGCACCAGTCGGCGCGTGCCCTGCCACAGGGCACGGCGCTGCTCGGCCTCGGTGCCGAACACGCGGATGCCGACCGTCTCCCCCTCGTCCACCAGTGCCGGGTAGGCCTTGACCACCTGACCGTTGCGCTGCTGTTCGAAGGTCGTCGGCAGCTTGCCGAAGTCCCAGTTCCGCAGCCCCTGCCGCTCGACGTCCTCGGCCGCGGCCGAGATCTCGGCTCGCAGTTCCGGATTCAGCCGCTGCCTCAGCGACTCCAGGTCCTTGCCCTCGTCCAGCTTGCGGTTCCGGCCGTTCGCATCCTGGCCGTCGAAGATTCGGAAGGTGATCTTGAGGTGCTCCGGCACCCGCTCGTAGTCCCAGGCATCGTGCGGCACGATCACCCCGGTCATCCGCCGCAGCTCCCGCTCCAACGCCTCCAGCAGGGGTTCGGAGTACGGCGTCACTCGCTGCAGGACGGCTCTGGCATGATCCGGCACCGGAACGAGGTCGCGCCGCACCTGCTTGGGCAGGGATTTCAACAGCGCTGTCACGAGCTCTTCGCGCAAGCCGGGAATCTGCCAGTCGAAGCCGGCAGAGCTGAGCTGATTGAGCACCGACAGTGGGACGTGCACCGTCACGCCGTCGGCGTCGGAGCCCGGCTCGAACTGGTAGGTCAACGGCAGTTCGTGGCGCCCCTGCCACCACACATCCGGGTAGTCACGCTCGCTGACCTCGTCGGACTCCTCATTGATCAGCATCGACCGAGGGAAGGTCAGCAGGTCGGGCTGCGAGCGGCGCGTCTTCTTCCACCAGGAGTCGAAATGTCGGGCGGAGACGACCTCGCTGCCGACGCGCCGGTCGTAGAAGTCGAACAACGTGTCGTCGTCGACGAGGATGTCGCGCCGCCGCGCGCGCTGCTCCAGCTCCTCGACCTCGGCGAGCAACGCGCGGTTGTCGTGGAAGAACTGATGGTCGGTTTCCCAGTCACCCTCCACCAGGGCGTGCCGGATGAACAGTTCCCGGCACAGCTCGGGTTCGATTCGGCCGTAGTTGACCTTGCGTGAGGCCACGAGGGGCACACCGTAGAGGGTGACCTTCTCGTAGGCCATCACCGCGCCCCGGTTCTTTTCCCAGTGCGGCTCGCTGTAACTGCGTTTGACCAGATGTCCGGCGAGTTTTTCCACCCACTCGGGTTCGACGCGGGCCACCGTGCGCGCCCACAGCCGGGACGTCTCCACCAGTTCGGCCGCCACGACCCACTGCGGGGGCTTCTTGGCCAGCGCCGAACCGGGGAAGATCGCGAATTTCGCGCCGCGTGCGCCCAGGTACTCGTTGGGGCCTTTGCGCTGTGCGTTGCGGCCCTTCGCCGAGGAGCCCGCGTTGCGTTCGGTGTCCTTGAGCCCGATGTGCGACAGCAGCCCCGCCAGCAGCGACTGGTGGATCCGGGACGAGTCGGCGGGCTCGTCGTTGACCGACATGCCCAGCGACTTGACCATCTGCCGCAGCTGCCCGTAGAGGTCCTGCCACTCCCGCACACGCAGGTAGTTCAGGAACTCGGACTTGCACAGCTTGCGGAACTGGTTCGACGACAGCGCCTTCTGCTGTTCGCGCAGATAGCGCCACAGGTTGATGTAGGCGAGAAAATCCGAGTCCTTGTCGGTGAAGCGCGCGTGCTGCTCGTCGGCGGCCTGCTGCTTGTCCGCCGGCCGCTCCCGGGGCTCCTGGATCGACAGCGCCGCGGCGATGACCATCGTCTCCCGCGCGCACCCGTTGCGCTCGGCTTCCAGCACCATGCGCCCCAGCCGGGGGTCGATCGGCAGCTGCGCGAGCTTGCTGCCCACCGGGGTCAGCCGCCGGTTCGCGTCCTTCTTCTGCTGTTCGAGCGCGCCCAGCTCGTGCAGCAGGTTCACCCCGTCGGTGATCTGGCGCCGGTCCGGCGGCTCGATGAACGGGAACGAGCCCACGTCGCCCAACCCCAGGGAGGTCATCTGCAGGATGACCGAGGCGAGGTTCGTGCGCAGGATCTCCGGGTCGGTGAACGCGGGACGCGCCAGGAAGTCCGCTTCCGAGTACAGCCGGATGCAGATACCTTCCGAGACGCGGCCGCAGCGCCCCTTGCGCTGGTTCGCCGACGCCTGCGAGACGGGTTCGATCGGCAGGCGCTGCACCCTCGTGCGATAGCTGTAGCGGGAGATCCGCGCGGTACCGGGGTCGATCACGTACTTGATCCCCGGCACCGTCAGCGAGGTTTCCGCGACATTGGTGGCCAGTACGATACGGCGGCCGGTGTGCCGCTGGAACGCGCGGTTCTGCTCGGCGGCCGACAGCCGCGCGTACAGCGGCAGGATCTCGGTGTTGCGCAGGTTGCGCCGGCGCAGCACATCGGCCGTGTCCCGGATCTCGCGTTCCCCGCTGAGGAACACCAGGATGTCGCCCGGCCCCTCGGCGGCGAGCTCGTCGACGGCCTCGCAGATCGCCTGCTGCTGATCCCGCTCGACGTCCTCCCACTCATCGGAGTCGTCGACCAGCGGCCGGTAGCGAACCTCGACCGGGTAGGTCCGTCCGGACACCTCGATCACCGGGGCGTCACCGAAGTGCCGGGAGAAACGGTCGGGGTCGATGGTCGCCGAGGTGATGACGACCTTCAGGTCCGGGCGCCGCGGCAGGATCTGCTTGAGGTAGCCGAGGATGAAGTCGATGTTGAGGCTGCGCTCGTGCGCCTCGTCGATGATGAGCGTGTCGTACTGGCGCAGCAGGCGATCACGCTGGATCTCGGCCAGCAGGATCCCGTCGGTCATCTGCTTGACCAGCGTCTCCTCGCCCGCCTTCTCGGTGAAGCGCACCTGGTATCCGACGGTGCTTCCGAGTTCGGTGCCCAGCTCCTCGGCCACCCGTTCGGCCACCGTGCGCGCGGCCAGCCTGCGGGGCTGGGTGTGCCCGATCACGCCCTGCACGCCGCGCCCCAGCTCCAGGCACATCTTCGGCAACTGGGTGGTCTTGCCGGATCCGGTCTCCCCGGCGACGATCACCACCTGGTGGTCACGGATGGCCTCCAGGAGATCATCCCGGCGCCGGCTGACCGGAAGCTCCTCGGGATAGCGCACCTCCGGCACACCGGCGCGGCGGCGTGCGATGCGCGCCTCGGCCGCGTCCACATCGGTGCCGATCTCGTCGACGACCGCCCGCAGCGCCTCGACATCCCGGATCTTGCGGGCGCCGTCGATCCGGCGACGCAGCCGCCGCTGATCGTGCAGCATCAACTCGGGCAGGCGTTCCCGCAGGTCGGCGAGCGGAGAGGTCACAGGCGGCTTTCCCATACGGTGTCCAGGATAGGCAATCGGGGATGAGGGCACGTGGCCATCGTCGACCAACGTCGCTGATCGGCGTTTCCATCCTGCCCACACCCCGCGTGACACCCGGCAGTGAGCAAGGACACACGCGCACAGCCGGCCCGCCGTCCCGGGGCGCTACGCGTGTTCGGCGCGGCAGAGGTAGGCGGTGGGGGTGTCGCCGATGCGGGTCAGCACCTTCATTGTTTGATACATTAGTGTTACTAACAAGCATGTTAGTAACTTGGAGGAGCAATGGCTCGTTTCGTCGGGCGTACCCGGGAGTTGAGGATCCTCGACGAGGAGCTCGCACGAGTCTCGAGGACCCCGGACGACGATCGCCCCGGACGCTGCCTTCTCGTCCGAGGTCGCCGCCGTGTCGGGAAGTCCCGCCTGATAGAGACCTTTGTGGACCGTTCCGGTGCGGCAGCCTTGTACTTCACCGCGAGCGGGGTACCCACCGAAGCCGAGCTGGCCGGTCTCCGCCGGGACGCGCAGGAGTCCTCGCTTCCCGCACGGGATCTTCTCGGAGCAGGTCAACCGAGCAACTGGGATGACGCACTTCGACTACTCGCGGCATCGCTGCCCGAGGACACACCGAGCGTGGTCGTCATCGACGAGCTGCCCTACCTGATGGATGACGACCACGCTTTCGAAGGCACCCTGCAACGAGCCTGGGATCGTCACCTCTCGCGCAAACCGGTGCTGTTGATCCTGGTCGGTTCGGACCTGTCGATGATGGAGGCACTCGACGACTACCGACGGCCGTTCCATCAGCGTGGCAGGGAAATGGTGATCGGTCCGCTGACTCCGCTCGATTTGGCCTCCATGCTGGATCTCGAAGCCGCCGACGCCTTCGATGCGTACCTGGTCACCGGTGGACTCCCGCTGATCTGCACCGACTGGGAAGCGGGGCAGGACCTGTGGGGATTCCTCGAGCGATCCCTGGCCAATCCCACCTCGCCACTGCTCGTCTCGGCGGAACGCTCGCTGGCAGCGGAATTTCCCGAGCATGTCCAGGCTCGGACCGTCCTGAGTGCGATCGGTTCGGGAGAACGCACGTTCACCAACATCGCCAAGGCAGCGGGAGGCATCGCCTCCGCACCACTGCAGCGATCGCTGACGAGCTTGACCCGAAAACGGGTCGTGGCCGGAGAGCTCCCACTGTCAACCAGGCCTTCGAAGGAGCGGCGCTACCACATCACCGATCCCTACCTCCGGTTCTGGCTGCGTTTCCTCGCCCCCTCGATGGCCGAGATCGAACGCGGCCGTGGAGACCTGACCCTTGAGCGCATCCGGCGCGACTGGACCACGTGGCGCGGACGTGCTGTCGAACCGGTGATCAAAGAGGCACTCGCACGAAAACTTCCCGACGAGCACCTTCCCGCCGCACCCGCCATCGGCGGCTACTGGACCCGGACGAACGATGTCGAGCTCGACATCGTCGGCGCTGATCGTTCTCCCGTGGCAGGCCGCCTTCTTTTCGTCGGTTCGGTCAAATGGCTCGAACGCTGCCCCTTCGACGAACACGATCTCGTGGAACTCCAGCGTCACCGTGCCGCCCTCACGAGCGAGCCGGTACCCACCATCGCCGTGTCCCGAAGCGGGGTCTCCTGCCGGGGACTGCACACGAGCTACGAACCTCACGATCTTCTCGAGGCATGGGCCGACAGCGCCCGAGTACCATGAGCACGATCGAACCGCGAGCGATGTAGCTCGTCGGGCGCTACGTGCGTTCGGCGCGGCAGAGGTAGGCGGTGGGGGTGTCGCCGATGCGGGTCAGCACCACGGTCGCTTCCGCGGTGCCTGCGAGTTTGAGTCTGCGGCGCAGCGCGTCCGGATCCACGTCCAGGCCTCGCACGAGGATCTCCAGACGACCGACCTCATGTCGCCGCAGCATCGTGCGCAGGGATTTCTCGGTGTAGCGGCCGTGTTCGAGCACCCGGAACGCGCGCACACCCGGGGGTGGCGCGTCCCCGGTCAGGTAGGCGATCCGCGGATCGAGCTGTCCGAGTCCGTGCCGGGCCGCGTAATGGCGGACCAGGCCCGCGCGCACCACGGCACCGTCCGGGTCCACCAGCCACTGCCCCACCTCGCGCACGGGGCACTCGTCCGGTTCGGCGTCCGTGATCTCCCGTGCGGAACCATCGGAGCCCAGCACCGTGGCACGCCGGTGCACACCCGCCGCGGCAAGCCCGCCGAGCCACAACGACGCCTCACGCACCTGCCCGTCCAGGGACACGAGCTCGATCTCGGCCTCGGGCGGGATCCGGTCGAAGTCCAACCCGGGGGCGCACTTGATCACCAGCTCACGGCCCGCGTAGACGTCGAGCAGCTCGTCCAGCGGAGGCTCGAGGTCGGCCGGGTCCCACCGGCGACGTCCGCCGGTGTCCCTGCGTCCCGGATCGGCGAGCACCGCCGTATCCACGGTCACCGGCCGCAACGCATCCGCCCGGGCCAGCGGGACGGCATGTCCGTCCACGGCGAGGTTGTGCTGTGCCATCGCCAGCCGTACCGGGTCCAGATCCGAACCGGCACAGCGTGCGGCCACCGCGGCGACCGCACGCAGGTCCGCACCGATCGAACACGTCACGTCGTGCACAGCACGGCCTGCCAGCCGACGGGCCCGGTGCCGGGCCACCGGGCCCGGGGTGGCCTGCTGCAGGGCGTCGTCGGTGAACAGCCATCCGTCCGCGGAATCCAGTTTCGCCCGGGAGCGGCGCCGGAGAACCGCGGTTTCCAGCACCGCCGCAGCGAAACGCGGACCCACCTGCTTGCGCGCCTCGGCGGTATCGGCGAGCCGGGATGACGCGGTCAGCGGCAGCTGGGACACCGCCGCAACCGCCGCGTCACCCTCCGGCGATCGCAGGAAGGCGACATCATCGGTGTCGAACGTGTAGGCCACGGCCGCCCGGTCCCTTCCACCGCGAGTACTGGTCCGACCCGCTCACTCGCCGGTGAACTGGGCCTTGCCGGGACCGTTTTCGAGGAACGAGCGCATCCCGATCGTCTGGTCCTCGGTGGCGAACATCGCGGCGAACAGGTTGGTCTCGATCTTCAGCCCGCTGTCGAGATCGACGTCGAGGCCGTCGTCGATGGCGGACTTGGCCGCCGCGAGGGCCTGGGCGGCACCACCCACGAACTGCTCGGCCCAACGGCGGGCCGCCGCGTAGACGTCGTCGGCGGCCACGAGCTCGTCGACCATGCCCAGCGAGAGTGCCTCCTCGGCCTTGACGAACCGGCCGGTGTAGATGATGTCCTTGGCCTTGCTCGGTCCGATCAGCCTGGCCAGGCGCTGCGTACCGCCCGCACCGGGAATGACGCCGAGCAGGATTTCCGGCTGACCGACCCGAGCGTTGTCGGCGGCGATACGCCGATCGCAGGTCAGGGCCAGCTCGAAACCGCCTCCCAGCGCGTATCCGGTGAGCGCGGCCACCGTCGGCTTCGGGATCGCCGCCACGGCGTTCATCGCCGCGGACAGCCCGCTGCGTTCCTTGGCGGCCATGTCCCCATAGGACATCTCGGCCATCTCCTTGATGTCCGCCCCGGCCGCGAAGACCTTCTCGCCGCCGTAGACGATCACCGCGCGCACATCGGAGCGCTCGGCGGCCTCGACGGCCACCTCGTGAAGCTCCTGCTCGATCCGGCGGTTCAGGGCATTCATCGGAGGGCGGTCCAACCGGATGGTTCCGATGCCACCGTCGACCTCGAGCCTGACCAACTCACCCACGCCGTAACCTCCTCGTCGTACTGGCCGTGCGCGCCGAAGGCTACCCCGCGGGCGCACACCCCGTCAGGGTCCGCGGTCCTTCGTCGCGCACACTCCCTCAACCGCGGCGCCGCGCGAAGTACCGATCCCCACTGCGCTGCAGTTCCAGGTCCTGACCGAAGGTCTTCGCCAGGTTGTCCTCGGTGAGCACGTCGTCGAGCAGACCCTGGGCGACCACACCACCGTCGGCCAGCAGCAGGGCGTGGGTGAATCCGGGCGGGATCTCCTCCACGTGATGCGTCACCAGGGTCATCGCCGGGGCGTCGGGATCCATCGCCAGTCCCGACAGCCGCGCGACCAGGTCCTCCCGCCCCCCCAGGTCCAGACCTGCGGCCGGTTCGTCGAGCAGCAGGAGCTCGGGGTCGGTCATCAGCGCCCGGGCGATGATCGTGCGCTTGCGCTCCCCCTCGGACAGGGTGGCGAAGGCCCGGTCGGCCAGGTGCGCGATACCGAGCGTGTCCAGCAGTTCCGCCGCCCGGTCGGTGTCCATCCGGTCGTACTCCTCGCGCCAGCGCCCGAGCACCGCGTATCCGGCGCTGACCACCACGTCGCGGACGAGTTCGTCCCCGGGCACGCGGGCGGCCACGGCCGCCGAGCACAGCCCGATCCGGGGGCGCAGCTCGAAGACGTTGGTGCGGCCCAGTTGCTCGTCGAGGATCTCGACGGTGCCGGTCGTGGGGTGCATCTCGGCACCGGCAAGCTTGAGCAGGGTCGTCTTGCCCGCGCCGTTCGGGCCGAGCACCACCCAGCGCTCATCCAGCTCGACCGACCAGTCCACGCCGCCCACCAGCAGGTTCTCACCCCGCCGGACACTGACGCCGCCCATCCGGATGACCTGGTCGTCCACGTCTACCTCCCAGCCGTGCCTGGCCCTGTGCCGCCCGCCGATCAGCGCGCGGTTCGTCTCCGTCGGACCGCCTGTCGGCTCCGGCGGCTCCCCTCACCGCTCCATTGTCGCGGTCGCTTCGCAGGTGTCTGCGCCCGGGAGCACTCACCCGTTGCATCCGCACGTTCACCCCGCGAGGACGACCTTGCCCAGTTCCGCCGGGGTGGACAGCAGCGGGTGCCGGGGCAGCACCCGGACGGTGTATCCGGCCGGGCCGGTGTGGGGCAGCGTCACGGTGGCCTGGTATCCGCCGTCGGCGACGAGGCTCATCGACCGGGTGACGAAGTCGCACAGCTCGTCGTCGTCATCGACCCGTCCGACGACCACCTCGACATCCACATCGGACGGATCCAGCCCGGCCAGCTCGACCAGAGCCCGCACCGTCACCTGCCCCCCCAGAAACGGCGTGGCGCCGTCCTCGACGGACATGTGCGTGTCACTGACCCGTACCCGTGCCCACGCCTCGTCCAGCCGCGCCCGGTAATCGGCGAGTTCCTTGGCGCCCCGATACCCGTCGCCGGCGACGTCCTGCACCGAACGAGCCGCGGGCGAGTAATAGTGATCGACGTACTCGCGCACCATGCGCGAGGACTGCACGCGCGGTCCCAACGTGGCCAGCGTGTGCCGCACCATCGACATCCACTTGCCCGGCACGCCGTCGGCGTTGCGGTCGTAGAACATCGGCGCCACGTGATCGGAGATCAATTCGTAGAGCGCGCCGGCTTCCAGATCGTCGCGGCGGTTGATGTCGGTGACGCCGTCGGCGGTGGGGATGGCCCAGCCGTTGTACCCGTCGTAGGCCTCGTCCCACCAGCCGTCGCGGATCGACATGTTCAGTCCGCCGTTGAGTGCGGCCTTCATCCCCGAGGTGCCGCAGGCCTCCAGCGGGCGCAACGGGTTGTTCAGCCACACATCACAACCCGAGTACAGGTAGCGGGCCAGCGACATGTCGTAGTCCGGCAGAAAGACGATCCGGTGCCGCACCTCGGGATCGTCGGCGAACCGGACGATCCGCTGGATCATCGCCTTCCCGCCCTCGTCGGCCGGATGCGACTTGCCCGCCACGACGATCTGAACGGGGCGCTCCGGATCCAGCAGCAGGGACCGCAACCGCTCGGGGTCCCGCAGCATCATCGTGAGCCGCTTGTAGGTGGGCACGCGGCGGGCGAAGCCGATGGTCAGCACGTCCGGGTCGAACACGGAGTCGCACCAGCCGAGCTCCAGTTCGGAAGCTCCCCGCTGCAGCCAGGACAGGCGCAGCCTGCGGCGCACCTCGTCGACCAGGCGCTGGCGCAGGGAACTGCGAATCTCCCACAGCAGCGAGTCGCTGATCGGCTGTATCCCCCGCAGGCCGGCCCCGTGGTCCATTTCGGATTCGCCGATGAGCTTGCCGAGTTCGCGTGCCGCCCAGGTGGGACCGTGCACCCCGTTGGTCACCGAGGAGATCGGGATTTCCGCACTGCCGAATCCCGGCCACAGCCCGCTGAACATCGTGCGGCTGACCTCGCCGTGCAAGGCGGAAACCCCGTTGGCCCGCTGAGCCAGCCGCAGCCCCATGTTGGCCATGTTGAACTTGCCGGGATCGTCCTCGGCTCCCAAGGCCATGATCCGTTCGGTCGGCACCCCCGGCAGCAGCGTCTGCGATGTCCCCTCCCCGAAGTAGTGACGCACCAGGTCGTTCGGGAACCGGTCGATCCCGGCGGACACGGGCGTATGTGTGGTGAACACCGTTCCCGCTCGTACCGCCGCCACGGCCTCGTCGAACTGCAGCCCCGGGTCGTCCAGCAGTTCGCGGATCCGCTCCAGGCCGAGGTAGCCCGCATAACCCTCGTTCATGTGGAAGATGTCGGGCTGCGAGGTTCCGGTGAGCAGGCAGTAGGCACGCACGGCACGGACACCACCGACTCCGGCGAGAATCTCCTGCCGGATCCGGTGATCGGCATCTCCGCCGTAGAGGCGGTCGGTGACTCCCCGCAGATCCTCGTCGTTGTCGTCGACATCGCTGTCGAGCAGCAGCAGCGGCACCCGGCCCACCTGGGCCTTCCAGATCCGCGCGTGCAGGGTGCGTTCCCCGGGCATCGCCACCCGCACCACGATCGGCTCCCCCGCCGGGTCGGTGAGCAGCTCCAGCGGCAACCCGCGCGGATCGAGCACCGGGTAGCTCTCCACCTGCCAGCCCTCGGGCGACAGCGCCTGGCGGAAATACCCCGAACGGTAGAGCAGACCGACACCGATCAGCGGCAGCCCGAGGTCGGAAGCCGACTTCAGGTGATCGCCCGCGAGGACACCGAGCCCCCCGGAGTAGTTCGGCAGCGCCTCGGTCAGTCCGAACTCCATCGAGAAGTAGGCGATCGAGTCCGGCAGCACGCTGCCCTCGTCCCGGCGTTGCTGATACCAGCGCGGCACGGTCAGGTAGCGGCGCAGGTCCTCGTCCACGGCTCTGGTGCGCGCGAGGAAGTCCTCGTCGCGGGCCAGCCGCTCCAGCGTTTCGGCGGGAACCCGAGCCAGCAGCCGCAGCGGGTCGCCGCCCACCGCCGACCACACGTCGGCGTCCACCGAGGCGAACAGGTCCTGGGTCGGCGGATGCCAGGTCCAGCGCAGGTTGGTCGCCAGCCTGTCCAGTGCGAGCAGCGACTCCGGGAGGTGTGCGCGGACGGTGAAGCGGTGGACGGCTCTCACGGGTGCGAACCTTATCTCGCGGGCGGGCATGAACGCCGAAGACCGCATCCACACCGAGGCATCGTCCCCAGTTCCTGCGGCCGGGTGGGAGGCTGGGCTCGTGCATGCACCACGGGGCGGTCCGGTCGCGGCGGCGGTACTGCTGCTCGCTTTCGTCGTGGCGCTTTCCGGTTGCTCGAACATCGCGGGCACCGCACGACCGACCGAGGACATCCTCGTCCGGCCGGTCGATCCGTCGTTCGTGTACGGCACCGACGGCAGCGTTGTCGACACGCTGGCGGCCACCGTGGTCACCGATGTGCAGACCTACTGGTCCCGGGCTTTCCCGGAACACTTCGGCAGCCCGTGGCGCGACATCGACGGCGGTTTCTTCTCCGTGGACACCACCGCCGAGAACAGTGCTCCTCCTCCGTGTACCGCCGAGGTCGCCGATCTCGAAGGCAACGCCTTCTACTGTGCCTCGGTGGACGCCATCGCCTGGGACCGCGCGGCCCTGCTTCCCGTCCTGGTCGAGCACTACGGCCAGGCGGCCGTGCTCACGGTACTCGCCCACGAGATGGGCCACGCGGTGCACCGGCGACACGACCCCGCCTCCGGCGATGCGGACACGTCCACCCGTTCCGCACTGACCGAAGCGATCGCCGACTGCTACGCAGGGACCTACACGCGTTGGGTCGTCGACGGTCACTCCGCGCGCCTGCACGTCCGGAAGGCCCAACTGGACGGTGCGATGCGGGCGCTGACGAGTTTTCGGGCCCCGGCAGGCACTGCGCAGTCCGATGCCGATCCCCACGGCACCGCGTTCGACCGTGTCTCGGCCTTCCAGGACGGCTACCGCGGTGGACCGGAGGTGTGCGCGGGGATGACGGTGCACAACCGGCGATTCACCAGTGCGCCGGTGACCTCGGCGCCGGAGCCGCGGAACCGGCCGTTGGAGCAGGTCCTGCGTTCCCGCACGACCGTCATACGGGACTACTTCACCGCGCTCGTCGACCGCAGGGGCGGGCACTGGGCCACCCCGCCCGTGCGCGGCTCACCTCCGGCGGGATGCGCCACGGACCACCGCGCGCCGGTCTCCTACTGCCCGCGGCCACCCGCGGTGGTCGTCGATCACCGCGGGCTGGCGCGCGTGCACCACGACATCGGTGATCAGGCGAGCGAGACAGCACTGGCCTCGCGCTATGCACGGGCCGCTCTGCACGCCCTCGGCACGTCGACAACCGCTGCCGGGACCGCTGGACGGGCGAGCTGCCTCACCGGCGCCTACACCGGTTCGTTGCTGGACGACTCCCGCGGGCATCCTCCGCTGTCCGCGAGTGATCTGGACGAGGCCGTCACCCTGCTGCTGTCGAACGAGCAGACCGACCGCGCTGCTTCCGCCACGAACGCCCCGACCGGATTCGACCGGATCGCGGCTTTCCGCGCGGGCATGCGCGGCGGTCCGGACGCCTGCCGGGGGTGAAGGCCGGTGGTGCGGAGGTGATCGGCCGCATGATCCGCGCCCGTTAGGCTTCCGGGGGCACTCGCCGCCCGGGGCGGCGAAGCGACGGACTCCCGAGCGCAGGATGGGACTCGCCAGTGACAGCCGGAACACGCCACCTGAAGCGGTTCGTCGGCGCGACCATCGCGATGGTGACGTGCCTGGTCGCCGCCGGCTGCACGCAGCCGATCAGCGGAACACCGACCACGGCCGGGAGCGTGTCCCCGGCCTCCGTCGCGGGGCTGCCCGCGACGCACGGACCCAGCGGCCCGCGGCCGGGAGCCGACGATGCGAACATTCCGGTGGAGAACTCCGCGGGCGGCCGGACGGACAGGCTCGCCGCCAATGCGATCGCCGACATCCAGGCCTACTGGAAAGACGCCTTCCCGGATGCGTTCGGCGGCCGGGCATTCACTCCGGTCGAGCGGCTGGTCTCGTATGACTCCACCGGGCCCGGCATCGATCTGTGCAGGCAGTCCACGGCCGGCCTGCCCAATGCCTTCTACTGCCCGATCGACGATGCCATCGCCTGGGACCGGGGCAGGATGCTGCCCCGGCTCGAAAACAGCTTCGGGCCGATGGCGGTGGTCACCGTACTCGCCCACGAGATGGGTCACGCCGTGCAGCAACGGGCGGGTGTTCTCGACAGCAGCACTCCCGCCCTCGTGCTCGAACAGCAGGCCGACTGCTTCACCGGGGCGTTTTTCCGCCATGTCGCCGAGGGGGCGGCGTCACACTTCCGGGTTTCCACCGGCGAGGGGCTCAACAACGTCATGGGCGTGCTCAACTACATCCGCGATGCACCGGGCGAGACGGGATTCGCAGGACCCCGCGCGCACGGCAGCGCTTTCGACCGGATCTCGGCGTTTCAACACGGATTCGGTGACGGCCCGAAGCGCTGCGTCGAGATGAGCGCCGATTCCGTCAAGCAGCGCACCACCCAGTTCAAGTCCTGGAAGGACCTCCAGGAAACCGACCTGCCCGTCGACCGTGGCAGCGTGGACGTGATCGAGAAGAGCCTGCGGCAGGTCTTCGACGACACCGGCGCCGCCCCTCCCCGCATCATCACGCGGAAGAGCCCCTGCCCCGGCAGGGAACCGACGTCACCGGCGTTCTACTGCCCGGAGACGAACACGGTGTCGCTGGACATCCCGGGACTCCGCGACATCGCCGGCCCACCGGCCACGGACGAGCGGAAATCCGGGTACGGCGACTTCGCCGCCTACGCCCAGGTGGCTTCGCGATACGCCCTGTCGGTGCAGAAGGCGGCCGGACTGTCCCTGAACGGCGCGACCGCCGGTCTGCGCACGGCGTGCTTCACCGGTTTCTGGGGCGGTTCGCTGCTGGAGGATCCCATCGGCAGGCGCAATCCCGTCGGCAGGGTGCGGATCGCTCCCGGCGACGTGGACGAGGGGGTGGCCGCGCTCCTGAGCGAGGACGGTCTGATCGCGGCCGATCTCGACGGTGATCGAGTCGTCGCCGGATTCGCGCGGGTGGAGGCCTTCCGGATCGGCTTCCAGCGGGGTCTGGGGGCCTGTATCGCCGAGTACCGGCGCTGAGGATCCGTCTTGGACCCTCGGGGTGGGCGCGTCTCCCGGCGAGCAGCGCCCACCCGCCACAGGGTCAGAACAGGGCGCTGGCCAGGTTGCGCCGAGCGGTGGCCACGCGCTGGTCCCCCTCCGGGAAGAGCTCGAACATCTCGATGAGGTGCTCGCGCACCCGGTTGCGCTCGTCGCCCGAAGTACGTTTGACCGTGCGCACCAACCGGTCGAACGCCGACTCCACCTGTTGCGCGGCCAGCTCGGCCTCGGAAGCCGCCAGCTGCGCGTCCACGTCGTCCGGCGCGGTATCGGCCCGCTCGATCGCGGAAGGGTCGGCATTTTCCGCCCGCGCGGTGAACTGCACCTGCGCCAGCGCGGCCTTGGCCTGCTCGTTGTTGGGCTCGGCGTCGAGAATCTTCCGGTAGGCGGCTTCGGCCGTGGAGTAGTCACCGCGTTCGAGGGCCTCTTCGGCGGCGGTGAACCGCGGATCCTCGGCTTCCTCCTGCTCTCCGGCCGCCTGTTCGGCAGCACGGATGCCGGGAAGCTGATCGCGCTGGGCGTCCAGGACCGAGTCGAGCCACTGCCGGATCTGGGCCTCCGGCTGGGCACCGGCGAAGGCCTCCACGGGCTGGCCGCCTGCCACCGCGATCACGGTGGGCAGCGACTGCACCCCGAACAGCTGCGGGATGCGCTGGTTGGCGTCCACGTCGATCTTGGCGAGCACCCAGCGCCCACCATCCTGCTGCGCCAGGCGCTCCAGAATCGGCGAAAGCTGCTTGCACGGCTGGCACCAGTCCGCCCACAGATCCACCACCACGGGCACCTGCATCGAGCGTTCGACGACCTCGGACTGGAAAGTCGCCTCGGTGACGTCGACAACCCAGGAATTCGCCCCGCCGGACGACCGGTCACCCCCGCCCGAGGCCGGCGGGCCCGTGCCCGAGCGGGAGGCCTCCGCCCTGTTCTTGAGCGCCGACAGGTCTACCGCACCCGCCATCGCGGCGGACGCGTCTGCGTTCTGGCGTGGATCTGGACGTGTCACGGTTCCATCGTGACACGGGGTGTGGCGCCGATGACGCCCGGGAGCTGGATAAGCGACCGGAGCGCGGCATCCGGTGCGTGGTTCGGTTCCGCGCCACCGAGGGCCGCCACCGCCCAGAACACGAAAAAGATCATTCAACCAGGTGATCCAGAGCCACTCGATCAGGTGGTGTCGGCGAAAAAGACTCAATTCTTCGGGCGCTGGGAGTCGAAGATCCGACAGAGTCTGCGCGGGAAGACGTCTTGCGCAGGCCTGGGAGAGCTCCCGATGGAGCACCTCCCCGTCCGAAGTTCGATGAGAGGTACGAAACAGTGCGTATTGCTACCCGCATTGCCGGCGCGACCGGTGCCGCCGCCCTCGGCATGGTGACCATGGGCTCCGTCGCTTTTGCCGACAGCTCCGACAACGACGGCATCAACGTGTTGAACGACAACAACATCAGTGCGGTGCCGGTGCAGCTGTGCGGCAACAACGTCGCCGCGGTGGGCGTGGTGCTTCCGCTCCTGTCGCCGCAGAACAGCCAGTGCGTCAACGCTCCGATCGTGGACCACCCCTCCGCGCGGGGCTGAGCTCGACGTGCGGTGATTCGAGCCGGAGCGGCCCGGGACATTTCCGTCGGGGCCGCTCCGGCTTTTTCACACACCGTCCGCTGCGAGGTCCACACCGCGAGAACCCGGCGTGCCACGCGACGGATCACTCACCCGAGAGGTGCTCCTCGACGCGCTGCACCTTCTCCTGGAGCTGATTGGTGTGGCCGGGCCGGATATCGGCTTTGACGACCAGACTGGTGCGCGGCGACCGAGCCGAGACGACTTCGGTCGCTCGCTTGACCACGTCCATGACCTCGTCCCACTCGCCTTCCACCGTGGTGAACATGGCGGTCGTCTCGTACGGCAGACCGGACTCCCGAACCACGCGCACCGCCTCGGCCACGGCCTCACTGACACTGTCCGACTCCCCGGCGCCCGACGGCGCCACGCTGAATGCCACCAGCACGTCATCCTCCTGGTTCCACGGGTCGAGACCCGTCGCGATCTCCGTCGAATCGCAGTGTGGCTGATCTCCCCGCGACACACAGCACATCCGGCACCGTGCCGAACAGGACCACGCTCACCGGTTCGGGGCCCGGCCGCTGCTAGCGTCGAGTGCCATGAGCACCCGTCAACCGCTGCCCTTCGATCCCATCGCGCGCGCGGCCGAGACCTGGTCCGAGCGGATCGGCCCGTCCACATCGATGGCCGCGGTAACGAGCGTGATGCGAGTGCAGCAGATCCTGCAGTCCGCGGTCGATGCGGCACTGCGCCCGCACAACCTGACTTTCGCCCGCTACGAAGCTCTGGTCCTGCTGACGTTCTCGCGGCGCGGCAGCCTGCCGATGCGGGTCATGGGTGATCGTCTGCAGTTGCACCCGACCAGTGTCACCAACATCGTCGACCGTCTGGAGCAGGACGGCCTGGTGCAGCGCCTCTCGCATCCCACCGACCGTCGGACCACACTGGTCGAAATCACCGATAGCGGCCGCGATCTGATGAAACGCGCGACCGAATCCGTCACCGAGATCGATTTCGGGCTCGGCGGGGTGACCGAACGGCAGACACAACAACTCACCGAACTGCTCGGCAGGGTCCGGCATGCGGCAGGTGACTTCTGATCGTCTCGGCGCGGGCGGGAACAACCACACCATCACACCTTCGCGGCCATGTGCTCAGTTGAGTGCGCGTAACGCCCCGGTCAGGCGCGACCACGAGGTCGGGCCCAACGTGTCGGGCATGTTCAGCAACTCACGACGAGTGGCCCAGCGTTCGAAGACGACCGTGCCGAAGGGGGGAACGGAGGCGATCAGTGCCAGCACCAGCACACGGAACTTCCAGCGCAGCGGACCGTACACGAGCAGGCCGACCACCACGTACGCGGTGAACACCATGCCGTGGATCCATCCGAAGATCGTGACTCCCATCGGCTGACCGAACCCGTACTTGAACACCATGCCGATCAGCAAGCCCGCCCAGGACAATGCTTCGGCGAATGCGACCAGACGGAACCAGCCAACATACGTTCTCAGCACGCACTCACCGTACCGTGCGGGGCGCCGATCACGGCGGCGGCGTTCGCCGCAGCACCGCCTCGCCTTCCGGATCGAGCGAAAGGAGCACCGTGCCAGCCGCAGCCGCCGGGCAGTCCGAAGCAGCCGCACCACAGGTCATCGCACTACCGGCCAACCAGCCCCACCAGTTCTACCGAGGCGGAAGGCATATCGCCGAGCTGCGCGGCAGCAGCGATGACCGCGAGTTCGGCCCCGAGGACTGGGTGGCCTCCACGACGGCACGGTTCGGCCACTCCGAGTCGGGACTGACCCGACTGCCGGACGGCCGCCTCCTGCGCGATGCCGTGGCCGCCGATGCCGAAGCATGGCTGGGGCACGAGCACATCGCGGCCTTCGGCGACGACACCGCTCTGCTGGTCAAGCTGCTCGATGCGGGGCAACGCCTGCCCGTGCACTGCCATCCCACCGACGGCTTCGCCCGGCAGCATCTCGGATCGAGGTTCGGCAAGACCGAGGCGTGGATCGTGGTGGGCACCAGCGGACCGCAACCGGTCGTGTACCTGGGTTTCCGCAGTGATGTCGCGCCGGAGACCGTGGAGCACTGGGTGCGCACGCAGGACTCCTCGGCAATGCTGGGCTCTCTCAACGAGATCCCGGTTCGGCCGGGCGACACCGTGCACGTACCCGCCGGTACGCCGCACGCGATCGGAGCCGGGGTCTTCGTCGTGGAGCTGCAGCAACCCACGGACTTCTCGATCACCCTGGAATGGGAGGGCTTTCTCGCCGATGCCGAAAGCGCTTTCCTCGGGTTGGAGCACCGGGCCGCGCTGCGTACCGTGAACCGGGCGGGTTTCGGCACGGAGGCGCTGTCCGGTCTGATCAAGCACACCGCGCAGCACGGCGGTCCTCGCGTGCCGCTGCTGGTCGAGCAGGCTTCGGAGTTCTTTCTCGCCGAGCGGCTGCATCCGCGCGGCGCGCTGGAACTGGCACCGTCCTTCGGTGTCCTGATCGTTCTGGAAGGCTCCGGAACACTGCGGGCCGAAAACGGCGACCTCGAGTTGCAGCGCGGCCACACCGCCGTTCTCCCCCACTCGGCGGGAGCCGTCCGGCTGGAGGGTGAGCTCGTGGCGGTGCACTGCCGCCCGCCCGTGTTCTCCTCCGAGTAGTCACCACATCCGGGCTCTCTCGGCTATTGTCACCCGAGCAGGTGACAACCGCGGCCGGGAGCGGGCACACTTCTGCGGCCGCACACTGTCGTACGCCGTCAGCAGAGGAGGGCGCCGTGCAGCCGGTGGAGAGCAACGCCGATCTCGATCGGGCCGAGGCCGGGCAGGACGGCACCGCCCTGATCGGTGACATCGACCCCGAGAGAACCGACCGCGTCGAGACCGGGAACCTGCCGGTCCAGGGGAATCCCGACATCGAGGAGGTCGGGCAGGACTGGCATCGGATCAGCAACCGCATCACCGAACTGTTCACCGCCGGTGTGGCCGAGAACGACCCGCGCACCCTGGAGGCGATCGGCGAGCACTACCGCTGGATCTGCCACTTCTGGACGCCGGACCACGAATCCTACATCCGGCTTGCCCGGATGTATGTGAGTCAACCGAAGTTCCGCAAGCGCATCGAGCGCCGCAAGCCCGCGGGACTGGCCGTGTATCTGCGCGATGCGATGACCGCCTACGCCTGGGCGTATCTACAGCCCTCCCATCGGTAAGAGGGTGTTTTCACGATCGACCTGGCGCGGTGGTCGGTGAACCGTCTCCTCAGGTGCAGTCCTTCCGGGCGAAGGGGTTGCCCAGCGTTGGAGGCCACATCGGGTGGCCACGCGGGTTGGCTTGCGCAGCGGTGCCGACACGCTGGACCCGAGCTTGGTCGATGTCGGTCGCATCTCGTTCAATGACGGTGTGAAGCGATGGGTGTTGCACGTCGACATGGACGCGTTCTTCGCATCCGTGGAGCAGTTCACCCGGCCGACGGTTCGTGATCGTGCCGTGCTCGTGGGCGGCCTGGGGCCGCGGGGCACTGTCGCGGGCGCCAGCTATCAGGCCCGCGAGTACGGTGCTCGCTCGGCGATGCCGATGTCGGAAGCACGGCGCCGTTGCCCGGTCGCCGTGATCCTGCCGCCCCGGTTCCGCCTGTATCAAGCGGTCAGCAGACAGATCTTCGAGATCGTGCGTGCGGCCTCGCAACACGTCGAACAGGTCTCGATCGACGAGGCGTTTCTGGAACCGGAAGAGCTGACCGGGGCACCGACCGAGGTGGTGCGGGATTTCGCCTCCCGGCTGCGCGCGCAGGTTCACCACACGGTCGGGGTGACCGCGTCGATCGGCGCGGGTTCCGGCAAACAGCTCGCCAAGATCGCCTCGGGGCTGGCCAAACCGAACGGCGCACTGATCGTCCCACCGGAGCAGGAAGGGGAGCTGCTGGCGAGCCTGCCGGTACGCAAGCTCTGGGGCATCGGCCCCATCACCGAGTCGAAACTGCACCGCATCGGCGTGCGCACGATCGGAGAGTTCGCCGCGCTGCAGCCCGGGGACGTGATCTCGCTGCTGGGGCAGGCACACGGCATCGAGCTGCACCGGCTGGCGCAGGGCGTCGACGAGCATCCGGTCGCCGAACGCGGCGAGGCCAAGCAGGTCAGCGCGGAGACCACCTTCGACACCGACATCACCGACTCCGGGAAACTGACCTCGGAGGTCACCGGGATGGCCCAGGCAGCTCACCGCCGCCTGGTGGCATCCGGCCGTGCCGCGCGCACGGTGACGGTCAAGGCCCGCGACTCCTCGTTCACCACGATCAGCCGGGCGGAGACCCTTCCGTCGGCGACGAGCGACTTCTCCGCGCTGGCTGCCGCGGCCCGGCGGCTCACCCCGGTGGCGGCACCACCGGGGACACCGGTGCGGCTGGTGGGCGTGTCGTATTCGGGCCTGGCCACCGCGGAACAGGAATCCCTGTTCGGCAACCCGGCCGATGAGCCGGCTGCCGACTCGCTGCGCTCCCACGCTCCGGTCGAGACACCGCCGGCCATGGCTGCCCCGGGGACCGAGGAGATGCCAGCCCCGGCATGGCGGGCGGGTGATGACATCCACCATCCCGAGTGGGGGCACGGCTGGGTGCAGGGCGCCGGGATCGGACGGGTCACCGTCCGGTTCGAGACGGCCCGCACCGGGAGCGGCCCCACTCGCACCTTCACGATCGGTGATCCCGCGCTGTCACCGGCGGATCCCCTCGCCAGCCTCGGGTAGCGCCTGTTTCCTCGGTGCCGGGCGTGGCGTCGAGATGCGTTTTCGGCAACCACTCGAGCAGGCCACCACAGCACTCCCCACCCCCTACTGCGGGGGGAATTGGCGCCGGTAGTGGCCGACCCATTTGTGCGGGGCGAGCTCCTGCACGGCATGTTCCAGCCGGCGGGGCAGGCGGCTCAACGGGGGCAGGTGGAAGCGGTAGCGCACGCCGGGCAGTCCCGGCATCGGGGCGGGCTCGTCGATCCGCCAGCGTTCGAGTTCGGGATGGCGGTGGACGAACTCGGGATCGGCCGGATAGAACTCGAAAGCCCGGCGACGCTCCGGCGGGACCGGGCGTTTCCGCTGGATCGGAGGCAGTGAGCCGATCCCGGCCGCACCGATCTCGGACCAGGGGATTCCGAAGACCTCTCCCCTGGTGCGCGCGTGGAGCGCATGGCGGTCCAGCAGAAAGCCTCTGCTGCTCAACGATCCCTTCGCCGAAGCCACGAACCACAGAAAGATCGCACCGAACACGATCTGCCAGAACCACAACCACACGCTGCCACCGTCGTCGGTCAGCGCTGCCGCGCACAGGATGGTGAGGAATCCGCTGACACCGCCACCGACGAGCAGGTTGCGGAAAGCGGCGGCGCTGACGTCGACGTCACGTACCTCGCTGCCCAGAACCGGGGCGGGCGCGGCGGGTACGGCTTCCTCCCTGCCGTAGGCCTTCGTCTCCGGTCCGGGGGAGGCGGGATCGGGCTGCTGCGGATACTGCGCCGTGGCCTGCCGGGGCGGTTGACCGCGATGAGCCACGGTGGGCTGTTCGGCCGTCGCCCGCCGTGGGACGGTCGCCCGCTGCGTATCCACCCGATCGGCTCGCTGCCATCCACCCGGAAGCCACTTCATACCTGCCAGGATAGCCCGGCAGCACGCTGTTGATCTCGCTCGGTGTCACCCGTTGCGGGACATCTCCGGGGGATTTCGGGGTCTTCAGGCACCCCAAGAATGGCGTAGCACATTGTAGCCACCCCGGTTTAGACTGTTGCCATGAACCATCCGATCACCCAACGCGAACTACGCAATGACAGCGGAGCAGTTCTGGAAGCAGTGGAAGAGGGCGAGAGCTTCATCGTCACCCGCAACGGCACGCCGGTGGCACAACTCAATCCTCTGAAGCCTCGCGCGTTCGTCACCCGCGACGAACTCGCGGAGATCGCGGCCGAGGAACCCGCCCTGGATTCCGCCGAATTCTTCGCCGATCTGGATCGGATCGTGGATCAGGACGGGCTGCTCGGTGAGTAAAGCGCAAGCACTGCTGGACACCTGTGTTGTGATCGATCTTCCCGAGATCGACACACAAGCGCTGACAGCGGACCAGTACTACATCAGCGTGGTCACCATCGCCGAACTCGCGGCAGGAACCCATGCCTCCGCCAAACCCTCGGTGCGGGCCACGCGCTTACGGCGTTTGCAGTCGGTGGAATCCCGCTTCGACCCACTCCTGTTCGATGCTGCTGCGGCCCGCTCCTACGGGCAGGTCTTCGCCGCAGTCCAGCAGGCAGGACGCCAACCACGAAGTCGGCTTGCCGATCTCCTGATCGCCTCGATCGCACTCGCACGGGGAATGACGCTGATCACACGCAACCCGGACGACTTCACCGGGCTCGACTCCCTGCTGACCGTCGAAGCGATTTGACTTTCGCGCTCAGCTGCGCACCCACCGTCAGCTCTGCGGCACGCGCAGGATCAGGGCGTCGCCCTGGCCGCCACCACCGCACAGTGCCGCGGCACCGCTGCCACCACCGCGCCGCTTCAGCTCCAGCGCCAGGTGCAGCGCCAGACGCGCGCCCGACATGCCGATCGGGTGCCCCAGCGCGATCGCTCCGCCGTTGACGTTGACCCGCTCCTCGTCGAGGCCGAGAGCGCGGGCGGAGACGATTCCGACCGCGGCGAAGGCCTCGTTGATCTCGACCAGGTCCAACTCGCCGGCCTCACGGCTCTCCCGCGCGCAGGCGGCCTTGATCGCGTTGGAAGGCTGCTCGTGCAGGCTTGCGTCCGGCCCGGCGACGACTCCGTGCGCACCGATCTCGGCCAGCCACGGCAGGCCGAGTTCCTGCGCCTTGGCCTTGCTCATCACCACGACCGCGGCCGCACCGTCGGAGATCTGCGAGGCCGACCCGGCGGTGATCGTGCCGTCCGCGGCGAATGCCGGACGGAGCTTGCCCAAGCCCTCGGCCGTGGTGTCGGGGCGCACGCCCTCGTCGGTGTCGACCACCACCGGCTCGCCCTTGCGCTGCGGCACGGTGACCGGGGCGATCTCCTCGGCGAAGACGCCGCCGGAGGCCGCCGCGCCCGCACGCTGGTGCGAGCGTGCAGCGAATTCGTCCTGCTCGGCGCGGGTCAGGCCGTGCCGGGAGTTGTACTTCTCGGTGGAAGCCCCCATCGCGACCTGATCGAAGGCGCAGAACAGCCCGTCGTGAGCCATGTGGTCGAGCATCTGCACGTCGCCGTACTTGAAGCCTTCACGCGAGGAGCCGAGCAGGTGCGGCGCCTGGGTCATCGACTCCTGGCCACCTGCGACCACGATGTCGAACTCACCGGCCCGGATCTGCTGGTCGGCCAGCGCGATCGCGTCCAACCCGGACAGGCACACCTTGTTGACGGTCAGCGCGGGAACGTCCATCGGGATACCGGCGGCGACCGCGGCCTGCCGGGCGGGGATCTGGCCCGCACCCGCGGTCAGCACCTGCCCCATGATCGTGTACTGCACCTGATCGGGCCGCACTCCCGCACGCTCCAGCGCGGCGGCGATCGCAACCCCGCCGAGCTGGGCACCCGAGAAGTCCTTCAGCGATCCGAGCAGCCGTCCCATGGGCGTACGCGCTCCGGCCACGATCACGGAACTTCCCACGGCTTCCTCCCGGTGCTGTCACTGCTGCGTCGACGATGCCCGGCCGCGGCCGCCGACCGTGCCGGTCGCGGACTCGCTTCCCGCCGGGCTCTCACCATGCTGCCCGGTCCGGCTCGTGCGGGCCATACCCGCGGCCGGAGAAACACGGGATGTGTGAGGCGGCGCACAGGCGCGGCTTCTCTCGTCACGGCCCGGCAGGCGCTACGCTCCGCGGCATGCAGCAGGCACTCGGCGAACTCCTCAGCGGCATCGACCACGTCGGCATCGCGGTCGCCGACCTCGACACCGCGATCGACTTCCAGCACGAGACCTTCGGGCTCGTACTCACCCACAGCGAGGTCAACGAGGACCAGGGAGTGCGCGAGGCGATGCTGGCCGCGCCGGGGGACACCACCGGCGCCACCCGGGTCCAACTGCTCGCGCCGATGCGCGAGGACTCGGCCATCGCCAAGTTCCTGGACCGCAACGGCCCCGGCTTGCAGCAACTGGCTTACCGCGTCACCGACGTCGACGCGGCCTGCGAGGCGCTGCGCACCAAGGGTGTCCGGCTGCTCTACGAGGCACCACGCAGGGGAACCGCGAACAGCCGGATCAACTTCGTCCACCCCAAGGACGCCGGGGGTGTTCTCGTGGAACTGGTGGAGCCCGCCCGCTGAAAGGCTTTCCGCGCAGCATCGGCCACCGCCCGGCCCGTCCGGAACCACACAGTCGTCGTGAACGACCTGGTGGTCAAGTGCCCTTTTCGCTGCTCATGCCGGGTACTCGGCGAGTGGTCACCGATACCCGCCGGGGCGGCCACCGGAAAGCGGACCTCGTGGGACCGCAGTAGCTCATCACCCACCGCGCGGACGTGAGAAATCGGTTCGCCGTCCACACCGGCCACCGGCAACGACGGCGGGCAGGTAGCGTTGAGGTATGGGCCAAGCCGACGATCGTGATCTGCTGCCACTGGGATCGGGCTTCGACGTCGTCCGAAGGGGTGGCTACGACCGCGCCCAGGTCGACGAGTATCTGGAACGCGTCGACGCCGACATCAGCATCCTCACCTCCGATCGGGATGCTGCCGTTTCGCAGGCCGATGACCTGTCCAAACAGCTGGAGTCGGTCCGCTCGGAGGTCGAGAACCTGCGCGGCCAGGTCGAGCGGCTGGCCAAGCCGCCGACCACCCTGGAAGGGCTCAGCGAGCGTCTGCAGCACATGCTGCGCCTGGCCCAGGAGGAAGCCGCCGAAATCCGCAGCCGGGCCGAAAGCGATGCGGCCGAGGTCCGTTCCGCGGCCGAGTCCGAGGCGAGCGAGCTGCGGAATCGCTACGAGCAGCTGATCACCGAGACGGACGAGCGGCGCGCCGAGATGGAGACCGAGCATCGTTCGGTTCTGGACGCGGCCAAAGCCGAAGCCGAGCGGATCACCCGTGAGGCGGAGGAGAACCGCAAACGAGCCGACGAGGAGTCGCAGGCCCGCCGCGAGCAGGTCGAAGAGGACTTCGAGATCGCGATGACCGCCCGGCGCACCGAATCCATGCGGACCCTCGCCGAGCAGGAGGCCGCCAGCAAGGCCGAGGCCGAACGGCGGGTGGAAGAGGCCACCGAGGAAGCCAACCGGCGTCTGCGGGAAGGCACCAACGAAGCACATCGGCGAGTGCGGGAAGCCACCGACGAGTCGAACCGGCTCGTTCGCGAGGCCACCGAGAAAGCCGAGCGGTTGCATCGCGAGAGCACCGAAGCCGCCGAGCAACGCGAACGCGAGAGCAAGCAGGAGGCCGAACGGCTGGTCACCGAGGCCACCGAGGAGAGCAACCGGATGCTCCGCGAGTCCCGCGCGGACGCCGAACGGCGCATCGGCGAGACCACGCAGGAGTGCCTGCGGCGCGTGGAGAAGGCCGACGAGCAGGTGGCCTCGCTGGTCGAGCTTCGGGACGCGGTGGCCGCGAAACTGCGCGAGGCCACCGAACTGTTCGGGCAGACCGCACCGATCCTGGAGCGCCTCGACGACGAGGACTCGGAGGAAACCAGGCTGCGGGAGGTGGCCGCCAAAGCTCGCGAACAGGTACGTCAGGAGACGCAAGCAGCGCTGGACACCCCGCGCCCGTCATCGGAGGCCACGCAGGACGAGGACGAGTCCGCACCCGAATCGCCGAACTCCGAGGAGGCGACCGAGCGGATCCGGCGTGGCGCGAGCGCGGAAACCGATCCGTACGACCCGCCGACGCAGCGGATCAAGGTGCCCATCTCCGAAAGCGAGTCGACCACGGGAACCTCCCAGCCGGGTGGTACGGCCAGGGTGGACACCAACGAACCGAGCAACAGTTCCCAGTAGCGAGTCCCGGTGGCGAGCACTGGACGGTCCAGCCGGGACGGTTCAGCTGCCGAACCGGTTCAGCCAGGGCAGCACGGCATTCGCGAATGCCTCGGGAGTCTCCATCGCGGACAGATGCCCCGCCCCTGGCAGGGTGACCAGCTCCGCGTCCGGCAGCACCGCCGTGACATCCCTGGCGATCTCCGGCGGGGTGATCGTGTCCTCTTCCCCCACGACGACCAGGGCGGGGCCGGTGAAGCCGCGAAGCGTGTCCGTACCGTCCGGGCGGGCCGCCATCGCACGCTGTGCCCAGGCCACTCCCTCGGCGGGCTGACTGTCGATCAGAGCACCGATCTCGTCGACGACCTCGGGGCGCTCGTTGCGAGTGGTCCGACCGACCAGACCGGGCAGGCTGTTCTCGGCGAGCCAGCCCGACGTGCCCTCGCGTTCGGCACGATCGGCGACCGAGAGGCGGTTGTCGCGCTGCTCCGCGTTGTCGGCGACCGCCTTGGTGTCGGCGAGCAGGAGGCCGGAGACGCGTTCCGGCGCCGCCTGCAGCACGGCCGTCGCGACGTACCCGCCCATCGAGCACCCGCCCAGGACGACTTCCGACAGGCCGAGACTGTCCAGCAGCGCGAGCACATCGGCGGCCACCGTTCCGAGGCCGGGCTGCTCCGCAGCACGCCGGGTGGCGCCCTCGTCGGCCAGGTCCGGTGCCGACGAGCCGTCCAGCGCGCTCTGCCCGAGACCCCGCTGGTCCGGGGCGATGACTCTGACCTGTTCTTCGAGCAACGTCCGCGCGCCGTGCCACATCCGTGCGTCCACCGGGAACGCGTGCAGCAGTACCAGCGGCGGTCCCGCTCCCGACTCGATGTAATGCACGGCCCCATGGTGCCGCACTCGATCACCCTTCGCGCACCCGCCGCTGTCGGCCCGGCCGGTCGGCCTTTCCCGCATGCACGAGCCGGAGTCGACAAGACGAGGAGGCGATGGTGATCAGGACTCGACGATGGTGACCTGGCGGGTTTCGGCGGGACCGTCCCAGGTGGTCGGCAGGGGCGTCGGCACCTCCGGGACCACGGCTTGCACGATCGCGTCCAGGGCCTGCTTGTCCTTGCCGACCCACAGGTGCTTGGTCTCCGGGAAGCCGACCACCTTGGCCTGCGGGATCGTGGCGAACCTGCGTCGCGCCTCCTCCGGCTGGAGGTAGTCGTCGTGCTCGGGGATGAAGGCGTGCACCGGCTTGCCGGACTCGCCCCAGGCACGCAGGTGTTCTTCGGTGCTCCATCGAAGCGGCGGGGAGATCAGCACGGCACCCTGCACCAGCGGGTCGAGGCCGTGTACCAGTGTCAGGTCGGTGCCGAACGACCACCCGAGGAGCCACACGTCGGGCAGGTCGTGGAACTCCGCGTACTCCAGGGCGGCGGCGACGTCGAACCGCTCGGAGTCACCGCCGTCGAAGCTGCCCTCACTGCGCCCGGCCTCGCTGACCGTGCCGCGCGTGTTGAACCGCAGCACCGCGAGATCGGCCAGGGCGGGCAGGCGCCAGGCCGCCTTGCGGATCAGGTGCGAGTCCATCATCCCGCCGTGCGTGGGCAAGGGGTGCAGGCACACGAGCGTGGCTCGCGGAGCACGGTCCTGCGGCAGGGACAGCTCACCGACCAGGTTCAGCTCGTCGGCGGTGTGCAGGGTGATCGGCTCCCGCCGTCCCGGCAGCACGGTGTTGGCACGGATGTCGGTACTCATCACCGACGATCCTGCCACGACCGTTTCGGACCGCGGCGCCGGTGCCCTCTCCAGCAACCGGTGTGCCAGTGACGCCGATCCTCGACACTGCCGTACTCGTCGGCGGGCCAGGCCACGATGTGCCCCACCCCGGGACGGATCTCGTGGTCGCATCCGGGGCAGCGGTACATCTTCGTCGCCTGTGCCGCGGGCACCGTGCGCACCAACCAGTCCCCGTCCGGCCCCGGCTCCACCTGTGAGAAGCCGAAACCGGAGCCCAGTGGGCGGGCGTCGGGCCGCGCCCGTTTCGGGCGGCCGGGGCGGTTTCGGCGTGGCACGGACACCACGTTAACCGCAGGCCGCACGCCCCGACCCGACCGGTTGTCACGCAGGCGGCAACCTCGGCCAGATCCGCTCGGCAAGGCCTCGAGCGAACTCGCAGGCGCGAATACCGTCACTGCCCGGAATCGCGACCACCAGCATGGCCACCTCGACCTGTCCCGTCCCGGCAGCCTCGAACGGGATGTGCGCGGTTTCGGCCATGCACAGCGGCGTTCGGGGGTTGCCGCCGACGATGCCGACCACCGTGCGGCGCCCGGCGATCCGCTCGGCGACCGCAGCACCGCGGGAGACCCGGGGAGGATCTCCCGCGGTGTGCACCATCCGGACCCGCGGATGCCCGGCTTTGTTCGGACCCCACTGGCACTGGTGCCGCCCCGGACTGGAGCGGGGGCGAGCCCCCTTCAGCCCGGGCACCCGCTGCACGACCGCGGTGTCCACCACCGTGCACGGGTCGATCAGGGCCAGCGAGTCCGGCGGAAACCAGCGGTGCCCGACCCGTTCCGCCGCGATGGTGTCGACGGCCGTTCTCGCTCCCGCCTCGGCCACCCGGCACAGCCCCGACGTGGGGTCCCCTGCCAGCAGGTCGGCGCTGACCTGCATCGCGATTCCGTCGGAGAACAGAATCTGCCGGGTGCAATGACCGGGCAGCGGTGCGCTGTGCACGATCCGCAACGCCCCTCGGCGGGTCACCGGCACTCCCCGCGTGACCTCGGCCGGGTCGACCTTCCGCAGCTCGCCCACGGCAAGCTGCAGCAGTGTTCTCCCCGACATGCGAACGTGCAGCAGGCAGTAGTCGAGCGAGACGGTTCCCGCGTTGCGGACCTGCCCGAACCGCTGCAGCGTTGCCGGGTCGGTCAGCGTGCACGGGTCCACCGTGCGCACATCCCCCAGCACCGCACTCGACAGATGAGGCTCCGGTGCACTGCCGCGCCCCGGACCCGGCACGCTGCGGACCCCTCCTGCGCAGCCGACCGCCAGCACCACGAACAGCAGCGCGAGGGTCACCGGCGTACTTCGGAGACGACGACGCGGCGGCATTGCGTCACCCTAACTCGCAGGATCGTGCGTGGGCAGACCACAGGGACCGGCCGGCACGGCGAGAAGCAAGAAGACCCGTCACTCGTCGAAGTCGCGAGCGGCGAGATCCAGGATTCGCTGCACCGCCTGCTGCGCGTCCCGGCCGCTCGCGCGGATGGTGATCCGATCGCCCTGGCGGGCCCCGAGTCCCATCAGACCCAGCACACTGGCCGCATCGGCCTCCTTGTCTCCGAACACGATCGTCACGGTGGCGTCCAAGCCGGTCAGCGTCCGGGTCAGCATCGCCGCGGGCCGCGCGTGCAGACCGATCTCGTTGTCCAGGACGAGCTCTTCGCGGATCTCGGCCGCAGCGGTGGCGCTCTCCCCGGCAGCGGCCGGTTGCCCGGGCGCGGGCTCCGCACCGGCCGCACTCCCCGGCTCGGCCCCGGCCATTTCCATGCTCGCCGCGCCGGCGGCCGCGCGTGCGACCGCTTCCACATCGCTGTCGCCCTGCGCGGCGACGGCAGCGGCGACCGCCCCCTCGACCAGGGGCGCGTCGGCCACGATCGCGGTACTCGGATCTCCCAGCGACTCCACGGCGAGCTCCGCGGTCATCTGCGCACTTCCCAGGTCGTACAGCAGCACCGCACCGGAACCGCTGTCGGCATCCGACAACGCCGCCGAGACCGTCTCGAAGTCCGTACCGGTCGCACCGTCGGGAAGTCCCCCGGCGGGCACCACCCGCACCTCGGGGGCCATCTGTGCGGCCAGCTCGACGACTCCCTCGGCCAACCGCCCGCTGTGCGCGACGATCACCAGTCCCACACTCATCGGTCCGTCCTCACCGTGTCGGCGAACGCCGCGAGCAGCAACGCCGTCGACCGGGCTCCCGGGTCGAGGTGCCCGGCGCTGCGCTCTCCCAGGTAGGAGGCACGGCCCTTGCGTGCCACCATCGGTTCGGTCGCTTCGGCGCCCGTACGCGCGGCATCAGCGGCCACCGCCAGCACGGTGGCCGCCGTCGCATCGCTGTCGGCGGAGGCCTTCGCGGCTTCCACCGCAGGCGCCAACGCGTCGATCATGGTCTTGTCGCCGGTGACGGCCTTGCCGCGTGCCGTGACGCCCTCCATTCCGGCCCGCAGGGCGTCCGCGACCGCACGTCCGTCGAGCTCGGTGACATCCCCGGCCGCGGAGGCGGCCCGCAGGAATGCGGTGCCGTACAGCGGGCCGGAGGCACCACCGACGGACGAGATCAGCGTGGTGGCCGCCAGTTTCAGCACCGCCGAGGGAGTCCGCGGGGATGCGGAGTCCAGCTGTGCGACGACCGCACGGAATCCCCGGTCCATGTTCTCCCCGTGGTCGGCGTCGCCGATCGCACGGTCCAGCCGTATCAGCTCATCGCGATGTTCGGTGACGGTCTCCGCGCCCGCGCGCAGCGCCGCGATCACATCCTGTGCCGTACAAGGCATCGGCCCCACCAATCTCCGAAAACTGCCACCGCTGACCTGCTGTGATGGTCACCATTGCAACGCCGGTGTCTGCACGGGTGCATCCCAGTAGGCGGTGAGTTCGGCGTCGAGTTCGAGCAGCGTCAGGCTCAGTCCCTGCATTTCGAGGCTGGTCGTGTACGGGCCGACCAGCCGCCTGCGCACCCGAATACCACGCTCGTCCAGCAGGCGCTCGGCAACACCGTGCGCCACGTAGAGCTCCATCAGCGGCGTGCCGCCCATCGAGTTCGTGAACAGCAGGACCTCGTCGCCTTCGGTGAACGGCAGGTCCTCCAGTATCGGATCGAGCAGTCTGCGAACGATGCCGTCGGCACTGTCCATCGGCACCCGCTCCCGGCCGGGTTCACCGTGGATGCCGATACCGATCTCCATCTCGTCCTCGCCGAGGGCGAAGCTCGGTTCACCCACATGCGGGACCGTCGGGGCGGTGAGTGCCATCCCCATCGAACGCGTCCGCGCGCTCACCCGCTCGGCCAGCTCGTGGCACCCGTTCAGGTCCGTGCCCTGCCGGGCGGCCGCGCCCACGATCTTCTCCAGCAGCACCGTACCGCCGACCCCGCGCCGACCGGCCGTGTGCGTGGAGTCCCGCACCGCCACATCGTCCTGCACGACAACCGTGCGCACGTCCGTGCCCTCGGCTGTCGCCAGTTCCGCTGCGGTTTCGAAGTTGAGCACGTCACCGGTGTAGTTCTTCACCACCAGCAGCGTTCCCGCACCGCCTTCGGCCTGCGCGATGGCCGCCTGCACCGCATCCGGTGTCGGCGAGGTGAACACCGGCCCGGGGACCGCGGCGGAGAGCATGCCCGGACCGACGAAGCCGGCGTGCAGTGGCTCGTGCCCGGATCCGCCACCGGAGATCACCGCCACGGTGTCCGGCACCGGCGCATCGGCACGAACGACGATCGCCGGATCCGTCCGGACGTGGAGCAGGTCGGGATGTGCCAGCGCCATGCCCCGGAGCGCATCACCGACCACATTCGCGGGATCATTGATGATCTTCTTCACTGCCGGCCTCCTCGATGCTCGATGGGAAAAGCATGACGGCATCGCGCGTGGCGTGCAGATGTGACACGCACACCGTCGTAGGCCCGGAAGGTGGCCTCGCGCAACCGGCAGGACCCGACTCGGTGGTGCTTGCGGTCCCGCGCGAAACCGCAAGCACCACCGGCTCGGGATGTCCGCGGGTGCCGTCGGCTCCCATGATCGATTCCCGAACGGAGAAGCGCCGTGTCAGCGCCCGCGCACCAGCTGCACCAGCCGCACCAGCTGCCGCACCGTGCGCGACGAGCGGCTGAACGTCATCGGATTGAGCGGGATCCGGAACTTGGTGCGGGTGACCGACTGGGGGCGGGCGAACTCGCGCAGACCGTCGGCACCGTGGATGCGTCCGAAGCCGGAGTCGCCGACACCGCCGAAGGGCAGCGCGGGAACGGCGGCGAACGAGATCACGGAGTTGACCGCGACCATCCCCGTTCGCAACCGCCGTGCCAGTTCGGCACCGCGCGAGCGGGAGAACACCGTGGCTCCCAACCCGTAGCGGCTGCTGTTGGCGCGTTCGACACCCTCGTCCACGTCGGCCACCCGGTCGACCACGATGGTCGGCCCGAAGGTTTCCTCCGCGGCGGCCTCGGCATCGGCGGGAACGTCGGTGAGCACCACGGGCTCCACGAAAGGCGACCGCACCGAGTGGCTGCCGCCGACGACCGCACGCCCACCGAGCCGCACCGCATCGTCGACATGGTGGCGGATCACGTCCACCTGGGACGGCATGGTGATCGGTCCGAGGTCAGCACCGGGCTCACCACCGGGGCGCAGCTCCGCGGCACGCTCGGCGACCAGTTCCAGGAATCGGTCGGCCACGGCTTCCACGACATAGACCCGCTCCACACCGATGCAGGTCTGCCCGGCGTTGGACATCGCGCCCCACACGGCGGCCTCGGCCGCGGCACGCAGATCGGCGTCGGCGTCGACGATCAGTGCGTCCTTGCCGCCGCACTCCACGAGCACCGGGGTCAGGGTTTCCGCGCAGGTGGCCATGACCCGCTTGCCGGTTTCGGTGGAGCCGGTGAAGGCGAGTTTGTCCACGCCCGACCGGCACAGCGCCGCACCGGTCTCGCCGAAGCCGGTGACCACCTCGAACACCGGCTGCTCCGGCACGACCTCGGCGAAGGTCTTCGCCAGCCATTCCCCGACCGCCGGGGTGAGTTCGCTGGGTTTGAACACGACCGTGTTACCCGCCGCCAGGGCGTAGGCGATCGAGCCCATCGGGGTGAACGCCGGGTAGTTCCAGGGGCCGATGACGCCGACCACGCCGAACGGCAGATACTCCACGGTCGCCGCCTGGTTGGCCATCAGCACCCCGGGCGATACCTTGCGCTTGCGCAGGACGCCGTCCGCCTTGTTCGCGGCCCAGTGCAGGTGGTCGATGACCAGCACCAGTTCCAGCCTGGCGTCGTCGAGGGGCTTGCCGGTCTCGGAGCAGATCACACCGGCCGCCTCGTCGATCCTGCGCGTCAGCAGCTTGCGCCACGCGTCCAGTCGCTGCTTGCGGCCCGAGAACCCCAATCCTTCCCACCAGCGCTGTGCCCCGCGAGCGCTGCGGACCGCCTCGGTGACGTGAGCCGCGTCGTGGATCGGATGGTTCCCGACCACCTCGCCGGTGCGGGGGTCGAGCGATTCGAAGGTCGCTTGTTCCGGCTGCTCCCCCGGATCCACGCCCGACTCGGACGGCGCCTCGATGTGGTCATGGGCGGTCTGGGTCATCACTGTCCTCCCAGCGGTCCTGCCGACGATTTCCGGAACTGTCAGCCTACGGAATAGGACGGCGAAAAGGCAGCCCTTCGCACGGCCCGGTCCGCAGGTGCGGACTCGGACCGTGCCCGGCTCTCGGTCTTTGGACTGTTTTCGCTGGGGGGATCAGCCCGAGCAGGGTGACCCGCTCCGGCGCTTCATCGGGATGAGGACTCGCCCTGCGACTCGTCGGGGACGACGAGCGGCCGCAGACGCACCCACAGGCCGAACAGCGCGGCGAAGACGAGCATGCCGATGCCGCTCCACAGGTTGATGTTGACTCCTGCGGCCTGCTCGATCTCCTCCGGACTGGTTGCGACCAGGCCCATGATCGTGACGATCACACCGTAGATACCGAACAGCGCTGCGATGACCATGCGCACGTCGAAGGCCCGCGCGACCTGCCTGCGCCCTTTCGAAGGGCCGAGCCTTTCCGAACCGCTCTCCGGGATGTTCATGGGTTTGCCTCCCTTCTCGGCCGGGCTGTCAGCCGAACACGATGTTGAGCGCGATGGTCAGAGCGAGTGCGATCCCGGCGAGCACGCCCGGGCGGCGATACCACCCGGCATCCTCTCCCGTGGTCGATGCCTTCAGCCTCTCCTTCGGGGTCAGCGAGTACACCAGTCCGACCAGTTCCCCGGCGGGCTTCGGACGGGTCACCAGGCTGACGACGACGCTGACGGCGATGTCGACGACGAACGCCGCACCGGCACCGACGAAACTCGCGCCCTGGCCCGGCAGGTCCAACACGCCGGTCTCGGCCAGCAGGAAGACCGTGAGCGAGGCGAGGGTACCCAGCACCAAGCCGAGCCATCCGGCGGTCGGCGTCATCCGCTTCCAGAACATACCGAGGATGAACGTGGCGAACAGTGGGGCATTGAACAGCGAGAACAGGGTCTGCAGGTAGTTCATCAGGTTGGAGTAACCGGAGGCGATGAACGCCGTGCCGATGGCGGCGGCCGTGGCACCCACGGTCACCCAGCGCCCCATGTTCAGGTAGTACTCGTCCGGCCTGTCCTTGACGATGTAGGCCTGCCAGATGTCGTAGGTGAACACCGTGTTGAACGAGCTCAGGTTCGCGGCCATCCCGGCCATGAACGAGGCGAGCAGGCCCGCCAGGGCGATGCCGAGGATGCCGTTGGGCAGCAGGTCGCGCATCAACAGCAGGATCGCGTCGTTGTAGTCGACGTTGCCCTGCCCCGTCTGCTTGAACGCCACCATCTCCTGCACGGAGACCGCCGCGATCATGCCGGGGATGACGACGATGAACGGGATCAGCAGCTTCGGGAACGCGCCGATGATGGGAGTGCGCTGCGCGGCCGACATGCTCTTGGAGGCCATCGCGCGCTGGACCTCGACGAAGTTGGTCGTCCAGTAGCCGAAGGCCAGCACGAAGCCCAGCCCGAAGACGATGCCGAACACGCTGAGGATGTTGCTGGTGAAGCCGGTCAGTTCGCTGCCCGGCCAGGCCGAGAGTTGCTGGGCCCCTGCCTGGGCGGTGACCTTGTCCACCAGGCCGTCCCAGCCCCCGACCGTGATCAGGCCGACGATGGTCAGCGGCAGCAGGGCGGCCACGATGACGAAGAACTGCAGGACCTCGTTGTAGATGGCCGCGGACAGACCACCGAGGCCGGTGTAGGTGAGCACGATGAGGGCGGCGATGATCACCGAGGCCCACAGCGGCCAGCCGAGCAGCACGTTGACGATGCTGGCCAGCAGGAACAGGTTCACGCCCGCGATCAGCAGCTGGGCCAGCGCGAAGCTGATGCCGTTGACCAGGTGGGCCGCCTTGCCGAAGCGGCGCAGCATGAACTCGGGAACGCTGCGGACCTTGGAGCCGTAGTAGAACGGCATCATCACGATGCCGAGGAACAGCATCGCGGGGATGGCACCGACCCAGAAGTAGTGCATGGTCGGCATGCCGTACTGCGCGCCGTTGGCGGACATGCCGATGATCTCGATGGCGCCGAGATTGGCGGCGATGAAGGCCAGACCGGTCACCCACGCGGGCAGCGAACGACCGGACAGGAAGAAGTCCAGGCTGGTCGACACCGAGCGGCGCGCGAGGTAGCCGATGCCGAGCACGAACGCGAAGTAGAGCGCGAGTAGCACGTAGTCGACGGCAGCGGCATCGAGCCGTAGCTCGTCCTGGGCCAGCACAGCCACGCTACTTCACCTCCAAAGTCAACAAGTTCAAACGGTAATCACCACTCGGGTGCAAAGCAGCCGAACAGTACCGCACAGCAGGCCCGCCGTGGCAGTCCTATACCGTTTTGTTGGTTTTGGAGGCTCAATCGATCCGGAACGTCTCGTCCCGGAGCCGGAACACCGGGACAGGACACGCCGCTGCGGGCGATCGCCCCGGAAGACGAACCCGGCCCCCTGCGCGTGATGCCGGAGCCGGCCACGACTCAACACAGTCGCACGAAAAAAGACGCGAGAGCAGCGCGGACGACCCCTCGAACGGCTACGACACCGCAGGCAGGCAGTAGCGGTCCAGCAGCGAATTGATCACGGGGCGAACGTGGGTTGGTTCAGGCTGGCGAGTCGGGGCTGGTACGGCAGTCCCCGGTCAGTGGTGGTGCAGGCACGACAATGGTGAGCCCGTTCGGAAGGGCTCACTCGAATGCGGTGGAGAGGACGACGGCGGGGCGGAGCACGGCCTGCTCGTGCCCGACCTGCGGGTTGAAGTCCACCCACCAGACCTGCCAGGACGGATTTGACCGGTCATTCGGCGATGTCGACGTCGGTGTCGGCCAAGGCGCGCTGCTCCTCCTGGTAATCGCGGAGTTCGTCATCGGACAAACGAGCGAGGGCAGCGAGGGACTCGTGCTCGAAGGCGAGCCGAGCCACGGTCTCGTCCAGACTCGCCCCGCCGAAGTCGCGCTCGGCAATCCGCGCCAGTGCGTCCCGGTTACTCGAATCAATCCGCATACTCGTCCGCATACAGCGAGCATGCATCGACGTCAGAGAGGTGCCCACCCGATATCCCCAGTGGTGTGGGTCTCTCGGTGAAGGCGCGGAATCACCGGCGAAGGAACAGCGGAGGCCTCTCGACACCCGGTTCCGTTCGGCGAAACCGCGCGCACGTCGCTCCCGTCCGCACGTCAGAACAGGCGAAGTTCGTCGGATTCGGTACCGCGGAGGGCTTCGTAGTCCAGGGTCACGCAGCGGATGCCCCGGTCCTCGGCTAGTGTTCGGGCCTGCTGCTTGATCTGTTGTGCGGCGAAGACACCGGTGACCGGAGCCAGCAGGGGATCCCGGTTGAGCAGTTCGAGGTAGCGGGTCAGCTGTTCGACACCGTCGATCTCGCCACGGCGCTTGATCTCCACCGCCACACTCGTGCCCTCGGAATCGCGGCACATGAGATCGACCGGGCCGATCGGTGTCGGGTATTCCCGGCGCACGAGCGACCAGCCCTCGCCGAGGGTGGTCACGTGCTCGGCGAGCAGCTCCTGCAGATGCGCCTCGACACCGTCCTTGACCAGCCCCGGCTCGGCCCCCAGTTCGTGCTTCGAGTCGTGCAGGATCTCGTCGATGCTGATGACCAGCTTCTCCCCGGCCTTGTTCTGCACCGTCCACACCCCGTGGTCCTCGATCAGCCAGCAGGGCGGGCTCATCCAGTTCAGCGGCTTGTAGGCCCGGTCGTCGGAGTGCACCGACACCGACCCGTCGGCCTTGACCAGCAACAGGCGCTGCGCGAGGGGCAGGTGCGCGATGAGGCGGCCGATGTAGTCGACCTTGCAGCGAGCGATGACGAGACGCACCCGGCACAGGGTACGGGTGCCCGGCACGTCGGTGGAGCTCCCCTGATGCGGAAGCGTCCCGGTCGACGTGGCCGGCCGGGGTGACTGCGACCGCATGACCGGGTGGCCTTTTCGGAACTCGTCCGAATGGAGTAGTACGGTGCCACGGCGTGTCGTCGGCCCGCACTCTGCTCCGCGTCAAACCCGCTGAGCAGCTCACCGAAGAGAGCTCGCACACTCCACTGCGCCGGACTCTGGGGCTGGTCCCTCTGGTGGCGCTGTCGGTCGGCGCGACACTGGGTACCGGCATCTTCGTGGTCCTGGCCGACGCCGCCCCTTCGGCGGGTCCGGCCGTGGTCGTCTCCTTCGTGCTGGCCGGGCTGGCGGCGCTGTGCTCGGCGCTGTCCTACGCCGAACTCGCGGGCAGCGTGCCCATGTCGGGATCGGCCTACTCCTACACCTACGCCACGATGGGTGAGCTCGTCGCCTGGGTCTGCGGGTGGTGTCTGCTGCTGGAGTACGGCGTGTCGGTCGCGGCGGTCGCGGTCGGCTGGGGCGGCTACCTCAACGAGTTCCTGCAGGGCACCATCGGCATGACCATCCCGGAGGCGCTGTCGGCACCGCCGGGCGAGGGCGGGCTGGTCAATATCCCGGCCGCGGTCGTCGTGCTGCTGGCCACCGGTGTGCTGCTGTTGGGAGTGCGGGAAAGCGCGCGGGCAACGACGGTCGTGACCCTGCTCAAGATCGGCATCCTGGTGTTCTTCGTGGCCGTGGCGGTCACCGGGTTCCGCTCGGTCAACATGAGCCCGTTCGCCCCCATGGGTTTCGCGGGCATCTCCGCAGGGGCCTCGGCGGTGTTCTTCTCGTTCATCGGGTTCGACGCCGCCTCCACGGCGGGCGAGGAGGCTCGCGACCCCAAACGCGACCTGCCCCGGGCGATCATGCTGTCGCTGAGCATCGTCACCGCTCTCTACGTACTCGTGGCGCTGGCCGCCGTCGGCGCGGTCGGCGCCGGGGCATTGGGCGGTTCGGACGCCTCGCTGGCGATGGTGCTGCAGACGGTCACCCGGCAGGGCTGGCCCTCGGTCGTACTCGCCTTCGGCGCGGTGCTGGCCATCGCCTCGGTCGTGCTCACCGTGCTCTACGGGCAGACGCGGATCCTGGTGTCGATGTCGCGCGACGGGCTCATGCCGCAGATGTTCTCCCGGGTGAATCGTCGGGCCGTGCCCGCGCGCAACACGGCGCTCGTCGGTGTCCTCGTGGCCGTGCTCGCCTCCGTGGTGCCGCTGAGCCGGCTCGCGGAAGCGACGAGCATCGGCACGCTGGTCGCATTCGGCCTGGTCAACATCGGAGTGCTCATCCTGCGCCGCAACCGTCCCGATCTGAACCGCAGCTTCCGCACACCGCTGATGCCCTGGACGCCACTGCTGGGAGTGGCGCTGTGCGGCTACCTCATCACCGGCCTCGACGCCGTCACCTGGTTGGCTTTCGCGCTCTGGTCGGCGGCCGGTCTGGCGGTGTACTTCCTCTACGGGATGCGCCGGTCGAAGCTCGCTCGGCAGGATGCCGAGCAGGTGCGAGGCTGAGCGGGAAAGCGCGGATGTGCGGCAGACGGAGGAGAGTGTCCACCCCATGAGACGAGAAACCAGCCGCGAGGTGTACGCGAATCCCTGGATGACCGTGCGGGAGGACGCCGTCCGCCGCGTGGACGGCTCCGCGGGAATCTACGGCGTGGTGGACAAGCCGGACTACGCACTGGTGATCCCGTCCGATGGCGAACGACTGCACCTGGTCGAGCAGTACCGGTACCCACTGGGGCTGCGACGCTGGGAGTTCCCCCAGGGCACGGCGCCCGGGCTCGCCGAGTCCGACCCGGCCGAGCTGGCGGCCCGCGAGCTGCGGGAGGAAACCGGGCTGCACGCCGCCGAACTGACCGATCTCGGTGTGATCGACGTGGCACCGGGGCTGTCCAGCCAGCGTGGCCGCGCGTTCCTGGCCACCGGCCTGACCGCCGGGGACCACGCGCGCGAGCACGAAGAGCAGGACATGCGCTCGGCCTGGTTCTCGCGCGCCGAGTTCGAGCGCATGATCGTCGAGGGTGAGATCACCGACGCTCAATCACTGGCCGCCTACACCCGGCTGCTGCTGCACGAGCGCGCGGAATGAACGCAAGCACCCGGACGTTCCCGTCACCGCAATGACCTGCTCATCCGATCCGTTCGCCCGGTCGATCGCCGATCATCGGTGACACCGAGCTCGGTACCGCACGTCCGACGGCAACCTTTGATTCTCATCATTCGGCCGCTATGCTCACAATATGGTCAGATTGGTCATCCGCAGGCACGTCGACTATCGACGCGTGACCAGTTCAGCCTGTTAGCCCTCACGGAGCCCGCGACACCGCGCGCCGACCCGGACGCACGGGTCCTTCCTCGCGCGCCTGCGCTTTCGTGTCCTCGTAAGCCCGCGCGGCATGTCATCGCCGATGCCGCGCCCTTTACCCTGGAGAATTCATGAGCTCTGACGCATCCGACGACCAGCAGGCCGGTTGGTCCTTCGACACCCTGCAGATCCACGCCGGAACCCAGCCCGACCCCGAAACCGGAGCACGCGCGGTACCGATCTACCAGACCACCTCGTACGTGTTCCGCGACACCGAGCACGCGGCGAACCTGTTCAACCTCTCCGAGCTGGGCAACATCTACACCCGGATCACCAACCCCACCAGCGAGGCGTTCGAGCAGCGTGTCGCCGCACTGGAGGGTGGCGTCGCCGCGGTCGCGGTCGCTTCCGGCCAGGCCGCCACGACGATGACCGTCCTGACTCTCGCGGGTGCCGGGGACCACATCGTCGCCAGCTCCTCGCTCTACGGCGGGACCTACAACCTGCTGCGCCACAGCCTGCCCAAGATCGGTATCGACGTCACCTTCGTGGAGAACACCGACGATCCGGAGGAGTGGCGCGCGGCGGTGCGCCCCAACACGAAGCTGTTCTTCGGAGAGGTGCTGGGCAACCCGCGCAGCAATGTGCTCGACGTGCGGACCGTCGCCGATCTCGCGCACGAGGCCGGTGTCCCGCTGGCCGTGGACAACACGGTCACCAGCCCGTATCTGATCAAGCCCATCGAGCACGGCGCGGACATCGTGCTGCACTCGGCGACCAAGTACCTCGGCGGGCACGGCAACTCCATCGGCGGTGTCGTCGTCGACGGCGGAACCTTCGACTTCGGTGCGCACGGCGAGACGTTCCCCGGTCTCGTCGAGCCGGACCCGAGCTACAACGGTCTGCAGTACTGGCCGGCGCTGGGGCCGGGAGCCTTCGCCGTCAAGCTGCGGGTGCAGGGCCTGCGCGACATGGGTCCGGCGCTCTCGCCGTTCAACGCCTTCCTGCTCATGCAGGGCCTGGAGACGCTGTCGTTGCGCATGGAGCGGCACACCCGCAACGCGCAGGAACTCGCCGAGTGGCTGAGCGAGCGTGACGAGGTGGAGAAGGTTCACTACGCCGGTCTGCCCTCCAGCCAGTGGTACGAGGCGGGCCGGAAGTACCTGCCCAAGGGCGTCGGCGCCATCGTCTCCTTCGAACTGCGCGGCGGCGCCGAAGCGGGCCGCAAGTTCGTCGAGGGCGTGTCGCTGTTCAGCCACCTGGTCAACATCGGTGACGTCCGCAGCCTGATCGCGCACCCGGCCAGCACCACCCACGGCCAGCTCACCGAGGACGAGCAGCGAGCAGCCGGTGTCAGCCCCGGCCTGGTCCGGCTGTCGGTGGGCATCGAGGCCATCGAGGACCTCAAGGCCGACCTCGAGTCGGGTTTCCGGGCCGCGAAGGCCGAGCTGGAAAGCTGACGGATGAGCTCGGTGCTGTACTCCCTTCCCGCCACCGGTGCGTGGCGGGAAGGGGATCCCCCCGGGCGACGCCAGTGGATCCCGCTGTCGAGCCCCTTGCCGTTGGAAGCCGGCGGTGAACTTCCCGGCGCCCAGCTGTCTTACGAGACCTGGGGAGAGCTCAACGCGGACGCCTCCAATGCCGTTCTCGTCCTGCACGCGCTGACGGGGGACGCCCACGTGGCCGGCCCGGCCGAGCCGGGCCATCCGAACGTCGGCTGGTGGGACGATCTGGTCGGTCCCGGGCGGGCACTGGACACCGACCGCTGGTTCGTCGTCGCGCCCAACGCACTGGGCGGGTGCCAGGGCAGTACCGGCCCGGCCGATGACCACGAGGACGGCAAGCCGTGGGGCAGCCGGTTCCCGAAGATCATGGTGCGCGACCTGGTGCGGGCCGAGACCGAACTCGCCGACGCGCTCGGCGTTCGGCGCTGGGCGGCGGTAATCGGTGGATCGCTCGGTGGCATGCGCGCTCTGGAGTGGGCGGTCGACCAGCCGGACCGGGTGGCCGCGGCGCTGGTCCTGTGCTCCGGTGCCACGGCCTCGGCCGAGCAGATCGCCTGGTCGTCGGCGCAGTTGCATGCGATCCGGTCCGATCCGGACTGGCTGGGCGGCGACTACCACAATCTTCCCGACGGGCGGGGCCCGCACGCCGGGTTGGGGCTGGCTCGGCGGATCGCCCACATCACGTACCGGAGCCCCACCGAGCTCGAAACACGGTTCGCCGCGCAGCACCAGGAAGGCGAGCATCCGTGGCGCGGTGGCCGGTACGCTGTCGAGTCCTATCTGGACCACCATGCGCACAAGCTCACCCAGCGGTTCGACGCGGCGAGCTATGTCGTGCTCACCGAGGCGATGTCGGCCTACGACGTCGGGCGGGGCCGGGGCGGTGTCGCCGCGGCGCTGCACCGGATCACGGCGCGGACCCTGGTCGGCGGGGTGGACACCGACCGGCTGTTCCCGCTGCACGAGCAGCGGACCCTGGCCGACGGCATTCCCGGTGACGACGGGTTGCGCGTCATCACCTCGCAGTGCGGCCACGACGGTTTCCTGATCGAGACCGACCAGGTCGGGGACATGATCCGGGAGCTGCTCGCCTGAAGGTGAACGCGTCGCTGCGGCCACGTGCACAGCGACGCGTTCACCGCGGGCACCTCGGCCCGGCACTGCCTCTTCCCGACTCCACCCGTGTCGGTTTCCCCGGACGATCCACGACGTCCCCGCGCAGCGGCTTGTGATGCCACCGGTCAGGCGACGGTGGCGTCGTGGCCGTGGATCCAGTCGAGGGTTTCGTCGATGGTGGCGAGGTTCCGGTCCCGCTGTTCGGCCTCGGGACCGTCGGGCAGGTGCAGCAGGTCGGAGGCGACCCGGGAACTGCGCTGGACCTGCCGGGTACGGGTCCGCCGCAGCCGTTCGTAGCGGTCCAGGGCTGCTGACGGATCCTCGGCCTCGGCCAGGCATGCGGCCAGCACCGCGGCGTCCTCGATGCTCTGGTTGGCGCCCTGGCCGTGGTGCGGCAGCATCGCGTGCACCGCATCTCCGAGCAGCACGACCCTGCCGCGATGCCAGCGGTTCGACGGGTCCTGCGTGAACAGCGCCCAACGCCGGTGAATCGATGTCGCCGTCACCATGTCCACCACCGCCGGGTGCCAGCCGTCGAAGGCCGCGGCGATCTCCTCCGGCGGTGCCGGCCGCATCCAGGCGGAGTCCGGCCAGGTCTCCGGCTCGTGCCGGACGGCCAGGAAATTGATCATCTCCCCGCTGCCGATCGGGTAGTGCAACAGGTGCCCACCGGGACCCATCCAGAACTGGATCGCGCCGGGATCGGGCAGGTTCGGCAGTTGCTCGGCCGGAATCAGCCCCCGGAAACCGCTGGTCCCCGAGTACCTCAAGGTGTCGGTGTCGGTGATGTGCGAGCGCACCGTGGAGTGCACTCCGTCGGCGCCGACGACGACATCGGCCGTGGCCTCGCGACCGTCGGCGAAGGTCAGGCGTACTCCGTCGGCCGTCTCGGTCAGGTCCACGATGCGGTGGTCGAGATGCACCCGTTCCGGATCGCACGCGCCGACCAGGATCTGCTGCAGGTCCGCGCGGTGCACCCCGTAATAGGGGGCGCCGAAGCGCTTCTCGTAGCTCTCGCCCGCCTCGAAGGCCCGGATGCGGCGGGCATCGCGCCAATGCCGGTAGATCAGCTCGGTCGGCACGGCCGAGCAGGCATCGAGCCGATCACCGACACCGAGATCCCGCAGCACCCGCGTCCCGTTGGCCGACAGGGCGACCGCGGCCCCGACCTCGCGGAACTCCGATGCCTGCTCGTAGACGTCCGCGACGATGCCCCGCGATCGCAACGACAGCGCGAGCGTGAGCCCACCGATTCCGCCACCGACGATGGCCACGCGTGTTGTCCTGTCCGGCATTGCGCTACCCCGTTCCACGCAGATCCAGAATGTACCGATCGGTACAAATGTTGCGATGGAACGTATCCGTACCGATCGGTACGGTCAATGCGTGATTCGATCCAGCAACAAACGGGACGAGCTGCTGCGCCGTATCGTGGTCTACCTCGAAACACACGGAATCGCGGACCTCTCGCTCAGCCCGATGGCCACCGAGCTGGGGACCAGCAAGCGGATGCTGCTGTACTACTTCGGCAGCCGCGAAAACCTGACCCACGAAGCGATCGCCGTCAGTCGACCCCACGTCGCCGATCTCTTCGGTTCCGCCGAGGACATCGCCGCGCTGCGCGAAGCTGCCACACGGCTGTGGCAGGCGATCACCGTTGGCGCGCAGCAGCGGCCGATCCGGATCCTGTTCCAGCTGCTGAGTCTCGCCCCGACCCAGCCGGAGCAGTACCACGCCCTCGCCGACGAAGCGGTGCACGCCATGGTCGACCCCCTCGCGAAGGTCTACCGGAACCTGGGAGTCGCCGAGCTCGACGCGCAGGCCAAGGCCACCCTGCTGATATCCGGCCTCCGCGGACTGTGTCAGGACCGGATGATCACCGGCGACATCGAACGCACCGACACCGCAGCACACCTGCTGATCCGCACTGCCACCACCCTGCCCTGACCGATACGGCACTCAAGAACCGAGGCCGAAGACAGCCAGGGCACTTCCCGCACTCTCGCTCGGCCGAGGCACCGGCACCATGTAAACGACCGCGCGGGCCGAGCTGCTATCCGCCCCTGCACCAAGACAGGCGGTCAGAAGTCCGTGCGGGAACCGCCCGACACGGATGCCACTGCCAGTCGAGCTGCCAGCTGCTCCAGTTCCTGCACCGGCGCCGTCGTGAGAAGCCGGCTCTCGTTACCGAACCAGTGCGCCCAGACCTCGGCCACCAGCTCGGTCGTGATTGTGTGATTCTCCCCCGTCAATCGCGCGAAGTGGGTGGCTTCGGGCGTGTATTCGTCGGCCGGTGCACCGACATCGAGCAGCCCTTCCGGATCGTGCTCATTGAGAACCCGGAGTACAGCACGCAGCTGGTGATCACCCTCGGTGTGTGAAGGTCCGTCTCTCTCCGCTCCGCCCATGTACCTCAACATAGTGGTCTGCCGGCTGAGCCGGCCGCACTTGCGCCCGAGCATCAGGTGGTAATGCGCCGTGCAACTTGGCCGCCCTCGAGAGTGACAAGCAAGATCACAACGGCGCTTCGGAGTACAGCCGAATGCGGCAGGAGCTCGATTCACGTTCGTTTGTTCAAAAGTCATCCGATCAGCCCGAAACACACCGAATCGGCTCCTTCCTCATGAGGCAATCTGCGCATATGTTTACCCGCGCGTATCACCCCGCTACGGGACCGCACGCCACACATCGCATTCGTGACCACTGAGGTCGCGGTTCGCCCCGAGTGCATGGATCACCAGAGGAGCGAGTATGGAGATCCTGAACCGCCCGGAGCTGCCCACGGGTTTCCGCCGTCTGCTGTTCCGGCTGCCCGTCCACCTGTACCGGTGGCGGCTCGGTTGGCTCCTGGGCCGCCGGTTCCTGCTGGTGAACCACATCGGCCGGGTCTCCGGGCAGCCACGCCAGGTCGTGCTCGAAATCGTCGAGCACGACCCCGCCACGGGCAGCTGCACGGTCGCCTCCGGCTTCGGAGCGGGAGCCGACTGGTACAAGAACGTTCGCACCACCCCCGAGGTCACCATCCGGGTCGGCCGGCACGAGCTGCCGGTGACCGCCACCCCACTGCCCGCCGCCGACGGTGAGCAGGTGATGGTCCGCTACGCCCTTCGCCATCCGGGCACCGCGAAGAGGCTCGCCCGATTCATGGGTTTCGCCGTCAACGGCAGCGAGGCGGACTTTCGGGCAGTGGGAGCTCGGATTCCCTTCGTCCGCTTCGCCCCGCGCTGATTCCCCGGCGACCGCTCCCCTCCCCGAGAGGCGGTGATGCGCTGCTTCGTCGCGCCCGGCGTGTCGGTGACGTGCTCCGTCCTCCACTGAGGAGGGTGGGCGGTGTCCACGCACCCGAACAGCCCGACCGAGAAGGAACACCATGGATTCCATCGAGGACCTGAGCGCCCTGGAAGAGCGTGGCTGGCGAGCACTGTCGACCAGCGGCGAGGCAGCCACGGACTTCTACCGGCACGTACTGGACCGCGAGCCCGTCATGCTGTTTCCCGGCGGCATGGTCCTGACCGATCGCGATGCGATCCTGGAATCCATGGGCGGCCAACCGTGGACGACGTTCCGGTTCGACGGTCTCCGCGTCTCGCGTCCCACGGACGACACGGGACTCGTCACCTACGGCGCCGTCGCCCACCGGGAAGGATCACCGGAGTACTCCGCCCTGGTCAGCAGCATGTACGTGCGGCGCCACGACGGGTGGAAACTCGCTTTCCACCAGCACACGCCCCGCTGACAGCGCTCGGCGCACATCGGCGCTCGCCGGGTATTTTTCGAGCGCCGCGGCGTGCGGGCTGGCGGCCTGCACGTACCGGTCCTGCAGCTCGGACAGGTTCGCGAGTGCAACCGCACCACCGCGAAGCACCAGGACTTCGTCTTCCGAACAGCCTTGCGGTGTGCCGGTCAACGCTGCTCGTCGACGGTGATGCCCGAATCGTTGAACAGGGCCATCGACATGTCCATCAGCTGATCGGGACCGATCACCACATCGCCGAGGGCGGAAGCTCCCTTGAGCTCGTGCAAGTGGGAACCGTGCAGTCGCAGGTGGCGCGGTGTGGCACGGGAGAAGTCGGCGGAGGAAAGATCGCTGTCGTGGATTCCGGTGGCAGCGAGCCGGGCCGCATGGAAATCGGCCTCCCGAAGATCGCTGTCGAGGAACTCCACCCGGAGGCCGTCGAGCATGCGCAGATTGGCCATGTCGAGCTTGCACCGGGAGAACAGGACATCTTCCATCCGCGCACCGGCCAGCACGATGCCGCTCATGCGGCACTCGTGGAACTCCACCCTCCTCAACGTGCTGTCTTCGGTGATGACGCCGGACAGGTCGCAGTTGTCGACGACGACATCGACGCATCGCAGCCGCCGGAAGTGCCGCCCCGTGACTCGCCCGGCGCTCCACCGGCTCGCACTCAGCCTCGCATCGGTGATGGACCGGTCACCGGGTTGTGCAACGAGGTCGCCGGTGATTCGGACACCGTCCAGGCCGGTATCGTCGGCAAGACCTTCCTCTCCGGGCTCGAGGTGCTCCGGCGGACTCGCCGGTCGACGCTGCTGCGCTGCTGTCTTGGTGCGGCTGCTGCGTTGCCTGGGCATGGGCGGCAGCGTAGAGGCGAGGTCCGACAGTGCGGTTGAACCGCTCCGTCACCGACGACCGCGGCCGGATGACCTCTCGCCCTTCGCTTTCTGCTGAAGCCGGGCCTCAGCGTCGGTGGCGGCGATGGTGGCGGCGAATGCCTCGTCGAAGGCAGCGTGGCCCCGCCAGCGACCCAGCACCTCGCGCAGGGCGCAGCCGTTGCCGCGTGGGGCCGGCGCGATGGTCGCCACCCGGCGACCGCTACGGGTGACCACGATCGTTTCGCCGTGTTCGGCCTCATCGAGCACGGCCGAGAAGTTCCGGCTCACCTCGGAGACAGACAGTTCACGCATGGACTCAGAATGTCTGAATCAGCAGATCAAATCCACCTTGTCCGGTGCTGTTCGACCGGTAAGTCATCGGCTGTCCGCATTTGCCGAAGGCGACTCTTCGGAGAGTCCCTCAGGCCTCCCGGACCGCCGGGGCCAGCTCGCGCCACTGCTCGCGCGGGAGTTCGTCCGAACCCGTGAGCACCTGCAGGGCGACGTGATCGGCCCCGGCCTCGTGGTGCTCCCGCACCCGGCGCAGCACCGTGTCCACATCCCCCCAGGCCACCAGCGCGTCGATGAGCCGATCACTGCCGCCGCCGGTGAAGTCGTCCTCGGCGAAGCCGAGACGGCGCAGGTTGTTCACGTAGTTCGGCAGGCCGAGGTAGACCGCCACACCCTCCCGTGCGATCTCCCGAGCCCTGGCCGGGTCGGACTCCACCACGACCTTCTGCTCCGGAGCCAGCAGCGGCTCCTCGCCCAGGATCTCCCGCGCCCGCGCGGTGTGCTCCGGGGTGACCAGGTAGGGATGCGCCCCGGCCGTGCGCTGCCCCGCCAACGCCAGGGTCCGCGGGCCGAGAGCGGCCAGCACCTGCGCGTGCGGAGGAAGCGGCGACTCCGCCCGGTCGAGCTCGTCGAGGAACGAGCGCAACTTGCTGTAGGGCTTGGTGTAGGCCTGCCCGGTCCGCTCCACGAGAGGCGCATGGCTACTGCCGAGGCCGATCAGCACCCGGCCGGGGTGGGCCCGGTCGACACGCTGGTAGGCGGCCGCGAGCCCGGCGGCATCATGCGTCCACACGTTGACGATGCCGGTGGCCACCACGAGCTTTTTGCCTGCACCCAGCAGCTCGGAGAGCACACGCAGGTCGCCGGTGGCGTTGCCCAGCCAGAGTGTGCCGTAGCCGAGGTCGTCCAGCTCGGCGACAGCCTCGCGGCGTTCGCCGTTGATCGGGTCCCACGCCCATTCACCGGTCCAGAGACCGACCTTGCCGAGTCGGACCGCCATTCCCCGTCTCCCATCGTCGAATCCCGACACCGCCCGCCGACCGCGGCGGCGAACCGCTCCCCACAGTGTGTGGTGGCAGGCCACCGATCCAATCACTCATGACGCGGCGGCGCCGGAGTCGGATCGGGCAATGGGTTCGGAGCGGGCCTTCGCGATCTTTGATAGCTTGCCCCTGCCAGTCCATCCCCGTGTGGGGTCAGGGAATCCGGTGCGAATCCGGAACTGACGCGCAGCGGTGAGGGTGACGGGCGCGGCATCGGCCACTGGATGCTCATCCGGGAAGGCGCCTCGTCCGCATGATCCCGAGTCCGAAAACCTGCTGGCACCTCCGGTCGCCGTTGCGGTGACCGAGAGCAACACGACCACCAGGCTCCGCGACTGAGCCTCGATGGAAAGGAAGCCCCATGGCGCCTTCGCGCCGTATGGTGCCGATCGTCGGCCTGCTCCTCCTCATCGCGGGACTGCTCACCGCGTGCGGAGGAAGCTCCTCCTCCGGACGGGCGCAGGAGAGTCCCGCGGGCTTTCCGAGAACGATCGACAACTGTGGCAAGCGGATCACGATCGAGGCCCCGCCCGAGCGGGCGGCCTCGCTCGATCAGGGATCGACCGAGATTCTGCTGTCCCTCGGTCTCGCCGACAGGATGGTCGGTACCGCGAAGTGGACCGATCCGGTGCTGAAGGAGCTCGAGGCGGCCAACGCCACGGTCCCCCGGCTGGCGGACAACGCGCCCTCCTTCGAACGGGTCCTCGCCGAGGAACCGGATTTCGTGTCCGCCTCGTTCGTGTCCACCATGGACAAGGTGTCCTCGCGTGCCGACTTCGACAAGCTCGGCGTGCCGACGTACGTGTCCCCGGCGGACTGCATCAAGAACAACCAGGGTGACGGCGACGGCTCCCGCGCCGAACCGTTGCGGATGCGCAGCATCTACGGCGAGATCCGCGACCTCGCGCGGATCTTCGGGGTCGCCGAGCGCGGCGAGGAACTGATCGCCGAACTGCGGGGGCGCCTCGACGCGGCCACGAAGGACATCGATGCCAGCGGCGTGTCCATGCTCTACTGGTTCGCCAACTCCGAGTCGCCGTACATGGCGGGCTGCTGTGGCGCGCCGGGCATCATCACCGAGGCCATCGGGGCGAAGAACGTCTTCGACGACACCAGCAAGGAGTGGCCCCAGATCAACTGGGAAACCGTCGCCGGCCGCAACCCCGACGTCCTCGTCCTCGGCGACCTCACCCGCAAGAGCCAGACCGCCGAAACAGCCGCGAACAAGATCGAGTTCCTCGAGTCCCATCCGGTCACCCGGCACATGGACGCGGTCCGGAACCGGCGCTACATCCTGCTGAGCGGCGCCGCCATGAACCCGTCGATCCGCACGGTCGACGGGGTCGAGAAGGTCGTCGAGGCCCTGCGCGAGTTCGGGCTCGTCGATTGAGTGCGCTCATGGCCCGCGCCGGGGTGCGGGGAGCCGCGGTCCTGTGGACCGGTGGTCCGGCGCTCCTGCTCCTGTCGACAGCGGTGGCGATCACCATCGGTCCCGCCGACATCGCCGTCGGCAACGTCGTCGCGGTCGTCGCCGAACACATCGGCCTGGGCGAATCGGGACTTTCCCCGATTCGCGACGGCATCGTCTGGGATCTGCGCCTTCCGCGCACGTTGCTCGCCGCCGTGTGCGGCGCGGGCCTCGGGATGTGCGGGGTGATCATGCAGTCGCTGCTGCGCAACCCGCTCGCCGACCCGTTCGTGCTCGGCATCTCCTCGGGCGCGTCCACGGGGGCGGTGCTGGTGGTGATCCTGGGCATCGGCAGCGGTGCGGTGTCGCTGTCCGCAGGCGCTTTCCTCGGAGCGCTGTGCTCATTCGCCCTCGTGCTGCTGCTTTCCCACGCCGTGGGCGGGACGACGGACCGCGTGATCCTCGCCGGTGTCGCGGCAATGCAACTGTTCTCGTCGCTGACCTCGTTCATCGTGATGTCCTCGGCCAACGCCGAGCAGACACGCGGCGTGCTGTTCTGGCTGCTGGGGTCGCTGAGCGGCACGAGTTGGTTCCACGTGGGGCTGTGCGCCTCCGTCCTGGGCGCCGTGTTGCTGGTGTGCGCCGCCAAGGCCACGGCACTCGATGCGTTCACCTTCGGGCACGACGCTGCGGCTTCACTCGGTGTCTCCGTCGCCCGAACCCGACTGCTCCTGCTCGTCGTGACCGCGCTGTTGACGGCGACGCTGGTGAGTGCCGCCGGGGCGATCGGATTCGTCGGTCTCGTACTGCCGCACATCGCACGTGCCATCGTCGGTCCCGGTCACCGACGGCTGCTGCCGTCCACAGCGCTGGCCGGAGCGGTCTTCCTGGTGTGGGTCGATACGGCCGCGCGCACCGTCCTCACCCCGCAAGAGCTCCCGGTCGGAGTGGTGACCTCGCTGATCGGGGTGCCCGTGTTCGTGTTCATCCTCTACCGAAGCCGGAAGGTGCGATAACCGTGCAAGGAGGAGTCGCGACATGAGCCTGCGTGCCGAGAACGTCTCGTGGCGGGCCGGCGGCAGGATGATCGTCGACGGCATCAGCCTCGAACCCCGCCCCGGATCGACGATCGGGCTGCTCGGCCCGAACGGTTCGGGGAAATCGACGCTGCTGCGGTTGCTGGCGGGCGTGTGTGCCACGTCGTCGGGCGTGGTGAGTCTCGACGGCACCCCGCTGGAAAAGCTGTCCCGCACAGCGATCGCGCGGAGGGTCGCCGTCGTCGAGCAGCACGCGACCACCGAGATCGACATGAGCGTGCTCGACGTCGTCCGGCTGGGCCGCATCCCGCACCGCAGGGCGTGGTCCGCCCCTTCGGCCGCGGACGACTCCGCGGTGCGCGCGGCCATCGAGTACACCAGGCTGGAGGACAAGGTCGCGCAATCGTGGCACACCTTGTCCGGAGGAGAACGGCAGCGGGTGCAGATCGCCCGTGCCCTCGCCCAGGAACCGCGAGAACTGCTGCTGGACGAGCCGACTAACCACCTCGACATTCAGCACCAGCTCGAACTGCTCGCCCTCGTCACCCGCATCCCGGTCACCAGCGTGATCGCGCTGCACGACCTCAACCTGGCCGCGATGTTCTGCGATCACCTCGTGGTCCTCGAGGAAGGCCGGGCCGTCGCGGCAGGCACCCCGGCACGGATCCTCACCGAGGAACTCATCGCCGAGGTCTACAACGTTCGCGCCATCGTGACCCCGGACGGACCGGACGGCCGGCCCTCCGTGCGTTTCCTGCCCCACGAACATTCCCCCGGACACACAGCGGCTCTTCGATCCTGACCGAGCCGGGGCTTCGACCTGTCAGCCGATGCGCCGGGCGGCCGAGGCCATGCCCAGCCAGGTGTGCGGGTTGCCGCCCCAGCACCACCCGAGCCGGGGCGATCCCTTGCTCACCCAGATTCCGGTGACGCGTTTGTCCCCGGCCCGTGAGCCCAGCATCTCGAAGCAGTTGCGCTCGCGCAGCCACTCGGGATGCTGCAGCACGAGCCCGAGGCCCTCGTCGAGGGTGAGCGGGGTCCGACCGGCCGCGTGCATCCGCGGCAGCGCGTCGTCCGGTCGGACGTTCAGCGTCTCCCCGCCGGTGTCGACGTCGGCGATCAGATACACCGGCGACTCGGGCAGCGTCAGGTCGGAGGTCGGGGCGAAGCGGGCTATGTCCTCGGCCTCCATCGTGGTGAAGCCGCGTTTGCCCTTGAGGCTCGCCAGTTCGGCGAGTCGGCCGAGCGGCACGATCGCCCCGGAGGTGACCAGCACGAACGGCTCCTCCGGCAGCCGCGCCTCGAGCGGTGCGACGAGGGCGCGAAACGCCGCCTCGGTCATCCCCGCCAGCGCGGGAAGCCCCTTGTCGATGAGGATCTCGGTCTGGCGGTGCAGTTCGACCACCTGCTCGGCGGCAGGGTTCTCGGCAGCGACGGTCACGCAGCACTCCTCGTGTCGAGACGTCCGGAAGTGAAGGTGTGCTGTCAACGCATCGGCGACACGAATCGTTCCGTGCGGGCGGAAATACGGCAATCGCCGGCGACAGGCGAACGAGAAACCGAGTGAACGGAACTTTCGTGAGCTCTATGCGGGCGAAAGTTCCGTTCACTCCCTACGTCCCCGCGTGACTACCCTGGCAGCGATGCCCGATCAACTGCTTCCCTTCCTGCTGCTGGCCGTCCTGATCACGGTCGCCCCCGGCCCGGATACCGCGCTGGGGCTGCGCAACAGCCTGCGAGGCGGCACGTCGGCGATGTGGTGGACCGGTCTGGGATGTTGCTCCGGGCTGCTCGTGCATGCCGCGGCCTCGGTGGCCGGCCTGTCCGCGCTGCTGGCGGCCTCGGCGGCCGCCTACACCGTGGTCAAGATCGCCGGTGCCGCCTACCTGGTGTGGCTCGGTGCGAGCACCCTGTGGAAGAGCTGGCGCCATCGCAACAATCCGCTCGGCGCGGCCGTGGAGCCGACCGGCGCGGCGCAGGACCCCGCACGTTCCGGGATCACCAAACGAGCCGCCTTCCGGCAGGGACTGATCAGCAACCTGCTCAACCCGAAGATCATCATCCTGTTCCTGACGCTGATCCCGCAGTTCGTCTCCCCCGAGGAACCGCAGGCGATGACCTCGATCGTGCTCGCCCTGTCCTTCCTGGCGGTCGGTCTCACCTGGTGGCGCCTGGCGTCGTGGCTGGTCGGCAGCCTGCAGCGATTCGTGACCCGACACCGGGTCCGCCTGACTCTGGAACGCCTGACCGGCACCGCCATGGTCGCCCTCGGTCTGCGTGTCGCCGCAGGTCCGTAAGGAGCGCTTTCAGCACGATCCGGCGCGGTGGTGGCTTCAACCGCCGTCGTCACCGCACGCGGGAGCGGGTGCCGACGACGAGAAGCGCCACCGCGCACACCAGCGCGACGAGTTCGGCGATACCGGCCAGCGCCTGGGGCACCCCCGCGGCGACCTCCTGGGACCCGAACAGTCCGACCGTGACGGCCAGCGCGAACGCGACGAGGGTCAGCACGTTGAAACCGATCGAGGCCAGCACCGGCAGCCAGTGCTTCCAGGTCAGCACGGCCAACGCGATCACCAGCCCACCAATCGCGTTGAGCAGGAACAGCGGGCCGATCACCGGCACTTCGTCGACGCCCTGCGCCCAGAGCTCGAAATGCACCACCGCCGACATGAGAAGTCCGGCCGCGGTCAGTCCTCTGAGCAACTCCGCTCCGACCTGCCGGGCAGAAGCGCTCGCCGTACCGGTGGCTCGGTCAGTACTCATCTCACACCTTCACCTGTCGGAACACGCAGTCACGACACGGCGACCGCCCGCGGGGATATTCTGGCAACAACGGTCGGATTCGCACCATATGCCATGATCGCACGGTGCGATGCGGTGACGGGTGGGCCTCCCGCCTCCCCGCATCGCGACCGGGCCCGCATTCACGGCAAGGACGATCATGACTTCCGAACATCTCACATCACGTCGTCACCTGCTGGCGGCCGGAGGAGCCGGTATCGGTGCCGCCGCGCTCTCCGCGTGCGCCGACGGTTCCTACCAGGGGTCGAAGCTGACCGGGGAGCCCAGTCCCTCGAACACACCCGGTGGTACGCAGGCACCGTCGCAGTCCGGCGCCGCACTCGTCGATCTCGCCGACGTCCCCGTCGGCGGGGCGGTATCCGCGACCGCCCCCGACGGCAAACCCGTCATCGTGGCGCAACCCCGGCAGGGCGAGGTGGCTGCCTTCAGCGCCGTGTGCACGCACATGGGATGCACCGTCAATCCCAACGGCAACCGGCTGCACTGCCCCTGCCACGGTTCGGTCTTCGAGTCGAGCACCGGCGACGTCGTCAACGGCCCGGCCGAGCGGCCGCTCGGCACGGTTCCCGTGCACGTCGAGGCGGGCAAGGTCGTGACCGACGGGCAGTGACCGGCGCAGGGCCACGAGCGGTGGTCGGGGTGACCACGGTGCCAGGCCTCTCCGAAGGTTCCGCCACCCGCACCGTCACCCAAGCCAAGCCGCACACCCTCTTCGTCAATCCGTCACGCGCTCGACATGTGCACCGAGCCCGCGGATGTTGTCCACGAAGTGCGGGTAGCCGCGGTCGATGTGGAAGATGTCGCCCACTTCCGTGACCCCGTCCGCGCACAGGCCGGCCAGCACCAGCCCCACTCCCGCCCGGATGTCCGAGGCCCACACCGGGGCACTCGAGAGACGCTCCAGGCCGCGCACCACGGCATGATGTCCGTCGGTGCGCGCGTCCGCCCCCATCCGGACCATCTCCTCGATGAACCGGAAACGCGACTCGAACAGGTTCTCGGTGATCATCGACGTGCCGTCGGCCACGGCGGACAGCGCCAGCGCCATCGGCTGCAGATCGGTCGGAAACCCGGGAAACGGCAGGGTCACGTAGTCCACGGCATACGGCCGGGACTTCATCACGACACGGAAGCTCTCGTCGCCGGTACTGACCTCCGCGCCCGCACTGCGCAGCTTCTCCAGCACCAGATTCACATGCTGGGGTTCCACCCCGCGGACGGTGACATCGCCGCGCGTCGCCGCGGCGGCGAACGCCCAGGTGGCCCCGACGATCCGGTCGCCGATCACGCGGTGCTCGACCGCCTTCAGCGAGGACACACCGTGCACGGTCAGCGTCGAGGTCCCCGCTCCCTCGATCCGGGCGCCCATCTGCTGCAGCATGACGCACAGGTCGACGATCTCCGGTTCGCGCGCGGCATTGTCGATCACCGTGGTTCCCTCGGCCAGCACCGAGGCCATCAGAATGTTCTCCGTCGCCCCCACGCTGGGAAAGTCCAACCAGATCTGCGCGCCGCGCAGGTTCTGCGCCTCCGCGACCACCGCGCCGTGCTCGATATGACTGGTCGCGCCCAACTGGCGCAGGCCGTTCTGATGCATGTCCAGCGGTCGGACCCCGATCGCATCGCCTCCCGGCAGAGTCACCACCGCGCGGCGGCACCGGGCGACCAGCGGGCCGAGCACGCACACCGAAGCGCGAAGCCTGGTCATGTGTACCGATACGGCTTCGTGACTGATCTCGGGCGGGACCGTGATGGTAGTGGTGGCGCCGTCGGTCTCGACCTCGCAACCGAGGCTGCGCAGCACGTCTCCCATCAGGGGGACGTCCAGGATCTCCGGGCAATTGGTGATCGTGGTCGTGCCCTCGGCCAGCAGTGCTGCGGCCATCAACTTCAGCACGCTGTTCTTCGCGCCGACCACGCCGACCTCGCCGGCAAGCCGCGTGCCGCCGTGTACCCGGAAGTACTCACTCACGGACAACCAGGTTACGGCCGAGGCACGGTCACAGCTGAACGCGGGTTGGGCTGCACAGCGTGACCCGAAGTACGCCCGGATGATCGCCACTCCGGTACCGCGACCGCTTAGGCTGGGTCCATGAGTGTCCACCTGACCAAGATCTACACGCGGGCCGGTGACGCGGGCCAGACGCGCCTGTCGGACAACTCCCGGGTCCACAAGACCGACCCGAGACTGATCGCCTACGCCGACGTGGACGAAACGAACTCCGTACTCGGGGTGGCCCTGGCCACAGCCACATTCGACGCCGAGATCATCCGTGTTCTCGGTGCCGTCCAAAACGACCTGTTCGACGTGGGCGCCGACCTGGCCACTCCGGTCGTCGAAGCACCGGAATACCCACCGCTGCGCGTCACCCAGGCCTACATCGACCGCCTCGAGAACTGGTGCGACGAGTACAACGCACAGCTGAGCAAGCTCGACTCGTTCATCCTTCCGGGCGGAACCCCCGGCGGTGCGCTGCTGCACCAGGCGCGGTGTGTCGCCCGGCGCGCCGAGCGTGGCGCCTGGGCCCTGCTCGCCGACGACCCCGAGCGCACCGGTGATCTGCCCGCCAAATACCTCAACCGGCTGTCGGACCTGCTGTTCATCCTGGCCCGCATCGCCAATCCCGGTGGGGACGTGCTGTGGCGCCCCGGAGGAAACGCCTGACAAAAACCGAGTGAACGGAACTTTCGCCCGTATAGAAGTAACGAAAGTTCCGTTCACTCCGCTCACTCGGCGGGCTACAGGTTCTTCGCGAAGCAGCGGCTGTCGGGTTCACACCGATACACGCCGAACTTCTCGATCTCGTGGTAACCGGAGGACCGGTACAGCCCGATCGCCTCCGGCTGACGCAGGCCGGTCTCCAGCAACACCCGGCGGCGGCCCGCCCGCGCCGCAGTGCGCTCCAACTCTGCCAGCATGGCCCGCGCGAGGCCGAGCCCGCGCGCACGGGGCACGACATACATCCGCTTGAGCTCGGCATCCCCGTCCCGGAAACCCGGCTCGTCGCTCTCGTGAGCCCGCCAGCCACCGGACACCATCGGCTGCTCGTGGCGGTAGCCGATCAGGAACAACCCACGAGGTGCCGTGAACTCGTCGATGTCGACCGGAGTGGTGTCCTGCTCCCCGTAGCGCACGACGTACTCCTGCTGAACTTCCTCGATCAGACGCTGAGCGTCCGGGTGGTCGTAAGGAACGGTCTCGATCCGCACGAGCACAGCCTACGAGACCGAGGATCGTCGACCGACGTCTTTTTCGAACCAGTGCCGGGCATAGGAATTCTCGTTGTACGCGTCGATCTCCACGTATCCGGCCGAGGCGTAGAGGGCTCTGGCTTCCTCCAGCTCGGCGGCGGTGTCCAGCCGAACCCTGCTGCAGCCGTACTCGCGGGCGTGCGTCTCCAGCGCCGCCAGCAGCCTCCGGCCCGCTCCCCTGCCGCGCAGCCTCGGTGAGATCCACATCCGCCGGATCTCGGCGATCCCGCCGCTCTCGGTCCGCAGCGCACCGCAGCCCGCGGTTTCGCCCTCGGCACGTACCAGCAGGAAGACTCCGTTGGGTGGCACGAAGTCACCGGGGTCCGGTGGCGCAGCCCGGCTCGTGTCGAACCCGCCGGGGAAGCGCTCGTTCAGATCCGCGACGTAGCGATCCAGCGCCCAGCGTGCCTCGGGGCTGTCGATCGGCTCGGGTTCGATGGTGATGTCCGGAACCGGCTGTCCAGTCAATGAATCGACCACACACACAGTCTGCAGCAACTCCCTGCCGAGCCGGAGGAGCCACCCGCACTCGACACGCCCCATCCCCAAGCCAAGCCACACACCCTGTTCAGCAGGCCCACGGGGCGGAGGAACCGGGAGGGGCGGATTCGAGCCACGACAGGAATCCGGTCAGCGCGTCCGGGCCCATGGCCACCTCGATGTCGTCCCCGGGGCGGGACAGATGCAACACGACCGCCCCGACGGGCATCGTGTACGCCTCGGCCATCGCCGGTTCCCGTCGAGTGACGATCTCCATGTCGCCGCGATTGAACACCCGATTGGGGCCGGATCGCACACTCAACGCGCGATACCAGGCGAATTCCTCACCCCGGTAGCGTGCGACCCCCAGATGCCAGCCACGTCCGGGCTCCTCCCGGTAGGCTCGCAGAGCGACGTCGATCCCGCCCGTCCGCAATTGCCGCAACCGCCGCCACGCGAGCAGCAATGTGCCGAGTCCGAGCAGGAGCGCAGCGATCAGCAGCGTGGCGATCACTGCGTACCACACGACCGGCGCCCCCATCCGTGCGGGCCGTCAGACCGACTGGCCGGCCACCCGAAGTCGGGTCCTCGCCCGCGTTCGGGCTTGCTCGTCTGCACCCTCGGCTTCCTGGCGCGCCCGAGCGATGTCGATCTCGTGCGCCAGCTCCGCCGACTCGGCCAGAATGCTGACCACTTCGTCGGTGACCGACAGAAAGCCGCCGTGCACCGCAGCGGTCACGGTCTCGTGGTCGGGAGTGGTGATCGTGACGACCCCGCCCTCGACCAATTGGCCGAGCAACGGCTCGTGCCCGGGCAGGATACCGATCTCACCCTCGGTCGTCTGAGCCACAACGGTGGTCGCTTCACCAGACCACAGCCGGCGCTCCACAGCGACCAGTTGCACGGACATGTTGGCCACGCGCGTCTCCTTCGTCGGGTGTGTGGGTCAGTCTATCCAATGCTTTCCGGAGCGGCCGTGGCCCCTTACAGCGGCAAGTGGGCCACTTCCACGCGGAAACCACCCACCGCCGCATATGACGAGGGCCGGGATCACATCGGATCCCGGCTCCCGTCGAACCCGTCAGAAGCGGGCACCTGCTCCGACTCCTGTTCCGTGCCCCGCCTTGCGGCAGGGCACGAACGGGTCACTGCTCGGTGTACTTCTTGTACGCCTGCTCCAGGTCGTCGAGGCCACCGATGGACAGGAACGCCTGCTCCGGGTAGTGGTCGAAGTCGCCACGGCAGAGCTTGTCGAACGCCTCGACGGTCTCCTTCAGCGGCACGAAGGAGCCCTCCTGACCGGTGAACTGCTTGGCCACGAAGAAGTTCTGCGACAGGTAGCGCTCGATGCGACGCGCACGCGAGACCGTCACCTTGTCCTCTTCGGACAACTCGTCCATACCCAGAATGGCGATGATGTCCTGCAGCTCCTTGTACTTCTGCAGGATCCGCTTGACCTCCTGAGCGACCCGGTAGTGCTCGTCACCGACGATGCCCGGCTCCAGGATGTTGGAGGTGGAGGTCAGCGGGTCCACAGCCGGGTAAATACCCTTCTGGGAGATCCCACGCGAGAGCTCCGTGGTCGCGTCCAGGTGGGCGAACGTCGTCGCCGGTGCCGGGTCGGTGTAGTCGTCGGCGGGCACGTAGATCGCCTGCATCGAGGTGATCGAACGACCCCGCGTGGAGGTGATCCGCTCCTGCAGATCGCCCATCTCGTCGGCCAGCGTCGGCTGGTACCCCACGGCCGAGGGCATCCGGCCGAGCAGCGTGGAGACCTCCTGACCCGCCTGGGTGAAGCGGAAGATGTTGTCGATGAACAGCAGCACGTCCTGCTGGTCGACGTCGCGGAAGTACTCCGCCATCGTCAGCCCGGACAGCGCCACGCGCATACGGGTGCCGGGCGGCTCGTCCATCTGGCCGAACACCAGAGCGGTGTCGGCGAGCACGCCGGACTCCGACATCTCGACCCACAGGTCGTTGCCCTCACGAGTCCGCTCACCGACACCGGCGAACACCGAGGTACCGCCGAAGTTCTTGGCAACACGGCGGATCATCTCCTGGATGAGCACCGTCTTGCCCACACCGGCACCACCGAACAGACCGATCTTGCCGCCCTGCACGTAGGGGGTCAGCAGGTCGATCACCTTGATGCCGGTCTCCAGCAGCTCGGTCTTGCCCTCGAGCTGGTCGAACGCCGGCGGATTGCGGTGGATGCTCCAGCGCTCGGCGTCACCGGCGTAACCCGGCTCGTCGAGGCAGTGGCCGAGGGCGTTGAAGACGTGTCCCTTGACCACCTCACCGACCGGCACGGAAATGGGCCCCCCGGAGTCGGACACCGAGACGCCCCGCACCAGCCCCTGGGTCGGCTGCATGGCGATGGTCCGCACGACGTTGTCACCGAGGTGCTGAGCCACCTCCAGCGTGACGGTGTTGGCCATCCCGCCGGCGGTGATCTCGACGGTCAGTGCGTTGTTGAGGTCGGGCACCTGGTCGCGCGGGAACTCGACATCCACGACCGGGCCGAGAACCCGGACGACGCGGCCGGTGCCAGTAGCGGTGCTAATGGCAGTAGCAGTCATGTCACTCACTTCCTGCAGACGAGAGCGCCTCGACACCACCGACGATCTCGCTGATTTCCTGGGTGATCTGGGCCTGGCGGGCCTGGTTGGCCTCACGGCTGAGGTTGCGCACGATTTCGTCCGCATTGTCCGTGGCCGACTTCATGGCGCTCCGACGGGCCGCGTGCTCCGACGCCGCCGAATCCAGCAACCCGGCGAACAGGCGGGTGTTGATGTACTTGGGGAGCAGTTCCCCGAACAGGGTCTGTGCTTCCGGCTCGAAGTCGTAGGCCGGGCGCAGAGTCTCCGGGGACTCCGAGTACTCCACCTCCAGCGGAGCGATCCGCCGGACGGTGGGTTTCTGGTTGAGCATGGAGACGAACTCGGTGTGCACGAGGTGAAGCTCGTCCACTCCGAGGGTCGCGTCCGGGTCGGCCTCGTCGACGTAGTCGTCGGCACCCGCCATGAAGGCCTTGACCATCGTCTCGCCGACATCCGCCGCGTTGGCGTAGTCCGGCCGATCGGTGAAGCCGGTCCAGCTCCGCGCGATCTCCCGGTTGCGGAACCGGTAGTAGTCCTGGCCCTTGCGACCGATCACGTACAGCACGGGAGTCTTGCCCTGCTCGCGCAGCAGAGTCATGAGCTCCTCCGTCGCCCGCAGCACGTTGGCGTTGTAGGCACCACAGAACCCGCGGTCACTGGTGACCACCAGCACTCCGGCGCGCTTGGGGTTGTCCCGCTCCTGCAACAACGGGTGGTCGAGCGGGCTCGCATCGGCCAGTGCCGACAGCACGCGCGTGATCTCGTCGGCGTACGGGCGCGATGCCTCCACCCTGGCCTGCGCCTTCATGATGCGCGAGGTGGCGATGAGCTCCTGCGCCTTGGTGATCTTCCTGGTCGACTGAACCGACCGGATCCGGTCGCGTAGTTCCCGAAGCTGTGCCATGACTACCCGGTCACTTCTTGTCGTCCTGGGCGGGGCGGTTGACCTTCACGGTCTCCTGGCCCACCTCGCCCGCGTTCAGGGCCTGCGCCTGGTGCTCCTCCGAACCGGCCTCGGAGCTGTGGGAAGCGGTGAACTGCTTCTTGAACTCCTCCACCGACTCGACGATCGTCTTCTCGGCGTCGTCGGAGAGCTTCTTGCTCTCCACGATGTCCTTGAGCACCGTCTCGTGATTGCGACGCAGGTAAGCACGGAACTCGGTCTCGAAGCGACGCACATCGTCGACGTCCAGCGTGTCCAGGTACCCCTTGGTGCCCAAGTACAGCGAGACGACCTCCTCCTCGACGGGGAGCGGTTCACCCTCGCCCTGCTTGAGGACCTCCATGATCCGGGCACCCCGGTCGAGCTGGGCCTTCGACGCGGCATCCAGGTCGGAGGCGAACGCCGAGAACGCCTCCAGTTCGCGGAACTGCGCCAGGTCGATCTTCAGCGAGCCGGTGACAGTCTTCATGGCCTTGATCTGCGCCGAACCACCGACACGGGACACCGAGGTACCGACGTCGATCGCCGGGCGCTGGCCCGCGTTGAACAGGTCGGACTGCAGGAAGCACTGCCCGTCGGTGATGGAGATGACGTTGGTCGGGATGTAGGCCGACACGTCGTTGGCCTTGGTCTCGATGATCGGCAGGCCGGTCATCGATCCTCCGCCGATGTCGTCGGAGAGCTTCGCGCAGCGCTCCAGCAGGCGGGAGTGCAGGTAGAACACGTCACCGGGGTAGGCCTCACGGCCCGGCGGGCGCCGCAGCAGCAGCGAGATCGCACGGTAGGCATCGGCCTGCTTGGTCAGGTCGTCGAAGACGACCAGGACGTGCTTGCCGTCGTACATCCAGTGCTGCCCCAGGGCGGACCCGGCGTAGGGGGCCAGCCACTTCAGGCCGGGCGAGTCCGCGGCAGGGGCGGCGACGATGGTGGTGTACTCCATCGCACCCGCGTCCTCCAGGCGGCGCTTGACACCGGCGATCGTCGAACCCTTCTGGCCGACCGCGACGTAGACGCAGCGCACCTGCTTCTCGGGGTCGCCGCTGTCCCAGTTGCCCTTCTGGTTGATGATCGTGTCGACCGCGACCGTGGTCTTCCCGGTCTTGCGGTCACCGATGATCAACTGACGCTGACCGCGGCCGATGGGGGTCATCGAGTCGATGGCCTTGATCCCGGTCTGCAGCGGCTCGTTGACCTCCTGGCGCTGGACCACCGAGGCGGCCTGCAGCTCCAGCTCACGCTGGCCGTCGGCGGCCACGTCGCCGAGGCCGTCCATGGGCTCGCCCAGCGGGTTGACCACGCGGCCCAGGAAGCCGTCGCCCACCGGCACCGAACTCACCCGGCCGGTGCGCCGGACTTCCTGGCCCTCCTCGATGGAGTCGGACTCACCGAGGATGACCGCACCGATGGACTGGGCGTCGAGGTTCATCGCGACGCCGTAGACGCCACCCGGGAATTCGAGCAGCTCCTCCGTCATGACCGAAGGCAAGCCCTCGACATGGGCGATGCCGTCACCGGTATCGGTGACGACGCCGACCTCCTCGCGGCTGACCTCCGGGGAGTAGCTGGAGACGTATTTCTCGATCGCACTGCGGATCTCGTCCGACGAGATCGTCAGCTCCGCCATGTCTCGTTCCTGCTCTCGGTTCGTTGTTCGCTAAGGGAGTGGGGCAGTTCGGTCTGCGACGTCAGTGTCCGAGATTGCTCCGCAGAGCTTGCAGACGTCCTGCCGTGCTGCCGTCGATGACCTCGTCACCGATCCGGATCACCAGCCCACCTCCGAGCTCGGGATCCACCTCCAGGTGGATTGTGATGGGCCGCGAGTAGATCCGCTGCAGCGTGGCCGCGAGCCGCTCCTGCTGGGCATCGGTGAGCGCCATCGCCGAGCGGACGTGGGCCACCGACCGTTCCCGCCGCCGCGCCGACAGCTCGGCCAGCTCTTCCAAGCCCTCACTGACATGTTGCCCGTGCGAGCGGGACACGAGCTGGCGAACCAGGCTCTGTGTGACCGATTCAACTTTGCCGTCGATGAGCTGGTCCGCAACCGCGGCCTTGCCGTCGGAGTCCGCCGTCGGATCCGACAGCAGACGCTCCAACTCCGGCTGCGCACCGATGATCCGACCCAGCCGGAACAGCTCGTCCTCGACCGCATCGAGCCGGCCGGCCCGCTCGGCCTGCACCAGCAGGGCGGTCCGAGCCAGTCGCTCCAGTCCGCGGACCAGGTCGCCGGGATTCGACCAGCGGGATCCCACGGCCTCGACCACGACCGGCAGAGCCCGTGCGCCGAGCCGTTCCGCCAGCAGCTCCCGGGCCAGGTCCTGCCTGGATCCCGGGGCCGTGGAGGTGTCGGCGAGCGCACGCCGCAGCGTGGACTCGCCGGACAGCAGCGCGGCCACGTTGAACAGCTCGTCGGCGAGCCCGGTGATCTCCGCGGGACTTGCTCCATCAGTGGCCTGGAGCAACTGCAGCTCGGTGGCTGCCAGCGCGTCGCGACTCGCGGCGTTCACGAGAGTGCTCAACTCTCAGCCTTCCTCTCCGGGCCCTTCCTTCGCAAGGCCCAACCCAATGGGCAACAGCTCTGCCGGCCCCGGCTTTGCTCGGACCATCGGTCTGCGGAGCCCTTGTAGACCCTGTTCGATTACGACGAGGTCGATCCGGACGGGGCGGAAGTGGCTTCCAGCTCGTCGAGGAACCGGTCCACGGTTCCGCGACGACGAGTCTCGTCCTCGAGGGACTCCCCGACCACGCGACTCGCCAGGTCCACGGCTTGACGCCCCAGGTCCGCGCGCAGCTCCGCCACGATCTGGGATCGCTGAGCGGCGAGCTGAGCCTGACCCTGGTTGACGATCCGGTCGGACTCGGCCTGCGCCTGGGCCCGCATCTCCTCGACGATCTGCTGACCTTCGGCACGGGCGTCGTCACGGATCCGAGCAGCCTCGGAGCGGGCCTCTGCCAACTGCTCCTTGTACTGCTCCAAGGTGCGCTGAGCCTCGGCCTGGGCCTCTTCCGCTCGCGCGATCCCGCCTTCGATCCGCTGGCTGCGCTCCTGGTAGATCTTCTCGAAGCGCGGCACAACGTACTTGTGGACGAAGAAGTACAGGATCGCGAACGAGATCAGACCGATGATGGTCTCGGGAATGTGCGGGAACAGGGGGTTGGGTCCTCCCTGGGCCAGCACCGTGGTGTTCTCGTTCAACACGATCTCTCCTCGCTCAACCGGACTGGATCACTGGAAGACGAATGCCAGCACCAGACCGAAGATCGCCAGCGCCTCGGCCAGCGCGAAGCCCAGGATCGCGATGCCCTGGAGCACGCCGCGAGCCTCCGGCTGGCGGGCGGTGCCGTTGATGAAGGCGGCGAAGATCAGGCCGATACCGATACCGGGGCCGATGGCCGAGAGACCGTAGCCAAGAATGGCAATGTTGCCTTCCACCGTGAATGCTTCCTTTCACTCGGTCCGCACAGGTTGCGGATCGGGTCGTGTCAGTGCTCCTCCGCCACGGCACCGCCGATGTAGCTGGCGGTGAGCATGGTGAAGATGTAGGCCTGCAGGAACTGGATCACCAACTCGAAGAACATCAGGACGATGCTCAGAATCAGGGCAAGTGGCCCGGCCACCATGCCCAGAACACCGCCGTGCAGCAGCAAGTACTCGCCGCCCAAGATGAACACCAGCAGGACGAGGTGACCCGCGAACATGTTGGCGAACAGTCGCAGGGACAGCGTCAACGGCCGCACCAGGATGTTCGAAATGAACTCGAGAGGGGTCACCAGCGGCCGAATCCAACCGGGAACGCCGGGCGGCCAGGTCTGGTGCTTGAGGTAACCGACCGCACCGTGCCGCGCGAAGCCCGCACCGTTGTAAACCAGCCAGACGATGAGCGCGATCCCGTAGGGAACACCGGGATTCGACATGGTCGGAAGCTGCAAGAACGGCACGAACCCGAAGACGTTGTTCACCAGGATGAAGGTGAACACGGTGACCAGCAGCGGCAGGTAAGGACGGAGATCCTTACCCCCGATCATGTCGCGACCGATGCTGTTGCGGACGAAGTCGTACGTGCTCTCCGCGGCGAACTGCATCTTGCCGGGCACGAGCGAGGACTTGCGCAGGGCTGCCCAGAAGAAGACGCCGACGATGATGATCGACAGAACCAGCAGCACCATCGGTTTGGTGATCCCGGCCACGATCGGCGGGAAGTCGAAACTGCCGACTCCGGGGGGTTGGAATTCCCCTCCGTCAGCAGCCAGCACCGGTGTGCTCACCTGGGCTCCTTCCGGTTCTCCCGAAGTGCTGCCCCGGACTGACCCGGAGCCACACCTTCGAGGGAATCTTCACGATCAGGACTTAACGTACCTGACGTACACCAGGTACACGGAAGCGGCCCCACCTCCGACAAGCCCCAGAGGCAGGAACAGGGTCGTACCCAGCCACTCGTCCAGTCCCCATCCGACCAGGCCGTAGAACAGCGGACCCGAGAGCATGTAAGCCACAGCGGTCCACGGATCTGCCCGCCGATCATGGCCATTGTCGCCGTGATCAGGGGTTTTGCCGGACGAGGCGTTCATTGCAGCCGCAGGTTACCAGCCGGTTATTCGGCACCTGAACCCGCACCGGCCGCGATATCGCTGGGTACAGGCGTGACGGTGGCCACCCGCCCCCGCAGGAAGCCGACGAGCTCGCCACCGGTCCACACCGCCGCCGCCGCCAGGATCGACAGGGCGAACGCGTGGATGTCGAACCACGCGGTCTCGCGCACCACGAGCAGCAGCGTCAGCAGCACCACGAACTTGCCGCAGTAGCCGCCGATGGCCGCCGCCATCACCGTGCCCGGCTGCGCTCGCGCCGTCCACCGCATCACCGCGATGTTGAACCAGCAGCAGGCGATCACCAGCAACGCCCCGGAAACGGCACCGACAGCCCCCGCGAGGCCGGCAGGCACCGCAGCGATCAGGACGGCGACCAGACCCACCACCAGGGTCGACCACAGCGCGGGCCGCAGCATCGCCGTCGCGAGCCGAAGCACCGTGGTTTCGGTGGTCTCCGTGCCGGGGTCGATCGTCTCGGGCAGAAGCCGCCCGGTGGAAGAATTCATCTGGCTCTCGTCATCTGGCCCGCATCCTGGGAACAAGGGAAATGATACCGGCCACGAGCGCCACGGAGCCCATCACCCAGGCCACCGCGAGCACGTTGAACAGCGTGAGCGAGACCGCGCCGAACGCGAGCACACCCGCCCACAGGTAGATGAGCAGCACCGCACGCCGCTGCGAGTGCCCGATCTCGAGCAGCCGGTGGTGCAGGTGCATCTTGTCCGCGTGGAAGGGACTCTTTCCCGCGCGGGTACGGCGTACCACCGCCAGGACCAGGTCCAGCAGCGGCACGAACAGCACCGCCACCACGACGATCAGCGGCGCGAACAGCCCGAGCGCGTCCTCGGCGGTGAAGCTGGTCGGGTCCATCTTCCCGGCAGCGGTGGTACTGGCCGCCGCGAGCATGAGACCGATCAGCATCGACCCCGAATCGCCCATGAAGATCTGCGCGGGCTGGAAGTTGTACGGAAGGAACCCCAGGCAGGCCCCGGCGATGGTGGCGGCGATCAGGGCGGGCGGGTAGGCGGTGACATCACCGTTCTGGTTCTGCAACAACCCGAGGCAGAACGCGCAGGTGGCGCTCGCGGCGATCAGCCCGATGCCGGAGGCCAGGCCGTCGAGCCCGTCGACGAAGTTCATCGCGTTGATCATCGCGACGGTGAGCAGGACGGTCAGCAGTTGCCCCTGGTTGGGGCTGAGCACCAGTACCGAGCCGACCTCGCTGGCATGGCCGCTCGAGGGCAGCATGAACCAGCGCACGCCCATCAGCACCAGGATTCCGGCAGCGGTGACCTGACCGGCGAGTTTCGTCAACGAGTCCAGTTCGAAGCGGTCGTCGAGCGCACCGACCACCGTGATCAGGCCGCCGGCGAGGATCACGGCGAGAGCGTCGTTGGAGTAGTCGAAACTCCGCGAGAGGGCGGGCAGGTTGTTGGCCACGAACATGCCACCGAGCACGCCCAGGTACATCGCCACGCCGCCCATCCGGGGAATCGGCGCGAGATGGACGTCCCGGCGCCGCGGATGAGCAACCGCGCCGCTCCGGAGAGCCAGCATCCGGACGAGTCCGGTGAACAGGAACGTGACCGCCGCCGACGTCAGACAGATGAGCAGGTACTCCCGCGCCGGGAGACCGGCGGGTGCCCACGCTGGTGTGTTGCCCACGGCGGCGGCTCAGCAGCGGACGGCCACGGGCCGCACGAGCTCGGCGTCCACACCCCACAACGGCATCGTCACAGTTCGGTGTTCCTCCTCACAGTCCACGTTGCGCATCCGCACGTTCACGCTATCGGGCCACGCTCCGGGAGTTCGTCACCGGTCCGGCGCAGTGAAGGGTCGGCCCACGGCACCCGCACCACTCGGATCGCCGCCGCTACTCGGCGGTGACCTCCATGCCGAGGACCTCCGACAGCGCGGCCGAGTCCACCGCACCCTCGCGCAGCACGCGCGGCCGGGCCTGGGTCAGATCCACGATGGTCGAAGCGACCTGATGCTCGCTGGGCCCGGATTCCAGGTAGACCGAAACCGCGTCACCGAGCTGCTCCCGCGCCTGCTCGGCCGTGAGCGCCGGGGGGTTGCCGGTGCTGTTGGCACTCGACACCGCCATCGGCCCCACTTCCCGCAGCAGGTCCAGCGCCACGGGATGCAGCGGCATCCGCAGGTTCACGGTTCCCCGCGTGTCACCGAGGTCCCAGGCCAGCGACGGTGCCTGCGGCAGGATCAGGGACAACCCCCCGGGCCAGAAGGCCTCGATCAGAGCGCGGGCCTGCTGCGGCACCGACAGCACCAGGCCGTCCACCGTGGACCAGGAGCCGACCAGTACCGGAACGGGCATGTCTCGCCCCCGTCCCTTCGCCGCCAGCAGCGATCCCACCGCGCTGGGATCGAAGGCATCGGCGCCGATGCCGTAGACCGTGTCGGTGGGCAACACGACGAGCCCACCGGACCGCACCGTGTTGGCGGCCGCGGTCAGCCCCGCCTGCCGAGTGTCCGGACGCTTGCAGTCGTAGACCGTGCTCACGGGTGTGATCCTGGCACGCCCGCGATGGCGGCGTGCGCGCGGTGCGACCTTGCGCCTGCCGGAATATCCTGACGAATCGTCCGGCACGCCCACGTGCGTGCAGGCGGATGTAGCAACCCGGTCACCGATATCGATGTCGATCAGGGACCTGATCACGAACCGGCCGGGCCGGTAGAAGGAGAGTTGGAGTTCAGATGACCGCCCCACCGCAGGGTGTCGAGATCGAGCACGTCGAGTATCCGGCCGGGAGGATCCGCTACTACCGCGCCGGATCCAGCGGCCCGCCGGTCGTCCTCCTGCACGGGGGTGGGATCGACAACGGGTTGCTGGCCTGGCGGCACACGATCCCGGCGCTCGCGGTGGATCACCGCGTGCACGTGCCCGATCTCCCCGGCCGGGGCGGCAGCGTCGAGTGGACCGGCCGGGCGGACCAGCGCAATCTGGAGGAAGTGCTGCGCTGGCTGCTCGACTCGTGGGGGCTCGAGGAGGCGACCCTGGTCGGCCTGTCCATGGGCGGCAGCATCGCCACCGGATTCGCGTTGCGGCACCCACAGCGCGTGGGTGGGCTGGTTCTGGCCGGCTCCGGCGGGCTGCAGCCCCGGGTCGACAAGCAGGTGCTGCTTCACCTGCTGTTGCGGACGCGCTTCGCCGGGCCCCTCATCGCCCGACTGCTGCCCCTGCACCGGGGGCTCAGCCGCCGGTACCTGGCACGCGGCGCCTTCGGCGATCCGCACTCGGTCCCCGACCTGGAACACATCCTCGACGAGGTGCGCGCCGAGCTGCGTACCTGCGGGTCGGTGTTCACCGACTGGATGACCGACGCGGTGGGGCGGCGCTCGATGCGGGTCAATCACCTTCCCCACCTCGGCCGGATCCACTGCCCCACGATGCTCATCCACGGTGAGCGGGATGCGATGGTGCCCGTGTCCGCCGCGCGCGAAGCGGCCGGGGCCATCCCGGGATCGAAACTGCGGATCGTGCCCGGTGCCGGGCACTGGGTGAACCGGGAACGGCCCAACGAGTTCAACGCCTTCCTGCGGGAGTTCGTCAACGGCGGGCATTGAGCGCGCGGCGAGACCGGACGAGGATGCCGTCATGACCACCGCGAACGAGATCGCCGAGCGCTACCGGGCCTTCGCCGGGCAGGAGGCGTCGCCCTCCTCCCCGCACTACGCGGCCCTGGCGAACGCGGTGGCCGACGATCCCGAGCTCTGCGGGCGCATCGCCGCGTTGCCCGCGCGGTGTCACCAGCCGGCACTGTTCCTCGCCGCGGTGCGTTTCGCCACCGGCTCGATCCCGGTGGACGGCCCGGACCTGCTCGGCCGCGCCTCGACGGCCTGGGAGGCCGTCAGCGGCACCATGCGAGCGCGCTCCACTCAGACCAACGAGCCCGGCCGGTGCGCCGCGCTGCTGCCCGCGTTGCAGGATCTTCCGCAGCCGCTCGCCCTGATCGAGGTCGGAGCCAGTGCGGGACTGTGCCTGCTGCTGGACCGCTACCGCTACGAGTACCGCGGCGTGCGCACCGCCTCGCTCGGTGCCGGGGACTGCAGGCTGGACTGTGAACTTCGCCCGGGGGCGCCGATTCCGCGGTGGATCCCGGACATCGCCTGGCGCGCGGGACTCGATCGCAATCCGCTGGACGTCACCGACGAGCGGGACATGCGCTGGTTGCGGTGTCTCGTGTGGCCGGACATGCCCGCCCGGGCCGAGCGGCTGGAACGGGCCCGCTCCCTCGCGGAAGCCGACCCGCCGCACGTGCGCAGCGGCGACCTCGTCGGCGACCTTCCGGCTCTGCTCGCCGAGGCACCTGCGGCAGCCACACCGGTCGTGGTGCACTCGGCGGTGCTGGCCTACGTCGACGCGGAGCGGGCACGGGCATTCGTGGCGACCGTCCGCGATGCGGGAGCGGTGCGGATCGGGCTGGAGGCACCCATGGCCAGTCCCGCCTCGGACGGTCCCGGCGGGACCGCATCCGCGGGGTTTCGATGGGGCTCGGCGCTCGTGCTCGATCGGGATGGCGAGAGGCTGGCTTCCTGCGCCCATCACGGCGGTTGGCTCGGCCCTCCGCACGAGTGAACTGCCCACGGCACCCGCCCGGCGGCCGCGCATGCCCGTACCGCGCCCGCCCGTGCCGGTCACCTCTCCGGCGCGTGCATCACCATGCGGGGCCGGGGCGGGGCGGTCCGGCGGGCAGTGGCGAAACGAGGCCGGCCCGCGAGGTCGGTGTGCTCCTCGACAGCGGTCAGCACCCGTCGCGCCGACAGCAGGGCGGGCACCGACCCTCCGTGGGTGTCGTCGTGCTCGACGGCCACGTACCCGTCCGGCCGCAGCAGCCGCGCCGCGCAGCCGACCACGTGCCGCACCACGTCGAGACCGTCCCGGCCGCCGAAGACCGCCTCGCCCGGGTCGTGCTCGCCGACCTCGGGAGGGACCGGTGTCCCGTCCGGAACGTAGGGCGGGTTGCACACCACCAGGTCCACCAGCCCCTCGAGCTCCAGCAGCAGCGTCGGTTCGGCCACATCCCCGGCATACAGCCGGACGGGGGTGTCACCGGAGCGCACCCGCTCCTCGGCATTGCGGCGCGCCCAGGACAGCGCCGTGGCATCCTTCTCGACGGCGTGCACCGCGGCATCGGGGCGCGCGTTGGCCAGGGCCAGCGCCAGTGCCCCCGAGCCGGTGCACAGGTCCACGACCACGGGGTTGTCCACCCCCTCCAGGCTCGCCAGCCCCCATTCGAACAGCAGCTCGGTCTCCAGGCGCGGCACGAACACACCCGGGCCGACGGCGAGCGTGACGTTGCCCAGCGTGGCGGTTCCGGTCAGGTGCTGCAGCGGCACTCGCGCGGCACGCCGACGTACCAGCTCCTGCAGCGCCTCGACCACTGCGGGATCCACCAGCGGGACCATCATCAGTTTGGTGCGTTCCACCCCGAGCAGGTGGGCGGCCAGCAACTCCACGTCGGTACGCGGGCTCGCCACGCCTGCCGAGGACAGGACGCGTTCGGCTTCCAGAATGGCCAGGCGCAGCGGTTGTCGACTCACGGGGCAAGCTTAGAGAGTGCGCGGATCGGCTTGCGCAGTGGTGCGGCAGGCGGAACCCCGGTACCTGTCTTCGGGCCGATTTTTTCGCTCGAGGGACCAGCCCGGGCACGAGGACCCGTTCCGGCGGATCCTCACGTGTCGGAGTCCAGCCGCTCCTGCCGGTCGGCCGTGACCAGTGCCGTGATGACGGCATCGAGGTCGCCGTCGAGGACGTGGTCGAGGTTGTAGGCCTTGAAGTTGATCCGGTGGTCGGAGATGCGGTTCTCCGGGAAGTTGTAGGTGCGCACCCGTTCCGAACGGTCCACGGTGCGAACCTGGCTGCGACGGGTTTCGGCGACCTCGCGGTCGGCCTCTTCCTCGGCGATCGCCTGCAGGCGTGCCCGCAGCACCTGGATGGCCCGGAGCTTGTTCTGCAGCTGGGACTTCTCGTTCTGGCAGGACACCACGATGCCGGTCGGCAGATGGGTGAGCCGTACCGCCGAATCGGTGGTGTTCACGCTCTGACCACCCGGCCCGGAGGAACGGTGAACGTCGATGCGCAGGTCTTTCTCGTCGACCTCGACCTCGACCTCCTCGGGCTCGGGATACACCAGCACCCCGGCGGCCGAGGTGTGGACCCGGCCCTGGGACTCGGTGACCGGCACGCGCTGCACCCGGTGGACTCCGCCCTCGAACTTCAGTTGCGACCAGACACCGTCCGGTTCCGTGCCCGCGGCCTTGTTCTTCACCGCCACGGTGACGTCCTTGTAACCGCCCAGGTCGGATTCGGTGGCACCGAGCACCTCGGCACGCCAGCCCTGACGCTCGGCGAAACGCAGGTACATACGCAGCAGGTCGCCCGCGAACAGCGCGGACTCCTCACCGCCCTCACCGGACTTGATCTCCAGGAGGATGTCGGAGGAGTCCCGCGAGTCGCGGGGGATCAGCAGCTCGGTGAGCTTGGTTTCCAGCTCCGGAACCGTCTCCGCCAGCTCGTCCGCCTCCTCGGCGAAGCCGGCGTCCTCGCCCGCCAGTTCCCGCGCGGTGGCCAGGTCGGAACGGGCCTGCTCCAACCGGCGCACGGTCTGCACGATGGGCGTCAGTTCGGCGTGGCGCTTGCCCAGCTTGCGCGCGTGGGCCTGGTCGGCATGGACCTCCGGGTCGGCCAGCCGCTGCTCCAGCTCGGCATGCTCGGCGACCAAGTCCTCGAGCTTCGACGTATCCACGGATGACCCACCTTCACTACGAGCCGACTGCACGAGCAGCAAAACGGCGCCCGCCTCCGCGCGTCGCGGTGGCAGGCGCCGCCGGCTCGGCTATTTCTTGGTGCGAGCGCCCTGCGGGCGACGGCCGTAGCGGGCCTCGAAGCGGGCGACGCGACCGCCGGTGTCCAGGATCTTCTGCTTGCCCGTGTAGAACGGGTGGCAGTTCGAGCACACCTCGACGGCGAGGTTGCCGCTGGTGCGGGTGCTGCGCGTGGTGAAGGTGTTCCCGCAGCTGCCGCAGGTCACCTGGGTTTCCACGTACTCGGGGTGAATGTCGGTTTTCATGCTTTGTCCTCTCCTCGTGGCCGCCGGGTCCACACGACTGGTGCCGTGCGGTGAACCGGTGCCGGAACCAAGCGGACAGTGTGCCAGAAGCACATGCCTGACCTGCAACGCAGGGGGACTCGACGGTATTCCACCCGCCGGTCACCGCCGGGCGTCCTGGTGCAGCGCCACCGCTTCCAGCTGCGAACCGACATCGAGCTTGGTCAGGATGGAGCGGATCTGGGTACGCACGGTGGCCAGCGAGATGTAGAACTCCTGCGCGATGGTCGCTGCCCGCTGCCCCTGCGCCAACCGCTCCAGAACTTCGCGTTCCCGGGTGCTCAGGCGGTCCAGCCGCCCGTGGACGTCCGCGGCCCGGCGGCTCGACTCCCGGTGCAGCGCGAGCCACTGCTTGCGTTGCTCCGGGGTGAGCAGCGCTTTTCCGTTCGCGGCCGCGAGTGCCGCGTTCAGCAGGTCGTCGAAGGACTCCGACTTCGGTACCCAGCCGTTCGCGCCGGCGGCGATCGCCGCGGCCACCCGCTCCTGCTGGGTGCTGCCGGAGACCACGACCACCGACCAGCCCGCCTGGCACAGCGGCCCCACCAGGTCCGCCCCGTCCCTCGGCCTGCCGTCGTCGCCGTTGCCCAGTTCGAGATCGACCAGGGCGAGCCCCGGCGTGTGCTTGTCGGCCTCGTCCAGCACTCCCTCGACGTCGAAGACCGGGCAACGGTGCGCATCGAGGGAATGCGCACGCAGGGCCATGACGAGCGAGGCGGTGACCAGCTGGTGGTCGTCGATCACCAGCACGCTCATGAGCTCTCCGTCCCGATGCAGGCGCGATCCTGCGATGCCGCGGCCGAAGCCGCACTGTTCGCCCGGTGCGGGAGCATCAGCCTCACCCTGTTGATCGGCTGGGTCTTCTCCGCGTGCGCCGTCGTCGCTTCCTCCGCGTGCGCCGCCGGAGCCTCGTCCTCGTGCGCCGCCTCCCCGGTGTCGGAGCCCGCGGCCGATGCGGGCACCTCGACCACCGCGGTGCAACCGGGGTTGTTTCGCGTGGAGGGCAGCATGGTCAGACGGCCGCCCTCCACGTCGAGCAGCTCGGCACTCACGTGCAGCCCCAGCCCGCTGCCGCCCTTGCGCCGGTCGCCGAACTGCCGCTGCACGACGAGCTCCTCGGTTCCCGGGGCCAGCCCGGGGCCGTCGTCGCTCACCTCGATGCGGATCGTCCCGCCGGTCTCGGCCGCGCGGATACGCACCCGTGCACCCGGCGCGTGGCGCTCACAGTTGGCCAGCAGGTTCGTCAGGACCTGCGCGACCGTCGCCGACGAGGCCGTGGTCCGCAGCTCGGCAGGGGCCTGCAGCTCGATGTCCGTGCCCGCGGTGCGGCGGAGCGTGACGAGTTGCTGCAGCAGCGGAGCCAGTTCCGCCTCCTCCCCGGCAGGCCGGGCGGCCGAGCGTTCGAGCAGGTCACGCAACCGCGCCAGCTCGGCCTCCACCGCCGTGCGCAGTTCGCCCTGGTCACCCTCGGGCAGGGCGGCTCCTCCCTGCCCGAGGAGACGGGCCGCGCCGGACAGTCCGACGAGGGCGTTGCGCATCTCGTGGTCACGCTCGTCGTTGCGCTCCCGGCGGCGTTGCTCCTCTTCCCGCATCGCCTGCAGCTGGGCACGTTCGGCCTCCTGCCGCGCCCGCTCCGCTCGGCTCAACGCCCCCGCGTGCACGGCCACGGCGGCCAGCACCGCACCGACCCCGGCGAGACGCAGGACCGCGAAGGGCAGGTACGGGTCGGAAACGCTCGCCGAGCCCGCCTGCAGGACTCCCTGGGCGATGGCGAGCACCAGCACCCCCAGGCCGATCCGCCAGAAGGTCCGCTGCCTGCGGGCGAGACCGAAGCCGGTCATCATCACGCCGACCAGGGCGTAGCCCTCGAAGGCGCCGTGCCCGGCCACGGCGGTCAGCAGGTCGATCGCCTCGACGGGGAACCTCGCGGCCGAGATGCCGACGACGAGCACGATCGCGCTGATCACGAGAACGGACGGCCAGGCGGTGGCCCTCGTCCTCGGTCCACCCGACCACAGCGACAGCGCCAGCAGCGCGACCACGCCGACACTGGCCACGAACCGCGCCGTCTGCAGCGCGACCACGTCGGCATCGGGCCCCGGATCGACGGTCGTGGTGGGCACGACGACGAGCCCGTAGACGAACAGCGCCGCGGCGATGCGGGCGTCCTGCCACTGCCCGCCCATCCGGGTGACGAGCTCGGCCAGGACACCCGCTCCGGCCGCCACCGCAGCCGAGAGCATGGTGATCACGAGGTAGCTGTGCTCGGCGGGCCAGAGCGTCCGGACGGGCCCCAGCGCCACCCCGAGGGCTCCGGCCGCCAGGGCGACGACCACGAGCAGATCGACGAACAGCGCGCCACCACGCGAGCCGAGCACTCGACGAACCCGGCCAACGCTCAACGCATCCATTCACTCGCCTCATTTCCCAGCCCGGGAGGACACCCCGGTTCGGCGACCCCCTGGGGTGGTATCGATCCGACCGGGGCGGATATTACCGGTGAATCGGATTTACTTCTCCGGTCGGACACTACTTGTCGGAGCGCACCAGCCCGCGCCGGGTGCGACCGAACCACAGCGCCAGCGCCCCGGCACCCACCGCCAGCAGGCCGCCGAGCAGGAGCGTACGGACCGGCGAACCGGTGATCGCGAGGAAGGACGAGTCCGAGGAACCGCCGCTTTCGGACACGACCGGAACGGACGCGTCGGCGCTGCCCACCGCACTCGTGGCGTGCCAGACCAGGTCGAACAGGGCCTGGTCGCTCTGGATGCGGTTGTCCACCTCCGCCGGGACCGTCAGTGTCACTCCGACCCGCATCGATTCACCCGGGGCGACCGGCGGCAGGGACACGTCCCGGTCGAGTGCGGCACGGATCGGCATCGAATGCGCCGCTCCGGACTCCGGTTCTGCCGAGAGGCGCAGGGCGGCGCCCAGTTCGCCGTCCTCGCCGGTGCACGTGGTGTCGACGGTGCGTTCGGGAGGGGTGCACCCGTTCTCCTCCTCGGTCAGGTCCGTCGCCCCCACCCCGATCCGGACCTCCTCGTCCGAATCGTTGGTGACGAGTGCGGTGATGCGCTCGGTCGTGCCCGGGACGAGTTCGGTGAGCTCCAGCTCCCCGGGGCCGTCCAGCGTCATGCCCGTCGAGGTGACGTGCAGCCGCATCTCCGGTTCCGAGGAGGTTTCCGGTGCAGCGGCGGCGGGTGATGCCGCGAGCAGCAGGGTGCTCAGCACGGCCCCGACGAAAGCGGGCACGAGTCTTCGGCCGGTGCGCGTGGAGCGGGCCGGCGCCGAGCCGTCACTGTTCCGTCCCATCGGAGGGCACCTCCTCTGCGGTCCGTGTCGACACCGAGCCCTCTGCCGGCTGCTGCGAATCCGGTTGCTGTGTCGGGGCGGTCGCCGGCGAGGTCTGTCCCGAGGTCTGCTGTCCGCCGTCGGCCGACCGGCTCTGCGTCGGCCGGTCTCCCGACTGCGACGGCGGCCGGCTCCGCTGCTCGTCGCCGGTGCCCGGCCGCTCGGCCGAGGCGCTGGGAGCGGCCGTCCGGGCGGGGTTCGAGCTCGGCACACCCGGCTGCGCTCCCCTGTCCGGGGGCGGCACCGTGTCGGGTTCCTTTCCGGGACCGGTGACGGTGTATTCCAGCACCACTTCCGAGTCGGTGAGCCCGGCCTCCGTGGTCCCGGACAGCGCCACGGCACTGGTGATGACGACCAGGGAACCGGCCAGAGCACCGGTCAAAGCGGCCCAGCGTCCCGGTCGGGCGAGACGCTGGGATTGCTCGCATGTGGGCATCGGCATCCTTATCCGTTATCCCCTGTTTCGATGGACGGGCGCAGCGCGGAACGCAGTGCCCCCACCCCGATGATCAGCAGCACCGCACCACCTCCCAGCAGCATGATCTGGGGAAGCCTGCCGTGGGCCCAGCCGAGCCACGGGAGGTGGAACCACACCTTGCCGATGACGTCGTCGGCGACCACGGGTTGCGCGTCCACCGCCTCGTTGGCGTCGCCCCGGGTGGTGAAGCTCACCGATTCTGCCGTCCGGTCCACGGCCACGATCCGGTGTGTGACGCGGTGGCTGCTGCCCAGGGCGTCCGGGCCTCGACTGGAGAAAGTGATCACGTCGCCGACGTGCAGGGAGGCCGGGTCCACCGGCTTGGTCACCACGACCGAGCCGGCCGGGATGGTCGGGCTCATGCTGCCGCTGAGCACCGTCAGCGTCCTCCCGCCCACCACCGCGGGGACCACGGTGATCGAGAGGGCCAGCGCGACCGCCGCGAGGACCACGAGCCCGCCGATCCAGCCCGCGACCCGGCGTACCGGCGACCGTGGCGGTGTCGAGCGCTTCCTCGGGGAATGACCATCATCGCGAGCGGTGTCGGCAGCCACAACCGGCATCTCTTCCGTCGGCATGTCCGTCGGTACGTTCGTCGGTATTTCCTGCGTGACGTCTTCCGTGCTGGCGGTCATTTCTTCTCCCCCTGCGGCGCGTGACCACTGCCGTGGGCGTGGAGCACGTCCACAGCGGAACTCCCAGCGTCGGGGACGGGGGTGATCGGTCGCATCATCAAAACCGGGTATTCGGGTTTCCTCAAGATTGACGACGCAGTTCGACCGGCCGGGCCAGCACGATCTTCGGTGACACGGCAACACCGCCGCCATCATCGCCGCCGCACCGGCGGCCCCGAAGAGAGGACCTTCGATGCGCAACAAGAAGCTCGCCGCCGGAATCGGTGGAGTCACCGCCGTCGCCGCCGCCGTCGCCATCTCCGCAGGCACCTTCGCCGCCTTCTCCGACACCGAGCAGCGCGGCGTCGTCGCCACCGGTGGCACCATGGACCTGCAGATCACCAACAGCCAGTACGGCGACGTGTTCGGCGAGAACGGCATCGTCGACGTGGGCACCGTTTCCCCCGGTGAGACGGTCGGCAAGGCCAAATTCACCGCGAAGAACGCGGGTGACGTGGCCGGCAACCTGAGCATCGATCTTCAGGCGCTGAAGGACGACGGAAACGGCTTCACCGGCCCCGAAGAGGGCGCCGACGGCGAGAACGGCGTCGACGGCGCGAGCGAGGGCGAGCTGCTCGAGAACCTGGTGCTCACCATCAACGGCGGAGGTAACTCCCACACGCTGGAGGATCTCGACGACATTTCCGTCGACAACCTCGCCACGCTCGAGGGCGGCGAAAGCATCAACTACACCCTGAAGCTGTCGGTGAAGGATGCCGGCAACGAGATCCAGGGCGACACGGCCAAGTTCAAGATGGTGGCCAACCTGGACCAGGTCCAGAACTGAAGCGCAGCGACCCCGCAAAGCCACTGATCACTCGCTGAAGCCGGGCCGGAGCATCACACACCTCCCGGCCACGGCATCCACCGAGGAGCCCCGCACCGGCGCCGGTGCGGGGCTCCTCGCGTGCTGTCCCAGTGATCACCGACCGGTCGCGCTCCCCTGCGTCGTCTCTCATCAAAACTGGGTATTCGCGTTTCCTCAACTTTGGCGAGTCCGCCGACCCGGCCGGCCCAGCATGCTCGTCGGTGACACGGCAACACCGCCGGCATCGACCGCCACACGGGCGGACATTCGGAAAGGAACCATCATGCGCAACAAGAAGCTCGCCGCCGGACTCGGCGGCGTCACCGCCGTCGCCGCCGCCGTCGCCCTCACCGCGGGCACCTTCGCCGCCTTCTCCGACACCGAGCAGCGCGGCGTCATCGCCACCGGCGGCACCATGGACCTGCAGGTGAGCAACACCCACGGCGACATCTTCGGTGAGAACGGCTACTTCACCGTGTCCGGCACCGTCGCTCCCGGCGACACGATCGGCTCCACCACTTTCACCCTGAAGAACGCGGGTGACGTGGCAGGCAACCTGAGCTTCGACTTCGAGACGGTGACCAACGACGAGAACACCCTCACCGACCCCGAAGAGGACGCCGGCGACAACAGCGCCGACGAAGGCGAGCTGCCCGAGAACCTGCAGCTCGTGGTCGACGGCCCCGGTGGGCAGGACGTGACCACGTCGCTGGATCAGCTCGCGGAGTGGGGATCCTTCAACAACGGTGGCACGCTCGCAGCAGACGAGACGGCCGAGTACAAGTTGACGCTGTCGGTGCCGCAGGACGCCACCAGCGAGTTCCAGACCGACAAGGCCAAGTTCCAGATCACGGCAAACCTGGACCAGCAGGTCCAGAACTGAAAGCACCCCAGCAGGCAGGGCCGCTGACGCGCGCTCGCTGAAAGCCGCGCTCGGCCACGGCGCAGGCGACGGGGCCCCGCACCGGGAGGTGGTGCGGGGCCCCGTTGCGTTCGCCGATTTCCTCAACTTTGACGACGCCGCCGGCCCGCTCGATCCAGCACGATGATCGGCGGCAGGGCACCACCGCCGCCACCGCCTTCCCGCGAATCCCGGGAGAAAGGACCTTCGATGCGCAACAAGAAGCTGGCCGCCGGGATCGGCGGGGCTTCCGCTGTCACCGCCGTCGTCGCCATCACCGCAGGCACCTACGCGTTGCTCAGCGACGAGGAGGAGCGGGGAGCCGTGGCCACCGCAGGCACGATGGACCTGCAGGTGGGCAACCTGAACAGCACCGAGGGCAGCTCCTTCAACGAGAACGGCGCCCTCGAGGTGGGCCCTCTGCACCCCGGCGACTCCAGCAGTGCCTCCTTCACCCTGACCAACGAGGGCAGCGTGGCGGGCAACCTGTCGTTCCGGCTCGAGAAGGACGCCGACGACGAGAACGAGCTCACCGAGCCCGAACGGGACGCCGGTGACGACTCCGAGGGCAAGAACGAGGGCGAGCTGTTCGAGAACCTGAGGATCACGGGCCTCGCCGCCGAGAACGAAAAACTCACGGAGGTCGTCGGCGAGCCCCGCAGCGCCGGAACGCTCGGTCCGGGCGAATCGCGGACCTTCACCGTGAACCTCACGGTCCCGCAGAACGCCACCAGCGTGATCCAGAACGACTCGGCCGGCTTCCAGATCGTGGCCGACCTGAACCAGCGGTAAGCGCACGCGGTCCCGCGCCCGAAAGGTCAGGGAACCGCCGAGCACGTTACCGAGAACAGGGGAGTTTTCCCGAGGGGCACGGGAACTCCCCGCCATGCGCCCGCTGAGCGCAAGCGCGGCCGGGTGTTGTCGGGCTCTTCCCCCGGCCGCCCGCTTCCCGCTCAGCCGCGGCGCAGACAAGCGGGCCCCGCGCCACGACCGGTGCGGGGCCCGCTTGCATCCGGCGACCACACCGGCGCCGACCCCCGCGCCGGTTCGATCACCACCACAGGACCGATCACCATCACGGGCGGAGTTTCGTCAACTTTGACGACGCCGACCGACCGGCCGATCCAGCACGATCTTGCGATAACACGGCACCACCGCTTTCCCGCAATCCGGGAGAAAGGACCCCTCCATGAAGAACAGGAAGCTGGCCGTCGGGATCGGTGGAGTCACCGCCGTCGCCGCCGCCGTCGCCCTCACCGCGGGTACCTACGCGGCCTTCAGCGACTCGGAGCAGCGGGGTGCCGTGGCCACCGCAGGAACGATGGATCTGCAGGCGAGCAGCGCCACGGGCGACGTCTTCAGTGGAAACGGCGTCATCGACGTGGACCCCCTCGCGCCCGGCGACTCCCGCACCGCCGCCTTCACCTTGACCAACAAGGGCGACGTGGCCGGTGACCTGTCGTTCGAGCTCGTACGTGTGGAAAACAACGAGAACAGCCTCACCGAGCCGGAAAGTGCCGCCGGCGACGAGACCGGTGGTGATTCCGTCGGCCGAGGCGGGGGCGAACTGCTCCAGAACCTGGAGTTCACGACCGCCACCGGAGCAGGCGAAACGGTCATCGACGGCAACACGGTGGCAGAGCTCGTCGGTGAGCCGCACAGCGCCGGAACACTGGATGCGAACGAATCCCGGACCTTCGAGGTGGCCCTCGAACTCCCCCGCAACACCACCAACGTGGTTCAGAGCGACTCGGCCCGCTTCGTGGTCAAGGCCGTGCTGAACCAGAACACCGACAACCGGTGAGCGCGGGCGCGCCGAGCGGAGAGCCGCCGAGCGCGCCTGTGAAGGCAAGGGGTTCTCCCACGGGGCATGGGAGAACTCCTTGGCATGCGCCCGTCGGATGTCAGCGCGTGTCCGGGGTTTCCCGGACTTTCCCCCGACGACGCTGCTTTCACCCGACCCCGGCGCATGCACGCGGGCCCCGCACCGATGTCCGGTGCGGGGCCCGTTCGTGTGCGGTGCGAGGAGGACCTACTCGTCGTCCTTGCCCGGAGTGGTCTTGGCGACCTGCATGAGGAACTCGATGTTCGTCCGCGTCTTGCGCAGCCGATCCTGCACGAGTTCCAGAGCCTGCTGGCTGTCCAGCGCGGCGAGCACCCGGCGCAACTTGTGGTTGACCGACAGCTCGTCCTGGGACAGCAGGATCTCGTCCTTGCGGGTGCTGGAGGCATCCACGTCCACCGCGGGGAACAGGCGCTTGTCGGCGAGCTTGCGGTCGAGCTTGAGCTCGGCGTTGCCGGTGCCCTTGAACTCCTCGAAAATCACGGTGTCCATCGTGGACCCGGTCTCCACCAGCGCGGTGGCGAAGATCGTCAGCGAACCGCCGTTCTCGATATTGCGGGCCGCACCGAGGAAACGCTTCGGCGGGTACAGCGCCGTGGAGTCGACACCACCGGACAGGATCCGGCCGGACGCCGGGGCCGACAGGTTGTAGGCCCGGCCCAGACGCGTGATCGAGTCCAGCAGCACGACCACGTCGTGTCCCATCTCCACCAGACGCTTGGCTCGTTCGATGGACAGCTCCGCGACCGTGGTGTGGTCCGACGGCGGGCGGTCGAAGGTGGAGGCGATGACCTCGCCCTTGACCGAGCGCTGCATGTCGGTGACCTCTTCGGGTCGCTCATCGGCGAGCACGACCATCAGATGGCACTCGGGATTGTTGGTCGTGATGGAGTTGGCGATCGCCTGCAGCACCATCGTCTTGCCCGCCTTCGGCGGCGAGACGATCAGCGCGCGCTGCCCCTTGCCGACCGGCATCACCAGGTCGATGATCCGGCTGGTCATGTTCTGCGGTTCCGTCTCCAGCCGCAGCCGCTCGTTCGGGTACAGCGGGGTCAGCTTCTGGAACTCGTGGCGCTTCTTCGCGGCCTCCGGCTCCAGTCCGTTGATCCCGTCGACACGCACCAGCGGGTTGAACTTCTGGCGCTGCTGCTCACCCTCGCGCGGCTGCCGGATGACGCCCTGGATCGCATCACCACGGCGCAGGCCGTACTTGCGGACCAGGGACAGCGAGACGTAGACGTCGTTCGGGCCCGCGAGGTAGCCGGAGGTACGCACGAAGGCGTAGTTCTCCAGGACGTCGAGAATCCCGGCCACCGGAAGGAGAACGTCGTCCTCCCGGACCTCCGGCTCGCCGCCGCCTTCACCACGTCCGCGGTTGCGACGACGGTCCCGGAACCGGCGCCCACGGCGCCCACCCCGGTCGTCATCGGAGTCCTGCCCGCGGTTGTCCTGCCCGCGACCGTCCTGTCCACGGCCGTCCTGCTGGCGGTTGTCCTGGCGGTCGTTGCGGTCGTCGGCCTGATCCTGACCCCCACCGCCGGAACGACCCGAGGAACGCCGGCGGCGGTTGTTGCCGCGACGGTTGTCGTCACCGGAACCGTCGCCGCCCTGCCTGCGAGAACCTCCTCCCCGGCTCGGTGCGGCGCCGTTGGTCGACGTGGTACCTGCGCCCTCGCCGCCCTGCGACTCCGTCCCGCGCGACTTCTGCCCGGTTTTCGCGGCAGCGGGAGCCTCCCGATCGGTGTTCGCGGCGGGAGCTTCCTGGTCGGTGCTCGCAGCAGGCTCTTCTCGAGTCGTGGCCGCAGCGGGAGCCTCCTCGGCGGTGTTCGCGGCTGCCCGGGCACGGTTGCCCCGCTGAGCAGGCTGCTTCTTGCCCGCGCTCGAGGCTTCGGCCCCACCCTGCTTTTCCTTGATGGCAGCGATCAGGTCGCCCTTGCGCAGGCCACTGGTCTCGATGCCCAATTCCCCAGCGAGTTGGCGCAGCTCGGCAAGCACCATGCCGGACAGACCACCGCGTCGCCGTGGAGTGCCGTTGCTCGCAGCCTCGGAGGTCCCTGCACTCGACGACTCGGATCCCTGCTGGCCAGCCGAAGAGACGCCGTTGGCGGTCTCGCTGCTCAACAGATCTGTGTTGCTCACGAATGTCCTTCCTGACCGGATCCGCGCCTCCCACGCGGCCCAGCGGATTTTCCGCCCGCAACCACGGCGAGCGGCCTTGTAGTGCTACCAGCCCCGGTGTCGAAGGAAACTCGACGAGGGCTCACGACACGATCGGTATCCGGGCCGACTCACGAAACCAGCGGCACCGGCGGGCGGAGACACCCGGGTCACGTGCACATGTTGCTGCCACCTCACACCGGGAATCACCATCTCAACAGCCCTTGCCGTACTGGAGTCGAGTCCGGTTGTCGCACGTCTGCGGCAGTTCCGGAGCCCTCGAGTACCTCACTTGCGAGCCATCGATCATCTCCATGGTGCCGTGCGGGGACACAACCGCGGAAACACCGGAACTTCCGGCTCGACACCGGCCACGATTCGACGATCGACTGCGTCGAAGCGAGCCCCATTGAGTTGCCAACTCCTACCTCGGCCACCGCGATCAAGTACCCGCCAATCCTGATCTTCACCCGTACGGGGGTGGAGTCAATTCACAGCGAGGGATGCACCCCGGGAATGGATGTCCCGGGTACGGCACCGGCGCCCGTGCGCGCGGTGACTGATTGACCTTGAGGGTAAATGCCGTCCACCGATACGTACAAGCCGTACCGGCGAGCCGTCATCTTGCGATGCGGCGTTGGCCCCGACCGCGCCGCAGCCGGGGTCTTCCCGCGGCGCTCCCCGGAGTCAACCGCAACGGGCTTACTCGGGTTTCCGTCGAGCCGTTTATCGTCACCCCGCAACGCTGGGAAGACGCCTGCCGAAGCAGGAGAACGGTTTCACATCGACCGGCTTGATTTTCACCGGAACGACCAGAACCCTCTACCCGGATTCTAGCACGCAGCACATCGATTCATGCTCCGCCTCGGCGGAGAACTCTCGGTGGTACTGCTCGGCGAGCACCCCGGAAAGGCCGCCGCCGAATCCGACACTCCCTTTGTACCACTGCGAACACCCTGCGCGACCGCCGGGTACCCCCTGCCACGCACTCTTCACGACAGGTGATCGACCCGCACACCGGCCCGATCCACCGGCAGCCGGAGCACGTCGAAACCCGCCGTATCGACACCGGCGGGGAGTTCCCCGCCCGGCGGGAACGCGAGCACGGTCGGTCCCGCACCGGACACCGCGGCCGCGACACCCGCGGCACGCAGACACCGCACCAGCGCGATGGTCTCCGGCCACGCCGGTTCCCGGTAATCCTGGTGCAACCGATCACCGGTCGCGTCGACGAGCAAATCGGGATCACCGGTCAGCGCATGCACCGCCAGGGCGGCGCGGCTCGCGGCGAACGCCGCGTCGGCATGCGGCACGTTCTGCGGGAGCAGGCCCCTGGTCGTGTGCGTGGCCGACTCCGCCGCCGGGACGAGCGCGACCGGACGCAAGTCCGCATGCGGCTCCAGCCTGGTGGCGCGGAAGCTGTCCCCCTCGCTCCAGGCGATGACGAGACCGCCGTACAGACTCGCCGCCGCATTGTCGCCGTGACCCTCGCACGAAGCCGCCATCTGCAAGACATCGGCGGCGCACTCGGGAGAGGCCACCGTGCGCCCGGCCAGCGTGTATCCGGCCGTGATCCCCGCGACGATCGCGGCGGCCGAGGATCCCAGTCCCCGCGAGTGCGGAATCGTGTTGTGACAGCGGACCCGCAGCGCGGGCGCGGTGGCACCCAGCCCGGCCAGCACCCGCTGGAGCATCCGCACCACCAGGTGGTTCTCGTCGGCGGGGACCGCACCGGTCCCCTGCCCCCGCACCTGCACCCGCGCGGTGCCGGGGCGCCCCTCGACCACCTCGACCTCGACGGTGTCGTACAGCGACAGAGCCATGCCGAGCGTGTCGAACCCGGACCCCAGGTTCGCCGTCGAAGCCGGAACGGTCACCCGGACGGAGGTAGCCGGTTCCGGGTGAGCGGAACGTTCCCCGCTTGCCGGGGAGTGCACATCCCGTTCGCTCTTCGCCGAAATCATGTCAGCTCCAGCGCTGTGGCCACGGCGCCGGGATCCACGGGCAGCGGCTCGACCTCGACCATGCCGGCCAGCGCGGTGTCCGGATCCTTGAGCCCGTGGCCGGTCACCGTGCAGACCACCGTCGACCCGGTGGGCAGGCGACCATCCGCGGCGGTGGCGAGCAACCCGGCGATGCTGGAGGCCGAAGCGGGCTCGACGAAAACACCCTCGCGGGAGGCCAGCAGCCGGTACGCCTCGAGGATCCGCTCGTCGGTCACCGACTCGAACAGTCCCCCCGAGGCCTCCTTGGCAGCGAGCGCGGCCTGCCACGAGGCCGGACTGCCGATCCGGATCGCCGTGGCCACCGTCTCGGGCGATGCCACCGGTTCACCTCGCACGATCGGGGCGGCGCCGCTGGCCTGGAACCCGAACATGCGGGGAGTGTCGGTGATGACGCCGTCCGCGGCGTACTCGGCGTAGCCCTTCCAGTAGGCGGTGATGTTGCCCGCGTTGCCCACCGGCAGGCAGTGCACGTCCGGCGCGCGGCCGAGCACGTCGCACACCTCGAAAGCCGCCGTCTTCTGGCCCTCGATGCGCACCGGGTTGACGGAGTTCACCAGGGTGACCGGATACTCCGCCGAGGTCTTGCGGGCGAGTTCCAGGCAGTCGTCGAAATTGCCCTGCACCTGCAGGATCTTCGCCCCGTGCACCACGGACTGGGCGAGCTTGCCCATCGCGATCTTGCCCTGTGGCACCAGCACCGCCGAAGCCAACCCGGCACGCGCGGCGTAGGCGGCCGCCGACGCCGAGGTGTTCCCGGTCGAGGCGCAGATCACGGCCTGAATCCCGGCCGCGACCGCGTGGGTGATCGCCACGGTCATGCCCCGGTCCTTGAACGAGCCGGTGGGATTGGCGCCCTCCACCTTCAGATACACCCGGCACCCGGTCAGTTCCGAGAGATGACGGGCCTCGACCAGCGGGGTGTTGCCCTCCTGCAAGGTCACCGTGCGGGCCCCCTCGGGGACCTCCACACGGTCGGGGTATGCCTCGATCAGACCGGGCCACCCGGCACCGGACGTCGGCGCTGCCCGGATTCCCGGCGTCACGATTGCTCACCTTCCACCCGCATCACGCTGACCACCTCGTTCACCGCCGAGAGCCGCGCGATCTCATCCACCGTGGCCTGCAGAGCCGAGTCGAGCGCCGTGTGCGTGATCACGACGAGGCTGGCATCGGGACCCCGGCCCTGCTGGCGCACCGCGGCGATGCTCACGTCGTGCTCGTTGAACGTGGCCGCGACCTGGGAGAGCACACCCGGCTTGTCGGCCACGTCGAGGCTGATGTGGTATCGCGTCGGCGTGGCGCCCATCGACCGCACCGGCAACTGCGCGTGTGCCGACTCACGCGGCCCCTTGCCCGCGACCACGAGATTGCGCGCGACCGCGACCAGGTCACCGAGGACGGCACTGGACGTCGGCACACCACCGGCTCCCTGCCCGTAGAACATGAGCTGACCCGCCGACTCGGCTTCCACGAACACCGCGTTGAACGCGCCGCCCACACCCGCCAGCGGGTGGCTGCGCGGGATCATCGCCGGGTGGACGCGCGCCGAGACGGACTCGTTGCCCTCGTCGTCGACCACCCGCTCGCAGATCGACAGCAGCTTGACGGTGCGGTCCAGCGACTTCGCGGCCGCGATGTCGCCGGCCCCGATCCCGGAGATGCCCTCGCGGTGCACATCGGTGGCCGTCACACGGGTGTGGAAGGACAGCGAGGCCAGGATCGCCGCCTTCGCGGCCGCGTCGAAGCCGTCCACGTCCGCCGTCGGGTCCGCCTCGGCGTAGCCGAGCTGCCCGGCCTCCTCCAGCGTCTCGGCGTAGCTCGCACCGCTCGAGTCCATCGCCGAGAGGATGTAGTTCGTGGTGCCGTTGACGATGCCCATGACCCGGCTGATGCGGTCGCCTGCCAGCGACTCCCGCAACGGTCGCAGCAGCGGGATCGCACCCGCCACCGACGCCTCGAAGTAGATGTCGGCCCCGGCCGCGTCGGCCGCCGCGTACAACTCCGAGCCGTACTCGGCCAGCAGCGCCTTGTTCGCCGTCACCACCGACTTGCCCGCACGCAGAGCCTGCAGCAACAACGACCGGGCGGGTTCGATACCCCCGATCAGCTCGACGACGACATCGACATCGCCGTTGACCAGCGCCGCAGCGTCCGTGGTCAGCAGATGCTCCGGTACTTCGGGGTGCTTGTGCGGGCGACGTACCGCCACACCCGTCACCTGCAGGGGTGCCCCGGTTCGCGCGGCGAATTCTCCGGGGCGACCCTGCAGCAGGCTCACCACCTCGGTCCCGACCGTGCCGCAGCCCAGCAGCGCCACCCTGATCGGTTCACGATCCTCGATCACTCACACCTCCAGCCGGAGCAGGTCGTCCTCGGTCTCCCTGCGCAGCAGCACCCGTGCCCGACCGTCCCGCGCCGCGACCACGGCAGGCTTGGGCAGGCGGTTGTAATTGCTGGCCATCGCATAGCAGTACGCCCCGGTGGCGGCTACCGCGAGCAGGTCTCCGGGAGCAATATCCTCCGGTATCCAGCAATCGCGCACTACCACGTCACCGGACTCACAGTGTTTGCCCACGATGCGGGAGAGCACACCGGGTTTCTCGCCCGACCGGGAGACCAGGCGGCAGTCGTAGCTCGCGTCGTACAGCGCCGTGCGCACATTGTCGCTCATGCCGCCGTCGACGCTGATGTACCGGCGCGATGCCCCGCCGTCGAGAGCCACGTCCTTGATCGTGCCGACCTCGTAGAGGGTCACCGTGCCCGGCCCTGCGATCGACCGGCCCGGCTCGACGGTCACCCGTGGCGGGTCGAATCCGGCGTCGGCACACTCCCGGCGCACGATCCTGTGCAGGCGATCGGCGAGCTCGGAAACCGGCATCGGGTCGTCCTCGGGGGTGTAGGCGATCCCCTGCCCGCCACCGAGATCCACGGTGGTCAGCGAGGACACCGCCTCGGCCCCGTACTCGGAGCGCAGCTCGGCCAGCAACCCCACCACCCGGTGGGCCGCCAGCTCGAAGCCGGTCTCGTCGAAAATCTGCGAACCGATGTGGCTGTGCAGGCCCACCAGTTCCAGGGCGTCGGCCTTGAGCACTCGGTGCGCGGCCTCGGCGGCATCCCCGGAGGCCAGCGAGAACCCGAACTTCTGGTCCTCGTGGGCGGTGGCGATGAACTCGTGGGTGTGCGCCTCCACGCCCACCGTCACCCGGATCATCACGGGCTGGCGGACCCCGCGTTCCCGCGCCACGTGCTCCAGGCGGGTGATCTCGTGGAACGAGTCCAGGACGACGGCCCCGACGCCGGCTTCGACGGCCGCGGCGAGCTCGGCGACGGACTTGTTGTTGCCGTGGAAGGCGATCCGCTCGGGCGGGAACTCGGCACGCAGCGCCACGCGCAGCTCGGCACCGGTGGCCACGTCCAGGCTCAACCCCTCCTCGGCGATCCACCGGGCGACCTCGGTGCACAGGAACGCCTTCCCGGCGTAGTGCACCGACGCGGGGTCCCCGAAAGCCGCGGCGTACTCGGCGCACCGTGCGCGGAAATCGGCCTCGTCCAGCACGAACAGCGGGGTGCCGTAGCGCTCGGCGAGCTCGCGCACGTCGAGGCCGGCCAACCGGGTGACCCCGTCCCGACCCCGCTCCGCGTTGCGCGGCCACACGGCGGAGTGCAGCCGCGCGGTCTCTTCCACAGAGGATGGTGTGGGGCCGGGAACACCGTCGGCCACGACGACATCGGCGTGCCGGGGCCCGGCCGGATGGGCGCGCATACTTGCGCCTCCTCCAAGGGATGTTCGAAAGCCCGCAGCGGCGGTCGCGCCGACCACCGCTGTGGACTTTCGGCCTTTCACATGGTCAAAGCTGTGTTGCAGTCGGACGGCGACGGACTTCCGACACTGTTCACATCTGTTCCGGTGCGCTCACGCCGAGCAGGGCGAGACCGTTGGCGAGCACCTGACGCGCCGCCTCGCACAGGTGCAGCCGGGCGATCGTCAGCGCGCCGGGCCGGTCGTCACCGGGCTGCAGAACGCGGCAGGCGTCGTAGAACTTGTGGTAGGCGCTGGCCAGCTCCTCCAGGTAGCGCGCGATGCGGTGCGGCTCCCGAAGCTCCGCCGCCGCTCGCACCACACGCGGGTACTCCCCCAGGGTACGGATCACATCGCCCTCGCGGTCGTGGGTGAGCAGCGACAGGTCCGCCTCGGCCACCGCCCCTCGATCGATCCCGAGCGATGCGGCGTTGCGCTGCAGCGACGACAGCCGCGCGTGCGCGTACTGGACGTAGAACACCGGGTTCTCGTTGGTGTGCTTGCTGATCAGATCGAGGTCGATGTCGACGGGCGAGTCCACCGACGACCGGATCAGCGAGTACCGGGCGGCGTCGACGCCGACCGCCTCGACGAGATCCTCCATGGTGACCACGGTCCCGGCACGCTTGCTCATCCGGACGGGCTGGCCACCGCTGACGAGGTTGACCATCTGCCCGATGAGCACTTCGACGGTCGCCGGATCGTCGCCCATGGCCGCGGCGGCCGCCTTCAACCGCGAGACGTAGCCGTGGTGGTCCGCCCCCAGCATGTACAGGCACAGGTCGAACCCCCGGCTGCGCTTGTCCCGCTGGTAGGCGATGTCCCCGGCGATGTAGGCCGGTTCACCGTCGTTTTTGATGACGACCCGGTCCTTGTCGTCGCCGTGCTCGGTGGAGCGCAGCCACCACGCGCCCTCGGCGTGGTAGAGACTGCCGGACTCCTTGAGCTGCTCGACCGCCGTCGTCACCGCCCCCGAGGTGTGCAGGGAGTCCTCGTGGAAGAACACGTCGAAGTCGGTACCGAACTCGTGCAGGCTGCGCTTGATCTCGTCGAACATCAGCCCGACACCGGTACGGCGGAATACCTCGTCGCGCTCGGTTTCCGGCAGCTCGAGCACGTGCGGCTCCCTGTCGACGACCGCGGAGGCGATGTCGTCGATGTAGGCACCGCCGTAACCGTCCTCCGGAACCGCTTCCCCCCGGGCCGAGGCGACCAGTGACCGCACGAAGCGGTCGATCTGCGCGCCGGCGTCGTTGAAGTAGTACTCGCGGGTGACCTCGGCGCCCTGCGCGCTCAGGACGCGGCCGAGCGCGTCACCGACGGCGGCCCAGCGGGTCCCGCCGAGGTGGATCGGCCCGGTCGGGTTGGCCGAGACGAACTCGAGGTTGATGCGCCGACCCCGGTAGAGCTCGCCGACACCGAAGGAATCGGCCTGCCCGAGCACCTGACGCACGATCTCGCCCTGGGCGTCGGCGGCCAGTCGGAGGTTCAGAAAGCCCGGGCCTGCAACCTCGGCCGAGGCGATGGAGCTTTCCGAGTTCAACGCCTCGGCCAGCCAGCCGGCCAGATCCCGGGGTGACACACCGGCCTTCTTGGCCACCTGCATGGCGAGATTGGTCGCGTAGTCACCGTGCTCCGGGTTGCGAGGTCGCTCGACCGTCACGGTCTCCGGGAGGACCGAGGTGTCGAGCCCTCGAGCGTCGAGGACCTGCACGGCGGTGTTGCGGACCAGTTCTGCGAGCGCGGCGGGAGTCACCTGATGAAGTCTAAGGAAACGTCTCTGCTGTTCAGCCAACGGGTTGACATCTCGGGAGCAGCCAGGGCCTGCTCTCACCAGGTGAGATTGTGACAGCGGCCCAGGCTCTCCCTCGGCTCGACCTGCAGGGTGGCGTGCTCGATGCGATAGCGCTCGGACAGCAGGCGCTGGGCCGCCACCAGCACATCACCGTGGTCGGCATCGGACCGGGTGGTCAGATGCGCGGAGGCCACCTCCATGCCGGAGGTCAGCGTCCACACGTGCAGGTCGTGCACGTCGGTCACCGAGGGCAGGTCGGTCAGTTCCGCGTGGAGCTCGTCGATGTCCACGTCCTCCGGGGCCTGCTGCACCAGGATGCGCAGCGCCTGCCGAGCCAGCTTGAACGTGCGTGGGAGCACGAACAGGCCCACGGCGACGGCCACGACGGGATCGGCGAGGTACCAGCCGAAGGCCCAGGCCAGCGCACCGCCGAGCAGCACACCGACCGAACCCACCGCGTCGGCGAGCACCTCCAGGTAGGCGCCGCGCACGTTCAGGCTCTCGCCCGCACCCCGGCGCAGCAGCACGAACACCACCAGGTTGGCCACCAGTCCCGCTGCGGCGGTGGCCATCATCGGGAGGCCGGCGACCTCGGAGGGATGCAGGAAGCGCCCGACCGCCTCGTACACGATGTAGCCGGCGACCCCGAACAGCAGCACGGCGTTGGCCAGGGCCGCCAGCACCTCGATCCGGTAGAGGCCGAACGTGCGCTTACCGCCGGCGGGTCTCCGCGCGGCCGTGATGGCCGCGAGAGCCATCCCGATGCCGAGGACGTCGGTGAGCATGTGTCCCGCGTCGGACAGCAGTGCCAGGGAGGAGACCAGGAAGCCCACGACGGCCTCGAGGACGAGGAACGTCACCAGGATTCCCAGGGATATCGTGAGCCGCCGGACGTAGCGCCCCGACGCACTCGTGCCCGCTTCCTCGGGCACGCCGTGACCGTGGCCGTGGCCCACTTCCTCACCTCCAGTCGCCTGTCCCGAATACATAGTGACATATGCATGAGTTGTTCGCAGCCGGTGACAGGCGCCTGGATCGGGCCTCCGCCCATCACGGCCATCGGCACCGCCACACCCCTTTCGAACCGCTGCCGGCGGTGCGGTAGGCTGACCGCAGTCGTCATGACGAGCCCTCGTAGCTCAGCGGATAGAGCACCGCCCTCCGGAGGCGGGTGTCGCAGGTTCGAGTCCTGCCGAGGGCACCCAGGCACAGGGTTCTCCCACTGCCCCGAGATCACTCGTGGGCACACTCGGGGCACGCACGACCCCCTCCATCCGGTCGACCGGTCTCGCTGAACCGGTCCGACAACAGGTGGCCGCAGAGGTCCGTCGTCCCGGTCCGTCAACGCCACCGGTTGCGAGTGATCGAAGACGGCCCCTCCGGACCTACCGGTGCGCACTTCCGCATCGTCCTGTTCTTCTGCAGGCAGCGCGATGTCTGCGGTGAAGACGGTGCGCGCCGCGCCGGCGTGCGGGTGTAGTCCTCGTTTCGTGGCGTGGCAGCTCAGGTGGTACGGGTCAGTCGCCACACGTTGTCCACCCGTGCGCCGGGCTTGCCCTCGGGCGATGGCGAGGGTCGTTCCACAGCCTCCAGAGTCTCCACCCGCCAGGTGTTCGGCAGCGCAAGCATCGCGAGCAAGCCCTGGAGCGGGGGGGGGCACCCACTCGCCGGGTGCCCGCAGGTTCGGCGTATGCGGCGCCGTGCAACCTCTTCCGGCTCGATTCCGTCCTTCCCACAGCACCGGTGATCACCAAGCCGGCGCAGCCGGAGGTGTCCTCCGAGCGCGGCACCCGGAGCACCGACCTTCAACAGAATTGCCATTCGGCCCGCAAAACCGCCCCGTCCGAGTAATACGGGAAATACGGTAAACAAACTCGCCGATCGCCACACGGCCTTCTGAACCCACTTTCCACTTCGCTGACCTGCACAGAAATATTCGCGCAGCACGGTGCTGGTCCGAATGGAGTCTTTTTTCTCGCCGCGCGACTTCCTATCGTTTTCCAGCAGAACGGCGGAAATCACGAGAAATAAATCCCGGGAAAAACGACAGCTCGGCCGGAAATGCCTGTACCTTGCACCGACCCACCGGTTTCCGCGCGTTCGACACGGCACTCGGGTCGAACTGCTTTCCGTCCTGTCCCGCGCTCCCACCGGCACCGATCCGGTTGCGCGGGTGCCCCACTGCACACGGAACCAGGAGACAACATTGAGCCGGAAACGAACGATACGACTGGCCGGCGCGGTCCTGCTCGCCACCGGAACCGCCACGGCCCTGGCCACCCCGTCGGTCGCGAACCCGCAGACCGCCGAGGCGGATTCCCCCAAACCCGTGGCCTCCGCCGCCATGGCCGAGGCAATGCAGCGTGATCTGGGCCTGACCGCCGAACAGGCACAAACCCGGCTGGCTCAGGAAACCAAGGCCAGAAATGCCGAGGACACATTACGTCAGTCGCTGGGCAACTCGTTCGGCGGAGCATTCTTCGACGCCGAGCGCGGCAAACTCGTCGTCGGCACGACCGATGCCTCGGAGAAATCGGCCGTCCGGTCGGCCGGAGCGGTCGCCAAGGTGGTGCCGAACAGCAAACAGGAATTGAACGCCGCCAAGGCCGAGCTGGACCGAATGGAAGGCTCCGCCCCCGACAGCATCACCGGCTGGTACGTGGACACCCGGTCCAACAGTGTCGTGGTGAACGTCAACAAGACGAAGCGCGACGCCGAGACCAACAAGTTCCTGGCTCGGGCCCGCTCCGTCGACGAATCGGTCCGTGTCGAGCAGGTGAAGCGCTCCCCGCGCACCCTGTACAACCTCATCGGTGGTGACGCCTACTACATGGGCAGCGGCGGGCGCTGCTCGGTCGGCTTCCCGCTCCAGGGCGGCGGCATGGTCACGGCCGGCCACTGCGGTGACACGGGCACCTCCGCCTCCGGCCACAACCAGGTGCACATGGGCTACTTCCAGGGATCGTCGTTCCCCGGTAACGACTACGCCTGGGTCTCGGCCAACTCCAGCTGGACCTCGAAGCCGTGGGTGAACATGTACAACGGTTACGCCCGCACCGTGGCCGGCTCCCAGGAGGCACCGGTCGGCTCCTCGATCTGCCGTTCCGGGTCCACCACCGGCTGGCACTGCGGCACCGTCGAGGCCAAGAACCAGACCGTGCGGTACTCGCAGGGTGCTGTCTACGGCCTGACCCGCACCGACGTCTGTGCCGAGCCCGGTGACTCCGGTGGTTCGTTCATCAGCGGCAACCAGGCGCAGGGCATGACCTCGGGCGGCTCGGGCAACTGCACCCTCGGCGGGACGACGTTCTTCCAGCCGGTCAACGAGGCCCTGAACGCCTACGGGCTGCAGCTGGCCACCAACTGATCCCGATAACCCCTCCCGGTGAGCCGCCTTCCTCCTCCGACGGCTCGCCCGAGGCCCACCCCGAGTGCCTGCGGCACTCGGGGTGGGCTGCTTTCTGTCGATACCGCTCGGCGAACTCCGCACCGTCGGGGGGATTCCGCACCCCCTCGGCCGGCCGGTGCCGTGCGTTCCGTTCCACGGTCCATCGCGCTCGGATCCCTCCCCGCCATCGCGATGTTCAGCGTGTCGTGAGATCGGACACGTCCGCTCTTCCGCTGTCGGCACCGGAGTCGTCGACCACGGGATTGCCTCCGATGTCCACCGGCCCCGGCGGTACGGGGGCAGCCGCGGGCAGCCATTCCCGAGCCACCCGCCAGGCCGCGTCGATCAGGGCCGAGGAGTGTGCGAAGGAGTACGGCGACAGCCCTCGGGTCGACGGTGCGGGAAGCACGTAGAGCTCACACCGCGTGGAGTTGAGCTGCATATCGAGCCTGGCGGCTGCGGACATCGCCGCACCCAGCGCATCGCCGTTGACCCCGCTGATCGACCTCGGTGGCCGCTTCGGCGGGGGCAGCGTCGCAATCGATCCGACGCCGCGCTCGGGCTCGACGGGTTCGAACGGCTCGGTCCCCCCACAAGGCAGCACGTACACCCGGTCGGCGCCCTGCTCCACCGCGCGGCTGATCGGCATGAAAGCCGCGGGGCCGCCGTCCACGAGCCACCGGTCCCCGATCCGGACCGGTGGGAACATGCCCGGGATCGAGCAGGAGGCGATCAGCGCGGGCAGCACCGGACCGTACTCGAAGTACACGCCGTCGCCGCTGTCGATGTCGGTGGCGGTGACGGTCAACGGGATCCGCGCGTGCTCGATCCGCCGGTACGGCAGGGTGTGGTGCATCCAGCGAGCCAGGCCGTGACTGCTCATCAGGCTGTTGGACAGGCCGAGCTTGCCCGCGAGGATGCGTACGGGCTGGGTGGGAAACACGTCGCGGCGCCGCATCGAGTTCCACAGCTCCCGAAGCTTGCCTGCTCCGCGGCCGGAAGGGTCGCCGGCCAGCCAGGCGGCATTGAGGGAGCCGACCGAGGTACCGACGACCGCGTCCGGTTCGATTCCGGCCTCGAACAGTGCCGTCACCAGGCCGGCCTGAATCGCCCCGAAGGTGGACCCACCCGGCAGGACCCATGCCGTTTGCATCCGCTTGCCCCTCCCGTGCGGCTGTCGACCACCACGGTAGCGGTGTGCCTGCGGCGATGCCGGGAAGCGCCGATCGGGCCGAACAGCCCCGTCACCGCTTGCCGCGGTCGGGGGCTCAGCCTTCACCGGGGTCACCCCGGCGCCGCTGTCGCTTGATCTCACCCCGGCGTTTCTTGGTCTCGAGACGGCGCCGCCGGGCTCTCTTGCTCGGCTTGGTGGGGCGACGGGTGGGCGGGGGCGGTGCGACGGCCTCGGCCAGCGCCGCGGCCAGCCGGTCGCGCGCGTCCCGGCGGTTGGCCAGTTGGCTGCGGTGCCGGGAGGCGGCGATGGTGAGCACACCGTCGCTGAGCCGGTGGTGCAGGCGGGCCAGCGCGCGCTGCCGGGACTGCTCGGTCAGCGACGGCGAGTTCCCGAGATCGAACGACAGCTCAACCCGGGAATCCGTGGTGTTGACTCCCTGTCCGCCGGGGCCGGACGAGCGCGAGAATCGCTCGCTCAGTTCGGCGGCGGGGATGAGCAGTCGCCGCGTGATGCGCAAGTCCTCGGTCACGCCCCCAGGATGCCGCACGGTGGGGCGAGAGCGAACCGGTTTTTTCTCCCGGATGCCTTCTACCGGGACCGCCGACAACCGGTCCGCCGGGTACCTCCAGGCCACAACAGCCACAGGTCGGCAAGGAGAACGGACTTATATCCGCAGGATGCGCTCCGCTCCGCAGTACCACGTGGGGTACGCAGGTCCCGCGCACCGGAAAGCACCGCGGTCGGTCACGAGAAGCAGGTGATCTCTCGCGGCAGGTCGAACGATTCACCGGCGAATGCGGGGTAGTCCTGCGCCAGCTCGGCGAACCTGATGTGTGGATCGAGCGCCGTCCCAGAACACAGCGCCCGTGATACTCGAGGAACGGCCGGCACCGTCAGCGGCGCGAGCCAGACCCAGTGATGGCTCCAGGAGAACAGGGAGATCGCCGTCGCGGTCTCCCGCACAACGTCAGTCCGAGCAGGAGATGACCGTTCCGATGGGCCCTGGCAGCTACGACCGGTCCGCCGATCGCGACGGCGATCGGCGGGTAGGTGAATGGAAAACTCCCGGCACCGACATGAAGATCGGCGGCCCCACCACCCATCTCGAGCAGCGGGGCCACTTCCTGCTGTGTCAGTCCTGCGCGGCCTTCAACAGCGTCTGCACTTCCTGCTCCAGGTTTCCTTCCACCTCACGGGCTTCCCTGAGCAAGTCGTTCAAACGGCGCAACTGCGGACCAACGACCGCGACTTCACGTGCAACGCTTGGCCGTTCAGCCATTGTCATGCACACCTTGCGAATCCACTCCGACTGAGACATGTTCGCCTGCTGCGCTGCCTGCTGGATCGCGGCGGACTCTTCCTTCGTCATACGCAGCGATGTCGTCACCGCCAGCGGTTTGGCAACGGTGACCTCTTCCTCCTCGCCCTCGAGGTCGGGATCGTTGCGGTGCTCGTATAGCCACTCGGCTTCGGCTGCTTCGCGGTCAGCGCGTGATTCGGTGTTCATCGTCCCTCCTCCCATGCGGTGATCGGGCGCACGGTGTACGTGTCCGGGTCGTAGATGACGGCGACGACGAGTCGGCGGCCACCATCGGTGCAGCCGTGCAGCAGGTGGGTAGCGGTTCCCGACTTCTTGTTACGGGGCGCGCGATGGACGTTGGCGATGGCTTGATCGATCTCGACTTCGCTGGCACGGGTGAGCGCGTGGGAGCGATTGTTGGCATCCCACTCGATGTTCTCGATGTACATGTGCGACTGCGCTCTCCACTACCCTCCCACCGCTGCGCAATACAAGGATACTTGTGTATTACACAGCGAGCAAGAGGGGGCTGGCGCACATGTTCCGGAGCCGAGTGGATGCCGCTCAGCGCCAGGATTCGACGCCACCCGGCACCGGGGCGTCCGGGTCGTAGGGCGAGCGCGTGAAGATGAACGTGTTCAGGTCGAGGTGGTTCGGCGTCCCGTCCGCGGCCCGGCCGACGCACAACTGCTCGCCGCGGTGATACCCGTCCAGGCCGGTCCAGGTGCCGTCGGCGTTCGGGCGGAACCTCGATGCCCGACCCTTGCCCTGCCACGGCACGAGATCGAGCATCCCGTCCGGCAGGATGCGCACCACGTGCGCTGTCGGTCCCCAGTACCACAGACCCGTCAGTTCCAGCAGCGCCGGATCCACCGGGGCGGGCTGCCACGGTTGCGGGATGCGCGGTTCGTGCTCGTCGAGGATGTCCAGCAGCTCGGCCACCAGTGCCCCGCTCGGCCCGGCGGTCGCGTTGGCCAGGAACACCGCCCCGGAGTTCTCGTCGGGGTCGGTCAACAGGTTCGCCAGGAAGCCGGGCATCGAGCCGCTGTGGCCGGCGAGCCTGCGTCCGCGATACCGCTGCAGTTGCAGGCCGAGCCCCATGCCCGCGGCCCACACGCCGCCATCGTCCACGCTGGTCGGAGTACGCATCTCCGTGACGGTGTCGGGATGCAGGACCTCTCCGGTGTCCCCGCCGAGAAAACGCAGCCACCGGGTCATGTCCTCCACAGTGGACCAGAGTTGCCCGGCGGGAGCCATCGCGCCCGCGTCCTCGGTGGGCTCCTCCTGGACGAGGTCGGCCCAGGGGTGCACCGCCCAACCGCGCGCATGCGGCGCGACCGGGTGCGGCGTGGTGCGTGTCATTTCGAGCGGGTCCAGGATCTCGCGCCGCACCACCGTCGCCCAGTCCTCGCCATGATGCCGCGCGACGAGTTCCCCCAGCAGCCCGAAACCGACATTGGAGTAGTGGAAGACGTGCTGCGGGTGTGGCCGCATCGCCTCCTTGTCGATCGTGTCGAGCAGCGACTCGGCTCCCACACCCGGGGTGCGTTCCCACCACGCGGTGTTCGGTTCCGCGGTCAGCCCGCTGTTGTGCGCCAGCAACTGCCAGATCGGGCGATCCCCCACCGCGGTTCCCGGCACGTGATCCTCGACGCGATCGGACAGGTGGAGCCGCCCCTCGTCGCGCAGCCGCATGACCAGCACCGCGATGAACGTCTTGGTGATCGAGCCGATCCGGTACTGGGTGTCGGCGGTCGGGGATTCCCCGTCGACCCAACCTCGCGTGCCCACCCAGATCGTCTCACCGTCCCGGACGAGTCCCGCGATGAGCGACGGGGCCCGGCCGTTCCGCTGTTCCCGGGCCAGTCGTCGGAGCAGGGCACGTTCGGTGGTGGGCAGCAAGCTCGTGGACATGCGCTCATGCTTGCGTGCGCCACCGATATCGGCAAGCGGATTCCGCACCGGCAACTCCCCGACCTGCGGTGGTCGAGAACGCTGTGTCGAAAGCCATACCACTCGTCTCCGGCCGGATCGACTGCTGCGCACGGGCATGGTGCGGCGCTCTGCGGTGCGACCCGAAAAGGTGCGATGCCTTGCCAACCGCCCCCGGATGGGTACCGTGGCCGCTGCCGATGGTTCACCCGCCGGGGCCGCTCACGGGCCCTGCCGGGTGAGGCAAGAGGGAACCCGGTGTGACTCCGGGACTGCCCCGCAGCGGTGAGTGGGAACGACCGCCGTCACCGGTCACGACGACCGAAAGGCACTGAGCACGGCTCGGGAAGCCGACGGCCAGTAGGAGCACCCGGCCACAGGCCGGGCCGCCCACGAGTCCGAAGACCTGCCGTCGGTGCGCACACGGGAGTGTGCGCAGGTCCGAGGCCTCGAGGGAGGGTCGCCGGACGGTTCGACCCGCGCCCCCACCACCGCGTTCGGGGCCGTGCGCCGCGCCGTTCCTCGCAGGTCTCGGTTCGTTCCTGTCATCGAGCTCGCGAGGAGAGAGCTGTGACCACCACGATCGGATCGACCGTCCTCGGCTACCCGCGCATCGGCCCCCACCGGGAGCTCAAGCGCGCGCTGGAGAGCTACTGGGCCGGACGCAGCAGCGAGGCGGAGTTGCGCGACGTCGCCCGCACCCTGCGCACCAACACCTGGCGCGAACTGAGCGACGCCGGGCTCGACTCGGTTCCGAGCAACACGTTCTCGTACTACGACCAGGTGCTCGACACGGCCGTCACCTTCGGCGCCGTCCCGCGGCGCTACACCGACCTCGGGGCGAACGCACTGGACACCTACTTCGCGATGGCGCGCGGGAATGATTCCGTGCCGCCGTTGGAGATGACCAAGTGGTTCGACACCAACTACCACTACCTCGTCCCCGAGATCGGCCCGGACACCTCGTTCGCCCTGACCGACCGCACCCCGATCGAGCAGTACCGGGAAGCGGCCGCGCTCGGCGTGACGACCCGCCCGGTGCTGGTCGGGCCGGTGACCTTCCTGCTGCTGGCCAAACCCGACGGAAGCGCGCCCGCGACGTTCCGGCCGCTGGACCGGCTGGGCGATCTGCTCGCCTGCTATGCCGAGCTGCTGCGGGAACTGCACCACGCCGGCGCCGAGTGGGTGCAGCTCGACGAGCCCGCTTTCACCGCCGACCGCTCCCCCGCGGAGAAGGAACGGCTCGGGCATGCCTACCGCGTACTCGGCGACCTCACCGAACGACCGAAGGTGTTCGTGCCCACGTACTTCGGCGACGCCGGCGAGTCCCTGCACACACTGGCCACGGCGCCGATCGAGGCGGTCGGCGTGGACCTCGTGGCGGGCCCCGTCTCCCCGGACAGGTTGCCCGGCATCACCGGCCTGCGGGACAAGACCCTGGTGGCAGGCCTCGTCGACGGGCGCAACATCTGGCGCACCGACCTCGACTCCGCGCTGTGCACCGCGGCGACCCTGCTGGGGGTGGCAGGCAACGTGGCGGTGAGCACGTCGTGCTCGCTGCTGCACGTGCCCTACGACGCCGAGGCCGAAACGAGCATCGACCCGCAGGTGAAGTCGTGGCTGGCTTTCGCCAAGCAGAAAGTCGACGAGGTGGTCACCCTCGGGCGCGCGTTGAGTGAGGGGCGCGAGGCGGTCGGAGCCGAACTCAACGCGTCCCGGGAAGCGATCGCCGACCGCGGTGCTTCGGAGCGCCTCCGCAACGAACGGGTCCGCAGCCGGGTCGATACGCTGCGACCCGGCGACTACCGGCGCAGTGAGTGCGCCACGCGACGCCCGGCACAGCAGCACGCCCTCCGGCTCCCGCCACTGCCCACCACGACGATCGGCTCGTTCCCGCAGACCGCCGACGTCCGCAAGGCACGCGCGGCACTGCGCAACGGCACCATCGACCGGACCTCCTACCACCAACGGATGGTCGACGAGATCCAGCGGGTGATCGCCCTGCAGGAGGAGATCGGGCTGGACGTACTCGTGCACGGCGAACCGGAACGCAACGACATGGTCCAGTACTTCTCCGAGCACATGGAGGGCTTCGTCAGCACCGACAACGGCTGGGTGCAGTCCTACGGGTCCCGTTGCGTGCGCCCCCCGATCCTGTTCGGCGACGTCGCCCGCCCCCGATCGATCACCACGGAATGGGCGAAGATCGCGCAGAGCCTGACCGACAAACCCGTCAAGGGCATGCTGACCGGGCCGGTGACCATCCTCGCGTGGTCGTTCGTGCGCGACGACCAGCCGCTCGAGGACACGGCCGCACAGGTCGCGCTGGCCATCCGCGACGAAGTGGTCGACCTGGAAGCCACGGGAATCCGCGTGATCCAGGTCGACGAGCCGGCCCTGCGCGAGCTGCTCCCGCTGCGTGCCGAGCAGCAGCGGGACTACCTGCGCTGGGCCGTGGACGCGTTCCGGCTCGCCACCTCCGGTGTCGCCGAGCGGACACAGATCCACACGCACCTGTGCTACTCGGAGTTCGGCGAGGTCATCGACGCGATCGTGGCGCTGGACGCCGATGTGACCAGCATCGAGGCCGCGCGGTCCCGAATGGAGGTCCTCGACGATCTCAACGCGGTCGGCTTCGGTCGGGGCGTGGGCCCCGGCGTGTACGACATCCACTCACCGCGCGTCCCGCAGACCGACGAAGTCGAGAAGCTGTTGCGGGCGGCCCTCGAGTCGATGCCCGCCGAACGGCTGTGGGTCAATCCCGACTGCGGGCTGAAGACCCGTGGCTATGCCGAGGTCGACTCCGCCTTGCGCAGCATGGTCGCCGCGGCCGCACAGGTGCGGGGATCCCTGCAGTGACGTTCCGATGAGTCACGCCGCCACGCCGCGAACCTCTGCCGCTCGGGGAATCCGCCTGCCGACCGTGTTTGGCAGGATGCCCGCATGGACACCGAGTACGACCGAGTGGATGTTCGCGGCGTGGTCGGCTTCGTGCTGCTGGCCTACCTCCCGGCATGGTTGCTGACGCTGCCGATGTGGCTGACCGGGCAGGGACTTTCCTGGGTGTGGTCGCCGGTTGTGCTGGTTGCCATGATGTTCATGCCCGCGGTGGCGACATTCGTGACCAACCGGTGGATCAGCCCGAGACGCAGGATGCTGCGGGAGACCGGCATCACCGGCCCGGGCGGCATCAGGGCATGGTGGCGTTACGCGTTGATCGGCTGGTTCGGCCCGCCGCTGGCCATGATGCTCGCGTTGCTGGTGGGACACGCCTTCGGCGTCTACCGGGCCGACTGGGGCGACTTCTCCGGTCTGGCCGAGCAGGTGCGGTTCTCCCTGATCGACAATCCGGACGTGCCCACGGGCACGGCCGTGGTGATCCTCGCCGCCCATACGTTCCTGCTGGGCTGGCTCAACGTGATCCCGGCCTTCGGTGAGGAGTGGGGATGGCGCGGATACCTGACTCGGGCGCTCCTGCCGCTGGGGCAGCCGGGCGCGTTCCTGGTGACCGGCGTGCTGTGGGGACTGTGGCATGCACCGCTGCTCGTGCTCGGCTACAACTACCCCACCGTGCCGGTGGTCGTGTCGTTTTTCATGATGATCTGCTTCTGCACGCTGGTGGGCACCCTGCTCGGCTGGCTGCGCCTGGCATCCCACAGCGTGTGGCCCGCGGTGATCGGCCACGGTTTCCTCAACGCCTCGGCGACCCTGCCGGTGGTGTTCAGCGCTCCGGGGCAACCGGTGGCCAACGCCTCGGTGGGACTGCTGGGCTGGTCCGGGTGGATCGTGCTGGTCCTGCTGATTCTCGTGCTGATCGCCCTGCACAGGCTTCCCGTGCCGAACCCGGTCCCGCGGGAACCGGGGCTGACCCGGGGCGTACGGCGCCTCAACCGCCGGTGAAGGAGAGGCTGCCGGAGCTCGAAGGCCCTACGGCGATCGCGGCGACGAGGACAGCGGAGCCACCGGCAACCCCTCGTGGATCTCGGTCATCGCATTGAACCAGGTCCGCCCGGGAACCGTTCCGCCGTAGATGTTGCCGTTGCCGTCCCCGCACAGGAACGGCGGCTTCCCGCCGCCACGGACGCAGATCCCCTGCGGGTCTCCGCCGTCGGCGTAGGTCAGCACCGCCCCGGCCATCTGCGGGGTCGCCCCCACGAAGGCGGCCGACTGGTGCCGCTGGGTGGTCCCCGTCTTGGCGGCGACAGGCCGCTGCCATCCGGCGGCCTTCGCCGGCGCGTGTGCCGTCCCGCCGGGAAGGGCGTCCTTGCTGAGCCCCTGCGCCAGCGCGCCCGCGACCTGCGGGGAGAGCACCTGCTCGCAGGCTTTCTGCTTGACCGGTACTCGGTTGCCGTTGCGGTCGATGACGGCCTCGATCGGAGTCGGGGGGCACCACGTGCCGTCGCTGACGATCGTGGCCATGACGTTCGACAGCTCCAGCACGCTCACCGAGGACACCCCGAGCGTGAACGACCCCATGTTGTGCCGCTTGACCCACTGCGCCTCGGACAGCTCGCCGTCCTCCAGGGGGCGGCCTCCGGAGTCCACGTGGTGCATGCTGCGCCGCAGCCCGAGCTCGGAGGCCATGTTCACGACGTTGTCGAGGCCGACCTTCTCCTGCAGCATGACGAAGGCCGTGTTCGGCGAGGTCGCCAGCGCCTCCTGCAGAGTCCGGGGTCCCGGCGCCACGCCCTCGGCGTTGTGCACCGTGTACGGCCTGACACCCGACTTGTAGATCGGTGAGGTGTAGACCGGCGGAGTCGGGATCGTGTCGTGGATGCTCATGCCCTGCTTGAGAGCCGCCGCGGCGGTGAAGATCTTGAACACCGAGCCGGCGCCGAACGGCTGCACATCGCTGACGATGGGATAAGCCGTCTGCCCCTTGTCCGCGTCGTTGCCGTAGTCGCGGTTGGCGACCAGAGCCCGCACCTCGTGCTTCTTCGTGCCGGGCTCCACGACCGCCATCGCATTGGCGATACCGGGCGTGCGGGTCGGAACCTGGGCCTCGGCGGCGGCCTTGGCCGCATCGGTGGCCTTGCGGTCCATCGTGGTGCGGATGGTGTAACCGCCGGTCTCCAGCTTGTCCCGGTCGAAACCGGCCCGTTGCAGGTAGCTGAGCACGTACTCGCAGAAGAACCCGTCGGTGGTGCCGTCGCCGATGCTCACGCAGCCGTTCGGCGGACGCCCCAGCGGCGACAGCACCCCCAGCGGCTGCTGCTTCGCCCGCTCGGCGTCCTCTTCGGTGATCCGGATGTTGTTGCCCGGATCGGCCATCCGATCGATGACCAGGTTGCGCCGATGCAGGGCATCCTGCGGGTGCGTGTTGGGATTGAGCGCTCCCGGCGCGTTGACGAGCGCCGCCAGCAGCGCCGACTGCGCGATGGTCAGCTTGTCGGGGATGGTGCCGAAGTAGGTCTGGGCGGCCGCACCCACCCCGAAGGTCTGGTTGCCGAAGGGCACCACGTTGAGGTATCCGGTGAGGATCTCCTCCTTGGTCATGGTGCGTTCGAGCTCGACGGCGAGCCTGGCCTCGCGCAGCTTGCGCGCGATGGTGGTCTCCTTCGCGTTCTGCGCCTCCACCGCGTTGTCGGCCGCCACGTGGACGAGGTAGTTCTTCACGTACTGCTGCGTGATCGTGGAGGCGCCCTCCTGGACCGAGCCGCTGGCGATGTTCGTCGCCAGCGCACGCATGGTGCCCTGCCAGTCCACGCCGTGGTGGTCCCAGAAGCGCTTGTCCTCGATCGCGGTGATCGCGGCCTTCATGGTCTTGGAGATCTCATCGGCCGGTGTAGGGATCCGGTAGTCCTCGAAGAGGTGCGCCATCGGATCGCCGTTGCGATCGGTGATCGTGGTCGTCAGCGGCATCTGCCGCTTCTCCAGCGAGTCGGACATGCGCGACATCGCTGTTGTGGTCCGGTTGACCAGGGCGCCGGCGCCGACGGCCATCGGCATCATCAAACTGGCCACCAGCACACCGGTGAGGACACACAGCCCGAACAACTTCAAGAACACGCTGCCGCGCACGTCTGCCCCAATCCCTGCGGCCCATTTTGACCATCGCGGACGGGGGACACCCTATCGGTGCACCCACCACCCGCATGCATGCAGGGGCCGGGCGAGGTGTTCGCACAAGCCGGGCACTAACGGCGGTTCCGGTCGGCCTCGCCGAGTTCCCGCAGGTACTGGTTGTAGGCAGCCAATTCCGGGTCCTCGTCCGCATCCACCGGTGGTGCGGGTGGCGGCACGAGGGGGCGGTTGCGCACCCGAGCGGAATCGCGTGCTGCGCCGACACCGGTGTCGGCGGGCGAGGAAGCTCGCTCGGTGCCGCTGTCGGAGACGACCCCGCTGTCGGAGACGACCGCGTCGGATCGCTCCTCCTCCGGCTTGCGCAGGTCCATGCGCGCCACCTGGTACCAGAGGAACAGCGTGAACGCGCCGAACAACGGCCACTGCAGGGCGTAGCCGAGATTGCGGAAGCTCCCGCCCGCCTCCTGCGCACGCTCCCACTGCCACCACCCCAGCCACAGCGTGGTGGCGACGGCCGCGACGAACACCAGGTGCAACAACACCCAGCCCGGGCTCAGCAGACGATGCTTCACACCCGCATTTTAGGGGTTTTTTCGGTATGAGCTCTGCGCATGGGTGCCCTCCCCGAGCAGAGCGAACGGGACGCAGCAGAAAACGAGTGCGGCCGCGAGGAAGGAGGTGATCGGATAGTCCACGGCGCCGACCAGCACACCGAATCCGGTCGCGCCGATGCCGTTGCCCGCGTCGTAGGCGATGTTCCACGTGGTGCTCGCCGGGCCGGCCGGAGCACGCTCGAACATGAGGACCAGGGTCGCGTTCTGCACCGCGCCGAAACCGCCGCCGAGCACCAGCGCACCGGGGACCGCGACAAGGGCCTGTCCGCCGGTGGCCACGGCGACGCCCACCATCCCGACCCCCGCCAGCAGCACCGAGGGCAGCAGCACGGTGCGGGAACCGAACCGGTCCCCCAGCTGCCCGGCCAACCATCGGCAGACCGTCGCAGCCATCCCGAAGGCCAGCAGTGCCACCGAGGCAATCGCGGACGCGGTCGCCAGGGGCAGGAAGGCGATGACACCGCCCGCGACGATCGACACGGCCGTCATCACCAGCCAGGGTGGCAGCAGGCCGGCCGGAAACCGCCGGCTCCGGCCGGTTTCGAGATGGTCGGTCCCATCCCGATCAGCATGGGTTCGGGCAGCACCGTCTCGAACGGCATGATCCCGCACCGGGGCGATCCCGGCGACGGCGATGGTCGCCGCGACGGGCAGTGCTCCGGCGGCCCAGAACAGCGGGACGAACCCCACGTGCCCGGCCAGCCACACCCCCACCGGCAGGAGGACCGCATTGGGCAGGCCGACCGCGAGGCCGTAGAGCCCGGCCGCCCGGCCGCGCTGCGACGGAGGGACGAGCTCGGCCACCAGTGCGCTCCCGGTCACGGTCAAAAGCCCGAAACCGACACCGCGCACACCCGACACCGCCAGCAGCGCCCACAACTCGGTCGCCAGGGCGAACAGCGGGGTCGGCACGCCGATCAGGAACGTGCCCAGCCCCAGTGCGATCCGGTGATCGACCCGCTGCAGCAGCCACGGCATCCCCAGCTGGGTCAGAACGGTGACCAGCATGAACAGCCCGGTGGTCGCCCCCGCGGCGACCTCACTCGCACCTGCCTCGACCGCCCACAGCGGGACGACCGGCAGCAGCGTCACGTAACCCGCGAACGCTCCCAGGGTGGCCACCAGCAGCATCAGGAAGGAGCGGCTGCGCAGTGCTCCGCCCTCGGGGGGACGGGATTCGACCCGAAACCGCATCTGTTCTCCGAAGCAGGCACTCCGATGCCGACCGTATCGACCGAAACCGGACTTCGGCCGGTGCGTCACGAAAAGGGCGACACCCCAGGGGGATGGGGGTGCCGCCGCTGCGGAGTGTAGTTGCCTTCCGCTGCCGCCTTGCTCGCCGGGCGAGCCCGGCACTCACTCATTCAGGTCATCGAGCATCCGCTGGGCTTCGGACAGTTCCTGCTGGAGCTGCTCGACCCGGGCACGCTGGTGCTCCCGTGCCGCTTCGAGCAGTGGCTCGACCGCGCGGGCGACATCGGCGTGCAGTGCCTTCGCGGCGTGGGCGACCGCGGAAGCCGGAACGGCCGTGGGGCGCAGAACCCGCTTCTTTCCGTTGCTGACCTCGACGCTCCACTGACCGTCCGATCCCGCCGTCAGGGTCACGGTCGCCCCGGCCGGTCGGCTCGCCTTTCGGCGGGCGGCCGCAGCAGTCCGGGCCTCGCCCCCTGCGGCCTGCTTGCTCGCCGAGGTGTGCTGAGCCGACCCCGACTCCGACGAACCTTCCGCGGCAGCCACGACGGTCGCCGGCCGACTCGCCGACTGCGCCGCAGCGGTTCCGGACGCAGTCCTTCCCGCACCACCGGACTTCGCACCACCGGACTTCGCACCACCGGACTTCGCACCACCGGATTTCGCGCCGCCGGATTTCGCGCCGCCGGACTTCACACTGCCGGACTTCGTGTCACCGGACTTCCCCGCGGCATCGGAGCCCTTGTTCCGTGGAGCGGGCTTGACGACGGTCACCTCCCCGGCCGAGAACGACAGCACGTCCTTCGAACCGGCCGGGCGGACCTGGATGAAGTCGCCTTCCTCGGGATCCCCCAGGGCGGTCACCTTTCCCGAACGGCCTTCCTGGACTCCCACCGCCGCGGACGTGAACCACACCGTCGGCGTGCCTCCCGCGGACAGCTCCTCGCGAAGGCCGCGGACGTCCTCGGACGAGAGTGCACGGGCCTGTGACATCGGCATCCCCTGGTGGACAGCAGGCTCCCCGCCGTGCCGAACGGGCGAGGCACGCCCCTTTCGGGAACACGCCCCGCAACCCCGATGGGGCTTTTCGACGGGGGGTTCCGCCGACATGGGCCCGGCAACCGGGCCCGGCGCGGGAAGCCGTGGTGGCAACGACGCGCCCAGAGTATCGAACTCGCGTGCGAAGACTCAACGACGCCCGGCGGAAAGGATCTCGTACTCGGCGGGGTCGACCTTGCGCGTGCGCCACCAGTAGTTCCACGTGAAGCCGGGCCACACCGTCCGGTTCACCCCGTTGGCGTCCAGGTACCAGCTCTGGCAGCCACCCGTCGACCACACCGACTCGGTGAGCTCCGACTGGATCTCCGCGTTGAACGAGTCCTGCACCGACTGCCGCACGTCGACCTGGTCGAACCTGCCCGTCAGCATCGGGCGCAGGACGCTGAGCACGTAGTTCACCTGCGACTCGATCATGAACACCACGGAGTTGTGCCCCAGCCCGGTGTTCGGACCCAGCAGGAAGAACAGATTCGGGAATCCGGACACCGTGATACCGAGATGGGCCTCCATCCCGTCGCTCCAGGCGTCCTGCAGTTTGCGCCCGCCGCGGCCGACGATGGCGAGGTGCTCGAACGCGTCGGTGACGTGGAAACCGGTGCCGAAGATGATGGCGTCCACCGGGTACTCCTCGCCGTCCCCGGTGACCACCGAGTGCTCGCGCACCTCCGCGATCCCGTTCGTGCGCAGGTCCACGTTGGAGCGGTTCAGTGTCGGGTAGAAGTCGCTGGACAGCAGGATGCGCTTGCACCCCATGGAGTAGTCCGGGGTCACGGCCTCGGCCACCTCGGGATCACGCACCTGCTTGCGGATGAACCGCTTGGCCAGCCACTGCGAGACCCGTTGCAGCTTCGGGTTGCGCAGGACGGCCACCGAACGCAGCTCCAGCGTCCAGTAGATCGCCGCCCGGGCGGCCTTCTGCAGCAGCGGGATGCGCCGGAACGCCTTCTGCAGCCGTGCGGGAATCGGCCGGTCCGGCTTCGGCTGGATCCACGGCGGGGTGCGCTGGAACAGGTGCAGGCGCTGGACCTTCTCGGCGACCTTGGGGACGAACTGGATCGCGCTGGCGCCGGTGCCCACGACGGCCACCCGCTTGTCGCGCAGGTCGTAGTCGTGATTCCAGTTCGCCGAGTGGAAGGTCTCACCCTGGAACCGCTCCAGGCCCGACAGGTCGGGGTAGCTCGGGATGTGCAGAGCCCCCACACCCGAGACGAGCGCCTTGCCGACGTACTCGGTGCCATCGGCGGTCGCGACGTGCCAGGTGTGGCCGTCCTCGTCCCACTCCGCGCCGGTGAACTCCACGCCGTAGTGGATGTGCTCGCGCACGCCGTACTTGTCGGCGCAGTACTGGAGGTAGTCCTCGATCTCGCCCTGCTCGGCGAACATCCGCGACCAGTTCGGGTTCTGCTCGAAGGAGAAGGAGTACATCAGCGAGGGGACGTCGCAGGCACACCCGGGATAGGTGTTGTCCCGCCAGGTACCGCCGAGATCCTCGTTCTTCTCCAGCACGACGAAGTCGTGAATGCCCGCCTGCTTCAGCCGGATCGCCGTTCCCAGACCCGAGAACCCGCTTCCGACGATGACCACGGAGGTCTCGTACCTGCGCTGGTCACGTTCCTGTCGCTTCGCCACCGGTGGACCTCCCCGTTTCGGCGCCACACTGCTTTTACTGTTCAGTAGGTTACTACCGGTAAGTTATGTGTATCCTACTGCCGGTAAGTTACGTACGGTAGGGTCGATTTCGTGGAGGCCGAGCAAGCAGACACGCATCCGGTGGCAACCGCATCCCGCAAGCGACTTCCTCGGGCCGAACGCGAGCGCCAGATCCTGGAGGTCGCCGAGGAGGTGTTCGCCACCCGGGGCTACCAGACCACCTCGATGGACGACATCGCCCAGCGTGTGGGCCTGTCCAAACCGATGCTCTACGAGTACTTCGGCTCCAAGGACGGGTTGCTGCTGGCCTGCCTCGAACGCGCCAGGCGGGAACTCCTGGAAAGCACCACGGCCGCGGCCGCGAACGCGGTCGGCCCCGAACAGCTGTTGCACGACGGCCTGCTGGCCTTCTTCCGGTTCAGCGACGAACACCGGCAGGCATGGGCACTGCTGCGCAACGAGTCCACCGTCCCCAGCCTGCCGGTCAACTCCGAACTCGAGTCGATCCGCAGCCAGCAGGTCGAGTTCACCGCGGACATGTTGCGCCTCTCGCTGCCCAACATGAACGAGGAACGGCTCGAGGCCTTCGCCGAAGCGATCATCGGTGCCTGCGAGCGGCTGGCCATGTGGCGCGAGAGGCGACCGGAGATCACTCCGGAGGTCGCCACCGAGCACCTGATGGCACTCGTCAGTCCGAGCCTCACCACCGCCTGACCGAGCCGCATCACCGCCCGGCCGACGCTCTCCGGCCGATACCCCGAGTCACCGTCCTTCACGCGATCTGGCGAAACCTCCGGGCACGTATTCCACACAAACCACCCGATCGGGTGTTACCGGCAAGCCCGGGGTCAAGATCGACAACGTCCCGTCCGATGCCGAGCGCGTTGGGCGTTTCACCGCCACCGCCGACTCTCCCCCGGTCCGGCGGCACGACGGTGAGGCGGCCTTTCCGCAGAAACCGGACCAAGGAGAACTGATCTTGCGCCCCTGGACCACGCGCACGCTGAACGCCGCTGTTGTGGCCGCGGGTTTCGCCACGGCCACGACGGGAACCGCCTCAGCGGCGGACACTGCGAACCCCGGGCTCCCCGACCTCAGCCAGGTACCCGACGACCTCGGGATCACGGCTCCCCTGCACACCTGCCAAACCCCCGCCGGGACGCTGCAGAAGCAGACCATGGGCTCCTGCGCGGACGTCACCCTGAAAGCCGAAGCCCCGAACCCGGTCAAGAAGGTCGGTGCCGACATCGCGACCACGGCCCGCGGTACGGCCGGTGAGATGCTCAGCGAACGGAGCTCTCTGCCGTCCGTCCAGCCGGGCCCCGTGCTCGGTCACGTCGCCAAGGCGAAGGCACGCGTGGAACAGCTGGTCGACAGCAGGCCGACGGTCGGCGTCGAGGCCGAAACCACGAGTGCGGGCCGGAGCAACGAACGCGGCAAGCACGCCAAGCTGCTGGAGGCCGAAGTCGGGCCACGCCATCCCGGTCACGAGGGCGTGTCCGCAGCCGACACCGCAGTCGATCTCACGGCCGCCCAGGGCGGCAGCATCGAACCGCTGAAGCCGGTCGGCGCCGTCGTGTCGAAAGCGTTGCAGAGCGCTCCGTCTCCGAGCGCGGACGGCCGGGCGAACCTGCCGAAAACGCTGCAGGACGCTCCGCCTCAGGCCTCGGACAGCCGGGCGAACCTGCCGAGGATCGGGGAGATCCTGCCCGCGCACAAGCACACTCCGGCCCTGGCCGCGTTGGACAACGGCCTCACCGGCGTGACGAGCCGGGCGGACACGACGGACCGGGGCGGCGAAACCCTCCCCGGCACCGGTACCCCTGTCGGCACGCCGAGCGACGCGCTGCCGATCGTCGGCAGCGTGCCGAACCCCGGCAGTGCACTCGGACTCTGAAGGAGCGCCTTCGAGATCGCCCGGTGGGCCCCGGAGCAAGGCTTCGGGGCCCACCGGGCAAGGCCATTGCCGTGTCAGGCGGCCACCGCAGTGACCACCTCGGCATCCGGTTCACCGGCGTCGAAGGCCTCGCCCGCTTCGGCCTTGGCCACCAGCGAAGCCGGCGGCTCGAAACGCTCGCCGTAGCGGGCCGCGAGTTCCCGCGCACGCTCGACGAAACCGGCCAGACCACCCGGGTAGCCGTTCATGTACTGCACGACTCCGCCGGTCCACGCGGGGAAACCGATTCCGAGGATGGAGCCGACATTGGCGTCGGGCACCGACTCCACCACTCCCTCGTCGAAACAACGGACGGTCTCGAGTGCCTCGATGAACAGCATCCGCTCCTCGAGGTCGGTGAGGTCGATCTCGCCGGGATCACGGCTGTCGGCTCCGAAGTGCTCCTGCAACCCCGGCCACAGGCCCGCGCGCTCACCGTCGGCGTAGTCGTAGAAGCCGGCGCCACTGGCGCGTCCCTTCCGGTCGAACTCCTCGACCATGCGGTCCAGCACCTCATCCGCCGGATGCGGTGTCCAGGCGCCGCCCGCGGCCTCGACGGCCTGCCGCGTCTCTTCCCGGATCTTGCGGGGAAGGGTGAGCGTGAGCTCGTCGTAGAGCTGCAGGACCGGGGCGGGGAATCCGGCCTGGGCGGACGCCTGCTCGATCGAGGCGGCGGGCACTCCCTCGGTCAGCATCGCCACGCCCTCGTTGAGGAACGTGCCGATCACCCGGCTGGTGAAGAATCCCCGGCTGTCGTTGACCACGATCGGCGTCTTGTTGATCCGGCGCACGACGTCGAAAGCCTTCGCCAGTGTTCGGTCGCTGGTCTGTTCACCGCGGATGATCTCCACCAGGGGCATCTTGTCCACCGGCGAGAAGAAGTGCAGGCCGATGAAGTCGGCCCGGCGGTGCACGCCCTCGGCCAACCCCGTGATCGGCAGTGTGGACGTGTTCGAGGCGATCACCGCGCCCTCGGCGACGACCTCTTCGGCCTGGGCGTACACCTGGTGCTTGACCGTGGTGTCCTCGAAGACGGCCTCGATCACCAGGTCACATCCGGCGAGCTGATCGGCCTGGTCGGTCGCGGTGATGCGGGCGAGCACGGCGTCGCGTTCCGACTCGCTGGAGCGCCCCTTGGACACGGCCTTGTCGAGGATCCTCGCGGAGTAGGACTTGCCCTTTTCGGCCGCTTCCACGGAGATGTCCTTGAGCACGACCTCCATCCCCGCCTTGGCGCAGACGTAGGCGATGCCCGCGCCCATCATGCCGCCACCGAGCACGCCCACCTTGCTCGCATTCCACTCCGGCACGTCCTGCGGGCGACTGCCTCCGGAGTTCACGTGCTGCAGGTCGAAGAAGAACGCCTTGCTCATGTTCTTCGACGTCTGCCCGCACAGCAGCTCCAGGAAGTACCGGCCCTCGATGGTCAGGGCGGTGTCGACGTCGACCTGCGCGCCCTCCACGGCAGCGGCCATGATGTTGCGCGGCGCGGGCAGCGGCACTCCCTTGAGCTGCTTGCGCAGGTTCGCCGGGAAGGCGGGCAGGTTGGCGGCGAACTTCGGGTCCGATGGTGTACCACCGGGGATCTTGTGGCCCTTGCGGTCCCACGGCTGAGTGGCGTCCGGGTTGGACTTGATCCACTCCTTGGCCTTGCTCATCATCTCGTCGGAGTCCGCGGCGAGCTCGTCGATGAGGCCGAGATCCTTGGCCTTGCCGGGCCGCAGCTGCTGCCCCTGGAGGAGCACCTGCATCAGGGCGTCGGCAATGCCGAGCATCCGGACCGAGCGGACCACGCCACCGGCACCGGGCAGCAGTCCCAGCGTGACCTCGGGGAAGCCGAAGCGCACGCCGGAGGTGTCGACGGCGATGCGGTGGTGGCAGCCGAGCGCGATCTCCAGGCCACCGCCGAGGGCGGTCCCGTTCAGCGCGGCGACCACCGGAACTCCCAGGGTCTCCAGTCGCCGGAGCTGCCGCTTGGCCGTGGTGCTGGTCTCGGCGACCTCCTCGGCGTTGTCCGGGCGTGCCCGGATGAGGTTGCGCAGGTCTCCGCCGGCGAAGAAGGTCTTCTTGGCGGAGGTGAGGACCACACCGGTGATGCTGTCTCGTTCCGCCTCGAGGCGTTGGAGGGTTTCCTCCATCGAGCGCAGGTAGCGCTCGTTCATGGTGTTGGCCTGCTGCTGGGGATCGTCCAGGGTGAGCACGACGACGCCGTCGGCGTCACGATCGGTCCAGCGGATGGTGCTCTGCTCGCTCATGAATGATGTGTCCTTAGGAGACTGTGCTACGGCTTTGGGGCGACGAATGCGGGAACTCTCGGTGTTTTTGGCTTTGTCTTTGAGTCTTGGCTTTTCGCACGAGTGCTCAGCCCGATCAAGGTGACCACCTCCGCCGTTCCATTTGGATGCATTGCAAGGCAGGAGGCCACGTGATGTAGGTGGCTACCTGATGTGGCCTTCAACGCCGCAAGGCGCCAAATGGGGCGGCGGTTCGGCGACCACGGACTCAAGCCGAAAACATCACTCGGTTCGTTCGACGATGGTGGCGATCCCCATCCCTCCACCGATGCACAGCGTCGCCAGGCCGTAGCGCTGGTTGCGGCGCTCCAGCTCGTCGATGAGGGTGCCGAGAATCATCGCGCCGGTCGCGCCGAGCGGATGGCCCATGGCGATGGCTCCGCCGTTGACGTTGACCTTCTCGTGTGGCACGCCGAAGTCCTTCATGAACTTCAGCGGCACGGCGGCGAATGCTTCGTTGATCTCGACGAGGTCGATGTCGTCGATGGACATCTTGGCCTTGCCGAGCGCCTTGCGCACGGCCGGGCCGGGGCCGGTCAGCATGATCGTGGGGTCGGCGCCGCTGAGCGCGGCGGAGACGATGCGGGCGCGTGGGCGCATGCCGGTGCGTTCCCCGAACTCGTCACCGCCGATCAACGCCAGCGCGGCACCGTCGACGATGCCGGAGGAGTTGCCCGGCGTGTGCACGTGGTTGATGCGCTCGACCCAGTGGTACTTCTGCAGGGTGACGGCGTCGAAACCGCCCATGTCGCCGATTCCCGCGAAGGACGGTTGTAGTCCACCGAGGTCTTCCACGGTGGTGTTGGCGCGGATGTGCTCGTCCTTGTCGAGCACGGTGAAACCGTTGCGGTCGGTCACCGGAACCACGGAGCGCGCGAAGCGTCCGTCGGCCCATGCCTTGGCGGCGCGGGTCTGCGATTCGGCGGCGAAGCCGTCGACGGTCTCGCGGTCGAAGCCCTCCAGGGTGGCGATCAGATCGGCGCCGATGCCCTGGGGAACGAACGAGGTGTCCAGGTTGGTTTCCGGGTCCAGGGCCCACGGGCCGCCGTCGGTGCCCATCGGCACTCTCGACATGGATTCCACACCGCCCGCGAGCACCACGTCCTCCCAGCCGGAGCGGACTTTCTGCGCGGCCGTGTTGACGGCCTCCAGACCGGAGGCGCAGAAGCGGTTGAGCTGCACGCCACTGACGGTCTCGGGCAGGTCCGCCGCGAGAGCGGCGGTTTTGGCGATGTCGCCTCCCTGGTCCCCGACGGGCGTGACCACACCCAGGACGACATCGTCGATCGTTTGCGGGTCCAGTTCCGGGTGACGCCGGCGTATCTCCTGAATGAGACCGACGACCAGGCTGATCGGTTTGGTCCCGTGCAACGACCCGGTTTTCTTTCCACGACCGCGCGGTGTGCGGATCGCGTCGTAGACGAACGCCTCGGACATGGGTGGCGTGCCTCCTCCTTGCAGCCGGTGCTCCACTCAAAGTGTGACACCACCGCTGTCACAGTCAATGGGTCGAGTAGCTGGGCGGGGACATTCCTCGCCGGAGGAATGTCCCCGTTGCCCCTACCGTCCCGGACGCGGGCCGCGTGCGCAGGACGAGCCACCGTCCCTCATCGCAGGGCATCCTCGCTGCTGTCGGGATGCTCCTCGACCGACCGGCGCAGCCACAGCACACCACCGAGCAGCACACCACCGAGCAGCACCAGCATGGTGGTACCGAGGTTCGCACCGAGCCCGTTGGTCAGCACGAACGCCAGCGCACCCGCGAACAGGCAGTAGTACATCAGCGGAAAGACGGTCTTGCGAATGAGATCGCCCTCCCTGCCCAGCAGGCCCACGGTCGCCGACGCGGCCACCACGTTGTGCACGGTGATCATGTTGCCCGCAGCGCCGCCCACCGCCTGGGAGGCCACCACCGTCTCCGGTGCCACACCGATCTGCTCGGCGGTGGAGAACTGAAACAGCGAGAACATCAGGTTGCTGACCGTGTTGCTGCCCGCGACGAACGCGCCCAGCGCACCGATCCAGGGCGCCAGCACGGGCCAGGCCCCACCGGCGATCGTGGCCGCACCGTCGGCCAGCGTCATCGGCATGCTCTCGTAACCGGACACGTTGAACTCCGTTCCGGAATTGATGAACACCCGCACCAGCGGCAGCGCGAACAGCAGGGCCACGGCCGCACCCGCGATCTGCCTGCCTGCCACCTGCCACGACGCCACGATCTGCCGCCTGCTCATCCGGTGCAGGCCGTAGGTGGCGACGCAGGCCACGATCAGCACGAAACCCGGGATGTAGAGCGGCTGCAGGCTTTCGGAAACCTCGGTACCGAAGATGCCCTCGAAATCCAGGGACACTCCACTGAGGAACTCCTTGATCGGCGTCACCGTCCTGGTGAGCACCAACAGCGCGGCGACCAGCAGGTACGGCGCCCAGGCACGGGCCGGGTGCATCGCCGTGCCGGTCACATCACCATCGGGCTCGACGTTGCCCGTCCACCGGGCAGGCCAGCCTCGCCGGTCCGGGAAGTCCCAGTTCCGCGCGGGCATGAACAGGCCGCGGCGGGCGGCGGCGACCACGATCGTCAGGCCGATCAGCCCTCCCAGCAGCGCCGGGAATTCCGGGCCGAGCACAGCGGCGACCACGAGGTAGGGCACCGTCATCGCCAGCGCGGCGAACAGCGCGAAGCGCCACACGCCGAGTCCCTCGCCGAAGCGGCGGTTCTCCCCGAAGAACCCGGTGAGCATGCAGGCCAAGAACAGCGGGATCAGCGTGCCGATGATCGCGTGCATCAGCGCGGCGTCCAGGGCGATGCGGGCGACGTAGCCGGGCATGTCCACACCCAGGATCGAGGCCCGTTGCTCCACGGCCGCGCTGCCGCTGAGGCCGTCGGTGACCCCGACCAGGATCGGTGTGCCGACCGCGCCGAAGGTCACCGGCGTACTCTGGATGATCAATCCCACCATCACCGCCGCCATGGCGGGAAAGCCGAGCGCCAGGAGCAACGGGGCCACCACCGCTGCCGGGGTACCGAATCCCGAGGCCCCTTCGATGAAACTCCCGAACAGCCAGCCGATGATGATGGCCTGGATGCGCCTGTCCGGACTGATGTCGGTGAAGGTGGCTCGGATCGCCGACAGTGCCCCGCTCTTGCCCAGTGTCTCGAGCAGCAGCAGCGCACCGAACACGATGTAGAGCAGGCCGAGCGCGAGGATCAATCCCTGCACGCTCGACGCCGCGACCACCACGGGTTCGACGTCCCACGTGAAGACGGCCGCGAGGACGACCACGACGAATCCGACCGGCATGGCGTATTTGGCGGGCCACCGCAAACCCACCAGAAGGATGCCGACAACCACGATCGGGGATAGGGCGACCATGCTGAGAACTGCGAGGTCACCCATGGCATTCACATCCGAGCGAACACGGATACGGAATCTGCTGGTACACGCCCACTCCTTCGTGTCGAAACCCGGCTATTCCGCCGATCACGAAGGAGTGAATGTAGCGCTTCGCAGTGTCACACGACAGGTCTTTCCCGGTACGACTTTCGAGGGATACTATCGCTGCGAGAGCGGCGATGCGAAAGGTGAAGAACCGCGCGATTTCGACGGGGAACGCCCCGAGCGCCGTTCCCCGTCGCTGTCGGCGGTATTCACCGCCGCAGCAGCGCCTCCACGCCGAGTCCCCGGATCGAGGCGTCGAGCACTTCCACGGTGTGCGCCATCGCCAGCTCCTTCTCGCGCCGCTCCAGTGCGGTGCGAATCTGCATCGAGCACCCGGGATTGGCGGTCACCAGCATGTCCGCATCGGTGGCGAGCACGTTGTCGGCCTTGCGGTCACCGAGTTCGGCCGCGGCCCGCGGCTGCAGCAGGTTGTACACCCCGGCCGAACCGCAGCACAGTTCCCCGCGATTGATTTCCCGCAGTTCCAGCCCGGGAACGGCACGCAGCAACTCGCGGGGCTGCGTCCGGATCCCCTGACCGTGACTGAGGTGGCAGGCGTCGTGATAGGCCACCTTCGCGGGCAGCGGATGGCGTTCGGCGACCGTGCCGAGCTCACCCAGCAATTCGGAAATGTCGCGCACTCGCGCGGAAAACCGCTCGGCGCGCTCGGCATGGTCGGGATCGTCGGCCAGCAGGCGCGGATACTCTTTCAGGGTGGACCCGCAGCCGGCCGAATTGATGACGATGTAATCCACCTCGGCGGATTCCAGGCGATCCAGCAGGCCGCGGGCGAACCGCACGGCCTCGGACTCGCGCCCGGAGTGCTCGCTCAGCGCCCCGCAGCATCCCTGCATCGCCGGAATCACCACGTCGCATCCCTCGGCGGCCAGCACCCGCGCGGTCGCGGCGTTGACGCCCGGGAAGAAAGCGCTCTGCACGCAGCCGGTGATCATGCCCACCACGGCACGCCGCTGCCCGTGCGCCCGCACTCGCTCGGGCAGTTTCGGGGCACGCTCGATCGGCGGTGCGAGCGACTCCATCGTCTGCAGATGCTCGGGCAGCTTCGCCAGCAGCCCGGTCCGCCGCAGCAGCCCGGCGAGCCCGAACCGCTGGTACAGCGCGAGCGGGCCGCGCATCGCCCTGAGCCTGCGCGGATACGGGAACAGCGAGAAGATCGCGCCGCGCAGGGCGCGTTCCCAAAAACCGCGACGATGGCGGCGCTCGACCTGGGCCCGGGTCTCGGTGATGAGCGTGCCGTACTGCACGCCCGACGGGCAGGCCGTCACGCAGGCCATGCAGCCCAGGCAGTTGTCGAAGTGATCGACCATGCTCTCCGACAGCGGCTCGCCGTCCAGGCCGGCCTCCATCAGGTGGATCCGGCCGCGCGGCGAGTCCATCTCCTGGCCCCACAGGTCGTAGGTGGGGCAGGAAGGCAGGCAGAAACCGCAGTGCACACAGTCGTCGACGAGTTCTCGCTGCGGCGGGTGGAAGGCGTCGAAGGCGCCCTCGGTGCCGGGACGGGCGGTGTTGTCGGCCATCAGATTCCTCCCACGAACCGGCCGGGGGACAAGCGATGTTCCGGGTCGAACTGGTCCTTGGTGCGGTGCATGAGAGTCAGCTCTCCTTCCGCTATCGGGCCCCAGGGATCCACGGTCGCGCGCACCGCTTCGGGGGCCCGCAGCACCACGGCATGACCGCCGTACTCGGTGGTCACCGCGCGCAGCTCCCGCACGAGGTCGGCTACGGCTGCCGGGTCGGCGCTGTCCGGCACCCCGGCGTGGAGCACGCCGAGACCGGCCGAGCCCCGCACCGCCAGCGGCAGGTCGCGGTGGTCGGCCGCCTGCTGCACCCCGGCCAGCAACGATCCGATCGCGGCGGGTTCGGCGCCGAGCCGCAATCCGGTGCCCCACGCATTCCCGAAGGGATAACGTCCCCACCAGGGCGGTGCGGCGTCGAGGACCTCGCCGGAGACCCCGACCGTCGCGTCGAGTCTCTCGGCCAGCTCCCGTGCTCGCCGGTGCGTGGCCTGCGGGCGCCCTTCCAGGTGCGCGCAGACCGTGATCGGGCCGTCCGGTTCGGCCCGGTCCGTCTCGACGGCGGTGGGCATCGCCTGCGAACTCCGCACCGTGTGGACGGCTTCACCGGCCGCTCCGGGATCGGACAGGGTCACCGCCACCCAGCGGTGCTCGGCGGCCAGCGGGTGCAGGCGGAAGATGGCCTCGGTGATCACGCCGAGGGTGCCGTAGGAGCCGGTGTAGAGCTTGCCGAGATCGTATCCGGCGACGTTCTTGACGACCTTGCCGCCGGAGGTGGTCACCACCCCGTCGGCGCGCACCACGGTGATGCCGATGAGCAGGTCCCGGACCGCGCCGAACAGGTGGCGGCCGGGCCCGGTCGTGCCCGTGGCGATCACGCCGCCGACCGTGGCCTCGGGAAAGGGCTGGTCGATCGACAACTGCTGCCCGGCCTCGGCGGCCACCCGCTGCACCTCGGCGAGCGAGGTGCCCGCCCGTGCCCGGAGCACCAGGTCCCCCGCTGCGTGTTCGCAGATCTCGCTCGCCCGGGACAGATCGAGCACCAGATCCACCGCCTCGACGGTGCCACCCCAGTCGATCTTGCTGCCTGCGCCCCGCGCGGTGACGCGGAGCCCGTGCTCGGCCGCCACCCGCATGGCCGCCGCGGTCTGTTCGGTGCCGTCCACCGAGGCCACCCATCGGGGCTGCACGCCACCGACGGTGTCGGCCTGCCCCGCATCGCGGAGGTGTTCCGTCCCGATCGCGGCTGCCAGAGCCGTCCGTGCCGCCTGCTCGGTCCTCGTCGCCATCAGAACTGGTCCGCCAATCCCGCCTCGGTCAGTGGGTGCACACCGCGGCGGGGGCCGGGAGCCTCGCCGCACAACCGCGGTGTCGGAAACACCTTGCCCGGGTTGCAGCGATTCTCCGGATCGAAGGAGCAACGCACCCGTTGCATGGTGTCGAGGTCGTCGGAGGTGAACATCCGGCCCATGTAGCGGACCTTGTCCGCGCCGACGCCGTGTTCTCCGGTGATGGATCCGCCGTGCTCCAGGCACAGGTCCAGGATCGCGCCGGAGACCTCCTCCGCTCGTTCGGCCGCGCCGGGGTGGTCCCCGTCGAACAGCACCAGCGGGTGCAGGTTGCCGTCCCCGGCGTGGAAAACGTTGGCGACCCGCACTCCGGACTCCGCCGAGAGCGCGGAAATGCGGGCCAGCACCTCGGGCAGCGCCGTCCGGGGGATCACGCCGTCCTGGACGATGTAGTCCCGGCTGATCCGGCCCACGGCGGCGAAGGCGGACTTGCGCCCCTTCCAGATCAGGGCTCGTTCGGCCTCGTCGGCGGCGACGCGGACCTCGAAGGCGCCGTGCTCGCCGCAGTGGCGCTGCACTTCGGCGAAGGTGTGGTCCACCTCGGCTGCCGGGCCGTCCAGTTCGACCACCAGCACCGCCCCGGCCCCCTCCGGGTAACCACAGTGGACCGCCTGTTCGGCGGCCTCGATGGACAGGGCGTCCATCATCTCGATCGCCGCGGGAGTGACCCCGTCGGCGATGATCGCCGAAACCGCCGCACCCGCCTCGTCGGTGGAGGGGAACCCGGCCAGCAGTGTGCGCACCGACTCCGGGCTCCGCAGCAACCGCACGGTGATCCGGGTGGCCACACCGAGCGTCCCCTCGCTGCCGATGAACGCGCCGAGCAGGTCGTACCCGGGTGCGTCCGGAGCGCGGCCGCCGAGCTCGACGAGTTCACCATCGGGTGTGACCACCTCCATGGCGAGGATGTGGTTGGCGGTGAAGCCGTACTTCAGGCAGTGCGCCCCGCCCGAGTTCTCGGCGACATTGCCGCCCACCGAGCAGACCTGCTGACTGGAGGGATCCGGCGCGAAGTAGTACCCGTACGGCGTGGCCGCCCTCGTGACGTCCAGGTTGATGACACCGGGTTCGACCACGGCCCGCTCGTTGGCGATGTCGACCTCGAGGATGCGACGCATCCTCGAGGTGACCACGAGAACGCCGTCGGCGTGCGGGAGAGCACCCCCGGACAGGCCGGTTCCCGAACCGCGCGCGACGAAGGGAATCCCGTACTCCGCGCAGGCGCGCACCACCGACCGGACCTGCTCGGCATCCTCCGGCAGCACCACCACGGCGGGCACGACGCGATGATTGGCCAGGCCGTCGCACTCGTAGGTGCGCAACTGCTGCGGGTCGGTGATCACCGCATCCGGCGCGAGGGCGTCGCGGAAACGACGGATCAGCGCGTGCAGGGTGGAGCTCTGCTCACCGTTTGCGACCATCCCGATCATCCTCCCGTGACCAGCAGTGGAACGTACTGTTCGGCGGCGGTGAGGGAACCGTGCTGGCCCCGCAGTGCCGACTCGCCCGGCTCCAGGACCGAACGGATCACCCCGGCCGTACGCATCACCGCGAGCACGTCGCCGATGCGCGAGCGCACGTCCTCGGTGACGGCAGGGCCGAACCAGCCCTCGTCGATCGCCTGCTCGCCGGTCAGCACCAGGCCACGATCGCCGATGTGCTCCCGCCAGGCCGCACACACATCATCCCGCGCTCCGGGTTCGGCATAGACGTGACGAGCGCGCACTTCACCACCGACCAGCCGCACACCGTCCCGCAGTGTCGGTTCGGTGTCGACATCGACCGTCTCCCCGGGATCGACGGTGACCATGCCGTGATCGGCGACGACGGTGAGCGCGCTGCCTGCAGGCAGACGTTCGGCCAGCGAGGACAGGAACCGGTCCACCTGCTCGAGCTGCATCAGCCACGGCAGTGAGCCGGGACCGTGCAGGTGACCGAGCAGATCGAGATGCCCGTGGTAGCCGTAGCACAGCGTCGGGCCGGCAGCCCCGGCCGCATCGAGCAGCTCCGCCGCGAGATCACCGAAGGCCTGCACACCACGGAACTCGGATCCCCGCAGCGCAGCCCTGGTCAGACCGGTGTTCGCGAAGTCGCGCGGCACCGCGATGCGGACATCGACGCCGGCAGCCGCGGCCTGTTGGAACACGGTCGGGTGCGGCTGCGCCCGCTCCGGCTGCCACGCATCGAGCATGCTGCTGCGCTGCCCCGCGGCAGCCTCCGCCGTGCCGTGCGTCGACCAGGACAGCGGATGCAGCAGGCCTCCCGAGGGCTCGGCGAACGTGTAGCCGACCACCCCGTGCTCGCCCGCACACCGGCCGGTACCCAGCGAGGTCACGCTGGTGGCCGTCGTCGTCGGAAACCCGGCCCTGCCGGGAGCGCCGCCGGCCAGGGAAGCCAGGAAGGGAGCATGGCTCGCGTGTTCGTGCAGCAATGTCCAGCCGAGTCCGTCGACGAGCACCACCACCGCCGTCCGGCACCCGGGGATACCGATGGTGTCGGTGAATCCGGTGATGCCGAGCGCGGCCAGTGCGGAGGGCAGCACATCGGCAAGGCCGCGCCCGGCACTGTCCGGAGCGACGATCCAATCCACGGCGCATCCTCTCCGGCCCGACAAGCAACAAGTCCGGCTTCCCGGTGGGAAGCTCACGCCCAGCTTCGCAGTACCACCGGCACGACAACAGCCCCTAGAAGCCCATCGACTTGCCCACGATCTCCTTCATGATCTCGGTCGTACCACCGTAGATCGTCTGGACCCGGGAATCCAGGAACGCCTTGGCCACCGGGTACTCCGTCATGTAGCCGTATCCGCCGTGCAGCTGCAGGCAGCGGTCCACGACCCGCTTGTTCAGCTCCGACAGCCACCACTTGGCCATCGCGGCGTGCTCGACACCGAGATCGCCCCGCAGGTGTTCGGTCACGCAGCGGTCGGCGAACACCCGGCCGATCTGCACCTCGGTGGCCATCTCGGCCAGTTCGAACCGGTTGTGCTGGAACTTGCCGATCGGACGACCGAAAGCGGTGCGGTTGCGGCAGTACTCCTTGGTGGCTTCGAGAGTCCGCTCCGCACCGGCAATCGACGCCACCGCGATGGACAGGCGCTCCTGGGGGAGGTTCTGCATCAGGTAGATGAAGCCCTGACCCTCCTCCCCGAGCAGGTTGGCCGCCGGAACCCGCACGTCGTTGAAGAACAACTCCGCGGTGTCCTGGGACTTCTGGCCGATCTTGTCCAGGTTGCGCCCGCGCTCGAAACCGGGCATGCCGCGCTCGACCACCAGCAGGCTGAATCCCTCGTGGCCGGCTTCGGGATCGGTGCACGCCACGACGATCACCAGGTCGGCATTGATGCCGTTGCTGATGAAGGTCTTCTGACCGTTGAGGATGTAGTCGTCCCCGTCGCGCACCGCGGAGGTGCGGATACCCTGCAGATCACTGCCCGTGCCGGGCTCGGTCATGGCGATCGCGGTGATCGTCTCCCCGGAGCAGAAACCGGGAAGCCAGCGCTGTTTCTGTTCCTCGGTGGCCAGGCGTGTCAGGTAGGGCGCGTTGATGTCGTTGTGCACGGGCACGCCGAAACCCGAGACCCCGGCGGCGATCATCTCCTCGTTGAAGACCACGTTGAACCGGAAGTCGTCGACACCGCCCCCGCCGTGGCGTTCGTCGACCGACATGCCCAGCAGTCCTTGCTTACCGGCGGCAAGCCACGCATCGCGGCTGACGATGCCCGCGGCCTCCCACTCCTCCTGGTGCGGCACCAGTTCCCCGTCGATGAAGGACCGGGCCGCCTCTCGGAACGCCTCGTGCTCGTCGTCGAACAGTTCCCTGCGCATGGGATCACGCATCCTTTCGGTTCGGCCGAACGGCTCCGGAATCGAGCAGTCCTTCGGCACCGGCGACCCGCCACTCCCGCAGCACGGACTCGCTGTCGGCGCCGGAACGCGGAACCGGCCCGGGCTCCGGGTTCGGCGTATGGGAAAACCGGGGCGCGGCCGCCGGTTGCAGCGCCCCGCTGTGCTCCACGAGCGACCCGCGTGCCCGCACGTGCGGGTGTTCGGCGGCCTCGGTCATCGACAGCACCGGGGCCACGCAGGCATCGGAGCCGGAGAAGATCTCCGTCCATTCCTGCCGGGTCCGTGTCGCGAAGACCTCGGTGAACCGCTCGCGCAGTGCGGGCCAGTTCGACGGATCGTCCCGGTCGGGCACGGCACCGGCCAGCCCCAGGCGCTCCAGGAGCTCGTCGTAGAACTGCGGCTCCAGCGCCCCGACGGCCATGTACTCGCCGTCGGCGGTGGCGTAGACGTCGTAGAACGGGGCTCCGGAGTCGAGCAGGTTCGTGCCGCGTCGGGTACTCCAGGAACCGGTCGCCAGCATGCCGAACAGCATTGTTCCCAGGTGTGCCGAGCCGTCCACGATGGAGGCATCGACAACCTGGCCGCGCCCGCTGCCGCGCGATTCCAGCACGGCCGCCAGGACCCCGACCGCGAGGTACATCGCGCCCCCGCCGAAGTCACCGAGCAGGTTGACCGGCACCTGAGGAGGGCCGTCCGCCCGGCCGATCCCGTGCAGCATCCCGCTCAGGGCGATGTAGTCGATGTCGTGCCCGGCACTGGCCGACAGTGGGCCGTCCTGGCCCCATCCGGTCATCCGCCCGTAGACCAGGCCGGGGTTGACCTTCCAGCACGCATCGGGGCCGACTCCGAGGCGCTCGGCAACGCCCGGGCGGAAACCCTCCAGCAGCACATCGGCCTGTTCGACCAACCCGAGCACGGCGGCCGGTCCTCGCTCGTGCTTGAGGTCCACCGAGATCGAGCGCTTGCCGCGGTTGAGCAGATCACCCTGCTCGCCCGCGCCGGCGGGGCGGTCCACGCGCACGACATCGGCGCCCAGATCGGCCAGCAGCATGGCGCAGAAGGGGGCGGGTCCGATCCCGGCCAGCTCGACCACCCGGATTCCGGACAGCGGACCCCGCCCGGTAACCCGTTTCCCGGAATCCTCGTCTGCTGCCACGTTCCCACCTCCCTGCGTGCCTGTGTCCGCCGACACAGGATTACGACGCAAGTAGTGTTACACCGCTGGTGTCACACCGGTCAAGGAGTATTGTGCGACGCATGCTCCGGACAGCGGACGAAGAGCTCACCATCGACGAACTGGCAGCACGTGCGGGCGTCACCGTGCGCACCGTTCGGTTCTACGCTTCCCGCGGGCTCCTGCCTCCCCCGCGCCTGCGCGGTCGACTGGGACTGTACGGGGGCGACCATCTCGCGCGGCTCGACCTCATCCGGGAGCTCCAGGCACTCGGATTCACCCTGACGGCCATCGAGCACCACCTCCAACGCATCCCGCACGATGCCCCGCCCGAGGAACTCGCACTGCAGCGAGCACTGCTGGCGCCGTGGACCAGCGACCAGACCGAGGACATCGACCGGCACGAACTCAATCGGCGCGCCGGCCGTCCCCTCGACGACGAGCGGATCGAGCAGCTCGCCACGCTCGGCATTCTGGAGCGCATCGACGACGATCCGGACCGCGTGCGCCTTTCCAGTACCGCGATGCTGGGCATCGGCATGCAGATCCTCGATCTCGAGCTACCGCTGGACATGATGGTGCAGGCCAAGCGGATCGTCGAGCAGCACACCGCGCAGATCGCCGCCGACCTGCGCGAGCTGTTCGCCGCCCACGTGCTGCGGCCCTATGTCGAGCGCGGCAGGCCGGAGGACGAGCGGGAGCGAGTGCGGACCGCGACCGACCGGCTCCGGCCATTGACGATCCAGGTCCTGGTCAACGGCTTCCAGCGAGCCGTCAACGACGTGATCCGCGATCACGTCGAGGAGCACGCCGACGGCACACGTCTCCACCGGGACACCGACACGGGCGAGGAGGACAGCCAGTAGGCAACATCCGGACGGGGGAAGCTCGATCAGGTGGTTTCCGCCGTTGAACGCGGAAACTCGGCGACCTTACCGGTAGAGATGTGCCTGTCGCTCCCGATCCGGATGGAGGCACAACGAGCATGGCTGCAACCCGGTCACTCGGCCGCGCACTTCTCGCCGCCACCGCGGTATTCGCTGCCACCCTGGCGCCCGCAGGCGCCTCCGCCCAACCGCCGCCCGCACAGGATTCCGCCCCTGCCGCACCACGGCCCTCCGACGTCATGCGTCTCACCGTCGACAGCGCCACCGGTTCCGGCACACCGCGGTCGGTGGTACTCGCCTGTCATCCCTCCGGCGGCACGCATCCGAGGTCGGCAGCGGCCTGCGCTGCCTTGTCCAAGGTCGACGGGAAGTTCGAGAACCTGCGCAAGGGCCGCGCCAACGGCATGTGCACGATGATCTACAAGCCGATCACCGTCACGGCCACGGGCACGTGGAAAGGCACCACGGTGAAGTACGACGACGATTACCCCAACGCGTGCGTCCTCACCGCGCACACCGGCCCGGTCTTCGACTTCTGACGACCGCCCGCACGGACACGTCGCCGTCGTGGCCGCGCTTATCGGGCGGCCGGCTGTTTGCGGCCGTCCGGTAAGCGGCGGCACCTGCTTTCGGCCACGCACGCAGTCGGCACCGCGCGGCCAGGTCCGCGCGGAGGGCTGGTTAGGGTGGCCGCATGGGTTCCGCCGATTCCGAGACAGAGCCCCGGCGCCGCCCGTACCGGGTCTACCGCGAGGGTTCCGAACCCGATCCCCGCTTCACCCTGGCCAACGAACGCACCTTCCTCGCATGGCTGCGCACTGCCCTGGCCCTGATGGCGGGCGGAGTCGGCATCGAAGCCCTCAACGCGGCACAGGGCGAGACGGGGCCGCTGCGGACACTGCTGGCGGTCGTGCTGCTCGTCGGTGGCATTCTGTGCAGCATGACGGCGTTCGTGCGCTGGGCCGTGACCGAACGAGCCCTGCGCACGGGCAGTGCTCTCCCCGCACCGCGGCTGGCTCCCGTGCTCGGTTACGGACTCGCGGTGATCGGTATTTTCGCCTGCATTCTCGTTCTGGTGGCCGGGGTTTAGACCAATGCCGGGACGTGACAGCGGCGACCGCGAAAGCAGCGGGCGCCCGAGCGGCCCGTGGGATCCCGGGCTGCAGATCGAACGGACCACCCTCGCCTGGTCGCGCACAGCCCTGGCATTCGTGGTGGGGGCAGCGGTGTTCATCCGCTTGCTCGTTCGGGCCGACATCGTCCTCGCCACCGTCTGTGCCGCGCTGACGCTGCCACTGGTCGTGATCATCACCCGGCTGGCCTGGCGACGCCACCGGCAGGACGAGCGCAGTCTCCGCAGTGGGGCACCGCTGTCGGACGGTGCGCTGCCCGCTTCGCTGGCCGTCCTCACGGTCCTCGTCGGCGGGATCGGCCTCACCTACGTGCTGGTGAACTGAGAAGACCGCCGGGACCGGTTACCGGCTGCGCCGTTGCTTTGCCGCCAGAGCCGGCGATCGCCACCCCGCGTCGGCCGGATTCAGCGTCGTGCCGGGTGGCACGATCTCGTCGATGCGGTCGAGCGTGCTCTCGTCGAGCTCGACCTCGGTGGCACCGAGCTGGGATTCGAGAGGTTCCATCGTGCGCGGTCCGATGATCGCCGAGGTGACCGCCGGATGCTCCAGAACGAACGCCAGCGCGAGATCGATCAGCGTCAGCCCGGCATTGTCGGCCAGTTCCACCAGTGATTCGACCGCGTCCAACTTGCGCTCGTTGTCCGCTGTGGAGGGATCGAACTGCGACATCGAGGCCCACTGGGCCCGCTGGGTCCGCACTTCCTGCCCCCGCCGCGAATCAGATCCGTCAGCGCGGCCAGTGTCTCGTCGATGTGCGTGTCGGGGTCGGGCCGGTGGATCTGGTACAGGTCGATGTGGTCGGTACCCAACCGGCGAAGGCTGTTCTCGACCTCGCGGACCAGCCAGCGCCGTGAGTTCCCCCGCATGTTGGGGTCCTCACCCATCGACCCGTGGGCCTTGGTCGCCAGTACGACATCGTCACGGCGGCCGCCCGCCAGCGCCTTGCCGACGATCTCCTCCGACTCTCCCCGCGAGTACACATCGGCAGTGTCGATGAAGTTGATCCCCGCGTCCAGTGCGCGGTGGATGGTGCGGATCGAGTCGTCGTGATCGGCGTTGGCCCAGGCGCCGAAGTTCATCGCGCCCAGGCACAGCGGGCTGACCTTGACCCCGGTGCGCCCGAGAGAAACGTGATCCATGTCGGCGGCTCCCTCCTGTCCCGGTAGTGCGGGTTCCCCGTCCGTACGGGTGCCATGCCGGCCGTGCGCCTACACGGGTGCGCGCAGTCCGCGCAACTGCCCGGTGCCCTCGCAGTGCGGGCAGGTGCGCCACTCGGCCATCGTCATCCCGGTTTGCAGGTCGGATGTGGCCTGAACGGCATACAGTCGCGCTTCGCCGATGCGGCGGTAACCGCCGCAGATGAAGCACAGGGTGTTCGGTCCCCGCGCGAAATCGCTGTTGTCCTGATCACTCGTCACGTCGCTCCCTGCCCGGTGTGCCCGGGCAGGGCGGCTGCCCGGGCGATTGTGCCCACTTTCCGGCGGGTTTGCGGTCGACCTCGGAAAGGGAGCTTCACGTTGCCATCCTCCCTCGAGACCACCGTGACACCGAAAGCGCCGGACGTGGTTTCCCCGGCGACGAACGACACCGTATCGATTTTCCCGAACGGAACGGGCAAGCCCGCCGGGCATGTCACCGAGTCCGGGCTGCGCCACCTTCCGTGCGAAACTCCGGCCGACTCGGGCGAACGACCATGGCATGCCGTTCTCGTCATGCGGGCGGATCCACCGACAAGAAACGGGAGGCGCCGGTCGCCGTTGACCAGCGCCTCCCGCATCCGCACACGGGTCTGCTCACCCGCTGGTCAGTTCGGCGTACTGCTCGGCGGTGAGCAGCTTGCCGTTCTCGCTCACCCGCAGTTCCAACAGCCAGCCGTCACCGAAGGGGTCGGCGTTGACCAGCGAGGGGTCGTCGACCACGGACTCGTTGACCGCCACGACCTCGCCGGTGGCGGGCGCGAACAGGTCGCTGACGGACTTCGTGGATTCCAGCTCGCCGCAGGACTCACCCGCCGTGATCTGCTCGCCGACCTCGGGCAGCTGCACGTAGACGATGTCGCCCAGCGCCTCGGAGGCGTAGTGCGTGACGCCCACACGCACGGTGCCGTCGCGCTCTTCGAGCCATTCGTGCTCTTCGGTGTAGTGCAGATGCGTTGGCAGAGACATAGGGGAGGCTCCGTCGATGTCGAGGGCATGGACATGCCCGGGTACCGGACCTCCCCCTCTGTTGCGATACCTGAGAGCTTCGCCGCGGGATCGCGGCTTGCACCGTGGGTGCGCGGGCGCCCCTGGGGGACGTGCGGCTTTCCAGAGCTGCCTCGGTCGAGCGGTCATGGGTGCCTGAGAGTTTGCGGGGAGTCTTGCTCCTTCGGCGCCCTGCTCACCCGGAGAAGTCGCCGTTGACCTCTTCCATCTCGACAGGGGCTCTCCCGCCCGACTTCGACGGCCGATATGCGATTGTCGCTGTTGTGCGGCAACGATAACCCGGCCGCCGGACACGGCCAATCCGGGTGTGCGCTCCGGGAGGCAGCCGATGATCGACGTTCGTGCCCTGGCCGAGCGGGTCGGTCCGACCTTGCTGCACCTGGTGCACGTCCCCGACTCGACCGGGTGCGTCGGCGACGTCGTCATCACCGAGCCCGATGTGACTCCCGCCCTCGCCGAAGGCGATCTCGTGCTCGGTGTCGCCGTGGCCGATCCCGCGCACGCGGTGGCCCTCGTCCGCGAGTGTGGCGCGCAGGGCGCGGCGGCGGTGCTGCTCAAGGCGCCGATGGCCACCGACGGCGAGGTGCGCCACGCCGCCGAGAGCGGCGGTCTCGCGCTCGTCGAGGTGCGCCACGGCACGGCATGGGCGCAGCTGGTCTGGCTGATCCGCGCCACGCTGGCGGGTACCGCTGTCGAGGACGTCGACGGCGGTGACCCCACCTCGGTGGGGACAGCCGGGGTCGGGGACCTGTTCCGGCTCGCCGACGCGGTCGCCGATGTCGTCGACGCACCGGTGACCATCGAGGACGCGCACTCCCAGGTCCTGGCTTACTCGGCACGCCAGGACCTCACCGATCCGGCCAGAGTGTCCACGATCATGGGCCGCAAGCAGCCCGACGACGTGCTCGCGAAGTTCCGTGCGCGCGGCACGTTCCGCCGGCTCACCCGGGGCAGCTCGGCGATCTTCGTGCCCGCGCAGCAGGACGGCACCCTGCCGCGGTTGATCATGCCGATCCGGATGGGCGGTGAGTTGCTCGGGTCGATGTGGGCGGTCGTCGGTGACGAGGTCTCCGAGGAACGCGCCACGGCGTTCGCCGACACGGCACCGCTGGTGGCCCTGCAACTACTGCGCTGGCGTGTCGTCGCCGACGCCGAGCGCAGGCGCTCGGCGGAACTGACCCGGCGGCTGCTGGAAAGCGGCGAGGGGTGGCGCGCGGCCGCGAACGAGCTCGCCCTGTCCGATGAGGCACACCGCGTCGTCACCATCGACGTCTCTGCCGCGGACGGCCTCGCCGAGGGGCATCGACTGGCGGTGTGGGAGTGGATCACCAAGGGCATCGGCACCCGACCGCTGATCGCCGAAGTGGACGGGTTGCTGTACGCGCTCGTCCCCGACCACGGCGGTCCCGGCGGGTGGTCCGCGTTGCGGGACACCCTGACGCTCCATGTCCACCGGCGCGCCGCGGATGCTCCCCGGCTGCTGGTCGCGGCGGGCGCCGCCGCCGCTGTCGGGGACCTGGCACGTTCCCGGGCGCAGGCCGAGGAGATGCTCGGGGTGCTGCGCAGCGGCCGGACGCACGAGCCCATCGCCGTGCACGAGGAACTGTGGCACCTGCTCGTGCTCGACCGGATGGCCGGTGCCGCCATCGATGCCGGGATCGGCACGCTCGGCCCGCTACCGCAACTGCGCGAGCACGACCACACCCACGGCACGGAGTACCTGGCCACGCTGTACGCCTGGCTGCGGCATCCCGGCGACCCCCGCACCGCCGGCGCCGAACTGTGCGTGCATCCCAACACCTTCCGCTATCGGATGAAGCGGCTGAGCACGCTCGTGGAGGTGGACCTGACCGATCCCGAGGTGCGTTCGGCGCTGCTGGTACAGCTCCTCGCCGAGCGGTGGGCACGCCACACCTGAGTCGTTTGTGTCGGCGGAACAAGCAGCACGGGCGAATCTCGTGCCGGGGCAATGATGCGCCCTGCCGGGCGGCAGCGGATCGTGGTGCACACCGCAAAGGAAAGGATTGCCCGTGAAGATCGCCGTTCCCCGCGAGATCAAAAACAACGAGTACCGGGTCGCGCTGACGCCCGCAGGTGTGCACGAATTCACGGCTCGCGGTCACGAGGTCCTCGTCGAATCGCAGGCAGGCATCGGCTCGTCGATTCCCGATGAGGAGTACCTGGATGCCGGGGCCGAGGTCCTGCCGAACGCCGAGGAGGTCTGGGCGGAGGGACGGTTGGTGCTCAAGGTCAAAGAACCCGTCCCCGAGGAGTACCCGTACCTGCGCTCCGACCAGGTGCTGTTCACCTACCTGCACCTGGCCGCCTCGGCCGAGCTCACCGACGCGTTGCTGCGCTCCGGAACCACCGGCATCGCCTACGAGACGGTGCAGACCGGTGACGGCAGCCTGCCGTTGCTCGCCCCGATGAGCGAGGTCGCCGGCCGACTCGCACCCCAGGTCGGTGCGTACGCGCTGCTGCGTCCCGGCGGAGGGCGTGGTGTGCTGCCCGGTGGAGTACCCGGCGTGCCGCCGGCTCACGTGGCGGTGATCGGCGGCGGCGTGGCCGGTCGCAACGCCGCCGCCGTCGCCCTGGGGATGGGTGCCGACGTGGAGTTGCTGGACACCGATGTCGACAAGCTCCGCGACATCGATCGCGACTACCGCGGACAGCTGCGTACCGTGGCGTCGAATCACTACACCATCGAGCGGGCCGCACGCGCGGCCGACCTCGTCATCGGCGCGGTACTGATCCCGGGCGCCAAGGCGCCGAAGCTGGTGTCCCATCAACTCGTCGCGCGGATGAAGCCGGGCAGCGTGCTCGTCGACGTCGCCATCGACCAGGGCGGATGCTTCGCCGACTCCCGGCCGACCACGCACGACGATCCGACGTACCCGGTGCACGAGTCGGTGTTCTACTGCGTGGCGAACATGCCGGGCGCGGTTCCGAACACCTCGACGCATGCGCTGGCCAATGTGGCACTGCCCTACGCGCTGCGGATTGCCGAGCAGGGATGGCAGCAGGCGTGCCGCGAGGACGCCGCCCTGGCCCGGGGTCTCAACACCCACGGCGGCGCGCTCGTCAACGCAGCCGTTGCCGCAGCACACGGGCTGACGTGCGAGTCCGGCGAGGACGTCCTACGGTAAAGGCAGCATCGACCGGTGCCACGGCACGCACTCCGCACGGCCACCGGCCGGCATCGGTACCGGGCGAGTCCGGGTACCGGGTCGTGACAAGAAGGGGCGGCCTGCTCAACCAGCCTGGGGGTCACCGGGAGCGGGCCGCCACCCTTCAGTATAAGTCACGATCGCGTTCCTATCGAAGGGTCGAAGCGGGACGATCTCAAAAATTCCGCTCACCGGGAGTTCACCGGTCCGACATCCGCTTTCCGGAGCCATCCTGCCCCGCATTCATCACTCGAACGAGTGTTTCTGTGCTTTTCCTCTGAAGTTCGTCCCCACAACGACCGATCCCTGCACAGAAGAAGCCGGAACCGGACGTCTCCGCAGACCTAGATCGGGCTCCTCCGCAGACCGGACGCCTCTGCAGAGCAGCGTTTTTCGCGAGCACCCGGCTTCGGCCTTCCGCGGCCCGCAACACCGGCGATGGTCACCGTTCGATGGCGCTGGGAGACGACGTGACGGACACGAGGGCAGCGGATCCGGGAGATCCGGATCCGGCACGGGGAGACCGGGAACAGCGGGAGGCGGTTCTCGAACAGCTCGACAGGCTGGACGAGGTGGCCCGGGAAGGTGAACCGGACACGCTGCTGCCGCTGGCGCGCAGCGAGCTGTACCGCCTCACGGAAGGCTTGCGTGTCCTCCTGGAGGAGCACCGGCCGGACGAGCACGGTCGCTGCCGCATCTGCCCCGGCTCCCTGCGGGCCCGCCGCTGGCCCTGCCCGGTATGGACCACGGCCCACTACCAGCTGATCGGCGAAGAGGCCGACCGGTCCGACCGCGCGAACCGTTCCCGGCTCAACGCGCTGCGCAAGCCCTTCTCCCGGGCAAGCTCCCGCGGTGGGCCCAACCGGCGATCGGCGCCACCACATGCGGTCACCACCTCGGACGAGCGCCCTTCCGGCGATCGGACGACCGACGAGTTCGAACCCTCCGGTGCCGCCGACCACGTCACCGGTGCCGACGACCACTCCACCTCTCCCCCGATCGGTGGCCATATGGAGACCGACCACATCCGGATCCATCGCGCCCCCGTGGCCGACACCACGGTCAGGTGGCCGCCGCCACGTCACCACCGTTTTTGAGCGCCTGTCTTCGGACCGGCTCCTCGCTCGCGGGATCAGCCCGAGCGACCACCCGACCAAGTCCCGAGACAACTTTTGATCAACGTTGTGCCGGGATGTCCCCGGTAGCTGCCACTCGTACGTTCGCCATGAGGCAGGATGGGCACAACCGGCGTACCCGGTTTCCGGCAGTGAGCTCCGCCGGAAACAGCGCCGTTGCGACACATCCTGTCCTCTGGAGGAGCGCGTGCACGACGGCAGCGGCCGGATCCTGGTGCAGGGCCTCAGCAAGAACTTCGGGCCGATCGACGCGGTCCGGAACCTCCATTTCACGGTGGAGCCGGGCTCGGTGACCGGGTTTCTGGGACCCAACGGATCCGGCAAGACCACCACTCTGCGGATGATCCTGGGTTTGATCGCACCGAGCGCCGGAGTGGCGACCATCAACGGGCTGCCCTTCGCACAGTTGTCGAACCCGGGCACCGTGGTCGGCGCCGTACTGGAGGCGCAGAGTTTCCACCCCGGCCGCACCGCACGCAACCACCTGCGCAGCTATGCCGCCGCCATGGACGTGCCGGACCAGCAGGCCGACCAGGTGCTGGAACTGGTCGGCCTGGGCAGTGCCGCCACGCGCAAGACCGGTGGCTTCTCGCTCGGTATGCGTCAGCGGCTCGCCCTGGCCACCGCCCTGCTCGGGGATCCGCAGGTCCTGGTGCTGGACGAGCCGTCCAACGGGCTCGACCCGGAGGGCATCGCCTGGCTCCGCGGCTTCCTCAAATCGTTCGCCGCGACCGGCCGTACCGTCCTGGTCTCCAGCCATCTGCTGCGCGAGATGGAACACACGGTCGACCACGTCGTGATCGTCAGCCAGGGGCAGTGCGTCTACAACGGCGATCTGGGACAGCTGCGTTCCGCGCAGCGCTCCCGGGTCCTCGTCCGGGCCGCCGACCCGGGAAAGCTGGTCACCGCGCTGCAGCACAGCGGCTTCGTCGTGGAACACCTGCCGGACGGCCGACTGGCAGTGCTCGACTCGGATTCCCGCACGGTCGCCGATCTCGCGCTGCAGGCGGGAGTCGCGCTCTACGACATGCAGGACGAGCACGTCGATCTCGAGCAACTGTTCTTCCAGCTCACCAACGGCCAGTACACCGGCGGGGCAGCTCCGTGGGGAGGTCCCGGTCCTGCCGGAGGTGCTCCTCCGTGGGGGCCGCCGGGTGGCGGCTTCGCCCCACCCGCCCCGCAGCAAACCGGGCAGCAGCCCCACCAGCCGCAGGACGCGGCACTGTGGGGCGCACCGCAGCAGGGACACCGGCGCGAGAACGAAAACGGCGATTCCGGAGGAAAAGCCTGATGGGCGGGCTGGTCAAGGCGGAGTTCCGCAAGATCTTCACGGTCAACCTGTGGTGGGCGCTGCTCATCCCGGTGGCCGTGCTCAGTTTCGGAGCGGGGTGGATCGGCACCGCTTTCGGCTCGATCGAGCAGATGCAGGAGGCCGCGGGGCGGTCCCTGCCGACCGGACTGCTCACCGTGTCGATGTCCACGAACTACAGCACGATCTTCGCGGCGCTGTTCGGTGCGCTGGCCGTGGCGGGCGAACACCGCCACAAGAGCATCACCACGACCTACCTCACCGGTAATCCGCGTGGTGCCGTGCTCGGTGCCAAGCTCATCGCCTACACGAACATCGGTTTGCTGTACGGCCTGGTCAACGTGCTCTCGGCCAGCATCGGCGGGCTTTTGGGGGCCGGCCTCGACGGTTTCGGCAATCCCGTCGACTGGTTCACGGTGGGTGGCGCCGGCCTGCTCGCGATGGTGCTGTGGACGCTGCTCGGCGTCGGTTTCGGTGCGCTGGTGACGAACTCGATCGTGGCCGTGCTCGTGCTGGTGGCCTACAAGTTCGTGATCGAGTTCATCCTGTCGGTCGTGCTCCTCGGTTCCGAGATCGCCGGTTTCGTCGCCTACCTGCCCGGTGCTGCGAGCAACGGGATCGTCGGCAACCTCGCGGTGCCCATCTTCATTTCCGCGGTGGCCGGGGACTCCGAACCGTACGTGCAGGTGGAGGCCTTCCAGGTGCTGCACTTCTTCTTCGGCGGAACCTACGGGCATCCGTGGTGGCTGAGCCTGCTCACCTTCCTCGGCTACACCGCCGCCTTCGTGCTCGGCGGCTGGCTGGTCAGCCGCCGGCGCGACATCACCTGAGGCGGCGCACCACTTCCGAGGCTTTCTCCTCCCCTGTCGGGAACCGGTCCGGCAACGAGGGGCGGCGACCGATGAGTTTTTCTCGCCGGCGCGGTCCACCGTGAGGAGGAAGTACGCGGAGCCTGCGGGCTCCCCGGAGGAAAGGGCCACCGATGTCCACGACGACCCCGTGCCTGTGGTTCGACACCCAGGGCGAAGAGGCAGCGAACTTCTACACCGGTGTCTTCCCGAACTCCCGGATCCTGGACGTGACTCGCTACGGCGAAGCCGGTCCCGGGCCCGAGGGATCGGTCATGACCGTCACCTTCGAGCTGGACGGGCGGCGGTTCGTCGCCCTCAACGGCGGTCCCCATTTCACTTTCACCGAGGCCGTCTCGTTCCAGGTGGACTGCGAGACGCAGGAGGAGGTCGACTACTTCTGGAGCAAGCTCTCGGAAGGTGGGGAGGAGATCCAGTGCGGCTGGCTGAAGGACAGGTACGGCCTGTCGTGGCAGATCGTGCCCACGGTTCTGCACGAGCTGATCGGTGATCCCGATCCGGAGAAGTCGCGACGGGTCGTGACGGCGATGCTCGGCATGATCAAACTCGATATCGCAGAGCTCCGGCGCGCTTCCGAGTCCGCCCAGGAAGCAGCCGCCGTACACGAGTGAACGCCAACTTTCGTTACTTCTCTCCGAGCGAAAGTTGGCGTTCACTCCTTTCCCCGCTCCGGCTCGGCAACCTTGTGCGGGGCTCTCCACAGTGCCAACATCGATGCGGCGTCGCGTGTCGGTGGCGGGCAGCGTCAGGCATGGAGGCGTCGGATTTTCCGAAAGGTCTTCGATGACCATCCTGTTCAACCACACGATCATCGCCGCGCGCGACAAGCAGCAGTCGGCTTCCTTCTTCACCGAGATCTTCGATCTCCCGCCCGCGGAGCCCGGTGGGTTCTTCCTCGTCGTCCGCCTCGACGGGGATGTCCTCCTCCAGTTCGCCGAGCCGGGGATCGACTTCCCACCGCAGCACTACGCGTTCCTCGTGAGCGAGGACGACTTCGACGGCATCTACGCCCGGATCCGGGTCGCCGACATCGAGCACTGGGCCGACCCGCGAGGGAAGCTCCCCCAGCAGTACAACACCAATCACGGCGGTCGCGGGGTTTACTTCTGCGATCCCTCCGGTCACTACCTCGAGGCCATCACCCAGCCGTACGGCGCGGGCACAGCCGCCTGAGGCGCACCGGCAACCTCACTTTCCGCGCTCGAAGGTTTCCGGCTGCCCGCTGCTTGCCTGCGGTGTCGCCGCGGTGGTCCTCCGGGGTAGCCGCAGCCGAAGTTCACGAGTGAACGCCAACTTTCATTACTTCTCTCCGAGCGAAAGTTGGCGTTCACTCCTTTCCCCGCTCCGGCTCGGCCGCGCGGGAGCGTTCGCGTTCGGTGCGCTCGCGGAAGCGCTCGCGCTCGGCACGGGCCCGCTCGGCGCGGGCCCGCTCGGCGCGGGCATCCCGGCGTGAGCACGCCTCGGCCATGCAGGCGTCGCACGTGGGCATCAGCCAGTCCACATCATCGGGTTCGGTCAGCGTGACGGACTCACCGCACACCGTCTCCCGTTGCCGACCCGCCACCGGGCGCTCCTCGGGCGGCAGCGCGTGCCGGTAACCATCCACCGGACGCCACCACACCACCGGACCCTCCCACCGGAAACCGTCGTAGGTCACCGCAATCACTCCTTTCCTCGGGCAATGCCGCTGCGCACCGCTTCGGTCGATCACTCCTGCTCCGGGCGATCGAAGCGAGCCGGGGCGGCGAGCATCGCGCGCATCACGCACATCAGACACGGCTCAGCGCGATCCTGCCCGGTCACGGGCGGGAACTTCGCCGGTTCGTCGGCCTCGTCGAGATCACCGCGGTCGAACCGCCGCCCGCACGGCGAGACCAGGTAGCTCCCGCCCATCGGCATCTCGGGATCGGCGACATGCACCAGCCGTTCGGACTCCTCGACCACCCCGGCCCGGTACCGGAACCACAGCATCCCCGCCCCGCCCCTTCACTTGATCACCATTTACGCAAAAAGAGCATTGCAAGTCGCAATGCGAGTAGCAATGACACAAAAGGGTGATCACGATCGGGCTGTTGAAGCGGCAAGATTGACGACCATGAACCCACCGAGCCCTGCTGTGTGCCGTCTCCTGCTTGGCCGCGAGTTACGACAACTGCGCGAAGCGGCCGGGATCAACCGCGATGAGTTGACCACGAGCACGAAGTGGCAACCCAGCAAGATCAGCCGAATCGAGCAGGGTCAGGCCACCCTGCAAGCTGCCGAGCTCGAGCGACTCCTGGAACTGTTCCAACCTCCGGCAGCGGATGCCGAACGAGTCCGGTCCCTGGCTGCGCAAGCCCGCAAACGAGGAAGTTTTGGCAAGGTCCCGGACTGGTCACGTCAGTACCTGGGCTTGGAGTCGGACGCGGACGCACTGATGACCTGGGACAGCGAGCTCATACCCGGGCTGGTTCAAACCGAGGAATACGCCCGCGCGATCGTGTCGACTTCCGTCGTGGTCGCCCCTGCGGACATCGATCAGACCGTGCAAGCTCGACTTCGCCGTCAGTCGCTGGTGACTCGCTCCGATCCGCCGCAGCTCAACATCATCCTGGGCGAGGCAGCACTGCGCCGGGAGGTCGGTGGAGCGGACGTACTCCGGCGACAGCTGGAGCACCTGCGGTCGGTTGCCACTCTGCCGCACGTCACCCTTCAGATTCTTCCGTTCACTTCCGGCGAGCACGCGGCCATGGGAACCTCATTCACCTTGCTGCGCCTGGAACTCGAGGACGCCACGTTCACTTACGCCTACCTGGAAAGCCTCACCCGTGCCGACTGCCTCGATGGCGCACAACACGTTGAGGTGTACCAAATGGTCATCGAGCGGCTACGCATCGCAGCGATGGGTCAGCGTGAGACACTCACGGCACTCGATAGAGCGATCAGCGATCTGACGAGTAGGAGCCCAGCATGACGACGCCGAAACCGGCCCACATTGCGTGGCGCAAGAGCAGCCGCAGCAGCGGTGGCGCGAACAACTGCGTCGAGGTCGGTTTTGCTGCTGCGGCGGTTGCCGTGCGGGACACCAAGGATCGCGCGGGCGGCACGCTTGCGGTCTCACCCGGTGCGTGGAGCAGCTTCCTCACCGGCCTCAAGCGGGGCGCCTTCAACCGGCGCTGACCTTCCCTCTCCACCGAAGCCCTACCCGCAGGACGCGGGAACGGGCCACTTCGCGCCGTTATGAAACCGTTTCACTTCGCGCGTTGACCCTCCGTGTCAAGATCAGTACGTTGTGCCTGCTGGAGTGCGCACGCGCGTACGCGAACGGCTGGGGGAAAGCGAACCCGTCATGACGGATCCGCAGCAGGTGGCAAGCAGCCTGTCGGCCACCAACAACGCCATGCAGGACATCATCAGCTCGGCAGGCAGAGGCCAGTTCCAGGTCACCCCCGAAGCCGGCGACGAGCTCATCCGGATCTTCCAGGAGTACGGCGACTACCTGGATGCTCGACTCAATGACATGCAGGTTGTCAAGAACCGGACACCGCTGGGAGACAGTCCCGCCGGCCAGGCGATCGCGGACTTCAATCAGCAGGTCGCCGCAGGTGGGGAAGGCTCCTTCGAGGAAGCGATTCTCCAATCGAGTAAGCAGGTGCCGCAGGTGATCGAGGCCATCAAGAAGGGCATCGCCCTGTACCAGGAAACCGACGAGGGCAACGCCACCAACTTCGGCGACCGGACGTGAGAGCGAGGACGGTCACAGTGCAGAGGAACATGCGGCGCTCGGCCGCTGCGGCGGTGTTCGCGGTCGCGGCACTCTCGCTCTCGGCATGCAGTGGCTCTTCCAGGAGTACAGAAGACACGGCCGGCAACTCGCAGCAGCCACCGAGCTCGAAAACCGGCGAGTCGAACAGTCAGCCCTTGGCCGGGGTCAAGCCCTGCGAGGTCTTCACCTCCGAGCAAGCAACCAAGCTGGGCTTGAGCGGACCAGGCACCATCAACGAATTCGACAACTCCACCTGTGACTGGAAACTCGGCGAGCACATCCTGGGAGTGTCCGTGTACAAGGACATGGCCCTCAACGAGATCAATTTCTCCGGAGACGAGAAGACCCGGACCACGTTCCAGGGACACGACGCCCTGCTTGTCCGCAGTAATGAACGCCAGTGCTCGCTCGCCTTTGCGACCTCGGGTACCACGTCGATGCTCGTTCGAAGCACGGTCGACGTCTCGACTCCACCTGACACGGCTTGCAACCTGGTCAAAAAAGCCGCACCGATGGTCGAGGCCACCATCTTCGGCAACTGAAAACAGCTGAGAGGAAGAAATGACGTCGGGGGAGCCGGAGTACCGAAGCCACGAGTACATCGCCGATCGCGAGCGGCAGGCCTATGTGGACGCCGGCGGTGTCGAGGCGCACCGGATGGCGGTATCCGGAACCGCTGCGATGGACCACGCGGTCGGCAGGGCTCAGCGTGCCGAGGCGAAACGCGAGGCTGCGCAGGTCGCCGCCGAGTACGGACACCAACAGGCAGCGACGCTGTCGGGAAACCACCGCCTGCACGAAAAACCCGCCGATCTGGGGGCGACGCACTACCTGTCCTACCCGCACAGGGAACTGTCCCGGTTCGTGCGCGAGAACTTCGATCCGGTAGCGGTGCACGACATGGGGCGGTACTACCACAAGGTCGGCAACGACCTGATCGAGTTCTCCGGCCGGATCCGCAAAGCCGCCGCCAAAACGGAGGAATCCTGGCAAGGCGCGGCCGGGGACGCGATGCGCAGCAAGATGGCTCAGGTCGCCGATCACATGGGGCATTCCGGTGAGGCCGCGCAGCTGACCGCCAACCAGCTCGGCATGCAGGCCGAGGCCGCCGAACGGGCCCGCAACGCGATGCCCGAAGAGATCGAGGTCGACACGGCCGCCGCACTGAAGGAAAACGCGCAGAACCCGGACCCCACCTCCTCCCCGCAGCAGGCCAACGCCCTGGCGGAAAAGCAGGAGAGAGCCCGGGCCGCCCACGAGGAAGCCGCCCGGGTCGTGTCCACGATGGAAAGCGACTTCGGCACGGCCGCGGCGAGCACCCCGAAATTCGCGCCGCCGCCCCCTCCCCCGGGCGACGACGGGGGTTCCGGCCCGACTTCGGGCAGCACCGCGCCGGTGGGCGGCTTCACCTCCCCTGGCGGATCCGGTGGCGCGGCCCCGACGTATTCGGCCTCCACGGCGCCGAGCGGTGCGGCCCCACCCGCCGCAGGCGGCTCCACTCCCCCACTCGCCCCCTCCGGTTCGGGTGCGCAAGCTCCGGCGGGCACGTCCCCGTCCTGGGCGAGCCCCGGATCGTCCCTGCCGCCGGGAGCGGTGCGCGGCCCGGACGGCACGATCTACCGCCAGGACCCGCGCACCGGCCAGTGGATGCGGCAGAACCCGCACAACGGCCGGTGGGCTCCGGTACCGCCGGGACAGCAGGTGCCGGGCGGCGGTCGCGCCGGTAGCGGGGCAAGCGGTGGTGGCACCGCCCGCCCCGGTGGCGGATTCGGCCCGCGCGGATCGGGTGGCTCGGTTCCCGGCAGCACGATGACCCCGGGTGGGCGCGCAGGCAGTGCCCTGACCGGCTCGCCGGCCTCGCCAACGTCCGCGGCCGGCGCCGCGCCGAGTTCGTCGCAGGCGCGGGGCGGCCGGATGCCGATGGGTGCCATGGGCGGCCAGAACCAGCAGGGCGGCGATGAGGAACAGCACGAGCGCAAGTACCTGCTGGAGGCCGACGAGATCGGCGGCGACCTCGGTCTGCCCCGCGTGGCACCCCCGGTCCTCGGGGCCCTGCCCGATGAGGACGGCGGCCACTGATGCCGGGATCGTTCACCCTCTCGCTGCAGGCCGCCGACATCCTCGCCGAGGACCTGCAGGTCGACCTGCGGCAGTTCCCGTTCGAGATCGGTCACGGCGGCGCCACCCTCGACGAGCGCGCGCGGCTGCGCACCGAGGTGTACGGCGACCTGCAACACCGCAGGTTCGCCGACCGCGGCGAAGTCGACCCCGAGGTGCACCGGGCACTGACGCTGCTGCACACCCCGGAGATCGGTGTCGCGGTCGTGGCCGTGGACGTACCCACCGACGAGGTGTTTCGCGCGCGGATCGCGGTCTCCGGGAACGCCGGGGTACTGGCGATCCAACAGCAGCAACGGATCCGGTTCGATCCCGTCGACCCGCGCGGACTCGTCCGGGTCTGCACCGGCCTGCTGTCCGACGTCCCGGCCGGACACCTGGAGTCGGCGACCGTCTCCACCACCCAGGAGCAACAGCCCACCGGTGCTACCGGCGACGACGCCGACGGCTCGTGGCTGAGCTCCGCGCAGGCCACCGCAACCCGCCAGGCCGGAGGTGCGCAGCTGCGCAAGGTGCAGCGGATCATGGCGCTGCCGGTGCAGCGGGTCGGCTACTTCTTCGTCACCGGGCGCGACGACCGGGGCGATCCGGTGCGGCTGCCCGCGATCGGGTGGCGCGACACCGAGCAGGGCCGCTACAGCGTCACCACCCGCCGCAACAACGACGGCGAGACCTGGAACACCTTCACCGGGGCCGACAAACAGCGTCTCGCCGCCCACCTCGGCGAGCAGCTCAGGAGTTTCCAGCAGCGGTGACCGGCCTGCGACGAGGACACCTTCCGCGCGGCTCACCGTCTGATGATGGTGGAGGGGTTCGAGTTCGGCATCGGTCTCAAGCCGGAGACACCCTGGAACGATTACCTCGAAACGCTGGAGCAGCAGCGAACAGGCATCAACATTCCAGAAGGATTCGTCCCCGCCACGTTCCTGGTCGCCGACGTCGACGGGGAGATCATCGGACGGACATCCATCCGACACACCCTCAACGATTACCTGGCCCGCTACGGGGGTCACATCGGTTACGGCGTTCTACCGCAACATCGTCGGCGCGGTTACGCGACGGAGATCCTTCGGCAGAGCCTTGTCGTCGCGAGAGCCGTCGGAGTCGATCAAACCTTGCTGACTTGCGACGATGACAACATCTCCTCGGCAGCCGTCATCGAGACGTGCGGCGGGCGGCTGGATTCACTCGTCGACACGGCTCCGGGAGTGCAGCCGAGGCGTCGATACTGGATCGACTGAGCCGCACCGCCGAACTGAGTGAACGGAACTTTCGTTACTTCTATCCGGGCGAAAGTTCCGTTCACTTCTCCTCGTTCGCTGGAGGGCAGCGCCTCGCGACCATCTCGCGTTGACAGGCGCGAGTCGGCGGGAGCAGTCTGAGCATCGAGAGGTGCTTACCCGGGGGGGTTGGGTCATGGCGCTGCATCGAGAGCACGACGGCGCCGGCCCGCACGGTGCCGGAGGCACCCGTCCGGCGACCCGGCACGTCGACGCTCCGGCGGAGCACGTCACGCTGAGCCGGCTGGTGGCCCCGCGCGCCGAACGGTCGGGCGATCGCACCGCGCTGTCGTACGAGGGCGAACGCTGGACCTACGCCGATCTGAGCGCGGCAGCCGACGCGCTGGCGTTCGAGATGACCGCAGCCGGACTCTCGGGCGAGCGCGTCGCTCTCATGCTGCCGAACCGGCCCGAGACGGTGCTCGCCTACCTCGCCTGCTTCACCTCGGGGGCGATCGCCGCGCCGCTCAACTCCCGGTACGCGCCGCCGGAGATCGAGCAAGCGCTGGGCCGCGCGCGCCCCGCGTGGCTGATCGTGCACTCCAGCAGGCTGGAAGCGCTGGACGAGGTGGATCCCGCGGCGCTGGCCGGGGTCCGCGTTCTGGTGGTCGGCGGCGGCGAGCGCTACGAATCGCTCGCTCCGCTCCTGACCCCGCACCCGGTGCCGCGCCCGAAGGAGCAGGCCTCGGAACACCCCGCGGTGCTGTTCTTCACGTCGGGTTCCACCGGTATCCCCAAGGGAGTGCTGCACAGTCACAGCTCGGCGCTGGCGATGCTGACGAGCACGTCGGAAGCGCTCGGGGACGTCGACGCCGAGGACGTGGTCCAGGTGTGCGAACCGCAGGTCCACGTCAGCGGCTTCATCGCCACGCTGACCACGCTGATGTCGGGTGGAACCGTCGTGCTCCACGACGGGTTCGACGTGAAGCGGTACGTGGCGGGCCTGCTCGAGCATCGGCCGACGCTGATCTGCACGCACATCGACATCCTCGCCCAGCTCGTCCACGCCCCGGGCGCGTCGCGGGAGTGGTTCTCGTCGCTGCGCGGTGTCTACACCGGTGGTGACACCGTGCCCGCCGCACTGCAACGGGAGTTCACGGAGCTGTCCCGAGAGCCGATCGCGGTGGGCTGGGGAATGACCGAGGCCATCTGGCTCACCGTGGTCCGCGAGCCCCACCTGGAACGGGACGGGTGCATCGGCAGCCCGGTGACCGGCGCCGAGGTACGAGCCGACGAGCGGACCGGCGAACTGCTGGTTCGAGGGCCCATGCTGATGAGCCGCTACTGGCAGGACGAGGCGCTCACCCGCGAGCTGATGGCCGGGGGCTGGTTGCATACCGGGGACCTGGGCTCGCAGGACGCCGACGGTCTCTGGTGGTTCCGAGGCCGGCTCAAGGAGCTGATCGTACGGCGCACCTCGAAGATCACTCCCGGCGAGGTCGAGGCGGCCATCGACGAGAACACCGCCGTGGCCGCCGCCGCGGTGGTCGCCGCCCCGGACCGGGACGAGGGGCAGGTCCCGGTGGCATTCGTCGTGCCGCGACACGGGCACTCGCTGTCCGCGGCCGACCTGCTGGACTCCCTCCGCGGGCGGATCGCCGAGTACAAGCTACCCGCGCGGGTCCACTTCCTGGATGCCCTCCCGCTCACCGCGAGCGGCAAGATCGCACGCCACGACCTGCACGAGCCCGTGTAGCCGCGGCCCCGCCGCGTGTTGCCCGCGGCAGCCCGAGTGAACCATCACAGGAACCTCCCCCATCCCGCCATTCCGCGCACCGCGTCACCGTGGGCACATAACCTGGCGGGGTGCCCGACTCCGATACCTCCGCCCCTGCATCCGGCGGCTGGATACGCCGCCTCGCCGCCGCGTGCTGGCGTCATCCCGCCATCGTCGTCCTGACGATCGGCGCATCGGTCTCGGCACTCGGCATCGAAGCCCTCATCCCGCTGCTGACCAGGGCCGCCGTCGACCGCGCCGTGGTCGGTAGCACCGCCGGACTCGGCTGGATCGTGACCGCGATGGTGGGGCTGAGCCTGTTCCGCTACGGCGCGGCCTTCGTGCGCCGATACACGGCGGGCAGGCTCGCCGTCAACGTGCAGCACGACCTGCGGCGAGCGGTGTTCGGCGCGGTGCAGCGCTTCGACGGCGGCAAGCAGGACGCCCTGCGCACCGGGCAGGTCGTCTCCCGATCCATCAGCGACCTGCAGTTGGTCTACAGCCTGCTGGCGATGACACCGATGGCGGCCGGAACGCTGGTGCTGGCCCTGGTCGCCCTCGGGATCATGCTGTGGCTGTCCCCGCTGCTGACCGTGGTCTCCCTGGTCGTGACACCACTGATCGCCGTGATCTCCGCCCGCAGCAGGAAGACGCTGTTTCCCGCCACCTGGGCGGCACAGCAGAGCGCCGCCGACATCGCCCAGCACGTCGAGGAAACCGTGACCGGCGTGCGCGTGGTGAAGGGATTCGGACAGGAGTCCCGGGAAGTCGAACGCCTGCGCTCGAAAGCCCGCACGCTGTTCGCCGACCGCCTGCGGACCGCGAGCATGACCGCGCTGCCCGCGGCGAGTCTGGCCGCCCTGCCTGCCGCCGGGCAGGTCGGTGTTCTCGGCCTGGGCGGGTGGCTGGTGCTGCAGGGCCGGGTCAGCCTCGGCACGTTCGTGGCCTTCTCCGGCTACGTGGCCATGCTGGCCGGGCCCGCACGGATGCTGTCGAGCCTGATCATCCAGTCGCAGCTCGCCCGGGCGGGTGTGGAGCGCCTCCACGACCTGATCGATTCCCAGCCCGAGGTGGTCGACGCGCCGGATGCGGTGGACCTGCCGGAAGGGCCGCTGCGAGTCGAACTCGACGATGTCCGCTTCGGCTACAGCCGGGACGAACCCGTACTGCGCGGCATCTCGCTGCAGGTGCGCTCGGGCGAGACGGTCGCGCTGGTCGGTTCCGCCGGTTCGGGCAAGTCGACCGTATCGCTGCTGCTGCCCCGCTTCTACGACGTGCACGCAGGCAGCATCCGGATCGGCACCGACACCGACGAGGCGCCCGCCCACGACATCCGCCGGATCCGCATGGACTCCCTGCGGGACTCCATCGGTGTCGTGTTCGAGGAAGCCTTCCTGTTCTCCGACACCATCCGCGGCAACATCGCCTACGGGCGCCCGGATGCCTCCGACGAGGAGATCGTGGCCGCGGCGCGTGCCGCCGAGGCCCACGAGTTCGCCAGTGCGCTGCCCGACGGCTACGACACGCTCGTCGGCGAGCGCGGGCTCACCCTGTCCGGCGGTCAGCGGCAACGCATCGCCCTGGCTCGGGCCCTGCTGTCCGATCCCCGGATCCTCGTGCTCGACGACGCGACCTCGGCGGTCGATCCGGCCACCGAGGCGACCATCCACGCGACACTGCGCTCGGTGACCGCGCAGCGCACGACACTGCTCGTGGCTCATCGCCGTTCGACGCTGGCGCTGGCCGACCGCATCGCGGTGCTCGACGAGGGGTGCGTGATCGATGTCGGCACGCAGCAAGAGCTGGAACAGCGGTGCGCGCTGTTCCGGGAACTGCTGGCCGGGCCGGGCGCGACGATCGACGATCCACAGCACACCGTGGCCCCGGCCGAGGAGGGCGTCACGCCCGAGCTGTGGCCCGAGCCCACCGGGGAGGAAGCCGTACCGCATCGGTCCGCCCCGGCTGCGGCGGCACCGACGTCCGGGACACCGCGCGGGATGCGTCCCGCCGGTGGTGGCGCGACCGGTTCGGGTGGGCTCCCGCCGAGCCACGAGCTGCTCGACGGGCTGCGCAGGCTCCCGCCCGCCACCGCCGCACCGGACCTGGGGACCGAGAACCCGACCGCCCCGGACCCCGAGTTCCGGCTGCGCGGACTGTTCCGGCCGATCCGCTGGGGTCTGGCACTGACCGTGCTGCTGGTCGCCGGGGACGCGCTGTCCTCGGTCACGTTGCCGTCCCTGGTGCGCTGGGGTGTCGACAACGGTGTCAGTGCGGGGAGCACCACGGCGCTGTGGGCGGTGACCGGCGCGGGCGCCCTGGTGGTCGCCCTCGGCTGGCTGATGGTGCGGCTGCAGACCGTCGTGACCGCCCGGACCGGTGAAAGCCTGCTGTACCTGCTGCGTCTGCGCAGCTTCGCGCACCTGCAGCGGCTCGGGCTCGACTACTACGAGCGGGAACTCGGCGGGCGCATCATGACCCGGATGACCACCGACGTCGATGCGCTGTCGTCGTTTCTGCAGACGGGACTGGCCACGGCCGTGGTCAGCGCGCTGACCGTTCTCGGCATCACCGTGGCCCTGATGGTCACCGATCTCTCGCTGGCGCTGGTGGCTCTGGCCGTACTGCCGCTGCTGCTGGCGGCCACCGTCGTGTTCCGCAGGGTTTCGGCCACCGCCTATGCCGAGGCTCGGGAACGTGTGAGCACCGTCAACGCCGATATGCAGGAAAACGTCGCCGGCCTGCGGGTCGCCCAGGCACACCGCCGCGAGCATCACTCCGCGACAGTGTTCGCCCAGCGCAGTGACGCATACCGGCGCTCGCGGCTGCGCGCGCAGCGCTACATCGCCATGTACTTCCCGTTCGTGACGCTGCTGTCCGAAGTGGCTCAGGCGGCAGTGCTGGGTGTCGGCGCCTCCCGGGTCGCCTCCGGTGACCTGACCGCCGGTGTCCTCGTCGCGTTCCTGCTCTACCTCGGACTGTTCTTCACACCCGTACAGCAGCTGTCCGGGGTGTTCGATGCTTATCAGCAGGCGAAAGTGGGGCTGCGTCGCATCGGCGACCTGCTGCGCACGCCGACGTCGGTGCCCGAACCGGCCGATGCGGCCCCGGCGCCCGAGCGGCTCGGCGGGGAGATCGAACTGCGATCGGTGTCGTTCCACTACCCCGGTACCGAGCAACCTGCGCTGAGCGACATCCACCTGCATGTGCGGCCGGGTGAGACGGTGGCGCTGGTGGGGGCGACGGGAGCGGGGAAATCCACGCTGGTGAAACTCCTCGCGCGGTTCTACGACGTCTCACGGGGGGCGGTGCTCGTCGACGGGGTGGACGTGCGCGACTACGAGCTCTCCTCCTACCACCGGCACCTCGCGGTCGTTCCCCAGGAGGGCCACCTGTTCGCCGGTGACATCGCGAGCAACATCGCCTACGGGCGCCCCGGTGCCACCCCGACGGAGATCGAGGAAGCCGCACACCGCGTCGGAGCGTTGCCGGGGATCGCGATGCTGCCGCACGGATTCCGGCAGCAGGTCGGCGAGCGTGGGCACGCCCTGTCCGCGGGTCAACGGCAACTCGTCGCGCTGGCCCGTGCCGAGCTCGTCGATCCCGCCCTGCTGCTGCTCGACGAAGCCACGGCCGCCCTGGATCCGGCGACGGAGTCGATGGTGGTGGCGGCCGGTGACCGGCTCGCGACACAGCGGACGACTTTCGTGGTGGCCCACCGGCTGGCCACCGCCTCCCGCGCCGATCGGATCGTCGTCCTGGACGGGGGCCGGATCGTCGAACAGGGCACCCACCGTGAGCTGAGAGCCACCGGGGGTTACTACGAGCACCTGTGGTCGGCGGGCGATGGCGATCCCCGAAGCCGCCGCGACACGGCACATGCGGGCAATCCTCCCAGGATGTGGCCGCAGAGGACCACTATTCGAGAAAGCAGCCGGGGCGGTGAAACATCACACGCACCACCGCGGGCACACAGGACGGGGGGCACCAGGATCGAATGGGCGAACCATGTTACTTCGATCCCGACCTGCAGAAACCCTCCGAACGGGGGTGATGTCCCCCGCACAGGGGGCTCCTGATCGATTATGTGACCCACCTCCCCGATTGCCGGGTGCACTGCGTGCCGGTTCACCGGGACGGCCGGTTAGCCTGGTATGCGAGTGTCTGTAAATCACGAGCAGATGGATTGAGGCGAACGCCAGCCGTGTCCAGCAGCAGTCCTGCGTCACAGTTCGGCCCCAATGAGTGGTTGATCGAGGAGATGTACGAGCAGTTCCTCAACAACCCTTCCTCGGTAGACTCGGCGTGGCACGAATTCTTCGCCGACTACAAGCCGGGCCAGGCAGCCACCGAAGCCTCCGCTACAGCGGCTTCGGGCACTGCAGCAGCACCGATGACCGCGACCACCGCCTCCCGCGCCACCGAAAGCAACGGCCAGGTCGGCTCGGGTGGGGCGGCGACCGGCACCGGCGAGGCCGGCACGAACAAGACCGGCGCAGGCGTCACGAGTGCCCCCACCACCCAGCCGAAGACCCCACCGGCGGACAAGCAGAAGCCGGCCGACTCCCAGCAGGCTTCCAAGCCCTCGCCGCAGCAGGCCGCCAAGGCCACCCCCGTCAAGGAGGAGAAAGCGGGCGAGGAGAGCAAGACACTGCGTGGGCCCGCCGCGGCGATCGCCAAGAACATGGAGCAGTCGCTGACGGTGCCGACCGCGACCAGTGTGCGCGCCGTCCCGGCGAAGCTGTTGTTCGACAACCGCATCGTCATCAACAACCACCTGAAGCGGCACAAGGGCGGCAAGATTTCCTTCACCCACCTGATCGGCTACGCGCTGGTCCGGGCGCTGAAGGAATTCCCGAACATGAACCGCCACTACGGCCAGGACGACAAGGGCAAGCCCGCGGCGATCACGCCGGAGCACGTCAACCTCGGCCTGGCCATCGACATGCCGGGCAAGGACGGCTCACGCAACCTCGTGGTGGCCTCCATCAAGGGCTGCGAGGAGATGACCTTCCAGCAGTTCTGGCACGCCTACGAGGACATCATCCGCAAGGCGCGGAACAACACGCTGACCGCGGAGGACTTCGCCGGGACGACGATCTCGCTGACCAACCCCGGCCCCAGCGGCACCAACCACTCGGTGCCCCGGCTCACCGCGGGCCAGAGCGCGATCATCGGTGTCGGCGCGATGGACTACCCCGCCGAGTTCCAGGGAGCCAGCGAGAAGACCCTCATCGACATGGGGGTCAGCAAGATCGTGACGCTGACCTCCACCTATGACCACCGGGTCATCCAGGGGGCCGAGTCCGGCGAGTTCCTGCGCCGGATGCACGAGCTGCTGCTCGGCGAGCACGGGTTCTTCGACGACATCTTCGCCTCCCTGCGCATCCCCTACGAGCCGGTGCGCTGGACGCAGGACATCCCCGAGGGGACGGTCGACAAGGCCGCCCGCGTGCTGGAGCTCATCGACGCCTACCGCACCCGTGGCCACCTGATGGCCGACATCGACCCGCTCAACTACCGGCAGCGGCGTCACGAGGACCTCGACGTCCTGTCGCACAGCCTCACGCTGTGGGATCTGGACCGGGAGTTCCCCGTCGGTGGTTTCGCCGGCCAGGAGCGCATGAAGTTGCGCGACGTGCTCGGGGTGCTGCGCGACTCCTACTGCCGCACGGTCGGTGTGGAGTACATGCACATCCTCGAGCCCGACGAGCGGGAGTGGCTGCAGAACCGGGTCGAGAAGCCGCACGCCAAGCCGGACCCCTCCGAGCAGAAGTACATTCTGTCCAAGCTCAACGCCGCCGAGGCGTTCGAGACGTTCCTGCAGACGAAGTACGTCGGGCAGAAGCGATTCTCGCTGGAGGGCGCGGAGACGGTGGTCGCACTGCTGGACGCGGTGCTGGACTCCTCGGCCGCGGCCGAGATGGACGAGGTCGTCGTCGGCATGCCCCACCGGGGCAGGCTCAACGTGCTGGCCAACATCGTCGACAAGCCGATCTCGCAGATCTTCCGCGAGTTCGAGGGCAATCTCGACCCCGGTCAGGCGCACGGCTCCGGTGATGTCAAGTACCACCTCGGTGCCGAGGGCAAGTACTTCCGGATGTTCGGCGACGGCGAGACCAAGGTGTCGCTGACCTCCAACCCCTCTCACCTGGAGGCCGTGGACCCGGTCCTGGAGGGCATCGTCCGGGCCAAGCAGGACATCCTGGACAAGGGGCAGGAGGGCTTCACCGTCCTGCCGGTGCTGCTGCACGGTGACGCCGCCTTCGCGGGACAGGGCGTGGTGGCCGAAACGCTGAACCTGTCCCTGCTGCGCGGCTACCGCACCGGCGGCACCGTGCACGTGATCGTGAACAACCAGGTGGGCTACACCACGGGTCCGGAACACGGGCGTTCCGGCAAGTACTCCACCGACGTGGCCAAGATGACCGGCTCGCCGGTGTTCCACGTCAACGGCGACGACCCCGAGGCCTGCGTCTGGGTGGCCAAGCTGGCCGTCGAGTACCGGCAACGCTTCGGCAAGGACGTGGTCATCGACATGGTCTGCTACCGGCGTCGCGGTCACAACGAGGGTGACGACCCGTCGATGACCCAGCCGGCCATGTACGACGCGATCGACAAGATGCGCAGCGTCCGCAAGACCTACACCGAGGCGTTGATCGGGCGCGGCGACATCACCATGGAAGAGGCCGAGAAGGCGCTCAAGGACTACGCCAACCAGCTCGAGCACGTGTTCAACGAGGTCCGCGAGCTGGAGAAGCACCCACCGGAGCCGAGTCCCTCGGTGGAGTCCGAGCAGCAGATCCCGGCCAAGCTGGACACCAGCATCTCCGCGGAGATGGTCCAGCACATCGCCGATGCGCACGTCAACCTTCCCGAGGGCTTCACCCCGCACTCGCGGGTCAAGCCGGTGCTGGAACGGCGCGCCAAGATGGGTCGGGAAGGCGGTATCGACTGGGCCTTCGGTGAGCTGCTCGCGCTCGGCTCCCTGGCCACGGGTGGATACCCGGTCCGGCTGACCGGTCAGGACACCCGTCGCGGCACGTTCGGCCAGCGGCACGCGGTGGTCATCGACCGCAAGACCGGCACCGAGTACACCCCGCTGCAGAACCTGACGGAGAACCAGGCCAAGTTCCTGACCTACGACTCGGCGCTGTCGGAGTTCGCCGCCGTGGGCTTCGAGTACGGCTACTCGGTGGCCCACCCCGATGCGATGGTGCTGTGGGAGGCGCAGTTCGGCGACTTCTTCAACGGTGCGCAGTCGATCATCGACGAGTTCATCTCCTCCGGCGAGGCCAAGTGGGGGCAGCGCTCCGATGTGGTGATGCTGCTGCCGCACGGCCACGAGGGTCAGGGGCCCGACCACTCGTCGGCCCGCATCGAGCGGTGGCTGCAGCTGTGCGCCGAGGGGTCCATGACGGTGGCGATGCCCTCCACTCCGGCGAACCACTTCCACCTGCTGCGCAGGCACGCGCTGGACGGGATCGACCGCCCGCTGATCGTGTTCACCCCGAAGTCGATGCTGCGCCTGAAGGACGCGACCAGCCCGGTCGAGCACTTCACCAACGGCAAGTTCACCTCGGTGATCGACGATCCGGCCGAGCCCGACCCGCAGAACGTGCGCAAGCTGCTGCTGTGCACCGGCAAGCTCTACTACGAGCTGGCCAACGAGAAGCGCACGCGGGAGCTGACCGACACCGCCGTGGTGCGCCTGGAGCAGCTCTACCCGCTGCCGCATCGCAAGCTCGGCAGGCTGCTGGACCGCTACCCGAACGCCACCGACATCCGGTGGGTCCAGGAGGAACCGGGCAACCAGGGTGCCTGGCCGTTCCTGGGTCTGGCGCTGCCCGAGCTGGACTCGCGCTTCGCCGGCATCAAGCGGGTGTCCCGCAGGCAGATGGCGGCCCCGGCCACGGGGCTGGCCAAGGTGCACGAGGTCGAGCAGGCCGAGGTCGTGCAGGGCGCCTTCGACGACTGATCCGTTCGGCCCGGATCAGAGGCGGGCCGCCGGTTCCCGCGGGGACCGGCGGCCCGCTTTCTGTCGGCGGAGAAGTCACCCCGGCAGGAAGAGGACGGCGTTCACAGCACGGTGAGCCCGTGTTCCCGTGCCGCGGTGGCCTGACGCTGATCCCGCGTCACCATCGCCACCTGCTCCCCTCCCGCGAGCGGGATCGCGTCCTGCAGTGCCGTGGCGAGGTGCAGGGCGTCCGGGCTCCGGAGCCGGTGGGTGGTCACCAGCTGCCGCGCTGCGGGCATGATCGTCCGGGTGTTCATGCGCAGAAATGTGAACGCTCCTTCGTCGCGGCAGTCCCAGTCGAACCGGGCGAGAACACCGGTCGGGTCGGAAAGCCGGTGATCACGATGGGCTGCGGTCACGGCGGAAGCGAACTCGAGTCGTGTCAGCTCGCTGGTCACCACGGGATCGGCGCCTTCGAGAAGCAGTTTCCGCGATATCACCATTGACTCGCAGTCCGGTCGCGAGATTCCTGCCTGTTCCCCGGAGGGAACGCGCGCTCCCCATCGCGCCATCCGTAGGCTACTGGAGAGCAAGGACGAGGACGTATCGGAGGAAGCGGTGTACTTCACCGACCGTGGCCTGGAGGAACTGGAAGAGCGGCGCGGCGATGAGGAGGTGACCCTGACCTGGGTCGCCGACCGGATGCGCGCCTTCGTCGATCTCAACCCCGAGTTCGAGAACGTCGTCGAGCGGCTGGCGACCTTCCTGGCCCGCGACGACACCGACGATCTCGATGACAACGAGGATCTCACCTCGGGCGAGGAGCCCTGAGCGACCGGTACGCACCCGCGGGTTCACGGGGGCTCATGCTTCGGCGCTGTTCGCTCCGGCTTCGGCGCTGCTGTCGACCACTTCGGTCAGGCTGTGCAACAGCGTCGGCAGCGTGTGCATGATCGTTTCGCGGGTGGCGTTCTCCGGGTCGGCGGCACCGGACAGGATCGTCTCCTGCATCGCGGACTCGTACTGGTCGATCAGCAGCCGGGTCAGGTGCACCGAATCGATGACGAAGCGCAGGCCGAGCGAGCGGGCCGTGGCTTCGAGCAACTCGGCGAGCTGCTGACGGAAGGTGCGCGCACTCTCGAGGAACCGCGGCGCGACCTCGGGATCGCGCATGGCCAGTAGCCGGAACTCGCCGAGCATGAGGCACCACTGCCGGGTGTCCGGCTGCGTGCTGAGCAGGTCGGCGATCACCCCCTCGAAGAACTCCCGGCTGGGCTTGTCCCGGGTGCGCCCGAGCGGCTCGACGACGCTGTCGAACCGCTGCCGCAGTCTCTCCAGCCGTGTGCGGTTCTCCCGCTCGGTCAGGGCGAAGAACAGCTCGGTCTTGCTCGCGAAGTTGGAGTAGAAGGCGCCTCGGGTGAATCCGGCCTCGTCGGTGATCGTCTCGATGGAGGCTCCGTTGATGCCCTGTTCGGAGAAAATCCGGTATGCGGCGTCCATGAGCCGCTCGCGCGTCTTGGCTCGACGTGCGGTTTCACGGCCGCCGCCCTGACTCGCGGCACACCCCGCAGCACTCTGCGCCGCGGGGTCCTTCCCGGTCGCCTGCACCATGACTTTTCCTTCCCACCGGACGGGGCGGTGCGCACCAACACCGGCGCACCGTCCTCGCCGCTCCGCCATCCTAAGCGGATACACCCCTGTATCGCGATACGAATCTGTATCAGATACGTTCTCGTATCGGATACGGTGTTGTATCCGCCTCCCCCGTTCCGGCGACAGGAGTGTGGCGTGTCCTCGTTCCTCTACTCACTCGGTCGAGCGGCCTACACCGCTCGGAAAACCGTCCTCGTCCTCTGGATGCTCGTCCTCGTCGCCACCGGCGGTTTGGCCCTGGCTTTCAACAACGGCCTGAACAACACCGTGACCATCCCGGGCACCGAATCCCAGGAGGCACTGGACCGGCTGGCGATCACCTTCCCGGAAACCAGCGGGGCGTCCGCGCAGATCATCGTGGTCTCCCCCGGCGAGGGCGACGTGCACGACCCGGCCGTCGAGGAACCCGTTCGGCAGGCCGTCGACGAGCTGTCCGCGATGGAGGCGGTCGCCTCGGCCGTCTCCCCCTACAACGAGCAGTTCGGCGGCACGGTCAGTGACGACGGTGACGCGGCCCTCGTGGCCGTCCAGCTCCACGGTCAAACGTCCGCCATCGACCAGAGCACCAAGGACCGGCTCGCCGAGATCACCCGATCGCTCGACCAGCGGCTGCCCGCCGATGCCCGGGCCTCCCACGGTGGCCCGCTGTTCAGCCAGGAGATTCCGGGCGCGAGCATCGTGGAAGCGCTGGGGCTGATCTTCGCCGTGATCGTGCTGACGATCACTCTCGGCTCGTTCCTGGCCGCCGGGATGCCGCTGGTGAACGCGCTGATCGGCGTCGGTGTCTCGGTCGCCCTGATCTTCCTGGCCACCGCGTTCACACAGGTCATGGCCACAACACCACTGCTGGCGCTGATGCTGGGACTGGCCGTGGGCATCGACTACGCGCTGTTCATCGTCTCCCGCCACCAGCAGGAACTGGCCGACGGCGTCCCACCGCGCGAGGCCGCGGCGCGGTCGGTCGCCACGGCGGGCTCGGCGGTGATCTTCGCCGGGATCACCGTCATGATCGCGCTGGTCGGACTCGGGGTGGCCGGAATCCCGTTCCTCACCACCATGGGATTGGCGGCGACCCTCGCCGTGGGGCTGGCCGTGCTGGTCTCGCTCACGCTCATCCCGGCGCTGCTGGGCTTCGCCGGGCAGCGGCTGCGCCCCCGCGACCGGTCCCGCCGCCGACTGCGGGCGACCACGCGAAACGCCCCCTCCGAACGGTTCTTCGCCGGCTGGGTCCGCGCGGCGACCCGCTTCCCGCTGGCGACCGTGCTCGCCGTGGTGGCCGCCCTCGGCCTGGTCACCGCTCCCGCCGCCGGTCTCCGCCTGGCCCTGCCGGACGCGGGTGCGCTGCCGAAGGACGAACCGGCGCGGATCACCTACGACCTCGTCTCCGAACACCTGGGCCCCGGTTACAACGGCCCCCTGCTGGTGACCGGAAACATCGTCACCAGCACCGATCCGCTGCAGCTGATGGAGGACCTGAAAAGCGAGATCGAGCGACTCGACGGGGTCGCCGAGGTGCCGATGGCCACCCCGGATCCCGACGCCACCACCGGCATCATCCAGGTCATTCCGGAAGGAGCCCCCGACTCGGAGCAGACCAAGCAACTGGTCGAGCGGATCCGCGCGCTGGACGAGCACTTCCAGCAGACCTACGGCGTCGACATCTCGGTCACCGGGTTCACCGCCTTGGGCATCGACGTGTCCGAGAAGTTGGGCGAGGCACTGCTGCCGTTCGGCGTCGTGGTGGTCGGCCTGTCGCTGGTGCTGCTGGCGATGGTGTTCCGATCGATCGCAGTGCCGATCAAGGCAGCGCTGGGCTACCTGCTCAGCATCGGAGTCTCGCTGGGCGTCATCGCGCTGGTGTTCCAGGACGGCTACTTCGCCGAGTTCCTCAACGTCGCCGCCACCGGGCCGGTGATCAGTTTCATGCCCATCGTGCTGATGGGGGTGCTGTTCGGGCTGGCGATGGACTACGAAGTCTTCCTGGTCTCCCGGATCCGGGAGGAGTACGTGCGCACCGGGGACGCGCACAGCAGCATCCACACCGGGTTCGTGTCCTCGGCGAAGGTGGTCACCGCCGCTGCGGTGATCATGTTCGCGGTGTTCGCGGCCTTCGTTCCGCAAGGCGACGCGAACCTCAAACCCATCGCCCTCGGCCTGGCCGTCGGCGTCTTCGTCGATGCGTTCGTCGTACGGATGACGCTGGTGCCCGCGGTGCTGGCCCTGCTGGGCGAGCGGGCGTGGTGGATGCCGCAGTACCTGGATCGGATCCTGCCGTCGTTCGACGTCGAGGGCGAGAACCTGCGCGAGGAGCTGGAACTCGCCGAATGGCCCCGGCCCGACTCGACGGACGCGGTGGCCTGCGCGGAACTGTCGCTGGTCGACCCGGCTTCCGGGCAGCGGGTGTACACCGACGTCGGTTTCACCGTGACGGCGGGCACGGCGCACGTCGTGCGGGGCGCGGAGGAGTCCTCGGTCACCGCGCTGCTGTTGACTCTGGCCGGTCGGCTCAAGCCCGACGGCGGCAAGCTGAAGGTTCTCGGTTTCGCACTGCCCACCCGGGCCTCCTCGGTGCGCTCCCGGGTCGCCTACGTCGACGTGGGCTCCGACGGAGCCGCCGCAGTGCGCCGGGCCATCGGTGAATCCCCCGAGCTGCTGGTTCTCGACCGGACCGACCGGATTCCGTCCCCGTCCGAACGGGAGTCGGTCCGGCGGCTGTTGGCCGATTCCGCGAGCACGCTCACCGTGATCACCGGAACCACCGGTTCGTCACAGGTGCGCGAACTGCTTCCTTCGGACCGCCCCGCCACCCTCTCCGACATCCGCGACGACGTACCGGACCTGTCCGGTGCGACGCGCTAACGAAGCGGAGGTACACCCCGTGAGCTCACTGACGAACAGGACACGATCCCGCGCCGACGGCGATCGGCGCTTCCCGGTCCGCCGGCGCCTCCTTCCGGTGCTCGGACTGCTGCTCGTGCCCCTGACGATCGCGGGCCTGCTGAGCTGGTCGCTGGGCGGCGCGGAGGAACGGCTCACCGACGTCGAGGCCGCCGTGGTCAACCACGACGAACCGGTGAAGGTGGACGGCCGGCTCGTCCCGCTGGGCAGGCAGCTGGCCGGGAAACTCGTCGGCGACGAGATCCAAAGCAACTACTCGTGGGAGTTCGCCACGGACAAGACGGCCGAGGAGGGCCTGCGCAGTGGCAAGTACGTCGCGGTGGTGACGATTCCGAAGAACTTCTCGGCGGCGGCCACCTCGTTCTCCCGCGATCCCGCGCAGGCGCGGCAGGCCCGGATCGACGTCACCACCGGCGAGCGCAGCCGGTTCGCCGACGAGGCGATCAACCGGTACGTGACCAGCACGGCCGCCGATCTGCTGGGGCAGCAGGTCACCACGACCTACCTGGACAACGTCCTCGTCGGGTTCAACACGCTCGGCGACCGGCTCGGCGAGGCCTCCACGGGCGCGTCCTCGCTCGCCGACGGCGCCGAGCAGCTGGCGTCCGGCATCGGTGAGCTCTCCGGCGGCGCCGAGCAGCTCGCCCGGGGATCGCAGGAACTCGCCGGGGGACTGGGCGAGCTGGAAAACGGCGCGGCACAGCTGGCAGGCGGTCTGAAGCAACTGCACGAGCAGACCGCACAGCTGCCGCAGCAGGCGAGCACGCTCGCCGACGCCGCCGCCAAGGAATCGAAGGGCGTGCAGCAGCTCTCGAAAGGTCTGAGCACCCTGGCAGGCAACCTTCAGGAGATGCAGAAGCAGTGCCCGCCCGGAATCGTTCCGCTGTGCAACAAGATCGCGGTGCAGGCAGCGATCGCCAAGAAGCTCGACGAGGGCGCAGGTCAGGTCGGGAAGGCCAGCACCGGCATCGCAGGCGGGCTGGAGAAGATGGCCGGGCGCACCCCCGAGCTCACCAAGGGGATCGGCAAGCTCGCCGACGGCGCCGAACAGCTGCACGGCGGGACCTCGCAGACCCACGGCGGCGCCACCGAGCTCGCCGACGGTGCCGAACAGCTCTCGGGCGGGATCGGCAAGCTCGCCGACGGCGCCGAGCAGCTCAGCAACGGCTCCGGTGAACTGTCCTCCGGGCTGAAGCAGGCCACGGAGCAGCTGCCCACCTACCCGGAGAAGCAGCGGCAGACCCTCGCCGACACCGTGGCCGACCCGATCACGACCTCGAACGGGACGAAGGTGGAGGTCGGAGGCACCGGCCTGCCGATGTACGCGGTGCTGGCCCTGTGGGTGGGTGCGCTGGCGACGTTCCTGGTGCTGCGACCCGTGCCTGCGCGGGCGCTGGAGTCGACCCGCTCGTCCCTCGTGCTGACGCTGCGGAACTTCGCACTGCCCGTCGGCATCGCGATCGCGCAGGGTGTGCTGGTGGCCGCGGTGCTCGGCTGGGCCCGGGGGCTCTCGCTCGACGCCTGGGTGGTGACCACCGGCATCGCCGCGCTGGCCGCCGTTGCCTTCACCACCGTCAACCATGCGCTGGCAGCCGCGCTCGGCGGTGCGGGACGCTTCGTGTCGATGCTGGTCGCACTGGTCGTTGTTGCCAACGGGTTCGTTTCGGCGGTGCCGGCCGTGCTGCAGCAGCTCGCGGCGGCGCTGCCCACCGGCCCCGCGCTGGATGCGCTGCGCGCCGTGGCGACCGCAGGATCCGCTCCCTCGGGCGGCGCGGTCGCGCTCCTGGCGGTCTGGGCACTGCTCGGACTGGGCGTCAGCTGCCTGGCCGTCGAACGACACCGCACGGTTCGTCCGGCACAGCTGCTGGCCACTTACGGCGTGCGCGGGCGCCGGCTCGGGACCGCCTGAGCATCGTCGGGGCCGGTGCGAGCTTCGCCCGGACCGGCCCCAGCTTCGCACCGCCGGCCTTCGCTGGTCTCTCGTTCCCCCGCGGGGCAGCGCGCCGTGCGGCGGGATCGCGGCTCGTCGCCGGCGCTGTGCAGCGGCGCTAACCAGCCAGTGCAGAAAGTCGTGATGGACCCGGCAGGCCCGCGCGCCCCAGACTCTGCGGCGGCAATCCCACCGGTCACCACCGGGAACGGGACTTTCGCCGAGAAGGGAGGCAGCGTGCGAGCGCTGGTCAAGGGATCGCCCGCGCCGGGGTTGGAGCTCACCGAGGTTCCCGACCCGGCACCGGGCCCCGGCGAGGCCGTCGTCCGCGTCCTGCGAACCGGGATCTGCGGCACCGACCTGCACATCGCGTCCTGGGACGACTGGGCCGCGCGGACCGTGCCGACACCGCTGGTCGTCGGGCACGAGTTCGCCGGGGAGGTCGTCGAGGTCGGCACGGCGGTGGACAAGGTCCGCCCCGGCGATTTCGTCAGCGGCGAGGGCCACCTGGTGTGCGGCGACTGCCGCAACTGCCGGGCGGGCAGGCGCCACCTGTGCGCCCACACCCGGGGCATCGGCGTGCACCACCACGGCGCCTTCGCCGAGTACGCGGTCCTGCCCGAGCACAACCTCTGGGTGCATCGCCACGACGTCGACCCGGACGTCGCCGCGATCTTCGACCCGTTCGGCAACGCGGTGCACACCGCGCTGAGCTTCCCCGTGCTCGGCGAGGACGTGCTCATCACCGGCGCCGGGCCGATCGGCCTGATGGCCGCCGGGGTGGCCCAGCACGCCGGCGCCCGCAACGTCGTGATCACCGACGTCAGCGAGCACCGGCTGGAACTGGCACGTCGGTTCGGCGTCGACCTGGCCCTCAACGTCGCGGAGCACACGATTGCCGACGCGCAGCGACAGCTCGGGATGGACGAGGGCTTCGACGTCGGCATGGAGCTGTCCGGACAGGCCTCGGCGTTGCGGGAGATGATCGCCAACATGACCCACGGGGGCCACATCGCGATGCTGGGCCTGCCCGCCGAGGAGTTCCCGGTCGACTGGTCCTCGGTGGTGCTGAAGATGCTCACGATCAAGGGCATCTACGGCCGCGAGATGTTCGAGACGTGGTACTCGATGTCGGTGCTGCTGCAGGCCGGCCTGGACCTCTCCCCGGTGATCACACACCGGTTCCCCTACACCGAGCACGCCGATGCGTTCGACACGGCGCGCGGCGGCCGCTGCGGCAAGGTCGTTCTGGATTGGACGGTGGACAAGTAATGTTCGGTACCGTGGCCGAGGACCTGCGTGCCCGGCTCGACGAGATCCGTGCGCAGGGCCTGTACAAGCACGAGCGGGTTCTCGACTCGCCGCAGAGCGCGCGCGTGCAGGTGAGCGGCTCGAGCGGCAACGGCGAGCTGCTCAACTTCTGCGCCAACAACTACCTGGGGCTGGCCGATCACCCGGCGCTGCTGGACGCGGCCAAGGAAGCCCTCGACGACCGGGGGCTGGGCATGGCCTCGGTCCGGTTCATCTGCGGAACCCAGACCCCGCACAAGCAGCTGGAACAGCGGCTGACGGAATTCCTGGGCACCGGGGACACGATCCTGTACAGCTCCTGCTTCGACGCCAACGGCGGTCTGTTCGAGACGCTGCTGGACGAGCAGGATGCCGTGATCTCCGACGAGCTCAACCACGCCAGCATCATCGACGGCATCCGGCTGTCCAAGGCCCGCCGCACCCGGTACCGCAACAGGGACATGGCCGACCTGGAGCAGCAGCTCGAAGAGACCGCGGGTGCGCGGCACCGGCTGATCGTCACCGACGGCGTGTTCTCCATGGACGGCTATCTCGCCCCGCTGGACGAGATCTGCGACCTCGCCGAACGGCACGAGGCCATGGTCATGGTCGACGACTCGCACGCGGTCGGCTTCACCGGGCCGACCGGTGCGGGAACGCCGGAACTGTTCGGCGTCACCGACCGGGTGGACGTGAACACCGGCACGCTCGGCAAGGCGCTCGGCGGCGCCAGCGGTGGCTACGTCTCCGCCCGCGCGGAAATCGTCGAGCTGCTGCGGCAACGCTCGCGGCCCTACCTGTTCTCGAACTCGCTGGCACCACCGATCGTGGCCGCCTCGCTGGCCGCTCTCGACCTGGTGGGCTCCGAACCCGGGCTGCGGGAACAGCTGCGCAGCAACAGCGAGCTGTTCCGCCGCCGCATGTCCGAGGAGGGGTTCGACCTGCTGCCCGGTGACCACCCGATCATTCCCGTGATGATCGGTGACGCGGCCGAGGCCGCGCGGATGGCCGAGCTGCTGCTCGACGAGGGCATCTACGTCATCGGCTTCTCCTATCCCGTGGTGCCGCACGGCAAGGCACGTATCCGCACGCAGATGTCGGCGGCACACTCGCACGCCGACATCGAGCGAGCGGTCTCGGCGTTCGTCCGCGCACGCGACAGGATGGGTACCCTGACCGGGTGATCGACCCACGTCGGCTGCAGGTGCTGCGCGCGCTCGCCGACCACGGAACCGTGCGCGCGGCCGCCGAGGCGCTGTACCTCACTCCCTCGGCGGTCTCGCAGCAGTTGAACGCGTTGGAGAGCGAGGCCGGGCAGCCGTTGCTGGCCCGCCGCGGCCGCCGGGTGCGCCTGACGGCCGCGGGCGAGCTGCTGGCCCAGCACGCCAAGGCGGTGCTGGCCGAGCTGGAACGTGCCGAAGCAAGCCTGGCCGCCTGCGCCGCGGGCACCGTCGGCCAGGTCGAGGTGGCCTCGTTCGCCTCGGCGATCACGCAGGTCGTCGCCCCGTCGATCGCGGCACTGCGCGAGCGCGCCCCCGGGGTGAACGTGCTGGTCCGCGACGCCGAGGCGCACGACAGCCTGCGGTTGCTGCTGGCCGGGGAGGTCGACGTCGCGATCTCGATGGAGTACGGCTCCACGCTGCAGGCCGACGGCGACAGGCTGATCCGCTACCCGCTGTACGCGGAGCCGTTCGACGCCGTCCTGCCGCCAGGGCACCCGCTGGGCGAGTCCGCGGACATCGCGCTGGACGACCTGCGCGAATCCGACTGGATCGTGCCGCTACCCGGCAATCCCTGCCGCGCGGTGACTCGGACCTGCTGCGAGAACGCCGGATTCATCCCGCACATCACCCACACCTCGGACGACTTCCACGCCGTGGTGGCCCTGGTCACGGCAGGCACCGGGGTCGCGCTCGTGCCCCGCACCGCCATCCCCACCGAGCACGGCGCACAGGTGCGGCCGCTGACGGACAACGCCCCGACGCGCCGCGTCTTCGCGGCCGTGCAGCACGGGCGCGAAGAGCACCCGCTGCTGCGCACCCTGCTCGACACGTTGGTGACGCAAGCCCGGGACGCATTCGGAAAAGCCTGGTAGGGAGCACTCGGAGCTTTCCGCAGACATCATGTGCAGCGCGTCCCCGCGCGCCAGACGGCGTGGGTCAACGGGACGCCGGGACGATAGGCCAGCCACGCCGCGCTCGGCGCATCGAGCACGTGCACGTCCGCCCGAGCACCCGGACACAGCACACCGACCGCCCCGTCGCCTTCCTCCCGGCGCAGCGCCCTGGCCCCGCCCCAGGTCGCCGCGCGGACGGCCTCGTCGACACTCATCCGCATCTGCAGCACCGCCGTGGTCACGCAGAAAGCCATGGAAGAGGTGTAGGAAGAGCCCGGGTTGCAGTTCGACGCCAGCGCCACGGTCACCCCGGCATCGAGCAGGGCGCGAGCGTCGGGCAGCGGCTGGCGGGTGGACAGGTCGCAGGCGGGCAGCAGCGTGGCGACCGTGTCCGAATCCGCCAGCGCCTCGACGTCGGAGCGCTCGAGGTGGGTGCAGTGGTCCACGCTCGCCGCGCCGAGTTCGACCGCCAGGCGAGCTCCGGGCCCCGGCCCCAGCTGGTTGCCGTGCACCCGCAGCCCCAGTCCCCGCTTCGCGGCGGCCTGCAGCACCCGCCGGGACTGCTCGGCACCGAAAGCACCCTGCTCGCAGAACACATCGCACCAGCCCGCATGCGGGGCGAGCGCGTCGAGCATCTCGCCGCACACGAGATCGACGTAGTCATCGGCGTCCTGCCCCGGCGGCACCAGGTGCGCACCGAGGAAGGTCACCTCGTCGACCTCGGTGGCGGCGAGTTTCGCCGCACGCAGCTCGTCGGCGACGGTGAGCCCGTAGCCGGTCTTCGTCTCGAGACACGTCGTGCCCTGTGCCACGGCCTCGGCGACATGCCGGCGCAGGTTCTCGGCGAGTTCGACGTCCGTGGCCGCCCGGGTCTCCTCGACCGTCACCGCGATACCGCCGGCTCGGTAAGGCTCCCCCGCCATGCGCGCGGCGAACTCGGACGTGCGGTCCCCGGCGAAGAGCAGATGGGTGTGGCTGTCGACCCAGCCCGGCAGCACCGCGCGGCCTCCGACGTCGACGCGCGTGTCGGCCTCCGGTGCCTCGGCTTCGGGGCCGACCCAGGCGACCCGGTCCCCGTCGAGCACCAGCGCCGCGCCGGTGCGTGTACCCGTCTCCTCGGCATTCGTCGTGAGCTCGCCGATTCCGGTGATCACGGTGCTGGCCATGGGAAATCCTCACTCCCGCTGCAGAGAGGTCGCCGAGTGCTCCGGAGGTCTTCCGCCCGCCAGGTGTTCGAGGGTGCGAGCGAGCGCGGTCACACCGGCCTCGCAGTCCTCGGGTTCGGCGTGCTCCTGCGGCGCGTGGCTCACCCCGGTGGGGTTGCGGACGAACAGCATCGCCGCGGGGGTGTGCGCGGCGAGGATCCCGGCATCGTGGCCGGCCCCGGTGGGCAGGACGGGAGCATCGCCGAGCAGTGTCGCGAGCTCCTCCCGCAGCCCCGCGTCGAAGTGGGCCGTGTCCGCATAGGACTCCTCGGAGATCTCCACCCGGCACCCCTCCTCGGCCGCGTACTTCTCGGCCAGCCCGGAAAGCTCCGCCACGAGCCCGCGCGTCGCCGCATCCGCAGGCGAACGCGCATCCAGCCACATGTCCACCGAGGACGCGACGACGTTGGTGCCGCCGGGATTCGGGACGAGCCGGCCCACGGTCGCCCGCGCACCGTCGACGTCCCGCGCGGCATCGCGTGCCGCGAGAACGAGCCGGGAGGAGGGCAGCATGGGATCCCGCCGGTCGCCCATCGGCGTCGCCCCGGCGTGGTTGCCCTGGCCGGTGATCCGGAACCGCCACCGGCCGTGGGACAGGATCGATGAGGCCACCCCGACCGGGCGCTGCAGGTCGATCAGCCCGCGTCCCTGCTCCACGTGCAGCTCCACGAACCGCCCGATCCGCTCCAGGGCGGCATCGTCGCGCCCGGCACGTTCCGGCTCCATGCCTGCCGAACGCATCGCCTCGGCGAAGCTCACCCCGTCGGGATCGCGAAGCGCGCGGGCCCTGTCCGGGTCGATCGTGCCGGTCAGCAGGCGCGACCCCAGGCACGGCACACCGAACCGGCCGCCCTCCTCCTCGGCGAAGACCACCACGGCCAGCGGACGCCGAGGGGTGAATCCCCGGGCCCGCAACAGATCCAGCGCCGCCAATGCGCTCACCACGCCGAGCGGGCCGTCGAAGGCGCCACCGCCGGGCACGGAGTCGAGGTGGCTGCCGGTCACCACCGCGTCCGGGCCGGGCTCGCCCCACCAGGCCCACAGGTTCGCGTTCGCGTCGGTGGTGACCTGCAACCCCCGCAGGCGGGCCTGCTCGGTGAACCACTCCCGCAGCTCCTGCTCGGCACGGTCGAGGACGTGCCGCGAGAAGCCACCGCGTGTGCGGTCGGCGCCGAGGTCGTCGATCGCCGACAGCAGTTCGCTCGCCGTCGCCATGCTCACTCCTGCGTGCTCGCGAGCCCGGGCACGTGGACGCCGCGCTCGGTGGCCACCTCACGCGCACGGCCGTAGCCCGCGTCGACGTGGCGGATCACGCCCGTGCCGGGATCGTTGGTCAGCACCCGCTCCAGCTTCTGCCGCGCCAGCGCCGTGCCGTCGGCCACCGTGACCTGCCCGGCGTGCAGCGAACGCCCCATCCCGACACCACCGCCGTGGTGCAGCGACACCCACGTCGCCCCCGAAGCGGTGTTGACCAGGGCGTTGAGCAGCGGCCAGTCGGCGACGGCGTCCGAGGAGTCGGCCATGCCCTCGGTCTCGCGGTACGGCGAGGCCACCGACCCGCAGTCCAGGTGGTCCCGGCCGAGCACCACGGGTGCGCTCAGCTCGCCGGAGGCCACCATGTCGTTGAACCGCTGCCCCGCGAGATGGCGCTGACCGTAGCCGAGCCAGCAGATCCGCGCCGGAAGTCCCTGGAAAGAGACCTTCTCGCCGGCCAGCCGGATCCAGCGCGCCAGGTGGTCGTCGTCGCCGAACATGTCGAGCACGGCCCGGTCCGTCGCCGCGATGTCGGCCGGGTCGCCGGACAGTGCCGCCCAGCGGAACGGCCCCTTGCCCTCGCAGAACAGCGGCCGGATGTAGGCGGGCACGAACCCCGGATAGTCGAAGGCGCGCTCGTAGCCCGCCGCCAGGGCCTCGCCGCGCAGCGAGTTGCCGTAGTCGAACACCTCCGCGCCCTCGTCCAGAAAGCCGACCATCGCCGCGACGTGCTCGGCCATGGAATCCCGGGCCCGGTTGGTGAACTCGTCCGGCTTGCGCGCCGCGTAGTCGTGCCAGTCCCGCACCGCGACCCCGGAGGGCAGGTAGGACAGCGGGTCGTGCGCGGAGGTCTGGTCGGTGATGATGTCGGCGGCCACTCCCCGCCGCAGCAGTTCCGGCAGCACGTCGGCGGCATTGCCGATGACGGCAACCGAGTACGCCCTGCGCTGCGCCTTGGCTGCCGTGGCCTTCTCGACGGCCTCGTCGAGGCTGCCCGCCACCTCGTCGAGATAGGCGTGCCGGAGGCGGCGGTGCGCGCGGTCGGCGTCGCACTCGACGACCAGGGCCACCCCGCCGTTCATCGTCACGGCCAGCGGCTGGGCACCGCCCATACCGCCGAGTCCCGCGGTGATGGTCAGCGTTCCCGCGAGGCTGCCGCCGAAGCGCCGTTCGGCGACGGCACCGAAGGTCTCGTAGGTTCCCTGCAGGATGCCCTGGGTGCCGATGTAGATCCACGAGCCCGCGGTCATCTGCCCGTACATCATCAGGCCGAGCGCGTCGAGACGGCGGAACTCGGGCCAGTTCGCCCAGTCACCGACGAGGTTCGAGTTCGCGATGAGCACCCGCGGCGCCCACTCGTGGGTACGCAGGACTCCGACGGGTTTGCCGGACTGCACCAGCAGCGTCTCGTCCTCTCCCAGAGTGGTCAGTTCCCGGGTGATCGCGTCGAAACTCGCCCAGTCCCTGGCTGCCTTGCCGGTGCCGCCGTAGACGACGAGGTCGTCGGGACGTTCGGCGACCTCCGGGTCGAGGTTGTTGTGCAGCATCCGCAGCGGAGCCTCGGTACTCCAGCTGCGGGCGGTCGGCTCGGTGCCGCGCGCCGCGCGCACGGGCCTGGCTCCGGTGCTCACGAGGACCACCCCCCGGTCGGAACGTCGAAGCGCCCGAGCACCTCGTGCACGGCGCCGGAACGGATCAGTTCTTCGGCCGCGGCGATTTCCGGAGCCACGTGCCGATCGGGGCCGGGACCGTCGACCCGCTCGCGCAGCAGGGCACGGACAGCCCCGGTGGCCGGTGCCGGCCGCAGCGGGGCACGCAGGTCCAGCGCCCGCGCAGCCGCGAGCAGCTCGACCGCCAGGGCCGTGGTCAGCCCGTCCACGGCCCGGCGCAGCTTGCGTGCCGCCGACCACCCCATCGAGACGTGGTCCTCCTGCATCGCGCTCGTCGGGATGGAATCCACCGAGGCGGGCACGGCCAGGCGCTTGAGCTCGGTCACCACCCCGGCCTGGGTGTAGTGCGCGATCATGTAGCCGGAATCGACGCCGGGGTCGTCGGCCAGGAACGCGGGCAGGCCGTGCGAGCGGGCGACGTCGAGCATCCGGTCGGTGCGGCGTTCGGCCATGCTCGCCACATCGGTCAGCGGGACGGCCAGGAAGTCGAGCACGTGCGCCAGCGGCGCACCGTGGAAGTTGCCGTTGGATTCCACCCTGCCGTCACCGAGCACCACCGGGTTGTCGATGGCCGCGGCGAGTTCCCGCTCGGCCACGGTTCCGGCGTGGGCGGTGGTGTCCCTGGCGGAACCGTGCACCTGCGGGGCGCAGCGCAGCGAGTACGCGTCCTGCACCCGGTTGCAGTCGGGTCCGCGATGGCTGGCCACGATCGCCGAGTCGGCCAGCAGCGCGTGCATCCTGGCCGCCGAGTGCGCCTGGCCGGGATGGGGCCGCAAGTCCTGCAGGTCCGCGGCGAACGCGCGGTCGGTGCCCAGCAGCGCTTCGACGCTCATCGCCGCGGTCACATCGGCCACGTCGAGCAGTGCGGCCAGATCGTGCAGCGCCAGTATCAGCATGCCGAGCATGCCGTCAGTGCCGTTGGTCAGCGCCAGCCCTTCCTTCTCGGCCAGCACGACCGGTTCGATCCCGGCGCCGGCCAGCGCCTCGGCGGCAGGCCGGAGCTGCCCCGACGGGTCGAGGACGTCCCCCTCGCCGGTCAGGGTCAGTGCCACGGCGGCCAGCGGCGCCAGATCACCCGAGCAGCCCAGGGAGCCGTACTCGTGCACGAGCGGAACGATGCCCGAGTTGAGCAGTGCCGCCAGCGCGTGTGCCGTTTCCGGCCGGACGCCGGTGTGGCCGGTGGCGATCGTGTGCAGGCGCAGCAGCATCAGCGCGCGCACGACCTCGGGTTCGACGGGCGCACCCGCGCCTGCCGCGTGCGAGCGCACGAAGGACTGCTGCAGCGCGACCCGGCGATCGGCCGGGATGTGGCGGACCGCCAGCGCGCCGAAACCGGTGGAGACCCCGTAGGTGGGTTTCTCGGCGGCGGCCAGTGCGTCGATGTGCTTGCGGGTAGCGCCGATGCCCTGCTCGGCGGATTCGGTGAGCCGGACCCCGCGACGGCCGCGGGCGACTGCGGCGACCTGTTCCAGCGTCAGGGGCTCCGGACCCACCTGCTGCGGGTGCACCGTGTCCGGACGGGAGCTGTGTGGCATGCCCCCATATCACCGCAGCGACCTCCGCACCGAAAGCGCGGCCACGACAACTCCGTCTGCCATTTCAGACAGATGAGGCTACACGCCCACCCCGGTGACGAACGTCTTCGCCAGATCCGCCGGATTGGCCTTGTCGACCATCAGACGCTTGTTGAGCTCGGCGAGCTTCGTGGTCGTCAGCGCCTGCGAAACCCGGTTGAGCGCGTCGGTCTGCTGCCGGTTCAGATCTCCCCGGTGCACCAGCGGCACGACGTTCTGCGCCGGGAACATGTTCTTCGGATCCGCGAGCTTGACCAGATTGTTGCGATCGATCGCCGCCGAGGTGCTGAACAGGTTCGCCACCTGAACCTCACCACCGAGCAGGGCATCCACCGTGACGCTGCCCGCCTGCAACTCGCGGATCTCGGAGAAAGTGCAGCCGTAGACCTCGGCGATGCGGTCCTTCCACCGCACCTTCCACTCGGCGGGCGCACCCAGCACGAGCTCACCACAGCGGGGGCCGAGATCGGCCATCGACCGCAGCCCGGAGGCGGCCGTTTCGGCGGTCACCGTCAGCACATCGGAGTCCTCGGCCGGGGAGTACTGCAGGACACCCAGTTGCGGCGGCAGAGACTGCTTCAGGGCGTCGTAGACCGGCTGGGACTTGGTGGCCTGCGCCTTCTCGTTCACGTACTTCAGCAGGTTGCCGGTGTAGTCCGGAATGACGCTCAGCTCACCCTGGCGCACCGCCTTGACGTAGACCTCGCGGGCTCCGATGCGTCCCTTCGTCCGCACCTCGGCGCCGGTGGAGCGCAACGCTTCGGCATAGATCTCCATCAGCAGCTCGCTCTCGGCGAAGTCGGCGGAGCCGACCACGATCGGACCCTGCGAGCCCGATCCGCTCTCCAGCGGATCGCCCGAACCACAGCCGGTCAGCGTCAGCGTCGCGACCAGCGCGAGCCCCAGCGCGAAAACACGTCTCATGCCCGTCTCCCGTTCCTTCGAAATCCTGTCGGATCTGCGGTTGCTCAACTGCCGTCACGATTGGCTTCAGCGGCCAGGGCAAGACCGCGCGGAACCACCAGCCGCGAGATCCCCGCCAGCACGAGATCGACCGCGACAGCCAACAGCGCGATGAACAGCGCGGCGGCGGCCATCTGCTCGTAGTGCCCCACGGCCAAGCCGTCCAGCAGGATCCGGCCGAGGCCGCCCAGGTTGACGTAGGCTGCCACGGTGGCCGTGGCCACCACCTGCAGCATCGCGCTGCGGACACCCCCGATCAGCAACGGCAACGCGTTCGGCAGTTCCACCCGCCACAGCCGCTGGATCGAGGTCATCCCCATTCCCCTGGCCGCATCGACGATGTCGGAAGGCACGCTGTCGACTCCCGCACAGGTTCCGGCCAGGATCGCCGGGATCGCCAGGATCACCAGTCCGGCCAGTGCGGGAGTGTCGCCGAGGCCGAAGATCAGTACCAACATGGTCACCAGGCCGAGCGTCGGCAGCGCACGCATCGCATTGCTCACGGCGACCACGGCGGTCGCACCACGACCGGTATGTCCGATGTAGAGGCCGAGCGGAACGGCGATGAGCATGGCGGTTCCCACCGAGACCACGCAGTAGTACAGGTGCAGCAGGGTTTGCGCGGGCACACCCCCGGCGCCGCGCCAGTGCTCCGGGTTCGTCAACCAGGCGAGCAGGTCCGCGATCACGGCTCGCTCACCACCTTGCTCGCGCGGGACCACGGCGTCAGCAGCTTCCGCAGCCCGACCAGCACCAGATCGACCACCAGCGCGAGCAGCAGGGTCAGCACGATACCCACCAGGATCTCGACCATGTAGCGCCGCTCGAAGCCGTCGGTGAACAACCCGCCCAGGCCACCGATACCGATCAACGCGCCCACGCTGACCAGGCTGATGTTGCTGACCGAGGCCATCCGCACGGCCGAGATGAGTACCGGAATCGCCAGCGGCAGCTCCACCGCCACGAAGCGCCGCCACGGCCGGTACCCCATCGCCGTCGCCGCCGCGGTGACATGGCCGGGCACCGACTCCAGCGCGTCGAGCACCGGCCGCATCAACAGGGCGGCGGTGTAGAGCGCCAGCGCGATGATCACGTTGATCGGGGACAGCAGCGGTGTGCCCAGCACACCGGGAATGAGCACGAACAGGGCCAGGGACGGAATCGTGTAGACGACGCTCGCCGCTCCCAGTATCGGGCCACGCAGCCGGTGATGCCGCTGAGCGAGCCTGCCGAGCGGCAGTGCCAGCAGCGCACCGAGGACCAGCGGTGTCAGCGACAGGTACACGTGTTCACCGAGCAGGGTCAGCGTCATCTCGCGATAGCCGGGGCTGGCGAAGAAGCGCAGCAGCTCCTCGATCACGGGGCGACACCCTCGGCCGTCACCGAGCTGCGATGCTCCTCGATGAGGTCGAGCACCTGCCGCGCGGTGACCACACCGACATAGCCGCCGTCGCCGTCGACCACCACGCCCAGCCCGGATGGCGCGGACAACGCCGAGTCGAGAGCTCCTCGCAGCGATGTCCCCTCGACGTGAAGAGAGCCACCTGCCACGAGCTGGTCCTCGGTGAGCTGCCCGTCCACAGCGGCCTCGGGAGGCAGCCATCCGCGCGGACGCCGGTGCGCGTCCAGCACCAGTACCCACCCGGCACGGCTGGGCACGTCGGCACTGGTGTCACCGATGTGGACGGTGTCGGTGGCTTCCGGCCGCAACCTTCGGGAGTCCCTGAAGGACAGCCGCCGGTATCCCCGGTCGCGCCCCACGAACGAGGTGACGAAGTCGTCGGCGGGTTCGGCGAGCAGCGCGTCGGGCTCGGCGTATTGCGCGAGGTGACCGCCCTGCCGCAGGACCGCCACCTTCTCGCCGAGTTTGATGGCCTCGTCGATGTCGTGGGTGACGAACAGGACGGTCTTGCCCAACTCCTCCTGCAGCCGCAGCAACTCGTCCTGCAGGCCCGCGCGCACCACCGGGTCGACCGCGCTGAACGGTTCGTCCATGAGCAGCACCGGCGGGTCGGCCGCCAGGGCTCTGGCCACCCCGACACGCTGTTGTTGCCCTCCGGAAAGCTGCGCCGGATACCGCCTGCCCAGGTCGGCGGGCAGGCCGACCCGGTCGAGCAGTTCGGCGGCGCGCGTCCGCGCCTCGCGCCGCCGGCACCCGGACAGCAACGGCACCGTCGCGACATTGTCGAGGACCGTGCGATGCGGGAACAGACCGGCTTGCTGAATGACGTAGCCGATGCCGCGCCGCAGGCGTGCCGCGTCGAATTCCCGGACGTCGGTCCCATCGACGAGCACGGCCCCGGAGGACGGCTCGATCATCCGGTTCACCATGCGCATCAGCGTGGTCTTGCCGCATCCGGACGGTCCGACCAGCACCGTGATCGTGCCGGTCTCGGCCGACATGCTCAGCTCCTGCACGGCCACCGTGCCGTTCTCGTACTGCTTGCGCACGGACCGGAACTCGAGCACCGAGCCCCCTCGCTGAACACCGACGGTCACTTGCCGACCGTCCAAACCGGCACCGAGCCTAACCCGATCAGGCGGCACATGCGACGTAATACGGCGCACGCGTGCTACGAACAGTACTCGAGTGCGGTCCACTCGGGCCGGTGTGCGCGGTCGCGTCGGCGCTCTCTCCGGGCCGGCAGCGCTGCGCAAGCGCGAGAGAGGACCGTGATCCGGCGGGTATCCGACAGTCCCGGTAGGACCGGGCGGACGGCGATCCCCTCGGCGACACCCTAAGCTGGAAGCCTCATGAGCAGTCCGAGGGATACGGGATCGTCGGCCGACACACCGCAGGCCGAACCCGCGGTGTCCGGGAACACCGGCGACTCCGCCGCCACCGAGCCGATCGAGGCCGTCGCCGCGCTCCTCGCCGCGGCAGGCGCTCGTGCACGTCGCCTGCGTGCGGTACTCGCACTGCTCGTCGAGGGGCCCCGCACCTTCGACGAGCTGATCCGCACCCCCGCGGTCCCCCGCCGCACCGTCGAAGAGCTCCTCGCGGCAGCGGGCAGCGACCTCGATACCGAAGGTGGGCTCCACCGGCTCATCCCCTCGGTGCAACGCCACTATCGCGACCGATTCGCACTCGACGAGCTGCACGCTGGCCCCGGCGGCGCCGACGTGCAGGACCGTATCCGGGAGTTCATCGACTCGGGCCCCACACCCGCCACCGCGCTCGACCACGTGACGGCCACCCCGGAGACGGTGCTGCGCCGTGCCGAGTGGCTGCGGGACACCTACGACCTGCTCCGGGCACGGACCCTGTTCCTCGGCGACCACGACCTGACCTCGCTGGCGGTGTGCCTCGTCGAACCCTCCGCACAGGTGACGGTGGTCGACCTCGACGAGCGGGTCCTGGCCCATATCGACGGAATCGCCGCCGAGTACGGGTTGCACATCCACACGTTGCACGCCGATCTGCGGTTCGGCCTGCCCCCGGCCGTCAAGGGTGCAGCCGATCTGGTGTTCACCGATCCGCCCTACACCCCGGAAGGGGTCGGCCTGTTCACCGCACGCGCCGCCGAGTGCCTGACCGACACCAACAGCCGCGTCGTCCTCGCCTACGGCTTCAGCGACCGGAGCCCCGCACTCGGTCACCGGGTCCAGCAGGAGCTCCTGCGGTTGGGCATGGTGTTCGAGGCGGTCCTGCCGGACTTCCACCGCTACTACGGTGCCCAGGCCATCGGCAGCGCCGCCGATCTCTACGTCTGCCTGCCCACCACGCAACCCCGGAAGCTGACGGGCAGGCAGCCCGCGGCCATCTACACGCACGGCCCCCAGTCGGTGGAGGCGGGCACCGCGGCACCGAGCGAGGACTTCCTGCGGAAGCTGGGCGAGCTCACGCGCACACCGGTGCAGGAGCTGCAGCGACCGGGTTGGGACCGGCCGCTGCACGGAAACCGGGAATTCCCCGTCTTCGACCTGCGGGCCGATCCGGGGCCGTGGCTGCTGCGCATGCTGCTGGCCTGCAACACCGAGCGGGCCGCTTTCGTGGTCGGCAACCGGCACCCCGACATCACCAGCGAGCACGCGCAGAGTGCGCTTTCGGGGCTGATCGCGGCCAAGTACACGGTGCGCTTCCACCGCAGCAGCCCGGAACCGACCTGCGCGGTGGTGTTCGCCGATCCCCCGGCCCGCACCACGGGCGTCGCTCACGACCTGCTGCACCGCGCGCACGGCAAGGTCGGCAACACCTGGCGGGAGGCGCTCATCACCGACGCGGCCGGTGCGGGCTCGACCCTCACCAAGAGGGAAGCCCGGCAACGCGTCACGGGACTGATCCAGGATCCCGCCGACCTCGGCGTCCGCCTCATCGACCTGCCCCGCCTCCGCCTGGATGCGCTCCTGCACACCGCCGAGGCGTGAGCATTCGCCCCGGCCGGGGATTCCTCGGCGCCGAAGCCCGCACCGGTTCCCTCGGTCAGGGGGCGGGCGGGACGTGGAGGGGGCCGCACGACAGCAGGGTCCGCAGCTCCGCTGCGGGAAGTGGGTAGGAGAACAACCATCCCTGATGGGCGTCCACGCCGATCTCGGAAAGGACGTGGAACTGCGTGGCGGTCTCCACCCCTTCCGCGATGCACTGCCTGCCCATGGCCCCGGCCATGTCGACCACCGCTTTGGCCACTGCGAAATCCGAGGCATCCTCGCCGACACCGGAGACGAAGCGGCGGTCCACCTTGATGATCTGGGCGGAGAGGTCCTTGAGCCGGGCCAGCGAGGAGTACCCGGTGCCGAAGTCGTCCACCGCGAAGCGCACCCCGCGCTCGGCCAGCTCCCCCATCGACTGCCGGGAGCGCGAGGGCAGGTCGACCAGAGCGGTTTCGACCAGTTCCAGCACGACCCGGTGCCAGTCGATTCCGGATTCCGCCACCGTGTCGGCCACGACATCGACGAAGTTGTGGTCACCGGGCACGATGCCGCCCATGTTGATCGCCACCGTCACCGGCCGCCCGTGCGGCTTCGGCCAGCTCGCGGCTTCGCGCAGGGCGTTGCGCAGCACCCACCGGTCGATCTCCCGGAGCAAGTCACCCTGCTCCGCCACCGGCAGGAACACGCCGGGGGAGAGCATGCCCCGTTCCGGATGCGGCCAGCGCAGCAGCGCCTCGACGCTGACGATCGAACCGTCCCCGTCCACCACGGGCTGGTAATGCAGCGTCAGCTCGTCATTGTGCAGTGCCTCACGGAGCTGCCCCTCCAGGTGAAGCTGCCGGTCGGCCGAGGCGATCAGGGCAGGACCGGCCAGCGAGACCCTGCCCGCACCACGCCGTTTCGCCTCGAACATGGCCGCGTCGGCAAAGCGCAACAGGTCCACGCCCCCCACTCCGCTGCCGTTGGGCGCCGACGCGCCGATCGAGGCCGACACCCGTACGAGCTGACCACGTACGGGAACCGCCGTGCGGAACAGGCCGGAGACGCGGGTGGCCAGTGAGTCCACGCCCCCCACGTCATCGGTGTCCGGGCAGGTGATCACGAACTCGTCACCGGAGAGGCGCGCGACGGTACATCCTTCGGGGAGGCCACCCTCCAGGCGCCGGGCCAGCGCCACGAGCAGTTCATCCCCCGCGTCGTGCCCCAGGGAGTCGTTGACCCGCTTGAAGTTGTCGATGTCGCAGAACAGGACGGCGACCCGGTCGGAATCGGGGCGGTCGAGCATCCGACCGAGCCTCTCCTTGACGGCCACCCGGTTCGGCAACCCCGTGAGCTCGTCGTGCGTGGCCTGAAAGTGCAGCGATTCGGCGGCCCGGCGCCGCTCGGTGATGTCCTGGAAAACCACCAGCCAGAAGTGCGTGCCATCGTCCTGTACCGACAGTGCCGTGTGCAGCTCGCAGTACACCGGCTTCCCGTCGGAACGGATCAGCGTTCGCTGGGGAACCCGATGGTGTTCTCCGTCCTCCGCGCGGGCCTCCCCCAGGGGAATACCCCGCTCGTCGGGATGGGTCATCTGCCCGGCGGTCATTCCCCGGAGCCGGTCGAGGTGATACCCCAGCAACTCGCAGAGCGCGTCGTTGGCGTCGACCAGCCGTTCGCTCCGGTCGAACAATCCGATACCCACCGGAGTGATGGCCACCAGATCGGTGAAGCGCTGACTCGAGCGCTCCATTCTGGTCACGGCCGCGCGCTGCTCCGTGATGTCCTGTGCGGTACCGACCAGCAACGTACGCCCGCCGGGATCCTCGATCACGGCACCGTGCAACCGGAGGGTGCGCACCGCCCCGTCCGGGCGGATGTAGCGATGCTCGAGCTCGATCGGTTGTCCGCCCTCGGTCAGGGGGCGCCACGCCTCGCGCACCCGGGCGCGGTCTTCGGGATGCACATGGTCCAAATAGGAGCGGAAAGTGGTGACAGAGCCGGGTGACTTGCCGATGACCTCGTAGAGCACCTTCGACAGCCGCATGCTCTCGACTTGCGGATTCCACTCCCACGTGCCCACCTGCGCGACCCGCTGCGCATCGTGCAGCTTGCGGCGTTCGTCGGCGATCCCGGAGGGATCGACGAGATCCGACACATCGACGAGCACCGTCACCGTGAGCTGCTTGTTCCTGTGGTGCGGCCAACTGAGCATCCGGACGCCGACATCACCGCAGCGAGCGCGCAAGCGCACGACATCGCCCCTGGTCACAAGCAGCTCCGTCAGCTTGCGTCCGACCAGGGCGACGGGCGAGAACTCTCCTGCCAGGGCCGCCGCCTGCGGTGTCGCGCGGATCACCGTCCCGTCCGGTGTGCTCAGCAGTGCCGGCGCCTCCGGCAATGGTTCCGGCTCCGGCTCGCTTCCCAGGTCCACTCCGGGCATACGCAACACGCCGGAGGTATGTCTTCGCCCCCCACTGTGCTCGGTGGTCAAGAGCCCTCTCCTCCTGCGTTGCCTGCGCCTCTGCGACGGGCACCGACCCCTCATCGAAGCAAGTGATCGACGCCACAGCAGGAGGCAGACCTTACCGGCAAACGAGTGAACAGGACAGTTCGGATGAATGCCGGCATCGTGCTTCCAGGGCAATACTCCAGGGGAGACGGCGACAATTCCCCGAAAACGGTGACATCCGTTGTCGCCCGCGTTTTTCGCCGGGAGCACAGCGAGCGACGAGGCCGGGGCCGCCCCGTCCACGGGTGGCCCCGGCCTCGTTCACACTGCATCCCACCTCAGGCGGTGGCGACACCGTCCTCGCGGGCCGCCTTCGCGACAGCAGCGGTCACCTCGGGCGCCACGCGTGGGTCCAGTGGGCTGGGCACGATGCGGTCGGCCGCCAGTTCGTCGGTGGCGACCTCCGCGATCGCCTCCGCCGCCGCGACCTTCATCCGATCGCTGATCATCCGCGAGCCCACCTGGAGGGCTCCCTTGAAGATGCCCGGGAAGGCGAGCACGTTGTTGATCTGATTGGGGAAGTCGCTGCGCCCGGTCGCGACCACCGAGGCATGCTTGGCTGCCACGTTCGGGTGAATCTCGGGGTCCGGGTTCGACAGTGCGAACACGATCGCGTCATCGGCCATCGACTCGATCAAGTTCTCGGGAATCTGGCCCGCCGAAACGCCGATCAGCGCGTCGGCGCCCCGCAGCGCCTCGGTGAGCCCGCCCGTGATGGCCCGGGGATTGGTCCGTTCGGCCAGCTCGAACTTGATCGGGGTGAGGTTCTCTCTGCCGGAATGGATGATGCCGCGCGAATCCGCCACGATGACCTCACCGACCCCGGCGGCTTCCAGGATCTCCGCACAGGCCACCCCGGCCGCACCCGCACCCGAGATGACCACGCGCAGCGAGCTCAGCTCGCGACCCACCACCCGGCAGGCATTGCGCAACGCGGCCAGGGTCACCACCGCCGTACCGTGCTGATCGTCGTGCATGACCGGGCAGTCCAGCGCCTCGATCAGGCGACGTTCCAGCTCGAAGCAGCGTGGTGCGGCCACGTCCTCCAGATTCACCGCTCCGAACGACGGGCGCATCCGGACCAGGGACTCGACGATCTCGTCGACATCGGTGGTGTCGAACACCAGCGGAATCGAGTCGAGCCCGGCGAAAGTCTTGAACAGTGCCGACTTGCCCTCCATCACCGGCAACGACGCCCGGGGGCCGATGTCGCCCAGCCCCAGCACAGCGGTCCCGTCACTGACCACGGCCACGAGTTGCTGCGTCCACGTGTAGCGGGCGGCCAGCGTCTCGTCCCCGGAAATCGCGCGGCTGACCTCGGCCACACCGGGCGTGTAGGCGATCGACAGGTCACGGGGACTGGTCAGCGGCGCGGTCGGCGCGATGGAGAGCTTGCCGCCCTCGTGGGCACCGAAGACTTCCTCATCGGTCAATGGCACGCTCGGGTCCTGGGGGTTGCTTTCGCCGGAGTCGGCCTCATGCGAGCCGGGCACGGTACTGCGGTCGTTCACGGTGGTCACGGCGTCCCTCCTGTTGCCTGACCTGCAGGCCGGAATGTCCTATCCCGGCCCAGGCGATTGGGCGACGGTCCGCACCTGCACGGACGGTACCGGCGAGGCGGACGTCTTGGTTACCGGCGCTCGCTGTCCCGGTTGACGAACAGCGGCTTCGGCGGACGCTGCGGTCCCGTCAGTATGACAGGCAGCTCCGCCGCTGTCTGCGATCCGGGTCACAGCGGACCAGCAACTTCAACAATTTGTCAATTTCACTGTGGTGCTTTGCGACACCCGCACGGCGGCGCCCCTCGCGGACGGCCCGGCGTAGCCGCACAGATCCGTAGCCGCACAGGGCCGTAGCCGCACAGGTGCACCAGGGCCCTGGCAGGACATCGCAAAGCCCACTTCTAGGCTTTCGGTCGTGCAGGCACGGCAACTTGAGTTCATTGGCGCGTTCGAGTTCACCCCGGATTCCTTCCCCGACCACCGCGGCCTGTTCGTGGCACCGTTCCAGGAGGCCGTGTTCACCGAGGCCGTGGGACACGGGCTCCACGTGGCGCAGAGCAACCACAGCGTGTCGGCACGCAATGTCGTGCGCGGCGTGCACTTCGCCGAGGTCCCCCCCGGGCAGGCCAAGTACGTCTACTGCCCGGCAGGCGGGATCCTCGACGTCGTCGTGGACGTCCGGATCGGCTCGCCCACCTTCGGGCGCTGGCAGGCGGTACGGCTGGACTCCGCCGAATACCGCGCGCTGTACCTCGCCGAGGGACTGGGGCACGCCTTCGCCGCGCTCAGTGACGACACGGCGGTGGCCTACCTCTGCTCCACCGCCTACAACCCCGCCGTCGAGCACGGCGTCAATCCGCTGGATCCGGACCTCGACCTGCCCTGGGGAGAGCTCGGTGCCGACCCGATCCTGTCGGCCAAGGACCGCGACGCGCCGAGCCTTTCCGAGGCCGCCGAGGCCGGATTGCTCCCGCACTACGACGACTGCCTCGCTCGCTACGAGCGCCTGCGTGCCGGGAGCTGAAGCGACTCAGCGCACCCGTCCGGGACGTGGCCACAGCCGCCAACGCACGACCCCCAGCACCATGGCCGGACCGAGCTCCCGGGAGTCCGTCGACCCGGCCGTGTTGTCCCCCGTGACGTGCCAGCCGTCGCCCTCGTGGCACACCGCCCGTTTCACCGACAACTGGTGCGGCCGCTGCGGCCAGCGCACCAGCACCACCGCATCGGGCTCCGGCCGGGCGCGCGTCCGCAGCAACACCACATCGCCGTCGCGCAGTGTCGGAGTCATCGAGGGCCCACGCACCAGCACCCGCCTCCAGGGCAACCGGTCGAGTGAGTTCACGGGCACCTCCGATAAGACAACAGCGATCTTAGGCGAGTAGGGTCATGCGTGTCGGAGCATTCACTGTCACAGGGAGGACATATGCGACTGCTGTCGCGAATCCTCAGCCCGCGCCTGGAGGCGACCGCACACTGCGACCTCCCGTGCGGCGTGTACGACCCGGCGCAGGCCCGGATCGAGGCTGAGTCCGTCAAGGCGATTCAGGAGAAGTACCAGGCCAGCGAGGATTCCGAGTATCGCACACGTGCGATCATCATCGCCGAGGAGCGCTCGGAGCTGGTCAAGCACCACCTGTGGGTGCTGTGGACGGATTACTTCAAGCCGCCGCACTTCGAGAAGTACCCGCAGCTGCACGAGCTGATCAACAAGGCCACCAAGGCTGCGGGGGCGGCCGGCACCAAGGGCTCGATGGACCCGGCCACGGGCCAGGAGCTGTTGGACTACATCGCCGAGATCGACAAGATCTTCTGGGAGACCAAGAAGGGCTGAGGTAGTCGCTTCGGTGGCGGCGCCGGCCGGCGAGAACTCTTCGCCGGCCGGCGCCGTTTTTCGTGGGCGAACCCGTGCCGATCCGGTAACGCCGCAAGCCGTCGACGGGCCCGGCAGGACGGCCGCACTTCCGGCTCGGCAAGCCGTGACGCCATGTTGATGTTGTGGTCGATGTGGGTACTTCGGGACGAGTGTGGCCGTGGTGATGCCGACGACGGCGACGGCCCCATGCCCGAACACCGGACGCAGCACTTGAGGCGCTTTTCGCGCCGGGCGGCGCGGGGACGGATGTCTGCGGTGGCGACGAAAGGCAGCGAGCACCGATGGGCGACGGACGTACCGAGGAGCGGACATCGGGCCGGGCACGGTCCTGGCTGCAGGGGCTGGTGGGCAGGGGGCGCGATCCGCTCGAACGGTTCGGCCTGAGCAGCGATGCCCTGCTGCTGATCGTCAAAAGCGTCGTGGCCGCGACCCTGGGCTGGCTCATCGCCGAGGTGGTGCTCAATGCACCCTCGTCGACCTTCGCCCCGTTCAGCGCGGTGCTGATGCTGCACGCCACCGTGTCCCGATCGGTGAATCACTCCTTCGGTTTCGCTGCCGCGATGACCGGCGGTGTCGCCCTGGCCGGGGCGCTGGTCCCGCTGCTGGGTCCGTCGCTGGGGACGTTCGCACTGCTGGTGTTGCTGGCTTCTCTGCTGGGCAGGTGGCGCAAACTCGGCAGCCAGGGCGTGCAGGTCACCGTGGCAGCGATGTTCAGCTACGCGGCGTTCTTCCAAGCCGACAGCGGACCATCGAGCTGGCTGCATCTGGCCAGCATCGCCGGGCTCGTCGTGCTGGGCTGCTTCATCGGCGTGGGGACCAACCTGGTGATCGTGCCACCGCTGCGCTACCGCACCGCCGAGCACAGCGTGCGCATCCTGGCCCAGCAGCTGTGCGGGCTGCTCGGCGACATCGCCGCATGCCTGCGCGCCGGCCACCACGACTCGAACCAGGTCGACGCGTGGTGGGACCGCGCCAACGAGCTGCAAAACACCGTGGCCCAAGCCCGCTCCAGCGTCGAAGACGCCGCCGAAACCCTGCGGCTCAACCCCCGGCGCCTGCTGCTGCGGCAAAACCCCTCCTTCGCCGGACACCGCCGCACCGTCAGCTCTCTGGAACGTGCCACCGAACAGCTGCGCTCGCTGACCCGAGCCTTCAGCGACATCAGCCGAACCGGGCACCTCGACGACGCCCAGCAGGCCTTCCTGCGCTCCTACGCCGACGTCCTCGACGCCGCAGCCGCCGCCACCCGCGTCCTCGGCGAGCTGCACACCTACGCCGACCTGCGTCAGGACAACGACCTCGACCACCACATCCACCAGGGCCGCACCGCCCACCAGTACCTCAACGACCACATCAACGCCCACCGCCTGGACGACCGCGACCACTGGCCCGTCTACGAAGCCCTGCACACCGACGGCCGCCGCCTCGTCGAGGAACTCGCCCGAGCCGAACACGAACTCGCCCAACTCGACAGCACCACCCCCAGCACCCGATGAACGGGCCGTTTCCGCTCGGGCGGGCAGACGAGAGCAGTGACCGACTGTCCGTGAAAGGGGCCCGCTTTGCCTGCCTCGCCGACCGCCGTGCCTCCTGCCGTGGCAGGATGCGTCCGGCTCGTCAGGCAGCGACGGCGAAAGGCAGGCCATGCCCGAGCAGAGAATCCGCAGGGTCACGGAATCCGATGTGCCCGCCGTGGTCACGCTGGTGCACGACCTCGCCGCGTACGAGAACGCCGCCCGGGAGTGCCACCTGACCACCGAGCAGCTGCACGCCGCGCTGTTTTCGGAGACGCCCGCACTGTTCGGCCACGTGGCCGAGGTCGGCGGTGAGGTCGTCGGCTTCGCGCTCTGGTTCCTCAACTTCTCCACCTGGCGGGGAACACACGGGATCTACCTGGAAGATCTTTTCGTCCGCCCGGAGCACCGCGGCTCGGGACTGGGCAAGGCCCTGCTGCGCACCCTCGCCCAGGAGTGCAGGGAGCACGGCTATTCCCGCCTGGAGTGGTGGGTGCTCGACTGGAACGCCCCGGCGATCACCTTCTACAAGTCGCTCGGCGCCGTCCCGATGGACGAGTGGACCGTCTTCCGGCTCACCGATGGAGCACTGGACCGACTGGGGCAGCCTCCCGCAGGCCGGTGATCGACAGCGCGGTGATCGACAGCGCGGTGATCGATTTCGCGGCGCCGGCGCGGTAGCCTTCCGCGTGGATCACCCACACGAACCGAGGTGTGCCATGCCCACCCGCCCCATCAGCAGGTACTTCAACTACGGACTCACGTTCCGCTGGACACAGGGCGACCGGGAGATCGCGGTCAAGCGCGGTTACGTGCTGGAGGGGAGTCCGTTCATCGAGGTGACACGGCCACGGCACTTCACGATCGTGGATCGCCCCGGTGAGGATCCGGCGAACGATCGCGCAACCTGGATCGCCGCGATCCCGGCGAACCCGGCCGACTGGGACAAGCCCGGCTTTCTCGCCAAGGCCGCGGAAGCCTGGGCCGCCGCGAATCCCCGTACCGCCGACCTCAACGACCGCACCGATCGGCGCACCGACAGCCCCCTGCGTCAGTGACCGGCCCGGCTTCCGGCCCGGAGCAATCGCCCGCCGGTCACCGCCGGCGTGTCACTTCGGGCTCGTATCGGCATCCGGGGCTTCACCGGCCCGGAAGGCCCATGCGCGCCCCTGACGGTTGAACAGGCACCACAGCACCGCCATGGCCGGAGCGGCGACCACCAGACCGAACAGCGGGTTGTCGGAGGGCCCGAACGCGTACCAGGAAACACCGAGCAGCAACAACTGCAGCAACAACGAGGGCGTGCGTGCCCAGCGCTTGCCGCGCCACAACCCGATTCCCGCGGCCAGGACGAACGTGGACAGCACCGCGTAATACCCGGCTTCGCCGTAGGTCGAGCTCCGGTTCAGCGTGCCCGCGCCCCCGAGTTCTGCGGTACTCGCCCGGAACAGCAGCGCGGCGACGAAAGCAAAGCCGACAAGCCCCTGCAGGGCGGTCACGACACCGGCGGCACGCACGGTGCGGGGAGCGGCTTCTGCCGACACGGGCGCCTCTTTCCTGGTAGAGCACTCTTGGTGACTGTGTGTGTATGGTTTCGATGGTAATACCACCCGATTCGCCCGGCCTCCGAGGCTCGTCGGTGACTCCTGAACGAACTCGAGTACATCTCACCTAGGCTGCGAGTGTGCGCGCGATCCTCATAGTCAACCCTCGGGCGACCTCCACCACTGTCGCCGGCCGGAATGTGCTGGCGCACGCCCTGGCCAACGAGGTGAAGCTGGAGTGCATCGAGACGCGCTACCGAGGCCATGCCGCCGACACCGCCCGGCAAGCGGTCATCGACGCCGTCGATGTGATCATCGTTCACGGCGGGGACGGAACCGTCAACGAGGTGGTCAACGGCATGCTCTCCGATGATCTGCCCCGCACGGGCCCGGTCCCCAGCCTGGCAGTGGTACCCGGCGGTTCGGCGAACGTCTTCGCCGGTGCGCTGGGATTGCCCCGGGATCCGGTGGAAGCGACGCATCGACTGCTGCATGCGCTCGCCACGGACAGGCGGCGCCGGATCGGCCTGGGGCGAGCCAACGGGCACTGGTTCACCTTCAACGCGGGCATCGGCTGGGACGCGGAGGTCGTCGCGGAGGTGGAGCGTCTACGCTCGAAGGGGCGCGACGTGACCCCCGTGCTGTACGCGCGCACCGCACTCGCCCGCTACGTGCGGATCTGCTTGCGCGTACCGGCGCTCACCGCGCAGGCGGACGGGGACGCTCCGGTCCGCGGATTGCACACGGCTTTCATCTCCAATACCAATCCGTGGACCTATCTCGGGTCCCGGCCGGTCCAGGCGAATCCGGAGACCACGTTCGACACCGGGCTCGGGGTGTTCGCACTACGAAGCATGAATGCTTACTCTGTGTTACGACATGTAGCGCAGATGCTCCGCAGTAGAGCGAAACCACACGGAAAGACTCTGTTTAGGCGTGCGAACGTGGGGTACCTCCACGTAAGCTGTGCCAAGTCGTTGCGTCTGCAGGTCGACGGCGACACTCTCGGCGAGTACTCGGCGGTCGAGTTCGTCTCGGTCCCGAACGCTCTACGCGTCGTCGTATAACCTTTTCGCAACACTGGTGCCGCCATCGGTCAGCTCGCCCCGCTGCACCCGATGGACACCAACCGAACCCCCAGGTCAAGTTCCGTCGATCTTTCGGGTGAGTTCGCTCACCGGTCACGATCGAGCCCTTGACATTGCGGCAGTTCGTGAAAGTATTCACAAGCGCACGGACTCCGTGAAAGCATTCACAAGCACCCCGAAGGAACTATCGGCACGAGCACTCGTGCCTGGCAAGGAGCAAGGAACGATGGACTGGCGCCACCGTGCGGTTTGCCGTGACGAGGACCCGGAACTGTTCTTCCCCGTAGGGAACAGTGGTCCTGCGCTCCTGCAGATCGCCGAGGCGAAAGCCGTGTGCAACCGCTGCCCGGTCGCATCCGAGTGCCTGGCATGGGCGCTGGAGAGCGGGCAGGACGCCGGCGTGTGGGGCGGTATGAGCGAGGACGAGCGTCGCGCACTCAAGCGGCGTAATTCCCGCACCCGCGCCCGCACGAACGCGTGAAGCGTCGCTGTCACCGACAGCGTAACGGGTCACCCTGAGCCCGGGGTCACCCGGCACGTTTCCGCTTCTCCCGGCGAGCACAGCGGCACCGCAAACGAGGAACCACCACAACGAGAAACAGGTTGATCAGCGTCGATGTCGGCCATGAACGCACCGCGTTCCCGGGGATGGCCGACCTGATCGACCTGCGCATACCACTGACACAGCGGCATGCGCACCATCATCGACGCGCCCGCGGTCGAAAGTCTCAGCGGCGATACTTCAGAGGGACACGCAGCACTGCCTCGGTCCCACGTTGAGCGCGACCGCGCAAACTCAACGAGCCCCGGAGTTCGGACTCCACGAGGGTTCGCACGATCTGCAGGCCGAGGCGTTCGGCGCGTTCGAGGGAGAAATCCTCCGGCAGGCCGCGACCGTCATCGGAGATGACGACGTCCAGCCATCGCGCCGAACGCTCCGCCTGCACCACGATCTCCCCGCCTTTGCCCTCCGGAAAGGCGTGTTCCAGCGCATTCTGCACCAGTTCGGTGAGCACCATCACCAGAGGTGTGGCCAGTTCGGCGGCAACGACACCGAAGCTGGCCTCCCGCCGCACCTTCACTCCGCTCTCCGCCGTGGCCAGATCACTCATCATCGGAATGACCCGGTCGACGACATCGTCGAGATCCACCCTTTCATCCACCGACATCGACAGTGTCTCGTGGACCAGGGCGATCGAGGTCACCCGCCGCATCGACTCGTCCAGAGCCTGCCGAGCGGTGGCGTTTCCCGTGCGACGCGACTGCAAGCGAAGCAATGCAGCCACGGTCTGCAGGTTGTTTTTCACTCGATGGTGGATTTCGCGGATGGTCGCGTCCTTCGACAGCAGAGCGCGATCCCGCCGCTTGACCTCGGTGACATCACGGACCAGTACCAGTGCACCCGCCTCCTGCCCGCGGGGCTGCAGTGGCAGGGTCCGGAAGAGCACCGTCGCCCCGCGTGCCTCGGTTTCGATCCGCATACTCGGCTTGCCCGTCAGAGCCATGCGGATCCGTTCCACGAGCTCCTCGGCATCGAAAGGATCGGACAGCAGGGAACGGGTCAACGGGGCGAGCTCCACCCCCACCAGATCCGCGGCGTGCCCCATCCGGTGATACGCCGACAGCGCATTGGGACTGGCGAAGACCACGACGCCGGAACTGTCCAGACGAATGAGCCCGTCACCGACACGCGGGCTCGTATGCACATCCGGAGCCGGTTCCGCGGTCGGAAACGTGCCATCGGCGATCATCTGACACAGGTCGGCCGCACTGCCCAGGTAGGAGATCTCCAGAGGGCTGGGCACCCGGGGCACCGCCAGGTTGGTGTCCCGGCTGAGCACCGCCACCGCCTCGGAACCCAACCGGACGGGGATCGCTTCCCGCCGTATGGGCACACCCTGGTACCACTGCGGGTCCTCCTCCCGGCAGATCCGACCCTCCACCACGGCCCGGTGCAACTGCGGGTGCTCCCGGGGAGTCACCTCGGTGCCGACGACATCGTCCGAATGCGCCGTCGGTGCCGTGGTCGGCCGTGCCTGCGCGACGCACAGAAAACGACTGCCTGCGGCACTGTCCGACCCCACGGGCACCCACAGCAGGAAGTCCGCGAACGACAGGTCCGACAGCAGCTGCCACTCGGCGACCACGAGTTGCAGGTGGTCGACCGCAGCGCCGGACAGTCCCGTGTGCTCGGCGAGCAGATCACTGAGCGTGGACAAGCGGCCCCTTTCGGGTCAGAGTGAGACCCTTCGCACTCTCACTCGAGCAGAGCGAGGAGATCGCCCTCCTGCACGACGTCGCCCTCGTTGACGACGATCCTGTCGACCTTGCCGTTGACCTCGGTAAGCACCGGAATCTCCATCTTCATGGATTCCAGCACGAACAACGAGTCACCATCGTGAACCGTGTCGCCGTCCTGAACGACGACCGACATCACGTTGGCCACCATCTCGGCGCGGATCTCCTCGGCCATCAGCTGTGTTCCCTTCTCGACACCGGCGGTGAAGGCCAGCCCTGACTACCAGGAAACCATGCTCCGGGCCACCCGCGAACACCAGGTCATCCGCATGGCAGACTGAATGCCGTTGAAGCCGACTCGATGAGGGAGGGGCCATGGCCAAGCGCGCCCGCAAGAAGAAGGCCGCTCGCAAGAACAACGCCAACCACGGCAAGCGCCCCCTGCGTGGCAAGTAGGCGCCTTGAATGTGAACGTGGCCCCGGGCCGGCGGATGAAGATCCGGCCCGGGGCCACGTCATGTCAGCACCCGCTGACGAAAGAAGCGTGCCTACTCCGCAGGTGAAGTCGGTTTTTCCTGCACTTCCACCGAGGTGCCCTCGGGGCCACGCTCGACGGTCACCTCCGCCTGCCGCAGTACGCTGTCGCGGATCGAATTGCGCAGTCGCTCCCGCAAGTCCTCGGGAGCGTGCTCACCCCCGCACTTGCGATGCAGCAGTTCCTTGAGGTGCTCCTCGATGCCATAGCGCTCCAGGCAGGAGCCGCACTCGTCGAGATGGCGCCGCAGGGTCTCACGTCGAGCGCTGTCGCATTCGTTGTCCAGGAACAGCCACACCTCGGCAAGTACGTCCTCGCATGTGGCGTCCGGGTCGCCGCAGCTCATGACGTGCTCACCTCCTGATTTTTCTCGCGCAGAAATCCCCGGTCGCGGGCCACGTCCGTGAGCATGCCGCGCAGCTGCCTGCGTCCGCGGTGCAGCCGGGACATCACGGTGCCGATCGGAGTCGCCATGATCTCGGCGATCTCCTTGTAGGCGAAGCCCTCCACGTCAGCGAGGTAGACGACCATTCGGAACTCTTCACCGAGTTGCTGCAGGGCGTTCTTGACGTCGCTGTCGGGCAACCGGTCCAGGGCCTCGAGCTCGGCCGAACGCAAGCCGGTCGAGGTGTGGTTCTCGGCCTGGGCCAGCTGCCAGTCCGCAATCTCGTCGGTCGGCTGCTGCTGCGGCTGCCGCTGTCGCTTGCGATAGCCGTTGATGTAGGTGTTGGTCAGGATCCGGTACAGCCACGCCTTGAGGTTGGTTCCCTGCTTGAACGACTTGAATGCCGAGTACGCCTTGAGATAGGTCTCCTGCACCAGGTCCTCGGCATCGGCCGCGTTGCGGGTCATCCGCAGGGCGGCCCCGTAGAGCTGATCCAGCAGGGGCATCGCGTCGCGCTCGAAGCGGGCCGCACGCTCCTCGGGGGTTTCCTCGACCTGCTCCTCGCCGGTCGAGGCCGCTTCTCGAGTGGTGTCCTGCGACCGCTCGTCATCGGCAGCGCTGAGCTGTCCTGAGGTACCAGGCACCGGGCTCCCTTCCCGCCGCCAGGACGAGGTCACAACTGACGGCGTACCCATGGCGTCCTGTGCATGGGCTACCCGCGAGGATACCCCGCCATCAGCTTGCTGACCCGATGGTGAGACCCCGGGTTGCCGTAACTGCACGCGATCCTGCCAGGATGGTCCTTGCCGGTCGAGTACGGCTGCATTGGTCTGCTCGGTCAACACGTCCGATGCAACGGAGCGAAACCAGTGGGTATTCCCGGCCCGGAACGGGGAGGCCGTGCCGCCTCAGTCCAGCAGGCGCAGAAGCCGTCCGAGCCACTCGCCGACCGCACGGAAAATCGCATCCGTGTCGGATTTGAGGGAGTGATCCCCGGACACCAGGACGATCTCGCGGCGGTGCGCCGATTCCGGCTGTCCGAACGTATCCCGGTCGCCCTGCACCACCAGGGCCGGCACTTCCACACTGTCGAGTTCGCCCTGCCTGCTCTTCTCCGGCCGCCCCGGGGGGTGCACGGGAAACGCCAGGCACAGCACGGCAGAGGCCTGCCCTCCTTCGGCGGTACGGCACGCGACCCGGGCTCCGGACGAGCGACCACCGAAGAGCATCGGAAGCTCGGCGAACCAACCGTCACCGAGATTTTCGGCGACGGCGAGCCAGGCGGCGTCGAGCTGCCGCGCGGGCGCGGGTGCTCTGCGGCCGGCCACCCGGTACGGCTGCTCGACGAGGGCCACGTGCACTCCCGCCTCCGTCGCGGCACGCGTCACCGCGACCAGATCGGGTGCCGCGATGCCGCCACCGGCGCCGTGACCGAGCAGCAGGACCGCCCGGCCCTCCGCGGCAGAGTGCACCTCGACCCGCGCCGGGCCGTGTGGCGTGGCAACCTCGACCCTGGTCATGACTCGAACAATGCGGGTTGAACGGCAACCGCCGGTCGCGCGGCGGGATCGACCCGTTCCAGCAGGCCGGAATGATTGTTGCGCGGGCTGTTGACCTGCTCGGAAACAGGCCGCAGTTCCATCGCGTCGAGCGATGCGGCATCCACGGACAGCAGGCCGGTGACATCGGTGCGTTGCGGGTCCAGCCACTCCTGCCTGCGATGCTCGCCCAGCACCAGCGGCATGCGATGGTGGACCTCGGCAAGCTCGCCCACGGCTTCCGTGGTCACCACCGCACACGTGACCAGGGGCTCCGCAGCGGAATCAGGCGGCCACCACGCGGAGAACACGGCCGCCATCGCCAGGCTGCGACCATCCCGGCGGGTGCACAAGTACGGCTGCTTGACCCGCTCACCGGGCTTCCACTCGTACCAGCCCGTGGCAGGCATCAGGCAGCGGCGGTGTGCCGCCGCCTCGGCGTAGGCGGGCTTGGCCGTCAGCGACTCCGCCCGGGCGTTCACCATCTGCGGGCCACTGCTCGCGTCCTCGGCCCAGGTCGGCACCAGCCCCCACCGCACCGGGCGCAGCGTGCGTTCGGCGCCGCTTCCGGCCGCACGCTCGACGACGATCGGCACCGTCGCCGTCGGCGTGATGTTGTAGTCGGGGTCGAACACGTCACCGGTGCGGTCGGCCGCGTCGAACTCCCCGGCCAGGGCGGCCGGGTCACGGTGGAGGGCGTAGCGACCACACACAGGCCTCACACCTCCGCGGACGGTTCGCCGGGTTCACGCTCCCAAGGTACCGGCTCGTCACCGGCGACCCGCTCGACGAGTCCGGCACCGTTGTTGCGCACATTGTTGACCGCGCGCGACACCGGACGCAGTTCGATCCGTCCGAGCAGCTCGCCGGGTGGAGGACCGAGCAGCGCGGACACATCCTGCAGGTCCGGATCGAGCCAGTGCCGCCAGGCCGAGTCGGGCACCACCATCGGCATGCGCTCGTGCACCTCGGCCAACGGGCCGACCGCTTCGGTGGTCAGGACAGCACAGCTCACCAGCGGCTGCGCATCGCCTTCGGCACGCGGATCCCACCAGGTCGTCCAGATCCCGGCCAGTGCCAGACTCGACCCGTCCCCCGGAGTCATGAAGTAGGGCTGTTTCGGGGTGGTGCCACGCTGCCACTCGTACCAGCCGTCGGCGGGCAGCAGACAACGCGAATGCTTGATCGGGCCGCGGAAGGCGGGCTTGCTCGTCACCGTCTCGGCTCTGGCGTTGATCATGCGATTACCGATGGCCGGGTCCTTCGCCCATTTCGGCACCAGGCCCCACCGCATCACCCGGATCGTGCGTTCGGTCCGGTCCATGTCCCGGTTGCCGTCGGCATCGCGCGGGTGACGCTGCACGACGCCGAACACCGACTTCATCGGCGCAACGTTGTAATCCGCCGCCGGATAACCCGCCTCCGACGAGTACGTGCCGGTGGCATCGACGGCGTCGAATTCCACCGCGAGAGCACCCGGATCCTTGATCGAAGCATACCTACCGCACACGGACCGGTCACCTCCGTTCACGTCCTGCACAGCGTTCACGTCCTGCACAGGCGGTATTCGTATCGTGACAGGAGAACGACTCCGCAGCGACCCCCACGGCCTGTCCCGTTCAAGGCCATGCGCGACGATGGAACCATGACCCAGCCCTGGCCCGCCCCGACCGCGCGCGGTGCCGTACACGCCACGATCCCGGTTCCCGGCTCGAAGTCCCTGACCAACCGGGCTCTCGTGCTCGCCGCTCTCGCGCAGGAGCCTTCGATCCTGCGCGGTCCCCTGCGCAGCAGGGACACCGAACTGATGGCTTCGGCGCTGCGTGCACTGGGAACCGGGATCGAGGACACTCCGGCGGGAGCGTGGTCCGTGCGCCCGGCGCCGCTACGAGGTCCCGCGCAGATCGACTGCGGTCTGGCGGGCACGGTGATGCGTTTCGTGCCGCCCGTGGCAAGCCTGGCCCGGGGGCATGTCGCCTTCGACGGCGATCCCCGCGCGCGGCAGCGCCCGCTGAACACCGTGCTCGACGCGTTGCGGGCGCTCGGGGCCGACGTCCACGGGTCCGCCCTGCCGTTCGAGATCCGCGGGACAGGCGCACTCGCCGGCGGCGAGGTCACCATCGACGCCTCCGCGTCCTCACAGTTCGTCTCCGGACTCCTGCTGTCGGCGGCACGTTTCGAGCGCGGCATCACCATCCGGCACCAGGGCGCGGCCGTGCCATCACTGCCACACATCGACATGACCGTGGCCATGCTGCGCACCGCCGGGATCGACGTCGACGATCAGCAGCAGAACACGTGGCGGGTGCTGCCCGGCCCGGTCGACCGGCTTGATCTCGACATCGAACCGGACCTGTCCAACGCGGCACCGTTCCTGGCGGCGGCCGCCGCCACAGCCGGGCAGGTCACAGTGCCGGGCTGGCCCGAGCACACCACCCAGGCGGGCGACGCCATGCGCGGCATCCTCGAAAAGATGGGGGCGCAGCTGCACCGGGACTCCTCCGGCCTCACGGTGACGGGCCCGGACGAACTCGGCGGCGTCGACCTCGACCTGCACGACGTCGGCGAGCTTACCCCGACCGTGACCGCACTGGCCGCGCTGGCGGGCGGACGGTCCAGACTGCGCGGAATCGCACACCTGCGCGGGCACGAGACCGATCGGCTGGCGGCTCTGCAGCGAGAGATCAACGCTCTCGGCGGCGCCGTCGAGCAGACCGAAGACGGCCTGCTGATCGATCCCCGCCCGCTGCACGGCGGCACGTGGCATTCCTACGCCGACCACCGCATGGCGACCGCAGGCGCGATCCTCGGCCTGCGCGTCCCCGAAGTGACCGTCGCCGACATCGCCACCACGGGCAAGACGCTGCCCGACTTCCCCGACATGTGGGCCACGATGCTGGAGTCGGCGGTCTGATGGGCAAGCGCGGCTGGCGAGATCTGGACGAGTCCGATGTGCGGGTGCGTCCCCCACGCCGGGGAAGCCGGCCACGCAGCAAGCGCCGGCCCGAGCACGCCGACGCCCAGGACGCGATGGTCGTCGCGGTGGACCGGGGACGCTGGACGTGCGCGCTGGGTGGCGACCCGGAACGCATCGTCGTGGCCATGCGCGCCCGCGAACTCGGGCGCAGTCCGATCGTCGTCGGTGATCGCGTGGGCCTGGTCGGTGACACCTCCGGGCGGCCGGACACGCTCGCGCGGATCGTGCGGGTGGCCGAGCGAAGCAGCGTCCTGCGCCGCACCGCCGACGACACGGACCCGTACGAGCGGGTCGTCGTGGCCAATGCCGAGCAACTCGTCATCGTCACGGCACTCGCCGATCCCCCGCCGCGGGAAGGGTTCATCGATCGGTGCCTGGTCGCCGCCTACGCCGGCGGGCTGACTCCCGTGCTGTGTCTGACCAAAGCCGATCTGGCCTCCCCCCAGGAGTGGATCAACGCGTATTCCGGGTTCGACATGCCGGTGATGTCCACCCGCCCGGACACCGAACCCGACGAGCTGCGCGAGCGTCTGGCCGGCCGCGTGTCCGCGCTCGTGGGGCACTCCGGGGTCGGCAAGTCGACCCTGGTCAATCGGTTCGCCCCGGAAGCGGCCCGCGCTACCGGCGAGGTCAGCGGTGTCGGCAAGGGCAGACACATCTCGACCTCGGTCGTGGCCATGGCGCTGCCCGCCCCCGATCGGGGCTGGGTCGTGGACACGCCCGGCATCCGTTCCTTCGGCCTGGCCCACGTCACCCCGGACGATCTGGTTTCGGCGTTCGAAGGATTCGCCGAAGCCGCCGAGGAATGCCCGCCGAACTGCGGCCATCTCGGCGGTGGCGAGGACCCCGACTGCCATCTCGACACCTTCGTCGCCGAGGGCGGTGGCAGCGCCAAGCAGCTCGCCTCGCTGCGCCACCTCCTGCTCTCCCGCGCGGGCCGCAGTTCGTAGTCGATCGCACCGGCCGTGTCGCTCATCGAGCGGTTGGTCCCATTCGAGAGAAAACGACCACACCGCGCGCATCGCCTTGCTAGTTTCCTTCCGGATCGACTCACCGTGAAAGGACATTTCGTGCGTCGTACGGCAATCGCGCTTTCCGCCACCGCGCTCGTGGCCGCCCTGAGCGCCTGCGGGGGCCAGGGCGAAGAAACCACGCAGTCGGCCGGTGATCAGCACTCCGGCCGGGCATCCGTGACACCGGTCAGCAACATCTCCGCGCTGGTCTCCCAGGCGAACGGGTCCATGGACGACAAGCAGACGGTCACCCTGAACATCGACGTCTCGGGGGGCATGCCCGCCACGGCCAGGATGGGCGAACAGGAGTGCCAACTCGACACCGCCAAGTCGATGATGTCCTGTGACGGTGTCACTCCCATGGTCATGACCAAGAAAGCCATGTACATCAAGAAGCCCGAGGCCATGAGCGGCTCTCAGGGCAAGCCGTGGGCGAAGATGACCTTCGACGCCAACGGCATGCTGGGCCAGAGCATGGCCAAAATGGGGAAGTTCCGGAAGTTCTCCGACCTCGAGGCGATGCTCCCGCCCGGATCGACGATCATCAAGACCGCCAAGGACAACGTGGACGGCAAGCCTGCCGTCCGCTACGAGGTCACCACCGACCTCACCAAGGCGGTCGAGCAGGGCAACGAGATCGCCAAGTCCAGTCGCCAGATGCTGGTCAAGCAGGGCATCACCGAGATCGACCAGACGATCTGGATCGGTCCCGACGAGCTCCCGCTGAAGGTCGAGGCGGTCACTCCGTCCATGACGGTCATGAATCAGCAGGTCCCGGAGACGACCACCACGGTGACCTACTCCGACTGGGGCAAGCCGGTGGACATCACCGTGCCGCCCGCCAGCGAGGTCAGCGAGATGGAGATGCCGCAGATCCCGGGGATGCCGCAGCCTCCGCAGTGAGCCGATGACGGTGGTGTGGGGCACCGCTTCCGGTACCCCACCACCGTCACATCAGTTCCAGCACGAAATGCACCTCCTGGGGCGCATACCACGCGAGTTCGTGGTCCTCGGCGTCCCCCAAGGCCAGCTCCGCATCCTCGTCGCCCAGATCGGCCGCATCGATCCCGGCGGCAGCAGCACGGACGGCCTCTTCCGCCTCGGCCGCGTCCATATGCACCGCGGCGATGTTTTCCCACGGCACCGGCCCCGACAATCGCACCACCGCGTCGTCGAGGTCGGGACGCAGCGTCACATCCTCCACATCCGCCGAGACGACGGCTCTGCGCAAATCGGTCTGCTCGTCCTCACTGCTTTCGCCGGCGATCAACCGCAGCGAGGCCCGGGCCGCCTCCCGCATCGCCACGTATTCCAATTCCTCGGTGTCCCCGCTGACATAGGCCTCCCGCAGCGCGGGCGTCAGCGCGAACGCGGTGCCGCTGAACGGCTGCAGTTGCCTGTCCTCGACGAACTGCCGCAACATCCGCACCGTGGCGGGCAGGTACACCCTCATCCTTCGACCGTCCCGACCATTTCTTCCACCGACTCCTCGATCATCGACGCCAAGACCTCCACATCGGACATCGCAGCCCGGTCCCCGTTCAGGCCGAAGTACAGACCGCCATCGTAGGAAGTCACTCCGATCGACAGCGACTGGTTCTTGGCCAACGGCACGACCGGAAACATCTCCGTCATCTTCGCCCCGGCCGTGTAGAGCGGAACCTGCGGCCCGGGAACGTTGGTGACCAGTACGTTGAACAACCGATCCGAGATGCCGTTGGCCACCCGTGCCCCCAACGCGTGCAGCGTCGGAGGCGCGAAACCCGACAAGCGCACCAGTGCATCGGCAGCCACCGACTGACCGGACTCGGCGTGCGCACGCATCGCATGACCGACCTGGTGCAGCCGCACGATCGGATTCGACTCACCCACCGGGAGATCCACCAGATATGCCGACACTTTGTTGCCCACCGAACCCACCGGCAGGCTGCTCGTGTCCGCATACTCCTCACGCGCCGCTTCGTCCCCGGATCGGATCGACACCGGCACCATCGCACGCACCGTCGTGTGCTGCGACACCACCTCTCCTCGCGAGAGCAGCCAACTGCGCAATGCCCCTGCGAGCACCGCCAGCACCACGTCATTGACCGTCCCGCCATGTTCCCGCCGCACCGTGCGGAAGTCCCCGAGTCGCGTCTTGGCCGTAGCGAAGCGCCGTTGACTGCTTGTCGCCGAGTTCAACGGGCCGCCCGGCGACGGCACCGCGGCCGTGCGGACCACCGAGGCGATCCCGCTCAACGCCCCGGTCACCTTCCGAACGGTGGCCGTGGCATCAACGACAGCAGCACGCACGTTCTCCACCACCTCACCCGGACGCTGGACGGCTTCGGAAACGGCATCCACGACCAGTTCCGACATGCTCGGCTCCGGGCAGGGCATCCACAGATCCTCGGTATCGGTCGCCTGAGCTTCCGCCGACGTATCCAGAATCACCTGACCGATGTCGATCGCCCCGATCCCATCCACCATCGCCTGATGAGTCTTGGTGATGATCGCCACTCGATTGCGGGACAAACCTTCCACCAGGTAGACCTCCCAGAGCGGGCGGGTGGTGTCGAGCTTGCGGGACATCAGCCGTGCGGTGAGGTCGTGTAGCTGCTCGTCCTTACCGGGCTTCGGCAACGCCGAGCGACGCACGTGGTAGGTGATGTCGAAGTCCTGGTCGTCGACCCACACCGGCCGTGCCAGCCTGCCCGGCACCTCCATCACCTTCTGCCGGTAACGCGGCACCAGCGACAATCGACGCTCGATGAACGACAGCACGTGGTCATAGTCGAATCCGGATCGTGGCCGGCGAAACACCGCCACTCCACCCATGTGCATGGGTGTCGTGTGGTCTTCCAGGTACAGGAAAGAAGCGTCGAGCGCGGAGAGGCGGTCGGACATGACTGTGATACTGACACACAGCGGCGGTAGTCGAGGACTTCGACGAGCCCCATGTGACACTGGTTGTCGTGTCCAGCGACGTATCCCCCCGAGACCGCTTCGTCACCATCTACGGCCGTAAACCGGTGCTCGAAGCACTGGCCGACTACGACCTGCGTGTGGACAAGGTGGTCATCGCCGAAGGGAGCAGCGGCCCGGCTGTCAACGACATCGAGGAACTCGCTGCCGACCGTGCCGTACGCGTCCAACGAGCAAGCGCACACCGCGTGAAAGTCCTCGCGGGCAATGGTCGCCACGACCAAGGAGTCGTGGCCGATGTCCTCGCACCGAGGATGCGTCCGCTGGTCGACGCTCTGGCCGATCCCGCGACGGCTCCGCGGAATCTCCTCCTTCTCGACGGCCTGACCACACCCGCCAACGTCGGGATGATCCTGCGTACTGCCACGGCGGCCGGTATCGATGGAGTTGTCGTCCCACACCGTGGCGTGGCCGGTATCGACCCACTCGTTGTGAAAGCCTCCGCCGGAATCGCCTTCCACGCACCCGTGCTCCGAGCCGGCACCGCCGGAGAAGCCGCCGAGCGGCTCACGGATGCCGGCTATCCGCTGTTCGCGCTCGACGCCTCCGCCACCGACAACCTCTTCGAATCCGAATTCGGCACTCGTGCCGTTTTCGTACTGGGAAGCGAAACCGCCGGGTTGTCCGAGGAAGTACGCGAGCGCATTGCGGACAGAATCAAAATCCCCATGCACGGCGGGGTGGAATCGTTGAATGTGGCTTCAGCTGCTGCTGTGGTGTGTTTTGAGGTGGCGTGTCGCCGTGGGAGGTGATCAGCCGTGGTGGTGGGGGTGGTGATGGGTGTGCCCCCAATCCCCGGGTGGGGGTTGGGGGCACACACTCTCTCGAAGAGGTGGGGGTCGGCGGTGTCCTACTCTCCCACACCCGCGGGGGTGCAGTACCATCGGCGCTGGTGGGCTTAGCTTCCGGGTTCGGAATGGGATCCGGGCGTGTCCCCACCGCTATGACCACCGACACGATCGGTGACCCTCGAAGACCTCCGGCTCCGAGCCGGGGGCTTGGGGTGGTCTGTGTTGTTGTAGTCTCCACTGTAGCAGCCCCCCTGGTGGGGGGCGGCGGGTGGGGTGGTTGCTGGTTCAGATACCGCATAGTGGATGCGAGCACACCTTGGGGGTGTGGGTAAGCCGCTCGGCCGGTTAGTACCCGTCGACTGAACACATTGCTGTGCGTGCATGTCGGGCCTATCAACCCACTCATCGTGTGGGGGCCTTACCCGACCCGAAGGTCGGAGGGGAGACCTCATCTCGAAGCCAGCTTCCCGCTTAGATGCTTTCAGCGGTTATCTGTGCCGAACGTAGCCAACCAGCCGTGCCCCTGGCGGGACAA
>NZ_QPJC01000004.1 GCF_003337235.1 Halopolyspora algeriensis
GTGACCTCACCGGCCAAGTGCACCTGACCGGTGGTGATCATCGTCTCCATGGCCACGCGGCTGCGCGGGTCCTGCGCCAGCATCGCGTCCAGGATCGCGTCACTGATCGAGTCGGCCATCTTGTCCGGGTGACCCTCGGTCACCGACTCACTGGTGAACAGCCTGCGGTTCATCTCAGTCACGGGTATTACTCACCTTTCCGCTGTCGGGAGATTCGACGTTGTCGTTACGTACAGGTCTCAGGCCCGCGCGTGGATGATGCCCCACGCGAGGTTGCCGGCGTTGCCGCCGCTGACCCAGTTCTGCAGGCCGGTCTTCATGTTCTTCCGGTACTCTTCGCCGATCCGGTCGGCCAGCTCGCTCTCGCGGCTTTCCAGGACCTCCAGCACTCGGCCGTAGTGCACGGGCAGGTAGGAGGTCAGGTCCTCGAACTCGAAGGTCTGCAGACCCAGCCGTGCCAGTTCCTTGCGGTAGAAACCGGGGGAACCCATCGTGTCCAGGTGGATGCGCTCCAGGATCGGCCCGAGCGCCTTCTGGTCGGCGTTGTCCGCCGCCATCGGGTCGGTGAAGACGAACTCACCGCTGGGCTTGAGCACACGGGTGGCTTCCTCCAGCACCCGCTCCCGGTCACCACTGTGCAGGATCGCGTCCTGCGACCACACGATGTCGAAGGCGTTGTCCTGGTACGGGATGTCCTCGAAGGAACCGTCCCTGACCTCGATCAGCTCGTCGAGTCCCTCGGCGCGATTGAACTCGATGTTGCGCCGGTTCTCCACCTCGCTGAGGTTGAGGCAGGCCACCTTGCAACCGTAAGTCCGCGCCAGGTAACGGGCAGCACCACCGTAGCCGGCCCCGATGTCGAGGATCCGGGTCTCCGGGGTGATCTCGACCTTGCTCGCCATCCGCTCCACGGTCCGGCGCGAGGCAGCGTCGATGTCCTCGTCCGGGGTCTGGTAGAGGCCGACGTGGATGTCGTTGCCGCCCCAGACGTGGTAGTAGAAGTTGTCGGCGTCCTCGGAGTTGTAGTAGTCCCGAGCGGTGTGCACCGCGTTGGAGTACACCTCCGAGAGCTCGTTCTCCTCCCGGTAGCTCTTCTCCGCCACGTGGATGAAGAAGTCCGGCTCGGAGTCGCCGTAGGTCTCCTGGAAGTCACCGTAGGTGTCGATCCGCTGGAAGCCGACCTCACGCAGCAGCCGCCGCATGTAGTTCTTCCGCAGCGGGTACATGTTCAAGTAGTACTCGGACTTGTCCGGGAAGGTGTACTTGAACCGTGCGAGCCCCTCGTCGACGTGGTCCGGCTCCGCCGAGACGTCCTCGCCGGCGTAGTAGTAGGTGTGCTTGCTCGAGAAGCCGTTGTCGAGGATCGAGTCGTAGTTGCGCTGGTCGATGATCAGTACGCCGTCGTGCTTGAGCATGGCGTAGAACTCGGCCAGCGCCTTGCGCCGGTCCCGCTCGGAGAACAGGTGCGTGAACGAGTTCCCCAAGCAGATGATCGCGTCGTACTCACCGTGGACGTCCCGGTTCAGCCAACGCCAGTCGGCGTTGACCACCCGAAGGATGTGCCCACCGTAGGTGAGCCCGTTGGTGAAGGCCTGGGCCAGCATCTGCGGGCTGCCATCGGCGCTCACGGTCTCGAAGCCCTCTTCGAGCAGGCGAACCGAGTGGAAGCCGGTGCCGGTCGCCACGTCGAGAACCGACTCGACGCCACGGGCCTTGAGCTGATCGACGAAGAACTGACCTTCGCTCTCGTAACGCTTCTTCCAGTCGATCAGGTCGTCCCACTTGTCGACGAAGCCGCCGACGTACTCCTGCGTGTAGTGATCAGTGTCGCGCACTTCCAGCGGGTTGTCGCCGAAGGTCTGAGCCTCCTGATGAACCGGTTCAGATGTCTTCCCTTCAGCAAGATCGTCCACACTCTTGGTCATACTTCACTCCCACCACTCGCGTTGGTCATGCGCCACTGCACCGCTCGGGCGCGCGGGCATCGGCCCGCGCCGAGCTCTCACGGACGCGCCGGGCAGCCTCTTCTCACGGCAAAGCCGGATCGGTGTGGGCGGCCGAATCTCCAGGCCGCGCGCTGTCACCGGTCATCACACTCGGCCGGCACCTTTGCCGTCCGATCCCGGCGCAAAGTCCGTGCGCCGAGGACTCAATCTAGGGGAATAAACGCAGAAATCAACCGCACAAACGTGTGACCCTGATCATAGCAATGCGATGATCGCGTGATTCGAGTGAACACTCAGGGTAAATAAATGCGCTCTTACCTGCATCAATTGGCGCAATTCGACATGAAGTCACAATCCGGTAAACACGAGATAGCGTGTTCATGCGTATACTGCGCGTGCGCAGCATGTACCACAGCGACGACAAACGAGGCAACCGTTTCGCCGAAGAGAATTTTCACCAGGGCATTCACCAGGGCATTCACCAGGGCATTCACCAGGGACACTGCGGTGAATTTCTATTCTCTTGTGTCCTTTCCATCGAAGACGGGACGGCGCGTGTTACACTGATTGCCCGTGCAGAGACGTCGCGCCACGACCACCGGCGAAGCCGCCGCTGCGGGCCTCGCCGGGCAAGTGGGCTCCACGTGCAGCGAGAGGCCGGCGAGAGCAAGCCCACGAGGCACATCGGTCAGCCTCGGCGGTGCCGATCCGGGGGAGAGCCGCGGGCAGGCTCCACATTCAGTGCTCCCTCGGCACGCGCCGTCGCCCGCGAAGGGATATTCGCCACCGCTCGAGTCGCGGTAATTCGACTCGCACCGTTCCTGTTCGGCGGTGTGCTCGCGAAGAAAGTCCGAACGCGGTGTTTTCCATCACCGAGGACACTTGCCGAGCTCTCGTTGTGAACAATCATCACCGGCGGTCGGTGTGATAATTCACCCATTCGGCTTTTGGTTCCTGAAAGCACTCGGCGGCGAAACTCCGGGGTATCCGGTCGAGTTCACTTTCCCGATACGCGACTCGACATGTCGGCTCTTTCCGCCGGATCGTCCGAGAGGTCCGCGCATCCGGGTACGCGATACCGCCGAACGGATCGCGTACCCGCCGCAGGGCGGACAGCACCGTCACCCGGTCGGGTGCACACCCGCTCGTGGGTGTCGCGGGTGCTCCGGGCGCCGCGAGCAGAGCCGGAGGGCAACGGTGCCGCGAGGCCCTCGTCGAGGGCCTCGTGCGCGGACAACGATGCGTCGCACCGGAGCCGCGATCAGGTCAATCCCTCGAGAGCGACCTTGATCCACCCGGGTTCGCGCTGGTCGAACGCCTGGTAAGCCTGCACCGCGTCACGCATCGGCTCCTGGCGTTCCAGGATCGCCGATGGATCGAGTGCGCCACTGGCGACGAGATCGACCAGCCGGGGCATGAGGGCACGATGGTTGCAGTTGCCCATGTGCACGGTGAGGTTCTTGTTCATCGCGCTGCCGATCGGCCAGGACTCGAAGGTCGGTGGGTACACCCCGATGACGCCGATGGTGCCCGCCTTCGCGACCGCTTGAACGGCCCACCGAGCGGCCTGAGAGGGCAGGGTGCCATGGCTCCAGGCGAGCGTGCCACCACCGGAGGCTTGTGCCTGCTCGGACTCGCTGCCCTCGGCCTGCGGATATGCATCCACTCCCACGGCGTCGATCACCCTGTCCGGGCCGATTCCCCCGGTGAGTTCCCGCAGCATTGCCACCGGCTCCTCGGCGCTGAAATCCACCGGCTCCGCGTGCTGGCGCCGGGCGGTCTCCAGCCGGCCGGCCACCGAATCCACCGCGAGGACTCGCCCGGCTCCCTGGTACCAGGCCGAGGCGATCGCGAGTTGCCCGACCGGCCCGCACCCGAACACCGCGACCGTGTCCCCCACACCGACCTCGGCCAGGCGAGCCCCGAACCATCCGGTGGGCAGCACGTCGGAAATCACGATCGCCTGCTCGTCGATGATGCTGTCCGGCAGCGCCACGAGGTTGGCGTTGGCGAACGGCACCCGCACGTACCCGGCCTGCATGCCCGCGAACCCTCCGGTCGCTTCCGGACCCCCGAAGATCGCGGTCCCGGCCAGCGGGCCGTTCGGGTTGGCGGTATCGCACTGCGCCGTGTAACCGGCACGGCAGTACGAGCAGGTACCGCAGGCGATGGTCGAGGGCACCACGACCCGGTCGCCGGGCTGGAATGCCCGCACGCCACTGCCCACTTCCTCCACCACACCGACTCCCTCGTGGCCGAGGACCGTGCCCGGTGCCATGCCGGGGAAGGTGCCGCGGATCATGTGCAGGTCGGTACCGCACAGGGCACTCATCGTCAGCCGCACGATCGCATCCGTCGACTGCTGCACTCGAGGATCGGGCACGTCCTGCAGTTCCACCGTGCCCGGCTCCTGCCATACGACTGCTTTCATACCGCGCCTCCTTCACTGGTGTCCGTGCAGCGGAAATACCCGGTGACTGCGGCGGACAACCACCGCGGACACTCGTGAGGGACCACACGTCCCTTGCCCCGCGTCGAGGCGGCATAGAGCATGTCCGGCGAGGCATCCCGGGTGTGAGGAGCGGTGCGTGAACGGTGCGGAGAGCTTGCTGCGGACGGCGAAGGCGGCGGGAGCGGAAATCTGCTTCGCCAACCCGGGAACGACCGAGATGTCTCTGGTCCAGGCCTTCGACGACATGCCGGGAGTGCGTTCGGTACTGGGCCTGTCCGAAGGAGTCGTCACCGGTGCCGCCGACGGGTACACGCGGATGACCGGCACACCTGCCATGACCCTGCTGCACCTCGGACCGGGACTGGCCAATGGCCTCGCGAACCTGCACAACGCTCGCCGCGCCCGCTCGCCGGTGGTCAATGTCGTCGGTGAGCACGCGAGCTGGCACCAGCCCCACGATCCGCCATTGGCCGGCGACATCGAATCACTCGCCCGCCCGGTCTCCGGCTGGGTCGGCCGTACCGGTTCCGCCCGGTCCGCGGCTGCCGACTTCGCCCGAGCTTGGCAGTCCGCCGCGACACGGCGTCTGCCCGCCACGCTCATCGCCGCCGCTGACCACATGTGGAGTCACGGCGGGGAGCCGGCCCCGATCGCGGCCTCTCCGCCACTGCCCCTGGTCGACGATCAGCAAGTACACGCGGTGGCGAAGGTTCTCGCCGGGGAAGGACGGCCAGCACTGCTGCTGGGTGGGTCGGCACTGACCCCGGAAGGCCTCCGCACCGCTGCGCGGATCGCGCACGCGGCGGGCGGGGACGTACTCACGGAGCGCTCGCCCGCTCGTATCGATCGCGATCCCACCGTGCCGCAGCTGCGCTCGTTGCCATATTTCCCCGAGGATCAGCTGCGGCTTCTCGACGAGTTCACGGATCTGATCCTGATCGGGGCCATCACGCCGGTGTCCTTTTTCGGCTATCCGGAGCTGCCCGGTGTCCCGGTGCCCGCCTCGATGCGTGTGCACACGCTGGCGACTCCGGACGAGAACGCCCTCGGTGGTCTCGAACAACTCGCCGAGAGCACCCACAGCGAGGCCACCCACAACGCGACGGGAGCGATCACCGAAGCCGAGCGCAGGCGAGTACAGCCCCCGCACGGCGCGCTGGATCCTTCCGCCGTTGCCGCTGCGATCGTGAGCACCCAACCGGAGGCCGCGATCGTGGTCAACGAAGGGATCTCCTCGGCGGCCGCGTACTCGAAGCTGGCCTGCGCGGCGCCGGCGCACACGGAACTCGCGCTGACCGGCGGCGCCATCGGCATGGGCATCCCCCTGGCGACCGGAGCCGCGATCGCCTGTCCCGAGCGGCCCGTCATCGACCTGCAAGCCGACGGCAGTGCGCTCTACACCCTGCAGGGCCTGTGGACGCAGGCGCGGGAAGGACTCGACGTGACCACGGTGGTGTGCGCCAACCGGCGATACCGGATCCTGGAGGCCGAACTGCACCGTGCGGGGGTACGGCAACCCGGTACGGCCGCCACGGGTATGACCGGCCTCGACAACCCCGCTCCGGACTGGATGTCCCTGGCGGCCGGGTTCGGTGTTGCCTGCATCCGGGCCACCACCGGCGAGGAACTCGTCGATGCCCTGCACCGTGCTCACGCCGAACCGGGGCCCCACCTCATCGAGGCCCTGCTGTGAGAACCGTTGCGCAGGCCCACCGGGATGGTCGCCTCGAGCGCTGCCGCGAGGTCTTCGGCCTCGTGTGCGGGAACAAAGCTGCGCTGCACGCGGCCTCTCAGGGAGCGACCTCGGGAGACAGTGCTCCGCCCGCCGAACGGCTCCGCGGAATCTCGGCCTCGGCGAGCAGGTGGTGCCGGACGGCGAAGGTGGCCGCCTCCAGGCGGGAGTGCACTCCCAGTTTCGTCAGCAGGGCCTGTACGTGGGTGCGCACCGTGGTCGCGGACACGCCGAGCTCCTCGGCCATCGTGCCCGTGCTCGCCCCTGCCACGAGCAGCCCGAGACATTCCCGCTCCCGTCCCGTGAGGGGCGCCATGAGCGGAGGCGCAGGACGGGCCCGCGACGGGCGGCGCTGCGGTACGGCCGCCGGATCGGTCACCACGTCCCCGTTCGCCACGCGCCGGAGCACGGTGACCAGAGCTTGCACACCGCACATTTTGTTGACATAGCCGGCTGCCCCGGCAGTCAGGGCCCGCTGCATTCCGCGGGCGTCCCGGTCGGCGGTCAGCATCACGACTTTCGTGCTGCCGCCTCCCGCCGCGAGCACGTCACCGATGACGTCGAGCCCGTCGCCGTCGGCGAAGTACCGGTCGAGCAGGCAGAGGTCCGGCCGGTGTCGGCGAACGTCGGCCACCGTACCCTGCGCGCTTCCCGCCGTGGCCAGCACGGTGAACCCGTTCCGGGGCAGCACCGCGCTGAGAGCATCGACGAAAACCGCGTGGTCATCGCCCAGAACCAAGTCGACCATCACAGCCCCCGCGCCCTCGTGAGATCACATGTTCCCCAGCTGCCCGGCACGAGGAAAGCTCAGCAGGGCATGCGTGCCACCGTGTTCGGCCGGGCAGACCCGCAGGTGAGCTCCGCAGCACCGCGCGAGCTCGGTGACGATGCCGAGTCCCAGCGAGGCCATGCCCGCAGGACCGCCACCGAATCCGGGGCCATCGTCGATCACCTCGATGGTCACGTCGGGACCGGTCCCGACCGCGACCTCCACGGTGCCGTCCGGCCCCGCCGCTCGGGCGGCGTTGTCGACGAGATTGGCCACCATCCGCCACAGCAGTGTCCTGTCCGTGCACAGTGCCACATCCACGCCGGGCCGCAGGGTGATCGTCGTCCGGCCGGACAGAGCCGTCAACGACACCAGACTCTCCAGCACCTCACGGACATCGATCGTTTCGAACACCGGCTCTTCGGCAGGCAGTGTGGCGATCCCGATCAGCCTGGACAGCTCCTGCTCCGCCAGGTCCAGGCGACGCCGAGCCTCTGTGGACAGCTCCGGGTCATCGCCGATCGCGTCGATGAGCAGCGACAGCGCCCCGAGCCCCTGACCGAGGTCGTGCACCAGGCCCCACAACCGCCCGAGGTCCTCGGTGGAGTGGGACGGCTCCGGCCGCGTCCTGGCCACCAGGTTCGATCCTTCGTGCACGGTCGCTCCTTCTTCCACCATCACAAGACGAGCACGGATCCGACGCGGAGTCGGCGAACGTCAGCCGCCGGGTCGCAGAGAAACGACACCGGCTTGCCGGGCACCGGAGTCGTAAGTCGCCGCCAGCACTTCGGCGAGGGCAGCCTCGCTGTAACGCTCGTCCACACGCGAGCGTGCAGCCGAGGCCATCCGTGCGGCTTCTGCGGGCGAGTCGAGCATATGCGCCACAGCCGTGGCCAGCAGCTCCGGACGCTCCGGCGGCACGAGCAGCCCCGTCTCGCCGGGGACGACCACATCGGTCACCGCGTTGACCGCGGTGGCGACGACGGGAATCCCGCAGACCATCGCCTCCAGCACGGCCAGTGGCAGGCCCTCGTAGCGGCTGGGAAGGACGAACACGTCGAACGCCGCGAGCAGGTTGCCGACGTCGGTACGTTCACCGGCCAGCAGTACCCGCGGCCGTGGTCGCCCCCGCATGACGAGCCGCCGAACCTCGTCGGCCAGCTCCCCGTCGCCGACCCAAACCCCCTGCACGTCGTACCGTGCCAGCGCCCGCATCGCGGTCACGAAGTCCTCCGGCGCTTTCTGGTAGGTCAGGCGCGCCACCGTTCCCACCACCACACCGCCCGGGTCCAGCCCCAGCGCGCGGCGCGCACGCAGGCGTGCCTGGGGAGTACACACCGGCGCGTCGAGGTCCACGGCCCCGCCGATGGTGCGGACACGGTCGGGAAGGACCACACCGCGTCGCACTGCCTCGGCGGCCACGCCCGAACCCACGCACAGCGCGACATCGGTGTCTTGGCCGAGCATGCGCTCGATACCGATGTAGACCCGCCTGCGTGCCGCCGATTGAAAGGCGTGAAACGGAAACCCGTGGAAAGTGTGCACGATCCGGGGTGTGCGTGCCCGGCGCGCGGCCAGTCGCCCCACCGCTCCGGCCTTCGCGCAGTGCGTGTGCACGACGTCGAATCCTCTCCGGGTGAACATTCCGGTCAGCCGGTGCAGGGCCTGCAGGTCGCGCCGGGGCTCGATCGTGGGACGGAGAGCCGGTTCGAGCACCGTTTCCAGCCCGGCCGAAGCCGCCTGGTCGAGCAACCGCCCCCCGCTGCCCGCGACGAGCGTGACCCGGTACCTGTCCGGATCGAGAGCCCGGGCTCCACGCAGGGCCAGGACACCCGCGCCCCCCTCCATGCGCGTGATCACCGTGGCCACCCGTATCGGACTGCTCATCCGGCGATCACCACCGAGAGTCCTGCCGCCGTGCGAGCACGCCCGTCGCAGGGCTCTCGGAGGCACTCAGCCCGGCAGAACAGGCCACGCTGACCGCCTCGAGCTGGCTGTGCACGCGCAGTTTGGCGAGGATGCTGCGGGTGTGGGTGCGCACGGTCTGAGCCGAGATCAACAGGTCTTCGGCGATCTGGCCACCCCGTTTTCCCTCCGTCATACCGAGCAGCACATCGCGTTCGCGGTCACTGAGCACATCCAGCGGGCCACTTCGCTCCCGGGCTCGGCGGACATCGTCGCGCAGCGCGCACAGGACCGCGCCGAGCACCTCGGGCGGAAACCAGGAGTGACCCCGGCAGACTCCGCGCAGGATGCCGATGAGCTCCTCGGCCCCGCACTCCTTCGACACCCACGCCGCTGCTCCGGCGCGCGCGGCTTCCACAGCGCATCGATCGCCCCGCCCCGCAGTGAGGACGACGATGCGTGCCGCCGACCAGGCCGCGGCGAGTCGTTCCAGCACCCCCCGCACGGACGGGCCGAGGGGTTCGACATCGATCACGATGACGTCGGGACGCAGCCGCGCGGCGGTATCGGTCAAGCCGGGGTCCTGCGGCGCCGACTGTCCGACCACCCACAGATCCGGCGTGGCCGACAGCCGGGCCGTCAGCGCCTCGGCCAACATCCGGTGATCGTCCACCAGAAACACCCGTACCATGCTCACCGGACAACTGTGCCCCGAAACCGTCGGGTTGTCCGCGTGAAGCAGGCGGGCCGTCCCTCCACCGAAGTACCCGGGGCCGGAGAAGTACCCGGGCTCTCCGGGGTTGCCGGGAGCGCGCGGCCCCGTGCGGGTGCGCACCCGCAGGCTCGCGAAACCGTTTTCAGGCGGCCGAGGCCGGTGAGTCGGTGTCCGATGAGGCCGGTGAGCCGGTGTCCGATATCGTCTCGGCCCCGAGTTCCCGCCTGCTCGGACTGCGCCACCGTCCCGTCGATGTCGACAACCACACCAGCGGCAGGGCATACAGCGCGATCACGGCATCGAGAATCCGCAGGAGCGGAAAAAGGGCACCGAAAGCCAGGAACCGGGTCCTGCGCAGGAACAGGGCCACGGCGCACGTCAGTGCGAGATCGGGGAGCACGACGCCGAACAGCAGCGTGCCGAAGCCGACATGGGTGGTCACGAAGCCGTGGATCGCGGCCACCTCCGGGACGGCGAGTACGGCCCCGAGCAGTTCCGGTACGACGAGCAGCAGCAGCACGAGCGGCAGCAGCACGAGCAGGACACTGCTTGTCAGCTGTTCCAACAGCAACAGGACGAGCATGCCGCTGAACAGGTCCGCACGAAGGCGGTGCCGCCGTACGGTCTGCCACAGTCCGAGAGCCCACCGCTTGGTCTGGCGCACGTAGTCCCCCAGGGTTCCGGGATCCTGGGTGACGGCCACAGCCGACGGAGTGAACCCGACCTTGCCGAGCCGTTTCCGGTACACCTCGAAAGTCATGTTGAAGTCCTCGATCACGAGGCCGGGCGGGTTCACCTCGATGTGCGGCAGGACTTCCGTGCGGTACAGGCTCGCGAACCCGGGAATGATGTGGGTGGCGTTGACACGGCGCCAGGTCTGGCCGAACTTCAACAGGTACTGGGTCAACGCGTAGATCCGTTGCCGGTGGCACACCAGCAGCTTTCCCACCGCGGACAGGCCGCTGCGGCACCAGTCACTGCGCACGCAACCGGCCACCGCCACGATGCGCGGGTCGTCGAACAGGGGCAGGGCAGCCCGGAAGTATCCGGGGTCGACCCGCGTGTCGGCGTCCAACAGCATCACGGCCTCGAAGCGATCGACGAGCCGGAAACGCTCGATGGCTTCCTGCAGTGCTCCCGCCTTGCCGAGATTGGTGCTCGTCCGGATCACCCGGACCCCGCACCGACACGCCACGTCGAACGTGTCGTCGGTGGAGCCGTCCGAGACGACATGCACGTTCGCCCGGGGCACCACCTCCAGGACGGCCCGCAGGCTGTCGGCGATGACCGGTCCCTCGTTGTGCGCGGCGATCAGCACGGCGACGTCGTCGACGGACAGCGAGCCCGGCCGAGCGGGCGCAGCACCGCGCGCGGCGCGTTTGCGGAGGCGGTGGACCCCGCCGGATGTGCGCCTGCTCGCACGGTGGCGTGCCACTGCCCCGTCGAGCAGCCGCAGCAATCCGACCGTTGCCCACAGCGCGAAGTTGGTGCCGACGACGAACATGGCGAGCAGCCACCAGGGAATCACCGCACACAGCCCTTCCACGAGTCCGGATCACCGCATGTCGGTCAGCAGCGTTTCGTGCAGTTCGGACCAGGTGCCCGTATCCGCGGGGCCGTACATCCACAGGTACACACCGCCGATGCCGGCCTGCCGGGCCACCCGGAACTTGGCTTGCGAGCTCGCGGCGTTTTCGAACCACACCTCGTGCTCACGCCCCCGGGCGTCGGTGTAGCGGAACCAGGGCGAACTGCTCGCCGGGTCGAACCGCACCCGCACCTGGTGGCTCGCCGCGATCCGGGAGGCTTCTTCCCAGGTCACGGGTGTTCCGTATCCGTTCACCCAGTCGTATCCGTAGAGCGGCACCCCCAGCACCACCTTGTGCGCGGGTATTCGGGTCTTGGCGTAGCGCAGCACGTCTTCGATCCAGCCGATCGGCGCCACCGGTCCCGGGCCGGAGGTCGGCCAGTGGTAGTCGTAGCCCATCAGCCGAACCTGATCGGCCACACGTCCGATCGCCGCGTAATCCTGAGCGACATTGCGCTGGTCATAGCCCGCCTCGGTGGTCTTGGCGAACAGCGCCACCGACAGCAGCTTGCCCCGGGCGTGCAGAGCCGCGGCCAGTTCGGTGACGAAGCCGGTGAATTCCTCCCGGTCGCCGGCGCGCAGGTTCTCGTAGTCGATGTCGATCCCGGCGTAGTCCTCTTGCAGCACCAGGGCGACGATGTCGGTGATGTGCTCCTGCCTGCGCCGGGGATCGTGCAGCAGTTGCGCGACCGGCTCGTAGGCCCATCGCCCCCGGGTCGTGTTCGCCAGCGTCGGCAGCACGGGCAGCCCCGACTCCCGCAGTGTCTGCAACTGCCGGGCCACATCGTCGGCCTGGTCCGGCGGGAACTGCGGGACGATGCGGCCGTCGGCGCCGAGCCCGTACATCCACGGCGACACCTGGTTGACGGCCCGGCGGTGCTCCATCAGCGTCGACGTGCCCGCATCCAGGTTCCAGAACGGCACCGACGCCACGACGAGATTCCAGTGGCCCGTGGGCATGGGCGCGGGTGCCGTGCGGGACACCGACACCATGGCCAGCAGGAGAACGCACAGCAGCAGGATCACCAGGTACACCAGCCCCTCGATATGCCGATTCCGATGCGTGTCGCGGGAGGAGCGCGTCCCCGGAAACACCGACGGACGTGCCGGATCGGCCCCCCGCCACTTCCGGCCGTTGCGGCTTCGGCGGGCGAACATCGCCAAGAGCCCGGTCGTGACCGCGTCGTGTCCCATCGCGCCGGCCTCGCCGTCATGACGCGGAAGTCGCGGGCGCCCGGTTCTGCCGGGTCTGCTCGTCGACCACCGACCGGATGATGTCGTCCAGCGTCCGGGTGGGGCGGAAGCCGATCAGCGCCCGTGCGCGCGAACAGTCCGGTACCCGTCGCCACATGTCCTCGTAACCGCTGCCGTACACCGATTCGTAGGGCTGGTACACGATCCGGCTGGACGAACCGGTCACCTCGAGCACGCGGTCGGCCAGGCCCGCGATCGAGACCTGCTCACAACTACCGAGGTTGACCGCCGTGCCGAACGCCTGCTCGACGTCGACGAGCCGCGCCAGGGCCGGCACGACATCCCCGACGTGGCAGAAGCAGCGCACCTGCTCGCCGGTCCCGAAAACGGTCAGAGGCGCCCCCTGCAGCGCCTGGGCCACCAGCCGCGGGACGACCATGCCGTAGCGGCCGCTCTGGCGGGGACCGACGGTGTTGAACAGCCGGGCGATCACCGCTCGCAGGCCGTGTTCGCGCACGTAGGCGTCGGTGAGGCTCTCGTCGAGGGCTTTCGCCTCGGAATAGGACCACCGCGACTTCAGCGGCGATCCGATCAGGCGATCGTCGTCCTCGCAGAGCCCGACCTTGCCGTTCTTGCCGTAGATTTCGCTGGTCGAAGCGAGCAGCAGACGAGCATCGTGCCGATGAGCGGCCCGCACGACGTTCTCCGTGCCGTGCAGGTTGGTCAGCAGGCTTTCCAGGGTGCGGTCCCGGATGACGAACGCGCCGACGGCAGCGGCCAGGTGGAAAACCACATCCACCCCCGCGGTGAGATCGTCGACCGTGGCGGGGTCCAGGATTGTGCCGTGCACCAGCCGGAATTCGGGATGCCCGGTGATCGCGGACAAGTTCTCCTCGCACCCGGTGCTCACGTCGTCGAGGCCGACGACATGATGGCCCTTCGCCAGCAGGTGCTCGACCAGGTGGGAGCCGACGAAGCCGGCAGCGCCGGTGACCAGTGCCCTCATCGGTGCCCTCCCGTCGATTCGGCGAGCGAGGCATCGACCGAAGCGGGTGCCGGGTGCGGTGGCCGCGGCCCACGCCGGGTCAGCAGACCCTCGTAGAGATCGTCGATCCTGCCGGTGACGGACTCGATCCCGTACCTGTCGTGGATGGCTGGCACCGTTTCACGCGGGGGCCCGCCGGACGATCCCGGCCATGAGGGCTCCATCCGGGCGAGCTCGGCGGCGATCTCCCGGCGCATTCCCGCCACTTCACCGGGTACCGCGCGGGCACGGTCGGTGTCGATGTCGTCCATCGCGGGGCATGTCGTGTACAGCGCGCGCATACCGTTGGCCAGCGCTTCCAGCACCGACAGGCCGAAGGTCTCCTGGTCGGAAGAGGCCACGAACAGGTCCATGGCCGACAACATCGCCGCGACGTCGTGGCGCTCACCGGCGAAGACGACCCGTTCGGACACGCCGTGCTCGCGCACCACGCTCTCGAGGCGGTCGCGGTCGGGACCCTCTCCGATGAGCAGCAGCCTGGTCGTGGCGTCCAGCATCGGAGCCATTGCCTCGATCACCAGGTCGAAACGCTTGTTCGGATCCAGCCGGCCCAGCACACCGACGACTCGAGCTTCGCCGGGGATCGCGAACTCCGCCCGGATGCGCGCGCGGTGCGACTCGTCGAAGGCGACCCTGCCGAAGTCGACACCGTTGGGGATCACCGTGATCTTGTTCCGCTGCACGCCCCACTTCACGAGCCTGTCGGCCACCGTGTCCGAGACCGCGATGGTGGCGTCCGAGCACAGGTCCGTGCCCAGATACAGTGCCTGCACCCCTCGGGTCATGCGCCTGCGTTCCAGGTGTGTCCGGCCGATCGAGTGCTCCGTGGTCACCACGACCGGGACACCTGCCAGCCGCGCGGCGATACGGCCGTAGATACAGGCCCGATACAGGTGTGTGTGGACCACGTCGTACCCGCCACGCCGGATCAGTCTCCACAACCGCAGCAGAGCGGGGACCTCGGTGTTGCTGGTCATGCCGAGATCGTGCACGCGCACGCCCTCGCGTGAGATCATCTCGGCCACCTCGCCCGGGTTGTAGAGCGTGACGACCTCGGCGTCGTGGCGCGTGTGCCGCAGCACCGAACGCAACTGCAGTTCGGCTCCACCGACGCCCAGGCCCGTGATCACGTGCAGAACTTTCACCGAGGACCTCCCCGAGACAGGCAGCGAGACCATCCGCTGCCGACGAGCACGGTCGCCAACGTCCTGGCCACGATCACCGCGTCCAGCCACAGCGACCAGTACTCGATGTACTGGTTGTCGAATCTCGCCCGCTGCCGGATCGAGGTGTCACCGTGCAGCCCGTGCACCTGCGCCCATCCGGTCATTCCGCCCGGCGTTCGATGCCGGTCCGAGTAGCGGGGGATCTCCCGCGCGAAGCGCAGCGCGAAGTACGGCCGTTCCGGGCGCGGCCCCACCAGGGACATGTCCCCGCGCACGACGTTGAGCAGCTGCGGCAGCTCGTCGAAGTGCAGCGCCCGCAGCCGGCCACCGAGCCGTGTGCACTGCTGCTGTGGCACCACCCAGCCCTGCTGTGCATCCCGTACGACGGTGCGCAGCTTCACCACCGACATCGTCCTTCCCCCGCGGGTGACACGCTCCTGCCGGAAGAAGACCCCGCGACCGCTGCTGATGCGGACCGCGGCCGTGAGAACCGCCAGCAGCGGGACGCCCACCACCGACAGCAGCGCTGCGACGACCAGGTCGAACGCCCGCCGCACCCGGGTGCCCGCCCGGGTGTGCGCGTGGTGCCGCAGCGGGACGAGCGGCACCCCCCACACCTCGTCGAGACATCCTCGCGGCAGCGCCATCCCCAGTTCGTGGAGCCGAGGTACCACGCACACATCGGCGGGCAGCGGCCGGCAGGCGCGCAGCAGCGAGGTCAGTTCCGACTCGGAGGCAGCGGGGCTGCACACGATGATGCGACTGATGCCGTACCCGGCCACCACGGCATCGAGTTCCTCGAGGCGGCCGAGCGAGGGCAGCGGATCCCGTCCGGGTGGGCGGTGATCGAGAAATCCTCGTGGACGCACTCCGAGTTCGGGGTGCTCGCCCAGCAGGTGGGCGATCTCGAGCGCCAACGGCCCCGATCCCAGGATCAGCGCCTGCTCCTGCAACCGGCCGTGCCGGTGTGCCGCCCGCAGGGCCAGGTAGCCGCCCCCGCGGAAGGTGACCAGCATGCCCGCGGTGAGAAGGGCCGCGGCCACCGCACCCTCGACGGGCCACCACGGCAACAGCAGGATCAGCGGCCAGGCGGCGGCAGCGGCGAGCCGCGGCACCTGATCGGACACGCGCAGGCAGAGACGAGCACGATGTTGCCCGTCGGCGGCCAGGGCGAGCAGGACGATCGGGGCGTACAGCGCGCCGAACCATCCCAATCCGGTGACCACGGCCGAGGTCGCCAACGCGAGACCGTCGATGGCGGGAACCAGCAGGAAGGGCACGAATCGTCCCGGCTGCCGTGCGGGCGCGGTGCCGTGCGCGGGCCTGCGATCGTTCTGGTCCGCAGCGAGCACGAGCGGTGCCCGCGCGCCGATTGCGGAGGCTTCCTGCGGGAGTTCACCGGCACCGGGGGCCAGTTCGGTCGCGCTCATCGACCGGCCCCTTCCACGGTGCGCGACGTTCGGGCCCCTGCCGCCAATCGGCTCGTCACCAGGCGTGCCGCGTAGTCGGCACCGTAGACGAAGCGCATGACGGGACCGAATGTCGGCGCGACCGCCGCGCCCATGAAGAACAGTCCCGGCACCGAGGACTGGAAGTCCCACTCGACCTGCGGGGTGCGGTCGATGGTGCGCAGCCGGGCACGCAGCTGCGAGCTCAGAAACGGCAGTCGCCCGGCATCGGGACGATATCCGGTGGCAGCGATGACGTGCTCGGCGGTGAGCGTCGAGGCTTCCCCACCGGGGCCACGCAGCCGCAACCGCACGCGATCACCCGCGGGCTCGGCCCACTGCAGGGAGTGGCCGAGCCGGGTCGGGAATCGCTCCTCCACGCGGTCGCGCAGCCACCACGCCCCCGCAGGCCCCAGCGCGGTCCGGGCCAGCTGCACCCGGGTGGGCGCAGGCAGGTGACGGAACCAGCGCGGGTGCCGGGAATAGAACCAGGTTCCCCACCCCGATCCCAGCCCCGCCTCGGGCTCCCGCAGGCGGCGCAGCAACGGCCGGGCCGGATCGAGCGGCAGACCGTTCCAGGAAATCCCGGGTGCGCGGGTGACCAGCTGCACCGACGCGCCGGACTCGTGCAGCAGGGCGGCGAATTCCAGCGCCGACTGTCCCCGGCCGAGAACCACGACCTCACGCCCGCGGAAAGCGCCGGGATCGGTGTGTGCGGAACTGTGCGAGCACAGCTCGGGCGGCAGACCGGACAGCATTCCGGGGATGTGGGCGAAGTGCTCGACCCCGGCGGCGACGACCACGGAGCGCGCCCGGGCGTACCCGCCGTCGGACAGGGCGAGTTCGTACTGTCCCCGGCTGCCGGTGATCTCGGTGACCAGGACCTCCTCGACATCCGGTGCCTGGTGCTGCTGGAACCATGCGCCGTAGGCCAGAAAGGTCTTCAGCGACACCGGCATGCCGCAGTCGGCGTAGTCGCGTCCGGTTTCCCGGCAGAACTGCGCCAACGTGTACCGGCCGGACGGATCGGACAGGCTGGAGGCGAATCCCTGCGACTTCAGGTACATCCCTCGCGGCATCGCGGTACGCCACAGGTTCAACGGCAGCCCGAACTGGCGATACCGGACACCCGCGCCACGGAGATGTGCGGCCAGCGACAGACCGTACGGACCGGCACCCACGATGGCCACGTCGACGGTTTCGTTCATGCAAGGTCCTTTCCGAATTGACGAATACAGGAGTTGCCGCCTCCGGTCCCGGGCGCTGCCTGCCCACCCGGCGACATCACCGCACCGCGCGAATCTCCCGCGCGACCCGGGCGGTATGCGGGTTGTTGCCGGCGAGGCGAGCGCGCGGAGCGGCTGAACGGGCGTGTCACGGCACGCCATCCCATCCGCACGCACATCAGGCCGAACGGCGCCAGGTCGTCCCGCGCGAACCACGCCGACTCGTCCACCCCGCGCAGCGAGGCGGCCCAGTCCTTCAGCCCGATTCGGCCGCTGCGCCAGTCGCCGAATGCCGCGATGGGGTCGTAGTTCTCCACCAGGAACCGTCGACCGACGACTGGATCGCCGTCGGGAACGGCCTGACCGGTCAGATCGAGATAGGCCGCCACGGCCACGTCGATGCCGGCCCGGTCCCGCAACAGGCGGAACTGCGCTCCGATGCGGGGGTTGAAGTCCAGCAACTTGTACTGGCCGTCGCGCTCGTCCCGGCGCCAGTCCAGGTCCACGATCCCCCGGAAGGACAGCCGGGCCAGGACGTCCGTGGCTTGCCGCCGCAGGACCGGGTTGTCGGCACACCGCCCGAGACTGGTCAACCCCGCCTGTGCCGGGTAGGAACGTTCCTTGACTCCGGTGAATGCGGGCAGGCAGGTCGAATCCGCGGCACAGTAGCCGTGGAAGAACCAGTCGCTGCCCGGACCGCCCGGCAAGTACTCCTGCAGCATCAATGCAGCACCGCCTGCCCGGTCACAGGCTCTGCGCAGTGCGGACAGTTCCTGCCCGCCGCGCACGATCGTGGTGCTGCGGACCCCGGAGGCAGCAGGGCTGCGCCAGGGCGCGGCGAGTTTGGCGACCAGCGGAAATCCCACTTGCGCGGCGAAGGACAGCATCTCGCCCCACGAGTCGGTGAGCACGGTCAGCGGACGAGGCAGGTCCCATTCTTCGCACAGCCGGTGCAGCGAATCCTTCCCGGCAACGATGCGCGGGAGATCCCGCGCGAGTGCGGGCAGGCGGAACCACGGACGCAGCCTGTCGGCATGCTCGGCCAGCAGGATCGCACCGGCATCGTCCGTGGGCAGCAGCACCGAGCGGTGCCCGATACGCTCGGCCAGGCGGGCGAGACCGTCCAGCACCCGGTCGGGGTCGGCCGCCTCGGGGCGCCACAGCCAGCGGCCGTGCAGGTAGCGGGAATGTGCCGCCGGTGCCAGCGCATCCTCGTGCACCCCGTACACCGGCACGCCGAGACGCCCGAGACTGCGGATCACTCCCAACCCGCCGTGGTGGAACACGTTCGGGTCGAGCTTGAGCACCACCGCCGCCGCGGTGGTGTCGAATCCGGCCCCGGAGGGGCAAGTGGTGCTGCCGGGAGAGCTGCTCGTCCCGCTGTGTGTGGCCACTGCGGTCCCCTCAGACGAGCTGCCGGTGTGGTACGAGGTCGAACCGGTAGGTCGCATCCAGCACGCGTGCGCAGTCACGCACCCAGCGGTAGTCGATCTCCGGATGCACCGTGTGGATCACAGCCAGGTCCCATTGCCGGGCATCGGGTGCTTCCTGGTTGGTGAGCCGGGTTCCGTCCTGCAGTGGGACGTGCGGCAGCAACGGATCGTGATAAGCGACGTGGACACCGTGCCGGGCGAGGCCGGACAGGATCGGCAGTGCGGGAGACTCCCGCAGATCACGCACTCCCGCCTTGTAGCTGACCCCCACGAGAAGCACCCGCGCTCTCGCCGGCTCCACGTCCGCCTCGGCGAGTACCTGCAGCGCTCGCTCCACGACGCGTTCGGGACGCCGTTCGATCGAGCGCATGGTCTGCTCGATCAGCGGCGCGGCTTGCTCGTGCTGCCGCAGCTGCCACAGCAGGTAGTGCGGGTCGCACGGGATGCAGTGCCCGCCCACGCCGGGTCCGGGGAAGCCCGCGAGAAAACCGTACGGTTTCGTCCCGGCCGCGAGGGTCACCTCGATCGGGTCCAGACCGAAGTGGGCACAGATGTCGGAGAACTCGTTGGCCAGAGCCAGCGTGACAGCGCGGAAGATGTTCTCGTACAGCTTGGTCAGCTCCGCCGCTTCCGGGGAACCGACCAGGTAGACCGAGTCGGTCACGTTCTCGATCACCGAGGCCGCCCGCGTGGCGCAGGCCGCGGTCGCCCCGCCCACGATCCGCGGCGTCCGGCTGTGGTGATGCTCCGGATTGCCGGGATCGATCCGCTCCGGGCTGAATGCGACATGCACGTCGGTGCCGACGGTCAGACCCCGCTGTTCGAGCGGTTCGGTGAGCAGGCTGCGGGTGGTACCCACGAAACTCGTCGAGGTGAGGATGATCGTCTGCCCCTGGTGAGCGTGGGCCACCACGGTTGCGCAGGCCTGGTTCAAGGCCATCGGGTCCGGCGTGTGCTGCTCGTCCACCGGGGTGGGAACGCAGATGATGACCGCATCGGCCTCGCCGAGTACGGCGGGGTCTCCGGTCAGCCGCAGGCCGCCCGCTGCGACCGCGTCCACCAGCCTGGCCTGCTCGCACTCGGGCAGATCCACCTCACCTCGCTCGATGGCGGCCAGCCGGCTGTCGCTGGTGTCGATGCCGGTAACGTGCAGTGCTGCCTCGCACAGGCCGAACGCCGTGGGCAACCCGACGTATCCCAGCCCCACCACGGCCACCGAATCCACTGCGGACCAGCCCCGACCGGGCACGTCTGCCGGTGAGTACGCCACCAGCCTCTCGCGCAGATGATGCTCGCGACCATTGACCGCAAGTGCGAGTGAAGTCTCGGTCACTGCCTCCCCCTCGTGTCCGGCACACCGTCGAGCTCGGGGAAACAGTGACATCGGCGGGCAGGTCCGGTCCTCCTGCAGCGGGGGGAGTGTGTCTACCCAGTACGCAGGAGATCGGGCCACACCGGCCGTGAAGGCGCGGTACTACCGCGCGGTGCGACAGGTCAGTTCGTGCCGGACCCGCTTGGCGTGCAGGCGCAGCCCCCGGTCCCGCTCGCCCACATACGTGCGGGGCAGCGCGTGCCGGCCGGACAGTGCCGAGCGCCAGATGCCGCAGCCGTAGTCGTATCCGGCGGCCTGCACGGCCTCGATCACCCGTTCGTTCACGTCACCGTACGGATAGCAGAAACCCGGCACGGGCCGGTCGGTGATGCGCTCCAGCACGGTGCGGCTGTGCTGCACCTCGTCGAGCAGTGCCGCCTCGGTGACCGAGCCCAGCGGCCGATGCAGCATCCCGTGGGATCCGATCTCCATGCCGCTGTCGGCGGCCCGACGCACCTCTTGTTCGGTCATCAGCGCTTTGCGGGGCCCCTCCGGATCCCACGCATTGTGCCCGCCCAGCCGGTCGGCGAGGACGAACACCGTCGCGGTGAAGCCGTACCGGTGCAGAGTGGGAAGCACGGTCCGCGCGAAATCCGCGTACCCGTCGTCGAAGGTCAAGCCGACCAGACCACGGGAGCGTCCGGTTCGCTCGGCTGCCAGCAGCTCCCGCATCGAGGTCCCCCGCAGTCCGCGCCGGCGCAGCCACCGCAGCTGCTGTTCGAAACGCCGGGGAGACACGGTCACCCGGTACGGGTCCTGCGTGTACGGCGAAACCGAGTGATACATCAGCACGAGAGGGAACGTGCCGGTACTGCGGGTCCTGGTCGGCTGTGTCACGGTGGACCAATCCCATCGACGACATGTCCACACCGGACCCTACGACAGAACTCCCGGCGACGACTCCCGGCGACGACTCCCGTCGCCGGGGTACTGCCTCTCCGTCAGATGGTCCAGGTGTCGTTGCCGGTGAGCAGACCCTGCAGGTCGGGCGGGTTGGCCTCGGCGGCCTGGCGGGTCTGGGCCCGGGCCTGATCGTCGTAGGTGGGCCGGGGTGCGGCCCGGAAGATGCCGGTGACCGTGGGGTTGAGGTCCTGGCCACCGAGGCGGGACAGCGCGAAGGCCTGGGCGGTGTCGACGGCCTCGGCGTCGTGGACCACGATGTCGTCCTCGCCGACCTCGTCGAGTTTGGCCACCTGCAGCTGGCCCTGGCCGTCACGGACGACACCGTAGCGCTCGTCGTCGGGGCCGAAGGTGATCGGCTGCCCGTGGGTCAGCGGGATGAGGCGGCGCTGCTTGTCGTCGCTGTCCTTGAGCACGTCGAAGGCGCCGTCGTTGAAGATCGGGCAGTTCTGGTAGATCTCGACCACCGCACTGCCCCGGTGCTGCGCGGCGGCGGTGAGCACTTCGGTCAGGCCTTTGCGGTCGGAGTCCAGCGCCCGACCGACGAACGAGGCTTCGGCACCCAACGCGAGCGAGACCGGGTTGAACGGGGTGTCCAGCGAGCCGACCGGGGTGGACTTGGTGACCATGCCCTGATCACTGGTCGGCGAGTACTGGCCCTTGGTCAACCCGTAGATGCGGTTGTTGAACAGCAGGATCTTGAGGTTGACGTTGCGCCGCAGCGCATGAATCAGGTGGTTGCCGCCGATGGACAGCGCGTCGCCGTCACCGGTGACCACCCACACCGACAGGTCGGGGCGGGTGGTGGCCAGCCCGGTGGCGATCGTCGGCGCGCGACCGTGGATGGAGTGCATGCCGTAGGTGTTCATGTAGTACGGGAACCGGCTCGAGCAGCCGATGCCGGACACGAACACGAGGTTCTCGCGCTTGAGACCCAGCTCGGGCAGGAACGCCTGGATGGTGTTGAGCACGACGTAGTCGCCGCACCCGGGGCACCAGCGCACCTCCTGATCGGACTTGTAGTCCTTGGCTTTCTGCTGCTCGTCGGTGGTCGGCACATTGTCCAATCCACCGAGGGCGGGCAGACCCAGATCGGTCGTCACGCTTCTACCCCCTGCACGATGTCGGTGAGCACGTTTTCCAGCTCCTCTGCCTGGAAGGGCAGGCCCGCCACCTTGGTGTAGGACTGCGCGTCGACCAGGTACCGGGATCGCAGCAGCATCGCCAGCTGCCCCAGGTTCATCTCCGGCACCACAACCCGGTCGTAGGCATGCAGGATCTCGCCGAGGTTGGCGGGCATGGGATTCAGATACCGCAGGTGCGCCTGCGCGATCGCGTGGCCGTTGCTGCGCAGCCGGCGACAGGCTGCCCCGATCGGCCCGTAGGGCGATCCCCAGCCGAGCACCAGCACCCGGGCCTGCCCCGACGGGTCGTCGACAGCGAGGTCCGGCACGGACACGCCGTCGACCTTGCTCTGCCGCAGGCGCACCATCGTGTCGTGGTTGTCGGGATCGTAGGAGATGTTGCCCTTGCCGTCGGCCTTTTCCAGCCCGCCGACCCGGTGCTCGGTGCCCGGTGTGCCCGGGATCGCCCAGTCGCGAGCCAGGGTCTCGGGATCACGCAGATACGGCCAGAACTCCCCGGAACCGTCCGGCGCGTTGGGCTCGGTGGCAAACGACACCCGCAGGTCCGGCAGCTGGTCCACCTCGGGGATCAGCCACGGCTCGGAGCCGTTGGCCGTGGCCCCGTCCGACAGCAGCACCACCGGGGTGCGATAGGTCAACGCGATCCGGGCGGCCTCCAGGGCCACCTCGAAGCAGTCCGCCGGTGAGCGCGGGGCGAGCACCGGCACCGGTGATTCCCCGTTGCGCCCGTACAGGGCCTGCAGCAGGTCGGCCTGCTCGGTCTTGGTCGGCATCCCCGTCGACGGGCCGCCCCGCTGGATGTCGCAGATCAGCAGCGGCAGCTCCAACGCCACCGCCAGCCCGATGGTCTCCGACTTCAACGCCAGCCCCGGCCCCGAGGTGGTGGTCACTCCCAGGCTGCCGCCGAACGAGGCCCCCAGTGCCGCCCCGATCCCGGCGATCTCGTCCTCGGCCTGGAAGGTGGTCACCCCGAAGTTCTTGTGCTTGGCCATCTCGTGCAGCACATCCGAGGCCGGGGTGATCGGGTAGCTGCCCAGAAACACCGGCAGCTCGCTGCGCTGCCCCGCGGCCACCAGACCGTAGGCCAGAGCCTGGTTCCCGGTGATCTGCCGATAGGTGCCCTGCGGCAGGGTGGCCGGGGCCACCTCGTAGCTCACCGCGAACGACTCGGTGGTCTCGCCGTAGTTCCAGCCCGCCCGGAAGGCCAGCACATTGGCCTCGGCCAGCTGCGGTTTTTTGGCGAACTTCTCGCGCAGGAACTGCTCGGTGCCTTCCGTGGGGCGGGAATACATCCACGACAGCAACCCGAGCGCGAACATGTTCTTGGCTCGCTCGGCCTCCTTGCGCGACAGACCGGTCTCGGCCAGCGCACCCTTGGTCAGCTCGGCCATGGCCACCTCGTGGACCACGTACGGCTCGAGCTCGTAGGTCTCCAGCGGGCTGGTCTCATAGCCGACCTTTTTCAGGTTGCGCTTGGTGAACTCGTCGGTGTTGATCACCAGGGTGCCGCCACGCGGAAGATCGGCGATGTTGGCCTTCAGCGCCGCCGGGTTCATCGCCACCAGCACATCCGGGCGGTCCCCCGGTGTCAGGATGTCGTAGTCGGCGAAGTGCAGCTGGAAGCTGGACACACCCGGCAGCGTCCCCGCGGGTGCGCGAATCTCGGCCGGGTAGTTCGGCAACGTGGCCAGGTCATTGCCGAACGCCGCAGCTTCCGAGGTGAATCGGTCCCCTGTCAGTTGCATTCCGTCGCCGGAATCTCCCGCGAACCGGATCACCACGCGGTTGACCTTGCGGGTGTCCTGCGCAGCACCGGCCGTGCCGGCCCCCGCTTGTTCCGCGGGCCGATGCCCGTTCGTCGCTGTCACTTGACCAGTTCCCTTTCACCGTGCAGGGCAGCCCCGCATCCTGCAGCAGCGCAACCACTGCGGCTGTTTCGTACCGCGGGACGCGGCCACCGCTCAAGGCCGCCGATCACGCCACGTCCCGGCACAGAGCCTACTACCGGTAGCCGAAGCCCTTCGACCACTCGCCCATTCCCTGGGATGACACCGGGCAGCGATCCGCTGTGTCACCGTTCACCGTTGCGGTTCCGGCGACAGCGGCTCGACGATGAGCGGCACGGCGAATTCCCGCGAACGGGAAAACCCGCACGCACCTCTCTGCCCACCTGTTTTGTTCCGGCCATGCGGCCACGGAGCAGCACGGGAATCCGCTGTGGAGATATCATCCGATTCGGCTGTCGGCATTTTGCCCGCGCGAGCGACCGAAAACCGCGGTTGTGATGTAAACCATATTCATTGCCCGTACTGCGCGGTGACGCACCTCACCGGGCCGGTGGTTACCGCGTGGAGATCGGCCACACCGCATCGAGGTCATCCCGAGCGGGACGGGCGGCGGCAGACGTAGGTCCGCGCCGGGGGAAGGTTGCGCCACACGGTGCGTGTCGTGACGACCTCGTCGAATGCCCGACCGAGACGGCGGCGGAACGAACGCGCACCGGGCATCCCCAGTGCATGGGCATAGGCGATGGTGGTGAATGCGCCGCCCGGGACGAGAACCCCGCCGACCTCCTCGAGAATGCGGGTCTGCGAGTCACCGGCGAACAGCGACCACGGCAAGCCACTGACCACCGCATCGACGGATTGCACACCCGCCTCGGTCAGGAGCTGTCCGAGTTGCTGGGCATCGCCCTGGATGACTTCCAGCCACGGCATGCTGGTGCGCAGGTGTTCGACCATGCCCGTGTCGAGTTCGACGGCAATATGCCTGCCTGCGGCGGGCAACCGCTCGGCCACCGCTCCGCTCAGCGCACCGGTGCCCGGTCCGAGTTCCACCACCACCGGGTGGTCGGACGTGGGCACCACTCTCGCCATTTCCCTGGCCAGTACCGGGGAACTGGGGATGACGGCGCCGACCGTGGACGGCTCCCGCAGCGCTCTGCGCACGAACGTGCGGTACTCGCTCCACACGGACCGGGAGCCCCCCTTCGCCGCAGCGCCGACGGCTTCCGGCGAACCGGCGGGTTGGCGGGACTGCATCTCGGTCCACTGCTCGTTGGGCTGCTGCGGTGCGCTCACGGTTGCCTTCTCGATCGGGGGTCTGACGTTCACAGCGTATCTGCCCCCCGGACCGGCCCACATCCGCCTCGGCGACGAAGACAGCTCCGCACGCGAAAAGGCACCCGTCGGCCCACCGGAGTCCGAGTCCCGGCGAGCACGACAAAAACAAAAATCGCGTCGGGTAACGAAGAAACGAAGACCGACGATAAAACAACGGGCCGGGTTTTTCTCGAAAAATCACCGGAAAAATCGGTGCACCGGCACATTCCGGTGCACCGGGTTCACGGGCTTGCCCGACGAAAGCAAGCCCGTGTGCCTCGTCAGGCCGGCTGTTCGGGCAACGGCGTGGCCGGTTGCCCGAGTTCCTGCTCAGCGGTTTCCGTCGGGGATTGCCGTACCCACGTGACCGCGGCACTTACCACCGCCAGCAGCACGACTGCCTCGCTCGTCAGAGTCACCCATACCGCTGCCACTGCCGTTGCCTCCTTTCTGCTTACCTTACCCACCTCCGGTTCCCGCGCGCGCACGCGCGCACGCGCGAAGACATGCAGTCGGGCGCGTGCAGGGACGATTCCAACAAAGACCGGAAGAGGTTGGGGCGAACAACCACTTGCAACAACGATGATAGGGCCTACCCGTATTCCCGTGGGAAGGGGTACCGGGTGTTTTCGATCGCACTCGATCGGACCATCCGCCAAGCACGCACTCGGTGGCACACACCACGTTTCCATCCCCGTCGGAAAGCCTGTACCGCAGCGATTGTTCCTCTGGTGTGACGAGCCGGATGCAACCGGGCGACCCCGCTGCCCGCCATGTCGACGTCGTCGTGATCGGCGCGGGCCAGGCGGGCCTGTCCAGTGCCTACCACCTGCACCGCCAGGGCTTCGCGTCGCACCACGAGTTCGTCGTGCTCGATCGCTCCGACGGGCCCGGCGGTGCTTGGCGGCACCGGTGGCCCTCACTGCGACTCGACGACGTCCACGGGATCCACGATCTGCCGGGCCTCGCCTTCGGTGGCAAGGACGAAACGCGCCCGGCCGCCGACGTCGTCGCCGAGTACTTCGGCGACTACGAGAAGGCCTTCGACCTGCCCGTGCTTCGCCCGGCCGGGGTCACTGCCGTGCGCCGTGGCAACGGCGACCGCCTGCTCGTGGCAAGCTCGGCAGGCAGCTGGTCGGCTCGCGCGGTCATCAATGCCACCGGCACCTGGACCCACCCGTTCCGGCCGCACTGTCCGGGACAGGAATCGTTCACCGGCCGCCAGTTGCACACCGCCGACTACCGCGACGCCGAGGAATTCCGGGGCCACCACGTCATCGTCGTGGGCGGTGGTATTTCGGCGGTGGAACTGCTCTCCGAGATCTCCCGGGTCGCCACCACCACCTGGGCGACACGGCGTCCTCCGGTGTTCACCGGCACCGAATTCACCTCCGAGGACGGGCGGGCGGCCGTGGCCACGGTCGAGCGACAGGTCCGTGCGGGGCTACCGCCCGGCAGCATCGTGGGCCTCACCGGCCTGCCCTCGACTCCCGCGATCCGCCGCGCCCACGAGCGCGGCGTCCTCGAACGGTCACCGATGTTCGACCGGATCACCCCCACCGGCGTGGCCTGGAACGACGGCACGGAAGTCGCCGCGGACGCGATCCTGTGGGCGACCGGCTTCCGCCCGGCCATCGACCATCTCGCTCCGCTGGGCCTCCGTGAGCCGGGTGGGGGAATCCGGCTCGATGGCACGCAGGCCGTCGCCGAACCGCGGCTGCATCTGGTCGGCTACGGCCCGTCGGCCAGCACGGTCGGCGCCAACCGCGCCGGCCGCTCCGCTGCTTGCGCCGTCACTGCTGCCGTGCGCGGCTTTTCCCGTCCCGGAGGGGAACCGGGCCATCAGCGGCGATCGCGCACACGTCCCTCCGATGCCGCATAGTTCCGCTACCGGCGGGTGGGAGCGAAGGCGCGCAGGAAGTGGTACCCCAACAGCACGATGATCGTGCCCAGCGCGATACCGCCGAAGCTGAACTGCGGGGTCACCTGCAGCGAGACCCCGCCGACACCGACGATCACCCCGGCGGCGAGCGGCAGCAGAGTCGCCGGATCGGCGAAGTCGACGCGGTTCTGCACCCAGATCCTGGCTCCCAGCAGACCGATCATGCCGTAGAGCACCACCGTGATACCGCCGAGCACTCCCCCCGGTGTCGCCGCGATGACCGCACCGAACTTCGGGCACAGACCGAGAACGATCGCCACGAGAGCCGCCACCCAGTACGCCGCGGTCGAGTACACCCGGGTGGCCGCCATGACACCGATGTTCTCCGCGTACGTCGTCGTCGGGGGCCCGCCGACCGAAGCCGACAGCGTACTCGTGAAGCCGTCGGCGAAGATCGCGCGCCCCAGGCTGCTTTCGACCTCACGGCCGGTCATCTCCCCGACGGCCTTGATGTGCCCGGTGTTCTCGGCGAGCAGCGCGATGACGGCGGGCAGAACCAGGGCGATCGCCGAAGCCTCGAAGTCGGGGGCATGCAGTGTCGGCAACCCGAGCCAGTCGGCCTGCGCGACCGCGCTCAGGTCGACCCGGAAACGCTCGACGACCTCGCCGGAGGCGTTCGGCGACCGGAGCATTCCGAACCACCGGTCGAAGACCCAGGACAGCCCGTATCCCGCCACGAGCCCGAGGAAGACGGCGATCCGCCCCCAGAGCCCCCGCAGCAGCACACTGCAGACCAGCACGATCACCATCGTGATCAGCGCGATCCACTGATCCTGCGGCCAGTATGTTTCGGCCACCACCGGGGCCAGGTTGAATCCGATGAGCATCACCACGGCGCCGGACACCGCCGGAGGCAGCAGGCGCTGCAACGCTCGTGCCCCGGCGACGTGGATGATCACCCCGATCGCCGCGAGCACGGCTCCCGCGACGAGGATCGCGCCGGTGACGGTCGCACTGTCACCGCCGCCGGCCCTGATCGCGGTGACCGCCCCGACGAACGAGGCACTGCTGCCGAGGTAACTGGGAATCCTGCCCTGCACGATCAGCAGGAACAGGATCGTGGCCACCCCCGAAACCATGATCGCCAGGTTCGGATCCAGTCCCATCAGCACCGGGAACACGAAGGTCGCGCCGAACATGGCGACCACGTGCTGGGCACCGAATCCGAGGGTGCGTGGCCAGGACAGTCGCTCGTCGGGAGCCACCGACTCCCCGGGGCGCGGAGTGGTTCCGTCGCCGTGCAACTTCCAGCCGAGGCCCAGTTTCCGTGCCGTGGTCGTCGTTCGTTCGGTGCCTGTGGTCACCGCGGAAGTCTCTCGCACGGCCGCATCCGGAAACGAAAGGGACGCGTTGCGCTGCGGTACTTCACGGACACGGCCGGTCACCGTCATCGCACGACAGGGCTCGCCCCATGCCTGCCCGGGAGTCCTTTCCGCGGGTCAGCTCGCCTCGGGCGACGGTACCGTGTGCAGGGCGTCCAGCAGCACGCGCGCACCCTCGCGCACCTCGGACTCGGTCACGCTCAGCGGCGGGGCGATGCGCAGCACGTTGCCGTGCAGGCCACCCTTGCCGACCAGGACGCCCTGGCGCTTGGTTTCCTCCAGGACCTCGGCGGCCAGCTCCGGTGCCGGCTGCCCGTCCGGGTCCGCGAGCTCGACACCGATCATCAGCCCCTTACCGCGCACGTCGGCCACGGCCGAAGCGCTGCCGAGAGCTCCGTCGAGTTCCGCGCGCAGGATCGCACCGACGTGTGCGGCATTGCGCTGCAGATCGTGCTCCAGCAGGTAGTCGAGATTGGCCAGCGCACCTGCGGCCGTCACCGGGCTGCCGCCGAACGTGGAGATGGAGTTCGCGGCGACACTGTTCATCACCTCGGCGTCGGCAACGACACCGCCGATCGACAGCCCGTTGCCCAGTCCCTTGGCGAAGGTGACGATGTCGGGCTTGCCGTTGTCGGCATGCGCCTGCCATCCCCAGAAGTGCTCGCCGGTGCGGCCCCAGCCGGTCTGCACCTCGTCACTGACCCACAGGATCCCGTGGCGATCCAGGACTTCCTTGAACCGCGCGTACAGCCCGTCCGGCGGTGTGGCGAACCCACCGACGCCCTGGATCGGCTCGGCGATCAGGCACGCGACGTTACCGTGCAGCTGATCGAGCACATCCTCGAGATCGGCCACGCACGCTTCGGTCAGCTCCGCATCGGACAGCTGGGCCATCGGGGTTCCGCGTCGGCGGCTGCCGTGCACGTAGAAGGTCTGTACCGGAGACAGGCTCGTCGGCGACCAACTCCGGTTGCCGGTGACCGCCATCGAGGAGAACGAGCGCCCGTGATAGCTGTTGCGCAGCGCCAGGACCTGATTCGAGGCCCGGTAGCCGGTGGCCAGCAGCAGGGCGGTGTCGTTGGCCTCGGTGCCGCTGGTCGTGAAGAACACCCGGGGGTCGTCGATGTCGGAGAGCTCGGCCACCCGTTCGGCGAGCTCGATCATCGGCCGGTTCAGGTACAGCGTGGACGAGTGCAGAATCCTGCTCGCCTGCTCGCTGACGGCGGCGGTGACTTCGGGCACCGCGTGGCCGGTCATGGTGGTCAGGATGCCGCCGAAGAAGTCGAGGTAGCGGTTGCCCTCGGCGTCCCGGACGTGCCGCCCCTCGCCGCTGTCGATGTCGATGGGCTCGGCGTACATGGTGGTCAGCCACTCCGGCAGTACCGCCTTGCGGCGCTTGGCCAGTTCGGCGTGGGTACCGGTGGCATCCGCCTCGTTCCCGGTGTTCATCGAGCCCATGTCATCCCTTCGTGGTTGTGACGGAGCCGGCTCGGCACCGCCGGCCCCCGGTTGTCGAACGTATGACCCGGGGCATACAGGTGCAACAGGTATGCGGCCGGTATCCACGGCAGTCCGGACGGCAACCACCGGTGTTTCGTGCCGTCATCGCTCTCGACGGCGCCGGGCCGCCCACTTCGTCTCCCGCCGCACGTCCCGGTACAGTTCCCGGGTTTCTCGGGCCAGTCCCGGCGCATGGCCGTGCTTGATCGCCCGGTGCTCGGCGGTTTCGACCATCGCACTCACCGAGTAGAACAGGCCGACCAGCAAGCCCAGTACGGTCGCCCACACGCGGATCGACAGCGGCCCCGGCAGCAGCAACACCACCACGCACAGCGGAGCCAACTGCATCAGCGCCCGTGCCAGCTGCCGCAGCACCCACGTGCGGCAGGTCACATCGTGCAGCACCCACTCGGCACAGCGGTCCGGCAGCTTCCCGCCGTAGGCGTACCAGACCCACTGCAACGGGTTCGGACGCGACATGCCCATTCCGGGAAGAATAGCCCTCGACCTCGATACGGCTGTCTCGCCGTCGGGTCGAGCGGTACGCTTTCGCCGCTGCTCACCGGCGATCCAATCTGGTGCGCAACCGAGTGCAGGCCCGGATCACGGCATCCACCGCGCGAACCGACATCCGCGACGCCCCGTCGGGCATACGCTGCCGCGGGGCGGTCGCTGCGGCAGCGGGCTCGTTCCACAGCTGCCGCACCACCGCGTCGCGGCGCGCGGCTCCCACCTCGGTCGCTTGAGCGAGTTCGGCGAGTCCGTTGGTCAGTGCCTGCACGACCGCAGGGACCTGGGCGATGGGCAGCCGGAAGGTCGCCGTGCAGCGATTGCCGCTCCAGAGGCTGAGCACGACGATCCGATGCTCGGCATGCCAACTCATCCGCAGGACGCGTTCCGGGCCGCGATCATCGAGGAACACCTCACTGGAGCCGGCCGCCAGCAGCACAGTTCGCATACGTGCATACTGCCTGCCGTCGAGCGCGCGGGAAAGTCCCGCTGCGCCATCGGAACGTGAACTGGTGATCGGCGTGAGTCCCGACGGTTCGGTCACCGATCGCGGCCTCCCGGTGAGGGTGTCGATCCGGGCATACGTTGGGCGCGATCCGACGCACGCAAAAAGCCCTCGCGCCGACCGGGACGGACCCGAATCGGTGCGGGGGCCGTGTCGTTTCTCGTGGAGACGTCAGGACGCGGGCGCTGCTCCTGAGCTCTCGATTTCCTCGTCGGTCTCCGCCTGGGCAGCGGCCGAGCCCGTTTCGGGCAGCAGGAAGGCCGACAGGAACGTGGCCAGCCCCATGATCAGGAGGAACACCGACACCGATGTCGAAGTCCCCGTCGCGGCCAGCAGCGCGGTCATGATGAACGGCGTGCCGCCACTGATCAGGATGGCTGCCAACTGGTACGCCAGGGAGACTCCCGAGTAGCGCACCCGCGGCTCGAACAGCTCGCCCAGGTAAGCCGCCAGGGGGCCATAGGCCAGGCTCGACCCGATACCGCCCACCGTTACGGCAACGGCGATGAACAGCAGCGATCCCGTGTCGACGAGCCAGAAGAAGGGGAACGCCCAGACCGCGATCACACCGGCGCCGGCGAGGATGAGCGGCCTGCGGCCCATCCGGTCGGACAAGGCACCGGCCGCGAGGATCACCGCGATGCCGACCGCCGAGGAAGCCAGACTGATGAGCAGCAGGATGTCCCGGGGGAGGCCCAGTTCCCGGGTGCCGTAGTCGAGCACGCCCGCGATGCTGATGTAGAAGATGGCGTTGGAGGCGAACAGCAATCCCGATCCGAGCAGGATGCGCCGGCCGTGTGTCCGCATCACCTCCAGCAGCGGCGCCTGCACCACTTGGGCCGCTTCGGCCTGCTTGCGCTGCTGGAGCTCCCGGAACACCGGTGTGTCCTCCACCCGGAGCTGGATGAACAGAACAACCGGGAACAGCGCGGCACTGGCCAGGAACGGGATGCGCCATCCCCACGCGAGAAACGCCTCCGGGGAAACGAGGGCGCTGACCAGAAGGAACGACGTGTTCCCCAGGATGACGCCGATCGGCACTCCCATCTGACCGAAGGTTCCCGCCAGACCTCTGCGGCGGCTTCCGGCACTTTCGGTCAGCAGCAGCACGAGTCCGCCCCACTGGCCACCGACCGCGATGCCCTGCAGAAAACGCAGTGCCACGAGCAGGATCGGGGCGGCCACACCGATCGACGAGCTGGTCGGCAGCACGCCGATGAGGAAGGTGGCCGCGCCCATGAGCGTCAGGCACGTCACCAGTGCCGGCTTACGACCGAGCCTGTCACCGAAGTGACCGAAGATCAGGCCGCCGATGGGGCGGGCGATGAAACCCGCCCAGAAGGTGCTGAAGGACAGCAGGGTGCCGATCAGCGGTGACGTCCCGGGAAAGAACAGCGGCCCGAACACGAGCGCGGCCGCCGTGGCGTAGATGAAAAAGTCGTACCACTCGATGGAGCTTCCGACGAGTCCCGCGGCCATGAGCTTGGCGGGCGGTCGCCGGCCGGACAGTGTGCTCTCGGCCCGCGCTGCGGTCATGAACCGATCTCCTCCTCCGACAGAAGCAGCGTCTCGTTGGTACCGACCAGTCGGTCTGTGACGCGTACAACAGTGACCACGCAGGAGGACGAAGTCAATCCCCGCTCGATCGAGGGGCCGTTCCATGCAGCCGGTACGGCGCACGGGGAGAGACAGAGAGCCAGCTCACGTTTCATTGTGGACAACAAAGTTGCAACAAAATCCCGCCAGCATGCACCGCGTGCCACATTACTCAACTTCGCAGCTCACTGCGCCTGCACCGAGAGAACGCAGCGGGAACATCATCACCCCGTAACACAAGGAAAGCCCTCTTCACAGCGGGGACGCCGAGAGCAGGCCAATCCTGACGTGACGTCTTGACTCCGAGTAAGTCGCCACCTAGGTTCCTTTCATCGCAACCGAGTTGCAAATTCAGTCAGTGCCAGTACAGCGTGGTGCGGTACTGCGAATGTCGTGCAGTCCTCCGAGCGCGGCAACCAGATACCTGTCCATCGCCGATGGGCTGCCGGACACCCGGCCTGTCGGCACAATTCCCTGAGGGGGGAGTGCGGTGAGCGAAACCCTCCCGGGTCGCGATACCGAAGAGCCGAGACCGGCGGCGTTGCGCCGGGTCGTCGCGGCGAGCTTCATCGGAAACTTCGTCGAGTGGTTCGACTACGCCGTGTACGGCTATCTCGCGGCCACCATCGCCCTGGTTTTCTTCCCCGAGACCTCGCCGACGGCGGGGCTGCTGGCCACGTTCGGCGTGTTCGCGATCTCGTTCATCATCCGACCGGTCGGCGGCGTGTTCTGGGGTCATTTCGGTGACAAGGTCGGGCGCCGCACCGCTCTGTCGCTGTCGATCCTGATCATGTCGGTCTCGACCTTCGCGATCGCGCTGCTGCCGGGATACGAGCGGATCGGGCTCGCGGCACCGGTACTGCTGCTGCTGGTCCGGCTGGTGCAGGGCTTCTCGGCCGCCGGTGAATACGCGGGCGCGGCCTCGTTCCTGTTCGAATACGCGCCGAAGAGCCGCCGCGGCGTCTACACCAGTGTCGTACCGGCCAGCACGGCCACCGGGCTGCTGTTCGGTTCGGTGCTGGTCACCGTGCTCACGGCGACACTCTCCGACGACCAGATGGCCGCATGGGGATGGCGGCTGCCGTTCTTGCTGGCGGCACCGTTGGGCCTGATCGGTCGCTACATCCGCACCAAGCTGGAGGACACACCGGAATTCCGGGCCCTGGAGCAGGAGGAGGCCCGGACGCGGACACCGCTGAAGGAAACCTTCCTGCACAACAAGCGTGCGATTCTCGTGGGGCTGGGCGTGGCCTGCCTGAACGCGGTCGGGTTCTACACCTTGCTCACCTACATGCCGACCTACCTGTCCAGTGAGCTGCAGCTGGACGAGACCGCGTCGTTCCTGTCGACCACAGTGGCGCTGTGCGGCTACATCGGCTCCGTGTTCCTCATGGGACGGCTGTCCGACCGTTTCGGGCGTCCGGCCGTGCTCGCCGCCGCCGGGATCGTGTTCGCGCTGCTGTCCGTACCGATGTTCCTGCTGGTGGGAACCGCCGGTCTCGTCGGCATCATGCTGCTTCAGCTCGGGCTGGGCGTCATGCTCACGATGAACGACGGCACCCTGCCCTCCTACCTGGCGGAGCTGTTCCCCACCCGGGTCCGCTACAGCGGATTCGCGTTCAGCTTCAACCTGGCCAACGCCCTGTTCGGAGGAACGGCGCCGTTCGTGGCGACCTTCCTCATCCACAGCAGCGGCAGCAACCTCGCCCCTGCCTGGTACCTGGCCGCGGCCGGTCTCGTCGCGGCACTGTCCATCAGTCTCGCGCGTGGCATCTCGCCCCGCGATCCCGTCCGGACCGGCAAGCCGTCGCAGACGGCAACTCCGGTCGACACCACTGCATGAGGAGATTCGAATGAACCTGGACCGTCTCAAGAACATCCCCAACGGACAGCCGGTCACGCCGACGTTCTCCGAGGGCGAGATGCAGCGGCGGGTGACCGCGCTGCGCAAGGCGATGGCCGATTCCGGTGTGGACGCGGCGGTGTTCACCAGTTACCACAACATCAACTACTACAGCGACTTCCTCTACACCGCCTTCGGTCGCAACTACGCGCTGGTGGTCACCCCCAGCAGTCATGTCACCGTCACCGCCAACATCGACGCCGGCCAGCCCTGGCGACGCAGCTTCGGCGACAACCTCGTCTACACCGACTGGCAACGGGACAACTTCCAGCACGCCATCGCCACCGTGCTCGCCGATGCCGGCCTCACGCGCGGACGCCTGGGTGTCGAAGACGACCACATCCCGCCGATGCTGCGCGCCCAGCTCGCCGAGGTCCTGCCCGGCTTCGAGCTCACCGACATCTCGGCGGCCACCATGGCCCAGCGCATGATCAAGTCCGACGAGGAGATCGCCCTGATCAAGCAGGGTGCCCGCATCGCCGACATCGGCGGCGCGGCCGTGGCCGAAGCAGTCACCGAGGGGGTTCCCGAGTACGAGGTGGCCCTGGCAGGCACCCAGGCCATGACCCGCGAGATCGCGGCGACCTTCCCGCACGCCGAGCTGCGCGACACCTGGGTGTGGTTCCAGTCCGGCGTGAACACCGACGGTGCGCACAACTGGCCCACCACCCGGCAGGTGCAGCGCGGCGACATCCTGAGCCTGAACTGCTTCCCGATGATCGCCGGCTACTACACCGCCCTGGAACGCACCCTCGTCTACGGCGAGCCCACCGAGGCGCAGCTGCGGTACTGGAAGGTCAACACCGCCGTGCACGAGCGTGGCCTGGAGCTGATCCGCCCCGGTGCGGTCTGCAAGGACATCGCCGCCGAGTTGAACACCATCTTCGAAGCCGAAGGTCTGCTGGACAAGCGCACCTTCGGCTACGGGCACTCCTTCGGTGTGCTGTCGCACTACTACGGTCGCGAGGCCGGCCTGGAACTGCGCGAGGACATCGACACCGTCCTCGAGCCGGGCATGGTGGTATCCATGGAACCCATGATCACGATCCCCGAGGGCCAGCCCGGCGCAGGCGGCTACCGTGAACACGACATCCTCGTCGTCACCGAAGACGGTGCCGAGAACATCACCGGCTATCCCTACGGGCCCGAGCACAACATCCTCACCCCCTGACCCCGAGCCGTTCCCGAGCCCCGGTGCGCACGGGCCCCACCCCCCGTGCGCACCGGTCACCACATACCCTGGGCCCCCATCGGCTCAGCACGGAGTAGCGCGAGATGACCGACAACGGCGACCACGAGCAGCAGGACACCAGGAACACTCCCTCGGTGCTGCACAACGGTATCCGCATCCTGCATGCCTTCTCCGTCGACGAGCCCGCTTTGGGCGTCACCGAAATCGCTCGCAGAATAAACCTGCACAAAAGCACCGCGTCCCGGATCCTCGGCCAGCTCGAGCAGATGGATCTGGTCGTTCGCGATTCCGAAAGCGGACGTTTCCGCCTCGGCCTGGGGCTGATCGGGCTGGCGGGTCCCCTGCTGGCCAACCTCGATGTGCGCCGCATCGCCTACCCTGCGCTGGAGCAGCTCACCGAACGCACCGGCGAAACCAGCGCCCTGGTCGTGTGGAGCGGCCACGAGTCCGTCTCCGTGGAGCAGGTGGCCAGTCCCAAACAGGTCAAGCACACCACCCCCATCGGAACCCGGTATTCGACTTCGGCCAGCGCCTCGGTTCAGGTGTTTCTCACCGACATGCCCGAAGACCAGGTCCGCGCGCTTCTCGAAGGCCACCTCATGCGCGGCGGCCACAGCGACGAGTACACCGTGCGGCGCTACCTGAATCGACTCTCGGAGGTCCGCTCCACCGGGGTGGCCGTCAATGCCGGAGAGACCAATGTGGAGGAAGTCGGTATCAGCGCCCCCGTGCGTGATCACCGCGGTCACGTTTCGGCTGCCCTGCTGCTGTCCGCGCCCAGTTTCCGGATCTCGTCCGAATTGCGTGCCCAGCTGGCCGAGATAGTGCGGGACACAGCAGCGCAGATCTCCGAGCGGCTCGGCGCGGGCAGGCGCGAGGCCGAGGGATGACCGCATGACGTGATGCACATCGCGTCACCAGGCACGGCTATTGCCTCATGGTCAATTCACTCGCCCGGCAGACACAGCCCTCTGTCGCAACCAGCCGGATCACCGGTAAGAACATGGCCATGCACACGGATTACCAGGGCCGCGAGAAGGTCGCGGCGTTCTTCGGTGCGCATGCTGCGGCGGTGGATCGGTGCGAGTCCGACATCCGGCCCGGGATACGGATGCTCGGTGAACTCGGTCTGCTCGACCTCGGTGTCCCGGACACCACGCAGGGTCGGCTGGCGAGCATGCTCCTCGTTGTCGAGGACGTCGCCTCCGCCTGCCTGAGTTCCGCGTTCGCACTGTGGGCCCAACGTATGGTGATCGACTACCTCAGCAGTTCGGACCGACCGGCGTCCACCTCGGAACTGGCCGGACTGCGCGCCGGTACCCGAATCGGCGCGACCGCGATCGCCCCCGCCATGCGACACGTCGCGGGTTTGGAGCCGGTACCGGTTGTCGCGACCAGAACGAGCAGCGGCGTGCGGCTGAACGGACCGATCAACTGGGCGTCGAACCTCTTCGACGACGCGCTCGTCGCGGTACCCGCCCGGTTCGAAGACGGCAGCGGCATGGTCGTCCACGTGCGTACCACCGACCCCGGAGTGACCGTCCACAGTGCTCCCGATCTGCTGACGCTCGGTGCGACGGCCTCCTCGTCCGTGACTCTCACCGATGTCGAGGTCCCTGCTGCAGCGATACTCAGCGAGGACCTTCCCGGGTTCGTGCGGTCGTTTCGACCCACGCTCCTGTTGATCCAGAGCGCGTACTGCAGTGGTCTGACAGGCGCCTCGCGACACCACATCGGTGAGCGACTCACCGGCCTCAACGCGGAATTCACCGATGACTTCGCCGAGCTCGCTCAACGTCATGATTCCGTGCGCCGGCGGCTGTTCGACTTCGCACAGGCCCCCCATCGGTCGAGCAGCCGGGACTTACTGCGGCTGCGGCTCGGTGCCGCACGAACCGCGGGCGAGGCGACCGGACTGGAAGCCACCGTTCGGGGTGGCGCCGGTTACGTAGCGAGCAGCGGCACCAGCCGTCGGCTCCGAGAAGCGGCGTTCCTGCCCATCCAAGCTCCCACCGAAGGGCAACTGCGGTGGCATCTCGCCCAGTTCGAGTGACCACCACGGAAGACGACGACAACCGCACGGCCCCCACGTGGTGCGTAGCGAGTTCGTACGGACCCGTCGCGACGAGTCGGGCTTTTCCCGGGCAGTCATCACCCGATCGAGCGAAATCCACGCACTGCGCGCCTGATCCTCCCCCGATTGAGTCGCCGAGTGGCCGCCTCCTCCCACACCATCGACCAATGGCGTATCCCTCTCGACACGACGACGCGGGCAGTCTGCCCACGCTACTGGCCGAGTACGGTCACCTCGCCACCCAGCTGACGGCCGCCTCGTCCTCCTACGCCGAGCGGCTCCGCGTGCGGTTGACCGAGCTCGACGCCGACATCGAGCGCCAGATCGCCGCGATACCCGAGGAGTGACCGGCTGCGCGGCGTCCTGCACCGCGGTCACCGTCACTGCGAACGGCTCATCGAGCGGCTCGTCACCGAGGCGGTCCGGGCACTCGGCGACCGCTTCCGCAAGCGTCACTCCTGCCCCGGCGCCATGATGCCGTCGCAGAGAAACCGGATGTACTGCTCGGCGATGACACCGGCCGTCATCCGTCCGCGAGGGTTGTACCAGTGCACGGCGGTCCACACCGTGTCCCGGATGAACCGGTACGCGAGCTTGATATTGAGGTCCGAGCGAAAGACACCGGCTCGCCGACCGTCCTCCAGGACCCGCTTCCAGGTCCGCTCGATGTCGGCCGACGCCTTGCGCAGGTAGTCGAACCGCTCGAACCGGGTCAGATAGCCCGATTCGTTCTGGAAGATCGCGACCGCGGCCCGGTACCGGTGAATGGCTCGGAAGGAGCACCGGACCAGCTCGGCGATGGCGGTGCGGGCATCGGGTGAGTCGCGGAGTACGTCGTCATAGGCTTTCTGCTGATACTCCAGGAACTCCCGCAGGATCTCGTCCACCATGGAGTCCTTGGAGTCGAAGTGGTGGTAGAGACTGCCGGACAGGATGCCCGCGGTGTCGGCGATCTCCCGCACGGTCGTGCCCTGGAAGCCACTGGTGGCGAACAGGTCCGCCGCGATGGCCAGCAGTTCCGCGCGCCGCTCGGACCCGCCGTTACCGGACTCGGGGGCCGCAGCACGGCCGCGGGCGGACACACGCTTGGTACTCACCACGATCATTGTCCTCTCACCGGGGGCGATCGGCGGATCCGGGCCGACGATCGCTCCTTCAGGGATGCTGATTGCTGACCGAGACGACCTCACCGGTGAGGTAGCTCGAGTAGCCACTGGCCAGGAACACGATCACGTTCGCCACCTCCCACGGCTCGGCCGAGCGGCCGAACGCCTCCCGGGAGGTCAGTTCCGCCAGCAACTCGTCGGAGGTCACCTTCGCCAGGTTCGCATGCATCACCAGGCTCGGCGCCACCGCATTGATCCTCACTCCCAGGTGTGCCGCATCGAGCGCGGCACACCTGGTCAGGGCCATCACCCCGGCCTTCGCCGCAGCGTAGTGCGCCTGCCCGGCCTGCGCGCGCCATCCCACGACCGAGGCGTTGTTGATCACCACACCCCCATCGCCCTGCTCGCCGAAGAGACGAACCGCCGCCCGTGTGCACCGGAACGTGCCGTTCAGAGTCACGTCGAGCACCCGGTTCCACTGCTCGTCGGTCATCTCCTGGATCGGCGCGGTCCCGCCGAGCCCGGCATTGTTGACGAGGACGTCGAGACGGCCGAACTCGGTGGTGGCGGTCTCGAGCAGGCGGCCGACCTGGTCCTCGTCGGTGACGTCGCACGGCACGGCGAGCACCTCGGCGCCCGGTAGTTGTGCCAGTTCCGCTCGGGTGTCCTCCAGCCTGCGCTCGTGCCAGTCGCCGATCACCACCCGCGCGCCCTCCTCGAGCATCCGGCGCGCTGTCGCCGAACCGATACCGCTTCCGGCAGCCGCGGTCACCACGGCGGTTCGACCCGCCAGCAGATCGTGGGACTCCGGCCCGCTCATCGGCGTTCCTCCCTGGGTAGTCCGAGCACGCGCTCGGCGATGATGGTGCGCTGAATCTCGTCGGATCCCCCGTAGATGGTGTCGGCGCGGGTGAACAGGAACAGCCGCTGCCACTCGTCGAGTTCGTACGGGGCATCCCCGGCGACCAGGCCGGAGGCACCGGCCACTTCGGCAGCCAGCTCACCGAGCCCCCGGTGGAACCGCGCCCAGTACAGCTTGGCGATGGAGGCCTCCGGGCCGGCTGTCCCGTTGGCCACGCCGGTCAGGGTGCGCAGCGCGTTGAAGCGCATGATCTCCAGGCCGGTCCAGGCCCGGGTGATCTTGTCACGCAGCACCGGATCGTCGACGGCACCGTTGGACTTCGCCAGTTCCGTGATCGCCGCGAGCTCACGGCGGAAAACCACCTGCTGGTCGACCGTGCCCACTCCCCGCTCGAAACCGAGCGTGCCCATGGCCACGCGCCACCCGTCGTCGACCGGGCCGACCACGTTGTCCGCCGCGGTACGCGCACCGTCGAAGAACACCTCGTTGAATTCCGAAGTCCCGGTCAGCTGCAGGATCGGCCGTACCTCGACGCCTGGCTGGTCCATGGGAACCAGCAGGCACGACAGTCCGCGATGCCGGGAGGTCTCCGGATCGGTTCGGGCCAGCAGGAAACACCAGTCGGCGACGTGGGCCAGCGAGGTCCACACCTTCTGCCCGTGGATCACCCATTCGTCGGCGTCCCGCCGCGCTGCCGTGGACAGGTTGGCCAGATCCGACCCCGCATCGGGCTCGGAGTAGCCCTGGCACCACAGCTCACGCGCTTCCACGATCGGCGGCAGGAACCGCTCCTGCTGCTCGGCAGTGCCGAACGCGATCACGGTCGGGCCGAGCAGTTCCTCGCCGATGTGGCCGACCCGCACGGGCGCGTTCGCCCGTGCGTACTCCTCGTGGAAGATCACCTGTTGCTGGATCGAGGCGCCTCTGCCGCCGAATTCCTCCGGCCAGCCCAGGCAGGTCCAGCCGTGCTCGGCGAGATGGCGATCCCAGGCCAGTCGCAGGTCGAACGCCTCGTGTTCACGTCCGGGGCCGCCCAGCCCGCGCGCCTTCGCGAATTCGCCGGTGAGGTGGTCACCGAGCCACTCGCGTATCTCGCGACGGAAAGCCGCCTCCTGCTCGCTGTCGGCGAGATCCACTGCCGCACCACCTCACACCGCCGTCGTTCCGTCCGGACCCTACCAAGCACTTGTTTGCTCCGCTATTGTCGGTGACCATCGAAGAACAGCCGGATGCAGCCAGGGCAGAACCGAACCGCACAGGGAGCGCCTCCATGACCCAGGAAGAACCGGTGGTGCGCTACGAGCGCCGCGAGCACATCGCCGTGGTGACCATGAACCGCCCGCAGTACCGCAACGCGCAGAACTCGGCCATGACCTATGCCCTCGACGAGGCGTTCTACCGTGCCTGCGCCGACGACGAGGTCACGGTCATCGTGCTGGCCGGAGCCGGCGAGCACTTCTCGGCCGGGCACGACATCGGCACCCCGGGCCGGGATGTCGACGTGGCCTACGAGCGGCGAGCCGGGCTGTGGTGGGGGCACACGGACAAGCAGGGCGGCGAATCGCGGTTCGCGCGAGAGCAGGAGGTCTACCTCGGCATGTGCCGGAGGTGGCGGGAGATGCCCAAACCGGTCATCGCCTCGGTACAGGGTGCCTGTGTCGCGGGAGGGCTCATGCTGGCCTGGATCTGCGATCTCATCGTCGCCGCCGAGGACGCCTTCTTCGCCGATCCGGTCGTGCGCATGGGCATTCCCGGTGTCGAGTACTTCGCCCACCCCTGGGTGCTCGGGCCGAGGATGGCCAAGGAGTTCCTGTTCACCGGCAAGCGGATCACCGCCCAGCGCGCCTACGAGGTGGGCATGGTCAATCGCGTCGTGCCGTCCGAGCAGCTCACCGACGCCACGGTCGAGCTGGCCGAGGACGTCGCCGGCATGCCGCGCTTCGGCCTGTCGCTGGCGAAGAAGGCCGTGAATCAGGCCGAGGATCTGATGGGCATGCACAACGGGCTCGACTCCGTGTTCGGCCTGCATCACCTGGCACACGCCCACAACGCCGAAGTCGAGCAGGATTCGCTGAGCGGTATGGATGCGCGCGGCATGAAGCGCGCGGCCGGTGAGAAGTAGGTGAGGCTTTCATGGAGCTGTCGTTTTCTCCCGCCGACCTCGAGTTCCGTGCCGAGGTCCGCGAGTGGCTGCGCACCCACGTGCCCACCACCCCGCTGCCGTCCCTGGAGACCGAGGAGGGTTTCGCCGCCCACCGGCGCTGGGAGCGCACACTGTACGAGACGGGCCTGTCGGTGGTGGCCTGGCCAGAGGAGTTCGGTGGCCGGGACGCCTCGCTGGTGCAGTGGCTGCTGTTCGAGGAGGAGTACTACGCGGCCGGAGCGCCCGGGCGCGTCGGCCAGAACGGGATCTTCCTGCTGGCTCCCACCCTGTTCGAGCACGGAACCGCCGAACAGCGCCACCGCTTCCTGCCGAGGATGGCCGACGGCACCGACGTGTGGGCACAGGCCTGGTCGGAACCGGAGGCGGGCAGCGACCTCGCCGGGATCCGCAGCCGCGCACACCGGGTCGACGGCGGGTGGCGACTGTCCGGGCAGAAAACCTGGAGCTCGCGGGCGGCGTTCGCGGACCGGGCTTTCGGACTGTTCCGCACCGATCCCGAGGCCGAGCGCCACCGGGGACTCACGTACTTCCTGTTCCCGCTCGACGCCGAGGGCGTGACCGTGCGCCCGATCGGCCGCCTCGACGGCAAACCCGCCTTCGCCGAGATCTTTCTCGACGAGGTGTTCGTTCCCGATGCCGACGTGCTCGGTGAGGTCGGCAACGGGTGGCGTGTCGCGATGAGCACCGCAAGCAGCGAGCGTGGACTTTCCCTGCGGAGCCCGGGCCGATTCCTCGCCGCCGCGCGGCGCCTGGTGGAATCCTGGCGTCCCCGCCCGGAAAGCACGGCCCGGGACGGGGTGGTCGACGCGTGGATCGGCGCGCAGGCCTATCGGTTGGCCACCTTCGAAACCGTCAGCAGGATCCTCGACGGTGACTCGGTCGGACCGGAGGCCAGCCTCAACAAGGTGTACTGGTCCCAGCTGGACATCGCTCTGCACGAGACGGCGCTGGAGCTGCTGGGCCCCTCGGCCGAGCTGACCCCGAACGCGCCGGAGGCCCCCGAGGCCGGGGCGTGGCTGGACGGCTACCTGTTCTCGCTGGCGGGGCCGATCTATGCGGGCACCAACGAGATCCAGCGCAACGTCATCGCCGAACGCGTTCTCGGCCTGCCGAGGGGATCCCGATGAAGTTCACACGCACCAGCCAGCAGCAGGACATGGCTACAGCGCTCCGGGACTTGCTCGGCTCCGTCGACGTTCCCGCGATCGCCCGCTCCTGGGCCGCCGGGGAAACCGGCGACTGGTGGAAGGTCTGGCACGACCTCGTCGACATGGGGCTCACCGGTGTCGCCGTACCCGAGCAGGCCGGGGGGCTGGGGCTCGGGCCGGTGGAACTCGCCATCTGCCTCGAGCAGCTCGGCTATTCGGGCCTGCCCGGCCCGATCGTCGAGTCGCTCGCGGTGCTGCCGCACCTGCTGCCCGACACATCCGAATCCGAGGGTCGGCCGTGGCTGGAACAGGTGGCCGCCGGGCAGTCCCTGGCGACCGTGGCCATCGCCGAGCACGTGCCCTACGCCCTCGACGCCGACCAGGCGGACGTGGTCCTGCTCTGTGAATCCGACCGAGTCACCGCCGTCGAGGACCCGCGCCTGCTGCGGCAGGAGTCCTTCGATCCGGCTCGCAGGCTGTTCACCGTGGAAACCACCGGTGCCACCGTTCGGTTCCAGAACGATGCCGCCTCGGTGCGCGAGGCTTTCGACCGTGGCGCGCTGGGATGCGCGGCGCAACTGCTGGGCATCGGGCGGCGCCTGCTCGACCTGGCGACCCGTCACGTGTCCGAACGCCACCAGTTCGGCCGTCCCATCGGGGAGTTCCAGGCGGTCAAGCACCACCTGGCGAACGCGTTGCTCGAACTGGAATTCGCCCGCCCCCTGGTGCACGGAGCCTGCCTGTCGGCAACGTCGGGGGCCTCCTGCAGCGGCCGCGACGCCTCGGCGGCCAAGATCGTCGCGGGAGATGCCGCATACGCGGCCGCCCGTACCGCTCTTCAGGTGCACGGCGCCATCGGCTACACCACGGAACACGACCTGCATCTCTGGCTGACCAAGGCCACCGCTTTGCGCTCGGCCTGGGGCACACCCACGTGGCATCGCCGACGGGTGGCCGACGCCCTCGCCCTCGATCCGTCGGTGCCGGTGGGGGGTCCCGAGACGATGTGACCCATCAGCGACCGTGCCGGGACTTGGTCGGGTGGTCGGTCACCCTGCTCCGGCTGATTCCGCAAGCGAAGAACCAATTCGAAGACAGGCACTCACGACCAGCGCACCACGACGAGTTCCGGAGAGCACTGTGCATTTCGCGTTCACCGACGAGCAGGAGGAGCTGCGCCGCACCGTTCGGAGCCTCCTCGAACGGCACGGCGGAGCCTCGATCCCTCCCCCGGAGACACCCGATCCCGGCTGTGACACGGCGCTGTGGCAGCAACTCGCCGGGCGGATCGGTGCGCACGGCCTCGCCGTTCCGGAGGAGCACGACGGGCTCGGGGCCGGTCTGCTCGAAACCAACATCGTCGTGGAGGAACTCGGCAGGAGGCTCGTGGCAATCCCGTTCCTGGCCAGCGCCGTGGTGGGTGCGCAGACTCTGCTGGCCGCCGACGACCCTGCCGCCCGGGCCCGGTTGCTGCCCGGAATCGCCTCGGGCGAGAGTGTGGCGACCCTCGCCTGGGCCGAGCCGGAGCACGGGTGGAGCACCTCGGCCTGCTCGACCACCGCGCGGCCGAACGGCCACGGCTGGCTGCTCGACGGACGCAAGGCGTTCGTCCTCGACGGCGCCCAGGCCGATGTGGTGCTCGTGGTCGCCATTACCACCCGCGGGCTGTCGCTGTTCGAACTGGCTCCCGAGGCGATACCGCACTGTCTGGTCGAGTCCGCCCCGATGGACATCACGCGCCGGATGGCCGAATTCCGGCTCCGGCAGGCCCCCGCCTTCCTCGTCGGTACCGAGGGCGCTGCCGGGGCGGCGCTCGAGAGGTGCCTCGACGTCGCCGCCGCCGCGCTCGCCGCCGAACAGGTCGGGGCAGCACAGCGGTGGCTGCACGAGACCGTCGAGTACACCAAGGCACGCAAGCAATTCGGTCGACCGATCGGCTCGTTCCAGGCCGTCAAGCACCGGCTCGCGGATCTGTTCGTGGCCGTCGAGTCGGCACGGTCACTGTCCTACGCCGCGAGCTGGGCTGTGGCCACCGGATCCGACCGGGCCACCGAATGGGCGGCGATGGCCAAGTCGTACTGCTCGGAAACATACGCCGATGTCGCCGCCGAAGGCATCCAGCTGCACGGCGGCATCGGTATCACCTGGGAACACGAAGCGCACCTGCATCTCAAACGGGCCCACTCCGGGGCCGAACTGTTCGGCACCCCCCGGCAACACCGCCTGCGGCTGGAACCCCTGCTGGAGCTGGGCTGACCGGAAAGCACCGCGCGGCTTAGCGACGGACGGCCCGCGAACTCGAGGGCCCGCGCTGCGGGCTGGCGCGGCGATGTGCCGGGACCCTGCACGGTGCGGACGATCCTGGCCGCCGCACGTGCCCTGAACGATGAACTCCGAGGAGCACCTCACTCAGCCGGACGCGGATAGCCGAACCGCATCAGCACCTGCGGAACTCCGGAGATTCCCAGCATCTCCACCAGACGGGTGCGCACTTCCGACAACCGCAGCGGCTGGGTCATCACCGAGGCGGCGGTGTCCTGGCTCACGGCTTCCAGCCACGCCAGTTCCATCGCCTCTCCCACGTGCAGGTGATCGCCCGGCTCGTCCGAGGGGGTGGTCAGCACGAGGATGGATTCCTTCGCGATCCGCTCGGCGAGCTTGTGTTCATCGGGAATCCGCACCTCCGAGGTGGCCAGCCCGACCGCGGGCACTCCCTCGGAGCCGAGCGCCTCGGCGGGGATTCCCCGCTCGGCCGGAACACCCTCCTCCAGGGTCCACATCGCCAGCTCACGCTGGTAGGAACGGTCACCACGGTGGACACTCGCCGCATAGATCAGCAGACGAGCCAGTGCCGCGACATCCGCGCTGCCGACCCATTCCGCCTGCACCGTCGAGGAGGTGGCGGCCGAGAGCAGCCTCTGCCGGATGTCCTCGGGCACGGCGCGGTCGTGAAACGCCTGGCGGTAACTGGCGCGCCGTGCGATCGCCTCATAGCGCCGGCTCTCGCTGTCACCGGTCTCCCCGCGCCGGTGACCGGTGACGGCGGCCACGGCCTCGGGGCGGTCCGCCCCCTCCGGATCCCGCCGCACCTGCGGCTCCCAGCCGAGGTCGGCCACCGCGAGCACGAGATTGGTCAGCGCCGCCCCGCAGGAGATGCGCCGGTCCCGCCCTTCCGGATCGTGCCTGCTCAGCTCCGGACCCACCTGCTCGTATATCGTCGCCGTGCGCTCCTTCACCCCCAGCGACCAGGGCTGGATGTTGTGCACCGAGGGTGCCTGGTCCATCGCCTCGGTGAGCACCGCGACCTCGTCCGGTGACCAGGCTCCGTTCTCGGCCGGTTCGCCATCCGACGGATGTGCCGCTCCGAACTCGTCCATCCCGATCACCTCCGGTTCCGCCCCGAGTGGAGTCCCCGATGAGATCCGGTAGCTCCGCACCGACAACCATGGCACTCTCGCGGCCTGCCCGCAGCAGGTCACGACGTGGGCGCACCGACGAGACCGCGGCGACGACGCTCCGGGCCGTCAGCGCGCGTGCGCCGGTGCGTGCTCCGGATGACCGCCCGCATGCACCTCGGGCAGCGGGGCGCCGGTGGCGGTACTGCGAAAGCCGCGCAGGCGGAGGCTGTTGCCGACGACGAAGGCCGAGCTGAATGCCATGGCGGCTCCGGCGATCATCGGGTTGAGCAGCCCGGCCGCGGCCAGGGGCAGGGCCGCGATGTTGTAGGCGAAGGCCCAGAACAGGTTGCCCTTGATCGTGCCGAGAGTGCGGCGGGACAGGCGAAGCGCGTCGATGGCGGCTCGCAGATCGCCGCGCACGAGAGTGAGATCACCGGCCTCGATGGCGGTGTCGGTGCCGGTGCCCATGGCCAGGCCGAGATCGGCCCGGGCAAGTGCCGCGGCGTCGTTGACACCGTCACCGACCATGGCCACGATCCTGCCTTCGGACTGCAGCCGTTCGACGACCGCGACCTTGTCCTGCGGCAGCACTTCGGCGGTGACCTCGTCGATCCCCACCTGCGTGGCAATGGCGCGGGCGACGGTCTCGTTGTCGCCGGTCAGCAACACCGGCCGCAAGCCGAGATCGCGGAGTCCTCGCACGGCCTCGGCGGAGGTGGGCTTGACGGTGTCGGCGATGGCCAGCACCGCGCTCACTTCCCCGTCGCAGGCAACGAGCACGGCGGTGCTTCCCCGCTGCTCGATGGCCCGCTCGGCTGTGGCCAACTCCTCGGGAAGCCGGAGGCCCCACCGCTCCAGCAGGCTCGCCCGCCCGACGAGAACGGCATGACCGTCGACGATGCCCTGTACGCCGAGACCTTCGACGTTGGTGAACTCCTCGATGGCAGGCAGGGTGCCGGTGCGTTCACGAGCACCGCGTGCGATGGACTGGGCGATCGGATGCTCCGAGCCGCTTTCCAGCGCACCCGCCAGCGCAAGAGTGCGGAACTCGTCGATTCCCTCGGCCGGCTGAACCTCGACCAGCTCCATCCGCCCGGTGGTGACGGTTCCGGTCTTGTCGAGTACGACGGTGTCGACACGGCGGGTGGATTCCAGGGTCTCGGGGCCCTTGATGAGGATGCCCAGCTGGGCGCCGCGGCCGGTGCCGACCAGCAGTGCGGTGGGGGTGGCCAACCCGAGCGCGCAGGGGCAGGCGATGATCAGCACCGCGACCGCCGCGGTGAACGCCGCCGTGGCTCCGGCTCCGATGACCAGCCACCAGGCCAGGGTGCCCAGTGCCAGGGCGATCACGATGGGCACGAACACCGCGGAAATGCGGTCGGCCAGCCGCTGCACCCGGGCCTTGCCGGTCTGCGCGTCCTCGACCAGCTTGGCCATCCGGGCCAGCTGGGTATCCGAACCGACGCGGGTGGCACGGACGACGAGCCTACCTCCGGCGTTGATCGTGGCCCCCACCACGGAATCGCCGTGCTGCACCTCGACCGGGACGGACTCGCCGGTGAGCATGCTGGTGTCCACGGCCGAGGAGCCTTCCTCGACCACCCCGTCCGTGGCGATCTTCTCCCCGGGTCGGACGACGAAGCGGTCCCCGACGGCGAGCTGCTCGGTCGGGATGCGCTGTTCCCGGCCGTCGCGCAGAACCGCGACCTCCTTGGCCCCCAGTTCCAGCAGGGCGCGCAGCGCCGCCCCGGAGCGTCGCTTGGCGCGGGCCTCGAAATACCGGCCTGCGAGCAGGAACGTCGTCACGCCGGCGGCCACCTCGAGATAGAGGGAGCCGGTCCCGCTGCCGCGCTCGACGGAGAACTCGAAGGCATGGGTCATGCCGGGCTTCCCGGCGGTGCCGAACAGCAGGGCGTACAGCGACCATCCGAATGCCGCCGAGACCCCCATCGAGACCAGCGTGTCCATGGTGGTGGCGCCGTGGCGCAGATTCGTCCACGCGGCACGGTGGAACGGCCATGCACCCCAGACCACAACCGGCGACGCCAGCGTCAGGGAGATCCACTGCCAGTAGGTGAACTGCCACGCGGGCACCATGGCCAGGACGATGACCGGGACGGACAGCACTGCGGAGACGAGCAGCCGCTGCCGCAGCGGCTGCGTCGACTCCGCGGCTTCGCCGTCTCCCGCGGAGGGGACTGCCGCACGCGCCTGCCGTGGCAGGGTGGCGGTGTACCCGGCGGATTCGACCTGCTCGAGCAGCCGCTGCGGATCCATGTCCGCCGGGTGGGCGACCTTGGCCTTTTCGGTGGCGTAGTTGACCGTGGCGGTCACCCCGTCGAGCTTGCCCAGCTTCCTTTCGATCCGGGACGCGCACGAGGCGCAGGTCATACCGCTGATGGCCAGCTCGACCTCCTGCCCGGACGGGGCCTGCGAGGGGTCGGTACCGGTACTCATGGAATCCCTCCTGCTCACCACGATCAGATCACCACCGCCGGCAGCGACTCCTAGCGCTCCGCCAGCTCGTAGCCCGCTTCCTCCACGGCGGCACGCACATCGGCGTGGGAGACCGGCTCGGCGCTGGTCACCGTGACCGCACCGGTGGACAGATCCACCGCCACATCGGAGACACCGCTGACCTCGCTGATTTCCTCGGTCACCGATTTCACGCAGTGCTCGCAGGTCATCCCGGTCACGGTGTAGCTGGTCTCGATCATGAAACGCGCCTTTCTCGACTTGTCGTCACGGATCATTCGTGGTGCACGATCAGGAACGCACCAGGCGGGCGATCGCCTCGCTGGCCTCGCGCACCTTCTCGTCGGCGGTATCGCCGCCTTCGGTCAGCGCCTCGGAGACGCAGTGCTTGAGATGGTCGTCCATCAAGCCCAGCGCCACGGACTGCAGCGCCTTGGTGGTCGCGCTGATCTGGGTGAGCACGTCGATGCAGTACTGGTCGTTGTCGATCATCTTGGCCAGGCCCCGGACCTGCCCCTCGATACGACGCAACCGTGCGGCGTACTCGTCCTTGTCCTGGGTGTAGCCGTGCATCGCGCCCTCCTCGGTTCCGCGGAAGCTCTCCGGTTCGCCCATCCCCCTCTTCTTATACCCCTAGGGGGTAAGGGTGTCAAAATCAGCGTCTCCTGCTCGGGCGATATCGAACCGCTTTCCGGCGGAGAACGCATCGCCGCCAAATCCTCACGGCGCTGCCGAGCTCTCCCGCCCAACCGCGGCAGTCGGAGCATCGGCGCACCGCAACCGAGCGATCAGTCCCGCCGGAGCACCAACGTGCCGCCCGGTTCGAGACCCACCCCGGCCCCGAAGGGCCGACTGATTCGCGCCAGCACCGAGTGCAACCACTCGGCGTCCGGGCCTGCGACAGGGTGCAGCCGCATTCTCCGGGCCTGCACGGGAACCATCCGCAGGCCGAGCAGGCTGCCGGTATCCGGTTCCACCGACGGGAAGTACAGCAGGCGCAGGTCATCGCGGTACTCCTCGTGACCGGCTATGCCCTCGTAATCGTCGATGAAGTCACCGCAGCCGTAGAGGACGAGCTTGTCCCGGTACATCTCGATCGGGCGCGGATGGTGCGAGGAGTGCCCGTGGACGACATCCACATCGCCGTCGAGCAATCGGTGCGCGAAGCCGATCTCGTCGTCCGAAACGTGGTATCCCCAGTTCGTACCCCAGTGCAGAGAGGCGATCACGATGTCGCCCGGCTGCTTCACCGCTCTCACCTGCTCGAGGAATGCGGTGGCGGTGGCCTCGGAAAGGTCCGGCAGGACGTGGATGCCGGGCCGCTCGACGCCGGCAGCCCAGTTCGCCGGGATACCGCTGGAAGGCACCCCGCCCGCGAAGACCACCACGCGCCCTCCCCGCTTGGCGGGAACGATCGCGGGCTGCCTCGACTCCCCCACGTCCCGCCCCGCTCCCGCCCAGTGCAGCCCGGCACCGCTCAACGCTGCGAGCGTGTCCTCGAGCCCCCGGTGGCCGAAGTCGAGCACGTGGTTGTTGGCCAGGACGCACACATCGGGCCGTCCCGCGGTCACGCAACGAACGTTGCCGGGGCTCATGCGGTAGTGCACTCCTTTGTTCGGGGCGAATTCCGCACTGCGAGTGATGCCGGTCTCCAGGTTGATCACCCGGGCCTCGGGTGCCGTCTCGGCCAGCACTCTCCGGGCGACTCCCCACGGCCAGGAGAATCGAACCGGACGGCCGATCCGGCCGTTGACCGCTTCGGCCGCCTGCACGTACGTCCGCGCATCGCGGACGTACGCCTCCCGCAGGCTCGGGTCACCGGGATGGGGGAGGACCTGGTCGACTCCCCGCCCCGGCATCACATCACCGCAGAGGAACAGGGTCACCGGTCCAGCGGACAATCGGCTCACCGGGGCCCCTGTCCGCCCGGATACCACCAGTCCGGCGGGGGCGGTTTCGCCTGTTCCCGCCCGGTGCCGGCACCGCCGGGAAGCGTCACGGACAGGCCGTGTTCGGCTGCCACCCGGCTGATGTCCGACGACGAGACAACGCCGGCGAGCTCGCCGGCGTGAAAGACCAGGAGGCACCCTTCGGCGCCCTGATTCAGGCGGGGCAGCACGCTTGCCAGCGGCTCGTCCGGCTCGGCAACCGGGACCTGCTCCGCGGGACAGGCGACCTCCCGCAGAGTCACCTCCTCCCGCTGCCGGTGGAGGGCACTCCTGATCCGGGAGAGGGTGATCAGCCCGTCGAGCCGCCCGGCTTCGTCCAGCAGCGGAAAGGCGGCGTGCTCCCGGCCCGGCGCCACATCCCGCAGGAACCGCTCGACCGTCAACCGCCCGTCGACGGTCCCGACCGGGCCGGCCATCACGTCGCGCACGCGCACCCCGGACAGCGTGACGCCGACCTTCGCCTGTTGCTCCTCGGCCGAGGCCATGCTCATGACGAACCAGCCCAGCAGGACCCACCACAGACCCTCGGCACCTCGCGTCGACAACCACACGAGTCCCCCGGCGATGAGCAGGAATCCCAGACCGCGCCCGGCCCGTGCCGCCCATACGGCGGCCTTGAACCGATCACCCCGCCACAGCCACAGCACCGCCCGCAGCACTCGCCCACCGTCCAGCGGCGCCGCGGGAGCCAGATTGAACACGGCCAGCGCCAGGTTGAGCAGGGTCAGGTAGCCCAACACGGCCGACACCAAGTCGTGGGCCTCGAGACTCCCCGCCACCCACACGGCCGCACCGAACACCGCCGCCAGCGCCGCACTGGCAACCGGGCCGATCACCGCGATGCGCAACTCGGCACCGGGAGTGCGGCCCTCTCCGCGCAAGCGGGCGACCCCGCCCAGCAGCCACAAGGTGATGCCCTCCACGGACACGCCGTTTCTCCTGGCCACGACGGCATGTGCCATCTCGTGCCCCAACAGCGATCCCACCAGGAGCACGGCAGCGGCCACCCCACTCAGCGCGTAGCCGACCTGTGAATGGCCGGGAAAAGCCTCGGGAAGCTGGTAGCCGCCCAACCCGGCAGCCACCAGCACCACGATGCCCACCACGCTCCAGTGCACCCCGACCCGCACTCCGGCGATACGCCCCAGCCGGATCGTTTCCTTCATCGCCGCACCGTTCAGTGTGTGACAACGTTCAGGGAGCGGACGCCTCGTGGTCCCGCATTACCCTGTCGCCCTTTCGGGGCGCATCTTCAGTGTGCCCGATTCGGGAGACCACTCGCCCGGTGCCGGAAATTTCCGCACTCCACTGCCGCGCTGGAGTCCTGCACCGATACAGCAGGCGCGTTTTTTTCCGCGTCCGTCTCAGGGACGGCCTGCTTTTCGTACCGAGCAGACCGGCATTCGGTGCTCGACCGTTCAGCGCTTGAGCCGATGCCTTTTCCCGTCTCGCCGGTCGTGTTCCGCTGCCGCCTTCCACACCTGGTGGTGGTCCACGTGCGGACCTCCGTGCTCGCGCAACAGCACAGCGCCGTCCGCGCTCACCCGCACCCGCAGTGTGTTGAACCGTCCGGGTGCATAGGACACCAGACCACTTTTGTGGAGCACTTCCAGAGTGTCGAAGTCCAACTCGACATGTGTCCCATCGAGCCATGCCGCGCTCGCGTGCGTGCTGCGTTGGGCCCCATAGACATGGATGGCCGCAAGAGCATCCAAAATTGTCGGGTCCGGGTCCATCCCCACCTCGCTTCGCTCCCCGAGAAGTACGGGCATCCTACCGTTTGCCTTTTCCTGCAGGTCCGCCCAGGAAGCCGCCCGCCGCAGACCTCGGGAAGCGCTGTTCGGCAGCAACAGGACCTCGCACCGCTCGCGAAACTCGGACGATCGAGCGGGCATGGACAGTACCGAAAAACCGCACCCACTCGATTCATCGACCGACGCAGAAAACCGACCCGATCGGTCGATGTCGGAAATGCGGAAGCGAAAACGTGGTCCCGCCGCATCGAGCCGTGCGCGGCAGAGATCATTCGACCTCATGCCCACCGGCACAACCGGACCGCGCCGTGACTCACCGGTTCCGGGACTCCGCCACCGAGGACGCGGTTGCGGGCCGGGATCCTCGTTCCTCGGCCGTCGTGTCCATTCCCATCCCGGCCGGGAGGATCAGCACCGGACACTGGGCCTTGTGGATGCAACGCAGCGCCGTCCTGCCGAGCATCGCCTCGGAAGCACGTCCGCGCCCGTGGTCGCCCAGAACCAGCATCGCGGCGTGTGCCGAGTGCTGCACCAGTACCTCCGCGGCGTGCCCCTCGACGAGCTCCACGTGCAGATCGGGCGGCGACGGCAGATCCGCCGTGCAGGTGCGGACGGTGCGGATCAGCTTCTGCCGGTACTCCTCGTGAAGGCGATGCGGTGCCCGTTCGGGCTGCCTCAGGACCGGTGCAGGTCCACCGAGAACGGCATGGGACTCCCACGCCGCGACCACGTGCACCGGTGAGGACCACCGCCTGGCTTCCTGCAAGCCCCACCGCAGTGCACGCATGCTGGCATCCGATCCGTCCACTCCCACGACGATCGGTTCCTCTCCGGGCATGACTTCCTCCTCCGCAGATCGCATCCCGCCACCGATTCGAATGCCGGATCAGTCCGCTCGATGAGTGCGCACTCCCCTCTCCGGCCCCACATCTTCCGCCCACGCTCACCGAGTGGACACGAACGGGGTACCCAGGACGGGCTCACAACAAGCCCGCGCCACCGCAGGGCCGGTTCGCCACGTTGTCGGACCGCATCCCCCGCGCAGCAGGGCACGGGATCCGTGTGCTCCCGCAGGCGGAGGGGAGGACTGTCTGAAGGGCCACCGGGTACTCCCCCGGGAGGAAACTCACCACCGGAAGGGGAGACAGCATGCCGCAGCGGGAGATGGATCGGGGGCGTACGCATTCATCGAAGGACGTGACCCGTCACCTTGATCAGCAACGCTTGGAACGAATCGCTCGCTGCGTCGACGCACCATCGGCGGAAGTGACTCACCATGTCACCGACCTCGACCGCAGCTGGGATATCGAGCGCACGCTCGAAGCGAACGCCGCAACCATCAGCCTCGTGAGCGTGGCACTGGCTACCACTCATTCCCGGCGGTGGCTGATCCTGGCCGCAGTGGTGCCCGCCTTTCTTCTTCAGCATGCCGTGCAAGGATGGTGCCCACCGATCGCGGTGTTCCGGCGTTGGGGGAGCCGTACGCGGCACGAAATCGACGCCGAACGAACGGCGATCAAAGCACTGCGTGGAGACTTCGTCGACATGGCGTCCGATACCGGCGACGCAACCGCTTCCGCGCAACGGGCACTGGACGCCGCAGGCAAGCGGTAGGCGACCTGCCCGCTATCCGAGTGCGGCGGGGTTGAGGAGCGCGGTTGTGGCGATTCCGGCGGCGACGGCGAGGACGACGTAGGCGAACCACTGCTTCACCGTTTTCGAGGGCAGTCGGGTGGCCAGTCGGGCAGCCAGGATCGACACGACCAGTGCGGCTGCTGCGAAGACGAGCAGCACGGCGTAGTTGAAGTGGGTGGTGCCGGCGTGGGCGGAGAATCCGGCCACCGAGTTGAGCAGGACGATGATCAGCGAGGTCGCCACCGCCTGCTGGGCCTCGAGTCCGAGCAGCAGGCTCAGTGCGGGGACGATGACGAAGCCGCCGCCGACGCCGAACAGTCCGGTCAGGACACCGACTCCGGCACCGGTGGCGACGGCCTTGGGCAGGCAGCTGCGCCAGTTGATGCCGCCTTCTCCGGTGCGGCATGCTCCGCCGCCCTCGTCTCGGCCGCGCAGCATGCGCACCGCGACGACGACCATGAGCGCGGCGAAGGACAGCAGCAGCCAGCGTTGCGGAATCAGGCGGGCCAGCGCCGCCCCCGCGAAGGTGGCCGGGGCGCCCGCCGCACCGAAGACCAGGGCGACCCGCCACTGCACCTGGGCACGCCGCTGTCGAGGCAGCAGCCCACCCAGCGAGGAGATCGCGACCACGGCCAGCGAGGTGGGGATCGCGACCTGGAAGGGCTGACCGACTCCGTAGACGAGGGCGGGAATGGCCAGAATCGACCCGCCGGCTCCCAGCAGCCCCATGGCCAGGCCGATGATCGCACCGAAAATGCCCGCCAGAATCACGTGATCACCTGTTTCCATGCCCGCGGACGACATCGCGGGCGTGTCCCGGGTCCGTCAACTCGCGGCGGCCTCCGGTCGCCTTCCGGTCAAGGCTTCGAGCATGGTCCCGGCATCGGCCTTGGGGGTGCGGTTGTGCGGGAGCAGGCCCAGCACCCGCGACATGGCGCAGGTGTTGGTGATCGCGGCGAAGGTCAGACCGCCGCCGACGAACCCGGCGAGCCACTTCAACGGCTCGTAGGCGGTGCTGGCCACCACGCCGGTCAGCACCAGCAGCCCGGCGGTCAGCCGCACCTGGCGTTCCATGCCCCAGATCCCGGAACCACGGTTCACCGGCGCGTCGTGCTGCTGCCAGCCGGTCATCCCACCGTCCAGCACGCTGAGGTGGTCCAAACCGGACCGCTCCAGCACGGTGCGGGCCTGCTCGGCGCGTCCACCGGAGGCGCACACCAGCACGATCGGATCCTCATGGTCGGCGGTCAGCTCGCTGCGGTGCTCGCGCAACAGGTCCAGCGGCACGTTGTACGAGCCGGGAATGTGGGCGGCGGCGAACTCGCCCGGGCCGCGCACGTCGATCAGCCGGGTTCGGGGGTTGTTCTCCAGCAGGTTGCGCACTTGCGGGGTGTCCATGCTCACCGGTGTCGTGGCGGACATCGGTCTCCTTTCCTCGTGGGACGTACAGCGAAATCAGGGTCGGTGCAAACGTTCGGCGACGCGTCTCAAGCGGCGTGCGTGAGGGCGAGGCCGGCCTCGCCTGCGTTGCCGAAGGAATCGTCGACGAGCACCACCTCGCGTCCGGCGTGTTCGAGCAGCGAGGCCGCGGCGGTGGCGCGGTACCCGCTGCCGCAGTGCACCCACACCGTGCCCGCCGGCACCTCGTCGGTGCGGTCTTTGAGCTCGTACAGCGGGATGTGCACCGCCCCTTCGACGTGCGCGGCCTGCCACTCGTTGTTCGTGCGCACATCCAGCACCACATCCGCTGCGGGGAACCCGTCGCCGCCGTCGTCGCGGACAGCGGCGAGGTCGGCGAAGGTGGCGGTGGTCGTGCTGCGTACCTGTTCGGCCTCGGCGGCCAGCTCCCGCGGCTGTCCCGTGGCGGCGGCGGAGAACGTGTCGATGCCGATGCGGGCCAGCTCCCGCTGCGCCTCGGCAACCTGCTGCGGGGTCTCACCGAGCAGCGTGATCGGCGCACCCCAGTCGATCATCCAGCCCAGCCAGGTGGCCATCGGCCCGTCCAACCCCAGGCTGACGGTGCCGGCCAGGTGCGAGTGGACGTAGGCCTTGCGGGAGCGCAGGTCGACGACCCACTCACCGCCGTCGAGCCGCCGGGACAGCTCCTCCGGCGTGGCCCGCGACGGAGCGCGCAGATCCAGCGGCTCGGGACCCTCTGTGTTGCGCACCCCCATGTGGGCGTAGTAGGCGGGATAGGCGTCCAGCCCCGACAGGGTCTGCTCCACGAAGTCGTTTTCGGCCAGCGTCAGCGCCGGATTGACCTCCTTTTGCTCACCGATCGTGGCCGAATCCCCGGAAGCCTGACTGGCCGAGCAGAAGCTGCCGAACCCGTGCGTGGGCCAGATCTGCGCCCCGTCCGGCAAGGTCTGCACGAGCCTGCGCGCCGAGGCGTGCTGGTGCCGGGCCAGCTCGTGACTGTGCTGCTGCCCGGCCAGGTCGGTACGCCCGGTCGTGCCGAACAGCAACGACCCGCCGGTGAACACTCCCACCGGGCCCTGCTCACCCTCCAGCACGTAGGACAGGTGGTGATACGTGTGCCCCGGGGTGGCCACCGCCCGCACCCGCATCCGCTCCGAGAGCTCCACGACATCACCGTCGGCCAGCGGCGTGTGCTCGAACGGCACCTCGTCTGCTGCCGCCACGCCGTAGTCGGCGCCGGTCAGCCGGGCCAGCTCCAGCCCGCCGGAGACGTAGTCGTTGTGCACGTGCGTCTCCAGCACCAGGGCGATCCGCACCCCCGAACGCCCGGCCGCGGCGATGAAGCGGTCCACATCGCGCTGCGGATCCACCACCACGGCAACCGCACCATCGGTGGCCAGATAACTCCGGTCACCCAGCGACGAGGTGGCGATCACCTCCACCGCCAAGTCACCGGCAAGCTGCTCATCGAGTTCCCGTACCGCGGTCGTACTCATCGTTGCGTCCCTCCTTCGATTGTTCGACCGATGCTTCCTCCACCGGCGCGCCACCGGGCACCGGCACCGCACGCACGCCTACGGGCAGCTGAGTCCTGCACCGTCACTCCGCGCGTCTGTTTCACCGCATTGTTCTCACATACCCCGGGGCGTATACGTGTGATACACGAGCAGACATGTTCGAAAAACACGCCGCCCCGCGACCGGGCGGCACCTCGGTCAGGCCAGCGAGAGGAACAATCGCTCCAGCTCCTGCTCGGTCATCTCCGGTTCATCGCCGTCGTCCCGCGACTGTTGGCAATGACGCAGCCCGCTGGCCACGATTTTGAAGCCCGCACGGTCTAACGCCCGCGACACGGCGGCCAGTTGAGTCAACGTCTGGGCGCAGTCACCGCCCTCCTCGATCGACTCGATCACACCGCTCAACTGCCCCTGGGCGCGGCGCAGACGCGTCAGCGCATCGCCGACCAGCTCCGGCTTCATCTCCATGGCAATCACCTCCACTACCTTCGTAACCAAAATACCCCCAGGGGTATTCCTCCACGAGAAGCAGTGGAAGGTGACCCCGGTCACGGGGTTCTCGGGGCGTGCGAAACTCCGCCGGAGAGCGGGCCTCGCACGCATCACCGCGCGTCGTCTCCGCCGCCTCCGATTCGGGGCCATCTCGGGAGAGCTCGCTGAGCAGCCGCTGGTACCCCTCACGATCGATGTGGACGGCGACGTGGCGGTTTCATGCCACCTTCCCCGGCTGCTCACCATCGGGAGTGCGCACCGGCAGGCCCTGCTCGGCCCAGGCCCGGATTCCCCCGTCGAGATTGTCGGCACGGTACCCGCGGCCGTTCAGGAACTCGGCCATCTCGCCACTGCGCTTGCCGCTACGGCAGATCGTGACCACCCGATGCTGCTGATCCAGCTCACCGATGCGAGCGGACAGCTCATCCATCGGGATCCACTGCGATCCGGGAATGCGTCCGGCTTGCCACTCCTGCGGCTCCCGGACATCGACCAGTTGCAACTGGTCCTGCTTCTCGTGCACCTCACGCGGATCCATGGCCTCTCCTCGCGGAACGATTCCGAGCTCGACGCGCCGCACAGTCGTACCAACTCCGCGCCCCACTGCTTCCGGTTACCCGACCTTCGAGTGGGCCATGCGAGGGTCCGAGCGCACCTTCCGAACCACCCGATGTGGCGGTATCACCGGCCGGCGGAGCGATCGGTTCCTGCCGCTCTCCTCACCCTCGTTCCCGCTCACCCGCAACGGCTAGACTCGTCGCCGTGCTCGGGCTGGGTGAGCTGGAACTGAAGGTCATGGACGTCCTGTGGGCGGCGAGGGAACCGCTGCGCGTCCGGGACGTGCTGGAACACCTCTCCGACGAGCGCAAGCTCGCCTACACCACGGTGATGACCGTGCTCGATCACCTGCACACCAAGGGATGGGTGCGCCGCACCATGTCCGGCCGCGCCTATCACTACACACCGGCCCGCAGTCGCGAGGAAGCCGGCGCCGGGCTGCTGCGCGAGGTACTCGATTCCTCCGGGGACGCGGAGTCCGTGCTGCTGCACTTCGCCCGGTCGGTCTCCGAGCGGGAATCGGAGCTGCTGCGCCGCGCACTGAATCAGTCCCCCGAACAGCCCGATGGTGGACCATCATGACCGTCGCGCTGGGCTTGCTGGCCGCTGCGGTGCTCATCGGCGTCTTCGGCCCGATGTATCTGCACCGCAGCGTCTCGCCACGCATCCACCCCGGTTCGGCGCTGACCGGATGGATCGCCTCGGTGCTGGCCGTGCTCGCCACCGCCGCGGTCGGAGCGACGCTGTTGAGCATGCCGTATGCTTCCTCGACCGATGGCCTCATCGGCATGGCCACCGCCTGCATCAACACGGGACAGCACTTCTGGGAAACGATCCTGCGCGTCTCCGGGATCACGATGGTGCTGGGCGTCGCGTTGCGTACCGCGTTCGTCGCCGTTCGGCTGCGCAGCCAGGACTCCGCCCGCAGGTACCGACACCTCGCGGCGCTGAAATTTCTCGGCGAATCCGACCCCGGGAAGCGGGACTCGCTGTTCTGGCTGCACGAGGACACGCCCGTGGCCTACAGCGTCGGCGGGCGCCAGGGCGCGATCGTCGCCACCACCGGCATCACCCGGCTGTCCACCGAGACCCAGGCGGCCATCCTCGCGCACGAACGAGCGCACCTGCGCGGGCGCCATCACGGACTCGTACTGCTCGTGGAGGTACTCGCTCGGGCTCTGCCGTTCGTGCCGCTGTTCCGCGCCGCGCCCCCGGTGGTGCGGGTGCTGGCGGAACTCTCCGCCGACGCGGCGGCGGCTCGCTCCTGCGGTCCGGACAGCGTGCGGGCCGCGCTGCGTGCGGTCGGCGGCGTCTCCGTTCCCGCGGCGGCTCTGGCCATGTCCCGGCAGGCGGTCGAGTTGCGGCTGCGCTGGCTGGATCCGACAAGAGAAGCGCCCCGCAACGGGATGCGGCACCGCGCCGGTTACGCGACAGCGGTGCTGACGTCACTCTCACCGGCCGTCCTCGGAATCGGTCTCATCACGGGCTTCGTGCTGCTGCTGTGCCTGAGCATCGGTTCCCCCATGTGACCACTACGCCACGTCGTATATACGATGCTCCGTAGTAGAAACGGCGAAACGGAGCCAACATGGGCACGACAGGCGGGAAGAAACGACTGCGGAACCTCAATGCCCTGGTGGCGGTGTTGGTTGCCGTCATCGCGGTACTGCTCGGGTCGATGCTGATCAATCGCGGAGGCGAGTCGAGCACCGAGGCCGCCGAGTCGAGCGCCGAGCAGCCACGGAACAGCCCGCTGGACTCGCCGGCCCGCCGTGAACCGGACGACCCGATGGCCATGGGTCGGACGGACGCCCCCGTGGTGCTTGTGGCCTACGAGGACTTCCGCTGTCCGTTCTGCGCGAAATACGCCACCGAGGTCGCCCCGGAGCTGAAGAAGCGCTACGTCGAAACCGGGGTGTTGCGGATCGAGTGGCGCGACTTCCCCGTCTTCGGCCCCCAGTCGGACCGGGCCGCCAAAGCGGGCCGGGCCGCGGCACGCCAGGGCGCCTTCTGGCGGTTCCACGACGTGGTCTACTCGCACGCTCCTCGGCGGGGAAAACCCGAGCTGCCCCCGGCGAAGCTGATCGACTACGCCGAGCAGGCCGGAATCTCCGACATCGAGCGGTTCAAGGCCGATATGCAGGATCCCGCCGTGGATCGAGCCATCCGACGGGACGTCGCAGAAGGAACCCGCATCGGGGTGTCGGCCACACCGACGTTCCTCGTCAACGGTGAGCCGATCATGGGGGCGCAACCGCTCAGCACTTTCGTCTCGACGATCGAGCAGGCCCGCCAGGAAGCGCGATGACCGGAATCGGCATCCTCGGCGCACTCCTGGGCGGGATGCTGACCTTGATCAGCCCCTGCTCGGCGCTGCTGCTGCCCTCGTTCTTCGCCTACGCCTTCGACAACCTCGGCAAGCTCGTGATGCGGACCCTGCTGTTCTACGCCGGGCTGTGCCTGACTCTGGTACCGCTCGGCGCGGCAGCGGGACTGTTCGGGGCCCTGCTCGCGCAGCGCCGTGGCACGGTCACCCTCGTCAGCGGAGTCGTCCTGATGGGCCTGGGAACGCTGCAGATCACGGGCAGAGGATTCGGGGTGACCGCCGCCCGGCGCAGGGTCGGGCGCATCCCGATCTCCTCCGGGGTCTCGGTGTTCGCGCTCGGCTCCGTCTACGGGCTGGCGGGTTTCTGCGCAGGCCCGCTGCTGGGCAGCGTGCTCACGGTCTCGGCAGCGGGCGGCAACCCGTTGTACGGGGCGATGTTGCTGGCGGTGTTCGCTCTCGGAATGGCAGCTCCCCTGTTCCTGCTCGCGGCCCTGTGGGAGCGCTTCGACCTGGGGCGCAGGCGTTGGCTGCGCGGACGGGAACTGGCACTCGGCCGGCTCCGGGTCCACACGACCAACCTCGCTTCGGGACTGCTGTTCATCGCCATCGGCGCATTGTTCGTGATCACCGACGGAACTGCGGGCCTCGGCAGCCCGATCGGCGTGGACGCCCAGTACACCTTCGGGGTGTGGCTGCGACGGACCTCGGGACATGTCTCGAATCTCACCCTGCTGTTCGCCGGAGCGCTGCTGGCGCTGATCGTCGTGCTGCGGTGGCGGCATCGTCTCCGTCGTGAGCACACGCCCTCAGCGGGGTCGCGTGTCGACCACCACCGAGTCCGATAGTTGACCCTGTGGTGATCACCTTGTTATCCACTCGTTTGGATGAACACCGGGCGATCTTCCCCGGACCGGCCGGTAACAGCCGCCGGACACCGGCCGAGCTCCCCGCTCGAAACGGCCGATGTCCGGCTCCCGAGCGCCCCGCCTGCTGAACGCCTCGGAAAAACGCACGAAGGAGCCCCGAATGCCCCCGTCCCGACCGAAACGTGCGCGCGCTGCGGCTGCCATGACCCTCGTCGCCGCACTCGGTGTCGGTGCCCCCGAAGCGGCCGCAGCCCCCGAACCCCCCGATACCGCCTCCGAAGCGGCCCAACGGCTCCGCGACCTCGCCCGCAAGGCCGAGGTCCTCACCGAGGACTACAAGAAGGCCCAGGACGATCATCAGGCCCGCCAGGAGGAGCTCGCGCGCGCCGAAGCCGCCGTTGCGCGAGCCGAGCGGGAAGCCGCTCGGGCCCGGACCGAGGAACGCAAGTTCCGCGGCAAGGCCGACCAGTTGACCGAGGCCTCCTACCAGGGAGCCCGATTGAACAAGCTCTCGGCGCTGGTGGTCAGCGAGTCCCCGAACGAGTACCTCGACCGGGCAGCGGTCCTGGACAACCTCGCCGCCGAGCACAACAAGGTCATCCGGACAGTGGCCAGAGCCGCCCGCGAGGCCGCGGCAGCCGAACGGCGGGCCCGGGCCGCGCGCGACGCCGCCGCCGAAGCCGAGGCCGAGGCCGCCCGCCTCGAAGAGGAGATCGCTCGCCGCAAAGAGGCCATGGACGAGCAGATCGCCGAGGTCGAACAGCAGTACAACAGGCTCAGCGGACAAGAACGGGCCGCGCTGGCAGGCAGCGGATCCACCGACGTGGGATCCATCGCCGGATCCGGTGCGGCAGTCGCCGCCGTCAACGCCGCGCTGAGCAAGCAGGGATCCCCGTACGTCTGGGGCGCCAAAGGACCGAACCGGTTCGACTGTTCCGGACTGGTCCAGTGGTCCTACGAGCAGGCCGGCGTCTCCCTGCCCGCTTCGACCAGGACCCAGATCAACGCGGGAAGGGCCGTCTCCGTTAGCGCGGTCAAACCCGGCGATGTGGTCTTCTACTACGATTCGGCCAGTCACAACGGGATCTACATCGGCAACGGCAAGGTCGTGCACGCACCCACCACGGGACAGAACGTCAAGGTCGAGGGCTACAAGGTGATCGGCGACATCCACTCCGTGCGGCGCATGGCCGGCTGAGCGTCCGGGAAGACCTCGGGCCGGAGCACTCGTTCGCGTCCGGCGAGTGAACGTGGCGGGCGAGCGGCCCCTCCGGCTCGTTGTGCCCGTCACGATCCGGTCATCACAACCGGCCTCCGAAGCCGGAGGAGACGCCTTTCGAGAAGGGGACATCCATGGACGCCCACGACTGGGACGAACGCTACCGTGAGACCGCTCTGCTGTGGACCGCCGGCCCCAACCGGTGGGTCGAGCAGCACACCGCGGAGCTGCCTCCCGGCCGCGCGCTCGACCTCGCCGCCGGCGAGGGGCGCAACGCACTCTGGTTGGCCGAGCGCGGGTGGCAGGTCACCGCCGTGGACTTCTCGGCAGTGGGGATGGACAAGGCGCGGGAACTCGCCGAAAGCCGCGGCGGCGAGGCCGCGGGCCGGGTGCGGTGGGTGGTCGAAGACGTGCTGTCCCACACCCCCGGGGGACAGTACGACCTGGTCCTGGTCGTCTACCTGCACCTGCCCGCCGAGCAGCGGCGCACCGCACTGCAGCGCGCTGCCTCGGCCCTGGCACCCGGCGGCACGCTGCTGGTGGTGGGCCACCACAGCGACAACCTCACCCACGGCGTCGGCGGGCCGCCGGATCCCGCGGTGCTCTACGACGAACACGACGTGCTGGCCGACCTGAGCTCGTGGACGGAACTCACCACCGAAACCGCGGAAAAACGCGAACGAGCCGTGGCGGATCAGCCCCGCCCGGCGCTGGACGTCGTCGTCGAATTTCGGCGCGCCGCTTCCTGACCTCCCTGCCCCGCATCGGCACGCGGCGGGAAGCCGAGACGTGCACGCAGGGATGTTCCGGGAACCGGACAGCTTTCGACGTTGCGCAACCGGCTACGCAGCGCGAGAGCGAGCAGCACCAGGGAGAGCACCGCGAGCACCGGCTGCAACGGCTGGAACCAGGCCACGGCTCCGTGCACGCCCAGCGCCGTCACCACGAGCACATTGCAGGTCGGGCAGGCGACGGCGAACCAGGCCAGCGCTCCTCCCACCAGACTGCGCCGCTGATGCCGCTGCCCGGCAGCGGCTTCCTGCCCACGCGGGGCCACGTAGGTGGCGACGAGCAACCCGAGCAGAACCGCCGAGGAGATCCACGCGGGATAGGCCCACCACGGTGCGGGAACCATCCGCACGAAGACCGGATTGTCGATGATCGCGGTGGCGAAGCCCATCACCAGGACGATGAGCACGGCCGAACCGGCCGCGGCGCACCACTGCCGTGCTGTCCATCGACGCATGGCCGGTCTCCCCTTTCGCGTGCGACGGCTCCCACCGTCAGCGGGACGTCAATCTACTACCCATCGTAGTATATCGGGAATCGCGGGCGGTCCTGCACGGCTCGCAAGCGACCACCGCGATGTCGGCGCCCCGCCGAATGCGGAACGGTCACCTCTCCTGGGGGACACGGACTCCCCGATCTCCACAGCCGGGTACGTCGAGATCGTAGAGTGGAGACAGGGACGACACCGTCACCACCACGTCCGGTCGGCGCGTCCGACCGGACTCGACACGCGGAGGAGCCGACCATGATCGGATTCATCATCGCGGGCCTGGTCATCGGCGCCCTGGCGCGCCTGGTCAAACCCGGCAAACAGAACCTCGGCATCCTCGCCACCCTGCTGCTGGGGCTGGTCGGTTCGGTGATCGGGGGTGTGGTCGCGAGTCTGCTGGGCACCGGGGGCATCTTCGAACTCAACGTCCTCGGCTTCGTCGTCGCCGTCGTCGCCGCGGTCGCGCTGATCGGCACCGCCGAAAGCATCACCGGTTCGCGCCGCAAGAAGTTGCGCCAATAAAGAGGGTCCACGGGCCGGCTTGGGTAGCGGTGCGGGTGGCTGAAGGCGGCTGACGCCGCTTGCCGAAGCGACCGCACACATCCGGCCAGCCGGCCCCGATCCGCGCGACCACTGAGCAATGTGAGAAACCTCTCGCGTTGACGATCTTCGCCCGCTAGAGTTCCGTGCCGTTCCCCGTGTGGCCGTGGCACCGACTCGAAGGGCTTCGTCATGGGAGGATTCCTCGCCCGCTCACGCATCATCGCCCCACCCGACTGGAGTCGATGGCTGGTACCGCCCGCGGCGCTGGCGGTGCACCTGTCCATCGGCCAGGTCTACGCCTGGAGCGTGTTCAAGTCTCCCCTGGAGACCGAGATGGGCCTGTCCGGAACGGCGAGTGCGCTGCCGTTCCAACTGGGCATCGTCATGCTGGGGCTGTCCGCGGCGTTCGGGGGCACACTGGTCGAGCGCAACGGTCCACGCTGGGCGATGTTCGTGGCCACCGTATGCTTCTCGGCCGGGTTTCTCGTCTCCTCGCTCGGAGTGGCGCTGGGCCAGTACTGGCTGGTGGTGCTCGGCTACGGCGTGGTCGGCGGCATCGGACTGGGCATCGGCTACATCTCCCCGGTGTCGACCCTGATGAAGTGGTTCCCGGACCGCCCCGGCATGGCCACCGGGATCGCCATCATGGGGTTCGGCGGTGGTGCGCTGATCGCCTCACCCTGGTCGGCCGGGATGCTGGAGGCGTTCGGCGACGGGCGCGCAGCCATCGCGCAATCCTTCCTCGTGCACGGCCTGGTCTACGCGGTGTTCATGTCGCTGGGCACCGTCCTGGTCCGGGTGCCTCCGGAAGGGTGGCGTCCGCGCGGCTGGGAACCGACGAATTCCTCGGCCGCATCCATGATCACGACGGCGAACGTCTCGGCACGCAACGCGCTGCGTACCCCGCAGTTCTGGCTGCTGTGGGTCGTCCTGTGCCTGAACGTCACGGCGGGCATCGCCATCCTGGAGAAGGCCGCTCCGATGATCCGGGATTTCTTCGCGGGCACCGCGACACCGGTGGCGGCGGGAGCCGCAGCGGGCTTCGTCGCACTGCTGTCGCTGGCGAACATGACCGGGCGGTTCGTGTGGTCGTCCACCTCGGATGTGGTGGGACGCAAGAACATCTACCGCCTCTACCTCGGAGTCGGTGCCCTGCTCTACCTGGTGATCGCGCTGGCCGGTGACACGTCGGTGCCGGTGTTCGTGCTCAGCGCGATGCTCATCATCTCCTTCTACGGCGGAGGGTTCTCGACGATCCCGGCCTACCTGAAGGACCTGTTCGGCACTTACCAGGTCGGCGCCATCCACGGGCGGCTGCTCACCGCCTGGTCCGCGGCCGGGATTCTCGGGCCCCTGGTGGTCAACGCGATCGCGGACGCACAGGAACGGGCAGGAGCATCCGGGCCGCAGCTGTACGCCCTGTCGCTGTACATCATGATCGGGCTGCTGCTGGTCGGCTTCACGGCCAACGAGCTGGTACGCCCGGTGCATCCGAAGTATCACGAGCCTGCCGTCGAGGCGGACTCCGAGAGCACCGCCGACTCCGGGACGAGGGGAGTGCAGCGATGACCGTGCACGAAGCGAGCGGACGCCGGAAGGCCCTGCTGGTGTTCGGCTGGGCGTGGGTGGGTCTGCCGTTCGCCTACGGCGTCTACGCACTGATCCAGAAGGTCACTCTGCTGTTCGCAGGGTAGGGACCGCCGCCCCCTCGTGCTCGGCGCAGCGGTCCCGCCTGTCTTCTTCGACTCGGCTGGTTTCGGCGACTCAGACCGGCACCGAAACAGGTTCCGAGGGCGTTTCGTCCTGCTTCTTGCCGAGTTCGGCGGTGGGAACCTTGTAGGTCTCCCGGCCCGAGGCCACCGCGATCACGTTGACCAGGCACAGGACCGCGACGAACAGCGAGACGCCGAGCCAGCTGTCCTGGCCGGTCCCTGCCGCCCAGACCGCGATGCTGGGCATGAAACCGGCGATCGCGAAACCGATCTGCGTGCCGATCGCCATTCCCGACAGGCGAACGCCGGTGGGGAACATCTCGCCGTAGAAGGAGGGCCAGATCCCGTTCGTCGCGCTGTAGACGACACCGAACATGAGGATGCCGGAGACGAGGATCAGCGGGTAGTTGCCCACAGAGATCGACCACAGGTAGGCGAACATCAGCGCGGCGCTGCCCAGCGATCCGGTGATGAACACCGGCTTGCGCCCGATCCGGTCGGCCAGCTTGGCGCACAGCGGGATCGCCGCCAGCGCCGCGGTGTTGGCCAGGACACCCACCCACAGCATGAACGTGCGGTCCAGGCCGACGGTGTTGACCGCGTAGTTCAGGGCGAACACGGTGAAGATCGTGCTCACCGAGGCGATGACGGCGGCGACGATGATGCGAAGCACCGCGGTCCAGTGGTCGCGGAACAGCACGGCCATCGGCAGCCGGGTCCGGGTCGCCTCGTTGTTCGAGACCTCTTCCTGGAACACCGGTGTCTCGTCCAGGGTGCGCCGGATGAGGAAACCGACCAGCACGACCACGGCACTGATCCAGAACGGGATCCGCCATCCCCAGGCGAGCAACTGCTGTTCGGGCAGTGCCGCAATGGGCAGGAAGACCGCCGTGGCGATGATCTGCCCTCCCTGGGTCCCGCTGAGGGTGAAGCTCGTGTAGTAGGCGCGCTTGTCCTCCGGCGAGTGCTCGAGGCTCATCGAGTTCGCGCCGGCCTGCTCACCGGCTGCCGACAGTCCCTGCAGCAGCCGCAACACCACCAGCGCGACGGGCGCCAGGATTCCGATGTCCTGATAGGTCGGCAGGCACCCGACCAGGAACGTCGACAGCCCCATCAACATCAGTGTGAAGATCAGGACCTTTTTCCGGCCCATCCTGTCCCCGACGTGGCCCAGGAGGAACGCCCCGACAGGGCGCGCCACGTAGCCGACCCCGAAGGTCGCCAGCGCCAGCAGCGTGCCGGTCGTCGGGTCCGCCGCCGGGAAGAAGATCTTGCGGAAGACCAGAGCAGCGGCAGTGCCGTAGATGAAGAAGTCGTAGTACTCGAGTGCGCTGCCGACCCAGGCAGCGAGCGCGGCTCTGCGGGGTTTGCCCTGTTCGGCGATGCGTGTCGCCGTAGGGCCGGGCGGGTGCTTGGTCACGTGTGCTCCTGTAGTCGGTGCCGTCGCTGGGCAGCAGTGGACCGTGGTGGCGATCCGGCCACCTCCTGGGTAGGGGCCCGGTCACATGGCTCGGGCACTGTCGAGCCCGGCTCGTAGCGACCATGGCGGCTTGCTCACGCGGATGTTTTCCGCTCGGAGTGCCGCAGTCGCCGATTCCGGTGACAAACTATGTATGAACCGGTTAGTTAATTCACGGATCCTGAAGCGCCTTTCGCGCGCTGTCAAGAGCGGCCCTACCTGCCTCGGCAAGCGGTCAGGTACTCCAGGACCATATCGCCGAGCATCGTGCGGTAGTGGTCACGGTGTGTCGGGTCCAGCATGTCCCGATCGAAGATCGCGTTGAAGGTGTGCCGGTTGGCGGTGCGGAAGACGCAGAACGCACTGATCATCATGTGCACGTCGAGAGCGTCGGCATCGTCCCGGAAGTCACCGTCCGCACGCCCCCGCTCGAGAATGCGTGTCAGCACGTCCAGCGCCGGGTTCGCCAGACCCGGCAGGCTCTCCGACTTCGCGATGTGCTTGGCGCCGTGGATGTTTTCGATGCTGACCAGCCGGATGAAGTCCGGGTGCGACTCGTGGTGGTCGAAGGTCAGCTCGGCCAGCCGCCGGATGGCCTCGACCGGCTGCAGGTGCTCGATGTCGAGTTCCTGCTCGGTCGAGCGGATCGTCGCGTAAGCCCGCTCCAGCGCCGCGAGATAGAGCTGCTCCTTGCTGCCGAAGTAGTAGTAGATCATCCGCTTCGTCGTGCGCGTCTTGGCGGCGATCTCGTCCACTCGGGCACCGGCGTAGCCCTGCTCGGAGAACTCGCGGGTGGCGACGTCGAGGATCTCGACACGGGTCCGGTCGGGATCGCGTTGCCGCTCCGCGCCGGGCGATGAGGGATCGGCCGGCGGGTTGTCGGACAGTGGTGCGGCCACCGGTCCCCCTTTCGCGCGGGTCCTGAGTCCTCCCAACCCTAAGTGGCCTCCGCCCCTTGTCCCCACCACCCGGCACATCACGAGCCGAGCGGTGCTCATCGCACATCGGCATCAGAGCACCTGTAATGAACTATCTGGTACGTTCACGGTAATCACTTCGGGAGGAGAGGCCGTGCCCCTGATCACATTCGAGCCCAGCTCACTCGCTCCGGCCGGATGCCGTCCCGACTCGTTCCGGACGGCTCACACGGTTCCCAGCCGTCCTATCGCCGAACCGGCTTCCCGGCGGCAGGACGCGACGAGCCGGGGCACGGTGTCGGCATGAGCGACAAGAGCAGCTACCTCATCGGCTTGGTCGGCTCGGGAATCGGCCCGTCCCTGACGCCGCCCCTGCACGAGCGGGAGGCCGACGCGCTGGGCATGCGCTACCTGTACCGCCGCCTGGATCTCGACGAGCTCGAGCAGCCGGCCACCGCGATCGGCGACATCCTGACCGCCTCCCGGTTGACCGGGTACGACGGCCTCAACGTCACGCACCCGTGCAAGCAACTCGCCCTCGAGCATCTCGACGAACTCTCCCCGGATGCCGCGGCCCTGAACGCGGTCAACACCGTCGTGTTCACCGCGGGCAAAGCCGTCGGCCACAACACCGACTGGTCGGGCTTCGCACGCAACCTCGACCGGGGGCTGTCGGAGGCTCCGCTGGACCGCGTGGTGCTGCTCGGTGCCGGTGGTGCGGGCGCCGCCGTCGCCCATGCCCTGCTCACCCTCGGCGCCGGATCGGTCCGCATTCTCGACGTCGACCAGCACCGCAGCGCGGCCCTCGCGGCAGCGATGGGCGCGTACTTCGGCACCGACCGTGTCACCACCGGCCGGCTGGACGGCGGCGGCGAGGAGTTGGCCGCCGCACTCGGTGACGCCGACGGCCTGGTCCACGCCACTCCCACCGGCATGGCCGCCCACCCCGGCCTGCCGGTTCCGGCCGAACTGCTCCGGCCCGAAATGTGGGTGGCCGACGTCGTCTACCGCCCCCTGAACACCGAACTCGTACGTACGGCACGCGCTCGGGGCTGCCGCGTCCTCGACGGCGGCGGGATGGCGGTCTTCCAGGCCGCCGATGCTTTCCGCCTGTTCACCGGCACCGACCCCGACGCGGACCGGATGCTGGGCCACTTCGCGATGCTCGCCGAAGCCGAAGCGGCAGGAGGTCTGGAGGATCATGCCGACCGTTGACATCCGCCGCGGTCGCGGCATGCGCACGGGAATCGCCACCGTGTGTCTGTCCGGCACGCTGGAGGACAAGCTGACCGCGGCGGCCTCCGCCGGCTTCGACGGGGTGGAGATCTTCGAGAACGATCTCATCGCCGCACCCTGGTCACCGGGACAGATCCGGCAGCGCTGCCTCGAGTTGGGTCTGTCGGTCGATCTCTACCAGCCCTTCCGGGATTTCGACTCGGCCACGCAGGAGAGGTTCGCCGCGAACCTGCGCCGCGCCGAACACAAGCTCGAGCTGATGCAGCAGCTCGATGCGGACACGATCCTGGTCTGCTCATCGGTGGCCCCGGACGCCGCGCAGGACGACGATCTCATCGCCGAGCAGCTGCGCACCCTGGCCGACCGAGCCGCCGAGCGCGGCCTGCGCATCGCCTACGAGGCGCTGGCCTGGGGCCGGTATGTCCACACCTACGAGCATTCCTGGGAGATCGTCCGGCGTGCCGACCATCCCGCGCTGGGGGTGTGCCTGGACAGCTTCCACATCCTCTCCCTCGGCGACGACCCGGCCGGGATCCGCTCCATCCCCGGCGACAAGCTGTTCTTCCTGCAGCTGGCCGACGCGCCCCGGCTGGACATGGACGTGCTGCAGTGGAGCAGGCACCACCGGCTCTTTCCCGGTCAGGGCGCCTTCGACCTGGCGGGATTCCTCGGACACGTGCTCGATGCCGGCTACCGCGGGCCGCTGTCGCTGGAGGTCTTCAACGACGTGTTCCGCCAGGCCGACCCCGAACGCGCCGCCGTCGACGCGATGCGTTCGCTGCTCACCCTGCAGGAACGGGTCGTGGCAAACAGGGACACAGCGGCTCGGCGCCCCGCTTCCACCATCGAGCTGCCCGCAGCTCCGGAGCTTGCCGGGCACGCCTTCACCGAGTTGGCCGTCACCGAGACCTCCGGTCCTCCGGTCGCGGACGCACTGGCGAAACTCGGCTTCACCCACACCGGGCAGCACCGTTCCAAGCCGGTGCAGCTGTGGCAGCAGGGCGAGGCCCGCATCCTGCTCAACGGCGGCGGCCGGTCCGAGCAGGACGCCGCAGGCGAACCGGCCGCCGCGGTCAACGCGCTGGCCGTGGAAAGCACCGATCCGGCACGTTCCGCCCAGCGCGCCGAAGCGCTGCTGTCCCCCGTCCTGCCACGCAACCGTGGCGCGGACGAGGCGATCCTGCACGCCGTCGCCGCCCCGGACGGGACCTCGGTGTTCTTCTGCCCCACCGGGGAGCACGGTGCCACCTGGTCGGCGGACTTCACTCCCACCGGGAACGCGGCGGATACCGGCACCGGGCTGACCGGAACCGACCACGTCGCGCTCACCCAACCCTTCGACCACTTCGATGAAGCCGCCCTGTTCTACCGCTCGGTGCTGGGATTGGAGCCGGAAACCACCGCCGAGTTCGCCGCACCGTTCGGCCTGATCCGCAGCCGCGCCGTGACGAATCCCGGCCGCGATGTCCGGATCGCGCTGAGCGTGACGGTCCTGCGCCGCGGCGAGGAGTGGGCTCCGGGAGTTCCCGCCCCGCAACACATCGCCTTCGGCACCGACGACGCCATCGCCGCCGCGCGAGCGATGCGCGCACGAGGGGCACCCCTGCTGGAGATTCCCGGCAACTACTACGACGATCTGGACGCACGCCTGGCCCTCGATCCCGACCTGCTCGCCGCGATGCGCGCGCACAACGTGCTCTACGACCGCGACGAGCACGGCGAGTTCCTGCACTTCTACACCGAGGTACTCGGATCACGGGTCTTCTTCGAGGTGGTGCAGCGCATCGGCGGATACAGCGGCTACGGTGCCGCCAACGCGCCGGTCCGGATGGCCGCCCACCGCAGGCAGCGGGTCACCGGCAGCGCCCGGAGACCGGTCCACACATGAGCCGGTGCGGTGCCGGCATTCCGTTGCCCCGGGAGAACGGTGCCCCGGGCGCGCCGAGCCGCCCGGGTCGCGCCACCATCCCGCGCACCTTCCTGCCGATGCCTGCGGCACAACGGGAGCAGGAGATCCATCGCGTCCCTGGCAACGCGCCGGTTGATTCCTGGAGGTCGAAAAGCGCTGCTTGCGGCAGTCGATCCGACCGACGACTACGAGGCGGAGAGGAGGCCGACGGCGCCGTAGCCATTGGCGGATGTGTCGGTGGGAGCATCGGGGCGCCACTGGTCGACCGGAACGAGGCCAGGCTCGATGAGGTGATAGCCGGCCAGCATCGGGGTGATCTCCTCGGCACTGCGTGGCCACAGTGGAGTGGTCGTGCCGCGGTAGAGCTCTTGACCGGCGGAGGCTTCCTGGGCGGTCATGGTGATCGCCGCGGCATGCGACAGGACCAGGTAGCTGCCGGGCACGCACGCGTCCCGGTAGGTGGCCATGATCCCGGCCGGGTCCTCGGTATCGGGCACGAAGTGCAGGATCGCCACCGCCAGCACCGCCACCGGCCGGTCGAAGTCCAGCAGACCAGCCACCTCGGGCGCGGCCAGGACCTGACCGGGGTGGCGAATATCAGCCTGAGTGACACTCACCAGCGGGTCGTCGTCGAGCAGCTGGCGGGCATGGGACACCGCCACCGGCTCGATATCGACGTAGGCGATGCGGGCCTCGGGGTTGTGCCGGTGGGCGATCTCGTGAACGTTGCCGACGGTAGGAACGCCGGATCCCAGGTCGAGGAACTGATCAATGCCCTGCTCACAGAGCTGGGCCACCGCCCGCCCGAGAAAGGAACGATTGGCCCGCGCGAAGCGGCCGATCTCCGGGGTGATCGCCAGCGCCTGTTCCGCCGCCTGACGATCGACGGCAAAATTCGCCGCCCCGCCCAGGTAGTAGTCATACATCCGGGCCGCGTTCGGATGCTGCACATCCAGCCCCGCTGCAGCACCCGGCGACAGCTGCCACTGATCATCACCGTTCCTGTGCCGATCCATGACCTCTCCCTGGCTCGCCAACACCGTCGATCAACAACCTAACCACCCACCCCCCGCCACCACCAGCATCCTCGGCTTGCTCACACCTGCCAGGTCTCGAGCACACGCTCGACGATGCGTTCCGGTGGCTCCGTGGCGCCGACGGTCAGCACGTGCTCGCAGGCGTCCGGCTCTTCCAGCGTGGCGAACTGGCTGTCGACGAGCGCGGCGGGAAAGAAGTGGCCGTCCCTGCCTGCGAGGCGCTCGGCCAGCTCCTCCCGCCCCGCCCGCAGGTGCACGAACCCCACCACACCGGCGCTGCCCCGCAGGACCTCACGGTAAGCCTTCTTCAGCGCCGAGCAGGCCAGCACCACCGGGTCCCCGGCCGCGACCCGCCGGTCCAGCTCGTCCCGGAGTCGCTCCAGCCACGGCATGCGGTCGGCGTCGGTCAGCGGGGTACCGGCACGCATCTTGTCGACGTTGTGCTGCGGGTGGAAGTCATCGGCATCGAGGTGCCGCCACTCCACACGCTGCGCCAGGGCTGCCCCGACAGTGCTCTTGCCGCAGCCGGAGACACCCATGACGACCACGGCATCGCAGGACAGCGACCGTGCCGCAGCGGCCACCTGCTGCGGCGCGTGCTCGCTCAGCTCACCAGTCATGGACCGTCCCGTCGAGCAGTCGGTTCACGGGCAGGTACGCCCGCTCGTACGGGTACTTCGCCGCCAGATCCTCGTCGAAGTGGATCCCCAGCCCGGGCTCCTCGCTCGGGCGCAGGCCACCGTCGGCGAACTCGTGGGTCGGGCCGAAGACCTCCCGCGTCTGCTCGCTGTGGACCATGTACTCCTGGATGCCGAAGTTGTGCAGCACCAGACCGAGGTGTGCGGCCGCGGCCAACCCGATCGGTGAGACGTCGGTGGGCCCGTGCATCCCGGACTTCACCTGATACAGCGCCGCATAATCCATGATCCGGCGCACGCTGGTGATGCCGCCCGCGTGCGTGATCGGGGAACGGACGTAGTCGATGAGCTGTTCGGAGATCAGGTACTGGTAGTCCCAGATCGTGTTGAACACCTCACCGATCGCCAGCGGCGTCGTGGTGTGGTGGCGCACCCAGCGCAGGGCTTCCTGGTTCTCCGCCGGGGTGACGTCTTCGAGCCAGAACAGGTCATAGGGCTCCAGCGACTTGCCCAGCTTGGCCGCCTGGATCGGAGTGAGCCGGTGGTGCGCGTCGTGCAGCAACGCGATCTCGTCGCCGAACTCGCTGCGCACCGCCTCGAACACCGAGGGGACGTGGCGCAGATAGGCGCGGGTGTCCCAGCTCTCCTCGGCGGGCAACGCCGAGCGACGGGCGGGTTCGTAGTCGTAGCGGGTGTCCCCGCCCACCGAGGCCGCCGAACTGGAGGCGACGCCGTACACCGAGTCCAGCCCCGGCACCCCGGTCTGGATGCGGATCGCGCGGAACCCCTCGGCGAGATGCTCGCGCACGGAGTCGAACAGCTCGGGGATGTCCTGGCCGCTGGCGTGGCCGTAGACCAGGCACCGCTGCCTGCTGGCTCCACCGAGCAACTGGTACAGCGGCAACCCGGCGACCTTGGCCTTGATGTCCCACAGGGCGGTGTCCACCGCGGCGATCGCGGCCATGGTGACCGGGCCCCGCCGCCAGTATCCCCCGCGGTACAGGTACTGCCAGGTGTCCTCGATCGCGTGGGCATCGCGCCCGGCCAGCAGCGGAGCGACATGGCCCTCGAGGTAGCTCGCCACCGCCAGCTCCCGGCCGTTGAGGGTGCCGTCGCCGTATCCCACCACCCCGTCGTCGGTGGTGATCTTCAGCGTGACGAAGTTCCGGCCCGGACTGCTGACGATGACGTCTGCGCGCTCGATGAGCACAGCGCTCCTCCTTGTCTCGACATGAATATCAATCGAATGACGTGTCCATGACACGTGCGGGCTCAGGCGCCGGGCATCGACGCCTGGGAGTCTTCAGCGTCGCGCTCGGCACGGCGTTGCACCACTTCGGCGGTGATCTCGCGGAACCGCTTCTCGGTCAGGGGATAGACCACCATGATCGCGATGGCGATGCCCGCCAGGACCGCGGGAACCAAACCGGCAGCGGCCCGGATGCCCCACAGAGCCGAGGCGCTCTGCACCTGTGCACCGCCGACATAACCGGCCAGCCCGATGGTGTAAGCCGCCGCCGAGCCACCGAAGGCCTGACCGAGCTTGCGCACGAAGGAGAACACCGCATACGTCGCGCCCTCGGTACGTGCGCCGGTCTTCCACTCGCCGTACTCCACCGTGTCCGCCTCGAACGACCACAGCAGAACGTTGACCACCGCCAGGCCTGCGCCGATGAGAACGAAGAACCCGATGGCGACGTACGGCATCGAGGCCGGTGCGAACAGAACGCCCAGAGAGCCGACGATCATGACCAGAGCGCCACCGATGTAGCCGTTCTTTTTGCCGAACCTGCGCACGATCTTCGGAACGAACGGCGCCAACCCGAACATCAGGCCGATCTGGGCAACCGTGATGGCGATGTAGTAATTCGCATTGCCGAGCACGTCCCGGGCGTAGTAGATCCCGATCTTCTGCAACGAGAACATCGCGGTCAAAAAGAACAGCGAGCTGGCACACAGCAGGATCAGCGGGCGGTTGCGCTTGAGCGTGATCAAGCTTTGCTTCAGGCTGACGTGCTCGATGTCGCGATGCACGGTCTCCCGAGCGGTGGCAAACGTGAACAGGTAGAGCGCGACACCGACGACCACGAAAACCAGGGTGGTCATCGTCAGCGAGTACTGCAGGTTCTCGGCATTCTTGACCTGTGGGGAAATCACGAAGGCCAGGAGCAGCATGATCGCGGCCGCACCCATCGTCCGGGCGGTGGCCAGCTTGGACCGCTCAATGGAGTCCTGGGTCATCGCCGCGGCCAGCGATCCGTACGGAATGTTGACCAGGCTGTAGGCCATGGCCAGCGCCGCATACGTCACGTAGGCATAGATCAGCTTGCCGGTCAGGCCCCAATCGGGCACGTGGAACGTCGCGACGCTGAGCAGCAACAACGGCACCGAGCCGAACAGCAGCCACGGGCGGAACTTGCCCCAGCGGCTGGAGGTCTTGTCGACGAGTCGGCCGGCGATGAGATCACCGATGCCGTCCCAGATGCGCACGACGAGGAAGATCGTTCCTGCCGCCGCAGCCGGGATCCCGGCCACATCGGTGTAGTACAGCAGCAGGAACATCGAGGCCATCGAAAAGGCCAGGTTGTTGCCCGCATCCCCGGCCGCGTAGCCGAACAGTTGGCTGATGCGGAGTTTCATGGCGACTCCTCCCCGGAGCGGGGGTTGCAAGGTCAGGAGGGAACGGGCTCAGGCATCGGTGCGCCAGCGGCGACGCAGCGCGAACGCGGCTGCCTTGGGGTGACGTTCTCGGGTGAACACGCCCTTCTTGTTGCCCTGCACCCGGGCGAAACCGGCCGCGGTGGCGAAGTCGGCGAAGTTCCAGACCTGCTCGCCGACCACCGCGTCGTTGCGGTCGAAGACGCGGTGGTACATCTCCAGCAGCTCGACCTGGTACTCCTCGGTCCACGGCTGCGGGGTGATCGAGTGCAGCCCCGCGACGGTGTCGGCGCCGTACTCGGTGATGATGATCGGCTTGTCGTGCCGGGCGGCCCAGGCGTTCAGCTCCTCCTCGAGGCCGCGTTCGGCGGCGGCGAGGTCGCCGGAGTGGACGTACCAGCCGTAGTAGCGGTTGAGCATCACGACATCGGCCAGCTCGGTGACCACACACGCGTCGGCCGGGGCCAGCATGACGTTGACGAACCCGACCGGCCGGGACGGATCGAGTCTGCGGGTCTCGGCGAACAACGGCTCGAAGTACTTCCGGGAAGCCTCGGTGTCCGACTCCGGCTCGTTGGCGATGCTCCAGAGCACCACACTCGGGTGGTTCTTGTCCCGGGCCACCAGCTCGCGGATCGCCTGCAGATGGGTGCGCCGGGTCTCCTCCCCGATGGTCTCGACAGCGCTGTCGCCACCCTGGCGGGCTGGCTGATCCACCTGCGCACCAGGGACGTGCGGGATCCCCGCGCCGCCGAACTCGTCCCGGCTGCGCAATCACCGGATCCGGTACGCCGGGTCATCGCGTCCCTCGATCCCGACCTGGCCGAGGACCGGGACCTGCTCGCCGCCGTGGAGAACTGTGCGCACTACCTGCAAGCAGATACCTGAGGGCTCGCAACGTGGTGGGGGCTGCTCCAACCACCCGACCACGCGCAGTCCTCGCCACTACTTCGTTGCCGGAGTGCGGGCCACATCGGTAGCGACGGGGCAGTCCCGCGAACTCCGGATCATTCGAGCGGCTGGTTGCGGTAGCGCGCGGCGTAGCGGGCGGCTTCCTCGGCGTGCAGTGCCTCGGCCGCTTCGGCGCGCTTCGCCTGCCCGGTACCGATCGGGTAGCCGTGCTTGGCCAGGCGGTGCTCATTGCTTTCCACCATGGACGACGTGGAATACAACAGCGCCATGAGCACCCCGCCGATCACCGCCATGGCAGTGATCCACAGCGGCCCGGGAAGCAGCAGCACCAGTAGCCCCGGGGAAATCTGCACGAAGATCCGGGCGATGTGCCGCCACGCCCAGGTGCGACACGTGACGTCGTGGAGGACCCACTCCCGGTAGCGTTGCGGAAGTCGTCCGCCGTAGGCATACCAGATCCACTGGATCGGGTTGGGGCGGTTGATGCTTCCGGTTTCGCTGTCACTGGGCATGGTCGTCACCTTGAGGCTGTGGAACCGAGTCCGTGTCCACGACGTGCCCGGGCACCGGCACGCCGTCCCCGCATACGATACCGGCGCGACCCCCCGACGAAGACGACCTGTTCCCGGGCCGGTGCCCTCGGCCGGTCAGCCCCAGACCTCCTCGGCGGTTTCGACGACGAGTTCCAGCTTCGCCCACTGCTGTTCCTGCGTCAGCGCGTTGCCTTCCACGGTGGAGGAGAACCCGCACTGCGGTGACAGGCAGAGCTGGTCGAGATCGACGAACCTGCTCGCCTCCTCGATGCGCCGCTTGAGCGTGTCCTTGCTCTCCAGCTCGCCGCTTTTGGTGGTGACCAGGCCGAGCACGACCTGCTTGCCCTTCGGCACGAAGCGCAGCGGCTCGAAACCGCCGGAACGCTCGTCGTCGAACTCCATGAAGAAGCCGTCCACCGCCAGCTCGTTGAACAGCACCTCCGCCACGAACTCGTAGCTGCCTTCGGCCACCCACGAGGACCGGAAATTGCCCCGGCACATGTGGGTGGTGATGTGCAGGCTCTCGGGCCGGTTCGCCAGCGCCGCGTTGATCTGCCGGATGTAGCGCTCGTGCTGGTGCTCGGCATCGTCGCCACGACCTGCGATGAGCTCGCGCTGCCGCGGGTCGTTGAGGTAGGCGAGGCTGGTGTCGTCGAGCTGCAGGTAGCGGCATCCCTGCTCGGCGATGCGGCGAATCTGTTCGGCATAGGCCGCGGTCAGGTCGGCCCAGAACTGTTCCTCGTCCGGATACACCTCGGGATCGATCTGGGCCCTGCCACCGCGGTAGTGCACCATGCTGGGCGAGGGAATGGTGAGCTTCGCCGTCGCGTCGGTGTTGTCCTGCAGGAAGCGGAAGTCGTCGGCGAAGATCGCCCTGTCCAGGGTGATCGTGTCGTTGACCCGCATCGCGGCGGGCGAGAAGTCCAGCGTTCCGTCGCTGTTGCGGAATTCCACGTGCATGTGTTCGTCGGACTGCGTGATCCCACCGAGCTGGTAGATGAAGTCCATGTGCCAGGAGCTGCGGCGGAATTCGCCGTCGGTGGCGCTGCGCAGGCCGATGTCGGCTTGCCGCTGCACCGTTTCGCGAATGGCCTTGTCCTCGGCGGTGTGCAGTTCTTCCGCGCCGATCAGTCCGGAGTCGTACTGCTGCCGGGCTTGCAGCAGGTACGGCGGCCGGAGCAGGCTGCCCACGTGATCGGCGCGGAAGGGAGGCGTGGTGCGGGATTCGGACATGGATACCACCTCACGGATTCATCGGGAAACTGCGGTTCACCGGGCCGGGGACTCCTCCATCGGTGGTGTGGCCGGATCCTGCGGAGCGGTGCCGTGGACACCGTCGGTACGCAACAGCAACAGCGCGGCCGCTGTCGCCAGGAATACCACGCTGACGGCGATGTAGAGGTGCTCCGGCGCCCAGTTGGCATCGAGCAGCACCCCGGCGATGGTCGGCGACAGGATCGCCCCGCCACGGCCGACCCCGATCGCGAAACCGACACCGGTCGTGCGAATCGAGGTGTCGTAGAGAGCGGGCGCGGTCGCATACAAACCGGCGACACAGCCGTTGACGAGCAACCCGACCAACGCACCGAGCACGAAGGCCACAGCCAGCATCGACGTCGAGGAGATGAACCCGACGAGCAGCACCGCGGTGACGACCAGGTAATTGATCAGTACGTTGCGCAGCCGGAATCGCGCCGCGAGCGCGCCGATCGCCGCCGCGCCGAAGATGCCGCCCAGGTTCAGCAGCATCCCGCCGGTAATGCCCTGCTTGGCGGAGAGACCGGCTTCGACCAGCAGCTTCGGCGTCCAGCTGGTGACGAAGTAGAAGCCGAACATCACGCAGAAGAAGGCCACCCACAACAGCACCGTGGAGCGCCGCAGGTGTGGCGCGAACAGTGCACCGACCTTGCCGCCCGGCCCTGCCGATTTCGCCGACGGAGGATCCGGAAGCCGGTCGAGGGTGGCCTGCCCGAGCTTGCGAGCCAGCACGTTGACCCGCTGCAACGCGCGCTGCGGCTGCTTCGTCAGCAGGAAGTCCAGCGATTCCGGCAACCAGAAGAACACCAGCGCGATCGCGACCGCGGTGGCGAGACCACCGAACAGGAACACCGAACGCCACCCGAACGAGGACAGCAGGACGATCGCGAACATGCCGCCCAACGTGGCGCCCAGCGCGTAACCGGTGGAATTGAGGCTCACGGCCAGGGCACGCCAACGTTTGGATGCGTACTCACTGGCAAGGACATTGCTGCAGGCCAGAATGCCACCGATACCGAGTCCCGTGAGCACGCGCAGCACCGCGAGCTGAACCGGCGACTGGCTCGCCGCGGACAGCAGCATGCCCGCGCTCGCGACCGCGAGACAGAGCATGATCAGCGGACGGCGTCCGATCCGATCGGCCCAGGGAGCGACGAACAGCGACCCACCTGCCATTCCGACCAGACCGGCGGACAGCAGCAACCCGAGCATCGTGCCGCTGAGGGTGAACTCCTGCGATACCGCGTCGGCGGTGAAAGCCATGACGAGCACGTCGAACCCGTCGAGCATGTTGAGCAGGATGCACACCACGACCGCCAGCCATTGGAATCGCTTCATCGGTCCCTCGTCGAGGGCGGTGCTCAGCGGGTGCTTCATCTCCGCTCACCCGGCCCGACTGCGACGGAGACAACGCACACGAGAGTGATCATGGAAATACGGTCCTTCTGCTCGATCGAATGCCGTGGTTCTTGCCCAGGATTTGCCGCAGTGTCGCGATGTCTCGATCACAACACCACCCGCGTTTTCAACAGTTGAAAGACTCAGTTTTTCGCCCCACCGGGCGCAGCGCGGGAAAATCGGCGCTCACCAGCACGTTCAAGAGCTGGTGCAGGATGTCGGTACGGGTTACCGTCCAGCGGACCCGAGAACACGACCGGTGCCTTGCGGCACGAAACGAGCCAGCCATGACCTCTCTCGAGCGAAGACCGGAAACGGGGCGGTCGGTGACCGCCAAGGTGCTCGCCCTGCTCGAATCCTTCACACCCGAAGCACCGGAAATGACGCTCAGTGAGCTGGCACGGCGTGCCGGGGTGTCGCTGCCCACCGCCCATCGTCGAGTGGCCGAACTGCTCGAGTGGGGCGCGCTGGAGCGCGGTCCCGACGGTCGCTACCGCATCGGGCTGCGCCTGTGGGAACTCGGCTCCCTCGCCCCGCGCGGACTGGGACTGCGCGAGGCGGCCATGCCGTTCCTGGAGGATCTCTACGAGTTCACCCGGGAAAACGTCCAGCTCGCCGTCCGGGAAGACACCGAGGTCGTGTTCGTCGAACGCATCTCCGGGCACCGCGCCGTGCCCGTGTGGACCCGCGTCGGCGGCCGGTTCGCCCTGCACGCCACCGGAGTCGGGCTGGTCCTGCTCGCCCACGCTCCCGTCGAGATCCAGCAGGAACTGCTCGAAACGCCGCTGGAACGCTACTCGTCCCGGACCATTACGGATCCGGGCACGCTCCGGGCGAAGCTGGCCGACATCCGGCACAGCGGTTTCGCCGTCAGTGACGGCCAGGTCACCACCGACGCTCTCTCGGTGGCCGCACCGGTGACGGACCAGGACGGTACCGTGATCGCCGCGGTCTCCCTCGTGGTTCGCGCCGACGGTGCCCAACCGGCGATGCTCGCCCCGGTTGTGCAGTCCGCAGCGCGGTCGATCACCCGTTCGCTGTATGTTCCCCGCCCCACGCCGGACGACTCCGCCCGGCGCATCCCGTCCTGATGCCGCGCCGCACGTACAGCACGCTGTCCCCGCAAAAGAGGCTTCAACGGTCGTAGTCGATCTCGATACGGCTGCTGGTGGGACGCGACTGGCAGGTCAGCACCCAGCCGTTGTCGATGTCCTGCTCCGACAGCACGTGGTTCTGCTCCATGTGGACGGTTCCACTCCGCAGGGTCGCGCGGCAGGTGGCACAGGCGCCACCGGTGCACGAGTACGGGGCGTCGATACCGGCACGCAGCCCGGCCTCCAGCAGCGATTCGCCGGCCTCGGCGGCCACGTGCGTCCGCTCGCCGTCCAGCGTGACGGTCACGGTGGCGGGCACGACCTCCTCGAGCCCGTCCACCGCGGCCTGCCCCGTCGCAGCGGTGAACAGCTCCCTGTGAACGCGCTCGGCGGGCACACGATGTGCATCGAGAACCTCGCGTGCCTGATCGACGAGCCCGGCAGGTCCACAGAGGAACCATTCGTCGGCGCCGGCCAGGCCGGGCTGTCTGCCCAGCTGAGCGCGAAGCCGGTCGGCATCGAGACGTGCCGGAATGGTGTGCTCGTGGCTACCTGCGGCATCGTTGCTCGCCTCGCTCACGCGGGAGTGGAAGTGCAGGATCCGTAGTCTGCCTTCGAACTGCCGCACCAACATGGTCAATTCGTCGGCGAACATCGTCGAGTCGGCGTCACGATTGGCATAGAGCAGCGTGGCACGGCTGTCGGGTTCGGCATCGAGCGTGCTCGCCAGGATGGAGATCACGGGGGTGATGCCGCTTCCCGCGGCGATCGCCGCGATGTGGCGGCCGGCGGTCGGCTGCGGGAGAAGAGTGAATGGACCACTCGGTGGCAGGACGTCGAGTTCGTCGCCGGGTTGCAACCGGGTGTTGGCGTACTCGGAGAAGATTCCGCCGTCGACCTGCTTGACGGCGATGCGCAGGACACCCGAGTCCGCCGCAGCGCAGATCGAGTAGGTGCGCCGTACCTCCTGCCCGTCGATCTCGGTGCGCACGGCCACGTGCTGGCCCGGGGTGAATCGGAAGGTGTCACGCAGCCGGTCGGGCACGTCGAAGGTCACCGAGACCGCCTGCGGCGTGAGTCGCCGGACCTCGGCCACCCGCAACCGGTGGAACCGCACGCGAGCGCGTCCGTCCTCCGGTTCGGAAACCTCATCGTGGTCGAAGGATTCGGTGATGCGCCGCCACGCGCGGTATTCCGAGGGACTGAGCTCGCGGCCCCAGGCGGTGGCGATGGGCACGTTGCGGTCGAGATAGTCCTGCTCGGTGCGCTGCCACGCCTGCACGTAGCGGTAGAACGGGATGGTCGGGTGGATGTGGTGGACCAGGTGGTAGTTCTGGTAGAACATCAGCGGATTGAACAGCCACTCCCATCCGACGCGCACCCGGGTGGCGCGGAAGCGGTTGTTCCTGGCGGTCACCCCCAGGTCGTGGTGAGGAAGCCAGTCGAACCACCAGGCCAGCACTCCCAGCCCGATCCGCTGCGGAATCAGGTAGATCACCGCCAGTTCCCACAGGTGGCCGGTGACCACCGCGGCGATCGTTCCCGCGACGACCGCGGTGAGCACGGCGGCGTCCTCGGCGAGCTCACCGCGGGGCCTGCGTGGCAGCCGAGGAAGGTAGAAACGCAGGTACCAGGCGTCCATGGTGATCCACCGCAGCGGCAGCTGCCAGGCCGGTCCGTGCTCGCTCCAGGCATCGGGGTCGGTGTGGATGTCCTCGTTGGTGTTGCGGTGATGCTCGATGTGGATGTAGCGCAGCATCGGGAAAGCGCCCCATGCGGCCACGAACGGCATCGACAGCCGTCCGAGGAGTTGGTTGACCCAGCGCCACCGGCCCGCCGCGTGGTGGATCGACTCGTGCAGCACCGTGAACATCGCGAACGTGACCAGCGCGTGCAGCGGGATCGACAGCAACAGCCACCACCGGCCGAACCCGCCGAGCACGAGCCACGTGGCCAGTGCCCAGAGCCCCGCCGTGGCGACAAACAGCACCACCGTCGGCACCGCCGCCCGCGGGAGCGCGATTCCGGGATTCGGCACACCGCGTCGCACCGCCTGTGCCTCCGCCTCACTGAGCACCGGACCCGCTGCCGTGCCTTCCTCGGCGATCGACATCAACACTCCTGTGGTTTACATATACAGTGATGATGACAGCAGTACAGACAAATCAAAGAAATATGTCAACAACGGATCCGCGATCGGCACTGCTGTACACTCCCCGACATGGGGACGCCGAACTTCCACGCCGAGGTCCGTACCCTGCTGCGAGACCGTCTCCTCGACGCCGCTACCGACATCACCTGTGCCGAGGGCTGGGACAGCGTCACCATGTCCCGGATCGCCGAACGGGTGGGGGTGAGCAGGCAGAGCGTGTACAAGCAGATCGGCTCCAAGGACAGGCTCGCCGAAGCCGTCGTCACCCGGGAAACCGACCGGTTCCTTGCCGGGGTGTCCGACCATCTGCACGCACACGGCAGCGACGCCGAGTCGGGCATCACCGCAGCCGTGGAGTACACCCTGCGCACCGGGGCCGACAATCCGCTGATCAAAGCGATCGTTTCCGCTCCACAGGGGACCACCGACGGGCTGTTGCCCTTGCTGACCGCACGGCCCGAACCCGTGCTCCAACGCGCCGTCGAGGCGGTCCTCGCCGACACCCGCGCCCTCTACACCGATATCGAGCCGGCCCCTGGAGAACTCGATGCGCTCATCGACGCGGTCGTTCGTCTCACGCTCAGCCACCTCACCCAACCTCACGGGTCGATCGAGCACGCCGTCGACCGGATCCGCTGGCTCACCCGGCGGGTACTGGCCGCGACGCACAACACCGCTTCGGAAGCCGACTCCCGGACGAGCACGTCCGAGCACTGAGCCCGCGCCAGGTGCCGGTGGGAACCGGCTTTCAGCGCAGGAACTTCTCCGGAGTCAGCGGCAGGTCCCGCACGCGGACGCCGGTGGCGTGGTACGCGGCGTTGCCGACGGCCGCAGCGGCTCCGACGATGCCGATCTCGCCGATCCCCTTGGTTCCCATCGGGTTGACGTGCGGATCGTGTTCGTCGATCCAGGCCGCCTCGATCGAGTCCACATCGGCGTGCGCGGCGATGTGGTAGCCCGCGAAGTCGTGGTTGACCACGTGCCCGAAGCGGGAGTCCAGCACGCTGTGCTCGTGCAGCGCCATGGACAACCCCATGGTCATCCCCCCGATGAGCTGCGACCGGGCCGTGCGCGCGTTGACGATCCGCCCGGCGGCGAACACACCGAGCATCCTCGGCACCCGGATCTCGCCGGTGTCGGCATGGACCCGCACCTCGGCGAACTGCGCTCCGAAAGCGTGCATGGAAAAGCGCTCGGCATCCGGGTTCGGCTGTGTCGCCCCCTCGGCTTCGGCTCCCTCCGGGGGCTGTGTGCCGTACTGGTCACGGAAGGAGGTCGCGGCCTGCACGATCGCCGAGCCCCACGAGGTGATGCCCGTCGAGCCTCCGGCCACGGTGGCCGTGGGGAACTCGGTGCTGCCGATGTGCGGATCGACCACCTCGAACGGGACCTCCAGCGCCTCGGCGGCGATCTGAGCCAGCGCGGTCCATGCGCCGGTGCCGAGGTCGGCCGCGCCGATGAACACCGCATACCGCCCGCCCTCGTAGCGGATCCGCGCCGACGATCCCGGAAAAACGTGGGTCGGATACGTCGAGGCGGCCACACCGGTGCCCACCAGCCAATCGCCCTCCCGCCGGACACCGGCGGCGGGATCGCGCCGCTGCCAGTCGAACCGGCGGGCCCCCTCCCGCAGGCACGCGACCAGGTTGCGGCTGGAAAAGGGCTTTCCGGACAGGGGGTCGAGCTCGGGTTCGTTGCGGATGCGGAACTCGACGGGATCCACCCCGCAGGCCTGGGCCATCTCGTCCATCGCCGTTTCCAGGACGTGCATGCCCGGGCAGTGGCCGGGGGCGCGCATCCACGACGTCACCGGCACGTCCCGCGGCACCAACCGCTGGGTGATGCGGCGATTCGGTGCCGCGTACATGATTCCCGACGCGGTGGAGCTGCCTTCCGAGAACTCCTTGATCCGCGCGGTGTGCTCCAAGGCGTCGTGGCCGATCGCCGACAGACGTCCTCGGTCATCGGCGGCCAGCCGGATCCGCTGGCTCGTGGGCGTGCGGTGGCCGGTCAGCGCGAACATCTGCTGCCGGGTCACCGCGAACTTCACCGGCCTGCCACCACTGCGCTGAGCAGCCAGCGCCGTGAGCACGAGCGGCGCGTGCGGCAACCCCTTCGAGCCGAAACCTCCCCCGACGTGCGGGGCGAACACCTGCACCTGCTCGGGGTCGAGACCGAACACCGGGGCCACGACGCTGCGCACCGAATAGACCCCTTGCGTGGATTCGTGCAAGGTCAGCCCGTCGGCGGTCCACTGCGCGATGGTCGTGTGCGGCTCCATCGGATTGTTGTGCTGCATCGGCGTCGTATACGTCCGGTCCAGTACGACCGCCGCCGAGGCCATCGCCGCTTCGAGGTCACCGTGGTCGGTGCGCGCGGCCGGCGTGCCGCCCTCGGGGCCGAGTTCGACCTCGTGCGGCTGCTCGCCGTAGCCGACCCGGACCAGATCCGCCGCGTGGCGCGCACTCTCCGGCGTCTCGGCCACCACGGCGGCGACGAACTGGCCGCGGAAGGCGACGGCGTCGGACTGCAACACCGCCAGTTCGGCGTCCTCGGTATCGGCCAAGCGGGGTGCGTTGGTGTGGGTGAGCACCGCCAGCACCCCCGGCACCGCCTCCGCCGCGCCGGTGTCGATGCTCGTGACCCGCCCACGCGCGATCGTGGCCTGCACCGGATGCAGGTAGGCCGGTTCCTCGACCGGGTGCTCGTAGGCATACGGTGCGGTCCCGGTCACCTTGGCGGGACCGTCGAGGCGCTCCCGGGATGCACCGAGCCGCTCCGGGGCCACCTCGGCCGGGGCCGTCTCGGCCGGTGCCACTGCCGCCAGGCTCGTGCCACCGGTCTCCACGGCGGCCGCTTCGGTGCCGAATGCCGGACTGTTGCGTGGGGACACGCGCATCGGGACTTCTCCTCGTTCGTCGCTGCCGTGGCGGGCAGAGCGCATCGGGCAGTGGCCTACGCCAGGTCGCGAAGCACCGACACCAGCGTGTTGCGGCTCATCGGCACCTTGAACGCGTTGTCCGCCAACGGGGTCGCCTCGGCCAGCTCGGCCTCGGCGGCGGCGCGGAACGCCTCCTCCGTGGCCGGTGCTCCGCGCAAGGTCTCCTCGGCACGGGCGGCGCGCCAGGGCTTGTGCGCCAGCCCGCCGAAGGCGATCCGCGCCTGCCGGACCGTGCCGTCGGCGACGTCCAGGGCCGCGGCCACCGACACCAGTGCGAACGCGTAGGAGGCCCGGTCGCGGACCTTGCGGTAGGTCGATCGGGTCGCCATCGCGAGCTCGGGCAGGTCCACCGCGGTGATCAGGTCCGCCTGCCCGAGCACGGTGTCGCGTTCCGGCTCGTCGCCCGGCAGCCGGTGCAACTCGGCCACCGGAATTTTCCGGGAGCCGTCCGGGCCCTGCACCTGCACGGTCGCATCCAGCATCGCCAGGGCCACGGCCATGTCGGACGGGTGGGTGGCCACGCACGCCTGTGAGGCGCCCAGGATCGCGTGCTGGCGGGTGTATCCCCCGCGGGCCGAGCATCCCGAGCCCGGCTCGCGCTTGTTGCAGGGCGTGGTCACGTCCTGGAAATACACGCACCGGGTGCGCTGCAGCAGATTTCCACCGGTGGTGGCGAGATTGCGCAGTTGTCCGGACGCTCCCGCCAGCAGCGCCTGCGACAGCACCGGATACTGTTCCCGGATCAGCGGGTGCGCGGCCAGGTCACTGTTCGGCACCGCGCTTCCGATGCGCACCCCACCGCCGGGCAGTGGCTCGACCGTGTCGTAGGGCAGCCGGCTGACATCGACCAGCATCTCGGGTTCGGACACGCCGAGCTTCATGCGGTCGACGAGGTTGGTCCCCCCGCCCAGAAATGTCGCGCCGGGATGTCCGTGGACGAGGTCGACCGCCGCCTCGGCGTCGGTGGCTCGCCGGTAGTCGAAGGGGATCACCGAACATTCTCCCGGATCGCGGCGACGATGTTCGAATATGCCCCGCATCGGCACAGGTTGCCGCTCATCCGTTCCCGGATCTCGGCCTCGTCGAGTTCGACCGGAGCGGTGAGGTCGTCGGTGACCGCACTCGGCCAGCCGGCTTCGGCCTCGGCGAGCATGCCCACCGCCGAGCAAACCTGTCCGGGCGTGCAGTATCCGCACTGGAATCCGTCGTGGTCGAGGAAGGATCGCTGCATCGGGTGCAGTTCCCGACCGTCGGCCATGCCCTCGGCGGTGGTGATCTCGGCGCCGTCGTGGGCGACCGCCAAACTCAGGCAGGTCGTCACGCGGCGGCCGTCGACCAGCACCGTGCAGGCACCGCACTGACCGTGGTCGCAGCCCTTCTTCGGGGACGTCGCGCCGAGATGCTCGCGGAGCGCGTCGAGCACCGTTGTCCGGGTGTCCACCGACAGCGACCGTCGCGTGCCGTCCACCGTCAGAGCGATCTCCGCCTCCATGCGCCTCCCTCACTCACCGCATGTCCGTACCGCAGGTTCTGCGACCCGACTGCCCCGCCGGACGCTCCATCCGATCATGCCCGCAACGCGCCCCGGCCACAACGCGCCGCGCCACGGCCCTGCCGGATACCGGCAGCGGCCTTACAGTGACGACAGCGTCCGCAGCGGCAAGCTGTCCCCACCTCCTCCGCGAAAGGAGCAAGCCGGATGACCAGCGCTGAGGTGCTCGTCGACGCGTTCGGCCGAGTCCGGGAAGCCACCCACGAGGCGGTCGAGGGTCTCGACCCGGAGCAGCTGGCATTTCGGGCCGACCCCGAGGCGAACTCCATCGGCTGGCTGGTCTGGCACCTGACCCGGGTCCAGGACGATCACATCGCCGACGCCGCTCGGTTCGAGCAGGTCTGGACCGCACAGGGCTGGGTGGACCGGTTCGGGTTGCCGCTCGACCGACTGGACACCGGGTTCGGCCACACCACCGAGGACGTCGCAGCGGTGCGGGTGTCCTCCGGGAAGCTGCTGACCGACTACCACGACGCCGTCCACGAGCAGACGATCCGCTACGTGCAGCAGCTCACCGACGCCGACCTCCCGCGGATCGTGGATCCGTCCTGGGATCCGCCGACCTCGCTCGGAGTGCGACTGGTCAGTGTGGTCGCCGATGGCCTGCAGCATGCGGGACAGGCGGCCTTCGTCCGCGGCATCCTCCAACGCAACCACGCGCGGTGAGTTTCGGACGTCACCGATCCGGTTAATCCCGTGAGTCCGAGCAGGATCACGTCAAGTTATCCAGGCCGGCCCCGAGATGAGGTGGTACCGATGCCGGAACCCGGCAGCCACAAGTACGACATCAAGCGGGCACGCTTGCGCAACGACTACGAAAAGCACGGCGTGCCCGATCAGCACGCGGACGAGGCGGCCAACGAGCAGCTCCAGCAGGACAACCCGCTGCCGACGGATCCCCGGACCGGCGAACCGGCAGGCAGGCGTCCCGCGGGCTCACCCGGCGCGCAGGGCGTGGAACGGGACATCGAGGGTGGGGGGATCCAGCTGCGGAGCAGCACGTTCAACGACCACACCCTTCTTCCGCTGCGATGCAGCCGGGACGGCGAGAATGTCTCCCCGGCACTGGACTGGGAGGGGATCCCGGACGGTACGCAGGAGATCGCGCTGCTGTGTGAGGATCCGGACGCGCCGAGCGGCTCCTTCGTGCACTGGCTGGTGTCCAGGATCCCGCCGTCGACCACCGGCCTGGCCGAAGGGCAGCTCCCGGAAGGGGCCATACAGTCCCGCAACGGGTTCGGGGAATCCGGATGGGGCGGACCGCACCCTCCGGTCGGAGACGACTCGCACCGCTACTTCTTCCGGATCTACGCCTCCGGCGAGCCATTGAATCTCGACGCGGAATCCACCCCTGACGACCTGCGTCGGGCTCTCTCCGGCTCCGAGCTGGCCCGCGGCACCATCGTCGGACTCTACGAGCGGTGAGCCTCTGCGTTCGCAGAGCATCGTCCCGGACGATGTCGGTGCGGGTGATTTCGGCCCCTCGTCGGCCGGGGAGACAATGGGCCGCATCCGCCTGCCGAACGGTCAGGAGTTCATGGAGCAGTGCACAGCACCAGCGGATCGACAAGCACAGGAAAGGGTTCCCCGGATCCCCGATGGCGATTGTCCATCGGCCGCCATCCCCGTGACCTGATCCGTCTCCTCGTCGCGGGAGGGCTGCTGGCCGCCAGTGTGCTGCTGGCCCTGGTGCCCGCGAATCCGGTCGAAATCGCGATCTTTCAACAGCTGGCCAGAATCCCCGCGGTGTCGGACCCGGTGTGGGTCGCGCTGACCTGGTGCGGCTCCTGGGCAGGCATTACCGCGGTCACCGCGACCGCCTTGTACCTCAAGCGGATCCGGCTCGGGCTGCTGTGCGCCTCCGCGGGCGGTGTGACGTGGGGGCTCGCCAAGGGGCTGCACTGGCTGCTGGGCCCTCGCCCGGTCCCGGAGCGGATCCTGCCCGAGCCCACCGACGAAGTCTTCTTCCCCGCCACGAGTGTGGCCGTGGTGACCGTGCTCACCGTGGTGCTCGTGCCGTATCTCGGCAATCGGGTGCGCCTCGCCGGCTGGCCCCTGATCGCGCTGGTTGCCGCGGCGGAGGTTCACCTGGGCCATCACCTGCCGTGGGGGGTGGTGTCGGGCACCCTGCTCGGCTGGGGCGTGGGCACGCTGTTCCACCTCCTCTGGGGCGCTCCCGGGCACAAGGTCTCCGAGGAGACCGTCCGCCACGAGCTGGAGCTGTCCGGCTTCGGCCCGGTCTCGGTCACAGCGCTGACATACCGGTTGCTGGAGCCACGACAATTCTCCGTGAACACCGAGAACGGGGAAACGTTCCGGGTGAAAGTGGTCCGCAGGCTGCAGCGGCGTGCCGGAGTCCTGTACAGGATCAGGCGGGCGCTCGCGGTGCTGGACGTGCCGGAGGAACCGCGGTTGTCGAGTGCTCACCACGAGGTCGAGCACGAGGCCTACGTCACGTTGCTCGCCGAGCGGGCCGGGGTGCGCACTCCCGCGATCGTGCTGGCCTCCGACGTCAAGCACGCACCGCCGCTGCTGGTGCACCGGCAGATCGACGGGCGTCGGCTGACGCAGCTGCCGGACGGCGAACTCGACGACGAGTTGCTGGAGGCGATCTGGCACCAGGTCGCGCTGTTGGCGGAGGCGGGTATCGCCCACCACGATTTGCGGGCCAAGAACATCCTCGTCGACGCCGAGCGCAGGCCCTGGCTGCTCAGCTTCACGTTCGGCCAGGCCGGTGCGGGTGCGACGCGGCTCGCCCAGGACCTCGCCGAGGCGCTGGTCTCGCTGGCCGCGGTGGCAGGCACCGATCGCACGGTGACCACCGCGATGCGGGCGCTGCCGATCGACCGGCTCGAGGCGGCACTGGTGAACCTGCGCCCCCTGGCGCTGCCCCGGCGGGTCCTGGCACAGCCCGCCACGAACCGATACCTGCTCGCCGAGTTGCGCGAGACTCTCGCCGACCGCATCCGGTGTCCGATTCCGGGATTTCGCTCTCCCGTGCGTCCGGCCACCCTGGTGGGTCTGCTCCTCACCGGGGCAGCCGTCTACCTGCTGTTGCCCCGGCTGTCGGACATGAGCGGTGTGCTGGAGGAACTGCGCCGTGCCCATTGGGGTTGGCTCGCGGCGGCGGTGGCCACCGGGATCCTGGCGATCCCGATGTCGGCGCTTTCCCTGCTCGGTTCCAGCCGGACTCCCCTGCCGTTCTGGCGCACGACCGCGGTGCAGGTGGCCGCCGCGTTCACCGGGCGCACCACACCGGGCGGGGCGGGTTTTTTCGGCATCAATCTCATCTACATCGAGCGCCTGGGTCTGCGCCGCTCGTCGGCGGTCGGGATCACGGTGCTGAACCAGGCGGGCACGGGTGCTGTGGCGGTACTTTTCAGTGTCATCGGCGTCTTCGTGACCGGGTCCTCCGGTGTGCCGCGCAACCTGTCGATCCCGACCGGATGGCCGGTCGTGCTGGCGGCGGCAGGCATCCTGGTCCTCATCGGTGTCCTCGTCGCCTCACCGTTCGGGCGCCGCCGGATCGTCCAGCCGTCGCGGGAAGTCGCCCGCGAGTTGCTCGACACGCTGCGTCACCCGGTTCGTGCCGCACAACTGTTCGGGGGTGCTCTCGGCTACCTGCTGATCTCCGGGTTCGGTCTCGTCGCCAGCCTGGCCGCCTTCCACCCGGACTTCTCGGTGGCCGCCGTGCTCACCGTGTTCGTCATCGGCAACACGATCGGCCATCTCGTACCCTCGCCCGGAGGCCTCGGCGCGGTGGAGGCCGCGATGATCGGGGGGCTCGGCGCAGTGGGAATCGCACCGGCCACCTCGGTGACGGCCGTGCTCGTCTCCCGGCTGCTGACCTACTGGCTACCGGTCCTTCCCGGAATCGCCATGTTCCGCTATCTGCAGCACCACGAGATCATCTGAGCGTGTGGTCTGCGCGCAGCACTTCAGGGCCTGCGCCAATCATTGCCGGACATGTGCGAACCGGCCTGAGGTCCCATGTTGAGCATCCCCCCGTCCACGACCACGGACGAGCCGGTGATGTATCCGGCCGCGGGGGTGACCAGGAACGCCACCGCGGCCGCGGCTTCCTCGGCATGGCCCGGCCGACCCAGCGGTATTCCCGGGCGATCCTGCGACGCCGGGTCCTGCTCGTGTTGCCCGGTCATCGGTGTGGAGATCTCGCCCGGAGCCACCGCGTTGACGGTGATGCCGTGCTCGGCCAGTTCCAGGGCGAGCACCTTGGTCAGCATGCCCAGGCCGGCTTTGGCCGCGCAGTACGGGGCCGCGCCCACGCGAGGAGCGTGCTCGTGCACGCTCGTGATGTTGATGATGCGCCCGCCTCGCCCCCCTTGGATCATGTGGTGGATGGCGCGTTGCGTGCAGGCGAAGGCGCCGTCGAGATCGATGGAGAGCACGTGGCGCCAGGTGTCGAAGTCCATGTCCGTCACCATCCCGGCACTTCCCGACCCGGCGTTGTTGACCAGCACGTCGAGACCACCGAGCTCGTCGGCGAGCTCGTCGACGACACTGGCCGAGGTCGGAATGTCGGTGAGGTCGTGTCGACGCACGGCGCAGCCGGCGCTCTGCTCCCGGATCTCTCGGGCGGTGCGGTCCGCGCCCTGCTGATCCTCGTGGTAGGTGATGCCGACGTCGACTCCGCCGCCCGCCAGCGCCACGGCGATGGACCGCCCGATCCCGGAATCGGCCCCCGTGACGACAGCGGTACGGGCTCCCTCGTGCTCGGGCCTGCGCTGCGTCAGGGGATCCCCCTCGTGCCTTTCCGTCATGCCCGGTGGCTACCCCGCTGTCCGGGCGCCCATGCGGCCGACCGACAAGACCCGGTGCTCTCCGAACGTGTCCCGAGGCGCAACGGCCCCTTCGGGAGAAAGGGGGACTACCACCGGAACACCCTCAGGATGAGGACTCCACCGATGGTGACCACCGGCGCCACGAGCGCGAGCGTCAGCAGAATCCCGGTGCGGTGTGCGAGCCGCACCGTCAGGCCGAAGCCGGCGGCGGCCAGTGCCGAAAATAGAGGAACGACCAATGCGTAGCCGAATACCCACTGCCACTGCCACCACAGGCCCCACAGCACCATGCCCACCACGAAAGCCGACGCGATCGAGGTAACGACTGCCAACAGCAGCATCGACGCAGGTCTGGCGACACCGGTCAACCGCATCATGCGGATCAGGAACCACACCTGCACCACCGCGACAACGGTGAGGACGCAATACACGGAAATCACGAGGATCGGGGGCTCCTGCCGGGACGACATGCCCATCCCGAGCATGGAAAGCGCCCAGAACATCAGCGATGACCAGGCGACCAGCACGAAATTGACACCCAGCATTCCGGCGCTTGCGATCGCTCCTCGGGAGGTGGGCCGGGGAATCTCCGGAACGTCGGTGGTGCGGGGTGCGAGCCGCACCACCGAGGCACATCCCACCGCCCCCAGCACCGGAAACGCGAAGGCACCGGTCAGCCGGAGCGGATCCGGCTCCAGCGACGACCACAGCAGCACCCCCGTGACGAGAATCAGTGCCGTCGACACGGCAATGCCCACCAAGAGTGTGGGCACCGGCCGCAGAGTCCCGCACAATCGCAGTACGCGAGCCATGAACCACAGGTGCCCCACCGCTACAGCGGTGACAATGCAGGCGAGGAAAACCGGAAAGATCGTGTCGCGCACACCGTGCTGCGGCGACGAACCCGGTACCACGGACAGTGCGTGCAGTGGAAGTCTGCTCAGCGACCATCCCACCAGCACGAGATTGAACCCCAACAGCGCCGCGGTCCCCATGCACCCCCGCGAGGTGGACCACGGTCTTTCCGAAGCATCGTCGGCACCATCGTGAACGCTCATGCCGGCCACTCCACCAGGCTCCGAACCGCACCCGGCAGAGCGGAACTACTCATCGGGGACCTGTTCTCCCGAAGGTGTCCCGCGCGGTCTTCGATCGCTTCCGGTTTTCACACGTCGATCGTGGCAGCACAGGACCACCCTGTCTCGTGCCTGCGGAACCGGAGCTCGTGCCACGTCACCGCCTTCGGGACCGCGCCGGTGATGTCGACCTGCCGCAGGTCTGCCAGGTGAAAGCGCATCCGGACCCCGCCGTCGCAGGACTCGGCCCCGGCACGGACCGGGAGGCCATCCCGGGTTTCCATGAGGTGGATGACCGTGTCGAGCACGGACACGAGAGTGGCCTCGTCGTCACCGCTCGGGAAGTCGACGGTGACGGTCCAGCTGCCTTCCGGTGGCGGTTCGGCAAAGCTCTCCACCAGACCCGCGACGGCCTCGACGAGGCAGTCCTCGCGATGCGGCGCCCATGCCTCGAGGCGCACGTCGGCCGTGTGCGGCACGTTGCGGTGACCGCGCCGCCGGTGCTCGGGGTCCGGAGAGTGGCTCACCCCTTCACCACTCCCACCGGCACGAGCCGGGCCACCTTGCGGCACAGGTTCGCGCCCTCGGCGGCCTCGACCACCTCGGACACGTCCTTGTACGCGTCCGGGGCTTCCTCGGCCAGGCCACGGGGGGAGGCTCCCCGCACGCGAATTCCGTGCCGCCCGAGTTCCTCGCGCAGGTGCTTGCCGCTGGTCGAGCGGGCCGCCTGGTGCCTGCTGCGAACCCTGCCCGCGCCGTGGCAGGTCGAGAAGAACGCGTCCCCGGACGGTATTCCCTTGAGCACGTAGGAGGCTGTGCCCATCGAGCCGGGGATCAACACGGGCTGGCCGACCGCGCGGAGGTCCGGTGGGAGTTCGGCATGACCTGCGGGCAGGGCGCGGGTGGCTCCCTTCCGGTGCACGCAGACACGGTGCTGCCGACCGTCGAGATCGTGCTGCTCACCATGGCCCTGTTCCACCGCGTAGCGCGATCCGCCCAGCAGCACGTTGCCGAGTTCCCGCTTTCCGGACAGCTTCCACACGGCACCGCGGCCCGCACCGCGGGGGATGGCCGCATCCAGACCCTCCATGATGCGCGGCAGCACCGGTGACAGCTCCGTCCCGGTGAGTTCTCCCGCAAGCAGGCGAACACCGCAGGAGATGTCGAAACCGACGCCTCCGGGGGACACGACGCCGCCATGGTCGACATCGGTCGCCGCAACGCCCCCGATCGGAAAACCGTATCCCAGTGCATGTCGGGCATCGCGTAGGAGGCCCCGACGATCCCCGGCAGGGCGGCAACGTGGGCGACCTGATCGAGAACCTGCTGCTCGCCCGGCTCGGGAAGCAGCGCTCGCGACGCGAAAACCACTCCCGGCACTCGCATGTCCCTCGAGGCTCCATGCGAAAGCGGTACGGGGTTTCCTCGGCAAGTTCCATACCCGACACTCCCCCGCACGTCCGTCTGCCCGTGCACGCCGGAACGGGGCCGGACCACTCCGGGCTACCCGGCAGCCCTGTGCCGCAACCACTCGAGCGATCGGGCGCTCCGGATGCCCGGGCTCATCCGATCCTCATGCCGCGACGAGCGGCCGCAGGGTCCGGCAGGCGATGTCCAGCTCCGCCTGCACATCACCCGGCGTGTCACCTCGGGTCGGGTCCTCGAGCTCGATGGAGATCACCCCGCCGTAGTCGCCCTCGCGGAGGGTGTCGATCACGTGTTTCCAGTCGATCTCGCCGAGCCCGGGAACTCGGTAGCGCCACCATCCCGGCTCGTCCCGCTCGACCACAGGCCCCGGATAGCCGTAGCGGCCGCGGCGTTCGACAAGCACCTCGGCGTCTTTGGCCTGCACGTGGGCGACTCGCCCGACGTACGGGTGCAGCGCCGCTACCGGGTCGATGCCCAGCCCCGGCAGGTGCGAGGGGTCGTAGTTGAGGTACAGCCCGAGGTCGAACAGCCACTCCCACAGTTCGGGCGAGTAGGCGAGATTGCCGGGCAGGCCGTCGGGATGCCAGTCGTGCTTCGGGCAGTTCTCGATCATGAGCCGGACGCCCTGCTCGGTGGCTTGCTCCACGAGCGGCGGGAAGATCCTTTCCGCCTCGGCGAGGTTCTCCGCGACGGTCCGCGTCGGATCCCGGCCGATGAATGTGCCCACCGGGGCGCCACCGAGCCTGCCCGCGGCCGTGATGCACGCCCGGAGGTGCCGGTGAACCCGCTCGCGCTCGTCGGGGTCCGGATGCAGCGGATTGTCATAGTAGGCCAGCGCGGACAGCGTGCAGCCGTGCCGCGCGATTTCCGAACGCACCCACTCGGTGCCCTGCCCGGCCGGGTGGGTGGCGTCGACATGGCTCGGCGCCTGGCTGCCCGGAGGCCAGGCGGCCACCTCGAGCGCCTCGAGCCCGGCGGCTTTCGCCCGCTCGGCGACGCCGGTGAGGCTCTCGTCGGGCAGGGACGCCGTGAGCAGTCCGAGCTTCATCGGAACAGCTCCGCAGGCACCGTGCCCGGAGATGATCGGGAAAGCATCATGCCCTGCGGTTACCCACGGGCGCGCGCCGCTTACACCGTGCCGATGCGGGGTGCGCGAGGCTCCCGCGGCCATACGAAAACAGCGGGGTCGGCCGGAGCACCGGCTGTTCTTCGCTTCCCGCTGCGGCACGGAACGCGCGAACCGGGCGATCGGGCTGGATACCGTCGATGTCGACGACGAGCGGGAAGCGGGGTAGCCGGTTGCCGCCCCGGGTTTTTCCGTCGAGAGAGGAAGGGATGTCCGCGCTCACCACGACCATTCCCCCCGGTGTCTTCTCCGGACCTGCCCTGCTGGCCCTGGCCGGCCCACCCGGTTCGGGCAAGTCCACCCTCGCGGCGGCCTATGCCGCGCAGTTGGGCGAGCAGGCTCGCGTGCTGAGCCTGGATGCCTACCGGGCGCGCCTGTCGCCCTGGGGCGAGGAAGCCGATCAGGCCGCCACACCACGCGCCATCCGAGCGCTGCACTCCGACCTGGACCGGCACCTCGCCGCGGGTCGGGTGGTCATCGTCGATGCCACCAATGCCCGGGCCGGGGACCGCAGGAAACTGCTGCGCATCGCCCGGGAGCAGGCAGCGGTCGCCGCCGCGGTCCTGGTGCTGCCGCCCCTGTCGGTCTGTCTGGAACGCAACGCCCGCCGCGATGCCACCGTCGGCGCCAGCGGCCACGCGCCACGCGTGCCCGACCGGGTCATCGCCACCATGCACGCGACCCTCACGGCGAACTGGCCCCCGGAGCGCGAAGGCTGGGACATTCTCACCGAGGCATCATCCCGTCGAACACCACCGTCCCGAATATCGCCGCAACGAGCCGATCCGGCCCCGCAAGACCCGGCTGTGGGCGTGCACACCACCGCGCCGGATTCCTCGCGTGAGACCGCCGCACTGCGGGTACGCCAGGAGGTGGCTGCCACGAACGTCGAGGGGAAACGCATGAACACTCCGTCGCCCGCAGGCAAAGCAGGCACCATCACGATCGGTGGTGATCTCACGGTCAACCGGTTCGGCTACGGCGCGATGCGCCTGACCGGACCCGGCATCTGGGGTCCCCCCGCCGATCGCGAGGCGGCGAAGAACGTCCTGCGCCACGCCGTCGAGCAGGGCGTCACCTTCATCGACACCGCCGACAGCTACGGCCCCGACATCAACGAGGAACTGATCGCCGAAGCCTTGCGCCCCTACCCCGACGACCTGGTCATCGCCACCAAGGTCGGGTTGCTGCGCACCGGTCCGAGCGAGTGGCATCCCTTCGCCCGCCCCGACTACCTGCGCCAGCAGGCCGAGACATCCCGCCGGCGCCTGGGCGTCGAGCGGATCGACCTGTGGCAACTGCACCGCATCGACCCAGGTACTCCCGAACACGACCAGTTCGCCGCTCTCAAAGCCCTCCAGGACGAGGGCGTGGTGCGCCACCTCGGGCTTTCCGAGATCGACGTGGACACCCTGGACCGAGCTCTGGAGTTCGGGCTCGACATCGCCACCGTCCAGAACCGCTACAACATCGTCGTCCGCGAATCCGAGTCGGTGCTGGAACGGTGCGAGCAGCTCGGCATCGCCTTCATCCCCTGGTTTCCCATCGCCCAGGGCATCCTCGCCGAACCGGGCAACTCGTTCTCCGACACCGCCACCCGGCACGGCGTCAGCACCGCCCAGCTGTCGCTGGCCTGGCTGCTGCACCGTTCACCGGCGATCCTGCCGATCCCCGGCACCAGCTCGGTGGAGCATCTCGACGAGAACATCGCCGCCGCCGCGATCACGCTCAACGACGAGGAGTTCGAGGAACTCGACGCCCTCGGCCGCTCCGTGGCCCAGGAGTTCGACGTACCCGCGGGAGCGTGAGCCGGTTCAGCGCGGCGATGCGTCGCGGATCAGGTCCGCGGCCCGCTCGCCGATCACGATCGACGGTGCGTTGGTGTGCCCGCGGATCACCGTGGGCATCACCGAGGCGTCCGCGATCCGCAGCCGCTCCACCCCGCGCACCCGCAATTCGGGATCGACCACGGAATCCGCGTCGCGGCCCATCCGGCACGTGCTCGTCGGGTGATACAGGGTTTGGGAGTGCTGCTCGATCGCGGCGCTCCGGGCCTCGGCCGTGCCCAGCTCCCCGGCGGGTTGCAGCAGCTCGCCGACGTGGTCGGCCAGCGGTGGCGTGGCCAGCACGCGCTCCACGATCCGCATGCCGTCCTCGAGCGTGCGCCGGTCCGTGCCCTGCGGATCCGTCAGATACCGGGGATCGACCTTGGCGGGGGCGAGCGGGTCGGCCGAGCCGAGCCGCACGGTTCCCCGGCTTTCCGGCCTCAGCAGCACGGCGACCGCGGTGACACCGTGCTGCGAGGGGGCCGCCAACCCCTCTGCCAGAAACGGCACGGGAACGAACACGATCTCGATGTCGGGATGCTGCAGGGCCGGGTCGGTGCGCACGAACCCGTACGCCTCGGCGACGTTGGAGGCGAGCATCCCGCGGCGTGTGGTGAGGTAGCGCAGCAGCTGACGCGGGCTTTCCGCGGCGAACATCGTGGCGGTGGAATTGGTACCTGCGACGAAACCCGCGGTGAGGTGGTCCTGCAGGTTCGCACCGACCTCCGGGCTGTCGGCGAGCACCTCGACACCGAACTCCCGCAGGTGCTCGGCCGGGCCGATCCCGGACGACTGCAGCATCTGCGGGGTGTTGACCGCACCGCCGCTGAGGATCACCTCCGCGTCGGCCCGCACCGCTTCCCGGCGGTCCCCGCGCAGATACTCCACCCCGACGGCCCGCCGGCCTTCGAAGAGCACCCGGGTGACCTGCGCGCCCGGGCGCACCACGAGGTTGCGCCTGCGGCGTGCCGGGCGCAGGTACCCGTCGACGGTGCTCCAACGACGACCGTTGTGCACCGAGACCATCGTTTCGGCCATGCCGTCCGCGCACGCGCCGTTGACACTCCGGGTCCGGGGGATGCCTGCCTGCTCGCAGGCGGCGAGGAACTCCGCGGTCAGCGGGTTGGGATCCCGTTGCCTGCCGACGCGCATGGGTCCGCCGCGACCCTGATGTTCACCGTCCGGGCGTTCGGTGTCCTCGATGCGGCGGAAGTAGTCGAGAACGGACTCGAAGTTCCAGCCGGGGCCGGCGAGCTCGCCCCACTCATCGTAGTCGGCCGCCAGCCCGCGCACCCACATCATCGCGTTGATCGAGGAGCAGCCGCCGAGTACCCGGCCGCGCGGCCAGAACAGTCTGCGGTGGCCCAGTTGCGGCTGCGGCTCGGTGTCGTAGGTCCAGTCGTACGGGCCGCGGAACAGCTTCGCGAAGGCCGCCGGGATGTGCAGGTTCATCGCGCGGTCCCGGGGGCCGGCTTCCAGCAGCAGCACGCGCTTGCTCGGGTCCTCGCTGAGGCGGGCGGCCAGTGCCGCCCCCGCCGATCCCGACCCCACCACCACGTAGTCGTGCCGTTCGTCCACTGTAATCCTCCTCGATCGCGGCACCGGAGTGCGTTCACGCCGTGTGCAGTGCGGCGTGCACTTCGCCGCCGAATGCCGCCACCGCCTCGTCGGCGTCGGGCAGCAGGCCGGCGAAGAGCTGGAAATCGTGCCACAGCCCCGGGAAACGCCGGTAGCTGCGCAGGGTTCCGGCCTCGTCGGCTCGCCGGGCGAGCCGCTCGGCATCGCTGAACAGGATGTCGTCGGTGCCCGCCTGGATCAGCAGCGGCGGCAGGTGCGCCGGGTCGGTCCGCAACGGGGAGAGTTCCGGGTGTTCGGCGGACTCGAACCTGCGATACCCCACCGCGCATTCGCGCAGCCACGTCTCCCGCAGCAACGGGTCCCGACCGGCTCGGGTGCGCAGAGAATCCCCGGTGAAGGTGAGATCGACCCACGGCGAGAGCAGCCCGAGCAACTCGGGCACATCCACACCGATATCGCGCAACCGCCCTGCGGCCGCCAGCGCGATTCCGGCCCCTGCCGAGTCCCCGGCGAGAACCAGTCGTCGCACGCCGGTGGCCTGCACACCGCGGACGAAGGCCACGGCATCGTCCACCGCGGCCGGATACGGGTGTTCCGGAGCGCGCCGGTAGTCCGGCACGAACACCCGACTCCCGCAGCATTCCGCGATCCGCGCGGCCAGCGTGCGGTACGCGAACGACGAACCGGTCACGTAGCCACCGCCGTGCAGGTACACCACGGCGGTGTGCGGCTCGCTGCGCTCGGGGACCAGCACGCGCCCCGGTACTCCCGACAGGACACCGCGTCCGGCACGAACACCGGCCGGCATCGGCAGAGCCAGCGCCGAAGCGTCCAGCCAGCGGCGTTGCAGCGTGGGAGACACGCCCGCTTTCAGGGCCGGGCGCAGCGCGGCACGCACCGCGGCACGCACCGCGGCACGCACCGGGGCACGCACCGGGGACGGGGGAAGCTTCACGGACAATGTTCCTCCGCTTTCGGCTGGGGGCATTCCGGGCTCGGGTTGTGCGGTGGTGCAGGAGACCACGGCACTACCGGGCGTGTTCGTACTCGGCGGGATCGAGAGAGCGAGTCAGGCGCCGGTATGCCAGCACCGAGGAGGGCCAGTTGTTGGCGTTGCGCCCGTTGTCGGCGATGTACCAGCTGTCACAGCCGGTGCTGAACACGGTGTTGCGCAGCCGTCGCTGGACGTGCTCGTCGAATTCCCGCAGCGCGGGAACGCGCACGTCGAGGTAGCGCAACCTCCGGGTGTGCAGGCGCTGCAGCGCATCGAGCACGTAGGCGATCTGGCTCTCGATCATGTAGATGATCGAGTTGTGGCCGAGGTTCGTGTTCGGCCCGTAGAGCAGGAAGAAGTTGGGAAAGCCGGGGACCGTGATCCCCAGGTGCGCCCGGGCACCGTCCCGCCATTCCTCGTCGAGGTCGCGTCCGCCACGGCCGAGGACACGCATCGGGGTCAGGAAGTCCTGCGTGCGGAACCCGGTGGCGTAGACGAGCACGTCGAGCTCGTGCACCCGGCCGTCGTCGGTGCGCACACCCTCCGGAACGATCTCGCGGACGGAGTCGGTCACCAGGGCCAGGTTCGCGCGGTTCATGGCGGGGTGGAAGTCGCTCGAGACCAGCACCCGCTTGCACCCGATCCGGTAATCCGGGGTGAGCGCGGCACGCCGGTCCGGATCCGGTACCTGCCTGCGCAGTCTGCGCCGGAACAGCACCTCGGAGACACGCAGCATCCGCGGCGCGTAACCGAAGCCGAGGACACGGGCCTCGTGCTGGGCGAACAGCTTGGCACGGCCGAGTTTCTGCAGCAGCGGAAAGCGGGCGAACAGCCGACGCTGCCACGCCGGATACGCACGGTCGGGCCGGGGCACCAGGTACGGCGGCGTGCGTTGGAACAGCCGCAGTTCGTGCACCGAGTCCACCAGGGCCGGAACCACCTGCACCGCTGTCGCCCCGGTCCCGATGACGCCGACGCGCTTGCCGGTCAGATCCTGCCGGTGGTCCCAACGTGCGGTGTGAAAGGCGGGCCCGGCGAAGGTGTCCCGGCCGAGCAGGTCCGGCAGTGCCGGGATGCGCAACTGCCCGCACGCACTGACGAGCGCATCGATCTCGATCGTCTCGCCGCCTTCGGTGGTCAGCCTCCAGTGCCCGCGTTGCTCGTCGAATTCGGCCGTGGCGATGCCGGTACCGAAACGGATGTGCGCGCCGAGCCCGTACTTGTGCACGCAGTGCCGCAAGTAGTCCAGGATCTCCGGTTGCGTCGCGTACCGGCGGGTCCAGTCCGGTTTCGGTTCGAACGAGAACGAGTACAGGTGCGAGGGGATGTCGCAGGCCGCACCCGGGTAGGTGTTGTCCCGCCACACCCCACCGAGGTCTGCTTCCCGCTCGAAGACGGTCACCGGATATCCGGCCTGCTTGAGACGGATGGCCATACCGATCCCGGCGAAGCCGGCGCCGATGATCGCCACCGTCGGTTTCGTCGTCGACCGCATCGAGCTCTCCTCGCCATCGCTGTCGGTGCAGGACGACTCGTCACGCTAGCCAACCGAGACGTTGTGTTCCATGGCACAATCGGCCAGCGAATTGTGTTTTTCGGCCACACGTGAGGGGGTACATGTCGAACTGGCGCATGCCGCGCAGCATCACCAGCGCCCATCTGCTCACCCGGCTCGCCGGCGAATACGACGTTCCGCCCGCACGCTGTCTGCACGGCACCGGCATCGACGAGGCGGCACTGGAGAATCCGCACGCCGAAATCGAGTCCGTCCAGGAACTGGCTCTGATTCACAACCTCGTGTCCGAACTCGACGAGGTCCCCGGTCTCGGGGTCATCGCTGGCGACCGCTACCACCTGAGCACCTACGGGTTCTGGGGGTTCGCCGTCTCCAGCAGGTCCACCCTGCGCTCGGCCGTGTCATTCGGGATGCGCTACTACCAGCTCACCTACGCGTTCTGCGAGATGACCACCAGCGAGGACAGCGAGGAACTGCGCTACACGGTGCACGACGCCCACCTGCCCCCGGAGGTGCGCGCCTTCCTGGTGGAACGCGACATCACCGCCGCACTGCGGATACACGCCGAGGGGCTGGGGCTCACCTTCGCCCCGCACAGCCTCGGGTTCCGGACTCCGCGACCCTCCGACATCCGGCCGCATCGGCAACTGCTGGGGACCACACCGGCTTTCGAGCAGCCGGACAACCACTACGGCATTCCCCGGCGCTATCTCGATCAGCCGCTACCGCAGGCCAACAGCCACACCACCGCCCTGTGCGAAGCGCAGTGCGAGCAGCTCCTGCGCTCGCGCAGTCTTCCTGCCGACGCGGCCAGCCAGGTCCGCACCATGCTCGCCGGCTACCACGGTCCGCCCCCGAAACTGCCGGACATGGCCCGGGAGTTCAATGTCAGCACGCGGACCCTGCGCCGCAAACTCGCCGAGCACGGCGTCACCTACCGCGACCTGGTGGCCCAGTCCCGTCGGCGCCGCGCGGTGGAGTTGCTCGCCGCCGGTGAGCTGACCGTCGCGCAGGTCGCCGCCGAACTCGGCTACACCGAGACCGCCACCTTCGTGCACGCGTTCAAACGCTGGCACGGGATGTCACCCCGCCGATTCGCGGCACAGCACCGCCGCTGAACACCGGTCAGTGCCCGAAGACGTCGGAGTCGGGTGCGGGTTCCTCGCCGCTGTCCAATGCGGAAAGCCGCGCGATGTCGTCGGAGTCGAGAGCGAAGTCGAACACGTCGATGTTCTGCCCGATCCGCTGCGCATCGGCCGACTTGGGAACAACGGCCAGACCGAGCTCGACATGCCAACGCAGAACGATCTGAGCAGGTGTCCTGCCATATCGCCGGGCGAGTTCGGCGATGACCGGCTCCTCCAGCAGGTCACCACCCCGCCCGATCGGGCTCCACGACTCGGTGAGAATGCCGTATCCGGCATGGAACTCGCGCAGACCGGCACGGGTGGCCCGAGGGTGCAGCTGGATCTGGTTGACATCGGGCACCACCCCGGTCTCGGACACGATCCGATCCAGATGAGCCGGCTTGAAATTCGACGTGCCGATCGCACGAACGCGACCCTGCCGCAGCAGCTCGACAAGACCCGCGAAGGCCTCGACATAGCGATCCTGCTCCGGATTCGGCCAGTGAATCAGCAGCAGATCGATGTAGTCCACACCCAACCGCTCGGCACTGGCCTCGAAAGCCCGACGCGCACCGTCGACACTGTGCCACCGGCGATTGAACTTGGTGGTGACGAAAATGTCCTCACGCGCCACGGCGCTACCGGCGATCCCCCGACCGACCCCGACCTCGTTGTCGTAGTTCTCGGCCGTGTCGACCAGGCGATATCCCGAATCGAGGGCACGCCGAACCGCGACCTCGACATCAGCATCATCCAACGGCCAGGTTCCCAAACCGAGTTGCGGCATCCGGGCCCCGTTGACCAACTCCACAAGCGGCGCGGCAGCAGTATCCATCGCGGTCATTGTCTCCCGCGCCCCGCGGACAGGAGCCAAGCGGGGCCGGAAAACGACCAGGCGCGGACATGCCACATCGAAGGCCGTGACGGCAGGCGTTGACGTCCACGGGTTCGCCGCGTCAGGCTCTGACGATGGGATGATCCGCACCCTCCCACGGTCTCGGGTGGCCGCCACCGAGGTGCGACAACGGAAAGGACCTGCCGTGCCCGCAGAACCGGTTGTGCAGTCATTGACCGCGAACGTGACGGCCTACCTGCAGCTACCGGGCGGGTGGTTCCTCAACAATGCGGGCTGGATCACCGGGCCGGACCGGACCCTGCTGGTGGATACCTGCGCCACCGAAGCACGGTCCCGGCGCCTGCTGAAGGCCGCCGGCCCCACAGGCAACCCGATCTCGGCCGTGCTCACCCACGCCCACGGCGACCACGCCCACGGCGCCGGGCTCGTGGCCGCCGCCGGTGGGTCGGTCATGGCCTCCGCCGCGGCCGCAGCCGAGATCACCACCGGACCCCACACCCATCCGGGGGTGTTCGAATGCTCGACCTGGGGTGACATCGCACCTCCGGAGCACATCGACACCATCACCGCACCGACTCACATCGATCTCGGCGGACCGAGTGCCGAGATCCTCCCGGTGCCCACGCGGGCTCACACCGACGGCGACCTCGTCGTCTGGCTTCCCCGCGAGGGAATCCTGTTCACCGGCGATCTCGTCTTCGCCGATGTCACCCCGCTGGCCCTGCACGGCTCGATCACCGGGTGGCTCGAGACCCTGGACTGGCTGGCCGGCTTCGAAGCCACCACCCTCGTACCCGGTCACGGCCCGCTCGACCCACACGGCCGGTCGCTGCCCGCCGTCCGCGCCTACCTGCAGTGGCTGCTGGACGCCGTCGACGGCACCGACCACCCGGACTTCGACGCCCTGGAAACCCGGGCCCGTGCCCTGTGGTCCGACTGGCACGAACCCGAACGCCACGCCGCCAACCTCCGTGTGGCCCACGCCGAAACCCACCGGTATCCCCCTGATGTGGCGGTGGCGGCCCAGGCGATGCTGCAGTCGGCGGGCGGCCCCATCCCGCTCGCCCTGTAACGGGAGGGATCGTCACCGGTCGGTTTCTCGCCGGCTCTCTTCCACGCTGGTCCCGGCAGGGCACCGCGCCGGTTCGGCGACACCCCGGCCGGGTAGGCAACAGAGGACGAGGCATCCGGCAGGATGGTGCATCGGTGAGTCGAACACGGGACAAGGCGCAGCAGGCCCAGCGAGCACGGCCCGACGGCGAAACACGGCCGCGGACGAACCCGCGGTACGACGTCGTCACGGGCGAGATCACGGTGCACGGCGGGAAGGTGCGGTTCGCCCACCCGCGGCAAGGCACGGACCTGCTCTACGAGGACAACAACGACGACATCCAGTTCCCGCCGTACTGGGCCGAACTGTGGCCCAGCGGCATCGAACTGGCACACGCGGTCTCGGAACGCACGCTCGACGGCCTGTCGGTGCTCGAACTCGGCTGCGGTCTCGGGCTGCCCAGCATCGCCGCGGCACTGGCCGGGGGGCACGTGCTGGCCACCGACCGCTCGGAGGATGCACTCGCCTTCACCACCGCCAATGCACACCGCAACGGCGTGACCGTGGAAACCGCGGAAGGCTCCTGGCAACAGCCGGAACCGTTGATCGCGCGAGCACCGTGGCAGCTCGTTCTCGCCGCGGATGTCCTCTACGAGCAGCGCAACGTCTCCTGGCTGCGCACGCTGCTGCCCGAGCTGGTCGACACCTCCGGTGAGGTCTGGCTCGCCGATCCGAAGCGCCCGCACGCCGACGAGTTCCTCGCCGAGGCCGCCACCGACTGGCATGTTTCGACCGCGGACACGCGGATTCCCACCGTGAACATTCACTGCCTGCGGCGCCGATCGTCTCGTTCCGGGACGGATTGAATTCGACCGGCACTGAAGTTACTGTTCGCACTATCTCAGTAGCTCGCGCAGCGGTGTCTCCGGTTCCGTGCTCCGGGAAAGCTCGGGGTGCTCACCGATGCGGCAGCGGCCGCAGCCCTGCGACGCTCGATCGAGCAAGGTAGCCACCGGCGCTTCACGGTGGCCTACGAGCGTGGATGGGACGCACCATGCGCATGACCCACACCGACCGGGCCACCGGCACGGTTTCCCTGTCTCTTCCGGTGACCGTGCTGCTGGCGGCACTGGCCGTTCCCCGGGTCGTCGTGCACGACCTGGGACTGGCCGGCCCCGGGCCACTCAACACCCTGCTGGTCTTCCTGCCACCGATCGTCTGGCTGGTGGTCGTGCTCCGGGCGCGAGTCACCAACCCGTTCTTCGCGCTACTGGTGGTCGGACTGGTGTACGGGCTGTTCCTGGCAGCCGGACATCAGCTCTTCTGGCACGAAACGTTCGGCGATGATCCACCCGCGCTGGGCGGCAACCTGGCAGGGGCACTTCCCGCCGGCCTCGAAGTGTTCGTCCTGCGCGCGTTCGCGGTGCTCAGCAGCATCGCCACCGGAGCACTCGTCGGCGCGATCACCGGCGCATTCGGCTGGGCACTGAGCAAGGGTCTCCACGCGCCGAGAAACCGGAAGCGACGCTCCCGCTGAGCACCGGGATTACCGGACGAGCCCTCCGAGGATCACTTCCGCCCGGTCGGCGATGTCGGTGACGATGTCGGCGGCGGGCAGTACGGAATCGACGAGGCCCGCCGCCTGACCGACGAAGACGTTGGCGATGTCGTAGTCACGCTCGGCGACGGCCCGCCGGTATTCGGCGGCGGCGTTCCCGAGATCGCGCTGCAACTCGGATTCCGCACCGTGCCACCGGGACACGAAGTCGTTGCCGAGCGTGTTGACGGTGTGTCCCTCCGGCCACGGGTAGCCCCGCACGATGTCGTAAACCGTGGTCCGGCAGGTGTCCTCACCCGTGGCGCCCACCGCGTGGTCCCGGGCCTGCGGGGTGCTCAGGGCTTCCGCGGCCAGGTAGAAGCGAGTCCCGACCAGAGCACCGGAAGCTCCCAGCGTCAGTGCCGCCGCCAGTCCACGACCGTCGGCGATTCCTCCCGCCGCCAGGACCACCGCCTCCGAACCGCGCCGGTCGACCAGGTCGGCGAGTTCCGGGACCAGCGTCAGCGTGGTCCGGGAACCGTAGCCGTGACCGCCGGCTTCGGTGCCCTGCGCCACGAGAACATCGGCGCCCACGTCCAGTGCGCGTTCGGCCTGGCCGCGATTCTGGACCTGGCACAGCAGCACCGCGCCGGAGGCTCTGACCCGCTCCGCGAACGGGGCCGGGTCCCCGAACGACAGCATCACGGCCACCGGATCGCGCTCCAGGGCCACATCGAGCAGATCCGGTTGCCGGGCCAGCGACCAGGTGATGAAACCGCAGCCCACCCGGGCTCCCGCGGCGGCGTCGAACTCGCGAGTCAACCAGTTCGCGTCGCCGTATCCGCCACCGATCAGACCGAGCCCTCCGGCACGGCTGACAGCAGCCGCCAGTTCACCACCCGAGACATCACCCATGGGCGCCAGCACGATCGGGTGCTCGACACCGAGAAGTTCGGTGGCCCGTGTCGCGATCGACATCCGAAACCCTCCACACACTCCGTAGAACCCGGCCGAGCCTATCGCCCACCGGTCCTCGTTCCCGGAATGCGAGACGCGCGTCAGCTGTGCCGCCACTCGTGGATGCGGGTGTAGCCGCGGATGAGCCGCAGGGCGGTGGTGATGCCGACGCCACCGATGATGTTGCCCAACATCGCCCAGCCGAACCACAGAATCCAGTCCGCGTACCCGTACCCGGCTCCGGCGTGGATCCCGCCGAAGATGAGCAGCGAGTCCAGCACGGAGTGATGCATGCCGGTACCGACGATGAGAAAGCCGGTGACCGCGCTGGCGGCCAGTTTCGCCATGTCGCTGTCGGTGCCGTTGTGCATGCGGGTCATCAGCGTGATGGTGCTGCCCGCGAGGATGGCCAGACAAAAGCTCTGCGGTGATATGCCCGCATGGACGAACTCACCTCCCGTCTCGATGGCCGTCGAGCGGATCTCGGGAAAGGCGGTGATCACGATTCCCATGAAGATCCAGCCGCCGAGGAGGTTGCCCACCAGCGTGCCCGCCCAGAAACGCGCCAGGCGCCGCCATGTGGCCTGCCGGGCGGCCACGACCACGATCGGCACGAGGAAACCTTCGGTGAACAGCTCGGCATGACCGAGCAGCAACGCGATCAGCGCGACCGAGAAGGCCAACCCGGCCAGCAGGGAACTGCCCGTGCTCTGCTGGACGGTGAGCAGGGCGAGCACACCCAGGGCCACTTCCACCCCGGCGACGAGCGCGGTGGCCAGTAACTGCGGCCACGTTCGGTGCAGGCGAGGGCGCCCCTGCTCGATGATCCGATCGATGGCACGGTTCACCTCGTTCTCGCGCAATCGCCACTGGCCTCGCGTCTCGCGCGAGGTATCGGTGCGGGCGGGCTGCTCCGTCTGCTTGGTGATCACGACCTACCTGTGTTCGTCTCGAAGGGTTCCTGCTTGTTTCTCGGACATCCCGATTCCGGGCGCGCGCGGTCGCGAACGCCTTGTGGCTACCGAAAAGATGGGGAATTTCGCCGGTCGGCGATACAGCTGCGCGACCCGCGGACGGCCAGTGTGGCAGAGCCTTCCGCCGGGAACGCAAAGCCCCCACAGGGGGTGAGTGCGCGACGATCACGCGGCAGTCGCCCGTACCGGATCCGACGAGCAGTGGGTGCCCGCTGAGAAGGTCACCGGCCTCCGACAAGCGGTGCGGCAGGCGGGTGTCGCCGGGTATCGGCCACTACGTGTTGGCGGGATGGAAGTGTTGACGGATCAGCACGGCGGCTTCCGCGCTGATCGGGTACTCGTCGGAGGGACCGACCCACATGTGGGCCTCGTGTTCGCTCAGGTCCACCTCATCGACGCCGGTGACGGTAACCGACCAGGTGTGCCTGCGGGTGTGCATGCCACTGTCGGAGGTGTAGTCGAAGGCGCCGAGATAACCGAGGACCTCGGAGACCACCAGACCGGTTTCCTCGGTGATCTCGCGGCGCAGGGCGGTCATGAGGTCCTCACCGGGTTCGACGGCACCGGAGGGCAGTTCCCATTCCCCACTCCGGACGTCTTCCGCGGGGCGCTGCAGCAGCAGGACGGATCCCTCGTGGTCGACGACCGCACCGACCGCCTGCTGCTGGACGCCGTCTTCGGCATCCAGCCGGGTCAAGTCGGTGACCTCGGGCAATCCCATACTGCCTCTTCCTTCTCGAGAAAGCGGTGACGCAGCACCTCTGCCTCGCGTGCCTGACGGTCGGTTCGGCGCGATCATCATCGCCGTGCGGGATGGGTGACTTCAAGGGAGGGGCGGATGTTCGCGGGAACAGCACCGTGCCGCACGGTCAGGGCAGCAGACCTTGGCGCCGGGCGGCCACGACCGCCTCGTGCCTGCTGTGCACCCCGAGCTTGCGCATGGCGCTGCGCAGGTAGGCCTTGACGGTCTCGGGAACCAGCGACAGGCGTCTGCCTGTCTCGGCGTTGCTGCAGCCGAGCGCGACCTGGGCGAGCACGTCGAGTTCGCGTGGAGTCAGCGGCGAGATCGTGTCGGTTTTCCGCCCCGTGCCGAGATGGGCGAGCCGCTCACAGGCCTGCCGCAACCGGTCGCGGAGTTCGGTGTCGTCCATCGCCTGGGCGATGCTGCGGAATTCGGTGTGCAGCTCGCGAACCTCCTCGGCGGTGACCTGGTCCCGCCCCTGAACCGGCTCGTCGATCGCGGCTGCCTGCAGCAGTTTCATCCGCCGGTCGACTTCGTCCCGGACGGCGAGTTCCTCGGCCAACCCCCGGGAAGCCTCCATCAGAGCCTCCGTCGCGCGATCGCCCAGCGGGAGCACGGCGCGGACGGCTCCGTAGAGCACACCACGAACCGATCCGTCCACTGTGACCGGAGCGGCGACGACCGAGCGAATCCCCTCCCCGAGTACGGGACGGTCGTAGTCGTGCGTGATCGCTCTCGCCGACTCGTAGTCGTTGACCCCGGCGGGCCGACCGTGCGCAACGACGTAACCACCGAGGCCGGCGCCGGGCAGGACGTTCAGCCCGCGCAGGCCGGTCGTGCGCGCTCCGCGGAACTCCGACAGGCGAAGGGCACCGTCCACCAGCCTGCCGCCGAAGGCCAGCGGAACGTCGGTACGTCGCTGCACCGACCGCAGGGCCTGTCGGAACGCGTCCCCGTCGTCGGGGCGCATCAGCGGATGTCGCGTCTGTTCCATCGTGCTCACCCCTTTTCGGGGGTAGTGGATCCGGCCTGTGATGTGGAGCATAACCCCAGGCGGTGTCCGGTGATCGCACGACGGGAAGGCGGTCGCCGCGCCACCGGCACAGAGTCGACAGCGCCCGAGCCGGCGGTGAGGAGAGGAGTCCTTGGTGAACGACGACGCAGCAATCGCCCGGAGTGCGCAGTTCCGGCAGGCACGGGAGTTCCTGCTGACGCACCGGGAGGACTACGCGCAGGCATGCGCCGAGTTCCGATGGCCGCAGCCGACCGAGTTCAACTGGGCACTGGACTGGTTCGACGCGCTCGGCACGGAACCGGAATCGGCCGACCGGCCCGCGCTGTGGATCGTCGAGGAGGACGGCTCGGAGACGAAGCTGACGTTCGCCGAACTCTCCCGGCGATCCGACCGGGTGGCGAACTGGTTGCGCGAGCAGGGCGTGCGCCGGAGTGATCGGGTGATCCTGATGCTCGGCAACCAGGTGGAGCTGTGGGAGACCATCCTCGCGGCCATGAAGCTGGGGGCGGTGGTGATCCCCGCCTCGACACTGCTGGAGGCAGCGGACCTGACCGATCGGGTGCAGCGCGGCAATGCCAAGCACGTCGTGGTGCGTTCGGCGGACACGGCGAAGTTCGAGGCCGTTGCCGGCCAGTACACCCGCGTGGCGGTGGGCGCACCGGTCGAGGGATGGCTGAACTATGCCGATGCCTGCTCGGCCGAGCAGCAGTTCACCCCGGACGGCGACACCAAGGCCTCGGACACGTTGCTGCTGTACTTCACCTCCGGCACCACCGCACAGCCCAAGCTGGTCGAACACACCCATGCCACTTACCCGATCGGGCACCTGTCGACCATGTACTGGATCGGGCTGGAGCCCGGCGATGTCCACCTGAACATTTCCTCGCCCGGATGGGCCAAGCACGCGTGGAGCAACGTGTTCGCACCGTGGAACGCGGGCGCTTGTGTGTTTCTGTACAACTACACGCGGTTCGATCCGCAAGCGCTGCTCGGGCACATGCAGCGCTGCGGAGTCACGAGTTTCTGCGCCCCGCCGACGGTGTGGCGGATGCTCATCCAGGCCGATCTCACGCAGCTGCCCACCCCACCCACCAAGGTGGTGGGCGCGGGAGAGCCGCTGAACCCGGAGATCATCGAACAGGTGCGCCGGGCGTGGGGAGTGACGATCCGCGACGGGTTCGGCCAGACCGAGACCACGGTGCAGATCGCCAACACACCCGGACAGAAGATCAAACCCGGCTCCATGGGGCGACCGCTGCCGGGATTCACCGTCGCCCTGCTGGATCCGGCCACCGGCCAGGAGGGTGAGGAGGGCGAGATCTGCCTCGACCTGAACCACCGGCCGCTGGGACTGATGGTCGGCTACCGGGACGACCCGGAGCGCACCGACGACGTCATGCGCGACGGCTACTACCACACCGGTGATGTGGGCAGCCGGGACGCCGACGGCTACATCACCTACACGGGCCGCGCCGACGACGTGTTCAAGGCCAGCGACTACCGGATCTCGCCGTTCGAACTGGAAAGCGTGCTGCTGGAACACGAGGCGGTGGCGGAGGCCGCTGTGGTGCCCTCGCCGGATCCGGTGCGCCTGGCAGTGCCGAAGGCCTACGTCACGCTGACCGCGGATCACCGACCGGGCCACGACACCGCCCACTCGATTCTGAAGTTCGCGCGGGAGAACCTGGCACCGTACAAGCGGATCCGGCGCCTGGAGTTCGCCGAGCTGCCGAAGACGATCTCCGGCAAGATCCGCCGGGTGGAGCTGCGCGGCCGGGAACACGAGCGGGACCGCGGCAGCGACCGGGAGCAGGTGGAGGGAGAGTACGCCGACACCGACTTTCCCGAACTGCGCGCGTGAGCGTGCAGGACACATCGGCGAAAAAGGGAGCAGGGGCGGTACCGCCGCGCGGGGGGCCGGTGCCGCCTTGCGATCGGCAGGCTGTTTTCTCCTGCGGCCACTAACATCGCAGGCGCAGCAGTCCCCTCGACGCGAGGAAGGTGTGCCGTGGCGAAGCCGCCCCTGCCCGAGAAGGTCAGCGAGCTCCTGGCCCGGCCGAACCCGTCGGTGATCACCAGCGTGCGACCGGACGGGCAACCCGTCTCGGTGGCCACCTGGTACCTCTGGGAGGACGGCCGGGTCCTGGTCAACATGGACGAGGGGCGCAAGCGGCTGGAATACATGCGGGCCGACCCCCGCGTGACGCTGACCGTGCTGTCCTCGGAGGACTGGTACACCCACGTGAGCCTGCAGGGCCGGGTGGCCGAGCTGGTCGACGACCCGGAGCTGACCGACATCGACCGGCTCGCCCGGCACTACACCGGCGACCGGTATCCCGTGCGCGAGCGCCACCGGATCAGCGCCCGGATCGAGATCGTCCGCTGGCACGGATGGGGAGCGGCGGAAAACACCGACGTCACCCACCACTGACCGTGTCCGGCGCGGTGGAGTCAGTCGGTGACGAACCCACCGTCGACGACGAGGTTCTGGCCGGTCACGGCACGTGCCCACGGGGAGGCGAAGAACAGCACCGCGTCGGCGAACTCCTCCGGGGCCACCACGTGCCGCAACGGTGTGCTCTCGGCAATGCCGTCGAAGACGACCTCGGGAGTGCCCGCGCTGGCATCGGTCGTGCGCAGCAAACCGCCGGAGACCATGTTCACCGTGATCCCGTCCGGCCCGAGATCCGTGGCCATGGTCCGGGTCAACGACAGCAGTGCGGCCTTGGCCGCGGTGTAATCGTGGTAGGGCACCACGGGGCGCTGGAACAGGTTGGTGCCGATGTTGATGATGCGCCCGGATCCCTGCGCGCGCAGGTCGGGCAAGGCGGCCTGCACGGTGTTGAGCGCGGCGCGGACACCACCTTCGAACTGGGCGGAGAACTCGTCCCAACGGATCCGGTCGGCGTGCGGGCGCGCGTCGCCGTTGAAGGAGAAGTCGGCCAGCGCGTTGTTGACCACGGTCGTAGCGGACATGCCGAAACGTGCTCGAACGTCCGCGAACAGCTCGTTCACCTGGTACTCGTCGGTGACGTCCGCCTCAACCGCGAAGGCGCGGTCCTCGCCGATCTCGGCGGCCAGCGCTTCGGCCTGCTCACGGCTGCGCCGGTAGTTGACCGCGACACACGCCCCTTCTCGGGCGAAGGCGCGCACGATGGATCTTCCCAGGCCGCGCCCGCCGCCGGTGACCACGACAACTTGTTCGGCCAGCGGCGTCTCGCGATCGTGCATGGCCATCACGGTAACGAGGCCGGAAACCGCTCGGCGGGACGGTCCCCGATCATTCCTCGCTCTCGGCCGGACCACCGCCCCGGGTGCCGGCGGTGCGGCCGACGGGAGCGGTTGTTCCTTCCAGTGCGTGCAGCAGCTCGGCCAGGCCGCCGGCGAGGGATTCGCGCTGGTGAGCGCTCAATGCCGACAGCAGTTGTCGCTCGGCTTCGAGATTGCGGGGAAAGGCCCGGTCGATCACGTCTCTGCCCTGGTCGGTGAGGGCGATGCGCGCGCTCCGCCGGTCGCGTTCATCGGAGGTGCGCTCCAGCAGGCCGCGCTCGGTGAGCTGCTGGACTCGCTTGGTCGTGGCCGCCCCCGAGGACACGGTCAGTTCGTTGAGCCGACCCGGGGTCACCGGTGCGCCGGTGCGGCGCAGGGCACAGAGCAGATCGAACTCGGCGCGGTTGAGCCCCTCCTCGGCGAACGTCGCATCCAGGCGCCTGCGCAGGACGGCCGCAGCGCGCAGGACCCGCCCGATCACGTCGATACTGGTGGTGTCCAGGTCGGGACGGACCTCATGCCACTGCTCTCTCGCCGTGTCAATGAGATCGGATGTTCTCTTCACCTCACTAATATACCACCTGTAAAATACTTGCGTACAATAAAAGAACGTGCATGGTAGCGTGTTGACCCGGCATCTCCGAGAAACCTTCCGCCTTCGCAAGGGCGGGCCCCTGGTCTGGCCCGCGATCAGAGCGTTCCTGTCGATGCTGGTCCCGCTGACGACACTGCTCCAGATCGGTCGACTGGACCTGGTGGCCGGCGCGGTGTTCGGGGCGCTGACCAGCGTCCACGCCCGCAGCGAGCCGTACCGGCAGCAGGCCCGCACCCTGGCGGTGGTGGCCGTGTCGATGGTGCTCGCCGTGGCGATCGGCGACGTGATCGCGGTGTTCGCCGAAGGCAGTGTTTGGCACGAGCCGCTGGCGCTGCTGGCGACGGCGGTCGTGGGCGCCGTGACCACCGCGGCCGGTACCGCCGTGCATCTCGGTGCTCCCGGCGGGTTGATCTTCGCTTTCGCCACCGGTGCCTGCGCGCACCTGTCACTGGCGACGACGGATCTGGGACCGCACATCTCCGTCACCGCGGTCAGCGCCGCGTTCGCCTGGGCCGTCAGCACCGCAGGCGCCGTGGTCAGTGGGTTGGGCCCGCAGCGCAGGGCCGTGGCAGCCGCGCTCGAGGCGACCGCCGCGCACCTGGCGGCACGGCCGGACCTGACCACACGGCACCGCGCCGCGGCCGCCGTGGAAACGGCCTGGAACAGCGTCGCTCTGGTCGGCCGCCGCCACCGGGACACCGCGGAACATCTCGACCTCGTCCGGGCGATCGAGACCTGCGAGGCCCTGTTGATCCCGGACCACGGTGCGGAGGTGGCCATCGACGACATTCGAGCCACCGCCACCGAACTTCGCCGCGGAGGACGGTTCCACGGTCTCGTCCCCGAGGGGGACTCGCGGCCGCTCGTTCCGCCCACACCGGTGTCCCGGTGGAAGGTGATCCGCGAGGTCCTGCGCGCGGCCCTGCGCCCCGGGCGACACGCCGGGACCTGGCTGCGTCCCTTCGCGCTCCGAGTGGGCACGGCCGCCTTCGTCGCGGGAGCAGCAGCCAACCTGCTCGGGATCGGGCACGCCTACTGGGCTGCGGTCTCGGCCGTATCGGTCCTGCAGGCCACCAGCACATCGCGGTCGGTTCCGCGGATGCTGCAGCGCATCTCCGGCACGGTCTTCGGCGTGCTCGGCGGACTCGGCCTGCTCTCGGCCCATCCCGCCCCATGGATGATCATCATCCTGCTCGCCGTGTTGCAGTGGGGCGCGGAGATGACCGTGCTGGTCAACTACGCCTTCGGCCTGTTCTTCGCGACACCGGTGGCCTTGCTGGTCAGCGCGCTGGCTTCTCCGGCGGGCCCCGGCGAGCTGGTGTTGCATCGCCTGTGGGCCACCCTGCTCGGCGCCGCGATCGCCGTGGGCGTGGCATGGCTGCTGCCGAACCGCGCATGGCTGTCCCGCGTGCAACGGGCACTCGCACGAGTGCGCGAACTCAGCGCTGCGGACCCGATACAACCGGATCGACTGCGCAGTGCTCTGGTCGAGCTGCACGAGGCCTACGACGTCGCCGACGGCGAGGTGCGTCGTGCAAAACTGCCCACCGAGGAACTGCTCGACATCTCCCACCGGGCCTACGTGCTGCTGGACAGTCCCGAAGGCCTGAACAGCCCCGATGGCAGAGCGCGTTGCCTGCCCGTGGCAACAGGGGCGGACGACAGGCGGGGATCCGGCGCGGCGGCTCAGTCCTCGCGGTCCGGTTCGAGCTGCCAGGAAGCCACGAAGTAGCCGACTCCGTACGGTGACCGGTAGTCGAGGAGTTCACCGCGCACGGGCCGGTCGCGCGCGGCCCCGGCGAGTACCTGCCACGCCGCGCGGCCGGAGACCAACAGCCGCTCGGACATCGCCGGGTCCAGCGCGACCAGCGCCTCCACATCGCCGTCCCCGAGCGCCCGTGCGAGGTGATCGTCATACGGCACCGCATCGGGATCGTGGAAACCGGGCGCCTGCGTGTCCCGGCATGCCGAGCCGTCTCCCATGACCATCAGGGCCACCCGCTGCGAGCGCTGCGCAACACACCGCCCCAGCTCGAGACATTTCTCCGGTGACGCGTCCGAGGCCACCGACTCGAAGGCGGGAACGGGGCCACCGCGATGGTTCTCGAGCAGCCAGCGCGCGATCGTCAGCGACAGCGGCAGGACGGCCTCGCCCGTTCCGACCTCGAGATCCACCCCGTGAGGAGCCAGTGTTCCCGCCACGGGCCAGGAGTACGAGACCGTGTGTTGCGCACCACCGACGACCACCAGCAGATCCGGTCGGGACCGAAGCAGCCGTGCCAGACCCTCCGCGCAGGCGGCACGCAACCCCTCGAGTTCGAAGGCCCGCTGTCCCGCCACCTGCGGCACCAGGGCCGGGGGATGTGGGAACACTCCTGCCGCTACGAGCATGCCTACTTCATATCAGTCGGGTGTGCCGTGTCCGCGGGAGTATCGTCCGGCAGGCAACGTTGCGGACAGCAACGTGCGAGGGACCGGGAGAACGGTCCCTCGCACGTCGATGTCACCTCTCGACCGGGGAAGGGCGTTCAGGTCCGTTCGACGACACCCTCCCCCGCGCCGGGTCAGCCCCAGACTTCCCGGGCGGTCTCGGCGATGAGACGGAGTTTGGCGACTTCCTGCTCATAATCCAGCGCGTTGCCTTCCTCCGTGGAGGAGAATCCGCACTGCGGCGACAGGCACAGCTGGTCGAGGTCGATGTAGCGGGAAGCCTCCTCGATCCGGCGCTTGAGGTTGTCCTTGGACTCCAGTTCCCCGCGCTTGGTGGTGACGAGCCCGAGTACCACGGCTTTGTCCTTGGGGACGAACCGCAACGGCGCGAAACCGCCCGAGCGCTCGTCGTCGTACTCCAGGAAGAAGCCGTCCACGTCCAGCTCGCTGAACAGCGCCTCGGCGACGAACTCGTAGCCGCCCTCGGCCACCCAGGATGAACGGAAGTTGCCACGGCACATGTGCGTGGTCACGGCCATTCCCTCCGGGCGCCCTGCCAGCGCGGCGTTGATCTGCTTGATGTTGCGCAGATGCTGGCGCTCGGCGTCCTCGCCCTGGGCCGCGAGCTTCTCGCGCTGCTTCGGGTCGTTGAGGTAGGCAAGGCTGGTGTCGTCGAGCTGCAGGTAGCGGCAGCCGAGTTCACCCATCGCCTGGATCTGGCGAGCATAGGCGGCCGAGAGGTCGTTCCAGAACTCCTCGATGTCCGGGTAGACCTCCTCGCTGATCGCGGCTCGCCCACCGCGGTAGTGGACCATGCTCGGCGACGGGATGGTCAGCTTCGGCGTCGCGGTGCTGACCTGTCCGGCGAGGTACTTGAAGTGATCGGCGAAGATCGGCTGCGGCAGGTCGATCGTGTCGACAACCCGGGTCGCCGACGGGGTGAACTCGATGTCGCCGGAGTCGTTGTGGAACTCCACGGTGAGGTTCGAGTCGACCTTGGTGACCCCGCCGAGTTGGTAGATGAAGTCCATGTGCCAGGAGGTGCGACGGAACTCGCCGTCGGTGGCGGTGGACAGACCCACCTCCTCCTGCATGGCCACCACTTCGGTGATCGCCTTGTCCTCCACCTGCTTGAGCTCGTCGGCGGAGATACGGCCGCCTGCGAACTCCTCACGTGCCCGCATCAAATAGTCGGGACGCAGCAGACTGCCGACATGATCTGCTCGATACGGGGGAAAGTTACGTCGTGCCATACGAAGCGACATTAAATCATGGATCACGAAAAAGGAAGGTCGGTGACGAATAGCACACCGCAACGAGAAACTCGACACAATTGTTTTTCCGCCCAACGGAAATCGGGTTTTCAATATGTGTCGGCATCCGTCATTCTGCGCGCCGACGGAGATGTGCGGACAGCGACATCGGGAGATGGTGATGACCGATCGGTGGCAGCCACCACAGCCCGGTGGCAGTGCCGCCCCCAGGACGGCCACCGGCAAGGTGCTGGACGTGTTCCGGGCTTTCACCCAGGAGCGGCCCGAGCTCACCCTCACCGAGATCGCACACCGGTCCGGGCTGGCCATGACCACCACGCACCGCCTCGTCGGCGAGCTGGCGGAGTCGGGATTCCTGGAGCGCAGTCACGACCGGCGGTACCGGATCGGGCTGCAACTCTGGGAGATCGCGGCGCTGGCCCCACGGGGCCTGGCGCTGCGGGAACTGGCCCTGCCGTTCCTGGAGGACCTCTACGAGGTGACCCACGAGAACGTGCAGCTCGCCGTCCGTGAAACCACCGAAGTCGTCTTCGTCGAACGCATCGCCGGACGCCGGGCCGTCCCCGTCCGCACGCGTGTCGGCGGGCGGTTTCCGATGTCTGCCACCGGAGTCGGTCTCGTTCTGCTGGCTCACGCCCCGATGGAGGTCCAGGAACAGGTCCTGAGCACACCGCTGCCGCGCTTCACCACCGAGACCGTCACCGATCCGACCGAGTTGCGCAGCATGCTTGCCGCCGTGCGCAGGAACGGGTTCGCGATCAGCGACGGGCAGGTCACCGAGGACGCGGTGTCGGTGGCCGCACCCGTTTTCGGGCCGGACGGAGACATCGCCGCGAGCGTGTCCCTCGTCGTGCAGGGCGCCGGGACGCGACCGGCATCGTTGATCCCCACGGTTCGGGCCGCGGCACGCGGAATCTCCCGCGGGATGCGCACTCCCGGCACCTGGTGAGGCACCCGCGGGCAGGCACCGGCGCCGGAGGTCCGGCACGATCCTGTGCCGCTGCACCACGGTCTCGATCGTGCGCCCTCCCCGCAAGTGCCGCCGGATCCGGCTGCCACCGACCACTGTCCGTGGCCTGCACCGAACCGAAATCGCACCACATACCCGAAATTTATTTTTCCCCGCCGAGGGATTGGCGTCGGCGCAAGCAGGGTATTTGAGCGAGTACCGAAGCTTCCCACCAAGCACAGGAGGATGCCGATGTTGCGCAAGCTACACGAGTCGGGAGTGACCTCGGAAATGATGTTCACGGCCGGGGCCATTTCGATCGGGGCCAGCTTTCTGTCGTGGTTGGTCTCGGAAAGGAAAGAAAAGGCCAACCTGGATCGCGCCGACCGGTGGGGGATCTTCGTCGGGGAATGGGCCCCCACCTTTTTCGCTCTGGGCACCGCCCTGCGCCTGGAAGAGGAAAGCAGCCAGCGGGGCATGGCCAAGCTGAGGAACAAGATGAACACGTGACACCGCGGGTCACCATGCCGTGCTCGGCCACCGACCGATGAGCGGTGGGTGGCCGAAACGGCGATCACCGGGCACGGGCGAGGCCCCTGCCGTCCGTCACCGTCCGGATCCTTCGCGGACGCTGCGCAAGGGTGGGCGTTGCTGGACCAGCACCTCCTGCTCGTGCGGTATCCATTCCTGCCCGACCTGCACGAACTGGGTGTACGGCAGCATCGCAGCGGCGTCACCGTGCTCGCCGGCCCCGGAACGCGGGTCGTCCGAGCGGGACAGTGCCGTGGCCAGGATCTGGCGAGCCATCACGCCGAGCTGCAGCAGCCCGCGATTGCGGTGCTTGCGCACGCCGAGGTTCACCTGTGCCAGACCGTCCAGCCCGTGCCGGTCGTAGGCATCGATCAGCAGACCGGTCTCCACCCCGTATCCGGGAGCGAAGGGCACCGCCTCCAGAAACTCCCGGCGTGCTGCGTATTCCCCACCCAGGGGCTGTACGACCCCGGTCAGCGCGGGACGCACGGAAGCCAGCACGGGGCGTGCGAGGAGTTCGGTAACACGCCCGCCGCCCTCGGCTTCCTGGATACCCTCCTGGGGCAGGCGCAGCGGCCTGCGGTAGAAACCCTTCACGAGCACCGGGTCGGCGGAGGTGAGCAGGGGACCGAGCAAGGTGGGTACGAAACGCGCGTCGAAGTCGACCAGATCGGAGTCGATGAACACGACAAGGTCACCGGACACCGCCGCCAACGAACGCCACAGCACCTCGCCCTTGCCCGGCCGCGGCTCGAAATCGGTGAGAACCTCGTCCCGACCCACCACACGTGCCCCGGCCGCTCGCGCGACCGCACACGTGCGATCCACCGATCCCGAGTCGAGCACCACGACCTCATCCACCAGCGGCCGGTCGCGGGCCGACCCGGTCAACGGCATGATCGCCGCCACGATCTCACCGACCGTGTCCTCCTCGTCGAGCGCGGGCAGAACGACGCTGACCGTCCTGCCCCGTTTCGCCCGGACCAGTTCTTCGACGGACCACCGTGGCTCCTGCCACGTACGGGCGGCGAACCACCGCTGTGTCTCGGGTGTCACTCCACTCCCCTCAACGTCGACGGAAATCTCGAGGCCCCGGCTCCACGCTCACCGGCATCGTGGGCAGGTGGCGGCCGCGGCGAATCGCCGTCACGTCAAGCCCCGCAGTGTCGAGGCGGGGTCCCGTGCCCCGTCGATACTGGCCACCATCTCCAGGACCTGACGGGTCTGGCGCACCTCGTGGGCCCGGAACACCGCAGCGCCCGCATGCGCCGCCAACGCGGTCGCCGCGAGCGTCCCGGTCACCCTGTCCTCGAGCCCGGACCCCAGTGTCTCCCCCACGAAATCCTTGTTCGACAGCGCCATCAGAACCGGCCATCCCGTGTCCACCAACGCGTCGGTGTGGCGCAGCAGCGCCAAACTCTGCCAGGTGTTCTTACCGAAGTCGTGCGTGGGATCGATCAGAATCCCCTCGCGCGGTACGCCGATCATCGCCGCGCGTTCCGCCTGCCGGGTGGTCTCCTCCAGCACAGCTCGGACGACATCGTCGTAGCGCACCCGAAACGGCCTGGTGCGCGGTACCGCGCCACCGGTGTGCGAGCACACGTAGCCGGTGCCGAACTCGGCCGCCACCTCCACCAGCTTCGGATCCGCACCGGCCCAGGTGTCGTTGAGCAGATCCGCTCCTTGCGCGCACACGGCACGCCCCACTTCGTGCCGCCACGTGTCCACGCTGATCACCAACTCGGGAAACCTCGCCCGCACCTCGGCGACGAACGGTGCGGTGCGCTCGATCTCCTCGTCCACGTCCACGGTACTACCGGGCCCGGCCTTCACACCGCCGATATCGACAATATCGGCACCCTCCTCGACCGCCTGCTCCACCGCCGACATCGCGGTCTCGAAGGCGAAGGTCCGCCCCTTGTCGTAGAACGAGTCCGGTGTTCTGTTGACGATCGCCATGACCAGCGGCCGTTCCCGAGCGAGCTCTCGCCCCCGAAAACGCACGGTCCTGCGCATACTCACCAACCCGCTTTGCTCACCATCACTACCTCACCCAACGTCCCACATGCGCCTGACAGCGCCCACACGCGAGGCGAACCACGCACCGCTTGTACACGTCGACGACGTGGTCCGCCGGCCGGGAGCTCCGGTCGCCTGTCCAGGGCCGGGCGGCAGCGCAGCGACGCGTCGAGTTCGGTCTCCCCGGCATCGACCCGGACTTCCGGAGGTCAGCGCGGGGGTGACCGGGCCAGCAGTGGGGAGTGCGCCAACAGCGCCACCCCCAGGCCGAGGACGGGCATCCCCACGATGACGAGCAGGAGGGTGCCGCCGCCGAGAAGGAGCGACTCGCCGAAACCGACGACCCCCAGGACGTAGGAGACGAGCGGGTCGGTGATGACGATGGCGGTGATCGAGGGGGCCAGCGGCCCGCTGGCGTAGGCGGCTTGCTGCAGGGAGAAGCTGGTCAGGGACACCGCGGCCAGCGTGTATCCGGTCCAGCTGGTGAGCAGGCCGGTGAGTCCTGCACTGGTGAACGTGGCGGCGGTGAGTTTGGTGATCGCCGCGCCGACGGCGAACAGCACGCCCGCGGCCATCGACAGCAGCGCCGCCCGCGACACCGGTGACCTGTCACGGCTCGAGGCCACCAGCGCGAGGGCCGCCAGGACGGCGACGCCCATCGCCACCAGCAGTGGGACACGGCGGATGGTTTCGGCGGCAGGCAGGGATCGGGTGGACAGCACCATCGCCAGGCCGACACAGATCATCCCCGCCCCGACCCAGCCACCGCTTCCCGGCCGACGTCCGGTGCCGAGCGCGGCCAACGGCAGGCTGAACAGCAGCGTGGTGACCATCAACGGTTGCACCGCCGAGATCGATCCCACGTGCAAAGCCGTGGCCTGCACGAAGAACGCCCCCGCATCGAGCATCCAGCTCGCCAGCCACAGCGGGCTGGTCAGCAGTGCCGCCGCGAATCCGGCACCGTACCCCAGCCGTCTGCGCATCCGGCAGCGGCGAAACCGCGCGCCGGGCTGCAACGGCGGTACGGCCGCGGGCAGGCCGACCCCGCGCCGCCGGCTGGACCGGGCGGCGCCGGCCAGCCGGGAGGCCGCGTGCTGCTCGCCCGCGGCGCTCAGCGCCGACAGCGCCGCCGCGAGCAGAGCCAGCAGGATGACCCACATCGCCGCCCCCTAGCACGACGAGGACCCGGCCATATCCCCTCAACCCGATGGTGCTGCCGATACATTCCTCCCGAAGCACTACCGCCAACACCATCGCCGATCCGCACGCCCGGAGAAGCGCCCGCTCGCGAGGAGGAGACACACACCCGTCACCGGTCCTGCGAGCCCGCCAAGGGCAGCGGGGGCGGATGCGGGACGGGCTCTCCCGGCACGCCCGGTGACGGCGCGTTGCGAGCCCCCCGGACATTGATCGGGCTGTCCGAGGGTTCGGCGCAGTGCAGATCGTAGTTGGTCGGCGCGGGGGTCGTCACGCTGCCCGGCCGCCGTTTGGTCCCCTCGTAACCCTCGGTGCACGAGATGGGGTTGAAGAAGTTCAGGGTCGCCGCCAAATGCCCGCTGTCGTTGCCCGGCTGCGACGCCGAGGGGGAGAAAGCGGCGATCACCGGCAGGGCGACCAGCATCTGTTCCATCGCCGGGAGACGTTTGTCCGTGATCCGTGTGGTGGTCAGCAGGTTGGCCACCAGCGCTCCGAGGTCGTTGCCGCTGGTGTGCAGGAACCGGTCGATCTGCTTGCCGGCCGCGGGGGCTGCTTCGATCAACGTACGCAGATCCGGATCCGACTTCTCGAGTTGTGCGGCGATCTGCCGGGCACCCTTGCTGAAGGAGAGGATGCGCCGGGACTGGTCCTGTTGCGTACGCAGCACCACGTTGCTGTTGCCGATCAACCCCGTGGTCTGTGGTAGGTGGTCGTGGGCCGTCGCGATGAACGAGTCGGCGCTGTCCAGAATCCGTTGCAGGTCAGGACCGGTTCCCCGGAAGGCCGCACCCGCCTCGTCGACCGCGGTGCGCAGCGAGTCGGTGGGAATGCTGCTGACCAGCCGGTCGAGGTGGACCAGCAGCGACTCCGGTGCCGGAGGCAACGTCGTGCGACGCTCCGGTATCACGGACCCCTCGGTGAGGTAGGGACCCCGATTGTCGTCCGGCCGCAGATCCACGTACTGCTCCCCGATCGCCGACCGGTTGGCCACGGCGGCTCGCGTATCGGCGGGGATCTTCGGGGCCGAGGACTCGATGTGCAGCTCGGTGGCGATACCGGAATTCGTGAGGCGCATCCCGACCACCCGGCCGACCGCGACCCCACGGTAGGTGACCTCGGCGTTGGTGAACACACCACCCGAGTCCGCCATCCGCACCGTCACCGTGTACCCGTCTCCACCGAAAAGCCGGTCGAGGCCCGCATACTGCGCACCGGTGTATCCGATCCCGACCACCGCGATCACGAGGAACAGGGCGAGACGCACTCGCGTTGCCCGTGCGATCATCGCGACCCTCCGAGAATGTTGTCGAGCACCGCGGGCGGTCCGTCCTGCGCGGGTGGTTCCGGGCTACCGGGCGCGGCCTCCGGTGCACCTTCCGAATCCTGCGGCGGCACGGCCGGGGAGGAGGCGTCCTTGCCCTGCTGTACCCGGTTTCGCAGCGGCAACGGCAACAACGGCTCCGAATCGACCATCTGCTCCAGGATGTTGCTCAAGTCCAGGTCGAGCCGTACGTCCGTATTGACGTAGTCGCCCTTGAGCGGTTTCATCGCGTACTCGGGGAACGGATAGGTCGCGAGGTAGCCGATCGCTTTCGGCAGCGCTTCCCCGGTCTCGGCGAGTTTGCGCAGCGTCGGCTCCAGCGCGCGGAGATCGGCGATCAGGTCCTTCTGACTCTTGTTGATCGTGTCCACGGTCACCGCGGAGAGCCGATCGAGGGACTGCAACATGGTCACCAGCCGGTCCCGCTGCCGGTTGATGACCTCGATTCCCGGCCCCAGTTCCTCCAGGGCCGTGGTGATGTTCCCGGTTTGCGAGCGCAGAGTGCTGGACAGCCGGTTCATCCCGTCTATGGCTCGCGTGATGTCGTCCTTCTGGCTGTCGAGCCGGCTGACCGTCTCGTCCAGGTTGGCCAACAGGGAGCGCAGCTGAGGCTCGTTGCCGGACAGGGCCGCGTTGAGCTCTTCGGTGATCGTCCCGAGCTGGGCGATGCCCCCACCGTTGAGCAACATCGACAGAGCGCCGAGGACTTCCTCGATTTCCGGGTTCCGGCCGGTCCGTTCCAGCGGGATCACGGCTCCGTCGGACAGCCTGCCCCGGGCCGGTGCCTTCGCGGGGGCACCGAGTTCGACGAACTTCGCCCCCAGCAGGCTCGATTGACGCAGGCGGGCGGTGGCATTCGCGGGCAGGCGAGTATCACCGTTGACCAGGACCGTCACCACGGCCGTGGCGTTGTCCTCGCTGAGCCGGATGCTTTCGACCTTGCCGACGGCGACGTCGTTGACGCGCACGCTTGCCTGAGGCACGAGATTGAGCGCATCCGCGAAGTGCACCGTCACGCGGTACGGGTGCTCACCCAGCTCGGCCCCACCGGGCAACGGGATGCTGTGCATGTCGGGCAACCCCGCTACGCCGCACCCCGTGAGCGTCAGCGACGCCACGAGCACCCCTGCCACGATCCTGTTCCCGTTCATCACCGATCACTCCCCGCCGGAAAGTCCCGTGCCTTTTGTCGGTGTCACCTCGAGTACCGGTAGCGGCAGTGGCGGCAGCTCCCCCTGCTGCAGGTGATGCAACGTCTCGCCCACCGACGGCAGCTTCAGCGTCCCGTCGAGGACGGGCTGAAGCTTGTCACAGGCCTTGTCCACCTGTTCCGGAACAGGTTTCGGAGTGCTGTACTCGAGGAGCTTGCACACCATCAACACGGGCGGGTGAGTGAGTTCGTTGATGTGGACACGCACACCGATGGCGCCGGTCTCGGCGTCGTAGGCATTGACGAAGTTGGAGGCGCCGAGCGGTGCCACATCGATCACCTCGGCCAGGGCCTTGCGCTGATCCACCAGTGCCTGCGTGATATCGGTGAGGTTTTCCACGTTCGACGAAACCGTGGCACGGTTGTTCTCGATGAACTTCTTGACGTCGGTCAACGCCGTGGCCAGGGAGCTCAGCGCCGCCCCCACCTGCTCGCGTTCCCCCGCGAGAAAACCGGTGACGTCGGCGAGTTTTCCGTAGAACTGCCGGATCTGTCGGTCGCTTTTGGCCAGGGTTGCGGTGAATTCGTTGAGATTGTCCACCGTGGCGAAGAGATCCTCTTCGGAGTTCGACAACGTCGTGGCCAATTCGCCGAGCCGTTCGACCGTCGCGTTGAGCGTCTCCCCGTTGCCGTCGAGGGCCTTCGCACCGCTGTCGAGCAGGTCCGACAGTGCTCCTCGCTTGTTCGCCCCCTCCGGGCCGAGTGCCTTGGACAACTTGTTGACGTTGCGATACAGCTCGTCCAGTTCGGCCGGTGTCGCCGTGCGATCGTTCGGGATGGTGGCGCCGGAGGACATCCGTGGCCCTTCCGCATAGGCGGGGGTGAGCTGGATGTAGCGGTCGCTGACCAGACTGGGGGCCACCACCACCGCTTTCGCGTCCGCCGGGATCGTCACCCCCGCGTCGACGTGCATGTCCACGCGGACTCGTCCCCCTCGAGGAGTCACCCTCTCGATCTCGCCGACCTCGATGCCCAGGACACGGACGCTCGAATCGGGATACAGACCGACGGCCTTGTCGAAATAGGCGGTGATGCGGGTGCCGGATTCCTGGAGGACCCACCACAGCACGGTGCTGAGCAGCAGAACCAGCACGCTGCCGAAGACGAGCACTCGTGTGGTGCCGAAGCGAGTCACTGCCGTGATGCTCACGAACCACCTCCCGGAGAGTTGTGCTCCTCCGGCACGGGGACCTCGCACTTCTTCGGGGCCGTCTGCACCGGGCCGGCGCTGATCGGCGGTGGGACCCAGCCGCAGAGATAGCCGTCATACCACTGCCCGGACCCGGTGGTGTTGGTGAAACCCCGGATGTACGGGGCCAGAGCTTTGATCGAATCCCGCAACGTGTCCTGGTTGCGCTGCAGCATCCCGGTCAACTTGTCCAGTTCCTGCAGGGCCGGACGAAGCTGCTTGCTGTTTTCGGCGATCATTCCGCGCACCTGTGTGGACAGTTCCCGCGTCCCCCGCAGCAGCGAGTCGATCGCATCTTTGCGTCGCTGCAGTTCCGTCAGGAGGAGGTTGCCGTCCGCGATCAGTGTGCGCACCTCCTCGTTGCGCTCCTTGGCGATCTTGCTGACACCTCCGGCGTTGTCGAGCAGTTTCGCGAGCTTTTCGTCGCGGGAGGCAACCGTCTTCGACAACCGGGACAGACCTTTCAGGGCCTTGCCCATCTCGGGGGTGCCGCCCTCGAGCGTTTTCGACATGACCCGGAAGCTCTTGGCGAGCCGATCGGTGTCGATCCGCCCGGCTGTGCGAGTCAACTCGGTGACGGCCTCGGGAATGTCGAACGGTGCGGTCGTTTTGGAGGTCGGGATGGTCTTCGCGGGATCGAGCTCTCCGGATCCTCGCGGCGTCACCTGGAGGTATTTCTCCCCCAACAGGGTTTTGATCCGGATGGAGGCCGTGGTTTGCCTGCCCAGCCGGACACCGTCGACGGTGAAGTCGACCAATACCCGATTTCCGTCCAGACTGACGTCCGTCACCTCGCCGACTTTCACCCCCGCGGCGTGCACCTCGTTTCCGGAGGTCAAACCGGCCGATTCGGTGAAGTGTGCGGAGTAGGACTCGCCGTTGCCGAGCAGCTCCTTCGAGAAGAAGGCGCCGGTGGCCGCCAGGCACAGGACCACCAGCGTGATCACTCCGATCGTGGCCTGATTGCGTTCACGCAGCGGTTTCATGACTCGTAACACCTCTCCGGCATCTGCCCGGGCGGTAGCGGCAGAATCGGCACCTCGATATCCAGTTCGGAGATGCCGATGGTGCCCGACATCCGGCACAGGAAGAAGTTGAACCAACTCCCGTAACTGACGGTGCGGGTCAGCGATTCGAGCCGGTGCGGCAGTGTCTGCAGGTCCTGTTCCATCTTCGGAAGGTCGTCACTGAGCCCCTGTGCCAGATTGCGGAGCTCCGCGATGTCCTTCTTCAACGGCGGGCGCGCCTGCTCGAGCAACCCCTCGGTCGTGTGCGTCAGCTCGTCGAGCGCCGAGACGGCCTCACCGATCGGCTTGCGCTGCTCGGCGAATCCGCTGACCATGCGCTGCAGGGATGCGATCAGTTCGGACAGCTGCGGGCTGCGAGCGTTGACCTCGCCGAGCACGTGGTTGAGATTGTCGATCACCTTGCCGATCACCTCGTCCTTCTTGGCGATCGTCGAGGTCAGCGACGCGGTGTGGGCCAGCAGGCTCTCCACCGTGCCCTCCTGGCCCTGCAGCACCTTGATGATCTCGAAGGAGAGTTTGTTGACCTCCTTCGGCGACAGCGCCTGGAACAGGGGACGGAAACCGTTGAACAGCTCGGTGAGATCCAATGCCGGGCGGGTTCGTTCCGCCGGGATCGTCTCGCCCGGCCGGAGCACATCCTGCTGCCCGTCCAGCGAGGCCTCCAGCGAGAGATATCGTTGCCCGGCCAGGTTGAGGTACTTGACCGATGCCTCGGTGTCGCCGGCCAGCGTGCGCTCGGAACGGACGTCGAAATGCACCAGGGCGTGCTTGTCCTCGTACTCCACCGAGGTCACCTGCCCGACCTTGACTCCGGAGATCCGGACCTCGTCGCCGCTTTGCACGCCCGAGGCGTCGGTGAACCTCGCCGAATAGGCCGACATCGGGCCGGAACTCGATCCGGCGAGAATGACCATGGCAAGTACCGTGGTCAGCAGGATCGTGACGGTGGCGAAGACCGCCATCTTCAGCGCCGGTCCGGTGATCGCTCTCATCGCGCCGTCACCTCCGCGCCACGGAACAACGGGCCGACCAGCAGGCTGCTCCATCCCGGCACTTCCGACGGTGCGGTGCCCAGGGACGGTGCCAGCAGCGCCGCGAGGAATCGCTGTTCCGCGGGCGAGTTGGCCAGTTCGGGGACGCCGGCCGAGCTACCCGCCGCGAACTGCGGTGCGGTCCCGGCGGGATCCGCCGTCGAGCTCGGTGTTTCGTCGTCCTCGTCCGAGGAGACCGACTTCCGGGAACCGTCCTTGATCGGCCCACCGGGCGGGTGTTGGGGAAAGGTCTCCGGGTATTGCGCCTGCTCGTAACAGCGCGGACCGCGCTGATCCAGGTACTGGGGATCGTCGAGCCCGGGGACGTACTTGTGATGTCCGTCGGCGACCTCGATGGTCACTTTCTGAATGTGCGGATTGTCCGTACCTTTGCCGAACACATGCTGTGCCGTGGGGATGCTGTCGGCGATCTGTGCGAGCATGCACGGGTACTGCGGGGCGTACTTGGCGAACAATTCCAGCGTGGAGCGCGACGTGCCTGCCAGACGGATCAGGTTCTGCCGGTTCGTCTCGAGGAACCGGGTCGTGTTCACCGACGTGGTGGTCAGCGTGGTGAGCATGCCCTGGATCCGTTTCCGCTGCTCGACAACGGTCTTCGTGGTCGTGGTGAGATCGCTCAGCGCTTGCAGGGCGTCGGGCGCTGCACGGGCGTAGGTGTCCGAGACATCGTCGAGGCGGCCGAGCACTTCCTGCAGTTCCGGTAGCGCCGGATTGAGCTTTTCCAGGTAGGCGTCCATGCGCACCAACGTGTCACCGAGTTGTTCACCACGGCCCTGCAGCGCCTGCGACACCGCGTTCAGGGTGAGCGCCATCTTCTGCGGCTGAACCGCCTGCAGCAACGGCATCAGTTCGCCCAGGACCTTCTCGATCTCGATCGCGGCAGCACTGCGGTCCTTACCGATCACGTCACCGGCCTCGAGATGCGCACCGCCGGCCTTCTCGGGGATCTGCAAGGCGACGTAGCGCTCGCCGAACAAGGTCTTCGGCAACAGCCGTGCCGACACATCGGCAGGCAGCATGTCCACCTTGTCCGGCTGCAGCGCCAGGCGCATCGTCGCGTGTCCCGCAGAGGCTTCGATGTTGCTGACCTCGCCGACGATGACGCCGCGTGCCTTGACATCGGCGCCCACGCTCATCTGGGTTCCGACGTGGTCGGTTTTCAGCGTGACCGCAACGACGGGGGTGAAAGCTTTGCGATACACGCCGATCGTCGCGGCGAAGAACACTGCGGCGACAACCAGGAATGCCACTCCCAACAGCTGGTAGTAGCGTCTGCCGCCGTAGAACCGTCGATTCACCCTGCAATCCTCACCGTGGTCGTCGAGCCCCAGATCGCCAGGCTCAGGAAGAAGTCGAGAATCGCCACCAGCACGATGGCCGTGCGCACGGCCTTGCCCACGGCCATACCGACGCCCGCGGGTCCGCCACGGGCGGTATATCCGTAGTAGCAGTGCGTCAGGATCACCACCACGCTGAAGATGATGACCTTGCCGAACGACCACAACACGTCCTGCGGTGGCAGGAACAGATGGAAGTAGTGATCGTAGGTCCCGGCGGACTGACCGTAGAACCACACGGTGATTTGCCGGGAGGCGAGGTAGGAGCCGAGCAGGCCCACCACGTAGAGCGGGATCACCGCCGCCACCCCGGCCAGCACGCGGCTGGTCACCAGGTACGAGACGGTACGCACGCCCATGACCTCCAGGGCGTCGACCTCGTCGGAGATGCGCATGGCCCCGAGCTGGGCGGTGAACCCACACCCGACGGTGGCCGACAGCGCCAGCCCGGCCGCCAGGGGAGCCACCTCGCGGGTATCGAAGTAAGCCGCGATGAACCCCGTCAGGGCCGACGTGCCGAGCTGGTCGAGCGAGGAGTACCCCTGCAGGCCGACCACCGCACCCGTGCACACGGTCATACCGATCATGACGCCGAGGGTGCCGCCGATGACGGCCAACGCCCCGCTGCCGAACACCACCTCGGCGAGCAGCCGCAAGGTCTCCCTGGGGTACCTGCTCAGCGTGTAGGGCGCCATCGCCAGCGCACGCACGTAGAACGACAGCTGCCAGCCGAGACCGGCCAGTGCTTCCCCGGGGCGGGCGCTCAGCAGTCGCAGCCGGGCCCAGCTGCGCGCTGTTCGCGAGGTGGACCGGGGAGCCGCTTCGAGCACAGCCATGGCGATCACAACGCCTTCGGCGGGACGATCTGCAGGTAAATGCCGGTGATCACCAGATTCAGCAGGAACAACAGCAGGAAAGTGATCACGACGGCCTCGTTGACCGCATCACCGACCCCTTTCGGCCCTCCGGCGGGATTGAGACCGCGGTAAGCGGCCACCACCCCGGCCACGAATCCGTAGAGGAGAGCCTTGAACTCACTGATCCACAGATCGGACAGCTGAGCCAGGGCATTGAAACTGGCCAGGTACACGCCGGGAGTGCCGCCCTGCAGGATCACGTTGAAGAAGTACCCACCGAGTACGCCGACGACGGTGACCAGTCCGTTGAGCAGGACCGCGACCACCACGGCGCCGAGCACCCTCGGCACGACCAGGCGATGGATCGTCGAGACACCCAGCACCTCCATCGCATCGATTTCCTCGCGGATCGTGCGTGCTCCGATGTCCGCGCACACGGCCGAACCGCCCGCTCCTGCCACCAGCAGTGCCGTGACCAGCGGACTGGCCTGCTGCAGAATCGCCAGGGCGCTGGCCGCGCCGGTGAACGACTGGGCACCGATCTGCTTGGTCAACGACCCGAGCTGCATCGCGATGACCGCACCGAACGGGATCGCCACCATGGCGGTCGGCAGAATCGTCACGCTGGCGAAGAACCAGCACTGCTGAATGAACTCGCGGAATGGGAACGGACGGCGCGGGATGGCCCGCAACACCTGCCAGCCCAGCGTGGACATGCGGCCGACCTGGTTGAACGCGGCGCTGAGGGGAACGCGATGGCTGGCGCCCGGAGAACTCATCGGCGACTCCCGCAAGGTCTCGGTGACTGTTCAACCGCTACTTCCACACCCATCACGTCTTCCGCGGAAGCGTTCAGGTCTGGAGCAGGGAATGTGTTGCGGTCGCTCCTCCGTCGGCGACGAATTCCGCGCCCGTGCAGTACGAACTCTCGTCGCTGGCCAGGAACACCACGAGATCGGCGATCTCGTCCGGTTGTCCCACACGGCCCAGCGCGACCCGTTTGCCCACATAGGACGTGTCCATGTCGCCACCGGCCGCGTCCTGGATCATCGGGGTGTCGATCACACCGGGATGCACCGAGTTCACCCGAATTCCCTGCTGTCCCAGCTCCATCGCCGCGACCTTGGTCATCCCGCGAATGGCGAATTTGCTCGCCGTGTACGACACCAGAAACGGCATACCGGCCAGTCCTTCCACGGAGGACAGGTTGACGATGGAAGCGCCTCGCCCCATCGACGGGATCACGGCCCGCATGCCCAGGAACGTGCCGATCTGGTTGGTCCGGACGACGCGTTCGTAGTCGGCCAGACTCGTCTCGGCCAGCGCGGAGAAATGCAGGATGCCCGCGTTGTTGACCAGCACGTCGACGCGGCCGAACGCGGATTCGGCGGCGCTCACCGCGCTTGCCCACTCGTCCTCCGAGGAAACGTCGAGGTGGTGGTAGACGGCAGCCTCACCGAGTTCGTCGGCCAGGCTCTTGCCGTCCTCATCGGCGACATCGGCGACGAGGACACGTGCCCCCTCGGCCACGAATCGGCGCGCCTCGGCCGCTCCCTGCCCCCGGGACGCGCCGGTGATGATCGCGACCTTGTCCTGTAGACGCGGCATGCTCGGTTTCTCCCGTCGTCACATCATCTCGTCGGTCAGCGGCATCATCACGGTCTTGAGTTCCGTGTAGGACTCGAAAGCCGCCTGCCCACCCTCGCGGCCGAGACCGGATTGTTTGAACCCGCCGAAGGGAAGGTGCGGTTCCACCTGGAAACCGTTGATCCCGACGGTTCCGGATCGCACCCGGCGCGCCACCCGGAACGCGCGCTGCGCATCCGCGGTGTACACACCGGCGCCGAGGCCGTATTCGGAATCGTTGGCCATCCCGATGGCCGAGTCCTCGTCGTCGAACGGCACCACGGACAGCACCGGACCGAAGATCTCCTGCTGGGCGATGCTCATCGAGTTGTCCACATCGGCGAAGATCGTCGGCGTCACGAAATGGCCCGCACCGAGGTCCCCGCCGGCTTTGTCTCCCCCCGTGACCAGTCGCGCGCCTTCCTCATGGGCCTTCTCGACATACCCCAGGACCCGGTTCAACTGTCGCTCGTTGATCAGTGGGCACGCCTGCACGCCGGGATCGAAGGGGTCACCGTAGGTCACCGAGCCGGCGATCATCTCCGCGGCGGCGACGAATTCGTCGTAGACGTCGCGGTGCACCAGAGCCCTGGTGTGGGCGATGCAGGCCTGACCGGACAGGCCCATCGTCACCATGCCCATGGCGGTCATTCCGGCCATCCCGACGTCCGCATCGGGGAAGACGATCGCGGGACTCTTGCCACCGAGTTCCAGCGAGACCCGCTTCATGGTGCCCGCCGAGGCCTCCACGATCCGCCGCCCCACCTCGCGGCTGCCGGTGAAACTGACCTTGTCGATCTGTTCGTGGGTGATCAGTGCTTCACCGGTCGGATCTCCCGGACCGGTGACCACGTTGATCACTCCCTGCGGCAAGCCTGCCTCGACGAGCAGCTCCACCATGCGCAGGACGCTGAACGTGGCGTATTCCGAAGGTTTGAGCACGACGGTGCACCCTGCGGCCAGTGCCGGGGCCACCTTCTGCGCGAACAGCAGAAACGGCGCGTTCCAGGGCAGCACCGCACCGACCACACCGATCGGCTCGCGGAAGGTCATCGCGAGGTGGTCCCCGCCCTGATACGGCGCGAACGTCTGGCCGCCTGCCTTGTCGATCCATCCCGCATGGTGATCGAAGGCATCGGCCGCGACGGCGACCGACCCCGCGTAGATGGATCCGAAGGACAGCGGCACACTGTTGTCCAGTGCCTGCAGGGCGCGCAACTCGTCGGTGTGCTCGCGCAGCAGAGCGGCACAACCGTTCAGCAGCCGCGCGCGCTCGCCCGCACGCATGTGCGGCCACGGTCCATCGTCGAACGCGCGGCGGGCCGCACGGACCGCCTCGTCGACGTCCTCGGAGCCGGCCACCGCGAACTCACCGATCGATTCCCCGGTGGCCGGGTGCTGGTGCGACCAGGTCGTTTCCCGGCGGGCCTGCCGCCACTGCCCGTCCACGAGCAGCAGGCCGTCCTTGATCCCCACCTCTTCACGATGTTGCTGCATGGTCAGCGTCATCGCTCATCCTCCTCGTCGATCGATCCTGCGTGGATCCGGCACCGGCTACGTGGCGGCCTTGCGACCCGGACCCGATGTCCGGGAGCCGTCCACGGCCGGCTCCGTTCGTCGTGCTGTGCTCGGAGGTCGAAAAGCGCCGTCAGTCCACAGTGACGATCTGCCGCACAACACCGTTGGTGCCGTCCTTGAGCGCATCCAGACCGGCATTGACGTCGTCGAGAGACATGCGGGTACTGACCATGCCCTCGAGGTCGAGCAGGCCCGCTCGCCAGAACTCCACCATCCGACCGACATCGCGGCGCGGATCGGCCGAGCCGTAGAAGGACGGCAATATCTTTCGTTCCGTGATGAACAGTTCCTGCGCGGTGAATTCGATTTTCTGCTCGGGGCCTCCGGCGCCGACCACGACGACGCTGCCACCTCGCCTGGTCGCGTCGTAGGCGGTGCGGATGGTTGCGGCCAGCCCCACGACCTCGAAGGCGTAGTCGAACCCGCTTCCACTGGTGACCGAATCGTTCAGTTCTTGCAGGCCGTCCGGTGTGGTGACGTGCGTGGCGCCGAACCGCCGGGCGGACGCGTGCTTGTCCGTGTCCGGGTCGACCGCGACGATCCGTGTCGCGCCGGCCAGCCGGGCCCCCTGGATCACCGAGATCCCCACACCACCACATCCGATGACGGCCACGGTGGAACCCGGCTCGACCGCGGCGGTGTTGATCACGGCGCCGACGCCGGTCAGCACCCCGCAACCGAGCAGGGCACCGACTTCGAACGGAACCTCGTCATCGACCTTGATCGCCCCGCTACGCGGCACGACCACTTCTTCGGCGAACGTCCCGCATCCGCCGAAGCCGAACGCGGGTTCCTCGCCGACCTCGAAGCGGGGCGAGGTGAATGCGGCGACCGTGTGCACCTCGCACAGGTTCGGCTGTCCCCGCAGGCAATGGGGGCAGCCGCCGCACGGCGGCACGAAGGAAATGACCACCCGGTCCCCGGGGTCGAGGTCGGTGACCGCGCTGCCCGTTTCCAGTACTTCGCCGGCACCCTCGTGCCCCATGACGCCGGGCGCCATCGTGGGCAGTGATCCGTTCATCGCCGACACATCACTGTGGCAGATCCCGGACGCCCGGATCCGGACGCGGACCTCCTCGGGACCGGGGCCGGTGGTGGCGGCGTCCGTACGGATATCGAGCTTGTCATCACCGATCTGCTTCAGTACCGCTGCCTTCACCGGCCCTGTCTCCTCACTGGCCCCGAGGCCGCTCTGCACGAGTGTGTGTAACGTGGAACACACTAGAACGTGTTATCAATTACCTCAAGGGTTGGGTTCCGACTCGGGAGTGCGGATTTCGAGCGCTCCTTTCGGGCACAACTGAACAGCTTTGACAACACGTTCCAGTTCTTCGGAGTCCTCGGCGGGCTGCCGGATCCGCAACATCTCCTCGTCGTCCAGCGCGAAGACACCGGGCGCGAGCCCGACGCACACTCCGTTCGCCTCGCACAGCCGAGGATCGACACTGACCTCCATCGGTCCCTCCCTGTTCGCCTTGCCGGGCGTGCCGTACCGCCACGCACGACCGGGTCGCCACGTCAGTCCCTCAACGAGCACGTGAGAGACAGGTCACGCTTCCCGCCGCTTCCGATTCCGGCCATCGCGACCACCACGCGAAGAGGTCTTCCGCCGTCTCCCTGCTCATTGGTAGAACGCGTTATACATCATGACGCACCGGGCAAGATCCATCCGGAAGAACTCCGCGCCGGTGTTCGACTCCGGGTGCACACCCGGATATATTCACTGAAACACGTTTCATAAGAGTGAGCGGCGCGTCGCCCGGCTCGGCTCAGGAGCATGCATGCGTATCACCTACACCCCGGAACAGGAACATCTGCGACAACGGCTGCGCGCCTACTTCGCGGAACTGATGACGCCGCAGCTCCGTGCGGAGCTGAACTCCCAGGAGGACTACGGAGACGGTGCGGCCTACAAACACATCGTGCGCCGCATGGGCGCCGACGGGTGGCTGGCGCTCGGATGGCCCCGGGAATACGGCGGCCACGGTGGCACGATGCTCGACCAGCTGATCTTCACCGACGAGGCGGCCATCGCCGGTGTGCCGGTTCCGTTCCTGACGCTCAACAGTGTCGCGCCCACGCTCATGCGGTACGGAACCGAGGAGCAGAAGTCCTTCTTCCTGCCGCGGATCGCCGCCGGCGACATCCACTTCGCCATCGGGTATTCCGAACCCGAGGCCGGGACCGACCTCGCCGCGCTGCGCACCAGCGCCGTCCGCGACGGCGACGAGTACGTGATCAACGGGCAGAAGATGTGGACGAGCCTGATCCGGTACGCCGACTACGTCTGGCTGGCCTGCCGCACCGACCCGGACGCGCGCAAGCACAAGGGCCTGAGCATCCTCGTCGTGCCCACCGATGCGCCCGGATTCTCCTGGACGCCGGTACACACCGTCGCAGGTCCCACGACCAGCGCCACCTACTACCAGGACGTGCGCGTGCCGTCCTCCGCCCTGGTGGGCACCGAGAACGAGGGGTGGCCACTGATCACCAACCAGCTCAACCACGAGCGCGTCGCACTCACCTCCGCTGCCCCGCTGCGCTCGGCACTGAATGAGGTTCGTGCCTGGGCGCAGGGCAGCGAGCTCGCCGACGGCCGGCGGGTCATCGACCAGGAGTGGGTCCAGCACCATCTCGCACGGGTCCATTCGGGAGTCGAGTTCCTCACACTGATGAACTGGAAGATCGCCTGGACCGCCGATCAGGAACCCGCTCCGGCTGCCGCCTCGGCGACGAAGGTGTTCGGCACCGAATTCGCCACCGACGCCTACCGGCTGCTGATGGAGGTACTCGGCTCCGCCGCGTGCATACGCGAGGGCTCCCGTGGCGCCGCGCTGCGGGGGCGGATCGAGCGCATGCACCGCTCGTCGCTGATCCTGACTTTCGGCGGCGGAACCAATGAGGTCCAGCGCGACATCGTGGCCACGGTGGGACTCGGCCTGCCCCGAGCCCATCGTTGACCACACCCCCACCGCCGACGCGAAAAGGCAGACATGGATTTCTCGCCGACCGAAGCCCAGCAGGATCTCGCAGGACTGACCACCGACATCCTCGCCGACCACGTCACCGACGCACGCCTTCGGGAGCTCGACTCCGACAGCGGCCGGTTCGATCGTGCGCTGTGGAAGGAGCTGGGGCGGGCGGGCGTGCTCGGCGCGACCCTGCCACCCGACGTGGGTGGTGCCGGGTTCGGCCTGCTGGAGCAGTGCAGCGTGCTGATCGAAATGGGACGTGCGACCGCGCCGGTGCCGTACCTGTCCTCCGTGGTACTGGCCGCCGCCACACTCGCCCGGTTCGGTACTCGTGAGCAGCGGGACCGCTGGGCGGTACCCGCCGGGGCCGGCGAGACGGTCCTCACCGCGGCCATGGTCGAGGAGGGCAGTGCGGATCCGCGCACGCCGTCGACCCGTGCCGACCGCTCGGGCGAGCACTGGGTGCTCAACGGGACCAAAACCACCGTCCCCGCCGGACCGGTGGCCGATCTCGTCCTGGTGCCCGCGACGACCCCCGAGGGACCTGCGGTCTTTCTCGTCGCGCCGGGCGACCGAGGAGTGACCCTGGAAAGCCAGCGAGTCACCGGCGCAGGCACCGAGGCGTGGCTCGAACTCTCCGAGGTGTCACTGGCGCAGGATCGTGTACTCGGCGGTGTCGAACACGGGCCGCAGATTCTCGACCTGATGTTGCGCCACGGAACGATCGGCCTGTGCGCCGGACAGCTCGGAGTGCTCGAACGAGCTTTGGAACTGACCGCCGAGTACGCTCGTGACCGGGTGCAGTTCGGCCACCCGATCGGCGGCTTCCAGGCCGTGGCGCAGCGCCTCGCCGATGCCTACATCGATGTCGAAGCGGTCCGGCTGACGATGTGGCAGGCCGCGTGGCTGGCCTCGCACGGGCTTCCCTGTGACACCGAGGCGGCCACGGCGAAGTTCTGGGCCGCCGAAGGCGGTCACCGAGTCGCCCACACCGCCGTGCACGTCCACGGTGGCGTGGGCATTGATCTCGACCACCATCTGCATCGGTACTTCGTCGCGGCCAAGTACCACGAATTCACCCTCGGTGCGGCGACCGCGCAGCTCGGCCACATCGGCCGAACCCTGGCCGCCGAGGCGATCGAGGAATAGTTCTCGAAAAACGGGCGCAGAGGACTGCGCCCGGCCGGAAACGACGGCGGTGCGGACAAGGGCAGGAGCCGCACCGCCATCCGCACGCCTCAGCGCAGTTTGTCCAGCCTCGCGAATGTCTCGTCGACCTCCCGCAGCAGGCCGGCCATCACGTCGTCGACCCGGCGGATCTCGTTCATCCGGCCGACGATCTGCCCGACCGGCATCGACACGACCTCGGGGTCGTCGGAGCGCATGATGCGCCGGTGCGCCTGGCTGACCAGAACGTTCTGCAGCGGCATCGGCAGCGGTTCCGGAGCGCCGGGCTCGGACCACGCCTCGGTCCACCGGGTCTTGAGCAACCGGGCCGGCTTGCCGGTGTAGATCCGGGAGCGGACCGTGTCGCCGGAGCCGGCCTTCAACAGCGCCTGCTGCATCGCCGTGTCCCCGGCGGTCAGCGCGTACTCGGCAGTGGACAGCCAGTACGATCCCATCCACGCCCCGGAGGCTCCGAGGGCGAGCGCGGCGGCCACCTGCCGCCCGGAACCGATTCCCCCGGCCGCCAGAACCGGAACCCGATCCCCCACCGCATCGACGATCTCGGGGACGAGCACCATCGTGGCGATCTCACCGGTGTGCCCGCCGGCCTCGTGTCCCTGGGCCACGACGAGGTCCACGCCGTCATCCACCTGCCGCTGCGCGTGCTCGCCCTTGCCCGCCAGCGCCGCCACGAGGATGTCGTGGTCATGAGCCCGCTCGATCACGTCCCGGGGCGGGGACCCGAGCGCGTTGGCGATCAGCTTCACCGGGTGCTGCAGGGCGACATCGACATGTGAGCGCGCCACCGAGTGCAACCAGCCCAGCACCGAATCCGACTGCTCGTCCTCCTCCGGCAGGTCCGGTACGCCGAGCCGCTCCAGCGTCCGATCGACGAATTCCCGGTGTTCGGCCGGGATCATCTCCGCCAGGTCCACATCGGTGCCTTCGGTGGGGACTTTCGACGGCATCACGATGTCGACCCCGTAGGGCCGACCGTCGGTGTTGCGGTCCATCCAGTCCAGAACTCTGTCCAGCTCGTCGGCGTCGTTGAATCGCACGCACCCGAGCACGCCGAACCCACCGGCGCGGCTGATCGCCGCGGCGACGTGTTCGGAGGGCGTGAAGCCGACGATCGGATGCTCGACGCCGAGTGTGTCGCAGAGTGAGGTACGCATGGATCGGTCCTTTCGGAGGGATTCGGGTCGATGGACGTCGGATCAGCGGGAGTCGGCAACGGGGGTGGAGCGTGGCCGCACAGCCGAGGAGGGCTCGCGTTCCTCGGTATGACGCCGCGCCCACCGGTAGTCCGGCTTGCCGCTCGGCGATCGACTGATCTCGTCGACCAGCCACAGGGTTCGCGGCAGTTTGTATCCGGCGATGTGCTCCCGCAGGTACGTGGCGAGCGTGTCGAGGTCGGGGGTCGCACCCGGCCTGGGCTGGACCACAGCGCCGACGCGCTGCCCCGTGCGCTCATCGGGGACACCCACCACCAGGGCGTCGAACACGTCGGGGTGCGACTTCAGCGCTCCCTCGACCTCTTCGGGGAACACCTTCTCCCCGCCGGTGTTGATGCTCATGGTCCCCCGACCGAGCATGGTGATCTGCCCGTCGCTTTCCAACCGGGCGTAGTCGCCGGGAACGACGTAGCGCCGGCCGTCGATCTCCCGAAACACCGATGCGGTCTTGTCGGGGTCGTTGTAGTAGCCCAGCGGGATGTGGCCGCAGCGAGCCAGCCAACCCACCTCGCCGGTTCCCGGCTGCAGAACCCTGCCGTCATCGCTGATGACAGTGGTGGAGGTGCCCGCATTGACCCGGGGACCTCCGGAGTTCTCGCTGCCCTTGCCCACCACGCCGATACCGCTGAACCCGGTTTCCGAGGAACCGATCGAGTCGGTGATCACCACGTTGGGCAGCGCCTCCAGATACTGCTCCTGCACCGAGGGGGAGAACAGCGCCGCGCTGCTGGAGATGGCCACCAGGGAGGAAGCGTCGTAGTCGCCCTGGTGGTAGGCCTCGATGAGGGGGCGAGCCATCGCGTCGCCGGTGATGGCCAGAACATTGACACCGTTGCGCTCGATCTCGCGCCACATCTCGTGGGCGTCGAACTCCGGCACGAACACCACGGAGCTGCACGCGAACAGGTTGCCCAGCGCCGCCCACTGGGCGGCACCGTGGATGAAGGGTGCGGCAGGCAATCGGACGAGCCCGCCGCTCTCGGCTCCTTGGCGGGCCTGCTGCCATTCGTCGGCGACGGGCTCTCCCGTCATGAAGTCGATGCCACCCCCGAGGGTGCGCCAGACGTCCTCGTGGCGCCACATCACCCCCTTGGGTTGACCCGTGGTGCCGCCGGTGTAGAGCAGGTAGAGATCGTCGTCACTGCGCTCGCCGAAGTCGCGGTCCGGCGAACCCTCCGCCAGGGCGGACTCGTACTCGACTCCCCCGTAGGCGGAGTGATCACCGTCCGTGCCGTCCTCGACGACCAGCACGGTGTCCAGGCCGTCGATGTCGGGCAGGACCTCGGCCACTCGCTGTGAGTACCTGCGTTCGTGAACGAGGACCGCGAGATCGGCGTCGTCGAAGATGTAGCGCAGTTCGCCGGGGACATAGCGGTAATTGATGTTGATCGCCACGGCGCGCAGCTTGTACGCGGCGATCATCGTTTCCAGCGCTTCGATGGAGTTCCGGGAGTACACACCGATGTGCGAGCCCTGCCCCACTCCCCGGTCCGCGAGGTAGTGGGCGAGGCGGTTCGCTCGCTGCTCCAGTTGCCGGTACGTGAGGCGACGCTCGCCGCAGACCACGGCGACGCGTTCGGGGGTCAAGTCAACTGCGTGCTCGAAGAGATCTGCGATATTGTGTGCCACCCGAAACAAACTAGAACGTGTTATCATTCGTGACAATGGCCTGACCCGTTCGGCCGAAGAACTTCTTCTTCTCCGGAGGCGCCCACGATGACATCGGCACAATCCGATACCCGGAATCAGGACGCGCAGCAGCCGGATTGCCTCGTGGAGCAGCACGGGCATGTCCTGGTCGTCACGCTCAACCGCCCCGAGGCGCGCAACGCCCTGTCCGCGTCGATGCTGTCCATCCTGCGACAGGCCTGGGACGAAGTGGACGGCAACGATGAGATACGGGTCTGCGTGCTCACCGGGGCGGACGGTGCTTTCTGCTCGGGCGCCGATCTCAAGGCCATGAACAGCCAACATCCCGGCGACAGCGCGGCGGGACAGGATCTGTCGGTGATCGAACCACTGCTGAAGGGACGGCGCCTGAGCAAGCCGCTCATCGCGGCAGTGGAGGGGCCTGCCGTGGCGGGCGGCACCGAAATCCTGCAGGCCACCGATATCCGGGTGGCCGGAGAGAGCGCACGCTTCGGCGTCTCCGAAGCCCGCTGGGGACTGTTCCCGCTCGGCGGTTCCGCGGTGCGGCTGCCGCGGCAGGTTCCCTACACGCGGGCCGCCGAGATCCTGCTGACCGGCCGGCACCTGTCGGCCTTCGAAGCGCAGGAAATAGGCCTGGTCGGCCATGTCGTACCGGACGGACAGGCTCTGGACAAGGCGATGGAGCTGGCGGAGTCGGTGGCTGCCAACGGGCCGCTGGCGGTGCAGGCCATCCTGCAGACCATGCGCGAGACCGAGGGTATGCCCGAGAACGAGGCGTTCACCGTGGACACCCGTCTCGGCATGGCCGTCTTCGGCAGCGAGGACGCCAAGGAAGGGCCGCGGGCCTTCGCCGACAAGCGGATCCCCGAATTTCGCGGCCGCTAGACAAGGGCGGGGAAGGAGCCGGGCGTCGCTTCAGGAGTGCATTCATCGATCACCCGAAAAGGACTCCTCAGTAGACGCCCGGACCCAGTTTGCGGTGGTCCCAGCTGACCACCCGGGTGCTCTCGAACACCACGGCCACCCGTTTGCCGCCTTTGCTGCGTATCGCTTCCCGCCCCGATTCGTCCAGGGGGCCTCCGCCGTAACGCTGCGCGATGGCCTCGCCCACCCGCTGGATCTCGGCGGGATCCTCCGAGAGGTGGGCGTGTCCCTCCAGGAACACACCGCGCAACTCCTCGTAGCTCTCCCCCGCCTCGACCAGGCAGCTCATTCGCGCATCGCGGCGCAGATTCACGGTCTTCTGGGCGGACCCGTACGTCCAGAACACGATCGCGGAGTCCAGGAACGCGAACCACATGGGCACCAGGTGCGGATGCCCGGTGTGACCGTGGCTGGCGACGATGAGCGTGTGCTGCTCGGAGAGGAAGTCCTCGATCTCGTCCGGAGACATCCGAATCCGGTCACGACGGCTGCCTGCCATCTAACGAGCCCTTTCAGGATGGTTTTTGCACGAGTGCTCAGCCTGAGCGAACCGACCGGCTCCGGCTGTTACCGTTCATGGCCCCGGCTGAGGCTCATGCAAGGCAGGGGCCACGTGATGGAGAGTGGCTCCCTGATGTGGCCTCCAACGCTGGACAACCCCTTCTCCGGGAAGGACTGCATCCGAGAAGGCGGTTCACCGACCACCGCGCCAGGTCGAACGTGAAAGGCACTCCTAGATCGCCTGGTCGCGGTGGGCCCAGTACGGATCCCTGAGCTTGCGCCTGGAGAGCTTGCCGTTGGGATCCCTGGGAAGCTCGGGGGTGAAGTCGATGCTCTTCGGGAGCTTGAACTTCGCCAGTCGCCGGCGAGCGAACTCCATCAGTTCGTCGGCAAGGTGCTGCCCACCGGCGGTGTCCTCGGCGACCTGCACCACCGCCTTGACCTCCTCGCCCCAGTCGTCGTTGGGTACTCCGAACACCGCGACATCGGCGATTTGCGGGTGCACCGCCAGCGCGTTCTCGACCTCGGCGGGATAGATGTTCACCCCACCGGAGATGATCATATCGCTCTTGCGGTCGCACAAGTAGAGATAGTCGTCCTCGTCGAGATACCCCACGTCACCGAGCGTGAAAAGATCGCCGACATGGGACTTGCGGGTCTTGTCGGCATCCCCGTGGTATTCGAAGCTCGAACCGTGCATCCGCATGTACACCGTGCCCACTTCTCCGGGCGGAAGCTCGGCGCCGTCCTCACCGAGCACCCGCACGACGGACCCGGGCCAGGCCCGTCCCACCGACCCGGGTTTACTCAGCCACTCCTCGGCGCCGATCGACGTCCCGCCACCTTCGGTGGCCGCGTAGTACTCGATGATCACGGGCCCCCACCATTCCAGCATGCGTCGCTTGACCTCGGGCGGGCACGGAGCTGCGCCGTGCACGACCGCGCGCAGCGACGACACGTCGTAGCGCGCGCGGACCTGCTCGGACAGGGCCAGCAAGCGGTGGAACTGGGTGGGGACCATATGGCTGTGCGTCACCCGGTGGCGGTCGACGAGTCGGAGCATCTCCTCGGCATCCCATCGGCCCATCAGCACCGCGGTGTGGCCGAGCTGGATCGAAATGCTCACGAAGTTGAGCACGGCCGTGTGATACATCGGGGATCCGCACAGATGTACGTGCCCGTCGAAGGGCTCCAGGCCGAACAGCGCGAAGAATCCCCGTGACCGCTCGGGCACCTCGTCCGGGTCGGCACCGGTCAGTGGCCGTCGCACTCCCTTCGGGCGCCCGGTGGTGCCCGAGGTGTACAGCATCGGCGATCCCGCGGTGCGCACGTCCGGCCGCTCGACGGGTTCGTCGGCACCGAGCTCGGCAAGCGGCCGGAAGCCGGGGATCTCCCCCACCGACCACCGCGCCGCGGCGGGCAGGTCGCTGCGGGCGGCCGCGTCGGCGGCGACCCCGGTGAAGTCCTCGTGCGCGAAGAACGCCTTCGCCGCGCTGTCGTCGATGATGTAGGCGACCTCGTCGGCGACGAGGTGCCAGTTCACCGTCACCACGTACAGCCCGGTCTGCAGCGCGGCGAAGTACGCGGCGAGCAGGTCGGCACCGTTCGTCAACATCAGCACGATGCTGTCACCCGGCTCGAGTCCCCTGCTCTGCAGTCCTCGCCCGATGCGATCGGCGGCGGAGGCCAATTCCCGGTAGGTCATCTCGTGGCCGTCCGGATCGACCACTGCCACCGAATCCGGATACTCCTCCGCGATGTTCCACAGGCCCATGACGGTCACGGCACACTCCCGTCCACGATGTGGTGCCCACCGGGGCGGGCACGAATCACACCAGAATCTAGAACGTGTTTCATCAAGAAGGCAAGGTCGAAACCGGTGAATCGGCGGATCCGCTCTCCCGCACCACCTCGGCCACCGTCCGGACCTGCTCCGCATCCCGGCAGCCGACCAGCAGAGTGTCCACACCCGACCGCTCCCACTGCCGGACGCGCTCGACCACGCGCTCGCGCGTCCCGATGATCGCGATCTCGTCGACCAGTTCGTCCGGCACCGCCGCGGCGGCCTCCTCACGGCGCCCCTCCCGGAACAGCAGCCCCACCTCCTCGACCGCCTCCGCGTATCCCATGCGGCGGAACACATCGGCGTGGAAGTTCCTCCGGACAGCGCCCATACCGCCGAGGTAGAGAGCCAGGGACGGCTTCAACCCGGCCCTCTCGGCCGCCGCATCGTCGGTGACGAGGACCTGGCAGTGCGCCGCGACCTCGAACTCCGACCTGGTGCGGCGTGCTCCCGGCCGGGCGAACCCCTCGGCCAGCCACTCCTCGCAGACCGCGGCGAGCCGCGGCGAGTAGTACACCGCGAGCCAGCCGTCGGCGATCTCCGCGGTCTGCGCGACATTGCGCGGCCCCTCGGCTCCCAACCAGATCGGCAGGTCCGCGCGCAGCGGATGCGTGATCGGGCGCAGCGACTTGCCGAGACCCGACGACCCGGGGCCGTGGTAGGGCAACGGGTAGTGCGGCCCTTCGTTGCGCACGGGCTGTTGCCGCGCCAGCACCTGGCGCACGATCGAGACGTATTCCCGCGTGCGCGCCAACGGTTTCTCGAACGGCTGCCCGTACCAGCCCTCGACAACCTGCGGACCGGACACTCCCAGCCCGAGCACGCAGCGACCGCCGGAGAGGTGATCCAGCGTCAGCGCGTGCATCGCACAGGCGGCCGGCGACCGCGCCGACAGCTGCGCCACCGACGTACCCAGCCGCACCCGCGTGGTGGTCGAACCCCACCAGGCCAGGGGTGTGAACGCGTCCGAGCCCCAGGACTCGGCGGCGAAAACACCGTCGAATCCCGCTCGCTCCGCTTCGGAAACAAGTTCCTGCGCATGCTGCGGTGGCATGGCACCCCAATAACCGAGTTGCAGCGCGACCTTCACGAGAACCTCCCTGCATCGCCGCTTGTTCGGTGATACCCCGATGACCGCTCCATCCTGCTCGAACCATTGCCGCATTCGCGAGAACGTGTTTCACTTCGGCGTGTGACTGGGATTTCCGAACCACTCAGCGCCCCGCTCGAGGTCGGTTTCGACTACACCCGCTCCCTCGGGCCGGTACTCGGGCGTTTCGCCACCGCACTGCGACAGCGCCGCATCGAGGGCGTACGCGGATCCGACGGCCGGGTCCACGTTCCCGTCGTCGAATACGACCCGATCACCGCCGAAGCTCTCGACGACTTCGTCGAGGTGGGCCAACAGGGCACGGTTCTGAGCTGGTCGTGGACGCCGCACCCCCTGGAGGGCCAACCGCTGGCACACGCCTTCGCCTGGGCCCTGATCCGGCTCGACGGTGCCGACACACCCCTGTTGCACGCGGTGGACGTGGTCTCCCCGCAGGAGATGCACACCGGGATGCGCGTGCGAGTGCGGTGGTCGGACGCCCCTGTCGGCAGCATCCGCGACATCGCCTGCTTCGATCCGGTCCCGGACGACGCTGCCGCGGGCGGGACCGCTGCCGACCACACGGGCGAGGCCCCACCGCTCCCCGAGAGCACCTCCGAGCAGCAGGAACCGGTCGCGATGACGACCACTCCGGTGCACCTGCACTACCGGCATTCGGCTTCTCCCGAGGAGAGCCAGTATCTCCGCGCTCTCGCCGAGGGGCGGTTGATCGGGCAGCGCTGCCCTGCCTGCGGCAAGGTTTACATTCCGCCGCGCGGGGCCTGCCCCACCGACGGCGTTCCCACCACCGACGAGATCGAACTGCCGGATGCCGGGACCGTGACGACATTCTGCATCGTCAACGTGCCGTTCCTCGGTCAGCGGATCAAGCCGCCCTACGTGGCCGCCTACGTCCTCCTGGACGGGGCGGACATCCCCTTCCTGCATCTGGTCCTCGGCTGCGCGGCCGAGGAGGTCCGGATGGGGATGCGCGTCCGGGCGGCGTGGAAGTCCCGCGACCAGTGGGGCACGACGCTGGAAAACATCGATCATTTCGAACCCACCGGGGAGCCGGACGCGCCGTACGAGTCCTACGCCCGGCACCTTTGAGGGCAGGAGTGCGACAGTGACAGACCCTGACGTAGCCGTCGTCGGATTCGCCCAGGCACCGAACACGCGGCAGACGTACGGCACCACCAACGGTGTCGAGATGTTGGTACCGATTCTGCACGAAGTTCTGGACGGTACCGGACTGACCAAAGGCGACATCGGATTCTGGTGCTCGGGGTCCTCCGACTACCTGGCAGGACGGGCCTTTTCCTTCGTCGCCGCCGTGGACGCCATCGGAGCGGTGCCGCCCATCAACGAGTCGCACGTGGAGATGGACGCGGCGTGGGCACTGTACGAGGCATGGGTCAAGATCCGGACCGGACAGGTCGACACCGCGCTGGTGTACGGATTCGGCAAGTCCTCCGCAGGGGACCTGCGCCGAACGCTGGCCCTGCAGCTCGATCCCTACACCACCGCCCCCCTGTGGCCGGATTCGGTCGGCATCGCCGGACTGCAGGCCAGGCTGGGGCTGGATTCCGGGCAATGGACCGAACAGGACATGGCCGCGGTTGCCGCACGGTGCCGTACCGACGCCCGCACCAACCCCCATGCCCAGATCTCGGGAGCCGCCGAGGTCTCCGAGCTGCTCGCAGAGCCCTATCTGGCCGATCCCCTCCGCGCGCACGACTGCGCTCCGATCACCGACGGTGCTTCGGCGGTGATCCTGGCAGACGCCGACCGTGCCCGCGAACTGTGCGCACGTCCCGCCTGGATCACCGGTCTGGAACACCGGATGGAATCGGGCAACCTCGGTGCCCGGGAATTGACCACCTCGCCGTCGACGGCCGGCGCGGCCCGCGCCGCGGGCACCGACGGTGTCGAGGTGGCCGAACTCCATGCGCCGTTCACCCATCAGGAACTCGTGCTCCGGGAGGCGATCGGGCTCGGTGACGAGGTCCGCATCAGCCCGTCCGGCGGTGCGCTGTGCGCGAACCCGATGTTCGCCGCGGGCCTGACCCGGATCGGTGAGGCCGCCCGGCGGATCATGGACGGCAGTGCCCGGCGGGTGCTCGCGCACGCGACCAGCGGTCCGGCGCTGCAGCAGAACCTCGTGTGCACGATGGAGGGTCACCGATGAGCAAGCACTTGGCAGCGGTCCTGGGAACCGGGCAGACCCACCACGCCAGCCGCCGCACCGACGTGTCGATGGGCGGACTCTGCCGCGAGGCGATCGACCGGGCGATGGCCGACGCCGGCCTCGACTGGCCGGACATCGACGCCGTCGTGCTGGGCAAGGCACCCGATCTTTTCGAGGGCGTCATGATGCCGGAACTACCGCTGGCCGATGCGCTGGGCGCGACGGGCAAGCCCCTGATCCGGGTGCACACCGCGGGCTCGGTGGGCGGATCCACCGGCAACGTGGCGGCCAGCCTGATCGAGGGCGGTGTGCACAAGCGCGTTCTGGCGGTGGCCTTCGAAAAGCAGTCCGAATCCAACGCGATGTGGGCCCTGTCGATCACGCCACCGTTCCACATGCCCGTCGGCGCCGGCGCGGGAGGTTATTTCGCACCACACGTGCGCTCCTACATCCGCCGCTCCGGCGCTCCCGACCACATCGGGGCGGTGGTGGCGGCCAAGGACCGTCGCAACGGGAGCCGCAACCCGTGGGCGCACCTGCGGCAATCGGACCTGTCGGTGGAGTCCGTGCTGTCCTCGCAGATGCTGTGGGACCCCATCCGCTACGACGAGACCTGTCCCTCTTCCGACGGTGCCTGTGCCGTCGTGCTCGGTGACGAGGACACCGCGGATGGCTCTCCGGGATCGGTGGCCTGGGTCCATGCGACTTCGATGCGCACGGAACCGACCACGTACGCCGGCCGCGACCAGGTCAACCCGCAAGCCGGTCGGGAGGCCGCGGCGGCGCTGTGGAAGCAGGCGGGCATCACCGATCCCCTGTCCGAGATCGACACGGCCGAGATCTATGTCCCGTTTTCCTGGTTCGAACCCATGTGGCTGGAAAATCTCGGATTCGCCCAGGAGGGCACGGGTTGGAAGCTGACCGAAGCCGGGGAGACCGGGATCGGCGGCCGGCTGCCGGTCAACCCCTCGGGAGGGGTGCTGTCGTCGAACCCGATCGGCGCCTCCGGGCTGTTGCGCTTCGCCGAAGCGGCGATGCAGGTGATGCACCGCGCCGGCGAGCACCAGGTGCCCGGGGCACGCACCGCGCTCGGGCACGCCTACGGCGGCGGCTCGCAGTACTTCTCGATGTGGATCGTGGGCACCGACAAACCGGGAGGCCGGCGTTGAAATTCACCCTCTCCGTGGCCATGTGCCCGCTGGAGCAGCTCACCGAACTGGCCCGTACCGCCGAGCAGTGCGGCTTCTCGGCGATCGCCCTGCCGGATTCACTGTTCCACTCCGAGGACGTGGCCGCCGACTATCCCTACACCGCCGACGGCACGCGCATGTGGACGGCGGACACGCCGTGGTCGGATCCCCTGGTCGCCGCCGCGTCGATGGGGGCGGTGACCGAACGGATCGGCTTCTACACCTCGGTGCTCAAGCTCGGCCCGCGCAATCCGGTGCTGCTGGCCCGCCAGATCGCCTCGGTGGCCCGGCTGACCGGTGACCGGTTCGGTCTGGGCGTCGGGCTCGGCTGGACGCCGGAGGAATTCGAGTGGTGCGGCGCACCCTTCGAACATCGCGGCCCCCGGGTCGACGAAGCGATCGACGTGCTGCGCCTGATCCTCGGCGGCGGCATGGTCGAGCACCACGGCAGGTTCTTCGGCTTCGACAGGTTGCAGATCAGCCCGGCCCCCGAGCGCACGGTGCCCGTCTACGTCGGCGGCCACAGCGAGAAGGCTCTCCGGCGCGCGGCGCGGCGCGGTGACGGCTGGGCGTCGGCAATGATGCGTCTGGACGAGCTGCGCACGACCATCGATCGGCTGGCCGAACTGCGCGCCGAGGCCGGGCGCGCCGAGGACCCGTTCGAGATCCAGGCCGTGTGCGTGGACCGGTTCGATCTCGAGGGATATCGCGAGCAGTCCGAAATCGGCGTGACCGACGCGATCGTGGTGCCCTGGTTGCTGCACGGCCACGGCTTCGACGCCGACATCGCGACCAAGAAGGAGTCGCTTGCCCGGTTCGCCGAGGAGATCATCGACAAGTTCTAGAGAGTGCGTGGATCGGTGTGCGTCGCGGTGCCGGTGGCGGAAACTCCGGCTTCGCCTCGGCTGCTGAAGGCCGGCACCTCGAGCAGCCACGACAGATGGTGAGGGAGGCGGCGTCGGCATGCATTGGACCGCGACCCGAGAGGCCCACCCCGCACGTGATGCCGCACTGGCCTCCGTGCACGCGGTGGAGCGCGGAGCCAAGGACGAGTGGGTGGCACTGTTCGCTCCCGACGCGGTCGTGGAGGACCCGGTCGGGACATCCCCCTTCGATCCCGAAGGGCGGGGCCATCACGGCAGGGAGGGGATCGCCGCGTTCTGGGACACCGCGATCGCTCAGGCCTCCCACATCGAGTTCCACATCCGCGACTCGTTCGCCGCGGGACACGAGGTGGCCAACGTCGGATTCATCCGGACGTTCCTGCCGGACGGATCCAGTATGGACGCAGAAGGCGTCTTCGTGTACTCGGTCGGCGAGGACGGACTTCTCCGTTCGATGCGTGCCTTCTGGGAGTTCGAGCGGGCAATGACGACCATGCGCCCGGCCGAGCCGTGACCGGTGGTTCGGCCCTCGGGAAGAATCGCATGCTGGCGCCGAGCACTCGGATCGTCCGGGCAGCAACCGCGGGCGGCGGTGTGCCCGCCGCCCGCGACCTTTCCCCGGCGTTTCAGCGGTACTGCACCCGGTATTCCTTGATGCCGTTGAGCCAGCCCGAACGCAGTCGCCTGGGCTCGCCGACCTGCTTGATGCCGGGCATGTGCTCGGCGATCGCGTTGAACATCAGGTCGATCTCCAGGCGGGCCAGGTTGGCCCCCAGGCAGTAGTGCGCCCCGGTGCCGCCGAATCCCACGTGCGGGTTCGGATCCCGCGTGATGTCGAAACGCTCCGGGAAGTCGAAGACCTCGGGGTCGAAGTTGGCGGAGCTGTAGAACATGGCCACCCGCTGTCCCTGCGCGATCGGAACACCGGCCAGTTCCGTATCGGCCAGGGCGGTGCGCTGGAACGACATCACCGGCGTCGCCCAGCGCACGATCTCGTCGGCGGCGGTGCCGGGCCGCTCTGCCTTGTAGTGCTCCCACTGGTCCGGATGCTGCAGGAACGCGTGCATCCCGTGGGTGATCGCGTTGCGCGTGGTCTCGTTGCCTGCCACGGCCAGCAGCAGCACGAAGAAGCCGAACTCGTCCGACGAGAGCGCCTGCCCGTCGACATCGGCCTGCACCAGCTTGGTGACGATGTCGTCCATCGGGCACTGCCTGCGTTCCTCGGCCATGTTCATGGAATAGCCGAGCACCTCGGTGGCAGCCGCCTCCGGGTCGATGGAGTATTCGGGGTCGTCGTAGGCGATCATCTGGTTGGACCATTCGAAGATGTCCTTGCGGTGCTCCTGCGGCACTCCCAGCAGCTCCGCGATCGCCTGCAACGGCAGCTCGCAGGCCACGTCGGTGACGAAGTCCCCGGTGCCACCGGCCAGCGCCTCGCCTGCGATGTTCTCGGCGCGGGCGTGCAGTGCCTCCCGCAGGCTGTTGATCGCCCGCGGCGTGAATCCCCGCGAGACGATCCCACGCAATTTCGTGTGTTCCGGCGGATCCATGTTGAGCAGGATGTAGCGCTGCATCTCGATCTGCTCACGGGTCATACCGTCCTGGAAACGGGTGATGGCCGTGTTCTCCCTGCTGGAGAACACGTCGCTGCGGCGCGAGACCTCCTTGACGTCCGCGTGCCTGCTGACCACCCAGTACCCTTCGTCGTCGAAGCCGCCACTTCCCTCGGGCTGCGGGTTCCACCACACCGGTGCCGTCCGGCGCAGCTCGGCGAACTCGGCCATCGGCATGCGTTCGGCGTAGAGGTCCGGGTCGGTGAAATCGAAATCGTTCGGGATGCTGGGTGAAACCACGGCTACCTCCTGCGATCCGGCGTGCGTACACCCCACGACGAACAAAATGCAACAAGTTCTATATGAACCACAACACAGCACGGCGGATAAGTAAACCCCTATAACTCTTCTTTCCCAGCAGGCAAGATCGTCTCCGTCGGGAATTTTGCACACCGCTCTCCGACCTGTCCGCGCATCCTTGCCGAAGAGTGTGAACTTGTTCTAGTTTTACCGTGCAGGCACAGGTGCGCGGCGAGAGGAGACGGACGTGGGCAATCCGGTGATCGTGGAGGCGGTGCGTACTCCCATCGGGAAGCGCCGAGGGTGGCTGTCCACCTTGCACGCCGCCGAGATCCTGGGTGCGGCGCAGCAGGGCCTGATCGATCGCTCGGGGATCACTCCCGACGACGTCGAGCAGGTCATCGGAGGATGCGTCACCCAGGCCGGGGAGCAGTCGAGCAACATCACCCGCACCGCCTGGCTGCACTCGGCACTTCCCCACCGGACCGGTTGTACGACCGTGGACGCGCAGTGCGGTTCGGCTCAGCAGTCCACGCACCTCATCGCCGGACTGATCACCGCAGACACCATCGACATCGGGATCTCCTGCGGCGTCGAGGCGATGAGCCGGGTGCCGTTGGGCGCCAACATCGGTACCGACGTGGGGCGCCCGCGTCCGGAATCCTGGGACATCGACCTGCCCAACCAGTACGCGGCCGCCGACCGCATCGCCGAGCGCCGGGAAGTGAGCCGGGCCGATGTCGACCGCTTCGGCTTGCGCTCCCAGCGCAGGGCTCGAGCCGGCTGGGACGAGGGCCGATTCGAGCGGGAGATCGTGCCCGTGCGCTGCCCAGTCCCCGACGCAACGGGGAACCCCACCAGCGGTACCCAGCTCATCACCCGGGATCAGGGGCTGCGCGAAACCAGCCTGGAAGCCCTCGGGGAGCTGAAACCCGTACTCGACGGCGGGCTGCACACCGCGGGCACCTCCTCGCAGATCTCCGACGGAGCCGCGGCCGTGCTGCTGGCCGACTCCGACCGCGCCGCCGCGCTCGGTCTGCGCCCGCGCGCCCGGATCGTCTCGCAGTGCCTGGTCGGCGCCGAGCCGTACTACCACCTCGACGGACCCGTCCAGGCCACTTCCCGCGTCCTGGAACGCAGCGGTATGAAGATCGGTGACATCGACCTGTTCGAGGTCAACGAGGCGTTCGCCTCGGTGGTGCTGTCCTGGGCCCAGGTGCACGAGCCGGACATGGACCGGGTCAACGTCAACGGGGGCGCCATCGCCCTGGGCCATCCCGTCGGCAGCACCGGAGCCCGACTGATCACCACGGCCCTGCACGAGCTCGAGCGTCGCGACGCCTCCACTGCACTGATCACCATGTGCGCGGGCGGCGCCCTGTCCACCGCCACCATCATCGAACGCGTCTGAGCAGGCCATGAGCACCGAACACGCGAGCACCTCGGTACCGACCACCGTGCCTGCCGCACTGATCCGTGCCACGGAACGATTCGGCGACGCCGAGGCCGTGGTCGACCATTCCGGCCGCGGCGAGGTCCGTCTCGATTACCGGCAGCTGCACCGACGGGTGCGCGGACTCGCGCGGGCACTGCTCGCCGAGGGAATCGCGCCCGGCGACCGCATCGCCGTCAACGCCCCCAACACCCATCACTGGGTCGTCACGGCTCTGGCCGTGCTGCACGTCGGAGCGACACTCGTGCCGGTCAACACGCGGTTCACCAGCCACGAGACCCTGGACGTGCTGCGCCGCAGCAATGCGCGGATGCTGGCCGTGGCGGGACCGTTCCTCGGCCGGGACCGGCTCGCCGAACTGCGCACCACGGGCACGGGAGAGGAACCGGGCGCCGGTCCGATTCCGGGAGCGCCCGGTGTGCGCAGCGTGCTGCGGATTCCCGTGGAGGGCGCCGAGCTTCCCACCGAGCCGGACGTCCTGGACTGGAGCGAGCTCGACGAACGCGGTGCCGGGGTGCCGCTGCAACGGGTCGACGAACGCGCCGCGGCGGTCCGGCCCACCGACGTCAGCGACATCCTGTACACGTCGGGCACCACGGGACGCAGCAAGGGAGCGATCAGTGCCCACCGGCAGGTGCTCGGTGTCGCCGATGCGTGGGCGAGCTGCGGGGAGCTCGCTGCCGGTGATCGCTACCTGGTCATGAACCCGTTCTTCCACAGTTTCGGCTACAAGGCGGGTATCCTGGTCTGCCTGCTGCGCGGGGCGACCCTGGTACCGATCCCCGCTTTCGACGTCGAGCGGATCATGCACCTGGTGCATCGCGAGCGCATCACGGTACTGCCCGGGCCGCCGACGCTCTATCAGTCCCTGCTGGACTCACCACGGCGGGACGAGTACGACCTGTCCGGTCTCCGGCTGGCGGTGACCGGCGCGGCCACGGTGCCGGTCGCGCTCATCGAGCGCATGCAGCAGGAGCTCTCCTTTTCCACGGTGCTCACCGCGTACGGGCTGACCGAGGCAGTCGTGGCGACCATGTGTCGCCCCGACGACGATCCCGTGACCGTGTCCACCACCTGCGGCCGCCCGACCGCCGGGTTCGAGTTGCGCATCGCAGGACCCGACGGTGAGAGTCTTCCCGCGGATGAGGTCGGCGAGATCCTGCTGCGCGGTCCCAACACCATGCTCGGATACTGCGACGATCCCGAAGCCACCGCTTCCGCGCTGGACAGCGACGGGTGGCTGCACACCGGTGATGTCGGCCGGATCGACCAGCGCGGCTACCTCACGATCACCGACCGGCTCAAGGACATGTACATCTGCGGCGGCTTCAACGTCTACCCGGCGGAGGTGGAACAGGAGCTCGCCCGGCTCGACGGTGTGGCCGAAAGCGCCGTGATCGGAACTCCCGACGACCGCCTCGGTGAAGTGGGCAGGGTCTTCGTGGTACTCGGGCCCGGTCACTCGCTGTCCGAGCAGGACGTGCTGGATTTCTGCAGGCAGCGGCTGGCCAACTTCAAGGTGCCCCGGCACGTCGAGTTCCGCACCGAGCTGCCCCGCAACCCCGGTGGCAAGGTCCTCAAGCGGATGCTGCACTGACCGCGGGCATCGCCCACGGACATCTCCGGTGCGGCGACGGCAGCGAGGCGGAAGTCAGCGGGTCCGGGCAGCACCCGGGCCCGCTCCGGTGATCACACCCAGTCGTCGGGGCGCGGCCAGGTGAGAAACGCGTCGAACTCCTCGGCCGACGTCCCGGCCGGCTCCACGGGCGCGGGTTCCCGCTCGATACCCGTGTAGGCGCCGCGATAGAACAGCAGCGGGCGCTCGTCGCTGTACTCGCCGAGCGCGCGGACCCTGCCGATCACCACGAAATGATCACCGGCATCGTGGACCGTCTCGACCGAGCAGTCGATCCACGTCAGCACCCCTTCCAGCAAGGGTGCTCCGGACGGGGCCGTGCTCCACCGGACCTCGGCGAACTTGTCCGCCCCACCGCGACCGAACACGGTGCTCACCTCACGCTGCGCGTCCGACAGGACGTTGACGCAGAAGTTGCCGGCACGCTCGATCACCGGCCACGTGCGGGAGTGCCTGCTCGGGCAGAACAGGATCAGCGGCGGCTCCAGTGACAACGCCGCGAAGGACTGGCAGGCGAAACCGACGGGCTCATCGTCACCGGCAGCGGTCACCACCGTCACCCCGGTGCAGAAATGTCCGAGAACCTGCCGGAAGTGCTTCGAGTCGATCCGCGGTTCGGACACGATGTCAGCGACCATTTCCTGCTCCTCCATACACGGCTCTCACCGCTTCACCACACACCCGATCCGCACACTCCCTCTACTGCTGCATGCCGACGCTGAAGTCGTGTCCCCACAGGCTGACCGCCGTGCTCTCCCGGGCGATCCAGTCCTCGTCGTCGACCTGGCGGCCCTCGCAGCCGAATTCCACGTCGAACCCACCGGGCGTTTTCATGTAGAACGAGAGCATCAGGTCGTTGACGTGCCTGCCCAGGGTGGCCGACATCGGGACCTTCCGGCGCTGCGCACGGTCCAGGGTCAGGCCGACGTCGTCGCTGTTTTCGACCTCGACCATGAGATGCACGATTCCGCTCGGGGTGGGCATCGGCAGGAAGGCGAGGCTGTGATGCCGGGGATTGCAGCCGAAGAACCGCAGCCACGCCGGGTCGTCGTCCTGTGATCGGCCGACCAACTCGGGGGCCAGCCGCATGGAATCGCGGAGCCGGAATCCGAGCACGTCCCGGTAGAAGCGCAGCGCCGCCTCGTCGTCGTGGGTGGACAGCACCACGTGGCCCAGCCCCTGCTCCTCGGTGACGAATCGGTGCCCGTACGGGCTGACCACGCGGCGGTGCTCGAGCGCAGCGCCGTGGAACACCTCGAGCGTGTTGCCGGACGGGTCCTCGAAGCTGATCAGCTCGTTGACCCGTCGATCGGCGAGCTGTTCGGCGTTGCCCTCCTTGTAGGGGACTCCTGCGGCCTCCAGGCTCTCCCTGACCTCTTGCAACTCTCCGGCATTGGCGACCTCCCAGCCGGACTGCGCCAGCCGATCGTGCTCGCCGGGCACGATCACCAGCCGCGCCGGAAACTCGTCCATGCGGAAGTACAGCGCGTCCGGGTCGGAGCCGGTGCCTTCGATCATGCCGAGGACCTTCAGGCCGAACGTTCGCCACGCCTCGATATCGGTGGCCTCGATGCGCAGGTATCCCAGCGAGCGAATGCCCATGGCACCCACACTCCCTCGATTGTCGATCAGTGGGTCAGGAAATCCCGGGTGATGCGGTTGAACTCCTCGAATTTCTCCAGTTGCGCCCAGTGCCCGCACCGGTCGAAGACATGCAACTGCGCCCGGGGAATCAGTTTCAGCGCCGTCAGCGCGCCGTCCAGGGGATTGACGCGGTCCTCCTTGCCCCAGACCAGCAACACCCGCTGGCGCAGCCGGTAGGCCTCCCGCCAGAGAAGGCCCTGCTCGAACGTCTCCGCGCGCGAGAACGAGGCACCCATCGCCTTCATCGCCGCCAGCGACTCCGGTGTACTGGCCGCCGCGTAGCGCTCCTCGATCAGTTCCTCGGTGATCAGCGACTGGTCGCTGACCATGGTGCGCAGGAATTCGGCGAGTTTCTCCTTGCTCGGCCCGGGCGGCGCGGCGAAGGCCGCCAACCGCTGCACGCCCTCGGTCGGGTCGGGGGAGAACACGTTGAGGCTCAGACCCCCCGGGCCCATCAGGACCAGCCGGCCTGCGCGGTCGGGGTGGTCGAGAGCGTAGCGCACCGCGGTGCCACCACCCAGCGAGTTGCCCAGCAGGTGGGTCCGCTCGATGCCCAGTGCGTCGAGCAGCTCGTGCAGCGCCGAAGCGCTGTGGGTGAAGTACTGGCCGTGATCGGTGGGTTTGTCGGAGGCACCGAATCCCGGCTGGTCCACCGCGATGGTGTGGAAGTGCTCGGCGAAGACGGCGAAGTTCCGGCTGAAATTGCTCCACGCCGACGCGCCCGGCCCTCCGCCGTGCAGCATCACGACCGTGGTGGCGTGGTCCTGTCCGGCCTCGTGGTAGTGCAGACGCAGCCCCGAGGGCAGCTGCACGGTCCGGCTCGTGGATTCGACGTTGAGTGCCGCCTCATGTGTCGCGGTCACGATCTCTCCTTGTAAAGGATGTGCGGATCGACTTGTGTCTCGGTGCCGGTGGCGGAACCTCAGGCGCCGCCCCGGCTCCGGGAGCTGGCACATCGAGTAGTTACTACGCCACGTGCCAACTGTCCTCGCGAGGACGACGCCTGAGAACCCGCGGCGGTGCCGGCTGCTTAGCGCAGGTGCAAGCGGCTGACGCCGCTTTTTGGACGATCGGTACGACCAAGCGGGCAGCCATACCAGTCCGCGCGACCCCTCAGACCATGGAGTCCTTGACGGGTAATCCGAACTCCCCGCTGCCGAACATCGTGTAGGCCCGTTCCGGATCGTTGGCCGCATGCACCCGGCCGGCGTGTGCATCGCGCCAGAACCGCTGGATCGGCGTTCCCGAGGCCAGCGCCCGGCCGCCGGAGTTCTCGAAAAGCCGGTCGATCGCCTCGATCGCGCGGCCGGTGCCGCGCACCTGGTCACGACGAGCCTGCAGCCGCAGGGACATCGGGATCTCCTCACCCGCCTGCAGCAACGCGAGCTCTTCGGCGAGGTTGCGGGTCAGTTGCAGCCAGGCCGCGTCGATCTCGCTGGCCGCCTCGGCGATGCGCATCTTGGCGAACGAGTCCTCTTTGGCCTTCTCCCCCGCGTAGGCGGCGCGCACACGCTTGCCCTGGTGCTCGACGTGCGCGTCGTAGGCGCCCTGGGCCATCCCGATGATCGGTGCGGTGATCGTGGTGGGGTGCACGGTGCCCCAGGGCAGCTTGTACAGCGGGGCAGTGTTGATCTCGTGACCGGGGCATCGGGTCTTGGACATGGCCATGAAGCTCAGCGCCCGGTGCTGTGGGACGAACACGTCGTCGACGACGATGTCGTTGCTGCCGCTTCCGCGCAGCCCCACGGTGTCCCACACGTCGTCGATGGAGTAGTCACCCAGCGGCAGCAGGTAGGTACAGAAGTCGGCCATGGTGCCGTCGTCGTCGAGTGCGGGGCCGCCGACGAACGCCCAGGTCGCATGGTCGCAGCCGGAGGAGAAACTCCAACGCCCGCTCAGCCGGTATCCCCCGTCGACGATCGTCGCCTTGCCCATCGGGGCGTAGGAGGAGGAAATGCGGGTATCGGGATCGCTGCCCCAGACTTCTTCCTGAGCCTGCTGCGGAAACAGCGCCAGGTGCCAGGGATGCACACCGAGGATGGAGGCCACCCAGCCCGTCGAACCGCAGGCCCCTGCGATGAGCTTCACCGCCGTGTAGAAGGTCTCCGGGTCGGCTTCGTACCCACCGTAACGGGTCGGCTGCAGCAGCCGGAAGAAGCCGCTCTCCTGCAGCGCCTCGATCGACTCCTCCGGCACTTTCCGTGCGTCCTCGGCTTTCTGGGCACGTTCACGAAGTGCCGGCAGCAGGTCCCGCACCCCGTCGACAACCAGCCGGCTGTCCTGCTCGCTCATCGGCTTCTCCCGTTCGTCCTCGGCGCGATCACGGCATGCAACGCGTTCTGGCTACCGTGGCGCGGTTTCGGGGCAGTGTGGTGGGACATCGGCATGCCCGGCGCCATCACGACGAACCCCACACTAGAACATGTTCTCGTCAGTGTCGACGGTCGGCGCCGCTGCATCCGGCCTCGCGTTGCAGCTCCAGCGCGATGTCGATGAGCTGGTCCTCCTGCCCGCCGACGAGCTTGCGCTGCCCCGCTCGGACCAGCAGTTCCGCCTCGCCGACCCCGTACCGTTCCGCCTGCCGCGCGGCATGCTTGAGAAAGCTCGAATACACCCCGGCATAGCCCATCACCAGTGCGGAGCGGTCCAGCAGGCACTCCTCGGGCATCGCGGGGCGTACCACGTCCTCGGCGGCATCGGCGATCGCGAAGAAGTCCACGCCGGTGGTGATGCCGAGCTTGTCGCAGACACCGACGAACGCCTCCAGCGGCGTGTTGCCCGCACCGGCGCCGAAGCGCCGGGCGCTGCCGTCGATCTGCACGGCGCCTGCGCGGGCCGCCGCGACGGAGTTCGCCACCCCGACGCCGAGGTTCTCGTGACCGTGGAAGCCCACCTGCGCTTCCCGGCCGACTTCGGCCACGATCGCCGCGACCCGGTCGGAAACCTGCTCCAGAACCAGCGCACCCGCGGAGTCCACGACGTAGACGCACTGGCAGCCGGCATCGACCATGATTCGTGCCTGCTTCGCCAGCACCTCGGGTGGCTGGGAGTGCGCCATCATCAGGAAACCGACGGTCTCCAGTCCCCGATCGCGGGCGAACCCGAAGTGCTGCACGGCCACGTCCGCCTCGGTGCAGTGCGTGGCGATCCGGCAGATCGAAGCGCCGTTGTCCTGCGCGATGGCGATGTCGTCGGTGATGCCCACGCCGGGCAGCATCAGCACGGCGATCCGGGCCGTGGTGGCCGTCTGCGCCGCGAGGGCGATCAGTTCCTGCTCGGGGGTGCGGGAGAACCCGTAGTTGAACGACGAGCCGCCCAGGCCGTCCCCGTGGGTCACTTCGATCACCGGAACACCCGCACCGTCCAATGCGGACACGATGGAGCGTGTCTCCTCCGCGGTGAACCGGTGGCGCTTGTGGTGCGAGCCGTCCCGCAACGACGTGTCGGTCAGGCGCAGATCCTGTGTTTCCGCGTAGGTCCGGGCAAGAGTCACGACACACGCTCCTTGTCCTGCAAACCGGTTTGCACTCGGGCCAGCTCCTCGCCCACCCGGACCGCGGCGGCGGTCATGATGTCGAGGTTTCCCGAGTAGGACGGCAGAAAGTCACCCGCTCCCGCCACTTCGACGAAGATCGCCACCCGGGCCATCCCGCCGGTGGCCTCGGACGGCTCCTCGAACTGGGGCTCGGACAGCAGCCGGTAACCGGGCACGTACTCGGCGATGTCGGCGGCCATGCGGGTGATCGACTCACCGATCGCGTCGGTGTCGGCCTCCGGCGGGAGGGAGCAGAAGACGGTGTCGCGCATGATCATCGGGGGCTCGGCCGGATTCAGCACGATGATGGCCTTGCCGCGCCGGGCGCCACCGATGCGTTCGATGCCCGTGCCGGTCGTGCGGGTGAATTCGTCGATGTTCGCCCTGGTACCCGGCCCCGCCGACACCGAGGCCACCGAGGCCACGATCTCCGCGTAGTCGACGTCGACGATGCGGGACACGGCGTACACCATCGGGATGGTGGCCTGCCCGCCGCAGGTGATGAGGTTCAGGTTCGGTGCATCGCGGTGCTCACCGAGGTTGACGGGGGGCACGACGTAGGGGCCGACCGCAGCGGGAGTGAGGTCGATCGCGCGGATGCCCGCCTCGGCGTACCGGGCGGCGTTGTCCCGGTGCACGGCCGCCGATGTCGCCTCGAAGACGAGGTCGGGAAGCTCGTCCCGGTCGAGCAACCCGTCGACACCGGCCGTACCGGTCGCCACACCGAGATCGGCCGCACGCCGCAGCCCCTCACTGGTGGGGTCGATCCCGACCATCCACGTCGGCTCGATCCAGCGCGACCGGCTGAGCTTGTAGAGCAGATCGGTACCGATGTTGCCGGTTCCCACGATCGCCGCGGTCTGCTTGCGCTCGTTCATGTTGGCTCCTTGTCGAACGAACAGTTCCGGAGGGGCCCGGCGGGGACGGAGCCCTCCCGCAAAGACGGGGACACGGAACCGAGCTCGGTGTCCCACAGCCGCTGCACCGGCGCGCCGCGCTGTTCAGTCGTGAGCACGGGACCTCCCGTTCGTGGTGAGCGTGGCGAGGTGGTGGCCCGCCCGGCGCCCGGAGAACACGCAGTCGGCCAGGGAGAGACCGCTGATGTAGGAGTTCGAGCACAGACCGACCGCCGAGCGTCCGGCCGCGTACAGGCCCTCGACGATGCCGCCGCTGTCGTTGCGTACCTGCCCGGTTTCCTCGTCGACGGCGAGTCCGCCCAACGTCAGCATCGGGCACGGGTAGGCGAGCCTGGGGCGGACGGACACGTCCAGCAGTGCATACGGCGGCTGGTCCAGGGGGCGGACGAACTCCGCGGGTTTGCCCGCGGGGTCGGCCTCTCCTCGGCGGGCGGCCGTGTTGTGCTCCTCCACGGTGGCCCGCAAACCGGCCGGATCGATTCCGGCTCTGCTCGCGACCTGCTCCAACGTCGTGCCGCTGGTCGAGCCCGCCGCGAGCAGGTACCTGGTCTGCCACCGCTGGAACCACACCGTTTGCTCGCGCAGCTGGCGTTTCGCCTCGCGGCGCAGCTGCGCGTCGATGAGCAGCCAGCCGCGACCGCCGTGCTCGGTGACCAGGGTCTGCCCGAGCGCGGCACCGTAGCGCGACTCGTCGCACACCCGGCGACCTGCCTCGTCGACGAGTGCCCCACCGAGCAGCGAGCTCGGCGGGGTGATGAAGCGCCAGGCCGAGACGCGGTCCAGTTTGTCCGCCGCCGCGCCCACCTCGGTGCCGAGCCGGATGCCACTGCCGTCGTCGCCGCGTGTCCCCAGGGGGAGTCCGCCCCGGTAGGCGGGGGCGTGCCTGCGCATCATGTCCCGGTTGGCCACGAAGCCTCCGGCGGCCAGCACGATCCCGTGTGTGGCGTGAATGCGCAGTGGGCGACCGTGCTCGCGTTCCAGGTGCTCGACCCGGGAATGCAATCGCTTCGCCAGTGCGGGCACGTACAGGCCGGGCTTGGCCGCCAGGTCGCTCAGCACGCGATGGGCGCGCCGCACCCGCCCGGGGGCGCCCTGCAGGCTGGTGCAGTCGACTCCGCGCACCCGGCCGCTGCCGTCGGTGATCAACTCACCGGCGCGGGTCCGGGTCAGGACACGCACCCCGTGCGCGCGCACGGCCTCGGCCAGGACATCGAAGAGTACGACCCCGGAGGTTCCGCTGCCCTTGGTCCGGTGCCCGCGCGGGGCCGGTGGCGCCGCATCCCGAAAACCTCCGGAGGACTCGCTGCCCGAGTAGTACAGGTAGTGGCGGTTGCTCGGGTAGGACGTCTTGTACGGGCACAAGCTGCCCTCGAACGGCACCCCCTGTTCCTGCAGCCACGCGATCATGCCGGGGCTCTGCTCGCAAAAACGCCGCAGCGTGTTCTCCGAAACGGCATCGCCGACCTCCATGCGGAGGTAGGACAGCATCGCCTCCACCGAATCCATCACACCGGCTTCCCGCTGCTGCGGGGTTCCGCCGCCGGCATAGACCACACCGCCGGAGAGCCTGCTCGCTCCCCCACCACGGAACCGGTCCACCACCACGACCTCGGCACCCGCCCGCGCGGCTTCGATGGCGGCACAGGCCCCGGCCACTCCGAAACCCACGATCACCACGTCCGCCCGTATCTCCTCGGCCACCGCACCTCCTCTTGCTGGAACAGGTTCTTGTCCTTGTGCCCCTCGCTCCGGTCGCAAGTTCGTCGGCAACACCATAGCGTTGGAGGGACGTAAACTATAACATGTTTCAGTAGCAAAAGCATGGAGGTGTCATGACCGCGGCCACTCCGGAACGCACACCCGGCCGGCACCCGGCCGGCGAGTTCGACGTCGTCGTCGTCGGCAGTGGAGCTGCCGGAATGACCGCCGCACTCACCGCGGCACGGCAGGGACTGACCACCGTGGTGCTGGAGAAAGCACCGCACTTCGGCGGCTCGAGCGCACGTTCGGGCGGAGGGCTGTGGATTCCGAACAACGACGTCCTCGCCCGCAGTCGCGTCGAGGACACACCCGAGCAAGCCAGGACCTACCTGAACCACATCGTCGGCAGCACCGCGTCGCGAGAACGGCAACAAGCATTCCTCGACAACGGGCCGGCGATGCTTGCCTCGGTACTGCCGCAGACACCCCTGCGGATGCGCTGGGTGCCCGACTACTCCGATTACTACCCGGAGGCCCCCGGAGGGCGCCCGCGCGGCCGGTCGATCGAGCCCGCTCCGCTCGACGGCCGGATTCTGGGCGAGCACCTGAGCGAGCTGGAACCCGACTACGTCAGGTCGCCGCCGAACTTCGTCATCACCCAGGCCGACTTCCGATGGCTCAATCTCCTCGCGCGCCACCCGCGCGGACCGGTGCGCGCCCTGCGTGTGGGATTGCGGTGGCTGTGGGCCCACCTGCGCGGAAAGCGCCTGCTGGCCCGCGGACAGGCCCTCGCCGCCGGGTTGCGGGTGGGATTGCGCGATGCGGGAATTCCGCTGTGGCTGGACACGCCACTGCTCGATCTCGTCCACGACGACGACGGACGCATCACCGGCGTCGAGGTGGACGACTCCGGCCGGCGCAACGTCGTCCACGCGCGGCACGGCGTCATCCTGGCCGCGGGCGGGTTCGAGCACAACGAGCCGATGCGCAAGCAGTATCAGCGCGAACCCATCGGTTCACAGTGGACCGTCGGTGCTCGGGCCAACACCGGCGACGCGATCCTCGCCGCACGGAACCGGGGCGCTGCGGTGGACCTGATGGACGACGCCTGGTGGGGACCCTCGATCCCGCTGACCGGAGGGCCGTGGTTCTGCCTGTCCGAACGCAGCCTGCCCGGCTGCATCATGGTCAACGGACGCGGTGAGCGGTTCGTCAACGAATCCGCTCCGTACATCGACGCCGTACACGCCATGTACGGCGAGGGCGACGGTCCCGCCCGCAACATGCCGACCTGGCTGATCGCCGATCAGCGCTACCGCAACCGGTATGTTTTCGCCGGCCTGGCACCACGCCAGCCCTTCCCCGGGCGCTGGTACAAGGCGGGAGCGGTCCACCGCGCGGACACCCTCGAATCGCTCGCCGACCGCATCGAGGTACCGGCTGAGAAGCTGCGCGTCACCGTGCAGCGGTTCAACGGGTTCGCGGCCGACGGCGAGGATGCGGACTTCCACCGGGGACGCAGCGCTTACGATCACTACTACGGCGACCCCCGCAACCGCCCGAATCCCGGCCTCGCAGCGCTGGAGACCGCCCCGTTCTACGCCGTGCGGATCGTTCCGGGCGACCTCGGCACCAAGGGCGGGCTGTGCACCGACGTGCACGGGCGAGTACTGCGCGACGACGGCAGCACGATTCCCGGCCTGTACGCGGCGGGCAATGCCGGCGCCGCGGTCATGGGGCGCACCTACGCGGGCCCCGGGGCCACTCTCGGCCCGGCGATGACCTTCGGGTACCTCGCTGCGCTGCACATCGCATCGGCGGCCGGAAAGCGACCGCAAAGACCGCGACCGGCACAGGAGGAAAGCAGGTAGAGCCGACACCGACCGAATTCGAAGACACCGTGAACGACTCGGCACCGACCCGCGCGAGGGCGGCTCGAGGAGAGGGAACGAACGAGATGACACAGGCGGCACGCAACGGCCAGGACGAGGTCCGCACCATCGACGTCGGAACACCACCGACCAGGTTCGCCCGGGGCTGGCACTGTCTCGGGCTCGCCGACCAGTACAAGGACGGCGCCCCGCACGCCGTGGAAGCATTCGGTACCAAGCTCGTGGTTTTCCAATCCTCCGACGGCGAGCTCAACGTCCTCGACGGCTACTGCAGACACATGGGCGGTGACCTCACCCAGGGAACGATCAAGGGTGATGCGGTGGCCTGCCCCTTCCACGACTGGCGCTGGGCGGGCAACGGACGCTGTGTCGGGATTCCCTATGCCAAGCGCATTCCCCTGCGTGCCCGCACGAGGTCCTGGATCTGCATGGAACGCAACAAGCAGCTGTTCGTGTGGAACGACCCGCAGGGAAACCCGCCCCCGGAGAACGTGACGATCCCCGAACTCGAGGAGTGCTTCTCCGACGAGTGGAGCAACTGGACCTGGGACTCGGTGTTCATCGAGGGCTCGAACTGCCGGGAGATCGTGGACAACGTCGTCGACATGGCGCACTTCTTCTACGTGCACTACGCCTTCCCGACGTACTTCAAGAACGTCTTCGACGGGCACATCGCCACGCAGTACCTCAACACCCGGGGACGCCCGGATGTCGGCTCCCAGTCCAACTACTCCGGTGAGGAGAACCTCGGCCGTTCCGAGGCCTCCTACTACGGCCCGTCCTACATGATCGACCGGCTGTGGAACGACTACAAGGGCATGACGATCGAGACGATCCTGATCAACTGCCACTACCCGGTCACCGAGAATTCGTTCGTGCTGCAGTGGGGCGTGCTGGCCAAGAAACTTCCCGGGCTCACCGACGAGCAGGCCGACAAGATGGCGGCCAAGATCGCCAAGAACACCGGGGTGGGATTCCTGCAGGACGTGGAGATCTGGCGGAACAAGACCCGGATCGACAACCCTCTCCTGACCGAGGAGGACGGTCCGGTGTATCAGCTCCGCCGCTGGTACGAGCAGTTCTACGTGGATGTCGAGGACGTCACCGAGGACATGGCGGGTCGATTCGAGTTCGAGGTCGACACGACCACGGCGAACCGGGCCTGGGAGCAGGAGGTCGCCGAGAACCTCGCCCGCAAGGAAGCCGAATCCGGAAGCGGGGCCTGATCAGCGTGTCTGCCGACGGATCCGCATGGGCCAAGGCACCCGAATTCGGCGACCGGCCCGAGGTGCTGGCCAGGTTGCGCGCGGAGACCGCAGCCGATCGGGAGGAATACCTCGAAGGCGGCATGCACCCTGTGGAGTGCCGTCGCTGCGGCACCTGCGTGCTGGTGAAGAAGAACAGCGAGAAGCACACGAGCATCCAGTGGAAGACCGACCCGTCCCGCAGCTGTGCGGAGTTCGCCTCCCGGGTGGGCGAGGGCGGCGTGACGGCGTTTCTGGACAGCTGCACGACCTTGCAGGCCGGGATCGACGAGGATGTGCGGAACGGACGGATCCCGGTACCGGAGGATTGAGGAGCCGACCATGTCCGAACCCCGGCTGCCTGCCACCGACAGCATCCGGTTGGAAGTGGCCGAGGTCATCGACGAGACCGCCGACGCCCGGTCACTGGTGTTCACCGTGCCGGAAGGGCCCGGTGGACCGATGTCCTACCGGCCCGGCCAGTTCCTGACCCTGCGCGTGCCCGGCGATTCCGCCGGGCCGGTGGGGCGGTGCTACTCGCTGTCGAGTTCCCCGCACACCGACGCCGCTCCGAAGGTCACGGTCAAGCGTGTCGACGGTGGGTACGGCTCGAACTGGCTGTGCGACAACGTGGTTCCGGGCACCACGGTGGAGCTGCTGCCTCCCGCCGGGGTCTTCACCCCCGCTTCGCTGGACGAGGACCTGCTGCTGTTCGCCGGCGGCAGCGGCATCACACCGGTCATCTCGATCGTGAAGTCGGCTCTGGCCGAGGGCGGCGGCAGGATCGTGCTGATCTACGCCAACCGGGACCAGGACTCGGTGATCTTCGCCGCGGAACTGCGAGCACTGGCCGAGCAGTATCCGCAGCGCTTGACGGTGATCCACTGGTTGGAGACGGTGCAGGGGCTACCGGGGGCTGCCGCGCTGCGCGCCCTGGCCGAACCGTTTTCCGGCTTCGACGTGTTCGTGTGCGGGCCGAACGCCTTCATGGAGGTCGCGAACCGGGCGCTGCGGGACATGGAAGTGCCTCGCAACCGGATCCACATCGAACGATTCCTGTCCCTGGAGGACAACCCGTTCGACCCGGGCGACGCAGCGACCGAACCCACCGGCGAGGAAGCGGCGCCCGAGGACGGGGAGGCCGTGGTCGAGGTGGACCTCGACGGTGCCCGCAGTCGATTCGCCTGGCCCCGGGGCAAGCTCCTGCTCGACCTGCTGCTGGAGCGGGGACTCGACGCCCCGTACTCGTGCAGGCAGGGCGCGTGCAGCGCCTGCGCCTGCCGCATCGACAGCGGCGAGGTGAAGATGCAGCGCAATCAGATCCTCGAGCAGGAGGATCTCGACGAGGGCATCGTCCTCGCCTGTCAGTCACTGCCCGTCACCGACGAAGTCCACATCAGCTACGAGTGAGGCCCCACCATGCCCATCGATCCGGATGTCGCCCTCGGCGCCACCCTGCCGGTTCAGGAGTTCGAGTGGACGTCCTCCGACGTTCTGCTCTATCACCTGGCTCTCGGAGCGGGTGATCCGCCGACCGACCCCCGCGAGCTCCGCTACGCCTACGAGCAGGACCTGCGGGTTCTGCCGACCTTCGCCATCGTCGCCCCGAACTTCCACTGCAGCGAGCCGCCCGCGGTGTCCTTTCCCGGCGTGGACATCGACCTCGCGGCGGTGCTGCACGGCGGGCAGGAGATCACCGTCCACCGGCCGATCCCGGCCGCGGGCAAGGCGCGCGCGCAAACCCGGATCGCCGATGTGCACGACAAGGGCAAAGCCGCGGTGATCGTGCAGGAGACCACGACCACCGATCCGGACGGCACGGTGCTGTGCACGACGCGGTCGAGCATCTTCGCCCGCGGTGAGGGCGGGTTCGGCGGTGCGCGGGGCTCGTCGCAGCACGTCGAGTTCCCGGAGCGGGAACCGGACACGATCCTGGAGGTACCGACGCTGCCGCAGCAGGCGTTGCTCTACCGGCTGTGCGGAGACCGCAATCCGTTGCACGCGGATCCGGAGTTCGCCTCCTCGGCGGGGTTCTCCCAACCGATCCTGCACGGGCTGTGCACCTACGGCATGGTGTGCAAGGCCCTCGCCGACGGGCTGTTCGACGGGCAGGCCGAGCGGGTCTCCTCCTACGCGGCGCGCTTCGCCGGCGTGGTCCTCCCCGGCGAGACGGTGCGCGTCCGCGTCTGGAAGGACGGCGACGGGAGTTTCGTGGCGAACGCCTCCGCCGTGGAACGCGGCGACACCCCCGTGCTGTCCGACATCACCGTTACCACCGACCGAGGGGAGCTGCGATCTTGAGCATTCTGAACCGTTTCACGGTCACCGACCGGGTCGCGGTGGTCACCGGATCCGGGCGAGGTCTCGGCGCGGCTTCCGCGCTCGCGCTCGCCGAGGCCGGCGCCGACGTCGTCCTCTGCGCTCGCACCGAGGAACAACTGACCGAGGTCGCCGACCGGATCGCGGCAACGGGACGCCGGGCGGTGACCGTACCTGCGGACCTGTCGAAGCGGGGCGCGGCCGCCGAGCTGGTCACCGCGGCCACGGAGCAGTTCGGGCGGCTGGACATCCTGGTCAACAACGTCGGCGGGGCGATGCCGGGGGACTTCCTCGGCACCGGACCGGAGGACCTCGAGAAAGCGTTCTCGTTCAACGTCGGCACGGCCCACGAGCTGACCCGGGCCGCGGTGCCGCATCTGCTGGAACACGGCTGCGGATCGGTGATCGGCATCTCCTCGGGGGTCGGGCACGTCGCCGGGCGCGGCTACCTGACCTACGGCACGGCCAAGGCCGCCCTGGAGCACTACACGCGCCTGGCCGCCCACGACCTCGCCCCGCGGGTGCGGATCAACGCGATCGCGCCCGGGGCGGCGGCGACCTCGGCGCTGGAACTGGTGACCGCCGACGAGGGGATGCGCACGCAGGTGGAGCAGGCGACCCCGCTGGGGCGGATCGCCGATCCGTCGGAGATCGCCGCCGCCGTGGTCTACCTGGCCTCGGATGCGAGCTCGTTCGTCACCGGAAAGGTCCTCGAGGTCGACGGCGGAGCCGACCGCCCCACCCTCGATCTCGGCCTGCCGGACCTTTAAGGCACGTCGCCGACGGGTGTCGGCGACACTGATCGTCATGCAGACCGCACTCCGCCGAGTCCACACACATCACAAACCTCGTACGACATCGCCCTCGCTCGAATGCCGCTGCTCCGTTCGGGTGAGGGTGTTCCATTGTGCTCACTCGCCGTGTGGCACCTGAAATCCTCGGTCAACAGCGTGATTCGCGACGAGGACAGTGGCACCGGAAAGGAGCAGGCGTGCAGAGGCTCGCCGAGGAGCAGTTCGTCGTTCTCAACGACGAGCCCGTGACCGGGAACCGGGATGACCTGCTGGGCACAGCCGACATGGTGAGCGGCCTGGCGGACCTGATCACGGCATCTCGCCAATCGACACCGTTCACTCTGGCCATCGATGCGGGATGGGGCATGGGCAAGAGCAGTCTGATGCGGCAGCTGCAGCACCGCCTCGATGACGTGAACGGGATACACACGGTCTGGTTCAACGCGTGGACGTCGGGAACGGACGCGCTGGAAGTTCTGATCAAATCGGTGTTGTTGCGGTTCGATCGCAACGTCATCCGGAGGGCGTATAACAGGGTCACCCAGAACAGTCGTATCACGACGATCTTGCGAATAGCGCTCGGAACAGCGTTGGGTGCGCTCGGGATGCGACGCCTGATCGATGACCTCTGGTCACGGTTGTCGGTGGATGCCAAGTCGCGCAACGAGATCCGCACCGCCATGCAGGAAATGGCGCGGGACTGGGCACGGACTTCGAGCGGTCCCGGACAGCAGCTGGTGATCTTCGTCGATGATCTCGATCGTTGTTCGGGCGAAGTCGTGCTCACCGTGTGCGAGGCGATCAAGCTCTACCTCGATGTTCCCGGCCTCGTGTTCGTGATCGGGTGCGACCAGTCCGCGCTCTCGCGTCATCTGCAGCAATCCGATGCGACGAGCGTGCGCGCATCCGAATACCTCGAAAAAGTCGTGCAGGTCAACTACCACGCACCCTCCCCGAGCCAGGACCAGATACATCGCCTGGTCCAGGGTTATGCGCTGCGTTCGGGAACACATCGACTCTTCGGCGAGCAACTCGGCAGCTTCGTCGGCGAGCGCACCGGCCGTAATCCGCGCCGCATCAAACGACTCATCAACAGCTTCGTACTCGAGTACCATCTCGACCGGAACTGGCAGGAGTTCGGCGCCGAAACCCTGGTTCGGGTGCTGTTGCTCCAGCACTTCTATTCGGATTTCTACCGACTCCTGGTGAGTCCGAGCGCACAGGACCCCGTGCAGGAGTTCCTCGATTACCGGAATCTCCGCAGCAGCATCAGGCTCGGAGAATCCGACAGCGAACACTGGCAGCACGTGTTCACCGCGCACGGAATCAAGCCACCCGGCCGGGAAAGCGATTCCACGACGCTCCTCGGACTGCTGGAGCAGCTCGAGCAGGAGGTTCCCGAGCCGCTGCCCAGCTTGGTGACGGACGAGGAGTTCACCTCCGTGGTCCGCCAACTGAAAGAGTATCCGGACTTCGAACGCCTACGCAGGCACCTGCAGCGTCGCAGCTTCCGGAGTCAGGTCGAAGGCACTGCCGGCTACGAGCAGCGACCCCTCGGTGCGGACGCCGACCTGAGCGGCCTGCGCATACTCGTGGTCGACGACGTGTTCGCCGAGCCGCAGTTCGAATTCACCGACCCCGCAGGGATGGTGAATACATTGCGCGAATGGGGAGCCGTGGTGGACACCGCGAGTGACTACACATCATTGGAGCGGACGCTGTTGCGAGCCGAACCCGATATGGTCGTCTCGGATATCAACCGCCACGGAAACGACAACGCCGGACTGGAGGATCTCCAGAAATTACGTGATCAGCAACTGTACTCCGGCCCGGTCGTCTTCTACGTCGCACGCGTGACCTCGGTAAGGCGCAAATGGGCCGACAAGTTGGGAGCCGTCGGCGTGACCAACAGTTTCTCCGAGGCACTGGAATGGATCCGAATGGCCGTATAGCCACTCGGATCCATGCAGGTGACCGCGGCACCTGCGTTGACCGTAACCGAAAGCAACACAGGTGCCGACTCGATCCGCCGAGTGCCGGCGGCGTGTCTCACTCCGCCGAGAGGACCAGCCCGCTCGTGGGCACGCCGGTACCGGCGGTGACCAGGACGTTGTGCGCCTCGTCGACCTGGTTGACCGCCGTGCCGCGGACCTGGCGCACTCCCTCGGTGATGCCGTTCATCCCGTGGATGTAGGCCTCGCCGAGCTGGCCACCGTGAGTGTTGATCGGCAGCCGACCGTCCAGCTCGACGGCGCCGTCGGCGATGAAGTCCCGCGCCTCGCCGCGCCCGCAGAACCCGAGCTCCTCGAGTTGGACGAGCACGAACGGCGTGAAGTGGTCGTAGAGGATACCGACCTGCACGTCCTGCGGCCCGAGACCGGCCTGCTGCCACAGCTGCCTGCCGACCAGCCCCATCTCCGGCAACCCCGTCAGATCATCGCGGTAGTAGCTGGTCATGGTGAACTGGTCCGACCCGCTGCCCTGCGCTGCCGCCTGCACCACCGCAGGCGGATGCGGCAGATCCCGCGCCCGCTCGGTGCTGGTGACCACGATCGCGACACCGCCGTCGCTTTCCTGACAGCAGTCCAGCAGGTGCAGCGGCTCGGTGATCCACTTCGAATCCTGGTGCTCGGCGAGCGTGATCGGCCGCTGGTAGAACCAGGCGTTCGGGTTGGTCGCCGCGTGCTTGCGGTCGGTCACCGCCACCCGGCCGAAGTCCTCGCTGGTGGCGCCGAAGGTGTGCATGTAGCGGCGGGCGAACATCGCCACCTGGGCCCCCGGGGTGCCCAGCCCCAGCGGATACGACCAGCTGTTGTCCACCCCGGCCGAGGTGGCCGCGCCGGCCACCGCAGGCTGCACCTGGCCGAAACGCTGCCCGGAACGCTCGTTGAACGCGCGGTAGCAGACCACGACCTCGGCCATGCCGGTCGTCACGGCCATGGCCGCCTGCTGCACCGTGGCGCAGGCGGCGCCGCCGCCGTAGTGGACACGACTGAAAAAGCTCAGCTCGCCCATCCCGAGTTCGCGCGCCACCGCCGTCTCGGTGTTGGTGTCCATCGTGAACGTGACCATGCCGTCCACCTCGGACGGATCCAACCCCGCATCGTCCAGTGCGGTGCGGGTGGCCTCCGCGGCGAGCTGGAGCTCGGTGCGTCCCGACTCCTTGGAGAACTCCGTGGCACCGATGCCCGCGATGGACGCGATTCCGGATACACCGCTCATGACTCCACCTCCGGCAGTACCAGCCGCACCGTGCCCCGCACGTGTTCCCCGCGACCGCAGCGTCCCAGGACCTCCAGCACGAGCCGGTTCTCGCTCGATTCCTCCACCTGTTCGAGTACCTGACCGAACAGGGTCAGCGTGTCGTGGGCGTAGCAGGGCACTCCGAGTTTGACCGAGACCCCGCGCACGAGCGCTTCGGGCCCGGCCCAGTCGGTGACGTAGCGCTGCACCAGCCCCGTGGTGGTGAGGATGTTGAGGAAGATGTCCTCGGATCCCTTGGCGACCGCGAGGTCGCGATCGTGGTGCACGTCCTGGAAGTCCCGGGTGGCGATCGCGGTGCTGACCACGAAGGTGGGGCTGACCTCGATGCGTTCCTCCGGCAATGCCGTCCCCGGTACGACTTCGGGCGCCGTCAGGGTGCGCCCGGCGACAACGGTCATGATCATTTCCCTTCCGTTCGGGGGCGCCAGCACGGCAGCGTCACCTGCTCGTCGACCTGCCGGAAGAACACCTCGACGTCGAGCCCGATGTGGACCTCGTCGGGGTCGATGCCGTGCAGCTCGCCGAGCACGCGCACTCCCTCGTCGAGTTCGACGAGCGCGATGACCAACGGCAGTTCCTTGCCCGGCACCGGAGGCCGGTGGTGCACGACGTAGCTGTACACCTGCCCGTGGCCGCAGGCGACCAGGTGGGTCGGTTTCGTCGCGCCGCATTCGGAGCACATCGGCCCCGGCGGGTGGCGCAGCAGGCCGCACCGACCGCAGCGCTGGATGCGCAGCTCCCCGGCGGCGGTGCCTTCCCAGAAGTAGGCGGTGTCGCGGTTGATCGCGGGCAGGATCGGTGATCCGGTGCGGGGATCCGATTCGTCGGCGGTGTTGTCGCCGGCCGGTTCGGGGGTTGGCCGCGCGGGCTCGTCGCCGTCGGCGGGGCGGAACTTCAGCAGCCGGAACATCATCTCGGCCACCGCTTCGGTGTCGACGTACCAGGTGTAGCGCAGCGTGAGGAACCATCCCTCGCCGAGCCCGGTACGTTTCGGCCCGGTGACCTCCTCCAGTTTGGTGGTCACGGCCACGTGCTCGCCGTGCCGCAGGTACCGGTGGTAGGTCTGCTCGCAGTTGGTCGCCACCACCGAGGTGTATCCGGCCTCGTCGAGAGCGGCCGTCATCGCCCGCATCGGATCGTCGGGGGCCGGCTCCGGATGCAGCCCGCCCATGGTCCACACCTGCGCCATGGCGGGTGGGGCCACGAGCCCACCGTGGACGGACGTCTCGGCGTACTCGGCGTTGGTGTAGACGGGGTTGCCGTCCCCCAGGGCTTCGGCCCAGTTGTGGATCATCGGCAGGTTGACGGGGTCGCGTCCCGGACGCGGCCGGGACTCCCCTGCCGCACTGATCCGTTCCGCGGCGGCGTGGACGGACTCGTTGTCGCGGGCCGGCCCGGTGTCCTTCGCGGCCGTGGCACTCGAGGCGGTGCTGGTCATGGGTTGCGACCCCTTTCGGTCAACGTGGTACGCGCGGCAGTCCGAGCCCCGCGGTGGCGATGAGTTCCCGCTGGATCTCGTTGACGCCCCCGCCGAAGGTGAGCACGAGATTGCGCTTGGCCTGCACGTCCAGCCATTCCGCGAGTTCGGCCGTGTCGCGATCGGACGGATCGCCGTGGCGGCCCACCACGTCCTCGAGCAGCCTGCCGACCCGCTGGATCCGCTCCGAGGAGAAAACCTTGGTCGCCGAGGCGTCCGCGACTTCGGCGGGTCCCACTTCCGAGGAGGCCGCGACCTGCCAGTTGAGCAGCTCGTTGACGCGCAGGCAGGCGTGCACGCGGGCGAACGCGCGGCGCACGTCCGGCAGCTCGAGCACCGGTGTGCCGTCCGGGTGTGCCCGTGTGGCGGCCCACTCCCGCACCCGGTCGTACATCGCCGCGATGCGTCCCGCCGGTCCGAGCATGACGCGTTCGTGGTTGAGCTGGGTGGTGATCAGCTTCCAGCCCCGGTCCTGCTCGCCCACCCGCATGCGCACCGGCACGCGCACGTCGTTGAAGTACGTGGCGTTTACGTGATGGGCCCCGTCGCAGGTGATGATCGGGGTCCACGAGTAGCCCGGGTCGGTGGTGTCGACGATGAGGATCGAGATGCCCTTGTGCTTGGCGACCTCGGAATTCGTGCGGCAGGCCAGCCAGATGTAGTCGGCGTCGTGCGCGCCGGTGGTGAAGATCTTCTGACCGTTGACCACGTACTCCTCGCCGTCGAGCACGGCCGAGGTCCGCAACGAGGCCAGATCGGTGCCGGCATCGGGCTCGGTGTAGCCGATGGCGAAGTGGATCTCGCCGGACAGGATCCGGGGCAGGAAGAACTCCTTCTGCTCGGCCGTGCCGAACGCCTGCAGGGTCGGACCCACGGTCTGCAGGGTGACCGAGGGAAGCTGCACGTCGGCCCGCGCCGCCTCACTGGCGAAGAGCAGTTGCTCGATCTCGCCGAATCCGTGTCCACCGTACTCGGGAGGCCAGCCGACACCGAGCCACCCGTCGCGGCCCATCCTCCGCACGGCTTCACGGTAGGTGGCGTTGTGCCGGTCGGTCGCCATCGACCGGCGTTCGGCCGGCGAGAGCAGGTCGTTGAAGTACTCGCGCAGCCGCGCCTGCAGGGCGCGCTGCTCGTCGGTGAGTTCGATGAACATCGGGCTCCTCACGCCTTCGCGACCCGGTCGGCGAGCCGGTCGACCGCCGGGTCGACGCCCCCCGCCAGCACGGCCAGGTCCTTGATCCACGAGTAGTGCCGGTGCATCGGGTAGGTCGTATCGACCCCGAGTCCGCCGTGCAGGTGATGGCAGGTGTGCATCGCGGGCGGTATCTCCACGGTCAGCCACAGCGCGGCGACGTCCAGATCCTCGGCGGCGTCGTGTCCTTCGTCCAGCCGCCAGCACGCCGACCGGGTGGCCAGGTGCAGGGTGCGGGCGGCCACGTAGACGTCGGCCACCTGCTGCGCAGCGGCCTGGAAGGTCGCCAGCGGCCTGCCGAACTGCTCCCGGGTGCGCAGGTGCTCGGTGGTGAGTTCCAGGGCGCCGGCCAGCACGCCGTCGGCGACCGCGCAGAGGCCGGCCGTCGCGCACCGGTGGATGTCGTCGAGCAGTCCGCGCCCCGTGGTGTCCCCCAGCATGTCCTCGGACGGGACCCGCACACCGTCGAGGGTCATCGTCGAGGCCGGTATCCCGCTCGACGTCGGCGCCGCGGACAGCGACACACCACCGGCGGCCGGGTCGAGCAGCACCACACCGACGTCACCGCCGAGCGTGACCGGAACCAGCACCCGGTGCGCCCGATCGGCGTGCAGCACACCGGTCTTCGTCCCCGAGAGCACCAGCCGGTCGCCCTCGTGCCGCGCCACGGTGTGCGGCGTGCCGGTCATCGGTGCGGACGGTTCGTTCAGCGCCGCCGTGAGTACCCGCCCGGACTCCATCTCCGGCAGCAGCCGGTCTTGCTGCTCGCGCGTGCCGTGCCGTACCACCGCGAGCGTGCCGAAGGCCATCGAGGCCAGGGCGGGCACCGCAATCGTGCGCTTGCCGACCTCGGCGAGCACCAGCGCCGTGGCCAGCGGTCCCAGCCCCGCTCCGCCGAGACGCTCCGGAACGGCCAGGGACAGCAGTCCGGTCTCGCCCATCGCCTGCCATGCCGCCTCGCCGGCGCCGGGTCCGGACGTGCCCGCGTTCTCGGCGTGCTCGCTTGCGCGCCGCAACACCTCGGCGGCCAGATCCTGCACCGCCTGTGGTGTTTCCTCGAGTGCGAAGTCCACATCGGCTCCTCGTGTCGTACAACGTTGCCCGTGGGCACCGCGATGTGCCGTGCCCTCCCGCGGTGCGGGCCCTCGAAGCGGTCACCGGCAGGTTCACGCGCGCGGCAATCCGAGAATCCGCTCGGCGGCCACCGTGAGCAGGATCTGTGTCGAACCGCCCGCGATGCTCAGACAGCGACTGAGCAGAAACTCGTGAGCGGGCCCGGCGGCCGCACCGTCCACGGCGGCTCCGTCCGGCCCCAGCAGTTCCAGGGCGGCCTCGGCCGCATCCTGGCGGTGCCGGACCCCGACGAGCTTCTCCACACTGGACTCGGCTCCCGGCTCCCGGCCGTTGAGCCGGCGCACCGTGGCCCGCAGTCCCAGCAGCGAAACCGACAGTCCCTCGGCCACCTGCGTGCCGATGCGCTCGTACTCGTACGACTCCGTCGCCCGGTCCTCGTGGTGCGCCAGCCCGAGAAGTCGTTCGACCTCGGCGCCCAGCGAGGAACCACCGGCCATCGCCACCCGCTCGTTGGCCAGGGTCGTCCGGGCCAGCCGCCAGCCCTGTCCGGGATCGCCGACCACATTGCCGTCCGGGACGAACACGCCGTCCAGGAAGACCTCGTTGAACACCGCCTCGCCGGTGATCTCCCGCAAGGGGCGCGTCTCGATACCGGGATCGGTCATGTCGACGAGGAAGTAGGTGATCCCGCGGTGTTTGGGCGCTTCGGGATCGGTGCGCGCCAGGCAGATCGCCCAGTCGGCCTGCCGCGCCAGCGAGGTCCACACCTTCTGCCCGGACAGCCGCCACCCGCCCGGCTCGCGCTCGGCCCGGGTGCGCAGCGACGCGAGGTCGGACCCCGCTCCGGGCTCGCTGAACAGCTGGCACCAGGTGATCTCGCCGTGCAGTGTCGGCCACACGAACCGTTCCTGCTGCTCTCGGGTGCCGTGTTCGAGAACGGTCGGAACCGCCCACGCCCCGATGGACAGGTCCGGGCGCTGAATGCCGGCCCGCTGCACTTCCTCGTCGATGATCGTCTGCAGGGCGGGTCCGGCCGCGAGTCCGTAGGGTTCGGGCCAGTGCGGCGCGAGGTAACCGCACGCGCTCAGCCGGGCACGCTGCTGTTCCGGAGGAAGCGCCGCGATCCCGGCCACCGTCTCGCGCACCGCGGCGCGGTCCTGCTCGGCTCCCGCGGGAAGTTCCCCCGCCACCCGCAGGTTCCGGCGCATTCCTCGCAGGGCCAGATCGGCCGTTCGCCTGCGCCAGCACGCGGACCCGCCGAGCAGCCGGCGCAGCGCCAGTGCCCGGCGCAGGTACAGGTGCGCGTCGTGCTCCCAGGTGAAGCCCGTTCCGCCGAGCACCTGGATGCAGTCCTTGGCCGTCTCGACGGCGGCGTCCAGCACGACGGAACCGGCCGCGGCAGCCGACAGCGGGTGCTCGTGCGGAGCCGTGTCACAGACCCGCGCCGCATCCCACGCCAGTGCTCCGGCCTGCTCCACCCGGCACAGCATCTCGGCACACAGGTGTTTGATCGCCTGGAACGAACCGATCGGGCTGCCGAACTGTTCACGCGTGCGGGCGTGCTCAACGGCCGTGCGCAGGCACCACCCGGCCACCCCGGCGGCCTCGGCCGCTGCCAGCGTCACCGCCAGGTCGCCGACTCCGGTGGTGTCCAGCCCGGGCACCAGGGCGTCCGCAGCGACCTCGGCCTCGTGCAGCGTGAGCCCACCCAGCGAGCGGGAAAAATCCAGGGCGGGGCGGTCGGTGAGCCGCACACCCGGGTGTTCGGCATCGAGCACGAACCACACCTCGCGGGCATCCCGATCCCTCCGCGCGCACAGCAGCAGGTGGGAGACCTCCCCCGCATCGGGCAGCAGGTCCACGTCGCCGGAGACGGTCAGTCCCCCGTCGCCGGTCTCCACGGCCCGCAGCGTGCCGGGGTTCGTGGCCACGGCGGCCGAGGCTCGGCCATCGGCCAGCCGCGGGAGCAGCTTCTCGGCCAGGGGCGCATCCGGGCTTCGGTCCAGCAGCACCCCCGCGAGCACGCTGGACAGCAGCGGCCCCGGCACCAGCGCCTCGGCTGCCTGCTCCAGCGCCGCGGCGAGATCCGCGACACTGCCGCCGGCACCGCCGCATTCCTCGGACAGCGCGATCGCGAGCACGCCGATGTCGGCGAGCTCCTTCCATCGCCCCTCCCGGTCACCGGGAGCCGGCCGAGGATTCCGTTCTCCCGGCTCCCGGTTCCGGACCTCCGAGGTGTCGAATCGACCCGCCCACGCACGGATCGATTCCTGCAGTGCCTGCTGCTCGTCGGTGATCGCGATCGGCATGGCGCCTCCTCGTCGGTGCCGCCACAGCCTAATAGAACATGTTCTACATGCGCCAGAGTCCGAAACCGATCGGGAGCGCACCATCAGTAAGCTTGCTCGGCAGCGGCAAGCGAAACTCCCACCGACAAGGAGAACCCCGTGCAGCAGGGACCGGCGGCGCCCCCGCAACCGGCACACCACGAGCAGCCACCGGCGACGATGCCGGAGGACCTGCTTCGGCAGGCCGAACGAGCAGTCGGATTCATGCCCACCGACGAGGGGCTGGCCCTGCACCGGGCGGCTTCGGAGTATCTCGGCACGGGACTCGCCCTCGAGGTCGGCACCTACTGCGGCAAGTCGACGATCTACCTCGCCGCCGCAGCGCGAGCCACCGGCGGACTGGTCGTCACAGTGGACCATCACCGGGGCTCCGAGGAGCACCAGCCGGGCTGGGAGTACCACGACGCGGACCTGGTCGATGCCGACACCGGCAAGCTGGACACCCTGGGCGAGTTCCGTCGCACGATCGCCCGGGCCGGGCTGGAGGAGCAGGTCGTCGCGATGGTGGGGTCCTCGCCGGTGACCGCCGGTTTCTGGCGCAGCCCGCTGTCCGTGCTGTTCATCGACGGCGGCCACACCGACGCCGCCGCCACCGCCGACTTCGAGGGCTGGGCACCGTGGGTGACGCCGGGAGGAGCACTGCTCATCCACGACGTCTTCCCCGACCCGAACGACGGTGGCCAGGCCCCCTACCGGATCTACCGGCGTGCGGTGGACAGCGCGGCGTTCCGCGAAGTACGCGCGGCCGGCTCCCTACGGGTGCTCGAGCGTGTCGGTGGAGAGGTCGGCCGTCTCTAGACAGCCGCAGTCGGCATCCGCCAGCCCGGTGGGAAGGTCGTCGGCACGAAAGATCCCGTTGCCCGGCGTGGTCCGAGACAGGGCGTCGGCGGCCAGGATCACGGCCGCACCGGTCCAGGTGGTGCGTTCCTCGGGCCAGCGCTTGCCGTCGGCATAGACCAGACCCGTCCAGTAGGAGCCGTCCGGATCCCGCAGGTGCTGCATCGCGGTGAACAGCTCCACGGCCGGGATCCGCTCGCCCACCGCGTCCAGGCTCAGCACCAGCTCGCAGGTTTCCGCGCCGGTGACCCACGGGTGGTCGTTCACGCAGCGCACGCCCAGTCCGTCGACCACGAAGTCCGCCCAGCGGTCGAACAGTCGCCGCTTTCCGGGAACACCGCGCAGCGCCCCGCCGAGAACCGGGTAGTACCAGTCCATCGAGTAGCGGTCCTTCAGCGTGAACGCCTCCGGGTGATGCCGCAGCCTGTGTCCGAGTCTGCCGAGCGCGACTTCCCAGTCCGGCTGCGGCTCACCGAGGTGGTTGGCCACAGCCAGCGCGCAGCGGAGACTGTGGTGGATGCTGGAACAGCCCGACAGCAGCGCCGCCCCGCCCGTCCTGCCGTACTGGTCGAGCACCCAGTCGATCTCCCCGCGTTCCCGCTGCACGCCCAGCACGAAATTCACCGCCCGCTGCACCGACGGCCACATCCGCTCGGCGAAGCCGTCGTCACCGGTGATCAGCAGGTGGTGCCAGACTCCCACGGCCAGGTAGGCGCAGAAGTTCGTGTCGGCGGCGTCGTCCTCCACCCGGCCCTCGCGCACCTGCAGCGGCCAGGAACCGTCCTGCCGCTGCGTGCGGCGCGACCAGTCGTAGGCGTGTTCGGCCTCGGAGATCAGTCCGGCCACCGACAGCGCCATCGCGGACTCGACGTGATCCCACGGGTCGACGTGGCCACCGGCGAACCACGGGATGGCTCCCGAGCTCTCCTGCGTCGCGGCGATCGACCGCGCGGTTTCGACGACCCGGTCGGCCGGCAGCACTCCCTGCACCTCGGGAACGTCAGGCAATGCCCGCCTCCGGCTTGCGCAGGTAGAGCACCAGACTTTTGCCGAGTACCGGGTTGAGCAGCTGCTCGGCCACCCGGGTCGGCCACGGCCGCTGCATGAGGTCCCACACCAGCAGCCGGTGGTACAGCTTCGTCAGCGGGTGGTCCTCGCGATCCACTCCCACCGCGCACTTCAGCCACCAGTACGGCGCGTGCAGGGCGTGCGCGTGGTGCCGGTGCACCGGCTGCAGGCCCGCCTTGCGCAGTCTGGTGAGCAGCTCGACGGCCGTGTAGATCCGCACGTGACCGCCCTCGACCTCGTGGTAGGCGTCCGACAGCGCCCAGCACACCCGTTCCGGCAGCCAGTTCGGCACCGTCACGGCGACACGCCCTCCCGGCTTGACCACGCGCACGAGCTCGTGCATGGCCTTCTCGTCCTCCGGGATGTGCTCCAGGATCTCGGAGGCGACGACGTGATCGAAGGACTCGTCGGGAAACGGCAGGTCGAGTGCGTCACCGGTGAGCGTGCTCGCGCTGGCACCGGACGGCACCTGGCCGTCGGCGTCCATGGCGGCGAACATCGTGGCCACGTTCTCCAGCTCGGCGGCATCCTGGTCGAACGCCACGACGTGGGCGCCACGCCGGTACATTTCGAAGGCGTGCCGCCCGGCACCACAACCCAGATCCAGTACGCGTTGCCCCGCCCGGATGCCGAGCGTGGTGAAGTCCACTGTCAGCACTGCTTCACTGCCTTTCCCTCATCGCCTCGATCGCCTCCGTGTAGCAGTCCACCGTGGCCGCGGCCACGGACTCCCAGCTGTACCGGTGCAGCACCCGCTGCCGCCCGGACTCGCCCATGCGCCGCCCGCGCTGCGGATCGTCGAGCAGAGCTCCCAACGCCCGCGTGAGGTCCTCGGCGTCTCCCGGCTCCACCAGGTCCGCATTCTGCCCGTCCGGACCGGCGACCTCGGGAATCGCACCCGCCCGACTGGCCACCAGCGGGGTCGCACATGCCATGGCCTCGACGGTGGGCAGCGAGAATCCCTCGTAGAGCGAGGGCACGCAGGCGATCTCGGCGGAGCCCAGCAGACCTGCGAGCTCGTCGTCGTCGAGCCCGCTGACCGTGTGCACGGCGTCGCCGATCGCGAGTTCCTCGATCAGCCGTTCGGTTGTCCCGCCGGGAGTCGGCTTGGCCACCAGGACGAGTTCCACCTCGCGCTCGGTGCGCAGCTTGGCGACCGACTCCAGCAGTGTGCCGATGCCCTTCAACGGCGTGTCCGCGCTGGCCATGGCGACGATGCGCCCGGGAACCCGCGGCGCGGCAGGAGGCCGGAACACGGTGGGGTCCACACCGAGCGGGACCGTGGTGATCCGCTCCGGGGCGACGCCGAAGTCGGTGCTGATGTCCGCGGCCGACGACTGCGAGACCGTCAGCAACCGCGGGAGACTCCGGGCCACACGCCCCTGCATGCGCAGGAATCCGTACCAGCGACGCACGGTGAGCTTGCGCCACCACGTGGCCGCGGCCAGGTCCACCCGGCGATCGTGCGTGATGGGATGGTGCACCGTGGAGACCAGTGGCACCCCGACGCGGTGCAGCGAGAGCAGACCATGGCCCAGGGACTGGTTGTCGTGGATGATGTCGAACTCGTCGGCACGGTCGCGCAGGATCCTCGCCGCACGGAGGCTGAAGGTCCACGGCTCGGGGAAGCCCGCCGTCCACATGACCGCGAGCTCGGCGAGGTCGATCGAGTCGCGGAACTCGCGCCAGTGCGGGGTGCGGAACGGGTCGGACTCCCGGTACAGGTCCAGGCTGGGCACCGGGGTGAGCTGCACACCGGGGTCGAGCTCCGGGTACGGCTGGCCCGAGAAGACCTCCACGTCGTGCCCGAGCGCCATCAGACCACGGCTGAGACGCTGCACGTAGACGCCCTGACCGCCGCAATGCGGCTTACTCCGGTAGGACAGAAGTGCGATTCGCACGGTTCACCTCACGCAGCCGCCACGACACGGACCGGGTATACTGAAACATGTTCTGAACGAAACCCGTTCGTTCAGCTTAACCCGTCCGTGTGATGGGACGACCGGCCTCCCACGAACATCGAGGGATCGACTCCATGGAAACCACGCCGCGACGGCACGCGGCCGCGTCCAACGTCCTGAACCCGCTGGCCGACGAGACAACCGGCTCCGCAGCTCAGAACGAGCGTCGCAGGCGGATCATCGACGCCACGATCGCACTGGCCACCAAGGGCGGCTACGAGGCCGTCCAGATGCGAGCGGTGGCCGAACAGGCCGATGTGGCCCTGGGCACCCTCTACCGGTACTTCCCGTCCAAGATCCACCTGCTGGTGACCGGGCTGGCTCGGGAGTTCGAGCGTGCGCAGGAACGTCTGGAGCGCACCAGAATCCCCGGGGAGACCCCGTACGAGCGAGTCCTGTTCGTGCTGAACCGCACCACCCGGAGCCTGCAGCGCAACCCCCAGCTGACGGAGGCGATGACGCGCGCGTTCATGTTCGCCGACACCTCCGCGGCCAACGAGGTCGACCAGGTGGGAGCGCTCGTGGACCGGTTCTTCACCCGGGCCATGGCCGACGGCGAACCGACCGAGCGGGAGCAGGCGATCGCCCGCGTCATCAGCGACGTGTGGATGTCGAACCTGGTGGCCTGGGTCACCCGCCGGGCTTCGGCGTCCGACGTGTCCAACCGGCTGGAACTGACCGTGCGTCTGCTGCTCGGGTGACATTTCCCATAAGGAATGCCTTCACCATGACCTGGCGCGGTGGTCGGTGAACCGCCTTCTCAGATGCAGTCCTTCCAAGAGAAGGGGTTGCCCAGCGTTGGAGGCCACATCAGGTAGCGACGGTCCGGTACTCCACGACTCCGTCCACGGTCGACGATCGCAGCGAGCCACGGGCGACGAGCACATCCAGGTGTGCGGCCGTTTCGCCGATGGCGAGTACCCGGTTGAATTCGTCCATCTCCTCCAGATGCCGGTTGTGCCGGGTCCAGCCGAGCTTGAGCGCCGCTTCGTGAGCCGTGCCCGCACCGTTCCGGATCGCCTGCTCGGTCTGCTTCAGCCGCTCGTCGTGGTGGGCGAGCAACTCGTCGACGCGGGTGTGCACACTGTCGGCGATCGGCCCGTGCGCAGGCAGAAGGTGCATGTCCGGGTAGCTGTGCATCAGCCGCAGCGAATCGAGGTAGTCCCCGAGTGGTAGCTCCGCACGCGCCGGTTCCAGCCCGATGGACGGAGTGATGTGCGGCAACACGTGGTCTCCGGAGAACAGCAGCGAGGAGTTCGCGTCGACGAAGACCACGTGACCCCGGGTGTGTCCCGGCGTGGGCACGGCACGCAACGTGCGCGTCGTCAGTTCGATCTCCGCCGTGCCCTCGATCCAGTCGTCGGGCATCTCGTAGTGGTCCGGCGGCTTGTCGTCCCCGTCCCGGGCACTTTCGACCAGCGCGGCGAGCTCGCCGGCACCCCACCGGCGCAGCTCGGAGGCCTGGCCGTCCGCGCGCCCGGCGAGGATGTTCTCCAGGGAGGGCTGCTCTCCGATGCCCAGACTCACGGACGTGCCGAACGTCCTGCGCAGCGTCACACCGAGCGTGTAGTGGTCCCGGTGCACGTGCGTGACCAGGAACCGCCGCACGTTCTCGAACCCGTAGCCGAGCTTGCCGAGCGCCGTTTCGAGCTGGTCACGCGCTTCCTCGAGTGCCCATCCCGAGTCGATGAGCACCAGTTGCCCACCGTCCTCGATGGCGTAGACGTTGACAGCTCGCAACCCGTCGCTGGGCAGGGGAAGCGGGATCCGGTGCACTCCCGGAGCCACCTCGAACACTCCCGGCTCGATCCAGGCGTGCCGCCCCTGCGTCGCCCCGTCCGACAAAGTCAACCTCCCGGGTTCGCCTCGTTGCCGTCCCAGACTACTTCCGGCGGTGCGCGCGGCAGCGCGGGTCACTGTTGCGCGAGGACGCAGTGTGTGCCTTGTTCGCGATCGTAGATGGTCGGCATGCACTTGTTGCAGTGGATGCACAGCGACCTCGTCGCTTCCTCCCGCTGCATCCGGTCGAGCAGGTCGGGTTCGCGCAGCAGGGCGCGGGCCATCGCGACGAACTCGAACCCCTCGGCCATCGCCAGGTCCATCGTCTCCTTCTGCGTGATGCCTCCCAGCAGGATCAGCGGCATGCTCAACGCCGACCGGAACTGGCGGGCCTGGTCCAGCAGGTAGGCCTCCCGGTAGGGATACGAGTGCAGGAACCGGCCCCCGAACAACCGCAGCGCCGTGCGCACCGGCTGTTTGAACCCGGCGGCGAACTCCCGGACGGGCACGTCACCGGTGAACAGATACATCGGGTTCAACAGCGAGCTGCCCGCGGTGAGTGCCAGCGCGTCCACACTCCCGTCCGCTTCGAGCCACCGCGCCACCCGGATGCTCTCGTCCAGCCAGAATCCCCCGGGCACGCCGTCGTCCATGTTCAGCTTGGCGGTGACGGCGATCCGGTCGCCGACCTCCTCGCGCACCGCGCGCGCGATCCCCAGCGGAACTCGCGCGCGGTTTTCCAGCGGGCCTCCGAACCGGTCGCCGCGCTTGTTGAGCACCGGGCTGAGAAAGGAACTGGCGAGGTAGTTGTGTCCGAAGTGGATTTCCACGGCGTCGAAACCCGCCTCGACGGCGGTCCGTGCCGCCTGAGCGTGCGCCCGGGTGATGCGCTCGATGTCGGTCTCGCGAGCCGCCTTGGTGACGCGCATGCTGATCGGGTTGAGCTGCCGCGTGGGCGCGAGCGCGGGCTGCCTGTTCGACCGGGCGTCGGCAACCGGACCGGCATGGCCGATCTGTGCGCTGATCGCGGCCCCCTCGGCATGGACCGCCTCGGCCAGGCGGCGCAATCCCGGCACCGCCTGGGGGCGCATCCACAACTGCCTGCGCTCGGTACGCCCTTCCGGAGCCACCGCACAGTAGGCCACGGTGGTCATCCCGACACCGCCGGCAGCGGGACGCACGTGGTAATCGATCAGGTCGTCGGTGACCAGCGCGTCCGGCGTCATCCCCTCGAAGGTCGCCGCCTTGATCGTACGGTTGCGCAGCGTCAGCGGCCCCAGCTTCGCCGGGGCGAAGACGTCGGGAGCCGGAGATGCGGTGGCCATGATGTCCCCTTCCGAAGCAGTCCTCTCGCCGTTGTCCACCGGACTCAGCCGAACCGTTCGAGGATCGTGACGTTGGCGGTCCCACCGCCCTCGCACATGGTCTGCAGCCCGTACCGCCCCCCGGTGCGCTCGAGCTCGTGCAGCAGGGTCGCCATCAGCTTCGTTCCCGTGGCGCCGAGGGGGTGACCGAGGGCGATGGCGCCACCGTTGGGGTTCACTCTCGCCGGGTCGATGCCGATCTCGCGTTGCCAGGCCAGCACCACGCTGGCGAACGCCTCGTTGATCTCGACGACGTCCACCTGCTCGGCGGTCAGGCCGGCCTTGTCCAGGGCGTGCCGGGTCGCGGGGATGGGCGCCGAGAGCATGAACACCGGATCGTCACCGCGCACGCTGATGTGGTGCACCCGCGCCCTGGGGCGCAGGCCGTACCGCTCGACGGCCCGCTCGGAGGCCACCAGCAGTGCCGAGGCACCATCCGAGATCTGGCTGGACACCCCCGCCGTGATGCGGCCACCGTCCCGGAGCGTTGCGAGACCGGCGAGCTTGTCCTTGCCGGTGTCCCGGCGCGGTCCCTCGTCCTGATGCACCCCCGCGATCGGGGCGAGCTCGGCATCGAAGCGACCGGAGTCGATGGCCTCGACCGCGCGCCGGTGGCTGGTCAGGGCGAACTCCTCCATGTCGTCACGGGAGATGCCCCATTTCTCCGCGATCAGCTCGGCACCGTTGAACTGGGTGACCTCGTCGTCACCGTAGCGCCGCTGCCAGCCGTCCGAGCCCGAATCCGGACCGTAGGCGACCGGGAAGCCCAGGTCCGCGCCGCCGCGGAGCGCACTGCCGATCGGGATCGCGCTCATGTTCTGCACCCCACCGGCGACGACCAGATCGGCCGTGCCACTGAGCACCGCCTGAGCACCGAAGTGCACCGCTTGCTGCGAGGACCCGCACTGGCGATCGATCGTCACCCCGGGTACGTGCTCGGGGAATCCGGCGGCGAGCCAGCCCGTGCGGCCGATGTTGCCTGCCTGGGCGCCGACCGCGTCGACACACCCCCACAGCACGTCGTCCACATCCGCCGGGTCGATACCGGTCCGGTCGACCAGCGCACCGAGCACGTGGGCCGACAGGTCGGCCGGGTGGATCCCGCTGAGCCAGCCGCCGCGCTTGCCCACCGGCGTACGCAGGGCATCGACGATGTACGCCTCGGCCATGTTCACTCCTCGTCTCGCCACATCCCCGCAGGCGACTCTCGGCCCGGGGGCGCAAACCCGGCCACAACCCTGCACGGGATCACACGATGAAGCAAGCACCTGCTTGGTAGAGCGGAGTTGCTCCCTCGGCTTCCCGGAGGGTCGAGCTTCGATGACCCGCCACCGACTCGCCCTCTCGGCTCACCGCAGATAGGCCTGTCGGTAGCGGGCGAACCGCTCGTCGACCTCCTCGGCGGTCAACCCGAAATCGGAGAGCGCGTAACGATGGGCGGGGCGGCGATCGCTCGCCTTGCCGTCCGCGTGCACCTTGGCCATCGCCGCACGTGCCCGCTCGGTGAAGGGCAGTCCGAAGTGGTCGTAAACGGCTTCCGCGGTGCCGAGCGGGTCGGCCGTGAAGTCCTCGTACTGCACATCGACGAATCGGGCGGGATCGTAGCGGGCGCGGTCGGCCATGAACCGTTCGATGCCGCGTGCCCACAGATCGAGCTGATCGCGGCCGATGACCTCGTCCCGGAACACGTGCGAGTGTCCCTCGGTGGCATGCCTGCTGAGGCTGCTGGAGGAAGCGATGACGGTGCGGGGATCGCGGTGTGTCTGGATGATCAGGGCGTCCGGGTAGACCGCCATGATGGCATCCAGAGCGAACAGGTGACTGGGATTCTTCAGCACCCAACGACATCCGGCGTCGTTGAGCCCGATCAGTTGCAGATTCCGCCGGTGCCTGCGGTAGGCCTGCGTCCAGTCTCGGGCGGCCAGCCACTCCGAATAGTCCGGGACGTGCGCGAGACTTTCGAAGGAGACCGACATCATCGACTGCCGCAGGAGCTGCCAGCACTCCTCCACCGTGTCGGCCGACATGTAGTGCACCCCCATGAACTCGGGGTTTTCCACGTGGTGGTGGCGGTAGCCCTCCTGCAGCCGCCGGAACACCGGGTTGTCCTCCCAGGTTTCCCGCGGCGGTCGGGGCTGCGGGACTTCCGTGAGCCACAGGTCCGGACCCTGGTGCTGCGGGTCCGCGCAGAGCAACCGGTGCAGCGCGGTGGTGCCGGTCCGGGGCAATCCGGTGACGAAAATCGGTCGCTCGATGGCGACATCGGTGTACTCGGGATACCGCTGCCAAGCTGCCTCGCTGAACTGGCGGGCCATCAGCGCACCACGTAGCTGCGCACGCGTCACCTTGTTGCCCCGGGGCGTCAGCCCGGCCTGGCGCGCGTAGGAGTCCAGCAGCACGCCGAGCCCTTCCCGGTGGTCATCGTCGCCGAAGTCGTCGAGCCCGGTGACCCTGGCCGCCGAGTCGTGCAGGTCCTCGACCGTGCCGACACTGGCACGTCCTGTTGACATGAGTTCGCTCCTCGAGCGGGTCAGTGGTGGTATTCCCCGCCGTTGACGTCCAGGCATTGGCCCGTGATCGCACGAGCCAAGGGGGAGGCGAGAAAGACCACGGCGTCGGCGATCTCGTCCGGCTCCGGCAGCTTGCGCAGGTCGAGGTTGGCCGCGGTCTCGTCGTAGACCTGCTGGGGGTCCACGCCGCGTTCGCCTGCGAGGTGGTCGAAATACCACTTGAGCGAGTCGGCCCAGATGTAGCCCGGGGCGACGGTGTTGACCCGCACGCCTTTCGGACCGAGCTCGGTGGACAGGTTCTGCGCGAGGGCGAGCAGGCTCGCCTTCGTCATCCGGTAGGCCCCGAACAGCCGCTGCGAGTGGCGCAGCACCGAAGAGTTGATCATTACCACCGAGCCGCCGCTCTCGGCGAGCGCGGAGGTGAACAGCCTGGTCAGCCGCAGTGCGGCGAGGACGTTGGTCTCGAAGCCGGCTCGGATCCGTTCGAAGTCGGCTTCGGCGAGATCGGCCAGGGGCGGGATCACGAACGCGTTGTTGACCAGCGCGTCCACCCGCCCGAACGTCTCCAGCACGGTCTCGACGAGGTGCCCGGCCGCGTCGGCGTCGGTGATGTCGGCGGCCACCGGTAGTGCTCTGCGCCCGAGATCGGTGATCTCGTCGGCCACCTCATCGAGACGGGAGCCCGTTCGCGCGGCAAGCACGACATCGGCCCCGGAGCGGGCGCAGCGCAGGCCGATGGCCCTGCCGAGCCCGGGGCCGACTCCGGATACGAAGACGACTTTCCCGTCCAGCAACGTCGGTTCCGCGGGTGTCATCGCCTCAACCCAGCATCCGGTCGGCGACAGCGGCCTGCCGTGCGGCGATTCGATTCCGGCGTTCCTGCGGCGTCACGCGCGCCCGCTCGTAGTACGGCAACCGATGCGGCAGCTCGTCCATGTCGACGATCTCGACCTCGGGGCCGTCGGCGGGGGTGAGCGCACGGGCGAGCCGCTGCCAGCGAAGCTGCACATAGCCACGGCGATGACCGGTGCACTCCAGCCAGTTGGCCAGGCCGGGGTCGCGCTCGCCGATCACGAAGCGGATCCTGCCGTCCGGGTCGATACGCGCCTGGTCGGTGTTCAGGCTGGTCTGGTGGTTGATGAAATCCATCGAGACATACCACATGCTGCCGAGCTGGATGCCCTGGTAGGGAGCTTCCGAGGCAGGCACCGTGACCACCATCGCCTCTTGCTCGGCGAGGTCGTAGTGACCGACCGAGGAGAACTGCGTGCTGAGCCCGCCGGGCGTCGAGCGGGGCTCGGTCAGGGTGTTGACCGGCAGGTTCAGGTAGTACCACTCGGGAAAAGCGAGGAACGTCTTCAGCTGGGACAGCAGGATCTTCCCCGCGGCGCTGTAGCGCTTGGCCGGTAGGTCCCCGTCCGGTGCGGGCGGGGACGTGCCGATGCGGTCGGCGCGCTGGATCCGGATCGTGCCGGGCCGCTCGGTGTTCCAGTCACTGTAGACCTCGCGCACCAGCAGCATCGCCGCACCGGAGCCGAGAGTGAAGTGGTCCGGGCCGGCCGCTGCCGTGCCCGCCTCCCCGGATGCGGCACTCGGCTGGAACCGCAGTTCGAAGGTGCCGTCCGCACCGATCGTGATGTCCCGGTCGTCGAAGGCGCTCAAGCTGCCCGGCACGTCCGCCGGTGAGTAGTCTCCGTCGAGGACCTGAAAGCTCAGGTCCGCGGTGCTGCCGCGGGTTCCGGTGACGAGGTACTCCGCATCCGGCCGGATGCGGGCACTGAAATACAGCGTGTCGGGGTTGTCGAGGCCCACCTTGGTGGCGGGCGTGGCCGAGCGGATGAAGCGGGGAAAGTCGCGCTCGTAGGCCCACGCCGACTGCAGTGCCGCGCGGATGCTCCCGGCGAGGTAGTCGTAGCCCTCGAGCAGGTCCTGTTCCGACTCCACGTGCGGAGCTTCCGCGATGATCTTCTCGGCTTGGACGATCGCATCCGCGAACGACTGCGTGAGCACAGGCGGCTCCTTCGCTGACCGGTCCCGGCGGGCGAAGGCCACCGGAGAGCGGATTTCTCCCGACGAGAGACTAGAACCAGTTCTAGTAAAGGTCAACGGTGCCCGCCGGGGGCGGGCGCGCGACTCACCCCGCGACGGCGTCGGCCCACCGGTTCGCGGTGAGCCGGAAGCTGGGCACGTCGTCCAGCGACAGCGTGGCCTCGTAGAGGCGCACGTAGCCGGTGTGCTCGATGCGCCACGCACCGTCCGCCTCGCGCCGGTAGCGATCCTCGTAGTAGGCCGAGCCCCGGATCATCAGCCGGTGCCGGTGCACGATCACCGTGTCGTCGAAGCACCACGTGCCCGCGGCCGTGTCCCCGTCGATGTCGATTTCCGGCTGGCTGCACGAGTGCACGGTGATGATGTCCGGGCCGAGGTTCTGCCGCATGAATTCCACGATCGCGTCGCGTCCCGCGAGCCTGAGCGGCTCGCCGCGGACGGGGGTGCCGTAGTCGGCGGTGGCCTCCTCGGTGAGCGTGCCGGCGAGTTCGTCCCAGCGTTTCAGGTCGATGCTGCGCAAGTAGCGGTACTTCACCCGGCGGATCTCCTCGAGCGCGTGCAGATCCATGTCTCGCCTCGCTTCCATCGGCACCTGCTCTGGGTAGCTTCCAACGTCGCTTGACCTTTTTCAAGAACTTGTTCTACTTTTTCCACCACCGGCAGGTTCGATGATGGCCGCGACATACGAGCTGTCCCACCTGCAGACCACGGTGCTGCTCCGGGGCACCACCGAGCACGGATCCGGTGCGGTGTTCGACAGGCAGGCATCCCACGTCACCGGGCACGACGCGGCGGTGACCCGGCGGCGCAGGCCGCCGTCGTCTTCGACATGCTGGAGCGATGAGCATCGTCGAGGAAGGGCCGCAGCGGGACTCCGAGGACGTCACCGATGCGCGGCTCGCCGAGCAGCTGGCCCGGCAGGCCGGTGAGCTCCTGGTGGAACTTCGTGGCAGGCAAGCGGATGCCGACCCCGGCGAACTGCGCGAGCAGGGCGACCGCGAGTCCGACGAGTTCCTGCTGCGCCGTCTCGCAGCACAGCGGCCGCACGACGCGGTGCTGTCCGAGGAGTCCACCGACGACTCCGGACGTCTGGGCAGCAGTCGGGTGTGGATCATCGACCCGCTCGACGGAACCCGGGAGTTCGGTGCTCCCGGAAGAACCGACTGGGCCGTCCACGTCGCGCTGTGGGAAGCAGGCCGCGGAATCACCGCCGCCGCCGTGGCCCAGCCCGCACGCGGTGTCGTCCACACCGGTGAGAACGCGATCCGGCCTGCCGCGAATGCGCGGTCACGGCAGCATCCCCGGATCGTGGTCAGCGATACCCGGCCACCGCCCTTCGCCGACGAGCTGGCCGCTGCTGTCGGTGCCGAGCTCGTCCCCCTCGGTTCGGCCGGCGCCAAGGCCATGGCCGTGTTGAGCGGTGAGGCCGATGCCTACGTCCACTCCGGTGGCCAGTGGGAGTGGGATTCCGCCGCACCGGCCGGGGTCGTACTCGCCGCGGGACTGCACGCCGGCCGCATCGACGGCACGCCGCTGCGGTACAACCAGCCCCACCCCTACCTTCCGGGCCTGCTGATCTGCCTGCCCGAGCTCGCCGATCCCCTGCTCGAGGCCATCGCCGCGAGCACCCGGACGGGCTGAGAGGCCGAGGCAGGGACCAGAGGGCCGCCCTCCTGCCGGGCTACACCGACCAGACGGCGGGCCAGTCCTTGGCGCGCAGCATCGCGTCGGTGCCGCCGTCGGCATACACCACCGACCCGTGCAGCAGGCCGGCGTCGTCGCCGAGCAGGAACTCCGCCAGCGCGGCGATTTCCGTTGCCGCGCCTGGGTTTCCCCGTGGGGTCGGGAACGCGTCGACGAACTCACCGAGCTGCGGGTCGGCACGCACCTCGGCGGTCATCGCGGTGTCGATGAATCCCGGGGCGATCGCGTTCAGCCGGATCCCGCTCCCGGCCCACTCGGGGGTGGGGGCGCAGGTGCGCACATACCAGGCGATGGCGGCCTTCGTCGCCGGATAGGTCGCCACCCCGCCGTGTTCCTCGGCCAGCGCGCGCGCCCGCGGTTCGTCACCGGCGAGGCAGGCCTCGGCCACCTCCGTCGGCCAGTTCGGCTGACACGTCGTGGAATTCGAGCTCAGGCACACCACCGCGGGCTGCGCTGCGGCGGCGAGCGTTCCGTGCAATCCCTCGAGCAGCGCCACGGTGCCGAAGTAGTTCACCGACACCAGGTCGGAACCCGGCCGGGTCGAGGTGCCCGCGAGCCCGGCACAGGTCACGAGCCCGTCGAGGCGGCCTTCGCAGAGCTCGCCGATGCGCTCGATCGCGTTCGTACGGCCCTCGGCGGTACCGAGGTCGCACTGCACCTCGGAGTCTTTCAGGTCGATCCCGATGACTCGATGCCCCCGGTCGGCGAGCCGCCGCACCGTGGCGGCCCCGATACCGGACGCCGAACCTGTGACCGCGATCGTCGTCATCGCTCTCCCCGGATATGCAGCAGACGTCGGGAAGCGCCGGTGGTCGTAGAAGTAGCGAACTCCGGCGCACACCACGGAAATTTACTGGAACACGTTCTACATATCCAGCCCCGCCTGCTGCATCGGCACGGATTCATTGCCGCGTCCCCGAATCGGGCTCTCTGCCCTGCTCGGCGAGCAGGGCGGCCCAACAGGCGCCGCAGGTGGGGATCCATATCCAGTCCATCTCCGAGGGCGCCGCCAGCGGCACGGTCACACCGCAGACCGTCTCGGCCTGCGAACACCCCGACCACCGCCGGGCACCCCGAAAGGCGTACCGCCTGCCGTCCGGGTGCGGTACCGGCATCCAGTAGTGCCGCTACTCCTCCGACTTGATCTCCATTGGACCTCCAACTGTGCCAAACGTGCTATCTGTGCTCTCTGTTCTAAAAGTATCAACGGACGCGCAATAAGGCTACGAAGCTCATACGTTCGGCGTCGTGCCGCATCTGTTGACATCCAGTGAGGTGGCCCGAGAGTTGGGCGTGAGTCGCACGACCGTTGCGCGCTGGGTGCGTGATGGCTGGGTGGTACCTGCCGTTGTCACTGCTGGAGGGCAGGCGCGGTTCGATCTGGCCGAGGTGAAGACCCAACTGCGGGAACGACGCAACGAGGACTGAGCACCCGCTCCCGCTGTATCGGCCGGCGGGTGAGCGGCTCAGCCGCTTCCGTCACGCAGGCACCCGGCCGCAACGCAAGCCGGTCCCGCCTATGCACCAAATGACTGTTGCCCCGCGTCGTACACCAACAATCCGTCGTCGCGAACCCGGACACCGTCGATGGCCCGGTGTTCGGACAGCCGCCCGTCGTGCATCAGGTGGGCGACCTCGATGCCGTGCACCAACCGGACATAGTCGGCGATCAGGCGGCGGTGGCACCGCCACCACACGCTCTCGCTGCACATCACCGCACTCGGGTGCTCACCCACCTCGGCCAGCAGCTCCCGCACGGCTTCCCGGAACTCCCCGGTGCGCATGTGCCCGGCATAGCCGCGAAACGCGCGATGCTTCCAGGCCCGGTCCGGTGAGTCCTCGGCCGGTTTCCGGAAACCGCCGAGCCGCTCGTCCCAGCGATACCCGAATCCCCGTGCGGGCAGCGATCGTTCCAACTCGCTGCGGGCAAACCAGGGGTGCCTGCGGCTGCCGGGCGCGCTGCGCACATCGACCACGGTCACCACTCCGGCGTGGCCGAGCAGTTCGGTGAGTCCCTCCAGTGAGGCGGTGCCGTGCCCAACCGTCACCACTCGCATGCCGACTCGTCTCCGCTTCGCCGACCGGTGCCGTACCACCGGCGCTCTTCCGCCCTGCAGACCCTTCCGCCGATCGTCCTCCATCCGGATGGTGTCCCGGCACAGAACAGCCGGGTATCCCGGCGGCATCCCTTCACGAACCACGCAGAGGAGTCGCCGTGAACACGACGATCGAGTTGCCGCAGCGGGAAACCGAGGACTTCGACCAGGGCGAGGTGTACTTCATCGGCAACGCGACCACCCTCATCCGCTACGCGGGCTTCACCATCCTGACCGACCCGACCTTCCTGCACCGGGGCGAGCACGTGCACCTGGGACACGGCACCTACGCGCGCCGCGAGGTGGAGCCCGCCTGCCAGATCGGCGACCTCGGCGAGCTGGACCTCATCGTGCTCTCGCACCACCACGGGGATCACTTCGACGACGTGGCCGCCCGGGAACTGGACAAGGACATCCCGATCGTCACCAACGAGCACGCCGTGCAGCAACTCACCGAGCAGGGATTCACGAGCGGGTACGCACTGGACACCTGGGAATCCCAGGAGGTCGTCCGAGGCGATGCGAGCCTGCGCATCACCTCGATGCCCGGCAAGCACGCCCCGGACCACGTGGCGGGTCTGCTGCCCCCGGTCATGGGGTCCATGCTCGACTTCCACCAGGGCGACGATCACCGCTTCCGGCTCTACATCACCGGGGACACGCTGCTGCACGAGCGGCTTTACGACATTCCTCGCTGGTATCCCGACATCGACCTGGCGCTGGTCCACGCGGGCGGAACGACGCTGCTGGGCACCGTGGTGACCATGACCGGACAGCAGGCCGTGCGTGCCGTGGAGATCGTGCATCCCCGCGAGGCGATACCGATTCACTACAACGACTACTCCGTCTTCCAGTCCGGGCTCGACGATCTGCGGCAGGCGGCAGGCGAGTCCTCCGTCGACACGGAGTTCCACTACCTCACCCACGGCGAATCCCACTTCTTCCGGCGATCCGAACGCTGACCGCACCACCGATCCGGTGCTCGGCCGACCGCAATGAGCGGGGCACGGTGGGGAATGTCGCCGTCAGCCGGGCTCGCCGCGGCGCTTGCGGTGCAGCACCCAGAAGAAATCGATCAGCGCCACCACGGCGAGGACGAGCAGGATCCAGCCGAACCAGGCCAGCGGCGGAAGGAAGTACAGCACCAGTATCCCGAACACGGTGCAGGAGACGAACCCGAAACCTGCCAGCCACAGTCGCAGTGTCAGCGCGCTCAGTCCGGAGGGCGCCCCGGTGGCGCGGGCAAGGTAGTCGTGGTAACCGGGCAGGCCGCGCTCGTACTCGGCACGGCTTCGTTTTCCGTCGCGTTTGCCTCGCATCACGCCACGCGGCTACCCCGCCACGGCCGAGTCATACGCACGCTCGTCGATTAATCCGCGTCGTGGCGGGTAACAGCAGAGCAGGGCATCGAACCGGGAGGTGACCGATGACGCAACAACCCGATCCGCTGCACGTGCAGGAATTCTTGACCGGCATCATCGACTATCCCGTGAGCAAGGAACAACTGGTCCGCAATGCCGAGCAGGCCGGAGCCGACGACGAGGTGCTCCGCGCCCTGCGCACCCTGCCGGACCGGACGTACGACGGGGCCGATGCCGTCAGTGCCGAAGTGGCGCAGGGAACCTGAGCCCGCGTCCCGGTGGCCTCACCGCACCCACCGTCTCGATCCCGAGCGCACCGACGGGACGGGGTGCTCACTGCCAGGAGCTTTCGCGCGCACGCACGTGTTCGAGCACGCGTTCCACACAGGCGGTCACCGGCACCGCCAGGAAAGCACCGAGCACGCCCAGAAGCGCGGCACCGACGGCGATGGCGACGAGCACGACGAACGCGGGCAACCGGATCAGCTTTCCCATCACCAGGGGCTGGATGACATTGCCCTCCAGTTGCTGGACGGCGAGCACCACGCCCAGTGCGATGAGGGCGGTGATCACCCCGCGCTCGGTCAAGGCGACCAGCACGGCAATCCCTCCCGAAACGGTGGCACCGATATAGGGCAGGAAGGCTCCGAAGTAGACCAGCACCGCCAGTGGCAGCGCCAGCGGGACATCGAGCAGGAACAGGCCTACGCCGATGAGCACCGCGTCGAACAGTGCCACCACCAGCAAGGCACGGAAATATCGGCCGATGAGCTGCCAGAGCTGCACGGCCAGCGCCCAGACCTCCCCCTGTCGGGAGGCGGGGAGCCATCCCACCAGCGCCGAAGCCAACCAACGCCCTTCGGCCAGGTAGAACAGCACCACCACGAGCAGCAGCACGGTCGATGCCAGCGCGGTCACCACCATGCCGAGTGCGGCAGGCAACGAGCCGCCGCCGAAGAATCGTGTGGCTGCTTGCCGGGCGATCGCACGCACATCGACGTTCGCACCGACGAAGGGCAGGCGCGCCAGCATCGCATCGAGCCGCTCAGTCGCGCGGCCGAGGGCGGACCCCAATTCCGGCAACTGCGCGAGGAAGGACGGCACCACCAGCGCGACCACCCCCGCGACCAAGGCGAGGGCGGCCACCAGGGCCGTCAATGCCGCCAACGGCCGGGGTAGGCGCAATCGGCACAGCACGTCGACGACGGGAACCAGCGCGGCCGCCACGAACAGTGCCAGCACCACGGGCACCACGACGGAAGCCAACCGGGAGGCGGCCAGCCACGCGAGCACGAGCACGGCGATGATGCCGAGCGCCGCCCACGCCTTCTTCCCCGCTCGCAGTATCGGCGTTTCGCCCCCGTCCTCGCTGTTCGATGCGCGCCCGCTGTTCACCGACCCGTCCCCCGAAGCTTTCCCGGCACCTCCGTCACCGACGCTGCCCTTCGGGACTCAGCCCAGCCGTGCTGACCGGCAGGCCGCAGGAGTCAGCGGCCCACCGGTCAACGGGGCAACGGCACCGAAGGGCGACTCGGTACGCGCCACCGAGCGTCAGTGCGAGCGGCCGGTGAGCGCGTCACGGGCCCGGTCGACAAGGCCGGCACCCGGGTCGAGGATCTTGTTCATGGGCGGCTTGGTGGGCGAGGAGGGGTGCGGCCGGGTCGGCGCGGTCTCCTTGGCCTGCTGGATCTTGCCGCCGAGTTCCTCGAGCCGCTCGGAGCTGCAGGACTGGCGCAGCTTCGGGAACAGATCGTTCTCCTCGTCCTGCACGTGGTGACGGATCGACGAGATCAGCTCGTTGGCGGTGTTGGTGAACTGCTCGTCGTGCGGATCGAGGCTTTCGAGCTGCTTCATCGTGCGCTCGGCCTCGGCATGCTCGGAGATCTCGTGATCGGCGATCTCGTTGCCGTCGGGCAGGGTCTCCCGTGCCGTCGGGTAGAGGTACTGCTCCTCGGCAACGGAGTGCCGGACGAGCTCGGTGATGATGTGGTCGATGAGATTGCGCCGTTGCTCGGGGGTGAGCCCCCCGCTTTCGAATTGCTGGAACGCCTCTTCCACGCTGCGGTGGTCGTCGATGAGCATGCCGATCATGTCGCGTTGCCGGGTCGCCTCGGACATCGACTCGTCCTCCTGAGATCGAAGTGGTGCCTTACTACCGCGGTGTCTACCCACGGGCGGGGGCGTCCATACATTCCCGGTCGCACCGAAGGGGGTGAGGTTTTCGCGTGCTCGGGCGGGGTAACCGGGAAGAACCTGGTGAGAACGCCGATGGCGGGGACGGCGGAGTCGCTGTGCGACCGAGCTGCTGTGCGGCGACGTTGTGGCACACCGGCCACGCCCCGCCTTCGTGTGAGGAGAAACAGGCGATTGCGATGCACCATCCCGATCCGGAGATCACCGTGAACCCGGAAGCCGACGAGGCGACCACAGGATCCATCGCGCCCGGCCAGCGTGCATATCCGAGCCGCTTTCCCACTCCGGCCGAAATCGATGCGAACGGCGATGAGCAGGACAGCTCGATCTGCCGCGGTTACGACTGACGCGGGCTCCGGGCCGGGCGCGGCCGGAAGGCTTCACCGCATCGGTGCATCAGCGCGCCCGGTATCCGTGATTCTGCCACGCTGAGGACATGGTCCGGTTCGGATACACGCTGCTCACCGAACAAGCAGGCCCGCAGGAGCTGGTGCGGCACGCACCGTTGGCGGAGCGGGCCGGTTTCGACTTCGAGGTCATGAGCGACCACTACTCGCCGTGGCTGGATTCGCAGTCCCATTCCCCCTATGCCTGGAGTGTGCTGGGGGCGGTTGCGCAGGCCACCGAGCGGGTCGAGCTCATGACCTACGTGACCACCCCGACCATCCGCTACCACCCTGCGGTGGTGGCGCAGAAGGCCGCCACCATCGCGCTGCTGTCGAATGATCGCTTCACACTGGGGCTGGGAGCCGGGGAGAACCTCAACGAGCATGTGGTCGCCCGAGGCTGGCCTCCGGTCAACGTGCGCCACGAAATGCTGTCCGAAGCCGTCGACATCATCGGCTCGCTGTTCGACGGCGGGTACCTCGACTACGCCGGAGACCATTACCGCGTCGACTCGGCCAAGCTGTGGGACCTGCCGAGCACACGCCCCTCCGTCGCGGTCGCGGTATCCGGCCCCCAGTCGGTCCGGCGATTCGCGCCCAGAGTCGATGCGATGATCAGCACGGAACCGGACGCGCAGCTGTGCCGCGCCTGGGAAGACGCAGGCGGCCCCGGGCGCAGGATCGGTCAGATCCCGGTGTGCTGGGACTCCGACCGCCAGGCCGCGGTGCAACGCGCGCACGAGCAGTTCCGCTGGTTCGCCGGAGGGTGGAAGGTCAACGCCGAACTGCCCGGTCCGGCGAGCTTCGCGGCTGCCACGCAGTTCGTCCGCCCCGAGGACGTGGCCGCCAGCATTCCCTGCGGCCCCGAGGCGGATCCCATCGTCACGTCCGCCTCGGCCTTCTGGAAGGCCGGATACACCGACATCGCGCTCGTCCAGGTCGGTGGTGACCGGCACCAGGACGGCTTCTTCGACTTCGCCGGGCGTGAGCTGTTGCCCGCGCTGCGCGAAGCGGCCGAGAAGGACGTGGGCTGAGTCCTCTTCCCGACCCATCGGTGGGGCGGCGTCATCACCGCCCCGTCTGCCGACACCGGACGTCCGGGCGCCCGTCGGCCTCCCGGGGGAACCACCTCCCGCAACGTCTCCGGTGGCTCATTCCCGGACCACGTCCCGTGCCGGTTTGTCCGGACGCAACCCGAGGAAGCGCGGATGGCGCAGTTTGCCGTCCCGGGTCCACTCGGTGAACGCGATCTGGGCCACCAGTTCCGGCGAGACCCAGTGAGCGCCCTGCTCACCGACCCGTTCGTCGAACGGGCAGGCGTTCCGCTCCAGCCCGGCCATTGTCCGCCGCAGATCGTGGAGCGTCCTGTCGTCGTATCCCGTTCCGACCTTGCCCGCATAGCGCAACCGGGCGCCGTCGTAGTAGCCCACCAGCAGGGCGCCGAATCCCGTGCGTGTGCCCTGCGGATCGGTGAATCCGCCGATCACGAACTCCTGCTCACCGACACACTTGAACTTCAGCCATTCCCGCGAGCGGCGGGTCTCGTAGCCGCTGTCCGCCCTCTTGGCCACGAGACCTTCCCAGCCCCGCTCGCACGCCTGCCGGTAGAACTTCTCGCCTTCGGTGTTGCGATGACCGCTGTAGTGCAGCGGTGCCCGGAAGGAGAAGCATGCCTCGACGAGGCGTTTGCGCGTCCGCAGCGGCACCGCCCGCAGGTCCACCCCACCCAGAGCAGGCATGTCGAACAGGTAGAGATGGACACGCACACCCGTGGCACGGGCCTCCTCGGGAGAGGCGACGTGGATCCGGCGTTGCAGTGCGGCGAAACTGGTCCGCGTCCCCTCGAAGGCCACCACTTCACCATCGACGAGGAACCGGTCGACACCCTGCTCGGCCATGGCGTCCACGATCTCCGGATAGGAATGATCAACACGCTTGTGGTTGCGCGACCACATTGTCGGCGCGCCGCCGTCGCGACCCACGAGCACCCGGACACCGTCGAGCTTGGGCTCGAACAACCAACCCGGATCGGAAAACGGTGTATCGATCGGCGTCGCCTGCATCGGCGTCACCCACTCGCCGGCGGTCCATCGGCGCAGCCGCGAGCGTTCCTCGGCACTCAGCATGTCCTGTGGATCCCGTGTCATCGGCCATCCCGCGCGGCACGGCCGGCGCTGTGCCGGCGACTTTGTCGATCATCTCCAACCTAGAAGTGTCTCCGGTACCGAGCAACTCGGCCGGGAGCATTCTCGCGGCCTGTCTTTCGGATTGAGACCTCCGGTAGTGGGTATTCCCGGAGCAGAATGCTCTTGGCGGAGGTGACCGGTGATGGAAAAGGAGACCCTGAACAATTCCGTACTCTCACACGGCGAATGGGAAGATCTCGTCATCGCCGCGGAAAGCGCCGGTCGGCAGAGTGCTCGTGAATTGGCGCAACGCTGCACTCCGTGGGAGTTGGGCCGGACCGGACAGGTGTGGGTCCGTGTGCAACCGGACGACTCCCCGGTGGCCATGTGGCTGCGCTCCACCGGGCGCAGCAACACCGAAATCGGCCATCCCGACGAGCAGGGAGCACTGGTGGCCATCACGCCCACGGTCCGGGATCTCGCCCCGGCGAACTCTCCCGTGTCCAAGGCCCGGTCCCTGCTGGTACGGCGTGCCTACGCCGAGGCGTACTGCACCGTACTGGTTCAGGAGGCCGGTGTGATCGCCGAGGTACTGACCCTGCCGGATCAATTTCCCGCCCGGGAATCCCGCAGCGGCACAGCCGAATCCCGGCCGTAGTGCTCATCGGCCGGAACGCACGAATTCGCACCCGCGTGCATGTCGTCGCACGGCGTGCACGCGGGTGGGCGGGCAGGCCTGATACTCGAGGGGGCTCACAATGTATACGGACCCGACGAACCGCATCGCGGCGGGACTCGGAAACTACGTGGAAACGGTCGCTCGGTGCCTCGGCGAGGAGGCACTCACCACCGACTACGAAGCCAACGAGGACCTGGCCATCGCGATCATCATGGTCGCCTCCCGCCTGCCGACCATCACCGATCGTCCCCTGCTGCTGAGCTGGGACGAGGTCAACGGCTGGGCACTGCGCATCCAGATCAACGACAACGGCGAGACGATCGCGCTGTCCTACCTCGGTGGGGACGTTCTGCCGGAGGCAGGCGACGTGCGGCAGTTCCTCGAAGACGCTGCCCTGGGCAACCATCCGGGCAGTATCTCCCCTCCCGGATTTCGGCACCCGAACGATCAGGACAATCTCGAGCGGCGGCTCTCCCACTTCGGCTGACACTCCCGGAATCAGCCTGAGCAGGGCCGGGTCCGCGAGTCACCACGGTCGGCGGTGACCCGCTCGCTTCTTGAAGTACAGCATTCCGAGACCGATCGAGGCAGCGAGCACCCCCGAGGCCACGCCGCCGAGCACGAGCCCGGCCAGCAGGCACACCAACGTCAGTCCCGCGAAGAACAGCATCATGACGAACAGCAGTCGCCGCCCGCGTTCGTGGCCGAGCTGCGGGTCCCCCCTGCCGAATCGCTGGAACTGCGCAGCCAGCTGTGGTGCCTCCTCGGCCAAACCGAGCTCGATAGCCGCCAGCGTCTCTCTTTCTCGTCTGCTGAGCATGGAGCCCTCCCCGTCATCGCCTCGGTGATCGAGCGCGAAGCACAGCACTTCCCCGCCCGGGCTTGTCCTCCCCGCTAACCCGGGTGAGTTTCACCGCCGATCGGAGCCAGAACCTGGCCGGTGTAGTAGCTGGACAGCAGCTCGGAGGCAAGGAACACATAGGAAGGGGCAATCTCGTCCGGATGGCCCATCCGCCCCATCGGCGCCTGGCCACCGAACCCCTCGACCTTGCCCTCCGGGAAAGTCGACGGGATCAGCGGGGTCCACACCGGTCCCGGCGCAACACAGTTGACCCGCACACCGCTCTGTGCGAGGGACTGGGCCAGTGACTTCGTCAGCGTGTGCACCGCGCTCTTGCTCGTCGCGTAATCCATCATCGACTTGTTGCCGCGAAGACCGTTGACCGATCCGGTGTTGATGATCGAATTTCCCCGCGTCAGATGCGGCAGAGCTGCACGGATCACCCAGAACATGCTGTAGACGTTGACCTTGAACGTACGGTCGAACTGCTCGGTGGAGATTCGGGTGAAGTCCGACTCGACATACTGGGTTCCGGCGTGGTTGACGAGAACGTCGAGACCGCCCAGCCCGTCCACGACATCGTCGACCACGTGCCCGCAGTACTCCTCCGAGGCAAGATCACCCTTGTACAGCAAGCATCGCTTGCCCTCCTGTCGCACCAGGCTCGCGGTGTGCTCGGCATCGTCGTCCTCCGACGAGTCGAAATACACCACCGCGACGTCGGCGCCCTCCTTCGCGAAAGCCACCGACACCGCGCGACCGATCCCCGAGTCACCCCCCGTGACCAGGGTGCGCGCGCCGTCGAGCAAGCCACGGCCCACGTAGGCCCGCATCTCGTCATCCGGCTCGGGCTCCATCTCGCCCGTGCTTCCAGGGGGCTTCTGCTGCTGCCCCGGTGCCTGCTCGCGCCTGGTCACGATCGCCCCTCCCCCAACGCAGACTTCGAGTCAGCAGCGGAATTCCCGGCACGGCGCATACCGAAACCCGGCCGGGCGCGCGGAGCAGGAAGGGGCCTGCGCGAGCAGACGTCCCTGATCATTGCCACCTTTTTGACCCTGTGTAGTCAATTTCTTCCGAGAAAGCACACAACTACCACTCATGGGTAAGCACTTCTTGAGATAGCAAACACATTCGGTATCGGAATCGATATAGCTTTGTCAGAGTGGCTGATGTCGATATGTGCCCGCGGCCGCGGGCACAGACCCCGACTCCGGCGTTCGTCTCCACGACTCGTGACTCCGTAGCGCGGACATGCCGGGGCCCTGCGGGTCCGCTTCCGGGTATGCCGATGTGTCTTCAGGAGGACCGAGATCTCCCGCCCGTCCTTGGCGACCACATTCCGCGCGTTGAAGCATCCCAATTACCGGCGCTGGGCCGTTGCCGACTTCGTGTCCGTGACCGGCGCGTGGATGCAGAACCTCGGAGTGAACTGGCTCGTCCTCACGATGACCGGCTCGGCGAGCCTGCTCGGCCTGTCGCTGATGTTTTTGGCGCTGCCCCGCGTGCTCCTGGCCTCGTGGGCAGGTGCCATCGCCGATCGCTGGCCGGTACGGCGCGTGCTGTTCGTGACGCAGACCCTGCACGCGCTGCTGGCCCTGTGCCTGGCCGTGGTGGCCTGGACGGGTGCCCCGCTTGCCGCCATATTCGGCATCGCCCTGATCTCGGGCACGGTGACCGTCTTCGACGGCCCGGCGCTGGGCCGGTTCGGCTCCCAACTCGTCTCCCGGGAGGACCTGAGCAACGCCCTCAGCCTCGGTTCGGTCATCAGCTCGGGCGGCAGGATCTTCGGCATGAGCCTGGCCGGAGCACTGGTCAGTGTCACCGGCGAGGGATGGTTGTTCCTGCTCAACGCCCTGAGCTTCGTCGGTGTGCTGGTGGCGATCCAGCGGGTCCGGCCGGAGTCGATGTACCGGCTGGCCGTCAGTTCCCCCGAGAAGGCGGGCGCGAAAGCGGGGTTGCGTTACGTCCTCGGGCACCGGCCGATGATCGTGCTGTTCGTGCTGAGTTTCGTACTTTCCAGCCTGGGACGCAACTACCAGGTGACGATGGCGGCGATGAGCCACGGCCCACTGGGGGCCGGAGCCGCCGGTTACAGCGTGCTGTCGGTGGTGTTCGCGGTCGGCACCGTGCTCGGCGGTTTCCTGGCCGCCTCCCGCCAGGAGCTCACCCTGCGCATCCTGCTGGGCATGGCGCTGGGCACGAGCCTGCTGCAGATGCTGAGCGGAACAGCGCCGGTACTGCTGCTCTTCGCCGCCGTCCTCCTGCCGATCGCGGCAGGCGCGGTGGTCATCGACACCACCATGAGCACGCGGATCCAGCTCGATTCGGACGAGGAGATGCGCGGGCGTGTCCTGTCCGCCAAGGGCATGGTCACGGCGGCCTCCGGCGCCGTGGGCGGGCCCGTGCTCGGGTGGCTGTGCGAGCAGGCCGGCCCCGGCCACGCGCTGCAGCTGGCCGGTCTGGTGACCTCGCTGGCAACGGTGGCTGCATGGGTCCACTTCGCCCGGATGCCGGAGCGGCGCGGAATGCCCGCCGAACGCAAGTGGGCTCAGCTGGTCACGGTTCCCGCACCGGACACCGGGCAGCCACAGCCGCAGGAACACCAGCCGACCCCGGAGCCGGCTGCCGGGGAGGGGTCCCGCCCGGCACGGAATCCGCGGTGGCTGTTCCGCATCGACAAGCCCGCCGATGCGGACCCGGTGACCACGACGGCCGACCGGACACGTCCCGGCACGGGCAGGCAGCACGCGACGGAAGCCGTACCGATCACGGATTCCGGGCACTGAAACCGGGCAGCCGACGCCGAGCACCACCCCCGGCCGTGGCGGGAAGCCTCACCCGACGTAGCGACGGGCTCGGGAGTTCCGCTGCGGTTCCTCCAGCAGGCACAGGTCCCGTTCGACCCGAGCGGGCACGACCTGCCGCTCCCGGAGAACCCACGGCAGCCCGCGGGCCGCCTCGGCCACCGCCCGCAGGGTGGGGGCATCCTTCGGGGACGAGGACAGCACGGCGGCACTGCGGCGCAGCACGCTCCGCCAGGGTCTGCGCAACCACGTGGTCCACAGCGTGTTGCGGATACCGATCCGGCGGCGCCACCCGGAGTCCCTGGCTTCGGAGGGACTGTGGTGCACGAGGACGTCCTCGGCAAAACAGGTCCACCAACCGCGGGCGGCGAGATCGATCGACAGCAGTTCCTCCTCCCCGCAGAACCACAGCCGTGTCGAATAGCCACCGACCTCGCGGAACGGCGCGGTGCGAAACATCGTGGTACCGGCCAACCCCCCGAGTACGGCCGGTCCCGGCAGCCAGGGCGGTGCCGGGATCGGGGACTCGCGCATCTCCGGCGTCAACGGGTCCTCGGCGAGATCCGGCTCGACCAGGCAACGCCCCGTCACCGCCGCGAGCGCCGGATACCGATCGAGCAGCTCGGCCGCGCGACTCAGCGCACCCGGCTGCCAGCGAACGTCGTCGTCGCAGAAGGCGACATACGGTGTGTCGACGTGTTCCACGGCCCGGTTCCGCGCCACGGCTCCCAGGTTCGCCCGGCTGCGCAGCAGCAGCACCTGCGGGTGGTGCGTGGCGACGGCCTCGGCCGTGCCGTCCGCCGATGCGTTGTCCACGACGATGATCGGCGCCGCATCCGGCAACGCGGTCATGTGTTCGAGGGTGCGGAGCACTTCCTCCCGGCGGTTGTGCGTCATGACCGCCACGGTCACCTTCGCGTCGCCCTCTCTCCCGGCTGTCATCGGCGGGAGTACCGGTTCGAGCGGCGACGACGGAGCCGCAACCTCACGAGCCCCAGCACCGAGGCCAGCGCGGCAGCGGCGGCAAGCAGCCCGAGAAGCACCCACTGCATCCCGGACTCACGGCCACGGCGCACGGACCGTGCCAGGGTGGCGGCACCATCCTGGGCCTTGACCATGTAGGTGTGCGCCGCCTGCTGGGACCGGGTGGGCAGGTCCGCCCTGCGGGCCAGCGCGTCGATGGTTTCCCCGAGTTCGCGCCGGGCCACGTCACGATCGGTGTGCAGATGTTCTTCCTCGGTACTGGGGGTGCCCGGATACGGCGGGCGCTTGTCTTCCCCGCCCGATTGCGTGTTCGTCATTTCTTCGTCGCCTCTTTCAGGATCCGGGCATCCCATTGGGCTCCGCCGACGGCGTCCTCCGGCATCAGCGGTGTCGATTTGCGCAGTTGGGAGCGCCCCAGCACCGCGATGGCAGCGGCGATCAGCAGAAGCCCGGCGCCCACGATGAGCGCTGACAGCCATACCGGAAGCACGATCGCGATCAGCAGGATGACGGCGGCGAGCATGGCCAGCCCACCGAATCCGGCGACCACACCGGCGACGCCGAACAGCGCGGCTCCCTTGCCCGCTTCCTTGCCCTTGTGCTGCAGTTCCCGCTGAGCCAGCCGCAGTTCCGTGCGGATGAGCGTGGAGAGCTGCTCCCCGAGGTCGCGGACCAGCTCGGTCGTGGAGCGCTCCGATACAGGGTCCTTGTGCAAGTCCTGAGTCTCGTTCACGGTCATTGCCTTCCTCGTCACTGGCCGATCACGTACCTGCCGCCTCGAACAGCCCACCCTCCCGCGCCTGCCGGCGCGCTTGCTGCTACCCGGCTGCATACCCACTGCGAGGCGGGCACATGCATCACTTCGGCAGCCGCGCCGGAACGGAGCGGCCCTTGCGCAGCAGTCCGGCCAGCCCCGCCACCGCCGAGCCCGCCGCCACCGCGGTGGCCGCGCTCACCACTCGTTCCGCGGTGCGGCCGGCGGCAGGGCGGTCCGCACCGCGCTCGGGATACGGTCCGCCGGTGTCCCCGACGAGTCCGAGATGCAGGGCCTCGGCCAGGTGCATCGCGGTCCGGCCGGTGCCCGCCTGCTCGATCTGGGTGCGGCAGCTGAAGCCGTCGGCGATCACCAGAGTTTCGGGGGTCGTCTCCCGCAGGGTGGGCAGCAGCGCCTCCTCGGCGCAGGCCATCGACACGTCGTAGTGCCCCTTTTCGAAACCGAAGTTGCCCGCCACACCGCAGCACCCGCCACCGACGGGCCGCACGTCGATCCCGGCACGTTGCATGATCTCGGTGTCGGGATCGAATCCGACGGTCGCGTGCTGGTGGCAGTGGGTCTGCACCACGGCGCGTCGGGACAGCTGCGGCGGCTGCCAGCCCTCGGGTGCCCGGCCGACCAGGAGTTCGGCCAGGGTGTGCACCTGCCCCGCCAGTCGAGCCACGTCCTGGTCGGCGGGCATCATCTCCGGCGCGTCGGAACGGAACACCGCCGTGCAGGAGGGTTCGAGTCCGACGATGGGAGTTCCCGCCTCGAGCCAGGGACGCAGGGACTGCAACGTCCGGCGCAGCACCCTTCGGGCGGTGGCGAGCTGGCCGGTCGAGATCCACGTCAGCCCGCAGCACACCGGCATCTGCGGGACCACGACGTCGAATCCGGCCGATTCGAGCACGCGGACCGCCGCTCGTCCGATGTGCGGATGGAAATGGTTGGTGAACGTGTCCGGCCAGACCACGACCGTGCGCTGCCCTGCAGGGTCGGGCTCGCGCTCGGTCCGGCGGCGCCACCATTGCTGGACGGTCTCCTCCGCGAACAGCGGAGCGTCGCGCTCCGGGGTGATCCCGGCAGCGCGCTTGCCGAGCCCGGCCAGTCCCGGCGCGTGCAGCACCGCGTTGGCGAGCTTGGGGACGCGCTCGGCGAGAGTGGCCCACAGCGGCAGCCACCCCATCGAGTAGTGGGCCGCGGGCCGCACGCGCCCCTGGTAGTGGTGGGAGAGGAACTCGGCCTTGTAGGTGGCCATGTCCACGTTGACCGGGCAGTCGCTCTTGCAGCCCTTGCAGGCCAGGCACAGGTCCAGCGCGTCACGGACGCGTTCCGAACGCCACCCGTCGGTGATCGGCCCGTCGCCGTGCCCGTTGAGCATCTCGTAGAGCAACCGGGCCCGGCCACGGGTGGAGTGCTCCTCTTCACCGGTGGCCTTGTACGACGGGCACATCACCTGCCCCTGTTCGAGGCTGCGGCAGTTGCCGATGCCGACACAGCGCATGGCGGCGCGCCCGAAGCTGCCGTCGTCCTCGGGATAGCCGAAATACGTGTCCTGTTGCTCGGGATGCCAGTCCGTACCGAGTCGCAGGTTCTCATCGGCACGGTAGGACGCCACGACCTTGCCGGGATTCATCCTGTTGCCGGGATCGAACAGTTCCTTGACCCGCTCGAACAGGCCCACGACCTCGGTACCGAACATGCGATCGAGCAGTGGGCCGCGTGCCTGGCCATCACCGTGCTCACCGGACAGCGAGCCGCCGTAGTCGGTCACGAGATCCGCGGCGGCTTGCAGGAAACGCGTGAAGTTGTCGATGCCGCCGGCGGTCAACAGATCGAAGGGGATGCGGACATGGACGCACCCCTGACCGAAGTGCCCGTACAGGGACGGCCTGCCGAGACCGTACTCGGTGAACAGTTCCCGCAGGTCGTCGAGGTAGTCACCGAGCCGATCCGGGGGCACGGCGGAGTCCTCCCAGCCCGGCCAGGTGTCGGGCATGTCCGGTGGACGGGCCGTGGCACCGAGCCCTGCCTCCCGGGCTCGCCAGATTTCCTGCTCCGTGGCCGTGTCGTCGGAGAAATTCACCCGCGGGTGGTGGCGAGTCCTGGACAGCGCCTCCAGCAGCCGATCGGCCTGATCATTGGCCTCTTGGCGGGTGTGCGCGCCGAACTGCAGCAGGAGCCAACCGGCTCCCTCGGGCAGCATCTGCCGGGCTTCCTCGGAAAGCCGCTTCACCTGCTCGAAGTAGATGAGCCGGTCGTCGACACCCTCGAGGACGGTGGGTTCGCTGTTGGCCAGGATGTCCGGCACGGCACGGGCCGCATCGACGATGTCGTCGTAGCCGAGCACGAGCATCGTCGTGTGCTCCAGCACCGGAACCAGCGCCAATTCGGCATGCAGCACCGTGGCGAGAGTGCCCTCGCTGCCGACCAGGAGTCCCGCGAGGTCGAACCCCTGCTCGGGAAGCAATGCGTCGAGGTTGTAACCCGAAACTCGCCGGGGGATGTCGGGGAAGCGCTCCCGCACGAGATCCCCCGATTGCTCGGCCAGCTCGGCCAGGCCCCGGTAGAGTTCCGCCCGGCGGCCCCCCTCGGCCACGATGCGCTCGTAGTCGTCCCGGCCGGTGCGTCCCACCCAGCAACGCAGACCGTCATAGGTGAGCATCTCCAGGCCGACAGTGTTCTCACTGGTCTTGCCCGACCATTGGGCGGTGGCTCCGCAGGAATTGTTGCCGATCATGCCGCCGAGCGCGCAGTGACTGTGCGTGGAGGGGCGCGGCCCGAACTCCAGCCCGTACGGGGCGAGCTGGGCGTTGAGGTCGTCGAGCACGATTCCGGGTTCGACCACGCACGTGCGGTTGTCCGGATCGACCGACAGCAGGCGATGGCAGTACTTGGTCCAGTCGAGCACGATCGCCGCGTTGGTGGCCTGCCCACCCAGACTGGTTCCTCCCCCGCGGGACAGTACCGGCGCGCCGTGCTCCCGGCACACGGCGATCGCCTCGGCCCCGGCCTCCACGGACCGGGGCACCACGAGTCCGAGGGGAACCTGGCGGTAGTTCGACGCATCGGTGGCATACGCCCCGAGGCTGCCCGCATCGAACCGGATCTCGCCATCCACTCGCGAATCCAGGTCACGCTGCAGCGCCTCGATGTCCACGGAGTTCTCAGGACGCCGTCGAGGGGGTTGTAACTCGACGTCGACGCTGGCCATGGTCACACCTTTCCTGTTCTGTCGAGCCGTGCTCGACGGTTCCGGAAGCGGGTCCGAGGGCCGGGCGTGTTCAGCTGTTGCCGGGAAGTTTCTCGTAGAACTCGGCCATCTTCTGGCGGAATCCGGTCTTGGTGATGCCTGCGGCTTGCGGGTCTCCGGACGCCACGGCCTTGGCCGCCTTCTTGGCCTGATCGGGCTTGATGTGCGGCGGGATCGGCGGGACCTCCGGGTCGACCTCGAATTCCAGGACGACGGGCCGATCCGCGGCCAGGGCCTGCTGCCACGCATCGGCGACCCGGTCCTGCCGGTCGCAGTGGATCCCCTCGAGTCCCAGCATTCTGGCGAACTCGGCATAGCGCACGTCGGGAATGTCCTGGGAGGCCTCGAACTTGGGATCACCGGCCATCGCGCGTTGCTCCCAGGTGACCTGGTTGAGGTCCCGGTTGTTGAAGACGCAGAAAATCAGGGGGGCTCCGCGCATCCGGTTCGGATAGCGCTGCACGGTGATCAGTTCGAGCATGCCGTTCATCTGGAAGGCCCCGTCACCGACGAAGGCGATGACCGGCCGGTCGGGGTAGGCGAACCTGGCCGCGATCGCGTAGGGAGTGCCGGGCCCCATGCTGGCCAGCGTCCCCGCCAGCGAGGCGTCCATCCCCTCGCGCAGTGTCAGGTGCCGCGCCCACCAGTTGGTGATGGACCCCGTGTCGCAGGTGAGAATGCACCTGTCCGGCAGCAGGGGGGACAGCTCCCGGGCCGCCAGTTCGGGATTGACCTTGTTGACCTCCTGGTGTGCGCGCCGATCGAGGACGCCTTCCCATTCGCGCACGTTGCTTTCGATCGTCTCCCGCCACGAGCGGTCCTGCTTGTGCTCGAGCAGCGGCAGCAGTTCCTGCAGGGTCTCCTTGGCGTCCCCGACGACATGGGCGTCCATCGGATATCGCGTACCGACCATCGTGCCGTCGTTGTCGATCTGGACACCTCGCGCCGAGCCCTCCTCGGGCAGCCACTCGGCGTAGGGAAAGCTCGAGCCGACGACGAACAGCGTGTCGCAGTTCATCACCATCTCGTCGCTGGGCGCGGAACCGAGCAACCCGATCGGTCCGGTGACGTACGGCAGATCGTCGGGCACGACCGCGCGGCCGACGAGCCCCTTGGTGATGCCCGCCCCCAGTTTGTCGGCGACATCGAGCACCTCCTGGCGGGCCTCCTGGGCTCCCTGCCCGACCAGCATGGCGACCTTGCTGCTGCCGTTGAGGATCTCGGCTGCCCGCTGCAGTTCGGCGGTGTCCGGCAACATCCGCGGGCGGCTCCAGCCGACGCTGGTGTAGGTCGAACCGTGCATGCGCGGCGGCGAGGTGACGGCCTCTTCCTCCTGCACGTCACCGGGCAGGATCAGTGTGGCCACGCCGCGGCGGGTCAGTGCGGTCTTGATCGCCCGGTCGACCAGCATTCGCGCCTGCGCAGGTTCCATGCAGACCTGGACGAATTCCGAGACGTCCCGGAACAGCGTGGTCAGGTCGATCTCCTGCTGGTAGTTCGAACCCAGCGAAACCCGTTTCTGCTGCCCCACCAGCGCCAGCACGGGCTTGCGGTCGAGCTTGGCGTCGTAGAGACCGTTGAGCAGGTGTACCGCTCCGCCCCCGGACGTGCCGGTACAGCACCCGATGTTGCCGGTGAACTTCGCATGGCCGGTCGCCATGAACGCCGCCATCTCCTCGTGCCGGGCCTGCAGGAACTCCGGGTCACCCTGGGCACGGTTCAAAGCACCGAGAAGACCGTTGATGCCGTCGCCGGGGTAACCGTAGATGGAGTGAATTCCCCATTCCCGGAGACGCTGCACCACGAAATCCGCGACCTGCTGTGCCATGGGGGCTCGCTCCCTGTTCTCGCCGCTTGCCTCGTCGTCGACACGGCTACCCGATCAGTGCCCGCGTCACACTCTCCGGTGTCTGGCGAGTCGGGCTCGCCCGGCGACCCGCGCCGTGCTCCCGTCCCGGCAACTACCGGACCCCGCCCGCAGGACCGCGTCGATGGTTTGGCGCGGCAGTGACCGGGCATCCGCGAGGCAACCCCTGCCGACATGTTCCCGACGGAGTTATCGATGGCCGAGCACACCCAGTCCGGCGGCACACGCGTGGCCGTCCTCGGCGCGACCGGCAATGTCGGTACGAGTCTCGTCGAGGCGTTGAGCCACGATCCCGAGATCGCCGAGGTCCGGGCTCTGTCACGCCGCGAAGCGACGTGGTCCTCGCCGAAGGTGCAGTGGATCGGTACCGATGCCTGCACCGATGACCTGGTGTCGCGCTTTCGCGGTCTCGACACGGTCGTGCACCTGGAGTGGATCTTCCAGCCCACGCACAATCCCGCCACGACCTGGCGCAACAACGTGCACGGGAGTCTGCGCGTGTTCGACGCGGTCGCCGAGGCCGGCGTGCGCAACCTCGTCTACGCGTCCTCGGTCGGGGCCTACTCTCCGGGGCCGAAGACCCGTGCGGTCGATGAGCAGTGGCCCACGCACGGGTGGCCGGCTGCGGCCTACACCCGGGAAAAGGCCTACGTCGAGCGGTGCCTCGACTCGTTCGAGCAGCAGCACCCCGACCTGCGCATCACGCGTCTGCGCCCGGGATTCATCTTCAAGCACGAATCGGCCTCCCAGCAGCGGCGCTTGTTCGCCGGCCCCCTGCTGCCCGAGCGCCTGGCGCACCCGGAACTGCTGCCCGCCATTCCCGACATGCCGGGGTTGCGCTTCCAGGCGCTGCACACGGCGGACGCCGCCGAGGCCTATCGGCTGGCCGTGCACACGCCGGTACGCGGAGCGGTGAACATCGCTGCCGATCCGATCATCGACGGGCCGCAACTCGCCGAACTCTTCGGTACCCGTACCGTCCGGATCCCCAGCGCGCCGGTACGCGCCGCTCTGGCCGGTGCATGGACCCTGCACCTGGTACCCGCCTCACCACAGCTGTTCGATGCGGTGCTGCACCTTCCGATCATGGACACGACACGAGCCCGCACGGAACTGGGGTGGACTCCCCGGTACAGCTCCACCGAGGCCATTTCCGCCTTCGTCGAGGGACTGCGCCACCACGGGGGAGCCGACACACCGCCGCTGGCTCCCGAGATCCCCGGCGGCAGGGTGCAGGAACTCAAAACCGGCGTCGGTGAGCGCCAATAAGCAGTCGTGCGGCGGGTCCGGCCTGCCGGGGAGATGTGATGCGTGCTCACGCACCGCCGGATGCTGCCACCGCCACGGGCGCGACGTTCGGGGTGGAAGAGGAGTTCCTGCTGGTCGACGACGTATCCGGTCGTCCCTTTCCCGGTGCCTCGCCGGTGTTGGCGCGAGTGGCCGACCGGCTTCCGGCAGCGGCGGTACATCCGGAATTGATGGAGACCCAGGTCGAAGCCTCGACCGGCATCTGTACCACCCTCCCGGAGCTACGCGGGCAGCTCCGGAAGGCCCGTGACCGCCTCGGCGCCGCGGCCGGACTCGAACGGGTGCGGCTGGTCTCCTCGGGCACTCCCCCGCTGAGCGGTCCCCCGCCTCCGGTCTCCCCTGGCGAACGTTTCACCCGGAGCGCACGGATCTACGGGGGAGTGATCACCGACTACCAGGCGTGCGGCTGTCACGTTCACGTCGGCGTCCCGGATCGCGACACCGCCGTGGCCGTGATCAACCATCTGCGGCCGTGGTTGCCGACGTTGCTGGCTCTGTCCGGGAACTCGCCGTTCCACGGCGGCAGCGACACCGGCTATGCGAGCTGGCGCATGGTGCAGCAGTCCCGATTCCCCGGGGCCGGAATGCCACCGTGGTTCACCTCGGCGGCCGAGTACGACGCTCGGGTGTCACAGCTGGTCGACTGCGGAGTCCTCATGGACACCGGCATGTCGTTCTGGCTGGCCCGCCCGTCACCACGGTTGCCCACCGTGGAGCTGCGGGTGGCCGACGCGGCGATCACGGCCGAGGAGGCGACCCTGCAAGCCGCGCTGGGCCGTGCCCTGGTCCGCACCGCGCTCGCCGAGCTCTCCGCGGGGGTCGAGGCTCCTGCGGTGCCCGACCAGGTCGCGGCGGCCGCGGTCTGGGCGGCAGCGCGTTTCGGGCTTCGCGGCCACGGCGTGCATCCGGTGACCGAGCAGCGGATTCCGGCGATCGAACTCGTCCACGAGCTGCTCGAACGGGTGCGGCCCGCGCTCGACGAGACCGGGGACCTCGGCGCCGTTCGCCGGTGCCTGGCGTTCGTTCTCCGGTGGGGCATCGGTGCCGAACGGCAGCGTGGCGCCGCGCGAAACGGCTCCGACGCGGTGATCCACATGCTCGCCGAACGAACCGCTCCCGGCTGCCCGGACCGTGTCCCGAAGGCGGAAACCATCGGCACGGAGCACGGGTAGGAGCTGCGGCTGCGGGTACTCCGACGGTGAGAGTTCTCTTCGTATTTCGGAGGTCGGCATGAGTGCCATCGGCACTGCCCGAGTCGTGAGCCCCACACTGCCCGAACCGCGCGGGCCGTTGTCCGAGGCCGTGGTGACCGCTCTCGCGCACGACCGCTCGCCGGTCCCCCTGCCACAGGCGGAGGTGGACCGGGCCGATCCCTACGGTGATGACCTGGCGCTGGCCCTGCACGTCTGCTACGAGTTGCACTATCGCGGTTTCCGGTCGGTGTCTGCGGCATGGGAGTGGGATCCCGAGCTGTTGCGGGCACGCGCCGCGCTCGAACGGAGCTTCCTGCACGCGCTGCGTTCGGACGTCGACGGCGGTACCGATGTCACGGGCGTCCTCGACGACCTGCTCACCGAGCCGGTGCCGGGTGCAAGCCTCTCGCACCATCTCCGGGACACAGCCGAGTGGTGGCAGATGCGCGAGTACTTCGCGCACCGGTCGATCTATCACCTCAAGGAAGCCGACCCGCATGCCTGGGTGATTCCCCGCCTGCAGGGACAGGCCAAGGCCGCTCTCGTCGCGGTCGAGTTCGACGAGTTCGGCGGGGGCCGGGGAGAGCGGGTCCACGCCCGGCTCTTCGCCGATCTCATGGACGCTGCGGGACTGGATTCCGGCTACCTGCACTATCTCGACGACGTGCCCGCCCCGGCGATCGGCATCGTCAACCTCATGTCGATGCTGGGCCTGCACCGGGGACTGCGCGGCGCTCTGGTCGGTCACTTCACGGCCGCGGAGATCAGCACCGCGCCCAGCGCACAGCGCCTGGCCCGTGGTCTGGAACGGCTCGGCGCCGCTGCGGAGTGCATCCTGTTCTTCACCGAGCACATCGAGGCCGACGCGGTCCACGAGCAGATCATGCGCCGCGATGTCATCGGGGACCTGCTCGACAGGGAACCGGAACTGACCGCCGATGTCGTCTTCGGCATCCAGGCGACCGAGCTGCTGGAGGGCAAGCTGGCCCGGCATCTGTTCGGCGCCTGGCACGAGGGCAGGACGTCGCTGCGGCGCCCTCTTTCCACAGAACGAACGGAGTGAACGGAACTTTCACCCGTATAGAAGTAACGAAAGTTGGCGTTCACTCGTTCGTCCGGACGCGCCGCCGATGGCTGGTGTCGCAGAACGGATAGCGCTTGCTGCGGCGACAGGCACACACCGCCACCACGAAGCGGTCCGATTCGACCGCGGTGCCGTCCGCGAGCACCAGCTCCACCGGCCCCTCGATCAGCAGGGGGCCGTCGGGCACCACGGTCACCCTGCGCCTGTCGCGCCCCTGCTGTCCGCCTTCCGGGTCAGGCCGGGGGCTCGGGTCGGTCACCGCGGATCACCACCAATTGTTCGTACCGTTGCCCGGGTTCGATGATGCCGCGGGATTCCAGCAGGTCGATCCGCTCGCGCATCACCGGTCCGAACCTCTCCGGTCGCCGGGCGACGACCGTGGCCTTCAGTCCCGACTGCCGCAACCGCGTCAGTGTCCGGTCCACACCGCACAGTGCCGAGTGGACGATCAGCAACGTCCCTCCCGGCACCAGCAGATGTGATGCCCGCTGGCACAGCGGGTCCAGGACGGCGCGCCCGTCGCTGCCCGCGTCCCAGGAGCGGGCACCACCACGTTCCGGCGGGAAAGGCCCGGCCGAGGGCACGTACGGCGGATTCGCCAGAACCACATCGAATCGGCGACTCGCGGTGGAGGGATCGGGCACATCACCGTGCTCGACCCGGACGGGCAGTCGCCGCATCCGGGTGTTCAGGCGGGCAGCCAGCACCGCTCGCCGGGAAATGTCGACGGCGGTCACCTCCGTGGCACCGGCCCGTGCCGCTGCCACGGCGAGAACGCCGGTCCCGGTCCCCACATCGAGCACGCGCGCCCCCAGCGGCAGTGCGGCTTGTCGCATGGCTTCGACGAGAAGTCGGGTATCGGCCTGAGGTCGGTACACTCCGGGCGCTCTGAGTAACCACACACCATCGGGTGTACCTCGCCGGCCGGTGCCTAAACCGGTCGTCTCCGGTGAGCCGGTATCAACAGGCACCGTGCCGAGCGGGCCGGCGAGCGCGAGCGGGTTTCGAGATCCGGCGCTCGGGTTAACCAGCGAGCATGTCAGCCCGTGACCCCCAGGAACCGGACAACCAGGATTCGCAGCACCCGGACCCGGAGGAAACCCCCGGCCTGGAGCCCGGTGGTTCGGTTCCTCCGGGCGAGACACCCCCGGAATCGGCTTCGGCCACCGACAGCGTCTCGCACCCACAGCGCGCCGAAGCGCGGCCGATGAAATGGCTGTGGCTCATCGGCATCGCTCTGATCGCGGTGCTGGTGGCGTTGTTCTTCGTCATGCTGGCGGTCGGCATGCTGACCTGAAAGTCCCGCCTGCGCGGACATCCGAACCGGGCCGATCGCTGCAGCGACAGAGCCGGGCTCGAAGACGGGCACTCAGGTCCGCATCGGCGGATGTCCGACGCCGTACCAGGAGACTCCGGCGCGGTGCAGCACTTCCGGGTCGAGCAGGTTGCGGGTGTCGACGACCACCGGACCGTCCAGGACGGCCGCCACCCTCGGCCAGTCGAGCGTGCGGAACTCCTGCCAGTCGGTCAGCAGCACCATCCCGACCGCGCTCTTGGCCGCCTGATACGGATCGTCCACCAGCGTCACGATCCCCTCCAGGCGCGGATCGTCGGCCCGCACGCCGGGATCGTAGGCGACCAGTTCGGCCCCGCGCTCGGCCAGCAGGTGCGCCACCCCCAGGGCGGGTGAGTCGCGCAGGTCATCGGTACCTGCTTTGAAGGTCAGGCCGAGCACGCCGATCCGGGCGCCCTTCAGCGAGCTCTCCGGGCCTTCCCCGCAGGCCTCGGCGATCTTGGCCACCATCTGCTCGCGCTGGCGGGTATTCGCCGAGATCGTGGCCCGCAGCAGCGAGAAGTCGAAGTCGACCGCCTCCGAGACCTGCATCAGCGCCCGGGTGTCCTTCGGCAGGCACGAGCCGCCCCATCCCGGTCCGGGCCGCAGGCACGACGACCCGATGCGCCGGTCGTATCCCATCCCCGCGGTGACGTCGGCGATGTTGGCTCCCGAGTGCTCGCACAGTTCCGCGAGGGCGTTGACGTACGACAGTCGCAGCGCGAGGAAGCAGTTCGCCGCGTACTTGACCATCTCCGCGCTGGCGGCGTCGACGAGCACGGTCGGCGCCTCCAGCCGCGCGTACAGGTCCGCGACCTGCTGCGCGGCATCCCGGCTGGCGGAGCCGACCACGATCCGGTCGGGGTGCAGAAAGTCCCGCACCGCCGAACCCTCACGCAGGAACTCCGGGTTGCTGACCACCGGCACGTCCTCGCGGCGCACCAGCTCGGTCACCCGTGCCGAGGTGCCGACCGGCACTGTGGATTTCGTGACCAGCACACACCCGTGCGGCAGCAGGTCCCGGATCTCGCGGGTCACCGATTCCACGGCTGCCAGGTCGGCGCCTCCGTCCGCACCCATCGGTGTGGGGACGCACAGAAACACCATCTCCGCTTCGGCGGCAGCGCGGGCCGCTCCGACCACGAACGTCAGCCGCCCGGAGGCGAGCCCGTCCCGGACCAGTTCGGCCAGGTCCGGTTCGAGGATGTCCACCTCGCCCCGCGACAGGTGCCGCACCTTGGCGGCATCGACGTCACTGCACACCACGTGGTGCCCCAGCGAGGCCAGGCACGCCCCCGTGGTCAGCCCCACGTATCCGGTTCCCACGATGACGATCCGGCGGGTGAACACGCGCACCACCCTCCCCTCGGGTCAACGTCCCGGTCCGGCCGCTCGGAGAAGCTCCCGCCCCGTCCGTGCGGGCCGCTCCCGGGACGGTCGAAAGCAACCGCGCTGTGCAGCAGCTCCTGTCCCGGCTCGGCCGCCTGCGACAGCAGTTCCAGGCTGTGCCGGAGATCGGTGGGCAGCGGTGCGGGTGTCATGGCACAGTCGCCGATCCGGTCGTCGTAGGCCAGCGCTTCGGCCACGCTGTCGATGTCGGCTCCGACGGCTGTGCACAGCCCGCCGAGCGCGTTGATGTAGCACTGCTTGAGGGCGAAGTAGCCGTCGACCGCGTGACCGACCAGTTCGGCGCTGCGCACATCGGTACGCACGAGCGGGGCCCGGACGGATCGGTACAGCGAACTCACGTGTTCGGCCGCATCGCGGGTATCGGCGCCGATGACGATGCGGTCGGGCTGGAGGAAGTCCCGCACCATGGTGCCGGTGCGGAGAAACAGCGGATTGCTCACCAGCGGGACGCCGGGACGCAGCCGGGCGTGGAGCGTTTCGGCCCGTTCCCGCGAGGAGGTCGAGGCGTTGACGACGACGCAGCCCCGCGGCACCGCGCGAGCCAGTGCGTCGAAGGTGCGGAGATCGGCGCACACGAAGACCGTGTCCGGATCGGCCATCCCGTCGGTGACCTCGCGGACGAAGCGGAGCCTGCCGGTCAACAGGCCGTGGCGCACCAGTTCGGGCAACCGGGGCTCGTGCTCCTGCGTGCCGGACACCGCCGCCGGGCACAGCACGACACGGTGCCCGAGCGAGGCCAGGCCCGCCCCCACGGTCAGGCCTGCCGGGCCGCTGCCCACGACGGTGATTCTGCGCTCCTGCGCCGTCATCGAACACCTCCCCTGCCCGCGGTGTCGAGTTCCGCGGCGTGGGCGAGCACTCGCTGCGCCGCCTCGAGCACGTCCTCGACCGACAGGCGCAGCAGCCCCGCATCCGGCCGGTCGGCGAACGTGTCGCCCACGCTGCCCGCCCACAGCGCGGCGTGGCGTGGTTTGTCGGGCGGGCCCCAGTGCCGGGGCGAGACCGGACCGAACAGGATCACGGAGGGCGTGGCGAAGGCGGTGGCCACATGGGCGAGCCCGGTGTCGGCGCACACCACCAGGCTCGCCTCCGACACCAGCGCGGCGAGCCGGTACAGGTCGGTGCCTCCGGCCAGCACCGTCGTACGGGGCAGGCCCGCACCCTCGGCGATGCCCTCGGCGAGCGCTCGTTCCTGCGCACTGCCCGTGATCACCACGTCGTGTCCGCGGTCGGCGAGCCGGCGCGCGACCCGGGCGAAGCATTCCGGAGGCCATTGCCGTGCGCGGTGGCTGGCACCCGGATGCACAACGACCGCACCGGGCCGATCACTGCCCCGCCCGGGACGCTGAAGATCCAGCCTGCTCTCGTCGGCCTCGGTACCGTAGTGGCCCAGAAGGCGGCACCACCGGCGCACCTCGTGCTGGTCGTCTACCCACTGTGGTCCGTCGAGTTCCGGAAAGGACGGATGGGCATGCGTCATGATGCGCCGAGGATCGGCCGCCCGGAGGGCTTCGATGCTCTCCGGTCCGCTGCCGTGCAGGTTCACCGCGATGTCCGGGGCCCGGTCCGGTCGGCCGAACTCCCGCAGTCCCGCGGTCGGCCACAGCGTGTCCACGGCTCCGATCAACGGCAGCAGGTCGGCGAGCGGGGCGGGAGCGGCGAGCACGATCCGGCCGTCCGGAAAAGCACGCCGCAACCCCCGCAACGCCGGAACGGCGGTCAGCAGATCACCGAGGCCCAGGGCACGCAGGACCAGAACGGTGTACTGCTCCGTTACGGCCACGACGATTCCTCGGAGGAGCACACCACCATCTCGCGGACCTCGCAGCCGGGTGGCTGCCGCAAGGCGAACAGCACGGTCTCGGCGACATCCTCCGGCCGGTTCAGCTTCGCATCGGCCGGCGGCTTGTACTGCTCGTCGCGCCCGTCGAAGAACGCCGTGTGCATCCCGCCGGGTACGAGCGTGGTCACCCCGACACGTCCCGCGGTCTCGGCCGCAAGAGAACGGGAGAATCCCAGCACGCCGGCCTTCGATGCGCAGTAGGCCGTGGCGTCCGGGACCGCCTTGATTCCCAGGGTCGACGAGCACGTGACCACCGTCCCCGCGCTGCTCGTCAGATACGGCAGCGCAGCACGAACCACCGCCACGGTGCCCAGCAGGTTCACCTGGACCACCCGTTCCCATTCCTGCGCGTCGACCGAATCCAGGGCACCGCAGGAGTCGACCCCCGCAGCGGTGAACACCCCGTCGATCCGGTCCCCGGCCGACCGGGCCAGCTCCTGCACCGCGCTCTCGGTCGCCTCGCGGTCGGCGAGGTCCGCCCGGACGTGGGCGACCTCCGCCGTGGGCGCGTTCCGGTCGATCACCAGGGGAGTGCCGCCGTTGTCCAGCACGGCCTGCACGGTCGCGGCCCCGAGTCCCGACGCACCACCGGTGATGAGGACATTTCCCAGGGATTTCATGTGTCTCCTTTCCGAGGTGTTCCCTCAGCCGACCGCTCGTAGTGAGGTGAGCAGCCTGCTCGTCGAGTACCCGTCTTCGATCGGGACGATCTCGGTGCATCCGCCGTAGCGGCGGACGACCTCGCTCTCCGGAATCGCCACGCCGCCGTAATCACCACCCTTGACCCACACATCGGGCCGCAGCTCGTCGAGCAGCGCTGCCGGGGAGCTCTCGTCGAACACGGCCACGGCATCGACCGGTTCGAGAGCCAGCAGCAGGCGCCTCCTGTCCTGTTCGCACACCACCGGACGGCCCGGCCCCTTGAGGTGCCGCACCGAAACATCGGAGTTCAGGCAGACGACGAGAGCATCCCCCAGGGCGCGTGCGCGCTCGAGCAGCCGCACGTGCCCCGGGTGCAGCAGGTCGAAACACCCGCCCGTGGCCACCAGCCGCCCTCGCCGGCGGCGAACCCGCGCGGCGACGTCGAAAGCGTCGGTTCTCCCGGAATACGGCATCGGCTGCTGCCGGTCCGGGATCGCCGCCGCCAGCCTGCCCGCCCCGCCTCGGGCCACGAACCGGCCGGCCTCCTCGACCGCTGCTGCCACGGCTTCGGCACAACTCGCCCCGCGGGACATCGCCAGTGCCGCGGTGGCGGCGAAGCTGTCGCCGGCCCCGCAGGTATCCACGTCCACGTTCGGGTCCACCGGTGAGGCGGCAAACGTCTCCGTTCCGACGCCGGAGGCCAGGACGGCGCCCTCGGCCCCCAAGGTCACCGCGACCGCCCCGCAGCCCCACCGCTTCAGCAGTGCCTCGGCCGTGCCGGGCGGCGCGCTCGGCTGCTGCGCGAGCGCATCGAACCCGGCTGCTTCCGACCGGTTGGGGACCACCAGATCGGCGCGTGCCACCGGCTCGGCACCCCGGGGGTGCGGATCCCACACCAGCGGCACCGACGGGGGCAGGTCGCCGAGGGCGTGTCGCAGCGACGCGTTGTGCGTGGTGCCCCGGCCGTAGTCGGCCACCAGCACGGCGCCGGCATTCTGCAGGACAGCGCGCGCGTGTTCGCCGAGCGGCTCGTCGAGCACGGCTCCCTCGCCGGAGTCCATGCGAACCAGTGACTGGCCCGCCGCGCGCACCCGCGTCTTGCACGCCGTCGTTCCCCGGAAAGCCAGCGGCACCAGTTCCACCTGCTCGTCGAGCATCCCGGTCAGTGTCCGGCCGGCTTCGTCGTCGCCGATTCCGGCGACGAGGGTGACCTGCGTGCCCTCCTGTGCAGCCAGCAACGCCGCCAGACCCGCGCCACCGGGCCGGCTTCGTCGCGCCAGCACATCGATCACCGGGACCGGAGCGTCCGGGCACAACCGCTCGGCGTGGCCGTCGACATCGACGTCGAGCAGCACGTCACCGACGATCACCAGCGGCGCGTGTCCGCTCGCCTCGCGCCTCATCGAACAGCCTCCTCCCGCGAGGTCTCACCTGCCGCGGCCGCTCCGTGCGTTGCGGTCACTTCGTCGAACGCGGCACACAGCCCGTGGATCAGCGCCAGGTGGACTTCCTGAACCGTGGCCACACCGGGTGCGTCGATGACAACGGCATCGGTGCACACCGCAGCCAGGGTGTTCGGCCCCGGACCGGTCAGCGCCCAGGTGGTCATCCCGATCTCGTGGGCGGTCTTGGCCGCGGCGACGACGTTCTGGCTCCGCCCGCTGGTCGACAGGGCGACGAGGACGTCGCCCGCGCGACCGTGCGCCCGCACGCCACGCGCGAAGACGTCCTGCTCGCCGTAGTCGTTGAGGATCGCGGTGAACGCGGACGTGTCGGCATGCAGCGGGATGGCCGCATAGGGCTTGCGGTCCCGCAGGAAGCGGCCGGTGAACTCACCGGTGAGGTGCTGCGCCTCGGCGGCGCTGCCGCCATTGCCGCACACGAGCAACCGGCCGCCACCTTCCAGCACCGCAGCCAGATGCCCGGCCCATGCGTGCAGCGTCGGCGCCGCCGTTCGGGCTCTGCGTGCCGCACGCTCCAACGCTGTGAAGTGTTCTTCGATCACGGCCTGCCTCCCGTCGACGCGGCCACCGACGCCCCGCTGTGCTCGAGGGCCCGCCGGTAGACCGATTCCGTCTCGCGGACGAGCCGGTCCCACCCGTACCGCGCCCGGACATGACCGACCCCGGCCCTGCCCAGGTCGCAGCGCCAGCGGGGTCGGGCAAGCAGGGTGCGCAGCCGGCTCGCGAGGGTGTGGCTGTCCCGGGGCGGTACCAGCAGCCCGGTCTCACCGTCGATCACGGTGTCGAGATGACCACCCACGGCGGTCACGACCGGGGCCACCCCACACGCCATGGCTTCCAGCGGAACCGTGCCGAACGGCTCGTACCAGGGGGCACTGACCACCACGTCGGCCGATCGGTACATCGCCGGGGCATCGGAATGCGCGAGCTGGCCGGCGAAGTGGACCCGCTCGGCCACCCCGGCCTGCTCGGCAACGAAACGCAGCCGGGCGATTTCCGGGTCGGCGTCCCACGTCGAGCGTTCCGGCCCGCCCGCGATGACCAGTTCCGCATCGGCAACACCCGCGAGCGCGGCGATGGTGGTGTCGACACCCTTGCGTTCCACGAGCCGCCCGATGCTGAGGATTCGGGGCCGCTCGGTGCGGTCGGCGACGGTGCCGGTGGGAACGAACTTGGTGAGATCGATCCCGCAGGGCACCACGGCGGTGTGTTCGGGCGCGACTCCCATTTCGGTGAGCTCGACCACCTCGTCCGAGCACGTGGCCACCACGAAATCGGCGTTGCGGGCCAGCTCGGCCTCGATCCGCTCGCGTTGCGGCGGGCTCGTGTCCTTGTGGCCCTGGTGCCTGCGCTTGACCCGGCCCAGAGCGTGAAAGGTCTGCAACATCGGCACGTCGAGCCCGGCGATACCGCGCCGCGCGGCCACACCGCTCATCCAGAAGTGAGCGTGGACCACATCGGGGCGCTGCGTGCGCCATCGGACGGCCAGGTGGTCGCCGAACTCCGTCATGTACGGCAGGAGGTCGTCCTTGGGGATCGCCTGCGGCGGTCCCGCGGGCACGTGCTCGACCGTGACCCCCGGCGAGACCCGGACCGTGTCCGGAAGGTCCGCCGAATCCCGCCGGGTGTGCACGACCACCTGGTGCCCTCTCCGGGCGAGCCCGTTGGCCAGTTCGGCGACGTGGACGTTCTGCCCACCCGCATCGGCTCCCCCCAACGCCGCGAGCGGACTCGCGTGCTCGGAGACCATGTCGATTCTCATCCGGTCACCTCCTGCAACAGTCCGTCCCACGCGGCGAGAAACCGTTCCAGCGAGTACTTCTCCCGCGCCGCGGCGCGAGCGGCCCGTCCCGCCTGCTCGGCTCTGTGGGCGTCGCCCAGGAATTCCCGGACGGCGTGGGTGAGTACATCCGGCCGTGTCGACACGACACCGGCCTCGGCGGGGACCGCCTCGATCGCTTCGGTCGCGGCCAGAGCGACCACCGGCATGCCGAGGTGCATCGCCTCCACCAGGGACAGGCCCAGCGATGTCCACCGGAACGGGTGCAGGTAGACCCGCCGCCGGGCCAGCTCGGCGTGCATCCGTTGCTGCGGCAGATCCTCGTGCACCGTGAGCCGGTCCCGGGCGATGCCGAGCCATTCCGGCAGCTCGCCCACCCGCATTCCGTAGACGTCCAGCGGGGTGACCGGTGCGAACGAGGGCAACAGGTCGGTCCCCGCGATGCGCGCGCGGCGCACCGGCTCGTTGATCACCACACCGGCGCGTTCGAGCTCTCCGGTGTAGTGGTGTCCCGGATCGACGATTCCGTGCTCGATCACCGTGGTCGGCGCCCGGCCGCAATCCCAGAACACCGCGTTGAAGTGTGTGACGTGGACGATGGGGATATCGCTGCGCTCGGCCAGCGGATGTCGTGTGCTCGCCACCTCGCCACGCGGGGTGTCGTGCTCGACGAACACCGCGGGCACGTCGATACCGGGGCGGCGACCGAGCCATTTCTCGGTCAACTCCATCTCGTGCGGCCGCTGCAGGACGACGACATCGACGTCGGTGCTACGCAGCTCGTCGGCGGTGACCTCGACGGCATTGTCGGGCCAGGGATACGTCCGGGCACGGCCCCGCCCGTCGGCGTCCCGGTTCGGTGTGACCGGCACCAGGTACGTGTGATCGCCGTGCACGAAAGCGGTGCTCCACGCACCGTGGACATGCCAGACCAGGATCCTCATGCCACCGCCCCCGTCATCGCTTCGACCGCCTCGACGACGTCGTCGGCGCCCACTTCGGACAGGCAGGGGTGACCGGGCACGGGGCACACCCTCGCGCGAGTGTCCCGGCACGGTGCCTGTTGATCGCCGAGCAGGGTCGTCGCCACGCCGTAGGGCGCCCAGCGCGCGGCGCGCACCACGGGTGCGAACAGGGACACCACCGGGGTGCCCACCGCTGCGGCGAGGTGGGCCGGCCCCGTGTTGGGGGCCACGACCACACAGGCACGGTCGAGTACCGCGGCCAGTTCGGCCAGCCCGGTACGGCCACCGAGATCGGTCGCCACGTTGCCTGCCACCCGCTCGGTCAGCGCGGACTCGCCCGAGGCGCCGGTGACGACCACGCGGTATCCCTCCGCGGCCAGCGACCGCACCGCGGCGGCGCACCGATCGGGCGGCCACTCCCGTGCCGGCACGGAAGCGCCGGGGTGCACCACGACATATCCGGGATCGCCGACCTTGTCCGCGACGTCCGGCAGGGGCCTGCGGAGGGCCAGCCGTCCCGTGTCCGACTCCGGCAGCGTGAAACCCGCCGCGCGAGCCAGCGACAGCGCCCGTTCCGGCTCCGGAGGGTCACCGTCCACTGTGTGCCGCAGGTCCAGCAACGATCCCGGGTAGTCCTCGCTGATCGCGCCGATCCAGTCGACCCCGGCCATGCGCAGCAGCAGCGCCAGCGGCAACGCGGACTGATGGAACGAGGTGAACACCAGGGCCCGGCTCGGTCCGACCGCGCGGATGCGGTCGACGAACTCGAGCATCTCGGCCCGCTCCACGGGCCGCGGTTCCGGGTCGATCCATGGGGCCGACCACTCGATGACACTGTCCACACCGGGCAGCAGCTCGGCCGCCGCACGTCCTCGGGGGCCCGCGAGCATCACGACCGAATCGGCTCCGTCGGCCACCGCGCGCACCGCCGGGCCCGCCAGGAGCACGTCGCCGACATTGTCCAGCCGCACCACCAGAACCGTCTCGCTCATCGCGGGACCTCCTCCAGAACCCGCCGCACCGCGTACGTGACCGTCTGCGCCACCTCGGCCACCCGGTCCGCGCTGCGGACTTCCTCCGGAAGCGTGCGGTGGGTCGGCACCAGAATCGCGCGGGCGCCCGCCGCGATCGCGGCCTGCACGTCGGCCCCGGTGTCGCCGATGACCACGCAGGAGCCGGCGGGAACGCCGAGGGCGCGCGCCGCCCGCGTGATCAGCCCGGGAGCGGGCTTGCGGCACGCGCATCCGTCGTCCTCGCCGTGCACGCACACCTGCCAGGTACCGAACGGCCCCAGATGCCGTTCGACCTCGTCGTTGACGGTGCGCAGCTGGTGCTCGTCGATCAGTCCGCGAGCCACTCCGGACTGGTTGCTGACCACACCGATCGCGATCCCGCGGTTGCGCAAGGTCTCCAATGCCTCGCGCACGCCGGCGATCGGACGCACCCGCCGTGGATCACCGTTGTAGGGGACGTCGTGAATGAGGGTGTCGTCCCGATCGAACAGCACCGCCGCCGGAGCGCCGTGCCGCCCGCGCTTCCGCCCCGAGCGGCTGCGCCACTCACCGCGAGCCCGGTGCCAGCACGCCACGGGTGGAATGAGGGCACTGGTGACGAGCATCCTGGCGGTCTCCATCGGTGTGCGTGGTCCGGGGGCGATACGTCGCCAGGCGAACTCGGCGGTCAACGCCAGCCACACTGCCGCGCCCGCCGCGGCGACCGGTCGCCACGTCGGTCGTCCGGCTCCGGCCGTGCTCACCAGCGCGGCGGCCGTCGTGGCCGCGTGCCGCCCGATACGGCCCGGTCCCTCCCCCGCACGCCGGCGCCAATTCCTGCCGTACTTGCGGCGCATCACGGCGTTGTCGGCATTGCCCGCCTGGGCACGAACACTGGCGAAGAACCCGTCGGCCCGGACCGGGTGGAAGGTGTTCCTCGAGCCGCTTGTCAGCTGGTAACCCAGCATCCGCACGCGCAGCGCCAGATCGGCGTCCTCCCGGTAGGCGCGCGGGAATTCCTCGTCGAATCCGCCCAGCAGGGCCAGCACGTCCCGCCGGTAGGCCATGTCCGCGGTGATCCACCATGCCTGCGCCAGCCCCGCGGTGCCGCGTTCGAGATCGGTCGGCGCGCGATCGTGCGGCAGCGGGACGACGATCTTTCCCTGGCACCCGGCGGTCTCCTCGTCGACCTCGGCCAGGTCCCGCTGCAAGGCCCGGGACCATCCCGCCGCGGGCACGACATCGTCATCGAGAAAGACCACCCACGGCGTGGTGGCCTGCTGCCAGCCGACATTGCGCGCTCCGGCCGGTCCCCGGCCACCGGAGAGCACGACTCGTGTCGGGACCGTGCCGGACGGCACCGGCAGGGCAGCATCCGCACCGGGGCGGTCGTCGACCACGACGATCTCCTGCGGCGCCGGTGTGGTCTCCAGTGCCGCCAGCAGCGCGCCGAGACTGGCGCGCCCCGTGGTGGGGACCACGACCGTGTAAGCGATACAGCCGGTACTCATGCCGCACTCCCCGGCCTGCGTACGACGAACGGGCCGAGCACGAGAACGTCGATGGGCGAGGATCCGAAGCATTCGAGCGCGTCGGTCGGATCGTCGACCATGGGTCTGCCCGCGGTGTTGAAGCTCGTGTTGATCACGGCCGGGATCCCCGTTTCGGCGGCGAACGCGTCGAGCATCCGCGCCTGCAGAGGTTCGGCCGCCCGGTCCACGGTCTGAATCCGGGCCGTTCCGTCCACATGCACCACCGCAGGAATGCGTTCCTGCCACAGCGGATCCACGTCGTGCACGAACAGCATGTACGGGCTCGGCAATGGTCCCCGGCCGAAGATCTCCCCGGCCCGTTCGGACAGCACCATCGGTGCCACGGGACGGAACTGCTCCCGTCCCTTGACCTCGTTGAGGCGCTCGACGTTGCCCGCGTGGCCGGGATGGGCCAGCAGGGATCGGTGCCCGAGTGCGCGCGGGCCGAACTCGCTGCGTCCCTGGAACCAGCCCACGATCTCGTTGCGGGCCACCGCCTCGGCGGCCTCCCGGGCCACATCGGCCGGCCTCTCGTAGGGAATGTGGGCGGCATCGAGCCGGGCGGCGATCTCGGCATCGTCGAATCCCCGCCCGAGGTCCGCCCCCGGCATAGGACGGATGTGCTCCCCGTGCTCGGCGGCCAGGTGCAGCGCACCTCCCAGCGCCGTGCCCGCGTCACCCGCCGCGGGCTGGACCCACACCTCGTCGAAGGGACCCTCCTCGGCGAGCCGGGTATTGGCCACGCAGTTCAACGCGATTCCGCCGGCCAGCGTCAACCGCCGCCTGCCGGTCTGGCGGTGCAACCATCCCGCCAGTTCGAGCAGTACTTCCTCCAGTCGCGCCTGGACACTGGCGGCGAGTTCGGCGTGCTCGTCGAGCAACTCCCCGTCGGGCGCGCGGCGCGGAGCCCATCGGGACCAGTCGATCGCGGCGAGCTCGAAACCGCCGGCATCGCTGCGTATCAGCTCGGTGAAGTCCGGCAGGAAGCTCGGCTTCGCATAGGACGCCAGCGCCATCACCTTGTACTCGTCGCTGGAACGGTGGAAACCGAGGTGCTCGGTCAGTTCCTCGTACATCAGCCCGAGCGAGTGCGGGAGCCGCTGGCTCGCCAGCACGTGCAGCCGGCCGTCGCGGTACTCGCCCGCCAGCGCCGAGGTGCACTCGCCACGCCCGTCCGCGGTGAGCACGGCCGAGTCACCGAACGGGGCGGCAAGACCGGCCGAGGCGGCGTGGGCGACGTGGTGCGGAACGAATCGCACCCTGTCCGGGTCCAGCCCCGGCAATGCCGTCTTCAGAAACTGCGGCGCGCGAGAGGCGTACTTGGTGCGCAGTTCCTCCCAACCGGGATCGAGCCCCTCCAGGTCGTGGTCGACGAGTTCGGGGTCGTAGGAGTAGGCGACCGCGTCCAGGTCCTCGGGCCGTATCCCGGCCTGCTGCAGGCACCAGCGGGCGGCCTTGTCGGGGAGTTCCCAGGCCGAGAAGGGGACCGGGCTCTTGCCGTGCTTGCGCCGACTGAATCGTTCCTCTTCGGCCGCGGCGACCACTTCGCCGTCGGTGACGACAGCGGCGGCCGGATCGTGGAATACCGCGTTGATACCGAGGATGTGCACGAGGCGCCTCCCGTAGAGCCGATGCTGCGTTCCCGAGGAGGCCGTGTTGGGCCGCTTCGGTACGGAACTGCTTCCATACCGCTACCCTGCGAAGCGACGTCTTCAAACCATGCGGACCGAACGAGGGGCCCACCAGGGCGTTCATGCCCTGCTCGAGGGCAGTCGAACACGGTCCGAAGCGGTGTCGACCCCCAGGAGCTCGGCGAACCAGTGGAGGGTGTGCAGCAGGCCCTCGTGCATGCCGATTTCCGGCTGCCATCCGAGTTGCTCTTCGGCGGCGGTGATGTCCGGGCAGCGCCGCCGGGGATCATCGGCGGCCCCGGCGACGAATTCGATCGGGGCCGTGCCGCCCGCCAGATCGCGGATCGTCTCCGCGAGATACAGCACCGAGTACTCCTGCGGGTTGCCGATGTTGAGCGGCCCCTCGCACCCGGAATCGGCGAGTGCCAGCAGGCCGCGCACGGTATCGGAGGCATAGCACACCGACCGGGTCTGCCTGCCCGAACCGGCCACCGTCAGCGGCTTGCCGCGAAGAGCTTGGCAGACGAACGTGGGCACCATCCGGCCGTCGTCCGGCTGCATGCGTGGGCCGTAGGAGTTGAAGATCCGGGCGATGCCGGCGCGTGTCCCCCGCTCACGGCGATAGGCGCAGGTCAGTGCTTCGGCGTATCGTTTCGCCTCGTCGTAGACCGAGCGGGGGCCGATCGGATTGACATTGCCCCAGTAGCTCTCCCGCTGCGGGTGTTCCAGCGGATCGCCGTAGACCTCGCTGGTGGAAGCCAGCAGGAACCGCGCCTCCTTCTCGGTGGCCAGTTCCAGCGCCTGCATGCAGCCCTGCCCGCCGACCAGCATCGTCTCGATCGGCAGCCGCTGGTAGTCCTTCGGGGAAGCAGGCGAGGCCAGGTGCACGACGAGGTCCACATCGCCGGTCACGGGCAGCGGCCGGGTGACATCGCATTCCACCAGCCGGAACCGAGAATCCGTGGCACACTCTCGGACGTTGCGACTGCTGCCGGTGACGAAATTGTCCAAGCACAGGACTTCGGTGCCGCGTGACACGAGTTGCTCGCAGAGGTGAGAGCCCAGAAAGCCCGCCCCTCCTGTCACGACAGCACGCTGAAAACCGCTGCGCACCATCGAATTCCCCTCGCCGTTGCCAACTGCCTCGCCCGTTTACCCACGTGGGAGATGTGACAAACCACAGGCGTCGAGGCATCGGGAACCGGGTGACTCGAGACGAACACCAGGACGGGAGGTGAGCTGTGCGCGTACTGATCACCGGCTGGCCGAGTTTCCTGCACGGTGAGGCGACAGCCGGAGACGTGGCGGCCATGGAACGCGTGGCGGCCGAACTGGCCGCGGCGCACGTGCCGTACGACACCGCGTGGAGCCCGGGTTTCGCACCGGATGCGTTGAGCCTGGACGAGGCGTCCGCTCAGGACTACACCGATGTGGTCTTCGTCTGCGGGCCCGCGCACGGCGAGCAGGTGCGTCAACTCCATCAGCGCTATGCACGGTGCCGGCGCCTGGCGATCGATGTTTCGATCGTGGACCGCGGCGATCCGGCGGTAACCGGTTTCCACACCGTGTTCGCCCGGGATGAGCCGGGCGCGACGCCGTCCCGGGACATCGCCCTCGGCAATGCCGCCTCCCGGGCGCCGGTGGTCGGGGTGATCCTGGCTCCCGAACAACCGGAGTACTCCGACCGGCGCCTGCACGGCCACGTGCACGAATGCCTCGGCGCGTGGCTCGCACGGCTCGACTGCGCTCCCCTGCCACTGGACACCCGGCTCGACACCCGGGACTGGTGGCTGTGCTCCACTCCGGACCAGTTCTCCGCGTTGATCGCGCGGACCGACGTGGTGGTGACCTCCCGGATGCACGGGCTGGTTTTCGCGCTGCGGCAGGGGATTCCCGCCCTCGCGGTCGACCCGGTCTCCGGGGGAGGCAAGGTCACCGCGCAGGCGCAGGCCTGGGACTGGCCGGCGATCATGCCGGCGGAGACCCTGGCCGGTGGAGAGGAAGCCGCCCGGCCCCAGCTGGATCGATGGTGGTCCTGGTGCCTGTCCGCAGAGGCTCGGGCTCTGGCGGACAGCAGGTCCGGAACCGGTGCGGATTCGAGCGCGGCCGCCTTGTCGGCACTGGTGGAGCAGCTGTGCCACGCACCGATTACCTCGGCCTGAATCGGGTATCACCGGTAGAGGCGAGGCTGCGGGGATTCCGGGCACCATGCCGGGCCAGCGGGGCGAACAGGATGCGAAGAGCTCATGACTGCAGCGAAGACGCGGTTCCGGAAGCGACAGGAACGGGCGGGCGAGGACGTCACGAGCGTGCTGCACGCCCTGGCAGAGGTGCTGACCTGCGAAAGCCGTAACGAGGACAACGTCTGCGACATGCTCGGGTCCGCCGTGGCCGTGCTCCAGAACGCCGACATGGGCAGTGTGGTCACGGTGGCGGCCACCGGACACGCCGAGCCGGCCGCCGACACCGACGAACGGGCCCACGCGGTGGACCTCGCACAGTACCGGGCCGGCGGCGGCCCCTGGTTGGAGGTGGCCCGGACCGGCACCGTGGCGCAGGCCGCGATCACCGAGGTGCGCACCCACTGGCCGGGGTTCGTCCGCAGTGCCCGCGAGTCCCGCCTTCGCAGCTTCCTCTCGGCGCCGCTGATCGGCGAGGACCGCGTTCGGGCCGTGCTCAACCTGTATTCGCACTCGCCGCTGCTGGGCGACTTCGACGCCGGACGTCTCCGGCCGTTCGGGGCGGCACCGAAGCGGAGAGGGCACCCCTGCGGGGGTGCCCGGCACAGCCATCGCCGGGACGACCATCGGGAGGCGCCGTGAACCACGCCGTGCACCAGCAGGCCCCACCCGACGCCGCGGTGCGCGAACCGGTGGCGACACGAACCACCATCGTGATCGCCACGCGCAACCGCGTCACCGAACTGATGACCACATTGCGGCATCACCGGCAACGCAGTCCGGAATCACCGGTCATCGTGGTGGACAACGCGTCGACGGACGGCACCGCCGCCGCTGTACGGCACCGGTTTCCCGAGGTACGGCTGCTGCGCGCACGCCGCAACATGGGAGCCACGGCGAGGAATCTCGGTGTTCTGTGCGCACGGACCCCCTACATCGCCTTCAGCGACGACGACTCGTGGTGGGCGGCAGGCTCCCTGGGCCGCGCCGAGGCGATCCTGGACGACCATCCTCGATTGGCCCTGATCGCCGCCCGTCCCTTGGTCGGCCCCGAAAACCGGCCCGACCCGATCACGGAGCTGATGGCCCACAGCCCGCTGCGCAGCGACCGCCCCCTGCCCGGGCCTGCCGTTCTCGGCTTCATGGCCTGCGCGGCCGTCGTGCGCCGCGAGGCGTTTCTCGGGGTCGGCGGCTTCCACCCGCTGCTGTTCTTCGTCGCGGAGGAAAGGCTGCTGTCCTACGACCTGGCCGCCGCGGGATGGTCACTGGCTTATGTGGACACGGTGATCACGCACCATCACCCTTCGGGACAGCGTCCCGGCAGCCGACAGCGCCACAGTGTCGAGCGGCGCAATCTCGCCCTGATCGCCTGGATGCGGCGGCCGTGGCGAGAGGCCTTCGCGGAAACGCGAGCGCTGCTTCGCGAATCACCACGAAGCAGCACAGCGCTCCGGGCGCTCGGCGGCACGCTGCGGCGCCTGCCCCGGGCGCTCGCCCGACGTCGTGCCCTGCCCGCCGAGGTCGAGCGGCAGATCGCCACGCTGCGGACGGCGCCGGACAACGACACCGCAGGGTGACCACCGCATCCGTACACCGGCCGGCGCCGCGCCGACGTTCCGGGCACCGGACACAGGTGAATGATCGTGGACCTGTCTGCGTGAATCCTGTTCGGACCGATCGCTCCTTCCCCACATCGTGTTTCACCGGCGCATCCCGAGTTTGGCCGCTGCCCGGCGAGGGAAGTCGCAGTGGTCGAGGAAGCAAGGCGGGCACTTCGTCCGACTTCCCGCGCACATCACTGTTGGTGATGTCGAGCAGCAGCTCGGCGACCACGCAAGGGAACGAATCCATGAGACATTCTTTGCTGCACGGCATGGCAGCCGGAGCTGCCGGGACCACCGCGCTCAATACCGCGACCTATCTCGACATGGCGTTGCGTGGCCGCCCGGCGAGCACGACACCGGAACAGACGGTCCGACGAGCCGAAGAGCTCACCGGCAAAGCGCTGTCCGCCTCCGGCACGGACACGGAACCCGCGAGCAATCGGCGGTCCGGACTCGGGGCCCTGCTGGGACTCACGACAGGGATCGGAGCCGGCATGTTCTACGGGGCCGTGCGCTCGCGCATGCCGCGGGCCCCGCTGGCGCTGATGTCCCTGGTAGCCGCTGTCGCCGCGAACGCGGGCAGTGTCGTTCCCATGAGCGCACTCGGCGTCACCGATCCCCGGCAATGGCCCGCGAGTTCCTGGGCGATGGACCTGATACCGCACCTCGCCTACGGATGGGCCACCGCCGCTGTCTACGAACAACTCACCCGCCGATGATCAAGGAGTACACGTGTTCTACCACACCAAGCGCATGCAGTTCGAGGCCAAGCCCGAGCAACCGGATCCCGTCTACGCCCGCAAGCTTCAGGAACTCATCGGCGGTGCGTGGGGCGAGATGACGGTGACCATGCGGTATCTGTTCCAGGGCTGGAACTGCCGCATGGAAGGCAAGTACAAGGACATGATCATGGACATCGCCACCGAGGAGATGGGCCATGTCGAGATGCTCGCGACCATGGTCGCGCGGCTGCTCGACGGCGCTCCCTCGGACAAGACCGCCGAAGCGGCACAGAACGATCCTGTCCTGGGCGCGATCATCGGTGGGATGGACCCGCAGCAGGCGATCGTCAGTGGAGGTGGAGCCACACCCTCCGACTCCAACGGTTATCCGTGGAACGGACGCTACGTCGTTGCCAGCGGCAACCTGCTCGCGGATTTCCGCGCCAATGTCACCGCCGAATCGCAGGGGCGGCTGCAGACCGCGCGCCTGTACCACATGACCGACGATCCGGGTGTGAAGAACATGCTCAAGTTCAACCTCGCCCGCGACACCATGCACCAGAACCAGTGGCTGGCCGCGATCGAACAGCTCAAGGCCGATGGTCTCGAGGGCACCGTGGTACCCAACGACCTGTTCGACGAGGAGCATCGCGAGCACGCGAGCACCCTGTGGCACCTCTCCGACGGGGACGCCTCGCAGGAAGGGCAGTGGGCCCACGGCACCGCGCCCGACGGTGACCACGAATTCAGCTTCGTGGCCAACCCCGAGCCGCTGGGGGGACCGGCCAGTGGCCCGAAGCCTCCCGAACACCTCTACGCCACGACGTGGGAAACGGACACCATGCTCCGCAAGGCCAAGAACACCGTCAAGGACAAACTCACCTGACGTGGGGACACCACCGGCCCGGCCGGACAGCGCTATTCGGCCGGGCCGGTGTTCTGCTGTCCGGCGCAGACAGCCGACGACGCAGACAACCGGGAGTGCCTCCGGTGCTCGGGTGTCGAGCAGCCGGAAACGGCAGCATCCACACCGGAGGTTCCGAGCGGAGAACCCGCCGGCCACGGCCGCTCTCCGATGCCGCGGCCGACGGGCTGTGCGGTGCTGCCGTGCGGTGCTACGCCGTCTTGCCCGGTTGCAGCAACACCTTGGAGTAGCCGGGTTCGCGGTTGTCGAACCTGGCGTAGGCATCGGGAGCCTCGCTCAGGGGCACCTGCTTGGAAACCACGAAGCTCGGCTTGGCGCGGCCGGCGACGATCAGGTCCCGGAGCTGATGTGCGTAGGCCTTGGCATCGGCCTGCCCGGTGCCCATGCGCAGACCCCGTTCAAAGAACCTGCCGATGTTGAGCAGGAGCAGCCCCTGAGCGGCGTGCTCGTTCGGAGCTCCCGGGTCCGAGGGCAGATACAGCCCGACGGTACCGATGGACCCGGTGGGCCGGACCGTGCTGATCAGGTGATTGAGCACAATGGCCGGCTGCTCCTCGCCTTCGGCGGCGGTGGCCTGGTAACCGACGGCATCGATCCCCCGGTCCACGCCGTCCTCGGAGAGGGCGTCCTTGATCTGTTCGGACGGGTCTCCCGCGGTGAAGTTGATCGGAGTGGCCCCGATCTGCTCGGCCAGCTGGAGCCGGTTGTCGACCCTGTCGACGACGAACACCCGACTGGCTCCCTTGAGCAGTGCGGAGTAGGCGGCCATCAGTCCGACCGGCCCGGCGCCGTAGACCGCGACCGTTTCCCCGGGACGCACGCCGGCGAGCTCGGTGGCGTGATACCCGGTCGGGAAGATGTCGGCCAGCAGCGCGAAGTCCTCCTCGTGCTCGGTACCGGCAGGCAGCGGCACGCAGTTGAAGTCGGCGTAGGGCACTCGCAGGTACTCGGCCTGACCGCCCCGGTAGGGGCCCATCGACACGTAGCCGTACGCGCCGCCGGCGAACCCGGGATTCACGGTCAGGCAGAAAGCCGTCTTGCCCGCGCGGCAGTTCTTGCAGAATCCGCAGGCGACGTTGAACGGCAGCACGACGCGGTCTCCCGCTCGAACACTCGTCACTCCGGAGCCGACGTCCTCGACGATGCCCATGTTCTCGTGGCCGAAAACGATGCCGGGTTCCGCATCCGTACGCCCCTCGTACATGTGCAGATCCGAACCACAGATCGCGGTGGTGGTGATCCGCACCAGGGCATCGGTGGGTGCCTCCATACGAGGATCGTCCACTTCTTCCACCGCAACCTCGTAAGGGCCGTGATAGACGAGTGCACGCATGTCGAGACCTCCCAGCCGAGTTTTTCCGCTTGCTGCTTCTTCTGCGCGGAATACCCGCCACGCCTTCCCGACAAACCGCTTCCCCGGTGGTCAGCGGCTCATCACTCAGGAGTGGGCAACGGTGGTCGAGTTCCCCCCGAAACGCATCTCGAAGTCGTGCATCGTGACACTGGCAAAGGGCCGGTGACCGTGCAGCCACCCCAGCGGGCCGTGCCGCTCCGGCGTCCACGAGGCGGTGCTCAGGGCTATCCGCGTGCGCACGCGGACCTTGCTTTCCCGGATGCCGGCCGCCACCGGTTGCGCGATGTGGTAGCGCAGCGGCCAGGTGCCGGGCAGCGTCGCCCGTTCGTGCAAGGTCGCCGAGGCGATCCCGCGTGCCCGTGCCTGCCACGGTGTCGTGGTGGAGATGTCGAAACCGGCCGATTCCTTGGGAATGCCCCACAAGGCGCGGCCGCCCTGGCGGGAGGCTTCGCTGTCCACCCAGATCCGAGTGATGCAGGCGCGCAGGCGGGCCTTTCGCCGGACGAGGACGGCGACGAGCAACTCGTTGTACTCGAGCACGCTGCCGGGGCCGTAGACGACCCACGCCGTCCCGACGATCCCGGCACCACCGGCCAGAACCGGTGTCAGGCCTTGGCCAACGGCGGGCAGCTCGCGTTTCGGCAGGCGCCACAGGGACACCGACAACCGGCCGCACAGCGACCAGGGCTCGGGCGGATACGTCATGTCCACTCCGCATCATCATGGCGGCGATCGGGAGTGGGAGCGTACCGCCACACTGTGCGCGACGGCACCGGGCACCGGCGAGTGTTCAGCGATCGAGGAGCGCACGGGCCACGGACAGCGCATCCGGATCGACCGTGCTCTCGGTGCGGGCCGCCGACCGCAGCCAGCCGGCAAGGGGCGGTCCCACGGCCGGCGACATCGCAGTGATCCAGTGACCACTGGCCGCGCGGGCTTCCGCGACGTGCTCGGTGCTGCCGTCCTCGCGCTCGGCCACGACCTCGGGACGCGTGGCCAGCAGTCCTCGCAGCTGCCATCGCCCGCGCGTCGAGGTCGCGGCCAACCGCTCGATCAGTTCCGCCGCGTCGCGGAGTTCACGCCGTTCTTCCTCGCCCACCGGCTCATTGTCACACCGCTGCGCCGAGGAAACCTCTCACGTCTGCAGTTCGCCGCTACTACCCGCGTCGATCAGGCTGCGCAGCTGTTCGGGCAGGGCATCCCGGACCTTGTCCATCACCCCACCCTGGGTGGCTTCGCGCATCACTTCGAACACCACGCGAGCGGCGTACGTGGCCTTCGGCTCGTCCATCCCCGCGCGGTTGCTCATCCTCTGCACGAATTCGTTGAGGTCGAAGCGCTCTCCGGTACCCGCGCCACCGAGCACCTCGGTTCTGCGGAAGTTCTCCCCGATCTCCTGCGGCAGCTGCGCGGCCACGTGGTCGGCGAGTTGTTCCGGCACCCGCTCCCCCAGCGTCTCCATGGCGGCACGGGTCGCGGCCTCGGCCTCTCCTCTACTGGCGAGCTGGGCCCGTTGCTGTACCTGTCCGATGAATGCGTCGTGATGCATGGAATCCTCCCGGTTCACCTCGGTGCCCGCTCGCGGAACCGGAAGCCGTGGGCACTGACACCGGCTTCGTCCGGCCCTCCGCGATGCCCGCGGTTCACCTCAGCCGTTTTCCTGCTGCAAGCGGGCGTGCAGGAGTTTCTTGCCCCGTTCCCCGGCGCGCAGGTTTTCCTGCTGAAGCTGGCTGAGCCATTCGGCCAGCTCCGTGTCGTTCTGATTCTGCGCATCTTCCAGATACGTCTGCAGGTGCCAGGACTGCTGCAGCAGGTTCTGCAATACCGTGACGAGGTTGTAGTTCTTGTCCTTGACCGGGCTCTGGGACTGATCGACCATATCCGCTCCTAATCTCGTGTACCGCTGACCTTCGTGTTCCACACCGCGGGCGGCGATAAACCCCTCACCAGGGGATTCATCCCCTCACGGGGAGGCGTCGACCGGTTCTGTCGTATCGATCGAATCCGCCGTGCCGAGCCGGTACTTCGCGAACGGCTCTCCCAGAACCGGTTGGGCGACATTGCGCACGGGAACGCCGCCGGGGGTCGTCCCTCGTTCGGTGCCGTAATGGGCGTGCCCGTGCACGGCGAGGTCGACCGCGGCCGCATCGATGGCCCCGGCCAGCATGTGGGTGCCGAGGAAGGGGTGGATTTCGGGGGGCTCACCCCGCACCGTGTCCGGGACCGGGGAGTAGTGCGTCAGGGCCACCCGTTGATCCGCGTCGAGGGCGTGCAGGGCATGTTCCAGGGAGTCCGCCAGTTGCCTCGAATGATCGATGAACGCCTTCATCTCGCGTTCGCCGAACGAGCTGCCGCACCGCCCGGCGAATCCTCCGCCGAACCCCTTGACGCCTGCCACCCCCAGCCGTTCCTGTCCTACGGACACCACGGTTGTGTTCCCTTCGAGAATCTGCAGGCCGCCTTCGCGGAGCACGTCGGCGAATTCCTCGGGACGGTCGTCGTGGTGATCATGGTTGCCGAGCACCCCGATCACGGGAACGGGAAGGTCACGGAATTCCTCGACCACCGCCCGCGCCTCGGCGAGGGTGCCGTGATTGCTCAAGTCGCCCGCGAGCAGGAGCACGTCCGCGTGTTCGTCGACGCGCTCCATCGCCGGGCGGAACCGGCCCTGCGTGTCCCGGTCGACATGCACGTCCCCCACGGCTGCGATCCGGATCAATTCGGTTCCTTTCCTCTCTCGGGGTCCTCCGCTGCCTCCTGAATTCGGATCTCGGTGATTCCCAATCGCTCCACCAGCAGCAGGAAGGCTTCGGCATACGGGGAGTGCTCGGTGTCCCGCCGGACAGCGTCCCAGTCGATCTGCTCCCGCAGCGCTCGTGCCGTGGGAAGGAGTTGGCTCATATCGCACCGGTGCGGTCCGAGCACCAGCAGCTTGTCGACGAGGAGGTGCGTGGCGGGCATCACCGGCACGCTGGCGGGGCCGACCCGCAGCTCCTCCGCCTCCTTCAGGACCGCGTCGGTGACCGGGTATTCGTTCGGGCGGTGGATGATGTCGACGAGTCGATCACCGTCGAAGGCCTTGACCAACCAGTCCTCCGGAGGTTCCACCGTGCTCATCCCCCGGTTCTCCATCGCCTGTTGCGCCACTTCGACGTCCTGCGGCCGCACCAGAACATCGACGTCGTGTTCGGAGGCGGGTCCCCCGCGCGCGTAGATCGCACAGCCGCCGGTGAGCGCGAAGGGCACCTCCCCGTCGCGCAAGGCGCTGCTCACACGGGTCAACGTCTGCAGCAGTTCCTCGGGGGCCTCCACCGGATGCGTCACCTCCCCGCGGCACGGTGTGGTCACCCTGCGCGCTCTCGATCGGGCGATCCTTTCCACCGTGCGTGTACCCATGCCCTTTCCGGTCCAATCGACCGATCCGGCGGGCCGCGGGCGAGGACGCTTCGCCTTCCTGCCCGTTGTTGCGACTCGAAGTGATCGGACACACACTGCCGGTACACGATGTCGCCGCAGGGCGGAAATGTGCCGACAGACCGCGATCGGGAGGTGGCAAGGTGCTCGTGAACATCCTGCCCGGCTCCAGGACGGGCCGAGCATGAGTGCGCGCGTTCTCGCCGCGGGAGTCGGCAATGTGTTCCTCGGCGACGACGGTTTCGGTGTGGACGTCGTCGGGCGGCTGGCGGCGGAACAGGTGCCCGAGGGTGTCCACGTCGCCGACTTCGGGATCCGCGGCGTGCATCTGGCCTACGAACTGCTCGACGGATACGACGCCGTGCTGCTGATCGACGCGCTTCCCCGCGGGGACGAGCCGGGCACGCTGTACGTGCTCGAACCCGACCTCGACACCCTCGAACCCCTCACGCCGGGAACGGGCGGGGTGACGATGGACGCGCACGGGATGAATCCGGAAGCCGTGCTGTCCCTGTGCAAAACGCTCGGTGGTCTCCCCGGGAGGGCTCTCGTCCTCGGCTGCGAACCCGCCGACTGCTCGGAACGCATGGGACTGTCCGAACCGGTCGCGGCAGCGGTCGACCCTGCGGTGGAGAAGGTGCGCGAGCTGCTCGCCGAGATGGTGGAGACAACCCGGACGGCCACCAGCCCCACCGCGGGCATCGAGTCGTGATCGACTGCGACGAATGCGGGTACGTGTCGCTACTCGAGGTGCCGGATCGGCGCAGTGGGCCGGGGCGGCAGGATTCCGCCACCGACACCGCGACACGCGCCGCCCACGCACTTCCTCATACCGGTTCCCGGGGGATCAGGAGGTCGTTCAGCAGTCCCTCGACGAGGGGAACGGCCTCGTCGAGGACCGCGGAAACCGGAGGGCTCAGCACCCCGGCCGTCGCGCTGTGCCCGTCGGTGGCCGGATCCGCCGGTTCGCACTCCACGAGGAGGATCCGGCACCGCACCCCGCACCGGCGGGCGAGGCCGACAGCACCGAGCGGACCTTCGGCTCCCGAACCGGCGTTCCCGTCCTCACCGGCCTTGCTGGGATCGGTCACCGAAAGGGTGCCCGGCTCCCGCCCCCGCGAAGTCGCACACAGCAGCACCGCGGCACCGTAGCCTTCCTGCAGGGCCTGTGCCAGATCCGCCAGGCGGATGCCGAAGTCCGCGGTATGCACCCCCGGCGGGAGACGGTTCCCGCGCAGCCGGTCGACCACTTCCGACCCGAAGGATCCGTCAACGCGGAAGGCATCTCCGATGCCTGCCACCAGCACCTGCGGGTCCGGCGGCCGATCACCGGCCTCCGCCAGCGGTTCCAGCTCCTCGGGCGTGAAGAAGAAGCGATGCCCGAGCTGACTCATCGACCCGAGGTCGCGCCCCGGATCGCCGTCCAGCATGACGACGACGTGGACCCGGCCGTCGGCGTCCTCCTCGACGCGATCGACCTCGGCGATCCGCCCGGCCAGTGCCAGGTCGACGATGTCGGCGCGCTGTGACGGCCGCAGCCGGACACGGCTGCCTCTGCGCAACGTCATCCCGTCCACCATCGGTTCGTTCGCCCGCATGCTCTCCATGGCTATGCCGACCGCGGTTTCTGATTCGCGGAACCGCTCCGGAACGAAGCCATCCGCCACATCCTGATTTCGCGGATCAGTCCGGGAACTTCCTTCACGAACATTCCGAGCACGGCCGCCCCGACGAGCACGCCCTGTGCGATCAACACTCGCTTGGCCATGTCCACACCCCTTTCTTCTCATTCCGGCTCGTCGCTGCACTCAGCCCGGCGAGATGTTCGGCATGATCTTCATGATCGCGTTGTGCTTCTTCCACAGAATCCCGGTCGAGCGCCGCGCGTCCGAGGTTCCGTCCTCGTGGTGACCCGGCTGTTTGTAGTAGGGACCCTTGTTTCCCTCGTGGATTCCCGGGACATGCGTGGACACGTCGAGTCTGATGTCGGGTTTTCCGACCCGGATGCCGCCCATCGTTCCTCCTCTACCACTGTTCTAGCGTCGTTCCTGCAATTCCGCGAAGAAACGCTCGATCTCCGGCCATACGGTGCTGCCGCCGGAGAGCCCTTTCCACTCCCGGCGCACCACGCCGACCAGCCGGAAGCAGTCGTCGATGGGAGCGATCCAATACTGCTGCTGATCACGCGCGGTATTGATCAGCAGCGCCTCCACATCGGTCTCCAGGCCGGCCAGCTCGGGGCAGCGATCAACCGTGTCTCGCCATGCTTGCTGGTCGACCTCCCACTCGGTGGGCCCCGCCGGGCTCGGGTAATACGCGGCCACGGTGCCGTCCGCGCGCATCACGAAGAACGCCAGGCCCACCGGAACCCCCAGGGCTTCCGTCGGCACCGGGTCCAGCCGGAGACGCCGCTCGGGAACCCGCCGGTAGTGCCCCTCGCTGGCCGCCTCCCGGTCGAACAGCAGCGAGCAGGGCCGGCAGGCGCACATCAGCTCCCCGCGCTGCGTGTCGAACAGGTGCCGGTGCCCGGCCGAGACCGGAGCACTGCACAGATCGCAGTGCTCCGCCGCCTCCGCCCGGCGGGCACCGGCCCGGCGGACGACGCGCTCGAAGGCTCCGGTCGTCATGCCGATCCCCCGGCGCTCGCGGGCCGCTGCAACAAGGCATCGAGGGGGATGAAAGCATCGTCGCGATCGTCGGCCGCAGGCACGAACTTCACGCCCGACAGCTCCGGCGCGACGGCCAGCACGGCCTCGCGGACCGCGTCCTCGACCCCGGACGAGGAACACCCCTTGATGCTCAGCCGCACGTCCGCCACGCCGCCGTCGATCCCGGCAGGCTCGACGTCCCCGCCACGTTCCTGCACGGCCGGGCGGAGACCCTCGATGGCGCGGGAAACCCGACGCTCGACCGGGTCGGGATGGAGATCGTGCAGGACCAGCAGGTGCCCCAACAGCTCGTCGTCGGCGAGCTCCTCGGCCAGCGACTGCCCGGCGAGACTCAGCACCCGGGCCAGAGCCTCGCCGTAGACCTCGGTCAGCGTCTGCACGGCCTCGATCGCCGCCTCCACCGTCGGGCCCGGGACCTGCTCGACCCGTTCGAGCAGCTCGTCGAGCCGGGCCAGCCGCTGGCCGATCGCCGCGTCGTCGAGCCGATCCGACTCAGTCATTGGTGGCTCCGAACATCGGCGAGTGCATCCGCTTCAGCTCGTTGCCCTCACCGAGGTACATGTGCACCCCGCAGGGCAGGCAGGGATCGAAGCTGCGCACGGTCCGCATGATGTCGACGCCCTTGAAGTTCTCCGGGCCGTTCTCCTCGAAGATCGGCGTGTCCTGCACGGCGTCCTCGTAGGGGCCCGGGGTGCCGTAGCTGTCGCGCGGGCTGGCGTTCCACGGCGTCGGCGGATACGGGTGGTAGTTGGCGATCTTGCCGTCCTTGATCACCATGTGGTGCGACAGCACCCCGCGGACCGCTTCGTGAAAACCGCAGCCGACCGCCTCGTCGGGCACCTCGAAGTCGGTGAAGACCTTGGTCTCGCCGGCCCGGACGTGCTCCATCGCCCGCTCGAGGAAGAAGAACGCCATGGCCGCGGAGTACGCGACGAAGTAGGGCCGGGCCCGGTCACGCTCGAGGGCGTTCGACAGCGGCTTGCCCTCCTTGTCGTGCGGGATCTTCCACTCCAGCGTCATCTCCGGCAACTGGTCGCTCTTCGGCAACGAGATCTGCACGCTCGATCCGGTGGAGGTGACGTACGGATTGTCCTTGACCAGCCCGGACAGCGCCGTGGACCACAACCGGGCGAACGGGCCGCCGCCGGTGTCGAGCGCGAGGTGATCGGTGCCGTCGAACCAGCGCGGGCTCATCACCCAGCTGTAGTTGCCGTCGAAGTCGCGCTTCTGCGGGACCGGCACGGTGGTCTGGTTCCACGGGTGGCGCATGTCGACGGGGTTGCCCAGCGGATCGTGGGTGACGAACGGCTCCTCGTTGACCCAGTCGTCGTAGAAGGAGCTGCCGAGCAGGATCCGCATGCCGAGGTTGATGTCGACCAGGTTGTTGGTGACGAGCCGGCCGTCGACGATGATGCCCGGGGTGACGTGCATCGCCTTGCCCCACTCGTTCATGTTCTCGTAGCGGTAGTCGCAGAAGTCCGGGTTCTGCCACGAACCCCAGCAGCCGAGCAGCACCCGGCGCCTGCCGACCTCCTCGTAGCCGGGCAGCGCCTCGTAGAAGAAGTCGAAGACGTCGTCGTTCATGGCGACGGCTTTCTTGACGAAGTCGAGGATGCCGACCAGCCGCGAGAGGTAGTCGGTGAACGTGGTGGGCTCGGGCATGGTGCCCACCCCGCCTGGATACATCGTCGACGGGTGGACGTGGCGCCCCTCCATGAGGCAGAACATCTCGCGGGTGACCCGGCTGACCTGCAACGCCTGCTTGTAAACCTCACCCTCGAACGGGTTGAACGCCCGCATGATCTCGGCGATCGTGCGGTAGCCGTGGATGTGGCCGTTGGGCGCCTCGGTCGTCTCCGCCCGCTGCAGCACGCTGGGGTTGGTCTCTTTGACCATCTGCTCGCAGAAGTCGACGAAGACCATGTTGTCCTGGAAGATCGTGTGGTCGAACATGTACTCGGCGGCCTCACCGAGGTTCACGATCGCCTCGGCCAGCGGCGGCGGCTTGGCCCCGTAGGCCATCTGCTGGGCGTAGTGCGAGCAGGTGGTGTGGTTGTCACCGCAGATGCCGCAGATCCGGGTGGTGATGAAGCCCGCGTCCCGCGGATCCTTGCCCTTCATGAACACCGAATAGCCCCGGAACAGCGACGACGTGCTGTGGCACGTGGCGACCTGACGGTTCTGGAAGTCGATCGTGGTGTAGATACCGAGATTGCCGATGATCCGGGTGATCGGATCCCAGGCCATCTCGACGAGCTGTCCTTGCTCCTGCCTGGCGCTGCTCCTGGGCTCGGTGGCCGTCATCGTGGGTGTCCTCCTGCTGTCGTGGTGGGATTCGGCCGTGGGCCAGGGTCGGTACTTCGGCCCTGCAAGCAGGCCTCAGGGGCGCCAGCGCGGGTCGTAGCCGCTGGTCAGCACGGGCCCGTTGTGATGCCACTTGGGTTCCTGGTTCGCCGGGATGTTGCTGATGGCGCGCATGCGCCGGATGAAGGCCCCGTAAGGTCTGATGAGCGCCGAGGACAGGCTGCCGCCCGTGGGCTCGTCCATGAACGGCATGAACATGTCCGGAAAGCCCGGCATGGTGCAGGCGATGCAGATACCGCCGACGTTCGGACAGCCACCGACGGCGGACATCCAGCCGCGCTTGGGCACGTTGCAGTTGACGATCGGACCCCAGCAGCCCACCTTCACCTGACACTTCGGCGAGTTGTAGTCCTTGGCGAAATCGGCCTGCTCGTAGTAAGCGGCCCGGTCGCAGCCCTCGTGCACGGTCTTGCCGAACAACCACTGCGGGCGCAGCTTCTCGTCCAGCGGAGGCGGCGGCGCCGCTCCGGCCGCGTGGTAGAGCACCCAGGTCAGGGTCTCCATGAAGTTCTCCGGCTGGATCGGACAGCCGGGCACGTTCACGATCGGCAGCGCCCCCTCGGACTTGAAGTCCCAGCCCAGGTAGTCGGCGAGCCCCATGCAGCCGGTGGGGTTGCCCGCCATGGCGTGGATCCCGCCGTAGGTCGCGCAGGTACCCGCGGCGACGACGGCCCAGGCATGGGGCGCGAGGTGGTCGATCCACCAATTGAGCGTGAGCGGCTCACCGGTGTCGAGATCATTGCCGAACGACGTCCAGTACCCCTCGCCTTCGATGATGTTCTGGTTGGGGATCGATCCCTCGATCACGAGGATGAACGGCTTCAGCTCGCCGCGGGCCGCGGCGCGGAACGGCCGGAGGAAGTCCTCGCCTCCCTCGCTGGGCGAGAGCACCTTGTTGTGCAGGTTGACCTTCGGCAGGCCCGGGATGAGTCCCTGCACGAGGTCCTCGATCGCCGGCTGTCCGGATGCCGTCATCGACACCGTGTCGCCGTCACAGCTCATCCCCTCGGAGATCCAGAGGATGGTGACCTCGTCGAAGCCCTTCCTGGCTTCCGCCCTGCTCGATTCCTGCTGCCACGTGCGCGTGCCGCTTTCGATCGTCATGTCGTCGGCCTCCCTTGCAGCCGGTCCCGGAACCGGTCGTAGATCGCCGCGACCGGACCGGCCATCGCCAGCCCCGGCGGTTCGTTCGGTGCGTGTGGGTGCGGTCGGGTCGGTGCCGTCCGCTTGGCCGTATCGAGCGCCTCCCCCAGCTCGTCGAGGGCCTGCTGGTCGACCGCATCGCGCAGCCTCGGCAGCATCTCGCCCTCCTCCTCGGCCACGTGTTGCTCGATCTCGGTCTGCAGCTCCGCGAGCAGCTCGTCCGTGCGCTGGTCGCCTGCGGAGAGCCCGTCGAGGGTGGCGAGGGTCTTCTTGACGCCCATGTGCTCGGCGAGGTGCTCGTCGATCTCCTGCGCCCCGTCCGGCAGGACCTTCTTGGCCAGCGGGTAGACCATCAGCTCTTCCAGCGCGGCGTGTTTGGACAGTTCGCGGACGACGAGTTCGACCACACCGCGCCGCTGCTGGTCGGAGGCGGCCGCCTGGTAGTCGCGGAACAGCTGCTCGACCATGCGGTGGTCGTGCTTCAGGAGCTCGATGGCGTCCATCAGGGCCATCAGACCCCTCCTTCTGTCGTTTTTTCTGCTGTCGGATCAGGGCGCAGCGAACGGACCGCACCGTGCAGCCGTGCCATCACTTCCTGCGGCATGCCCTCGACCCGGTCCAGGATCTCCGCGGCGCGCGGATCGGTGGCCCGTGCTTCGCGCTTCTCCTCGTCGGTCAACGTGAGCGTCCGCAGCGACAGGATCTCGTCGATCTCGGCGGCGTCGTGCAGATCGCCCGGGCTCTCCGGGGCGATCCGGGGGTGGTCGTAGAGCAGGATCGGCGACGACAGCATCAGATCGCGGGTACCGCTGTCCCCGGCGAGCACCGGGAAGGTGTGGATGTTGTGACAGGCCCGGGCATACGGCGCCGCCCATTCGGCAGGCTCGATCAGCGAGTGGAACTCGAGCCCGCACCCGCCGAGAAAGGTGTGCGTGGCGATGAGCGAATGGCGCAGCGCCTCGTTGCGCGACGTGTCCGGTGTGATCGCCGGCCCGGTGTTCTCGGTGGACACCCGCAGCCGGTACGTCGTGACGGGCGTGTCGATCCGCTGCGCGCGCAGTGTCGTCATCGCCGAGACCGGCCGGCGCCGCCGGATCACCCGGCCGGAACCGTCACCGAGCTGCTCCACTTCCTCGCCCCCCGGTACCCACACGGCGAACGCCCGGTCGGCATCGAGCAGGTCGGCCAGGTCGACCGCGATGTCCGATTCCCGCGGCACCGCCTCGTCGAAAGCGAGATGGGTCGTCCCGTCGACCTCCAGCGACTCCACCGGCTCGTACCGGCCGTCGACCTCTCGCCGCTCGACGCTCTTCGCCTGCAGCTGCAGGAAGCGGACGCGGACGTGCACCGTGACGTCGCGGGCGTCGTGCGACGCCTCGAGCAGGCACTCGGTCTGCTGGCGCCACGACTCGGCCGAGCCCGCCACGGTCGGGGCGACCGGGCCGTGCGACTCGACCCAGCTCCGCGGAGCGAGAACCCCGAACTGCCAGCGCACGCGGTTCTTGGGGGAGGACTTGCGGTACGGGTACAGCAGGTAGCCCTCGTAGAGGATCGCATCGGCCACCGCGCGCATCCGCTCGAAGTCGGCCGCTGCCGCCAGAGCGCCGTTCGGGTGCTGCTCGCCCACCGCCCTGCCGAGCAGCCGGGCCGGGCGACGTCGGTCGTCCGGGGAGAGCGGGACTGCTTGCCCCGCTGCCCGGTGCACCACCCACAGCAGGGTCTTCCCGAGATCGTCGGGTCCGATCGGGTTTCCCGGAACGGTCACGATCGGCAAGTCGCCCGCCGAACGGAAGTCCCCGCCGAGGCGATCCGCGAGCCTTCGGCACCCGGTGGAATTGTCCGCCATCGTGTGCGTGTCCCCGTGGGTGGCGCAGGCCCCTGCCGCCACCACCGCCCACGCCCGGGGCGCGAGTCGGTCGATCCACTCGGTGGACGTGCTCGGCTCCCCGGGATCAGTGCCCATCGAGGTTCGCGATCCCTCGTCGCCGATTCTCCCACCGGGAATCGGTCCTTCCACCACGAGGAGAAACGGTCCCAGCTCACCTCGGGCAGCCCGATGAAAGGCGTTCGTGGAATCGCCGTCGGCCTCGTGGACCGGCATTGTGCTGTGCAGACGGATCTTCGGAAGTCCCGAATTCGCTTCCGAAATCACGTCTTCGACACTCGGCGGCGAGACGTGGGAGAGCGATTCCGCGTCGCCGTCGCAACTCGCACCCGGCGAGACCCACAGAATGTGGATCTCGCCGTAGCCGGACGCCGTCGGCGCAATGCCCATGTGCCGCTCCTTACGGTCGTCGATCATCGCACTGTCCTCGCCGGATGGTTCCGCGGGGAGGACAAGATCCGACCGGCCCCGGCGGCGATCCTGCTGCTCAGGTTAGAGCCGAAGAATTCACCTCGCAGCGCGAGCTGTCGGTTGTGGACATTTCTCGTGACACGGGTAATCGAATCGTTTTTTCGCACATCACGCTCATGGTCGGCAGTGGACCGCCGAGTACCGCGCGAAATCCGACATCGCCCCGCCCGAGGCAAGAAACGCGAGAAAATGAAGCGGTGACGGCGCGACGGTACCGGGCGGTGAAGCCGGCGAAGCGGGAAATCCCGACCGCTCCCGGATCCGGGGCTCCTCGGGCCGCGAGCCGACGAGCCCGAGTCCGAGTCCGAGTCCGAGTCCGAGTCGGGAGGGTACTGCCGCCTCGGAACACCGGTGAACGCGCCACGATCTCCGGACCGTTCCACGGCTTTCCCGAAAGCCTTGATGGCATACCGACCAGGCGGTATGTTCTATGACACACATCACCACGCCTGTCAGGAGCAGCCTTGAGCTTCAACCTAGCCACGATGCTGCGCGAGTCGGCGCAGGCCAACCCCGACAAGGCCTGCGCCATTGCCAACGAGACGACGCTGTCCTACGCGCAGGTCGACGAGATCTCCGGTCGCGTCGCAACCAGCCTGCTCGGCCTCGGGCTCGAGCCGGGGGACAAGGTGGCGGTGCAACTGCCGAACCTACCGCAGTTCCTGTTCGCCTACTTCGGCGCACTGAAGGCCGGTCTGGTCATGGTCCCGCTCAACCCGCTGCTGCGTGCGTCGGAAATCACCTACCACCTGCAGGACTCCGACGCCAGGATTCTCATCACCTTCGAGATGTTCGCCGAGGAGGCGTCGCAGGGCGCCCGGGAAGCGGGCGACGTGGCGACCTACGTCGTCACCCTGCCGGGCAACGATCAGCGTCCCGAGGGAACCAAGCACTTCGACGAGTTGTACTTCGCCGAAGACACCCGCGACATCGCCCCGACGAACGCCGACGACACCGCGGTGCTGCTCTACACCAGCGGGACCACCGGCAGCCCCAAGGGTGCCGAACTCACGCACTTCCAGCTTTTCATGAACTGCACGACGGCGGGCGAGCTGTTCGGCTTCCGCGACGACGACATCGGCCTCGCGGTGCTGCCGCTGTTCCACGTCTTCGGCCTGTCCAGCGTCCTCAACACCGCGATCCGCTTCGGCGGCACGCTGGTGCTGGTGCCCCGTTTCGAGATCGACCCGGTCGTCGACGCCATCGAAAAGCACCGCTGCACCATTTTCTCCGGGGTCCCCACGATGTACTTCGGCCTGCTGCAGGCCGACACCAGCGGCCGGGATCTGAGCTCGCTGCGCGTCGGCGTCAGCGGCGGCGCCGCGATCCCGGGCGAGGTCATCAAGGCGTTCGAGGAGAAGTTCCCCGGAGTGGTCGTCCTCGAAGGTTACGGGCTGTCCGAAAGCGCGAGCACGACGACGTTCAACGTCAGCGCCGAGCAGCGCAAGGTGCTGTCGATCGGCAGGCCGATCTGGGGAGTCGAGGTCCAGGTCGTCGACGACGACGGCAAACGGCTCCCGCCCGGCGAGGAGAACGTCGGCGAGATCGTCATCCGCGGGCACAACATGATGAAGGGCTACTACAAACGGCCCGAAGCGACCGCGGAGGCCTTCCGCAACGGCTGGTTCCACACCGGCGACCTGGCCTACGCCGACTCCGACGGGTACCTGTTCATCGTCGACCGCAAGAAGGATCTGATCATCCGCGGCGGCTACAACGTGTATCCGCGCGAAGTCGAGGAGTTGCTCTACGAGCATCCCGCCGTCGCCGAGGCCGCCGTGATCGGAAAGCCGGACGACAAGCTCGGCGAGGAGATCGTGGCGATGGTGGTACTCGAATCCGGTGCGGAGGTGGCACCGGAGGACGTCGTCGCCTATTGCCGGGAACGCATGGCGGCCTACAAATACCCGCGCGAGGTGCACGTCCTCGACGAGTTGCCCAAGGGTTCGACCGGCAAGATCCTCAAGAAGGAACTACGCGACACAGGCAGTACCGGGTGACGCGGCGAGCGCGAGGACGTCGATCAGGCGTCCTCGCGCTCCGGGTTTTCCAGCTGGAAGAAATTGCTCTGCTGGCCATCCTTCTTCGTCTCCTGATACAGGAAGTTCAGCTTGCGCTCGTCGAACGCGGCGAACCAGTCCTCCCAGCTCACCTCCTGCAGGCCCTCCCCGCCGTAGCCGGGGAAATCGAACCGGAGCACTCCCGGGTGGTCGTCGTGCTCGCTGCCGGGCACCGTGGCCGGCTGTGCGTTGCGCTCCTCGGCCCACTGGCGGATCACGTCGTGGTTGGTCGTCACCAGGCTGCGCCCGTCGCGCTCGGGACGCTGATCGGGCGAGGTGATCTCCTGGGCGTAGTTCAACGACCTCGACGATTCGGGCCCGGTGCGCATTCCGCCTCCGGTGTCGTTGCGGTCGGCCGCCATGAGGACCTCCTCGTCCAGTCGGGCGTTCCGCTTCTCCTCCAGGGTTCCCGCCGGTGGCCGGACCAATCCCGACCGCGCCCGGTGATTGTGTCCGCCCGGGGTGCGATTCCGGCTTGCGGGATCGGCCTCCGGATGACCGAGGCGCGTGACCGCCGTGCACCCCGTCGGCGCGTCACTGCTCGTCTTCGATGATGTCCTGCTCGGTGGCCGGCGGCGGGGACTGCCCGGGGTCGTCCGGCTCGGCGGATCGCCCCTCGCCGGTTCGCTCCTCCGTCGTCTTACCCTCGGCCTCCTCCTGCTCGCGGGGGCTGCCTTCAGCCGGTTCTTCGGGATGCACGCTGTGCGTTCCGGACTCCTCGGACATGGCACCTCACTCCCCTCGCAGGCGCCGACCGCCGCTCATCGTTGCCTGGCCTGGCGGGTTTGCTGACCGCTCTTCTTCTGCAGCGCCTCGACCAGTTGCTCCTTGCTCATCGAGGACCGCCCCGGCACGTCCAGCTCCTGAGCCCGCTCGTAGAGGTGCTGTTTGCTGGCCTGGGCATCCACGCCGCCGCTGGTCGGTTTCTCGCGCTTGCCCGCTCCCCGGCGTGCTTGCTCGTCCGAGGGCCCGCGCTCGGGCTTGGGCTTCCAGCGATCGCCCACCTTCTCGAAGCTGTGCTTCAACGCCGCGAAGGCGGTCCGGTGGGCTCGCTGGCCCTCCCCGTATTCCTGGACGGCACTGTCGTGGGTTTTGATCCACGTTTCCTGGGCTTCCTTCGGGGACCGTTGCAAGGTCGACGGTAATTCGTCACGGGCAGGCACAGCACTCACCTCCATTTCTGCTGCTTGCACAGGGTTTGCCCACCTCCCCCCGGCAGTAAACAGCCCGGCCGGTGACCGGGCGAAGCGCCCTGCCTGCATGAGATCGCAGGTGTGGGCTCGAATCCCGCGGGTAGGCAATTCGTGTGTGCAGTGACAGGCAAGAGCACCGGAATCGTGCGAGCACAGCGGAAGCCAGGAGCACCGCCCGCAGGCTGGAGGGGGTCGAGCTCCGCGGCGAGCAGGAGGAAGCGCTTCGCTCCCTGCTCGAGCGCGACACGCTGGTGATGCTCGCCCCGGCCGCGGGCAAGACGCTGGTCTACGAGGTGGCCGGGGAGCTCCTGCCCGGCCCCACCCTGGTCGTTTCCCCGACCCTGTCCCTGCAGCGCGACCAGGTGGCGACACTGCGGCAGGCCGGCCTGAGCGCCACCGCGGTCAACTCCACCACCTCCGATGGTTCCCGCAACCGGGCCTTCCGGCAGCTGCGCGACGGGACGCTGCAGTTCCTGCTGGTCGCCCCCGAACAACTGGCCAAGGATGCGGTACTGGCCGAACTGCGCCCGGCCGGGATCTCGCTGATCGTGGTCGACGAGGCGCACTGCGTCAGCGAGTGGGGGCACGATTTCCGCCCCGACTACCTCGCGCTGCGCGGCGCCGCCGAAGAGCTCGGCAGCCCTCGCATGCTGGCGCTGACGGCCACGGCCTCGGGGCCGGTGCGCCAGGAGATCATCGACGGGCTCGGCATGCGGGAACCGCTCGTGGTCGCACGAGGAGTCGATCTGCCGAGCCTGCACCTGTCGGTGCGGGTCCTGCACGACGAGGCCAGGAAGTGGGAGCTGCTCACGCGGGAGGTCGTCTCCTCGCGCGGCAGCGGCATCGTCTACGTCACCACCCGCAAGCACGCCGAGGAGTTCGCGCGGTCCCTGGCCGGTGAGGGAGTCGAGGCCGCCGCGTACCACGGTTCGATGCGGCGGGCCGAGCGCGACGCGGTGCAGGACGCGTTCACCCGCGACGAGGTACGGGTCGTCGTGGCGACGAGCGCGTTCGGGATGGGCATCGACAAGCCCGATGTCCGGTTCGTGCTGCATGCTGACGCGCCGCCCTCGGTCGACTCCTACTATCAGCAGGTCAGCCGTGCAGGGCGGGATCGCGAGCCGGCGCGGGGAGTGTTCTTCTACCGCGCCGAGGACCTGTCCCTGCCCGTACTGTTCGCCTCGGGGGGCCGGATCGACCCCGATCAGCTGGCCGAGGTGCTGCGCCTGCTGCGTTCAGAGGGTGCATCGTCGCGTTCCGAGCTGGCGCGGCGGATCGGGGTGTCCTCGCGCAAGCTTGCGCGCGCGCTCGATGCGCTGGTCCGGGTGGGTGCGGTGACCGAACTCGCCCGCAACCGGCTGGCCGCGTCCGGGGATCGCAGAAGCGCCGAGGAACTCGCCGAGGCTGCCGAGGAGTCGATCCAGCGGTGGCAGGCCCTGCAACGCAGCCGGGTGGACATGGTGCGCCGCTACGCCGAGACGGGAGGCTGCCGGCGCAGGACACTGCTGGAGCTGCTGGGCGACATGCGGGACGAGGCCTGCGGGCGCTGCGACAACTGCGATCGCGGCCATCCCGGGCAGCGGCCCGCGCACGAGTTGCATCCCGGTGACCGGGTGCGGCATCCGGAGTGGGGCGACGGCGTGGTGCAGACCGCGGAAGGGGACAGCGTCGTGGTCCTGTTCGAGCACGACGTGTACCGCACGCTGTCCATTCCGGTGGTTCGCGAACACGGTCTGCTCACCGGGCGGTGATTCCGGAGGCCGGGGCACGACCGGGACGCGGCGGTCGGCGCACCGAGCGTTTCCCGTTTCCGGTCACATCCCGGGTGGCACGGTGGAACCCACCCGGTATGGGTAGTCCGATGCCATGACGGCCTCGAACGACCTTCCCGTGGTGGGCGACCTCGACCGGCTCGCCGAGATCGTGCGCCACGACGACGGCGGGCGCGATCTCTACGTCCGCTGGTCCCGCGGACCGAGTGTGGATACGGGGTCGACGAGCCGGGACGCGCTGACCGGGGTGGAGCTACCGGGCTTGTCGGCCAACCCGCTGCGTGTCGAATCGTGGTGGGGGGACCGTTCGCTGCGGCTGTGGGTGGCCCGACGTCTCTACGACTACGAGCACCTGCGGCGCCGCCAGCAGCAACAACCGAACGTGGAAGCCTGGCTGCTGCGGGGACACGAGCTGGCTCGCGGCCCCGACAACGAACCGCTGGTGCGATGTGAGGAGGCGCTGGCGTGGGTCGCCGAGGAAGCCATGCGGGAGGCGCACCGGCTGGTGGTGGAGCAGCACGGCGGTTGGCGACCACTGAACCGGGAGGGATGAGCCACAGCGCTCTCGCAGTGACAGCATGTGCTCATGCGCCAACACGTTGACATCATCACCCTCGGTGTACCGGAGCTCGATGCGGCGCGTCGTTTCTACGTCGACGGCCTGGGCTGGGAACCGTTGCTCGACGCACCGGGCGAAGTCCTGTTCTTCCAGGTCGGTCATGGACTCGCGCTCGGCCTGTACACCGAGCTGGCTGCCGATGTCGGGGGCGGGAACTTCGGTGCTCCCTCGGCGGCGCCGGTGACGCTGGCCTGCAACGTGGATACGGAAGGGGAGGTCGTGGAGCTTCTCGATCGTGCCGTGGCGGCAGGCGGCACCGTCGTCAAGCCCGCCCAGCAAGCCGAATTCGGCGGATTCCACGGCTACCTGGCGGATCCCTTCGGCTTCCACTGGGAAATCGCCTACAACCCGGGCTGGAGTGTCGATGACGACGGGAGGGTGCGGATCTCGTCGGTCGAGGATCCGGACGAGGACGGAGCTCGCTGATCCGGCCGAATCGACTTGTGTGGGCGGGAACGTCGCTACCATGCCGGAGATAGTTGCCGCCTGCGCCAGGAATTCCTCGGTCTCACTGCTGATCAGACGAGGTGACCTCGGAATCCACTCCAGAGGCCCTCCTCGCATCAGGGCCATCAAATTCCGTGTCGACCTGTCTCCAACGTTCCGGACAATACAACTGGCCAGTTCTCGACCAATACACAAGGCTATGGCTACCGGCGCTCATGGTCTGTTAACTTCGCGAAGTGGAGGAACAGCGAAACGCTTGGCAGGAGCCCAGCTCTACCTCTCGGCATTGGACGGTCAAGGGCGAGCTGTTTGGTCCACCGCGCCGTAGCAGGGCAGCACAGGGCATGGTTATCGGCTTCGGGCTGCTGATGGTGATGAGTCTCGCCATCTCGGCGCTCTCGGAAGCCGAGGCGTTCCCTGAGGGAACTATGACGTTCAGCGGCCTCATGGCTATGGGCTTCGCCGAACTGCTTGATCCCAAGCTGCACCGGTTTGTGGTCACTATGCGTTTCGTGGGCGCGGGCACAGCGCTGTTCGGGGCTGCTCTTCGATTGCTCTGAAGGAGCCTTGCAGAATGACTCTGCACTGACACAGACCGCCTGCCTGGTCAAGCGGCTCATCATCGACCTCGTCCACCGGCTCGCAAATCCGATCGTCTGGAGCGTCTGACGCCGACGCCATCAACATCGCGCCCGCATCGGCGACGGCCAACAACATGATCATTACCTACAATCGGAGTAATAGGCCATCCACCAACCATGTCCCGGGATGAAACTGCCAAACATCAACCGGGACCAGACAAACGCGCTAAGCAAGTGCGGTGGACATCCAGCTGTCCGTGCCGCCCCACTACCGGAATTATCGGCTTCGGCCTTCGTATTCGGAAGTCCGGTACTGTCGGACTCGACTGCTACGTTCCGCGTATGAGCCGACGAGTTCCGCCCACAGGCGGCGAGAAGGAGAGCCTGCACGTCAGCCTCGATCGGCATCGTGATGTGGTGCTGTGGAAGCTGGAGGGCCTCGATGACGCCCAGTTGCGGCGCCCGATGACCGTGTCGGCCACCAATCTGCTGGGATTGGTGAAGCATCTGGCCGCCGTCGAGTACGGCTGGTTCTGCGAAACATTCGGGCGTGAGGCGGAACCGCTGCCGTTCGACGATGCCGACGAGAACGCCGACCTGCGCGTGACAACGACGGAGACCACGGCCGACATCGTGGCTTTCTACGGCAGAGCCCGAGCCGCGGCCGACGAGGTGATCGATGAACTCGACCTCGATGATGTCGGCACCGCGTGGTCCGGTGACACCGTGTCCATGCGGTGGGTACTCATCCACATGGTCGAAGAGACCGCCAGGCACGTCGGCCATATGGACATCCTGCGCGAACTCATCGACGGCGCCACCGGTGACCACGAGCGGAGCTGAGGGGACGCACGCGAATGTTCCTCCTCCAGCGGGACACCACCGGCTACTCGGTGAAGATCAGGCGCCATCCGACGTCGAGCTGGTCCTCGTCGAGCAGCGCGGCGTTTCGGCGCTGCCAGGTGCCGTCATTCAGGTCCGAGCGCAACGCGGCGACACCACGGGCCAAGACGTCCGAGTCGAGCAGCTGTAGGCCGGACATCGACCGGCGGACGCCGGGGTCGAGGTAGGCCTCGGGCCGCCGCCAGTAGGCCGGCAGGAAGCCGTCGACGCAGTCCCGCGGAACGGGAAGTTCACGAATCGAGGTGGCTGGGCCCAAGGCCGCAGCCACCTCCTGGGGCCGCGGGACATCGCGCCAGACATCGGCCAGCTCCGGGAGGTAGTCGGTGACCAACCAGAACCCACTGTGGACGACCGGATCGAAGTGCAGCACCACGACGCGCCTCGCCACCCTCTGCAGTTCGCGCAGTCCCTTCGCCCAGTTCTGCCAGTGATGCAGCGTCACGAGCGCCATCGCGACGTCGAACTGCCCGTCGGCGATGGGCAGTTCCTCGGCGTGGCCGCACAGGGCGGGTGCCGCCCCCGAAGGCCGCTGAGCGATCATCGTCGCGGACGGCTCAACGGCCAGAACGTACCGGCCGGCGGGCTCGTAGGATCCCGTGCCTGCCCCGACATTCACGATCGTGCCGGCTTCGCCGAGTACCTCGTCGAGCGCTGCTTGCCACCGAGGGTCCGGGCGCCTTCCCCGCGTGTAGCCGACACCGATGCGGTCGTAGACAACGTCGTTCATTCCCGCACTCTCCCACGCGACCATTGAACTCATCGTTGTCGACTTCTGCGGATACGGTCACGCTCGTGGCGGTGTTTGCCCGAGTTTGCGAGTTCGCGCCGAGAAGGACCCGCAGCTCTGTGCGGCAAGAGGGCGGACGACTGCGCCAGCGGGAAAACTCGTTGGCCCGGATCGGGTGCTTCGTCTACTCTCCGGATCGTGCTGATCCGGGAAGCCGCCGACCAAGACTGGCCGCACATTTATCCTTTCTTCTGCGATATTGTCGCCGCTGGACAGACCTTCGCCTACCCCGAGAACCCGACGCTCGAAGAAGCTCGGGCATTGTGGATGGCACAACCTCCGGGCCGCACCGTGGTCGCCGTTGACGAGAACATCGTCGTGGGCACAGCCACGATGGGTCCGAACCGCCCCGGACGGGGATCCCACGTCGCCACCGCCAGCTTCATGGTCGACCCGCACCACCACGGTCATGGCGCAGGCCGGGCATTGGGCAACGAGGTCCTCGACTGGGCCCGCTCGGCCGGCTACCGCAGCATTCAGTTCAACGCGGTCGTCGAGACCAACAGTGCCGCTGTCCACCTGTGGCAGAAACTGGGTTTCCGGATACTGACCACCGTCCCGGAGGCTTTCGACCACCCCGAGCACGGGCTCGTCGGACTTCACGTGATGTTCCAACACCTGGCCGAGACCGAAACCACGGGCGGCACGTCCGCGCAGCCACCGCTCCACTGACGATCCGCCGGGACATGGCCGGTGGTTCGGCTGCGGCGGTCAGATCTCTTTCTCGAACAGCGTCACGCTGAACAGGTCGTCGAAGTCGCATCGGCCGCTCTCGTGGAATCCCTGCTTCCTGCAGTAGGACCGCAGCGCACTGTTGGACTCGGCACAGTCGAGCCGGAAGACACCGACACTTCGATCGCGACCAACCTCCGCCGCCCGGTCCAGCATGAGTGCGCCCATGCCCAGGCCGGCCATGGCGCGGTCGACCATGAGGCCGTGGACGTACACCGCAGGAGTGCTGTCCTCACCCCAGAAGTCGGGGTCCGACCACAACATCCGCATGGCCGCCGCCACACCGACCTCGGAGTGCCGCGCGAGGTGCCATTCCTGGCGGCTGACCTGGGCAGCGATCTCGTCCTGACTCACCTCACCACGCGGCCACTGCCGGACGCCCTTGTCGTGCAGCCAGTCCTCGAGCTGCCGACGCAGCCGGTGCAGCGCTACCACATCACCGGACATGGCCGGCTCGACACGCTGACCGCCGGGAACAGTCACGACGAGCAGGCTACGCGAGGAGGGTGCGGTCACATGTGTTCGGCTCCGGTCCGCACGGCTTCCCGGATGCGGTTGTAGGTGCCGCAGCGGCAGATGTTGCGGATCTCGTCCAGGTCCGCGTCACCGACCTCGTGTCCTTCCGCCCTGGCCTGGCGGACCTTGGCGACGGCGGCCATGATCTGACCCGGCTGGCAGTAGCCGCACTGCGCGACGTCGTGTTCGAGCCATGCCTCCTGCATCGGGTGCAGATCCTTGCCCACCGTGCCGGGCAACCCTTCGATCGTGGTGATCTCGTCGTCGGGCTCGATGTCGGCGACCCGCACCGAGCACGGGTTGAACGCCTTGCCGTTGATGTGGCACGTGCACGCCTTGCACACGTTGATGCCGCAGCCGTACTTCGGGCCGTAAACCTCGAGGATGTCGCGGATCACCCACAACAGCCGGACGTCGTCCTCGACGTCCACGGTGACCTGCTTGCCGTTGAGCTTGAAAGTGTGTTCGGGCACGGGATCTCCTTGGATGGGTGCGTTTCACAAGAACCGGTATCTTTTGCTTGTTACCAGCGCGAATCGAGGTGCCGTCCACTGCGGACACACCGGGTAAGCGGTGTTAGCCGCTTGCAGCTACGTAAGCAACCGGTACCGCCATGCAAGCCGATCCGCACACTCTTCTCAGTAGGTGTGTTGCAGACCGTCGGTGGGCGACGGCGGCAACGGCGGCACGGTCGGCTTCGGGTCGAAGCTCAGCGTGCCGTGGTTGATGGGGAAGCTGGTCGGCATCGTGCCGGTGGCGCGGGCGTAGGCACACGCGACCGAAGCCATCGCCGACGGCACTCCGAGCTCACCTGCGCCACCCGGCTCACCCGTCGTCGGGGGCATGACGACGATCTGCACGTCGAACGGTGTGTTCCACTGCCGGGTGTAGAAGTAGTTGTCCCAACTGCCTTCCAGGAATACGCCGTCGCGCAGGTGCAGACTCGAGGTCAACGCCTGCGCGATGCCGTCCATGAGACCGCCCTGCATCTGCGCTTCCAACCCGCGCGGATTGACCGCGAAACCCGGGTCCACCGCGACCACCGCCTTGGTCACCCGGGGACCCGTCACCGCGTTGCGGATCTTGCGGTTGACCGTTTCCGGGCGGCAGTCGATCTCCACGAGCGTGGCGATCGCACCCTTGTACTCCTTGTGCACGGTGATGCCCTGCGCGGTGTTCGCCGGCATCTCCCGACCCCACTCACCGACCTCGGCGACCTTGTCCAGCACCGCGAGCACCCGCTCGTCGTCGGCGAACTCCTTGCGGAACCGGTAGGGGTCTTTGCCCATCTTCGCCGCGATCCGATCGACGATCAGTTCCTGCGCGGTGCGCACATCGGGGTTGACCAGGTTGCGATTACTGCCGCTGGGGAAGGTGTCGTACTCGTAGATCTCGTTGAGCAGCTGCGTGACGGCCCCGAACTTGTACGGCACGTTCACGGTCGTCGCAAAGATCGTGTTCGAATAGCCGAGCTCGTTGCCCTGACCCAGCGGAGGGATTTTTCCGGCCATCGACGTGATGACCTCACCGAACCCCATGGTGTAGTCGGTGGCGACACTGGTGTGCCGCTGCTCGAACGTCAGCACGTTGTCGTCCAGCAGACTCGCCCTGATCCGCGAGGTGCACATCGGATGGGTGCGACCCTGCCTGCACTCGTCGACGCGGTGCCACATCAGCTTGACTCGTTTGCCCATCTTCTGCGACGCCTCGGCGGCCTCGATCACGGGGTCGCTGAAAAAGCGCCGCCCGAACGCACCGCCTGCCTGCTCCACGTGCACCGTGACCGCGTTGACGGAAAGACCGAGCTGCTTGGCGAGAAGCTCCTGACACAGGATCGGAGACTGCAGTGGCGCCCACACCTCGGCACTGTCGGAGCGCACGTCGGCCACTGCGGTTTGCGGCTCGAGAGCGGCGTTGTTGCGGAAGTGGAAGGTGAACTCACCCTCGACCGTCTCGGCCAGCGGGTCCACATCGGGCACCGCCAGCGGAATCTCGGCCTTCCTGATGTCAGCCAGCACGTCCTCATCGGACATGTCGTCCACGGTGCCCGGCCCCCAGGACACGTCCAGCGCCCGGATGGCGCTGATGCACTGCCCGAACGTCCTGCCCCGCACGGCCACACCGGTCGAGATCGCCACCACATCCGTGATGCCCGGCATCTGGCGCACCTCGGCCGCGTTGTTCACCGACCGGACGGTGCCCTTGATGGTCGGCGGGCGGCACACCATCGTGGGCAACGCACCCTCGACGTCGAGGTCCATGGCGTACTTCTTGCGCCCGGTCACCGCCTCGAGCGCGTCGATCCGGTTGCGCGGCGTCCCGATGACCGAGAACTCCGACTCCGGCTTCAGGTCGGTCTCGACCTGCTTGGTCTCCCGACCCGCCGCGGCCTGCGCCAGCTCACCGTAGCTCAGCTTCCTGCCATCGGGCGCCTGGATGAAGCCGAGGTGCGGAGTCAACCGGGTCACGGTCTCGTCGAGCTTCATCGCCGCCGCCTGCAGCAGCTGCCCCTTCGCGATCGCGGCGGCAACCCGGATCGGTGTGTACATCGAGATGGTGGTGTTGGATCCGCCGGTGAGCTGGTTCCACACCAACTCGGGTCGCGCGTCGGCGAGAGTCACGTTGATCTTCTCCAGCGGAAGATCCAGCTCCTCGGCGATCAGCATGGCCGCCATGGTGGTGATGCCCTGGCCGGATTCCGCGCGCGGCATGTCGAACGAGACCGTGCCATCGGGGTGCACGACCACCGCGATCAGGTTGGATGTCGGTGTCGCGGCCAGGGTCAGCAGATCGTTGAGGTCGTAGACCTCGGCCGGCTCCGGCGGCGACGGGACGGCGGCTTCCGCGGATTCCGCTCCCGCTCCCAGTTGCGCCGCAGCCACCAGGGTCGGGCCGGCAAGCAGATACCCGAGAAACCGGCGGCGTCCGATGTCCTGACCTGCGGATCCCTCGACGTGAGGTGAACGACGTTGTTCCATGGTGAAGTCCTCTCGACGGGCCTGAACGTCGGATGGTCGTTCGAATGGCGATGAGCGCCCATCACTCCTCGAGATGTCGGTGGTGATGTGCCGCGGGGAGCGTGCGCACATGTGATAAGAAGCGTGGTTGTCAGCCCAGGAGCCGATCGCGCAAGATTCTCCCGAGGCACTTGCCGGTGCCGGCCTCGGGAATCGCGCCGACGAACCGAGCCTCGCCCGGCTTGGTGCTCACGACGGCCTCAGTCACCTTCGTCCGAGCAGTTCGGTCCTGCACCCTCCACTGTGGCCGGAACGATTGTCATTGGACCGAAATGGCGCTCGGCATGGTGGAACGAGCGCGGCAGGGTGGGTGGGCGATCCTGCATCAGTGCGTGCATGTGCGCTCTCCGTCGTCGATCGATGATGCATCCGCCCCAGGCCGCTGGTGTGATGCGATGCACACATGTTTAGCAGGGACAGCGGTGTGCGGACACTAGGTCGTGAGCCCACCATTACGCGGAATGCGTTGTGCACCGAGCACAGTGCTCCCGCTTGCCCGAGAGCCTCGTTGATCCGTGGACAAGGACTTCGACGCAGTCATAGCGAGCGAGCTGAACCTGCTCGACCCGGCGAGCCCCCCGCCCCAGCGCAGCGGCGACACCGGGCGCCGGTGGGAACACCGTCGTATCCTGCTTGCGGGGAGAGCCTCCTCCGTTCACGGAGATCACAGTGACCAGGACCAGGATCATGTCCAGGCGCCGCAGCGCCGCGGGAGCCGGCGTCTTCGCCGGTCTCGTCATCGCGGCCGCCGCCGTCGGCTCGGTGGCGGTCGGCTCGGCGGGCCGCACATACTCCGCCCTGCAACTGCCGGCATGGGCCCCTCCCGCATGGCTGTTCGGCCCCGTCTGGTCGGTGCTGTATACGATGATCGCCGTGTCCGGATGGTTGCTGTGGCGCAACGCCGGCGGCATCGCCCCCGCCCGACTCGCGCTCGGTTTCTACGCCGGTCAACTCGTGCTCAACGCCGCCTGGACACCGCTGTTCTTCGGCGCGCGCCGCTACGGCCTGGCCCTGATCGAGATCCTGCTGCTCGTGGTGGTGTTGATCGTCACGGTCGTGCTGTTCGCGCGCCGGCATCGCATCGCAGCCGGGTTGCTGCTGCCCTACCTGGGGTGGACGATCTTCGCAGCCTGTTTGAACGCCGCGATCTGGATGCTCAACCGCTGAAGCCACAGTTCCCCAGGAGCCGGCACTGTCGGCTCGTTTTCCGCGCTGCCACGGAATCGGGAGGCAACTCGTGGTTGCGCTGTCTGAATGGCTTGCGGCGATGAGCTTCACGCATGCTCAGTCGAAGGTCAATGCACAGAAAGCCCTCACAGCTCGGTGCCGAGCATATCCGGAAGGACTCCTCCTCACTGAAACGCACCGAACTGGGCTATGCCCGGCCGCCGGCGCCCCAGAAGAACGGTCCCGCCGTGGGGGACACGGTGATGTCCCAACCGAGGTGGGCAAGGCGGGCCTCGAGTTCATGCGTCGAGTGAGGCACCTTGACCGCCCGATGCGCCGTGCCGTCACGCAACCGCCGGCGAATGGTCGACGACTCCGCACCTTCGACGAGTTCCTCGGATGTGCGGTAGGCATCGTCGGCGAAGAACACCCGACCTTCAGGCGCCAGGCAGTCATCGACGAGCGCCCAGAAGTCGGCGAAGCGCTCAAGCGGGACATGCGAGAGCCAGAAGCCGAAGAAGACGACGTCATACCGGCGGTCCGGCCGCCACGCGAACAGATCGGCGAGGAGGAACCGAACGCGGTCATCGCCGACCCGCTCCCGGGCGATGCGCAGCATTTCCGGAGCGGCGTCGACGGCGGTCACCGTCGCCGCGTGATGCAGCAGCCGGCGCGTCCACGTTGCCGGGCCGCACGCGAGCTCGAGTACATCGCCGGTAGGCCGGAAGACCTCCAGGGCCTCCTCGATCTCCGAGCTGCCCGGTAGGTCGAGCATGCCTTGGAGATACTCCGGCGCACTGGCGCGGTAGTACGCGATCTGCTCGGCCAAAAGCGGCCCGAATCCGTCATCGCCCATCGCGACACAGTAGCCCAGGACAGGATTGGGGAACATCCATATCGGATCGCGCGCTAAGCGTTGATCCTGAGTGGACGCCGCGCGAGGAATGCACAATCGCTCTCGGTCAGCAGGCTGTAGCCGAGTGCGTTGCTCGACCTGTCGGCACGGCACAGGAAATCGGTCGAATCCTGACAGCTGTGCACACCGCAGACCGGAACCCACCGGCGAGGTTTCTGTGCACGAGTCGATCGGTCTCGCCAGAGCTACGCGGTGAGGCATCGATCACCTGGGACACTCTGCGAGTGAACGAGTTTCCGGAACAGTGACGCAACACGATCCACGACTGGGCAAGCCCTGTGGAGGCTCAGTACCTGGCCGAGATCCGTCACCGGCACGCTCGACCACGGACAGGTTCCGAGGTTCAACCCGCGATGCGGTAGTGGTACCGGAACACCTCGCCGAAACCCGCCCCTTCGTACAGCCGGAGTGCCGGAATGTTGTCGCACTCCACCTGGAGATACAGCCGGTCGGCGTCGTGTGCAGCCGCCCATTCCGCCAGCGCAGCGAGCGCGCTACGGCCGGCGCGCTGTCCCCTCGCGTGCGGCAGCGTGGCCATGCCGAACACGCCCGCCCAGCCCTCGTCGGCGACCGCGCGGCCCACCGCGACGACATCGCCGCCGAGCATCGCGCCGACGTAGGCACTCGGCTGCTGGACACGATCGAGCATGTTCCACTCGGTGCGGCGGTCGCCGTCGGCATGCCCGTGCACCGCGTTCCAGACCTCGAACCACGCGCGTGTCGGTTCCTCGTCCAGCCGCACCCGCAGCGAGTCCCTCGGCGCCTGTTCCAGCACCTGCGTGGTCGCGGCCACCTGCATCGACATCGGGCTTTCCCGGCGGTAACCACGTTCGGCCAAGTGCGTGTCGAGGGATTCGGGGCAGGCTCGCGGGCTGATCTGAAACCGCGCGGCCGTGCCGTGCCCGGCGTAGAACCTCTCCGCACCGACGACCCTGCGTGCCAGTTCCTCCGGCTCGGCGTCCACGTGTGGCAGCACCGTTCCCGCCCACCAAGCGCAACTGGTGGAATGGCGCAGCCACCATCCACCCACATGCTCGACGTGCTCCGCCGGAAGCGCCCTGGCCGCTTTCTCCTGCAGTTCCCACACCATTTCCGGACTGCCCGCACCGGACGATGCCGACATGCACGCCTCCACCCGAAGGTCCCGGCCCATCGAGGACCACCATTGTTCAGAAAGCTGCTGTCGCGTCCGACCCCGGACTCAGACTGTCGACGTGTCCGCCGTGATCCGTTCCAGGGTGCGGCGGCCCATGCGGCTCATCGCCGGGTTGCTGTCCACGTAGTACCAGACCGCCCCCATCGCCTGCTCGAACGCCCACGCCTTGCCGCGTTCCCACTCGAGCTCGTCGCAGTCGAGTTCGTCGCGAAGCATCCGCCGCGGGCCGGCTTCGAGCAGGTGCCAGGCGCCCACGAGATCCAACGCAGGGTCAGCAGGCCCCAGGCCACCGACGTCGATGACTCCGGCCAGGCGTCCGTCGGTGACGAGCACGTTGCCGGGAATCAGATCACCGTGGGTCATCGCGTCGCCCGCCGCATCGCGCGGGAGCTCCCGCAAGGCTTCCCACATCCTGCGAAGTCGCGGAACGTCCAAGAGCCGCTCGCTGCGCTGGAAGCACGTCTCCATCCACGCGTCGTGGGAACGCAGGTCACCTCCCCGACCGTTGCCGCCGAACGTCCGGCCACCCGTGTCGATGGCGCGCACGCCACGAATGAACTCGGCCAGGTCGAGCGCGAACGCGACAGACTCGCCGGGGTCTTCGTCGGTGGCCACGGCCCCGGGCAGCCAGGTCTGCACCGACCACGGCAGCGGATAGTCTCCCCCCGGGGTCGCCCAGCGCGACCGGTTCGGGTGTGGGAAACCGGGTGCGCCCCAGCAGCTCGCGAGATGCTCGCGCCTCGGACTCCATCGATCGCCGCGTCGCCTCGCCATCCGCAGGTTCGAGCGGAAACCGGGCCACGAGCTCGTCGCCGATGCGAAAGAGCGCGTTGACCGTGCCCTGCGATGCGACAGGCCCGACAGGCAGGTCGCGCCATTCGGAGAACTGCCGATCCACCAGTTCGCGCACCGTCTCCACCGACACGGTCAGTTGGTTGGCGTGCATGTCCACAGCCGCCGAGCATCGTGCGACCCGGTCTTGGTCCGCAACCTGTTTTCCGGCGCGTCACATACCGGGCGGACGGATCCGAACGGGCACGGGTCATGACGTACGCAATCCCGATCACGGCCGGACACGATCCGGTCGGATGAAACAGCACGGCCACAGCTCCATCGGCGTGACCATGAGCATCCACGCCCACGTGCCGGGTGACACCAAGCGGGAGATGTCCACCCGCATGAACCAGTTCCTGGGCGGCGACTGATGTCAACCGTGGACGTCGAAGGGGGCCGCCGGTGAAGCACCGACGGCCCCTTTTGTCCGGTCGGGACAGCGGGATGTGCACCCACGCCCCCTGCCTCCAGTAGTGATCGGTTGGCTTTTTCGCAGCTCACGCGGGGCGCTAACCGAGTGGGCCACGTTGCTCGACCACTGGTTTGTTCGGGCTCGCGTCGGCCAGTGAGATGGTCCAGGCGGCGGAGCGTGCCGCGAATCCCCTGCCCGCACAGAGGAGGTACATCACGATGGTCGACCGCGACGCTGTGGTACTCGACGACCCGGTCGGTGAGTCGCTCTGCGGGCACCATGCGCACCTGGCCCGTCGGCTTGGCCGGGCGGCCACTTACCTGCCGGAAGTCGCTACCTTCTGCGCAGTATCCACCGATCCGGGCCCGGCGGAGTGGGCAGACCTGGCTCGCTTGCTTGGTCGCGGTGAACTCGCCGACATGTTCAGCTGCCCGGCGACTCCCCCGGCAGACTGGGAACCGGTCTTCTCCCTCGAAGGTCTCCAAATGATCTGCCCTGTCGACAGCCAACCCGATCCCACCGCTGTCGAGCGCGACCCGGCTGTGGTCGAGCTGGGTGTCGGCGACGTTCCGGAGATGCTCGGCCTCATTGCGCGGACCAGCCCAGGGCCGTTCTGGTCCCGCACGCACGAACTTGGCACGTATCTGGGCATCCGCGAGAACGGCACTTTGGTCGCAATGGCGGGCGAGCGGCTCCGTCCACCCGGCTGGGCTGAGATCAGCGCCGTCTGCACCGTTCCCGAGGCGCGCGGGCGAGGCCACGCCGCCCGTCTGGTGCGTGCACTGATCGCACGTATCAAGTCTCGGAACGAGCGGCCGTTCCTGCACGTGGCCGAATCCAACACCGACGCCATCGCACTCTACGAACGACTCGGTTTCGTGACCCGCAAACCAGTGACCTTTCGCGGGTTCCGGACACCGTGATGCCCCTCGGATCCTGGCAGACCACCTGCCCGAGTGGACCTGGTGTTCTGCGAAACCAACCCGAGCCGCAAGGGAGCTGGTTTTCGCAGAACGTCCATGCCCACGTGCCGGATGACACCAAGCGGGAGATGTCCTCCCGCACGAACCAGTTCCTGGGAGGCGACTGATGTCAACCGTGGATGTCGAAGGGGGCCGCCGATGAACAGCTGCGTGCCGTGGGACAGTGCCACCGCTGCCTGATTCGGCGCTACACGCCGGTGGTGCCGTCGATGCGTTCCCGGAGCAGGTCGACGTGTCCGTTGTGGCGTGCGTACTCCTCGATCATGTGGACGTAGATCCAGCGGAGGCTGACGTCCTGCTCCATGAAGCGACCAGTATCGGCCAGAGCACGGTCGGCGCAGAGCTCGCGGGCGCGGGCGATCTCCGTGTGCCAGGTGGCGAGGGCGTCGTGCAGTGTGGCGCCCGCAGCCAGTTCGAAGCCGCCGTCGGGGCCACGCGGGTCGGCCTGGGGATCGTAGATGGGCGGAGCATGTTCTCCGGCGAACACTCGGCGGAACCAATTTCGCTCCACCTCCGCCATATGCTGGACGAGGCCGGTCACAGTGAAGTCGGACGGTGGCACGGACGCGACGGCAGCCTGCTCGTCGTGCAGGCCCTCGCACTTCATGGCGAGGGTAGTGCGGTGAAAGTCGAGCCAGCTTTCGAGCGTGGTGCGCTCGTCGACGTTGAGGGGCGGCATAGGGCGTTCGATGGCGCTCATTGGTCGATTATCGCCACCAGCAACCCGAAGCCATCGGCAGCATTACCTCATATCAGGGCACCTCAATCAGTTCGCGGCTCGGGTGGGGCTGTTCTTGCGTGTCGACGACTTTCAGGCCTCCTGCGGCCAGGATGCGCGCAGCTGGGGCCGAGTTTGTCACTGAGCCACGTCAGGAGCCGTACGTACGGTCAGGTTGCCGTCTTCGTTGACGTCGCAGGCAACCGCTGGGACTTGCTGGGCCTACCGCCGTCTCAGTGACCGCACGAATCCGCCGATCCCTCATTGAGACGCAGTGGGACTCGTGATCGTCGTGGGCGTCTACTACTGACTCGACGCCCTGGGATACCTGTGCTTACCGGGGTCGGTGGCGGCAACCTGGCCATGTTCCGGTCAGCGGTGTTGGTGGCCGTACTCACCACCGTGTCGGGTTGCCACCCGTTCGGTGAGTGGACACGATCGAAGTAAGGAACCCGGACGAGGCGCGCCGTACCCGGACCTGCAAAGACGGTGCACACGGGAGTGTGCTCGTCGGTGCAGAACTCAGTGGCCTGGGTGAAGCAGCCGTGCGGCGGTGAATGATCGTCGTAGCAGGATGACGGTCGTTGCTGTCAGACCGCCTGCTGCGGTGATGGCCAATGCTGGTCCGATGGCGGAGGCGAGGGCGCCGACGGCTGCGGTTCCGAGTCCCTGGGCCGTCATGAGTCCGCTGCTGAACAGGCCGAAGCCTCGTCCGCGCAGATGCTCAGGAACGAGTTCGGCGAAAGCCGCCTGTAGCGGCAGCGAGTAGGCGACACATGTTCCTTCGGCGATGAGCAGGGCGATCCCGGTGGCCAGTCCGGGGCGTGTGGCGAAGGCAAGCAGTGGTGCGCCGGCGAGCAGCGCGAGTGGGAGGGCGAGGCGTGCGCGCATGGCGGGGCGGAACATCCGGGCGATGGCCACATCTCCGAGAACCATGCCGACCGGCAGCGCCGCGAGGAGGTAGCCGGCGCTGCCTTCCGGAAGTTCGGCGCGTGCGGCATAGGCGACCAGTGTGGCCTCGGCTCCGGCCAGGGCGGCGATCGGCAGCCACAGCGCCAGCAGCAGGTCGCGTCTGTTTCGGTCGCTGCGCAGCAGGTGGATATTGTTGCGCCACGTCTCGATGACCGTGGCCCGCAGCGGGAGGTCGGGTGTGCGGACGGCACGCTCTCGCAGACTCAGCCGCCAGATCGCTGCGGCTACCAGGTAACTGCCGGCGGCGAGCAGCAAGGCGACCTGCGGGGTCAGGAAGGCCAGCAACAGGCCTCCTACCGCGTAGCCGGCGATTTGCATGGTCGAGGAGATCGTCTGGACGATCGATCGCCCGAGCACGTAGCGGTCTCCGGTCAGAATCTCCGGCAGCAGGGCTCCGGTCGAGGCCGACCGAAGTGGGGCGAGGGTCCCGGCCATGGCCACCAGCACCAACACCGCCCAGATGGGAAGCCATACCGCGGCAAGAATCCCGGTGACCGCGGTTTGCAGCAGGTCGTAGGCCACGAGCAGCCGGCGTTGGTCGTAGCCGATCGGCCAGGGCGGTCAGCGTGCTGCCGCCGATCGCTTGCGGGATGAACCCGGCGCCGAAAGTCACGGCGCTCAGCAGAGCCGAGTTGGTCGCGTTGAAGACCAGTACGGATAGCGCGAGGGTCCGCAGCGTCTCGGCCAGCAGCATGAGCAGTTGGCCCACCACGATGATCCGGAACTCGGGTTCGGCGAAGATATCGCCATACGTCGTGCGCCTGGGCTCGATCTGGTCCTGCGCAGCCATCGTGCCAGGTTCGACCGTACAGAGGACGACACGCAAAGCTTTTTTGTGCGACAGCGAAACAAGGCGGCCGAACGTGAGCGACCACCCACTCCCGCCGATTGCGACCACAGGGTCCGCAAGGGGACCCTCATCGGACACGGCGCTCCAGTCGTGCGGACGAATCACGAGCTGGCCCTGCACGACGTCGGCTATGCCTCGGATCTGGCACACACTGGCTTCCACCCGCTCGACGGGGCGAACTTCCTGCACGACGGCACCTACCCGGCTCGTGCACCTGGTCGCTCACCACTCTCAGGCCGCCCTCGAAGCGGAGAGGCGCGGGCTCTCCGCCGAACTGGCCGAGTTCCCGGCATCGGCCGCCAGGCCGCGCGCATGCTCGGCAGCCGGCCACCCGCGTGAGCGGTGCGCCGCAGGCGGGGTTGACGCCGATGTTCCCGGCTTTGATCCCGCGACAACAGCGGGATGGAGGCCGTACCAGGGCGAACCCGGCCGGTCGGCCGCGTTGTGCGCAACTCTGTTCCGCCTTCTTCCGACCTCGCGGCGTGCTCTCGCGCGAGTCAAGCCGCGGCGACCGCCCGGTGCAGAATCGAGCCTGCCGAGGCGACGCGCCAGGTCGCCCGGCACTTGGCCGTATCCAGCCCCGCCTCGCGGGGCGGCTTGAAGGCGTACAGAAAGTTCTCACAGACGACAAGCAGGCCCGTGGCACAACCACCTGCACGTGTCGATGGTCACAATCTGGATTCTTTGGTTGCTGTGACGGCGAACTTGTCGATCAGGCAGGATGTGCCACGATTTGGATCATGACTCGCGCTAGAGGGAAGCAGAAGGCATGTCAGGCGAGAGACAGTTCGGCGTCGATACCGACGCACTGCGCAAGGCCATTAAGGAGCTTGAGAAAGCTCGTGACCAAGCAACGAAGCTCGAGCAGGACGCAGGCGGGATCTCCCCTGGGGAGCTAACAGCCCAGGACGCGCATACCCAGAAGGCGCGGCAAATGTTCCAAGATCGTATGACTGGTGGGGAGGGGTCACTTCGCAGTTCGGCAAGCCACATTGCTAGGAAACTCCAGGAGAAAATCGATGCGTACAACGCGACGCTGGAAGAGTACGGCCGTGCCGAGGACAACGCGACCGCTGACGCGCAGCACATCGAACGACGTTCATGAGAAACGGTGGAGAGCATGACGAGCAACCTGCGGCGAATCATGATCATGGGAGTTGGCTTGGCCTCAAGTCTTGTGCTTGCCGGGTGCGCTGGAAGTTCCAGCATGGAACCGGGCGGTCAACCTCCTACGATGCCGAAGACATCCACCGGTCCGGAAATCATTAACCCGAAGAATGCTGCAGCTCTCGACGTCTGTGGCCTTCTATCTTCTGAGGCTGCTACGAAGCTCGGTGTCAAGCCTGGCGGCGAAAAGAACTCGAACAGTCTGAACCCGGCAGTCCCGGATGGGTGCATGTGGGAGAGTCCGGATGGCGGTGGCAAGAAGATCGGCTTTACAGCGATTGATGGCCGTTCAATCAAGACCTATTACAAGAAATCTCATTCCTATACTGACTTCGAGAAAATCACGGTAGCTGGACATCCTGCGGTCAGAGCGAACAAGACCGACCCGATGACAGGCGGAAGCTGCGATATTTACTTGGCGAGCAAGAAAAACCAAGTCGTTTACTCGTACGCTCGGACTCCCAAAGTTGGTGAGGTAAATCCTTGTGACTTGAGCAAGCAAGCACTGGAGCTGTCTGTGTCGTCGTGGCCCACCGCTAAGTAGTTCCTCACAGTTCAGTAAGACTATGAGCTGGTCTCACGTCGGCTCGCTGCCGTGGGACGTGATCCGGAGGCACGACTGTTCACCGGCCCGCGTGGAGGGCGCATCAGTACGGCGGTACTGCGCGATGCCACGTGCTGGGACGAGGTGGTGACCAAGCTCGGGTACGAGCACCTGCGGCGGCACGATTTGCGCCACACCGGACTGACGTGGATGGCCGATGCCGGTGTTCCGGTGCACGTGCTGCGCAAGGTGGCCGGGCACGGCACCATCACCACGACCCAGCGCTACATTCACCCGAACCAGCAATCGATCAACGATGCCGGAGCCGCCCTGTCCGCATTCCTGAAGGGGGATCGGTCCCCACGTGGTCCCCACCTGAGGGCGGTGTGAGCGTGACTCGCGATCTCGTCCGAAACGAAACAAGCCCGCTGACCTGGTCTTTCACCTCAAGTCAGCGGGCTTGGCCGCTGGTCGGGACGGCGGGATTTGAACCCACGACCCCCTGACCCCCAGCTGTATGGACGAACGCCGTCACCTGGTGTTCTCGGTTGAGAGCGGATGGCTCGCTGACCGGTTCTCCCTGGTCGCATTCACCGCTGTTCGGTGCGGTTGATGTCAGGTGTGGATGTCAGTTAGCGCATCAACAGGCGAACTTGGTTGTGCTATCGCTGTTCGAGCGACGTACTTGATGGGCCACGACAACAAAAGCAAAGTACACTGAGATACCATGCTGCGAAAAATCATTCAGGGGGCTTGAAATGGCCAGAAATCATCACCAAGAAGTCTTGGACGGAAATATTGGGTTCTTCTGGCCTATCGATGCAAATGGTCAAAGGCTGGAAGCCGATGATCAGCGCGGTTATATTCACCTGAAAGAGGATGGACGAATAAGACTGGAAACCTTAGATGAAAACCCAATACTCTCTTTTGCTAGACAGAGGGAGGATCGTGTCGATCGCCCAGATGCACTGTTAGGCAGCACGGCTAGCTCTTCAGTTCTTGTGCTTAACCTTTTTGGTTCCAGATCTACGGTTAATGTCGGCGGCTATCGAGCCTCTGTACGGAAATATTCTGCTCGGACTCTGATAAGTCGAGTCGACTTAGAGAATTTGTCCAGCATCTGTGCAACGGGCATCGAGGGAGAATTTTTTGAGGTGGAACGTTGGGCTCAATTTGAACCTTCATGGGAAGCACTTAAACGCGATGAAAGCGGGCGTTTGAGAAGGTTTAGCATTGAGCTGGAGCCAATAATAGAACAAGATTCTGAAATCGACTCTAATCGATCGCTATACCTGTCCTCGAAATGGAAGGTGACTGGTCCATCTAGTAGGCGCACTATCTACTCGCCTGTAGTCGTGGGCTGTCGTTCCAACTTTCCAGTTCCATTTTCCGATCTCTTGAATCCTGTCCTTGCGGTGCAGAATTTACTCAGTATGGCATACGGTGGATTTGTTTCTGCTGCCGCAGGATCAGCTTTTTTGGATTGCAGGACCGAGCCCCGCGCTAGCCCATTTTGGACGACTCCGTTGATGCACACTCCTGCGGCGGTTCAGTCACCGCGGTCGATGACTCATGTTCCTCAATTTTCACTCGATATGCTTGGCGGCGTATCAGGATTGGCGAATTGGGTAAAATTAACTGATGAACATTCGCGGGCGGTAAAACCAATCGTTAACCAGTACCGATTTGGAGGATACTCGCCTGAATTGAAATTGATGGAAGTTGCCGCGGGGATAGAGTACTGGGTGAACGCAAGTCGTAGGAATTGTCAGTGGGCTAGGGTTGCTCCTAAGTCGCTCGCCCTGGCTGAGCATGTGGGACATCCGTTCAAGTCATGGATCAGATACGCCGAAAAATGGGCGGACATCTTTTGGCGTAGATATGGACAATTAAAGCATGAGCCCAACTATGAGCCCGATATTTATGAGATTAGCGTCCTTGCGGATGTGGGAGTTCATTTGTTGACTGCCGAATTGTTGAATTTTATATCGGACGCGAATAAAGACCCGGCGAGTCGATATTTTGAGTCTCCCCAGATGGTTTCATTGAAAGAGCGGATTCAATCGTTACTTGGCGGTCCCGGCGACGATTAATTACACGCAACACGCACTCGCCGCCATCCCGCTGTCCTTGCCGCCCCACTGCCGGGGTTATCGGCGTCAACCCGGCAACCACCGCTCACGCCACCGGCATCGGCCGCCAGGCCGCGCGCATGCTCGACAGCCGGCCACCGGCGTGAGCGGTGCGCCGCAGGCGGGGTTGATGCCGATGTTCCCGGCTTTGATCCTGCGGCAACAGCGGGATGGCGGCCCGACCAAGGCGAACGCGGCCGGCCGGCCGCGTTGTGCGCAACTGTGTTCCGCCTTCTTCCGCCCTCGCAGCGTGCTCTCGCGCGTGCCAAGCCGGGCGCGACCGCCCGGCGCAGAGCCGAGCCTGCGAGGCGGCGCGCCAGGTCGCCCGGCTCTTGGCCGCGTCCGCCCCGCCTCGCGGGGCGGCTTGAAGACGTACAGAAAGTTCTCACAGTGTTGGCCTTACCCTATCGCTGTTACAGCCCCGTGACCATGCCGGGGCATCATGAGTTCTATGGATGATGTGAGTCTTGCGCGACCTGAGGGAATTGACGAGCCTGCGTGGACGTCGATTACTAAGCATCGCGATCGCCTCAAGGACGCGCTATTGCGCTCGGATCGTCCTCACGTGCTCGGGTGCGCTAAAGATCTTGTGGAGTGTGTTGCTCGCGTTGTTGTCTCGGAACTTGGAGACATCACCAGTGAATCCGATGACTTCCCTACGGCATTAGGAAAGGCCCACAAAACCCTTAAACGTCAACCTGGAATTGACCTTACCGACGACCCATCCCTTCAGAAATTAGCACAAGGTGCTAAAAATATTGCGATTGCAGTAAATGAATTTCGAAATTCGCGTGGAACCGGGCATGGTCGTGTTAGAGATCCAATAGTAGAAGACGAAGTATATGAAGCTTCCCTCATGGGAGCCTTGCTTTGGGTTCGATGGAGTCTCCGTCGCTTAGAATACTTGATTCGCGGAATGCCGAATTCTTTGATACGCGATCTCAGTGAAGGCGCTAAATTTTACCGAGAGGATCTTGCCGAGCGTTTGGTAGCTGCCAGTCTCGCAAACCTTGAGACGGATACACTTCAGCGGCTAGGGAAGGCCGTTGGACAACGCGCAAAGACAGGTACATTCAATGTACAAGAGGAGGGAGTCGAGAAGTGCAGCGAGTCTAGCGACCTAATGCAGTGGCCAGTTGGATACCGAGAAGGACTAGCCAGAAGCATGTTTTTTAGCGAAAATGGCCGAGTTCAGGTAACACAGTGGTCTTCAGAGTATGCAGCTGGAGTAATTTCTGGAATACCCGACCCTGAATCCATATTAGACGAGATGATAAGTATACTACCAAATGTGGATAGTTCTGACCTTAATAGCATCAACGATGATAGCATCATCTACAAAAGACTCATCGACAGTAAGGACTTATTTGAAGAACCTTACCGCTCGAAATGGATAGAGTTTGCAGTTCGATTCAAGCCGTCGAGTCATCCATTTTGATTAATGTCGATATGATCTATTTTTTTTATGGTCCTTTCCGGGTATCCTAGTGTTGTGACGCTATTCGCCTGGGCCTACGGAGTCGCAGAACACAAGCTCGCTAGCGTGCTACCGCGTCGCTGGGAGCACGTGCAGGGCGTGGCTCGTCAGGCGCGCAGCTTGCAACCTATGGCAGGTAGTGATGCGGACCTGTTGGAGTCGGCGGCGATCCTGCATGACGTGGGCTATGCGCCGGACATCGCGCACACTGGCTTTCATCCCCTGGACGGGGCGAACTTCCTTCACCTGATCGACGCACCCGCTCGGCTCGTGCATCTGGTTGCTCACCACTCCTACGCCGCACTCGAAGCTGACCTACGGGAACTCTCTGCCGAGCTGTCCGAGTTCGAGGATGAGCGAGGCTCGCTGCGGGATGCGCTGTGGTACTGCGACTTGACGACGACCCCGGACGGTGAAGTCATCGACGCTCGAGACCGGATCGCTGAGATTCAGCAGCGTTACGGCCCGGATCACCTGGTTACTCGGTTCATCACGCAAGCATCGCCGGAACTGCTCGCGGTGGTCGATCGCACGGAACGCCGGCTTTCGGCTGTCGCGGCTGGCTAGCTCAGGTACGGCCGGGCTCGGTTTTCCAATGCGTGCTGGATGCGTAGGCGCATCGACGAGTCAATGCTCAAAGTCTCGATGTGCTCAGGCTCTACCCAGTGCACTCGGCGGGATTCCGAGCTCGTTCGCAGTTCTCCGCCGGTCGGCTGGGCGTGGAAGACAATGGAGAACTCCTGGCGGACTTCGCCGTCGTCATAGGCGATGACGTGGCGCGGATCGGAGTAGATGCCGACGATGCCGGTCACCTCGACTTCGATGCCGGTCTCCTCGCGGATCTCGCGCATGGCGGCTTCTCGCGTGGTTTCGCCGATGTCCTGTGCTCCTCCGGGCACTGCCCAGAGCCCGTTATCGGTGCGCTCGATCATCAGGACATCGCCGGACTCGTTCCGCACGATCGCAGCGACAGCGACGACCAGGCTGTTGGCTCTCGGCGCCCGCGGATCGTCGTAGTAGTCCGTCTTCGGCATACCTCCTGCTTACCACGGGTGCGGCGTGGCGGTCTCCCAGACGGCATCGAAGCTGTCCGCATACGTGGTGAACAAGTCCCCGGCTGAGAGCCTGCGCAGGTGCATCGCCGGGGCGTGTGCGGCGAGTTTCCCGAACACGTGCGGGTTGACGATCATCTCGTCGTCGAACCGGTAGATCGAGTTGTACAGCACGGTGCCGTGCGTCCGGACCTCGATACCGGGGACATCCTTCAGCGGCTTGAAGTGAGCCAACGCGTGGTCGACCTTGGCCGAGATCGTGTCACGGCCGATCCCCTCGTCCAAACTGCGCTGGATCACGGCATCGCTGTCCCGGTCGCCGAAGAGCAACCGTATCCGTGCCCCATTCTCGGCTTTGGCCTTGAGCGTGTTGAGCAGGTTCGGCTTTTCCGTCATGAACATCCCCACATAGACGAGGATGTCCACATAGGTCGTGGCGCGCTCCAAGAGACGGTCCCATAGATCGTTCGGTACCGCGTTGCGGTGCGGGCACACCTGCACGATCTCCGACTGACTGACCTCCTCTGCCTTGTCGTCCGACACGGCAGACGGCCAGAGGTAGCGCTCACGTTCCCCCAGCTTGGCGGCGATGGCATGCCGGTACTTCGGATACGGTGTGCGCTCCTTGGTGATCCACCGCTCAACGGTCTTGGGGTCCACCTTGAGTTCCTCGGCCAGCTCGGCTGGCGTGATCCCTTGGGACTGGATCGCATCGCGGAGACGTTCATTCGCCATGGTGCCACCTTCGAAGTACCTCTAGGGACGTCTATACCATACCACGGACGTCCCTAGACGTCCCGCCTTGTAGTGCTGTCGTCCTCTGCTCGCCGGGCATCTTGGTCTCACTTCGTCAGATCGGAGTTTCAACCGAGAGATCAAGTCGAGGAGGGCTTTGTTATGCGTCTGATCATCGATACGTCGCAGGTGTCGTTCACCGTGGGTCGTGAGGCTACGCCGAAGACCGATCAGAACGGGATTCAGCGGACCGACCGCAACACCAAGGAGCCGTTGTTTGCTGTGCAGCTGGTTGCCGTGGATGACGGCGGGGCCGAGGTGATCAACGTGACTGTCGCGGGAGCGAACCCGCCCCAGGTCACGAAGGGTCAACCTGTCACCCCGACTGAGCTTCAGGCGATTCCGTGGGCACAGAACGGGCGCAACGGTGTGGCTTTCCGTGCCACCGCGATCACTCCGAACGCCGCTGCTGCCGGTTCTGCCAAGTCGGCTTCCTCCGGGCAGTCTTCCTGACCCGCATCACGGGTAACGACCGGGAGCGACGATGACGCATTCTGATGACGCCACAGCATCCGAATTGTGGAACCAATGGCAGAAACTGTGTGCCGAAAAGCACTCGTGGAGTGTGTTTCAACTGAACAGGATCAAGCGTGCCAACGAAATCGGCAAGCATGATTACGCCGCGTTGGCCGAGATTGATCGGGCCCGTCATGTTTTGGACGGATTGGCCTCGTTGACGATGGCCAAATACGAGCTCGCTCGTGCTGGCGTGGATGCCTCGACCATCTCGCCACCACGCCTGTAAGTGATCGGAGGAAACGGGACCGGCTTTGGTTCTTGGCGGTTCCACATCCGGTCCCGTTCCTGTACTTCGTGTTATTCGACTCTGCCAAGGAGGGCTGAAGAGTCATGGCCAAGTCTAGCCGTACCCGTCGCCGCTCGGCGACTCCGGACTTCGTGGAGATCCTGCCCCAGCCCAAGCAGTGGATCGGATTTTCCATCCTCGGGCTACTGGTGCGCTGGCGCGCCGAACTGACCGGCGCCGCCGTGCTGCTTGCCGTGTTCGTCTGGCTGGATGGCTTCGGCAGCGCGGTGCTGACCGTGGCGGTGCTGGTCGGTGTTCCGGCCGTGCTGCTGGCCGTGCCGCACACGCGGCGGTTCCTGGTGGCTCGCGTGTGGTGCGTGGCCGATCGGCACCGGCTACGGGCGTGTTTGAAGCGCACCAAGGTGCGCACGATGAACCGGGACGGGACCTATCCATTCATGCTGTGGGCGCGTCCCACCACCACCGGGGAACGGATCTGGTTGTGGCTGCCCGCCGGGACGGCGGCCACCGATATCGAAAACTCCCTGGAATACGTGGCTCCGGCCTGCTTCGCCCGCAGCGCTCGGCTGCACCGGCCCAAGAAGGTCACCACGTTCGTGGCCGTGGACATCATCCGCCGCGATCCCCTTGAGGCGAAGAAACCGGTGTCCTCGCCGCTGGCCGGCTTCATGGGCACCCGCTCTGCACCGAGTGATTCCGAATCGGTGACTCCGATCAAGGCCGCTTCCTCGGCCTCCGAGTCCCAGGCTTCCGAACCGTCTGATTCGGCTTCGACCAGCACAAAAACCACCACCGCGGCCAAGCCAGCTGCGGCCGGTGCGGTGGTCGTCAACGGAGAGGACCTGAGTGACTATGTGGACTAAAACCCGCTCGGCGGACTCGGTGCCGGTTTCGGGGCTGTCCATCTACGATCCCGTGCACCTCGGCATCGACGAACACGGCCGCCGCGTGGACATCGAACTCGTCTACCGCAACATCCTGTTCGGCGGTGAGCCCGGCTCGGGCAAGTCCAGCGGACTGCAAAACATCATCGGGCACGCCTCCATGTGCACCGACTGCCAACTGTGGCTGTTCGACGGCAAACAGGTCGAACTCGGCCTGTGGCGCTCCATCGCCGACGTGTTCGTCGGCCCGGACATCACCGAGGCCATCGACCGGTTGGAACAGCTCCAAAAGGAAATGGATCGTCGTTACGACGAGCTGGACCAGGTGCGACGCCGCAAGATCACCTCGGTGGATCCGGTCGATGTGATCGTGGCCGTCATCGATGAGATCGCCCTGTTTTCGGCGACACTGGGCAGCAAGGACCAGCAAGAGCAGTTCGTGCGTCTGCTGCGGGATCTGGTGGCCCGCGGGCGTGCTGCCGGGGTCATCGTGGTCGCGGCCACGCAGCGGCCCTCGGCCGACATCGTGCCGACCTCGCTGCGCGACATCTTCGCCTACCGGTGTGCCTTCCGGTGCACCACCGAGGCCAGCTCGGACACCATCCTCGGCCGCGGCTGGGCTCAACAGGGCTACTCGGCCACCGCGATCGCACCGGAGAACCTCGGTGTCGGCCTGCTGCTGGCCGAAGGTGGCATTCCCCGGCGGATGAAATACGCCTACCTCACCGACGCCCACATTTACGGCCTGGTCGAACACTCCCAACACCTGCGCACCCAACACGCCGCCTGACCACCACGGGGAACCCATTTCGGGTTCCCCACTCCTGTCCCTTCCCTTTCTGCTCGCACGAGGAGTGTGTCCCATGTACGTCACCTACCCCCTCGCCCTGACCCTCGATGAGATTTGGCTGCTGGTCGAATACGACGACATCGGCGGTCTCGATGCCTTTCGCCTGGGCGTCGACACCACCGGCCAGTACGCCACCTTCCCGCCCGAGCATTTCCACACCGACGGACTCATGCCCGTGGAACGGCGCACCGGCGAACCCGTGCCCGGCTTTGTCTGGGCCAGTACCGCCGACCTCGCGGCCAACCCGGCCTTTCCCGGCCATCACGAGACGGGGCGCTCCTGATGACCGGGCGCTGTGTTGCCTCTGACGCCCAGATCGCGATGCAGCACCGCTACCGCTGCCCACCCGGCCAACTTGTCCGTCTCGACGCTCTACCGCCCTGGGACGAACGCACGGACCACTACCGCTTCGTGTGCGACTCGTGCGGGCTGTATCTGACCGGAACCCAACTCACCGAGTGAGGAGATCGAGAACCAGTGACCGTCTCGACCGCAACACTCACCCCCGGCGCCCACGCGGCCCCGGGGGCGGGTGCTGTTGCCGAGCCGGACGACTGGGCCGGCCTGCTCCACCGCGCCGCCCAAGCCGACTACGACCGGTGGCTTTCCCACATCACTCCGGCCGCCGGATGTCGCTACCCCATCCAACTCGCCGGACGCTCGCGCACCGCCGACGCCTCCACCGGCGAAATCCTGGCCGATCTCGACACCGCCCGGTTTCCCGACGGGGTGCTCTACACCGCCTGCGGCAACCGGCGCGCCTCGGTGTGTCCCTCCTGCGCCGAAACCTACCGCGGTGACACCTTCCACCTGGTGCGCTCCGGCCTGCTCGGCGGCAAAGGCGTGCCCGACACCGTGGCCGAGCATCCGACCGTGTTCGTCACCCTGGCCGCTCCCTCGTTCGGCGAGGTGCACACCGCCCACAAAACCGGCAAGCCCTGCCACCCCCGCCGCGAGCCGCACATCTGCCCGCACGGGATCACGTTCTCCTGCCTGCGCCGCCACGAATCCGGCGACCAGTGGGCCGGACAGCCGTTCTGCCTGGACTGCTACGACCACTTCAGCCAAGTCGTGTTCAACGCCTACGCCGGGGAACTCTGGCGCCGCACCACCATCAATCTCCGCCGGGCAGTCGGCAGACTGGGCAAGGACTACGGTGTCAAGCTGCGCGTCTCGTATGCCAAGGTCGCCGAGTTCCAAGCGCGCGGCGTGGTGCACTTCCACGCCCTGATCCGCCTCGACGGCGTCGATCCGGCCGACCCGGCCGCCATCGTGGCCCCGGATCCGCGGATCCATCCGGCCACGTTCGAGCACACCATCCGCCAGGCCGCGGCCTCGACCAGCTTTCGCACCCCAGCACACCCGGACCAACCCGACGGGTGGCCCATGGCCTGGGGACACCGCTCCATCGACACCCGCCAAGTCAAGTTGACCGTGCGCGACACCGACGATTCCGGCGCGCTCACCGACGGCGCGGTGGCCGGATACCTGGCCAAGTACGCCACCAAGGCCACCGAGGAAACCGGCCACGTCTCCCGCCGCCTCACCCACGAGACCGTGGGTTACCACGCCGACATGCACACCCACCCCGGCCGGCTCATCGCCGCCTGCTGGTACCTCGGCCAACTCCCCGACGGGCTGGCTTACCTCGATGACGACGTGAGCGAGCGCATCGCCTTCCAACACCGCTGGGCACGGCTGCACCGGTGGGCGCACCAACTCGGCTTCGGTGGCCACTTCTCCACCAAGTCGCGGCGCTACTCCACCACCCTCGGTGCACTCCGCGCCGCTCGCCGCTCCTGGAACCGCCCCGACCCCGAACAGCCACCCACCGAGCCGACCGAACCCGGCGACGAGCCCGACATCCTCACCCTCGGACAACTCATCTTCGCCGGAATCGGCTGGCACACCAGCGCAGACGCCCAACTCGCCAACACCGCAGCCGCCCAAGCCCGCGAGCGACGCCAAGCTGCCCGCGAAGAACTCGAAACTTTCCCGCCATAGCACTGAAAGGAGAGATAACGAATGACCACAGTGGAGCCCGTTCTGCTGCGCGTCGAGGAAGCTGCCGAAGCCCTGCGCGTTGGTCGAACGCGGATCTATGACCTGATCCGGCTCGGTCGACTGCGGTCGGTCAAGGTGTCCGGTTCGCGCCGTATCCCTCGTCAGGAGCTCGATGCCTACGTCACCTCGCTGCTCGAGGAGGAGAACTGATGCCGCGTAAGCAGGCCAACGGGATGGGCACCATCGTCCAGCGCAAGGACGGCCGGTACCACGCGGCTGTCTACGTCTACACGCCCACCGGCGAACGGGTCCGCAAGTACGTCTACGGCAAGACCTGGCAGGAGGTGCACGACAAGCGCATCGAGCTGCTCGACAACAACCGCAAGGGCATCCCCTCGGTGACCTCAAGCATGAAGCTCACCGACTATCTCGACTACTGGTTACGGGAAGTCGCTCGGCATGAGCTGCGCACGAAGACGTTCTCCGATTACGAGGCTCTGGCATCGCACTACATACGCCCGCACCTGGGTGCCAAGCGGTTGAACGCGCTCGGCGTCGGTGATGTTCGTACCTTCCTGCGCAAGGTCAGTACCCAACCGGGGCGCAAGGGCAGGAAGCTGTCCCCTCGTACGGTGCAGTACATTCATGCGGTCCTGCGCAGCGCTCTGCAACATGCGGTACGCGAAGAGCTGATCGGCCGCAACGTCGCCAAGCTGGTGTCGGCTCCCAGCAGCGAGGAGCACGAAGTCGCGCCGATGGAGCCTCGGCACGCACGGCGGCTGATCGAACACGCCCAACAGCACTGGCTGTGCGCGCTGTGGTTGGTCTACCTCGCCACCGGGCTTCGCCGGGGCGAAGCTCTGGGGCTGGCCTGGTCGGATGTCAACCTGGCCACCGGGGAGCTGCGAGTCCGGCGGACGGTCCAGCGCGTCAAAGGTGACATCGTTTTCGGCGAACCGAAGACAGCACGGTCACGGCGAACCCTGCACCTGCCCGAGATCTGCGTACACGCGCTCAAGCAGCACCGGGAGACCGTCGCCGAACGGTCGCTGCCCGCCCAGCGCAATCCCCACCCGCACCAACCGGCAGATCTGATCTTCGTGACCCGTACCGATCGGGTCATCGATCCCCGCAGCGTCAACCGCGCTTTCGGCACCCTGCTCAAGCAGGCAGGGCTCGAGCATGTCCGGGTGCACGATCTCCGACACACCTGCGCGACGTTCCTCAAGATGCAGGGCGCCACCGACCGGGAGGTCATGGAACAGCTCGGCCACAGCTCCATCGGCGTGACCATGAACATCTACGCCCACGTGCTCGATGACACCAAGCGGGAGATGTCCACCCGCATGAACCAGTTCCTGGGCGGCGACTGATGTCAACCGTGGATGTCAAAGGGGCCGCCGGTGGTGTACCGACGGCCCCTTTTGCCTGGTCGGGACGGCGGGATTTGAACCCACGACCCCCTGACCCCCAGTCAGGTGCGCTACCAAACTGCGCCACGTCCCGGCCACACCTTCCGTGGTGTGTGCGATCAGCCTACAACACGGGCCCCACCCGCTTTCGAGGTGGGGCCCACGAGTTGTGTTGTCACCGATCATGGCGGTCGCCCCGCGGAGACGCGGCGCACGAGTCCCCACGGGGCCGCCGACGCACCCCGGCAGGATCCCCTGGCAGGGCTCATCGCACCGTCAGGGCCTACCGCGCTTGTTGTGCTGGCCGGGAGAGGCGACCGTCCCGTGCCGCGGCGGGTGGATCGGCTCCGAGGCACGATTCGGCGTGATCGGGGAGTCGCCGGGTGTTCCCTGCGTCTCCACCGCATCGTCGTTCTGACGACCGGGTGAGGGCGTGGCTCCGTTGTTGAGCTCGTCCATCCGGTGACGCAGGATTTCCATCACGTGCGTTCGATCGTTGTGCTCGGCTTCGTAGTCGATCACCCGCTGCAGTTCTCCTGCGTTCAGCGACCGGATCCGGTGCTGCAGGGATCCGATGGGCAGGTGATCGTAGTCGGGAAGGGGAAGGTCTTCGGCGGACATACCGTCCTCCTGACGATGACGGGCGCCCCGCTCTGCGCGTCGGACACCCTCGGAATACCCGTCGGCTCACCGGCGCAATCGGCCATACGAGCTGCGAGTGCAGCGCTGTCACCCGAGCTCGTGCGGCAGTGGGCGCCCCCGGCCGGCTCGCCGCAGGCCATGCCCACTGCCACAGCCGCGCTCAGTCGACCGACAGAGCCTTCTCCAGGTCGCCGACCTGGGGATCGGGCAGGGCGCGGGCGACATCGGCCATCGCCACCATGCCGACCAACCGGTCCTGGTCGATGACGGGAAGCCGCTTCACCTGGTGCTGCGACATGGTCGCCAGTACTTCATCGACGGAGTCGTCGGCACCGACGGTGACCGCCTCGTTCTGGTTGAGGTCACCGGCCGGGAAAGTTCCGGCGTCGCGACCCTGCCCCATCACCTTGATCACCAGGTCGCGGTCGGTCACCACACCCTTGATCTTGTTGTCGTCACCGGCGATCGGCAGGGCACCCACACTGTGCTCGGCCATCAGGCGCGCCGCGTCCGCAGCCGTCTGGTCACTACGCACGCATTCCGCGCCCGGGGTCATGATCTCGCGTGCTGTCGTCATCGCGAGTTTCTCCTCTTCAGCTCAGCGTGTCCCAGTAGACGAAGGCTGGGAGTCGACTCCGCACAAAGGTTCTCTCCATGTGGTGCCCGACGGCGGCGACGGTGAAACCCGAAGAGGAACTCCTTTTTCCGGCGCGCCGCCCCGGAGCGCTCGCTCGCGAGGAGGTGCGCGCCGACCACGAGGTGCGCCGAAGGAAGACTAGGCCGCTCGGGGAAGCTCCTCCTGCTCCGAGAACGCCTCCGCGGACCGCGCGGGCGCGTTCCGGTGCCGGATGACGGCATTGCGCACCATCCACCCCAGCGTCACGACCCAGGCCAGGGCACCCCCCATGAACAGGCCGGCACGGACCGGCCCGGACAGCCCCACCACCTCCAGCAGGATCCCCATGTTGGTGAGGACGATGAGCCCGCCCGCGCCGATGCCGAGAAGCCTGCTCGGCAGGATGCGAACCAGCCACGCCGCCAAAGGGGCGGCGAGCATGCCACCGACCAGCAATCCCGCGATCACGGTGCCCGACAGTGCACCGCCGCCGAGCGTGGTCAGGAACCCGGCGCTGGCTCCCAGGGAGACCACCAGCTCGCTGGTGTTCACCGATCCGACGGTGCGGCGCGGGATCATCCGGCCGGTGGTCAGCAGTGTCGAGGTGGTGACCGGTCCCCAGCCACCGCCTCCGGTGGCGTCGACGAACCCCGCGACCATCCCCAGCGGCGCCAGCCACCGTCGCCCCGCGGGCGTGAGCGTGCTGCTGCGCACCGGTTGCTGCCGCACGGAGAACCGCAGCAGCACATACATCCCGAGCGCCAGCAGCAGCGCGGCCATCCACGTCTTCCCGGCCGCGATGGCCACCGAGGCCAGTATCGTCGCTCCGGCGAACCCACCGATCGCCCCCGGAACGGCCAGCCAGCCGACCACCGGCCAGTCGACGTTGTCGAGGCGCCAGTGCGAGATCCCCGACACCACGGCGGTGCCGATCTTGGCGAGATGCACCGACGCCGAGGCCATCGCCGGGACGGTACCCACGGCCAGCAGGCCGGTCGTGGCTGTCACACCGAAGCCCATCCCCAGGGAGCCGTCCACCAGCTGCGCCAGGAAACCGGCCAGGGCGACGAGCACCAAAGCAACCATGGAGCTGTCTCCAGACCCTCTCGTCGCGCCGCTCCCTCGAGCCGCACCGACGTAATTGCGAACAAAGTCTATAGGGACAGTACACTTTGACGCCGCGTCGCAAACAGCCTTCCCGGATTGCGGGACGACACGGAGCGGGTTGTTCAGGAGCGGCTCAGCGGGACTCCCACACTCCGGTCTCGCTGGTGCGTGCGGCGATCTCGGCGGGCAGCTCCCCGGCGACGAGTTGCGCGACGGTCACGTCTTCGAGCACCTCACGCAGGCTACTGCGTACCGCGATCCAGACTTCCTGCAGAACCGACACCGACGGGTCGTACGAGACCGACTCCGGCCGCAGGCCGTGCACGCTGACCAGGGGGCCATCGGTGGCCCGGATCACGTCCGCCATCGAGATCGACTCGGCCGGGCGGGCCAGCACCCATCCCCCGGACTGCCCACGCCTGCTGGCGACCACACCGGCACGCCGCAGGTCCGACAACACCGCCTGCAGGAAGTTGCGAGGAATCCGCTGCGCGGCAGCCACATCCTCCGCACTCACCGGATGCCCCGAATCCGCGCGTGCGATCTCCACGAGCGCGCGTACCGCGTAATCCACCTTGGCCGAAATGCGCATGTGCTCAATTCTTCACCACCGGCTGCACCGGACTCGACAAGAACCCGCCGAGCCCGTCGCCGATGCGGTCGCAACCACGACGAAGCGCCGGACCCGAGCACACTCGGGCCCGGCGCAGTCCGCCCATTTTCACCCGCCGGTCGATTCGAAAGGCCTCAGCTCAGGGGCCGGTCGGTGGGCTCGATCGGCGACGGCAGCATGTCGCGGCCGGTCAGGTAGTGATCCACTCCGGCAGCCGCCGAACGGCCCTCGGAAATGGCCCACACGATCAACGACTGGCCCCGGCCCATGTCCCCGGCCGTGAACACTCCGTCCACCGTGGTCATGAAGGAACCGTCGCGCACCACGTTGCCCCGGCCGTCGAGCTCGACGCCGAGGTCGTCGATCAAGCCCTCGCGTTCGGGGCCGACGAAACCCATCGCCAACAGCGCCAGATCACAGGGAATCTCCTGCTCGGTGCCCTCGACGGGGACGAACGTGCCGCCCTCCCGGCGGACCTCCACCAGCCGCAGCGCACGCACCTCGCCCTGCTCGTCACCCACGAATTCCTGGCTGTTGACCGAGAAGAGCCGCTCGCCGCCCTCCTCGTGCGCCGAGGAGACGCGATAGAGCATCGGGTAGGTCGGCCACGGCTGGCTGTCGGGCCGCTCCGACGGCGGGGTGGGCATGATCTCCAGCTGGGTCACCGAGGCCGCGCCCTGACGGTGCGCGGTCCCCAGGCAGTCCGCCCCGGTGTCACCGCCGCCGATGACCACCACGTGCTTGCCCGCGGCGCTGATCGGCGACTCGGTGAGATCCCCTTCCTGTACGCGGTTGGCCGGCGGCAGGTACTCCATGGCCTGGTGCACACCATCCAGGTCGCGGCCGGGGATCGGCAGGTCCCGCGCCCTGGTCGACCCGCCCGCGAGCACCACGGCATCGTGGTCCGATCGCAGCTGCTCGGCCGTGAGGTCGACCCCGGCGTTGACGCCGGAGCGGAACTTCGTCCCTTCCGAGCGCATCTGCCCCAGCCTCCGGTCGAGGCGATGCTTTTCCATTTTGAACTCGGGGATGCCGTAGCGCAGCAGCCCGCCGATGCGGTCGGCACGCTCGTAGACCACGACTTCGTGACCCGCCCGGGTCAACTGCTGGGCAGCAGCCAGTCCGGCCGGTCCCGAACCGACCACGGCGACCCGCTTGCCGGTGAGCATGGCGGGGGGCTGGGGCTGCACCCACCCCTCGTCCCAGGCCCGGTCGATGATCTCGATCTCGACCTGCTTGATGGTCACCGCATCCGAGTTGATGCCCAGCACGCACGCGGCCTCGCACGGCGCGGGACACAGCGTGCCGGTGAACTCCGGGAAGTTGTTCGTGGCGTGCAGCCGTTCGATCGCCGACCGCCAGTCCTCCCGCCACACCAGGTCGTTCCATTCCGGGATGAGGTTGCCCAGCGGGCAGCCCTGGTGGCAGAACGGGATCCCGCAGTCCATGCAGCGGCCGGCCTGCTTCTGCAGGTCCTGATGAGCGAACTCCTGATAGACCTCGCGCCAGTCCTTGATGCGGATGTCCACCGGCCGGCGCTGCGGCGTCTGGCGCGGCGTGGTCAGAAAGCCCTTCGGGTCAGCCATGAGCGGCCTCCATGATCGCCTCGTTGACGTCGCGCCCGTCGCGCTCGGCATCGGCCTTCGCGGTGAGCACGCGCTTGAAGTCGGTCGGCATGATCTTGCCGAAACGCCGCAGAGCGGCATCCCAGTCGGCCAGCAGCTCAGCGGCCACGGCCGATCCGGTCTCCTCGTGGTGGCGGCGCACCTGCTCGGCGAGGAACCGCTCGTCGGTGTCGTCCAGCGGGTCGAGATCGACCATCTCCCGGTTGACCCGATCCTCGCGCAGGTCCAGGACGTAGGCGATACCGCCGGACATGCCCGCGGCGAAGTTCCGCCCGGTACCGCCCAGGACGACCACCCGGCCACCGGTCATGTACTCGCAGCCGTGATCGCCCACGCCCTCGACGACGGCGACCGCACCGGAGTTGCGTACCGCGAACCGCTCTCCCACGACACCGCGCACGAACAGCTCGCCGCCGGTGGCGCCGTAGAGCAGGACGTTGCCCGCGATCACGTTGTCCTCGGCGGCGAAGGAAGCCGCCTGATCGGGGCGCACCACGATCCTCCCTCCGGACAGCCCCTTGCCGACGTAGTCGTTGGCGTCACCGAGCAGCCGCAGCGTGATGCCCCGGGGAATGAAAGCACCGAACGACTGGCCCGCCGAGCCGGTGAAGGTCACGTCGATGGTGTCGTCGGCCAGTCCCGCACCGCCCCACCGGCGAGTCAGCTCGGAGCCGAGCATGGTGCCCACGGTGCGGTTGACGTTGCGCACCGGCATCTCCATCCGCACCGGCGTGGCATCGGACAACGCACCCTCGCAGAGCTGGATCAAGGTGTTGTCCAGCGCCTTTTCCAGCCCGTGGTCCTGACGGCCGGTGCAGTGCAGCGAGGCGTCCGCAGGCAGCTCCGGCACGTGCAGGATCGGCGAGAGGTCGAGCCCCCGGGTCTTCCAGTGCCGTGCGGCCGAATCGGTGTCGAGCAGATCGGCGTGCCCGACGGCCTCGGCGATGGACCGGAAACCGAGCGCGGCCAGGTACTCGCGAACCTCCTGGGCGATGAACTCGAAGAAGTTCACGATGTAGTCGGCACGGCCGTCGAACTTCGCCCGCAGGTCGGGGTTCTGGGTGGCCACGCCGACCGGGCAGGTGTCCAGGTGGCACACGCGCATCATCACGCAGCCCGAGACCACCAGTGGTGCGGTGGCGAAGCCGAATTCCTCGGCACCGAGCAGCGCGGCGATCATGACGTCGCGGCCGGTCTTGAGCTGACCGTCGGTCTGCACCACGATCCGGTCCCGCAGGCCGTTGGCCAGCAGCGTCTGCTGCGTCTCGGCCAGTCCCAGCTCCCACGGCGCCCCCGCGTGCTTGATCGACGACAGCGGGGAGGCGCCCGTGCCACCGTCATGGCCGGAGATCAGCACGACATCGGCGTGCGCCTTGCTCACCCCTGCCGCGACCGTGCCGACACCGACCTCGGAGACCAGCTTCACGTGCACCCGCGCCCGCGGGTTGGCGTTCTTCAGGTCGTAGATGAGCTGGGCGATGTCCTCGATGGAGTAGATGTCGTGGTGCGGCGGCGGCGAGATCAGGCCGACCCCCGGGGTGGAGTGCCGCGTCCCGGCGATCCACGGGTAGACCTTGTGGCCGGGAAGCTGGCCTCCCTCGCCGGGCTTGGCACCCTGGGCCATCTTGATCTGGATGTCGTCGGAGTTGACCAGGTACTCGCTGGTCACGCCGAATCGCCCGCTGGCGGCCTGCTTGATCGCCGAGCGCCGCCAGTCGCCGTCCGCGTCCACGGTGAACCGGTCGGCGTCCTCGCCGCCCTCACCGGTGTTGGACTTGCCGCCGAGCCGGTTCATGGCCACGGCCAGGACCTCGTGCATCTCCTGGGAGATCGAGCCGTAGGAGATGCCGCCGGTGGCGAACCGCTTGACGATCTCGGAGACGGGCTCGACCTCCTCGATCGGCACCGGTTCCCGCGTGCCTTCGCGGAAGCCGAGCAGCCCGCGCAGGGTCATCAGGTTCTCGGACTGCTCGTCGACCCGGCGGGTGTAGTCCTTGAACACCTCGTACTGCCCGCTGCGGGTGGAGTGCTGGAGCTTGAACACCGTGTGCGGGTTGAACAGGTGCGGATCGCCCTCGCGACGCCACTGGTACTCGCCGCCGACGTTCAGCTCCCGGTGGCTGGGCTTGATCCCGTCGGCCGGGAAGGTCCTGCGGTGCCGCTCGTCGATCTCGGCGGCCAGGACGTCGAAGTCCGCCCCGCCGAGGCGGGAGGTCGTGCCCGCGAAGCAGCGCTCGACGACCTCTTCCCCGAGACCGATCGCCTCGAAGATCTGGGCGCCGGTGTAGGAGGCGACGGTGGACACGCCCATCTTCGACATGGTTTTGCGCAGTCCCTTGCCGAGGGCCTTGATGAGGTTGCCGGTGGCCTGCTTGGCGGTCAGTCCGGGCAGCCTCCCGTCCCGGACCATGTCCTCGACACTGGCCATCGCCAGGTACGGGTTGACCGCGGCCGCGCCGTAGCCGACCAGCAGTGCGACGTGGTGGACCTCCCGCACGTCACCGGCCTCCACGACCAGCCCCACCTGGGTGCGGCTCTTCTCCCGCACCAGGTGGTGGTGCACGGCCCCGGTCAGCAGCAGCGACGGGATGGCGGCGTACTCGGCATCGGCTCCCCGATCCGACAGCACGATGATCCGGGCCCCGCCTGCCACGGCCTCGGAGACCTCGCGGCAGATCTCGTCCAGCCGTGCCCGCAGGCCGGCACCTCCCTCACAGGCGCGGTAGACCATGTGCACGGTCACCGAGCGCAGATCGGGCCGGTCACCGTCGTCGTCGATGTGCACGATCTTGGCGAGCTCGTCGTTGTCCAGTACCGGGAACGGCAGGACGAGCTGGTGACACGCCGCCGGATCGACGTCCAGCAGGTTGTGCTCGGGGCCGACGTGCGTGGACAGCGAGGTCACCAGTTCCTCGCGGATCGCGTCCAGCGGCGGGTTGGTCACCTGGGCGAACAGCTGCGTGAAGTAGTCGAACAGCTGGCGGGGGCGCTCGGACAGCGCCGCCAGCGGCACGTCGTTGCCCATCGAGCCGATCGGCTCGGCACCCGTGGACGCCATCGGCTTGAGCAGGACGCCGAGCTCCTCCTCGGTGTAGCCGAACAGTTGCTGGTGCTGCACCAGCGAGGAGTGCGAGGGCACCTCCCGTTCCCGCTGCGGGAGGTCACCGAGGTGGAGCAGCCCCTCGTCGAGCCACTGCCGGTACGGGTGCTCGGCGGCGAGCTCGCCCTTGATCTCCTCGTCGTCGACGATCCGACCTTCGTCGGTGTCCAGCAGGAACATTCGGCCCGGCTGCAGCCTGCCCTTGCGCGCCACCCGCGCGGGGTCGATGTCGAGCACCCCGGTTTCACTGGCCAGCACGACCATGCCGTCATCGGTGATCCAGTACCGGCCGGGGCGCAGCCCGTTGCGGTCCAGCACAGCGCCGATGCGCGTGCCGTCGGTGAAGGTCACCAGGGCGGGCCCGTCCCACGGCTCCATCAGGTTGTTGTGGAACTCGTAGAAGGCACGGCGCTGCGGATCCATCTCGGTGTGGTTCTCCCACGCCTCGGGGACCATCATCAGCACCGAGTGCGGCAGGCTGCGCCCGCCGAGATGCAGCAGCTCCAGCACCTCGTCGAAGGTGGCGGAGTCGCTGGCCTCCGGGGTCGCGATGGGGTAGAGCCGCTGCAGGTCACCGGGAATGAGGTCGGTGTCGAGCATGCTCTCGCGCGTGCGCATCCAGTTGCGGTTGCCGCGCATCGTGTTGATCTCGCCGTTGTGCGCGATGTAGCGGTACGGGTGCGCCAGCGGCCAGGACGGGAAGGTATTGGTGGAAAACCGCGAATGCACCAGCGCGATCGCGCTGGTGAACCGCTCGTCGGTGAGGTCGAGGAAGAACGCGTCGAGCTGCGACTCGGTCAGCATCCCCTTGTAGACCAGCGTGCGCGCCGACAGGCTCGGGAAGTACACGTCGGCCTCGTGCTCGGCGCGCTTGCGCACGCAGAAGGCGCGGCGCTCGAGCCGCATCACCGGGTCCTGCCCGGGCGCACCGGCCTCGGCTTCGGCCTCGGCCTCGGCGAGGAACAGCTGCCGGAATCGTGGCATGACCTCACGTGCGGTCTGCCCCGCACAGGCCGGGTCGGTCGGCAATTCCCGCCAGCCGAGCACGCGCAGCCCCTCTTCGCCGGCGATTCGCTCGATCGCGGCCACCGCGCTGCCGCACGCGGACTCCTCGACGGGCAGGAATCCGTTGCCCACCGCGTAGGTTCCCGGCGCGGGAATTTCGAACGGAACCACGTCACGCAGGAATCCATCCGGAATCTGAGTCAGAATGCCGACTCCGTCGCCGGTGTCCGGGTCGGCTCCCTGCGCGCCGCGATGCTCCAGGTTGCGCAGTGCGGTCAGTGCTTTCTCGACGATCGCGCGGTCGCGCCGACCGGCCATGTCGGCGACGAAGGCCACGCCACAGGCGTCGTGGTCATGGGCGGGGTCGTACAGCCCCTGGGGTTCGACGCCACGCTGCGCCGAATTTCTCGCATACTGGGAAATCGGCATGTGCCCCTCCCGTCTCAATGAACAGGCTGCACGAGGGTCGAAATCACTCGTCGGAGCCCGCAAGTACCTTTCCGGTACTGACTAGAAGGATGCGCCGTTGCACACTTGGTCAGTTCGCGGCACTGTACAGACTACAGGAGCCCGAGAACAGACTCGCGTAATATACGCTACAACCAGACGCCTCTTTCCACATTCCGGACACCGCGATGCCCGGCGGCGACTGCACCGAATGGCCGAACGTGAAATGTTCTGCCGAACGGGCGAACGCAAAAAAATTTGCCGGAGTGCCCGAACGCGAAAAATCTTACCGGATTTCCGAACGTGCCGGCCTTCACACGGCGGAGAGGCGTTCGGCACGCGCGTCAGCGGCTTTCGGCCACCGACTTCAGTGCGTGCACCGTGCGTTCGATGTTGCGCTGGTCGGCCGCATCCCGGTCGGCCTCTCCGGTGATCTCGGCGCTGACCGAGACGTATCGGTCCGGACGGCGATTCCAGGTGCGCTCGGCGACCCGGGCCGGCACATCCAGGTCGGTGATCAGCCGGTAGAGCTCACCCGCTCCGGGCACCGCTGCGGTTCTCCCGCTGCGGGAGCTCGACCTCCTCACCGCGGGAGATCGTGCGGATCCGGCTGCGGGCCGAGTACCGCTCACACTCGCGGCGGAACTCCTCCGGGGAGGAACGGAAAACGGTGTAATCGTCGAAATGGACGGGCAGCGCCGTACTCGGCCGCATGGCCCGAACCAGCCCGGCTCCCTGGCGGCCGTCCATGGTGACCAGCACCCCCAGGATCCTGGTGCCGCCGAGGTGCACGATCATGGCATCGATGTCCGGGAAGCGCTGCGGGATCTCCCACAGCGCGGAGCGAAACAGCGTATCTCCGGTGATGTACAGCCGCAGCTCGGTGCTCCCGTCCCGCACGTAGTCCACGATGCTTCCCATCACCGGGGGCAGGAGACGGTGGAACCCTGCGGGACCGTGCTGTGCGGGTACGGCGGTGACGCGGACGTGCTCACTCCCCCGCTGGAGCGTCTCCGCCTGCCAGGGATGCAGGCCCTGCGCCTCGGAGAACCCCCACTTCGACAACCGGCGTGCCGCGTGCGGCGTGGTCAGCACCGGGGTCTCGCGCGCAAGCCCCCGCCGTGCACGGCGATCGAAGTGATCTCCGTGCATGTGCGACAGCACCACCGCATCGAGTTCCGGTAACTGCTCGATGCCCCACGCCGGTTCCGTGCAGCGCTTCGCAAACAGGCCGTAACCCAGATAGGCACGCTCGCCGCGGTGCAGGAAGTTCGGGTCGGTCAGCAGGGTCACACTGCCGAGCCGCAGGAGAACGGTGGCGGTGCCGATGAAGGTCATGGTGGCGCGCATGGTCGTGACTCCTCGACATCTCGTGGAGCAGTCCGGGCGAACAGAGCGGGACACGCCTGCAGATCCGGGGCGCGGCATCGGCAATGCCGGATCGCTCCGGTCCTCACCCGAAAACACTTCCCGTACCGCCGGACGGCTACCCGGTGCGAAGCGGTCCGAACCGGCGCGGCCGGGCAGTGTGTATCGCCTGGGAGCTCGTGGCCGGTTGGCGCGCTCCCTGCTGGGTACTCCTCGGGGGTGGTGACTGCACACGGCAGTGAGGAGACAACCGGGACATGAACGAGACCAAGGCAAGCGGTGAGGATTCCTGGCAGCAGCTCAGCCGGGCACTGACCGACGTGGCCGCGGCGTGGCGCAGGGCGGGCACCTCCCAGGCGGAGTCCGGCCCCGAAAGCACCCCTGCCATCCACCAACTCGAGCGGACCGAGGCGCACGCTCTCGCCCGGTCCGGCTACGAGGCGGTCGAAGCTCTGGCCGGACTTGCCACGGTGCTGTCCGCGCAGCAGGACGCGGTGCATGCGTGGGAATCGGCCCAGCAAGCTCAACGTGAGGTCTGGCGGCACTGGCGCGTGGCCATGGACGCTCAACTGCCCGACGAGGACACCCCGCCCTGAGGTACGGCCGGACGGCCGCGCCGGAGAGGTCCCGAGGACGACCATGCATGCGATCACTCTTTCGAGCGGATACCCGAAACATGAATGACAGAGGAAATCACCACCGCTCGGCGCGGATGCGCACGCGGGCGATGGCCGTGTTCCGGCGCGGTGCCGTGCACGGTCTTGCGGCCGGAAGTATCGGCGTCGCCGTGATGACACTGGGCGAGAAATGCGAACAGCGCTGGACGGGCCGGCCGGACTCGCACGTGCCGGGCCGCACCATGGCGCGGTTGCTCGGCTCGCCCACGCCACCGAAGAAGCTGAACCTGCTGATGCATCTCGGCCAGGGGGCGCTGCTGGGCATGCTCCGGGGCGTGATGGCGGACTCGGGACTGCGCGGACCATGGGCCTCGGTGATGTTCGCCGTGGTCCGCCTGACCAATGACCAGACCCTGGAAAACGCCAGCGGTGTCGGCGCCCCGCCGTGGACATGGCCCCGGGACGAACTGGCGGTCGACCTGGTGCACAAGACCGTCTACGCCCTGACAACGGGGTTCGTGGCCGACCTGCTGGCCGCCCGGATCGGTCCCGGGCCGGGCTTGCAGCACGCCCGGCTCCGACACGGACGCCACCCCGACATCGGTCCGGTGGAGCCGTTGGCGGAACCGTCCTCCGGACAGGAGAGCGAGCGGCCGTGACCCGGTGAGATCCGCGGCCCGCCCCGGTCCCGGAACACGAGGACCGGAGCGGGCTGCTTCTCCGAGGTCTCTTTCGATCCGCAGGTACGCGGACACACCGAACTGCACGAGTTCCCGACCCGCCGCTGACGCCGCACCACCGTCTCCGGGAATTGCCGGCGCGCAGCAGCACCGTACCGTGAGGAAGGTGAGCACGGAGCTGAGCCAAGCGCCGGAGCACCGCTCGGAGCGTCCTCGGTGGCGGCATGTCCGCCCATTGCTCGCCGACCTGGCCGTGGTGCTCGCCGGGGCCTGGTTGGTGTGGCAGGCCGGAGTCGTCGGACAACGGCTGCTCGACCGGGGCGTCAACCTGTTCCTCGACTTCCCTCCGCTGTTCGCGAGCTGGGCTCCCCACACCGGCCCCGGCACGATCCCGGCGATCCTGCTCGCGCTCACCGTCGTCCTGGGCGGCCCGGCCGTGGCCGCACGTCTGCGCTGGGCGCCGCTGCTGGTGGTCACCTACCTGACCACGTTGGCGTGGACGGTCGCCATGACCCTCATCGACGGGTGGCGGCACGGCGTTCTGGACAAGCTCGCGGGCAACAAGAACTACCTGGCCGAGATCGACCGCGTCGACAGCGTGCCGGTGATGCTGTCGAACTTCACCGACAACATCCTGCTGGGGCCGGGGTCGTGGGCGGTGCACGTCGCCGGTCACCCCCCGGGCGCGCTGCTGGTCTACGTCTGGATGGACCGCATCGGCCTGGGCGGCGTCGTCGCCGGTGCCGCACTGTGCGTGCTCGTCGGGGCGACGGTCGGTGTCGGCATCGGTGCGACTCTGCGCGCACTCGGTGAGGAGCACGTGGCTCGCAAGGTGCTGCCGTTCACGGTCCTGATGCCCGGGGTGGTCTGGGTGGGGGTCTCCACCGACGGGCTGTTCGCCGGTGTCCTGGCTTCGGGCGTGGCACTGCTGGCCTGCGGCACGACCCGCCGCGGGATCCTCGGAGATCTCGCGGCGCTGGCCGGTGGTCTGCTGCTGGGCCTCACGCTGTACCTGTCGTACGGTCTCGTCCTGGCCGGGCTGCTTCCGCTGGCCGTGCTCGCACTGACCCGCAGGCTGCGACCGAGCCTGGCCGCCGTGCTCGGTGTGCTCACGGTGGCAGGCCTGTTCACCGCTGCCGGTTTCCGGTGGTGGGAGGGCTACGAGCTGCTGACGGTTCGCTACTACCAGGGCATCGCGTCCGATCGCCCGTACAGCTACTTCGTCTGGGCCAATCTCGCCTGCCTCGTGCTGGCCACGGGTCCCGCTGTGCTGGCCGGGCTGCGGCGGCTCGCCGCAGCGCCCCGCAGTCTGGCGATCGGAGCCCGCCTGCTGACCTCGGCAACGGTGCTGGCCGTGGCCATCGCCGACCTGTCCGGGATGAGCAAGGCCGAGGTGGAGCGAATCTGGCTGCCGTTCTCGCTGTGGCTCGTCCTGCCCTGTGCCCTGCTCCCCCAGCGCCAGGTCAAGTGGTGGCTGGCCGCGCAGGCCCTGCTGGCTCTGTTGATCAATCACCTGCTGCGCACCCGCTGGTGAACCGGGTGCTGCCTGCGCCGACCGGGCTCAGGGCGTCGCGCGAAGAGCCTCGATCCGGTCGGCCAGACCCAGGTCGTTCTCGGTCACTCCACCCGCGGAGTGCGTGGTGATGCGCACCGTGAGGTGGTTGTAGTCGTGCACACTCAGATCAGGGTGGTGGTTGGCCTCGTTGGCCAGGTGCGCAATCGCGTTGGCGAAGGTCATCGTCGCCAGGAAGCCCTTCAGTCGCCACGTCTTGCGCACCACGCCGTCGCTGTACTCCCACTCGGGGAGTTCGGTCAACCGGTTGTCGATCGTGTCTCGGTCCAGCAGCTCGGGCACGAGGTCCTCCATTCTTCATCGCGGGCGGTTTCGGAAACGACAGCGGGAACAGTCACCGACCGGATCAGTTCGGCAGTTCCTCGCCGGGACGCTGCGGCACGGCTCGCTCGACCTCCTCGCTGCTGCCGTGGCCGTCCTCCGGCAGCGATCCCAGCGTCCGCAGGGCCCGCTCGGCAACTCCGCGGTCCTCGGCGTAGGGTCCCGGATCCGACTCCGCGGCAGGAAACTCCAGGCCCTGCAGGGCCTTCGCGATACGTCGTTCGTCCGAATCGGTCACCGTCGTTCTCCTCGACGTGATCATCGTAGCGCTCGTGCCGCTCCGGTGGTCCGCCCTCACGGGTGGACACGCCGGGTCCTCCTCGGACTACCCGTGCAGCCGTCACTCACACCCGACGCCCCCGGATGACGCGGCCGGGGGCGTCCACGAGGTCGATCACCATGTCGTCGAGGTGGTGATGTCGTCACCGCGGCCCGTCGGGTATGCATGGTCTGTGGCCGAACTGCTGCTGGGACCATTGCTTCGCCATGTCGACGACACGTGCGCAACGGTGTGGGTGGAAACCGATGTTGCGTGCACCGTGGAAGTACTCGGACATTCCGCACGCACCTTCCACGTCGCCGGTCATCACTACGCGCTCGTCGCCGTGCGCGGCCTGCCTCCCGGCTCGAGCACGGCCTACGAGGTCCACCTCGACGGCACGGCGGTGTGGCCACCCGGCGGACACGATTTCCCACCCAGCACGATCAGGACGATTCCGCACCGCAATGACACCGCGCTGCGCCTGCTGTTCGGTTCGTGCCACTTCGGCGGGACCGAGGATCCGAAGAAGTATGCGACTCTCGGCATCGACGCGCTCGCCGCCTACGGGCGGCGTATGGCCGGTCGGGCCGAGAGCACGTGGCCGGACGCGTTGCTGTTGCTCGGCGACCAGGTCTATGCCGACGAGCTCACTCCCGAAGTACAGCGGCAGGTGAGTGCACGGCGCGCGCTCGGCCGTCCTCGTGGTCCCGGCCGCCCACCGGCCGACGAGGTCGCCGACTTCGAGGAATACACCTATCTTTATCGGCACTCCTGGAACGAACCGCACTTGCGGTGGATGTTGTCCACAGTGCCCACGATGATGATCTTCGACGATCACGACGTCCGGGACGACTGGAACATCTCGCGCGCATGGCGCGCGCACATGGCGCGCCTGCCCTGGTGGTCCGAGCGCCTTGCCGGTGCGCTGATCTCCTACTGGCTCTACCAGCACATCGGCAATCTCGGCCCCGACGAGCTGGAGCGCGACGAGCTTTACCAGCAGGTGCTGCAGGCGGGGCGGTCCGGTGATGCCATGCCGGTACTGCGCGAGTTCGCCGAAACGGCCGAGGCCGAACGCGGCCACGTGAAGGGCATGCGATGGAGTTACCGACGTGACCTCGGGCCCGCCCGATTGATCGTGATCGACTCCCGGGCCGGCCGCATCCTCGATGCCCACGAGCGCGCCATGCTCTCCGAGCAGGACTTCGAATGGCTCGAGCGTGGCATCGACACCCCGCACGAGCATCTGCTGCTGGCCTCCTCGCTGCCGTGGCTACTGCCGCACGCCATCCATCACGCGCAGTCCTGGAACGAGGCCGTGTGCCGCGGCCGGGGCCGGTGGGCCCGCTTGGGGGAATGGCTGCGCCAACTTGGCGACCTCGAACACTGGGCGGCGTTTCGGGGTTCGTTCGACCGGCTGTCCCGCCTCGTCGCAGCGGCCGCCGGAACGCGTTCCCGCACGGCCACGCCCGCACCGGATACCCGCACCGCACCGTCCACGGTGTGCATGCTGTCCGGGGATGTCCATCACAGCTACCTCGCCGAGGCGCGGTACCGCGGTGCCCACGCGCCCGTGGTGCAGGTGACCTGCTCACCGGTGCACAACGCGGTCTCCCACACCCTCCGTGGGCCACTCCGGATGGCCTGGTCACCGGTACTGGCAGGATGCTTCCGCCTGCTGGCCCGCCGAGCGGGAGTGGCGCCACTGCCCGTGCGATGGTCGAAGTCGGCGGGGCCGTACTTCGGCAACATGGTCGGCGTGCTGGATCTGCACGGGTCCGGCGCCGAAGTCCGTTTCGAACGGATCGAGGACGCCGCCGGCCGGTGGAGCACGCTCGTGTCCCGGCGGTTGAGCTGACGCCACCTCCGCGCCGCGGCGCGTGGTGCCGGCCACTGGGCCTGGCGATCTCGGAGAGGCGCATCCGACGCCGTCGGTGAGCACCGCACCGAGGTACCACGCCACGACCGCACCGCCGAGAGCACGACACAAGCGCACTCATCGTTCCAATGCTTCTCGCACCCGGCCTTCGGATTCGGTGGGTCGGCTGCACGAGTGCTCCTCCGACAGGGACGAGGACTCCTCCGAGTGGGAGCCGTTCTCCTTCGCGAGGGTCTTGGAGAAGGCCACGCAGATGGCGACCAGGATGATCACGAACGGTGTCCCGATGAGCACCGAGGCCTTCTGAAGCGCGCCGAGTCCGCCGGAAACCAGCAGGACCGCCGCGACGCCGGCCAGCAGGAGTCCCCAGAGGAGCCGGACCCAGGTTGTGGGGTTCGGAGAGCCACCGGTGGACAGTTCGCCCAGCACAACGGTACCGGCGTCCGCGCCGGCGACGAAGAACACCCACAGCACCACCAGCGTGATGATCGACAGGAGGATGGGCAGCGGATACTCCTGAATGAAGACGAACATCCCCGCAGCCGGGCTTTGCTCCACGGTCTTGGCGATATCGGAGGCCTGTCCGCCGCGGGCCAGTTGCAGCGCCGCTCCGCCGAACACGGCGATCCAGATCATGCTGACCACGCTGGGGACGACAACGGTGGCCACGACGAACTCGCGAATGCTGCGTCCGCGGGAGATGCGGGCCATGAACATTCCCACGTACGGGGCCCAGGCGATCCACCAGGACCAGTAGAACACGGTCCAGCTCCCCAACCACTCCGTGTTCGGGCTGAACGCGTCCAGCCGGAAACTCATCGGGACGAGGTTGCTCAGGTAGTTGCCGACTCCTTCGGTGAAGACGTTGAGCTGTGTGATGGTCGGTCCGACGACGAAGTAGAACACGAGCAACAGCGGGGCGATGAGCATGCTGATGTTGGCGAGCCACTTGATGCCGTGCTCGATCCGCGTCGTCGCCGAGACCATGAACGCCGCCGTGGTGAGTCCGAGGACCACGAGCTGCACCAGTACCACCGTGGGAAGCCCGAACGTCTGACCGAGTCCGGCCGTGATCTGCAGTCCGGCCTGCCCCAGGGCCACGGCGATGCCGAACACCACCGCCAGCACCGCCAGGATGTCGATCGTCTTTCCCACGGGGCCGTCGACGCGGTCGCCGATCAGGGGGCGGAAAATGGTGCTGAGCAGTGCCTTTTCACCCTTGCGGTGGGTGAAGTAGGCCACGGCCAGACCGGCGGTGGCGTAGATCGCCCAGGGGTGCAGCGCCCAGTGGAAGAAGGAGTACTGAACAGCCACCCCGGCGGCCTCTTCGGAGCCGGGCCCGGCGAGGCCGAACGGCACGTTGACGTAGTGCGACAGCGGCTCGGCCAGGCCCCAGAAGATGATGGAAGGCCCCATGCCCGCCTGAAACATCATGGCGAACCAGGACAGACGGCCGAAATCGGGTCTGTCGTTTTTCTTTCCGAGCTTGATCCTGCCGTACCTGCTCATCCCCAGGTAGACGACGAAGACCAGGAACAGGTTCGCCGCGAGCAGGAAGAACCAGCTCAAGTGTGATACGACGTAGTCGAAAAGTCGAGTGGTGACGACACTGAAGTTCGTCGGCGCGACCCCACCCCAGAGGACGATCAGTGCCGAGACCATGACGGAGACGACGAAGACGGCTCCGATCGTGGTCTGCTTCCTTCTTGATGTTCGCATAGAAACCACTATCTTTTGAGGTTGGAGACGTGCGGACAAAGCGGACGCTGTCGACGACCCGGGGTCACGATGACCCGATACACGCAGCAAAGCCGTATCCGGCTCACCACGAATTTCATACCGCACTCACCGTAATCGTATTGTGACAGAGGAAACTCTTGATCCGTTCGAGGCAGCGCCACTCGCAATTTCGACAGATCGTCGACTTCCTCGCGGGGCGACCGGGGTTCCGATACGTGCAAACTCGGTCACCCGTCGTCCTCCCCTGGGTCACGCTGTGCCAAAAACACCGATACAGTCGACCGGCGTGATCGCCGAACCCGACCCGAGGGGATCAGAGAGGTTCGACGAGCACGGGAAGGCATCCATCCACGCGGACTCGAGACCGGGGCGACCTCCTCCGTCAAAATGGCAAATCATTGCTGTTGGCAGAAGTTAACATATCCTGCGTACATCTGTACATACCAGTTCTCGTCACCCTGACCACGATGATCAGGGCGTTTTTCCGGAAGTGTTGAGCGTGGCTCCGTGCTTTTCGAAAGCGTTCGTGAGAGCGATTTTCGGCGCGCCGGCAGATCGGTTCCGCGGACCGGTCGGCAAACACGGAGACACTGCCGCGACATCGTCCGCGGCCCGTTCGAACAAAATGAAATTATGCTCAAGAGCACGATTGCATCCCGAAACTCGAATGGTCAACACACCGGCGCGAATCCGCGCAGGTCGATTCCGAATCGGCGCAACAGAGGGCGGCCGGTCCGATTCACGTCTCCGGTTCCGGACCGTCGGACTCGGATGCGAATCGGCGCGCCAGGGCGACGAACTCCTCCGCCGCAGGCGAGAGCGGCCCGGAGCGCCAGAACAGGGCACCGCGACGCAGCACGCGGGGCCGCAGGGGCATCACGACCGCTCCCTGCTGTGCGGCATCCCGGGCCATCGACCTCGGCAGGAGGGTGGCGCCCGCCCCGGTGAGCACCAGAGGAACGACCATGGCCTGATGCGCCGTCTCGACGGCGATCCGGGGACGCACGTCGAGCGTGCCCACCACGTCCTCGATGACCTCCCGGGTCGCCGTCGACTCCGGAGTGGTCACGAAGTCCAGGGCAGCCAGCTCGGCGATGCTCAACCGGGCACGCTCGGAGGACGACCACTCGGGTGGGAGCACGGCATGGATCTCGCGCCCTCGCAGGACGATGCTCTCCATCTCGCGGACAGGAGCCGGAGAATCGACCATGCCGAGCTCGCACTCACCCGCGCGCACCGCACTGGTCACATCCGATCCGAGTTCCGGGTCGGAGACACGGACCGACACCTTCGGATGCGCCCGCAGGAACTCCCCGACCAGAGAGGCCAACGGGTCCACCGCCAACGTCGTCTGCGAGACGATGTCCAGTTGGCCTGCGGTGATGTCCAGGACCCGGCGCACCGAGTCGGTCGCCGTGCTCAGGTCCCGCAGCACCTGACGCGCGGGCTCCCGCAGCGCCTCGCCCGCCGGTGTGAGAGCCACACCGTGCGCCAGCCGGTGGAAGACGCGCCCACCCAGCTTCTGCTCGAGCGTGGCGATCGCGTGCGAGAGCGACGGCTGTGCCACCCGCAGTGCCTGGGCCGCACCGGTGAAACTCCCGTGCTCGGCGATGGCCAGGAAGTACTCCAGCTCCCGGCGTTCCATATCGCCTGCCCCTCTCCTGGTCGGCCCGTCCGCTCGGATCTCATTCGTCGCGGGCGCAGCGGAATCCCGTGTTGCCGATCGAGGTATCCGGTGTGATCCCCTGCCGCGCACTGACGCGGTAACGCCGACAGTACGACTCGTGGCACAGGTAGGAACCGCCCCGAGCAACCCGCCGCAGCTCGTCATCGGATCCGCCCGGATCCGTCCGGTGCTCGAGCGCGGGGGAAGTGCCGTGGAACCGGTCGTGGCACCACTCCCAGACATTGCCGGTCATGTTGTACAGCCCGTAGGCATTCGCCGGGAACTCCGTTACCGGGCACGTGCCGTACCAACCGTCGGCGCACGAGTTGTGCTGCGGAAACGTTCCCTGCCACACGTTCATCCGGTGGTCGCCGTCCGGCTCCAGCTCGTCGCCCCAGGGGAAGGCACACCCCTGCAGCCCTGCCCGCGCAGCGTATTCCCACTCCGCTTCGGTCGGCAGGCGCAGCCCCGCCCACTCGCAGTAGGCCTGAGCGTCGGCCCAGGTGACGTGCACCACTGGATGGTCCTGGCGGTTCCGCACATCCGACTGTGCCCCTTCCGGGTGCGCCCAGTCGGATCCTTCGACGACCCGCCACCACGGTGCCGCCGCGACGCCCTGCGTGGGCGGGAAGTCGTCGGGCAGCAGCCCACCGAAGACGAACGACCATCCGAACCGCTCGGCCTCGGTGCGGTAACCGGTCGAGGCCACGAACGCCGCGAAGTCGGCATTGGACACCGCTGTGGCACTGATCCAGAAGGCATCGACAGCGACCGGGCGAACCGGGCCCTCCCCGTCGTCGGGGTAGGCACGCGAATCCTCGCTGCCCATCAGGAACTCATCCCCGCCCAGCAACACCATTCCCTCGGTGCTGCCGGGGTTTCCGGAAATCGGGTGTTTCGTGGCGGAGGCTTGCCCGCCCCCTCGTCCGGTCGAGGGGGCGCAGCAGCCACCACCGCCCGTGGGTATGTCACTCATGTGCTGTCCGGAATCGCTCGCGTCCCTCGTCGGCCTCCCGGTCGCTGTGCCTCTCGCCGCTCAGGTCGATGCGCACCGACTCCAAGCGCCCGGTGAACCGGTTGTCCACCGGCGCGTAGTCCTCGGTGACCGGCGAGGCCCGGTCCACGCCGATGTCGAAGGTCTCGTCGAAGGCGAAGTAGTACGGAATCGTGCCCTCGACACGGCCTTTGCCGAGGAGGGATCCGTCGACGTGCAGCGAGGCATCTCCGCCCTTGCCGACACCGCCGCCGTCGTAGTCGAAGTCCAGCCGCACCTCGTGCCGTCCGGCGGGCAGCACATCGCCCCGGACCTTGTAGACCTCCAGACCGAAGTAGTTGTAGGCATAGCACGGCCGTCCCTCGTGCAGGTACAGCGACCAGCCGCCGAACCGGCCCCCCTGAGCGACCAGGACACCGTCGGCCCCGCCGTCGGGCACCTCGAACACGGCGGTGATCGAGTGCGAGCGGTTCTTGACGTTGGGGGCGGTCTCCTCGGTCAGACGCTGGGCACCGGCGTGGAAGGTGATCGACCGGCGATCGCCCATGAGGTCCAGCCGCCCCGCCTCGGTCGGGTTCTCCCGCTCGGTCATCCGATCGTCCAGCGGGAACACCTGGTGCTTGGCGGCTTCGACGAGGAACAGCTGCTGCAGTTCACGCAGCTTGCCGGGATGCTCGGCGGAGATGTCGCGGGCCTGCGTCCAGTCCGTGTTGGTGTCGTAGAGCTCCCAGCGGTCGTCGTCGAAGTAGTGGCGCTCACCCTCCTGGACCATCTCCCACGGGGTGCCGTGGCGGGTCACCGCCATCCATCCGTCGAGGTAGATGCCCCGGTTTCCCACCATCTCGAAGTACTGCAGGCGGTGCCGGTCGGCGGCGGCCGCCTCGTTGAAGCTGTAGAGCATGCTGGTGCCCTCGACCGGCTGCTGGGTAACCCCGTTGACGGCCGAAGGCTGTGGCAGCCCGGCTGCTTCCAGCACCGTCGGCAGCACGTCGATCACGTGGTGGAACTGATTGCGGATCCCGCCACGCTCGGCGATACCGGCCGGCCAGTGCACGATCATCCCGTCCCGCGTTCCCCCGAAGTGGGAGGCGACCTGCTTGGTCCACTGGTACGGCGTGTTCATCGCCAGTGCCCAGCCGACCGGGTAGTGCGCGTGCGTCGTCGCGTCACCGAGGGACTCGGCGTGCTCGTTGATGAACTCGGCGCTGTCGGTGATACCGCTGGCGATGCGGTGCTCGTTGAGAGTGCCGCCGAGACCCCCCTCGGCCGACGCGCCGTTGTCCCCGAGGATGTAGACGAACAGCGTGTTGTCCAGCTCTCCGATCTCCTCCAGCGCGTCGACGAACCGCCCGAGCTGAACATCGGTGTGCTCGGCGAAGCCCGCGTACAGCTCCATCAGCGAGGCCGCCGACCGCTTTTCGGCGTCGGAGAGTTCGTCCCAGTGCGGCACACCCTCGGCCCAGGGCGCCAGTTCCGCGTCCTGCGGGACCACACCGAGATCCTTCTGGCGCTGGAGGGTGATCTCGCGCTGACGGTCCCACCCGTGGTCGAAGCAGCCCCGGTACTTGTCCCGGTACTCCTCGGGCACGTGGTACGGCGCGTGAGTGGCACCGAACGAGAGGTAGGTGAAAAAGGGGTTGTCCGGTTTGAGCGAGTGCTGGTTGCGCACCCAGTCGATGGCCTGGTCCACCTGGTCGGCGGACAAGTGGTAGCCCTCCTCGGGCGTACGGGAGGGTTCCACGGGTGTCGTGCCGTCGAACAGCACCGGATACCAGTGGTTCATCTCGGCGCAGAGAAAACCGTAGAACTTCTCGAAGCCTTCTCCCGTGGGCCACCGGTCGAACGGTCCCGCGGCACTGACATCGCGTGCGGGGGTCTGGTGCCACTTCCCGAACGCCGCCGTGTTGTACCCGTTGCCCTGAAGTACCTGACCGATCGTGGCGGCGCTGAGCGGACGGACCCCACTGTAGCCGGGTGAGGCGCTCGCCATCTCGGTGGTCACACCCATCCCGACCGAGTGGTGATTGCGGCCGGTCAGCAATGACTGCCGGGTCGGCGAGCAGACAGCGGTCACGTGGAACCGGGTGTAACGCAGCCCGCCCTGGGCGAGCCTGTCCGCGGTGGGCATCTCGCACGGCCCGCCGAACGCGCTGGGCGCGCCGAATCCCATGTCGTCGAGCAGGACCACCACCACGTTCGGGGCACCCTCCGGCGCCCGCAACGGCTGCGGCGGCTCGTAAGCCGGAGCTTGATCGCGCACGTCCAGCGAGGTGGGGGAAGGCTGGACGGCATCGGGAATCGGTAACTGTTCGCGGTTCATGGCGGCCTCGGCCACGCTCGACCTCCTGACGGAGAAAGCGGTCTCGCACGTATTTCCGGCACACCCGAATTCATCGGAGCACAGCCGGACGCACTCACCCGAAATCTCGTGATTGCGGAACCATTCTGTTGGCTCCCGGATGCTAGTGGCGCACATCGGATGTGCAACCCCCGACCGTGCTCTTCGGGCGCTTCCACCTGAGGTGTGGAACACATCGAAATAGCAATCCGGCCTGTTCATCGGACTGATCGAAAGAATGTAGACCAATTTCCGATACAAGACATAGGCATCTTCTATCCCTCTGGCGGAACCGGGCGAATTCGGTCACCGGCCACCTTTCTTCGGGGTCCGAACCGGCGGCTGTTCGAGTTCACGCGGCGCGGGCCGCGAACGCCGAGTGACACGACCGTGCGCGCCACCGGCCTCCCCGTGCGGGACCGGGCGGACGGCGATGCCGATACCGTGACGGCATGGCGGACTACGTTCAGGTCGTGACGACCACGGATTCGGAACAGGCCGCGGCGACGCTGGCCCGCGGCATCGTCGAGGCGCGCGGCGGAGCGTGCGTGCAGGTGGTGCCCATCCGCAGCTTCTACCGGTGGGACGACGCCGTCCAGGACGACCCGGAGTGGCAGCTCCAGATCAAGACGACGGCGGCTCGCCTGGACGCCCTGATCGAACACATCAAGGCCAACCACACCTACGACGTCCCGGAAATCATCGCCACTCCGATCGTCGGCGGCCACGACGGATACCTGTCGTGGATCGACGAGGAAGCGGGAGCAACCGACAAGACGGGGCACTGACCCGGACGGCGGTCGTGGCACCTTCCCGCGGGAGCCCTCGCCTTCCACTCAGCGGAAACCCGTCGCGGGAAAACAACGAAATGGCGCGATCACCTGTCCGCGGACACCATTCGAGTGCGAGCATTCGCGATCAAGCAAGCAACAGCGCTTGCGATCGTGCTCGTGAGCAAGAGTCGGCCCGTGCCCGTCGGCTCTGTGGAAAGGGTGGTGCTCGTGCAGGTGTTATGGGGAATCGGTGGCATGCTCCTGCTGCTGCTGATCGCGTTCGCGTTCTCGACCAGTCCGCGCTCGGTCAAACCCCGCACGGTGCTCGGCGCGCTGCTCCTCCAGGTGATCTTCGCGATCCTCGTACTGCAGTGGCCGGTCGGCCAGCGGGTCCTGCAGGCACTCGCCAACGGTGTGGGCAAGGTGATCGACTCGGCCAACGAGGGCATCGAGTTCATGGTCGGCCCGATCCTGCCCGAAGAGGGCACCCTGTTCGCTTTCCAGGTGTTGCCGCTCATCGTGTTCGTGGCTTCTCTGACCGCCGTGCTGTACCACTGGAACATCCTGCAGTGGGTCGTGCGCATCATCGGTGGTGGTCTGCAGAAAGTGCTGGCCACCACCAGGGCCGAATCCCTCAACGCGACGGCGAACATCTTCGTCGGCCAGACCGAGGCTCCCCTGGTCATCCGCCCCTACCTGACCACGATGACGCGCTCGGAGTTCTTCGCGATCATGGCCGGTGGCCTGTCCACGGTCGCCGGAACGGTCCTGGTCGGCTACTCCCTGCTGGGGGCACGGCTGGACTACCTGATCGCGGCGAGCTTCATGGCCGCCCCTGCCGGGCTGCTCATGGCGAAGATCATCGTTCCGGAAACCGAGCAGACGTTCAGCGACGAGGCGGTCACGGCCTCGACGACCCCGCGGAGGAGCGAAGACAGCACCGCCGAGGGCGTGGGCTCTGCCGACCGTCCGGACACCGGTGACGCGGACGCCGAGCGCTCGTCCGGCGAGGAGGCGCCGACCGAAGACCGGCGTGCGGATCAGCCTTCTGCCGAGGAGGACGTAACCTCGGAGAAACCGCGCAATGTCATCGATGCGGCAGCTGTCGGAGCCTCCGACGGCCTCAAACTCGCGCTGAACGTCGGCGCCATGCTGTTCGCCTTCATCTCGCTGATCGCGCTGCTCAACCTGATCATCGGCGGGCTCGGGGGCCTGGTCGGGCTGGAGGACATCACCTTCCAGAAGATTCTCGGCTACATCTTCTCTCCGATCATGGTCGCCATCGGGGTTCCGTGGAACGAGGCCATCGAAGCAGGCAGCTTCCTCGGGCAGAAGCTGGCGCTCAACGAGTTCGTCGCGTTCGCCGAATTCGGCCCGGTTGCCGACCAGTTCAGCCCCAAGACGGCCACGATCATCACCTTCGCGCTCACCGGATTCGCCAACTTCAGCTCGCTGGGGATCCTGCTCGGCGGGCTCGGCGGGCTCGTGCCGTCTCGCCGACCGCTCATCGCGAAGTACGCTCTTCGGGCGGTGCTCGCGGGCACGCTGGCCAACCTCATGAGTGCGACCATCGCCGGCATGCTCATCGGCTGAGGCGGGAATCCGCAGCCGGCCGGGCCGGAGCTTTCCGTGGTCGCGGTTGTCCCGATGAGCACGGAAAGCTCCGGCTACCGCGTGTACCGCTCCTGCAGGGACGTGCACTGCTCCGATGTGGCTCCCCGAACGGAGTTGAGCCTCCTGTCTCCCGCGGGGAGCGGAACATTGCCGGTGCATGCCAGCGCGCCGGCGATCCTGTTGCCCGCCACGACGATCGGTCGTGTCCCCGCATTGCCGTGCACGGACACCGAGCCGTGCAGTGCCGAACGCACGACCGTGACGCCTCCGGACGAGCCGGTGACCGAGACCCGGCCCGAGACCGTCGTGCCGTCCAGGCGGACGATGCCGGTCGCACGGTCGATCCGCACGGGCCCGGACACGGTTCCCCCCGCCAGCCACACCGCCCCGGGGCGGTGTGCCTCGATCGGCCCTGCGATCGCGGAGCGCACAGCCACCAGCGAGGCTTCCGGGGCCACCCGCACCGGTCCTGTGACGACAGCGTCACGCAGGCACGCCACGCCGGCGGAAACGTGCAGCGGCCCGGGATGGGACCCCGTGATCGTGGACGTGCATCCGGCCACCGCCACCGTGGCCGCCACGGGTTCGCGACTCACCCGCCTGCCGCCCCCGGTTCTGATGTTGGCGATGTCGACGTAGGCACCACGGGATCGCCTGCGCTGGTACTGCACGTGCAATGCCGCGACACCGGTCTGGTGGCCGGTCAACGTCGCCCTGTCGCCGCGCAGCGCCACCGTGACCGGGCCGGAAGGATCCAGTGTGGCCCTGACGCGGTTCACCGGCCGGGACAGGTCCATCGCCGCTCCGGTCGTGCCGGTCACTGTCCAGCGCAGCGTGCCCGCCCGCTGCCCTCCCAGGTCGATGAGCCGGGCGTCGGTGGTCAGCGAATACGGTGCCACCCCCGGTGGAACGGGCTCGTCGCCGATCGTGGGGTCGATCCGCAGGGAGGGGTTTCCCCGCGCATCGGTGTCGCCGGGCAGGAAGCGCACTCGGGCGGTGATCAGGGTTCGGGGCGCGTCGGGCTCCGTGCGGCCATGATGGACGGAGTAGAGCTGCGAACCGTCCGGTGCCGCCACGACACTGCCCTGACCGATCGCGGACAGGCCTTTGCTGCCGTCCTGCTTCGGGATCGGGGTACCCGCACTCGGATTCCACGGCCCGAGCGGGCTGTCCGACACGGCGTAGTCGATCCGGTTGCCGCCCCTGCCGTGCGTGCTCGAGTAGAGCAGGTAATAGACGGGAACACGCCTGCCGTTGTCGGTCCGGTGGTGTACGACCACCGTGGGACCGGCCGGCCGGTGTGGGTCCGGAGAGGCGCCACCCGGTACGGCATCCCCGCCGCGGGAGGAACTTTCCCGGTGCCCCGCGTTCGCCCGGTGTCCGAGCACCGGGGTGAACCCGTCCCGACGCACCTCGGCGGAGCTCTCGGGCGCCCGGTTGGCATCGACGTAGCCAGGACGGATCGTGGGCATCGTCCGCCCGGTGGGGTCGTGCCACCATCCCGTGGTCAACTCGACCGCGTACACGGCCGAGGGATCGCTGCCCCGATCCGTGCCGTGATCCCGCCCTCGGACACGGTGCGGGCTGCCGGAAAAGTAGAGGTACGTACGGCCGCTGTCGAACAGGACATGGGGGTCGGCCATCGAGAGGCGGGTGCCCGACGGCACCGTCCGCCGCCCGGCGGAGGTCTCCGTCGGGCGGTTGTGTCCGAGGCGCCCGGTGCGGTCGGCACCGTTCCGATCCGGAACGTACGGATGGTAATCGAGCGGCTCGTCGGCGACGGGACGGAACGGTCCCCGCGGTGATTCGGCGACCGCGACACCGATCCGGCCGAGCGGCTCGGCAGCCGGTTCCCCCCGACCTCCGGCGGTATCGCCTTCCGCCCGCGCGGAGTAGAACAAGTAGTACAGACCGGTCTCGGTGTTGTGGTAGACCTCCGGCGCCCGGAACCGGTCACGACCCCACCGGTCCCCGTCGTCGACGGCCAGTGCACCGCCCGGAAGTCGCTCCCAGGTCGTCAGGTCCGGCGAGCGGTGGACGGCGAAGCGGTAGCCGGGATCGGCGCCCGTGGTGGAGTACGCGTAGTAGTAACCGCTGTCCCGGTCGTGGAGGACGTGCGGGTCGGTTCCGGGCACTGCAGCGGCGTTGCCGTGGGTCGCATTGGTCGACAGCGTGCGAGCACCCGCACCATCACGGGGGGCTCGGTGGCCGCCGCCCCACTCCATCGCGAACACCGGCCCCATCGCCAGCACCAGAGGAAGAGCGATCAGCACGCTCAGGATGCGCCCTCGGCACACGCCCATCCCTCCCTGCTGCCACGGGTCCGGGGCACCGACGATGGCGGGCAGCCGGTGAACAGCGGTACTTCCCGCCGGCGGCGGGCAAGTGGCTCCCAGTGTAGGGCGGATCCGGCTGCGGCACCGGCGGAACGCACACCACCCGGCCCGGGTCGACGCGTGGTTTGGCAGGCTGCAGGCATGTCCTCACCCGCCACACCGCCAGAGCGATCCTTTCCCCGCCACAGCGCCCGAACACAGGGATTCACGCTCGGTGCTCCCAGGAACGCCACCGTCGCTCCCGACGGGGGAACCGTGCTGTTCCTCCGCTCCGCCGGTGGGACCGATCGCAGGAACGCGCTGTGGATGCTGGACACCCGTTCCGGTGCGGAGCAGTGCCTCGCCGACCCGCTCACCCTGCAGGGTGAGGAAACCGTCTCCGCCGAGGAGCAGGCCCGCCGGGAACGTGCCCGCGAGCGCGCCGCGGGCATCACCGGGTATGCCACCGACCGAGCGGTCCGCACGGCCGCATTCACCCTCTCGGGGCAGCTCTTCCTGGCCGACCTCACCACCGGGACCGTGCGGGAACTTCCGGCACAGTCCCCTGTGGCCGATCCGAGGCCCGACCCCGGCGGCAGGCACATCGCCTACACATCCCGCGGACAGCTCCGGGTGATCGGCGTGGACGGTTCCGGTGATCGAGCACTCGCCGAGCCCGAGCACGAGCGGGTTCAATGGGGCGTCGCCGAATTCATCGCGGCCGAGGAGATGGGACGCAGCCGCGGTTACTGGTGGTCACCCGATGGAACGATGCTGCTGGCCGCGCGCGTGGACGAGACACCGGTACAGCAGTGGTACCTCGCCGACCCCACTCATCCGGCACAACCACCGACCACCATGCCCTATCCGGCTGCCGGAACCGCCAACGCCGAGGTCACGCTGGCTCTGATCGGACTCGATGCGCACCGCACCGATGTCTCGTGGGATCGGGAGGCCTTCCCCTACCTGGTGACCGTCCACTGGTCACCGCACGGGGCGCCGTTGCTGGCCGTACAGACCCGGGACCAGCACACCCAGCTCGTTCTCGCACTCGATCCCGGCAGCGGGCAAACGCGGGAACTGCACCGGGACACCGACCCGCACTGGGTGGAGATCAGGCCGGGATGGCCCGCGTGGACACCGGACGGGCAGCTCGTCCGGGTCGACGCCCGCGAGGGCGCCTACCGGCTCGTGGTCGGCGACCGGGACCGGACCGGTGACGACGTGCAGGTCCGCGCCATCCTGGACATCGGTGACGAGGACATCCTGCTGTCGGCCTCGGAACGGGATCCGGCACAGGTTCACGTGTATCGAGCAGGGCCGCACGGAATCGAACGCCTCTCCACCGGCGCCGGCGTGCACACCGCCACCCGCTCCGGTGCCACCATGGTGCTGTCCTCGTCCGGCCTCGAGGAACCGGGCACCCGGATGCGGGTCCTCGAGGGCACCCGACGGATCGCCGAGATCGGCTCCCGAGCCGACACCCCCACCCTCGGGCTCAACGTGGAACTGCTGTGGGCAGGGGAACGCGAGTTGCGCAGCGCGTTGCTCCTGCCCAGCGGGTACCGCCCCGAGCACGGCCGGCTGCCCGTGCTGCTCGACCCGTACGGTGGCCCGCAAGCCCAGCGCGTGCTGGCCCGGCAGTACGGTTACCTCACGTCCCAGTGGTTCGCCGATCAGGGCTTCGCCGTGGTGATCACCGACGGCCGCGGCATGGCCGGGCGCACGCCGGAATGGGACCGCGCGATCGCGGGTGATCTGGCGGGGCCGCCTCTGGACGATCAGGTCGAGGCGCTGCATGCGATCGCTGCCGAACGCAGCGAGCTGGACCTCGGGCGGGTGGCCATCCGGGGATGGTCGTTCGGTGGGTATCTGGCCGCCCTGGCCGTGCTGCGGAGGCCGGATGTCTTCCACGCGGCGATCGCCGGTGCCGCCGTGTGCGATTGGCGGCTCTACGACACCCACTACACCGAGCGCTACCTCGGCGACCCGGCCGACGTACCCGAGGTGTACGAATCGAACTCGCTGATCGGCACGGCAGCACAGCTGGAGCGCCCGATGCTGATCGTGCACGGCACTGTCGACGACAACGTGGTCCCCGCGCATTCCCTGCGCCTGTCGGCCGCGCTCACGGCGGCGTCCCGGCCGCACACGCTGCTTCCACTGCCGGGGGTCAGTCACGTACCAACGGAGGAAACCACGGCGGAAAACCTGCTGCTGCTTCAGCTCGATTTCCTGCATCGGGCACTCGGTGACGCACACGGGGGCCGCGAACCGGCCTGACGGCCCTCCCGGTCGGCGGGCCACCCGCAGGCTCGCCCGATCACCGCAGTGGTCGGGTCACAGGATCTCCAACGGAGTGGCTCGCCGGGGCGCCGGGAACTCGGCGTCGAGGCGGGACAGGTCCTGCGCCGACAGTGAGAGGTCCAGTGCGGCTCGGTTCTGCTCGACGTGCCCGGTGGAGGAGGCCTTCGGAATGGCACACACACCGTCCTGGTGCAGAACCCACGCGAGGGCCACCTGGGCAGGGGTCGCGCCGTGCTCCTCGGCGATCTCGTGCAGGACCGGGTCGCCGAGCAGCCGGCCCTGCTCGATCGGCGAGTACGCCATCACCGGCAGGCCTTGCTCACGGCACCAGGGCAGCAGGTCGAATTCGATTCCGCGCCGGGTCAGGTTGTACAGCACCTGGTCGGTCCGGGCCCGGCGCCCGGCCTCGGAGGAGAACAGCTCCCGCATGTCATCGGGATCGAAGTTGCTCACGCCGAAATGGCGGATCTTGCCGTCGGCCTGCAGCTCTCCGAAGGCCTCCAGCGTCTCCTCCAGCGGGGTGCCACCGCGCCAGTGCAGCAGGTAGAGATCCAACCGGTCGGTGCCCAGGCGGCGCAGGCTGCGCTCGCATGCCTCGACGGTTCCGCGCCTGCTCGCGTTGTGCGGAAGCACCTTGCTGATCAGAAACGCCTCGTCGCGCCTACCGGAAATCGCCTCCCCGATGACTTCCTCCGCACCGCCACTGCCGTACATCTCGGCCGTGTCCAGCAGGCAGAGCCCCAGGTCGAGGCCGTGCCGCAGAGCCGCCACCTCCGCCGCACGGTTCGCTCCGCGCTCACCCATGCCCCAGGTGCCCTGCCCCAATACGGGCAGGTTCTCACCGCAGGGAAGCCGCAGGTGCCGCATCGTCTCGCACACTCCGTTTCGCACACGGGGCCACCAGGTCGTGCCGAGCGTGCGCACAGCTTACGAGATCGAGCAGGCCCGGCGGGAGTGCCTCTTGCGCCGGCAACACTGCGCGACGTCGTCCTAGCGGCGGGATCCCTTCGGGTCCTTGCCCGCACGCACCCGGACCGAGACGCGGACCGGACTGCCCTCGAACCCGAACGTCTCGCGGAACTTGCGTTCCACGAACCGGCGGTAGCCCGCTTCCAGGAATCCCGTGCTGAACAGCACCAGCGTCGGCGGACGTGGATGCGCCTGGGTGGCGAACAGGATCTTGGGCTGTTTACCACCGCGCACGGGTGGTGGTTGCGCGGCGACCAGGTCGGACAGCCAGGCGTTGAGCTGCCCGGTGGGCACTCGCCTGTCCCACGATTCCAGGGCGTCGCGCAACGCGGGCGCCAGCTTGGTCACCGCACGCCCCGTGGCGGCCGAGACGTTGACACGCTGCGCCCAGCGAGCACGCACCAGCTGCCGGTCGATCTCCTTGTTCAGCTTGCGCCTGCGCTCGTCGTCGACGAGATCCCACTTGTTGTAGGCGATCACCAGGGCCCGCCCGGCCTCGATCACCATGCCGATGACCCGCAGATCCTGCTCGGTCAGCGGTTCGGAGGCGTCCACCAGCACGATCGCGACCTCGGCGGCCTCGATCGCGGCCTTGGTGCGCAGCGAGGCGTAGTACTCGGTACCGCCGGCGTACTTGACCCGCTTGCGCAACCCGGCGGTATCGACGAAGCGCCACACCTCGCCGTCGAGTTCGACCATCGAGTCGACCGGGTCGACCGTGGTTCCCGCCGCCTCGTCGACCACGGCGCGTTTCTCTCCGACGAGGCGGTTGAGCAGGCTGGACTTGCCGACGTTGGGTTTGCCGACGAGGGCGACCCTGCGCGGACCGCCCGTGGTCGAGAACTGATCGCGGGGACTGGTCGGCAGCACTTCCAGGACCCTGTCGAGCAGGTCGCCGGAACCCCGGCCGTGCAAGCCACTCACCGGGTACGGCTCCCCCAGTCCCAGCGACCACAGTGCCGCCGCCTCTGCCTGGGTCCGCTGGTCGTCGACCTTGTTCGCCGCCATCAGCACCGGGCGATCGGAGCGGCGCAGCACCCTTGCCACCGCCTCTTCCGTCTCGGTCGCCCCGACCTGGGCGTCCACGACCAGCAGGACCACGTCGGCGGTGGACATCGCCATCTCGGCCTGCGCCGTCACCGCCGCCTGCAGTCCCTGCGCCCCCGGATCCCAGCCACCGGTGTCCACGACCGTGAAGCGCCGACCGTTCCACAAGGCGTCATAGGCCACCCGGTCCCGGGTGACCCCCGGAGTGTCCTGGACAACGGCCTCGCGGCGCCCCAGCAGCCGGTTCACCAGTGTCGACTTGCCCACGTTGGGGCGACCGACCACCGCCAGCACCGGCTGCGGCGTTCTGTCGCCGTCCGAGCCGTCTTCGACGGCATCCTCGGCCTCGTCGAACGCCGACCACTCGGACTCGTCGAACCAGGTCCCGTCCAGCTCACTCCCGTCGCCGGCGTCGGCCAGCGGATCTTCGGTCACGCTTGGTTCCCTCTCACATCGTCGTCGCGCTCATGGCGATCGTCGCGCCCTTCGCCGACCAGCCGGTCCAGCTCGCCGAGCAGCTCAACCAGTTCGGTACGAACCTGCTCGGTGGCGGCGTTCAGACCGGCACGCCCCTTGCCGGTCGGCAAGGTCACCGGTTCACCGAACAGTACGTCCACCTTCGGCCGGAACCTGCGCTTGCGCCCCTCCGGGCGCCGTGTCCCCCGGCAGACGACCGGCAACACCTGCGCGCCGGCGGTGCGGGCCAGCCAGGCGGCACCGTGCTGGGCATTGGCCACGGCCCCGTCGCTGCGGGTTCCCTCCGGGAACACACCGACCAGGCCGCCGGCACGCAGCACGCGCATCGCGGCCATCAAGGGTGTGCGATCGGCCTCACCCCGACGCACCGGAAGCTGACCGATCCTGCGCAGAAACCAGCCCAGCGGGCCGCGGAACATCTCGTACTTGACCAGAAACACGGCGCTGCGCCGCAGCATGCCGAACAGCAACGGCCCGTCCACCAGCGAGCTGTGGTTGGCAACCAGCACGATGGCACCCGACCTCGGCACTCGTTCACCGTGGTGGATGGTCACGCGGTAGGGCCACCGGACGAAGGTGGCCCCGATCCACCGCCCCAGCCGGTGCAGTCCCGGCGAGGCACCTTCCGGCAGCATACCGTCCGCAGCCGCCGATGTCCCGGCGACCGCCGCATCCCTGCTGTGACTGCCCTCGACGTTCACAGGATCGTCCGTTTCTCCCGGTCCAACAGGCCACGCTGCTCGATGAGCTTGTGCAACTGCGCCAGCACGCCCGGCACGTCCAGCTCCGTGGTGTCCAGCTCCACAGCGTCACCGGCCATCCGCAACGGCGAGCTCTCCCGGCTGGAGTCCAGGTTGTCGCGCCTGCGCACGTCCGCGTGGGTCCGTTCGAGGTCGGTACCGTGCCCGAAGGCGGCATCCTGCGCGGTACGCCGCTGCGCACGAGCGTGGGACGAGGCCGTGAGATAGACCTTCAGACCCGCCTCCGGCGCGACGACGGTGCCGATGTCACGGCCCTCCACGACGATGCCGCCCGGTTGCTCTGCGGACTGCCGGATCAACCGCCGCTGCTCGGCCACGAGCAGCTCCCGCACCACGGGGACGGCCGAAACCGCCGAGACGGAACCGGTCACGGCCGGGCCGCGTATCTCGTGCTCCACATTCTCCCCCGCCAGCGACACCGACGGATGCCCGGGATCGGTTCCCATCTCCAGGTCCACCGAGCGAGCGGCGAGCGCAACGGCCTCGACGTCGGACACCGCCACTCGGTCACGAAGAGCGGCGAGCGTGACCGCCCGGTACATCGCGCCGGTATCCAGGTAGGCGGCCCCCAGCTCGGACGCCAACCGGCGGGCCACCGTGGATTTTCCGGTTCCCGATGGACCGTCGAGCGCCACGGTGCCGCGGAGCACGGACTGTGCCACCTCGGATGACCTCCTTCACTGCACGAACGACCGGCAGCAACACCGGACCAACCGTCCATTCTGCCTGCCACCGACATGCCGGTCCCAAGCGCATCCCACCGGAACCGGACCGCGGCTCTGGGACCGCCGAACCACCACTGCACAAGAGACCGTTGCCGAAGAACGGCAAGGTCCGGCCCCGAAAACCCCTCCGGCAGGTAAGGCCGGACCGCGGATTGTGTGCTCAACATTAGGATCGAGGCGTGGACGTCACAGTGACACCGCTGCCCGGGCTCGGTACACAGCAGGACTTCATCACCAACTCCGGCCACCGAGTGGGGGTGATCAGCTATCGCGACGGCAGGCTCGAACTGATCGTGTCCGGTCCACAGGACCCGGACAAAGTCGCGGCTTCGGTGGAGCTCACCACCGAGGAGACGAGCGCGCTGGCCAACCTGCTCGGTGCGCCGCAACTCGTCGCCCAGCTCACCGAACAGCAGCGCGAAGTCACCGGAATCACCACCTGGCAATTGCCCATCACACAGGGATCGCCGTACGACGGTCGCGCACTCGGTGACACGGAGATGCGCACCCGCACCTCGGTCTCCATCGTCGCCATCGTCCGGGAAGGCACCGCGCACCCGTCCCCCCGGCCCGACTTCGAGTTCACCGCCGGGGACCTCCTCGTCATGGTCGGCACCGTGGAAGGCCTGCGGTCGGCCAACGAGATCCTCGAAAAGGGCTGAGCGGGTGCACGACACGGCGCTTCCTCTCCTGGAACTGGGTGCCGTCTTCTTCGGTCTGGGCATACTCGGCAGGCTTTCCTGGAAGATCGGAATCTCCCCCATCCCGCTCTACCTGCTCGGCGGCCTCGCCTTCGGCCAAGGTGGTCTGATTCCCCTGGAGGGAATCGAGCCCTTCACCCAGGTCGCCTCGGAGATCGGCGTTGTCCTGCTGTTGTTCCTGCTCGGCCTGGAATACTCCGCCGGTGAACTGGTCACCGGACTGCGCCGCTCCTGGGCGGCGGGGCTGATCGACATCGTGCTCAACGCCACTCCCGGTGCGCTCGCGGGCTGGATGCTGGGCTGGGGGCCGGTCGGCACGCTCGCCATGGCGGGCGTGACCTACATCTCCTCCTCGGGGATCGTCGCGAAGGTTCTGCGGGACCTGGGGCGGCTCGGTAACCGGGAAACGCCGGTGGTGCTGTCGATGCTGGTCTTCGAGGACCTCGCGATGGCCGTCTACCTGCCGGTCCTGACCGCGCTGCTGACCGGGGTGAGCCTCCTCGGTGGCCTCGGCGCCGTGGGGATCTCCCTGCTCACGGTCACCCTGGTACTGATCCTGGCGCTTCGCTTCGGCAAGTACGTCTCGGCGGTCGTATACAGCTCCGACCCCGAGGTGTTCCTGCTGCGGGTGCTCGGAGCGGCCCTGCTGGTCGCCGGGATCGCCTCGCAACTGCAGGTCTCCGCCGCCGTCGGCGCATTCCTGCTGGGCATCGCGATTTCGGGGTCAACGGCCACGACCGCGAGCCGCATGCTCGAACCGCTGCGCGACCTGTTCGCGGCGATCTTCTTCGTGGTCTTCGGCTTCAACACCGATCCCTCGGCCATCCCGCCGGTGCTGGTGGCAGCACTGCTGCTCGCGCTGGTCAGCACCGCAACCAAGGTCGCCACCGGATGGTTCGCGGCAGGCATGCAGAACGTGCGCAGGATGGGTCGTGCCCGTGCGGGCGCGGCCCTGGTGGCCCGGGGCGAGTTCTCGATCGTCATCGCCGGCCTGGTGGTCTCCTCCGGTGACGTCACCGGAGACCTCGCCGCACTGTCCACGGCCTACGTACTGCTCATGGCCATGATCGGTCCGATTGTCGCGCGAGCGGTCGAGCCGGTCGCCCAGCGGTTCATCCAACACCGCGCCCCGGTGCGGGCCTGATGCTTACAAACCGACGGCGCGATAGAGAGATCCCAGTTCCTTACGGTTGAGCGGGCGGATGGCTCCCTGCCGCTCGTTGGTCAGCCGCACGTCACCGACGGCGGTGCGCACGAGCCGCTGCACCGGGTGCCCCGCGCGATCCAGCAGCCTGCGCACGATGCGCTTGCGGCCCTCGTGCAACACCACCTCGACCAGCGCACGGTTGCCGTTGACATCGACCAACCGGAACTCGTCGATTGCGGCCCGCCCGTCGTCCAGGTCGAATCCCGACCTGAGCTTGTACCCCAAATCCTTCGGGATGGGGCCCGGCACTTCCGCCAGATACGTCTTGGGCACGCGGTACGACGGGTGCATCAGCCGGTTCGCGAGCTCGCCGTCATTGGTGATCAGCAGCAGCCCCTCGGTGTTGACGTCGAGCCTGCCGACATGGAACAGACGCCCCTGGCGTTCACTCAGGTAGTCACCGATGCACGGCCGACCCTGGTCGTCGGACATCGTGCACAGAATGCCCGGTGGCTTGTTCAGCATCAGGTGCGTCGCCGCACGGTTGGTCACCACCCGGGTGCCGTCCACGTGAACCACGGAAGTTTCCGGATCGACCCGCTTGCCCATCTCGGTGACCATGTCACCATCGACCTCGACCCGCCCCTCGGCGATCATCTGCTCGGCCGCGCGCCGCGAGGCCACCCCGGCCTGGGAAAGCAGCTTCTGCAGGCGCACGCCTTCGCCCGTGGCGGGCGAGCCGGTCGGGTCACGGTACTCAGACATCATCGATCGCATCCACTTCGGGCAACAGAGGAGCCAGCGGCGGCAGGTCCTGCAGCGACGACAACCCGAGCCGTTCCAGGAAGAGCTCGGTCGTGCAGTACAGGACGCCGCCGGTTTCCGGGTCGTTTCCGGCCTCCTCGACGAGGCCGCGTGCCAACAGGGTACGGATGACTCCGTCGACGTTGACACCGCGTACCGCCGCGACCCGGGAACGGGTGACCGGCTGGCGGTAGGCGATCACCGCGAGCGTCTCCAGCGCCGCCCGGCTCAGCTTGGCGCGCTGCCCGTCGAGCAGGTAGCGCTCGACGTAGGGCGCATAAGTCTCCCGGGTGTAGAAGCGCCATCCCTGGCCGGCCTGCCGCAGATCGATGCCCCGCCCGGCCCCGGTGTAGCTCTCGGACAGCCGGCGCAGTGCTGCCCCGACCCGCTCGACCGGCTGCTCCAGCGCGTCCGCGAGCAGTTGTTCCCCGGCGGGGACGTCCACCACCAGCAGCAGCGCCTCCAGCGCCGCTTCCAACGCCTCGTCCGAGCCGAGATCCGGAGCCGTCCGCTCGGACGCCGGGCTCGCCGCCCCGGAGGGGTCGGAGTGCCCCGTCCCGGACTCCGAACCCTCGTCCGCCGCATCCGGGTCCTGCGACATGACCTCCCCCTCGGTCGCACCGTGCTCGCTCACCCGTACTCCTCTTCCTCGACACCGGCCCGGTCCGCCTCGGCATCGGCACGTGCCTGCTGCAGGTCGCCACCGACCCACTGCACGACCAGCTCCCCCAGTGGGTCCTCCTGTTCGAACAGCACCACGGTCTGCCGGTACAACTCCAGCAAGGCCAGGAATCTCGCCACGATCTCGAGCGTGTGCTCGCAGTCGTCGACCAGTTCGGCGAAACGCGCACTTCCCCTCTCCGCGAGGAACACGCGCAGCACCGCCGCGTGCTCCCGCACCGAGATCCGGTGCTGGTGCAAGTGCTCCAGCGACACCGTCGGCGGCGGCTTCGGCCGGAACACGGCCGCGGCGATCTCGGCGAATCCCGCCGGGTCCACTCCCAGGACAACCTCCGGCAGCAACCCGACAAAGCGGTCCTCCGGAGACACCGACCTGGGATATCGGCGCAACGCACCGGCTTCCAGCTCGCGGAACAGCGCCGCCACCTGCTTGTACGCACGATACTGCAGCAACCGCGCGAACAGCAGGTCTCGCGCTTCCAGAAGTGCGAGATCCTCCTCGTCCTCGACTTCGGCGGCGGGCAACAACCGTGCGGCCTTGAGGTCGAGCAGGGTCGCCGCGACCACGAGAAACTCGGTGATCTCGTCGAGCTCCGAGCGCTCACCCAGTTCCTTGGTGTAGGCGATGAACTCGTCGGTCACCCGGTGCAGCGCCACCTCGGTCACATCGAGCTGGTGCTGCGAGATGAGCTGCAGCAGCAGATCGAAAGGGCCTTCGAAATTGTCCAGCCGCACCGTGAAACGCCTCGAGGACGACAATTCCCGGTCGGCAGGAACCGGATCGAGTTCCCCGCCCGGGACAGGCGTCACCTCCGCGGCTTCCGCCTCGCTCACGTCACCTCTCCTGCGAATCGGGCTCTGCTCGAGCAGCTGCTCGCCGGTGGCCCTGCGCGGATCGATCGCTCACGCGAAGCGGCACGCGCCGCACGCACTTCGGTCAGCGGGCGATCACCTCACGGGCGAGCGCGCGGTAGGCCCGGGAGCCGGCCGATCTCGGCGCCCAGCGCGTAATGGGTTCCCCGGCGACGGTGGTCTCCGGGAAGCGGACGGTGCGGTTGATGACACTGTCGAACACGATGTCGCCGAACGCCTCGACCACCCTGGCCATGACTTCCCGGGAATGCAGTGTACGCGGGTCGAACATGGTCGCGAGAATCCCGCTGATCTCCAGTTTCGGGTTCAGCCGTTCCCGGACCTTCTCGATGGTGTCGATCAGCAGCGCCACCCCACGCAGGCTGAAGAACTCGCACTCCAGCGGAATGATCACACTGTCGGCCGCGGCCAGCGCGTTGACCGTGAGCAATCCCAGCGACGGTTGGCAGTCCACCAGAACGTAGTCGTACTCCGACATCGCCGGGTGCAGCACACGTCCCAGTGTCTGCTCCCGGCCGACTTCCGCGACGAGTTGCACCTCGGCAGCCGACAGGTCGATGTTGCTCGGCAGCAGATCCATCCCCTCGACCGTGGTCCGGCGCACCACATCGTCGAGAGTGACCGACCGCTCCATGATGACGTTGTAGATCGTCTGGTCGAGCTGGTGCGGCTGCACGCCGAGGCCGACCGAGAGCGCACCCTGCGGATCGAAATCCACCAGCAGCACCCGTCGGCCGTACTCCGCCAGCGCGGCACCGAGATTGATCGTCGAGGTGGTCTTCCCGACACCGCCCTTCTGGTTGCACATGGCCAACACCATCGCGGGCCCGTGCTTGTCCAGCATCGGCGGCTCGGGAATGTGCCTGCGCGGCCTGCCAGTGGGGCCGACGTCGTCGTACGAGACGTCCTGGGAGGTGTCGACGTCCTCGTTCGGCGCGCCGGGCTTGTCCGGGGCGATACTCAGGTCGACCGCGCCCCGGGACCGCCCGTCGGCGGAGGGCTGCGGTGTCGACATGACGATCCGACTCCTTGTCTGCTGGTGGCGGTGGGGCCTGATGCAGTCGCGCGCAGCCTAAGTGGCAGGCAATACCAGCGGCAACGCGCATCGCCGACGTGTCGGAAATGTGCTGCCGGTGGTTCCCGCCACGGCAGGCGCCCACGGCGGTGCTCGGGGCGGTCACCGCGTGATCCCCGCCGGGATGCCGCTATCCGTGTGCGCGCGGATGCGCCGTCGCGTACACCTCGCGCAACGTGTTCACCGTGACCAAGGTGTACACCTGCGTGGTGGTGACCGAAGCGTGACCGAGAAGTTCCTGGACGACCCGGACATCGGCGCCTCCTTCCAGCAAGTGGGTGGCAAAGGAATGACGCAGCACGTGCGGCGAGACGTCCGTGGTGATGCCCGCTCGCTGTGCGGCCGCTTTCAGCGCGTTCCAGGCACTCTGCCGGGACAATCGCGCGCCGCGGGAGTTCAGGAACACGGCCGGACTGCCGCGCCCCCGTGCTGCCAGTACCGGCCGCGCACGCACCAGGTACGCATCCAAGGCCTCCAGCGCGGGCTGCCCCGCGGGAACCAGGCGCTGCCGCCCTCCCTTGCCGTCCAGCAGCACCGTACGTTCCTCGGTGTGAACATCGTCGAGGTCGAGACCCACGGCCTCGGAGATCCGTGCCCCGGAGGAGTACAGCAGTTCCAGCAGTGCCCGGTCCCGGAGATCGCGAACTCCGTGCCCACCGCAGCCGTCCAGCAGCTGAAGCACCTCGCTCACCGGGAGCGCTTTGGGCAGCTGCTGCGGCGGGCTGGGCGGGGACACCTCCCGCGCGACGTCCACCTCGACCAACCCCTCGAGGTACGCGAACCGATGGAGGCCGCGTGCGGCCACCAGTGCCCGGGCCGCCGAGGACCGCGCCAGCGGAGGGCGTCCGCGGCCACCTTCCCGCAGGTCCGCCAGGAACGAGGCGACCTCGTCCGCGCTGGCCTCCTTCAGGTCGGAAATCCCCGCCTCCCGCAGACAGTCGGCATAGCGGCGCAGGTCACGCGCGTAGGAATCCAGGGTGCTGCGGGCGGTTCCACGCTCCACCGCAAGGTGGTCGAGGTAACCGGTGACCACAACACGCAACCTCTCGGGAAGATCCTCGAAGTCCCGCACCTCGGCCTCCTTCGCCGCTTTCCCCGCAGAGCCGCCCGGAAAGGTCGGACACGGCCACGATGATCGCCTGTCGGACGCTGCGGGCGGCTACCCCGCCGGCTCTCCCCCCGCCCGGTCGCCGAAGCGAGCGGAAAACCGCCGGGGCCGGTCCCGCCACGGCGCCTGCGGTGCGCGGGGCTGCGCGAATCCCCCACTGACGCTCTGGGCTGCCAGCAGACCGGACACGGCGGGAGCGTTGACGATCTCACCGGAGAACACCATGTTCACGGCCTCGCTCAACGGAGTCCGATCGAGCACGAGATCGGCTTCCTCGTTCGCCCCCGCGCAGGGCCGCTCGGCGTCGAACAGGCCCCGCGCCAGGAACACTCGCACGGACTCGTCGGTGAACCCCGGCGATGAGGCGACGTCGACCAGCACCGACCACTGCTCGGCGGCGATGCCGGCTTCCTCGGCGAGTTCGCGTTGCGCGGTGGACAGCGGATCCTCACCGGCCACATCCAGCAGGCCCGCCGGAAGCTCCCACAGCCTGCGGCCGAGCGGGTACCGGTACTGGTGAACCAGCACCACCCGTCCCGCGTCGTCGATCGCGACCACGGCCACCGCTCCCGGGTGTTCCACCACCTCGCGCCGCGAGGTGGTGTCCCCCGGCATGCGGACCTCATCGGCTCGCACCGCGAAGATTCTGCCCACATGAACATCGGTGCTGGACACCGTCGCGAACTCGTGCCGCCCGTGGGTACGGGCCACCTCGCCGCCGCCGTCGGCGTTTCCGCTCATCTGCACAGCGCCCACTCTAGGACGTGATCGAAACGCTGTCGGTGATCACACGCTCGCGGCCGAGGCGTGCATTCCGGCGGGGAGCTCGACGGGCAACCGTTCGGCCGCCCGGTAATCCAGCGCTGCCCGGACGAAGGCCGCGAACAGCGGGTGCGGCCGGGTCGGCCTGCTGGTGAGTTCCGGATGAGCCTGGGTGCCGACGAAGAACGGATGGTCCTCCCGTGCCAGTTCGAGGAATTCGACCAGGCGCTCGTCCGGGGAGGTGCCGGAAAACACGAGGCCCGCCTTGGTCAGGCGTTCCCGGTACTCGTTGTTCACCTCGTAGCGGTGGCGATGGCGCTCGGCCACCTCCGTGGTCCCGTACGCCTCCGCCACGATCGAACCCTCGCGCAGGTGGGCCGGGTACGAACCGAGCCGCATGGTGCCTCCCATGTCCCGGTCACCGGAGACGACAGCGTGCTGGTCGGCCATGGTGCTGATCACCGGATGCTGGCAGGGCTCCTCGAACTCGGTGGAATTCGCCCGCTCCAGACTCGCCAGATTGCGTGCTGCTTCGATCACCATGCACTGCAGGCCGAGACACAGCCCCAGCAACGGGATTCCGTGGGTCCGGGCGTAGTGGGTGGCGCCCACCTTGCCCTCGATGCCGCGCACCCCGAAGCCTCCGGGAATCAGCACTCCGTCCATGCCGGAAAGCGCGTGCGCTGCTCCCGCCTCGGTTTCACACAAATCCGAGGGCACCCATTTGAGTTCCACCTTCGCGTGGTGCGCGAACCCACCGGCCCGGAGAGCCTCGGTCACCGACAGGTAGGCGTCGGGCAGATCGACGTACTTGCCGACCAGCGCGATCCGCACCTGCTCGGTGGGCTGATGTACACGATCGAGCAGGTCCCCCCATACCGACCAGTCCACGTCGCGAAACGGCAAACCCAGCCGCCGCACGAGGTAGGCGTCAAGCCCCTCCGAGTGCAGCACACGCGGGATGTCGTAGATCGACGGGGCGTCCGGGCAGGCCACCACACCATCGGAATCGACGTCGCACATCAACGCGATCTTGCTCTTGAGTTCCTCGGGAAGGTCCCGATCGGCCCGGCAGACCAGGGCATCCGGCTGGATGCCGATGTTGCGCAGTTCCTTGACCGAGTGCTGGGTGGGCTTCGTCTTCAGCTCCCCGGAGGGGGCCAGGTACGGCACCAGGGACACGTGCAGGAAGAAGCAGTTGTCGCGCCCGACATCGTGCCGGAGCTGCCGGCACGCTTCCAGGAACGGCAGCGACTCGATGTCGCCGATGGTGCCGCCGACCTCGGTGATCACGACGTCCGGGGTCCGCCCGTCCTCGTCCGGCTCGGCCATGGCCCGGACCCGGCCCTTGATCTGGTCGGTGATGTGGGGGATCACCTGGACGGTGTCGCCGAGATACTCGCCCCGGCGCTCTTTGGCAATCACCGCGGAGTACACCTGGCCGGTGGTGATGTTGGCATTGCGAGTCAGGGCACGATCCAGAAACCGCTCGTAATGGCCGATATCCAGGTCGGTTTCGGCTCCGTCCTCGGTGACGAACACCTCACCGTGCTGGAACGGGTTCATCGTCCCCGGGTCCACATTGAGGTAGGGGTCGAGCTTCTGCATCGTCACCCGCAGGCCGCGGGAGGTCAACAGTTCCCCCAGACTGGAAGCAGTGAGACCCTTACCGAGTGAGGAGGCCACGCCCCCTGTAACGAACACGTGCTTGATCGTGCGTGCTTGCGGCACCAAAAAGGCTCCCCGTGGTCAACGCCGTCGCCGGGCTGATGATTGTGCGCTGGCAGGACGGCTGCCGCACTCTCACGGCGCCGCCGCTCCCACGGGACTCCAGTCTATCCCACGCCTCCGCACGAACGCAGGTTGGCGTCCTCGATGAGGATGGGAGTCCTTCACAGGTCAATCCGCCATTCGGTCATGTCGTGCCGACCGACTTCCGGCACCCCTGCGAGGAGGAAACACCGACGGCGACACGTGGCTCTCTCCCGGCAGTCATCCGGCGGATCCCCGGCCGGGCACGCGGCGGGCGCGACGGGACCGCACCGCACGGCGGTCACCCCTGCGGACGCGGGACAGGGCCCTGCGCGTTCCCGCCGACCCCGTAATGACCGGTTCGATCCTCGAGCTGTTCGCGGAGGGCCAGCACGGTGGCCACCCGCCCCGCTGCGACGTCAGCGTTGTCCACAGTCGACACGGCCGAGGAGATCCCCGAATCCGAGCGTGCTGCTTGCACCGCACCGCTTCCCGCAGCCGAACCGCTCCACCCGGCCAGGACCGCACCCGCTCCCGAACGATCCATCTGAGCCGTGAACCTGGCGATCATCGCCGCCGGGGACGTGCCGTTGTCGCCGTGTGCCCGGTCACCCGTCAACACCACCGCCAGTTCGGCGGGCCGTAGCTCTTCGGACACCCGGACGAACCCGCCTTCGCTCAGTCCTCCGAACGCCGCCGCTCGTTCGGCAGCGGAAACCCTGGCCTCGCCGGTCCGCGGATCCAGCAGTGTCACGGGCCCGAGAAAACCACCCGCCAGTGTTCCCGGGGCCGAAGCGACCGGAAGTTGCACACCGGCAGGCAACAGGCGCGTGAGCACATCCCGCAACTGCCCGGCCCGTTCGGGGTCGGTGAAGCGTTCGGTGAGCCGCACCGTCCCGGTCACATCCGCACCGGCCGCTCCGAGCATTCCGGCCATGGCTTCCCGGTCCTGCGCACTCACCTCCGGAGTCGTGACGAGCACGACGCTGTGCCGATCGAGCTGTCCCTGCACCACCAGTGGCCCGATCGCTGTGCCGAAACGGTGAGCGTTCTCGACCTTGCTCCGGAGGGCATTGCGCTCGGCATGCAGGTTCTCCACCCGGTTTCGCAACGAATCCCGTTCATTGCCGAGCCGGGACAGCAGGTGTTCGCTCACCGAGGTGGACCCGAGCAGCACACCTGTTGCCAGTGCCAAGAACACCGCCGCGATCGACACGGTGTGGTAGCGCAACGAGATCATGGGAGCACCCCTCCGAGGTAGTCGAGAACAACACGGCCGGTATCGGCGACCACATCGAAATACGACGCCCCCAGACCGGAGACCGCCAGTGCCACGACGGCCACCGCGATCACCGCCGCGATCAGGGCGAACACCGCACCGGTGGGCACGCTGCGGCGCTGCAGGGCCACAACGGCGCTACCGTCGACGAGTTTCCCCCCGAGGCGTAGCCGGGTGAGGAAGGTGGAGGGGTTCGATCCCGAGCGTCCCCGGTCGAGAAACTCGCGCAATGTGGCCTGAAAACCGACCGTGACGACCAACTCGGCCCCGTGCGTGTCGGCAAGCAACAAGGCGAGATCCTCCGGGTTGCCGGAGGCGGGAAACGTCACCGCACCGATACCGAGGTCCTGAATCCGCTCCAACCCCGGCGCATGGCCGTCGACATGGGCGGGAACGACCACTTCCGTTCCGCTCTTGAGTGTCTCGGTGCCGATGCCCCGGGGGTCACCGACGATCACATCGGGGCTGTATCCGGCCTTGAACATCGACTCGGCCCCGGCCTCCACTCCGACCAGAACCGGGCGATACTCCCGGATGTAGCGCTTGAGCCGCTCGAGATCATCGGTGTGTCCGTAGCCCGCTGTCACGACGAGGACGTGCCTGCCCTCCATCGACACCGCGGGCTCGGGCACCCCGACCCCGTCGAGTACGAGCATGCGCTCCCGGCGCAGGAACTCGATCGTGTTCGCCGAGAACGCCTCCAGTTGCGCCGACATGCCGGCCTTCGCCTCGATCATCAGGTCGGCCACCGAGTCGGCGTCCTGCTCGGTCCCGCCTGCTACTTCCCGGTCCCCGACGAACACGCTGCCGCCGTACAAGCGGATCCTGGCGCCGTCCTTGATCTCGCGCAGAGCCTGCACGCCGACTCCGTCGATCAAGGAGATGCCCGCCGAAACCAGAACTTCGGGGCCCAGATTCGGGAACCGCCCCGAGATCGAGGGGGCGGCATTGACGACCCCGGCGACACCGGCGGCGACCAGAGATTCCGCGGTCCGGCGATCCAGGTCCGCCTGATCGAGCACGGCGATGTCGCCGGCGCCGAGTCTGTGCAGCAGATCGCCGGACCGCCGCTGGACCCGGGCAGTGCCGACCACGCCGGGCAGACTCGCATCCCGACTACCGAGCAGACCACTGATCTTCATACACCGATGGTGACAAAGCGATCACCGAATGCTGCTCCGCCACGCCGAGAACATTGCTCCGTTCGCACCCTTGCACAGGCACCGCAGAGGGTGTCCGCGATCAGGAACGTCTCCGCCGGCCTGCCGCTGCGCCACCGGATCGCTTACCGTCCTGATCGGTCCGGCCCGACACCTGCCGCTCGGCCTTGTGGGCAAGGGCCGTTTCGAGCAGTTCCTCCGCGTGGGCCCGCCCGGTTTCGGTGGATTCGAGTCCCGCCAGCATCCGGGCCAGTTCCACCACTCGTTCCTCATCGGCGACCATGCGCACGTCGCTGCGGGTCAGTCCGCCCTCACCGGATCCCTTGTCGACCACCAGGTGACGATCGGCATACGCAGCCACCTGCGGAAGGTGTGTCACGACGATCACCTGGTGCGTCCGGGCCAACCGGGCAAGACGTCGGCCGATCTCCACCGCGGCCCGGCCGCCGACTCCGGCGTCGACCTCGTCGAAGACCAGGGTCGGCACCGTGTCGGCGTCGGCGAGCACCACCTCCAGGCCGAGCATCACCCGGGACAGCTCACCCCCGGAAGCACCCTTGTGGATCGGCAGCGGTGGCGCGCCGGAATGCGCGATCAGCCGCAACTCGACCTCGTCCACCCCCTCGGGACCGGCGTGCAACCTCCGCCCCCGCACGGTCAATGCCGCAGGATCGGACTCGTCGGTCTCCCTGGGGTGAACCACGACGTCGAGTTCGGCCTGAGCCATCGCCAACCCGGCGAGTTCCTCGGTCACCGCCGCGGCCAGCTCGGTGGCTGCCCGCAGGCGAGCATCGGAGACGTCCTGAGCATGCCCGGCGAGTTCGGCCGCCAGCTCGTCACGCCGTGCGGCCAGGGCCGCCAGAGCCTCCTCCGAGGTGTCCATTCCGGCAAGCTGCTCCTCGGCGTCGGCGGCCCAGGCCAGCACCCCGTCGACATCGGCCGCGTACTTCTTCGTGAGCTGCTTCAACTCGGCCTGCCGAGCCAGTACCTGCTCCAGGCGTGCCGGATCGGCATCCAATCGGTCCAAGTAACCGCTCAGCTCGGCACCGACATCGGCGAGTACGGCAGCCGACTCCGCCAGCCGCGACTCGAGATCCCGCAGCACGGGGTCCTCGGTACCGCCGAGGAGGCGGCGTGCCTCACCGACCAGCCCGAGCGCGCTGACCGAGTCGGGATCCGCCTCCGCGAGGCCGCTCACGGCGGTCTGGGCTCCCGTGGCGGTGTCGCGCAGTTGATCGGCATCGGCCAGCCTGCGCGCCTCCTCGACCAGAGCGGCGTCCTCGCCTCGCTCGGGCGCGACCGCTGCGATTTCCGACAACCCGTGCCGCAGCAGGTCGGCTTCCCTGGCCAGCTCGCGGGAACGCTCCGTACGCTCGGTCAGCTCTCGAACCGTATCCGCCCACTCGGCACGAACCCGGCGGTACTCCGCCAGCGGGCCGGCGACATCGGAACCGGCGAAACGATCCAGGACCGCCCGCTGCTCGGCGGAGCGCAGCAGGCGAAGCTGATCGTTCTGACCATGCACGGCCAGCGCCTGCTCCGCCAGTTCGGACAGCACCGCGTTGGGCACCGAACGCCCGCCCAGGTGCGCGCGCGAACGCCCATCCGCGCTGACACTGCGTACGGCAATCAGTCCGTTGTCGTCGTCCAGGTCGGCTCCCGCGTCCGCGGCCACCTCGGCCGCAGGCGAGTCCTCCGCTGTCTCGAACCGTCCTTCCACCACCGCACGCGCTGCGCCCGAACGGACCCGTGAACTGTCCGCCCTGCCCCCTCCGAGCAGGTGAAGTCCCGTGACCACCATCGTCTTCCCGGCACCGGTCTCACCGGTCACCACGGTCAGGCCGGGGTGCAGGTCGAGCGTGGCGTCATCGATCACGCCCAAGCCCTGGATGTGCATCTCCGCCAACACAGTCCGCACCCTAGCGGCCGGACTCAACCGGTGGCTTCCCGCCAGGCCGGTCAGAACGCTCAACCCCAAGGGAGCGTTCAACCGGTGACCGGTCCGCGCCATCCCTGCACCGGCAACTCGAACTTGCGCACCAGCCGGTCGGTGAACGACGTGTCGTGCAGCCGCACGAGCCTGAGCGGGCTCGTCCCCGCCACGACCTCCACCCGAGCTCCCGGGGGAAGAGCGAAGTGCCGCTGCCCGTCGCAGCACAGGACCGCCTCGTGCCCGTTCTGATCGACTTCCAGAGCCAGCAGGGAATCCTGCGCAACCACCAGGGGACGAGCGAACAACGCGTGCGCGTTGCTCGGAACGACCAGCAGAGCCTGCACCCTCGGCCAGACCACCGGTCCCCCGGCGGAAAACGCGTACGCGGTGGAACCGGTGGGAGTGGAACACAGGACCCCGTCGCAGCCGAACGCGGACACGGGATGGCCGTCGACCTCCACGACCACATCCAGGATGCGTTCCCGACTGCTCTTTTCCACGCTGGCTTCGTTGAGCGCCCACGTGGTGGCCAGCACTTCGTTGTCCAGCCGGGCGGTGACGTCGATGGTCATGCGCTCCTCGACGTGGTAGCGCCCCTCGATCACCGCCTCGACCGCGTCGTCGAGCGCCTCGAAGTCCGCTCCGGCCAGAAAACCCACGCGGCCGAGATTGACTCCGAACACCGGCACTCCGGCCATCCGGGCCAGTTCCGCGGCACGCAGCAGAGTTCCGTCACCGCCCAGCACGAGGACGAGTTCGGTACCGTCGGCGGCCTGTGGTCCCGGCGCCACCACCTGCGTATAGCACTCGGGACTGAGCTCGGGGGCTTCTTCTGCCAGCACCCGCACGCGCATTCCGGCACCGATGAGCTGCCCGGCGACCTTCTCGGCCGTACCCAGGTTGTACTGCCTGCCCGTGTGTATCACCAGCAGTACCTCTCGGGTCACCCGGCACCCCCTTGGCGTTGCCGATCTCCGCCACGTCCAGCACCGTTCCCGGCAGGCGCCTGCGGGCCCCGACGAACGGCGTCCATGACCACGGCTTCGGGATCGGGCAGGTCACCGTGCTCGCGACCGTGCAGCCACAGGAAGTATTCGACATTGCCGGACGGTCCCGGCAGGGGGCTGGCGACCACGCCGCGCAGTCCGAGACCACCGTCGGCGGCGGCGTTGGCCACCTCGAGCACGGCTTCGGCGCGCAGTCCCGCGTCACGGACGACACCACCGGAACCGAGTCGTTGCTTACCGACCTCGAACTGCGGCTTGACCATGACGACGAGATCGGCACTGTCGTTCGTACACGCCAGCAACGCGGGCAGGACGAGCCGCAGCGAGATGAAGGACAGGTCGGCCACGACGAGATCGACGGGCCCACCGATGTCCTCGGCCGACAGGGCACGCACGTTGGTGCGGTCGTATATCCGCACCCGCTCATCGGTCTGCAGCTTCCAGTCGAGCTGACCGTAGCCGACATCCACGGCCACGACCTCTCGTGCTCCGCGCCGCACCAGCACGTCGGTGAATCCACCGGTGGAAGCACCGGCGTCGAGGCAACGGCGGCCGGCGATGGCGAGTCCACCGGGCTCGAAGGCCTCCAACGCCCCCAGCAGTTTGTGGGCGCCGCGAGACGACCAGCCGGGATCCTCGACATCATCGGCAACAACGACCGCCACGTCGGTCTCCACCGCGGTTGCCGGCTTGGCGGCGACCATGCCACGCACACTCACCCGACCTGCGGCGATCAATTCCGATGCCTGCTCCCGTGAGCGTGCGAGTCCCCGGCGAACGAGTTCCGCGTCCAGCCGCGCCTTCCGTGGCACCGCGTCAACTCCCGTTGCTGCTCGGACCGGACAGCATGTTCTCGGCCGTGCTCAACGCCTCCGTCAGTGCGGTGTGCACGGCGTCGAACCGCTCGACGTGCTCGGAGACGGGAATGTCGGCCAGGTTGTCGAGCCGAGCGAGTGCCTGCTCGATGGCCTGCTCGGTGGGATTGCGCTCCTGCGAGCCGCCCACCCCGGCAGATCCCCCCGAATCCGGTACCGGTGCATTACTACTGTGCTGACCTGGCGAGGTCATTGTCTCTCACTTCCATCGGCCACGCCGATCGAACGATGCGCGACGACACGGTCCACGCTATCGGACATGCCACTCCGTCGCCGAACACCACCATCGCGCAGTCCACGGTGCGCTGCGCGCCGATCGGTCTCTCTCATGCCAATCCCAGCCGGGTCAGCGCCGTTTCGGCCTGATCATCGTCCCCCCGAACCCGCACCGGTCCCGAGCCGATGGGCCACCACGCCGCGCACAGGGCCCGAAGCGCGGACAGGCTGTCGGGAAGGTCCCCGACACCCTCGCCACGGGCCGCCAACACCAGCGTCGAATCCTCCACGCGGACCGCGAACGAGGACTGCTCGGTGATCAGCGAATCCGCAGGAGGGCGGTGCAGTGCGGTCACATCCTCCGAGACGTAGTCCGGGCGGAGCTCGGCGGGGGCACTCAACACCTCCTCCGGAGTACCGACTCCGGACAGCACCATCAGCGACGGTATGGCCGCTCGTACCCCGCCTGCGATGTCGGTCTCCAGCCGGTCGCCCACCATCAGCGGCCGGCTCGCCCGCGCGGAGTCGACCGCACGGCGCAGCAGCGGCGGCTGTGGCTTGCCCGCCACGTGCGGAGTTCGGCCGGTCGCCGTCTGCAGTGCGGCCACCATCGCACCGTTTCCGGGGAGCTCGCCCCGTTCGGCCGGTAATGTCGCGTCACTGTTGCAGGCCACCCACACGGCTCCGCCGTCGATCGCCAGGCACGCTTCGGCGAGATCGATCCACCCCGTATCGGGCGAATGTCCCTGGACCACCGCAGCCGGCGCGTCCGCACTGCGCCGGACCGGTCGCAGGTCGACCGCTTCGATCTCGGCCGCCAGAGCATCCGTCCCCACCACCAGCACGCGCGCCTCGGAAGGCAGGCGCTCGGCCAGGACCTCGGCCGCGGCCTGGGCGCTCGTACTGATCTCGGTGGTGTCCGTACACAACCCGAGACCGCCGAGATGCTCGACGACCGCCCGAGGAGGTTTGGAGGCATTGTTCGTCACGTAGCGCAGGGCGACCTTGCGCCGGTGCACTTCGTCGATCGCTTCTTTCGCCCCGCGCACCAGCCGACTGCCCCGGTAGACCGTGCCATCCAGATCCAGCAGCACGGCGTCATGATGATCGACGAGTGGGGCCGTCACGATGCCCTGAAGCCCCCCTCATCACCACCGTCGTGGTCCTCACCTCGGGCGGAGTCGTCGTCGAGCACACCGCTCTGCGTGTTCCACGGCTCCTCGGAGCCCTGGACAGCCGTGCCCGCAGAGGCCCGGGACTCGGCTTCCGCGACGAGTTCCTCGGCCGCATCGGGCCCACCGAGTCGCACGACCAATTCGTCGAGCCGCTCCGGGGCGTCGGTCTCGCCCTCGTCGTCCGCGTGTGCCGCGTGCACGAACCACGTGAACGCCTCTTCCACCCGGCCGGCCGCGAGCAAATTGTCGGCATAGGCGTAGAACAGTCGGGCACTCCACGGATCCTGGCGCTGCGGATCGAGGTCCGGGGTCTGCAAACCGACCACGGAAGCATCGATCTGTCCGAGATCGCGGCGCGCTCCGGCCACGACGATGCGCAGCTCGGCCGCCTGCCAGGCATCGAGTTCCGCGGCTTCCGGGCTGCGGCTCAGTTCCACTGCTCGCTGCGAACGTCCCAGCGCACGCTCACAGTCGGCCATGATCGCCATGTGTCCGGCACCACCGGACATCCGACGAGCAGCGCGCAGCTCGGTCAATGCCTCGCTCCACTCCCCGGCGTGGTAAGCCGTGAGTCCGTTGGCCTCCCGCACCGCTGCCACTCGGGCGGCACGGCGACGTGCGAAGCGGGCGTGTGTCAGCGCTTGCTGCGGGTCCGACTCCATCAGCGTGCCCGCGGCAACCAGGTGGCCGGCCACCTGATCCGCCAGTGCCTTGGGGAGACCGCGGAGTTCCCTGCGGACATCCCCGTGCAACTCCGAGGGCTGCACGTCTTCGGGAAGTTCCGGCTCCTGGGGCCGTGGCGGTGTCTCGGCGGACTCGTTCTTCTCGCGCCGATCCCGCGCCTTCGCCTGCTTCGTCGAGCGTTCATCGTCGCGCTTGCCGTGGTGCCGGGCCTTGCCCGGGCCCGTGTCCGGCCGCTTGCGATCCCGCTGCTCGTCTCGTCGCCCTCCACGAGTGGATCCTCGCTGCGTGGACCTGTCCGAAGAAGCGCCACCGGAGCGGCGATCCTCTCCACGAGGACGTTCCCGGTGTTCTTTTCCGTCGGAGTAGCCGCGGCGGTCGGTGCGGTCACCGCCACCCTTGCGGCCGCCTGTCCGCCCGCTGCTTCGGTTCTCCCCTCCCTGCGTACGCCGGGACGGGGTGCGGCGGGAGTCGTCGCCATCGGGCCGTGGCCCTCGCCCGCCACGGGTCTGCCCGCGTTGGCCTTCACCCTGAGAACCACCGGACGGCTTTCGCTCGTTTCGCCGCTTCGGATAGCGGCCACCAGAGCGTCGATCACCACCGTGATCACGCCCCACACCCGGCTCTCCGGCATTGCGGTTGCGGGAGCGGTGTCCTTCCGGGCCTCCTCGGCTGCTACCGGACCCGCGGCGATCATCGCCGTACTTGTCCTCGAAACCGGACACCAGACCTCCTGCGACGGTGAAAACGGACTACCCCCAGCTTAGTCCGCAATGGTTCGTGGGCGTGTCGCCGTGGGAGGTGATCAGCCGTGGTGGTGGGGGTGGTGATGGGTGTGCCCCCAATCCCCGGGGTGGGGGTTGGGGGCACACACTCTCTCGAAGAGGTGGGGGTCGGCGGTGTCCTACTCTCCCACACCCGCGGGGGTGCAGTACCATCGGCGCTG
>NZ_QPJC01000005.1 GCF_003337235.1 Halopolyspora algeriensis
GTGACCTCACCGGCCAAGTGCACCTGACCGGTGGTGATCATCGTCTCCATGGCCACGCGGCTGCGCGGGTCCTGCGCCAGCATCGCGTCCAGGATGGCATCACTGATCGAGTCGGCCATCTTGTCCGGGTGACCCTCGGTCACCGACTCACTCGTGAACAACCGACGATCGCCGTGCCCGGTTCCCACCGAGCGTCGAGTTCTCGCACTGGCCACTTCTCGCCCACCGTGGTTCGCCGCTTGCTCCGGACACCCGGAGCCCAGGGATATCAGCCTACGGACGGGGTCTCGTTCCGCGCGAACTGCCCGGACACGGCGTCCCACAATGCGGACGCAAGATGGGATTTCGAACCGTGCGGAATCGGGTGCTCGACACCGTCGGCGCCCAACAGCCAACCGGCGTTGTCCTCCACCTCGAACGCCGCACCGTCACCGACGGCGTTGACCACCAACAGGTCACACCGCTTCCGGGTCAGCTTGGTTCTGCCGTGTTCCAGCACGGTCGTATCGGGATCACCGGTTTCCGCGGCGAAGCCGACGATCACCTCGGCATCCAGACGACCGGCCTCTCGGGTCTCGACGAGCTCGGCGAGAATGTCGGGATTGCGGGTGAGCTGGAGCGGATCGGGGTCGCGATCGGTTTTCTTGACCTTGTGGTCGGGCCGGTCCACCGGGCGGAAATCGGCCACGGCAGCGGCCATCACCACCACGTCGGCCCCTTCGGACTCGGCCAGCATCAGCGACCGCATCCGTTCGGCCGTACCGGCGTGCACCACGCGCACACCGGAGGGTTCGACGAGGTCCGCGGTATGTGCGGAGACCAGCGTGACGTGTGCTCCACGATGAGCCGCCACCCGCGCCAGGGCGTATCCCTGACGCCCCGAGGAGCGGTTTCCGAGGTAGCGCACCGGATCCATCGGTTCCCGGGTCCCCCCGGCCGAGATCACCACGCGACGACCTTCGAGATCGTGCGGCAGCGCGGTGCGCTTGACCAGCAGCAACCGGGCGAGGTCGACGATCTCCTCCGGATCCGGCAGGCGTCCCTTACCGGTGTCCGCCCCGGTCAAACGGCCACTGGCGGGCTCGGCGACGACCACTCCCCTGTCCCGGAGCAGCGCGATGTTGTGCTGCGTGGCCGCGTGCTCCCACATTTCCGTGTGCATCGCAGGCACCATCAGCACCGGACACCGCGCGGTGAGCAGCGTCGAGGTCAACAGGTCGTCGGCGAGACCGTGTGCCGCTCGGCCCAGCAGGTCGGCGGTGGCGGGAACCACGACGACAAGGTCGGCCTCCTGGCCGAGGCGCACGTGCGGCACATCCTCGACGTCGGTGAACACGCCGGTGGCCACCGGTTGTCCGGACAGGGCTTCGAAGGTGGCCGAGCCGACGAAGCGCAGCGCGGACTCGGTCGGCACCACGCGCACCTCGTGACCGGACTCGGTCAGTCTCCGCAACACATCACACGCCTTGTAGGCGGCGATGCCACCACTGACCCCGAGAACCACCCGGGGCGGTCGGCCCCCGGGAAATTCCGGTTTCACTCGCCTTCGGTGTGCTGAAGCACGCCGGCGTGAATCTCACGCAGCGCGATCGACAGCGGCTTCTCGCGCGGACCCGGCTCCACCAGCGGGCCCACGTACTCCAGAAGGCCCTCACCGAGCTGCGCGTAATAGTCCTGAATCTGCCGCGCGCGCCTGGCGGAGTAGATCGCCAGGGCGTACTTCGAACTGACCTGTTCCAGCAGATCGTCGATCGGAGGGTTCGTGATGCCCTCCGGCGCGCTGCGCGGCTGGCTGTCCGTCGGCTGGCTGCTGTTGAACGCAGCCAGCGGGTTGGGCGTGCTCACGTGCGTGGCTCCTGCTCTCGGGTGGTCACGACAAGGGGTGCAGTGACGGCGTGGGCGCCTCGGAACCCGTCCATACCGCACCGCAGACTCGGGCGGCGATTCGGTGCGGGCAGGGTGCAACAACCGGTCCGGACCGGGCCACACCGCTACTTCGAACAACCGGCGTGGAACGGCGAACCCGAAACGGCGAGGCACCTACTTCGCACCGTGACCGGTTATCAATCGTACCAACTCACCGGCCGCCGACTGCACATCGGCGTTGACCACGGTCGCGTCGAACTCGGTTCGAGCCGCGAGCTCCCGGCGTGCCGTGTCGAGCCGTTGCCGGACGATGTCCGAGTCCTCGGTGCGACGACCGGTCAGCCGCTCCACCAGGTCCTCCCAGGAGGGGGGAAGCAGCATGACGAGTTGTGCCTGCGGCATGCTCTCGCGGACCTGACGTGCGCCCTGCAGTTCGATCTCCAGCACAGCGGGGCGGCCCGCCGCCAGCGCCTGTTCGACCGGTTTGCGGGGCGTGCCGTAGTCATTGCCCGCGTAGTGGGCGTACTCCAGCATCTGCCCGGCATCGGCCATGCGCCGGAACTCGTCGGTGTCGACGAAGTAGTAGTGCACGCCGTCCACCTCGCCCGCACGAGGGGGGCGGGTTGTCACCGACACACTGAAGTAGATGTCCGGGGCCTGCCTGCGCAACTCGTCGATCACGCTCGACTTGCCGACCCCGGAGGGACCGGAGACGACGGTGAGCCGGGACTCACCCGGATGGGTGGGTCCCGGCTCCACGCCGGATTTCGTGTCGATCACGCGCCGTTGAACTCGGCGAGCAGCGCCTTGCGCTGGCGCTCGCCCAGTCCGCGGAGCCGGCGGCTGTTGGCGATCTCCAGCCGCTCCATGATCTGCTGAGCGCGGACTTTGCCCACGCCGGGGAGAGCCTCGAGCAACGCGGAGACCTTCATCTTGCCGAGGGTCTCGTCGTTGTCGGCACTGTCCAGAACCTCGGCAAGGCTGGTCCCACCGCGCTTCAGGCGCTCCTTGAGCTCAGCTCGAGCGCGACGGGCGGCAGCCGCCTTTTCCAGTGCCGCTGCCCGCTGCTCCTCGGTCAGCTGGGGAAGGGCCACCATGTCCTCCGTGATGTGGGTTTCTCTTGATCGGTGCGGCGACAGTACCGGCCCTGGTCAGGCCGCTACAACGGGGGGTCCGACTTTTGTGAGCCGAATTCGTCGCGTCTCCCGTCGCCGAACGTGCCGAAAGGGCCCGTACAAGGCGTGCACGAACACTCCGGTCGCTGCAAGTACTACCAACAACGGCGCTGAAGTGCACTAACCCGGACCAAAACTCTTTCGAACTGTCCGATTTCCGGGCGGTTGAGCCATGCTCAGCGGATCATCGTGCCCTATCGCAGGTCATCCGCCGCCACGGAATCGGCACTCGGGCCGTGAGCAAACCCTCACCGTGAGTACGGTGACAACCGGGCACGACAACGGAAATCCCCGCCCGCGAATGCGAACTTGACCGATACGGTCGTCGAAGTGACCCGGTGCCCTCCGCCTGATCGATGCCGGGAAGTCCGACGGGTCACACGTCTGCACACGTCCTGCGGTGAGGCTTTCACGGTGGATCGTGACCTCCGCAGGCCCCTCATCATGGACAACCCGGACCGTGGTCACGTTGCTCACATTGCGCTGCCGCCGCCGTGGCGGTGTCGAGCCGCACGCCGGAGCACACCGTGCACCCGCCGTAACGCGCTCGCAGTCGGGGCGCGCTACGGCGGGTGACTCACTCCGAAACCGCCCTACCGCGCCAACAGCGCGGCGAAGTCCTCGCGCAGGCCGCGGGCGGCACGCCGCAGCTCGTCGACATCGGGCCCGTGACGCAGGACCTCGCGGGCCGCGGCCGGAAGGACGTTCGGCAGAGCGGGTCCGAACACCGCCCGCAGCCCCTGCACGGTGCCGCCCTGGGCGCCGAGCCCCGGCGCCAGGATCGGACCGTTCAGAGTGGACAGATCCAGTTCACCACTGCGGATGGTGGCCCCGGCCACCACACCGACGTGGCCCATCGGTTCCGCGTCCGCGTTGTTCTCCGCCGCCGCGTCGACAATGGACTGCGCGACCGAGCGCCCCTCCGGGCTCGCCGAGCGCTGCAGCCCGGCCCCTTCCGGGTTCGACGTCCGGGCCAGCACGAACACCCCGCGCCCGGTCTGCTCGGCGATACCGAGCGCGGGCGCCAGCGAGCCGAACCCCAGGTAGGGCGAGACGGTCATCGCGTCGGCGGCCAACGGCGAGTGCTCGTCCAGGTAGGCGTTGGCATAGGCGGTCATGGTCGAGCCGATGTCACCGCGCTTGGCGTCGTGCAGCACCAGCGCACCGGCCCGGCGGGACTCGGCGACCACACGCTCCAGGACGGCGATCCCCCGTGAGCCGTACGCCTCGAAAAACGCCGACTGCGGTTTGAGAACCGCCACCTCGCCCGCCAGCGCCTCGACCACGGTCATCGCGAAACGCTCCAACGAGGCCGGTGTCTCGTCCAGCCCCCAGGCGTGCAGCAACGCGGGATGCGGGTCGATGCCGACACACAGCGGGCCCCGTTCCACCACGGCATCGCCGAGACGGCGACCGAAGCCCGCCTGCACCGTCGTCATCACACACCACCGCTCTGGTTCGCCCACAGCGACGCCTGCAGAGCCTGCAGCGGCCGTACCCCGATGCTGCCCCGGATGGCGGCTTCGATGCCCTGGACGGCGGCTGCCGCGCCCTGCACGGTCGTGATGCAGGGGATGTCCCGGGAAACGGCGGCGGTGCGGATCTCGTAGCCGTCGACGCGCGGCCCCGGGTTGCCGTAGGGCGTGTTGAACACCATGTCGACCTCACCCGCCTTGATCAGGTCGATCACGTCGCGCTCGCCGCCGGCCGCCGTCTCGTTGTGCTTGCGGACCACGGTGCACGGGATGCCGTTGCGGTGCAGCACATCGGCGGTGCCGACGGTGGCGAGGATGTCGAAGCCGAGGTCGGCCAGGCGCTTGATGGGAAAGACCATCGAGCGCTTGTCGCGGTTGGCCACCGAGACGAACGCCCGCCCGGACGTGGGCAAGGAGCCGTAGGCACCGGTCTGGGACTTGGCGAAAGCCTGCCCGAAGGACGTGTCGATGCCCATGACCTCACCGGTGGACTTCATCTCCGGACCGAGCAGGGAGTCGATGCCGTGCCCCTCCGGAGTGCGGAAGCGGTGGAACGGCAGGACGGCCTCCTTGACCGCGACGGGAGCGTCGGTGGGCAGGTCGGCACCGTCGCCGACGGCGGGCAGCATGCCCTCGCCGCGCAGATCGGCGATCTTGGCACCGAGCATGACACGTGCGGCGGCCTTGGCCAGCGGCGCCGCGGCGGCCTTGGACACGAACGGCACGGTACGCGAGGCGCGGGGGTTGGCCTCCAGGACGTAGAGCACGTCGTCCTTGAGCGCGTACTGCACGTTGAGCAACCCGCGCACGCCGAGACCCTGGGCGAGAGCCTCGGTGCACCGCCGCACCTCCTCGATCTCCTGGCGACCCAGGGTGATCGGCGGCAGCGCACAGGCGGAGTCGCCGGAGTGGATACCGGCTTCCTCGATGTGCTCCATCACGCCACCGAGGTAGACATCGGTGCCGTCGGCCAGCGCGTCGACGTCGATCTCGATCGCGTCGTCGAGGAAGTTGTCCACCAGCACCGGGTGTTCCGGAGTGACCTGGGTGGCGCGGGCGATGTAGTTCTCCAGGGAAGGCTCGTCGTAGACGATCTCCATACCGCGCCCGCCGAGCACGTAGGAGGGACGCACCAGCACGGGGTAGCCGATGTCGTCGGCGATGCGCTTGGCCCCTTCGAACGAGGTCGCGGTGCCGTAGCTCGGCGCGGGCAGCCCGGCCGTGTTCAGCACGTCACCGAAGGCGCCGCGCTCCTCGGCATGGTGAATGGCCTCCGGCGGGGTGCCCACGATCGGCACCCCCGCATCGGACAGGCGCTGGGCCAGCCCGAGCGGGGTCTGCCCACCGAGCTGCACGATCACTCCTGCCACGGTGCCGGAGGTCTGCTCGGCATGCACGACCTCGAGAACGTCCTCGAAGGTCAACGGCTCGAAGTACAGCCGGTCCGAGGTGTCGTAGTCGGTCGAGACGGTCTCCGGGTTGCAGTTGACCATGACCGTCTCGAAACCGGCCTCACGCAGCGCCATCGCAGCGTGCACGCACGAGTAGTCGAACTCGATGCCCTGCCCGATCCGGTTGGGCCCCGAGCCGAGGATGAGCACCTTGGGACGATCGTGCTGCTCGACCACCTCCGACTCGGCCGCCGGATCCGACTCGTAGGCCGAGTAGTGATACGGCGTGCGAGCGGCGAACTCGGCCGCGCAGGTGTCCACGGTCTTGAACACCGGGCGCACCCCCAGCCGGTGCCGCAATGCGCGGACACCGTCCTCACCGGCCAATTCCGGGCGCAACGCGGCGATCTGCCGGTCCGACGCCCCGGCACGCTTGGCCCGGCGCAGCAGGTCGGCGTCGAGCACCGAGGCCTCGACCAGGTCGGCCCGCAACTCGACCAGGGAAGCGATCTGGTCGACGAACCACGGGTCGATGCCGGAGGCCTCGTGGACCTGCTGCACGCTCGCGCCCAGTCGCAGCGCCCGCTCCACGGTGTAGAGCCGGCCGTCGTGGCCCGCGCCGAGCTCGTCCAGAACGGACTCCAGGGTGGCGTCGCCGTCCCCCGGACCGGTCCAGAACCCGATCCGGGAGGTTTCCATCGAGCGCAGCGCCTTGCCGAGCGCCTCGGTGAAGTTGCGGCCGAGCGCCATCGCCTCGCCGACGCTCTTCATCGTCGTGGTCAGCCGCGTGTCCGCGCCGGGGAACTTCTCGAACGCGAAACGCGGCGCCTTGACCACCACGTAGTCCAGCGTCGGTTCGAAGCTCGCCGGCGTCTCGCGGGTGATGTCGTTGCGGATCTCGTCCAGCCGATACCCGATGGCCAGCTTCGCGGCGATCTTGGCGATCGGAAAGCCCGTGGCTTTCGACGCCAGTGCCGAGGACCGCGACACCCGCGGATTCATCTCGATGACCACCATCCGCCCGGTTTCCGGGTGGATCGCGAACTGGATGTTGCAGCCGCCGGTGTCGACTCCGACCTCGCGCAGCACGTCGATGCCGACATTGCGCATGTGCTGGTACTCGCGGTCGGTCAGCGTCATCGCCGGGGCCACCGTCACCGAGTCACCGGTGTGCACGCCCATGGGATCGACGTTCTCGATGGAGCACACGACCACCACGTTGTCGGCGTGGTCGCGCATCAGCTCCAGCTCGTACTCCTTCCAGCCGAGCACGCTCTCCTCGATGAGCACCTCGTGCACCGGGGATTCGGTCAGCCCGAACGAGGCCATCCGCTCCAGTTCCTCGTGGGTGTGGGCCATCCCCGAGCCCAACCCGCCCATCGTGAAGCTCGGGCGGATGACCACCGGCAGGCTGTGCTCGGCGACGAAGTCGCGGACCTCGTCCATCGAGGTGCACACCCTGCTCTCGGGGACTCCGCCACCGATCGAGCGCACGATGTCCTTGAACCGCTGCCGGTCCTCACCGCGCTGGATCGCGGCGATGTCGGCACCGATCAGCTCGACGCCGTAGGCTTCCAGCACCCCGCGCTCGTCCAGGGCCATCGCCGTGTTCAAGGCGGTCTGCCCGCCGAGGGTGGCCAGCAGCGCATCCGGCCGTTCGGCGGCGATGACCTTCTCCACGAACTCCGGAGTGATCGGCTCGACATACGTGGCGTCGGCGAACTCCGGGTCCGTCATGATCGTGGCGGGATTGGAATTGACCAGGCTGACCCGCAGGCCCTCCTCGCGCAGGATCCGGCAGGCCTGCGTACCGGAATAGTCGAACTCACACGCCTGGCCGATCACGATCGGGCCGGAGCCGATGACCAGGACGTGGCGAATGTCGGTTCTCTTCGGCATCAGCGTGCCTCACTCATCAGTTGCGCGAACGAATCGAACAGGGGAGCGGCGTCGTGCGGTCCCGCAGCCGCCTCGGGGTGGTACTGCACGCTGAACGCCGGGGTGTCCAGCAGGCGCAGTCCCTCCACCGCACCGTCGTTGGCGCAGTGGTGGCTGACCGTCGCCCGGCCGAAGTCGGTGTCGAACCGCTCGCCCGGCTCGCCTGCCACGGCGAAACCGTGGTTCTGCGCGGTGATCGCCACCCGGCCGGTCTCGGCATCGATCACCGGGATGTTGATCCCCCGATGCCCGTAGGGCAGTTTGTAGGTCTCCCGCCCGAGCGCACGCCCCAGGATCTGGTTGCCGAAGCAGATTCCGAACAACGGCAGCTTGCGGTCCAGGACCTGCCGGGTCAGCTCGACGGCATGGTCGGCCGTGGCCGGGTCCCCGGGGCCGTTCGACAGGAACACCCCGTCCGGGTGCACCGCCAGCAGATCGTCCATCGACGCCGACATCGGCAGCACGTGCGTCTCGATACCCCGTTCGGCCAGCATCCGCGGCGTGTTCGTCTTGATCCCCAGATCCAGCGCCGCCACCGTGAACCGCTTCGCACCGGCCGCGGGGACCACGTACGACTCGGCCGTGGTGACATCTCCGGCCAGATCCGCCCCGGTCATCTCCGCACTCGCGGACACCTCGGCAACCAGCTCCTCGTCCGGGCGCAACCGGTCACCGGAGAAGATGCCGGCACGCATCGCACCGCGCTCCCGGATGTGGCGGGTCAGCGTGCGCGTGTCCAGGCCGGCGATGCCCACCACGCCCTGACGGTCCAGCTCCTCGGCGAGCGAGCGGCGCGACCGCCAGTTCGACGGCACCCGCGCCGGATCGCGCACCGCGTAACCGGCCACCCAGATGCGCTGCGACTCGTCGTCCTCGTCGTTCCAGCCGGTGTTGCCGATCTGCGGTGCCGTGGACACCACGATCTGGCGGTGATACGACGGGTCGGTCAGGGTCTCCTGATATCCCGTCATCCCCGTGCTGAACACGACCTCTCCCAGGCAGCCACCCACACTGCCGAATGCCTCACCCCGGAAAATCCGGCCGTCCTCGAGCACCAGAGCTGCCGCGGTCATTGTGCCTCCTGCCGCGTACCCGCGGTCTCGTCTTGTTCGGTCTGAGCCTGTTCGGTCTGAGCCTGTTCGGTCTTGTCCTGTTCGGTCTGGGCCTGTGCCGACTGGGGCCACCCGTCGGAGGGCACCATGTTCCGCACCGCCGCGGCCCACTCGGTCTGCACTGTCTTGTCCTGCGCGCGGAATCCGGTATCGAGCCACTGCTGCCCGAGCTGCCAGGTCACCACCAGCAGGCCCGCTCCGGGAACCACCTTGTTGGCGAGCTTGTGGTCCACCCGGGCCCCGCGCAGCGACGCGGCCGGGATCCACAGCGAACCGGCCCCGGATCGCTCCAGCAGCAGCCCGGAACGCCGCAACCGGGCCGTGGCGCTCGCCCGGTGGCCGATATCGCCCATCACGATGCGGTCCTGCCAGTCGCCCGCCTGCGTCGTTCCCACGTAGAGACCGTCGGCAGCGGGCAGCAGTTCGGGCTCGGCGGAGAGCCCGTCCGGCTCGGAAGGGAATTCCGCGAGCCGCTCGGCCTGGTGTCGTGCCCGGCGCAGCCAGCCCCGGCGCATCCCGTACAGCACCAGTACGGCCAGGACAACCAGTGCCAGCACCCACAGCGTACGTGCCATCAGCGTTCCCCTTCCGCGCGAGCGATCTTGCCCTCGTGGGCGGTGATGCGCCCGCGCAGCATCGTCGCCATGACTCGGCCGGGAAGTTCCATACCTTCGAACGGTGTATTCGCCGACACGCTGGCCAGCTCGGCGCCCCGCACCGTCCAGCGCGTCTCGGGATCGACCAGCACGAGGTTCGCCGGTTCTCCCTCGGCCACCGGGCGGCCCTGGTCGGCAAGCCCCGCGATCCGGGCGGGGTGTTCGCTCATCACCCGCGCCACACCGCGCCAGTCCAGCAGTCCCGGCTCGAGCATGGTGTGCAGCACCACGCCCAATGCGGTCTGCAGCCCGAGCATGCCCGGTCGGGCAGCCGACCACTCGCAGTCCTTGTCCTGCGCGGCGTGTGGCGCGTGGTCGGTGGCCACGCAGTCGAGCGTCCCGTCGGCCAGGGCCCGCCGGAGAGCGTGCACGTCGGCGTCCGCGCGCAGGGGCGGATTGACCTTGTGCACGGGGTCGTAGTTGCCGAGCACGTCATCGGTCAACAGCAGGTGGTGCGGTGTGACCTCGGCCGAGACCGCCGTGGCACCGTCCTGCGAACGCCACCACCGGAGGAACTCGGCCGTTCCCGAGGTGGAGACGTGGCAGACGTGCAGCCTGCCCCCGGTGTGCCCGGCGAGCATGCAGTCACGAGCCACGATCGACTCCTCCGCCGGAGCGGGCCACCCCGCCAGCCCCAGCCGCGCGGCGTTGGCGCCCTCGTGCGCCTGTGCCTGCACGGTCAGCCGCGGATCCTCGGCATGCTGGGCCACGACCGCGCCGAACGCCCCGGTGTACTCCAGCGCGCGGCGCATCAGCAGCGGATCGTCGACGCAGCGCCCGTCATCCGAGAACACCCGCACCTTCGCCGCCGAGCGCGCCATCGTGCCCAGCTCCGCCAGCTCGGAACCCCGCAGCCCCGCGGTCACCGCACCGACCGGGTGTACGTCGACCAGACCGACCTCACGTCCCCGGCGCCACACGTGTTCGACGATCACGGCGTTGTCGGCCACCGGGTCGGTGTTGGCCATGGCGAACACCGCGGTGTAACCACCGAGCGCCGCAGCCGCCGAGCCCGTCTCGACGGTCTCGGCGTCCTCCCGGCCGGGTTCGCGCAGATGCGTGTGCAGGTCCACGAATCCGGGCAGGACGACGGCCCCGTCCGCGTGGAGGATCTCGTCGGCATCGGCCGTCAGCCCGCTGCCGATCTCGGCGATGACCCCGCCCGCGACCAGAACGTCGACCGGCTCGCCCTCGCCATAGGGCCGCACGTCCTTCAGCAGGATCCGCTCACCGGGCCCTCCGATACCGGACATGCCGCCACCGGACAGGTTGCTCGTTTCCTTCGCGCGGTTCACGCCGCGACCTCCTCTCCGGCCAGCAGGTGGTAGAGCACCGCCATACGGACGTGAACCCCGTTGCGGACCTGCTCGTTCACGGCCGCGCGGGGGGAGTCGGCCACATCCGGTGCGATCTCCATGCCCCGCAGCATCGGTCCGGGGTGCAGCACCACGGCATGCTCCGGCAGCAACCCGAGTCTGGTCTCGTTCATGCCGTAGGCGATCGAGTACTCACGGGCCGAGGGGAAGAACCCGCCGTGCATCCGCTCGGCCTGCACCCGCAGCATCATCACCGCGTCCACACCGGCGAGTACCGGATCGAGCTCGTGCCGGACCTCGGCCCCCCAGTGCTGCACACCGCTGGGCACCAGCGTCGGCGGGGCGACGAGCACCACCTCCGCGCCGAGCGTGCGCAGCAGGTGAACATTGGAGCGGGCGACCCTGCTGTGCAGGAGGTCACCGACGATCGCGACCCGCCGCCCGGTCAGCTCGCCCAGCCGCTCCCGCAGCGTCGCCGCGTCCAGCAGCGCCTGAGTGGGATGTTCGTGCATCCCGTCACCCGCGTTGACCACCTGGGTCCCCGCTTCGTCGAGCCATCCGGCAAGCCGGTGAGCGGCACCGGAAGCGGGGTGACGCACGATCACGCAGTCGGCCCCCGCGGCGGACAGCGTCAGCGCGGTGTCGCGCAGCGACTCGCCCTTGCTCGTCGACGAGCCGGTGGCCGACACGTTGATCACGTCCGCGCTCATCCACTTACCGGCGACCTCGAACGACACCCGCGTCCGGGTGGAGTTCTCGTAGAACATGGTCACCACGGTGCGCCCGCGCAGGGTCGGCAGCTTGCGAACCTCACGCCCGAGCAGCGTCTGCTTGAGAGCGTCCGCGGTGTCCAGCACCCCGGTCGCGGTGTCGGCATCGAGGCTTTCGGCGGACAGCAGATGCCGGATCACCGCGTTTCCCTCCCGGCTGTCGGCGTCTCCTGGCGGCGCAGCAGCACACTGTCCGCGCCGTCGGTCTCGGTCAGCCGCACGGCAACGTCCTCGCTGCGCGATGTCGGCACGTTCTTGCCCACGTAATCGGCCCGGATCGGCAGTTCCCGATGCCCGCGATCGACCAGCACAGCCAACTGGACAGCACGCGGGCGGCCCTGATCACGCAGCGCGTCGAGCGCGGAACGGACGGTGCGGCCGGAGAACAGCACGTCGTCGACGAGCACCACGAGAGCACCGTCCACGCCCTCGGCCGGAAGGCTGCTGGGTTCCAGCGGGCGATTCGGTTGCTTCCTGAGATCGTCGCGGTAGAGTGTGATGTCGAGTACCCCGGTGGGCACGGTCACACCGCTGAACTCGGCAATACAGGCGCCCAGGCGCCTGGCCAGGGGTGCTCCCCGGGTCGGCACACCGAGCAGAACGACATGGTCGTTGCCGGTGTCGAGGGCGGTCTTTTCGATGATCTGATGTGCGATTCTGGCGATCGTGCGCGCAACGTCACCGGCGGAGAGCAGCTCCCGCTGCCCCGCCGGGGCCGCCGCGCCCGCCTGTTGGCGTGACGCCACGGTGGACCTCCTTCCCCGCCTCACCGGACGGGTCCTTAAAGGACGTCTGGAGCCCGGCGGCAGCCGGGCTTGACCTGTACGCTACCAGCATCGAAGGGGCACTCCGACGGCAGGTGTGGTGCGACTCGTACCACGCTTCCGCCAAGACCAACTTGACCTGGTGACGCACAAGAGCGAACATTACTCTCCGTATCACTACTGAGCGTTTTTCCCCGGCAACTACACTAGGCTGACGGGGCGAATGAAACGGAGAAACGCCACATGGGCGACTACGCCAAGGCGCTGGGCAACAAACTCCGCGCTATCCGCCAACAGCAGGGTCTCTCGCTGCACGGTGTCGAACAGAAATCAGGCGGACGGTGGAAGGCCGTGGTCGTCGGGTCCTATGAGCGTGGCGACCGCGCGGTGACCGTACAGAAGCTCGCCGAACTGGCCGACTTCTACGGTGTGCCGGTGGCCGAACTCCTTCCGGAGGGCCGGATCTCCTCCGGCGCCGAACCGGCCACGAAAGTCGTCATCAACCTGGAACGGCTGCAGCAGCTCCCTGCGGAGAAGGTGGGGCCACTGGCCCGCTACGCGGCCACCATCCAGAGCCAGCGCGGTGACTACAACGGCAAGGTGCTGTCGATCCGCACCGAGGACCTGCGATCGCTGGCCATCATCTACGACATGACCCCGGGTGAGCTCACCGAGCAGCTCATCGACTGGGGAGTGCTGCCGCCCGAAGCCCGACCGGCACGGGAGGAGTGACGACCCGTCCCCGCATCCGCCCTCGGGGGGATGCGGGGATCCGGCGCCGATGCGCTGTCCCGGTTGCCCGCGACAGCCGGAAGACGGCGAGAGAGGCACTCCGGTGCGGCCGGTCGCCTCCCGCCCGCTCAACTCCGGTCGGCGCTCTGCTCGGTACCGTCCCGGTCGGTGGCCTGCTCGCTCTCCTCGCCGTGCAACGAGCGACGCATCTGGTCCCTGAGCCCCGCCAAGCGGCCGAGAACACCGTTGACGAAGCGGGGCGAATCATCGGTCGACAATGCCTTGGCCAGTTCCACGGCCTCGTCGATGGCCACGGCGGGTGGCACATCGGACCCCCACAGCAGCTCGAACAGCCCCAGACGCAGCACGGCCCGGTCCACGACGGGCATGCGTGCCAGCGTCCATCCCTCGGCGTGTTCGACGAGGAGCTCGTCGATGCGCCTGCGATGCTCCGTGATCCCCGAGACGAGAGCGATCGTGTAATCCTTCACGGGTGGAACCTCGGTGGAACCGACCCGCTCGGACAGAAGCTGTTGAGGATCGAGTTCGCGCAGATCGGCCTCGTAGAGCACCTCCACCGCGCGCTTGCGGGCCTTGTTCCGCGTACCCAACTCACACCCTCTTTCCGGCTGCGCGACCCCGGTTCGCCAGTGCGCTCCCGTGAGCCATCACTTGACGCGGCCGAGGTAGCGACCGTCGCGTGGGTCGACCTTGATCTTCTCGCCGGTCTCGATGAACAGCGGGACCTGCACCTCGGCACCCGTTTCCAGGGTGGCGGGCTTGCTCCCGCCCGTGGAGCGATCGCCCTGCACACCCGGATCCGTGTGTGAGATCTGCAACTCCACGGAGGCGGGCAGCTCGACGTAGAGTGGCTCACCCTCGTGGCGGGCGAGAACCACGGTGCTGTTCTCCAGCATGTAATCGGCCGCGGTACCGATCACCTTCGGCGCGACCCCGATCTGGTCGTAGGTGTCGGGATCCATGAACACGTAGTCGGTGCCGTCGTTGTAGAGGTACGTCACCTCGCTGCGGTCGACGTTGGCGGTCTCCACCTTCACGCCTGCGTTGAAGGTCTTGTCCACCACCTTGCCGGACAGCACGTTCTTCAGGGTGGTGCGCACGAAAGCCGCGCCTTTGCCGGGCTTGACGTGCTGGAAACTCGTCACGGACCAGAGCTGGCCGTCGATGTTGAGCACCATTCCGTTCTTGAGGTCGTTCGTGGTGGCCACGGTCGAGGTCTCTCCTGTGGTGATGACTGCAGATGTGTGTCGCCGGCCACGAAGCCGGCGCGCGCCGCTCGCCGGCGCTCGGGGCACGCGTGCTGCCGCCTAAATGGCGACGAGCTCCTTCGTCGTCAGAGTGAGCAGTTCCGGCGTGCTCGGACGCACGATCAGCGTGTCCTCGATACGGACTCCGCCACGCCCCGGCAGGTACACGCCGGGCTCGACGGTCACTGCCATCCCGGCCCCGATCGTACCGTCCCCGCGCTGGGACAGGGCCGGTGCCTCATGGATCTGCAAGCCGACACCGTGCCCGAGTCCGTGCAGGAACCGCTCGCCATATCCGGCATCGGTGATCACCTTGCGCGCGACGCTGTCCACCGTGCGCACGTCGGCGTCGACCCGCACGGCCTCGCGCCCGGCAGCCTGGGACGCGGCGACGAGCTCGTAGATCTCGCGCTGCCACTCGGCAGGCGAACCCAGCACGACGGTCCTGGTCATATCCGAGTGGTAACCGTCGACCAGGGCTCCGAAGTCCATCTTCACGAAGTCACCGTTCGCCAGGACCGTGCCGTCGGGCCGGTGGTGCGGAACGGCCGAGTTCGCCCCCGCGGCCACGATCGTGTCGAACGAGGGGCCCGCCGCACCGTTGTCCAGCATCCGGGCCTCCAGATCCCTGGCGACCTCCAGTTCGGTCCGGCCGGGACGCAGACCTCCCTGCTCGAGCAGCTCGGCCAGCGCCCGGTCGGCGGCGGCACACGCAGCGCGGAGCGCCTCGACTTCGGCCTCGTCCTTGAACAGACGCAGCTGCTCGACCAATCCGGGAGTGCGGACCAGCTCGGCGGAAGGGGCGGCGCCGGCCAGCGCGTCCCACCCGTCGACGGTGACATGCCCGCTCTCGAAACCGACCCGCCGGTGCTGCGCGACTCCGGATTCGATGCGCCGCGCGAGCGCCGATGCACTGCCCCTGTCGATGAGCAGCTCGAGATCGGGAACCTGCTCACCCGCCTGGGTCTGGTATCGGCCGTCGGTGCAGAAGACGGTGCGTCGTTCGCTTCCCGCCTCATCGGCCGCGTGCACCAGCAGCGCCGCGTTCGACCCGGTGAAACCGGTCAGGTACCTGATGTTGAGCAGGTCCGTGACGAGCATCGCGTCCACCTCGTGTTCGCGAAGGTGGGCACGCAGGGCAGTACGTCGGTGGACGTGGGATTCCGGCATGCACCGCAGCCTAAACGAGTAGCTCCGCAGCGGTGGACATGCGCTGTGGTGTGTTCTTCGCTCGGGTGATCGAGCCGGGCGCAGTGACCCGCCGGAGTTCAGGCATCGAGCTCGGCCAGCCAGCGCAGAGCCAGCGCGTAGCCGCGCACCCCCAGCCCGGCGATGACTCCGGTGGCGATGTCGGAGAGATAGCTGTGGTGCCGGAATCCCTCACGCCGGTGCACGTTCGACAGGTGCAACTCGAGCAGAGATTCGGTCAACTGGGCACTCGCGTCCCGAACGGCCACGGAGTAATGCGTCCACGCTGCCGCATTGAGCACCACCGGCAGGCGCCGGTCGGCGGCCTCGTGCAGCCACTCCAGCATCTCACCCTCGTGATCGGTCTGGCGCACGTCGACCTCGATGCCGAGATCCCCGGCAGTGCGCTCGCACAGCGCCACCAGATCGGCATACGTGGAGCTGCCGTAGATATCGGGCTCCCGACTCCCCAACCGCCCCAGATTGGGACCGTTGAGCACGAGCACCTTCACAGGAAAACCTCCTGTCCCGAGTCCTGCCTGCCACCGCCCCCGGCCAGTGCCGAGTAGGCCGCCGCCACCAGCGAGGGATCCGGGCCCTCCAGACGACCGGGTTTGGCCGGCCCGTCGAGCACCACGAAGCGCAGCACCCCCGAGCGGGTCTTCTTGTCCGACTGCATCAGCTCCAGGAGCTGATTGAGAGCGTCCGGGTCATACGTGGTGGGCAAACCGAGCAGGTCCAGTATCCGCCGGTGCCGGTCGGCGGTTTCGTCGTCGAGCCGCCCGGCCAGCCGTGCCAGTTCGGCGGCGAACACGAGACCGATACTCACCGCGGCACCGTGCCGCCAGCGGTACCGCTCACGCCGCTCGATCGCATGGGCGAGCGTGTGCCCGTAATTGAGGACCTCCCGCAGATGCGACTCCCGCAGGTCCGCCGAGACCACATCGGCCTTGACCCGGATGGCCCGGCTGACCAGCTCGGTGAGCACATCGCCGGAGGGGTCCACGGCCGCCTGCGGATCCGACTCGATCAGATCTAGGATCTGCGGATCCGCGACGAAACCGCACTTGACGATCTCGGCCATTCCCGCGATGAGCTCGTTGGCGGGCAATCCCTCCAGGGTGGCCAGGTCGACCACGACCGAACCCGGTTCGTGGAACAGTCCCACGAGGTTCTTGCCCGCATCGGTGTTGATGCCGGTCTTGCCTCCGATGGCCGCGTCGACCATGCCCAGCAACGTGGTCGGGACATGCATCACGCGCACACCGCGCATCCAGGTCGCGGCGACGAAGCCGGCCAGATCGGTCACGGCGCCGCCACCGAACGAGACAACAACCCCCTCGCGGTCCATGCCCATCTTGCCGAGCACTTCCCAGCAGAAGCCCGCGACCGCGAGGCTCTTGCCCTCCTCGGCATCCGGAACCTCCACGCGGTGCGCGTCCACACCGGCCTCGCCGAGCTCTTCGCGCACTGCTTCCACGGTCGCCGTGATGCTGGGCTGGTGCACCAGAGCGACCACGGAGGTCCCGCGCAGCTGGTCCACGAGTTCGCCGAGCAGGCCCCGACCGACCACCACGTCATAAGGTTGCCCACCCTCGACGCGGATCCGCACTGGCTCGGTCATCATCATCCTTTCCCGATCCGTGGCACCGCGTTCACCGGTGCTGACCCGGCACCATTCGCCGTACTACGGCCTGTCTTGTCAACCCCTGGTGGTCGCTGAACCGCCGTCTCAGAGGGCGTCTTGCTGCGTTGAAGGCCACACAAGCATTTCCGAAGCACGTCCTAGCTCGTGCGCGCTGCCTGCAGGCCCGCGACGATCCGATCGACCACGGCCGGCGGCTCGATCTCGTCCGTGTCCACCTCCCAGGTGGCCACCTGGCGATACAGCGGCAACCGCGCCTGCAGCAACGCCTTGAAAGTGGCGCGGGGATTGACCCCGGCCAGCAGGGGACGGGCGGTGGACAAGCCGGTCCGGCGTGCTCCCTCGGCCAACCCGACACTCAGGAACGCAACCGGCTGATCCACCAAGCGCTCGCGGGTACGTTCCGACAGCACAGCGCCACCCCCCAGGGACAGCACACCGGAGTGCTCGGCCAGCGCCACGGCGATCGCCTCCTCCTCCCGCTCCCGGAACGCAGGCTCCCCGTCGTTGGTGAAGATCTCCGGGATGGGCTTGCCCGCGAGCCGCTCGACGTCGGCGTCGGTATCCCGGAAATCCGCACCGAGCCGGTCCGCCAGCAAACGACCGACCACCGTCTTTCCCGCTCCGGGTGGTCCCACCAGCACGGCGCGCGGGCTCATCACCGCACCTTTCGCTCATCGGTACGCTCGGCCAGTCCGGCCAGGTACCCATCGACATTGCGCCGGGTCTCGGCCAGCGAATCCCCACCGAACTTCTCCAGCACGGCCTGCGCCAGCACGAGAGCGACCATCGTCTCGGCGACCACGGCGGCACGCGGAACGGCGGTGACATCGGAACGCTGGTGCATCGCCCTGGCGGGCTCACCGGTGCTCACGTCCACGGTAGCCAGTGCGCGGGGCAGGCTGGATATCGGCTTCTTGGCCGCGCGCACGATGAGGGGTTCACCGTTGGTCATGCCGCCTTCGAGCCCACCCGCACGGTTGCTTCCACGACTGACCCAGTTCGCCCCGCCGGACGGGTACATCTCGTCATGCGCACGGCTACCGCGACGGCGCGCGTTGGCGAATCCCTCGCCGATCTCCACGCCCTTGATCGCCTGGATGCTCATCAGCGCCGCGGCCAATCGCGCATCGAGCTTGCGGTCCCAGTGCACGTGCGACCCCACGCCCGGCGGCACCCCGTAGGCGATCACCTCGACCACCCCCCCGAGCGTGTCGCCGTCGGCTTTCGCCGCATCGACCTCGGCCATCATCCGGTCGGTGGCGGAGTCCCCGAAAGCACGTACCGGGTTGTCGTCGATGGCAGGCAGGTCCTCCGGCGTGGGAAGCCTGTCGGTCTCGGCGTCCACATCGCCGAGACCGACCACATGACTGACCAGCTCCACCCCGAGCGCCTGACGCAGGAAAAGTCGCGCCACAGTGCCGACAGCCACCCGCGCGGCGGTCTCGCGGGCGCTGGCACGTTCCAGCACGGGCCGCGACTCGTCGAAACCGTACTTCTGCATCCCGGGCAGATCGGCATGGCCCGGGCGCGGCCGGGTCAGCGGCTCGCTGCGTGCCTGAGACGCCAGTGTGTCCGGATCGACCGGATCCGCGGCCATGACCTGTTCCCACTTGGGCCACTCGGTGTTGCCGATCCGCACCGCGATCGGCCCGCCCTGCGTCAGACCGTGCCGGACACCGCCGATGATCTCCAACTCGTCGGCTTCGAAGTTCATCCGCGGACTGCGGCCGAAACCGAGCTTGCGGCGCTGCAGCTGGGTGGCGATATCGGACGTGGTGACCTCGACTCCGGCCACCATGCCTTCCAGCATTGCCACCAGCGCGGGCCCATGTGATTCTCCGGCGGTCATCCAGCGCAGCACACCAGGCATCTTGTCACGGTCGGCTCGGTGCGGTACCTGCCGGGGTCGGCTCGGCACGCCTGCGACACCGGGCCGTCACAGAGCGGTCTGCACCGACATCGCCGCCGGGAAAGTCGTGGCCAGCCATGCCGGCAGGAGCATGGCGGGACCGTGCGGAACGGTTGTCGCCCGCGCCACGCATGCCGCCGCGAGGGTGAGAACGGCGGCGGCGACCATGGTCACCATGACCGCGACCGGGGACACGGCACCGACGGCGGCACCGAGACTGCCCGCCAGTTTCACATCGCCTGCGCCCATCGCCGTCGGCGACAGCAGCCGTACACACGCGTACGAACCCGCGAACAGGATCGCACCGGACAGGGCTCGAAGGGCCATCTCGGGGTCCCGGCCCGCACAGGCCGCCAGAGCCAGCACCCCGGCCGCGACCGGGTAGGCGGTCAGTGTCAGCGCGTCCGGCAGGCGCCCGGCGAACAGATCACAGACGGTGAGCATCATGGCGAGCCAGCCGAGCAGCAGCGGCACCGGCATCCACCACAAGGGGAAGGCCCCCGCCAGATTCCCGGCCGCCGCGGTCGTCCACAGCAGCGCAACGCCCACTTCGCACCACAGCTTCGGTGGCCGCACCCCGCGCCGGAGTCTCCGCAGCAGGCACCTTCCGAGCCGACCGGCTCCGAGACCTGCGATGCCGCAAGCCACGGTGGTCACGATCCCCGTATCGAGCATGTCCGCAGGATGGCGCGCGCATCCGGCTCGCTCGCTCATGCACCACGCGGATCCCCGCGTGTCGGACACCGACCGGCCTCACCTCTGCACCGTGAACACGGCCTCGCCGGCCAGAACCTGGTCATCCTCACGCAGATCACCGAGCGCGTCGGCGCCGATCTCCAGCACCACGACAGGACATATCGAACTGAACCCGTGGGCTTCGATCCCGGTCGGGTCCCAGGTGATGATCCGCTGCCCCACCCGAACGGTCTCGCCCTGCGTCACGTGCGCCGTGAATCCCTCACCGCCGAGCTTGACCGTGTCCAGCCCCAGATGCACCAGGACGGCGAAGCCCTCCGGTGTCGTGATCACGAAAGCGTGCGGGTGCAGCGTGGCCACGGTGCCCGCGACCGGAGCCACCGCATCACCGCGCCCGCCCCGGGGTTTGACCGCCATCCCGGGGCCCACCATCGCCTGCGAGAACACCGGATCGGGCACCTCGCCGAGCGGCGCCGTCAAGCCGCTGACCGGGCTGACGACCTCGACGCTCACAGCAGGTCCTCGATATCGCCGGCAAGGGTGTCGGCTTCCGGCCCCACCACCACTTGCACAACCGATCCCTGGCGCATGACCCCGTGGGCGCCCGCCGACTTCAACGCGGCCTCGTCGACCCGGGAATCGTCCTCGACCTCGCAACGCAACCGTGTGATGCACGGCTCGATGTCGACCACGTTGTTCCCCCCGCCGAGCGCGGCCAGGATCGCGGCGGCTTTGTCCTCGGCCACCCTGCCTCCTTCATCTCCACGGCGTCTCGGAGACCTCGTGCACGCACGGCATCCCGCGTGGCCGTGCCCGACGGACGCGGTCCCGGTGATCGCGGAGTTCATCGCGGCAAAGACGCATATTCGCTTGACACCGGATCATCCGCGGCGCATGGTTCCCCATCGACCGGTATGGACCGGACCGTACCAAACACGGGCACAGGCCCGAGGAATCTTTCCAACGGGAGGCGGTATGGGAGCCGAGCCGACGGTACGGGGCCGTCCTCACCGCCGAGTACCGACGGACCTGCGACAGCAGGACGGGCCACACGGGTGTCGAGGCGACCGACCGGCTCCGGGAGGGATCTGTTGAACACCGGCGACCCCACAGCGACAACGGGCAGCTCCAGCAGGAGTTTCGCGCTGCTACAGCGATTCGGGCGGAGCCTGATGTTGCCCATCGCGGTTCTGCCCGCCGCCGCGCTGCTGCTCCGGCTGGGGCAGGACGATTTGCTCGGCGCCATTGCCGGGCTCGAAGCAGTGGCAGGGGTGATCGGTGCCGCCGGGGGCGCACTGTTCGACAACCTCCCCCTGTTGTTCGCGGTCGGTGTGGCCATCGGCATCGCCAGGAGAGCCGACGGATCGACCGCACTGGCGGGGGCGATCGGCTATCTGGTGCTGGCAGGTGTGCTCTGGGAAATGACCGGCACCGAGGCGGGCACCGCCTACAACGGGGGCCCCTACGGCGTTCTGGGCGGCATCATCGCCGGTTTGACCGCAGCCTTCCTGTGGCAGCGTTACCACCGGATCAAACTTCCCGACTACCTCGCCTTCTTCGGTGGGCGCCGGTTCGTGCCCATCATCACCTCGGTGGCCATGCTGGCCATCGGCGTGCTCCTCGGACTCGTCTACCCGGTCTTCGATGCGGGATTGACGGCCTTCGGCAATGCCGTCACCGGCAACGCGATCATCGGCGGCGGCATCTACGGCGTGGTCAACCGCCTGTTGATCCCCTTCGGGCTGCACCACATCCCCAACTCCGTGGTCTGGTTCCTCACCGGGGAGTACCAGGGCGCGCATGGTGACATCAATCGCTTCTTCGCCGGGGACCCCACGGCGGGTACCTTCATGACCGGCTTCTTTCCCATCTTCATGTTCGCCCTGCCCGCAGCCGCTCTGGCCATTTACCACTGTGCCAAACCCGCACAGCGCAAGATCGTCGGCGGGATCATGTTCTCCACCGCGCTGACCGCCTTCCTCACCGGCGTGACCGAGCCCCTGGAGTTCTCGTTCCTCTTCGTGGCCTGGCCGTTGCTGCTCATCCACGCCGTCCTGACCGGAACGTCGATGGCACTGGTCAATGCCCTGGACATCCATTCCGGTTTCGCCTTTTCGGCCGGAGCGATCGACTACGTGCTCAACTTCGGGATCTCCCAGAAACCGCTGTGGTTGATCCCGATCGGGCTCGGGTACGCGGTCCTCTACTACGTCCTCTTCCGGTTCGTCATCACCCGGTGGAACCTGCCCACTCCGGGGCGCGAGGACGACGACACCACCGCGGGTGGCGGTGTCCCGGAAAGAACGCGGGCATCGAGTGCAAGCTCCTCGGCCGAGGAGACCGACGCCGGGTCCACCGGAACACATGCCGAGGACACGGGCCGCGCATGACAGCGCCCCAGTGGGTACTTCCCGTTCCGGCGGTTATTTCCCCGGCCGCTCCTGCCGGAACCATCGCCTGTCGACGACATATCCCCGAGAATGGACAACCATGCCCGAACGACGGGTCATCGTGGCCAGCAAGGTGGGCCTGCACGCACGTCCGGCCGCCGTGCTGGCCAAGAGCGCAGCAGCACAGCCGGTCACCATCACCATCAGCAAGGACGGATGCCCCCCGGTCGAGGCCGGGAGCATTCTGGGGCTGATGACGCTCGGTGCGGCCCACGGTGACGAAATCGTCCTCGCCGCCGAAGGCGAGGGTGCCGACGCGGCTCTGGACCGGCTCGCCGAACTCGTCGGCACCGAACTCGGCGACGAGTAGCCGTCCGAGGGCCACGGCCCGGGCCACCCGCAGGTGCCCCACCTGTCCCGTCACAGCGGCAGGGGCACCACAGCACCCGTCGCCGCGCTCATCGCATCGCGCATCGCCTCCCGCGGCGCAGCACACCCGGTGAACTGCTCGACCTGGCCGAACGCCTGATGCAGCAGCATGTCCAGACCGGTCGCCAGCCGCCCACCCGCTTGCTGCACCGCAGTGGCCAGCGGAGTCGGCCAGGGGTGATAGATCACGTCGAGCAAGCACGCCGCCCCTGCCAACTCCCGGGCATGCACATCCACAGCACCGGCAGGCAGGGTGGAGACCACGACGTCGACCGACGAGGAGGCTCTGGCCAAGTCCAGGGAGTCGAGCCGCTCGGTGCGGGTTCGCAAGCCGACCCGCTCAGCGGTCTGCAGGGCTTCGGCGGCCCGGGCAGGTTCGCGTACGGCCAGCGTCACCTCGCCGATCCCGAGTTCGGCGAAGGCCGCGAGTGCGGCAGCGGCTGTACCCCCCGCCCCGAGCAGCAAGCCGCTGTGCCCGGAGGAGAATCCGGCTGCCGAGCGCAGTGCCCCGGTCACCCCGTCGACGTCCGTACAGTCCGCGGCCCAGCCGCCGGGGCGCCGCACCAGGGTATTGGCCGCTCCGACCGCCACCGCTCGATCGGTGACCTCCGAAGCCAGCTCCAGCGCCGCACGCTTGCCCGGCATCGTCACCGACAGCCCCACCCACTCGGGGCCCAGTTCACCGGCCAGCTCGGTCAGGCCGTCCGCATCCCGTTCGATGCGCTCGTAGGTCCAGTGTTCCAGGTCCAGAGCGGTGTAGGCGGCACCGTGCAGAACCGGTGACAACGAGTGTCCGACGGGTGAACCGACCACACCCGCACGAACGACTGTGGCCGGTGCCGGATCGGAGAACACGCCGTCAGATGGCACCACGTTCCTCCGCCTTCTGCCGAGCGGCATTGTGCTGCTCGTTGGTCTCGGAGAAGCACGACGTGCCGTCCTTGTAGCACCGCACGAAGTATCGCCATTCGCCGGGCGTCGGGTTCACGGCCGCGTCGAGGGCCGCCTTGCTCGGCGAGGAGATCGGGGTGGGGGGCAACCCGGTGTTCTGATACGTGTTGTACGGGCCGGGACGTTCGCGGTCGCTGGGGTCGGTCAGCAGCGTCGGCTTGTCCAGCGGGTAGTTGATCGTCGAGTCGAACTGCAATGGCATACCGGTGTCGAGCCGGTTGCGGATCACCCGCGAGACCTTGCCGAAGTCCTTCTTGATGGCCTCACTCTGGATCAACGAGGCTATCGTGAGGACCTCGTACGGCGAGAACCCGGTTCCCTCGGCGATGGCGGGCATCCCTGCCGCCTGCAGCTTCGCCGCCGAGGCCTGCAGTACCGAGCTCAACACTTCTTCGGCACTGCTACCGGGCTGGACGTGGTAGATGCCGGGCATGATCAGCCCTTCCAGCCGGCGCTCCGCCTCCGCCGACGAGGCCGACTCGACGGCCCACTTCGGCACGCCCAGCGCGGCCAGATCGGCTTGCGCCGCGGTCGTGCGCATCTCCTCGCTGCTCACGCACGTGTCCGGCCCGCCCGATCCGGCACAGGTGGCCTCGGCCAGCAGGGACAGGATTCCCGGCACGACCTCACCGTTCGGCCTCGTCTGGTCCTCCAGCCGCATACCGCCGCGGATTTCCACCCGGCCCGCTCTGGCCTCGTCGGCCAGGATTCGACGCACGGCGGCTTCTCCGGACATCCGCTGCTTCATCAGGTAGAAGCCGGGCTGGATACCGGCGATCTCCGAATTCCCCTTGGCCGCCTCGATGAATGCCGCGGCACTGGCCACGACATCCTTGTCGACCAGCGTCCGCCCGATCGCACTGGTGGTGTCGCCGCGTTCGACCTCGATCACCACTTCGCCACTGCCGGAGCCATCGTAGTCCTCGTAGCTGCCGATCCGCAGCAGTTGGCTCACCCCGTAGACCGCACCGCCGCCCACGATCAGCAGCGCGAACAGGCCCGCGACGGCGGTGACGACACGGCGACGCCGCCTGCGGCGCAGGCGATCCCGCTCCTGCCTGCGGCCACGCTGCTGTGGATCACCGGATTCCTCGGCGAACAGACCGAGATCATCGCTCACGCAAGATCCTCTCGTCCGGTCCGGCCACGGGCGTCCAGCCATCCCTGCAGGATCTCCACCGCAGCCGCCTGGTCGACCACGGCCCGCTTCCGCTTGCCGCGCACACCCCGTTCGGTGAGCATGCGGCTGGCGGTGACGGTGGTGAGCCGCTCATCGCTGAACCGGACCGGAACCGGTGCCACGCGCGGTGCGAGCGCCTCGGCGTAGGACTGCGCCGCCTCGGCAGCGCTCCCGTGCCTGTCCGCCAGTGTCTTCGGCAGGCCGACCACGATCTCGACAATCTCGTATTCGACGACGAGTTCGGCAAGCCGGATCAGATCCGTGCTCCCCGCCTCGTCCCGCTTCAGGGTAACCAGCGGGGTGGCCAGCATGGGGGCCGGATCGCTCACGGCGATTCCCACACGTACCGCTCCCACGTCCACGGCCAGCCGTCGCCCGGGGCCCGGATCGGCCGAACCCTCCGGACACCCGGGTCTCGCCTGCTCCTGATTGTGGTCGCTCACCCGCGCGACACCACCTGCTCGACCTCCTTGCGCAGCGCGCCGATCGCCGCGGTGATCCCGGACGGGTCGGAGCCGCCGCCCTGGGCCATGTCGGCCTTGCCGCCGCCGCGGCCGCCGACGTGGGAGGCGAAGGCGGGCACGAGCTTGCCCGCCGCGAAGCCGCGATCCTGCGCGTCCCGGCTGACGGCCACCACGAAGGAAACCTTCGAGGTCTCCGGATCGGAGGAGAACACGGCCACCACCGAGGGCCGCGAGCCGAAGCGGCCCCGGATCTCCGAGGCCAGCGCGCGCAGCGAGTTGCCGTCCACGCCGTCGGGCACCTGCTCGGCCACCAGGCTCACACCGCTGACATCGGCGGCCCGGCCGGCCAGCTCACCCGCCGACTGCAGCACCTGACTCACGCGCAGCTGCTGCAGCTCCTTCTCGGCGTTGCGCAACCGGGTGACCATGCTCTCCACCCGCTCGGGCAGCTCCTCGGCCGGAGCCTTGAACTGCTCGGCGAGCTGGTTGACCAGCATGTGTTCCTTGCTGATGCGGCGCATCGCGTCCATGCCGACCAGGGCCTCCACGCGTTGCACGCCGGAGCCCACCGAGGAGCTCGAGACCAGCTTGACCACGCCGAGCTGGGCGATGCTGCCGACGTGGGTGCCCCCGCACAGCTCGCGCGAGTAGTCGCCCATGTCGACCACCCGCACCTGATCGCCGTACTTCTCGCCGAACAGCGCGATCGCGCCGAGCTCCATGGCCCGGTCCATGCTGGTGTTGTAGGCCTGCACCTCGACATCGTTCTGCAGGTACTCGTTGACCTCCTCCTCGACGCCGCCGAGCACCGAGGACGACACCCCCGAGGGGGCGGTGAAGTCGAAGCGCATCCGGCCGGGCGAGTTCAGCGACCCCGCCTGGGCGGCCCGCTTGCCGTAGGCGCTGCGCACGGCCGCGTGCACCAGGTGCGTGGCCGAGTGCGAGCGGGCGATGGCGCTGCGGCGGTCGACGTCGACGGCGGCCTCGAGCTCGGTGTCCAGACCGACCTCACCGCCGAGCACCGTGGCGGTGTGCACGAACAGCCCCGGAACGGCCCGCTGCACGTCGGTGACCTGCAGTTCGACACCCTCGCCGACGAGCTTGCCGGTGTCGGCGATCTGGCCACCGCCCTCGGCGTAGAACGGGGTGCGGTCCAGCACCAGCTCGACCTCGCTGCCCTGCCCGGCGACCGGGACCGGGGCGCCGTCGACCAGCAGTCCCAGCACCCGGGACGTGGACTGCAGGTCGGTGTAGCCGATGAACTCGGTGGTGCCGTGGGAATCCAGCAGCGAGCGGTAGGTGGACAGGTCGCCGTGGGCGGTCTTGCGCGCCTTGGCGTCCTCCTTGGCCCGCCTGCGCTGCTCGCTCATCAGCTCCCGGAAGCCCTGCTCGTCCACCGACAGGCCCTGTTCGGCGGCCATCTCCAGGGTCAGATCGATCGGGAAGCCGTAGGTGTCGTGCAACTGGAAGGCCTTGGAGCCGGGAAGCTGCGTGCCGCCCGCCTTGCGGGTCTCGGCCGCGGCCGTGTCGAAGATCTTCGAGCCGGTCGAGAGGGTGGCCAGGAAGGCCTCCTCCTCGTTGCGCAGCACCGAGTCGATGCGGTCGAACTCGGTGACCAGCTCGGGATAGCTCGGCGACATGGCGTCGCGGACGACCTTGGCGAACTCGCCGAGCACCGGCTCGTGCACCCCCAGCAGACGCGCCGAGCGCACGATGCGGCGCAGCAGGCGGCGCAGCACGTAGCCACGGCCCTCGTTGCCCGGGGTGACGCCGTCGCCGACGAGCATCACGCCGGAGCGCGCGTGGTCGGCAATCACGCGGAAGCGGACGTCGTCGTCGTGGTCGTCGCCGTAACGACGCCCGGAGACCTCCTCGGCCTTGTCGATCACCGAGCGCAGCAGGTCCGTCTCGTAGACGTTCTCGACGCCCTGCAGCAGACACGCGATGCGCTCCACGCCCATGCCGGTGTCGATGTTCTGCTGCGGCAGCGGACCGAGAACGGGATAGTCCCCCTTGTTGGGGCCGGTGCTCTCACCGCGCTGGTTCTCCATGAAAACCAGGTTCCAGATCTCGGTGTAGCGGTTCTCGTCGACGATCGGGCCGCCCTCGGCGCCGTACTCCGGCCCCCGGTCGTAGAAGATCTCCGAGCAGGGGCCGGACGGCCCGGGCACCCCCATGTCCCAGGAGTTGTCCTCCACACCCCTGCGCTGGATGCGTTCCCACGGCAGGCCCGCGACCTCGTGCCACAGGCGAGCGGCGTCGTCGTCGGTCTCGTAGACGGTGGCCCAGATGCGCTCGGGTTCGAAACCGTAGCCGCCCTGGTCCTGCGGCCCGGTGACGAGGCTCCAGGCGTGGCGGATGGCGCCTTCCTTGAAGTAGTCGCCGAAGGAGAAGTTGCCCGCCATCTGGAAGAAGGTCAGGTGCCTGGTCGTCTTGCCGACCTCGTCGATGTCGCCGGTGCGCAGGCACTTCTGGATGCTCGTCGCGCGCGGGTACGGGGCGGGGGCGTCGCCCAGGAAGTACGGTTTGAACTGCACCATCCCGGCGTTGACGAACAGCAGGTTCGGGTCGTCCAGGATCAGCGAGGCGCTCGGGACGACGGTGTGCCCGGCGGCGCGGAAGTGCTCGGTGAAGCGGTTGATGATCTCGTGGGTCTGCACGGTGGTGTCCTTTACGCACGAATGCGGGCGGCCGGTCGCGGTTGTCGGCGAGGCGCCTGTGGGAGTTCCTCGCGGAAGCCTCAGCGCCCCGCCCGGCGAGCTCGCCGAGCCGCCGGGCGCTCTCCGTCGCCGCCCGGCCGCGCTTCGCTCGAAGCGGCCCCGCCGGGTCGAGGCGTGTCGCCGATCTCCCCCCGCAGCCTGCGGCGGTCGGCGTCCACGCCACTACGTTCGGTGACGGTCTCGTGAAGCTCACGCTCTCGTTCGGCCATCCCGGCGCGCACCTCGGCGCCGAAAGAACCGACCGCTCCGGCCAGCTCCCGCACCGCACCACCGAGCTGGTCGGCCACTCCGACCGGCGTTGCTCGGCGAGCTGTCTCGCCGGCCTTGCGGCTCAGAGCGACTCCGGCGGCAACGCCGGCACCGAACCAGAACAAGCGCCTCACTTGCGCCCCCTTTTCCCTCGGCGAGAATGCCTGCCCGCAGGCTCTTCCCTGCGTGTGCGGCGAGCGCGCAGGGCCTTGGTCACGCCGTACGAGAACGCGGCTGCCTTCACCAACGGGCCACCCAGTGTAGCGGTGAACAGCGAGGACAGAGCGGAGACGTTGCCACTGACCGACTTGGCGTTCGCCGTGATGCCGTCAACCCGCTCCAACTGCGTGTTGACATGGGTCAATGTGGTGTTCGCGCCGGTGAACAGCGGGTCGGAGTTCTCGTGCGCCTTACGGATCGCATTGGTCGCCTCATCCAGCGTACGGCCGAGTTTGACCAGCGGAATCGCCAACAGTACGACCAGCAGCACGAATGCGCCCGCTGCGATCAGCGCGGCGATCTGCGTGGGCGTCACGTGCCCTCCCGGGTTCCACATGGTTGTTGAGCCACTGACACCGGGCGCGCCGGCCTCAGTGCTGATGATCCGGCTCAGGTTACCGCGCCCCCGACGGAGTGACGTGCACGGCTGGCTGAGTGTTCGACGGGCACGCACCGAGTGCGGTTGCTCATCCGGCGGAAAGGACGGTTTCCGGATGGGGAAGCCGCGCAACCGTCCCGTCGTCAGGCACCGATCGGCGTGTGCGCACCCGCACCCGCGAGCACGCCGGTGACGTTGCGGGCGGCCAACACGGCCATGGCGGTGCGTGTCTCGGTCGTGGCCGACCCCAGGTGCGGCACCACCACCACGTTGTCCAGGTCGAGCAGATCCGGTTGAACCGTCGGCTCGTGCTCGAAGACGTCCAGCGCCGCACCGGCGATGGACCGCCTCCCCAGGGCGCGGGCGAGGGCCTGCTCGTCGACCACGGGACCACGGCTGGTGTTGACCAGCACCGCCGAGGACTTCATCCGCTCCAGGGCCGTCTCGTCGACGAGATGGCGGGTGGCCTCGGTCAGCGGACAGTGCAGGGACACCGCATCGGCCTCGTCCAGGAGCTGCTCCAGGGACACGTAGCGAGCCCCGAGCGCGGTCTCCACATCGGGGTCCACGCGGTTGCGGCCGGTATAGGTGATCTCCATGCCGAATGCGCGGGCCCGGTGTGCCACTGCCTGCCCGATCCGGCCGAGCCCGACGACGCCCAGTGTCTTGCCCTGCAGGCCGGTGCCGAGCATGAACGACATGTGCCACGACCAGGGCGTCCGCGAACGCAGCAGCCGCTCACCCTCACCGAGGCGGCGCGTGAGCATCAGCAGCAGACCGAAGGCCAGGTCGGCGGTCGCGTCGGCGAGCACACCCGGGGTGTTGGTGACCGCGATGTCCCGCTGCGCCAGGGCATCGACATCGACGTTGTCGTAGCCGACCGCGACGTTGGCCACGACCCGCAGTTGAGGCCCCGCCGCGTCGACCACAGCGCCGTCGATGCGATCGTGCACCATCGACACGATCGCGTGCGCTCCCCGGACGGCTTCGTGCAACTCCTCGGCCCGAAGCGGCCGGTCCTGCTCGCAGACGTGGACCTCACCCACCGAGCGCAGCTCTTCCAGCGCCGCTTCGGGAATCGACCGGGTCACCACGATCCGCCACTGCACCACTTGCCTCCCTTGCTGTCGAACACCCTCGTGCAGGGCTTCCGCATCGAGGAGCGACCACACCATCACATCTCTCGCGGGCTGCCACAGCCGCCGGGTCGGCCGCGCCCGAACTCACCCATCGTCCGGAGTCTGCCCGCGCACGATGCCGCGCAGTTTCGGGACACGGTCGGCCAGCGTGCGCTCGGCACCGTGCCGGGTCGGTGCGTAGTACTCGCGGTCCACCAGCTCGTCCGGTGGGTACTGCTGCTCCAGCACCCCCTCGGACTTGCCGTGCGGGTACCGGTAGCCCTGCGCGTTGCCCAACCTGCTCGCACCCGCGTAATGGCCGTCCCGCAGATGCGCGGGCACCGCCCCCGCCTTGCCCGCACGCACGTCCTCCAGCGCCGCGTCCATCGCCGCGATCACGGCATTCGACTTGGGTGCCGTGGCCAGATGAATCGTCGCCTGGGCCAGCGCCAACCGCCCCTCGGGCATGCCGATGAACTGCACGGCCTGACTCGCCGCCACCGCACTCTGCAGTGCCGTGGGATCGGCCATGCCCACGTCCTCGCTGGCGTGGACCACGAGGCGCCGGGCGATGAACCGCGGGTCCTCCCCCGCTTCGACCATGCGCGCCAGATAGTGCAGCGCCGCGTCCACATCCGAGCCGCGAATCGACTTGATGAACGCGCTGACCACGTCGTAATGCTGGTCCCCGTCCCGGTCGTAGCGCACGGCCGCCCTGTCGACCGTGGCTTCGACCGTGGCCAGGTCGATCACCTCGGCCCCGGTGGATCCCGCGGCCTCCGCCGCCGCCTCCAGTGCCGTCAGAGCACGGCGGGCGTCGCCGCCGGCGAGCGCGACCAGATGCGCCTCGGCGTCCTCGGCGAGCCGGAAAGCTCCGCCGAGGCCACGCTCCTCGGTCACCGCCCGGCGCACCAGCTCGCGGACATCCTCGTCGTCCAGGCTGCGCAGCTGCAGCACCAGCGATCGCGACAACAAGGGGGAGACCACGGAAAAGAACGGGTTCTCGGTGGTGGCCGCGACCAGCAGCACGGTGCGGTCCTCCACCGCGCCGAGCAACGCGTCCTGCTGGGTCTTGGAAAAGCGGTGCACTTCGTCGATGAACAGCACCGTGGCCTCGCCGGAACGGCCGAGCCGCCGCCGGGCTTCCTCGATGACCGCACGGACTTCCTTGACTCCGGACGACAGGGCCGACAGCGCGACGAAACGCCGCCCGGTGGCCCGGGACACCAGCCCGGCCAGCGTCGTCTTGCCCGTGCCGGGCGGCCCGTGGAGCAGGACCGAGGCCGGGGCCGCACCTTCCACCAGTCTGCGCAACGGCGCGCCGGGGCCGAGCAACTCGTCCTGGCCGACCACTTCGTCCAGCGACCGTGGCCGCATCCGCACCGGCAGGGGCGCGTTCTCGGCGAGCCGCTCTCCCGCACGATCATCGGCCTCGGCGCCGAACAGGTCCCTCGCGGACGATTCCCCACCGAACAGGTCGCTGTCGAACAGGCCGTCACTCACGGTCCCGACGCTACCCGCCGGTCCCGACACGACGAAGACACCGGCCAACCCGGACGAGCGGGCCGGATCGAGCGCAACCAGCGACTCCGATTCGAGCGGCACGTCCTCGCCGCTCGGCGGCCGCGGACGGGCGCGGAAGCCCGCCGAGGGCGCGCTGCCGGGACATCAGCGAAAAGCCGGATAGGTACGCAGTTCGAGCGCCCCGGAACCGAAACGCTCCACGAGCGCATCCACCACCCGGTTCGCGTACTCGGCGACCTCGGAGTTCCCCGAAGTTTCGGCATCGGTGCAGAGCCGCTTCCACCGCTCGGCGAGGGCAGTACTACGCCGAGGTGAGGGCATGTGGGCGGCGATCGGCGTGTCGGCCTGCCCGGCGCGGGGCAGGAACCACCACGTCGACACCCATACCCACAACATCTGAGCCTCGAAGAGCCTCGGCCGGAGCACCTCGTCCTGATCCAGGTCCGGCCAGACTTCCACGACTTCCGAGCGCCAGGTCGCGAGCATGCTCTCGGCCAGATGCTCCGGCATCGCATACGAGCACCACGACGACGGGAACGGAAACTGGAGATAAGCCGCGTCGAGAGCGATATCGCGCACGCACGCCCACTCGAAGTCCAGAAAACGCGCTCCGTTGCCGGTCACCAAGCTGTTGTCCGGGCAGATGTCGGAGGGACTGAACGAGCGGTACTTGCTGGCTGCAAGGAGCTGCGCCGCCCTGTCCAGCCGCTCGGTCACCGCTTGCGGTATCGCCACGCCGAGGGTCTGCTCGATCACCTCCGGCAGTTCCGTCAGCGCCTGCCGGATGTCCTCGGCAACCGGATCCGTCCAGGAGGTCGCCCCGAGCCTGCGCATCAGCGCGTCGAAGTCGGCCTCGCGACCGGCCATCGTCGTGTGCAACCGACCCAGGGACCGCGCCCACGCCAGCAGCGCCCGCTCTGCCGCCCGGGGATCGTCGGCAAAGAGCACATCGGCCAGTGTGGAACCCCGTCCGAGGTCCTCCAGGACCAGCAGCCGACGGTCGCTGTCCTGGGCGATCAGTTCCGGACCGACACGGATCTCGGGCGGAAGGGCGGTGGCCAACTGGCAGCTCGCGGCCTCGTGCGCGAAGGGGTCGGAACGTTCCGTACCGGAGGGTGCCCCGTAATGCTTGACCACGAGTGTGCGTGGGAGCTCGAACGGGGTTTCGGCGACCCGCACCCGCATCACGACCGAACGGTCGCTACCACCGAGATCCTCGGGGTCGGCGAGCCGGACCGGCGCACCCGTCCTACTGGTGAGCACGGATTCCGCAGTGCCGACGGTATCGGTCACTCCCGAACTCGCGGGGACACGAGCCTCCGGCGAGCCGGTGGTGATTTCCACGCTCATCGTCTCCAGACCCTACCGCTCTCACCTGACATCTAAAGCGACCTCATCGGTTAAGTGACGCACGACAACCGGATTCCGCACATTCTCGGGGGCGACGGTCCGGGCGCCGTCCCCTTCCCACCGGTACGCCGACGAGGACGGCTCGGCAACCTCCGAACGGGCACACCATGCACCGAATCGGCGCCTCCTTCTGCCCCGTTCGGGTCTCACCCGCCGGGGCAGCCGCGCGTACGGCTGCTTCACCCTCGGCTCAACCTTGCTTTTCCACCATGCCCTGAGGCTGGACCGAGATACTGTCCGCCGGACCGGCAGCGGGCTTGGCATCCACACCGGCTTCCTTGCGCTGTTCGGCCGTGATCGGCGCGGGTGCCCCGGTCAGCGGGTCGAAGCCCCCACCGCTCTTGGGGAACGCGATGACATCGCGCAACGAACCGGCTCCGGCAAGCAGCATGCAGATCCGGTCCCAACCGAAGGCGACACCACCGTGCGGCGGCGGCCCGTACTTGAAGGCCTCCAGCAGGAACCCGAACTTGTCCCGGGCCTGCTCGTCCGAGATCCCCAGCACGTTGAAGACCCGCTCCTGCGTCTCGGGCCGGTGGATACGAATCGAGCCGCCACCGATCTCGTTGCCGTTGCACACGAGGTCGTAAGCGTTGGCGAGCGCGTTTTCGGGATCCTGGTCGAAGTCCTCGGACCACTCGGGTTTCGGAGCGGTGAACGGGTGGTGCACCGCCGTCCAGCGCCCGGTTCCCACCGCCACATCGTCGGTCTCGTTCGCCGGTTCGAACATCGGAGCGTCCACGACCCACACGAAGGACCAGGCGTCGTGATCGATCAGGCCGCAGTACTCGGCGATCTCCAGCCGTACCGCACCCAGCAGCGCCTGCGAGGCCGAACGCCGGCCCGCGGCGAAGAACACGCAGTCTCCGGGAGCGGCCCCCACGGCCTTGGCAAGGCCTTCGCGCTCGCTGTCGGACAGGTTCTTGGCCACCGGGCCGGACAACGTGCCGTCCGTGCCCACGAGCACGTAGGCAAGACCCTTGGCTCCGCGCTGCTTGGCCCACTCCTGCCACGCATCGAGCTGCCGCCGCGGCTGATCGGCACCGCCGGGCATGACCACCGCGCCGACATACGGAGATTGGAACACCCGGAAGGGGGTGTCCCGGAAGTAGTCGGTGAGTTCGGTGAGCTCGACGCCGAAGCGCAGATCGGGCTTGTCCGTCCCGTACCGGGCGATCGCGTCGGCATAGCCGATCCGCGGGATCGGCCGGGGAATCTCGTGGTCGGCGAGTTCACGCCACAGGGAGGTGATGACCTGCTCGCTCACCTCGATGACGTCCTCCTGGTCGACGAAGCTCATCTCGAGATCGAGCTGGGTGAACTCCGGCTGCCGGTCGGCGCGGAAGTCCTCGTCCCGGTAGCAACGCGCGATCTGGAAATAGCGCTCCAGCCCACCGACCATCAGCAACTGCTTGAACAGTTGCGGTGACTGCGGCAACGCGTACCAGCTGCCCGGCTGCAGTCGTGCCGGAATCAGGAAGTCGCGTGCGCCCTCCGGAGTGGAGCGGGTCATCGTCGGGGTCTCCACCTCGACGAACTCGCGGTCCTGGAGCACCTTCCGTGCGATCCGGTTGACTTCGCTGCGCATCCGAATCGTTCGGGCGGGACCCGAACGCCGCAGGTCGAGGTAGCGGTACCGCAGCCGGACCTCTTCCCCGGTCTCCAGATGCTCGTCCAGCGGGAACGGCAACGGTGCCGATTCCGACAGCACCTCCAGGTCGGTGGCGGTGATCTCGATCTCGCCCGTACCGATCTCCGGGTTCTCGTTGCCCTCGGGCCTGCGCACGACCTCCCCGACGATGCGGACGCAGAACTCGGCGCGCAACCGGTGCGCGCGTTCGGCCATCTCCCCCTCACGGAAGACCACCTGCGCCACACCCGAGGCGTCCCGCAGATCGATGAAGATCACTCCCCCGTGATCACGGCGACGCGCCACCCACCCACTCAGAGTGACGGACTGCCCGGCGTGACCGGCCCGGAGTGATCCGGCCTCGTGCGTGCGCATCACGGGTATTGATCTCCTCTTCGATGGAAGTGTCGGGGAAGGGACCTGCCAGTGCGCCTTCCGGTATGGAGCCCATCCAGGTTAGCCAATGTCGCAGGCACACCCTTCACCAGGTTTCCTTCCCGCCGGACGGTGGCCGCACACCCCCGCTCGAACGCACACGGGCGACTCCTCGAGCCACGAACCACGATTTCGCGGTTGCCGGCAATCCGATGCGGGCTCCGGCTCCTTTCCTCCCCGAAAGCGAGGCGAACGGGTCGGGGCGGCAGCGAATTGCGCGCCGGAACCCGCGGAGCGCAGAGCCCGGCACGGACCCGACCGAGCGGCGAGCACCGTGTCCGGAAATCGCCAGAATTCCACCGCAGTCGTTGCACATCCGAGATTGATTCATTTAATGTCCGTGACGAAACAGGCGGACACGAGGAGCAACAATGGCCGGTCCGGAATCAGGGGTACCGACGACTGCGCCATCGAGCGCGGGTCCCGCACGGGTACAGCACAATCCTCCCGAACTCGCGAGACTCCTGCGCACCGGGCCGTTCGACGAGGCGCTCCGCGCCGCCATCAGAGCCAGCCGGCTCAGCCTCGAACGCATCCAGCATCGCCTGAACGCCCGTGGCACTCCGGTCAGCATCACCGCATTGAGCTACTGGCAATCCGGCCGCAGGCGGCCCGAACGGCCGGACTCCCTGCGGGCACTGCAAGAACTGGAGAAGGTGCTCAACGTCGCCGAGGGTTCGCTTTCCGCCCTGCTCGGCCCTCCACGCCCACGCGGACGCATCCGCGCAGCCGGCGATGCTCCGCCGCTGAGCAGCCTGTGGTCGGACAGCACTTCCGCGGTGGAGCTGCTGGCGCAGGTGGACACCAGTCACGACAGCAACCTCACCCGACTCAGCCAGCACGATGTGGTGCACGTCGACGGTGACGGCGCCCAGGTGAAGGCTCGCATGCGCCAGCTCGTGCAGGCCGAGCGCAACGGGGTCGACCGCTGGGTGACGGTCTTCGACAGCGAGGGAACCGACGTGGCACCACCGACCGTCCGTGCGCTGCGCTCGTGCCGGCTCGGCCGGGTCCGCACCGACCACACCCAGGGCGTCGTGGTCGCGGAACTGCTGTTCGATCGCACGCTCGAACGCGGTGAGACGGTACTCATGGAGTACGAAGTGGTGCCCGCACCCGAGACCAGGCATCTCAGGAACCGGGACCACACCTACTCCCGGCGGTTCCGCCTCCCCATCCGGGAATACGTGCTGGAACTGCAGTTCGACCCCGACCGGCCACCGTTGAACTGCGAGAGCTATGTGGCACACCCGGACGGTCAGGAAACCGAGCCCCCCAAGCCGCTCACGATCGACCGGTACGGCCGCACGCACGCCGTGGCACTCGACCTCGGCCTGGCCTCCTTCTGTGCCCGGTGGGAACCCGCCCCGGGCGGAGTGCCCGGCCGCTGGGCCGATGCCGCCGCGGCTGCGCCGCAGTTGACCGGGCCGGGAGTACGCCCCCACTGACCCCTTCGACGATGCGGCAGTGCTCGGTGAACCGAGCCGAAAGCACACTGCCACAGCAGTGCCGATTGCCGAGTTCTCCCGAACGGGCCACAATGCTCGTGTCGCAATGCGGCAATCAGCTTGATCCGGTCGAGCCTGTACCCCGACTCAGGAGTCACGAGATGGCCATGAAAGCCGCACGGTTTCAGCGGCTCGCCACCGACTTCCAATGGGTTCATCAGGGCATCGGGATTTTCGGCAGTCTCACGTTCTTCATCGGCAGTATCTTCTTCCTGTGGAAGGATCCTCTTCAACTCGTCGGCGTGTGGCTGTTCATCATCGGCTCACTGGGGATGCTGATCGGCAATGTCGGGGCCTTCATCGTCAAGTACGGACGTCACCAACTCGACCTCTGACCTCCGTGGACTTCTTCTTCGACCATGGACCGCGGACCTGCTCCTCCGCACGAACCGGTCCGAAGGCGGTGCTACTCCTCGGACTCGGCATCCCGGTCGCCGAACACCCGCTGCTGAACACCTTCGGCGATCGCCAGCTCCGCGGACTCCACCAGTACGTACACCGCCGCGGCGAGCAACGGGGCCACCGGCCACACGAGCGGCTCGACAAGCCAGCTGCCCGCGGCGTAGGCGACTGCGAGCGAGGTAGCCACCGAGACGAGATTGGCCGCCGTACCCAGCAGCATGACCTCCGCGGGATGGGTGCTCGGCCTGCGACGGAAGCCGTTCGAGGCCACGGCCTCGATCAGCGAGACGGCAACCACGGCACCCAATGCGAACAGCGTCACCTCGAACGCCGAGGGACTGCCGTGAAACGTCCCCAACATCCCGTAGGTCGTGGTGATCATCACGGAAAAGCCGAACGCGGAACTATTGTTGACAATCGAGGTCATCAGGCCGCGGCGATATCGGTCCCCGGTTTCCTGGTCGGTCCTGGACAACGAACACTCCTTCACCAGCGCCCGTAACGGAATCGGTAGCTGTCAGTATCGGCCACGAAAGCCCGGTGCGAGGACCGCTTCCGTGGTTCAAAACAGAGTCAACTGCTCGGATGACCGCGCACACTCGTTCCGAGTACCGGTCCCGGTATCGGATCGTTGCTCTTCCGGAGAACCTTCCCGGAAATTCGCCGCAGCCGCCGTTCCCAAGCCATGCCGTTGCTCTGCCGAGCGGACCATTTCGGCGACACGTCGCTGATACGCCTTCGGCGCGTAGGCGCCGTGGCGGTAGAGCCGCTCGTACAGCGGCAGCAGCTCGGGATGCTCCCGCTGCAGCCAGGCGTGATACCACTCCCGCGCACCCGGGCGCAGATGCAGCACCAGCGGTGTCACGGACTCGGCACCGGCTCGGGCGATGGCTGCGACGGTGTGCTCGATCCGCTCGGCCGAGTCGCTCAAGCCCGGCAGTATCGGCGCCATCAGCACCGTGCAGCCGATGCCGACCTCGGCGAAGCGGCGCACCACGTCGAGGCGCCGCAACGGCGACGGCGCGCCCGGCTCCACCGTCCGCCACAGGGCTTCGTCGATCGAGCCCACCGACACCGCCACCGAGACACGGGTCCGCTCGGCCGCTTCTCGCAACAGGTCCAGATCACGCAGGATCAGCGTACCCTTGGTCAGGATGGAGAACGGGTTGGCCGCATCCCGCAGTGCCGCGAGAATCTCGCGCATCAGCCGGTAGTGCCCTTCCGCACGCTGGTAGGGATCCGTGTTGGTGCCCATCGCGATGGACTCCCCCGTCCAGCGCGGGGCGGCGAGTTCCCGCCGCAGCAAGCTGCCCGCATTGACCTTCACCACGACCTTGCTGTCGAAGTCGTGCCCGCTGTCGAGATCCAGGTACGTGTGCGTGTTCCTGGCGAAGCAGTACCGGCACGCGTGCCCGCAGCCCCGGTACGGGTTCAGCGTCCATTCGAAAGGTACTCCGGAGGACCCCGGAACACGGTTGATGATCGACTTCGCGGTGATCTCGATGGCGTAGGTCTCCGCGGTGCCCGCCTCGATCGGCACGGGATCCGGCAGCCGCAGGCCCGCCCGGCCGGTGCCCCGTTCCGAGTCCCGCTCCTCGGGGAGGTCCAGAGGCAACTCCGGTACCCCACCGGCATGCACGCCGGTGACCCGTTGACCTTCCCAGCGCATGCACTCATTCGAACACGGATTCGAGAGGCTGTCCAGGTGGCTTCTCGGCGTGTCGGGACCACCGTGCCGGGGCGCGCAGCCCACCCACGACCGGCCGTGGATCAGTCCAGGGTGGTCACGAACTTGGCCACATCCTCGGACCTGAGCCTCTGAGCCATCCTGCCCTGCGGAGCCAGCGAGGCGAGCCGATACAGCGGCCTCCCGGCAGCCGCCTCACCCCGCGCCTCCGCCTTCAACTGCGCCACCAGCAGGTCCGACAGCACCAGCGCACGAGTATCGCCGGTGCTCGCCAGCGTGTCGGCCAGCCGTCGCAACGAGTGGACTCCCAGCTCCTTGCCCCCGGTTCCGGCGTACATGGCCACGGCGATGTTGAGTGTCTTGCCCTTCGGCGGACCACTGACCAGCAGGCTTATCGTGCGCATCCCGCGCAGGTCGGTGACCAGCACGTCCAGCTTCTCCGCGGCACGCAGGTCGACCACTCGGGTGCCGAAGGCACGAGCTGCGACCTCGGTGCCCTGCAACCAGTAGGTCTTGCGGGACTCACCGTAGGCCAACAGCAGCAACGGCAGGGCGAGCACGCCGGTGGTGACGAAGAAACCGAGCGGTCCGAGGAGCACGCCGACGATCCCGCCGCAGGCGGCACCGACGATCACGGCGGCGATGCCGACGTTGCGAGCACGCTTGCGCAGCGCACTGCGCTCCAGCAGGTCGAGCGGGACGGAACTCTCGTCGCTCATCGCCCGAGTTCCGCCCGCGCCTCGTCCACGACCGAGTCCAGGCCCACCGTGCGCTGCTGCCCGCCGGCCAGCTCCTTGAGCTGCGCCGTACCGGAAGCCAGGTCCCGATCGCCGAGCACGAGCGCCACCCGCGCCCCGGAGCGGTCGGCGGCTTTCATCGCTCCCTTGAGCCCCTTGCCGCCGTAGGCCACCTCGACACGCACGCCCGAGCGCCGCAGCTGCCCGGCAGTCTCGACCAACCGCCGCTTGGCGGTCTCTCCGAGCGGGACGCAGTAGACATCGCAGCGAGCCGGATCCCCGGGCGTCACTCCCTCGACCTGGCAGGCCAGCAGGGTGCGGTCCAGACCGAGGCCGAATCCCACGCCGGACAGTTCGGCGCCTCCCAGCTCGGCCATGAGCCCGTCGTAGCGACCACCCCCGCCGATGCCGGACTGCGCGCCGAGCCCGTCGTGGACGAACTCGAAGGTGGTCTTGGTGTAGTAGTCGAGGCCGCGCACCAGCCACGGATTCTCGGTGAACGGCACTCCCAGGTCGTTCAGGTGCGCCTTGACCTGCTCGTAGTGGTCCTTGGCCGCCGCCGAGAGGTGATCGGCCATGAGCGGCGCGTCGGCCACCATCTCCCGGACCTCGGGACGCTTGTCGTCCAGCACTCGCAGCGGATTGAGTTCCGCACGCTGGCGCGTTTCCTCGTCCAGCGGCAGACCACGCAGGAACTCCTGCAGCCTGCTCCGGTACTCGGGACGGCAGCTGCTGTCTCCGAGCGAGGTGAGTTCGATGCGGTGCCCGGTGATGCCGAGCCTGCGGTAGCCCTCGTCGGCGATCGCGATCACCTCGGCGTCGAGGGCGGGGTCGTCGACACCGATCGCCTCGACACCGAGCTGCTGCAGTTGCCGGTACCGGCCGGCCTGGGGCCGCTCGTACCGGAAGAACGCACCGCTGTAGTAGAGCTTGAGCGGGAGCTGCCCGCGGTCGAGGCCGTGTTCGATCACCGAGCGGATCACACCTGCCGTACCCTCCGGGCGCAGCGTGATCGAACGCCCGCCCTGGTCGGCGAAGGTGTACATCTCCTTGCTGACGACATCGGTCGACTCGCCGACGCCCCGGGCGAACAGTGCGGTGTCTTCGAACAGGGGCAGCTCGATGTAGCCGTAGCCGGCGCGGCGCACCGCCTCGGCGAGTGTCTCGCGCACCGCGACGAACCCGGCCGAATCCGGGGGGTAGTACTCGGGAATCCCCTTGGGGGCGTTGAAGGTACTCATCAGTGGTGTTTCACAGTCCTCGTCACAGGCCGTGGCCGGAGTCGCCCGGAACGGGACCCGTGCTCGCGGAGGCCTCGCCGAGGCCCTGCAGGAACGGGTTGCCCGCGCGCTCGCGACCGATGGTGGTGGTTGGTCCGTGGCCCGGCAGTACCACTGTCTCGTCCTCGAGCGTCAACACGCTGCTGCGCAGCGTTTCCAGCATGCGCTCGTGGTCACCACCGGGCAGGTCGGTGCGTCCGATGGCTCCGGCGAAGAGGGTGTCACCGGACAGCAGCAGCCGGCCGCCCTCGTCGCTCTCGGCGCCGAACAGCATCGACCCGCCGGTATGGCCGGGGGCGTGGACGGCCTCGAAGCGGATCCCGGCCAGGTCCAGCCGGTCTCCGTCGGCCAGTTCGCGAATGTCGGGCGGAGCGCTCACGGCCACTCCCTCGAAGAGCTGGCGGCCCTGCGGGCCGAGGGCGGCCCCGGGATCGGTGAGCATGTAGCTGTCATCGGGATGCACCCACGCCGGGATCCCGTGGTTGCGGCACAGGTCCGCCGCCGAGAAGACGTGGTCGAAATGCCCGTGGGTGAGCAGCACTCCCTCCGGAGTGAGCTGATGCTTGCGGAGCCGCTCCTCCACGGCTTCCACGGCGTCCTGGCCCGGGTCGACCACGACGCACCGCCCTCCCTCGGCCGGGGCGAGCACGTAGCAGTTCGCCTGCAGCTGTCCGACCGGGAACCCGACGACAAGCACGGGAGCGTTACCTTTCCTACCGGGAACACGAGCGTGATCCGGCCGCGTGGCCGGATCACTTCAGCACGTCCAGCTTAGCCGTGCGGTCACTCGATTTCGGCACACAGGGCCCGTTTAGACTCCCGGCGACGAATGTCAACCACGGTCGGCACGACCGCACATCCGGTCGGCGCGGACGCACCGCCGTGATCGCGGACTCCGAGGAGGGAGCCAGTGTCCAGCAACGAACAGCGTCGCCAGGCCGCCAAGAGCAAGCTCGAGCGACAGCTGGCACGCCGGGCGGAACGGGTGAAGCGGCGCAGAACCATCGCGGTGAGCACGACCATCGCCGTGGTGATCGCGGCCGTGGTGGGCGCCTTCTACGTCACCCGCGGCGGTGGGGACGGGCAGCAGGCCGCAGCGCAGCAGCAGAAGCAGGCCGACATCACCATTCCGAGCACGATGGCACCGTCACCATCCCGACCCACGCCGCTTGCCGATCCGGTTTCCTGTGAGTACCGGCCCGGTGGCGAACCGGCCAAACCGGTGCAGCCGCCCGCTGATGGCGAGGTGTCCTCCACCGGAACCGTGCAGGCCACCATCGAGACCAACCTCGGCAACATCCCGATCACTCTGGATCGGTCGCTGGCCCCGTGCACGGTGAACAGCTTCATCCACCTCGCCGAGCAGAGTTTCTACGACGACACCTCGTGCCATCGGCTCTCCACCGAGGGCTTGCAGATGCTGCAGTGCGGCGACCCCACCGGCAAAGGCACCGGAGGCCCCGGCTACGAATTCGATGATGAGACCTTCTCGCAGTTGAAGTACGGGCGCGGGTACCTCGCCATGGCCAATTCCGGTCCGGACACCAATGGCAGCCAGTTCTTCATGGTCTACGGCACGGCGAAACTGCCGCCCAAATACACCGTGTTCGGCACGATCTCCCAAGAAGGCCTGAAGGTCGTCGACGAGGTCGCCCGCGCCGGCCACGACGGCGCCTTCAAGCGGGCGGGCGGCGGCCACCCGAACAAGAAGATCACCTTCAAGCAGGTCACGGTCAGGACATGAGCCACGGTGGCCGCACGGGGATGCCTCCGTGCGGCCACTGCACGGCGGGAACTCAGGCCGCCGAGGTGACGCGGTAGACGTCGTAGACGCCCTCGATGTTGCGGACGGCCTTGAGCACGTGGCCGAGGTGCTTGGGTTCACCCATCTCGAACGAGAACCGGCTGACCGCCACCCGGTCGTTGGAGGTGGTCACCGATGCCGAGAGGATGTTGACCCGCTCGTCGGCCAGCACCTTGGTCACGTCCGACAGCAGCCGGTGCCGGTCCAGTGCCTCGACCTGGATGGCCACCAGGAACACCGAGGAGTTCGACGGCGCCCAGTGGACCTCCACCAACCGCTCCGGTGATGTGCGCAGGTCGTCGGCGTTGGTGCAGTCGGTGCGGTGCACGCTGACACCACCACCTCTGGTGACGAACCCGAGGATCTCGTCACCGGGTACCGGGGTACAGCACTTCGCCAGCTTCGACCAGACGTTGGCGGTGTCCCCGACGATCACCCCGGAATCCCCGGTGCTGCGCCTGCGCTCCACCGTGGAAGGCGTGGCCCGTTCGGCGATCTCGTCCTCGGCCTGCTCCACTCCGCCGATCGAGGCGACCAGCCGTTGCACCACGTGGTGGGACGAAACCTGGCGCTCCCCCACCGCCGCGTACAGCGCCGTCACGTCGGCGTAGTGCAGTTCCTTGGCCACCGCGCCGATGGAATCGGCCGAGATCAGGCGCTGGACCGGCAGCCCGAGCCTGCGGACCTCCTTGGCGATCGCCTGCTTGCCGGACTCGATCGATTCCTCGCGACGTTCCTTGGCGAACCACTGCTTGATCTTGGCCTTGGCCCGCGGGGAAGCGACGAACGACAGCCAGTCGCGGCTCGGTCCGGATCCTTCGGCCTTGGAGGTGAAGATCTCGACGACCTCGCCGTTTTCCAGCTTGCGCTCCAGCGCGACCAGCCGGCCGTTGACCCGGGCCCCGATACAGCGGTTCCCGACCTCGGTGTGCACGCTGTAGGCGAAGTCCACCGGGGTCGAACCGGACGGCAGCGTGATCACGTCCCCCTTGGGAGTGAACACGAAGATTTCCCGGGTGTTCAGGTCGTAGCGCAGCGATTCCAGGAACTCGCCGGGGTCGGCGGCTTCGCGCTGCCAGTCCAGCAACTGGCGCATCCAGGCCATTTCGTCGACCTCGACCCCGCCGCCTGCGCCGTTGCGACCCTTGGTCTCCTTGTAGCGCCAGTGCGCGGCAATACCGTACTCGGCGGTACGGTGCATCTCCTCGGTGCGAATCTGGACTTCGAGCGGCTTGCCCTCCGGCCCGATCACGGTGGTGTGCAGGGATTGGTACACCCCGAACCGGGGTTGGGCGATGTAGTCCTTGAACCGGCCGGGCATCGGCTGCCACAGCGCGTGCACGACCCCCATCGCCGCGTAGCAGTCCCGCACCTCGTCGACCAGGATGCGCACACCCACCAGGTCGTGAATGTCGTCGAAGTCGCGGCCACGGACGATCATCTTCTGGTGGATCGAGTAGTAGTGCTTGGGCCTGCCCTCCACCTTGGCCGACAGGTGCGCGGTATTGAGCTGACCGGACAGCTCGTCGACCACGGTGCGCAAGTACGTGTCCCGCGAGGGGGCACGGTTGGCCACGAGGCGGACGATCTCGTCGTACTTCTTGGGCTGCAGGATGGCGAAGGCCAGATCCTCCAGTTCCCACTTGATCGTGGCCATCCCCAGACGGTGTGCCAGGGGGGCGAGCACCTCCAGGGTCTCCTTCGCCTTGCGGGCCTGCTTCTCCGGCGGCAGGAACCGCATGGTGCGCATGTTGTGCAGCCGGTCGGCCAGCTTGATGACGAGCACCCGCGGGTCCCGGGCCATCGCGATGATCATCTTGCGGATGGTCTCGGCCTCCGCCGCGGCCCCCAGCTTGACCTTGTCCAGCTTCGTGACCCCGTCGACGAGGTGCGAGATCTCCTCGCCGAAGTCCCCTTCCAGACGCTGGAGCGAGTACTCGGTGTCCTCGACCGTGTCGTGCAGGAGCGCGGCCACCAGGGTGGTGGTGTCCATCCCGAGCTCACCGAGGATCGTGGCCACCGCCAGCGGGTGCGTGATGTAGGGGTCGCCGGACTTGCGCTGCTGATGGTGATGCTTGTCCTCGGCGACGTCGTAGGCCCGCTGCAGCAACCCGAGGTCGGCCTGCGGATGCATCTCCCGATGTACTGCGGCCAGGGGCTCGAGAACCTGCTTGACCTGCGCGGGACGTTGGGCCGTGATCCGGCGGGCCAGGCGCGCACGGACCCGCCGGGTCGCCGAGGCCGGGCGGGGCGTGGAAAACGCCTCGGTCGCCGAAGCAGGAGACTCGACTTCTTGGCTCACCACACGCTCCCGGGCACTGGGGAAACTGTCCGTCCGTCGGGTCCGGTGCCATCGTGGAGCTGCCGCCGAGGAGTCCTGACGCCAGGACCCGGACACCGAGCATAACGCCACGTGACCGCGAACCCTTCCCGGGAGGGTCACTCGCAGGCCCGGAAGCCGGTCATGCCCCGGCTTCAGGTGGTGAACAGGGTTCGCACGTTCCAGTCTGACACGGCCTGGCGACCATCCAGCGGGGACAGCTCCAGCACCAGCGAGGCCCCCACGGCCTCGGCGCCGGCCCGCTCCACCAGCTTCCGGGACGCGGCCAGCGTTCCTCCCGTGGCGAGCACGTCGTCGACGACCAGCGCCCGCTGCCCGGCGATCAGCGACTCGGCGGGCAGTTCCAGCGCCGCCGTCCCGTATTCCAGCGCATAGTCCACGCGGTCGGCCACGGCCGGGAGCTTGCCCGGTTTGCGCAGACCGACGAAGCCCGTTCCGTAGGCATGAGCCACGGCCGCGCCCAGCAGGAATCCCCGCGCCTCGATACCGACGACCACGTCGAAGGTGTGGCTCCGGCCGAGCGCGTCCACGACCACGCGGAAGGCATCCCGATCGGCCAGCACCGGACCGATATCGCGAAACAGCACCCCGGGCTCGGGGAAGTCCGGAACCTCACGCACCAACCCGGCAGCACGACCGAGCTCGGCGTCGAGGTCGGCACTCACGTGAAAGGAATCGTTCGTGGTCATCGGTACCTCAGCGCCGTTTCTTCCCGGTGGGGTGGCCGGACTTGCCCGAGGGACGACCGCCGCTGCCGCGCTCGGCCGGTCCCTTACCGGTGCGTGCCGAGGCGCTGATCGCGGCGGCCATCGTGCGCTCGCGTCGCGAGACGGCGTCGACGCTCTCGTCCAGCGGCTCCTCGGTGTCCGCTGCTGCTCGTTCCGCGTCGGAGGACGTCTCCGCACTCCTTCGCGCCCGTCGTTGGCGCACCTTCCCGGCCTGGGCCCGGTACTTCGGATTGCGCATCTTGAAGTCCACCAGCAACGGGGTCGCCAGCAGGATCGACGAGACGACACCGGCGAGCATGCCGATTCCCTGAACCAGGGCGAGGTCGCGCAGCACGCCGACACCCAGCACGCCCGCACCGATGATCAGCAGCCCCAGCACCGGCAGCAGTGCGATCACCGTGGTGTTGATCGAGCGCATCAGGGTCTGGTTGAGCGCCAGGTTGGCCGCCTCGGGATAGGTCCTGCGTGTCAGCCCGAGGATGCCGCGGGTGTTCTCCTTGACCTTGTCGAACACGACCACCGTGTCGTAGAGCGAGAACCCGAGGATGGTCAGCAGGCCGATCACCGTGCTCGGGCTGACCTCGAAACCGATGAGCGAGTAAATCCCGGCCGTGACCACCACGTCGTGCAGCAACGCGATCAGGGCGGCCACGGCCATCCAGCGCTCGAAGTAGAACGCGAGGAACACCGCGACCAGAGCCAGGAAGACTCCGAGGGCGATCAGGGCCTGCTGAGTGATCTCTCCGCCCCAGGTCCCGCTGACGGCGCTGTCACTGATCGCGTCCACCGTCGGCTGACCGTTGGTGCCCAGCGGCTGCAGATCCTCGACCAAACCCTGCTTGAGTGTGGTGAGCTCGTCGACGCTGAGCTTGTCGGTGCGGATCTGGATCGTCCGGCTGTCGCCACTGCCCACCAGCTGCACGGAGTCCGCCGGGTGGCCCAGGGCGTCCCGGAACGCCTCTTCGGCTTCGTCGGCGGTGATCTGACCCTGCGCCCCCGCAGCGGGCATCGAGACCTTGGTACCGCCGGTGAACTCGATGCCGAGGTTGAAGCCCTTGAACCCGATCGAGGCAACACAGACGAGCACGAGCAGGCCCAGGGCGATGTACCAGCGCTTGCGCTTGCCGACGATGTCGAAAGCCCCGGTGCCGGTGTAGAGGCGATGCAGCACGGTGCTGCGCGCTGCCGTGCTCTCCGTGGCACTCGAGGACGTGCCGTTGCTGCTGTGGCTGTCGGGAGTGCTCACGCCTCACGCCTCCTTCGGAGTGGCCGAGGAATCCTTCCGGGAAACCCGCTTACGAGCGGCACGCGCCTGCTCGCCCATGCGCTGCACCGCACCCAGCCCGGACAACGCGGGATTGGCCAGGAGCCTGCTCCTCGAGGCCAGCGCCACCAGCGGGTGTGTGACGAGGAAGACCACGATCAGATCCAGCACCGTGGACATCCCGAGCGTGAACGCGAAGCCCTTCACCTGGCCGACCGCGAGGATGTACAGCACGGCAGCGGCCAGAAAGCTCACCGCATCCGCGGACAGGATCGTCCGGCGCGCTCGCGCCCAGGAGCGCGGAACCGCCGATCGGAAAGTCCGGCCCTCCCGGATCTCGTCCTTGAGCCGTTCGAAGAAGACGATGAACGAGTCCGCGGTGATCCCGATCGCGATGATGAAGCCGGCCATGCCGGGCAGGTCCAGCGTGAAGCCGATCCAACGGCCGAACAGCACCAGCACGCCGTAGACCACCGCGCCGGACAGCACCAGGGACAGGATCGTCAGCAGACCGAGAACGCGGTAGTAGATCAGGCAGTAGACGGCCACCAGCAGCAGGCCGAGGCCGCCTGCCAGCAGGGCCGCCTCCATGGAGGCGATGCCGAGCGTGGGCGAGACCGTTTCGGCCGTGGACTGGTCGAAAGCCAGGGGCAGCGAGCCGTACTTGAGGGTGTTGGCCAGGTTGGTCGCGCTCTGCTGGGTGAAGTCGCCACTGATGGTGGCTTGGCCGCCCAGCAGGGCGTCTTGGATCTGTGGCGCGGAGACCACCTGGGTGTCCAGGACGAAAGCGGCCTGCTTGCCGACGTTGGCCGAGGTGAAGTCGGCCCACTTCTGCGCGCCCTGGCTCTTGAACTGCAGGTTGACCGTCCAGCCGGTGTACTGCTGGTTCGGCGGTACCGCATTGGCGGTCTGGACCTGCTCGCCCTCGAGGAACACCGGGCCGAGGACGTACTTCTTGGTACCGTCCTGGTTACAGGTCACCAGCGGTTTTTCCGGGTCGGCATTGCCGCGCAGCGGGTCCGGAGCACTGCAGTCCAGTGCCTGGAGGGCCTGCATCTGCACCTGGGGCTTCGTGCTCTGCCGCAGCTTCTTCGCCTGCTCGATGGCCGCGGCTTGCGAGTCGGGATCAGGTTCCCCGGATGGTGGCTGCTGCGCAGGAGCGCCGTCTGCACCCGAGGACTGCGGCGCCGTGTTCGAGGGGCCCGCCCCGGGCGCCGGTGCCTGTCCCTGTCCCGGTGGTGCCTGTCCCTGCCCCGGTGGTGCGGAGCCGGCCGGGACGACCTGCACAACCTTGCGGAAGTTCAGCTCGGCGGTCTGCCCCAGTCGCTTGGCCTGCTCACCGTTCTGGCCGGGCACCGTGATGATCAGGTTCTGCCCGTCGATGGTGACCTCGGAGCCGCTGACGCCGAGGCCGTTGACGCGCTGCTCGATGATCTGGCGAGCCTGCTGCAGCGACTGCTGGCTGGGAGGCTGTCCGCTGGGCGTCCGGGCGGTCAGGGTGACCCGAGTCCCCCCTTGCAGATCGATACCCAATTCCGGGGTCGGTTTCCGGTCCCCGGTGAAAAAGACGAGGGCGTAGATACCCAGCAGAATCAGCGCAAAAGCCGCGAGATAACGCCCTGGGCGGATCTGCCCGGCCGGAGGTGCCACGGTGCGTCCGTCTCCTCATCGAAGTCTGTGTCGAAGCTCGGCAACCGACCGGAGACCCGGCCGGCGCACAAGCGGGTGTTCTGGCTCGACCGCCACAGCGGGCGCAGCGGCCCCAGCATGCTGCACCACCCAGTCTGACAGGGCGCAGGCGGGGCCCACTGCGCCGGGAGGAACGATGGCGACTTCTCGCCGACAATCCTCACCGCCGCTACGGCGCCGAAAGAAGCGGCATGCGAAGCCACCGGGACATGCCTGCCTCGCACGGCATGCCCGGTGCCTGCATGGCCGACATTGATCACGCGGCGAGCGAACGTGCCCGCAGCCCGGTGACGACCGCAACGCTGTGGTCACTCGCCGCCCGCATGCGGAAGCCTCAGTTGGCCTTCTGCTTCTCGACCGATTCCGTGTCCTGCCGTTCCGCCTGCTCAGCCGAGGCGTCGCCGTTCACGGCCTCGTCGGCCGCCGGGTCGTGGTCCTCGTCGGCGGAGGCGTCCTCGGCATCGCCTGCCGTGTTCGCCTTCTCGCGAATGGCCTGGCGCAGCCAAGTCGTGGTCACACCCGGTGCGATCTCCAGTTCGATGGAATCGTCCGAGGTTTCCACGATGGTGCCGAACAGGCCGGAGGTGGTCATGACGCGATCACCCTCGACCAGCGAGTTCTGCAGCTTCTGCTGCTCCTGCATCGACCGCTTCTGCTTGCGGATCTGGAAGAACAGCATCAGGGCGATGCCGATGAGAAGAATGGGAAAAATCAGCTGTTCCATCGTGCTCCGTCCGGCGGACGCCGTCATGTATGCGAAAACCGCGGCTCCACGGCCCCGGCTTCGCCGAGCCATCCGACGTCCGGATTGTTCGGATGTTTCACCAACAGTGTGCCAGCTTCACCGGCAGTGGCGGGAACCCTACTACCGACGATCACGCGTCGAACAGACTCGGGGTGGCTTCACCGGGGGTGTCGGGCGGTGGCACGGCACCGAGATGGTGCCAGGCGGCCACGGTGGCCACCCGGCCTCGCGGGGTCCGTGCGAGCATTCCCGCCCTGACCAGGTACGGCTCACACACCTCCTCGACCGTGGTGGGTTCCTCGCCCACGGCCACCGCCAACGTCGAGATGCCGACCGGGCCTCCGTTGAACGAACGCACCAGAGCGCCGAGCACGGCACGATCGAGGCGGTCGAGGCCGAACTCGTCGACGTCGTAAACCTCGAGCGCGGCCCGTGCGACCTCCAGGGTGACCACGCCGTCGGCCCGGACCTCGGCATAGTCGCGGACGCGGCGCAACAGGCGGTTGGCGATGCGCGGAGTTCCCCGGCAACGCCGCGCGATCTCCCGCGCCCCGTCGTCGCGCAGGTCCACGTGCAGAATGCCCGCCGAGCGCCGGATGACCTCTTCGAGCTCGGAAGGGGCGTAGAACTCCATGTGCGCGGTGAAACCGAACCGGTCCCGGAGCGGGCCGGTCAGCGAACCGGAACGTGTGGTCGCCCCCACCAGGGTGAACGGTGCGATCTCCAGCGGGATACTGGTCGCACCGGGCCCCTTGCCGACGACGACGTCGACGCGGTAGTCCTCCATCGCCAGATAGAGCATTTCCTCGGCCGGACGAGCGATGCGGTGGATCTCGTCGATGAACAGCACGTCGCCTTCGGTGAGGTTGGACAGCATTGCGGCGAGGTCACCCGGACGCTCCAGCGCGGGTCCCGAGGTCACCCGGATGGCAGCTCCCAGCTCGGCCGCGATGATCATGGCCAGGCTCGTCTTTCCCAGCCCCGGAGGCCCGGAGAACAGCACGTGGTCGGGCTGCTCGCCGCGCCCGAGCGCGCCGTGCAGGACGAGTTGCAGCTGCTCGCGGACTCTGGGCTGGCCGACGAAGTCGTCGAGCTTGCGCGGTCGCAGGCTGTTCTCGACGTCCTGCTCGGAGGACACCTGGTGCGGCGACAGCGTCACGTCCGCGCCGTCTCCCGCGCCCGTTGCGGGCGAATCGTCGTGCATCTCGTCACCAGTACCGTCGTTCGCAGCGGCACGAGCGCGGCCCCGCGACACTCACGTCCGTCATTGCGGCCCCAGCTTCGCCAGAGCCTTCCGCAGTACCGCCGAGGTGTCGGTTTCCGTCCCGTCCGCGGCCAGTACCGATTCCACGCTCTGTTCGGCCTGCTTGGCGGAGAAGCCCAGTCCGACGAGGGCATCGCACACCTCCGAGCGCAGCCGCCCGCCGCCTGCAGCACCGATCTGTCCGTTCTCCGGGACGGATCCGCCAGGCGCACCGACCTTGTCCCGCAGTTCCAGGGTCAACCGTTCGGCGCTCTTCTTGCCGATGCCGGGAACCTGGGTGAGCAAGGTCAGATTGCCATCGGCGAGCGCGTGGCGCAGTTGTTCCGGGTCCAGGACCGCGAGCGTGGCCAGCGCCAGCCTCGGCCCGACTCCGGAGGCGCTCTGCAACAGGCCGAACAGCTCCTGTGCCTCCGCCGTGGCAAAGCCGTACAGCGTCAACGAGTCCTCGCGGACCACCAGCGACGTCGCCAGGTGCGTCTCCTCGCCGCGACGCAGACCGGCCAGGGTCGCCGGCGTCGCGTACACCGCGAAGCCCACCCCGCCGACTTCGACCACGGCGTGGTCCAAGCTGACCGAGAGGACGGTGCCCCGGACCGATGCGATCATCGTGACGATCCTCCTGCTTGCCGGGCCGAGCGGGACCGCCCCGCCTCTTTCAATCGTGCACGATGGTGACGCGCCAGTTCGGCGGCCTTGGCTTCGGCCTCGGCGAGACGCCCGGCCATCGGGGAGCGCCACAGGTGGCACACCGCCAGCGCCAGGGCATCCGCGGCATCGGCGGGCCTGGGCGGGGACTCGAGTCCGAGGATCTTCGTGATCATCGCGGTGACCTGCTTCTTGTTCGCGGTGCCCGATCCGCTGATCGCCGCCTTGACCGCGCTGGGCGTGTGGAAGGCGACGGGCACGTCCCGGCGTGCCGCCGCGAGCGCGACGACGCCGGACACCTGGGCGGTCCCCATCACGGTGCGCACGTTCTGCTGACTGAAGACCCGCTCGATGGCGACGACGTCGGGCTGGTGCGTGTGCATCCACTGCTCGACCGTGTCGGCCACCGTCATCAGCCTGGCGGGCAGCTCACTGCCTGCGGGAGTACGCACGACGCCCACCGCCAGGCACGTCACCTCGTGTGCCCGGCCGCTCTCGATCACGCCGACCCCGCACCGGGTCAGCCCGGGATCGACTCCGAGTACGCGCACGCCGCCGTTCCCTCCCGCCGGAGTTCGTGAACATTCGTTCGAACCCTATCGGCCCGGCGATCACATGCCTGCATCGACACGCCTTGCGACCGGGAGCCGCCGCGCAGGCACTCTCTCCGAGAGCCTGCTCGGGATCGACTCCCGAGCAGGCAACCGGTGGTATGCGACCGACCTCAGCCGACCTCGGCCATGACGTCATCGCTCACGTCGAAGTTCGCGAAGACGTTCTGCACGTCGTCGCAATCCTCCAGCGCGTCGATGAGCTTGAACAGCTTGCGCGCCCCCTCGGCGTCCAGCGGCACGTTGACCGAGGCCAGGAAATTGGTGTCCGCCGAGTCGTACTCGATACCCTCGGCCTGCAGTGCCTTGCGCACGTCGACGAGGTTGCCCGGCTCGGACAACACCTCGTAGCTCTCGCCGAGGTCGTTGATCTCCTCGGCACCCGCATCGAGCACGGCACCGAGCACGTCCTCCTCGCTCAGCCCGTTCTTCGGCAGGATCACCACACCACGGCGGGTGAACAGGTAGGCCACCGACCCCGCGTCGGCCATGGAACCGCCGTGGCGGTTCATCGCGGTGCGTACCTCACTGCTCGCGCGGTTGCGGTTGTCGGTCAGGCACTCGATCAGCACGGCGACACCGTTCGGTGCGTACCCCTCGTACATCACCGTCTGCCAGTCGGAGCCACCGGCTTCCTCGCCGGCCCCACGCCTGCGCGCCCGTTCGATGTTGTCCTGCGGCACCGAATTCTTGCGCGCCTTCTGCATGGCGTCGTACAGAGTCGGGTTCGCTTCCGGGTCTCCCCCGCCGGTGCGCGCGGCAACCTCGACGTTTTTGATCAGCTTCGCGAAAAGCTTGCCGCGCTTGGCATCGAGGGCGGCCTTCTTGTGTTTGGTGGTGGCCCACTTGGAGTGGCCGCTCATCTCTCCTCCGTCTTTCTACGACCGCACGACTCCGCGCCACAGGTGAGTGACCTCAGCACGCGCGGACCATCTGCACGAATTGGCGGTGCACACGCTCGTCGCCGCCGACCAGTTCCGGATGGAAGGCGGTGGCGAGCACCGGCCCCTGCCGCACCGCGACGATCGTACCGACGGATGCCTCCGCCGGTGCGCCGTCCGGGTCGGGCCGGTGCGGCTCTCGCCCGCCCGGCTCCGCCGGGCCCTGCCCCACCGGTTCCACGGTGGCCAGCACCTGCACGTCCGAGCCGACCTTCTCGACCAGGGGAGCCCGAATGAACACGGCGTGCACCGGGCCGCCGTCGATCCCCTCGACGTCCAGATCGGCCTCGAACGAGTCCGCCTGCCTGCCGAAAGCGTTGCGCCGCACCACGACATCGAGCGCTGCCAGGGGCCGAACGCCGACAGCCGGAGTGGCGCTGTCGGCACCGCCCCGGCCCCGGTGGTCGTCGAGAACCCGACTGCCCAGCAGCACCATACCCGCGCACGATCCGTATGCGGGCATCCCGGCCGCCAGGCGCCGGCGGACCGGTTCGAAGAGTTCGAAACCGTCGAGCAGGCGTGTCATTGTCGTGGACTCGCCACCGGGCAGGACGAGACCGTGCACGCCGGCGAGTTCCTCCGGGCGGCGGACGGGTCTGGGCACCGCACCACCGCGCTCCAACGCCGCCAGGTGCTCGGCCACACCTCCCTGCAGAGCGAGCACACCGATTACCGGTCGAGTCGTGGTCACACCACCATTGTCCCGGATCCACCCGACTCGACGGTGCACGGTGGGTTCATCCCGGCAGGAGGAGGCGCAGGCACCCGGTGGTCGCAGCCGCCGCGAGCACGACGACGACGAAGGGAGCTCGACACCATGCCAGCACGCCGCCGACGGCAACTCCGGACACGCGCGCCCATCCTGCGAAATCACCGGACTCGATCAGGGCACTGGTCACCACGAAAGCACCGAGCAAGGTGATCGCGGCGATCGACAGCAGTCGCTCCCACCGCTCGGACAACCGCACCCGACCCCGCAACAGCGGCCCGGCCGCTCGTAGTGCGTAGGTGCCGGCCGCCAGCATCAACACCACACCGAGGGTCACGAATTCCCCCTCCCCGAGGTCTCCGCCGGCTGCACGGTCGTCGGCTCCCCGGTCTTCGATGTCCCGGCTTTCGATGTCCGTTTCGGTGTCGGCAGGGCGGCGGCCACGCCGAGCAGAGCGGCCATCACGGGCAGCCCTTCCGGCAGTACCGGCGTGGCCACCACCGCGATGACCGCGCCGATCACGACGGCGCGCAGGGTCGGACGGTCCCGCAGCGAGGGCATCACCAGTGCCAGCAGCGCGGCGGGCAGGGCCGCGTCGAGCCCGAAAGTGGCCGGATCGCCGATCTGCCCGCCGAGCAACCCGCCGAGAAGAATCGAGGGAGCCCAGACGCCGTACACGGTGAGCCCGGCGATCCAGTAGGCACGTCTCCTGCGCTGCGGCTCCTGCTCGGCCAGCGCGAACGCGACCGCCTCGTCGACCATGATGTGGCTGCCGAACAGCCGGGCGAGCCGGCTGCGCCCCAGCACGTCGCCGACCGCCAGACCGAACGGGAAGTGTCGGGCGTTGAGCATCAGGCCACCCACGACCGCAGTGACCGGTGCCGCACCCGCGGAGATCAGGCCGACCGCCATGAATTCGGAACCGCCCGCGAACACCAGCAGCCCCATGAGAGTCACCAGCCACAGCGGAACTCCCTTGCCCACCGCGATGGCGCCGAGCGAACAGCCGACGACGGCCAGCGCCGTTCCCATCGACAGCACTTTCCCCAGGAAAGCACCGTCCAAGCCCCCATGTGTTCGGTTTGACGAACCCATGGTTCACTATTCTGAACAGCACAGGATCGTTCGTCAAGTCGAACGAATTGATCGCTAAACCGAACGATGGTCGAGCAGTGATGAGCGAAGCCGACGCGGATCCCGGCAGATCCGCCCCGCTGGACATCATCGCCGAGTCGCTACGCCGGGAGCGCGACCGCGCCGGGGTGTCCCTGTCCGAACTGGCCAAACGAGCCGGGGTGGCCAAGTCGACCCTGTCCCAGCTCGAGGCCGGCAGCGGCAACCCCAGTATCGAGACCCTGTGGGCGCTGGGAGTGGCACTCGGCGTTCCCTTCAGCAGGCTCGTCGATCCACCCACGCCCCAGGTGCGGGTCATCCGCTCCGGTCAGGCGTCTCTGGTCCGGTCGGAGCAGTCCCCGTTCGCCGCAGCGTTGCTTTCGGCATGCCCCTCGGGCGCGCGGCGGGATCTGCACCTGCTGACGCTGGAACCCGGAGGCGTCCGGCATGCCACGGCACACCTTCCCGGGACCGTCGAGCACACGATCGTCACCGCGGGAAGGATGCGCACCGGTCCGGAGGAGAACCCCGTCGAACTCGGCCCGGGCGACTACGTCTCCTTCTCCGGCAACGTGCCGCACCTGTACGAGGCGCTGGAGCCCGGCACCACGGCCGTCCTGGTCATGGAGCACGCCTGAGCCCGCTCGGACTTCATTCCTGCCGGATCGAACGGCCACCAGGCGAAGGGCGAACTCCGCTCGGCGAACTGACCGACGACCCGACCGCGCGATTCCCGAGCCGAGCAGCGGGCGCCCGGACGAACATGTCGCCCGCGAACGCCCGCTCGCATCACCGGCCGCGCTGAATCACCATCCGCGTTGGGCGTAGTGCTGCCCCTCCGGCAGATCCTCGACGTTGATCCCGACCATGGCCTCACCGAGTCCGCGCGAGACCTTGGCGACCACGTCCGGGTCGTCGTAGAAGGTGGTGGCCTTGACGATGGCCTCGGCACGGCGCGCCGGGTCGCCGGACTTGAAGATCCCGGACCCCACGAACACGCCCTCGGCTCCGAGCCTGCGCATCATCGCCGCATCGGCCGGGGTGGCGATACCGCCGGCGGTGAACAGCACGACCGGCAGCTTGCCCGTTTCGGCAACCTCCCGCACGAGCTCCACCGGCACCCGGTGCTCCTTGGCCGCCGCATACAACTCGTCGCTTTCCAGCACCGACAACTGCCGCATCTCCGCGCGGATCCGGCGCATGTGCCGGGTGGCCTCGACGACGTTACCGGTGCCCGCCTCACCCTTGGAGCGGATCATGGCCGCACCTTCGGAGATGCGCCGCAGCGCCTCACCGAGATTGGTGGCGCCGCACACGAACGGCACGGTGAACGGCCACTTGTCGATGTGGTTGGCCTCGTCGGCGGGCGTGAGCACCTCGGACTCGTCGATGTAGTCGACACCGACCGACTGCAGCACCTGGGCCTCGACGAAATGCCCGATGCGGGCCTTGGCCATCACCGGGATCGACACGGACTCCACGATGCGCTCGATCATGTCCGGATCCGACATGCGCGCCACACCACCCTGTGACCGGATGTCGGCGGGCACCCGCTCCAGAGCCATCACGGCCACAGCGCCGGCTTCTTCGGCGATCGCGGCCTGCTGCGGAGTCACCACATCCATGATCACTCCGCCCTTGAGCATCTCGGCCATGCCGCGTTTCACCCCATCGGTGCCGGTCACAGCGCCGCGGGCGGTGTTGTTGGCTGGGGTGGGGCCGGTAGTCACGTTCGACCTTTCCTCTCCGTCATCGGTAGCCGGTCACTGGCGACGCAGTCACCGGTAGCGCACTGGTGGCGCAGTCATCGAGATCGCGGGCATCGGCGCTGCCGAGCAGAGCAGCGCATCTCTGCCGCATGACCAGCTTACGAGCGAAGTGGCCCTTTCCCACGGTCCACTGCGGGGGTTTTCGAGTAGGCCACTTGGGCATCGAGCACGGTCCGCACCGGCCTCACCGGGAACACTTGCCCACTTCCGGCGAGGAACGCTCTTGCACGACTCGCCCGAGCGGTGTGTGATCGGTGGCACAATCCTGGTGGACAGCGGGACCGGGTCGGGGGCACTCATGGGCAGCAAGCACAGCAGCAACGGCGGCGGAAACCACGCGGCACCGGCTCCCGCGGACCCGACCGCCATTCGCAATGTCGCACTCGTCGGCCCTTCCGCTTCGGGCAAGACCACCCTGGTCGAAGCACTGCTTGCGGCCACGGCGACAACCGGCAGGCGTGGCTCGGTCACCGAGGGCACCACGGTCTGCGACCACGAGCCCGCGGCGATCGAGCAACAGCGGTCGGTCTGCATCGGGGTGGCGCCGCTGCAGCACGACACCACCAAGATCAACCTGATCGACACCCCCGGATATGCCGACTTCATCGGTGAGGTCCGGGCCGGGCTGCGCGCGGCGGATGCGGCCCTGTTCGTCATCGCCGCCGCCGAGGGCATCGATGCCGCCACGCGAACCCTCTGGCACGAGTGCGCACGCGTGGCCATGCCCCGGGCCGTGGTGCTCTCCCGTCTCGATCAACCCCGTGCGGATGTCGATGCCGCGATCGCGGCGTGCCAGGAGGCCTTCGGAGCGGGCGTCCTGCCGCTGTATCTGCCACACGAGGGCGGCACTTCCCGTGCGGACGGTGGGGCGCAGGGCCTGCTCGGAGTGCTGACCGGCAGCGCCGAGGACGCTCCCGCGGACACGAGTGCCGCCGCGGACGGGGAACGCATGCGGGAGCGGCTCGACACGGCCCGCGACGAACTCATCGAGGGCATCATCGCCGAGAGCGAGGACGAGACCCTGATGGACAGCTACCTCGCGGGCGAGGTGATCGAGGAGGACACGCTCATCCGGGACCTGGAGTCGGCCGTGGCCCGCGGTGGTCTGCATCCGGTCCTGTCGGTGTGTTCCGAGACGGGGCTCGGCCTGAGTGCCCTCCTGGACGGGATCGTCCGCGGATTTCCCTCGCCGCTGGAGCACGCACCGGTGGAGTTCACCGACCCGCAGGGCCGGAATCCGCGAATCCTGCCGCCCGATCCCACAGGTACGCTCGCCGCCGAGGTGGTGCACACCTCGGTCGATTCCTATGTCGGGCGTGTCTCGCTGCTGCGGGTCTTCTCCGGCACGATGCTGCCGGAACGGCCGGTGCACGTGTCCGGGCACGGCATGGCCGAGCGGGGCCACCCCGATCACGACGAGAACGAGCGCGTCGCCCACCTCTACTCCCCGCTGGGGGCGAACCTGCGTGACGTACCGCGCTGTGTCGCGGGCGACGTGTGCGCGGTGACCAAGCTCGCCTCGGCCGAGACCGGCGACACCGTCTCCGATCCGGCCGACCCGCTGCTGCTGGCGCCGTGGCCGATGCCGGAGCCACTGCTGCCGATCGCGGTCGTCGCCCGCACCCGCAGCGATGACGACGCGCTGGCCCGCAACCTGAACCGGCTCATCGCCACCGATCCCGCGCTGCGGCTGGACCGGGCCACCGAGACACATCAGACGGTGCTGTGGTGCATGGGCGAGGCACACGCCGATGTGGTCCTGCAGCGCCTGCGCGAGGGAGGTGCCGAGGTCGGTACCGAACCGGTGCGGGTACCGCTGCGTCAGACCTTTGCCGGCCCGGCCCGGGGTCACGGCCGCCACGTCAAGCAGTCCGGTGGGCACGGTCAGTACGCCGTATGCGATATCGAGGTGGAGCCGTTGCCCCGGGGTTCGGGGGTGGAATTCGCCGACCGGATCGTCGGCGGGGCGATTCCTCGCCCGTTCGTCTCCAGCGTGGAAAAGGGTGTGCGGCAGCAACTCGACAAGGGCCTGGACGCCGGATGCCCCATCGCGGACGTGCGGGTGACGCTGGTGGACGGCAAGACGCACAGCGTCGACTCCTCCGACGCGGCCTTCCAGACGGCCGGGGCGCTGGCTCTGAAAGCAGCCGCCGAGCAGGCGGGCCTGGTCACTTTGGAGCCGGTGGACGAGGTGGCCGTACACATCCCGGACGAACATCTCGGGGCGGTGCTGGGCGATCTGTCCAGCCGCCGCGGCAAAGTCGTCGGCACCGAGCCGGAGGATGTCGGCTGGACCGTTGTGCGCGCGCACGTGCCCGCCGGCGAACTCGCCCGCTACGCGGTCAATGTGCGCTCGCTCAGCTCGGGCAGCGCCAGCTTCACCCGCGCCTTCAACCACTACGACCCGATGCCCGGCTGAGCGGACTCGCGAAAGCTGCCCGATCCGGGAAGTCGACGAGGTGACCCGTCGAAAGCCCAGTCGCTCCCGACCGACAGTGTGGCTTGCCTAGCCGTACAGGCCACGACGCTCGACTTCGGCCATCAGGGCATACTGCTCCGCCAAAGCCCGGCGCACCACCGCCTCGCACTCGCGGACTTCCGCGAGAAGCTCGTCGTCCGAGCAGGCTGCCGGTGTCCGCACACTCGACATTTCGGCGGGGTCCGACTCGCAGGGATCCGTCCGGAGAAGAGCCAACTCTGGTTTCATGTCTTTCATTCTCGACACTCGAACACCAGTTCGCCATGACACGATCAGGTGTTCCTGTCCGCCGACGCATCCCTGGACCGGCAGGCCACAGTCACAGCTTGTGGATGTGGAGAGGCCCCGAGAGTGTCGTCTCTCCGGCTCACCCCGGTGTGCGGCTCGCGAGCTGGACGGCACGCAGGCGCTGGCCGATGGTGAGGATCGAGAGCACCACCAACGCCCACACGGCGATATCGAGCACGTAAGGCACGCCCAGGCCGTGCAGGCCCACCCCCGTGAGCACGAGGACGAACCGTTGCGCACGCTCGGCCATCCCCCCGTCGGCGCGGAGACCGTGCGCCTCGGCCCGAGCCTTCACATAGGAGATCACCTGGGCGCTCACCAGGCAGATCAGCAGGCCCAGCCCCCGCACGGGGTGGTCGGCAACCACCAGGGCCCACCACATCAACGAACCGAACAGGACACCGTCGGCGATACGGTCACAACTGGCGTCGAGGACCGCGCCGAACTCGCTGGCCTTTCCGCCCGCCCGAGCCATGGCCCCGTCGAGCAGGTCGAACAGCAGAAAGAACGTGACCACCACGGTGCCGACGAACAGACACCCTCGGGGAAAGAACCACAGCGCCGTGGCGACACTGGCCACCGTTCCGACCACCGTCACGGCGTTCGGGGACAGCCCACGCCGTACCAACCACGCACCGATCGGATCGCTGACCCGCGAAAAAGCAGTTCGTGCGAAAACGTTGAGCATCGTGCGAAGCGCCCGTCACCCGTACACCGTCTGTGCTGTAACACCGTCCGTACCCGTGGCAGCAGCCTAGCCGCCGGAGATCACAGCCCCGGATGCGGTCCTGCGAACCATGTTCACGTGCTCGCGCGCACACCTCCTGCAGTGGCCTTCGGCACAGCGGGAGCAACAGCGGGAATGGTTGAAATTTCAACGTGGTTCTCCCCGCCGGAAAGACATCGATCCGCAAGGAGGTCCCTGATGACCGCTACCACCCAGATTCCCGATTACGTCACCGGAACGTGGGACATCGACGCAGTACACTCCGAGCTCGCGTTCACACTGCGCCACATGGGGGTCGGCAAGTCGCGGGGCCGCTTCGACAAGTTCGAGGGTCAGATCGTCACCGCCGAGAACCCGCTGGAGTCCTCGGTGACCGCGACCATCGACGCCGCCTCGATCAACACCGGCCAGAGCGACCGTGATGCCCACGTGCGCAACGCCGACTTCCTCGACGTCGACAACCACCCGACGCTGACGTTCCGCTCCACCGCCATCCGCCCCGACGGCGACGACTGGATCATCGACGGTGAGTTGACTCTGCACGGAGTGACCAAGCCGGTCTCCCTGGCCACCGAACTCGGTGGCTTCACCGACGACGGCCAGGGCGGCAAGCTGCTCGGCCTCTCGGCAAGCACGACCATCAAGCGCACCGACTTCGGCGTCGGCCCCGAGGGCGGTGCCATGCTCGGCGAGAAGGTCACGATCACACTCGACATCGAGGCCACGCTGCGCGGCTGACCGCGCCGGACGAGCGAGCGCCCCGGCTGCTTTGCGGAACTCCACCGAAAGCAGCCGGGGCGTTTGCTGTTTCCGAGGCTATTCCAGTCGTTGCCACGCGTCGGCGAGCAGCCGGCGAGTGTCACCCAGCAACTGCGGCAGCACCCGGGTGTGGCCGATCACCGGCATGAAGTTCGAGTCGCCGCCCCAGCGCGGAACCACATGCTGGTGCAGGTGTGCGGCGATGCCGGCACCGGCGACCGGCCCCTGGTTGAGGCCGATGTTGAATCCGTGCGGCGCCGAGACGCTCCGGATCACGCGCATGGCCCGCTGCGTGAACTCGGCCACCGCAACGGTTTCCGGTGCCGTCAGATCGGTGTAGTCGGCCACGTGGCGATACGGCAGCACCATGAGATGGCCGGGGTTGTACGGGTACAGGTTGAGCACCGCGAAAACCTGCTCGTCGCGGGCCACGATGAGCGTCTCGTCGTCGGACTGCTGCCCTTCGAGCAGGCGGCAGAAGGGGCAGCCGTCGCTGTTTTCCCCTTCCGGCTTGTTCTCACCCTGGATGTAGGACATGCGGTGCGGTGTCCACAGGCGCTGCAACGCATCGGGAACGCCGATGCCCTGCTGCTCGGAGAGCTCGCCACCACCCGCGGCCGGAATGTCCGCCCCGGGGGCCGCTTGCTGCGCACTGTCCGAAAGCGTCTCTCCCGAATCGGGTCCCGAGTCGTACCGATCCGTCACGCCAGCTCCGCCTCGAAGGTCTCCGCCGTCGGCGAGGCGTTTTCCCGGCGGCCGACCCATCGGGTCAGCGCCTCCACCGCGCGGTCGGTCGCCACGCCGTTGATCTGCGTGCCGTCCCGGAACCGGAACGACACCGCACCGGCCTCGACGTCCTTACCGCCGGCCAGCAACAGGAACGGCACCTTCTGCGTGGTGTGGTTGCGGATCTTCTTCTGCATCCGGTCGTCGCTGCTGTCGACCTCGACGCGCACGCCTTTCGCCCGCAACGCCCGGGCCACCTGCTGCAGGTGCTCGTCGTGCTCGTCGGCGATCGGGATCCCCACGGCCTGCACCGGCGCCAGCCAGGCCGGGAAGGCACCTGCGTAGTGCTCGGTGAGCACGCCGAAGAACCGCTCGATGGAGCCGAACAGCGCGCGGTGGATCATCACCGGCTGCTGCTTGGACCCGTCGGAGGCGGTGTACTCCAGCCCGAACCGCTTCGGCTGGTTGAAGTCGAGCTGGATGGTGGACATCTGCCACGACCGCCCGAGCGCGTCCTTGGCCTGCACGGAGATCTTCGGCCCGTAGTACGCCGCGCCGCCGGGGTCGGGCACCAGCTCGAGCCCGGAGTCCTCCGCAGCCCGGCGCAGCGTCTCGGTCGCGTCCTCCCACTCCTGCTCCTCGCCGATGAACTTCGGCGAGTCGTCCCGCGTGGACAGCTCGAGGTAGAAGTCGCTCAGTCCGTAGTCGGCCAGCAGGTCGAGCACGAACCACAGCAGCGACCGCAGCTCGCCCGGCATCTGCTCCTTGGTGCAGTAGATGTGCGAGTCGTCCATGGACAACCCGCGGACCCTGGTGAGCCCGTGCACCACACCGGACTTCTCGTACCGGTACACGGTGCCGAACTCGAACAACCGCAACGGCAGCTCACGATAGGACCTGCCGCGCGACCGGAAGATCAGGTTGTGCATCGGGCAGTTCATGGCCTTGAGGTAGTAGTCCTCACCCTCGAAGGCCAACGGCGGGAACATCGTGTCCGCGTAGTAAGGCAGGTGACCGGAGGTCTCGAACAGCCCGCCCTTGGTGATGTGCGGCGAGTTGACGAACTCGTAGCCGGCTTCCGCGTGCCTGCGCCGCGAGTAATCCTCCAGCTCACGACGGATGACACCGCCCTTGGGGTGGAACACCGGCAGTCCGGAGCCGATCTCCTCGGGGAAGGAGAACAGGTCCAGCTCGGCCCCGATGCGGCGGTGGTCGCGGCGCTCGGCCTCGGCCAGCCACTCCAGGTGTGCGTCGAGCTGCTCCTTCGACTCCCATGCCGTGCCGTAGATGCGCTGCAGCTGCCGGTTGTTCTGGTCACCGCGCCAGTAGGCGGCGGCGGTGCGCATCAGCTTGAACGCGGGGATGAAGCGGGTGTGCGGCACGTGCGGGCCGCGGCACAGGTCGCCCCAGACGGTCTCGCCGTGGCGGTCGATGTTGTCGTAGACGGTCAGCTCGCCCTCGCCGACCTCCATGACCTCGCTGGTGTCGACCTCCTCGGAACCGGACTTGAGGCTGACCAGCTCCAGCTTGTACGGCTCGTCGGCCAGCTCGGCCCGGGCCTCCTCGACGGAGCCGAGCCTGCGGCGGGAGAACTTCTGGCCGGATTTGAGAATCTGCTTCATGCGCTTCTCGAGCGCCTGCAGGTCCTCGGGTGTGAACGGCCGTGCCACGTCGAAGTCGTAGTAGAAGCCATCGGTGACGGGCGGGCCGATACCCAGCTTGGCGTCGGTGAACAGGTCCTGCACCGCCTGTGCGAGCACGTGCGCGGCCGAGTGCCGAATCACACTGCGACCTTCCTCGGAGTGGGCGGGAACGGCCTTCACCTCGACCTCGGAATCCGGTGCCCAGGAAAGGTCACGCAACGCACCATCGGCGTCGCGAACCACGACGACGGCCCCCTCGCCCTGGGACGGCAACCCGGCCTCGCGGACGGCGTCGCCGGCCGTAGTGCCTGCCGGGACCTTCACCCGGAAGGCTTGCTGGGCTTCGGGCGGCGATACGGACACGGTCACTCCTCGACGAAACTGATCTGGGCTTGATGCCTGCACTGATGCCTGCGTGGACATGCTCTCGTCCCCGATGTTATCGGGACTGCTCCCGCTGGTGACACGCATCCCGGATGAAGAAGGTGCGCGAGCAGCGCCTACGGCGCGGGACAGCTCCCGTCCGAGACCATCATCCCGATTTCCATCGCCGAGACCGCAGGACCGGCATGGTCTCCCCGGACCGCGTGCGCCCCCATCTTGCACAGCCGCCCCGCCTGTTCCTCCGTGCGCACTCCCGCGGCGACGACGGTCAGGTCCAGCAGCCGTGCCGAGGAGACCAGACTGTGCACCAGATGCTCATCCAGCGGGTCCGGTTCTGTGGATGCTGCCAGGCTGTCCAGGTATTTCCCGGCGATCTCGACGCCCTGCACCGGAAGCCCCCGCAACCGGGCGAGCCGCGTGTAGTCGCTGCCGAAATCCCGCACCACCAGACCGATACCCGACTCGGCGAGGATGTCCAGCGTATCCACGGGGTCGCCCTGCTCGTCGAACAGCGCGGACTCGGGCACGCCCAAGCGAAGCCGGTCGGCGGGTAAACCGGTCTCGGCCAGGGTCCGCTGGACCTCGGCGACCAATTCGGGATCGAGGAAATGCCGCGGCGACAGGTTCACACCGACCGCCGGGGCAGCCGCACCGAGAGTCCGTACCCAGTGCGCGGCATGCGCACACGCCTGCCGCAGCACCCAGTTACCGAGGCGCGTGATCGCGCCGGTCTCCTCGGCCAGTTCGAGGAAGCTCGCCGCACCGAGCTCACCGAACTCGGGATGGTCCCAGCGCACCCGGGACTGCACCGCGACGAGACCGCTGTCGTCCAGCCGCGCGATCGGGCGGTATTCCACGAAGAACTCGTCGTTGTCCAGTGCCGCGGGCAAGGTGGCCGAGAGCTTGAAGCGCCGCTTCGCAGCGGCGCTGCGCTCCGGATCGAACAGGACCCACTGCGCCTTGCCCTCGGTCTTGGCCCGGTACAGAGTGAGGTCGGCGTCGCTGAGCAGTTCCTCCGAATCGGTGTCGGTGACCGCCCGCTCCACGATACCGGCGCTGGCCGAGGCGTTGAGCTCGTGCGCGGAGAGCCGCACGGGACGGGTGATCTCGTGCAGGAGACGTTCGACCAGGTCCAGCACGGACCTCACTCCCGGGGAGTCCGGCACGAGGACGACGAACTCGTCACCACCCATCCGGGCGGCAAGCGCTCCCTCCTCCGCGGTGATTCGCTGCAGGCGGTGCGCGACGGCACGCAGCAGCTCGTCGCCGACGGGGTGCCCCAGGCTGTCGTTGATGGTCTTGAAACCGTCCAGGTCGAGGTAGCACAGGGCGATGCGCCGCCCGGGCTCCGTCGGCACCAGCGCCGCATCCATCCGGGAGGTGAGCAGTGTCCGGTTGGCCAGCCCGGTCAGCGGGTCGTGCACGGCCTGGCGGTGCAACTGCTCCTGCAGCATGCGCCGGTCGGTGATATCGGCGTAGAGCAGCACCTGGTACTCCGGGCGGCCGTGCGCGTCCCGCACCAGAGACCCCGAGACCTCCGTCCACACCACGCTCTCGTCCCGGGCGCTGAAGCGGGTGTCGAGCCGGAAGTGCTCCTCGACCTCGGCAACCAGCATCCCCTCGGCCTCCCGGAGGTCCTGCAGCCAGGCCTCGTCGGCGAGGTCGAACACGGTGCTGCCGACGAGTTCCTCCCGCGAGGCGTGAAAAATCCTCGCCATGGCCTGGTTCGCGTCCTCGATGGTGCCGTCCAGGGCGACGATGGCGATCCCCAGAGCCGAGGAGGTGAACACCGCGCGGAAGCGGGCCTCGCTGGCACGCAGCGCCTCTTCGGCGGTGTCCCTGGCCTGCAGGACGGCCTGCTTGATGACCTCCTGTTCGGACAAGGTGCGTTCCCGCAGGCCCGCGGTGAAGCCACGGGCGATCGCACCGACCAGTGCGATCATCCGTGACCACGAGACCTCGTCGCCTGCGTGCTCGGCCAGCTCCGGCAGGCCCGTGGCGACGAGATCGAGCGTGCCCTCCAGCGCCCGACCGTCGACGAGATGCGCCTCGACGAGGCGGGCACCAACCTCGGTGGCCGGTCCGGTGGAGAACGGTTCACTCCGCAACGAGGCGAGAAGCTGCCCGGTGCACTCGTCCAGGAATTCCTGGAGCTCCGGGCGAGCTCTCGGTACGTAGGTGTGGCCGAGAACCGCGTGCGCCCACTGCCGGACGAACTCGTGCCGATCCCGCTGTTCGGCCATGGCAGCTCCCTGCGTCCTCCCTCCACCGGATCCGTCGTGCACGCTTCACACCTTGTGTCCGAGTGCCGCGTACCCCATCGAGAGCTCGGGCTGCTCCCAGACGTCCTCGGGGCTGTCCGGCCGCCATTCCGGCAGATACACCACGCCGGGGTCGACGAGCTCGAAATCGGACAGCAAATCGGTGACCTCGGCACGCGAACGCATGGTCATCGGGTTGCTGCTGTTGGCGTACAGATCGATCGCGCCCTGCGCGTCCTCGGGGAAGTCGTCCTGCGTCAGGTGCGAGAGGCCGAGGTAGCTTCCGGGGGCCATGCGTTCGCTGTACTGACCGATGATCCGCTTCGGCTGGGCCGAGTCCGGCACGAAGTGGAACAGCGCCACCATCAGCACCGCGATGGGTTCGTCGAAGTTCAGCAACTGCTTGGCCTGCGGGGAGTCCAGGATCTCCGCCGCATCGACCAGGTCGGCCTGCACGACGTCCGCGTACTCGTTGCCGTCCAGAATCGACCGGCTGTGGGCGACAGCCACCGGTTCGTTGTCCACGTAGACGACCCGGGCCTCGGGAGCGATCTCCTGGGCGACCTCGTGCACGTTGCCCGCCGTCGGGATCCCGGAGCCGATGTCGAGGAACTGGCGGATCCCCCGGTCGACGCAGTAGCGCACCGCCCGGCGCAGGAACGCACGGTTGTCCTGGGCCAGCGCCTTGGTCTGCGGCACCATCGCCACGACCTGCCGGGCGAGCTCGCGGTCCACGGCGAAGTTGTGCGCGCCGCCGAGGTAGTAGTCGTAACAGCGGGCCGCGCTGGGCTTTTCCAGGTCCACGTCCTTGGGCAACCAGTTCGGTCGGTCTTCCACGGTGTACTCCTTCTCTCTCGGTCGGGTGACCCGCGCGGACAAGCGGGCACCGACCCGTCTGCGGTGCTTCGCCCACGGCGGAGTCGCCGCTGCACGGAGCTTTTCGGAAACCACCGCCGAGAGATCAACTCCGATCCTACTGTGACGCACCGCGTTCGGTCACTCACGACTCGTCGGTTTTTCGTGATCACTGCAGGTGTTTAGTGATCACTCCGAGTTTCTTCTCGGGTTCCGGTTCCGCAGGCGGGACCACCGCACCACAACGGCCGAAATCCACGCTGATGTCTCCGGCTCGGCGGACTAGAGTCGGCCGAAGCGGCCCACGGGCACTGCTCACCACCCGACACGTGTCGAACTCCTGCCCGGCGACGCAACGTCCGGGACCGAGACCCGCAGAACGGAGGCACGGTGATGCCCTGGCAGTGGTTCTGGGCTCCCGATTACTGGATGGCGAGGGCGGTCGTTCAGCACCTGCTGGGGGCCCTCTACCTGCTCGCCTTCCTCAACGCCGTGAACCAGTTCCGCCCCCTGCTCGGCGAGCACGGGCTCACTCCGGCACCGCGGTTTCTCGCCTCGGCCGGGTTCCGCCGCGCCCCGAGTGTGTTCCACCTGTACTACTCCGATCGGTTCTTCGCGGTGCTGGCCTGGTACGGCGTCCTCGCCGGCGCGGCAGCGACTCTCGGGCTGGTGAACGCGCTGCCGCTCTGGGCGTCGATGGCGGTCTGGAGCACGCTGTGGATCCTCTACCTGTCCATCGTCAACATCGGCCAGATCTGGTACGCGTTCGGCTGGGAGTCGCTGCTGCTGGAGGCGGGATTTCTCGCGATCTTCCTGGGCCCGGCCGATACCACTCCGCCCGCGCCGGTGCTGTGGTTGCTGCTCTGGCTGTTGTTCCGCGTCGAGTTCGGGGCCGGGCTCATCAAGCTCCGGGGCGACCCCAGCTGGCGCAACCTCACGGCGCTGTACTACCACCACGAGACGCAGCCGATGCCCGGACCGCTCAGCCGCGCCTTCCACCACCTCCCGCGCCGGCTGCACCGGGTCGAGGTACTCGCCAACCACGGCACCCAGCTGATCGTGCCGTTCGTCCTGTTCGCCCCGCAGCCGGCCGCCAACGTGGCCGCGGTGATCGTCATCGTCACGCAGGCGTGGCTGTTGCTCAGCGGCAACTTCGCGTGGCTCAACGCGATCACCATCGTGTTGGCCTTCGCCGCGATGGACAACCGGATGCTGGGATGGGTGCTGCCCGTCGGCCCGCCGGACACGGCTCCCACGCCACTCTGGCACCGGGCCACCGTGCTCGCGGTCACGCTCGGAATGATCGTGCTCAGCTACTGGCCGGTGCGCAACATGCTCGGGCGGCGACAGGTGATGAACCGCAGCTTCAACAAGCTGCACCTGGCCAACACCTACGGTGCTTTCGGCAGTGTCACCCGCACCCGCTACGAAGTGATCATCGAGGGCACGGTGGATCCCGACCCCGGTGACACGGCGGACTGGCGCGAATACGAGTTCCGCGGCAAACCCGGCGATCCCTCGCGGCGTCCCCCGCAGATCGCCCCCTACCACCTGCGGCTGGACTGGCTCATGTGGTTCTGCGCCCTCTCGCCGAGTTACGGGCGCTCCTGGATGACCCGGCTGCTGAAAGCTCTGCTGCACAACGACCGCCGGATCCTGAACCTGCTGCGGCACAACCCCTTCCCGGATCGGCCGCCGGTGTTCGTCCGTGCCCGGATGTTTCACTACCGCTTCAGCACACGGGCCGAACACCGCGCCACCGGAGACTGGTGGGTCCGCGAACACGTCGACGACTACGTGCCACCGGTCTCACTCACCGACACGGCGTGAGCGACTTTCCGGCAGCAGGTGTGCGCACGCGCGGACGCCGCATGGAACGGCGGGGCACCGACCACCCAATCGCGTTGCAAGGCGGCTTCTCACCAGTCCGGGCGCAGCGGCATGTGTGCGTCGGCACCGTCGAGACGCACCCCCAGCGTCTGGTGCAGCTGGATGTTGTTCTGCTCGAAACCGAACCGCGACGCCGCCATGTACAACCGCCAGGTCCGAGCCCGCTCGATTCCCACCTCGCGGACCGCGTCGTTCCAGCGCTCGTCGAGATTGGCCGACCATGCGGCGAGAGTTCTCGCGTAGTGCTCGCGCAGGTTCTCCTCGTGCCGGACCTCGAAGCCGTTGTCGTGCATGGCCGCCATCACCGCGGCAGGAGACTCCAGTTCTCCGTCGGGAAACACGTACCGGCTGATGAACTTGCCTGCTCGTGCGGAGCGCAAGCCGTCCGGGCGGGTGATGCAGTGGTTGAGCAGCCGCCCGCCCGGACGGAGTTTCTCCCGGAGAAAGGCGAAATAATCGGGCACCTGTGCCTGTCCGATGTGCTCGGTGAGTCCGATGGAGCTCACCGCGTCGAAACCGGACTCGGCCACATCGCGGTAGTCGAGGTGGCGCACCTCGGCCAGATCGGCGAGTCCCCGCTCGGCGATGGTCTTCTGTGCCCACTGCGCCTGCGCACGGGACAGGGTGACGCCGAGGGCACGGACCCCGTAGTGCTCGGCGGCGTGCAACACCATGCCGCCCCACCCGGCGCCGACATCGAGCAGACGCATGCCCTCGGACAAGCCGAGTTTGCGGGCGACCAGCTCGTGCTTGGCGAACTGTGCCTGCTCCAGGCTCGACGCCGCTTCGGGGAACACCGCGCAGGTGTAGGTCATCGACGGGCCCAGGACCCACTCGTAAAAACGGTTCGACACATCGTAGTGGTGCGAGACGACCTTGCTGTCCCGCTTCTTGGAGTGCCGCAGGCCACGTGGGCGCGCCTCGTGTGCGGGCGGGCGCACGGGCCACCACAGCCGGTGCGCGGCGAGCTTGAGCATCAGCTCCAGCCGGACACGAGCGGGCACCTCCTCCAGGCTGATGGCCGGAAAACGGGTCAGCGCGGTGTACATGTCCCCGTGCACCTCCAGATGCCCGGTGACGTAGGCACGTGCCAACCCGAGCTCATCGGGCGAGGCCGCCAGATGTGACAGCGCCAGTGGGGAGCGGATCTCCATCCGGATGTCGGCGCCGACACGCCCTGCGCGGCTACCGTCGTAGGCACGAAACTCGACCGGCAGGTCCCGGCCGAGCACACGAGGCAATATCTCCGCCACGTCCATCACCGATTCTCCCTTCGCCGAGGTCACGTCCCGCGCACGCACTTGTCGTAGAGCCCGGGAAGCCGGGAATGCGCGTCGTAGCGCTCCTTGAGTCGCCGGTAGGCGGGCCGGTTGTACAGTCGCCAGAACTCGTCCTCGTCGTAGAAGGACGTCGAGTACAGGGATTTGTGACCATCCAATTCGGTCACTTTGCTCTCGATGGCCCGGTTGTGGCTCGAGCTGTGCTGCCCCGGTGCCAGCGGCACGGACGACCAGAACCCCACGTTGACGTAGTGGGTTCGGGGATCCATCGGGTACAGCGGCCACCCCTCGGGATCACGCAACCGGACCGGACACAGCCAGACGGGGCTGATCCCGATGTCGCGGTGGAAGAACTCCAGGAACTCCTCGAGTCCGTCGAGCGGGATCTCGACATCCTGGATCACCGGCTCGTGCGGGGGTCGTCCGAGCCGGCGAGCGATTCGCTCGGACAAGCCGAAGCGACGGTCGAGGGCGACCAGCCTGCGATACACGTCCGAGCGCAGGTACCGCCGGGGCCAGAACGGGCGCACGAGCGGGTGCTGGGCTCCCAGGGCGCGAGAACACCAGAACCAGTCGGTGTCCCAGCGCCAGAGGTAGTCCCGGATGTGCAGGTGGTCGATCGCACGCTGCCGGATCGAGCGATAGTAGATATGTCTGCCGGTGTAGTCGCTCGGCTCGGGCGCTTCGGTCACGAGCGTCGCCAGGGTCAGGTACACCGACGTGGCATCGAAGACGGTGCCGTCGACGAAGTCGATCCGGCTGCCCTCGAAAGTCCCGGTGCGCCAGATCCGCTCCAGCGTGGCCACGCAGTCGGCCACGCCGTCGAAGCGCACGTGGCGGAGCCGGACATACGGTGTGACCGGTTCGAGCTCGATCACCAGGCGCAGCGCGTATCCGAGCGAACCGTAGGAGTTGGGAAACCCCCGGAACAGTTCCGCGTGTTCGTTGTCCGGGCGCGCGAGCACGACCCGCCCGTCACCGGTCAGGATTTCCATCTCGCGCACGGATTCGTGGGGCAGGCCGTTGCGAAACGAGGAGGATTCGATTCCCAGCCCGGCCACCGCGCCACCGAGCGTGATCGTTTTGAGCTGGGGGACGACCAGCGGCATCAATCCGTACGGCAGGGTCGCGTCGACCAGGTTCTCGTACGTGACCATCCCCTGTACATCGGCCGTTCGGCTGTCGGGGTCCACCGAGATCACCCGGTCCAGGCCGCTGACATCGAGGCCGGGTGCCCGGGATGGGGAACGGAAACGGAACAGGTTCGAGGTGCGCTTGGCCAACCGGACCGGAACCGACTTCGGGATCCGCCCGTACTGCGCCGACAGGGCTGTGACCTCGTCGGAATGGTCGTCACGAGTGATGGCTGCTGCCGAATCGGCTCCCATGAGCACGACGATATTGCCACCGCCCCCCGTCGGCATCCCCTCGGCCGGCGAGCAACCTGATCAGAGCAGTGGGGCGATCACCCGGCGCGGCGCAGTGCCCAGGCACGCAGTCCCCGGAAGCCCTGCACCTTGTTGGGGCCGATGGAGGTCAGCGAAAAATCACGGTGGTCCCGCAGCACGGCGGCGCACTCCCGGTCGATCAGGACGGAAGCGGGCCGGGCCAGGGTGGTCAGGCGACTGGCGATGTTGACCGTCGATCCGTACACGTCACCGAACCGGGCAAGTACCCTTCCGCGAGCCAGACCGATGCGCAGCGGGGGCAGCCTGGGTTCCGCGGCGACACCCTCGTTCAGCGACAGCGCGATCTCGGCGGCGCTCTGGGCCGTATCGGTGACGAAGAGGACCTCGTCGCCGACGGTCTTCACGATGCGCCCGTGATTTTCGGCGATCACCCGGGTGACGAGGTCCTCGAAGTCGTCGATCAACCTGGCGAGCTCGAGTTCGCTGAAGTCCCGCACGAGCCGGGTGTAGCCGACGAGGTCGGCGAATCCCACGACCAACGTGGGCTCCTCGACACGAGTGTCGGTCTCGTTGAGCTCCCGACCGGCAATGGCCGCGAGGTGTCGGCGCCACACGTATCCCTGCAGCTGGTCCATCACCGGCAGGACCGCCTCCGCGAACTGCGCGGTCGTGTCGATGTCCTCGGCGAACTTCGTGCCCAACACCGACTTGAAGATTCCGACCTGCCACTCGGCCAGCCGCGACATGGTCTGGGCCAGGGACCGCGCCACCGCGGTCTCCACCTCGGAGGTGATGATCTCGGCGGAGACCAGCTGGACCAGCATGCGAAGCGCCGTCACGTCGGCCTCGGTGAACACCACCTCGTCATCGGCGACATGCGCGAACCCCATCGCCTCCCAGAGCCGCTCGGCACGCGCCAACTCGACCCCGGCCGCCTCGGCGACCTCCGCCTTGCGGTACCGGGGTTCACCACCGAGCAGGGTCCGTTCGATCGGATCTTCGGAGGACACGAAATTACCGCGCGGTTCGAACGACGAGCACATCGCTGTCCGAGCGCCGGGAGACCTCCGAGGGGACCGATCCGATGATGCGTCCTTTGAGCGTGTTCAGTCCGCGGCTTCCCACGACCAGGAGATCGGCCGCATGCTCGTCCGCCGCCTCGATCAGCGAGTTGATCGGCGGCCCCAGAACCGGAACCGTCTTGATGCTGTCCGCGCCCGCCGCACGGGCATGCTCGCCGGCCTCCCGCAATGTCTGCTCGGCCGGAGCCGCACCGACCACCTGGAACGCCTCGTCCCCGAGCTCGTCCTGAGCGCGTTCCACCTCCCGGTCACTGCTCGGATAGTAGGCGCACACGATCACGAGTTCGGCCGAGGAGTCACGTGCCACCTCCGCGGCACGGACCACCGCGCGCATCGAGGGCGAGGAACCATCCGTTCCGACGACGACGGTGCGATAGCTGGACATCGATCTCTCACCCTCCGGTGGCATCGAGATTCGCCTGGACGTGAACACTAACGATCGTGGTGCGCCGCCGTCACGCTCACCACGCGAACCTGCTCCTGGAGAATTCGGGCAAGCACGGCGGCCTCGCGTGAGCCTGCCGCTCCCACCCCGCGCCGGGCAAGCCGGCCGCCCCCGCACGGCGGACTCGCCCCTGCCGCCACGCGCCGGAGACGTCATCGCAATGCCGCCCCCGTGCTTCGGTGGGCCAGCAACAGCTGCAGGTGGACGTTCAGACGTTCCGCGGGATCGGCGAGGTCGAAACCGCCGAGCTCGGCGGCACGCCGGATGCGGTAACGCAGCGTATTGGGATGCACATGCAGCTCCTCACCGGCCACACGTACCTCACCGAACGCCTCCAGGTAGGCCAGCACCGAGCGGGCGAACTGCGTACCGTGCTCGGCGTCGTGCTCGATCAGCAGCGCCACGCGGGGATCACGCACCCGCTCGTTGTCCTGCACCAGCGTCAGCACCTCACTGACCAGGACCCGCGAGCGCACATCGGCGATGGTGGCGACTTCGGCCCGGACATCGTGGGCCATCGCATCGAGGATCCGGTCCGCATCGGTGCGCGACACGGCGACGTCTGCGAGTGTGGACGCCACCGAACCGATACCCGCCTGGACCCGCGCGCGCAGGTGGTTCTTCGCCGCCGCCACGATCTCCCGGGTCAGGCCGACGACGCCGGATTCCGCCGACCGGTCGGGCAGGTCGGGCAGGTCGGGCAACAACACGTAAACGCGGGAACCGATCATGGTGACCAGGGCGCTGCGCCGGTACGCGGCAGCGTGCACGGAGATCAGACTGGTCATCTCCGCACGCCGGAGCTCGATCTCGGACCGGTCGGTGAACTCGGACCGCTCGCCGGAGCGCAGCGTGAGCACGACGACGACGCCGGGCTTGCGGGCATCGGCTCCGATGTTGCCTGCCACGGAGTCGGCGTCGATCCGGCTGTCGAGCAAGCCGGTCAGCAGGTTCTCCCGGAACCGCGGCGCCGCGGTGGTCTCCGTCCGGTGCCGGATGAGCTGCAGCGCCGCAACCCGCGCTGCTCCCAGCAGCGCCCGGTCGGACCGGTCGCTCAACGGCTGGGCACCTTCCTGGACCCAGATCGTGCCCAGTGGCTGTGTCCCGGCGTGAATGCCCACCGCCATCCGGCGCCGGATGCCCAGGTCCGGCCGTTCGTCGATGTGCACTACCTCCTCGCCAGAGCGAAGGCGCCGGTATATTCCCCACTCGCGCAGCATCGCCAGGAACGGCTCCGGGCCGCGGCGTCCCAGGATCGACAGCCTGCGCAGCTCGTCGACTTCGTCGTCCGAGCGCGAGTAAGCCAGCACCCGGTTCGCGGTGTCCTCGACACTAACGATGCCGCCGGTCATGGCCGCCACGGTCTGGGCGAGCGAGAACAGGTCTCCCATGGCCTCTCCCACGTCCGCCTCCGTGGACAGCCGCGCGTTGTCGACGGCGGAGCGTGCGAAAGCCTCGAGTTGCTCCCAGCGCACTTCCGGGCGCACTCCGAGCAGCGCGACGCCGCCGTCGATGGCGGTCTCGCGCAGGGCACGCGCGTCCTGATCGCCCTCCACCTTGACCGCCACCGCCGCCGCACCCCCGCGAGCCGCCGCGCGCACCAGTCGAACGGCGGAGCGGCCACGTGCACCGATGACGAGCACGAGATCACCGGAGCGCGTGCCGGCATCCTCCTCCGGGTCGACAATGACGACATCGCGCACCTCCACGTCGAACCCGCGGGGCGCGGCGAGCACGTCGACCAGTGGTTCGGCCACGGTGATGAAGAGCTGACGCAGGGGCACGGCGGCCGTCGGCGTGCCGCCATGCCCGCCCGAGCTCTCATGTTGTTCAACCGAACAATCCATGGCCGACAACGATAGCCGGACGAACAAATCATGCCGAGCAGCAAGTCCCTAAGCTCGACGGTCAACGGTGCGCCACAGCACACGACAACAGGTCTTCTCCTGGCTCGACAGGACTTCGCACGAGGAGGCGTGAGGATCATGGATGCCATCACTTCGGTCCCCGTTCCGCAGAACGAACCGGTCAAGTTCTACGCCCCCGGATCGACGGAACGGGAGTCGCTGCAGCGACGAGTGGCCGAACTGAAGTCCGAGCGGATCGATCTGACCACGACGATCGCGGGCAAGCAGCTGATGGCCGGGGGTGAGCGGTTCGATGTCGTACAACCCCACCACCACGCACACGTACTCGGCACCTGCGCACACGCCACCGGCGACGATGTCGCCGAGGCCGTGCAGGCGGCCAAGGACGCCGCGGCCGCGTGGAGCGCGACCCCCTTCGACGAGCGCGCGGCGGTCATGCTGCGAGCGGCGGACCTGCTGTCCGGGCCGTGGCGCGACACCATCAACGCCGCCACCATGCTGGGCCAGTCGAAGTCGGTCCATCAGGCCGAGATCGAAGCCGCCTGCGAGCTCATCGACTTCCTGCGGTTCAACGTGCACTACGCCCGGCGCATTCTCGCCGAGCAGCCGAACTCCGTGCCCGGTGAGTGGAACCGCATGGAGTACCGCCCCCTGGACGGCTTCGTCACCGCGATCACACCGTTCAACTTCACCGCCATCGCGGCGAACCTGCCCACCGCCCCGGCCCTGATGGGCAACACCGTGGTGTGGAAGCCGACACCGTCACAGCAGTTCGCCGCGCACTTCACGATGCGCCTGTTGGAGGCCGCGGGTCTGCCGCCCGGAGTGATCAACATGGTCACCGGCGACGGCCGGGCCGTCAGCGAGGTCGCCCTGACCGATCCGGACCTGGCGGGCTTGCACTTCACCGGATCGGCGGCGACCTTCCGCACGCTGTGGAAGACGATCGGCGACAACATCGACAACTACCGCACCTACCCGCGCATCGTCGGCGAAACCGGAGGCAAGGACTTCCTCGTCGCCCACCCGTCGGCCGATCCCGCTCCGATCGTGACCGCACTGGTGCGCGGGGCGTTCGAGTACCAGGGGCAGAAGTGCTCGGCGGCCTCTCGGGCCTACCTCCCGCGGTCGCTGTGGGAGTCGGGACTGCGGGAGGAACTCGTCGAGGCCACCCGCAGCGTCACCTACGGTGACATCAGCGACTTCTCCCACTTCGGTGGCGCGGTGATCGACGCCAGGGCCTTTGCCAAGCACAAGGCGGCTCTGGATCGTGCCGCCTCGGAACCGTCACTGGAGATCCTGGCCGGTGGCGGCTACGACGACTCGGTCGGTTACTTCGTGGAGCCGACGCTCATGGTGGGCACCGATCCCACCGACGAGGCGTTCACCACCGAGTACTTCGGGCCCATCCTCGCGGTGCACGTCTACGACGACAACCGCTACTCCGAGATCCTCGAGACCGTCGACAGCACCAGTCCCTACGCGTTGACCGGTGCCGTTTTCGCCACCGACCGCAGTGCCGTCGACGAGGCCCACCGCACACTGCGGCACGCGGCAGGCAACTTCTACGTCAACGACAAGCCCACCGGCTCCATCGTCGGCAGGCAGCCCTTCGGCGGCGGCCGCGCCTCCGGGACCAACGACAAGGCCGGGTCGATGTTCAACATCCAGCGCTGGACCAGTCCTCGCGCGATCAAGGAGACGTTCGACGCTCCCACCCACCACACCTACCCGCACCAGGGCTGACCAGCGCAAGCGCCTCCACCCACTGCCGCAGCACCGAGGTCCGGACATCGCCGTTCCACCCCGGCGGTGTCCGGACACCATCGGGTGGCAGGCGCCGAGGAGAATCCGATGCTTCGTTCCGCTTTACTGACCGCAGCCCGCTCCGAGGGCATCCGGCGGACCGTGGAGGCCAACCCACTCACCCGTCCGGTGGTGAACCGCTTCGTCGCGGGCACCGCACCGCAGGCAGCTCTGGACGTCACCCGCGAACTGGCCGAGCAGGGCATGTCCGTCACGCTCGATCACCTGGGCGAGGACACCGAGGACACGGTGCAAGCCACGACCACGGTGCGGGCCTACCAGCAGTTGCTGGCCGCACTGCACCGTGCCGGTCTGGCCGAACGCGCGGAAGTGTCGGTGAAGCTGTCCGCGATCGGCAGACTCCTGCCCTCCGACGGCGACAAGATCGCGTTGGACAACGCCCGGCGGATCTGCGAATCGGCGGAAGCCGCGGGCACCACCGTGACAGTGGACATGGAGGATCACACCACCACGGACGCCACCCTGGAGATCCTCGCCGACCTGCGCGCCGACTTTCCCCGCGTGGGTGCCGTCCTGCAGGCCTACTTGCGCCGCACCGAACAGGACTGTCGTGACCTCGCCACGAAGGGCTCGCGCGTCCGGCTGTGCAAGGGGGCCTACTCCGAGCCCGCCTCGGTGGCGTTCCGGGACAAGCACGAGGTGGACCGGTCCTACGTTCGCTGTCTGAAGACGCTGATGGGCGGAGAGGGGTATCCGATGGTGGCCTCCCACGACCCCCGGATGGTGGCGATCGCCTCCGAACTGGCAGCGCGAGCCGGACGGGCACCGGGCAGCTACGAGTTCCAGATGCTCTACGGTATCCGCCCGGCCGAGCAGCGGCGTCTCGCCTCCGGAGGCGAGACGGTCCGGGTGTACGTGCCCTACGGCACCGAGTGGTACGGCTACTTCATGCGCCGTCTCGCCGAGCGCCCCGCCAATCTCGGGTTTTTCCTTCGCTCCCTGCTCGGCAGGAGGTAGGGAGTGCGCGGATAGGCTTGCACAGCGGTGCCGGCTGCTTACGTGGGTACAAGCGACCGACGTCGCTCACCCGGCGGTCGTTATGGCCGAAGCAGGTGGCGCCCCTGTCCGCGTGAGCTGGTAAAGCAAAACGGTCTCCATCGACCACGCGAGGTCGATGGAGACCGTGTCACACCGATGACGGTGCGCGATGCTGGGTTTGAACCAGCGACCTCTACCGTGTCAAGGTAGCGCTCTCCCGCTGAGCTAATCGCGCGAGGCGGAGGCGGGAATCGAACCCGCGTACAGGGCTTTGCAGGCCCTTGCCTCAGCCACTCGGCCACTCCGCCGAACTGAAAGATCCATCCGAGAACGGACTGGATCCGAAACTTCCAGAGCGGACGACGGGATTCGAACCCGCGACCCTCAGCTTGGCAAGCTGATGCGCTACCGCTGCGCCACGTCCGCCTGTGCCACGACTGCTTCCGGCTTACCCGCTTCCGCTTACCGGACCGCTGGTTCACCGGATGGCTCCGTCGCGTTGCATGCAAAACTCTAGCCCACGCCTCCAGCGGCGATCAAACCGGGTCCCGGATTACCCGCGTGCCGCCGCTGAACCGGGCTTTTCCCGGTCAGTGCCATCCGGCCGAGCTCGTGTTCGCTCAGGACAGGTCGTGCGGCAGCAACCTCGTCAGCGCATCGTCGACGTTGACCCACAAATTCTCGTTTCCGGGCACGACGACGTCGTACGTCCGGTCCAGGAAGTCGGCCAACTCCTGCGCCGAGGCCTCGAACATGGCATGACCCGACGGCGAACTCAGCTCGACCACGACCACCTCGGGGTCGTCGACCGAGGGGCGAATGGCCACATCTCCCTCGCCCGCCTGCGCGATCAACCCATCGGCCAGCAGGTCGCGCGCGAAGACCCACTCCACCCAGCCGGCCCGTCCCGTCCGGAACGCAGCAATCACGGCGTACGGGTCACGAGTGTCGTAGCGCAGCTCCACCTGCACAGGCACAGCAGGCGCCTGCGGAGCCAGCAGATCGAACACCGCCGTCGAGCGCAGTGTCACGTGATCGTTACGCATCGTCCTCGCCTTTCTCGTCTCTCCCGATCCTTCATCGGATCGGACAACACAGTTGTGACGGTTATGGGGGCCCGTTCGCTCGTAACTTGCAAATAGATCACCCGTCCAGGGGAAAACTAATTCGCTGGGCAACCGGGAAATCACACGGAGTATTCGCTTTCTCTCGGGTCGACGATGCCTCCGGACAGACCTGCCGCTGCCAACACCGACACCCCACACCGAAGGTCTTCCCCTCGCCGAGCGCACCCACACCCGGTCACGCTCATTACTGCCCGTCCTCGAACCTCGATGGCGGAACGCCACTCCGATCGCCACGGACCCGGCGAGTTCGATCACCGACCACGTCCGGAACGAACCCGCTTTCGGCGCCCGGCGATCACCACCGGGAAAGCCCCGTTTACGGGCGCCTTACCACGGGGTTACACCGCAGGGCGCCACGCCCAGGTTAGGCGATTCCACCTGCACACCAACCGTATGCGCAAGAGCTCGGCGAGACGCTCACCACACCGGTTCACAAGAATGGGCCAACGCCACCGGCCGGAGGCATCCGAGACATGCCTGCACAGGCGTGGCCGACCCCATGGTGAAGAGATCCTCATCACAGTGTGATACATCTCCACCCGTCCGCGCCGGACGGGAACACCGGTCGGCAACAGCGCGCATCAATCCCGCTCGATTTCCGAGCAACACCCGACAACGTCGGCACCAGGCCGTACCCTGAGTGGCGTAGCGGACTGCGCCCGCCTTCGGGCGAGACAGGGGGTCGGCGCACGGTCCCGTATTGCACATCCGGCATGTGGCAGGTGAACTGAGCCCTGAGTAGTACAGCCAGGCCGGACTCGCGCACGACAGAGCGCGAGTCGGCTCACGGACACTCGATGCCGAGGCATCCACGCCTGCACGCGTGGCGGGACAGGTTGCACGAGCGCCGGGAGAGGATTCGCCGCAGGCCCACCCTGAACACGATCTACCGGGGAGCCCTGGGAGCGGTCGGAGGCATCGTGTTCCTGGCGGGGATCCTCATGGTCCCTTACCCCGGCCCCGGCTGGATCACCGTCTTCGCCGGTCTCGGCATTCTCGGTACCGAGTTCGCGTGGGCGCACCGCGTGAACATGTTCGCCAAGCACCACTACCACCGGTGGATGTGGTGGGTCAGCCGCCAGCATCCCTTCGTCAAACTGCTCGTCATGACAGGCACCTGCCTGGTCGTCCTGGTGACGCTGTGGTTGCTCGGAGCATTCGCCCTGCTCGGCGAGTGGGTCGGGCTGCCGTGGGGATGGCTGCAGTCCCCCCTTCTCGAGCCCTGAATGCGATCGTGTACTGTTTTCCCTGCCGCCGCGGAAGGCGGAGCGGGCGATTAGCTCAGCGGGAGAGCGCTTCGTTCACACCGAAGAGGTCGCTGGTTCGAACCCAGCATCGCCCACAGTCCGAAGAGCCAGCATGCAAGATCCCCGGCGCCGCCGGGGATCTTTTTTGTTCCCGGAAGGAAATGCGGTCGGCGGAGATGACGGCGACGAGTGATGTGACCATCGTGGGCGGGGGCATCGTCGGGCTCGCGACCGCATACGCCCTCGTACGTGGGCAAACGACCGTTCCCGGCAAGCCCCGCAGGCAGCCGGCAGTCACCGTCATCGACAAGGAGCAGGACTGGGGAACACATCAGACCGCACGGAATTCCGGGGTGATCCACAGCGGACTCTACTACCCGCCGGGCAGCTCGAAGGCCCGCTTCGCCCGGGCAGGCGCCGAAGCGATGTACGAGTTCTGCGCCGAACAGGGCATCCCCGCCCAGCGCACCGGGAAGGTGGTGGTGGCAACGAGTCGGCCCCACCTTCCCCGGCTGGCCGAACTGGCTCGGCGGGGGCGGGCCAACGGAGTACGTCTGAGCGAGATCGACGGTGCGGAGCTCCGCGAGCGCGAGCCCCACGCCCGGGGTGTCAAAGCGCTGCTGGTCCCCGACGCGGGAATCACCGACTTCGCCGCGGTCGCACGTCGCCTCGCGGCGATCCTGCAGGCCGAGGGGGTCGAGCTGCGCGCGAACACCGAACTCCGTGGCGTCCACCGTGAGAGTTCGAGTGTGGTGCTGTCCACGACGACCGGTGACATCCGTACTCGCCGCGCCGTGAACTGCGCGGGGCTGCACAGCGATGTGGTCGCCCGAATGGCAGGCAGCATCCCACCGGCACGAATACTGCCGTTTCGCGGCGAGTACTTCCACGCCACCGGATCCGGTCGCGACCTGGTGCGATCACTGATCTACCCGGTTCCGAACCCGGCCTTTCCCTTCCTGGGCGTCCACCTGACCCGCACGGTCGACGGAAGCGTCCATATCGGGCCGAATGCCGTCCCCGCACTGGCGCGCGAAGGGTACGACTGGCGTACCTGGTCCGCCGCGCACCTGCGCTCGCTGGCTCGAGATCGCGGGCTGCGCACCCTGGCACGAAAGTACTGGCGCACGGGTGCGGGCGAGATCGCACGTTCGGCGTTCACACCGATGTTCGTCCGTGCCGCGCAGGAACTGGTGCCCGAGGTGCGGGGACGGGACCTGCATCCTGCCGGGTCCGGCGTACGTGCCCAGGCCGTCACCTCCGACGGGACCCTGGTCGACGACTTTCTGTTCACCGAGGACGAGCACTGGGTGCACGTTCTCAATGCCCCCTCACCGGCGGCGACCGCGTCGCTGCTGATCGGTCGGGATATCGCCGCCCGCGCGAGCTCCCCCTGGAGCGGTTGATCCCGTCGCCCGCACAGGAGTCGACCGGCGGCCTCAGCCGCCCTCCCGCGCCGGCCGCACCCGACGCACGACAGCATGCAGCACACTGCTGACGATCGTGACGATGATCGCTCCCCAGAAGGCGGGCCAGAATCCGTCCACGTGGAACGGCAACGCCAGTCGGCCTGCAAGCCAGCTCGTGAGCCAGAACAGCAGCGCGTTGACCACGAGACCGAACAACCCGAGCGTCAGCACGTAAAGCAGGCATCCCAGCGTCTTGGCCACCGGCTTGAGTACCGCGTTGACGACGCCGAACACGATCGCGACGACGGCCAGGGTGACGATCCGCGTTCCGGTGTCCTGCCCACCGAGGGTGACGCCGGGCAGTGCGGTGGTCACCCACACCGCCACCGCGGTAACCAGAATATGCACCAACAAGGCCAAGGGGCATGACCTTCCTGCTCGGCGACGGCGGACGAGTGCAACGCTACTGGCCGTACCGCCGGGCAGTGGCACCGGCCGGCGAGGACATCGAGGCACCGCTCGCCCGCTGCCGCGCAGGCATCCGGACCGCGGGGGCTGTCCCGGTTCCGTACTCGACGGTAATCTCTGGGCACCTCACCCGAGCCCGCGTACGCACACATGCATGCGGGTCGGAAACGGTCGGAAGGCACACCGACGGCGATCGGCGAAAGGCGGAAGAGGACGACCATGCGCATCGGGATGCCGCTGAACTACAGCGGAGGGTTCAAGGAAACGATGGCCGAACTGGCCCTCCACGAGAAAGCCGGCCTGGACATCGTCTACGTGCCGGAGGCCTACTCCTTCGACGCGGTCAGCCAGATGGGGTTCATCGCCGCCCGCACCGAGAGACTCCAGATCGCCTCCGGCATCCTGCAGATCTACACCAGGACCCCCACCTCGACCGCCATGACGGCAGCAGGCCTCGACTACGTCTCGGACGGGCGGTTCACCCTGGGAATCGGAGCCTCCGGACCGCAGGTGATCGAGGGCTTCCACGGTGTGCCCTACCAGGCTCCGCTGGGACGCACCCGCGAGATCGTGGAGATCTGCCGCAAAGTCTGGCGACGCGAGAAGCTCACCCACGAGGGCAAGCACTTCCAGATCCCGCTGCCCGCCGAGCAGGGCACCGGCCTCGGCAAACCGTTGAAGCTGATCAACCATCCCGTGCGCGACCGGATCCCGATCATGATCGCGGCAATCGGTCCCAAGAACGTCGCCATGACCGCCGAGATCGCCGAGTCGTGGGAGCCGATCTTCTACGTTCCGGAAAAGGCCCACGAAGTCTGGGGGCAGTCGCTGGCCGAGGGCAGAGCCAAGCGTGACGAGACGCTGCCCGAGCTCGACACCGTCGTCCAGGCCCCGCTGGCCATCGGCGACGGTCTCGACGACCTGCTGGATTCGATGCGTCCCATGCTGGCGCTCTACATCGGCGGGATGGGCGCCAAGGGGCGCAACTTCTACAACAGTCTCGCGCAGCGATACGGCTACGAGGCCGAGGCGGAAAAGATCCAGGATCTGTACCTGGACGGCAAGAAGGACGAAGCCGCCGCACACGTGCCCACCGACTTGTTGACCAAGACATCGCTGATCGGTCCCGAAAGCCACGTCCGCGAGCGGCTGGCGGCACTGAAGGAGTCCGGGGTCACGACCCTCAACGTCACCCCGCTGGCCGGTACCGCCGACGAGCGGGCCCGCCTGATCGAGCGTATCCGGGCACTTTCCGAGGAGGTCTGAGACGACGAGGGGGTGATGCCTCCGCCTCACCCCCTCGTGGGCGCTTCTCCCCACCGTGGCGCGGTTTCCCCTTCGGCAGCGCGAGAGACTGGGAGACGTGACCACATCGACGCTGTTCCATCTGCTGCCCTTGCGTTCCTACCGCGCTTCCCCCGACTCGCCGATCACCTCGCCGACTCTCGAACACGAGGGGTTCGTGCACTGCTCACCCGACCTGGAAACCACCCTCGCGGTGGCCAACGGCCTCTACCGTTCCCACGAGGAACCCATGGTCGCGTTGGAGCTCGACGAGCAGGCCCTGACAGCGCCCGTACACCGGGAAGCGGCGGTGCCGGCCCCACCGGAGGGGGTGGCCGCCGACACACTGTTCCCGCACGTCTACGGTCCTCTCGACCGTGCGGCGGTCCTCGACGTTCATTACGCGCGCCGCGACGTGCACGGGCACTTCCTCGGTTTCGAGCGGCGTGATTGCTGTGCCCGGGAACTCGACCTGCTGCCGCACCCGGAAGGCGGCTGGTACCGGCGTACCTGGACCAGTTCCGTCACCACCCACGTTGCGGGCAAGCAGGACGAGCGCCCGACCGCAACGGCAATCTACTTCCTGCTGCCCGCCGGACACAGTTCGGCCTGGCACACCGTGGCCTCGGACGAGCTGTGGCTGTGGCATCGCGGCGGTCCCCTGGTGCTGACCTGCGCCGGCGACGGTCCCCACCCGCAGGCCCGGCAGGAGTCGATCACCCTGGGCCCGGACATCGCCGCGGGCCAGATGCCGCAGGCGGTGGTCCCGGCGGGGCACTGGCAGCGGGCGGATGCCTCGGCCGAAGCCGAGACGCTGGTCAGCTGCGTGGTCTCCCCCGGCTTCGACTTCGCGGATTTCCGCACGCTGTGACGAACGGGCGCGGCGACGACGGAGTGTGCTCGCGGCCGCACCACGCGGCTCATCTCGGCGTGTTCGCCGGTGGGTTGCCGTGGCGCTGGCTGGCCACGCACGCGAGCGCGGCCACCGCCAGCACGCCCGATGCCACGGCCACACGCCCCTGACTGCGCCTTCCGGGCAGAGAAGCGAACGTGGCCTGCCCGGTCCGCCCCGGCCCGGGCGTACCGCGACGCCGCACAACCTGTCGCGAGTGATCCTCCCGGTGCCCCACCGGCCTGTTGCGGGACACCGGTGTGCCCGTGGTGCTCGATTCGCGTGCCGCGACTGCGGCGCTCGCTTTCCCCATCCGGTGGGTACGAGCAGGTGTCGGCTGCTGCCCGGACGGCACGCTGCGCGAACGCGGGCGCCTGCGTGGCCTTCCCCCGACCACGCGCTGCTCGATCCAGCACATCGCCACCAGGGACCCCAGGATCACCCCGATCCCCCCCGTTGCCGACACCGCGAACACGGCCAAGGTATTCACAGTCAACCACCCCCGACATGGTTGTTCGCCGCGACGGGCCGCGCGAAACGCAGCGGGCCCCAGCGGCTCGCGAAGCCGGTTCTCGCACTGCACCGACTTCCACCAAACTTTCCCGTCAACCGTAAGTCGCCGGAACGGTGGACGCTGACTCCAGCTCAGCACCTACCACGATAGGAGGAATTTCTGCGGATCGGGGGAATCTTCGTACCTGCCGGGCTGCAGCAGTAGAAGCCACGCTGTGATCCTTCCGCCTCGGCGCAGCACAGCGGCCACACGCGACGCTACCCTCGGATAAGGCGCCCACAGCATGAAGGCGGCAAGCCCGGTCGCCTGCCGCCCGGCGCGAACGCGCAGGATGTCGGAGAAGCAACCGGGCAAGCCGAAGGAGCCCACAACACGTGCGCTCGGGGCGTGTGCTCGACGAAGCGGAGGTGCCCGGCCGTGAAGGGCTACAGCGTCCACCTGCTGTTCCACATACTCGCCACTGTCGTCGGCGTCGCGTGCGGGACAGCGGCCGCCTTGTGGCTGTTCGACCACATGGCCGTGGCCCTGTGGATACTCCTCGGCGCCCTCCTGCTCGGCATTCTCGTACTTGCCGCCCAGGCGCTCTACATTCGAGGAAACCCGGGCGAGCGATCGCGGCCACGGCAGGCACGGACCGGCTCTGCGGTGCGGACCGGAACGCGGCCGGACCTGCCTGCCGACATCGGGCAGGAGCCCGGAACGGCGCGTTCCGAACCCCGGAACCACCGGTAGGAAGGCAAGCAGTGGACGGACGAGGCGGCACCGGCAACGATCAGTGCACGTGCTCGACCGTCCCCGCGGCCGCCGAGCGACGAGCCGCCTCGATGACCTCCAGGCCGGCGACGGAATCCGCCGGGTCCACCGGTGGCGCTGTCCCGTCGTGCAACGCCCGCGCCACGCCCGCATAGAACGCCTCGTAACGTCCGAGCTCGCTCGGCCGGGGGTGAACCTCCTCTCCGGAACCGAGCACGCCCCACCGCTGCGCGGGCTCCTGTCCCCAACCGTCCGCACCCGGCCGCCTGCCCGCACGGAGATCGTTCTCCTGCGGGTCGAACCCGTACTTGGTGTAGGCGGCCCGGTCACCGAGCACCCGGAAACGAGGGCCGTGCTGGGCCGCGAGCTTGCTCATCCACAGGTGCGTGCGCACACCTCGCGTATGCGCCAGTGCGACGAACGTGTCGTCGTCGACCTCGACGCCGGGCCTGCGGACGTCGGTTTCGGCGAACACCGTCGAAACCGGCCCGAAGAGCTGCAACGCCTGATCGATCAGGTGGCTGCCGAGGTCGTAGAGCGCTCCGCCTGCCTCCGCAACCGGGCCCTGATCCCGCCACGTGGATTTCGGTGCGGGTTCCCACCGCTCGAAGCGCGATTCGAAGCGATGGATCGTGCCGAGCTCGCCGGAGTCGAGTATCACGCCCAGGGTGAGCATGTCGTTGTCCCAGCGGCGGTTCTGGAACACCGTCAACATCAGCGCACGGTTGCGGGCCTGGTCGATCAGTGCCCGCCCCTGTTCGGCCGTAACGGTGAACGGTTTGTCGACCACCACGGGCAGGCCGGCCTCCAATGCTGCCGAGGCCAACTCGAAATGCGTTCTGTTCGGGCCGGCGACCACGATCAGATCGAGTTCATCGGCCCGGTCGAACAGCGATTGCGGCTGCGCATGCACCGCTGCCTCCGGGTGGTCGGTGCGCACCCGGTGCTGCCGTTCGGGATTCGAGGTCACGACGGCGTCGAGACGCAGATGGGGGTCCGCGGCAATCAGCGGAGCATGGAAGGCAGCGCCTGCGAGCCCGTATCCGACAAGGCCGACTCTCAGTTCGTGCGCCGGAGAAGTCATGCACTCATTACACCAAGCGACGAGTCCGGGCTCCGCGGCACGGCCTCTCGGTCCCGTGCACACCCGATACGGACACGGCAGGGTGTCTGCTCAGGCGGACGCGGGCCCGGTCGAGCGATCGCGGACAGGAGACCTGCCGCTCGAGCCGTCCTCTCCGGTGAGTACCGCCTGCCCGGGAGAGACGAGCCCGGTCTCGTACGCCATGATCACAAGTTGGGTTCGCGAGTTCAGATGCAGCTTCTGCATCACGTGATACAGGTGGGACTTGACCGTCAACTCCGCCAGGCCGAGGTTGCGGGCGATCTCCGCGTTGGAACCACCCCGCGCCACCTCCAGCAGAACGTCGCATTCCCGTTCGGTCAACGACGCCAACTCGGTGGAGCAGTCCCGAATCCCCAGATCGGCAAAGCGCTGCAGGAGCCTTCGTGTCACGCTCGGCGCCAGCAGCGCTTCCCCCGACGCTACTGTGCGCACGGCCTTGACCAGCTCTTCCGGCGGAGCGTCCTTGAGCAGAAAACCGCTCGCCCCGGCACGCAACGCGGCGTAGACGTACTCGTCGAGATCGTACACGGTCAGCATGATCACCGAGGTCTGTGCCTCGGTGATCGTGATGATCTCGCGGGCCGCGGCGATTCCGTCCGTACCGGGCATGCGTACATCCATGAGCACCACGTCGGGGCGGCGCCGCTTGACCGCGGCCACGGCCGCCTCGCCGTCGGCGGCTTCGGCCAGGACGCGCAGGTCCGGCTCCGCGGACAGCAGCGCGACGAGTCCGCCACGAATCATCGCCTGATCGTCTGCGACGACTACGTCCGTGACCGAAGCATTCACCCCGGACCTCCTCGGGTCTCAGGCCAGGTCCGAAATTTCCGGGCACGGTAGCACGGCCGACAAGTGAAATCCGTTCGCAACAGGATGCGCGGTCAGGGCACCACCGAGCAACGACACGCGCTCACGCAAGCCGATCAGTCCGTGACCCGGCACCGACGAGCCCTCCTCATGGGAGACGTCCACCTGGGGCTTTTCCATCTCGGCCGGGGTTTCCGGGTTCGTCGCGTGGTTGGTGACCTCGATATGCAGCGCCGACCTTCCGTAATCGAGCAGCACTCGCGCGTACCCGGTCGCAGCATGCTTGAGTACGTTCGTCACGGCTTCCTGCACGATGCGGTAGGCCGTGACCTCCACACTGGGCCCGAGCTCTCGGACCGTCCCACGACGCTCGAGGCGCCACACCACTCCGGTGTCGCGAACGGACTCGACCAGAGCGTCCACTCGGCACAGGCCCGGCGCGGGGTGCCGGCCCGGATCCGGCTCATCCGGCACCGAGACCGCGGTGCCCGCATGACAGTGCTCCTGCCGGAGCGCGCTCAGCAGGTGACGCATCTCCTCCAGCGCCGAACGCGATGTGCGCTCGAGCTCACCCAGAGTTTCCCGCGCATGCTCGGGATTGCGGTCCACCAGGCGACGAGCCACGCCCGCACGCAGGGCGACCACGGACAGATTGTGCGAGACGATGTCGTGGAATTCGCGGGCGATCCGGGCGCGCTCGACCGTGGCGGCTTCGGCGGCCAACTGGTCCCGGGCCTGGTCCAGCAGCATCACCGTCTGTTCCAGCTGCTCGGCACGCTGCCGCTTCACGTGCATGGCGCGCCCCCACCCGACGACCATCACGAGATTCACCACCGAACCCACGATCGTGAAAACACCCTCGTCCACGGGCTGGAACGGCAGACGAGTCAGGGGCCACACCATGGCGGCTGCGGCAGCGGCCACCGATCCCGCCAGGTCGGCGCGCAGGCACACCGAGTACACCCCCACGAGGATGGCCAGGTTCAGCACCCCGATCGGGATCTGCAGGTAGCTGAGCACGATCGTGACGACCAGCATCACGAGCAGTCCCGTCCAGGGCAGATGCCGCCGGACCAGCAGCAGGCTCATGGCCGGAACGCTCAGCAGCAGCGGCCACCACCACAGAGCGCCGGACGGACGGGGCGAAAGAACGAGAACGAGAAGATGCGTACCGGCGAAGACCAGCAACAACGCCACGTCGATCGGGAAAGCTCGGGACACGGCCACACGCAACACGGCATGCAGTATGCATGGATGCCTGCGGGTTCCGTCATGACCGGCGGCGGGCAGCCAGCAGAAAGCTCCCGGCCAGAATGGCCACGGCTGCGGCGGCCAGCCACGCACTACGCAGGCCGGCGTGCTCGGCGAGCAGCCCGAACAGCAACGGGCCGCCACTCCCACCGATGTAGACACCCGTCTGGGTGACCGACGTGGCGCCAGCCACTCTCCCCGGATTCAGGTGTGCGACCGCGAAGTTCAGCAGTCCCGGCCATGCCCATCCCGCACCGAAGCCGACGATCGCTCCCAGGAGGAACGGTGTGGTGGTGCCGAGCGCCATCAGGCCGTACCCGAGCGATCCCACGAACAGCATCGTCGTAATGACCCGCAGGGTGTCGGGATTCTTGCGGTCGGCTGCCACCCCGGCCAGCAACCGGACCGCGAGCCCGGCCGCCGACCCCAGGGACAACACCAGACCGGCTGCTGCGGGGCCGAAACCGACCTGCACCGCCGTCGTGGTGACGAACGCTCCCAGCGCGTTCGCCGCTGCCGAGCCCAACCCGGCAGCCGCAGCCAGCAGAAGCAACGCTGCGCGCCCACTTCCCGAGGAGGACTCCTGCGCCGACCCGGCCCCGTGGCTGTCGGCAGCCGGTGATCCGGGCACGAACAGCGCCGCGCAGCACCCCGTCACGGCCGCCAGCACGAAGGCCCAACGCCAACCGATCGTCAGGGCCACGGCGGGGACGGCAAGACCGGACAGCAGGGTCGCTGCGGGAATCGAGGCCTGCTTGACCCCGAACGCCGTGGCCCGGACACGCACGGGAACGTTCTGCGTGATCAGCAGATTGGCCGCGGGCTGGCCCAACGAGTTCGGCAACCCGGCCAGCCACACGACCGCGATCAGCCAGGCGGCGTTATCACTGGCGCCCAAGCCGAGCAGGCACAGTGAGCTTCCGACCGCGGCCAGCCGCATGGCACGCGAGGCACCGATGCGCTCGACCACCCATCCCATGGCCCGGGAAGCCAGTGCGGCCACTCCGAAGAACCCGGCCGTGCCGAGTCCCAGGACGGCCGCACCGAATCCGAGTTCGCGCTGAAGCTGGACACCGAGCCCGCCGACCAGGAAGACGGGAAGGATCCCGGCGGTGACCACGGCGGCCACCGGCACGAGGGTGCGCACCGTGCCTGCACGGGCGTGCCTCATCGAGTGGGGCTTCACCGCGTCAGTCACGGAAGGCGGGGATTCCCGTCATGGCCTGGCCGATGGTCAAGGCGTGCATCTCACCGGTGCCCTCGTAGGTCAGCACCGATTCGAGATTGGTCATGTGCCGGATCACAGGGTATTCGAGGGAGATGCCGTTCGCACCCAGCACGGTCCGCGCAGTGCGCGCGACTTCCAGCGCCCCGCGCACGTTGTCCAGCTTGCCGAAACTCACCTGCTGCGGCAGCAGCGTTCCGGCATCCTTGCGGCGGCCGAGATGCAGCGCCAACAATCGTCCATTGTTGACCCTGACCGCCATGTCGGCCAACTTGGACTGGGTCAACTGGAAACCGGCGATCGGCTTGCCGAACTGCTCGCGGCTGCGGGAGTAGTCCAGCGCCGCCTCCAGGCAGTTGCGCGCCGCACCCGTGGCTCCCCAGACAATCCCGTAGCGGGCCTCGTTGAGGCAGCTCAGCGGGCCACGCAGGCCCACGGCCTCGGGCAGCGCCGCCTCATCGGGCACACGCACCTCGTCCAGTACCAGCTCGCTGGTCACCGAGGCACGCAGGGACAGCTTCTGCGTGATCTCGGGAGCCGAGAAACCGGGGGTGTCAGTGGGGACCACGAAGCCACGCACCCCCTCGTCGGTCCGGGCCCAGACGACGGCGACATCGGCCACACTGCCGTTGGTGATCCACATCTTGCGCCCGTTGAGCACCCAGTCCGAGCCGTCCCGGCGCGCCCAGGTCCGCATCGAAGCGGGATCGGAACCGTGGTCGGGCTCGGTGAGTCCGAAGCAGCCGATCGCCTCCCCGGCCGCCATCTTCGGCAGCCACTGCTGCTTGTGCTCCTCCGAGCCCCATCGCCAGATCGCGAACATCGCCAGCGAGCCCTGCACCGACACCAGCGACCGCAAGCCCGAATCGCAGGCCTCGAGCTCCTCGCAGGCCACGCCGTAGTCCACCGCCGACATCCCGGCGCATCCGTACCCTTGCAGGTGCATACCGAGTACGCCGAGTTTGCCCAGTTCTCGAGCGAGATCGCGGATGCCGGGCAACTCGCCGCGCTCGAACCAGTCGCCGACGTACGGCGTCACGTGGTCCCGGCACAGGGCGCGCACGCTGTCGCGGATCGCGAGTTGCTCGGTGCTGAGCTCGCCGTCGATCCCCAGCGGGTCGTACGGGTCGAACTCGGGGCGGGTGCCGCTGGCATTCATCACTAGCCTCCTCGAAAACGGACGTCACGCGTGGGATGTGCCCGGCACGGCCCTACGCGGGATCGGTTTGGCGACCGGCGGGGAAAGCCGGGGACAAGGGTGGCAGTGCCCCCGAGTGGTCCTGCCCGAGCCAGGCGAGAACTTCCTCGGTGTGCTCGCCGAGTTCCGGTGGTGCGACCGGCGGGGCGCAGCCGGCTCCGGAGAACTCGATCGGCATCCGCACCTGGGGCATGTCCGCGTTCTCCGGAGTGACGAGCGGCTGCAGGCCGAGGGACTCGGCGTAGCGCACCGCGCTCGAGAGATCATTGACTTGCCCGCAGGCGATCCCGGCTCGCTGCAGGCGCTCCTGCCAGGCCGCCGCTGGCCGGGCGCTGAGGACGTTTTCCAGCATGCCCACCAGTTCGGCCCGGTTGGCCACCCTGGCCGCGTTCGTCGCGAACCGGGCATCGTCGGCCGCGCCGAGCAGCCCCAGCGCCTCGGTGAGCCTCCGGAACTGGTCGTCGTTGCCCACCGCGACGGCCAGCAGCGCATCCTCGCACTGCAGGGTCTCGTACGGGGCGATACTCGGATGCCGGTTGCCCATCGGCTCCGGATCGACTCCGGTCGCCAGGTAGCCGCCCAGCTGGTTGACCAGTCCGGACAGCAGGCTCGACAGCAGGTTCACCTCGATGTGCTCGCCCAGGCCGGTCGTCGCACGCCGGCGCAGTCCCGCCATGATGCCCAGCGCGGCATCCTTGCCGGTGAATACGTCGACGACAGCCACCCCCACTTTGGTGGGGGGTCCCTCCGGGCTGCCCGTGATACTCATCAGGCCGCCGACGGCCTGGACGACGAAGTCGTATCCGGGCAGGTCGGCACCATCACCGCTGCCGAAGCCGGAGATCGACGCGTACAGCAGCCCGGGGTTGATCTCGCGAAGGCTCTCGTAGTCCAGCCCGTACCGTGCCAGCGCCTCGGGCCGGTGGTTCTCCACCAGGACATCGGCCCTGCGAGCCAGCTCGACAGCGGCCGCGCGGTCCCGTGGCTCGGTGAAATCCAGAGCGATACTGCGCTTCCCGCGGTTGAGCGACTCGAAGTAGGAGGAGCTGCGCTGTGTCCACGGCGGTCCCCATGCACGGGTGTCGTCCCCCTGCCCGGGGCGTTCGACCTTGACGACCGTGGCTCCGAGGTCGGCCAGCAGCATGGTCGCGTAGGGACCCGCCAGGACACGGCTGAAGTCGGCGACGACCACACCGTCCAGCGGTAGCGTTCGCCCCATCGGAAGAACCAGACCTTTCCGCGCGCATCGGTGCATGCTCCTCGCCGGCGCGGCACCGGCGGACAAGTATCGCCAGGAAGTTGCGTGGCTTGCATGACGAATTTGGATCCAATATACAGTTGTCGCGACGCCGGTCAACCTTTCCGCGGCGGGCACCCGGCTCCACCGGCTCGGGACATCCGGGGGCGAATCGACAAGGGCCGGGCAGACCCGCGCCAGCCAACACCGGGAGTGGCGATGTCACGACCACCCACGACCCAGGAGTTCGTTCTCGACGAGCTGCGCAAAGCGATCGTCTCCCGGCGGTTGTCGCCGCGGCAGCCGATCCGCCAGGACGCGATCGCCCATCAGCTCGGCGTCAGTCGTGTGCCCCTGCGGGAAGCCCTGAAAACCCTGGAGGCCGAAGGGCAGGTCGTCTACGAGCCGCATCGCGGCTACTCGGTGGCCGAACTGTCCCTGTCGGATCTTCTGGAGGTCTACCGTCTACGGGACCTGCTGGAATCCGAAGCCGCCACGGTCGCCGCGCGGAAGTTCACTGACACGGATCTGGCCCGTGTCCTCGACGCGCAACGCGACGTGGAAAGCGCGGCCGACGGCAGCGACCTGGTGGGCATGATCACGGCCAATCGGAGGTTCCACTTCGCCCTGCTGGAACCGGCCGGAATGCCACGGCTCCTGCGGATCGTGCGCACCCTGTGGGATGCCACCGACGCCTACCGCGCGGTCTACTACAACTCCGACGTCAACCGGGCCCGCGTCCGCGACGAACACGAGAGGATCGTGCAGGCCGCGAAACAGCGGGACGCCGAGGCACTCACCACGTTGCTGGACACGCACCGCAGGCACGCGGTGGACGCCCTTCGGGCGACCCTGGACGCCGACGGGTCACCGGGATGATGGCGCTCTCACTCTCGGGTCGAGCACCCGCCTGCCGGTGACCCGCTGCGCGGTGCCGCCTCATCCGTACTCGTAGAATCCCTTGCCGGACTTCTTGCCCAGCAGCTTCGCGTCCACCATGCGCTGCAACAGCGGTGGTGCGGCGTAGGACGGATCCTTGTACTCGGCATACATCGAATCCGCAACGGCCTTGATGGTGTCCAGGCCGACCATGTCGGACAGCCGCAGCGGGCCCATCGGATGCGCACAGCCCAGCACCATGCCGTTGTCGACGTCCTCGGCGGTGGCGAAGCCGCCCTCGACCATCCGGATCGCCGACAGCAGGTACGGCACCAGCAGGGCGTTCACCACGAAGCCCGCACGGTCCTGGGCACGGACCGTTTCCTTGCCCAGCCGTCCCGTGGCGAAGTCGGCTGCCCGCTGCGTGGTCTGCTCACTGGTCAGCAGCGAGGGAATGAGCTCGACCAGCTTGAGCACGGGGACCGGGTTGAAGAAGTGAATACCGATCACCCGGTCCGGCCGCTTCGTGGCCGCGGCGAGCTTGGCGATCGGGATGGAGGAGGTGTTCGAGGCCAGGATCGCCTCCGGATCGTCGATCACCTGGTCCAACTCGGCGAAGACCTTGGTCTTGACCTCCTCGTTCTCCGCGATCGCCTCGATCACCAGCTCGCGATCGTGCAGCTCGTTCAGCGAGGTGGTGGTGCGGATGCGTTCCTGCGCGGCGTCACGGTCGGCCTCGCCGATCTTCTGGTTCTGCACCGCCCGGTCCAAGGACTTCCGGATCCGCGAGCGCCCCGCCTCGGCGGCCTCGTCACTGACATCGGTCAGCACCACGTCCAGTCCGGCCCGGGCACTGACCTCGGCGATCCCCGATCCCATCTGGCCGGCGCCGATCACACCGACGCGTTGAATCTCCGTCACCACACTGTTCCTTTCGGTCACCACACGTCCGGCCCGGCACATGCCGCAAGCCGGCACCTCGTCGACCACCGATCATGCCAACAACGAGCGGTTACTGACCGGTAAGCGTGCCACACGCCACGGGACCGGGACTCGTGACCCGCGTGAGCCGCCCCGCCTTGCAGCCCTTCAGGGCAGCGACGAGGGAGGTGCCGTCGACCCGCCCCCCAAGCGGCGGCGGAACCAGTCGGCGGCGACATCGGCCACTTCCTCGAGAGCTCCGTTCTCCTCGAACAGGTGGGTCGCCCCGGCCACGACGTGGATCTCGTGCGTGGAACGCAGTTTCTCGGCTGCTTGCCGGTTGAGCGCGAGGACGTCCGTGTCCTGTCCCCCCACGATCAGCAGGGTCGCAGCACGCACTCCGGCCAGGTACTCGTCCGCCAGGTCCGGGCGCCCTCCTCGGGAGACCACGGCACGCGTGACCTCCGAACGGCGCGCGGCAGCACCCAGCGCGGCAGCGGCCCCGGTGCTCGCCCCGAACAGGCCGAGCGGCAGCGACCGGGTCCGGTCGTGTTCGGGCAACCAGTCGATCACGCCGAGCATTCTGCGCACCAGCAGGTCGATGTCGAACCGCAGGTGACCGGTTCGAGCATCGAGGCGCCCTTCCTCCTCGGTCAGCAGGTCCATCAGCAAGGTGGCCAGCCCCACCCGCCGGAGTTGCTCGGCGACCCAGCGGTTTCTCGTGCTGTGCCGGGACGATCCGCTGCCGTGGGCGAACACGACCAGCCCGTGTACCTCCTGCGGGAACACGAGGTCACCGATGAGTTCCTCGCCCGCTCCCGCCCCGACGGCGGGCAGTGACACCTGCGTGCTCTCCTCGCCTGCCCGGGAGGCGTCCAGGTCAGCGTCCACTGTCCTCGATCCGTTCGGCGTCCTCTTCCGGCATCCTGCCCGAGGCTCCCTCGTCGATCGCATCGGCGCCTTCCCGCGTCATGGCGGATCGGCCGGTGGGTTCCACTTCTTCTCCCTCCAGCACCGCACCGTGGTCGGCCTCGACGGGACGTGCGGCAGCCTCTTCCTCGTCACCCTCGTCGGCGACCTCGGCAGCGGCGCGCTCGTCGACCGACTCGTCCAGCTCCTGCATGCGTGTCTCGGTCAGCGGCCGCTCCGTTCCCCCGGTGGGGGTGTCGGGACGCTCCTCGGCCAATCGCCGATCGAGTGTCTCCCCCTCTCGCTGTTCGCGCGGGGTCGGCCGCTCCTCGGCGATGGTGGACCAGTGCTCGGACGGTTCCACCCCCTCCTCCAGGGGGTCGACGGCCAGCTCGTCCTCGTCCAGGTTCTGGGCGGACTGCAGGTTGTTCGGATCCTCCGGGTCACCGGAGTCCGGTTCCACCTCGTTCGCCGACGGTGTGGTGCCCTCGAGTGGATCCGACATGGGTTCCTCTTCCTTTTCGCAGCACGCGTTGCTCTCCCGACGCGGTTGTCCTGCGATCGTGATTACCCCGTGGCGGGGGCCTGCCAAACGCGAAGTCCGGTGGCGCCACGCCGTTACCGACGAGTAGAAAAAAGGGGCGATCACCGAGACGAAGGAGTTCACCGTGGGACAGCTACAGACCGAGATTGAACCGAGCGAGGTCGGTCTCGACGCGCAGCGGTTGCAACGCATCGACCGGCACTTCGCGCAGTACGTCTCCGACGGCAGGCTCCCGGGATGGCTGGTTCTTGTCGCACGCCACGGGAAGATCGCGCACCTGGCGACCCACGGCATGCGCGACGTCGAGGCGGGGCTCCCCGTGGAGTCGGACACGCTGTTCCGCATCTACTCCATGACCAAGCCGATCACCTCGGTGGCGGCGATGATGCTCTACGAACAGGGCGTTTTCGAGCTCACCGACCCGATCAGCCGCTTCCTGCCCGCCTTCACCGATCAACGGGTCTACGTCAACGGCTCCGCCGACCGGCCGCAGACCCGTCCGGCCACCGAACCGATCCGCATCTGGCACCTGCTCACGCACACGGCCGGGCTGACCTACGGTTTCCACCACATCCACCCGGTGGACCGGATGTATCGGGACGCGGGCTTCGAGTGGGGCCACCCCTCCGAGCTCGACCTCGCCGGCGCCTGCGATGCGTGGGCCGAGTTCCCGCTGCTGTTCGATCCGGGACAGAGCTGGAACTACTCGGTGGCCACCGACGTCCTCGGCCGACTGGTCGAGGTGGCTTCCGGGCAGGCACTCGAAGCGTTCTTCCGCGAGCACATCCTCGACCCGCTGGACATGCGCGACACCGGTTTCAGCGCCTGTGAGCAGGACGGTGACCGGCTCGCCGCCCTCTACACGGCCGACCGCGCGGGCAAGGCGGTGCGCAACGACAGGTTCGGCCGCGTGGCCCATCACCAGCCCCGGGTGTTCTCCGGCGGCGGTGGTCTGATTTCGTCGGCCCGGGACTATCACCGCTTCACGCTGATGCTGCTGGGCGGCGGTCAGCTCGAAGGGGCCCGCCTGTTGAGCAACCGCACGGTCGACTACATGACCCGCAACCACCTACCGGGCGGAGCCGACCTGGAAACCCTGGCCATGGGGACGTTCTCCGAGACGGCCAACGCGGGCAAGGGTTTCGGGCTCGGGTTCTCGGTCAACGAGGATCCGACCGCTTCCAAGGTCGTCTCCTCGGTCGGGCAGTACGCCTGGGGCGGGGCCGCCAGCACCTCTTTCTGGGTCGATCCGCGCGAGGAGCTCACCGTGGTGTTTTTGACCCAGTTGCTGCCCTCCAGCACGCACCCGATCCGATCCCAACTGCAGCAGCTCGTCTATCAGGCACTGGTGGACTGACCGGGCAGTCGGGGACACACGGTGATCGCTGCCGACTACCCGGTGACTCCGGTACTCCGGCAGCCGGCGGGCCCCGCTACGTTCGACGTGGCGGGGCCCGCCGGAGCGGGCAGCCGCGTCAGCTACCGCGGTTCTCGCCCAGTTCCTCCACGATCGGGTTGGTGGGCGTCTGCGTCTCGTGCTCGGCCAGCCCGCTCTGGGACCGGCGCTCCTGCTGGGCCTTGTCGGAGTCCGACTGGCCCTCCTCGATCCCCTTGTCCAGTGGCACGGATCGCATGACCTCGGCCACATTCGTGTAGTCGCCGAGCGGCATCGCCCGCAGGGCGCGGACGGTGCCCTCGTCGGCGCCGTTGTTCTCGGCGTAGGTGACGATGTCCTCTTTGCTCGCCGGGAAGTCCGCTGCCGACAGCGTCGCTTCCACAGCCTTGCGATCGGTCGTCATGGCTTCCTTCCGTGTAGCTCGGTGGCGCGGGATGCACGGTGCGCACACCGCAAAAGCCCGCTGCGCGGTCAGTGGCGCGTACTGGGATCGTTGAAACGCAGTACCGCGCCGATTCCCCCGGAGAGTTCGATCCTGTCCGCATCGACCAGGACGATCTCGGCATCCGTACCGATCAGGCCGCGCAGAATCGCCGCGTCGGCGGGAGCGCTGCTGCTGTCGGACACGCCCATCTCGCGCAGTGTCCTGTCCTCCAGGGCGACCTCGTTGGCCCCCGGGCCGATATAGAGCTCGTCCACCGGAGCGCCTCCTGAAGTGGGAGTACGCAGCAGTGTCCGGACCTGACCGCGTTGCAGCGACCCCACGGTCGCTTCCCATCCCTCGACCGCTCGGTCGTGCTCACCGCGTTCACGCTCGAATTCCCGGACCATCTCGTCGACGCGCGACTCGACGGCCGAGCGAACAACCTCGGAAACCTCCTCGTCCAGGTTCTTCCCGGACTCCTTGCGGTCCCGGCTGCTCGCCCCGGTCTGGACGACCATGTCCTGCAGGCCCTTGCGCAACTGCTCCTGGACGAGCTTGCGCTGCTGCACATCGCCGGCGAGGACGATCGCCTCGGCACTGATCCGCAGCGCGCGGGTTTCGATCTCGGCCGCCATATCGGCGGCATTGTGCTGCCACCGCTCCTCGACAGCGTGATGGTGCCGCTGCTCGTTGCCCTCACCCGCGGTGTGGCTCTTGCGCAGCGGGACGCCACCACTTTCCACGGTGGTGCTGTCGCTTTCCCGCGCGGCGTTGACCGAGGTGATGTCGGCGCCGGAATGATCCACCACTGCCACGACGTGCGGGATGCGTGCACTGCGCATCCGCAGGTACGGCATCAGATGCGGCAGTGGTCCGAAAAAGACCTGTTCGTCAGCGGGGAACTCGGTGGGCGGCTGCGGCAGCTCGTCGTTGAGCAGCACACGCCCCTGGGCGGCGACGACGAGCTGCCCGCGCCGTCCCGACTCACGCCACTGGTGCTCACCGATTCTCTCCTCGATCGCCTGCAGGGTTGCCTCGTCCGCCCCCTGGTCGGCCAAGCTTTCCCGAGCCGAGCGCCACCGAAGACCGACCTCTTTCGGCGCGTTCTCCACATCCGAGGAAGTGTCGAGGTACACCGTGGCAAACGGGCCGGACTGTTCGTACACGTCCTGCAGAAATCCGAGCTTCATGAATGGCTCTCCACATCCGGTGTTCGTGGCCGCACCAACCTGCGGTCTGACACAGCGGCCACCGTGGTCGGCGGAGCTGGTGCCTGCTTTCAGGCACTACGCGCCTGCTGGCGGTGCTTGCCCTCCGAAAGCTCCTCGACGGCCTTGTCGCAGAACGCCCGGAGGTCACCGGGACTACGGCTGGTCACCAAGCCCGTGTCGACGACGACCTCCTCGTCGACCCAGTCGGCGCCCGCATTGCGCAGATCCGTGGCCAGGCTCGGGTACGACGTCAGCCTGCGACCCCGCACGACATCGGCTTCGACGAGCATCCACGGTGCGTGGCAGATCGCCGCCACCGGTTTCTGCTTCGAGAAGAACTCACCCACGAAGCGCACGGCATCGGAATTCCGCCGCAGCATGTCCGGATTGGCAACACCGCCGGGCAGCACCAGGCCCTCGTAGTCGTCGGCGCCGACATCGCCGACCACCTTGTCGACGGAGAAGGTGTCCGCCTTGTCGAGATGGTTCATCGCCTGCACGGATCCGGACTGGATGGAGACGAGCTCCGGTTGTCCGCCCGCCTCCTGCACGGCCCTCCAGGGTTCGGTGAGCTCCACCTGTTCGGTGCCCTCGGGGGCCACCAGGAAAGCGATCCTGAGGCCACTGAGGTTGTCGCTCATGAGGACCTCCTTCGTCTCGTGTTCGGGCAGACTCGACCGCTTCCGCTGGAGCGGTCGTCCTCGTTCGATACCCGTCCGGACCAGTCCCCAAACTCGCGCCCGAACTCCCCGGAGACGACTCCGGAGCGCAGCCGTGCGGAGCAGACCGGGTACATTCACGCCCGGCGATGCGCGTGAAGATCCGTCGAGGAGCATCGATGCGGCAAGGTGAGTTCGTCGAGGAGTTCGAGTTACCCGACCAGCACGGCACGACACGGACGCTGTCGGCATTGCTGGCCACGGGTCCGGTGGTGCTGTTCTTCTACCCGGCCGCCATGACCGCCGGGTGCACCGCCGAGAGCTGCCACTTTCGCGACCTGTCCGTCGAGTTCGCCGCCCTGGCGGCTCAGCCGGTGGGCATCAGTACCGATCCGGTCGGCAAGCAGCAGGAATTCTCCGAGAAGAACGCACTGGGGTTTCCCCTGCTGTCCGACACCGCGGGTGCGGTTGCCGAGCGTTTCGGAGTGAAGCGCCGGTTCGGGCCCATCCCCGTCAAACGCCACACCTTCGTCATCGACCGTGATCGCCAGGTGCTGGGCACCATCCGCAACGAGCTGCGCATGGCGGTCCACGCCGACCAGGCGCTGAAGGTACTGCGCGGAGGCAGCTGATCGCCGGCCCGCGGGGATACCGGGCCGAGGCGGAGCCGGCGCTCACGAGGGGAGGGGACCATGCAGCCGCTGCTGAGCGGTGAGCCGGACCGGGTCGGAGATTACCGGCTGCTCGCTCGCCTCGGCACGGGCTCGATGGGCGCGGTCTACCTCGCGCGCTCGCGTGGTGGACGCACGGTGGCGGTCAAGGTGGTCCGACCCGAACTCGCCGAGGATCCGCAGTTTCGCGAACGGTTCCGTCGCGAAACACGGATGTCGGCGAAAGTCGGGGGGTTCTGGACCGCGGCGGTGATCGATGCCGATCCGGACGCCGAGCGGCCGTGGCTGGCCACCGAATACGTCCCCGGCCCCACACTGCACCAGGCGGTCTCCGAGCACGGCCCCCTGCCCGAACACACCGTCCACGGGCTCGCCGCCGGGCTGGCCGAGGCGCTCGAGGCCATCCACGCGGCCGAACTGGTGCATCGCGACCTCAAACCCGGCAACGTTCTGCTGGGGCCGGACGGACCGCGCGTCATTGACTTCGGGATCTCCCGCGCGGTGACGGCCAGTGCCATGACCGCGACCGGAATGTTCTTCGGAACGCCGGGGTACTTCTCGCCCGAGCAGACCGTGGGCGGAGAAGTCGGACCTCCCAGCGACGTGTTCTCGCTGGGAGCCGTACTGGTGTTCGCCTCGACCGGGACCGGCCCGTTCGGCAACGAGCACACCGCGGCCATGCTCTACCGGGTCGTCCATGCCGAACCCGACCTGGACCGAGTACCCGCTGCGATACGGCCGCTGGCTGCTGCCTGCCTGGCCAAGGAAGTCCCACAGCGGCCCACCCCGACCGCGATCCTCGAACGCCTCGGCGGTGCGGGGCCGCGAGGCAACCAGTGGCTTCCCGCACCGATCACGACCTCGATCACCGAGCACACCGCCCGATGGGAACGGACCGTGCAGGCCGCACCGCCCGACGTGCCGCAGGTGCCGGACCGGGCATCGAGCGGTCCCGAACCCATCGGACGGGCTCCTGCCCGGAACACCCTCCACCAGGCGTCTTCGCGGGCTCGGCCGGTGCGCAAGGACAGTCCGGGGCCGGTCTTTCGTACGGGCAGACGCGCCGCAGCGCTGGTTTCGGCCGCCTTCGTGTTGCTGCTCGCCTACGGGGCCACGCACCTCGGAGCGGCGATCGAGCCGACGGGCAACGCACAACTCGTCTTCCTGCTCGGACTCACCTGTCTGATCCTCAGTGGCGGAATCTCACTGCTGCGGCTGCTGCGGCCCCCGCTGCGACTGCAGGTCAACGGTGATGGCCTGCGGATCTCCCGGCTGGGCCTGCGTCAAGAGGTCCCGTGGGAGCACGTCAGCCGGGTCGGCATCGTCGGCCGGGGAACGAACCGGTCGGTGGCGCTCTGGATGGTCGACGGGGCGCCATCACCGAGATCCACGTGGTGGCATCGCATACGGCGGTACCGGGGCGGTGTCAGGGTGTTCCGGATCGGTGCCACCGGTGGCTGGTACAAGAGGCATCGGGAAACCAGGCGGCTCCGCGCCGCACTGCAGCAGTACGCCCGGGGAACGTACGACGCCGGTCCGCTGTAGCCCCTTTCGTGCACACCGGCGAGTGACAACGTTCCGAGCCGGCACCGCGCGGTGTGCCATTGGCTCTCCCGGCGACAGGAACGAGCAAGAATCCAATGCTTTTCTGCTCAATCGCGCAACGAAGTATCGCAGAAAGCAATGCGTTGCCAATGGAAGCCACGCCCGTGGCGACATAACCTGTGGGCATGACTGCCGCCCCGACCGGTACGGGCTCTCCCGCCGCCACGTCCGAGTTCCTGGCTCTCGACGAGCACTACAGCGCGCACAACTATCATCCGCTGCCGGTGGTGATCAGGGAAGCATCCGGCTCGTGGGTGACCGATGTGGACGGTATTCGCTACCTCGACTTCCTGGCCGGGTACTCGGCGCTGAACTTCGGACACCGCCATCCGGACCTCGTCGCGGCGGCGATCGACCAGCTCAACCGAGTGACGCTGACCAGCCGTGCCTTCCACCACGATCAATTCGGTTCGTTCTGCCGTGAGCTGGCCGAGCTGACCGGCACCGAGATGGTGCTGCCGATGAATTCGGGCGCCGAAGCCGTCGAGTCGGCCATCAAGGTCGCGCGGAAGTGGGCGTACCAGGTCAAGGGAGTACCGGAGGACGGCGCCGAGATCATCGTGGCCGGATCGAACTTCCACGGCCGCACCACCACCATCGTCTCGTTTTCCACCGACCAGGAGGCGCGCGCCGACTTCGGGCCGTTCACCCCCGGTTTCACGGCCGTGGCCTACGGCGACGCCTCCGCCGTCGAGGCCGCCATCACCGGACGTACGGCGGCGGTGCTGGTCGAGCCGATCCAGGGCGAGGCGGGAGTCGTCGTTCCCCCCGACGGCTATCTGCGCGAACTGCGCAGGCTCTGCGACGACAACGGCGTGCTGCTGATCGCCGACGAGATCCAGTCCGGCCTCGGACGAACCGGCGAACTGCTGGCCACCGCGCACGACGGCGTACGCGCCGATCTGTACACCCTGGGCAAGGCCCTGGGCGGCGGCCTCCTGCCGGTCTCGGCCGTGGTCGGACGGCGCGACGTCCTCGGGGTGCTGCGGCCCGGCGAGCACGGCTCCACTTTCGGCGGCAACCCGCTGGCCTGCGCGGTCGGCCGGGCGGTCGTACGGCTGCTGGCCACCGGAGAATTCCAGCGCCGGTCCCGGGAGCTCGGCGCTCACCTGCACGCGCGGCTGGGCGAACTCGTCGGCGCAGGAGTGTCCGAAGTTCGAGGCCGCGGCCTGTGGGCCGGAGTGGACATCGCCGAGGGCGGCCCCACGGGTCGTGCGGCCAGCCTGGCGCTGGCCGAGCGTGGTGTGCTGTGCAAGCAGACCCAGGACAGCACGCTGCGCATCGCACCCCCGTTGGTGATCAGCACCGAGGAGCTCGACACCGGGATCGACGCGCTCGCAGAGGTCCTCCGGCTCGGATAGCTACGTCCACCGACGTACTCACAAGTACGACGCCGCACGGACGACGCGATGCCGGCTACAGGCCATGGTGGTCCCGCGTGGAAGGAGACCACCATGACCTCGTACGCGACTCTCGCCCCCGCCGGACATCGGTGGCGGCTGGGCAGACGCACCCGCAAGACGGTGTTGGTGTTCCACATCGCGTCGGCAGGTGCCTGGCTCGGCATCGACGTGGTGATGGGGGTGCTGGTCGTCACCGCACTGTCGACCTCCTCGGAACGCACCAGGGCCGTGACCTACCTGGGTCTGGAGATGTTCGCTGTCTGGCCCTTGCTCACCGCCGGCCTGCTCTGTCTGGCCACAGGCGTGCTGCTCGGGCTCGGCAGCAAGTACGGCCTGGTGCGCTACTGGTGGGTGGCGACCAAACTGGTACTCAACGTCGTGCTGGCCACGCTGGTGCTACTGGCCCTGCGCCCCGGCATTGTCGACGCCGCCGACAGCGGCCGCGCCCTGCTCGCCGGGGCGTCCCCGCCACTCGCGGTAGGCGACCTCGTCTTCCCCCCGGTCGTGTCCATCAGTGCCCTGCTGTTCGCGATGGCGCTCTCGGTGTTCAAGCCGTGGGGCCGCATCGGCAACCGACGTGGCCGGAAACGAGAAGGGCGCAACGGTTGAGACACGGCATCGGCAAGCGGTGCGGCAAGCCTCGTCACTCTCGTGGTATTCACACTGCTCGACGGCAGGCGACCTGCCGCCGGGACATCGACCGAGGAGAACGGTGCCACGGATGCAGCCCAAGCGAGCGCTCGTCGGCGACACGCTGTTGGCGCTCGGGCTCGCGATTTTCGGGGGCGTCGCGACCGCGAACATCGATACCGTGGTCGCCCCCGACCGGGAACTGGACGCCTACGGCATCGCCCTGGTGACCGCCGCCGCCCTCGTACTCGTGCTACGACGGCGTCGGCCGCTGGCCACGCTGGCGGGAACCACCGCCTGCACCGCGACGTACCTTCTGCTCGGCTACCCCTATGGGCCCATCCTGGTCTCGTTGCTGATCGCGGTCTACACAGCAGCCCGCTACCTGCCACTGCACACGTCACTGCCTGCCTGCGTGGCGGCGATACCGGCGCTGCTCGCACACCTGTTCACCAACAGTGCGGCGTTGCCCGGATTCCTCGGCGTGGTGCCGGGCTCGGCCTGGGTGGTTGTGCCGTTGGCAGTCGGCATCACGGTCCGACAAGCTCGGCTCACCGCCGAGCAGGCCCGCGCCGAGCTGATCCGCGAGCGGGTGGCCGACGAGCGGCTGCGGGTCGCGCAGGAAGTGCACGACGTGGTGGGGCACGGTCTGGCGGCGATCAAGATGCAGGCCGATGTCGCGCTGCACGTGCTGGACAAGAAACCGGAACAGGCCGCCACAGCTCTGGAGTCGATCAGCAGTACCAGCGGGCAAGCGCTCGACGAGCTGCGTGCGACCCTGGCTCTGATACGCAGGGAGGAGGACGACCGTGCCCCGGGACCCGGTTTGGACCGGTTGGAGGACCTGCGGCGGCGAATGAGTGACGCCGGCATCACCATCGAGGTCACCACTACCGGCACTCCCGCACCCCTCCCGCAATCGGTCGATCTGGTGGCCTACCGAGTGCTGCAGGAGGCGCTGACGAACGTGTTGCGACACAGCCCGAGCAGGGTTGCCGACGTGCGGGTGGGTTACGAGACTGACGCCGTGTCGCTGACCGTGGCCAGCAGTGGGATGACCCGTACCGACTCCTCCGGCGGACTCGGCATCCCCGGCATGCGCAAGCGGGTCGAGTCACTCGGCGGCACGTTCTTCGCCGGTCCGAAGCCGCAGGACCGGTTCGAGGTACATGCGCGAATGCCGATCGGGGCCGATCCATGACCAGCGTGCTGGTAGCCGACGACCAGGAACTCGTGCGTCTGGGCTTGCGCACGCTGATCGACAACGAGGACGACATGCCCGTGGTCGGCGAGGCCTCCGACGGGCTCACGGCGGTGGCCGTGGCGCAGCGGACACGCCCCGACGTCGTGCTGATGGACATCCGGATGCCCGGTATCGACGGCCTGGAGGCGACCCGACGGATCACCGCAGACCCGGACCTCTCCCACACCCGAGTCATCGTGCTCACCACGTTCGAGGTGGACGAGTACGTCTTCGACGCCCTGCGGTACGGCGCCTCGGGTTTCCTGCTCAAGGACACCAGTCCCGCCGAGCTGCTCCAGGCGATCCGGCTGGTCGCCGGCGGCGAAGCACTGCTGTCCCCGTCGGTCACCCGCACGCTGATCTCCGAGTTCGTGCACCAGCCGCCCCGACCGCACAAGCCGCATCCGGATCTGAAATCGCTCACCGAGCGAGAACACGAGGTCCTCGTCCTGGTCGGCGAGGGACTCAACAACGACGAGATCGCCGAGCGGCTCTCCATGAGCCCGGCAACCGCCCGTACGCACGTCAGCCGAGTGATGATCAAACTCGACGCGCGTGACCGTGCCCAGCTGGTGGTATTCGCCTACCGCTCCGGACTGGTCCACTGACCGGGCCGGCCAGGGACGCATGACCGGCAGCAAGGGAGCCGCGCGGACACCCCGGCAACCACCTGTCCAGGGCTTGCAGAGCAGAAAGCCACTAGGACTTGGCGAGGTCGCGGGACAGCGCCGTGAGCCGGCTGATCGCACGCAGGTACTTCTTGCGGTATCCCCCGCTCAGCATCTCTTCGGTGAACAGCGACGACAGCGCCCCGCCGGAGACGCGAACCGGTACCGCACGGTCGTAGAGCCGGTCGGCCAGCGCCACCAGCCGTAGTGCGACGTCCTGGTCGGGTGCCGCGTGCACCCCGCGCAGGTACACCGCACTCACCCCTTCGACGAGCCGCCCGTATTTCGACGCGTGCAATCCGGCGAGATGTCCGCAGAGGTCGTCGAAGTCGTCGAGCGTGGCCCCCTCGGTCGCCGCGGCCGCCTCAGCCAGCTCCTCGTCGTCCATCGGCTCCGGCGCTTCCGGCAGGCCACGGTGCCGGTAATCCGGGCCGTCGATCCGCACGACATCGAAGCGCTCCGACATCGCGTGGATCTCGCGCAGGAAGTCCACTGCGGCGAACCGCCCCTCCCCGAGTTTCTCCGGCAGGGTGTTGGAGGTCGCGGCCACGTACACACCGGCATCGGTCAGTTTCGACAGCAACCGGGTGACCAACATCGTGTCACCCGGATCATCGAGTTCGAACTCGTCGATCGCCAGCAGCCGGTGCTGCGACAGTCGGCGGACGGTCTCGGTGAACCCCAGCACACCGACCAGGTTCGTCACCTCGACAAAGGTCCCGTAGGACTTCGGGCCGGGCACGGCATGCCATGTCGAGGCCAGCAGATGGGTCTTGCCGACGCCGAAACCACCGTCGAGGTACACCCCCTGCTTGCCGCCGTCCGGCCGCCTCGCCTTCCTGCCACCGAACAGCGAGCGCAGCACCGACCTTCGCTCGTCTCCGCCCGCCGCGGTCACCCTCTCGGCGAACTCGCGGCACGCGGCCACGGCAGCAGCCTGGCTGGGCTCCTCGGGATTGGGGATGTAGGTGTCGAAGCGGACCTCGTCGAATCGCGGCGGCGGGGTCATCGCGTCGACCAGCTCGTCCGCACTGATGTCGGGGCGGCGATCGGTCAGGCGCGGGGTCGTCATACCTGCACTCTAACCATCGTGATGAGATGGTCGGGTGGACAGGCTCTGGCCAGTGGACGACGCGCAGCAGGTGGACAGCGACCTGGAGGCGTTCTACGCCTATCCGGAAGCGCTGCAACGACCATGGGTACGGGTGAACTTCGTCTCCAGCCTCGACGGGGCGGTGACGGTACGCGGCAGCTCGCGAGGCCTGTCGAGTCCCGGAGACCAACGTGTTCTCGCATTGATCCGTGATCTGTCGGACGTGGTCCTCGTCGGCGCGGGAACCGCCATCATCGAAAGCTACGGGGGGATCAAGCGCAAGGAGAGCCGCACCGAGCGCAGAAGGCGACTGGGACTGTCCGACGTCCCTCCCATCGCCCTGGTCAGCAATCACTGCTCGTTGCCGCCCGACTCACCGCTGCTGACCGGCAGCGTGGTTTCCCCGATCGTGCTCACCTGTGCGGCCGCGCCCGCGGACCGCCGAGCCGCCCTGGTCGACGCCGGCGCCGATCTCGTCATCGCCGGCGACGACAAGGTCGATCTGCACGAGGTACTGGCCGCGCTCGAGGCGCGCGGACTGCGCCGCATCGGCTGCGAGGGCGGGCCGACCCTGTTCGGTGATCTCGTCGCCGAGGACCTGGTCGACGAGCTGTGCCTGACCGTTTCCCCGCTGCTGACCAGCGGCAGTGCCGGCAGGATCGCCACGGGTACCCCCGCCGAACAGCCGCGTGGGATGCGGCTGTTGTCGGCGTTGCACACCGACGAATCGCTGCTGCTGCGTTACGGGAGAGCGGCGCGGTAACCGAAGGCGCGAACACTCTCGATGCCCACCGTCCGGCAACGCTGCGGCACGGTCGGCCGGGTGGCGATCAGTCCGCGCAGGCCTCCCGTGCACCGGCGCCGCCCTTCGGTTGAGAGCCGCTGCCGCGGGTCGCACCGACCGAGGCGAGGACCACGCACCCGATCGCCAACCACTGCACCGACCCGAGCGCCTCCCCGAGCACGACCAGGCCGGCCAACGCCGCCACCGCCGGCTCCAGACTCATCAGGACCCCGAACACCCGCGGTGGGATACGCCGCAGCGCTTCCAGTTCCAGCGAGTACGGCAGCACCGAGGACATCAGTGCCACCAGCAAACCCACCGCGAGGGCGGTGGGTTGGAGCAGGGCCTCGCCGGAGCCGACGATTCCGAAGGGTGTCGCCACCAGCGCACCGACGACCATTCCCAGGGCCAGTCCCGAGCCGCCCTTGGTGTGGTCGCCCAGCTTCGCTCCCATCAGGATGTATCCGGCCCAGAAGGCGCCCGCCAGCAGTGCGAACGACACTCCGACGGGGTCCAGACCACCTTCGATCCGGGACAGCAGCAACACTCCCACCGCGGCGAGTCCCGCCCACAGAACGTCCAGCTTGCGGCGTGAGCCGAACACCGCCACCGACAGCGGCCCGAGAAACTCGATGGTCACCGCAACACCCAGCGGTATCCGCGCGAAAGCCTGATAGATGCTCATGTTCATCGCGGCCAGCACGGCCCCGTAGCCGACGATCACCAGCAGCGTCCTGCGATCCATCCGCAGCGACGGGCGCACGAGGATCAGCAGCACCAGTGCGGCGAAGCCCAACCGCAGAGCACTCACACCGGTGGCCCCGGCCATGGCGAACAACTGCTTCGCGAAAGCCGCCCCCACCTGCAGGCTGATCATGCTGGTCACCACGAGCACGGGAGGCGGCACCGCACCGACAGAGCGCGCGGCACGGTTGCCTCTTCCTCCGAGTAGGCGCCGACTCGATGAAGCCTCACCCATGCTCGTCACGATCGCCTCGAACCCTCTGCCGTCCGTGTCTTCCCATGCCGTCCGCGGGGCCGGTCCCACGGTGACCTCGGCGCACCGACCCCGAGGGCACGGTACTCGACGCCACGATGCGCAAGGCCCCGCCTGCGCCCGGTGCTCACCCCGGCCTCACGCCGATCATGCGATGCTGACCCGAAGCAACGGCCCCCGGCCACCGGGGCGGACAATTCCCACACCGCCATCGCGTCCTGGCAACCCGTTCATCGGCAACAAGGAGTACCCGTGCCGCGCATCACTCACCGGGCCGGTGCCCTCCTGCTGCCGCTGGTGCTCTTGATCGTCGCGGCTTGTTCCGCAGGCCCCTCCGAGCGTCCGGCAGTGGCCTACCGGGGCTCACAGCAGCAGGTCCCCCCGGCACCGGCGCCCCCGGAGCCCGCGCCTCTCCCCCCGTTGGGTCCTCCGGCTCAGCAAGCACTGGGCTGGCAGGACTGCACCGAACGGACCCGGCTCGAAATCGGCGTGTCCACGCTGCCGGAGGGAATGTCCTTCTCCTGCTCCCGGCTGCTCACCAGCCTGAGTCCTCCCGGCGCGATCAGCAGCGGCACCTCCCGCATCTCCCTGCTGAGTGTGGGCAGTGGCTCGATCCCCCTGGTCGTCGTCAACGACATCCGCGGGGTGCCCGGAACGGCCTTCACCGCGCGGTTGGCCCTGAAGCTGCCACCGGAGATGCTGGAGACCTTCAGGATCATCGGTATGGATCGGCGCGGCAGCGGCCGTTCCGATCCCGCGACATGTTTCCCCCCCGCCGCCCGAGAGACCATCGTCGGATTCGATCCGCGGGCCACGGAACGGGCAGCGCTCGATCGCCTGCTCGACTCGGTGCGCTCGGCGAGCCAGGAGTGCCTGCTCGAACTCGAAAAGCGAGCACAGGCCTACGACACCTGGCGCACCGCCGCCGACCTCGAAGAGCTCCGGATCGAACTGGGCGTTCCCCGCCTGCACGCCATCGGACGGGGCGAGGGCTCTCGGGTTCTGGCCACCTACGCCCAGCGCTACCCCCGTTCCGTGGGGCGCATGGTCTTCGACGGTGCTCCGGATCCCACGCTGGACGCGCTCGGCCGGACGAAGAAGCAGGCTCGTGAAGCCGAGAGGACTTTCGACGCGTTCGCCGCGCAATGCACAGCGGGGAACGCGTGTCCCCTGGGGCCGGACCCACGCAGAACGGTCGAGGATCTGATCGAGCGAACCCGTGCCACACCGCTTCCCGGGGCCGGCTCACCGGTGACCGCGGGCACGATCGTGCGAGCGATCCTGCTCGGCCTCACCGACCCGGACCGATGGCACGAGCTCGTTCAGGCCCTCGATGCCGCCGACCGCGGAGACGGCACCATGCTCGGGCGCATGGTGGCACCGTTGCTCCACGGCGACGCGGCCCATCCCCCGGGGCTCGACTCCCGGGTCATCACGCGATGCAACGACACCACGCTCCGCGTGCCGCCGCAGCGCGGCGTCGGTATCGCCACCGAGCTGGTCGATCGGTTCCCGCTGTTCGGCGGGGTGCTGGCGCAGCAACTCGTGCAATGCTCACTGTGGCCCGTGCCACAGCGATCACTGCCCGTGCCGAGCAATCCCGCGCTTCCCCCCATCCCCGTGATTACCACGGCCACCGATCCGCTCACTCCTGCGCTGGGCAGTGAGCACATGGCCGACCGGCTCGCCGCAGGGATCACCGTCACGTGGCAGGGCACCGGGCACGGAGCCTTGGGGCGTTCCCGCTGCGCCACCCTCAACGCCAGCGGCTTCCTCGTGCACGGCGCTCTTCCGGCCGAGAACACGGCGTGCCCGGCATGACCGTTCACCCGGCGGTTTTCCGCCCGGGGTGCCGACACCCCGGGCGGAAAACCGGTCGAGCTCAGCTGCAGCTGCCGCAGCAGCCGCACGACGGCCCGCTGCAGTTGCTGCAGCAGTTGCAGCCACCCAGCCGAGCATGGACGTGCCTGTCGTCGTCCCGGACCATCGAGTCCTCCCGTAGTGGAGCGAGCACCATCACCATCGATGATGGGCAATCACCGGAGGGGTACGGCACCGCCGGTCGGGCGACAGCGTGTGGTCCACCGCTCACTCGCCCGGCGGAAACGAGCCTTGCGAACCACTCGCCGGCGGCGGCCACACCCGGGACCATTCGTCGGGGCGAGCTTGCCGACGAGGCGCTATCGTGTGGCCATGACACGCAGTGGTCGGCAAGGCGACGAGCCGGACGGACCCACCGGCCGATTCGCCGACGACCTGATCGGCCTCGATCCGCACGATCCCGAGGCTCAAGCGTTCGCCGAGCACCTCGACCGAGTGGAACGGTCTCAGTCTCGAGCCACCGTCGAGGGCATGTTGCAGGGCGTCGAGGACTTCGCGCAGAGCGCCAATCGCGCCGGGGGTCGCCGCCGATTGGCTGTGGCGGTCGTCGTCCTGCTGATGCTGGTCGGGGTGGGGATCGCCCTCTGGGATGCTGTCGTGTTCGTGTCCGGCGTCTTCTTCGAGTGAGCCGCCTCGTCGGCCCTGCGCGCACGCACCGCAGCGACAGCCCGCACGAATCGCCCGGGCATCCGATCACCGGAACGATTACGATGGAGGTATGGAACCGGTCGTGGGAGCCACCCCGAAGATCGTCAGGTCCGACCAGGAATGGCGAGAGCAGCTCAATGCCGACGAGTACGCGGTTCTGCGGCGAGGCGCCACCGAACCCCCGCACAGCGGGCAGTACGTCGAGGACAAGACCGTCGGCGTGTACGAGTGCCGCGCCTGCGGAGCGGAACTGTTCCGCAGCGAGACGAAGTTCGAATCCCACTGCGGGTGGCCGTCGTTCTACGACCCGCGCAGCTCCGATGCGGTGATCCTGCGTGAGGACCGCTCACTCGGCATGGTCCGCGTCGAGGTGCTGTGCGCCTCCTGCCTGAGCCACCTCGGGCACGTTTTCTCCGGTGAGGGCTACAACACCCCGACCGATCAGCGCTACTGCATCAACTCCGTGGCACTCAAGCTGGTGCCGCAGGAGTAGCCGGGTACACCGGCCGGAAATCGGCCGGTCAGCCCACGACTTCCACGCCACACGGCAGTTGCGGGGCTCGGGCCGACCGCTTGTCGGCGGTGGGCAGCGCTACGTCCGGTCTCGCTGCCAACGCCGAGTACAGCGCGTCGTGGAAGGAGACCGCCCCACGGAGCTGCCACGCGGCTTCCGCTGATTCCGACAGCTCCGTGCGAATGGGGTACTCCGTGCAGGCGAGCGTGGCTCAGTGCCTGTCTTTGATCTGGTTCTTTCGCTCGGGTGATCAGCCTGAGCAGGGTGACCCGCTCCGGCGTATTCGATCGGAATGCCCGCAGGCGGGCATCAGCAAGGCAGCAGGCCACGTGGCGGAGAAGTGGCTACTCGATGTGGCCTGCAACGCCGCAAGGCGCCGCCTGAGACGGCGGTTCAGCAACCACCTGACCAAATTCCAAGACGGGCTCTCAGGGCAACTTCGCGAGCAGGTCGGCAACACCGAGGCGGTGCCCGGTGTAGAAGGGCGTTTCCTGGCGCACGTGCAGGCGGGCGTTGGTACCCCGCAGATGCCGCATCAGATCGACGATGCGGTGCAGCTCATCGGCTTCGAAGGCGAGAATCCACTCGTAGTCGCCGAGCGCGAAGGCCGGGACCGTGTTCGCCCGCACGTCCGGGTAGTCGCGCGCCTCCTTGCCGTGTCCGGCGAGCATGTCCCGCCGTTCCTCGTCCGGCAGCAGATACCACTCGTACGAGCGCACGAACGGGTAGACGCAGACGTAGTCCTTCGGCTCCTCACCCGCGAGGAAAGCCGGGATGTGGCTCTTGTTGAACTCGGCGGGCCGGTGCACGGCGACACTGCTCCAGACCGGCTGGGAGGCCTGTCCCAACGGTGTCGTACGGCGGAAGTCGGTGTAGGCCGCCTGCACCGACTCGATTTCCGACGCGTGCCACCAGATCATGAAATCCGCGTCGGCACGCAGGCCGGACACGTCGTACACGCCACGAACCACCACATCCGAATCCGCCAGGCCGTCCAGGAACTCCCGGGTCTGCTGCGCGGCCTTCTCCCGGTCCTCGGGCAGCGCCCCCGGCTCGATACGGAAAACCGACCACATGGTGTAGCGGATGGTGTTGTTGAGTTCGGAGTAGTTCAGGCGGGCCATACCACGCAGTTTCCCACTGTCGGATCGGCACTTCGCAGGCAGGTCGCTCATGCCGTCAGGTGGCGGACGAGCTCGGCCGCCGCCGCCTCACCCGTGGCCACGCACGCGGGCACGCCCACGCCGTGCAGCATCGCCCCGGCCAAGGTCAGCCCCGGCACCTCGGCCATGGCGCTCTCGATCCCGGCGACGGTGTCGAGATGGCCGACACCGTACTGCGGCAGGCCACCACCCCAGCGAGCGACGACGGAATCGACCGGCTCCGCCCGGATCCCGGTCAGTTCGGCCAGATCGTTCCGCACTCCGCGCAGCAGCTCACCGTCGTCCATGCGCAGCTCGGCGGCCTGCCCGAAACGGCCGACCGAGGCACGCACCAGTACCTCACCGTCGCGTCCCCGCAGATGCGGCCACTTGCGACTGGAGAACGTGAAGGCCTTCGCGGTGAAGGGAGTTCCGTCGGCGTGGGTCTCCCCCCGAGCCACGAGCACTCCCGAGGCCTCGGGCAACCGCGTGTCGGAAGGCAGCGCCATCCCCACCACGATCATCGAAGCCAGTTCCACCGCCGCAAGGCGCTCGGCCGCGGCGGGAACGACCTCGGAGAGCAACCGGCGCGCCGAGGGAGCGGGTACGGCCATCACCACGGCATCGGCATCCAGCACCTCGGGAGACGGAGCGGATCCGATCTCCAGCCTCCAGCCGGTTCCGGCGGGTACCACCGCGCGTACCGGCAACCCCAGACGCACTCGCGCCGAGCTTCGCTGCGCAAGCCGGTCGATCAGACTCCGGTAACCACCGCGGAACGCCCCGAAGACCGGGGGTTTGGCCTGCCCTTCGGGACTCGGTGGCGGCAGCGCTCGCGCAACCGCGGCACCGATCGACTCCGCCCCCGCGTCGATCGCGGCCGCCAGAGCGGGGATCGTCGCTCGCAGCCCCAACCCGTCGGCGCTTCCCGCGTACACACCGCCCAGCAGTGGCTCGACGAGACGATCGACGACTTCGTCACCGACCCGGTCGCGCAGCAATGCCCCCACGGACACGTCCGCACCGTCGAGGTGCGGGGGTGGCAGGCTCGTTTCCGCGCGCACGGCCGCCACTCCCGCACCCGAGAGCACGTGCCGGACGGAATCGGCAGCGGACGGGACCCCCATGAGAGTTCCGGTCGGCAACGGGCAACTCCGCCCGCCCGCGCGCACCGTGGCCGAAGCGGGCCCGGGATGCACCACGTCTTCCCCCAACCCCACTTCCTCGGCGAGAGCAGGCACCTCCGGCCGTCGCGCCAGGAACGCCTCGGCACCGACGTCGTAGGGACATCCCGCCAAATCGGCCGTGCCCAGCTTGCCGCCGAGCTGATCGGCCTGGTCCACCACGACGATGTCGGCTTCCGATCCCAGCCTCCGCCGCAACCGGTGTGCCGCGGTGAGACCTGCCACGCCACCACCGACGACGGCGATCCTGCTGCGCTCGCCGCCCGTCACGACCGCGCGCTCTCCGAGTGGACGAACTCGACCAACCTGCTCAGCACATCCGGATCCGTATCCGGCAACACCCCGTGCCCGAGGTTGAAGATGTGACCACCCGCCGCTCGGCCCTCGGTCAGGATGCGGCGGGCCTCTCGTTCCACGGCTTCCCGGCCCGCGAACAGCACGGCCGGATCGAGGTTGCCCTGGACCACCGGCTCGCCCGGAACGGAGCCGGACTCCCGCAGCCGTTGCGCCGCCGCATCGAGCGGAACCCGCCAGTCGACACCGACCACGTCCGCCCCCGCCGAACTCATGGCACCGAGCAGCTCCCCGGTACCGACACCGAAGTGGACACGCGGCAGCGCCTCCCCCCCGGTGGTCTCCGCGAGTCCCTCGAAGATCCGACGGGTGTGCGGCTGGACGAACTCCCGGTAGTCACGCAGCGAGAGTGCTCCGGCCCAGGAATCGAACAGCTGCACCGCGTCCACTCCCGCCGCCGCTTGCACGCGCAGGAAGGTCAGGGTCGTCGTGGCCAGCTTGTCCAGCAGGGTGTGCCAGGTGTGCGGATCGGAGTGCATCAGTGCCTTCGTCCGCTCGTGGTTGCGGCTCGGTCCGCCCTCCACCAGGTAGGAGGCCAAGGTGAACGGGGCACCCGCGAAGCCGATCAGGGGAACGCGCCCCAATTCCCCCGTCAGGAGTCCGACCGCCTCGGCGACCGGAGCGACCTGTTCGGGTTCGAGCGACGGCAACCGGTCCACATCGTCGGCACCGCGTACCGGCTCGGCCACCACCGGACCGGTCCCGGCAACGATGTCCAGGCCGATTCCCGAGGCGTACAGCGGCAGAACGATGTCGCTGAACAGGATGGCCGCGTCCACACCGTGGCGCCGCACGGGTTGTGCCGTGATCTCACAGACCAGTTCGGGAGTCAGGCACGCCTGCAGCATGGGAGTCCCCTCGCGCACCCGGCGGTACTCGGGCAGGGAGCGCCCGGCTTGGCGCATGAACCAGACCGGTGTGTGCTCGGGGGTCCCACCGCGGGCCGCGACGAGGAAAGGAGTGTCATCGAGGTCCCGGCGGGCCGAGACGGGTGCGGAGTTCGTCATGGGAGAAATTTCTCGAAACTGGACGGAATGGTTCGACGCCCGAGGCCCTGGGCAACGACCGTGTCCGGCACCGGGTGCTGAAGGTCCACCGCGGTGAGCCACCTCACCGACGAGCACGTGTGCGCGAACAGGAGCGTCGAGGTCATTTTTGCACGCTGCCCCGCCCGTGGAGAGCCGGGAGGCCGAATACTGCCTCGGGCCGCCGTGGGCGTGCCTCCGACACCCTGCGCGCGGAAGGTCCTACAGTTGCTGGGCGTGACGGAGATGTCGGCGGTGCCCGAGGTGTTCCGGCAAGCAGTTGCCGCCTTGACGTCGCCCGCTCCCCGGCCGGAGATCGAGATCACCGAGGTGCGTCCACCGAAGCGTCTCGCTCCGTGGGCCTACGCACTCGCGGCCGAGGCAACCGGTCCGGATGGTGAGCTGGCTACGTCCCGGTTGGTTCTGCTGCACGACCCGGCCGGACAGGAATTCTGGAACGGGGTCTGGCGCCTCGTCGCCTACCTCAGAGCGGAGCTGGATCCGGAAGTGGCCACCGATCCACTCCTGCCCTCCGTCGGATGGTCCTGGCTGACCGACGCGCTCGAGGATTCCGGCGTCGAGTACACGGCGCTGGGCGGGACGGTCACGTTGACGTCCTCGGCCCGCTTCGGCGACATTGCCGGCCCGGAACGGAACCACGATCTCGAGTTGCGTGGATCGTGGACGGCTTTCGGACCGAAACTCGAATCCCACGCAGTGGCCTTCCACGAGCTGATGAGCACTGCTGCGGGCCTGCCACCCACAGGGGTCGCGGTACTGGGAACGCGGACGGGCGAGAGTCAGCGTCCGTTCTGACGTCCTCCGCGCCGGGGGAACGCCTTCGGGCGGTGCGCGCCGAGCACCGGTGCCGGCAACGGTCACCGACGGGTCCACTCGGGTGGGTCCACCGGTGACCGCGGGTCCTGCTGTGCCACGAGCGGCTCCCCCGGGCACGGTGCGGCTGAATACTTGAAAGGAAAACTTTCTCGACAACCACAGCTTTGGCTTGTCGTTTGAACACGCTCCGGCGTTAGCCAAATCGCACACTTTCACCCGTTCGCGCTACCCCCGCTTGGAGCAATCACAACTCGATCGGGATATATACCCCGATGATCGTCCCACTGATCGAGTTGGACGGTTACGCTGCTTGCTGAACGACACCACTTTCGGTCGATCAGTGGCGCGGCTGATCGGTCGAGAGTCCCGGTGCCGGTCGGGGGGCACGACCGACTCCAGGGAGGTAGTGACGTGGCTGCCGTCGGCTTAGGTCAGGCCGCTCGTACCACGCCGGCCGGTGCTTTGCCGGCCAACATGGTCCCGCATCCGCGGGAAGAGCTGTTCACGGTGCTCGTGACGGACGATCATCCGTTGCTTCGGGAGGCCATCTCCTCCCGTCTGCTGCAGATGGGCGCCGGCACGGTGCACGAGGCCGCATCGATGGCCGAGGCCAGGGCCCGCGCCCTGGCGACAGGCCCTTGTGACCTCGCCATTCTCGATCTCGGGCTTCCCGATGGAACCGGCATAGACCTGGTAACGGAATTACGTACCCAGGGCTGGCCGCGGATCGTGGTGCTCGCTTCGTCCGATGACCCGTATGCGGTCCGAGCCGCCTTCCAGGCAGGTGCACAGGCGTACCTGCTGAAGTCGGCCTCGCCCGTGGTCGTCACCGACGGGGTGCGCCGCGTTCTCGACGGCGGTGTCTACGCCGATCCCAGCGTGGCTCCCGTACTGGCTACCGGTACGAGAGTGCCGGGGACCGACAACACACCGCGGGAGTTGTCCGGGCGTGAGATCGAAGTTCTCCAGCTCGTGGCCGATGGCCGATCCAACAAGGAGATCGGCGAGGCCCTCAACCTGTCCGCGCTCACGGTGAAAAGTCACCTGTCGCGGATCGGCCGCAAGCTGGGTACCGGTGACAGGGCGCAGATGGTCGCCCTGGCTATGCGTGCCGGGGTGATCCGATGAGCGGGTAACGATGGATCGGGCCGTTCGATCCCGGTGAGGTCGGCCAGGTGACTCCACGGGCCACCCGGAGCACGTATCGTCTGATACTCGTGGAAGCTGCTCACTCCGAACCCACCGGGACCGACCGCCCCGAACCGGTACCGCTGACCGAGCCGGCCGGCGGCACACCTCCGGTGGTCGAGACACCGGAAGCACTGCACACTGCGGCGGCCGCGCTGGCCGCGGGGACCGGCCCGGTGGCAGTGGACACCGAGCGGGCCTCGGGCTACCGGTACTCACAACGTGCCTATCTCGTGCAACTACGCCGGGAGGGCGCGGGTACCGCGCTGGTCGATCCGATCGCCTTGGCGGGCGATCTCACCCCGCTCGTGTCGGCCCTGTCGGGGACCGAGTGGGTGCTGCACGCGGCCTCACAGGACCTGCCCTGCTTGGCCGAGCTCGGCTTGCACCCGTCGCGGTTGTTCGACACGGAGTTGGCCGGACGGCTCGCCGGCTTCGAGCGTGTCTCGCTCGGCGCGTTGGCCGAACGGATGCTGTCGTACCGCCTGGAGAAGGGACACGGCGCGGTCGACTGGTCCCGCCGGCCACTACCGCAGGACTGGCTCGTTTATGCCGCCCTGGATGTCGAACTGCTGATCACCCTGCGCGCCGAACTTCGTGCCGAACTCGACGGGCAGGGCAAGCTCGAATGGGCCCACGAGGAATTCGAGGCGGTTCGCACAGCAGGACCGCCGGCGCCCCGGGCCGAACCGTGGCGCCGCACCTCGGGAATTCACCGGGTTCGGCAACCCCGCAGGCTCGCGGCGGTGCGTTCCCTGTGGCAGGCGCGGGATGCCCTGGCGCGGGAGCGGGATCTCGCTCCGGGGCGGGTACTGCCGGACAGCTCCATCGTGCAGGCTGCACAAGCCGATCCGGCCGACGAGGCCGAACTGACCGCACTGCCGGTTTTCGGCGGCAGGCAACAGCGGCGCCGAGCATCGACATGGATGCACGCGTTGCGTGCGGCCAAGGACTTGCCCAAAAGTGCGCTGCCGGATCCCACACCGCCGACCGACGGCCCGCCACCCGCCAACCGGTGGTCCGAGCGTGATCCGGCAGCCGCCGCCCGGCTCTCGGCCGCGCGTACGGCGCTCGCCGAGATCGCCGAAGCACACGGCCTGCCAGTGGAAAATCTCCTGCTGCCCGACCTGCTCCGGCGTGTGTGCTGGGATCCTCCGCACGACCTCGATGCGGACGTGATCGCGCAGGCGCTCCGGAACGGGGGCGCTCGCGAGTGGCAGATTTCCTTGTCCGCCGAAGCCCTCGCCACTTCCCTGAGCACCCCGGCCATCTGAGCATCTCTCGGCTTACCCCACGGAGCCGTTGCTGTGGGCGACACGACAGGGGACCTATGTGGTTACCGGTCGGTAATAAGGGCTAGAGTGCTCATTACCGGCCGGTAGCACCGGGCTCGTGCTCACCATGCCCGCTCGCCACCCGGCCGACGCGTAGACCCCACCGAGAAGGAGCACGCCGTGGCCGCACCTGCGTCGGCACCAGCCGGCACGAGTAGCAGCCCCGAACCATCGGGGACGCAGCGCGCCCTTCGGAACGTGGTCTTCGTCGACGGCGTACGGACGCCGTTCGGCAAGGCCGGCCCGAAGGGCATGTACGCCGAAACACGCGCGGATGACATGGTCGTCAAGGTCATCCGCGAACTCATGCGGCGGCAACCGAACCTCCCACCCGAACGCATCGACGAAGTCGCGGTCGCCGCCACCACCCAGATCGGCGACCAGGGGCTCACGATCGGGCGGACCGCAGCACTCCTGGCCGGCCTGCCGAAGTCCGTCCCCGGTTTCGCCATCGACCGGATGTGTGCGGGAGCGATGACCTCGGTGACGACGACGGCAGGCAGTATCGCCTTCGGCGCCTACGACTTCGTCATCGCAGGTGGCATCGAACACATGGGCAACCACCCGATGGGTGAAGGCGTGGATCCCAACCCGCGATTCGTCTCGGACAAGCTGGTGGATCCCTCGGCGATGGTGATGGGCTCCACCGCCGAAAACCTGCACGATCGCTACCCCGCGATCACCAAGGAGCGTGCGGACGCCTACGCCGCTCGCAGCCAGCAGCGCTACGAAGCCGCCGCGAACGCGGGCAGGATCGCAGCGGATCTGGCTCCGGTGGCCACTCGCTCCAGCGAGTACGGCTGGGGGCTGGCCACCGCCGACGAGCCGCCCCGACCGGGCACGACGGTCGAGACTCTGTACGGGTTGAAGACCCCCTTCCGGCCGCACGGCCGGGTGACACCCGGAAACGCGGCAGGCCTCAATGATGGTGCGACCGGCTGCCTGATCGCCGAGGAGGACAGCGCCCGCGAACTCGGCCTGTCCGTCGGCATGCGTCTCGTCGGCTACTCGTTCGCCGGGGTGGAACCGGAGGTCATGGGGGCCGGACCGGTTCCGGCGACCGAGAAGGCCCTGCACCGGGCCGGCCTGTCCATCGAGGACATCGGACTGTTCGAGATCAACGAGGCCTTCGCCGTCCAGGTGCTGGCCTTCCTCGACCACTTCGGTATCGCCGAGGACGACCCGCGCGTCAACCCGTGGGGTGGCGCAATCGCCTGTGGCCATCCCTTGGCCTCTTCCGGCGTCCGGCTGATGACCCAGCTGTCCCGCCACTTCGCCGAGAATCCCGATGTTCGCTACGGCATCACCACCATGTGCATCGGCTTCGGCATGGGCGGCACAGTGATCTGGGAGAACCCGCACTACAACGGGGGCACCCACAAGGGGGGCACACAGTGAGCACAGCATCGAACCGGCACTCCACGTCGACTCCGAACTTCCCCGACGAGGTCGTGACCCGGGCATTCACCCGCCTGATCAACGTTCCGGGGGTCTCCGGGCAGGTCGCGCTGATCACCATCGACAACGGGCACGACCACACCCGCCCGTCGACCTTCGGTCCCGCCGGGTTGGCCAGCCTGAATGCCGCCCTCGACGAGGCCTTCGCCGCCGAGCCCACCGCCATCGCCGTCACCGGCAAGCCCTTCGTCTTCGCGGTCGGTGCGGACCTGTCCGGGGTCGGCGAGATCTCCGAACGCGAGCAGGCCCACTACGTGGCCCAGACCGGCCACGACGTGTTCCGGCGTCTGACCGAATCGACGATCCCGACATTCGCCCTGGTCAACGGTGCTGCACTCGGCGGGGGCCTGGAACTGGCGCTGTCCTGTCACTACCGCACCGTGGCCGACAACGCGGGCGCGATCGCCTTCCCCGAATGCTTCCTGGGGTTGTTCCCGGGATGGGGCGGCACGCAGCTGCTGCCGAACCTGATCGGTGCGGACGCGGCGGTCACGGTCATCGTGGAAAACGCGCTGAACCAGAACAAGATGCTCAATCCGAGCAAGGCCACCAAGATGGGCATGTTCGACATCGAGCTCGAGGCCGCCGACTTCCTGGAGGAATCCCTGCGGTGGGCAGGGCGCGTTCTGTCCGGCGAGGTCCAGGTGCAGCGGCCCGAGATCGACCGCGGGCAGGCCTGGGACGAGGCGATCAACCGGGCCCGCTCCCTCGTCGCGGGCAAGACGAACGGCGCCTCCCCTGCCGTGGACCGTGCCGTCGACCTGATCGAACTGGCGCGCAACAACGACCTCGACGCCGGGTACGCCGCCGAGACCGAGGCACTGACCGACGCCCTGATGTCCGATGAACTGCGGGCGGGTCTGTACTCCTTCGACCTGACGCAGAAGCGGGCCAAGAAGCCCGCGGGGGCACCGGACAAGTCGCTGGCTCGCGAGGTCAACAAGGTCGGCGTCATCGGTGCCGGGCTGATGGCGGGTCAGCTCGCGCTGCTGTTCCTGCGCCGCCTGCAGGTACCGGTGGTGCTGACCGACATCGACCAGGAACGCATCGACAAGGGTGTGTCCTACGTCCACGGTGAGATCGACAAGCTCGCCGACAAGGGCCGCCTCTCCGACGACGAGGTCAACCGGCTCAAGGGGCTGGTTTCCGGCTCGCTGGACAAGCAGGCCTTCGCCGACGCCGACTTCGTTCTCGAAGCGGTCTTCGAGGAGATGTCGGTCAAGCAGAAGGTGTTCGGGGAAATGGAGCAGTACGTCTCCGCCGAGGCGATCCTGGCCACCAACACCTCGTCCCTGTCGGTTTCGGAGATGGCCTCGGCACTGTCGCATCCCGAACGGGTCGTGGGCTTCCACTTCTTCAACCCGGTGGCGGTGCTGCCGCTGCTGGAGATCGTGCGCGGCACCGGCACCGACGACGCCTCGCTGGCGACCGCGTTCTCGGTCGGCAAGCAGCTGAAGAAGTCCTGCGTGCTGGTCTCCGACGCTCCTGCATTCGTGGTCAACCGTCTGCTGACCCGGTTCCTCGGGGAGATCATCGCCGCGGTCGACGAGGGCACGCCGTTCGACGTGGCCGATCGGGCGCTGAATCCGCTCGGGCTGCCGATGAGCCCGATGGTGCTGCTGCAGCTCGTCGGTCCGGCGATCGCGGCGCACGTCAACGAGACGATGCACGCCGCCTACCCGGATCGCTTCGGGCTCAGCGAGAACCTGCAGCGGTTCGTCGACGCGGGCAAGACCGCCGTGTGGCAGTCCGACGAGCACGGCAACCAGATCGTCGATCCGGAGGTCGCCGCGCTGTGGCAGCAGGGCGACAACCCCTCGACCGAGGAACAGGTTCGTGAACGTGCGCTGCGGGCGCTGGCCGAGGAAGCCCGGATCATGCTCGACGAGGGCGTCGTCATGGAGGCCGCGGACCTCGACCTGTGCATGATCCTCGGTGCGGGCTGGCCGTTCTGGCTCGGCGGCATCACCCCGTACCTGGACCGCTCCGGCGTTGCCGAGCAGGTCAACGGCGCGCGGTTCCTGGCCCCCGGTGTGGCCAGCGTGCCGACCGCCTGAACGCACACCGATCCTGCAACGGGGCCGGGACGATTTCGTTCGTTCCGGCCCCGTTCGTGTGCGGCAGTCCGCCTGCCACGGCCGGGATCATGGCATGATGAAAGCCGGAATCGAGATGGGGTGATGGCCGGTGACCGCTCTTGTGCAGCACGAACTCGGTCCGTTCACGGTCGACGACTGGCACGCGCTGCCTGCCCGCGAGGACGGGACGCGCCTGGAACTCATCGAGGGGTACTGGCTCGTGACTCCACCGCCGAGCGGACAGCACCAGTGGACTGAAAGCGAAATCCTCGGCCTGCTCAAGAGCGCTCTGCAAGCAGCCGGAAGGACCGACCTCTACGCACTGGGCGGTATCGGTGTGGAGATCAGTACGACGTACCGCACGGCCGTGATCCCGGACTTCATCATCCTGGACACTCCGCCGATCGGCACGTCCTTCGATCCGAGCCACGTCCTGCTGGTCGGCGAGATCTGGTCGCCGGGCAACTCGTCCTCCGAACAACGGCAGAAATTCGACTCCTTCGCCCGGGCCGGTGTGCCGTTCTTCTGGAGTGTGGCACAGGACGGGCGCGGCCCCACCGAGCTGGTCGCCTACCGCTTGGAGCGCGGCTACTACATACCCGAGCTGACGGCGAAGGCCGGTGAGGGTTCGGTGTCGATCACCGCGAGCCCCGTTCCGGTGGAGCTCGACGTGGCCGCCCTGCGCGTCTGACCACGGCGCTCGGCTACGGCGCGACGGGCACCTCCACGGTGACCGCCAAGCCACCGCCGTGCACGGATTCGGCCGACACCCGGCCGCCGTGGGCGGCAACCGCGGCCCGCACGATCGACAGCCCCAGCCCGGCGCCGGTTCGCGCCGTACGCTGCACACCTGCCCGATAAAACGGTTCGAACAGCGTCTCGATCCGCTCCGAGTCCACTTCGGTTCCCGACGAGACCACCCGCAGCGAAGCCCACTGCGGGCTGCTACTGGTGATGATCTCCACCCATCCCCCTTCGATGTTGTGCCGCACCGCGTTCTCCAGCAGGTTGCCCGCCACCCGCTCGAGCAACGCCGGATCACCCATGGCCAGGGCGGGATCATCGCAGCGGTGAATACGCAGGCCGCGGCGATCCGCATCCTCGGCGACCCCCTGCAGTGCACGCCCCACGACCTCGGTGAGATCGATCGGTTCCCGCCTGGGCAGTTCCACACCCTCCGTGCGCGCGAGCAGCAGCAGCGCTTCCACCAACCGCTCGGCCCTGGCCGTGGCATCCCGCACGACCTCCGCCATCCGCCGCAGCTCCTCGGTATCGGCCCCGGGATCCGACAGTGTCACGTCGAGCTCGGTGCGGATCACCGACAGAGGGGTGCGCAGCTCGTGGCTGGCGTTGGCCACGAAGCGGCGCTGCGATTCGAAGGCCGTCTGCAGACGATCGAGCATCGCATCGAAGGTGTCGGCGAGCTCGGCGACCTCGTCGCGGGGCCCGCCGAGCTCGATGCGCTGGTCGAGCGACTCGGCGGACAGGCGGCGGGCGGAGTCGGTGACCTCGTGCAGCGGACTCAGCACCCGTCCGGTCACCGTCCACGCAAGCACGGCCGCCGCCAGCACCACGGCCACGAAGGCGGGGCCACCTGCCAGCAGCACCTGCTCCCGGGCGGACTCCCGCAGTGCTGCTCCCAGCTCGTCAGCGGGCACCACCACACCACGGACGCGGACCATGCCTCCGCTCGGAAATCGGGGCACAGCGGCAACGACATTGCCCACCAGCACCCACCCCAACCACAGCAGCAAGCCGCTGACCACGGCCACCAGTGCCGTGGCAAGCAGGGTCAACCGCAACCGGAGGCCCGGGCCCCGGCGCGTCACCGATGTCCCGGACACCGGGCGCCCGGGTCGTGAACCTCCCGACAGCGATGCCCGGCCCCCGCTGTCATTCGGCATGGATCAGCCCTCGTGCTCGGACACGGAGTCCGCGCGCTCACCACTTCCGGCCGTGGGTACCCGGTACCCGGACCCGACGACCGTCTCGATGATGCTCGGCTCACCGAGCTTCTTGCGCAGCGTCATCATCGTCACCCGCACGGTCGTGGTGAACGGGTCGGCATGCTCGTCCCACACCCGCTCCAGAAGTTCTTCCGAGCTGACGACCGCACCGCCGGCCGCCAGGAGAACCTCGAGCACGCCGAATTCCTTGCGCGTCAACTCGAGCTCACCGCTCGAGCGGCGCACTGCACGCCTGGCCGGGTCGAGCGAGAGATCCCGGGCGGTGAGCACGGGCGGGGACGGCGGAGTGGAACGCCTGCCCAGGGCCCGGACACGGGCGGTCAGCTCGGCGAAGGCAAAGGGTTTGGCCAGGTAGTCGTCGGCTCCCAACGACAGACCTTCGACACGATCGGCGACCGTGCCACTGGCCGTGAGCATCAGAACCCGAGTCAGTTCCTCGGCTCCGGCGATCTCCCGGCAGAGGTCGTCGCCGGACAGGCCGGGCAGGTCCCGATCGAGCACGATCACGTCGTACCGGGTGACCGACGCCTTTTCCTGACCGCTCTGGCCGTCATAGGCGATGTCGACGGCCAGCCCCTCCTTTCGCAGCCCCCGAGCGATGGCATCCGCCAGCGGCTGCTCGTCCTCCACCACAAGGATCCGCACGTGTTCACCGTGCCACAATCCACGCTCCGGCAGGCCGGGTGGACACGGTAGGTACCGCCGGAGGGTCACTCGGCAGGGCGCTCGCCTCCTGCGGCCGCGTGCGTGCCCGCTCCCTCGAGGGCTCCTTCGAGACGGTCGGCGACCCACTCCGTGACACGGCGTGCGACATCCTGCTCGGTCAGCTCCAGGTCGGCCAGGACATCGCCGCGCGAGCCATGCTCGAGGAACCGGTTCGGGACACCCAGGTCGCGCAACGGCACGTCCATCTCGGCATCCCGCAGAGCAGCCGCCAGCGACCACCCGAAACCGCCGTGCCGCCCGCAGTCCTCGAGGGTGACCACGAGCCGGTGGTGGGCAGCCATGTCCACCACCGCCTGCGGTACCGGAACCACCCAACGGGGATCGACCACCGTGACCCCGATCCCCTGCGCGGCCAGGCGCTCGGCAGCCGCCACGGCCATCTCGCCGAAGGTTCCCACGGCGGCGAGCAGCACATCGGGCTCCTCGTCCGCACCCGGCTGCCGCAGCACGTCCACGCCCTCGACGCGCTCGATCGCAGGTACCTCCTCGATGACCGAGCCCTTCGAGAAGCGCACCACGGTAGGACCGTCGTCGACGGCCACCGCCTCGCGCAGTTCCTCCCGCAGGGTGACGGCATCACGGGGAGCGGCGACGCGGATACCCGGCACCACGCCGAGGATCGACAGGTCCCACATGCCGTTGTGGCTCGGGCCGTCCTCACCGGTGATCCCGGAACGATCGAGCGTCACCGTCACCGGTTGGCGGTGCAGGGCGACGTCCATCAGAAGCTGGTCGAACGCCCTGTTGAGGAAGGTCGAGTACACCGCGAACACCGGGTGCAAACCACCCATGGCCATGCCGGCGGCCGAGGTCATGGCGTGCTGTTCGGCGATACCGACGTCGAAGCAGCGGTCCGGATAGTGCTCGGCGAACTTGTCCAGCCCGGTCGGTCCCAGCATCGCCCCCGTGAGAGCCACGATGTCGTCACGTTCCCCACCGATACGCACCAATTCGTCGGAGTACACGCTCGTCCAGCTCTTCGGTGCGGGAGCGGTCGGAGCACCCGTCTGCGGATCGATCACCTTGACCTGATGCATCTGGTCGGCCTCGTGGTTCTCCGCCGGAGCGAAGCCGTTGCCTTTCTGGGTGACGGCATGCACGATCACCGGCCCCCCGAAACTCTTGGCCATCGTCAGGGCGTGCTCCATCGCCCGCATGTCGTGTCCGTCGACCGGGCCCAGATACTTGATTCCCAGATCGGAGAACATCACCTGGGGACTCAACGCATCCTTGATACCGCTCTTCGCAGCGTGCAGACCGGTGTAGAGCGGCCTGCCGACCACCGGAAGGTTCCGTACCGTGCGGCGACCGTTCTGCAGGGCACGCTCGTACCCCGGGCGCAGCCGCAGCGAGGCGAGATGCTCGGCCAGTCCCCCGATGGTGGGGGCATAGGAGCGACCGTTGTCGTTGACCACGATGACCAGCGGGCGTTCCTGATCGGCGGCGATGTTGTTCAATGCCTCCCAGCACATACCACCGGTCAGAGCGCCGTCACCGACGATCGCGACCGCGTGCCGATCGGCATTGCCGAGCTGGAACGCGCGCGCGAGCCCGTCGGCATACGACAGCGAGGTCGAAGCATGGCTGTTCTCGACCAGATCGTGTTCGCTCTCGGCTCGCGACGGGTATCCGGACAGCCCCCCGCGCTTGCGCAACCGGTCGAAACCGTCCTGGCGACCGGTCAGGATCTTGTGCACATAGGCCTGATGCCCGGTGTCGAAGACGATGGCATCTCGCGGGGAGTCGAACGTCCGATGGACGGCCAGCGTCAGCTCGACCGCCCCCAGATTCGGGCCGAGATGACCGCCCGTGCGCGATACCTTGTCAATCAGGAACGATCTGATCTCGGCGGCCAGCTCGACCAACTCGCCGTGCTCCAGGGACTGGACATCGGCCGGACCGTGCACGGACTCCAGCAGCGTCACCGCTCCACCTCGCTCACTACGCCGGATCACTCGGCTCTGGCACACATACCCCTTCCGATCCGGAAGGCACCCATGCGGCTGCCCGACAGTCTACGGAGCCATGCCGGATGCACCCGACAAGGAGCTACCACCGTGGTGCGTCTTTTCGTCTCGCATCATCACAACGGTCCTTCGTCGATACGCTCCAGCGCCGCAATGCACTCGACATGGTGGGTCATCGGGAAAGCATCGAAGGCTTCGATCTCGGCCACGCGATAGCCATGCTCGATGAACAGTCCGAGATCACGCGCCAGGGCCGCAGGATCGCAGGCCACGTGCACGATGCGCGTGGGCCGATACGCCGAGACCGCCTCGGCGACCGCGCGACCGGCACCCTTGCGAGGGGGATCGAGGACCACGACGTCGGGACGTGCAAGTCCCTGCCCCGTGATGATTCTCTCGACCTTTCCCGCACGGAACTCGACCTGTGGCAGATCACGCAGATTGGCCGATGCGTCGTCGACCGCGCGTCGCGATGATTCGGCCATCAGAACCGAACCCGCGGGCCCGACCTGTTCGGCCAGGACGGCGGCGAACAACCCCACACCGCCGTAGAGGTCCCAGGCATGCCCGCCGGAGGGTGCCCGGGCCATCCTCGCCACCGTCGCGGCGAATGCGTCGGCCGCTGCCGGATGGACCTGCCAGAACCCGTGTGCCCCGAGGTGCCACGACCTGCCTGCCGCTTCCTCGCGGGCAATCCCGTCACCCCGGACACTCCGGGACACGGGTTTTTCGCGCCCCCGCTGACGCCGAGCGGGCTCACGGCCGTGTGCCGTGACATGAACCTCGCCTGCCGCGTCTCTGGTGACCTCCAGCTCCGACTGCTGCGGCCACTGATGCGAGGTCACGTCGTCCAGGGCTCCGGCAACCGTGATCGGGCAGTCCGCAAGCGGGATGACCCGGTGACTGCGGTGCACGCGAAGCCCCGGACGGCCACTGCCATTCACGGCCAGCCGTACCCTGCTTCGCCAGCGCAGCAGCCCGCCGGGGAGCTCCCGGACCTCGACGGGAATATCGAGACCGGCGATGCGCTGCAGTTGCTCGGTGACGACAGCGGACTTCAATTCCCGCTGCGTCGTCCCGTCGGCATGCTGCCAATCACAGCCGCCGCAGCGCTCGGTCCCCCGAGCCATATCGGCCAGCGGACACGGTGGGGTCACCCTGCCCGGCGCCGCCCGGCGTACCTCCATCGCGTCGGCGCGGCAGAAACCGCCGCCCCGGTCCTCGGTGACCTCCGCGAGCACCCACTCACCGGGCAGGGCATGGCGAACGAAAATCACCCGGCCCTCGTAACGCGCCACGCAGTGGCCACCGTGCGCCACCGGTCCGACCTCGACCTCCAGGCGCCTTCCGGTCCAGTCCAGCTTCTCCCTCACCGCCGGCCGTTGCCTTTCTCGTCCTGACTCAGTCCCCAGCGCACCGACCGGCGGGGCGCGGGCGTGCGAAGGTCCACCCGGGTCGAGGACTCCAGCTGCCACGGCACGCTGGTCACCATCACACCGGGCTCGAACAGCAGCCGACTCTTGAGACGCAACGCGCTCTGGTTGTGCAGCAGTTGCTCCCACCAGTGCCCGACCACGTATTCCGGAATGAACACCGTCACCACATCCCGGGGGCTCTCCCGCCGGATGCGCTTGACATATTCGACAACCGGACGCGTGATCTCCCGGTACGGGGACTCGACCACCTTCAGCGGGACGGGCAGATCTTCCGCCTCCCAGGCTGTCCGCAGCGCTCTGGTGTCCTCGTCGTCGACATTGACCGTGATCGCCTCCAGCGTGTCCGGGCGAGTGGCCCTGGCATAGGCCAAGGCCCGCAGCGTCGGCAGGTGCACCTGCGAAACCAGCACGATCGCATAGTTCCGGGAGGGCAGCACGGCGGGAATGTCCCGTTTGTGCAACTCCCGCGAGACCCGGTCGTAGTGCCGCCGGATCGCGGTCATCAGCGCATAGCCTGCCGCCATCGCCGCGATCGCGATCCAAGCTCCCTCGAGGAATTTCGTCAGCAGCACGATGACCAGCACCGAGCCACTCATGATCAAGCCGAACCCGTTGATCGCCTGGCTCCGCCGCACCCGGCGTCGCTCGGGCGGATCGGTCACGGTACGCAGGTGCCGGTTCCAGTGCCGCAGCATCCCGAGCTGGCTGAGCGTGAATGAGACGAACACGCCCACGACGTAGAGCTGCACCAGTTGCGTGACCTGCGCTCTGAAGGCGATGACCAGCAGAATCGCAAAAATCGTGAGGGACACGATGCCGTTCGAGAACGCAAGGCGATCCCCGCGCGTGTGGAATTGCCGGGGCAGGTAACGATCCTGGGACAGGACCGAGCCCAGCACCGGAAACCCGTTGTAGGCGGTATTCGCGGCCAGGATCAGAATGACCGCCGTGGCGATGGTCACGTAGTAGACGGCGGGCGGAAAAACGTCGAACACCGCTCCGGCGATCTGAGCGACCATCGTGCCCTGCTCGTAGCCCGGGGGCGCATCGACGATCTGCTCTGCCGGATTCTCCGCGAGCCGCACTCCGGTGATCCGAGCGAGAAAGATCAGTCCCATGAGCATGGTGACCGAGATGAGACCCATCATCAGCAGCGTGTTCGCCGCGTTGCGCGGCTTGGGCTTGCGAAAAGCGGGCACGCCGTTGCTGATGGCCTCAACCCCGGTCAACGCTGCCGCCCCCTGGGAGAACGAGCGCATCACCAGGAATGCGAAGGCCAGCCCCGCAGCCTGCCCGGGCTCCGCCTGGATCTCCACCGAAGCGCTCTCGGCGCGCATCGTCTCGTCGAGCACCAGCGCACGAAAAAGCCCGAATCCGATCATCCCGAGGATTCCCACCAGGAACGCGTACGTCGGGATGGCCATGAATCCCCCGGACTCGCGCACCCCCCGCAGGTTGATGGCGGTGAGCACGACGATGGCCATGACCGCGAACGCGGTCCGGTGCGAGGCCACGAACGGGACCACCGCACCGATGGTGGCAGCTGCCGACGAGATCGAGACCGCGACGGTGAGCACGTAATCCACCAGCAGCGCACTGGCCACGGTCAACCCCGCCCGACGCCCCAGGTTGACCGTGGCCACCTCGTAGTCACCGCCCCCGGACGGGTAAGCCCGCACGTTCTGCCGGTAGCTGGCGACCACGGTGAGCATGACCAGCGCGACGAGCGCACCGATCCAGGGAGTGAGGGTGTAGGCGGACAGTCCCGCCACCGACAACACCAGGAAGATCTCTTCCGGTGCGTAGGCGACCGACGACATCGCGTCGGAGGCGAACACCGGCAGCGCGAGCCGTTTCGGCAGCCGCGTGCGGGGCAGCCGATCGCTGCGGAATGGACGACCCACCAGCAGGCGTTTCGCCGCGATTGCGAGCTTGGACACGGCCCAGAGCGTAAGCCCCGGCCCCCACGCGCTCGTGGGACGGCGGCCCCGAATCCGCTCACGTCACATCCGCACCCGGTACCCGCTGACGCCCGCACGCTCTCACTCGATACGGTGCATCAGCCTGTGATCACCGCGGTGCGCGAACCAGCTCGGTGAAACCGCCGTGTCCGGTCGCGAAAACGGCCTCTCCGGGGGTTGTCGCGCTACAGCGGCATCACCGGGTGGACGGGGTACCGTCACGGGGACATCGATGACCACAGCAGGTCATCCCGGCGAACGATCTGCAGCGAGGAGACGGGCGTGCATGTGGTGATCATGGGCTGTGGACGGGTCGGGGCATCCCTGGCCGCGGCACTGCAGCGGCTCGATCACACCGTCGCCGTGGTGGACAAGGATGCCCAAGCGTTCCATCGCCTGAACAGGAACTTCAGCGGCTACCGGGTCACCGGTAACGGTATCGACCGAGATGTCCTGGCCGAAGCGGGGATCGAGCAGGCCGCGGCATTCGCGGCCGTGTCCAACGGGGACAACTCCAACATCGTCTCCGCACGGGTCGCTCGCGAGACCTTCGGAGTCGACCACGTCGTGGCCCGGATCTACGATCCGAAACGCGCCGAGGTCTATCAGCGACTGGGCATTCCCACCGTGGCCACGGTGCCGTGGACCACGGACCGCTTCCTGCGCATGCTCCTGCCCGAGGGAGTGGCGACGGAATGGCGTGAACCCTCGGGTACGGTCGCGGTCCTGCAGCTGCCGCTGCACGATGGATGGATCGGTCACCGCGTATCGGAACTGGAGAGGACAACGGGCTCGCGCGTGGCGTTCATCATGCGTTTCGGCACGGGCGTCCTTGTCGGGCAGGACACGATCGTGCAGGCCGACGACGCGGTCTACGTCGCGGCACTGTCCGGCACGGTCACCGACGTCACCGCCGCAGCCCAACGAGCACCCGAGGAGAGCGAGTAAATGCGCATCGCGATCGCGGGGGCCGGTGCTGTCGGCCAATCCATCGCACGCGAGCTGCTCGACGCCGGCCACGAGATCATGCTGATCGAACGCAGCAGTCACAATCATCAGCCCATGCGTATCCCGCGCGCGGAATGGGTGCTTGCCGACGCCTGCGAGCTGGCTTCCCTCGAAGAAGCCGGTATCGAGCGGTGCGATGTGGTCATCGCGGCCACCGGGGACGACAAGGTCAACCTGGTGGTCTCCCTGCTGACCAAGACCGAGTTCGCCGTGCGACGCGTGGTGGCCCGGGTCAACGAGCCACGCAACGAGTGGCTGTTCACCGAGGCCTGGGGCGTGGACGTCGCGGTTTCCACACCCCGCATGCTCGCCGCGATGGTCGAGGAAGCGGTGAACGTGGGAGATCTGGTCCGCCTGATGACCCTGCGTCAGGGCCAGGCGAACCTCGTGGAGATGACCTTGCCCGCGAGCACCCCGCTGGCCGGGAAACAGGTTCGCGATCTCACCTTGCCCACGGATGCGGCGCTGGTCACGATCCTGCGCGGTGGCCGGGTGATCGTGCCGCAACCCGACGACCCCCTGGAGGCCGGTGACGAGATGCTGTTCGTCGCCACCGAGGATGTCGAGGAACAGATCCAGGCCGCGGTCCACGCTCGGCCGGGCCGGAGCTGACGAGAGAGGAACCGGCCGCGGGTATCACCCGGCAGGCTCGGAGCTCACCGTCCTCGTGTCCGGGAGGGGAGGTTTCCACCCGTGTGCCGGGCGGCACAGGTCCGTTCCTCGCGCACCTTCCTCCGTGGAGCAGTGGTGCTCCCTCACGTGGCCGGTGGGCTCCCACGCGGCGTCGAAGGACGCGACCGTACGGTGGGAGACCCCCCCGCCGTCGGCGAGTTCGCGGCCTCGACCTCTTCGGCGACCCTCGCCGCCCGGCGGATCGCCCACACGGTCACGATCAGCGCCAAGCCGGTGAGCGGATACCCCATCGCAATACGAGCGAAGGCAAGCCAACCCGTCTGATCGGCAACGTAGAGCCACTGCTGGACCACGAATTTCGCGGCGAACACCACTGTCCAGGCCAGCGTCGCGATGTCGTAACCCAGCAAGGCCCTGCGATGCCTGCGCCAGGAGAACCCCAGGCCGTTCAGCGCGGACCAGGCGACCCCGACCAGAGGCCAGCGCACGAATATCGAGATCAAGAAGGCGCCACCGTAGAGCAGACTGGTCCAGATACCCAGCAGGAAGAATCCCTTGGCGTCGCCGGTTCGATACGCGATGAACGAGCACACTGCGACGCCGATCACACCGGAGATCGCCGGCTGCAGCGGTTCCTTGCGGACGATCCGCGCGACCGAGATGGCCAGCGCGACCCCGATCGCGCTCCAGATGGCCGGCGCCATACTCGCCCAGGAGTTCACCACCACGAACACGATGATCGGCACGGCGGAATAGGCAAGACCGCTGACCCCGCCCATCTGCTCGAGCAGCGTCTGCTGTGCGTCCTTCCGTTCGGAGTCTTCGCCCCGTGCATCGCTGCCCGATGCCCGGTCCGCACCGGAAGTGTGCCCGTGGAGCCACCTCCCGGATGCGCCGGCCCGTTGCGGTGGTCGGTCATCGGGTTCGGATGCCCTGGTTTCGCTCATGCGGTGTTCTGCAACTCGTAGTAGGGGTTGTAGAGGACCTTGTGACCGTCCCGGAGTGCGATCCGGCCACGAGCCTTGATCGTCCGGCCCGGTTCGATTCCGGTGATCCGCCTGCGGCCCAGCCAGACCAGCGTGACCCCTTCGGTTCCGTCGAACAATTCGGCTTCCAGTGTGGGAGCCGACGCCTTCGGCGCCAAGCCCACGCTCCGCAGTCGGCCCAACACCACTGCCTGCTGGCCGCACTCGCAATCACACGCGCGTTGCGCACCCACCGCCTGCGACCTCTCCGAGAGGTCGTCGGCGTCGAGTTCGGCAACGTCACTGGTGAGGTGGTGTACGAGGCGGCGAAGGTAGCCACCTCTGGTGTTGCTCATGTAGCGCTCCCGTGCGCCTCGGGGCCCGACTCCGCAGCCCGTCCGCAGCCCAGCGTAGCCCGCTGACGGGGCCACGGGGCCACCCCGCCGGGAATTCGACTACGATGCCCACGATCGGACTGCTTTCCATGGTCCGAAAAGGTCATGCAATGGACCGTCGCGCCACGGCAGGCGAGGATCGACTCCGCTACTCGGTCTGCTCCTGCGCCTGCTGGATGTGCCTGGCTATCTCTTCCGGAAGTTCGATCGGCAGCGGCGCACGCACCGGCATCGGCTCCTCACCGCGCACCACCACCGTCTCGTCGATCAGCGCGTACAGCAGCTTTCCGCAAGCCTCGATGTTCTCCGCGGGTGCAGCAGCCACCCCGCGCAGCAGCCACCGGGGGCCGTCCACCCCGACGAACCGCAACACCGCCTGGGACGTGTCGGCGGTCAGCTCCGGGCCCCACTCGCCCTCGTCGACGCGCACCTGCGCCCCGTCGGAGCGCAATTGCTCGAGGAGTTCCCGGCGGACCTCCTGCCAGAGTCCGCTCGTCCGAGGAGCGGCAAAGGCGCTGACGGTGAGACGTCCCACCTGCGTGAGCAGGTGTACCGCACGTACCGGTCCGGCGGGATCGACCTCCACCTGGAGCTGGCTGCCCTCGGGTACCGGCAGGCGTACCGAACCCAGGTCGAGACGCTCGACCTCGTCCTCCGGCGCCTCGGCGACGTCGTAGGGCCCACCGATGTCAACGTCGGCGTCGACATCCGGGTCCTCGGCATCCCCGCCGCCCTCGGCGGACGTGTCCCACTCATCGGCTTGCGTGTGCCGCCCTCGGCGACGACCCCAACCGAACATGCCCTCAGACCTCCGTCCTGCGCTCGGCTCCGGGTTCCTCCGGCACCGTCAACGCGTCGTGCCCGCCGGTCGAACCGTAACCGCCGGCGCCTCGCCGAGACTCTGGCAGCTTGTCGACCTCGGCGAAAACCGCATGCTCCACACGCTGTACCACCAGCTGCGCGATGCGATCACCCCGACGTAGTGACACGGCTGCACGGCGATCATGATTGATCAGACACACCTTGATCTCACCCCGGTATCCGGCGTCCACGGTGCCGGGAGCGTTCACCACCCCGAGTCCCATCCTGGCCGCCAATCCGGAGCGCGGATGCACGAAACCGACATATCCCTCCGGAAGAGCGATGGCGATACCGGTTCCCACCAGAGCACGCTCCCCCGGTTCGAGCACCACATCGGTCGTGGTCACCAGATCGGCACCGGCATCTCCCGGCTCGGCATACGCGGGGAGGGCAACATCGGGATCAACACGGGTCAGCAGGACCTTCACGCTCGACACGGACGCCGAGACTACCCTGAAGACGTGTCGGAAAGTTCAGAAGCGACCGCTTCCGGTGGCACCGCGGGTAAGCCGAACAAGGCCGGGGAATCCTTCGCGTTCCGCGAACGCCTGTACGCCTCCTGGTGGACATGGCCACTCCCGATCGCCGTGGCCGTGCTCCTGGCTGCCGAAGTGCACATGGGATATCCGGGGGTCCGGGCGTGGTTGCCCTATGTCGTCCTGGTTCCGGCAGCCGTGGCCCTGCTGCTGTGGTTGAGCCGGACCACCATCGACATCACCGGCGAGGAACTGGCGGCCGGTGACGCGCGGCTGTCACTGCGGTTCATCGCCGATGCCGAGACCGTCACGGCGGCGGAGAAGCGCCGGGCTCTCGGCCCCGACCTCGATCCCGCGGCGTTCATCGTCCATCGACCGTGGGTGTCAACGGCCGTTCGCATCTGGCTCGACGACGACAACGATCCCACGCCGTACTGGATCCTCAGCACCCGACGTCCGGAGGAACTCGTCACCGCCCTCACGTCGTCCTCGGGTCCGCACGGAGCCGCGAACACACCACAGCAGCAGTGACGGCCGCCGAAAACGGAGACCGGGCACCCGCACCCTGCGAATACCCGGTCTCCGTTTTCGCGCCCGGCCGACGCCGGCACCGGTGTCATGCCGCACAGTCGCGGCAGACCAGTTGGCCGCTGCGCTCCTCGGCCAGGCGACTGCGGTGGTGCACGAGGAAGCAGCTGGAGCAGGTGAACTCGTCCGCCTGCTTCGGCAGCACCTTGACGGTCATCTCCTCACCGGAGAGGTCCGCACCCGGCAGTTCGAAGTTCTCCGCAATCTCCGATTCGTCGGCGTCGACGACACCGGATTGCGCCTCGTTGCGCTTCGCCTTCAGCTCTTCCAGCGAATCCTCGGCGATCTCCTCGGACTCGCTGCGACGTGGAGCATCGTAGTCGGTCGCCATCGTGTTTCACCCCTGAGTTTGTGGAGACTTGCAATGGTGTGCCGCTGGTCAACGATCCAGGGCCCGAATTTGTGCCCGCAGGCTCACGTGACGGAGGTCTCGCCCTGCTGCGCTCCAAGTTCCCCCGAAATGCGTTTCCCGAAACGAGCGACTCGTCCCGTCCGTCACAGCGTGGAGCGCCGAGAGGGTAGCTCATTCATGGCGCAGATACGCATCGGGTCACCCGTAGGTGTGGTATTCGTTGCGCCGTACTCGACGGCCCTCTCGAGGCGTCCCCACAGGCCGAGGCGGAAGTTGCCGAGACCATCACCCCGTGATGCCATGCGAGGCGAGTGCAGCCATGAGCAGGCGGGCACGTCCCGGCAAGGGCTTGCGACAACAACTCCGACACAACTCCCCGTCGACAGCCCCGGGAGGCCGGCACAACGCCTAGGCTGATCATCAGGAGATCGTTACTCGTCGGATCACGGTACTGATCAGGGAGGGTGGCAGCGACGTGTCTGCCGCGAGCGCAAAGCAGGGGCAACAGGCGCCCCGATACAAGCGACGGAGACCACTGCCCGCTCTCGTGCTGCTGGCCGTTCTCATAGGGCTGTCGACACTGCTGTGGAGCAGAGTCTTCGGCACGACCGAGACCATCGAAATGGCCACCCGCTGCAACCGACCCGGCCCATCGAGCACAGCGCCCTCTCCGACGGCCTCGGCCACACCCGCGACTTCCGAACTGGGCAGGATGCTCCCCCGCGACGCCCTCGACGACAGGGCACCCATCCCTCCGCAGCAGGTGCAGGTACGGGTGCTCAACGGCAACGGCGAAGTCAACCAGGCATCGCTGATCAGCCAGGAATTGAGCAATCTCGGGTTCAGCAAGGGCGGCGACCCCGCCAACGATCCGATCTACAGCAATCTCAATCTGAACTGCCATGCCCAGATCCGGTTCGGCGAGACAGGGGCCGGTGCCGCCCGCACCCTCAGCCTGATCGTGCCATGCGCTCAACTGGTGCGGGACCAGCGCTCGGACGCCAAGGTCGATCTCGCTCTGGGCAAGGAGTTCGACGGCATCAGAACGACCCAGGAAGCCATGCAAGTGCTGCAACAGTTGAAGAATTGGGGCAGGCAGCACGATGCGCAGAACGATTCCGCACAGAAGCCCCGCACCCCCGCGATCGACGATGCTCTCCTGTCCAAGGCTCGCGACGTTCACTGCTGACGCAGGCAGGCTCTCCGGTACCGTCGACGATCCGCTGCGCTCAGAGCTCGGCGGCGCCGGAACGCTTCAGGGCCGCCGTGAGTTCCTCGGCGATTCCGGGAGCCGTGCACAGGGTCGTGTCATCGCCGAAACCGTCACGGGCTCCGGACGTGGGCAACCGGAGCCGGGCACCGGCTTCGGTCGCGATCAACCCGCCCGCGGCCCAGTCCCAGCGTTGCAGTCCGTGCTCGTAGTATCCGTCCAACCATCCTGCTGCCACCGCACACAGATCGAGCGAGGCAGCGCCCGAGCGCCGGATATCACGAATCTCACCGAGGAGCCGGGCGACCGCTGCCGCCTGACTGCGCCGCCGCTCGGCGGAATAGTGGAACCCGGTGCCGATCAGGGCCAGGTCCATGCGGTCGGCCCCGGAGACCCGCAGGGGCACGCCGTCGAGTTCCGCTCCGTACCCCCGGGCAGCACTCCAGACCCGTCCGGAAACCGGCTCCACCACGGCACCCGCCACGGATCGCCCGTCGACTTGGGCGGCAATCGACACCGCGTACTGCGGGAAGCCGTACAGGTAGTTCACGGTCCCGTCGATCGGATCGACGACCCAGCGCAGACCTCCCGAACTCCCCGGAACAGCATCGTCGCCCCCCTCTTCGCCCAGTATCGGCTCACCGGGACGCACTGTGGCCAGCCTCGTGCGGATCAGGCGTTCGGCTTCCCGGTCACCGGTGGTGACCACGTCGGTCTCGGTGCTCTTCGTGTCCACCGAACCCTGCGTCACCGCCTCGTCCCGGATATCGCGCACGAGATCGGCGGCCTGCTCGGCCACCTCCACGGCGACAGCCCGCAGTGCCGGCAGGTCATACTCGAATTCCAATCCCACGAACACATCGCACCACAACGCGGTTAGGGTCTGCACACCTCGTCCTGAATCGAATAGGAAGGATCAGGTATGGGCACCACCCGCGGTTTCGGCGTGGACATCGGCGGCTCCGGCATCAAGGGATGCCCGGTCGACATCGACAACGGGGTTCTGGCGGACAAGCGCCTGCGCATATCGACGCCCCATCCCTCGGCTCCGGAGCCGGTAGCCGACGTGGTCGCGGAGATCGTCGAGAAATTCGGGTGGGACGGCCCCGTCGGCATCACGCTTCCTTGCGTGGTCAAGGAGGGCACCGCCCTCACCGCAGCGAACATCGATCAGCACTGGATCGATACAGATGCCCATGCGCTGTTTGCCGAGCGACTCGGCAGGCAACACGACGACATCGTGCTTCTCAACGACGCCGACGCCGCGGGGCTCGCCGAGATGCGATGTGGCTCCGGGGTCGGTCACCAGGGGCTCGTCGTCGTGCTCACCTTCGGCACCGGCATCGGCAGCGCCATGTTCCTGAACGGCAAGCTGATCCCGAACACCGAGTTCGGTCATATCGAGATCGACGGAGACGACGCCGAGGCCCTGGCAGCGGCCTCGGTCAAGGACACGCTCGAGTTGTCCTACCCCGAGTGGGCCCCCCGGGTCAGCCGCTACATCCAGGCGCTGGAGAGGTTTCTCTGGCCCGATCTGATCATCGCAGGCGGTGGAGTCAGCAAGAAGGCGAGCAAGTGGCTGCCGCTCCTTCGGGCCCGCACTCCGATCGTCGCGGCAACCCTGAAGAACGATGCCGGTATCGTGGGGGCCGCCTCCGCCGCCGCAAGCGGCATTCGAGACTGATCACAACCACCATTCGGGTGGCCGGGTGCTCGACCTCCTCCGCCTTGCAGCGGAACCACCTGCGCCGCGCGCAGTTACAATGGAACACAGCCCGCCGGATCCACGGTCTCCCGGCACACTTCGGAAGGCTCGGACGGTGGGTGTGTTCCCGACCTCTGGCGGCCGAGGTTTCGCGCCCCCGGCCAGCTCTGACCGACCGTCGTGAAAGGGCGTACGTGGCAGCCGCAGAAACCGCAACCCGACGCTCCAGCTCCGCTGTCTCTCCTGGCGGTGCCCAGTCCGAGCCCGCCCGGACACAGGCCACTCCGGAACCGGAGGTGGCGGCGCGGTCCGACGCCGACCAGCCGCAGAACTCGGCAGCCCCGGGCAAGGGGAAGTCGAAGAGCTCGGCCGGCGCGAAGACGACCGCACGCAAGAGCGCCACCAAGAAGGGCACGAAGTCGGCCTCGTCGAAGACGACCACGAAGTCGGACTCGGCGCAGGGGAACGGCGAGAGCCTGGAGATCGATGAACCGATCGAAACCGACCTGACATCGGCGAACGTCGGTGACCTGTCCGATATCGAAGTGGAGATCCCCGAAGAGCCTGCCGTCCCGGAGGACGAGGACGGCAAGGCCGATCCCGACTTCGTCTGGGACGAGGAGGAATCGGAGGCGCTACGGCAGGCGCGCAAGGACGCCGAGCTGACGGCCTCCGCCGACTCGGTCCGGGCCTATCTCAAGCAGATCGGCAAGGTCGCCCTCCTCAACGCCGAAGAGGAGGTGGAGCTGGCCAAACGGATCGAGGCCGGGCTCTACGCAGCGGAACGTCTCCGCCAGTCCGAGGAGGCCCAGGAGACTCTCGCCCTGCAGATGCGGCGAGATCTGCGCTGGATCGTTCGGGATGGCGAGCGCGCCAAGAGTCACCTGCTGGAAGCGAACCTGCGTCTGGTGGTCAGTCTCGCCAAGCGCTACACCGGCCGCGGTATGGCGTTTTTGGACCTCATCCAGGAGGGCAACCTCGGCCTCATCCGTGCGGTCGAGAAGTTCGACTACACCAAGGGCTACAAGTTCTCCACCTACGCCACCTGGTGGATCCGCCAGGCCATCACACGTGCCATGGCCGACCAGGCGAGGACCATCCGCATCCCGGTCCACATGGTCGAGGTGATCAACAAGCTGGGGCGGATCCAGCGCGAGTTGCTGCAGGACCTGGGGCGTGAGCCCACGCCGGAGGAACTCGCCAAGGAAATGGACATCACCCCCGAGAAGGTGCTGGAAATCCAGCAGTACGCTCGGGAGCCCATTTCGCTGGACCAGACCATCGGCGACGAGGGCGACAGCCAGCTCGGCGACTTCATCGAAGATTCCGAAGCCGTGGTCGCGGTGGACGCGGTGTCGTTCACCCTGCTGCAGGACCAGCTGCAGTCCGTGCTGCAGACGCTCTCCGAGCGCGAGGCAGGCGTGGTCCGGCTCCGGTTCGGCCTGACCGACGGGCAACCGCGCACCCTCGACGAGATCGGCCAGGTGTACGGCGTCACCCGCGAGCGCATCCGGCAGATCGAATCGAAGACGATGTCGAAGTTGCGGCATCCCTCGCGCTCGCAGGTTCTGCGAGACTATCTGGACTGATCCCAGCCGTGACGAGGCCGCCACCCCCGCAAGCGGGGGCGGCGGCCTTCTTACTGCCCGCATCACCTCCGGTGCCGACTCCGGCCATGGCATATCCCGGGAACCCGTCGGCTCCTGCCCGTCACGGCCGCACTCCCTCGCACCGGGAGACACCCGCTGCCGGAGCGGAGAGCACGCACCGAACCCGGCAGTAACGACGTGCTCGCACGGTCACCACTCCGGTACACGGAGCTTTTCCGACTCCGCAATTTCCTGTGCGAGGCGGACAACGACCAGTGTTTTGCGTCACATTATTCGGGGTAACCCAAGGTTGTCATGACCATTCCTTTGTTCGCCTGCAGCGGAATGACGAGTGTCCAACCCGCCGAAAAAGTGTGGCAAAAGGCACCATATGGCCCTCTTGTGAGCCCGTTCACGACACAGAAATCCCCGATGGATCTCCATTTTCCCAGGTCAAAGCGGTATTGCTACTGTTGATCACAGTGCGCCACCAATGCTGCTGCATTCGGGTAGTTCTCGAGTGACGACCATCGCGAATCACGGCTGGAACACTGACGCAGCCACAAACGTCTGTAAGAGTGGAACCAGCGAGCACCGGCCCCGTCGCCAGCGGGCTACCGGTGGTCGCAGCAGGATCGAGGCGTCGGGAAATCCCGGCGCCGGGACGGAGGGAGATTCCGATGCCTGAGACGCTCACCCGCCCCGAGCTGACCGCCGCCGACCGCTGCGACCGCTGCGGGGCCGCTGCGAAGCTTCGCGCCGTTCTACCGTCCGGCGGGGAGCTGTTGTTCTGCGGGCACCATGCCCGTGAGTTCAAGTCGAGGCTCACCGAGATGGAAGCCGACTTGCACGAGGACGAACAGATCGAGCTCTGAGATCTCTGCTGAAGGTGCCCGGCCGGGTTCTGCCAACCCGGCCGGGCACACTTCTGTCGGCGCACCGTGCGAGCGTGCTGCGGGCCCACCGGAACGAGCCACCACCCACGAAGGAGGCGGGCCGACGAAGCAGCGCAGCACGGCGGCTCTCGACGTCACCTGTGACTTACCAGGAACGCAGCGTGGCGATGCGCTCCTCGATCTGTTCGATCGTGGCCATCGCCGTGGGCGGTCCCCCGCAGACCCGTCGGAGCTCGTTGTGAATGGCACCGTGCGGTTTCTTCGTCCGGTGGTGATGCAACGACACGAGCGTGTTGAGTTCCTTGCGCAAGCCCCTCAGTCGCTCCTGCACGCTCTGGGACTGCGAACTGGGGTTCCGGGCCTGCTCGGCCCGTTCGGCGCTCTCCACGGCCTGATGAGCGGCCTCGCGCTTGCCGACCTCCGTGAGTTGCTGCTCCTGCCGTTGCCGTAGCAGCGCGCGAACCTGGTCCGGCTCCAAAAGCCCGGGCAGACCCAGGTAATCCTGCTCCTCCTCGGTGGTCGCGAAGGCCGCGGTACCGAACGAGGATCCGTCATAGATGACCTGATCAAGCTCCGCGTCCGCACCGAGCGAGGTGTAGGTCTTCTCCTCCTCACCGGGCTCGTCCCGCTCCCGGTTGGCCTCGGCCAGCAGCTCCTCGTCCCAGCCGTCCTTCTCCCGGTGCGGCTTGCCCAGCACGTGGTCGCGATCGGCCTCCAGTTGGCTGGCCAGCTCCAGCAGTACGGGCACGCTCGGCAGGAAGATGCTCGCGGTCTCCCCCTGCCTCCTGGCCCGCACGAAGCGCCCGACCACCTGAGCGAAGAACAGCGGGGTCGAGGCACTCGTGGCGTAGACACCCACCGCCAGCCGCGGAACGTCCACACCTTCACTGACCATCCGCACCGCGACCATCCAGCGTTCGTCGGACTCGGCGAACTCGGCGATGCGGCCGGACGCCTTCGGGTCATCGGACAGGACAACGGCCGGTTCGGTTCCGGTGATCCGGTACAGCGTCTTGGCATAGGCCCTGGCACTGGCCTGATCGGAAGCGATCACCAGGCCCCCGGCATCCGGCATCCCATCCCGACGCAACTGGGTCAACCTGGTATCGGCTGCCTGCAGCACCGACGGGATCCACTCCCCGGACGGATCCAGCGCGGTGCGCCAAGCCCGGGCGGCCTGCTCCGCGGTGAGTGGCTCTCCCAGGCGTGCGGTGAATTCGTCGCCCGCGTTCGTGCGCCAGCGCGCCTCGCCCGAGTAGGCGAGGAAGATCACCGGGCGAACCACACCGTCTCGCAGGGCTTCGGCATAGCCGTAGGAGTGATCGGCCTTACTGCGCATCGAACCGTCCGCGTCCGGCTCGTAATTGACGAACGGGATCGGCGCGTCGTCGCTGCGAAACGGCGTGCCGGTCAACGTGAGGCGGCGTACCGCCGGTGTGAACGCTTCCCGGATGGCATCCCCCCAGGACTTCGCATCCCCGGCATGGTGCACCTCGTCGAGGACCACGAGTGTCCTGCGCCGCTCCGTACGCACCCTGTGCAGGGAAGGATGTGCGGCCACCTGCGCGTACGTGACCACCACACCCCGGTAATCATTCGACGTGGTGCCGTCGGCATTGCTGAAGTTCGAATCGAGGGGAATCCCGGCCCCCTCCGCTGCCAGCGCCCACTGGTGCTTGAGATGTTCGGTGGGCGCCACCACGGTGATCGCCTCGGCGCTGCGGTCGGCCAGCAACTCGGCGGCCACCCGCAGGCCGAACGTCGTCTTCCCCGACCCCGGAGTGGCAACCGCCATGAAGTCCTGTGGTTTGCTCGCCAGGTACCGAGTGAGTGCTCGGCGCTGCCAGGCGCGGAGCGGCAGCGCCGGTGCCTGTGACGGGTCGCTGAGCACGGATCGCACGGATTGGTGTTGCGTCCCGGACACGCTTGTCGCCGCTCCTTCCTGTCCAACTCCCCATGACGGACTCCTGCCACACCGGCAGGCCCCGGAATCGACCTCGCGTAGGCCACGCCGTATCGGCGTTGCCAGGGCCCCCGCAGCCTACCGCTCTCCCGTGCCTCTTCCGGCCCGACTCCGGCGGCGATCCGGAAGGCCGAAGCGATGATGGCCCCGACGCACAGCGGGACGACATTCGCAGAATCCGTCCATGCACCATCCTGATAACCACGATGGGTTCGACCAGTCCGAACGACAGCGGCCAGGGGCGCAGCGCACCGGCATCCCGTACACCTCCGGTGCGGGGATCGCTGCGTGTGGCGACGCGCACCGTGTCCAAAGCCTGGACCGACGACATCTTCTCGGAATCGGCTGCCGCCGCGTTCTGGCAGACACTGTCGCTGCCTCCCCTGCTGCTGGGACTGCTCGGCAGCCTGGGATTCCTCGGCGAATGGTTCGGCCCCGATCTCGCGAGCGCCGTGCAGAGCAGGCTCGTCAGCTTCTCCCGAACGGTGTTCAGCCGGGATGTGGTGAACGAGATCATCGACCCCACCGTCACCGACATTCTCACGCAGGGACGGACCCAGATCGTGTCGGTGTCCTTCCTGCTGTCGCTGTGGGCCGGTTCCTCGGCCCTGGCCTCGCTGATCGACTCGATCACGCTCGCCTACGGCCAGTACCTCGTCCGCAACGCCATCTGGCAGCGCACCTTCGCGCTCCTGCTGTACCTGATCGCCCTGGTCATGGCAGTAGTCCTGTTGCCGGTGATCGCGCTGGGCCCGGGGTGGCTGCCGACGCTGTTCCCGAGGGAACTCCAGGACAACATCGCCGGGCTCATCCGGATCTTCTACTACCCCACCACCGGCGCAGTGCTGGTACTGGCGCTGGCGACGGTGTACAAGGTCTCGCTGCCACGAAAGCTGCCCTGGCACCGCGGATTACCCGGTGCCCTGCTGGCCATGCTGGTATTCCTGTGCTCCAGTGTGATCCTGCGGCTCTACATCACCTGGGTCACCGGCACCGGTTACACCTACGGTGCGTTGGCCACTCCGATCGCGTTTTTGCTGTTCGCGTTCTTCATCGGTTTCGCGATCATCATCGGCGCCTACTTCAACAACGCCATCCAGGAGGTGTGGCCCGCGGGCAGGACCAGGTGGGAACGGCGTCACTGGCACAGGCTCGAGATGCAGCGCATCGCTCAACGGCTCCATACCGAAGAGGGTGCCGCGACGTGGTCGAGCACACCCGGCCACGCGTGGGAAGGCCACCGGGACACCGCCCCCGTCCCACAGACGCCGGACAGTCCGCTACCGCGAAGCGGCGGTCCTTCCGTTCCGCAGCCACGGGAAAAATCCCCTCGGCAGCGACGGCACGAACGCGACGAGGCCGTCGACGACAAGGGAGACCAGCGCGGCGAGTGAGCAATGTCGCCGCGCCTGATCGGCGATCACTCGTCGCCACCACCGGGCGGGAGCGACTCGTAGATCTCCTTGCAATCCGGACACACCGGCGATCCCGGCTTCGCGGACTTGGTCACCGGGAACACCGCGCCGCACAGCGCGACCACGTGGCTGCCCATGACCGCACTCTCGGCGATCTTGTCCTTCGACACGTAGTGGAAGACCTCGGGCTGGTCATCGCTGGTCTGCTCGGTGTTCTCCGGCCGGGTGTCGGTATCCGGCAGCGTCATCGTGCTCATGACTCCATCATGCCGCATTCCGACGCACCGCGGTGGGCGCACCCGGTGCCGTTGCCCGCCGATGCGGCCGCCGGACGTCACGAACCGTCGATCACCCGATGGTCCCGGCCTTCCAGCGCACGCTCGGAGCGCACGTGCCGGTACCGATTGACCTGCTCGTTCTTCTTGGGGGGCCGGTCGTTGGCAATCAGCACCGCCACCCACGGCAGCGGGATGGACACCGCCAGGATGATCAACGACAGCCACCAGAGCGGATACACCCACACCGCCAGGACCAGGCACGGAATCCGCAGCGACATCATGATCGCGTACTTGCGGCGACGCGCCGCCTGCTGATCGTCGTACGACGGCTCGGCCTCGGTGATCAGCACCGGGGTGTCGTCGTCGCGTTGCGAGCCATTCACGACACCACCTCCGGGTTCCATCGTCGCACTGGGTCGCTCACGACGACAGCTCGGGAGGGGCCGATCGCGAGAATCCCTCCCCGCGTCCTTTCGACCGGCCGGGGAGAGCAGACCGGCGCGGTGCCGCACACCGCGGTGTCACCGGGCCGCGCTGAGCGACGTACGGACCGGGCATGTGAGGATCGGTTCCCGTGACCCCAGACCTCTCCCCGGATCGCATCGACCGGCTCCGCGACGCATTCCTGTCGGCCGAGTACCACGCCGACGGCGTCATGAACCTGCTCGGCCCACAGGCCCACGCCGCGCTCGGCCGCGGCGAGCCCCAGCCGGCTCTGCGAGCCACGGCGGACACCGGACCCCTGGGCACGCTGATACGCCTGTTCCTGCTGGGAGAGGCCGAGAGCACGGCAGCGGTGGCCACGGCTTTGCACCCTTTGGACATGGAGGAGGCAAAAGCGGCGGGCCTGCTCGTCGAAGAGGGACGGACCGTACGCGCCGGTCTCGATGTTCGCCCGCACGCGGCGGCCGAGCAGTCCTGGTGGGTCATCTCGGATCTCGATTCCGACCTGCGCCCCTCCTCGTCACCGGTACGGACCGACCATGTTCTCGGTGTCGGCCACGCCTCCCTGAGCCTGGTACGGGCCACGTCACGCCGCCCGGTCGGTTCCGTCCTCGACCTCGGGACGGGCTGCGGTGTACAGGCCTTGCATGCGAGCACGCACGCACGGCGAATCACCGCCACCGACGTGTCGAAGCGTGCTCTGGCACTGGCGGCAGCGACTCTGCGACTGAACCGGATCGATGCCGAGCTGCTGCAAGGCGACTGGTTCGATCCCGTTGCCGATCGCCGTTTCGACCAGGTGGTCTGCAACCCTCCGTTCGTCGTCGGCCCGGCCAGGAGCGACTTCGTCTATCGCGATTCCGGACTCGACGGTGACGATGCCAGTGCCATGGTGGTCGGCCACCTGCCCGCCTTCCTGCACGAGGGCGGCACGGGACAGCTGCTCGCTTCCTGGATTCACCGACGCGGCGAGGACTGGCGGGAACGAGTTGCCGGCTGGCTGCCGGCAAGCGGCGTGGACGCCTGGTTCGTGCAGCGCGACATCGCCGATCCGGCGCTGTACGTGGGGACCTGGCTGCGAGATGCCGGTTACGATCCTCGGTCGCCCTCCGGGCGGCAGAAGGCGGACGAGTGGCTCGACTGGTTCGAGACGCACGATGTCGAGGGGGTCGGGTTCGGCTTCGTGGCGCTGCGGCGTACCGAGAGCGCACACGGCGAGGTCGTCTGTGAGGACCTGCGGCACGCGTTCGACGACCCGCTCGGTCCGGAAACGGACGGATGGCTGCGACGCGTGGAGTGGCTGCGTGACCACTCCTCCACCGAGGCGCTGCTGGGTTCGCGCCTTGTGACCACATCGAGCACCGTGCTCGAACAGGTCTCCTCGCTCGAGGAGACCGGATGGGCCGAGTTCGTCAACCGCCTGCACCGTACGGACGGGCCGGGCTGGCAGCACGAGATCGACGAACTCGGCCTCCGGCTCATCGCGGGGTGCCAGGGCGCCCTCCCGGTCGGCGACCTGGTCGAACTGCTGGCAACCGCGCACGGCGAGGACACCGAGGAACTGACCCGTGCAGCAGTACCGATGCTTCGCGAGCTGGTCCGCCACGGCATGCTGCTCCCGGCGGAATGGGCGGAGACCGAGCGGTGAGAGCGGTGGTCACGCGCGTCCACCACGCCTCGGTCAGCGTGGACGGCACCGTTGTCGGCCGGATCGACGAACCGGGTCTGCTGGTGCTGTTGGGCGTGACGCACACCGATGGGGATCAGCAGATCACCGCAATGGCGCGCAAACTGCACGAGGTTCGAGCGCTGCGGGACGAAGAGTCGTGTGCCACCGCCGATGCACCGCTTCTCGTGGTGAGCCAGTTCACGCTCTACGGCGATACGCGCAAGGGGCGGCGACCGTCGTGGTCCTCGGCGGCCCGCCCCGAACAGGCCGAGCCGGCAGTCGACGCCGTCGTGGACGAGCTGCGTCGCCGGGGCGCACGGGTGGAGACGGGCCGCTTCGGCGCGATGATGACCGTGCACAGCGCCAATGACGGCCCCTTCACTCTTCTGGTGGAAACATAGCCCGTGCACCGGCTCCGGCCGGACCTCTTTCGGGTTGGGTGCGCAACGGATGTGACGCTCGCGACGTCTCTCTTCCGAGGTGTCGGGAACGAATCCGGCCCCGTGTTCGTTTTTCAGGTAGTCCGAGCGCACAGGAAGCCGACCAACGACAACCACGACGGGCTGCTCGTAGCCGCCACACTGCCGGTTTCGAACGGTCCGGCTCACCAACCCAAGCGACCCCGAGACGACACCCTGACAGCGTGACCCACCAACCCGACCATCCAGCCTGGGGCGGTACCCGGTTTCGGTCCTGACACCGAGCGTACCCGTCCTTCGCACCACGCAAGGCCGCGTGGATGCGCGGTCCGCACGTCAGCCCGCCAGGGAGGGAGCTCAATGACCGTCCCGCAGACCACCAGTCCGGACACTGTCACCGAGGTGGACATCGACAACCAGGGCCCGTCCGCCGATCTCGTACGGGTCTACCTCAACGGGATCGGGCGCACAGCGCTGCTGACCGCGCAGCAGGAGGTCGACCTCGCCAAGCGCATCGAAGCCGGCGTGTTCGCCAAGCACCTCCTGGACACGTCCGAGGACCTCTCCCCCGAACGACGCAGCGATCTGCAGGCGGTGGTGCGTGACGGGCGCGTGGCCAAAAATCACCTGATGGAGGCCAACCTGCGTCTGGTGGTCAGTCTCGCCAAGCGCTACACCGGCCGCGGCATGCCCCTGCTCGACCTCATCCAGGAGGGCAACCTCGGCCTCATCCGCGCGGTCGAGAAGTTCGACTACACCAAGGGCTACAAGTTCTCCACCTACGCCACCTGGTGGATCCGCCAGGCCATCACCCGGGGGATGGCGGATCAGAGCCGCACGATCCGTCTGCCCGTGCATCTGGTCGAGCAGGTGAACAAGCTCGCCCGGATCAAGCGGGACCTGCACCAGAAGCTCGGCCGGGAAGCCACGGAAGAAGAGCTCGCCGAGCATTCTGGGCTCGCGGTGGAGAAGGTGACCGACCTGCTCGACCAGTCCCGTGATCCGGTCAGCCTGGACATGCCGGTCGGTGCCGAGGAGGACGCCCCGCTGGGCGACTTCATCGAGGACATCGAATCCGCCGACGCCGAAAACGCCGTCATCTCCGGTTTCCTCCAGGATGACCTGCGCCGGGTGCTGAGCACCCTGGAAGAGCGTGAACAGCAGGTGATCCGGATGCGGTACGGCTTGGACGACGGTCAGCCCCGGACTCTGGACCAGATCGGCAAGGCCTTCGCGTTGTCCCGGGAGCGGGTCCGCCAGATCGAGCGCGAGGTCATGTCCAAACTCCGGCAGGGCGGCCGGGCCGACCGGCTGCGCTCCTACGCGAGCTGACCGCCGCACCCCGTCCCGCAGCCGGACGGATGCTGCCGCCCCGGTCCGGCCGCTCGCCGTACCACCACATCGATCCTGCGGCGACCGCGGAGTACGGGCGGGTGGCAGCACCCGTACTCCGTGCGAGGGCCTCGCATCGTTGCGGAGGCTACGACGGCATGGTCAGTCCGAAACGGCCAGAAAGCGCTGCTGCCATCGCGTGATGTCGGCTCTGCCTGCTCCCTGAGCTTGCAACCAGCCGGCGGCACCGCCCTCGTTCTCGTCCAGTCGCGCCAGGACCGCTTCGATCGCACTGGCCGGCGCCGAGATCAGTTCGCTGACCGCTTCCCTGTCCACGCCCGGCGGCAAAGTCGGCGAAACAGCGAGCCGCTGCAGCACACGCCACATGTTCCGGTCCGTACTGACATAATCGGCGACGATGGCATCCGACCGCACTCCGGCGGCACGCGCCAGCAGCGCACAGACCACTCCGGTACGGTCCTTGCCCGCGGCGCAGTGAATCAGCACCGGCCCGTCCGTCTCCACGGCGACACGGAACACCTCCACAAGCCTCTTCGAGGCTCCCTCGAGCAGGCGTTCATAGAGAGCGCGCAGGCTCGACGAGGGCTCCCGTCCCAGGCCGGTACGGAGATCTTCCAGCACCGGAATCCGATACACCCTGCTCACCGGTGCCAACGGGTGCTCCCGCTCGTCTTCCTCCACGGTGTCGCGCAGATCCACCACCGCCTTCGGCGGCCACTGCGGCATCCCCGCGGGCGCACGGTCCCCGGCATGGGGGGCATCGCTGCGATACAGGACCCCGGGTCGGGTGATCGCCTCACCCTCGGTGGGCAGACCTCCCAGATCCCGGAGATTGACCAGCCCGTCGAGAGCGTTCGGCTCCTGGTCGGTCATGAGAAACGCATCCTCCTCGGCTCGCGTGGCCACATGGTGGCCACTCGACCATCAGCGTCTCAGGTACCGAGCAGAGCAACCAGCCCCCGAAGCAACATCGCAGCGACGATCCGCAGACCGCGGTCACCGGTACCGGCCGCCGATGACGGTCTATTCGGAGGGCACCTTGACCTGGCGTTGCTCCAGCACGACCGTGCGCGTATCCAGCGGAGCATCCAGCTCGACCGTCACCGGCCGGTAGCGGATGTCCATGGTGCAGGCATCGGCGGCTTTCGGGATCTCCTCGATGAACACGATCCCGACCTTCTTCGCGGTTTGCTCGGTGAGTTCGGCGTGCACGCTGCCGCAACCGCCCTCCTGGCCCGTGGCGGCCACGACGGTGCCGTCATGCTGCGTCCACACCTCGCGGGGATAGCTCTTCGGGAGCGCGGTCGCATCGATCTGCTTCGCGGGCACGTTCGAACGCCCCTCGGGCGGGTTCGGCCGGACCGACGCGGGCGGCCGCTGCTCGATCGACGACGAAGTGGGAGGTTTCCCTCCGAAACCCACATCCGGTTGCTGTTCGGCACAGGCGGTCGCCGCCAGGAGCAGGACACCCGCGCCCACGGTGGTGTGTAGGCGTCTCATGCCCTACAGACGGGACCGGCTGCAGGGGAGGTTGCGCCGAATCCGGCATAATTCGCCGACCACGAACGCGACACGGCAAGCGCGAAGTGAGCTGGGCGTTCACTCACCGCAGCCGGCGCGGACCGCTGTCCGACCATGAAGGGGAGGGCCCCACACCGAGGATGACACCGGCGACGTGAGCCCCCGCCGCGGACGCCAGGACAGGTTCGAGGACCAGTTCACGCACCTCCGGCAGATCCTCCGCCAGGGTCGCCACGCGCAGCACCAAGTCCTCCAGTGCACCGCGGTCGACCGGTTCACCACCCCGGTAACCGTCCAGAAGAGGCGCTGCCCGGGGCTCCCGGATCAGCGCGGAGACGTCCACGTCGGTCAGCGGCACTGCTCGGTAAGCCCTGTCGCCGAGGAGGTCACTGACCACGCCGGAAAGCCCGAACGACACCAGGGTGCCGAACGAGGGGTCGTCCATCAGGTTGAGCACGCAGGACGTGCCCTTGGGGGCCATGCACTGCACGTACATCTCGTCCATGCCGGAGACCTGCTGCAGGTCCCGATAGGCGGCCCTGACCGCTTCGGAGGTCGCCAGGTCCAGCCGAACTCCCAGCAGATCGGTGCGGTGGCGCAACTGGTGGCTGGCCGACTTCAGCACCACGGGCAATCCCAGTTCCCCGGCAGCGGAGACCGCGTCGTCGGCATGCCCGACCAACCTGAACGGGGTGACACGGATGCCGTAGCAGCCGAGCAGTTCCACGGCCCGCTCGTCGGTGAGGCGCTCCGTCCCTTCTGCCACCCAGCCGTCGACCAGTGCGCGGGCACGGTCGGCCTCGATCCCCTCCGGGCGCACGAAGTCGCCCTGCGGGGCAGCACGCCATCTCGCATACCGGGTGGCTCGTGCCAACGCCAGTACCGCACGCTCCGGACTCGGGTACGAAGGTACCGACCCCCGAGCGGCGGCCCCCTCCGGACCGGGCACCATGAGCTCGTCCGGCACCCCCTCAGCGGCCAGGAAGGTCGTCACCATCGGTTTGGAGGCCATCGTGTCGGCCTCGTGCAGCGCCTCACGAAGCGCTCGTGCATAGGTCGTACCGGGAACCGCCACCGGGGGAGCGAACACGGTCACCAGTGCATCGACATCATCACGCAGGGCCACATCCCGTACCGCACCGGCGAATTCCTCCGGTCCGGCAGCGGCCCCCACATCCACGGGCTCGCTCGCCAACTGCAGTCCCTGGGCCAACGCAACGTCGGCAGCCAGCATGCCCAGAGCGGACGAGTTGCCCACGATGGCGACCCGATCTCCCTCGGGCAGCGGCTGGTGCGCGAGCAACAGCGCGGTGTCGAACATCTGCGCCACCGACTCGACCCGGATCACCCCGGCCTGGTCGAACAGCGCCTGCACGCTGGTCTCATCCACCTGCACCGAAGTCGCCGCCAGCCCGGGCCGCACGGCGTTGCGGCCCGACTTCACCGCCACGATGGGTTTCGTCCGGGCAAGCCTGCGCGCCAGCCTGGCGAATTTGCGCGGATTGCCGAACGATTCGAGGTACAGCAGGATCACGTCGGTGGACGGGTCCGTCTGCCAGTACTGCAGGAGATCGTTACCGGAGAGATCGGCACGGTTTCCCGCGGACACGAATGTGGAAAGCCCCAGTCCACGCTCGGTCGCGGCGGCCAGAATCGCCACCCCCAACGCGCCGGACTGGGCGAAGAACCCCGTGCGGCCACGCCCGGGCAACCGCGGAGCCAGACTCGCGTTGAGCCGGTACCCGGGATCGGTGTTGACCACTCCCAGCGCATTCGGCCCGACCACGCGCATGCCGTGTATCCGCGCGGCTCGCACCAGCCGTCGTTCCACGTCACGACCGGACGGGCCGCTCTCACTGAATCCCGAACTCACGATCAGGAGCGCCTTCACTCCCTTGGCCAGGCAGGCGTCCAGCACCTCCTCGATCCCGGAAGCCGGTATGGCGACCACGGCGAGACCCACATCGTCGGGGATGTCCAGGATCGAGGGGTACGCGCGCACTCCGTGCACAGCGCGATGTTCCGGATTGACCGGGTACACGGGACCGGTGAAGTCAGCGGTCAGCAGGTTGATCAGTACCGCATGGCCGATCTTGAAGTGATCGGTGGAGGCTCCGATGACCGCCACCGACGTCGGGTGCAGCAGGTTGTGCACACTGCGCGCCTCGGCCGCCTGCTCTCGTGCCTGGGCCACCTCGAGCGATTTCCCGGTGGGGTCGAGCGGGAACTCCAGGTGCACCACGCCCTCTTCCATCGCCCGCTTGACCTGGTACCCGGCATCCCGGAACACACGAACCATCTGGGAATTCTCGGCGAGTACCTCGGCCACGAAACGGCCGAGACCGCACTCCCGGGCTGCAGCAGCCAGATGCTCGAGCAGGATGGATCCCAGGCCCCGCCCCTGGTGCCCGTCCTGGACGACGAAGGCCACCTCGGCGGAGTCACCCTCACCGAGCCGGTCGAAACGCCCGACGGCAACGATATCGTCACCGAGCAGGGCGACCAGTGCGACACGATTGCTGTAATCGACCCGGCTGAAGCGCTCGATGTCGCGCTGAGGCATCCGGGGATAGGGACCGAAGTACCGGAAGTACCGTGTCCGGTCACTGAGCCGGCCGTGGAAGGCGACGAGCTGATCGGCATCGTCCGGGACGATCGGACGCAGGTGGACCGTACCGCCATCGGACAGCACCACGTCGGCTTCCCAATGCTGAGGGTAGGTGTCCGGATTCGGCTGCGAGTGAGGACTCTCCTGTTCCATATCATCCCTTCGCGTCCGTCAGTCCCGCCTGTCGAGAGGGTCGAGACCATGCAGGGGAAACACCGCATGGCGGGCGTCGCGGATCGCGGTGTCGACCGAAGAGTCCGTCACCCCGTCCCAGGGGACGAACCCGGCATCGCGCTCATCGGTCATCGAGGTCGGTATCGCCACGTTGCCCGCGACACGCGCGGCGTGCGCCATCCAGTCCGCGGGCAAGGACACCGCGGGATCGAGATCGGCGTCCAGAACCGTTGCCAGCAGATGCGTCCAGGAGCGCGGCACCACCCGAAACAGCGAGTAACCACCACCTCCGAGCGCGAGCCACTTGCCTCCCGCACACCGCTGCGCCAGTTCGCGCAACGTCCGGTAGATCGCCCGCTGACCGTCCACGGACAACGCGAGATCGGCCAGCGGATCCTCCCGATGCGGATCAGCACCACACTGGGTCACCAGCACCTGGGGGCGGAACGCATCCAGTACGGACGGCACCACCGCATGAAAGGCTCGTTGCCACCCGGCATCATCGGTCCCCGGAGGCAGCGGAATGTTCACCGCCTTCCCATCGGCACCGGAGGCGCCGAGTTCGGTCGGATACCCGGTACCCGGCCACAGGGTGAGCGGATGCTGGTGCAGTGAGACGGTCAGAACTCGAGGATCGTCGTAGAAAGCCGCCTGCACCCCGTCGCCGTGATGCACGTCGATGTCGACATAGGCGATCCGTTCCACACCATTGGCCAGCATCCAGGCAATGGCCACCGAGCAGTCGTTGTAGACGCAGAACCCGGCAGCGTGATCGCTCATCGCATGGTGCAGACCACCCGAGATGCTGATGGCCCGATCGGCCCGGCCGGAGACGATCTGTTCAGCCGCCAGCCGGGAACCACCCGCGATGAGCGAGGCGGACTCGTGCATGCGGTCGAAAATGGGATTGTCGGCGGTACCCAGTCCGTGTCCGACTTCCTCCCCGGCCATGGGAGCCGACCGAACGGCCGCAAGATATTCGGGGGTATGCACCCGCAGCAGGTCCTCATCGGTGGCAGGCTCCGTCGGAAGCAGGTCCACGCCGTCGAGCACTCCGAGCGAGCGGGCCAGCCGCATCGTCAGGTCGAGCCGGACAGGATGCAACGGGTGCTCGCCACCGAGATCGTAGTCGAGTACGGATTCGTCCCAGACCACCACACGCTGGTTGCCCATGCCGGGACGCTACCCCTTCCGTGGTTTGCCACACAGTGGCGCCGGGCACACGGCGATACCGAAAGCGGGGAGCGGAGTGAGTCATCCCGGCTCAGCGCCCGTGGCAACGGGGCGCTGCGGGTCGCGGGACCAGTGTGACCACGAGCCCGCATAGAGCACCGCCGGATGCTCCGGAGTGCTCACCCCGGCATGTTCCAGTGCCAGGAGTACCGAGCAGGCGGTGACTCCCGAGCCGCAGTACGCACCGACCGGTGCGGTGCCTGTCACGCCCATCCGGGCGAAACGCTCGGCGAGTTCGGCAGGTGAGCGCCAGCGAACCGGCGACGCGTTTCCCGGAGAAACCACATGATCGGCAAAAGGCGCGTTGATCGCTCCCGGAATGTGACCCGCTTTCGCATCCACCGGCTCGTGCTCGCCCCGGTAGCGCTCGGGAGCCCGCGCGTCCAGCAAGTGCCCATCCGCGGCCAGCCGCGCGGCCCCTTGCGCGTCCACGACGGGCATGCATCCCGGCCGCACACGGAAGTCTCCCGGCCTCGGCCGTGGCTCGACCTCGGCGACGGGCAGGCCCTCCGCCACCCAGGCCGCATATCCGCCGTCGAGGACCGATACGCGGCCATGGCCCGCCCAGCGCAACAACCACCAGGCACGCGCCGCTGCGGAACCGTCACCGTCGTCGTAGACGACCACCGGTCGGTCCCGATCGACTCCCGCAGCGCGCAGCACGCCTTCGAGCTGTGCCGGTTCCGGCAGGGGATGACGGCCTTCGGCCCCCGGGGGCGAAGCCAGTTCGGATTCCAGATCGACGAACACCGCGCCGGGCACGTGTCCGCGGTCGTAGTCCTGCCTGCCGGGTGGCCCCGAGAGCCGCCAGCGCACGTCCAGCAGGGTCGGCGGGACCTCCTGCTGCAGGAGAAGTTCGAGGGCAGCGGTGGTGATCAAAGGATGCATCGTGACCTCTCGGAAGACGGTGCGGATCAATCCCCGGGCACTGACTGTCCATCGCTCGTTGCGTCTAGCATTGAGGGGTGGGAATACATGGGGAGCCGGCGTGAACGATCTCATCGATACCACCGAGATGTATCTTAAGACCATCTACGAGCTCGAAGAGGAAGGTCTTGTTCCGCTCCGGGCCCGCATCGCCGAGCGACTCGAGCAGAGCGGGCCGACGGTGAGCCAGACGGTGGCGCGGATGGAGCGTGACGGGCTGCTGTCCGTCGCCGAGGACCGCCACCTGGAATTGACCAAGGCGGGCCGTGCCCGGGCCATCGGCGTGATGCGCAAGCACCGGCTGGCCGAACGCCTCCTTGTCGATGTCATCGGGCTCGATTGGGAACACGTCCACAGCGAGGCATGTCGCTGGGAACACGTCATGAGCGAGGCCGTGGAGCTCAAGCTCGTCAACTTGCTGGGCAGCCCGAACACATCGCCGTACGGGAATCCGATCCCGGGGCTGGACGAGCTCGGTGTCGGGGAGCCCGCACCGCCGGCAGAGGCCGACCTGCAACGGGTCGACGATATCGCGCGCCATGGCGGCGGGAGAGCCCTCGTATGCCGCATCGCCGAACATGTGCAACTGGATCCGGACCTGATGAGCGAGCTCAAGTCGGCCGGCATCGTGCCCGGCGACGAGATCGACATCGTTTCCGTTGTCGGGGCGAACAAGGCGATCGAAGTGCACGGAGGCCACGGGGACACCCAGTTGCCTCCCACCATTGCCCACGCGGTCTTGGTACGTGCCCGATGAGCGCGGCCGCACGAGCGGCGGAGGTCTTCACCGTCGAGCACGGGCACGCACCGTCCGCCGTGTGGTCGGCTCCCGGACGGGTGAATCTGATCGGGGACCACACCGACTACAACGACGGATTCGTCCTTCCTTTCGCGCTGCCGCAGCGTACGACCGTGGCTGTCTCGCCTCGTAGAGATGGTCGGCTGTCGATGGCCACGGTCGACGGCGATGGCGGAGCGCAACGTTGCGGCCCGGTGACTCTCGACGGCCTCACGCCGGGCGAGCCCGGCGGCTGGGCCGCGTATCCCGCGGGAATGGCGTGGGTGCTGCAGCGGACGGGAATCCCCCTTTCGGGAGCCGACCTGGTGATCACGGGGGATGTACCGACCGGTGCAGGCCTGTCGTCGTCGGCCGCCCTGGAATGCGCGGTGGCACTGGCCTTGCTGGATACCGCAGGCAGGAGCCCGGACGGCCCCGATGGACCGAGCAGGTCCGACATCGCCCGGTGGGCCCAACGTGCCGAGAACGAGTTCGTCGGTGCCCCCACCGGCCTTTTGGACCAGACCGCGTCGCTGGCTTGCACGCAGGCACACGCTCTGTTCTTCGACGTGCGTTCCGGTGCCACGGAGCAGATCCCGTTCGACACGACCGCTGCCGAGCTGGAGGTACTGGTCATCGACACCGGAGTCCAGCACTCGCACAGCGAGTCCGGCTATGGCGAGCGCAGGCACGGTTGTGAGCGGGCCGTGGAACTTCTCGACATCGAGTCGCTGCGCGACGTCGCGGTGAGCGACCTCGATGCGACTCTGGCTCGGCTGCCCGACGAGTTGCAGCCGCTCGTCCGGCATGTCGTCACCGAAAACGGCCGTGTGCGCGCCACTGTCGAGCGACTGCGCTCGGAGGAACTCACCACGATCGGGACCATGTTGACGGCTTCCCACGCCAGCCTCCGCGATGACTATCGGGTCTCGTGCCCGGAACTGGATCTCGCGGTGGATACGGCCCTGGAATCCGGAGCCGTCGGCGCGAGGATGACGGGAGGCGGATTCGGTGGGTCCGCCATCGCGCTGGTGCATTCCGCCCACCGTGCGGACATCGAGCGAACGGTCCGGGAGGCCTTCCAGCGCCACCGGCTGCCCACACCTCGGCTGTTCACCACCACCCCGTCCGCCGGCGCCGGACGCGATCGGTAATCTCGCCGGATCGGGCTCGGCCGTGACCGCCCGGCCACAGGAGGTGACGACCGCCTGTGCAGTGATGAGCTTCGTGGAAAGGGAGAACACGGGTGAAACTCCTGGTAACCGGCGGCGCCGGGTATGTGGGCAGCGTCTGTGCGGCACGGCTGTCCGAAGCCGGGCACGAGGTCGTCGTGGTCGACGACCTGTCCACCGGCCACGCCGACGCCGTTCCCGACGGTTGCCGATTCATCGAGGCGGACCTGGCCGAGGCAGCAGACGGCCTGCTGACCGAGGGGTTCGATGGCGTACTGCATTTCGCCGCGAAATCGCTGGTCGGCGAGTCCATGGAGCACCCCGCGAAATACTGGCAGGGCAATGTCGTGACGACACTGCGACTGCTCGAGGCGATGCGCGAACATCGCGTCAGCCGGTTGGTGTTCTCCTCCACAGCCGCCGTCTACGGTCAACCGGAGGCGATCCCGATCCCCGAGAGCGCCCCGACGCGTCCGACGAACACCTACGGGGCCACGAAGCTTGCCATGGATCACGCCATCACGTCCTACGCAACCGCGCACGGGATGGCGGCCACGAGCCTGCGCTACTTCAACGTGGCCGGCGCGTACGGCCCGTACGGTGAGCGCCACGTCGTGGAAACGCATCTGATCCCGATCGTGCTGCAAGTCGCGCTGGGGCAACGGGAGCAGGTCCAGATCTTCGGAGACGACTGGCCCACCCAGGACGGCACCTGTGTGCGCGACTACATCCATGTGGCCGATCTGGCGGAGGCGCATCTGCGCGCACTCGACCGCGCCCAGCCCGGTCAGCACCGGATCTACAACCTCGGCAATGGAACCGGCTTCACGGTCAAACAGGTCATCGACACGTGCCGGGAGGTCACGGGCCACCCGATCCCGGCCCGGGTTGCCTCTCCCCGGGAAGGTGATCCCGCTTCGCTGGTTGCCTCCAGTGAATACGCCCAGCGGCAACTGGAGTGGCAACCACAGCGTGCGGAACTCGACACGATCGTGCAGCACGCGTGGGCCTTCGCCCGCGCACGTATCGCGTGAACGCCCGGGCCGGTGCTCGGCGCAGCGGATCACCAGGCACCCTCCTCGTCGAGCAGTGTTCGGGCGTCCTCGGCTGCGTCCTTGGCGATGACCGCGATCTCGGAAGGCGGAATTCCCGCTTCGAGGGCTTGCCGGAGCAACATCCCCAGCCGATGCTCCGGCCGTGAGGACTCGATCTTTTCCAAGGCGACTCCCGCCAGTGCCCCGTCGCCACGCAGGTACGCGGAGAAGGCAAGCAGTGCCGCGGCCTCGGCCATTTCCGGTGCAGGGGCCTTGCGGACCAGGGTCAGCCACAGCTGTTCGGCGGCACCTGCCCACTCGGTGAGTGCCGTGCTCAAAGCGAGGTCCCGGACACGATGGTCCGACACAGCGATGAGCACCCGGACAAGGTCCTCCTCGGTCAGTGCCGCTCCTTCGGCGGTGCGCCGTACCGCCGCCAGGACGCACTCCAGGTCACCGGAGGCACATTCGGCACTGACGCGCTCCTGCTCCACGTCCTCATAGGCGGCGTCCAGGCGGGCAGCCCGGCGCGCAAGGCTGTCGGCCGGTTCGGAAGCGACAAGATCGGCGAGTTCCTCCCTGCTCGCAAAGGTCACCGAACCGGCTGCCGCCATGGCGGCAGCCAGCGACGAGGTCGCCGGGTCGGCAATGACACCGCAGCGGTGCTCGTCGTAGCAATGCCAACCGTTCCCTTGTCCGATCTCGGCCGTCCAGACGGCCTGGACAACGGGAAGCTCCGCAGCGCGGAGGGTTTCCCGAAGCATCCCCACCAGTGCATTGTGCGGCAGGACCGGGGCACCCGGCTGTTGTCCGCGTGGATCCGCTGCCGGGGAGAGCTCTCCATGGTCGCTTCCGGCAGGGCTGCCCGCACCCCCACCGACGACGGCGAGAATCACCGCCTCCGCGCCCTGGCGCGAGATCGGTCCTCGCACCAAGTGCTCGACGAGCCGATCACGGTCCTGCGGAGCAGGCAAGTCGGCCCGGACGCTCATGCCGAGTCGCATGGACCCCGATCTCGCGTGCACCGTGATCATCACCAGTGAATCCACCGGGTGAAATCCCAGCAGGTGCGGGACAGCGGCCAGAACATCACCGGGATCGGTCAATTTGACTGTGCTGTGCAATGGCGTCGTCATACCACCAAGATCGGTGTCCTTTCCCGATCCGCACAGGGAGCGATCCGCGCTCTGTGGACAAAGCCGCCCGACGTGAACAGCTTGTCCACAGACATTCCGTACCGCGCTACCCGGTGAACGGCCGGGGGCGCCACTGCCCCGAGGGCACCACCACGGGAACCCGCAGCCGGCTCGAGGAGAGATCCAGCCACAGTCCCGTGCCGGGATCCGGCCGGAGAGTGAAATCGTGATCGCTGGAAAGCACCACGAGACCCAGCCGATGGTCGGCCCGCAGCACGTAGTCGTCGGGCATCATCGCCACCTCGATCCGGTATTCCTTACCCGGTCTGATGGGCGAGGTGCGATCGGTCGAGTGCCGGTTCTGGGGGTCGGTCCAGCCCCGTGTGATCGGGGTCGTGGTCCCGTCCGGCGCCAGGTCCACCAGCATCGCGGTCACGTTCGCGGCCCGCCGATCGAACGTCAGTGCCAGATCCGCATGCACGGTGCCGCTCACCCGCACCGGTTGCGGAGTCGGTTCGGTGAAATACGCGAGCCGATGCGGAGAACTCGGTGCCGCAGCGAGATCCTCGGCACGCTCGCCGACATCATCGCGAAGCATCTCGACCGCTTTGCCGTTCCTTCCCCGGGGCATGGCCAGACCACCACGCCGGTCACCACCCGGCTTCGGCTGCAGTGCCAGTTGACGAGCCCGGGGCGCAGGCCATTCCGCTTCCCGGGTCCAGCTACCGTCCTCGCGCTGAATCGTGGCCCGAGGCTCCTGCTCGACACCGTTGTCCACGCCGTACAGATAATGGGTGAACCACCGGTTCAGCGTCTGCAACCACGCGTCCCTGCGCACGGTGATCGGGTCCCGGTGTCCCGAGCGGTGCCACCAGATCTTGTGATCGACACCGCTCTTGCGCAGCGCCTCGTACCATTGCGCCGCCTGCTTGGTCTTGACGTTCCAGTCGTCGAGCCCGTGCACCACGAGCACGGAAGCACGCACGCTCTCGACCTCGTCGAGGTAGTTGCGCTCGTCCCAGAACGCGCTGCCATCGCCGGTCAGACGATCCTGATCGGCGGTCAACCGATCGATCTCGTCCTGGCATGCGCGATCGTTGGTGTGGACGAACTTCGCGAGCACATCGGCGTCCTCGCCCTGGTATCCCCCCGGAGCCACCACGGCACCGTCGGCTCTGTAGTAGTCGTACCAGTTCGAGATCGCACCGATGGGCACGATCGTCTCGAGTCCCTCGACGCCCGTCGTGGCCACGGCATTGGGGAGTGTGCCGTTGTACGACACGCCCATCATGCCGACTTCGCCGGTGGCCCAGTCCGCCGAAACGGGATTGCCCTCCGGGCCACGGGCAGGTGCACGCGAGTTCAGCCAGTCGACCACCGACTTGGCACCGATCGTCTCGTTCCTCCCACCCGTCGTGGGACATCCGGTGGACTGTCCACTGCCGAGCGACTCGGCATAGACCACGGCATAGCCACGTGCGAGCAGGTACTGCTCGTAAGCCCAGGTAATTTCGGCGGCGCCTGCCTCCGCGACGGTCGGCCGCAGGCCGGTGCCTCGCCTGCCGGGACCCTCGGTGCCGTGCGTGCGGGAGTGTCCCGGTCGCTGGGGCACGTAGAGCTCGCGGTCGACATTGTGGTTGCTCACCTCGTTGCCACCCGCGAAGTACGGACTCGCCCGGTACACCACGGGAACCCGCAAGCCCTGCTCGGTGGCTTTCGGACGCACCACCTGGACATGCACACGATCATCGCGACCGTCGTGATCACTGTCGACGGGTGCGGTGACGAACAGATTCTCGCGAATCGCCTGCGCCGGATCGAACACCGGCTGTGCCTCGCCGTTGTCGAAGACGGGCCGAGGCGGCGCGTCTTGTGGTGCCGCTCCGGCCGACAGCCCGGTCAACGGCAGAACAAGAATCGACACCAACAGAGCCGTTCGAACACGCCACATGGGCACTCCCGCAAAAATCCGAGCAAGATCGAAGCTCTCACCCTGCCATCCACGGGAGCGATGTCAATCGCCACACATGGCGGTTTTGTGCCAGGTGCTCCGCAACGGGTGTGCACATCCTCGTCGTTGTCGCAACGACTCGAAGATCCGGCACATCGACCGGACCTTTCGAGCTACGTGTGCCGGGCCACCACGGGACCGATCCCGGCAGCGCCGACTCGGGCAGCACTGACTCCGACAGCGCCGATTCCGAGTTCCACGCAACCGGCTCCACCATGGCCGATCCACGAACAGAGGGTGGCCCGACTCGACATCGGACCACCCTCTGACCTGTCAGTATGCTCTTATTCGCGGTTGATCAGCGGTGCATCGGATCCGCTCGCTTCTCAGCTGCATCCGGAAGTGGCACCGCAGCCTTCGCAGAGGTAGCAGGCTCCGGAGGGACGCATCTTCGTCCCGCAGGTCATGCACAGTGGCGCATCGGCCGCCTTGCCCAGCCTCAATTCCAGCAGCTCCGTCGAACTCCCCACGCGCTGCTCGTCCTCACTCGCCGAGTTCGACGGTGCCGCGGAATAATCCACCGTCGAGCGCATGGTGTCCAGCTCGACATCGTTGTCCACGGCCTGATCGGCGTCGTAGCCGGACACCTGCGCATTGCGCTCCTCGAGAGTGAAGATGCCCAACTGGGCTCGCTTCTCGTACGACAGGTAATCCAGCGCCAACCTCCGGAACAGGTAGTCCAGCACGCTGCTGGCCATGCGCACATCCGGATCATCGGTCATTCCGGCCGGTTCGAAACGAAGGTTCTGGAATTTGGAGACGTAGAACTCCAGCGGGATGCCGTACTGCAGCCCCACGGAGATCGACATCGAGAAGGCATCCATGACACCCGACAACGTCGAGCCCTGCTTGCCGAGTTTGACGAAGATTTCACCGAGTCCGTCATCCGGATAGGAACCGGCATGCAGATAGCCTTCGGCACCGCCCACTGTGAACGACACGGTCTCGCTCGGGCGTTTCTTCGGCAGCCGCTTGCGTACCGGGCGATACTCGACCTGCTTCTCCTCCGTCTTCTCGTTCTCGGAACGATCCCCCTTGCCTGCCGACAACGGCTGCCCGACCTTGCAGTTGTCCCGGTAGATCGCCAGTGCCTTGAGCCCGAGTCGCCAGCCCTCGAAGTAGACCTCCTCGACGTCGGCGACACTGGCCTCCTCCGGCATGTTCACGGTCTTGGAGATCGACCCGGACAGGAACGGCTGCACGGCCGCCATCATCCGCACATGGCCCATCGGGGCGATCGAGCGCTCGCCCATGGCGCAATCGAACACCTCGTAGTGCTCCGGCCGCAGCCCCGGAGCGTTGACGACGTGACCGTGTTCGGCGATGTACTCGACGATCGCCTCGATCTGCTCCTGCTGGTATCCCAGCGCCCGCAGCGCTCGAGGCACCGTCTGGTTGACGATCTGCATCGAACCGCCACCGACGAGCTTTTTGAACTTGACCAGGGCCAGGTCCGGTTCGATTCCCGTGGTGTCGCAGTCCATCATCAAACCGATGGTGCCGGTCGGAGCCAATACCGAGGCCTGGGCATTGCGCCAGCCGTTGTGCGCTCCGATCTCCAGGCCTTCCTGCCATACCCGGGAGGCCAGGCGGTGCACGGCGATATCGTTGTGGTGGTAGGTGCGGATCAGGTCATTGGCGGCAGCGTGCTTGCGCATGACGCGCTGGTGCGCCTCCGCGTTGCGCGAGTATCCCGCATAGGGGCCGACCGCACCGGCCAACTCGGCCGAACGCTTGTAGGCCGCTCCCGTCATCAACGAGGTCACACTGGCGGCCAAGGCCCGGCCACCATCGGAGTCGTAGGCATGCCCGGTCGCCATCAGCAGGGCCCCCAGATTGGCATAGCCGATCCCGAGCTGACGGAAGTCGCGGGTGGTGTCTCCGATCGTCTCGGTCGGGAAGTCCGCGAAGCAGATCGAGATGTCCATCGCGGTGATGACGAACTCGACGGCCTTGGAGAACAGCTCCGCATCGAACGTGAGGTCCTCGCGCAGGAACTTCATCAGGTTCAGCGAGGCCAGGTTGCAACTGGAATTGTCCAGGTGCAGGTATTCCGAGCACGGGTTGGACGCGGTGATCCGGCCGGACTCCGGGCTGGTGTGCCAGTCGTTGATCGTGTCGTCGTACTGGACTCCCGGATCGGCCGACTCCCAGGCTGCCCGGGCCATCTTCCGGAACAGGTCCCGGGCTCGTACCGTCTCGACCACGGACCCGTCCGTTCGTGCACGCAGCCCGAACTGCCCGTCGTTTTCCACCGCGCGCATGAACTCGTCGCTGACCCGCACCGAGTTGTTCGCGTTCTGGTACTGCACCGAGGCCATGTCGGCACCACCGAGATCGACGTCGAACCCGGCGTCGCGCAGCGCGCGGATCTTGTGCTCCTCCCTGGCCTTGGTCTCGACGAACTCCTCCACGTCGGGGTGGTCGACGTCGAGCACCACCATCTTCGCCGCACGCCGGGTCGCCCCACCGGACTTGATGGTCCCGGCGGACGCATCCGCGCCACGCATGAACGACACGGGACCGGAAGCGGTCCCTCCCGAGGTGAGCAGTTCCTTCGACGAGCGGATACGCGAGAGGTTCAACCCCGCTCCGGAGCCGCCCTTGAAGATCAGCCCCTCTTCCTTGTACCAGTCGAGGATCGATTCCATCGTGTCGTCCACCGACAGGATGAAGCAGGCAGAGACCTGCTGCTTCGATTCGGTGCCCACGTTGAACCACACCGGCGAGTTGAAGCTGAACACCTGGTGCAGCAGCATGTAGGTCAGCTCGTGCTCGAAAACCTCCGCATCCGCCTCGTCGGCGAAGTAGCCGTGGGCGACACCGTTGCGCACGTAGGTCCCGACCACGCGGTCGATCAGCTGCCGCAGACTGTTCTCCCGCTGCGGAGTCCCCAGAGCACCACGGAAGTACTTGCTGGTCACGATGTTGACCGAGTTCATCGACCAGAAGTCGGGGAACTCCACTCCCCGCTGCTCGAAGTTGATCGAACCATCCCGCCAGTTCGTCATCACCACATCGCGGCGCTCCCAGGTCACCTCGTCGTAGGGATGAACGCCTTCCGTCGTGTAGACACGCTGCACCCGAATGCCCTGACGGTGCTGACCGGACTCCGGTTCCCCCGCAGCGGCCGGGCTACCGACGGTCTCTGCCATGACCTGACCCTCTCCCTTGTTGCTCGCTCCTCGTGGACCGCCCCCGCCCGGGCTCCCCGTCCGGTTCGGGCGTGCTTCATTCCGTTGGGACGCCCCCGGCGGGGCCGTCCGTTGCCGCCTCGTGCGCGCCGATCCACGCCGGGCCGCACGCTTGCGCGACTTACTCACTTTCCGTTCGTTCCCTGCTCGTCGTGCCGCCCGTCCCGTGCGGCACGGAGATCCACGATCTCCTTCTCGAAGTCCTCGATGGAGGAGAAGGCACGGTAGACGCTCGCGAACCGCAGGTAGGCCACCTCGTCCAGTTCCCGCAGCGGCCCGAGGATCGCCAATCCCACCTCATGGCTGGGGACCTCGGACATCCCCAGGGAGCGGATCGTGTCCTCGACCCGGTGCGCGAGCTGCTGCAGGGCGTCCTCCTCGACCGGCCTTCCCTGGCAGGCACGACGCGCACCGCGGAGAACCTTCTCGCGACTGAACGGTTCGGTGACACCGGAACGCTTGACCACCGTCAGCACGAGCTCCTCGATGGTGGTGAACCTGCGGCCACACTGTGGGCAGGAACGCCGACGCCGGATGGCCTGACCTTCCTCGACCTCCCGCGAGTCGACAACCCGCGAGCCCTCATCCCGGCAGAACGGACACCGCACCGGTGTTCACCCCCTTCCTCATGCCGGTGCCACCACTCGCAAACCGCGACAGCCGGCGCTTCGCTCCCACGTGCAACCAGAGAAGACAAGCCCAAGCTGTGGATTAACTACAGCAGTGCAACTACTAGATGTTGTGGTCGACTCTAATCCGAAGCCCATGCGGAAGCAAACCGACACGCCCGCTCGCCCGCCACGAAAACCGGCCCGCGCGAAACCGCAGTTCAGCACCGCGGAGGACTCGCAGGCACCTCCGCACGGCAGGCGACCGGACCCGAGCCCGCTTCGGCGAACCCGATGAACGTGCCCGTCAACACAACGATGCAGAGTGTGAAGATCGCCACCGCAGCAAGGCACGCCCACTCGGCCCTCCCGCGGGAGGGAGCGGGGCGATCCCGTGCGGCAACCGGGGGCACCTGCCGTATCGACGTGCCCGTACCGGACCGCCCTGATCGGCAGCTCAGGGTACGCCGCGACCTCCGGCCGACAGCGACCGACCCGCCACGGCAACGGACACGACGAACCGTCCCACAACGAGCTCTGCGGTCACGATGCGCCGGCATGGCACCTCCCACGGCGAACGACTACCGAACTCCAGTTCGATCGGATCTGCCCGTGTAGAGATACCACCACTACGTCCGGAAAGCGAGATTCCGCGGAAAATTAGCTCGAACAGGTGTTTGATCGATGCTGCTGTCGCCTCTACTGTGGAAACCACACACCCGAATAGGGCTCTTCATGCGGCAGGAGGCAGCGGTGGGAACGAATGCTACCGACCCGATCCCGAACCGGGCAGGCGACACGCCCGGCACGGGACGCGAGGCCGGGAACGCGGAGGCCGAGGTACGGGACCTGCCACAGCAGGCGACCACGGCGGACGAGCTCACCCCGCGCCAGCGCAACGTGCTGGAATCGATCCGCACCTGGATGCGCGAGCACGGCTACCCACCGAGCGTCCGCGAGATCGGGAATGCCGTCGGGCTCACCTCCACCTCATCGGTGGCCTACCAGCTCCGCGTGCTCGAACGGAAAGGATACCTCCGCCGGGACCCGCATCGACCGCGTACGGTCGGTGTCCTGGTGGCGGACGGCGACCAGAACACCGAATTCACCGGCCAGACCCATCCCGCCTACGTGCCGGTGGTGGGCCGAATCGCGGCGGGCGGCCCCATCCTCGCCGAGGAATCCGTCGACGACGTCTTCCCCTTGCCCAAGGAGATCGTCGGCGAAGGATCGCTCTTTCTGCTCCAGGTCGTCGGGGACTCGATGGTCGACCTGGCGATCACCGACGGGGACTGGGTTGCGGTGCGCCAGCAGCCCGACGCCAACAACGGTGATGTCGTCGCGGCCATGATCGAAGGCGAAGCCACCGTCAAGACGTTCAAGCGCACCGAGGATCATCTCTGGCTGCTGCCGCACAACAGCGCTTACGAACCGATCCTGGGGGACGAAGCGACGATCCTGGGTAAGGTCGTTGCCGTCCTGCGCCGCCTGTGAAGCACAGGCGACTCACTCGTATGTGTACCGTCAGCGACTGCGGCGACGGAGTCGACCTGCGAACACGATGATCACGGCAGCGGTAGCGCCCACGAGCAACGCTGTCTTCGTGGTCGACAGCCCGAATCGATCATCACCTGCCGACCTCATCCCCTCGGGAGTGTTGTCGCGGTTTTCCGCATGAGACGTGGTGCCTGTTGGAGCCGTTGACGAGTCGATGGAAGCACCGTAGGTCCGCATCGCCTGGACAACCCCGGGGATGGCACGTACCGGCCGGCTGCCCTCCGAAGCGGAAAGGATCGTACCGTCGGGTTCGAACGCCAGGGCTTCGCCCTGAGGTTCGTGCGGAAGAGGAACCCGTAACGGCTCCTCTTGCAATGCCGCGAGAACGTCGCCGCCGGGTGCGGAGTACAGGTACGCATCCGTATAGGTGCGCACCGCCACCACGGTTCCATCGTGGCTGACCGCTGCTCCCGTCACCACGACGGAACCGAGTGTGCCCGGAAGGGGGCCACCCGGAGTCCGGGTCGCTTCCACGGCGAGCGAACCGACTTTCTCCAATGGCGTGGTACTTGCCGTGGTGAGCTCAGCCGCGGGCCGGTAGATCCCGGCGGGCCCGAACGGCTCCTTCGTGATGATGTGCGGAACGCCTTCGGGACCCAGTATCAACGCTTCCGCGTTGTGCGGGCCATCCGGCCATGTCAGGCGGTACAGAGTGGCACTTCCGCCCGCGGACATCACATGCAGTGCCACGGTTTCCCGGCGAAGGCTGTTGTCACCGGTGTCGGCAAGCCAGAGGTCACCGTTGGCGGCGAGCGCGAGGTCCTCGACGTCGTAAGGGTCGATACCGGCCGTACGGACGTCGCGCACGGAGCAATTCCCCGGGTCGAGAACGTAGACCTTCAGTACGCTGCCGCCGTCGGTAACCGCATACCAGGACTCTCCCTCCGCAGCGAGCCCGGAAAGTTCCGAGAGGCGCTCATCGGTGACGTGGCATCGTGCGGACGGTGCGGGCAACGGGGGCGATCCCTTTCGGGCCACCGCCGTGCCGATGCCCGGACCCAGCGACAGGAGCAACAGTACTGCGGTAACGGCGCCACCGCGCCGTAGGGAACTCACCCAGCGCCCGCGAAGGGCTTCAGTGCATGGGCCAGGTCCACGCGCACCTTGGCACGGAGTCGAGTGCCATCGGCCGTGTGCTCCTCGTCGACCAGCTCTCCCTCGGAATGCACCCGGGAGACCAGCTCACCACGGGAATAGGGCACCAGTGCATCGACGAACACGTCCGGCCGCGGCAGTCGATCGGCGATGACCTCGCGGAGCGACTCGATCCCCTGCCCGGTCTGGGCGGAGACGAATACCGCATTCGGCAGGAGCCTGCGCAACTCGGCGATCTTGGTGGCATCCACCGAGTCCGTCTTGTTCACCACCAGCAGTTCCGACGGCATGGGAGCTCCGTGCTCGTCGGAAATCTCCGTCAGCACGTCCCGGACGGCTGTGACCTGCTCTTGCGGCGCGGGATCCGACCCGTCGACGATGTGCAGCAACAGATCGGCACGGCTGACCTCTTCGAGCGTGGATCGGAATGCTTCGACGAGCTGGTGCGGCAGGTGCCGTACGAAGCCGACCGTGTCGCTGAGCGTGTATTCCCGGCGATCCGGTGTCCGCGCACGGCGCGTGGTCGGATCGAGGGTCGCGAACAACGCGTCCTCCACGAGCACACCCGTGCCCGTCAGTGCGTTGAGCAGGCTGGACTTGCCCGCGTTGGTATAGCCGGCGATCACCACGCTGGGCACCGCGTTGGCCGTACGCCGAGCACGTTTGGTATCGCGGATCGTGCGCATGGAGGCCAGCTCCTTGCGGAGCTTGGTGATCCGCTTGTGCACGCTGCGGCGGTCGATCTCCAGCTTGGTCTCACCGGGTCCGCGGGTACCGACGCCACCATTGCCACCTCCGGCACGCCCGCCGGCCTGCCGGGACATCTTGTCACCCCATCCGCGCAGGCGGGGCAGGTAGTACTGCAACTGCGCCAGCTCGACTTGGGCCTTGCCTTCCTTGGAGCTCGCGTGCTGGGCGAAAATGTCCAGGATCAAGGCCGTGCGGTCGATCACCTTGACCTTGGTCTTTTCCTCCAGCTGCCGGAGCTGTCCCGGCGCGAGCTCACCATCGCAGATCACCGAGTCGGCACCGGTGGCAGCCACGATGTCTCGCAGTTCGCGCACCTTGCCCGCCCCGACATAGGTGGCGGGATCTGGACGGTCACGGCGCTGGACGACCCCTTCGAGCACTTCCGAACCGGCTGTCTCGGCCAACTGAGCCAACTCGGACAGCGAGGCTTCGGCCTGCTCGACGTCACCATCGGTCCATACCCCGACCAGGACCACTCGTTCCAGGCGGAGCCGCCGGTACTCGACCTCGGTAACGTCGGAGAGTTCGGTGGACAGGCCCGGCACTCGCCGCAGCGAAGCACGCTCGGCCCGCTCCAGCTCCCCGATCGACGGGTCTCCCGAGGAGCCGACCCCGTCCGGGGACTCCTCCTCGACCGTGTCGACCTCGAGTTCGGATGCCTCGAGCCCGGTCGGCTCGAAGCGGCGCGATTGCGATACGGGTTTGTTCATATCACCATCCATTGTTCCACGACGCGCGAGGGATTTTTCCTCGTTTCATTCGGCCGATCACCCTCTGTGCTCAGCCACCGTCGGCGTGCTGCCACCATTCGGCGCCGAGCCATCCCCGGGCAACCAACTCGGCCGGACCGGTCAACGTGCTGGTCGCCTCCGTTATTTCCACCTCGACGGTGCCACCGGGGATCTCGACGATGCGGCGGCCGGTGTCGTCGCCGTCCTCGCGCAGGGCTGCGACGGTGGCTGCCACGGTCCCCGTACCGCAGGACCGGGTTTCGCCGACCCCCCGCTCATGGACACGCATGCGCACGCGCTCTGCGCTCTTGCGCTGCACAAACTCGACATTGACCCCGTTCGGAAAGAACCCGGTGTCGTACAGCGGGGCCGTCGACAGGTCGAGAGTGCCCAGCTCGGCAGTCGTCACGCAGGCGAGATGCGGGTTGCCGAGGTCCACCGCAATCCCATCCCAGGTGTGTTCACCGGCCGACACGGTCGATTCCCCCAGCACCGAAGCCGGTCCCATGTCCACGCTGACGCGTCCGTCCGCATGGGTGATCACGGTGCGTACACCGGCACGAGTGCCGAGCGAAAATTCACCCGAACGTGCCAGGCCGGCTTCCACGAGATACCGGGCGAAGACCCGCACGCCGTTGCCGCACATCTCGGCAACCGAACCGTCGGCGTTGCGGTAATCCATGAACCAGATGTCCTCGGAAACCGTGGCGGGCGCATCGGAGACATCACCGGCCCGGACCACCCGCAGGACACCGTCGGCTCCCAGGCCTTGCCGCCGATCGCACAGCGCCCGAACGCGTGCCTCGGTCAGTTTCAGTTCCCCCCGGGGATCCGGCAGGACGACGAAGTCGTTCTCGGTGCCGTGTCCCTTGACGAACTCGGGCCCCTGGACGAGCGGGGAACCTGCATCGAGCTGCACGATCGACAGTCTACGTGCCCAGCAACGCACGCACCTGCCCTGCCCGATCCCCCCCGGCGGCATCGAACCAGTGGATCCGGCGATCCCGGCGGAACCACGAGCGCTGCTTGCGGACGAACCGGCGGGTCATCCTGGCGGTCTCGGCCGCGGCCGTACTCATGTCCCCGGCCCCGTCGAGTTCGGCCAGCACCTGCTGGTATCCGAGAGCGCGCGAGGCGGTACGCCCACGGCGGATACCGGCCCGTTCCAGTTGCCGCACCTCCTGCAGGAGTCCGGCGTCGAACATCCGCGTCACCCGCGCATCCACCCGATCATCCAACTCGGCCACCGACCGGTCGAGACCGACCATCACCGTCGAATACCGGGGCGGGCCCGGCGTCGGAAGATTCGCCGAGAAACGCTTTCCGGTGATCTCGATGACCTCCAGCGCCCGCACCACGCGTCGACCGTTGCTCGGCAGGATCGATTCCGCCGCGGGCGGATCGAGTTCGGCCAGGCGCCGGTGCAGGGCCGCGGCACCGTACTCGTGCAGCTTCTGCTCCCAGCGAGCGCGTACGTCCGGATCGGTTCCCGGAAAGTGCAACTCGTCGAGCACCGCCTGGATGTAGAGACCGGAGCCGCCCACCAGAATCGGCCTCACCCCCCGCGCGAGCAGGCCCTCGATGACGGCGCGAGCCTGCTGCTGATACACGGCCACCGAAGCCGTCTCCGTCACGTCGAGCACATCCAGCAGGTGATGCCTGATTCCCCGGCGCTCGGAAACCGGTGTTTTGGCGGTGCCGATGTCCATGCCCCGGTAGAGCTGCATGGCATCGGCATTGACCAATTCGCCTCCCAGTTCGGTGGCCAGTTGCAAAGCCAGTTCCGACTTACCGGTGGCGGTGGGACCGACGACAGCCACCGGGCGCGGCGAGATCGCATCGGACATGGTTCCAGACTCTAGGCGTGCCCGGTGTCCCTTTGCCGGACCACCGGTGAGGTCTGTACGGACGACCGGAGACAATGACACGGTGCAGGACACGCTCGAAAATCGCCGAGCCGAGACGGGAGCACCGCCGCGTGCCTCTCTGCGGTCACCCGGCCAGGAGTAGGCGATCGTTGCGGTGAACTGTTTCAATGCGCCAGCGGAGATCGGTTGTGCGCAAAGACCGGATCAACGCTTGCCGGGCCCCGTCCAACGGGGCGCCCGTACTGCGCACGGGCATCGGAGCGGGCACGCAAGGAGGAAGCCGGCCATGAGACATCAGGAAACAACGCCGGAGGCCGTCGCCAACGAGACGACGACCGCGAACTCGGCCACCGGCAGGACCGGAGCTCACACTGCTCCCCCGGCCGTTCCCACCGCGTCCGGTGACCCGAGCCGGTGGGGTCGGGTCGATTCCGAGGGGACCGTCTACGTCACCACCGCACAGGGTGAACGTGCGATCGGTTCCTGGCAGGCGGGTGACGCCGCCGAGGGATTGGCCCACTTCGCACGGAAGTTCGATGACGTGCGTACCGAGGTCGAATTGCTGGAAACCCGGCTGTCGACGCACGCCGGGGACCCGAAGCAGACGCTGGCCAGCGCCGAACACCTCCGCGACGGGCTCGCCGACGCTGCGGTGGTCGGCGACCTCGACGCCCTGGCCGCTCGTGTCCAGCATGTGATCGAGCATGCCGAGCACGCCGTCGAGCGCGCCCGGACCGAACGGGAACAAGCCCGAGCGGAGGCGGTTTCCCGCAAGGAAGCACTCGTCGAAGAGGCCGAGCAGATCGGTGCCGAGGCCACGCACTGGAAGAGTGCCGGGGATCGGCTCCGGGCGATCTTCGAGGAGTGGAAGACCGTCCGCGGGGTGGATCGCAAGACCGACGAGCAGCTCTGGCGCCGGTTCTCCAAGGCCCGCGATGCGTTCAACCGGCGTCGCGGCGCCCATTTCGCCGAACTCGACCGCCAACGCGGAGTCGCCAAGGAGCACAAGCAGAAGCTGGTCGAGGAGGCGGAATCCCTGACGGACTCCACCGACTGGGGAGCCACCGCCACCCGGTACAAGCAGCTCATGGCCGAGTGGAAAGCCACCGGGCGGGCACCCAAGGACAGTGACGAGGCGCTGTGGCAGCGCTTCCGCACCGCCCAGGACACGTTCTTCGCCCGGCGCTCCCAAGCGTTCTCCGAACGCGACGCCGAGTTCGCCGAGAACGCCCGGCTCAAGGAACAACTCCTCGACGAGGCCGAACGGATCGACCCCGGCGCCGACCTCGCGGCCGCGCAGTCCCAGCTGCAGCGCGTCCAGCAGCGCTGGGACGAGATCGGCAAAGTCCCTCGCGACCGGATGCGCGAACTCGAAGGCAGGCTGCGCGCGGTGGTCGACCGGGTCCGCTCGACCTCGGATGCGCAGTGGCGCCGTACCGACCCCGAAGCCCAGGCGCGGGTGGAGCAGTTCCGGGAGAAGGTCGAGCAGTTCGAGGCGCAGGCGAACAAGGCCCGTTCGTCGGGGGATCAGCGCCGCGCCGAGAAAGCCGAGCAGCAGGCCGAGCAGTGGCGCGAGTGGCTCACCGCGGCCGAGCACGCACTGGCCGACCGCTGACCGCCGGAACCCGTGCGGGCTCCTCGCGAAGTGGCCCGCACGGGCCCCATCAGGGGCGCGACCAGGCGATCCGCAACCACTGGCCGACCAGGACGAACATGCAGATCGCCGCGAGGACGAGCCCGACGGACGGCCCCGCCTGCGGGACCGTCTGTCGGGCCCAGATCGCGATGAGCCCTTCCAGTGCCACCACCCCGCAGGCCAGGGCCGCCACGAAGGACAGGGCCCAGCGCCGGGTCGTCAGCGCCAGCGTGCTGATCAGCACGCCCGCGATACCGGAGTTGATCGCGAACAGTCGTGGGAGCAGGCCCACGTTCAGGGCGGGATCGGCACTCCCCACCAGTACCTGCCAGCCGGTCGCCCCTCCGATCCACGGCAGCAGCGAGCACAGCACCAGCACCAGCATGACCCCGGTGATCACCAGGGCCCGCCTTCCCGGGTCGATTCTGCGTCCCAGGTCGCGTTCGGCTCTCGACAGCTGGGCACGGACGTCCTGTTCGGCCGTGTGGGGCACGTGACCCTCTCCGTCCTGCTTCTGTGATTCCCCGGCGCCGCGCTCGCTCAACACGCACATCCCTGTTCGCTCGTCGATTCCGTTGCCGGCGCTCCGAACGACGGGAGTCCCAGGCCGACTCCGGAGGTCTTGGGGCGCTGTCCCCGCTCCCAATGATCACCGGCCACGGTACGCCGGTGTGCGAGGATCTCGCCGTCGGCGATCAGATGGTGCGGGGCCGCGCGCGTCACCGTCGTGTGCACGATGTCACCAGGACGGACCTCGCCCTCGACCAAGTCGCCGACGGGCGTGAAATGCACCAGGCGCCCGTCCCGCGCACGCCCGGACATACGTCGTGTCTCGGCGTTCTTGCGCCCCTCGCCCTCGGCGACGAGCAGTTCCACATCACGTCCCACGAGCTCGGTGTTGAGCTCCCAGGAAATCTCGTTCTGCAGCGCCACCAGGCGCTCGTAGCGCTCCTGGACGACCTCCTTCGGCGGCTGACCGTCCATCTCCGCGGCCGGGGTGCCCTCGCGCCGGGAGTACTGGAACGTGAAAGCGCTGGAGAATCGCGCCCGGCGCACCACATCGAGGGTGGCCTGGAAGTCCTCTTCCGTCTCGCCGGGAAAACCCACGATGATGTCGGTGGTGATCGCCGCGTCGGGCATCGCTTCCCGCACCTTGCTCAGGATGTTCAGGTACCGCTCGGAGCGGTAGGAGCGGCGCATCGACTTCAGGATCCGGTCGGAGCCGGACTGCAGCGGCATGTGCAGCTGGGGACAGACGTTCGGCGTCTCGGCCATCGCCTCGATGACGTCGTCGGTGAAGTCCCGCGGGTGCGGGGAGGTGAAGCGAACCCGCTCCAGCCCCTCGATCTCCCCGCACGAGCGCAGGAGTTTGCCGAAGGCGTAGCGGTCGCCGAACTCGACACCGTAGGCATTGACGTTCTGCCCCAGCAGCGTCACCTCGAGCACGCCCTCGGAAACCAGTGCCTGCACCTCGGACAGGACCTCCCCGGGGCGGCGATCCTTCTCCTTGCCACGCAGCGAGGGAACGATGCAGAACGTGCAGGTGTTGTTGCAGCCGACCGAGATCGACACCCAGCCGGAGTAGGTCGACTCGCGGCGCGCGGGCAGCGTGGAGGGAAATGTCTCGAGCGATTCGAGGATCTCGACCTCGGCTTCCCGGTTGTGCCGCGCACGCTCCAGCAGCGTCGGCAGCGATCCGAGGTTGTGCGTGCCGAACACGACGTCCACCCATGGCGCGCGCCGGACGATCTCGCCTCGATCCTTCTGCGCCAGGCAACCACCGACGGCGATCTGCATGTCCGGGTTGTGCTGCTTGGCCGGACGCAGATGCCCCAGAGTGCCGTACAGCCGGTTGTCGGCGTTCTCCCGTACCGCACACGTGTTGAACACGAGAAGATCGGGGTCGACATCCCGGGAGGCACGCACGTAGCCGGCGTCCTCCAGCAGCCCGGACAGCCGCTCGGAGTCGTGCACGTTCATCTGGCAGCCGTACGTTCGGACCTCGTACGTCTTTACACCGCTGCTCGTACCCACCGTTACACCATATCCCCTGCTCAGGTACGTGATTTCACCCCTGCTGCCCGGCGGAACCGCTGCTGTCCACGCTCTTTGCCCACCGCGACCGAGCACCGTGCTCCCCGACGAAGCGACCTCGGACGATCTCCAACGGGAGCACCGAAGTCGGAACGCCACACCACCACGGAACGAATCCTCCCGACCACGGACAGCAAGAACCACCGTCTCGTAACCGAGTTGCAACCTGCGTTGACCCATTTTTTCTGGACTATCGCCTGATCACGGCTTAAGTTGCCGCCATCGCATCCGACGTCCCCGGCCGGTCAGGAGAACGAATGACCGAAGTTTCCACGGACACGCCGATGATCCGGCTGTCCGCGGTCGACAAGTACTTCGGCGCACTGCACGTACTCAGAGACATCGACCTGGAAGTACCCCGTGGCCAGGTCGTCGTGGTTCTGGGGCCATCGGGCTCCGGCAAGTCGACGCTGTGCCGGGTGATCAACCGGCTGGAACCCGTCGACTCCGGCTCCATCGCCCTCGACGGTGTTCCCCTGCCCGCCGAGGGACGCGCGCTGGCCGAACTGCGCGCCGATGTCGGCATGGTGTTCCAGCAGTTCAACCTGTTCGCGCACAAAAGCATCCTCGACAACGTCACCCTGGGGCCGATCAAGGTCCGCAAGTCCGGCAAGGCCGCCGCTCGCGACGAAGCGATGCAGCTGCTGGAACGCGTCGGTATCGCCGACCAGGCGGACAAGTACCCGGCGCAGCTTTCCGGCGGTCAGCAGCAGCGGGCGGCGATCGCTCGAGCGCTGGCGATGCGGCCGAAGGTGATGCTGTTCGACGAACCGACCTCCGCGCTCGACCCCGAAATGGTCAACGAGGTCCTCGACGTGATGACCGGCCTGGCCGCGGACGGTATGACCATGCTCGTCGTCAGTCACGAGATGGGCTTCGCACGCCGAGCGGCGCATCGCGTGCTGTTCATGGCCGACGGGGAGGTCGCCGAGGACTCCGTCCCGGAGGACTTCTTCCAGGCGCCGGCAACCGACCGCGCCAAGGATTTCCTCGGCAAGATCCTCACCCACTGACGTACCCACCCAGGACACGTATGGAAGGCCGCAGCCGCCACCGCGGCTGTTCGTCGAGCAGAGAGGACACAGACATGCGCTCCCGCAAACCCCGTGCAGTCGCCGCCGCCCTGGCGGCAACACTGGGACTCGTGCTCACTGCCTGCGGTTCGGGCTCGACCAACCAGCTCGGCAGTGGCGGGCAGGACAGCTTCCAGGCTCCCGTCGCCGAGAACCCGTCGTTCGAACCGGGCACCACGATGGCGAAGCTGAGCAAGCAGGGCTCGATCACCGTCGGCACGAAGTTCGACCAGCCCCTGTTCGGCCTGAAGGGCCTGGACGGCACGATGCAGGGCTTCGACATCGAGATCGCCCGGATCATCGCCGGGCAGCTCGGCATTCCCGCGGACAAGATCAACTGGGTCAAGACACCGAGCAAGAGCCGTGAGGCCTACATCGAGCAGGACCGGGTGGACATGGTCGTGGCCACCTACACGATCAACGACAAGCGTGCGCAGCGCGTGAGCTTCGCAGGCCCGTACTACAACGCCGGCCAGGACCTCATGGTCAAAAAGGACAACACCGAGATCACCGGGCCGGAGTCGCTGCGCAAGACCGGCGCCAAGGTCTGCTCGGCCCGCGGCTCCACCCCGTCCGAGGAGATCAAGAAGTACATCGACCCGGCCAACCTCGTCCTGTTCGACGTCTACTCGAAGTGCGCCGACGCGCTGCGCACCGGCCAGGTCGACGCGGTGACCACCGACAACGTCATCCTGCTCGGCCTGGTCAACGAAAGCGGCGGCAAGTTCAAGCTGGTGGGCAAGCCCTTCACCGAAGAGCCCTACGGCGTCGGCATCACCAAGGGCGACACCGAGTTCTGCCAGTTCATCCACCAGAGCCTGACCAAGGCCGCGCAGAACGGCACCTACCAGAAGGCGTGGGAAGCCACCGCGGGCAAGGTCTCCGAGGAAAACCCCAAGCTGCCCGAGCTGAACACCTGCAGCTGACCCGTACCTGAGGCTGTGGGGGTCACAGGCCGGAGCCTGCGGCCCCCACAAGGCCGGAGTGAACCGTGCACGTCATCACCGACAACCTGTCCCTCTACCGGGACGGTCTCGTCACGACCCTGCGAATCTGCCTGTACTCGGGGCTGCTCGCCCTCCTGCTGGGTACGATCATGGCCGCCTGCCGGGTCTCCCCTCTCACGCCACTGCGAGCAGTGGGCACCTCGTGGGTCACCGTGTTCCGCAACAGCCCGCTGCTGGTGGTGCTGTTCTTCATGGCCTTCGGGCTGCCCGAACTCGGCATCAACGGCACCTACTTCGTGTTCGGCACGATCGGCCTGGCGCTGTACACCTCGGCGTTCGTCTGCGAGGCGATCCGCAGCGGGATCAACGCGGTCCCGCCCGGCCAGGCCGAGGCCGCACGGTCCGTCGGGCTCGGCTTCGGCCAGACCCTGTCGCTGATCGTGCTGCCACAAGCGGTGCGCTCGGTCATTCCCCCACTGGGCAGCGTCATGATCGCGATGATCAAGAACTCGGCCATCGTCGGCGCCTTCGGTGTCGGCGGGGATCTCTTCTCCGTCGGGGAGAACCTCACCTCGGCCCAGGGAGAGGCGGCACTGCCGGTACTGATCGGCGTGATGCTCGGCTACCTGATCATCACCATTCCCGCGGGTCTCCTCCTCGGGATCGTCGAACGGAAGGTGGCGATCGCCCGATGACGAACTCCGTGCTGTACGAGGCCCCCGGACCTCGCGCCAAGCGCCGTGCCCGCTACACCAGCATCGTCGTCGGCGTGGCGCTGCTCGGCATCGCCGCCTGGGCCGTGGCGCAGCTCGCCGCGGCGGGCCAGTTCACCATGAACAAGTGGGGCCCGCTCGTCGATCCCTCGCACGAGTACTTCGCGGCCCTGTGGAACATTCTCGGGCAGGGGCTGGTCAACACCCTGCAAGCCGCCGCACTGTCGATCGCGCTCTCCCTGGTGATCGGTACCGCGATGGCACTGACCCGGATCACCAGCGCCCCGTGGTACCGCTGGGCGGTCGTCGGCGTGATCGAACTCCTGCGCGGGATACCGGTCGTCATCGCGATCTTCTTCGCCGCCCGGGTGCTGCCCGAGCTCGGCATCGAACTGCCGCTGCTGTGGTACCTGGTGATCGGACTGACCGCCTACAACTCGGTGATCATCGCCGAGATCGTGCGCGCCGGGATCCTGTCCCTGCCGCGCGGCCAGAGCGAGGCCGCCTACGCGCTCGGGATGCGCCGCAGCCAGGTGCTGCTCACGGTACTGCTGCCCCAGGCGTTCCGGACCATGCTGCCCGCATTGATCAGCCAGCTCGTGGTGGTCCTCAAAGACACCTCGCTCGGTTATGTCATCAGCTACCCGGAACTGGTGCAGGAAGCCGAGATCGCCATCCAGAACCTGAACAACCCGATCCAGATCTACTTCGTCGTCGCGGTGGTCTTCATCGCCATCAACTACTCGCTGAGCCGACTGGCGGTGTTCACCGAGCGGCGCCTCAGCCGGGGCAGGCAGGGACCGAGCCGTCCTGCCCGGCCCCATCGGACACCGGCAGCGACCGGGAATGCCACCGGCGGAGGTCACTGACCCCGAGGCCACGCTCAGCGAGGCAGGTCCGGTGGCCGGGCAGCTACCCCCGCTTCGCCGAGCGTGGCCTCGTAGGCACGTCGCCATCGCCCTTCGGCGACCGACCGAGTGAGGATGTGCCGCAGTTCCTCGCGCAACGCGGCATCGTGCGGCGGAATGCCGAGAAAGTGCGCGGTCGTCGCTGCCCGAGGTCCCGTCAGCGCATACGGGCCCACCTCGGCCACGCGCGAGGTCTGCGGATCGACACCGCCGATCTGAATGTCCACACTGCCTGTGGCGATCGCGTCCGCGCGCAGCGTCGGCGGCAGCAGGCGGAACGCCACCCGGGTCTCGGGATCCAGCCCCAACCCCTCGGCGAGCATTCGCGCGATCCGCACGTCGAAACCGGTGTACTCACCGCGCTCGCGGTGCACGAATTCCGGTGCGTCCGAGCGCAGCCCCACCAGCAACGTTCCCCGCTTGCGGATCTCGGCGATCGTCGGTGACCCCTGGACCTCCACCGGATCGCTCGACGGGGAGGGAACCACCGCCGAACCGCCCGGGCTCGCCGGCCCCGGTACCGAGGTGGGTCGCCCAGGACTCTCCCCCTGCCCACATGCCGACAGCAGCACACCCGCGGACACCATCACCGCAGCCGCTCGACTCCGCATGGGCCATCATCCTCGTACCCGGCCGAACCGATGTCCAGACTCACCGCGTCCTTTCCGGCCACTGCGGCCGGTCGACCGGAAAGTCCCACCCGCTCACTCCACAAAGGATGGTGACGACGACACCACCGGACCCGCCACTGGATCGGTTTTGACGCTCCTGCCGCAGGCACTACACTGAGCATCTCGATTGCCATCGAAGGCGCCAGCGTCGTCGCCCGCATGTGTACATCCACACTCCAGGAGGCGGAGAATGACGCGCGCGCCCATCCATCCGGTGGTCCAGCAGGTCACCGATCGCATCGCGGCACGCAGCGAGCACACTCGGCGCGCCTACCTCGAACGGATCGAGGCGGCCAAGGGGGACGGCCCCGCCCGCGCGAACATGGGCTGCAGCAACCTCGCCCACGGTTTCGCGGCGATCAGCGGAACCGACCGGCAGTCCGTCAAGGAACTGGTCCGGCCCGGCGTGGCGATCGTGTCCGCCTACAACGACATGCTCTCGGCGCACAAGCCCTACGCGCAGTTCCCGGAGTGGCTCAAGGACGCCGCCCGCGCCGCCGGCGGTGTCGCGCAGTTCGCCGGTGGCGTGCCCGCCATGTGCGACGGGATCACCCAGGGACGCACCGGCATGGAACTGTCCCTGTTCTCCCGCGACGTGATCGCGATGGCCACCGGAGTCGCCCTGTCCCACGAGATGTTCGACGGCGCCCTGCTGCTCGGCATCTGCGACAAGATCGTGCCCGGCCTGCTCGTCGGCGGACTCTCCTTCGGCCACCTGCCCACCGTGCTCGTGCCCGCGGGGCCGATGGCCTCCGGCCTGCCCAACGGCGAGAAGAGCCGCATCCGCCAGCTGTTCGCCGAGGGCAAGGCCACCCGTGACGACCTGCTGGAGGCTGAATCGGCCTCCTACCACTCCCCCGGCACCTGCACGTTCTACGGCACCGCCAACTCCAACCAGCTCGTCGTCGAGATGATGGGGTTGCACCTGCCCGGCGCCAGCTTCGTCGCCCCCGGCACACCGCTGCGCAAGGCGCTGACCGAGGAAGCCGCCCGCCGCGTCGTCGCGGCGGCGCGCGAGGACGACGCCCCCGGCATCGGCGAGATCGTGGACGAGCGCGCGATCGTCAACGGCGTGGTCTCGCTGCTGGCCACCGGCGGCTCCACCAACCACACCATGCACCTGGTCGCGGTCGCCGCCGCCGCGGGAATCGAACTGACCTGGGACGACTTCTCCGAGCTGTCCGCCGTCGTCCCGCTGCTGGCCAGCGTGTACCCGAACGGCTCCGCCGACATCAACCACTTCACCGCCGCGGGCGGAGTGCAGACCCTCGTCGGCGAGCTGCTCGACGCCGGGCTGGTACACCCGGACGTGCGCACCGTGGCAGGCCACGGACTCGACCGGTACCGGCAGCAGCCCTTCCTCGAAGACGGCGAACTCGTCTGGCGCGACGGGCTGCACCGCAGCCTGGACACCGACGTGCTGCGCAGCGTTGCCGAGCCCTTCGCCCCGGACGGTGGTCTGCGCGTGCTGGACGGCAACCTCGGACGTTCGGTCATCAAGGTCTCGGCGGTGAAACCGGGCAACCGCAACGTCACCGCACCGGCACGGATCTTCGACGACCAGCACCAGTTCACCGCTGCCTTCCAGGCGGGCGAACTGGACCACGACGTGGTCGTGGTGGTCCGCAACCAGGGCCCGCAGGCCAACGGCATGCCCGAACTGCACGGGCTCAGCCCCGGCCTGGGCGTGCTCATGGACCGCGGACACCAGGTCGCCCTGGTCACCGACGGCCGCATGTCCGGAGCGTCCGGCAAAACCCCGGCCGCGATCCAGGTCACCCCCGAGGCCACCTCGGGCGGCCCGCTGGCGAAGCTGCGGGACGGCGACATCATCCGGCTCGACAGCGACCACGGCACCCTCGAAGTGCTGGTTCCCGCCGACGAACTGGCCTCCCGCGAACCCGCCTGCGGCGCCACCTCGAGCCAGTTCGGCACCGGGCGCGAGTTGTTCGCGGCCTTCCGCGCCACGGTCGGCCGTGCCGATCGCGGCGCGAGCGTGTTCGCCCCGCTCGAGCACCAAGCCACGCCGAACGACGTGTCGGCCTGACCTCCTCCCCGAAGAACCAACCCGACCGACCCTCGAATGGACCACCAGCCGTGAACTCCGCAACCGAGATCCTCGAACTCGGCCCCGTCGTGCCCGTGGTCGTCTTCACCGACACCGAACACGCTGTTCCCGCCGCGCAGGCCCTGCTGCGCGGCGGGATCCGCACCATCGAAGTCACCCTGCGCACTCCGGTGGCACTGCCCGCTCTCGAACGCATCGCCGCCGAAGTCCCCGACATCGTGGTCGGGGCCGGAACCATCACCGAACCCGGCCAGGCACACGAAGCCGCCGAGGCCGGCGCCCGCTACCTGGTCACCCCCGGCTGCACCGAGCGGCTGCTGGACGACATCGACGACACCGGCCTGCCCGCCCTTCCCGGTGTCAGTACCGCCTCGGAAGCCCTGCGCCTGGCCGAGCGCGGCGCGCAGGCCCTGAAGTTCTTCCCCGCCGAACCCAGCGGCGGGGCGGCTTACCTCAAATCCCTCACCGGCCCCCTGCCGAACCTGCGGTTCTGCCCCACGGGCGGCATCACGGCGGACAATGCGCCGAGCTACCTGTCGCTGCCCAACGTCGACTGCATCGGTGGCTCGTGGCTGACTCCCGGCTCGGCGCTCGCCGCGGGAGACTGGGACCACGTCGAGGCCCTGGCCCGGCAGGCCGCCGAACTCGGCTGAGCAACCGCCGTGCTGCCTGCGGGCCGATCCCTGCCGGCAGCACTATGCGGCGGCCTCGGCCTCGACCGTCTCGAGCGCTTCGGTGATCGAATCGACCACCGGGAAACCGGTGGCTTCCAGAGCGGGCCGCGCCATCACACCGGTGGTCAGCAGCACGCAATCGGCTCCCACCCGCTCGGCGGCGTGCGCGTCGTCGGCCACATCCCCGATGAGCACGGTCTCGGCGGGGTCGATTCCGAGCACGGTGACGTGCTCGGTCAGGCAGTCCGCCTTCGAACCGCCTCCGATCTCGGCGCGCAGACCGTCGATGCGGGTGAACAACGCGTTCAGACCGAAGGTCTCCACCAGCGGGACCAGCTCGTCGTGAAACCACATCGACAGCAGCGACTGGGTGCGCCCCGAGTCGATCCAGGCCCGCAGCTTCTCGGGGACGCCGTGGGCAAGGCCGCACGTGGGCAGCAGCTCGCGGTAGGCATCGTGATAGAGCTTCTCGATCCGTGTCCAGTCGTGCTCACCGAGCGCACGCCCCAGCACGTGCTCGTAAGAGCGGTGCAGCGGGCGGCCGAACACCGCACGCCAGCGCTCGAGATCGATGTGTTCGCAGCCGAAGGCCGCACAGACCTTGTTCACCGCCGCGACCACGGCATCGTTGTCGTCGAGGAGGGTGCCGTTCCAATCCCAGATGATGTGCCGCGTGCTGCGCGCGATGGCCGAACTCGTCACCCGCCGAGCCTACGGGTTCACGATCACCACGACCAAGCTCCGTCACTCGTTTCGATCAGCGAGGCTCCGGATCGTCCACATCGGCACCGTCCACAGCGAAGTCCTCGGTTTCCGTATCCCCGACTTCCGGATCCTCGGTTTCTTCCCGCACCACCCGGAAAGCCAGGCCCTCGCTGTAGCCCTTGCGTGCCAGCATCGCCACCAGGCGGCGGGTTCTGGCAACGGGGGCCACGGCACGCATGCCGCGTAGCTTGCGCCGCACCAGCTCCCGCGCTCGCCGGGCCTCCGCATCATCGTCCACTTGGGACACTGCCTCGGCGATCGCCTCGTCGTCGACGCCCTTGCGGTGCAGTTCGGCCCGCAGCGCTCTGCGCCCGACCCCTTGGTGCTCGTGCCGTTGACGCACCCAGCTCTCGGCGAAGGCGGCGTCGTCGATCAGACCTGCCTGTTCGAACTTCTGCAGCACGCCGTCCGCCGTCTCGGCGGGGATGCCTTTGCGCAGCAGCGCCTGCATCAGTTCGGAGCGGCTCCGTGCCCGGGCGGCCAGCAGGCGGTACACGGTTTCCCGAGCAAGCTGCTCGGGTGCCTGCGGAGCCTTCGTCGAGCGAGGCGCCTCGGTCTCGCCCTCGTCGGTACCGGCTTCGCCGGGGGCAGCACGGTTCGGCTCGCCGTGGCTCTCGCTGCCGTACGGGTCGTCGTGGAAGCGGCTGCGGGAACCGCTCCCACGACGACCCGAGTCCGCGGTGCTCATGACGGTGCCTTAGAAGTCGACCGGGGCGGGCTCGGCTTCGGTCTCCTCCGACTCCGGCTGTGCCGCACCGATACCCAGCTTCTCCTTGATCCGCTTCTCGATCTCGTTGGCGACGTCCGGGTTGTCCCGCAGGAACTTGCGGGCGTTCTCCTTGCCCTGGCCGAGCTGATCGCCCTCGTAGGTGTACCAGGCACCGGACTTGCGGATGAAGCTCTGCTCGACACCCATGTCGATCAGCGAGCCCTCACGGCTGATGCCCTGACCGTAGATGATGTCGAACTCGGCCTGCTTGAACGGCGGGCTGACCTTGTTCTTGACCACCTTCACCCGGGTGCGGTTGCCCACCGCATCGGAGCCGTCCTTCAACGTCTCGATCCGACGCACGTCCAGCCGCACCGACGAGTAGAACTTCAGCGCCTTCCCGCCCGTGGTGGTCTCGGGTGAGTTGTGGACCATGACACCGTCGACGAAATAGTTGTGGTTGCCTTCCACCTCGATGTCGAAGCGGTTCATCCCTCGAGTCTCGGGCTTGACGTGAATATCGAGGATCCGTGCGGGCACCAGTCGCATTTCGGGATCAACAAAAACCGGCTTCACGGCACACTGCCCTCGATACCGAGGCAGCAGCTTGTATTCCATCGACGGATGCACGTACGGCGCGATCAACTCCTGGAATTTCGCCGTGGACGCGGTCGAGAACTGGAGTACAGACACTCCACGCCGACCACGGCTGGTGAGCTTGACATCCAGGTCGTAAGTGTCACGCAGGTACTCCACGACCCGTTCCCGGCTGCCCGGGCTCATCGCCTCGAGGCAGATCTCGATCCGACCGCTGCCTCCGTGCGTGCGCTCCTGCGCTCCCTTCGAGCGGACGGTGAAGCACCCGTCGTCCATGTACCAGACGGCCAGCGCCAACGGGGTCAGTGCCTTGAGGTAGTCCCAGGACAGATGCTTCTTGCCGTCACCGAAGTACACCGCCTCGTACAGCTCGTGAAGCTCCGGCAGCGGCGTGAAGTCGGTGAAGGCAGCACCCTTGGCGTTCTCGGTACGACTGGAGGAAACATTGCCGAGCAGTTCCGTCTTCCAGTCGAGATATGCGGTCTGTTGAACGCCGTGTCCCATTCGGAATCGGACACCATGGCGATCCCGCTGGTTCGGCGAGAGACTGCCATCGCCCATCAAGGATCCGAGCACGACCTGCCACTGCTGATCACCGAGCACGTGCTCTTCCGAGGTCAGCAGTCGGTCTCCGGCCATCAGTTCCCCGGCTTCGCGCCAACCGCCGGGTGTGCGAACCAGATGATTGGCGGTCGCTGCGAACTGTGCCCGGCCGTTCTTGCCGGACTTGGCAACCGTGAACTGAAGGAACTCGTCCGTCGGGCCGTTGTTGAACCAGTTCACAATCTTGCGAGGAACGATGCGATCGGACTCCGGATCGTAGGACATCACCTCGACGTCTCTCTTCTGATTGACGATCTTGCCGATCTTTTCCTGAGAACCGTCCGCGAGTGTCACTCGAGTGGAGTAATGCATGCATCCGAACATGACCCCGACTTTTTCGCGGAGCTGGTTGATGAAGATGGCTGTGGTCTGAGCGCTGTAGAGAGCCGAGGTGAGCTTGCGCAGGGCCTGGCTCATCAGGCGGGCCTGGAGGCCGACGTGGCTGTCGCCCATCTCCCCCTCGATCTCGGCGCGCGGCACCAGTGCGGCCACCGAGTCGATGGCGATGATGTCCAGCGCGCCGGAGCGGATCAGCATGTCCGCGATCTCCAGCGCCTGTTCACCGGTGTCGGGCTGGGAGACCAGCAGGGAATCGGTGTCCACGCCGATCGCCTTGGCGTAGTCCGGGTCGAGGGCGTGCTCGGCGTCGATGAACGCCGCCGTGCCGCCTTCCTGCTGCGCCCCGGCCACGGCGTGCAGGGCCACCGAGGTCTTGCCGCTGCTCTCGGGGCCGTAGATCTCCACGATCCGGCCACGCGGCAGGCCACCGACGCCGAGTGCCACATCCAGTGAGATGGACCCGGTGGGGATGGCCGCGACCGGCGTGCGCGACTCCTCGCCGAGCCGCATCACCGATCCCTTGCCGAACTGCTTGTCGATCTGGGCGAGGGCGAGCTCCAGGGCCTTGCCCTTGTCGGGGCCCTTGTCGGATGTTGCTGCCATCGGGGGTCCACCTCGATCGAATCGAACTGTGTCGTGTCGGAACCGACGCTACGGGCTGGGGCCGACAATCCACCCTCGGGCCTGCGAATCTGTGGACAGCCGGGCTCCTTGTGAATACATCATAGCCGAACTCCTGTTCGAAGCGGTAAGCGACACGCCGAGAGGGCACCGACTTCCCCGCGGTCTCCCGAAGACCGTCGGGACCATCGACGGTGCCCGGGCTCACCGGCGTTCGGGCGGGACCTCGAGCGCCTCGCACAGCGCGAACCACACCTGCTTGGGTTCCATCCCGGCGTCCAGGGCCTGGTCGGCGGTGCGATGGCCGAGCGAGGCCAGCACGAAGTCCCGGGTCAGCGTGTCGGCACGGATCTCGCCGAACTCCTCGGTCATCCGGCGGCGAAAGACGGTGTGGCGCATGCTTCTCCCGATCGGCGGCGGCGCCTCCAGGTTACGGGGCGGTACCCTGGCGGTGTGCTTGTCCTGCAAGGTGTCCCGGTCCTGCTGCACGGTGATCCGCTCCTGCAAGGCGATCCGACCGGGCTCTCCTCGTGGCCGGGGCGCCTGGTCATCGCGGCCATTCTGCTGTCCGTGCTCGTTCTCGCGGTGCGCTGGTTCCGGGACCAGCGCAAGCGCTGAGTCCGCCGCGCGCGTTGCCTGCGCCGCGGCGGCGCGCGGGACTGCCGGTCGCGCACGGTGATCGGGCGCGGCCGGTGCCGGTTTCGGTGTCGGAGACATGGTCCAGCATGGGGACGTGACCGACGCGCTGGCTGCTTTCTCCCCCGCGACCAGGGAGTGGTTCCACGGGGCATTTCCCGCGCCGACCGAGTCCCAGGTGGGCGCGTGGGAGGCCATCAACGGTGGGGAGCACGCGCTGGTCGTGGCACCGACCGGTTCGGGCAAGACGCTGGCCGCCTTCCTGTCCGCCCTGGACCGCCTCGCCACCAGCACCGTCCCGGCCGATCCGCACCATCGCTGCCGAGTGCTCTACGTCTCGCCGATGAAAGCTCTCGCCGTGGATGTGGAGCGGAACCTGCGCGCACCGCTGGCGGGTATCCGCCAGGCGGCGCGGCGTCTCGGTGGGGCCCCGCCGGAGATCACCGTGGGGATCCGGACCGGTGACACACCGGCCGATCAGCGGCGTGCGTTCGCGCGGAAACCACCCGACGTCCTCGTCACGACACCGGAGTCCCTGTTTCTGGTGCTGACCTCGGCGGCGCGCGAGTCGCTGCGCGGTGTGGACACCGTGATCGTCGACGAGGTGCACGCGGTGGCCGGAACCAAGCGCGGCGCGCACCTGGCGCTGTCGTTGGAGCGTCTGGACGCGTTGCTGGAGCGTCCGGCCCAGCGCATCGGCTTGTCGGCCACGGTGCGGCCGGTGGAGGAGGTCGGCACGTTCCTGGCCGGTGGGCGTGCGGTGCGCACGGTGCAGCCACCGAACCCGAAGCAGGTCGAGGTCTCGGTCGAGGTGCCGGTGGAGGACATGTCCGCTCCGGAGGCATCGACGGGGCCGGGAACCCCGGATACGGCGCCGGCCGGTGGGGGCGGGGATCCGGGCACCGAAGCCGAGCCACGGGCGTCGATCTGGCCGGCGCTGCAGCGCCGTGTCGTGGAGCTGATCCGCCACCGGAACTCCACGATCGTGTTCGCCAATTCGCGACGGCTGGCCGAGCGGCTGACCGCGGGCATCAACGAGATCGTCTCGGAAGAGGCCGGGGCGGGATCCGATCCGCAGCGCTTTCCCGCCGAGGTGGTGGGTGGTTCGGGGATCACCACCGGTGCGGCCGTGGTGCTGGCCAAGGCCCATCACGGGTCCATGTCCAAACAGCAGCGCTCCGAGGTGGAGGAGGAGCTCAAGTCCGGGCGGCTGGCGTGTGTGGTGGCGACCTCGTCACTGGAGCTGGGCATCGACATGGGGGCGGTGGACCTGGTCGTGCAGGTCGAGACCCCGCCGAGTGTCGCTTCCGGGATGCAGCGCGTCGGCCGCGGTGGTCACCAGGTCGGTGCGGTTTCCCGCGGTGTCGTGTTTCCGAAGTTCCGCGGTGATCTCGTGGGGTGTGCGGTGGTGTCCGAGCGGATGCGCGAGGGCCTGATCGAGTCCCTGTCGATGCCGCGCAATCCCCTCGACGTGCTGGCCCAGCAGGTGGTCGCGATGGTGGCCATGGAGACGTGGGACTCGGAGTCGCTGGCCGCGCTCGTGCGCCGGGCCGCCCCTTTCACGAGACTGCCGGACTCGGCGCTGCATGCGGTGCTGGACATGCTCGCCGGCCGGTATCCGAGTGCGGAGTTCGGGGAGTTGCGTGCGCGGATCGTGTGGGACCGGGTCACCGGCGAGTTGCGCGCGCGTCCCGGTGCGCAGCGTCTCGCGGTCACCTCGGGGGGCACGATTCCGGATCGGGGACTGTTCACGGTGGCGACTCCCGGTGATGGCGCCTCGGGGGGTCGCGGCGGGGTTCGGGTCGGTGAGCTCGACGAGGAGATGGTCTACGAGTCACGGGTGGGGGACACGTTCCTGCTCGGGACGTCGTCGTGGAAGGTCACCGACATCACGCATGATCGCGTGGTGGTGGTCCCCGCACCGGGGCAGCCGGCTCGGATGCCGTTCTGGAAGGGCGACTCTCCGGGGCGACCGCTGGAGCTGGGGCGGGCGATGGGCGCCTTCGTGCGGGAGCTGTCCACGGCGGGTTCCGACGCGGCCGGTGCACGGATCGAGCGAGCGGGGCTGGACTCCCGGGCGCGGGAGAATCTGCTGTCCTATGTGGAAGAGCAGCGCCGCGCCACCGGCCGGGTGCCCGATGACCGCACGATCGTGGTGGAGCGCTTCCGCGATGAGCTCGGTGACTGGCGCATGGTGGTGCATTCCCCGTTCGGCGCACAGGTCAACGCACCGTGGGCGCTGGTGATCGGGGCGCGGTTGCGGCAGCGGCGGGGGATCGATCCGCAGGTGGTCTCGTCCGACGACGGGATCGTGCTGCGGCTGGCCGACGCGCTCGACGAGTCCGGGGCGGAGGTACTGCCCACCGTCGAGGATCTCCTGCTGGAGCCGGACGAGGTGCAGCAGGTGGTCGGCGACGAGATCGGCGGTTCGGCGCTGTTCGCGTCCCGGTTCCGGGAGTGTGCCGCGCGGGCGTTGTTGTTGCCGCGGCGGGATCCGCGGCGACGCTCACCGCTGTGGCAGCAGCGGCAGCGTGCGGCGCAGTTGTTGGAGGTGGCCTCGCAGTACGAGCGGTTTCCGATCGTGCTGGAGGCGATGCGCGAGTGTGTGCAGGATGTCTACGACGTTCCCGGACTGGCCGAGGTGATGTCGCAGGTGGCGTCCCGACGGGTGCGTGTGGTCGAGGTCGAGACCACCGTGCCGTCGCCGTTCGCCCGGACGCTGCTGTTCGGCTATATCGGGATGTTCCTGTACGAGGCCGATGCGCCGCTGGCCGAGCGCCGGTCGGCCGCGTTGAGTCTGGATTCCACCCTGCTGGCCGAGTTGCTCGGGTCGGAGGCGCTGCGCGAGCTGCTGGATCCGCAGGTGGTGACCGAGGTGGAGGCTCGGCTGCAGCGGCTCGAACCGTCGAGGCAGGTGCGGGATGTCGAGGGCACGGTGGATCTTCTGCACTTCGTCGGGGACCTTTCCGAGCAGGAGGCGGCAGCACGCGGTGCCCGGCCGGAGTGGTTGCGGCGATTGGAATCGCAGCGCCGGGTCCTGCAGGTGCGGATCGCGGGTGAGCCTCGCTGGATTCCGGTGGAGGATGCGGGCAGGGTGCGGGACGCCCTGGGCGTGGCGTTGCCGGTGGGTGTTCCGGAAGTGTTCACCGAGCCCGTGGCGGACCCGCTCGACGAGCTGCTGATCCGGTACGCGCGGTGCCGGGGACCGTTTTCCGCCGAGGCGGTCGCGCACCGGTTCGGGATCGGGGTGGCCGTGGCCGGTGCTGTGCTGGATCGGCTGACCGGCACCGGACGGCTGGTCCGTGGGGAGCTGCGCCCGCTGGAGGCCGGGGGTGGCCGTGCCCCGGAGTACTGCGACGCCGAGGTACTGCGCCGGCTGCGGCGAGCTTCGCTGGCGCGACTGCGCGCCGAGATCGAACCGGTGGAACCCGCCGCGCTGGGTCGTTTCCTGCCGGCCTGGCACGGTGTCGGTGCGCGATTGCGGAGTGCGCCCACCGCCGACGACGTGCTGGCGGTGGTGGAGCAGTTGGCGGGGGTGCCCATGCCCGCCGGTGCGCTGGAGTCGCTGATCCTGCCCTCTCGGCTTCCGGGGTACACGCCGGCTTTGCTGGATGAACTGACCTCGACCGGGGAGGTCACCTGGGTCGGTTCGGGCTCGCCGGCCGGAGGCGACGGGTGGGTCGCCCTGGCGCCGTCCGACGTGGCCGAGTTCCTGCTCCCCGATGTGGCCGAGGACACGGAGACGACCACGGCTCCGTTGTCTCGCTGCCTGCTGTCGGCGTTGGGAGAGGGGGCGCTGTTCTTTCGGCAGCTGGCCGACCGTGCCGGTGCGCTCCTGCTCGAGCAGGGTGACAGCGCTCCGGAGGACAGTGCCGTGGTCGCGGCTCTGTGGGATCTCGTGTGGGCGGGGCTTGTCACCAACGACACCCTGGCGCCGCTCCGTGCCCGGGTTGCGGGCCACGGGGCGACGCACAAGCCTCGCCGCAGCGCCTCGCGGGGTCGCTATGCCCGATTGCGGACGGGGCGTACGGCTCCGCCCGGCCGGAGTGGTCCGCCCACCGTGTCCGGTCGCTGGTCGCTTGCCCCCCGTCCGTCGGAAGAGGAGCCGACACGGCGCGCGCATGCGCGTGCCGAGGCGTTTCTGGAGCGGCACGGAGTTCTCACCCGGGGCAGTGTGGACACCGAACGAGTGACGGGTGGGTTCGCCGCGGTGTACACGGTGCTGCGGAGGATGGAGGAGTCCGGACACTGCAGACGGGGCTACGTCATCGAGGGGCTCGGACCGGCGCAATTCGCCGTGCCCGGAGCGATCGACCGGTTGCGCGCGCTGTCCCTGCGGGGGCAGGAGGACCCCGCCGAGGCGGAGGCGCTGGTGCTGGCGGCCGCCGATCCGGCACAGCCGTACGGTGCGGCGCTCGGCTGGCCCGCTGCCGTGGGTGGTACTCGACACCGCCCGGGCCGTAAAGCCGGTGCGTTGGTGGTTCTCGTGTCGGGTCGGGCCGTGTTGTATCTCGAGCGTGGGGGCAAGTCCCTGCTGTCGTTCACCGAGGACGAGGCGACTCTGCTTCCGGCGGCGGAAGCCCTGGCGAACGCGGTCCGGGACGGGTGGCTCGACCGGCTGACCGTGCAACGTGCCGATGGGCACGGAGCCCTGGAATCGCGGATGGCCGACATCCTGACCGAAGCCGGTTTTCGTCCCACGCCCAAGGGGCTTCGCCTGCGGGCCTGATTCCCGGCGATACAGGAGAGGTCACACTCCCACCACCGTCCGGTAGGCCGGTTGGCGGCCTTCACTGTGCTGGGTGGCCAGTCGCAGCAAGCTCCAGAGCTGAGCGATGGCGTCGTGATCCCCGGTCAGCTCGACCGTCCGTGCCGGCAAGCGACCCCACAGCCACAAGTGGACTGCCGAAGCTTCGCCGGTGATCACACCGTCTTTCCTGCCGTGCCGGTCCGGTTGCGCGCGTGTGGCCGTCATCCACTCCCGGTCGGCTTCGATCATCCAGCGGTGCTCTCCTGCGCGCACCTCGAGCGTCCATGCACCGGAAGCAGCTATTCCGAGCGTGCGCAGGCGGTAACCGAACCACAGCCGCAGTATCTCGTCGATACCGTCGCAGGCCAGGTCGGGCGCCACCGGTGTCATCGGTATCCCCGCGGCGGTCTGGGCGTCCACGCGGTTCATGGTTGTCGCGTGCAGGGCCCGGCGGATCCAGAAGGTGACGCTGGAGTCTTCCGGCCACCAGGTCGGACAGGGGTCGCCGGGAGGTCGCGCGTCGAACTCGGCGATCAGTTCGGCCAGCCCGGCCGTGAAACGTCCCACCAGCGCGCGCTTGCCGCTTTCCGGGGATGGCGGTTTTTTGCGCGGCACCGTGGGGGTGGCGCCGTTCATCCAGCTCAGGGTGTCCTCGCACAGGTCACCGGCATGGCGAACGGTCTCCGCGAGGGTGCGGCCGGAGACCCCGTCCACCGGCGAGTCGGGATGCGCATCATGCGTGGCCGCCATCAGCAGCTGCCCCTCGATCCCGAGCAGGTCGAGCATCCTTCCATGATCGACCAGCGGAAACGGGCTCATCGCTCTGCCTTCGCCGGGATCTCGTCCACAGGTTCGCGCGGCATCACGATGACAACGATCGCGTTCCGGCGCACCGAAGCCGGTCGGATGGTGGGGATTCAACATCGGCATTCCTTACGAGTTGCTGTTCATGGCGATGCCTTTCCCGGCGGGGTCCGATGTGCATCGAGGCCGTCGGTGCACCTCGGCAGCGGGGCGCAAGCACCGGCACGTCTGCTCAGCCGTGGGGAAGCCGGCGTGTTCGGTGGTGGTGTGCTTCCCCCACACCACCACCGAACCGCGTCCGAACCGCCGTCACGAGCTCGCAGCCGCCTTCACCGAAAGCGCACTGCAGGGCCGTATCGGTCTCGACCGTGGTTGGCCGGTCGAATGTCAGTTCGAACAAGGTCAGAGTAACGGGACGGGCGGAGAGGATTCAAGAACTTCACCGTGGATCACCAGTTCGAATGACATGTTCCGGTGTCGCGCACGGCACGAGTCCCGGTGTCGCCGTCTCGCCGGCACAACAGCGCTTCCCCCACCGGACGGCACGCACCGCGAGCCACCCTTTAGTGTTCGAAGCGTGACCGCCGCACCTTCTCCGCACCGTGACCGAGTGGTGGAACTTTCCACCGACCAACTCCGCACCCGTCTCACCGAAGCCGTGCAGCTCTATGTCACGGCGATGGGCTACTCACCGTCCACCGTGCAACAACGCGCCCCCATGTGGTCGGCACACATGCTGCGCCCGGGATGGCGCTGCATCGCAGCGTTCAACTCACGCGACGAACTCGTCGGTGTCGGATACGGCTACCTCGGCACCCCCGGCCAGTGGTGGCACGAGCAGGTACACCGAGGAATGCTCGCGACGTTTCCCGCTGCCCGGGTCGAGGAGTGGATGGGCCACTACTTCGAGTTGACCGAGCTGCACGTGCGGCCGGACAGCCAGGGCCGTGGGCTCGGGGAGAGCATCCTGCGCCGCCTGCTCGACGGCGCCGAAGGACGGACGGTCCTGCTGTCCACTCCGGAGGGACCGACCCGAGCCTGGACCCTGTACCGCCGGGTCGGTTTCGTCGATCTCCTCCGCGACTACCACTTCGCCGGAGATTCGCGGCCCTTCGCCGTGCTCGGGCGCGAGCTGCCGCTCGATGCCCCGACCTGAGTGTCCCGTCCGTGAACCCGGCCCTTTCCGCTCACGCGATCAGCCCGGGCCGGGGTTCTGCCACCCGTACCGCTCCCCGAGCCAACCCGTGCTCCCTTTCACAGCAGGGCGAGTTGCTGGCGAAGAGTGTCCAGTCCCATCGCGCCCATCCGCAACGCGCTCCGGTGGAAGGTTTTGAGGTCGAAGGCCGCGCCGTGCCGGTTGCGGGCATCGTCGCGGGCCGCCAGCCACAGACGTTCCCCGAGCTTGTACGAGGGCGCCTGCCCCGGCCAGCCGAGGTACCGGTCGATCTCGTCGCGCACGTGGGGCGGGTCCGTGATGGTTCTGGTGAGCATGAATTCCAGCCCCAGTTCGGGAGTCCAGTGGCGACCCTCGTGGAACCCCGTTCCCGCCGGGATCTCCAATTCCAGGTGCATACCGATGTCCACGATCACCCGGGCAGCGCGGAACAGCTGATCATTGAGCATACCGAGCAGGTCGCCGTCGTCGGAGAGGTATCCGAGTTCGCGCATCAACCGCTCCGCGTACAGCGCCCACCCCTCCCCGTGCGCCGACACGAAGCAGGCCAGCCGCTGGAACTTGTTCAGCCGCTGCGACTGATGTATGGACGTGGCGATCTGGAGGTGATGACCGGGCACACCCTCGTGGTACACGGTCGAGACCTCCCGCCAGGTCGGGAACTCCTCCTTGTCCTCGGGCACCGACCACCACATCCGACCGGGGCGGGAGAAATCGTCGGTGGGGCCCGTGTAGTAGGCACCGACACCCCCGCCGGGGGGAGCGATACGGCACTCCAGGTTCATCAGCTCATCGGGAATCTCGAAGTGGGTGTCCCGCAGCTCCCGCAGTGCCTGGTCCGACAGTCGCTGCATCCACCCGGCGAAGGCCTCCTGGCCGTGCACCCGGTAGCGGGGGTCGGCATCGAGAGCCGCAGCGGCCTCGGCCAGGGTCGCCCCGCGCTTGATCCGGTCGGCGACCTGCTTCATCTCGGCTTCGATCGAGGCGAACTCGTGCCAGCCCCACTCGTATGCCTCCCGCAGGTCCAGCTCGGCACCGGTGAAGAATCGCGACCACAGGCGGTAGCGCTGCTCACCGACCGCGTCCTTGGTCGGCGCCTGCGGCAGCAATTCGGAACGCAGAAAACCCGCCAATCCCGCATAGGCCTCGGCCGCGTGCCCGGCGGCGGTCTCCAGCTCTCCGCGCAGGCTCGGGTCGATACCGTCGGCACGAGCCACCAGCGACGAGAAGAAGGACGTCCCGTTGCTGCGACCGGCCCAGGTTTCACACTGCTCGGCGACACGCTCGACCTGCCGGGCCGCCGAGATGGTGCCGTCCGCGGCGGCCCGAGCCAGCCCTTCTTGCAGCCCTCGAATCGCCGAGGGCATCGCCGAGAGGCGCCGGGCAACCGTTCGCCACTGCTCGGGAGTGTCGGTGGGCATCAGGTCGAACACCTGGCGGAGCTCCTGCACCGGACTGGCGATCACATTCAGCGAGGCCATGTCGGCACCCGCATCGTGCAGCTCGATGTCCAGACCGACCCGCTCCAGGAACACGGCCTGAGCCACCCGCTCCGACTCGTCGGCGGGCTCGGCCGCGGCCACCTCGTCCACCGCTCGACGCGCCAGTTCGGCACGAGCGCGGTGGCCCTCCGGGGAGTAGTCGGTCAACTCCTCGTCCCGGCCGGGAATCCCGAGGGCAGTCGCCGTGATCGGATCGAGCTCGGCCAATTCCTCGACGAACCGGTCGCTGATCTGGTGGACACCGTGCTGCTCGGATGGCATGCCGGAAACATTATCGCGCCGCGCGCCCACATCTCGAGCAGGATTGCACACCGGCTCCGGACGCAGCACCGGATCGACGAGTGACACCCGATCGCACCCGGTGAAATCCGTGTTCCGATGGCACGATTCAACGAGTGCGCCAGGCAACGTGGGGAATCGGCATGCATCGACGGTCATCGGCATTGATGCTGCTCATCACACTGGTGGCAGTGCTGGTGAGCGGATGCTTGAACGCGAATGTATCTCTGACCATTTACGAGAACGATCGAGTCTCCGGACAGCTCATGGTGGCGGTGCCCACCCCCGACGGGGAGGAGCCCCTGCGACTACAGCCCCCGCAGGGGATGGCCGACCGTGTCCGGGTTTCGCCTTATGACAACGGGGACCGCTCCGGATCGAAGCTGTCGTTCACGAAGCTGACCTTCGACGAACTCGAACATCTGGCGGCGTCGCTGAGCAGAGCCGACTCCCGGTATCGCTTCGACATCGAGCGGGCGGGATCTCTGGTCACGGTGCAGGGATCGGTCGACCTGACACCTCTGGCCGAAACCGATTCCTCCGTGCTGATCGAAATCAATACGCCGGGCGAGGTCACCAGCACGAACGGCCGGACGAACGCCGGGATGGTGAGCTGGTATCCGCCCCCGGGAGAAGTGACCCAGATCTCGGCCACCTTCCAGTTCACCGGTACCACCCAGAACGTGTTCTGGTGGAGCTGGACCACCCTGTTCAGTGCCCTGACTCTCGCAACGGCCGTGCTGGTCGCGGTACTCGCCCTGCTCAATCATCGCCGGATGCGCAATGACACTGCCGAGTCGGCTCCGTGACCGGCGGTGTCCACACAGCCGGAGACCTCGCCGAGGGTGTGCCGGATCCGCTGCGGGCACTGCCGCACCGACCGGATACCTCCGGCACAGCCGGACACCCCTTCGCACCTTCCGACCAGGGCATCACCGACGATGGACGGATGCGCGCACAGGACCTGGTCGTCGAGGAAACCGCCACCGAGGATGCCGTCACCGTGGACACCGACCTGCCCGGCCAGGTACACGAAACGCTGGCCGACTACCTGGAGATCCGGATCACCGAGTGCCGGGACATCGACCCTGCCTTCGCCGAGGCCGTCCGGGAACTCGCCCGCTTCGTTCTCGGGGGCGGTAAACGCATCAGGCCCGCCTTCGCCTGGTGGGGGTGGCGTGCGGCAGGTGGTGCCGCCGAGGGGCGACAGGCGACCGCGATGCTCCGGGCGGCCAGTGCGCTGGAGCTGATCCAGACCTGTGCACTGATGCACGACGATCTCATCGACGATTCCGACACCCGGCGCGGTCACTCCACCGTCCACGTCAGGTTCGCCGAGACACACCGCAACGAGCGCTGGAACGGATCCGCACGCCGGTTCGGTACCGCCGCTGCGGTGCTGCTCGGCGACCTGGCAATGAGCTGGGCCGATGACATGGTGCGCTCGTCGGGCTTACCCGGTGCCTGCCTGGCACGGGCGATGCAGCCCTGGCAGGCCATGCGCACCGAGGTGCTCGCCGGCCAGTACCTCGACATCCTCGGCCAGGCACGTGGCGACGAGAGCCCGGAGGCCGCGCTGCGGATCGACGAACTCAAGTCCGCTTCCTACACGGTGCAGCGTCCACTGCAGTTCGGCGCCGAACTCGGGGGTGCCGATGCGGCGACCATGGCTGCGCTGAGCCGGTTCGGCGCCGACATCGGCGTGGCTTTCCAGCTTCGCGACGACCTGCTCGGGGTGTTCGGCGATCCCGACGTCACCGGCAAGCCGGCCGGAGACGATCTGCGTGAGGGCAAGCGAACCCTGCTGGTGGCCGAAGCGTTCGGCCGGGCACGGCAGCACGGCGACCAAAGTTCGCTCGATGTCCTGCATTCCGTCCTGGGCGAGGAGGACCCGCACCCTTCGCAGGTGCAGCAGGCGCGGCAGGTGCTCGAACACCTCGGCGCCGTGCGCGCCGTGGAGGACCGGATCACCACACTCACCGAGAAAGCCATGGCGACCCTGGAAACCACCGATCTGCCCGAACCCGCTGCGACACGACTGGCCGAGCTGGCGATCGCCGTCACCGACCGCAATGCCTGAGAAAACGTCGCTGCGGGCTAGAACCCCATGGCCTGTGCGCGGCGCTTCACTTCGCGACCGCGGTCCCCGCGCAGGGCATCGATCGGTGTGCCCGGCAGCGTGTCATCGGCGGTGAACAGCCAGCGCAGGATCTCGTCCTCGGTGTAACCGTTGTCCCGGAGCAGAGTGATCGTGCCCCCGAGCCCCTTGACGATCGCGGTATCGGTCAGGAAAGAGCTCGGCACGACCAGCACTCCCTCGCGGCGGACCGCCAGCAGGTGGCCGTCGCGGATCAGTTGGTGTATCCGGGTCACCGGCACGCCGAGCCGCTCGGCGACGTCGGGGAGCGGGACCACCTCCACGTCGGGAGCAAGCACATCCGGGGCAGCTGGGACAGCACTCACGTTTCCCACTGTGCCAGTCGGCACGCTCCACCGCCAGTCGGCCACCCCGGCGACGGCTCGTGTACCGTACACCGGGAGAGACATGCTTTCTCCTACGATCGGTACCGTGTTCGAGAGTGCGTTCCAGGATCCGCCGGCCGACCTGCGCGGCGCGAACAGTGTCTCGACCGGTGCACCGCGGCGATACGGCGTATTCTGCTTGCACACTGCAGAAGCTTCATCCGGTCGACGGGCATTCCCCGGTGCCGCATTCCTGGAGGTATTGCTGACACGGCTGTTTGCGGTGGGCACAACATGACCGCCGAGACTCGGCACGACAGGCGAGACGACCTCGTCGGGGCCATGCTGGAGCGTCGCTACCGGGTCGACTCGCTGATCGCGCGAGGCGGAATGTCGACGGTGTATCGCGGTCTGGACACCCGCCTCGACCGGCCGGTCGCCCTCAAGGTGATGGACTCGCAGTACTCCGGTGATCGATCGTTCATCGACCGATTCGAACGGGAAGCTCGCGCCGCCGCTCGGCTGCATCATCCCGATGTCGTCGCCGTCTACGACCAGGGAGTCGACCGGGAGGTCGACGGCGACCGCGTGTACCTGGTGATGCAGCTGGTCGAGGGCTGCACGCTACGGGACCTCATCCGACGCCAGGGCAGGCTGCCACTGCCGGTGGCGATCAGTGTGCTGGAATCGGTGCTCTCGGCGCTGGCCGCAGCGCACCGCGCGGACATGGTTCACCGCGATATCAAGCCGGAGAACGTGCTGATCGGGGCGGACGGTTCGGTCAAGGTCACCGACTTCGGCCTCGTCCGCGCGGCGGCTTCGGCGGGCACCACCAGTGGCAGTGTCATCCTCGGGACCGTCGCCTACCTTTCACCGGAACAGGTGACCACGGGAGCGGCGGACGCACGCACGGACGTCTACGCGGCCGGTGTCGTGCTGTACGAAATGCTCATCGGCGAACCCCCGTACACCGGTGATACCGCCCTGTCCGTGGCCTACCGGCACGTCAACGACGACATCCCCGCTCCCAGCGAGCACGTGCCCGAACTCCCGCCCGCCGTCGACGATCTGGTGTTGCGCGCCACCCGCAGGGACGCCTCGGTGCGCCCTGCCGATGCCGAGGCGTTCCTCACCGAGATCCGGACCCTGCAGAGCAGACTGGGCATGGAACCGGCAGCGATCCCGCTTCCGGGCGCCGAAGAGCCGACCGAGCAGGTTGGTGATGGCGACGGCGACCCTGTCACCGACCGCTTTCCGTCGGTGGGCACGACCGCGAGCGATGTCTCCGCGGTGGCATCGGCCCACCAGGACATCCGGACGGGAGGGCCGCAGGGAACCCGCGCACTCGCGCGACCCGTGCTCGACCCCGAGCAGACACAGGACCTGGCCGCCGTGGAGACACGGCACTCCGAGGAGCACAGTGGTGGTCTCGACCGGTCACGCCGCCGCAGCCGACGGAGGTTCACGGTCTCCACGCTGGTGGTCCTGTTGTTGGCGGCCCTGGTCGGTGGCACGGCATGGTGGCTCGGCACCGGGCGCTACGTCACGGTGCCACAGGTCACCGGAAAGAGCGAAGCGGCAGCCAAGCAGGCTCTGCAGCGTGCCGGGCTGAAGCCGGACATCACCCGCTCCTACCACGACACGATATCCGCAGGAACGGTGATCAGTGCCTCGCCGACCGGGGGATCCCGCGCCATGCGCGGCGAGGAGATCCGGATGGTCGTCTCGCGGGGCAAACCGAAGGTGCCCGAAGTACCCGTGGGCACTCCTGTGAGCGAGGCACAGCGCATTCTGCGCGATGCGAAGCTCGACCCCACGCTGGACTCCTCGGCCGATCGGTACCACACCAGCGTTCCGAAGGGGCGTGTCCTCGGCCTCAGTCCTGCTCCGGGCACGCCGGTGGCGACCAGTGCCACGGTCACGATCATCGTCAGCAAGGGACCCCCGCCGGTGGCCGTGCCCGACGTGCGCGGGAAGAGCAAGGAGCAAGCGTTCGCGGCGCTGCGCCAGGCCGGATTCGAGCCCTATGTGAAGGGCAAGAAGTTCTCCTCCGAGGTGAACACCAACCACGTCATCAGCACGGATCCGAAGGTCGGAACGGAAGTCGAACTTCGGGGCAGTCCCCGAGTCGGAGTGGTGCTGTCGAACGCGGTCACCGTGCCGAACTTCATGGGTATGCGTGCCCGCCAAGCGCAGGAAAAGGCCGCGGGTCTCGGGCTGGAGCTCGAGGTGAAGTCGTTCCTGAACCGGTCGAACGGCCGCGTACTGGGCCAGTTGCCCCTGGCGGGCAACAAGGTTGAACCCGGTTCCACGGTCACCATCACCACGCTGTAGAGGGCGCTGCGGGAACTGCAGAAGGCGCCGTCGAGAGGCGGGGCTGACAAGACTGCGTCAGTGGTTCCGTGAACCGCCGTCTCGGGACCGGCCTTCCACACCGGGCCAAAGCCGTGTCGACGCACGCTCGGACGGCGACACCGCCGACTTTCCCGCGGACGGTGACCCTCACTCATCGAGTGCCACAGGCCCGGTCGAACATCGGTCAAAAGTCCCGTATGGGACCATTGAGGGCACCATGCCCCCGAGTCGTGCCCCGGTATCGACGCGGATCCCATGGTCCCACCGGACCGGCCTCACCGCGCTCGACAACGCTCCCGGCAGCAGCCGTGCACCGCGCGGGCCGCTGCCGCTGCGCACCGTTCTGCTCGGCGCGATCGGGACGGTGCTCATGCTGGTGGGTTCGGTCGGTGCCGCCGCCACCCTCGTGCATGATCCGATCCTGGCATCGACGCCGCTGGCGGCTCTCCGCTACGGCCACGGCGAGTACCTCGCCACCGCGGCCGTCTACCTGGGTTTCGGGCTGCTGGTGTGGGCATGGGTGCGTCTGGGGCGCGGCGTGCTCGCCTGCCGAGTCGGCGCTCGTGGTGTGCTGCTGGCCGCCGTCACCTGGATGGCGCCGCTGCTGATCGCACCCCCGCTGTTCACGCGGGACGTCTACAGCTACCTCGCCCAGGGCCTGCTGGCCCTGAACGGGATCGATCCGTACTCGGTCGGGCCTGCGGCCCTGACCGGGCCGATCCCGGAGAACGTGCACCCGTTCTGGCAGACCACCCCGGCACCGTACGGTCCCTTGTTCATCGGCCTGTCCCAGGGTGTGGTGCTCGTGGCCGGAGACAGCGTGATCATCGGCGTCGTCCTGATGCGCGTGCTCCTGCTCGGTGGGCTCGCCATGCTGATCTTCGCCTTGCCGGGGCTGGTCCGGCATCTCGGCGGAAACCTGCCGGTCGCCCTGTGGCTCACCGTGGCAGGTCCCATGACCGTGGTACACCTGGTGGGGGGTCCACACAACGACCTGCTGATGATCGGCCTGCTCGCACTCGGCACACTGCTGACCCTCCAAGGCAGGCACGCCTCCGGCATCGCCCTGGTGACGCTGGCGATGGCGATCAAGGCGACCGCGGGGCTCCTGCTTCCCTTCCTGGTCTGGGTGTGGGCGAACAGGTTGAGCGGCTCCCCTCGGCATCGGTTCGCCAAGGCCGTCGCTCCCGCGCTCCTGGTCCACTGCGCGGTCTTCGGCAGCTGTACGGCACTGGCCGGTTTCGGACTGGGATGGTTGCACGGCTTGTCGGCACCGTCCCTGATCACCACGTACACGTCCCTACCGACCGGGCTCGGTCAGCTCCTGCACGGCGCCACCGAAGTGTTTCTCGACGTCGACGCCGGCGTGTTCATCGGTGTGTGCCGCGCGCTCGGCGGGCTGGCACTCGTGTCGCTACTGGTCTGGCAGTGGTGGCAGGCACGCGACGGAGGCACCGGCGCCGTCCGCCGCGCGACACTTCTGCTGTTCGCGGGAGCGGTGCTGTCGCCCACGACATTCCCGTGGTACTTGACTTGGAGCCTCGCGCTTGCTGCAGCACTGCCCTGGAGCAGACGCGCGCTGTCCGTTGTGGTCGGCGCCTCGGTCGGGCTGGTACTCGCCTACTACCCCGACGGGGAGCACGGGTTGTACAACTGGCCCTTCATGGCAGCGGTCGTGGGGCTCTCGCTCCTGGCTGCCGTGTCGCTGACCCGATTCGATCCCCTGAGGCTGAGCGGTGTCTTCGGGCGCTCCCGTTCCCGCGGCGGTGTCGCGAGCCGATCCGGCACGGCCGCTCACGACCTTTCCACGTCGTGAGCGGCCGTCGAAGCCACGCCCGGGGATTTCAGCTGCGCAGCATCTCCGCCACGAGGAACGCCAGCTCCAGGGATTGCTGGGTGTTCAGGCGCGGATCGCAGGCGGTCTCATACCGGCCGGACAGGTCGGTGTCGGAAATGTCCTGCGCCCCGCCCAGGCACTCGGTGACGTCTTCGCCGGTCAACTCCACGTGAATACCACCAGGGTGCGTTCCGAGCCGGTGATGCACCTCGAAGAAGCCCTGCACCTCGTCCACGACCCGATCGAAATGCCGGGTCTTGTATCCGGTGCTGGACTCGTGGGTGTTGCCGTGCATCGGGTCGCACTGCCAGATCACCTGGTGGCCGGAGGCGGTGACCTTTTCCACGATCGGCGGCAACAGATCGCGCACCTGGCCGTTGCCCATCCGACTGATCAGGGTCAACCGGCCCGGCTCGTTGTGCGGGTCGAGCCGTTCCACGTACTCGACCGCCTGCTCCGGAGTCGTACTCGGCCCGATCTTCAACCCGATCGGGTTCGAAATCAGCTCGGCGAAAGCGATGTGCGCGCCGTCGAGCTGACGGGTGCGGTCACCCACCCACAGGAAGTGTCCGGACAGGTCGTACAGGCGTGGTTCGGGTCCGCTGGTGTCCAGCCGCAGCATCGCCCGTTCGTAGTCCAGCACCAGGGCCTCGTGGCTGGAGTAGAAGTCCACGGAGTGCAAGCTGGAATCGTTGACTCCGCAGGCCGACATGAACCGCAGCCCCCGGTCGATCTCCGCGGCGACCGACTCGTAACGCTCCCCCGCGGGCGAATTGAGCACGAAGTCCTTGTTCCAGTCGTGCACCTGCGCCAACGCGGCCATTCCCCCACTGGTCAGCGCTCGCGACAGGTTCATCGTCGCGCTCGCATTGGCGTAGGCACGGATCAGCCGCGACGGGTCGTGAACTCGCGCCTGCTCCGTGGCGGTCAGCGAGTTCACCATGTCACCGCGGTAGCTCGGCAACCCGAGGGCATCGGTCGACTTGGAGCGCGGCTTGGAGTACTGACCGGCCATGCGCCCGACCTTGACCACCGGCATGCTCGCGCCGTAGGTGAGCACCACGGCCATCTGCAGCAGGGTGCGGATGCTCGCGCGGATGTGCGGTTCGGTGTTGTCGGCGAACGTCTCGGCACAGTCGCCGCCCTGCAGCAGGAACGCCTCACCCCGGGCCACTGCCGCGAGGCTCTCCCGGAGCCGATTCACCTCGGACGGGACGGTCACCGGCGGCACACTCTCCAGCACCGTCCGGACGTTGCGCGCCTGTTCCGGATCGGGCCACTCGGGCTGCTGTGCTGCAGACCGGGCCAGCGCATCATCGAGTCGAGCGCGCATGTCGGTCGGCAACGGTGGCAGTTCGGGAAGGGTATCCACCGGTACGTCGACTGTCCACGATTTGAAACTGTTCACGACACTACCTTGACCTGCACTCGGTGGGCATGGGTACTCATCTCGGCGCTCCTGGAGCATCCTTCGCGGTCCTCGTTCGAGTGGACAGGCAAGGCAGCACCGTCCACACGGCGACAGACCAGGGCACGCCGACCAGGGTAGGCGCTCCGCACCCCACACCACACAGCGGGAGTGACCGTCCCAACAAACGGGAGACCGCATCCGGAATTCCGCATGCCGGTTTCCCGGTGTTCGACATCAAGGACGGCTCACGAATCCGTGCCGCCGGAACGGGATTCCGCCGGGTCACTCAGCCGAACAGTGCCCGGGCCTCGGTGTAGCGCTGCAGCGGCACGGTCTTGAGCGCCGAGGTGGCATCCGCCAGCGGAACCCGTACGACCTCGGTACCGCGAAGTGCCACCATCGTACCGAAATCGCCGTCGTGAACGGCGTCGATGGCATGCAGACCGAACCGGGTCGCCAGCACCCGGTCGTAGGCGGTGGGCGTACCACCACGCTGCGTGTGCCCGAGTACGACCGCGCGGGATTCCTGACCGGTGCGCTGTGCGATCTCCTCGGCCAGCCAGGTCCCCACCCCGCCGAGACGCACATGGCCGAAAGCGTCCTTCTCGCCGGCCTGCAGGACCTCCTCGCCGCCTTCCGGAACCGCTCCCTCGGCCACCACGATGATCGGTGCGTACTGCCGCTCGAAGCGGCGCTGCACCCAGGTGCAGACCTGTTCGACGCTGAACCGCTGCTCCGGGCCGAGGATCACATTGGCACCCCCGGCCAAGCCGGAATGCAGCGCGATCCAGCCCGCATGCCGCCCCATCACCTCGACGACCAGTGCCCGGTGATGGGACTCGGCCGTCGTGCGCAGCCGATCGATAGCCTCGGTGGCGATGTGCACGGCGGTGTCGAAGCCGAAGGTGTAGTCGGTGGCCTCGAGATCGTTGTCGATGGTCTTGGGCACACCGACGATGGGAATGCCCTCCCCGGAGAGCCGTTCGGCGACACCGAGCGTGTCCTCGCCGCCGATGGCGATCAAGGCATCCACCTCGTTGTCGGCGAGCGTGGCCTTGATTCCGGCGACACCGTCGTCCTCGTTGTACGGGTTGGTACGCGAGGAGCCCAGCATCGTGCCGCCTCGGTTCAGCACGGCCTCGACATCGTCCAGTCCCAGTGGGGTCACCACTCCCTGCAGTGGACCCTGCCAGCCGTTGCGGAAGCCGAGGATCTCGTGGTCGTACATCTCGATCCCCTTGCGGGTGATCGCACGCAGCACCGCGTTGAGCCCCGGGCAGTCCCCACCCCCCGTCAACACACCGACACGCTTGCCCGTCGCCATCCGGCCGCCTCCTCACCGCATTCGCCGCGGCTGTGATATGGACCTCTCCCGGAAAAGCTTGTCACGGACTGGATCGGTGCAGCAAGCGTCGCGACCGCGTCAGCGCATCGGATACCCACGCTCGCGGCGATGCGTCTCGATCACGTTCCAGCGTTCCAGGTTGTGTCGGGCATCAGCCAGGGCGTCGTGGGCATTGGGGGGAGCAGGAGGCAGCCTCGGCTTGCCCGCGGCCTCCCAGTGCTGGCGCAGGTCGCGGGTGAACTTCGGCAACTGCGAGGGCAGTGCGGGCATCGCACCCCACAGTTGAGCCAGCGCGACATGATCGTAGGCGGCGTACCACGCCCACAACTCGATGTCGGAACCGCGCGAAGTCAGGAAGGTGTACAGATCGTCACGAATCTGCGCGCGCGAGCGCCAGGCGCCGGAAGCAGGTGGCGGCAACTGCGGCAATACGTGCCGGCGCACCCAGCGACCGGCCCGCATGGGATCGAACTCCGTGGAGACCGCGTAGAACTCGCGTCCCGTCTCGTCGACCACACCGATCGACACCAGATCGATGGTCAGGCCGTCCTCGATGAACTCGCAGTCGTAGAAAAACCGCACCGGCCAAGAATATGCGCCATTCGAACGGGCGAGGACACGCCCCACCAGGGCTTCCGACCGGACGCTCAGCCTGCCTTGGCGTCCGGGAACCGGTCGGCCTCCTGCTCGACCGAGGAGTCCGCTCGCTTCGTCACGACCCGTCCCCGGGTTTCCAGGTCGTCTTTGGCTTTGGCCGCGTAGACGTCGACGTATTCCTGCCCCGACAGCTCCATGAGCGCGTACATGATCTCGTCGGTGATCGAACGCTCCACGAAGCGGTCCCCGGCGAGTCCCTCGTAGCGGGAGAAGTCCAGCGGCTTGCCGACCTTCACCTTGACACGGTACGGGCGCCACACGGTGGAGCCGATCGGATTGACTCGTTCGGTCCCGACCATGGCGATGGGGATGACGGGCACGTTGGCCTCCAAGGCCATCCGCGCCACACCGGTCTTTCCCTTGTACAGGCGACCGTCGGGCGAGCGGGTACCTTCCGGATACACACCGAGGAGCCGCCCCTCACCGAGCAACCGCACGCCGGTGTCCAGCGCTGCCTGCGCGGCGGCACCACTGGAGCGGTCGATCGGAACCTGCCCGATGCCGGAGAAGAAGTACCGTTTCAACGCGCCCTTGAGTCCCTTGCCCGTGAAGTACTCCCGTTTGGCCAGGAATGTCACGCGCCGCGACAACTTCAGGGGCATGAAGAACGAGTCGGCCACCGCCAGGTGGTTGCTGACCAGGATGGCCGCCCCTGTTTCGGGGATGTACTCCCGCCCCTTGATCTTCGGCCGACACCACAACTTCAAAAGGGGGCCGAGAAAGATGTGCTTCAACACCCAGTAGAGCACTGCGCCGTTGCCTCCTGAGACCCGAGTATCCTGCACAGGGTACGGACCCACGACGGGTACGCACAACGTGGACCGGGCGGTGCTCGGCAGCTCGGGCGGTGCCCACGCGAACCGACCACCCACCGACGATATCCCGTCAGCGGTCCCGCATCGCCCGGCACGCGTGCGACGATGGTCCGGTAAGGCCGAGCAGCGTGGGAGGGAGACTGCGGTGCCAGTATCGTCCGGCACTGTTACCGGTACCTCGCGGCGATCCGGGCTCGCAGCACCCGATCGTGACTCGGCCGGACACAGCCGCATGTGCGCAGCAATTCCAGCACCTGCTCCCCGCTCGGGGAAGCGGTACTCGAACGCCCGCCTCCCCGCCAGGATCACCAACCACCGTGCCTGTCGGCAACGATCGCAGAAGAGGGGAGGACGCGGCTTCCCGCCAGGCCCGAGGACCGAGGGTGCCGCCGCAAAACTCGTATGAACACGCGCCATGGCAACGCCGACGGCCCGGAAGACATCGACGCGGCATTCGCGGAGATCGTGGCCGAACTGGAACGCGACGACACCCCCTTGCCCAAATGGCCGGTGGACAGTAGCCGGGCCGAGGACTCCGATCCGGTGGATCCGGCACGTTCCGCATCGGCCGGATCGGAGCCTGCCGCCGAACATCCCGGGGGGCCACGGAGCTGGTCACCCTCCGAAGAAGAGGACGAAGGTCATTTCGAGCCCCCGGATCCGCCACCTCTGCCCGCCCCGAAGGCGGGCACGGTGGGTGGAGTCGCTCTGATCGTGCTGGGGTTCTGCCTGCTGGTGGTGCCCGGACTGGTCGGCTGGATCGGCACCATCGCACTGCCGCTCGGACTGGTCTCGATCAGTGTCGGTATCGGATGGCTGCTCCTGCGCATGCGTCCCACACCACCGGATTCCGAGTGGGACGACGGCGCCCAGCTCTGAATCCCGATTCCGCATCCGCACCCACGGCCGCGCATCATCGCCCGCGGGCGTGCTCGCGGGCGAGTTCGGCCGCGCCGACCATGCTCGCCTCCTCGCCGTACCGGGCGAGGCGCAGGTGTGCAGGCGGCCGGTGACCGGCCCCGGTGACAGCCGACGCCCAGTGCTGCCGCGCGGTGTCGAGGAACAGGTGCGCGGAGCCGGACACACCCCCGGCGAGCACCACGACCTCCGGGTCGTAGACGTCGGAGACCAGGGCCAACCCTTCGCCGAGCCATCGCGACAACTCTCCCATCGCCTCCAGCGCGAGGGGATCGCCTTCCTCCGCCGCACGCGCCACTCGCTGCCCCGTGAGGGTGGAGGGGTCGCTGCCGGCCTGCCCGGCCAGAGACGTCGCCGCATCCGGGTGCTCACTCAGCAGTTGCCGCGCGGTGTCGGCCAGCGCGGTGCCACTGCAGTACCGCTCCCAGCATCCGCGTTTCCCGCACGGACACCGTCTCCCCTGCGGCACCAGGCGCAGATGCCCCAGCTCGGGGGCCACGCCGTAGGCACCCCGGTACACCTCACCGTCGAGGACGAGCGCACTGCCGATGCCGGTACCCAACGCGATCAGCACGGCCACCCGCGCCCCTGCGGCGGCGCCGAAGCGCTGCTCGGCGAATGCGGCCGCATTGGCATCGTGCTCCAGCATCACCGGGAGACCGAGCCGATCGGCGAGTCGGTCGGCGACTGCGGCATGGCGCCAAGCCAGGTGTGGTGCGAACCGCACGAGGCGGCGATCCTCGCTGACGAAACCGGCCACGGCCAACCCCACGGCGACCACCGGGTAGCGGTCGACGAGGCCGCCCACGAGGTCGGCGACCGCAGCGTTCAACGCGGGAGCCGAGTCGGGAGTCGGCGCACGAGTGGTTTCCAGTACGGCACCGTGCGGATCGACCACGCTCGCTCGCACGCTGGTGCCGCCCGCGTCCACGCCGACGGTCAGCACCCGTCCCCTTCGGCTCGGGCTCCCGCTCCGTTCGGATGCAGAACGTTTCCGCCGACCCGCCGCACGTCGATCCGCTGCACCTTGGACGAGCCGGTCCTGTCCGCGGAATCCGGGGACAGGTCCTCTGCGGTCTCCGCGCTCGCCTGCTCGTTGCCTGCTGCCGCTTCCCCCTCCTCGGCGAGAACCCGGCGCAGCAGTGTCACGAACGCTGCCATGTGCTCGGACAACCGTGCGGACAACTCCGGCCGGTCCCCGCGCAGGAGTGCCATTGCCGCGCACAGCGGGCACCGGTCGCAGGTACCGGACGAGGCATGCCGCGCCCGCTCGCCGATGGCCGCATCGCCCCCGTCCGCCTGCGCATCCGTCCCGTGCCCCAGGCCGAGCAGATACTCCTCCGCACGGAACGCGAGCGCATCGAGCAGCCGACGCAGTTCCTCGCCGGACCTGTCCTCGCCGTGGTGTGCCGCTCCGTGCGCGGAGGTATCGTGCCGTGTCTGATCCACCACTGCTCACCGCATCCACAACTCGGGGTCGGGCCGGAAGGCCACGGTCACTCCGTCGTCACCGGCTCTCGCCCCGGTGACGATGCAACGCCGCAGTACCGCAGGCAATGCGATCAACCGGCGACGGCCATCCACTGTCATCGCGAGCTCGTCGCCGACCCGGGCGAGGTCGATATCGGCTCCCTCATGCAACGGCAACGCGATCCGCAGAGCATATTCCGAGTCCAGGCTGCGGCCGCCACCGGTGACCTCCATCGCCGGTGCTCGTTCGGCACCCTCGAGTGGGTCGGAATCACCGTGGAGCTCCGCACCGATCTCCAGCAGTGCCCGCAATCCGACCGGCTCCCCCGCACGATGTTCCACCGTGCGCAGCGGAACACCTGCACAGGAACGCAGCTCGTCGAGGACGGCATCCTGCTCGTTGCGGCGGGTGCGCAACCATGCCGCGGCGGCACCGCGCGCCGATCCCGGGTGCGGCACCAGCCGGTTGGCCACCAGCCCGTCGACGTGGATTCGCTGCAGCGCCAATGCCGTCAACGTACGGCGGGTCTCCGCGGCCACGACTGCCTCGGGAGTCAGCACCAACCGGACGCTGGTGCCTGCTGCGGCCAACCATTCGGTCAGCGCGCCGAGCTGCTCGGCCAACCGGCCCAGCGCGTCCGCGACCGCATCCCATCGCTCGTGGTTGTCGCTGCCCGCCATGCCGGCCAGCAGTCCCCGCACGAGGCGTCGGTGTGTGGGGAAGAGCCGCTCGAGATAGCTCGTGAACGCCTCGGGCAAGGACAGCAGCCGCAGGGTTTCGGCGGTCGGGCCGCAATCGACGATGATGGTGTCCCACACCCCGCAGGAGGCCAGCCGGTGCACTTCGCCGAGAGCCAGCAGGTCCTCCACACCGGGCAGCACGGTGAGCTCTTCGGCGTCCAGTTCGCTCACACCCGCTCCGAGCAACAGTGTGCGAAGGTGCTCGCGAAGCTCGTCCCAGGTGTCGTCGACGAGTGCACGGGTGTGCACCTCGGCGGCATGCATACGTGCCTCGCCGGTATGGCCGTGGCTCGGCAGTGGTACCTCTTCCGGGGCCGGACCGAGCCGCGTGCCGAGAGCATCGGCCAGCGAATGCGCGGGGTCGGTGGAGACCACCAGCACCTTGGCACCCCTGGTTGCCAACCGTGCTGCGGTGGCCGCGGCGAGGGTGGTCTTGCCCACACCGCCTTTTCCGGTGAACAGCAGGACTCGCACGGCGAACCTCTCCAACGCAGGTGTCGATCGAACACGCGGTGGGAACGGGTCACTGATGCCCGGACTCGACGCGGCGCTTCAGCTCCTTCAAGGCGGTGTCCATGATCATTTTTTCGGCTTTGCGTCTGAACATGCCGAGCATGGGGATGTTCAAGTCCACGGCCAGGCTGTAGGTCACCTCGGTACGTCGGTCCGACTCGGGCCGCAAGGCATAACTGCCATACTGGGCTTTCTGCACCTGTCCTTCGGACAAGGTCCAGCTGACCGACAATCCGTCGTCGTGCCAGTCGTAGACGAGGACGTAGGTGTCCTTGACCACGCCCGCGTCCAGGACGAACCGAACTTTCTCCGCCTTCCCGCCGGACGTCGTCGAGAGCACCTGGGTTTCCTTCACCGCTTCCGCCCATTCCGGGTACGCGGCGAAATCCGAGATCACCGACATGATCTCCGGGGCAGAAGCCTCGATCACAATGGACTGGGTGGACTTCTCGACCATGCGGGCAGGCTACAGGTCGAAGCCCTCGACCTGGCCGAAGACCGGGGCTCCTGCCGCTCGGAGTGTCGCCCCGGCTCTTTCGAGACGCTCGCCGGACGACGGCACGGTGACACACCTCACCAGCGCAGCACGTACGGCTTGCCGGTGTGCTTGAAGTGCCCGACATTGACGCACTCCGTCGAGCCGATCCGCATGCGCTGCGCCAACGGCTGGTGCACGTGGCCGAACAGCGACCAGTGCGGTGCATCCCGCGTGATCCGTTCCAGCGCTCCGCTCGACCCGTACTCCGGGCGCCGCGCCACGACGTCGTAGAGCAGCTCGGGCACGTTCGGGGGCACGTGCGTGCACAGCACGTCGACCGGATCGAGCCCGCCCAGGATCTCGTCGAACTCGGCCGCGGAACGCAAGTGCGGTACCCACGGCGCGTCACGGCGCAATGTCCCTCCCGGCGGTAGCAATGCCCCACCGGCGAAACCGAAACGCAGACCGCCGATATCGACACTGTGGCCGTCCAGCACATGGATCCCGTGGCCGGCGAACTCCGGCCACAGGTGCGGTGCGTCGACGTTGCCCGCCGTCGCGTAGGTCGGAGCGGTCAGCGCGCCGAAGAGCTCCGCGTACTGCGCACGGACGGCTTCCTCCACGACCTTGGCGGGGTCGGACAGACTCGCCCACAGCGAACGCGCGTAGGCACCCACATCCGCACCACGATGATTGCGGCGCAACTCGGCGAAGCGCGCTACCTTGTCGGGGCCGAACACCGCGCCCAGGATGCCTCTGCCGTGATCGTGATAGTCGACGAAGTCGATCAGATCTCCGAGCACGACAAGCGCGTCGGCGCCCTCACCGGCACGCTTGAGATCCTCCACGTTGCCGTGGACATCCGACACCACATGCACACGCAAACCGGCTCCGTTCACCAGTCGATCCCGTCCGTACTCGAAACTAGCGATGACGCCCGGGGCTGTGTACTGCTGCCTGCCGATATCACACGCACGCCCCCGGAATGCCCTCCCGGAGGGACCGCGGTCCGACTCGCAGGAAACAATACGGCACGGTGCCGACGAGTTCGGCGCCAACCGGGGCTGCCCAGTGGTCCGCCCCGATGACGAGAGCACAGCTACCACTCGGTAGCTTGTGGGCTCAATCATGCCTCACAGTTCGGCGTTTTTCGGAGGTTTCGAGTGCGCGAGTTCAGCGTCCCCGCCACGACCAGTGTGGCTGATGACGAGAACCTCACCGACATGGTGTGGGCCAACGCGGAAAATTCCGGTGGCACCGTGAGTTTCCGGCGCCGCGTGGAAGGCACCTGGACCGAGGTGACCGCCGCCGAGTTCGCCGCGCAGGTCATGGGTATTTCCAAGGGACTCGTTGCCGCCGGCCTGCAGCCCGGGGATCGCATCGGCCTGATGTCGCAGACCCGCTACGAGTGGAGTCTGCTCGACTTCGCCATCTGGGCAGCAGGCTGTGTCACCGTACCCATCTACGAGACCTCGGCTGCCGACCAGGCCGAATGGATCCTGTCGGACTCCGGCGCCAAGGCCGTCATCGTGGAGGCCGAGACTCACCGCCGTGAGGTGGACACGGTGGCCGACGGGCTCACCGAACTGCGCCACGTCTGGCAGATCGACGGCCCCACCCCGGACGGTGCCGCTCCTGTGGTGGACAACCTCACCGCCCGGGGAGCCGACATCGCCGACACCGAGGTTCACGATCGTCGCCGCTCGGTCCGCGCCGACGACCTCGCGACCCTCATCTACACCTCGGGCACCACCGGCCGCCCGAAGGGATGCGAACTGACCCACCGCAACCTGCTCGCCGAGGTTCGCTCCGACATCGACGCGTTCCCCCAGCTGATGCAGCCGGGCAAATCGATGCTGATGTTCCTGCCGATGGCCCACGTCCTGGCACGCGCCATCGCCATCACCTGCGTGTACGCGCGAGTGACACTGGGACACACCGGTAACGTCAAGGAACTCGTCAACGACCTCGGCTCGTTCCAGCCCTCCTTCGTGCTGGCCGTTCCCCGCGTGTTCGAGAAGGTCTACAACACGGCCAAGCAGAAGGCCCACTCCGAGGGCAGGGGAAAGATCTTCGACGCCGCCGAAGCCACCGCCGTGGCCTACAGCCAAGCCGAGGAAGCGGGCAACCCGAACCTCACCCTGCGGCTCAAGCACTTCGTGTTCGACAAGCTCGTCTACGGCAAGCTGCGTGCCGCGCTGGGAGGACGGTGCATGGCGGCCGTTTCCGGAGGCGCTCCCCTGGGCGAGCGACTCACCCACTTCTACCGCGGGATCGGAGTGCCGATCCTGGAGGGATACGGCCTGACCGAGACCACTGCCGCGGCCGCCGTCAACGTCGAGCACGCGTACAAGATCGGAACGGTCGGCCGCCCGCTGTCCGGGACGAGCGTCCGCATCGCCGACGACGGTGAAATCCTGATCAAGGGTGACGTGGTGTTCCGGGGGTACTGGAACAACCCCGCAGCGACCGAGGAATCCCTCGAAGACGGCTGGTTCCACACCGGCGACCTCGGCTCGCTGGACGAGGACGGCTTCCTGCGGATCACCGGTCGCAAGAAGGAGATCATCGTCACGGCAGGCGGCAAGAACGTCGCCCCGGCGGCTCTGGAGGACCAACTGCGGGCACATCCGCTCATCAGCCAGTGCCTCGTCGTCGGCGATCAGAAGCCCTTCATCGGTGCGCTGGTCACCATCGATTCCGAATTCCTGCCGTCGTGGCTGGCCAACCACGGCCGCTCCGAGAACACCGAGGCCGCCAACCTCGTCGACGACCCGGAACTGCAGGCCGAGGTGCAGAAGGCCATCGACAGCGCCAACGAGACCGTGTCCAAGGCCGAGCAGATCAAGCAGTTCCGCATCCTGCCGCACGACTTCACCGAGGCACGCGGAGAGATGACACCGAGCCTGAAGGTGAAGAAGAACAAGGTCGCCGAGAACTACGCCTCCGACATCGAAGCGATCTACTCCTGACGCAACGGGTGCGACGCCGGTGGCTGTGCTCTTCGACGGAGTTCCACGGCCACCGGCACAGGACCTCTCAGTCGAAAGTACGGAGCAGGTACCGGCCCCAGCTCTCGATGAGCTCCGCAAGATCCATTCCCGCCAGGTCCTGCAGGGCTTCCTCTACCTCCTCCGGAGACCGCGACCCGGCGATGCGGTGGTAGAGCTCGACCAAACGCCGCTCACCCAGCTCTCGGGCGAGGAACCGCACCACCGACCACGACTGCTGATAGGCCAGGTCCAGACGGCTGCCCGAGAGCCGGAAGTCACGGTCCGACGGCAACGTGGTGGGAGGGCCTTCCGCGCGAAGCCGGTGTATCAGGTCCGGAGCGATTCGTTCCGGCGGAATCCCACTGCCGCGGTATCCCACGTAGTCGGCAAATCCCTCCAGCATCCACATCGGGGCGGCCTCGACCGTGTCGGCTCGGGTGGCGATGTGCGTGATCTCGTGTTCGAGCACCACACGCAGGGCGGAATCGCTCAATGGTTCGGCCGTTTGCGTGTTGAGAACCACGCGCGGCCCTTCCACGCGGCCGGTGGTGGTGTCGACCTCGTCGGCCACCGCGACGGCGGCGATACCGTCCACGGCATACGCGGGGCTGACCAGCGCCCGCAGTTCCGCGCGGGAACCGGGAACCACGACACCGATCCGGCGGGACCATCCGGTGCCCCACACCTCGGTGACGGCCGCGATGGAGTCGTCGAGCATCCGGGCAGCCCGATGCACGAGCTCCAGATTGCGATCGTGACCGAGCACCAGTCCCGAATCGGTCGGAACCACACGCACCATGCCGTGGTCCCAGGGGCCACGCCAGGTCGAACGTCCCTGCTCTTGCAGGGCGGTGTCGCTGGTCAGATACCACGAGTCACCCCGGCGCGCGAACAGGTATCCCATCACCCGAGTGGTGGGCACGGTATCGACCCCGGCCAGGGCGTAACTCAGGACCACGCGCGGAGCCCACAGCTCGTCCGGCGGGACCGGTAGGGTACCGGGATCCGGTGGCAGCACGGTGGCCGTGGCGTCGAGCCGGTAACTCCACTCCGCCAGCGGCACTTCCCGCAGGTTCCGGAACAGCATGCGCTGCTTGCGCTGAAATCGCGTGGACGCTTTCGGGTCGACCGAGGCCATGAAGACGGTCTCGTCCCGCGTACGCAACGCCTCGGCGCGCCGTTGCAAGAGTCTGGTCAGCTCGTACTCGCGGGAACTCGCCGCGGCACGGCCACCGGGTGCCGACCGTTCGGGATGACCGGCACCCCGCTCTCGAGGCAGCACGGGGCCCGGCTGACGGGAAATGGGCCCGACAACCCATACCACCATCGTGATCACGGCCAGGAGCGCGACGACGAAACACCCTCGCCACGTCCTGAAGGCCTGCACACGCCCGATGGTAGGGCGCCCACCCGGCACGAGCAGGATGTTCGGACGCCGGGCGGGCGGTGCGGCGCAGCCGGGCGACCGCACCGGCCGCCCGGCTCCCCCTCAAGTGAAAAACCGGGCCAAGGACAGGTCCTCGGTCAGCCGGCGATGCGGCGCATCCTGTTGACCGGGGCAACATCCCGATAGCCCGTGACATGCACGGTGGAGCCGGCTGTCGGGGCGTGCACGACATTGCCGTTGCCCACGTACATTCCCACGTGACTCACCGGACTGTAGTAGAAGACCAGATCACCCGGCTTGAGCTGGCTCGCCGAGACGGGCTTGCCGGTCTGGGCCTGCGCGCTGCTGGAGCGCGGGATCGACACACCGACCTGCTGGTAAGCCCAGTACATCAGGCCGGAGCAATCGAATCGATTGGGCCCCTCCGCACCCCAGACATACGGGGAGCCCTGCTTGCTCAGTGCGGCCTGGACCGCTCCGGCGGCAGTACCGGCACCACCCTGGAACTCGTAGTCGGTATTTCCGCCGGGGATGGCCGCGCGCTCCGCACCGGTCAGATCCTCCAGGTGGTCGCGCACCTCGGCGATCCGCTCTTCCATGGTGGCTTTCTTGTCGGCGATCTCCTCCTTGAGACGAGCCGCCTCGGCTGCCGCCTTCGCAGCACGCTGCTGCGCCTCGGCAGCGCGCCGCTCGGCTTCCTCGGCCCGGTGTGTGGCGGCCGCCAACGCCTGGATCGCCTCGTTGTTGTCCTCGGCCAGGGCATCCATGGTGGCCGCGCGATCGAGGTAGGCCCCGGGAGATTCGCTGACCAGCAGCGCCGAGAGCTGGTTGAGCCGGGCACCCCGGTAGGCGGAACCGGTGAGTTCGTCGACCTTGGAGCGGAATTTCTCCTCTTCGGCACGCGCCTGCTCGGCGGCCTTCGAGGCCTCGGCCACGGCGGCCTTGGCACGCTCGAGATCGGCCACGCGCGCATCGTGATCATCCTGCGCGCGGTGATACTTCTCGGTGATCTTCTCCGCTTCGCGGGACAACTCGCGCAGCTTCTCGACTGCTTCCGGGGCGCTGTCGGGAAGTTGCGGGTCCGCGGTGGCCGGTACCGAACTCATGGTGACGACGGCAGCGACCGCCGTTGCCGTGAGAGTCCCGCGCATCGATCGCTTCAGTCTGTGCGACGTCACGCCGCGTCCAGCTCCTTCTCTCCTCCGACCGCCCACCGGGTACGGCCACCAGGTGCGGACCACCATGCAGCCCCGTCAACGGGCGTGCTGGCCCCACCAGGGCCGGACCGATCCACGGATCGGCCCCCGGTTCGGCCCCCCGACAAGCCGATACGGCGGTGACCTTGCGGAGCCACTCGGTTTGAGTAGCTGATCGCCGCGAAGTCTCGATCAGACTACGAGAGGTGAACCTCGGCGTCCAGGGCGGGTCCGTTGGAGCGACACACAGCGGCATGTGAACTCAAAAGAATGAATATCGATTGCCGACTGTAATCGGCTCTTGAGGTTCGAACGGTGCCTGTGTCCCGCACTCTCCCGACGTCCTCCTTCGGTGCCACGTCCGGCAACGACATGTGACCGGCCATGGGAGCGACCGCGCGACGAGCGGTCGAAAGCATCGCCGAGTTGCTTCCGGTGCGATCGTGCGCCGCGCGACGAGCGGACAAGTCCGTCGACCGATCGAGTCACCGGCGGATGCGGGGGCTACGTCCGGCTGATACGCGCGAGGAGTACCGAGGAGGCCACCGCGTATGCCCCGCGATGCCGCACCGAGGTGACCACTTCCCGATCCGAGGTCGCCACGACCAGTTGCCGCCCCTGCGGTTCCTTCTCCACCAGGTCACGGATCACATCATCCGCCTGCACACCCGGGGAGCTGAACATCACCCGCACCCCGCGCGGCCCGGCCGCGGGAACCGAGACCACATCGGCCCCGTCGAAGACCAGGGTCACTTCCGCTCCGGTCTGCGCGGCCAGTGCGGCCAACTGGTGCGCCAGCCGGTCTCGCTGATCGGCGAGCGGAAGCTCCGGATAGCCGGTCTTGGTCACGTTGTAACCGTCCACGATGAGATGCACCGCAGGCAGCGCCAGCAGGCGGTCCAGTGCGGCCCGATCGGCCACGTGATGGGGGGTGCCGGACGGTGTGCGCACCCCCGTGACCGCCTCGGCCGGTCTGGGACCACCTCCTGTGGCTCCCAACTCCCGGCGCAGTCCCCCCAGCGCTCCCTCCATCGTCTCCAGCAACAGCGCCAGCCGGTTCTCGTCACCCTGCCTGGCCTCCCGCGCCGACTGGCGGGCAACCTCGGTCTCGGTGGCAGCACGTTCCGCGCGGGCGCGTTCTTCCTGAGCTTTCGCCTGCTCCCTGTCGCGCTGCACGGTGGCCTCCGAGATGGCGGCAGCCGACTCCTCGCGCACACGCTCCAGTTCGGCCCGCGCGGACTCGGCTTCCTGCTTGGCCTCTTTGAGACGGACTCCCTGTTCGCGGAGGCGCTTACGGAACCGCTCGGCATCGGAGTTGTCGGCCTCTCCGGCACGCTCGGCTGCCGACTTGGCTTCGGCCAGTTCTCTGCGCAGCTGTTCGACCTCACCGGCGAGCTTGTCCGCACGGGCAACTGCCGAGTCCCGCTCGGAGCGCAGTTGCCCGCGCTCGGCGCGACAACCGACGAGCTCCACGTAATGCGCTGCCACGGCCGAGTCCTCCAAGAGCGCGGCCACGGCCACCACGACCGGATCCTCGTGGCCGAGATCGAGCGCTTCGGGCCGGTGCTGCCTGCACCAGTCCACGACCGCGGTGCGGAACACGGTCGAGTCGCGCAACGCCGCGATCAGTGTCGCCGCCCCCAGTTTGGCCCGCTTGGCAACAGCGAATCTCATGACGGGGCGTAATTGCCCGGGCACATCCGAGGAGCGCATCGTGCCCAACGCCGCCGCCGACAATTCGGCCAGTCGACCGGTCACCGGACCGGGTAACGTGTCCCAGTCCACCCGGGAACCGCCATCACCGGTCTGCTGTGTGCGACCGACAACAGACTCGTCGGGAAGGGGTGCCCGGTCGTCGTCACCCATCGTCGGCGGTGTCACTCTCCCAGGTTAATCGCCAGCCGTTTCGGTTCCGGCACGCACCGGTGGCACGGCACTGTCGGTGCCGGCGCGTACGGTACGCTGCGATGGCAGGGACCTCCGGAGAGCACGCTCAGCTCTCCTTCGACGAGCTCGGGCAACCGCTGCACGAGGTCACCTTCGTCGTGGTCGATCTGGAGACCACCGGCGGCAAGAGCGGGCAGGACGCCGTCACCGAGATCGCAGCGGTCAAGGTCCGGGGTGGTGACACTCTCGGGGAGTTCTCCACACTCGTCGATCCCGGCCGGACCATCCCGCCCGCCGTCGTATCGATCACCGGCATCACCGACGCGATGGTCGCCGAGGCACCCCCACTCGACTCGGTGCTGCCCTCGTTTCTCGAATTCAGCAGAGGGTGCGTTCTCGTGGCCCACAACGCACCGTTCGACACCGCCTTCCTGCGCGCAGGCTGCGCGCAACTCGGACTGGAGTGGCCGAAACCCACGGTGTTGTGCACCGTCCGGCTGGCTCGCCGAGTCCTGCCCTCCGACGAAACTCCCGATCACAAACTCGCGACACTCGCACGGGTTCTGCACGCTCGCACAGCACCGGTACACCGAGCCCTCGATGACGCACGCGCGACCGTCGATGTCCTGCACGCCCTGCTGGAGCGCGTCGGCCCGCTGGGAGTGCACTCGCTGGAGGATCTGCTCGACCACCTGCCCGACGTGAGCCCGCAACAGCGACGTAAGCGCCACCTGGCCGATGACCTGCCGAACGTCCCCGGCGTGTATCTCTTCCGCGGTTCGAATGACGAGATCCTGTACATCGGCACCGCTTCCGACCTGCGCAGAAGGGTGCGCCAGTACTTCACGGCCGGCGAGCGACGTCGTCGGATCAAGGAAATGGTCGCCCTCTGCGAGCGAGTGGAGCACATCGAATGCTCCCATCCGTTGGAGGCCGAGGTCCGCGAACTGCGGCTACTCGGCGCCCACCAACCGCGCTACAACCGGCGTTCGAGGTTTCCACAACGCGCATGGTGGGTGGTACTGACCGACGAACCCTTCCCCCGGCTGTCGATGGTGCGAACACCACGCCGAGAGGCTCTCGGACCGTTCCGGTCCCGCCGGAACGCAACGAAAGCGGTGGAGATCCTCCAGTCCGCCACGAGCCTGCGGCGATGCACCGAGCGCATCCCCGCCCGGAACCGGAGAGGCCGGCCCTGTGCCGTGTACGAGCTGGGACACTGCGGAGCCCCCTGTGCCGGGTACCAGGACGTCGAGGAGTACGCCCCGCAGGTGTCGTCGGTACGCGACCTCGTGGCCGGGCGTGACGATGCGCTCCTGCGGCGACTGCACACGGAACTCGTGCGGCTGTCCGGAGACCAGCGGTTCGAGGACGCCGCCGCCCAACGTGATCAGCTCGCAGCCCTGGTCCGCACTCTGGACCGGGGACAGCGGCTGTCCGCGCTCGCCGCGCTGCCCGAGTTGGTGGCGGCTCGGCCGGACGGCTCCGGGGGATGGCATATCGCCGTGGTGCGGCACGGGCGGCTCGCCGCCGCAGGGACGGCTCGGTGCGGGACGCCGCCGATGCCGATCGTGGACGCGCTGCAGACCTCCGCCGAGACTGTCGTACCCGGGCCGGGACCATTGTGCGGCGCTCCCGCCGACGAGATCCACATCGTGTATCGGTGGTTGACCGCCGGCGACACCCGTATGGTTCGCTGCTCCCAGCCGTGGACGGAACCGGCAGGTGCCGCAGGGAGCTGGCGCACCTGGCTCGAGCGAGCGGTCAGCGCCCGCACTCCCTACCCTGCCGCCGACTGACGAACACGCCCGAAAGCGCGCGCAGGCACCGGCTCCTGCTGCCGTCTCGCCCGACTTCCCGGAAAGGAGTGGGCACCTCCGGCCACATCGGTCAACGGCCAACCTGGAGCCAATCGGCTCAATCGCGCAAGTTGTCGCTGGTGACGACCTTGGTGGGGCGCAGGCGGACAGCCAGTTGGCCGGGAGAGGCAATGCGGTTGCCGACCTTCTCCGCCTTGTCGGGACTCACGTAGCGAGCGGCGATGGCGACCGCCGCTCGCAGCACCTCGCCCGGATCCTCCGTGGTGACCGCTTCACCCTGTATCTGCGCGAACTTGTGTCCGTCTTCCTTGTCGACACACAGCACCAGCCGGGGATCCCGAGCGATCGAGGCACCCTTGGCGCTGTCCTTTCCGGTGGTGAACACGACCTCGTCCCCATCGAGGGCGTACCACACCGGTACGACCAGCGGGCGCCCGTCGGCTGCGGTATAGCCGAGCTTTCCCGTGCGAGCACTCTCCTCGAGGAAACCTCGAACTCTCTCGTCCGTGATCGCCGCCATACCGAGCACCGTAGCTCGAAAGCGCCCGGTACGCCCTGTGGCGAGCCACGGTCTTCCGGGAGCACGGACCGAAGACGAGGACCCGGCACCACGATCGGTACCGGGTCCTCGTCTTCGGTCAGCCGCAGAGCGCGGAGCTCACTCGTGTGGCTGTTGCGGCTTGCCCGCGAGAAGTTCGCCCTGCTCCTCGCGTTCCGCGCGCTCCAACCGCTCGCGCTCGGCGTCCTCGCGCCGCGCCCGTTCGAGCGCTTCCGTCTCGTCCACGGGGTCGGGCTTGAGGAAGCTGCCCTCGACCGGATGCCCCGCCGCACCGAGCTTGTTCATCCGCTTCGGCACCGGAGCACCCTGGTATTCCAGTTCCTCCGGGTGGCCGTGCGAATCCACCGGGCCGAGCGGCTGATGCACCTCGATGAACTCACCGTGCGGAAGCCGCTTGATGATGCCCGTCTCGATGCCGTGCTCCAGCACCTCGCGGTCGGCCTTCTGCAGGCCGAGACAGATCCGGTAGGTGATGTAGTACGCGATCGGCGGCGCCACCAGCAACCCGATGCGACCGATCCAGGTCATCGCATCCAGCGAAATGTGGAACTTGTAGGCGATGATGTCGTTCACACCCGAGATCATCAGCACCATGAAGAAGGTGATCGCCATCATCCCGAGGCTGGTCCGCACCGGAACATCCCGCGGACGCTGCAGCAGGTTGTGATGCGCCGTGTCCCCGCTGAGCTTGCGTTCGATCATCGGATACAGCGCAGCGACGGCGAAGATCGCTCCCATGAAGAACGCCGTCGGCCAGAACGGCGCGGGGATCGTGAACGAACCGAGGTAGATCTCCCATGCCGGCCACAGGCGGCTGGAACCGTCCGTCCAGATCATGTACCAGTCGGGCTGGGACGCAGCCGAGACCTGCGACGGGATGTAGGGGCCGAGGTTCCAGACTCCGTTGATCTGGAAGACACCGGCCATCATCGCCGTCACACCGGTGACAATCGCGAAGAAGCCGCCTCCCTTGACCGCGAAGGTCGGCATGATCCGCACCCCGACGACGTTGTCCTCCTTGCGCCGCACTCCCGGGAACTGCGTGTGCTTCTGGTACCAGACCAGAGCCAGATGCACCGCGATCAGTCCGAGAATGATCCCCGGCAGCAGGAAGATGTGCATCATGTAGAAGCGCGGGATGAGCTCCGTACCGGGGAACTCACCGCCGAAGAGAATCCAGTGCAGCCACGTGCCGACCACCGGCACCGACAGGGTGATCCCGGAGGCGATCCGGACACCGGTGCCCGACAGCAGGTCGTCCGGCAGCGAGTAGCCGGTGAAGCCCTCGAACATGCCCAGGATGAACAGGACGACACCGATCATCCAGTTCGTCTCACGCGGCCGGCGGAACGCGCCGGTGAAGAAGATCCGGAACATGTGCGCCACGATCGAGGCCATGAACAGCAGGGCCGCCCAGTGGTGCACCTGCCGGGCGAACATCCCGCCCCGGACTTCGAAGGAGATGTCGAGCGTACTCGCGAAGGCCCGCGTCATCTCCACACCACGCAGGTTGGTGTAGGCACCCTGGTATTCGACCTCGGCCATCGACGGATCGAAGAAGAACGCCAGGTACGTCCCCGTCAGAAGCAGCAGGATGAAGGTGTAGAGCGCGACCTCGCCGAGCAGGAAGGACCAGTGCGTCGGGAAGACCTTGTTCATCTGTCGACGCAGTCCCGAGGCCATCTGGAACCGCTTGTCGAGCTCGTCGGCCTGGTGACCGGCCATGCGTTGGACAGCGCCGGCCGACTTCGTGGGGGTGGTGATCGAACTCATGAGTTACGCTCCCAGTACGCCGGACCGATGGGCTCGATGAAGTCGTGCCTGGCCACGAAATATCCTTCTTCGTCCACCGCGATCGGAAGCTGCGGCAGGGAACGCGTGGCCGGACCGAACACGGGCTTGGCGTAACTGTTGGCCACGTCGAACTGCGACTGGTGGCAGGGGCACAGCAACCGGCCGGTTTCCGCCTCGTACAGCGAGGCCGGGCAGCCGAGGTGGGTGCAGATCTTCGAGTAGGCGTAGTAGTCGCCGTAGTTGAAGTCCTCCTGCCCCTTGCGCTCGACGGGAGCGGCCCCCGGGCTCAACCGGATCAGCATGACCGGGTTGTCCGACCTGCGCAGCGCGTGCAGCAGTGCTTCCTCGTTGTGGCGCTCGGACTCGCGGAACGGAAAGACCGTCTCGAAACTGTTCGGTGCGAGATCCTGCGGCCGTACCAGCGACACGTCGTGCGGATCACCGGTGTTGCGTCGCAGGTAGACCTTCTCGCCGTTGGTCTTCATCCAGCCGGTGTGCAGCAGCGAGTCGGCCCCGGTCTCCGCCCACGGGTTCTTGACCATACCGCCGAGCACGAGCACCCCGGTGCCGAGTCCGAAGGCTCCCGCACCGAATCCCGCCGTGCGCTTGATCATCGATCGCCGTGCGATGCCGCTGCGCTCCCCGGAGTCCGCGAGCAGCGCGGTCGCGGTCTGGCGGTCGGTCTCGGTGGAACCGTGACCGTCGTGACGCTGCTGCACGGCAACCTCGTGCGGCAGGAACTTCTTCGAGTACAGGATCACGCCGATGCCGACCGCGAGGATCGACAGGCCGAGGAAGAAGCCGATCAGCGGGTTGTACAGCGAGTAGATGAAGTGCCCGCGCGGGTCGACCAGAGGGTTCTCGTAGCGCCACGGCCAGAAGATGAACACTCCGATGAACGCCAGCGCCGACAGTCCCGCGAGAGAGAACCAGGCCGCCACGGCCCGCTCGGCACGCCGTTCCGCGCGGGTGCCCTTGAGCGGCCACTTGTCCCGGTACTCCACGAGTTCGACGTCGTCGAGCTCCGTGCCGAGCCGCACCTTCTCGTCCCGGCTCATCTCGGCCAGTTCCGCCTCGCTCGGCATGGGACGCTGGTGCTCGCCGGTCGCGTACTCCTGCCCGGTTTCCATGCTGCCGGTTTCCTCGTTGCCGGCCTGCTCATTGTGGCTGTTGTACTGCTCACTCATGCCCTGGCTCCGATCCACAGGGTGAGGCCGATCAGGCTGCCCAGCCCGACCACCCAGGCGACGACCGTCTCCGGACCGGGACCGTAGCCGCCGAGCGCGTTACCCCCCGGGTTGTTCCGCCCGTCGGTCACCGACTTGACGTAGGCGATGATGTCCTCTTTCTCCTCCTGCGTGAGCTGCCGGTCCGAGAAAGTGGGCATGTTCGACGGACCCGTGAGCATCGCCTCGTAAATCTGCTGCTCGGTCGCCGAGTCCAGAGCCGGCGCGGACTTGCCGGCGGACAACGCGATCCCGCGACCCGTGAAGTTGTGACACGACGCGCAATTCAGCCGGAAGAGCTGGCCACCGCGCGCGGGATCGTCGCCCTGCAGCGCTTGGCCTTTCTCCGCGGGCTGGCGGGGCCCTCCCCCGACGGCCTGCACGTAAGCGGCCAGCGCATCGATCTGCTGCGGCGAGAACTCCGGGGGTTTGCGTTGTGCCTGCGCCTCCTGACGCACCAACGGCATCCGTCCGGTCGAGACCTGGAAGTGCACGGCCGCGCCGCCCACGCCGATCAGGCTGGGACCACGATCCGCGACTCCCTGCAGGTTCGAGCCGTGACAGGTGATGCAGGCATTGTTGTACAGCTGCTCACCCTGCCTGACCAGCGCCGGATTCCCCTGCGCGCTGGCGGTCTGCGGCTCCGGGAGCAGGGCGGTGTAGAGAGCGCCGGCGCCCACCAGGGCGACTCCGAACGCCAGCACACCGGAGAGCCGCCGCCGGAACTTCGAGCCCGCGCGGTTGCGTTTCTTGTTGGTGGTCATGAGTGCGCAAAACCCTTGCTGTCATGGTCGGGGTGTTTCAGCGGACACAACATCACGCTGTGCTCCACATCGTTGTCCTCCACCGCCCCGAAGGCGTCACGGGACGAGGTAGATGACCGCGAACAGGCCGACCCACACGATGTCCACGAAATGCCAGTAATAGGACACGACGATGGCTGCGGTGGCCTGGGCCGGTGTGAACTTGCTCATCTTGGTCCGCATCATCAGGAAGATGAAGGCGACCAGCCCACCCATCACGTGCAGACCGTGGAATCCGGTGGTCATGTAGAACACGGTTCCGAAGGCCGAGGACGCCATCGTGGTGTGGTGCGCGGTGATGAGCGTGTAGTACTCACCGGCCTGACCGAGCACGAAGATCGTGCCCATGATCAACGTCACCACATACCAGCGTCGCAGGCCGTAGACGTCACCACGCTCGGCCGCGAACACGCCCCACTGGCAGGTGAACGAGGACGCCACCAGGATGATCGTGAACGGGAGGGCGTAACCGAGGTTGAGCTCCGCGGGCGGTGGTGGCCACGGACCCACGTTCTGGGCCTTGACCGTGAAAAACATGGCGAAGAGCCCAGCGAAGAACATCAGTTCGCTGGCCAACCAAACGATGGTGCCCACGCTGACCATGTTCGGCCGGTTCAGCGAGTGCACGCGTTGACTGATTGAGGGCGCTGCCGTTGTCACGCGACGCATTATGTCTTGCGTGTGTTCCGGCTGCCCGCTCGGGTCCGGCACGGCCGCGATTACCGGTCGAACTGCGATGTGGAGGTCACGCAGGGTGAGAAAGATCCGCAGTGTGCTCGCTCGTCTCGGTCGCCGCACGCGCGCGGGCGAGCCCACCACGATCGACATCGACGACCCGGCTCTGCGTGTGGTCGTGGAGGCGTTCGACGAGACCGAGGCCGCCTCCGCCGCACTGGCGCGGGCGGCCCGCTGGCAGCCCGAACGACCAGCGGTATTGCGTCATCACCTGATACTGCCCGCTACGGCCGTGGAGGACGCGGAAGACCTCTTGCACGAGGACGGCTGGACGGTGCGCGCAAGCCACCGCGACCACGCTCGCGCGGAGACGCCGAACACCTCCGGCGACGAATCGACCGTGATCGCGCTGCGTGTGCAGCGGCTCGACGCCTTGCACTGCGCCCAGGAGAGCGCACGCATGGCCGGGCTCGCCCAGCGGTTCCGGGGACGTGCGCTCGGCTGGGACGCCATGCAGCCCGAGACACCGGATTGATCGAATCCGGCTGCGCCGGTGCACTACTGTGCGCACCCGTACGGCAGATATGATTCGAGGTAATCCTGGCTCGCCGCCGGAGTCGAATCCTCCAGTTGTTCAAGGAGTGCTGATGAGCGCACCGGCCACGACCGTCCTCGTGTTCAGCCATCGGCCCGAAGTTCGTGAGGCGATCACCACAGCGATCGGGCGGCGCCCGGCACCCGACCTGAACCGGATTCGCTACCGCGAGGCGGAGACAGTGGCCGAGGTCCTCGGTGAGGTCGACGCGGGCAACGCGGACCTGCTGATCCTCGACGGTGAAGCACAACCGACCGGTGGGATGGGCATCTCCCGTCAGCTCAAGAACGAAATCGCCGACTGCCCGCCGATCGTCGTGACCGTGCGCCGCAAGGACGACCGCTGGCTGGCCACGTGGTCCCAGGCCGACGCCGTGCTCGTGCATCCGCTGGATCCGCTCTCCGCGGCGGAAGCGGTCGCCGAGGTGCTTCGCTCGCACACCTTGCCGGTCGCTCACGGTTCTTCGAGCGTGAGGTGACAGTGGCGACGACGGCAGGAAGCTGGCCGCAGCTGCTCGGACGGCTGGTCTCCGGCGGCGATCTCACGGCCGACGACACCAACTGGGCGATGGATCTCGTCATGACCGGTGAGGCGACGCCGGCACACGTGGCGGCGTTCGTCGTCGCGCTGCGCGCGAAGGGGGAAACTCCCGCCGAAATCCGCGGCATGGCCGACGCGATGCTCGCGCACGCCCGGCCACTCGAGGTGTCCGCACGTGCGGCCGACGTGGTGGGGACCGGCGGTGACCGTGCCGGGACGGTCAACATCTCGACCATGACCTCGATCGTGCTCGCCGCGTCGGGGACAACCGTGGTCAAGCACGGCAACCGCTCGGCCTCCTCGAAGTGCGGCACCGCCGACGTCCTGGAGGAACTCGGGGTCGCCATCGATCTGCCGCCCGAGGGCGTCAAGGCCTGTGTGGAAGAACTCGGCATCGGATTCTGCTTCGCCGCGCTGTTCCATCCGGCGTTCAAGCACGCCTCCGGCCCGCGCCGCGAGATCGGCATCCCCACCGCCTTCAACGTGCTCGGGCCGCTGACCAATCCGGCACGCCCCTCGACCGGTCTCATCGGATGCGCCGACCGCAGAATGGCTCCGGTGATGGCCGAGGTCTTCGCCGGACGGGGCGACTCCGTTCTCCTGGTCAGCGGTGACGACGGCCTGGACGAGATCACCACGACCACTTCGACCACGGTCTGGGCCGTACGGGACGGCACCGTCCGCGAGGAGCGGATCGATCCGGAGGCGCTCGGTATCGCGCTCAGTGTGCCGGAAGATCTCCAGGGCGGCGATGCACGCGTCAATGCGGACGTGGTGCGACGGTTGCTCGCGGGAGAAAAGGGCCCGGTACGGGATGCCGTATTGATCAACACAGCCGGCGCGCTGGCCGCCTACGAGGGCCCGGCCACCGACCTGCACGGTCACCTGCAAGCAGGGATGGAGCGCGCCGCGGCCGGCATCGACTCGGGGTCCGCTGCCGACCTGCTTGAGCGGTGGACCGAGCGCTCCACCGAACTCGCCCGTTCCTGACGGCGGTATCTCCGCCCGGACACTCTCAGCCTTCCATGCCGAGGGAGAAAGTCGCCTCGGTGTCGCGCCGGGAATACGAGCGGAATGCGATGTGCGTGTCGGTATCGAGCACGCCGTCCACCTTGTTGATGCGGCCGGGCACGATATCGGCGATCTCCTCGTGATCGCGGACACGCACCATGGCGATCAGATCGACGTCACCGGCACAGGAATACACCTCGGCGACACCATCGAGGTCGGCAATCTCCTGCGCCGCTTCCGTGAGGCGCTCGGCGGCGGTCTGGATCAGCACGATCGCGGTAATCACGGCGAACCTCCTGCTTGCGGTGGCGGGCACGAAGATCGTAACGCCGACCGGCTCGCCGCTCACACCGCCTGTACCGTGACCGGCGCGCGGGCCTCCGGAAGCCGTGTCATGCCCTCACTCGTGGTTGGGGCCGACGTGGTACTCGAAGACCAGCCCCGCAACCGTGATGAGCATGGCTACGACCGCGAACACCAGCATCCAGACGTGGTAGAACGCCAGCGCCAATCCCGTGAACGCGGCCGCGGCAGCCACTGCGAACGGCCAGTAACTGCCCGGGCTGAAGAAGCCGAGCTCGCCGGCGCCGTCACTGATCTCGGCTTCCGGGTTGTCTTCCGGGCGCGGTTCGATGCGCCTGGCCACGAACTGGAAGTAACTGCCGATCAGCAGGGACAACCCGCCGACCAGGATCAGCGCCACCGTACCCACGGGTTCCTTCGCCCAGAACCCGTAGACGAGTGCCGACAGGAAGAAAAAGAGGGTGATGATATTGAAGATCCTGGCTTCGACCTTCATGGAGTCCTCGCTCTCACACCGTACGCCCTTGGGAGAGGGCACTCCTGGTTAACTACCGGATGTCGTCGCCGCGGAAGACGGTCGCCCGGTGTCGAAGGCGGATGTGGTCACCGCATGCGGTGTACACAGCTTTCCGCAGTCCATCGCCCTCAGCGCCTCCGGCGCGGTGTAGGGCTGGTCGGTCGCCGGGTTGGTCCTGGTGCGCAGGTCCATGTAGCGATCGAACTTGTCCGGAGACAGTGCCCGGATCTCGAAGTTCATCATCGAGTGGTAGGTCCCGCACAGTTCGGCGCACCGCCCGACGAACGAACCCTCCTGGGCGATCGAGTTCTGGAAGACGTTGTCCTGGTTGTTCTTGTCCGGGTGCGGGAAAGTGTCCCGCTTGAAGTGGAACTTCGGGACGAAGAACGAGTGGATCACATCTTCCGAGCTCAGGCGGTACTCGATGGTCGATCCGGTCGGCACGACCAGCAACGGAGTACTGCTGCTCGTACCGATGGTCGTCACCGGCTGACCGTCCGGGGTGCGGTGCTCGGGGTAGCTGAACTCCCAGTTCCACTGGAACGCGACCACGTCGACGACCTCGTCCGGCCTGTCCTCCTCGGCCATGACGTAGTTCTGCGTCGTGGCCGTGAAGTAGAAGAGCACGACAACCATCAGGAACGGGATCACCGTGTAGATGACCTCGAGAGGGTTGTTGTACTGGAACTGGCGAGGCAGCTCGTCGCTCTTCTTGCGGTGGAAGGTCACCGTCCAGAAGATCAATCCCCACACGAGCACACCGACCGCCAGGGCCGCGACCACCGACCAGGTCCAGAGCTGGCGCATCGCCTCGGCCTGCGGGGTCACACCCTCCGGCCAGCCGAATCCCAGGACCTGACGAGGCGTGCAGCCCGTGGCCACGACACACACCAGACCGATCAGACCGCTGACCTTGATCATCCGTGGCATTCGGGTCCCGTCCTTCAGGCCCACTGCGCGATGCCTCCTCGATGCGAACTCGCCGGTACGGCACTGGTAACGCCACCGCCCCTCGGAGAGGTGGTCGGCCGCCGGAATACTGCGGCGAGCCTAGCCCAGCTGTAGCCGCGATACTGCTCCGGGGTCGGCTCATACCGTCATCATGGTGCGGCCGGACTGCCGAGATCGCCAGGACGGCCCCGCCACGAGCTCGGCCCGACTCCCATCGGCACTGCTCATACCGGCACAAACCCGACTACGCCCCCGCACGTGTGGCCTCTCACAACAGGATCGGCATACTGGGGGCAGCCCATCCCGGGCATCGACGACACCCGCTGACACGAGAGGTGCGCGAGACGCGTGTGCGGCCTGCTTGGACTGATCTGTCCCACGGAAGACAACGCCGGTAACGCCGTCAACGCGGTGGCCAGCGCGCTGCCGTGCCAGCGGCATCGAGGACCGGACGAGAGCGACACCTGGCACGGTGGCGAAGTCGTCTTCGGCTTCAACCGGCTGTCGATCATCGACCTGGAGCACTCCCATCAGCCCTTGAGCTGGGGACCACCGGAGACACCGGGGCGCTACACGATCCTGTTCAACGGTGAGATCTACAACTACCTGGAACTCCGCGCCGAACTGATCGAGCAGTACGGTGCCCGGTTCGTCACCGACGGGGACACCGAGGTCATCGTCGCCGCCTATCACTACCTCGGCACGTCGATGGTCGGGCGCCTCCGCGGGATGTTCGCCTTCCTGGTCTGGGACAACGAGCGCCACGTCGTCTTCGGCGCGCGCGACCCGTTCGGGATCAAGCCGCTGTTCTATGCGGCGGGTCCCGGCGGTGTGGCCTTCGCCAGTGAGAAGAAGAGCCTGCTGGCGCTCGGCACCACGCTGGGACTTTCCGGGGACGTCGACTCCCGCTCGCTGCAGCACTACCTGGTCATGCAGTACGTGCCCGAGCCGGCGTCCCTGCACCGGGCGGTGCGACGCATCGAGTCCGGCACCTCGTTCACCGTCTCCCCCGGCGGACAGCTCGTCACCGAGCGCTACTTCGCTCCGAACTTCAACCCGCGTGTGATCAATACCGACGCCGACGCGGACCGGTTGCACAACGACATCGTCGATGCGATGCGCGACTCGGTGGCCAAGCACATGCGTGCCGATGTCACCGTGGGAGCGTTCCTGTCCGGCGGGATCGATTCGACCGCGATCGCCGCGCTGGCCAAGGAACACAACCCGAACCTGGTCACCTTCACCACCGGGTTCGAACGGCAGGGTTACTCCGAAGTCGACGTGGCCGCCGAGTCGGCCGCCGCGATCGGTGTCAAGCACGTGGTGCGCACGGTCTCGGCCGAGGAGATGATGCAGACGCTGCCGCTGATCATCTGGTACCTGGATGATCCGGTGGCCGACCCCGCCCTGGTGCCGCTGTGGTTCATTGCACGAGAGGCCCGCCAGCACGTCAAGGTCGTGCTCTCCGGGGAGGGCGCCGATGAACTCTTCGGGGGCTACTCCATCTACCGCGAACCGCTGTCACTGGCACCGTTCGAGCGCGTCCCCGATCCGCTGCGCAAGGCGATGGGTCGTGTCTCCACCGCGATTCCGGAAGGGGTGCGCGGCAAGGATCTGCTGCGGCGTGGTTCGCTGACCCTGGAGGAACGCTACTACGGCAATGCCCGGATCTTCCGGGACGACCAGCTCGGCAGCATCCTGCGGAACTTCGATCCCCAGATTTCGCACACCGACGTCACTGCCGCCGCCTACCGCGCATCGGAAGGCTGGGATGCGGTGACCCGGATGCAGCACGTCGATCTGTTCACCTGGCTCCGTGGGGACATCCTGGTCAAGGCGGACAAGACGACGATGGCGAACTCGCTGGAGCTGCGCGTGCCGTTCCTGGACCCGGAGGTGTTCCGGGTTGCCAGCACCATTCCGCTCGAGCAGAAGATCACCCGCGAGACGACCAAGTACGCGTTGCGCCAGGCTCTGGCCAAGGTGGTCCCCTCGCACGTGCTCAACCGTCGCAAACTCGGCTTTCCGGTGCCGATCAAGCACTGGCTGCGCGATGAGATGCACGACTGGGCACGCACGATCATCCAGGAATCGCAGACCGAGGCACTGCTGAACAAGACGGCGGTCCTGCAGCTCCTCGAGGAACACCGTTCCGGAGTGCTCGATCACAGTCGCAGGCTGTGGGCGCTGCTGGTGTTCATGATCTGGCACGGGATCTTCATCGAGGGCCGACTGTCCCCGCAGGTCCCCGAACCGCACTACCCCGTCAAGCTCTGATCACGCTTCCGCGGGTGCCGGGACGCTGCGTCCCGGCACCCGCGGAAGGAGGCATCAGGCCGGTTCGGGCTTCGACGGCCCGGAGTCCGACGTGGACGTCCCGGGCGCGATGACGTCCGGAACCACCACGTCCACGTCCGGAGTCACGCCCGGATCCGGGCGTACGTTGTGCCACCGATTGAAGACATTACCGGGGTCGTACTCGGCCTTGATCCTGCTCAAGCGTGCATAGTTGTCCCGGCCGTAACCGGCGACCACCCGATCCGCGCCCTCGTCGCCGATGAAGTTCAGATACACCGCTCCGGTCGACCACTGCCGAAGATCATCGCGGAGGCCGTGTGCCCAGCGCTTGACCGCATCGTCGTCCTCCGGGTTCTCCCACAGTCCCAGCGGGTGCACGACCCACGGGACGTCGCGGTTCGCCATCGCGCTGCTGTCGCTCTCCCGAGCGACGGCACCTCCCCAGGGCAACAGCGCATGCTGTGAGGGTGAGGGAACGGGCATGTCCTGTGCGCGGGCACAGAAGAGGTCGAGGGCCTCGTCCGGCAACTCGCGCAGATACTCGGCCGACCAGTGATTGCGATAGCCCGGGGGGTCGTCGAGCATGCACTGCAGATCGGCATACGGAATATCCGTGATCACGTGGCCTGCCGGGTGCAGGTCCAGCAGTGGCTCGATCCGCTCACGCAGGTCGCTCTCGGTCCCCAGGGATGTGATCAACACCATGCAGCACAATGTGTTCACCATGTTCTCGGGGACGAACTGCTCCGGCGGTCCCGTCACGTAGACCAGGCCCCCGCCGATCTCGTTCGGAGCCCGCTCCGCGAAGTCGCGGTAACACCCGGCGACCCTGCGGCCTTCGCTGCCCGGCCAGATCATCAATGCCGCCGCGAACTCGGGGGCCTCGTGCAGGCGGAAAGTCAGCGAGGTGGCGACACCGAAGTTGCCACCGCCCCCGTGCAGGGCCCAGAAGAGTTCGGGATTCTCCTGCTCGCCTGCCGTGATCTCGCGGCCGTCGGCCGTCACGAGATCGACCGAGAGAAGGTTGTCACAGGCCAGCCCGTACTTCCGCTCGATCCAACCGGACCCACCTCCGAGAGTCAGGCCGGCAACACCGGTCGTCGACACCCGGCCGCCCGTGGTCACGAGGTGGTACGGCTGAGTGGCCCGGTCGAGATCTCCCCACGCGGCGCCGCCACCGACCGTCACCGTGCGAGCCTCGGGATCGACCGAGACGGCGTTCATCCGACGCATGTCGATCACGAGTCCTTCGTCGATCAAGCTCGCTCCGGCGACGCTGTGGCCGCCGCTGCGCACAGCGATGCGCAGATCATGCCGGCGGGCGAACTCGAGAGCCGCGCGAACGTCGCGTGCATGCTCACACTGGGCGATCACCCGGGGGCGTGCCGTGATCATCGCATTGAACAGGCTCCGCGCGTCCTCGTATCCCGGATCACCGGGAGTGAGTACGGCCCCATCGAACCGGCTGCGTAATTGCTCGATGGGAGTGCGATGCAAGTCGTGTTTCGTCATCGCTCTTCCTCCGTGGTGCTGAACGCCGTGCTGACAGCAGTGGGAGAAGAGCGCTCCACTCGGCTTCGAGTCGGCAGGTTCCGACCACCGCCGTCATCACGATGGATAAGCGGTCAGCGGTCGGCCCCGCAGAAGGACGGTGGCACGCGGCCGGGATCCGGCACTCGGAGTCACAGACGGAAATTCCCGGTCAACGCGTCGAACATCGTTTCCGTTCGTGTCGCCCGCCACCTTCAGTGTAGAGCGATACACGGCTGTGACCAGAGGAAATCCGAAAAAGTCATCGCCAGGCGGCGCCGAAGAGCGGCCGGAGTGCCGCGAGGACAATGGCACCATGCAGCAAGTGGAAATCCGTGAAGGCACCATCCGCCTGGGGCAACTGTTGAAGCTGGCCGGGCTCGCCGAACACGGGGCGGAGGCCAAATCCCTGCTGGACGAGGGGGAGGTCCAGGTCAACGACACCGTCGAGACCCGGCGAGGACGTCAGATCGCGGCCGGGGACAGCGTCGTGGTCGGCGACGAGGTGATCCGCGTGGTGAGCGACTGAACAGACGAAAGCGGTTCCCGGTGGTGATGACACACCGGGAACCGCTTTCGCGAAGAGCGTCAGTGGAACGAGTCGCCGCAGGCGCAGGAGCCGCCCGCGTTCGGGTTGTCGATCGTGAAGCCCTGCTTCTCGATGGTGTCGACGAAGTCGATCACCGCGCCCTGCACGTAGGGGGCGCTCATCCGGTCGACGACCACGTCGAGGCCGCTGAAGTCGCGCACCGCGTCGCCGTCAAGCGTGCGCTCGTCGAAGAAGAGCTGGTAGCGCAATCCGGCACAGCCACCGGGCTGGACGGCGATGCGCAGGTGCATGTCGTCACGGCCCTCCTGCTCGAGCAGGGCCTTGGCCTTCCCGGCCGCCGATTCGGTCAGTGTGACACCGTGCGCGGGCGCCTCGGTCTCCGTGGAGGTTCCCTGCTCCGTAGAGAGGTCCTGGGCTGTCATGGCTCTCCCTTGAGGTTCTGCTCGTAGGCTCGCGTGATGTCGAACATCACGCGCGTTCGAACTATTCCCACGGGTGCACCCGAGGGTGACGGATCCTTACAGCTGTTCTGCTCCCTCCATGGTGACACAGATCGGCCGTGAACTGGTGTGACGTACGCACCGCCTGCTCGACGCATTCCCACGGTCGGTGGTCGCATACTGCGCGATATCGGCGTCACATACCCTGGAGGTGTGAGGTTCCTTCGTCGAAGCAGCACCGACCAGGCCACCACCGCCGATCCCGGAAGCGGGACTGTGCAGTCGGCGGAGGGGACCACTGCCGAGCACACTGCCGCCAAGGGACGCCCGACCCCGAAGCGCAGGGAGGCCGAGAACAGGCGCCGGGGTCCCGTGGCGCCACCACCCCGGACACAGCGCGAGGCCATCAAGCGCATGCGCGGCAACAAGCAGAGCAAGGAGGAACGCCGCAAGGCCGCCGCCGAGCGCCGCGAGCGCATGATGGCCGGGGACGATCGTTATCTCATGCCACGCGACCGCGGGCCGGTCCGGGCCCATGTCCGCGACATCGTCGACTCGCGCCGCCACCTGATGGGCCTGTTCATGCCCCTGGTGCTCATCGTGTTCGCCACGACCCTGGTGCAAAATATCGTCGTCCAGCAGTACGCGACCCTGGCCACCCTGGTCCTGCTCCTCACGATGCTCTTCGAGGGCTTCGTTCTCGGCAGGGTCGTCAACCGGCGCGTCCGTGCGAAATATCCGGATGCCAAGGACCGCCCGTTGAGCATCGGCTGGTACGCCTTCACGCGGGCGATGCAGATCCGCAAGCTCCGGGTGCCACGTCCCCGCGTCACCCCGCGGGACGCCGCCAAGGTCGGTTGAGCGGACGCGCCACCCACCGGGTGGTGTTCCGCCGCGATCGATCTAGGGTTCCGGGTATGGAGTTTCGTCGCCTCGGCAACAGCGGCCTGAACATCAGCGAGATCGCCTACGGAAACTGGCTCACGCACGGTTCCCAGATCGAGGAGGAGCAGGCGCAGGAGTGCGTTCGTGCTGCGCTCGACGCGGGCATCACGTCCTACGACACGGCGGATGTGTACGCAGGCACCAGGGCGGAGTCCGTGCTCGGCCGCGCGCTGACCGGTGTGCGCCGGGAAAGCGTGGAGATCTTCACGAAGGTCTACTTCCCCACCGGTGAGGGCCGCAACGACCGCGGTCTCGGCCGCAAGCACATCATGGAATCCTGCAATGCCTCGCTGCGCAGGCTGCAGACGGAGTACGTCGACCTGTATCAGGCGCACCGGTTCGACCGCACGGTGCCGCTGGAAGAAACGATGACCGCGTTCGCCGACCTGGTTCGCCAGGGCAAGGCGCTCTACATCGGCGTCTCGGAGTGGAACGCCGAGCAGATCTCGCGGGCCGCGGAGCTGGCTCGCGAACTGCGGGTTCCCCTGGTCTCCAATCAGCCGCAGTACTCGATGCTGTGGCGGGTCATCGAATCTCAGGTGGTGCCCACCTGTGAGCGGGAAGGCATCGGGCAGATCGTGTGGTCCCCGATCGCCCAGGGAGCGCTCACCGGCAAGTATCTGCCGGGGCAGCAACCACCCACGGGCTCGCGCGCCACGGACGAGACCGGGGGCGCGAACATGATCTCGCGGTGGATGCGCGACGAGGTGCTGGAGCGGGTGCAGCAGCTCAAGCCCATCGCCTCGGACCTCGGGCTGTCGATGGCCCAGCTCGCGGTGGCATGGGTGCTGAACAACAGCAACGTCTCGGCGGCGATCATCGGTGCCTCGCGCCCGGAGCAGGTCGTCGACAACGCGGCCGCCGCCGGTGTCACACTGGAGCAGGACGTCCTCGACAGGATCGACGAGATCCTGGACGACCTGCCGGAAACCGATCCGCGGCACACCACCACCCCGTGAGGGGGTGTTCGTGACGCACCGCACGCTGGTTCTCGGTGGCGCTCGCTCGGGTAAATCGGCACATGCCGAGGGACTGCTTCCTGCGACGGAGCCGGTGATCTACGTGGCGACCTCGCGGCACGATCCCGAGGATGCCGAGTGGTCCGAGCGGATCGCCGCCCACGTCGCACGCCGGCCGCCCGGCTGGCGTACTTCGGAGGCCCCGCATCCGGACGATGTACGGCAAGTCCTGCGGGCTGCCACCTCCTCGGGTCCGGCACTGCTGGTCGACGATCTGGCGACGTGGCTGACCGGAACCCTGGACGATGCGGCGGCCTGGGAACGTGATCCGCAGGGGCTGGCCACCGTTGCCGGACACTGCGATGCCCTCGTGGCCACGGTCGGTGATTGCCCTGCCCGTCTGGTGCTGGTCTCGGCCGAAGTCGGGCTGGGCATCGTTCCCGCGACCAGGTCCGGAAGGCTTTTCCGGGACGAGCTCGGCGCGCTCAACGCGCGACTCGCCGAGGTGTGCGACGAGGTGGTCCTGCTCGTCGCCGGGGTGCCGCTCCGCTTGCGTTGAGCGGGGACCGAACGATTACGGAGGTAAGACTTGTCCACCGTGCCCGATTCGTTTCAGTCGAGCACCCGAGCTCACGCGCCTGAACACCCTCCCGAGTTCGCCGCGGTGCAGGCTCCCGACGAGCAGGCGGGCAGGGAGGCGGTGGCCCGGCAGGAACAGCTCACCAAGCCCGCCGGATCACTGGGCCGACTGGAGGAGCTCGGCGTGTGGGCCGCTGCCCGGCAGGGCGCCTGCCCCCCGCATCCCTTCGCTCGCCCGCGTGTGGTGATCTTCGCCGGGGATCACGGCATCGCCTCCAGTGGCGTGTCGGCCTACCCGAGTGAGGTCACCGAGCAGATGGTGACCAATTTCCTCACCGGCGGCGCGGCGATCAACGCCCTCGCCTCCGGTTCCGGCGCGAGCGTGCGCGTGGTGGACATGGCTGTCGATGCCGACACCTCGGAGATCGTCAGCGCGCACAAGGTGCGGCGCGGCTCCGGCTCGATCGACCGTACCGACGCCCTCACATCCGAGCAGGCACACGCCGCCGTGGCCGCCGGGCGAGCGGTGGCCGACGAGGAGGTGGACAGCGGCGCGGACCTGCTCGTCGCCGGCGACATGGGCATCGCCAACACGACGCCGGCCGCGGTGCTCATCGCGGCACTCACCGGCAGTGAACCGGTGTCCGTGGTGGGGCGCGGTACCGGAATCGACGATGACGCGTGGATGCGCAAGACGACTGCGATCCGGGATGCGTTGCGGCGGGCTCGCACGGTGGTCGACGACCCGATCGCATTGCTGCGCACCTCGGCAGGAGCCGACATCGCCGCCATGGCCGGTTTCCTCGCGCAAGCCGCGGTGCGGCGCACCCCCGTCATCCTGGACGGCGTCGTCGTGGGCTCGGCCGCGATGGTGGCCGAGGAGCTGGCTCCGGGAGCTCGGCAGTGGTGGCTGGCCGGACACCGTTCGGTCGAGCCCGGTGCCTCGCTGGTGCTGGATCATCTCGACCTCGAACCGGTGCTGGATCTGGGTATGCGGCTCGGTGAGGGTTCCGGCGCGGTGACGGCACTGCCGCTGCTGACGGCGGGCATACGCGTGCTCGCCGAGATGGCCACCTTCGGCGAGGCCGGGATCGGTGGCCCGACCGCGGCGGAAGCTTCCGGTCCCTCCGCGGAGGGACGCTCCGGGAAATCGTTCTGACGCGAGCTGCTCCGTGGACGGTTTTCGACTCGCCCTGTCCCTGCTGAGTGTGGTGCCCGTTCGGGTCGGCACCGTCGATGCGCGAACGGGACGCCGGGCCATCGGGGTTGCCCCGCTGGTCGGTGCTCTGCTCGGCGCGTTCGCCGCTCTGCTGCTGTGGGCACTGACCGCGCTCTCCGCGCCTGCCCTGCTCGCCGGTCTCATCACGGTGGGAGCTCTGGTGCTGGCCACCCGGGGGATGCACATCGACGGCCTGGCCGACACGGTCGACGGGCTCGGCTGCTACGGCCCGCCGGAACGCGCGCTGTCGGTGATGCGCGACGGCAGCACCGGGCCGTTCGCCGTGGCCGCCCTGATCCTGGTCCTGGCGATCCAGGTGGTCGGCCTCTCCGACCTCGCGCGAGCCGGGGACTGGGCGGCGGTGGTGCTGGCCTGGTCCGTGGGACGCGCGGCTTTCGTGCTGTGCTGCCGCCGCGGGGTTCCGGCCGCGAGACCGGAGGGGCTGGGTGCGCTGGTGGCGGGATCCCAGCCGGCCTGGGTGGTATTCGTCTGGTGGGGGGTGCTGGCAGCGCTGGGTGCGTTCGCCACCGGTGGTGCGTGGTGGATCGGTGTGCTCGCGGTACTGCTGACCGGTGCCGCCCTCCTGGTTTTCACCGGGCATGTGCGCCGCAGGTTCGGCGGGATCACCGGTGATGTGCTCGGCGCGTCCGGCGAGCTGTCCACCACGGCGGTGCTGGCGGTGTGCACCCTGGCCTGACGGGTCCCTTCAGAATGGTTTTTGCACGCTTGATCAGCCTGAGCAAACCGACCGGCTCCGGCTGTTTCAGTTCGTTGCCCCAGCTGGGGCATATGCAAGGCAGGGGGCCACGTGATGGAGAGTGGCTACCTGATGTGGCCTCCAACGCTGGGCAACCCCTTCTCTTGGAAGGACTGCATCTGAGAAGGCGGTTCACCGACCACCGCGCCAGGTCGATCATGAAAGCACTCCTGAGGAGGGCTATCCGCCTGCTACGGACGGGATCACCAGAACCTCCGCGCCGTCGGCGAGCCGAGATGCCGCACCGTCCAGCTCCCGGCATTCCCGCCCGTCGAGGTAGAAGTTCACATAGCGGCGCAGCGCTCGGCGCTCGTCCCGCAGACGCCGCTCGAGGGCCGGGTGACGAGCGTGCAGCTCGTCCAGCACGCCGCCCAGTGTGGCGCCCTCGGACACCTCGATCTCCACTCGTGGGGCACCGTCCGCACTCGCCCGCAGCATCTGCGGCAGCAGCAGCGTGATCCGCATCCGCCTCACCTCAGACCGTCGCCGCGCGGACCGAGAGCACGTCGGGCAGGTGCCCGGCGATCCGGCGCCAGCTGTCTCCCTCGTCCGCGCTGGCATAGACCTCACCGGAACGGGAGCCGAAGTACACCCCGGCCGGGTCGGCATCGTCGAGGCACAGCGCGTCCCGCATCACCGCCGACCAGAATCCTTCCCTCGGCAATCCGTCGGACAGGGCGCTCCACGATTCACCCGCGTCCTCGCTGCGGTAGACACGGCAGCGGCCGTCGGGCGGGAAGCGCCTGGCGTCGGCGACCAGCGGGAAGCCGTAGACGACATCGGGGCGGTGCGGATGCACGGCGATCGGGAAACCGAAGTCGCCGGGTAGGCCATCGGCGATCGAGTGCCAGCTGCTCGCTCCGTCGTCGCTGCGGTACACCCCGTGGTGGTGCTGCAGGAAGAACCGCTCCGGTGCCGCCGGATGTCCGGCGACCTTGTGCACGCACTGACCGAACTCCGGGTATTCCTCGGGCAGGAAGTATGCGTGAATGCCCCGATTGCTCGCCTGCCAGCTGGTTCCGCCGTCCTCGGTGCGGTACACGCCACCGGTGGACATCGCCACGATCATCCGCTGCGGATCTTGGGGATGCGCCAGGATGGTGTGCACCGCCTGCCCGCCACCTCCCGGGAACCACTCCTTGCGGTGCGGGTGCTCCCACAGACCGCGGACCAGTTCATACGTGCGGCCACCGTCCTGGGAACGGAACAGCGCGGATGGTTCCGTCCCGGCGTAGACCACATCGGGTTCGTCGGCGGGTCCGGGGGCGATCTGCCACACCCGGGTCAGCGCCGCGTCGGTATCGGCGGGAAAGGCCACGGGGGCGTGCTCCGGCTCTTGCCAGCTCGCACCCAGATCGTCGCTGGTGAGCACGCTCGGACCGAAGTGCTCGCTGGTGGCCGCGACCAGGATCCGCGGGCGGCGGCGCGTGTCGATGGCCACCGCGTAGATATCGGCCATGGGCAGGTGCGGCCCGGTCACCTCCCACGTGGTGCGGCCGTGACGGCTGGTGGCCAGCCACAGTCCCTTCCTCGTCCCGATCGCCAGCAACACCGTCGCTGCCATGGTCACCTCCCGGTTGCGTTCCCGCTCTCGCCGTACGTCGGACCTCGCCGTACTTCAGACTTCGCCGAGCTCCGACTCTCATCGGGAAACTACTCGGAGCCCCCGACGAACACCGTCGACGAACACCAGGCAACAGTTCTCGAGCCACCGGAAAACCCCGCGAACGGCAGTGGTTCGGCGTTCGTGCGGCAGAAGAACGGCGCTCCCCGGTGGGGAGCGCCGTGGACAGCCGTGCGGGTGCGCTTCAGACGAGCGGGGTCATCCATCCGTTGGTGTCGGTGAGCACGCCCTGCTGGATACCGGTGAGCTTCTCGCGCAAGGACATGGTCACCGCACCGGGCCGACCGTCCCCGATGGTGAACTCGCCCTCGCTGTGCTTGACGTGCCCGACGGGAGTGATGACGGCGGCGGTGCCACAGGCGAAGACCTCGGTCAGTTCGCCGGAGGCAGCCTTCTTCTCCCATTCCTCGGTCGTGATCCGCCGCTCCTCGACCTGCATACCGAGTTCCTCACCGAGGCGGAGCAGCGAGGAGCGGGTGATGCCGGGCAGCAGGCTGCCGCTCAGCTCGGGTGTCACCAGGCGGGCGTCGGCTCCCGAGCCGAACACGAAGAACAGGTTCATCCCGCCCATTTCCTCGACGGCACGCCGCTCGGCCGCATCCAGCCACACGACCTGGTCGCAGCCTTGTTCGGACGCTTGAGCCTGTGCGAGGAACGAGGCCGCGTAGTTACCGGCGAACTTCGCCGCACCGGTTCCTCCGGGGGCCGCACGGACGTACTCGTGGCTCAACCACACCGTGACCGGTTTGATCCCACCGGAGAAGTACGACCCGGCCGGTGAGGCGATCAGCATGTACAGGTACGAGTCCGACGGCCGGTTGACGCCGAGACTGGCCTCGGTGGAGATCATGAACGGCCGCAGGTACAGCGAGCTCTCCCCCTCCTCGGGGACCCAATGCCCGTCGACGGCGACCAGCTCTCGCAGGGAGTCGAGGAACAGCTCGTCCGGAAGTTCGGGCATGGCCAGCCGCCGCGCCGAACTGCGGAACCGCGCCGCATTCGCCTCCGGCCGGAACGAGGCGACCGAGCCGTCCGGTTGCCGGTAGGCCTTCAGGCCCTCGAAGATGGCCTGCCCGTAGTGCAACACCGTGGTGGCCGGGTCGAGTTCGATCGAGTGATACGGCTCGAGACGGGCATCGTGCCAGCCGCGTGCACCGCTCCAGCGGATCGTGATCATGTGATCGGTGAAGTGCTGTCCGAATCCCGGATTTGCCAGTATTTCGGTCCGACGTTGTGCGGTGGTCGGTTGCGGATTGGAAGTCCGGGAAAACGACAGCAATTCACTCATGTGCGTACCGTATCGCGCCCTTTCGAGCAGTGGAAACCGGCTCACCAAAACTTGGCCCTCCTAGTTTTTCGGTGGCCGGGGCGGGGTTGCTCGGGCAACGACTCGCCGGGGCCGGTCACCCGGCGGATCCGCGGGCGTGACGGCGCTTCCGCACCGGGCTGACCGGCCCGGTGCGCAGCTTGCCGTTCAGCTCCAGCGCCGGGTGAGCACACCCCCCAGCAGGGGCCCCAGCACGGCGGCCCCCAGAGTTCCGAGCATGGCCGGTACCGGCATGCTCATCGCCAGTATCACGCACAGCCCCACCCCCAGGCATGCCATGCGCATCCGCCATGTCGACTCGTTCACCAGGAGCACACGCGCACCGGCATTGGCGAACGCGTAGTGCACGAGCAGGCAGCATGCGGCCAGGGTGATCGCCTGGCCGGGTTCGACGAGTACCGCGAGCCCGGCAGCGGCGAGGCCGCCGCCGAGATCCAGGAGGTAGGGAGTACCGCCACCGGCCCTCCGGTCGAACAGGGTGGGCAGATCGCCGTCGGAGAGCACGGCCAGTGCCGTGGAGCGGAACAACTCGAGCGCACCGAGCAGCACGGGCAGCATCGCCAGCGCGGCCCCGGCGCCGACCAGGGAGGTGAGCGTGGCGGCGTCGGCCGCCTGCAGGGCACGGAGCATCGGGGCAGGCGACAGCGCGAGCCGTGCCGCACCGAGCTGGTGAAGCACGGAGACGCCCACGATCAGCAGGATGGCGACGGTGGCCGCGAACATCACGACGGCGGCACTGCGCATCGCCGGGCGCCCGTATCGGTCCCGCTCCTCGGCGGGCGCCGTCACCCGCTCGAAACCGAGGAACGCGAAGAACATCGTCCCCGCCGCGGCGGGGATGCCCATCGGCGTGGTGTGCTGCGCAGAGGAACCGACAGGCGCCGGGGCGATCGCCCAGCACGCCAGGACCACCAGGGCCACAACAGCCGGAGTCAGGCCGAGCCACAACCACGCGGCGCCGCCCCGGATGCGGAGTCCCGCCGTCGCGGCGACCACGGTGAGCAGCACGAGCACGGCCGCGATGAGCGGACTCGACGTGGGCAGATAGGCCTCGATGCCGCCTGCGAGGGCTGCCATGGCGGCGACCTGCCCGAGCAGGTGTGTACCGGCGGCGATCCGTCCCGGGACAACGCCCAACTGCGCTCGGATACAGGTGTAGGCGGCACCGGGACCGCGGTAGGCGACCGACTGCTCGGCCGTCGACAGGGCACAACAGGCAGCCGCCAGGCCGGCGACCGGTATCCCGAGCAGCAGCCACGCTCCGGCCAGCGCCGAGGCGGGGGCCAACCCGAGGAACACCCCCGCCCCCAGCATCCCACCGAGGCCGAACGGGATCGCGCCGGCATCGGTCGCGAGCCGCCGGGGCAGTTCCGATCGTTGCGCCACGTGATCACCCTCGCAGATGCGGGTGCTCCGGACAGCCGCCTGTCGGCCGCCCCGGAAGCGACCCCAGAGTATAAAGCCCCGTGCCCACGCAGGGCCCGTGCCGGTGGAAATCGTTCACATTTACCGGATCCGCCGGGAAGCCGCCTGTTCCGCTCACCGGCGTCGAGCGTTCTAGAGTGCGGGGTGACTCCATCAACGCCGCGTGCCCGCGTGGACCGTTCGCGAAGGCACCGGCACGGCTCGAGAGGATCCGCACGTGACAACGCCCAAGCTTGCCCTCACCGACGACGCGGCCGCCACACTGACCGTCGAGGCGCTGATCATCGGTACTGTTCAGGGTGCGCAGGGCCCGGAGCCGGCACCGGGCGCCGACGAGGTCGCCGCCGCCTTCGACGGGGATCTGAGCAAGGCGCTCGCGGCTTTGGGCGCGACCGGCAAGGCCGACGAGGTCGTCAAATTACCGGCGGGGAGCTCGTTGAACGCCGGCATCCTGGTCGCCACGGGTTTGGGCAAGCCGGGCTCGGACGGCGAGTTCACCGCCGAATCCGTCCGGCGTGCCTCGGGGGCGGCCGCCCGAGCGCTGCCGGGTGTGACCCATGCCGCCACGACGCTGTCCCTGGTGGATCTTTCGGCCACCGTGCAGGGCACCGTGATGGGCGCCTACTCGTTCACCCGGTACAAATCCGAATCGGGCGACGACCCGGTCGGCAAGGTGGACCTCCTGGTCTCCGGAGGTGTCAAGGACGAGACGAACAAGGCCACGCTCAAGGGCGCCACCGCCATCGGGGAGGCCGTCAACACGGCCCGCGACCTGATCAACACGCCACCGAACGATCTCTTCCCGGCCTCCTTCGCCGAGCGGGCGAGTGAACTGGGCCGTTCGGCGGGCCTGGAAGTGGAGATCTCCGACGCTGATGACCTGCGCAAACACGGGTATGGCGGGATCCTCGGCGTGGGTGGCGGCTCTTCTCGCCCACCCCGGCTGGTGCGGATGCGCCACAAGGGCGCGAAGGGCGCCAAGAAGGTGGCGCTGGTGGGCAAGGGCATCACCTTCGACACCGGCGGGATTTCCCTGAAGCCCGCCGCGAACATGGACGAGATGACCTCGGACATGTCGGGGGCTGCCGCGGTGGTGGCCACGATGGTGCTGGCCGCCAAGCTCAACTACCCGCTGGAGATCACCGCGACCGTGCCGATGGCCGAGAACATGCCCTCCGGCACGGCCTACCGGCCCGGCGATGTGCTGACCATGTACGGCGGCAAGACCGTCGAGGTGCTCAACACCGATGCGGAAGGCCGGTTGGTCCTGGCCGACGCCATCGCCCGCGCCTGTGAGGACGGCCCCGACTACCTGGTCGAGACGTCCACCCTGACCGGTGCGCAGGTGGTCTCGCTGGGCAAGCGCACTCCGGGGGTGATGGGCAGTGACGAGTTCCGCGACCGGGTCGCGGAGCTGTCCCAGGCCACCGGCGAGGCCGGCTGGGCGATGCCGTTGCCGGAGGAATTGCGCGGCGATCTCGACTCGCGGCTGGCCGACATGGCCAATGTGGCCGGGCACCGCTGGGGTGGAATGCTCGCGGCCGGGCATTTCCTGCGCGAGTTCGTTTCGGAAGGAGTGTCCTGGGCGCACATCGATGTGGCCGGTCCCGCCTTCAACGCGAGCTCGCCGTGGGGCTACACCCCCAAGGGCGGAACCGGTGTTCCGGTGCGCACGATGGCCGCCGTACTGGCCGATATCGCCGAGAACAACTGATCGTCCCCCGGTGGGGCCGCTTTCCCGGGAAGGCGGCCCCACCGGGTCGGAGGCCCCGTGCTCCCGACCCCGCACGGGGGTATCATTCCCCCAGTGACCTGCGGTACTGCCGTTTCCGCAAGGCACGCTGCCGTGCCTGGTAATCACGCATCCGTTGCGGGTAGCCGGTCTTGGTCACCTCGTAGAACGGGATCCCCAGCTTGTTGGTGAATCGGTGGGCCGCGTCGGCGCTGCTGACGCGCCGCCGTGTCCATTCACCATCGTGGGCGACCAGCACCAGAGTCGTCTGCGTCATCGCCGTGGGCGGTTCGACGAACCCCTCCACCCCGCGCCGCTGGGCAGCCCAAGCGCGCAGGTACTCGGTATCCTCCGAGCGTGCCGGTTTCGCACCTCCGGTGCGCCGCCGACGCCGTAGACGATCGAACAGCCCCACCGTGCTCGCCTCCTTTTCCCGACGTCCATCCCCGATATTGCCAGTTCGAGCGCGCACGGCCGTTCGCCGAGTGAAATCCGTTCACGGAGTGTGGGCCAACTGTGACCTCAGGTCTTCCGCGACGAACACCACGCGAAGCCCACATCGCATCACCGCACCGCGTGGTGACAAGATGAATCCCGGTGCCGGGCTCTGCGCGGGCCCGCGGCGCCACAAGCAAGATGAACAATGATGCTGTCGAGGAGTGCGAAGTGACCGACACGTCCGCCGATCTGGTCGTTCTCGGGGGCGGCTCGGGCGGCTACGCCTGCGCTTTCCGCGCGGCCGAGCTCGGCCTGTCCGTCGTTCTCATTGAAAAGGACAAGCTCGGTGGGACCTGCCTGCACCGAGGCTGCATCCCCACCAAGGCGCTGTTGCACGCGGCCGAGGTCGCCGACGCCGCCCGGGACAGCGACCAGGTCGGGGTGAAGACCTCGCTGGAAGGCATCGACATCAATGGCGTGAACTCCTACAAGGACGGCATCGTCAGCAAGCTCTACAAGGGGCTGCAGGGGCTCGTCAAAGCCCACAAGGTCACCTACGTCGAGGGAGCGGGCACGCTCGTCGACGCCAACACCGTCGAGGTGGACGGCACCCGCTACACCGGCACCAACGTGGTACTGGCCACCGGTTCGTACTCCAAGACGCTGCCGGGGCTGGAGTTCGGCGGCCGGGTCATCGCCAGCGAGCAGGCGCTGAACCTCGACTATGTGCCGGACAAGGTCGTGGTGCTGGGTGGCGGTGTCATCGGTGTCGAGTTCGCCAGCGTGTGGCGATCCTTCGGCGCCGAGGTGACCATCGTCGAGGCCCTGCCGCATCTGGTTCCCAACGAGGACGAGTACTCCTCCAAGCAGCTCGAGCGGGCATTCCGCAAGCGCGGCATCAAGTTCAAGACCGGGGTGAAGTTCACCGGCGCCGAGCAGACCGACTCGGGGGTGACCGTCAGCCTGGAAAACGGCGACCAACTCGACGCCGATCTCCTGCTGGTCGCGGTCGGTCGCGGGGCCAACACCGCGGGCCACGGCTTCGAGGAGGCCGGGGTGGCCATGGAGCGCGGCTTCGTGCGCACCGATGAGCGCCTGCGCACCAACCTGCCGGGCGTCTACGCCGTCGGCGACATCGTGCCCGGTCTGCAGCTGGCCCACCGCGGTTTCCAGCAGGGCATCTTCATCGCCGAGGACATCGCCGGGAAGAACCCGCCGGTGATCGACGAGGCCGGGATCCCCCGGGTCACCTACTCCCAGCCCGAGGTGGCCTCGGTCGGGTTGACCGAGGCCGCTGCCAAGGAACAGTACGGCCAGGTCGAGACGTTCACCTACGATCTGGCGGGCAACGGCAAAAGCCAGATCCTCAAGACCGCAGGCGCCGTCAAGGTCGTCCGGGAACCCGAGGGGCCCGTGCTCGGCCTGCACCTGGTCGGCGAGCGCGTGGGCGAACTCATCGGCGAGGGTCAGCTGATCTACAACTGGGAGGCCCTGCCCGAGGACGTCGCTCCCCTGGTGCACGCCCACCCGACCCAGACCGAAGCTCTCGGCGAAGCCCACCTCGCGCTGGCAGGCAAGCCGCTGCACGTACACGGCTGACGGCGAGTCCGTCGGCCGCTGCAGGCAGTTCCGCCCAGACCAGCCACACCCCGCCACACCACGAGGAGTCAGCAACAGATGGCCTTCTCCGTCCAGATGCCGGCACTCGGCGAGAGCGTCAGCGAGGGCACGATCACCCGGTGGCTCAAGCAAGTCGGAGACACCGTCGAGGTCGACGAGCCCCTGCTGGAGGTCTCCACCGACAAGGTCGACACCGAGATCCCCTCCCCGGCAGCGGGGGTTCTGCAGAACATCGTCGCCAGTGAGGACGACACCGTCGAGGTCGGCGGTGAGCTGGCCGTGATCGACGACGGCTCCGGGGGCGCTCCGGCTCAGCAGGAGCAGCCCGCCGCCGAACCCCAGCAGCAGGAACCGGCCCCCGCTCAGCAAGCTCCGGAAGCCCCGGCACAGCCGCAGCCCGAGGCCGCCCCCTCTGCAGCGGCGTCGTCCGGACCGGCTCAGGGCACGGATGTGCAGATGCCGGCACTCGGTGAGAGCGTCGGCGAGGGCACGATCACCCGGTGGCTCAAGCAGGTCGGAGACACCGTCGAGGTCGACGAGCCCCTGCTGGAGGTCTCCACCGACAAGGTCGACACCGAGATCCCCTCCCCGGCAGCGGGCACGCTGCTGGAGATCTCGGCGAGCGAGGACGACACCGTCGAGGTCGGCGGCAAGCTCGCCGTCATCGGTGAGCAGGGCGCCGCTCCGTCCGCCCCGCAGCAGCCCGAGCCTCAGCCCGAGCCTCAGCCCGAACCGGAGCCCGAACCGGCTCCCCCACCCCAGCAGCCGACCCAGCAGGAGCAGCCCGCCCAGCCGCAGCAGCCCGCCCAGCAGGAGCAGCCGGCCCAGCAGGCTGAGCCACAGCCGGCTCCGGCTCAACCGGAACCGCAACCACAGCCGGCTCCGGCCTCCGAGGCCCCCAGCGGCGGCGGCCCGTATGTGACGCCGCTGGTGCGCAAGCTCGCCAACGAGCACGGCATCGACCTGAACACCCTGCAGGGGACCGGCGTCGGCGGGCGTATCCGTAAGCAGGACGTCCAGGCGGCGGTCAACGCCAAGCAGCAGGCTCGTCCGGCCGAGCCGTCGGCCCCGGCCGCGCCGTCGACGGCCCCGGCCGCTCCGGCCGCTTCCGCCCCCCAGTTGGAGCCCTCGGCCGAAGCCCAGGCACTGCGCGGCACCACGCAGAAGATGTCGCGGCTGCGCCAGGTCCTGGCCCAGCGGATGGTGGAATCGCTGCAGACGGCAGCGCAACTGACCACGGTGATCGAGGCCGACGTCACCAGGATCGCCCGGCTGCGGGACCGCGCCAAGCACAACTTCGAGGCCTCCGAAGGCGTCAAGCTGTCCTTCCTGCCCTTCTTCGCCAAGGCCACCGTCGAGGCGCTGAAGCTGCACCCGAAGCTCAACGCCTCGGTCGACGAACAAGCCAAGGAGATCACCTACCACGGGGCCGAGCACCTGTCGATCGCCGTGGACACCGACCGGGGACTGCTCAGCCCGGTGATCCACGATGCCGGTGATCTCAACCTCGGCGGGCTGGCGCGCAAGATCGCCGATGTCGCCGAGCGCACCCGCAACAGCCAGGTCAAGCCGGACGAGCTCAGCGGTGGAACGTTCACGCTGACCAACACCGGCAGCAGGGGCGCACTGTTCGACACGCCGATCCTGAACCCGCCCCAGGTGGGCATGCTCGGCACCGGCAGCGTCGTCAAGCGCCCCGTCGTAGTCTCCGACGAGGCCGGTGGGGACACCATCGCGATCCGCTCGATGGTCTACCTCGCGCTGTCCTACGACCACCGGCTGGTCGACGGCGCCGACGCGGCCCGATTCCTCAACACCCTCAAGCAGCGGATCGAGGAAGGCTCCTTCGAAGCCGACCTGGGGCTGTAACCCATACGACGCCCACAACGGGGCCGTCCACCCGCAACCGGTGGGCGGCCCCGTTTCCGTTTCGGACGTTCACACGTTCGAAACACCTGCTCGGTGCCTGCGGCAGCACGAACAGCCCCGCGAACACGAACCGTGCCCCATTGATCACGGAAAGTCAGACTCGCGTCGCGGCGATCACTGCGCCATGATCGGAACATGCGCGTGGTTATCGCCGGCTCGTCGGGCTTGATCGGGACCAGTCTCGTTCCCGCCCTGCGCCAGGCACGGCACGAGGTGATCAGACTGGTGCGCACCCGTCCGAAGGCCCCGGACGAGCGCATCTGGGACCCCGATGCGGGCACCTTCGACGAGGGCGCCCTCGACGGTGCCGATGCCGTGGTGAACCTCTGCGGCGCGGGCTTGGGTGACAAGCGTTGGACACCTCAGCGCAAACGCCACCTGGTGTACTCACGAACCCGGCCCACCTCGGTGCTGGCGCGGGCCGTCGCCGAACGAGGAGTGCCCGTCCTGGTCAACGGTTCCGGCGTGGGGTACTACGGCGACTGCGGCGATCGGATCGTCACCGAATCGACGCCTGCCGGTACGGGATTTCTCGCCAATCTCTGCCGGCGATGGGAAGCGGCGACCGAACCGGCGACAGGCGTCCGCGTCGTCCGGATCCGCAGTGGTCTCGTCCTCTCCCCGTCCGGGGGCCTGCTCGGGTCGCTCAAGCCGCTTTTCGCCTGCATGCTCGGCGGCCGGCTCGGCGACGGGCGCCAGTACATGCCCTGGATCTCGCTGGACGACGAGGTGGCCGCGATTCGTTTCGCGGTGGAAAACCCCGACATCTCGGGACCGGTCAACCTCACCGGACCCGCCCCTGTCACCAATGCCGAATTCACCGGAACTCTCGGGGAGGTGCTGGGCAGGCCCGCCCCCTGGATGGTCCCGGCGTTCGCCCTGCGGGCGGTACTGGGCGAATTCGCCGACGAGGGCGCACTGGCCGGCCAGCGTGCCCTGCCCACCGTGCTGGAACAGCACGGATTCACCTTCCAGCACCCCTCCGTCGATGCTGCTCTCGCGGCTGCTGTCGCCGCCTGACGGGTCTCGAGTATCCTCGGCCGGGTGAGTCGCGCCGACATTTCCTGCCGTACCTCGTCAGAGCCGGTCGAGGTACGCGAGCTGGGCACCATCGAGTATCTGTCCGCGTGGGATCTGCAACGGCAACTGGCCGTCGAGCGCACCGAGAATTCCGGCCGGGACACCCTGCTCCTGCTGGAGCATCCTTCCGTCTACACCGCGGGCAAGCGCACCGAACCCGAAGACCGTCCCCAGGACGGCACCCCGGTGATCGACGTCGACCGCGGCGGAAAGATCACCTGGCACGGACCGGGTCAGCTCGTCGGCTACCCGATCCTGCAGCTGGCCGACCCGATCGACGTCGTGGACTACGTGCGCCGACTGGAGCAGGCACTGATCCGGGTGTGCGACCGGTTCGGCATCCACACCGGGCGTGTCGAGGGGCGCAGCGGAGTGTGGCTCCCCGCCGACGATCGCGGACCGGAACGCAAGATCGCCGCGATCGGAATCCGTGTGCAGCGTGGCGTGACGATGCACGGGCTCGAACTCAACTGCAACGCGGACATGGCCGAGTTCGACCGGATCGTGCCCTGCGGCATCCGGGACGCGGGCGTGACCTCCCTGTCGCGGGAGCTGGGCCGCGACGTCTCCGTCACCGAGGCACTACCGCTGGTCCGGCAGGATGTCCTCGACGCGCTGGAGGGCACCCTGCCGGTCACCGAACGCAGTATCACTCGTGAGGAGGCCCCTGCCGCGGCAGGTGTCACTCTCGACCTGGACCCGACGCTGCACTGACGAGCAAGCGCAACGCGATAGCTGCGATCAGTCGAGCTGCGGAGTCACCTCCGAGGCGATGAGTTCGAGCTGATCGAGGTCGGAGACGTCGAGAAGCTGCAGATAAGCGCGGGTGATGCCGGTGCGTTGCCGCCATGTCCCGATCGTGTCCACGACCTCGGCGGGGGTTCCGGTGAGGCCATTGGCACGCAGCTCGTCGACGTCGCGGCCGATCACCTCGGCACGACGCGCGATCTGCGCCTCGTCCTTGCCCACGCACACCACCAGCGCCGCCGAGCGCACGAGCTCCGCAGGGTCGCGGCCGATTGCCGTGCAGGCCTGCTCGACCCGCTCGAACTGGTCGGCGGCCGTGGCCATGTCGACGAAGGGCAGGTTGAACTCGTCGGCGAACCTGGCGGCCAGCGCCGGAGTCCTCTTCTTGCCCGCCCCACCGATCAACACCGGCGGGCGCGGCCGCTGTACGGGTTTCGGCAGGGCCGGCGAGTCGGCCAACCGATAGTAGGTGCCGTCGTAGTCGAAGGTCTCGCCGCTCGGAGTGCCCCACAAACCGGTGACGATCTCGAGCTGCTCGGCGTAGCGGTCGAACCGCTCCCGCAGCGAGGGAAACGGGATGCCGTAGGCGGTGTGCTCGTCGGCATACCAGCCGGTACCGAGCCCGAACTCGATCCGGCCGCCGGACATCTGGTCGGCCTGGGCGGCGGAGATGGCCAGCGGACCCGGTAGCCGGAAGGTCGCGGCACTCATCAGTGTGCCCAGCCGCAGGCGTGTCGTCTCCCGTGCCAGCCCTGCCAGGGTCAGCCAGGCGTCGGTGGGCCCCGGTTCGCCCGAGACCGGGCCCATCTTCAGGTAGTGATCGGAACGGAAGAAGGCGTCGTACCCGGCCGATTCGGCGGTGGTGGCCACACGCAGCAGATCGTCGTAGGTGGCACCCTGCTGGGGTTCGGTGAACACTCTGAGCTTGAAGTCCTCGTACACGGCTTTCGAGGCTAATCTCGCTTCCACCACGCCTGCGAGGTGACGTCCCCCATCCGGTACAGATGGGACATGCCCACGTGGACCGAAGCCGATATTCCCGACCAGTCCGGCCGCACAGTGCTGATCACCGGCGCGAACTCCGGTTTGGGGCTGCACAGTGCCCGGATCCTGGCCGCGAAGGGAGCTCACCTGCTCCTCGCGTGCCGCGACGTCGAACGCGGCAGACAAGCGCTGTCTCTGGTGGCCGCCCGCAGCACCGTCGAACCGCGCGTGATCGAACTGGACCTCACCGACCTCACCTCCGTCCGCAAGGCCGCCGCCGAGGTACGGGAACGCACCGGTGACGCCCTCGACGTGCTGATGAACAACGCCGGTGTCATGGCGACTCCGTTCCACCGCACCAGTGACGGTTTCGAGCTGCAGATCGGCACCAACCATCTCGGTCACGCCGCGCTGACCTGGCTGCTGATGCCCGCCCTGCGCAATCGCGCGGGAGCGCGCGTGGTCACACTGTCCAGCCTCGCCCACCACGGCGGCCACCTCGATACCGGCGATCTGAACTTCCGGCGCCGCCGCTACACCCCGGTCGCGGCGTATTCGCAATCCAAGCTCGCCAACGCGCTGTTCGCGCTCGAACTGGACCGCCGGGCCCGCCACGCGCAGCTCGACCTCACGAGCGTGGCTGCCCATCCGGGTATGAGCAACACCGAGCTGACCACCAACTCAGCCCGGCAGCGCTCCCTGCCTCCCGTGCTGAACCGGGTGGTCGGCGCGGTCACCGGGTTGGTCACACAGCCGGTCGAGCTCGGGGTGCTGCCGCAGCTGTGCGCGGCGACCGCCCCCGGAGTCCGCGGCGGCAGCTACTTCGGTCCCAGCGGGCTCGCCGAGACTCGCGGCCATCCCCGGCACGCCCGCCTCAGCGCCGCGGCCACCGACGCGACAACCGCTGCTCGCCTGTGGGAGATCACCGCCGAGCTGACGGATACGGTGCCCGATCCCACGTGAGCTCGGCCATTGCCGATCCCCCGAGTGGAGGGCGTAGCCTGTGACCGTGAGTGTGGCGCCGGAGGGGCGGAAACTGTTGCGTCTGGAAGTACGCAACAGTCAGACGCCCATCGAGAAGAAACCGTCCTGGATCAAGACCCGTGCCCGAATGGGACCGGAATACCAGGAGCTCAAGAGCCTGGTGAAGCGCGAGGGCCTCAACACCGTCTGCGAAGAGGCGGGATGTCCCAACATCTTCGAGTGCTGGGAGGACCGCGAGGCGACGTTCCTCATCGGCGGTGACCAGTGCACTCGTCGCTGTGACTTCTGCCAGATCGACACGGGCAAGCCCGCCGAGCTCGACACCACCGAGCCACGCAAGGTCGCCGAGTCGGTCCAGGCCATGGGCCTGCGCTACTCGACGGTCACCGGCGTGGCCCGCGACGACCTCGACGACGGCGGGGCCTGGCTGTACGCCGAGACCGTGCGCCAGATCCACGACCTCAACCCGGGCACCGGGGTGGAGCTGCTGATCCCGGACTTCAACGCCGAGCCCGACCAGCTCGCCGAGGTGTTCTCCTCCCGGCCGGAGGTGCTGGCCCACAACGTGGAGACCGTGCCGCGGATGTTCAAAACGATGCGGCCCGCGTTCCGCTACGACCGCTCGCTGAAGGTGTTGACCCTGGCGCGCGAAGCGGGACTGGTGACGAAGTCGAACCTCATCCTCGGGATGGGGGAAACTCCCGAGGAGGTCGAGCCCGCGCTGCGCGATCTGCACGAGGCCGGCTGCGACATCATCACGATCACCCAGTACCTGCGTCCCAGCCCCCGGCACCACCCGGTGGACCGCTGGGTCAAGCCCGAGGAGTTCGTCGAGCACACCAAGGCCGCCGAGGCCATCGGTTTCCCCGGGGTCATGGCCGGTCCGCTGGTGCGTTCCAGCTACCGTGCCGGGCGCCTGTACGCCAAGGCCAGCCAGCACCGCGGGATGCCGCTGCCGGACAACCTCGCCCACCTCGCCCAGGCGCAACCCGCCGCCCAGGAAGCCAGCAGCCTGCTGGGCCGCTGATTCACTCGTCGTCCGGGGCCGCGACACCACCGGTGCCGCGGCCCCGGCTCGTTTCACGGGTCCGCATCGAGCGCCGGGCGAGCACATGCCCCAGCCGCAACACGTACGCGACGGCGGCCGCGGCGAACATCACCGCCGTGACGAACAACCAGCGGCCGGAGAACGGCTCCTGCGTCTGTCCGGTCGCCGCCCGGTACCACACCGATCCCTGCTCGATGATGCCGGGAAAGAACAGCGCGAACAGCAATCCCGATCCGAGTACCGGCAGCCGGACGTAGTTCACGGGGGACACCGGCAGCCGGAACCGGCTGCGGGAGAGCGCACCCGAGCTCGCCGTGAGAATCCGGTCGGCCAGGGCGTAGCCGGGGAACATCACGAGATCGTGGCCGATGACGGCAACGGCGAACCAGAGGATCATCCGGCTCAGGTTCGGGTTCTCGGCGAGATGGCTCACCGAGTACGCAGCCAGCGCAAAGCAGCCCAGCTGCACGAGCGGATGAGCCGGGTTCGCTCCGTAGAACCGGCTCCGACGAGCTACGGCACGGCGCATCTCACCCATCCGAGAACTCGATCGAACGCACCCACTTGGTGTTGTGCACACCGGGCAGCGCCGGAACGATGACGCGGGCGGGAAACCCGTGGTCGAGGGACAGGTCGGCCCCGTTGACCCGCAGCGCGAGCAGCGAGTCGGGAGCGAGTACCTGGTTGCCCTGCAAGGTTGCCCGGTCGAAGGCGCCGACCGCTTCCAGTGAGCGGACGTGGGCCGAGGTGGGATCCGGTACACCCGCGAGCGCGGCGAGGTCGCGGAGCCGGACACCGGTCCATGTCTGGGTGGTCTGCCACCCCTCCACGCAGGAGATCGGCAGTGTGGCCGTGTGCTGCGGCATCGCCAACAGACCCGTCCGATCGAGGGTGATCCGCCCGAGCCCGCCGGCCAGGGACAGCCGCCAGGAGGATCCGGTGTCACGGGTATCGATCAGTGCGGCTTCGGCGGTCCGGTTGATCTGGAAGCCGTTGGGCCCGTCGCCGTAGGAGCGGCCGCGAGGAAGCAGGTAGGCGAACTTCCTGGCGCCCCCTCCGGTTCCCTGCCCGGCGGTCATGACGGCGACAAGCAGCGAGCCACTGCCCACCAGGCCGAGTGCGCCCCGGCGGCTGAGGGTCGGCTCGGCCGGGTGTGCGGCGACAAGGCCATCGGCATCGAGCGGCTCGGGGAGGGTTCGGGAACGAGGTGTGCGCAGTTCCCTCCGCAGCGATCGCGACCGCAGTGCGGTGACCATGCGAGGCAGCTTGACGGCGACATGCGCCAGAAATCCCGCGATGAACACCCACGCGCCGAAATAATGGGCGGTGTAGAAGCTGAAGCCGAACACGTAGTCGTACTGGATGTTGAGCACGCCCGTGGCGATCTCGAACAGGACGCCGCCGACCAGCAGCAGCAACGACAGGCGCTCCAGCAGCTGGGCCGGGGACCGGGCCGGCGGCCAGTCGAACAGCTTCGGCATCACCGACCACAGCTTGGCCAGCACCACCGGCACCAGCACGAGCCCCAGGATGACGTGCGTGCACTGGTTCAGCGCATACAACCAGGAAGGGCTCGTCGGCCAGGTGAACCGCGGCAGGCGCAGCCATCCGACATCAGCCGGGATCGCCTGCCCGAACTGCGGTGCGTAGGCGATGTAGGACACCAGGCCGGTGAGGGTGACCACGGGAAGCGTGACCAGCAGGATCAGCCCGAACACCGAAGTCAGCCAAGGCCCGCGCAGGGGGCTGCGCCAGGCTCTCGGGTGGCCCGTACCCGGCGGCCGGTATCGCGCCAGTGCCCGCCACAATCCGACCGGAAAGCCGTAGGACCGGTTCGCGGCCGGGTCGTGCGGCTCGGCCGGTTCCGAAGTTCTTTCCGCCCGAAGATCACGGGCGGAGCGGGGCCCCAACGGGATCCGGTCCGGGTCCACCGCTTCGAGGGCGATCCGCTGCCGCAAGCGCGCTGCCAGGCACACACGTTGCTCCTCTCAGGCCGCCGGTTCGCATCCAGGTTATGACTCGGACCGAGGTCGGACCGGGTGCGACCGCGAGAGTGCGCTCCTTTGCGATACGGCACCGATGACCTGTCCGTGACCGTCTCGACGCCGGGGCGAGGGCTCGCCGTATCCTGGAGGGCATGGCCAAGCAGGACAAGGCCGCCAAAAAAGAGGCGGCCAAGCAGAAGCGGCAGGCGTTCCGCGCACGCCTCAAGCAACTCTTCGAGGCGTTCAAGATGCAGCGCCGGGAGGATCGGTGGCTGCTTCCGCTGATGCTGGCGGTGTTCGTCGGCGTCGCGCTGGTGGCGTTCCTGCTTGGGCTGATCTGGGGCCTGCAGTGGTACTTCCTGCCCATGGGCGTCGCGCTCGGCATCCTCGGGGCGGTCGTCGTCTTCGGCAGGCGAGTACAGGCCAATGTCTACCGCAAGGCCGAGGGGCAGCCCGGAGCGGGCGGTTGGGCGCTGGAGAACCTCCGGGGCAAGTGGCACCTGTCCCAGGCAGTGGCCGGTACCGGCCAACTCGACGTGATCCATCGAGTGATCGGCCGCCCCGGTATCGTGCTCGTCGGCGAAGGGGCGCCGCACCGGGTCCGGGGCCTGATGTCGCAGGAGAAGAAGCGCATCTCCCGAGTGGTGGGGGACACTCCGATCTACGAGTTCATCGTGGGTAACGAGGAGGGTCAGGTGCCTATCCGCAAGCTGCAGGCACGGATCACGAAGCTACCCCGCAACATCAACGCGGGGCAGGCCGATTCCCTGGAAAAGCGGTTGGCCGCGCTGACCGAACGGGGCGGCTCGATGCCCAAGGGCCCGGCGCCGCAGGGCGCGAAGATGCGCAACATGCAACGGGCCACCCGGCGCCGCTGAGGCAACGCTCACCCGACGAGGCCCACTCGACGACGGGGACCGGTGAAACGGTCCCCGTGGGCACTCATCGCCGCAGCACGACCGTACCGGTCAGCCGGTCGTGCCAGGAGCGGCCGTCCAGATTCCACAGCACGGCCGGAACCAGCAGCAACGTCAGCAAGCAGCGCAGCAGGGCGCGTGGCACACCGACCACCGTGGCCCCGTCCAGCCGGGCGACCCAGATCCCGGCCACTGCCATGCCGGGAGTGAAGCCGAAGAAGCTCACCGGTACGACGGTGATGAGGACCCAGGCCAGCAGGCTCCAGTTGCCCGGTGGTTCGGGGGCGGTGAACAGGCTCGCCACGAGCGCAGCCATCCCCACATCGAGGAAGAAACCCAGCGCCCGCCTGCCGGTGGGGGCGGCGGATCCCGGCCCGCTTTCCGCCAGGCCCAGCCGCTCGCCTCGCCAACGTTGCCGATCGGTGTCATCCTGATGACCGTGCGCGGCCCTCGGGCCGGACAGCCACGAACCCGTTGCTCTGCCCACGCTCTCGAGGATACGGCGTGGCGCGTTCGCACTCGCCGGCAACACCGACCACCGGTCGTTCCTTCGTTAACGCCGACGAAACATGTGAGTGACGACCGGGCAACACCACCGCCTTAGCGTGGGTACCGAGTCGGCGGCCCGACAGTCGCCGGTGAGCCGCCACCAGTACGAAGGAGCCACCGAGGGTGTTCAAGAATCCAGACGAGGTCCTGCGTTTCATCTCCGACGAGGGCGTGAAGTTCGTCGATGTCCGGTTCTGCGACCTGCCGGGGGTCATGCAGCACTTCACCGTGCCCGCGTCGGCGTTCGACCACGACACCTTCACCGAGGGACTGGGCTTCGACGGTTCGTCGGTCCGCGGTTTCCAGTCGATCCACGAGTCGGACATGCTGCTGCTGCCCGACCCCTACACCGCCAGGATCGACCCGTTCCGCATCGAGAAGACGCTGATCCTCAACTTCTTCGTGCACGACCCGTTCACGCTGGAGCCCTACAGCCGGGATCCGCGCAACATCGCACGCAAGGCCGAGCAGTACCTGGCCGAGTCCGGCATCGCCGACACCGCGTTCTTCGGCGCCGAGGCCGAGTTCTACACCTTCGACTCGGTGCGCTTCTCCGAGAGCGCCAACTCGTCCTTCCACGAGGTCGACTCCAACGAGGGCTGGTGGAACACCGGGCGTGAGGAAAACGGCGGCAACCAGGGCTACAAGACCCGGATGAAGGGCGGCTACTTTCCGGTCGCGCCCTACGACCAGCACGCCGACCTGCGTGACGAGATGTCGACCGAACTGATCAATGCCGGGTTCACCCTGGAACGCGCCCACCACGAGGTCGGCACCGGTGGCCAGGCCGAGATCAACTACAAGTTCAACACGATGTTGCACGCCGCCGACGACCTGCAACTGTTCAAGTACATCATCAAGAACACGGCCTGGCGCCACGGCAAGACCGTGACGTTCATGCCCAAGCCGCTGTTCGGCGACAACGGCTCCGGGATGCACTGCCACATGTCGCTGTGGCAGGACGGCAGTCCGCTGTTCCACGATGAATCGGGCTACGCCGGCCTGTCGGAGACCGCACGCCACTACATCGGCGGCATCCTGCACCACGCGCCGAGCCTGCTGGCGTTCACCAATCCCACCGTCAACTCCTACCACCGGCTGGTTCCCGGCTACGAAGCTCCGGTGAACCTGGTGTACTCCCAGCGCAACCGTTCGGCGTGCATGCGGATCCCGATCACCGGCACGAACCCGAAGGCCAAGCGGGTGGAGTTCCGGTGCCCGGACCCGTCCGGCAACCCGTACCTGGGTTTCGCCGCGATGCTCATGGCGGGCATGGACGGCATCAAGAACAAGATCGAGCCGGCCGAGCCGATCGACAAGGACCTCTACGAGCTGCCGCCCGAGGAAGCCAAGAACGTCCCGCAGGTGCCCGATGACCTGTCGAAGGTCATCGACAACCTGGAGGCCGATCACGAGTACCTGCTCGAAGGCGGCGTGTTCACCGAGGACCTCATCGAGAACTGGATCAGCCTCAAGCGGGAGGACGAGATCGAACCCATCCGTCTCCGGCCGCACCCGCACGAGTTCGCCCTCTACTTCGACGTGTGATCCATACGGGGTCGCACCGCGGGGCCGTGGTCACCGGGATGCAACGCCGCCGACCACGGCCCGCATGCCCGGCCACGGCCGCCTCACCCCTTCACCGACCGTCCCAGGGAGTATCCGGCAACCCGACAGCGCCGGGCCGGAACCGCAGCAACGCCCCCGCGTACGGGTCGGCGCGCAGAGCGCGCTCGCCGAAACCGGCGCAGGCCGAGGTCACGTACATCTCGTCGAGTCTGCGGCCACCGAAGGCCAGCCCGGTGATCCGCGTGGTGGGAGCCCACAGCACGGTTTCCAGATCGCCGTTCGGTCGGTAGCGGTGAATCCTGCCGGTACCTTCCAGGGCGACCCAGACGCATCCTTCGCGATCCACCGCGATGCCGCGCGGAATGCCCTCCGGCTCGGAACAGACCACCCAGCGGCGTCCCGCACCGACCTGCCCACGCCCGGCATCGTAGGCATACGTCCGGATCACGCGCGGCTCGGAATCGACGAGGTACATCGTCCCGCCGTCGGGACTCCAGCCCATCCCGCCCGGCTCGGTCAGGCCGTCCACCAGCAACCGGGCCCGATCGGAGTCCAGCACGTACACCGCGTTGCGGGAGTCGCCGTGGTCGTGGGTGACGGTCCCGGCGAGGAAACGCCCCGCGGGATCACAAGCTCCCTCGCTCATCCGGTCACCACGGGGCACTTCGGCGACAGCCTGCAAGCCGTTGCGGGACCGGGACAGCCGGGCGAAACCGTGGCCGGCTGCCACGATCACCTGTCCACTGCGGCTCGCGGCCAGTGAGGCCACCGCTGCGGGAAGAACGCTCACCTCGTCGTTGCCGGAATTGCGGTGGTACGTGTGCACCTCACGGCGAAGCACATCCACCCAGCGCACCGCATTGAGCGCATGCATCCACAGCGGACTCTGACCGTGCAGTGCCTGTCGGTTGACGAGCAGTTCGAAGTCTTCGGACATCGTGCACTCCCGGTGTCCAACCACGTGGCCGAACCAGTGCATGATCGCACCACACCCGAGCACATGGCTACCACCGCAGGTGGGCAGCTGTGCCCACCCGGTCACCGCGAGGGCGCGAAGCTCTCCAGATGCTGCTTCAGGCTTCGCAGCGTGGTCCGCATCATCTCCCGGTTGTGCGCACTGCGGTCCCGGATACCGCCGGACCTCGGATCCGCGGCAAGGCTGATCAGGAAGGCGACCGCCCCGATCAGGAAACCGTGCGCGCCACGACGGCGATCCGTCCAGGTCTCGGTCACTCGGGTGCCCTGCTGCTCTTCGGTGAACTCGTAACCCCACCGCGCGACCGGCCCGCCCAGGACGCGAACCTCGAAGGCGAACTCCCGGCCGGGATCAGCCGTCACGACCGTGCATTCCGTGGTCCACGTCATGCGTCCCCGCCGGTTCGTTCCCCGGAAGCGGCTGCCGACGCCGATCGGTCCCGCTGTTCGCAGCTCGGCTCCTGTCGCTTCCGGGCTCCACCGCCCCATCCGCGTCACGTCGCCGACCGCTTCGTAGGCCCGTCGCGGAGTGGTCGCGATCAGCAGGCTCTCCCGCACCGTGCTCGTCATCCGGCCGTCCCCGTCCTTGTCGCTCGCTCGGAGGAAATCGAGTCAGGCCTATCACGTGAGCGGACCGGTGTCGATCAGTCGGCGGTCAGCACCAATTTGCCCCGCACGTGACCGTCCTCGAGCACTCCGTGAGCCTCGGCGGCCCGTTCCAGCGGGAAGGTTTGCTGGACCTCGACGCGAAGTTGCCCGTTGTCGGCGAGTTCGCCCAACCACGTCAAGTGCTGCGTGTTCGGGCGCACGAAGACGTACCGTCCCCCCTGCGACAGGACCGTGTCGGGCTCCAGAACCGAAACGTGCCGTTCGGGTCGCCGCACCACCGACGGGGAATCCCGCAGCGCCTGACCGCCGACGAAGTCCAGCGCCACATCCACCTTGCCGTCACCACCGACGATTTCCGCGAGCCGCTCGGGAAGGCGCTCGCCGTAGGTCATCGGCTCCGCCCCGAGCTCACGCAGGAAATCGTGATTGCGTTCGGAAGCCGTGCCGATCACGCGCGCCGCGCCCATCGCGAAAGCGACCTGCACCGCGATATGGCCGACCCCGCCGGAAGCCGCGTGCACGAGCACCACATCACCCTGCCCGGTCCGAGCGGCGTGCAGTGTCTGTACCGCGGTCAGCCCGACCAGCGGCAACCCGGCCCCCTGGGGGAAATCCAGGGATCGGGGCTTGTGTGCCAGCGTGCGCTCGGGCGCTGCGACCAGCTCGGCGTACGTCCCGTTCTGAACGTGGTCCTTGCGGACATAGCCGATCACCTCGTCACCGGATTGGTATCCGGTCACCGCCGGGCCCGCCGCGCGCACCACACCGGCAACGTCCCAGCCGGGGATCAGCGGCATGTGGTGCGGGTACGCGCTCTGCAGGTAGCCACGGCGAATCATGGCATCCACCGGGTTCACCCCGGCCGCCCGGACCTCGACGAGGACCACGTCCGGCCCCACCAGCGGATCCTCCAACTCCTGTCCGGACAGCACCTCGGGCTCGCCGAACTCGGTCAACGCAACAGCCTTCATACGAACAAGCTCCCACAACCGAGGGTGTGTTGCCTGCTGGAGCACCTCTCGCGGGTCAGGCGCCCGACGTCCGAATGGATTCCCCGTAGAACATTCGCTCGACCACCGCTCTGGCACGCCGGGTGACACGCAGGTAGTCGTCGAGCACCTCACCCGTGTCGGTCCCGGCCGGATAGCCCAGGGCCGCTGCCATGGCGGTCAATTCCCTGGCCTGCTTGGGCAACTGGTCTCCGGATTTGCCGCGTACCAGCATCACCGCGTTCCGGGCCCGCATCGCCGACATCCACGCGGACACCAACTCGTCGGCATCCTCCGCGGCCAGCACACCGGCCTGCACCGCCGCACGCAGTCCCTCCACAGTCGACGTCGTGCGCAATTCCGGGAAGTCGCCGGCATGGCGCAACTGCAACAGCTGCAGTGTCCACTCCACATCGGCGAGTCCGCCGCGCCCCAGCTTGGTGTGGGTGTTCGGATCCGCTCCCCGCGGCAGCCGTTCCGCATCGACACGAGCCTTCATCCGGCGGATTTCGCGCGTTCTCGCATCATCGAGACCACCCTGCGGATAGCGGATCGGAGCTATCTCCCGGCAGAACCGCTCGCCCAGTTCTCGGTCCCCGGCCACCGGGCGAGCACGCAGCAGCGCCTGGGCCTCCCATACCTGGGCCCAACGCCGGTAGTAGCTGAGATAGGAGTCCAGTGTGCGCACCGGGGCGCCGCTGCGTCCCTCCGGGCGCAGGTCGATATCGACCTCCAGCGGCGGATCCAGGCTCGGCTTGCCCAGCAACCTGCGTACCTGCTCCACGACGGCGGTCGCGAACCGCACCGCCGTGGACTCGTCCCGGGCATGCCCGGCCGGTTCACAGACGAACATCACGTCCGCATCGGACCCGTAGCCGAGTTCGGCACCGCCCAGCCTGCCCATGCCGATCACGGCGATCCGAGCAGCGGGCACGCCGTCACCGGACCACTCCGGGCGCCGAGTCACGTCGTGCACGGAAGCATCGAGGGCGGCTTCGAGAACGGCCACCCAGACACTCGACAGCGCCCGGAACACCGCTTCGGGATCCAGCAACCCGAGCAGGTCGGCACAGGCGATCCGGAGCATCTCGTGCCGCCGCAGCGAGCGTGCCGCCGTCACCGCCCGCTCCGGGTCGCCGTGCCGCGATACCGCACTGCGCAGCGAACCCGCCACCTCCTGCGGGTCCCGGTCCACCAGAGCGGCCCCATCGGACAGCAACCGCAGCATCTCGGGCGCGCGCACAAGCAGATCGGGAACCAGCTTGGACGTTCCGAGCAGCATCGCCAGCCGCTCGACCACCACGCCCTCGTCGCGCAGCAGCCGCAGGTACCACGGTGTCTCGGCCAACGCTTCCGAGACTTTCCGGTAGGCCAGCAGACCGCCATCCGGATCCGGCGTCCGGGCGAGCAGGTCCAGCAACACCGGCAACAACGTGCCCTGGATGCTCGCCCGGCGGGAAACACCGGCAGTGAGCGCTTCGATGTGCCGCAGCGCCCCTTGCGGGGAGGTGTACCCGAGAGCGCTCAACCGGTCGATCGCGGCGTCGGTGGTCAACCGCAGTGCCGCCGTGGGCACCTTCGCCACGGACTCCAGCAGCGGACGGTAGAACAGCTTCTCGTGCAACCGCCGGACCCGGTTGCTGTGCCTGCGGAACTCGGCGAGCAGAACGTCTCCCGCGTCCTTGCGTCCGCTCGACCGCAGCCCCGTGGACCGGGCGAGACCGTGCAGGGCGGCGGTGTCGTCCGCGGCCGGAAGCAGATGCGTGCGCCGCAGACGGCGCAGCTGCAGGCGGTGCTCGAGGATGCGCAGGAAGCGGTAGGAGTCCCCCAGATCGGCGGCATCGGCCCGCGCGACGTAACCGTGCTCCCCCAGCGCTCTCAACGCATCCAGGGTCGTCGAGGTGCGCACCGATTCGTCACTGCGCCCGTGCACCATCTGCAACAGCTGCACGGCGAACTCCACGTCCCGCAGTCCGCCACGCCCGAGTTTGAGTTCCCGGTCGGTGTGTTCCGACGGTATGTGCTCCTCGACCCGCCGTCGCATCGAACGCACCTCGGGGACGAAGTTCTCCCGCTCCGCCGCGGTCCACACCAGCGGCTGCACCGCCTCCAGATATCGCGCGCCGAGATCCCCGTCGCCGGCTACCGGGCGAGCCTTGAGCAGCGCCTGGAATTCCCAGGTGTGTGCCCACCGGCGGTAGTAGTTGAGATGCCCGTCCATGCTCCGGACCAGAGCGCCCGCCTTGCCTTCCGGGCGCAGGGCCGCGTCGACATCGAAGAACGCCGCCCCGGCCACACGCATCATGCTGCCGGCCAGTCGGGTCGCCGGGGCGATGTCTTCCTCGGCTTCGGCGACGAAGACGACATCCACATCGCTGACGTAGTTGAGCTCCCGGCCACCGCACTTGCCCATGGCGATTACCGCCCATCGGGCGGCAGCAGACTCGTGGTCGCACCGTTCGGCCGCCGCCACGGACAGGGCTGCACGCAGTGCCGCGACGGCAAGGTCGGACAGTGCGCCCACCACCTGCTCGTAGGTGGTGGGCGGAAGAGCGGGTTCGACGACCGTGGCGAGGTCGGCCGAGGCTATCTCCAGCAGCAGGCCGCGGTAAGCGGCACGCAGGGCGCTCGTGGCCGCGGTGCCCTGCACCGAGGCGATCGGACCACCGGGGGTGCCCGGCACCCCACCGCCGCGAGCACCGACCGCTTCCAGCAGTATCGCGGTGTACTCGTCGACATCGCGCATGCTCCCGTGGCACTCGGTGCGCAACCGCCGCCAGTCATTCGGATGCGCTGCGAGATGGTCGGCGAACGCGCTGGAAATACCCAGGGTCGCGAACAGGCGCCCGCGCAGCGCTGTGTCGGTGGCCAGTTTCGCGGCCAGTTCCGGCCACGCCGTTCCCAGGGCTTCGCACAGCCTCTCGAGCGAATGCAGTGCAAGATCGGGATCCGGAGTTCGCGACAGCGCCGAGACGACCGCTTCCGAGCCCGGCAGGGGACCGGCGGACGTCGACCACCAGCCCAGATTCCGCAGTTGCCGCTCCGCGCGTTGCGTATCGCTGAAGCCGTACCGGGCCGCGGACAGCACCGATCCCGAACGCTGGGAGCCGCTCTGGGTCATGGTGAAACCGTAATCCCCGAAGGGCGGCCGTACCGGACCTTCCCCGTCGCTGTGTCCTGCGACCGTGCTCACACGATAGGCAGGGAGCGGCTCCCCGGGCGCTCCTCGGGTGACTGCGCGGCCAGCTCCACGAAACGCTCCGCCATCGGCTGCCACGTTTCTGCGAGGTCCGCGTGGAAGGCGTCGAGATGCTCACGGGTGAACTGCCCCGCACGGGCGGTTTCGGCAATATCGGGCGTTTCCCGCGCCCACTCCAGTGCCGTCTCCGTCGTCGTCTCGATGTGGAACTGCAGACCGTAGGCGCAGTCACCGACCCGGAAGGCTTGATTCTCGCACTTCGGCGACGAGGCGAGCAGTTGCGCCGACGGTGGCAGGGTGGTCACCTCGTCGCGGTGGAACTGCAGCACGTCCGGAGTCAGCGGTAGTGGACCGAGCAGCACATCCTCGGCAGCGGTATCGCGCTTGGCCACGAGCAGGGTTCCCGCCTCGGCACCGTTGCGCCCCGGCCGCACCTGACCGCCTGTCGCCACGGCGAGCAACTGCGCTCCCAGGCACACCGCGAGCACCGGCCTCCGACTGCCGACTGCCCGACTCAGCAGCGCTCTGACCTCACTCAGCCAGGGATACTCGGTATCATCGAGCGCCCCCATCCCGCCGCCCAGGACCACCAGAGCCGAGTACGGCTCGAGAGAGTCCGGTATGCCCTGCTCCGTGGGCAGGACGATGTCCAGCTCCGCACCGGCTGCAGTCAGCCACTCTCCCAACAGCTGGGGAGGGTCCAGCTCGGAGGGCTGTATCACGAGGATCCGCACACCACCCATGCTCGTCAGGGTACGGATCACCGGTGGCCGAGTTCACGCACCGTCCAGTGCGAGTTCGGCGACGTCCATCACCGGCCGGAACCCGATGCGCTGATAGATCGCATTCGACACGGGATTGGCGAGGTCGGTGAACAACACGACGCGCTGTGCTCCGGCAGCACGCGCCACATCGCAGGCCGCGGCGGTCACTGCCGATCCGTAGCCGCGATTGCGGTGCTCCGGCTGCGTGTAGACGTGCCCGATCCGGGACATTCCGTGCACGGGTGTGCTGGTGAACGCCATCGCCACGGGCACATCGTCGACCGACCACAGCACGGGCCACCGCCCGCCTTCGATGAAGCTCCGGAGAGCTTCCTCCGACGGGTCCGACTCGACCGCGTGATCCATCGCTTCTTGTCCGAAGGCGCTGCGCCACGACGCAAGCCAGTTCACGTCGGCATCGGCGAACGTCCGTGTTCGCCCCGGCACATTCTCGGGAGGGACCAGCTCGTCGAGTTCGTACAGCCGTTGTTCCACGGCTGTCTTCTTCACTTTGCCCGTGGAGCGGCACCAGGCGTCCGCCAGCGCGTGCGCCTCCGGTTCCGGACCGTGCACGCGAGGAGGGTCCTCACCGATTTCGCGCAGGGCGTCCACCGCCGGCGGGGCGAGTTGGGCGGGCAGTCCGCTTGCCAGGGCCGGAAACGGCGGTGTGCGCAGGTAAGCACCATGCGCATGGCCGCGATCGTCGTGGAATGTCACCAGCACGGGTTCCGGCCCGGAGGCATATGTGTCGCGGGCCGCCATGATTGTGAGCGGAAGAGTGTGCCGAACGGGATCGGCTTCATACAGCGGCCCGGCCTGCCGCCAAAACGATTCGAAAGAATCGTGGTATCGGACGTCCATCCACCGACATTCTCGCGGTGGTCGGTACAACCGCAACCGGATTTCGAACCAATTGTCGTGGTGGTGGGGGTGGTGATGGGTGTGCCCCCAATCCCCGGGTGGGGGTTGGGGGCACACACTCTCTCGAAGAGGTGGGGGTCGGCGGTGTCCT